>JAGYKE010000002.1 GCA_018401465.1 Aestuariivita sp.
GAGCTACTCCCCAACTCTTGGACAGATTCCGGGATGATTTAAGCTACTGCCTGCACCTGCTGATCGGTTTCGTTGCGGTTGAAGTAGACCACGGCGGGCGGTTGTCCGCCATGGGCAGTGTGAGGGCGTTGGTGGTTGTAGAAGGTGATCCAGCGCTCGATGCCGACCCGAGCCTGTGACCCTGTTTCCCAAGCGTGCAGATAGACGCATTCATACTTCAAGGATCGCCAGAGCCGCTCGATGAAGATGTTGTCGATGCAGCGCCCCTTTCCATCCATCGAGATACTTGTGCCTACCCGTTTCAGCCGGTCGGTCCAGGCGAAGGACGTTAACTGTGACCCTTGATCGGTGTTCATGATCTCGGGCGGGCCGAACTTGTGGATCGCCTCGTTCAACGCTTCGACGCAGAAGTCGGCTTCCAGCGTGTTCGATATCCGCCAGGCCAACACCTTCCGGGTATACCAGTCCATGATGGCGACCAGATAGAGGAATCCGCGGCGCATCGGGATGTAGGTGATGTCGGCACACCAGACCTGATTGGGCCGCTCCACACGCAGACCGCCGAGCAGATAAGGGTAGGTCTTGTGCCCCTTCGCGGGCCTGCTGGTATCGGGCGACTGGTAAATCGGCATCAAGCGCATGAGCCGCATCAGTCGACGAATGCGCTTGTAGTTCACAACATACCCCTCGTTCCGCAGGTGCCACGTCATCTGCTGGACGCCGTAAAACGGCGTTTCGAGGAACTGCTTGTCGATCACCACCATGAGGTCGAGGTTCATCGCCGTCTCGCCCATCAGTTCGTAGTAGAACGATGACCGTGCGATCGACAGCAGGCGGCATTGCGCCCCGACCGACAGGCTCGGGTGGTTCTTCTCGATCATCCCGCGCCTCACTTGCCGGTCCAGGGCTTGAGCTTTCTGGACAAAAATCGTTGGCCACAGCCAGCTCCCCGATCTTTGCATGCAGCGACCGCACCGTGTCCTCGTCGATCTCGGGCGCTCTCTTGCCACCACGCTCAAAGATGTCAGCCGCGCCCTCCAGAAGAGCCTTCTTCCACTGATGGATCATCGTAGGATGCACGCCATATTCGGCGGCCAGCTCCGACACCGTGCGCTCGCCCTTCACGGCCTCCAGCGCCACGCGAGCTTTGAACCCCGCGTCATGGTTCCTGCGTTTCTTCATGTTCTGATCTCCTCGTTCTCGGAGACCAGCAGACGTCAGATCATAGCTTGCGTCACTGTCCGATTTTCGGGGAGCAGCTCAGGCCATCATTTAGTACGCATGAGAGTACCCCAGCGGAGAGGTCGAAACGGCGGCTGAGATCAAGGCCCATCGCGACACGGCGTCCGTCCGACCAGACGCTGGTGGGGATGTCGCCGCCGAGGTCCCGCCACATCGACGGCACCACGATTGTCTTGTTCTGGCTGACCCGGCGGTTCAGATACAGGTTCAGGTCGCGCGACATGCCCTCGGGCAACGACAGCGCCTTCTGCAGATCGGCCTTGAGGTTCTCGAGCGACCGGAAGCCGCCGAGGATGCCCGGGTTCGACATTGCAAGCCCGCGCTCATCGAGGATGTCGAGGTCGTCTGGCGAGGTGTACAGGTGCACGACCGTGTCTGGCCGCTGGTCGGCGATCGCGGTGTCGATCTGGCGCGACAGGTAGGCGGTGTCGCCACTCGCCTGTGTCGAGATGTTGATCATGAGCGGGTCTTCGTAGCTGCCTTGCGACGAACGTAACATGGCCACGAAGTCGTCGTCAGGAGCATCAATCTGAGCGGCCTCGTCCAAAATCACGATCCGATAGCTCTGGCCCATGCCGCTTTTGGCTTCCCGGGCAATGGCTGTGAAGGTCACGCCAGACTGCAGCCCGATGATGCGCTTGCTGCTGTCAACACACCGGCAGCGGGAGTTGATCTGCGGGCTGCTGCGCACCATGAGCGACGCCAGCCGGTACAAGATCCCGGCCTGCTCCTTCGTCATTGCGGCGGCCGCGATCCCGCTCCCTCGTTTCGCGATCGGCCCGCAGATTGCGGCGATCGCGAGGATTGACAGGAGCAGGCTCTTCCCGTTTCTGCGCCCGACCGAGAACGTGGCGTGGCGTGTGCCGTGCGGATTGTCGAGGACCGCCAGAAGAAATGCCTTTTGGAACGGGTCGAGGCGTATCGGCTTGCCCTCTAGAATTCCGTCGGGTGCGATCAGATAGCGCTCGGCAAAGCGGATAACCTTTTCGCCCGTCGTCAGTTCATCAGCCGGAATTCCGGCGGTGTCGCGGATCACCGGGATCGGCCCACATTTAATCGCCTGAAGCACGATTTCCGGAAGCTCAATAGTGGATTTTTTAGGTGCCAAAGAAAGTACCTCTAATTCGCGAATGATTTTCGCGACAATGGCACAGCCCGCGCCGAAATTCAGCAGAAAAGCTTGGGATCGGCAGGTCGTCGATGATATATTTCGTTCAAATTACTGAGGAGGGTCTGTGATGGCGGGTAATAGCGGCTCGAGTGAAGCAAGTCAGATTTTGAAGGCTGCGCTGATTTTGCTGCGCACGGGCGGCGGCAAAAAGAAATGAGCACCGCGGTCGGTGATCCCCACGCAGATGAAGTCCATCGCGCGCGGATGACGCAGCTTGAGCGACCGGAAACTTTTTCGAGCGCTACGGTCGTCGGGCTGACCATTGCGATCGTCGAGGCCAAGATCGCTTATGCGATGTCCGTATGGCGGGGCCAGGCTTCTGGATCCGATCGCGACGCCCGAGAGCAGCTGGCGGACGCAGCCTGTTGGGTGCTCGAGCTCGCCGACCTCGGCACGAACGGCCCGGACGAGGTAGCAGACGCGCTCGAGGCCGCGGCGCGGGCGCGCATCAATGCGGTGAGCAAATTCGCGAAGAAGCGCGGGCCGAAGGCGAAGGCGAAGGCCGCGCCCCGCAAGCGCGGTCGCAAGCCGAAGGCCTCGCCAGCGGATGCTGCTGATTTCGAAGGTCCTTTCGTCGCGCCGCGATCGGCGAGGTTAGCGGGGTGGTTCGGGTCGCTCGGGTAGCCTTCGCCATCAACGGCGGTGCTGAAGCCGCTCTTCTCGACGCGCTGCTTCTGGCCGCTATGGCAAACCCCACAGAGGACTTGCAAATTCTCGAGGGCAAAGAAAAGGTCCTCAGCCCCCTTATGGGGCACAACATGATCGACGGTGGCGGTGCGGCCCGACCGCTCGCCCGTGCGGCACAAAATCCCGCACGTCCGGCATCGCCCGCCGTCCCGGGCGATCACCTCAAGTCGAAGGCGTTGCCAGCGCGTGGTTTTGTACAGCTTTCGGTACTGCGCGGCTTCCTCTGATCGCCAGTCGTAGGTCTTTGGCATTGGTACTTTCCTTTGTGCCAATAGCACTTGCGTCGCGTTTCTTATGTTTTGCACGAAACCGCCGCGCCGGGACAGCAGATTGAAAACTATCCGCGCGCCCGGGTCCGACTGTTTTTTCCAGTGGCATTCATTCCCGCATCTTCAACCTCGCATGCCACGAAAGGACAAAGGACATGCAAGACCTGATGCACAAAGCCGACCACGAATACCCTACCGCCGAAACCATGGACCAGATCGACGCCGCGGCCATCGAGGCGCTTGGCGATCTGCTTGGCGAAGCCTCCGCCAAATCCTTCTTCGAGGAAACGCGCGAGGAGATCGCGCCCGGAAAGTCGGCGTTCTTCTTTGATTCCGGTTTAGTGGCAGGCGCGCTCGCGGATGTCGCCCGCGACCACGGCAGTGTGGAGACCGGCCACGCGCTGGCACACCAGACCCAGCGCAGCAACAACTACCACCGCCTTGGTCTGCGCATCGGCGATAGCCATGCTGCGCTCGACGCCCTCCAGGCCGCGGACTTGGCGATTGACGCGATCGACCACCTTGCAGCTTTGGCGCAGGCCGGCGCGTTCGCCTCCGACCAGGCCAGCGCGGCACTGCGGGAGCGCCTGAACATCCTGGCGCGGCACAAGCCGCTCGAACTGGATCTCGCGCTGGCAGGCCTCTCCTGACCAGCACGCCATCGCCTCAACTCTCAACAAGGACACACAGACCATGAAAGCCACCACCGTTTACGGCAGCAAGGAGCTCGCAGAGCTGCACGCCGCCCACGATTTCGCGGACTACGTCGGAACGGCCTCGACCTATAACGAAGCCATGGCCGCGCTGCTTGGCCTCGCGGGGGACCCCATCGACCCGTTGCTCTTGTCCGCCTGCGTCTACCGCCTCGCCACCCTGGCCGAGGAGTGCGCAGCCCTCGACGGCGCGCGGGCGCGTACCGCCGCCAACGGGTTCAGCCATCCGAGCGCAGAGAACCTGGCAGCCCGCCTTCGCATCGCGGAGGGCCAGCTCGCTGTTGTGATCGCGGACCACTTTGCCAACCTGATGCGTCTTCGCCTCGACTGGACCCTGGAGGCCGATGCCCAGGCGCTCGAACCCGGCACCGACGGCGCGGAGGACGGCGGCCTGGTATATGGTTCTGGATATCACGATGGCTATGCGCACGGCTTTGCCGATGCCACCGAAGGCCTGACCGACGACGACGACACGCTTCCTGTTCACTGACCAACAGATCGAAGGAGATCCACCATGTCCACCACCTCATCCGGCGAGCGCATCCTGCGCGCGTCGCTCGAGCTCATGACGGCCGTCGGCAAGACCGGCCGCAACGCCGCACTGATGATGCGCTTGCATGCACCGTACTGCGCGAAGCTCATCGGCGGAGATCGCGTCTTGGTCCTCAATCGCGCTTACAAGCCGCTGGGGCTGCCGCGCGCTGTCGATCACCTCGCCTACGAGGACTTCGCCATCGGCCACGGTATTCCGCTTTCGGACCTGCCACTGGCCGCGCGTGAAAAGCTCAGCGCGGGCGATCCGGCAGAAGTGAACGTGCACTTCTACCTGGAAGGCGGGGACGAGCCGTGGGCGGGGTCGGCGGCCCGTGCGGCGTACATGGGCCGCGTCCGCGAGTTCTTCGACCTTTGAATGCGAGGGCCGGGGCGATCGCGCGCCTCGGCCCTGCGCCTCCGACCAAAAAAGTTTCGCCTCAGCTTCCGCCCGCAAGTGATTGGGCAGACTCGCGAAACTCATAAAGTACTTTTGTAGGTACCTGTAAGACGCTGAAATAGATCACTTTTTTGTTGATGCGTCGAATCCTCTCAACTACATGAATCGACACAGAAGTGCTGAGGAGCCTACCAGATGCTGACGACCAAACTGACAATGCAGGACATGTGCGACCGCCTGCGGGTTCACCGCCATCACATCTACAAGATGGTCGAGGCGGGCAAGCTTCCGGAGCCCTTCCGCCTCGGCGACCGCATCCTGTGGGATGAGGACGAAGTGGTCGAGGCGCTCGAAAGGCTCCGCGCTAAGTAGACCCGGGCCTAGCCCACCACCACGACATCGCCGGATCGAGCGCATCACCCGCGGCAGCGGGGCTGGATCCTGCGCGCCAAACGCAACCCAACAAGGACGACGACCATGACCGGCACCATCACCGCCATCACCGACGCCGACATCGCAGCAGGCCTCGAGCGCCTTCTTCGTGAGGAGCTGATCGCCAAGGCACCCCCGGCGACCGACCGCGGCCCGATCGCGATCCGCAATCAGTTCGCCGCAGGCACTGTCTTCGCGGACCTGCTCGCCATCGCGGGCGGCTTCGCTGCCCCCATCGGTGCACTGGCCGCCTTCACCGCCGAGGCCGACGTCGCCGCACTCGGCATCGTCGCCGCCGCTGCCGGTGTCGTGGCGGTCTACTCCGCGCTCGTGCTGCACGCGGTCATCCGCGGCGGCAACACCATGCACGCGACGCTCGAGCAGATCTCGGGCCGCCGCGCGGTCTGAGCCGCACGAACAGAAAGGCCGGGACCTGTTGGCGCAGGTCCCGGCCCAGAAACGCAAAGGAGACAGACATGAACAGAAGAATAGCCGAGATCGCGGCCCGCCTCAAACGCAAAGGCATCGACATCACCGGCGTGAGGCACCGGGGCAGTGGCCACATAGGCCTGCAGATCGCCGATGCGTCCGGCCGCCGGGCCTTCCTCATCGTGGGGTCGTCGCCGTCGTGCCACCGCGCGGCCCTCAATGCGGTCGCAAACGCCAAGCGCGCTCTTTCCCGTCAGGCGGTGATCGCATGACCGCCGCGCTCATCCACCAGCAGGCGATGTCGCGCATCGACTTGGCCATGGCTGCGTTCCGCGATGACAAGGACAACGCGCAGGAGGCGCTGGACAGCGCGCTGATCATGGCGGGCAGCTTCGCCCGGTTCGGCCAAATGGCTGCGTTCTTCTTGCCTCATTATTGGTACGAGGACGCGGACATCGACCACATGAACGCTCTGGCTGCGGACCCGGTGTTCGCTGGCCAGTTGTTCTGGCGCACCGCCTCGCGGTGGTGGAGTTCCTGCGACGGCATCGACCACTTCATGGCCGAGGAGCTCTTTGCGGAGTTCGGCGAGCACTGGGATCCTGCGCACATGGAGCCAGAGGTCGCAGCGGCCACGGCCCGCGCCACGCAGAGGGGCAGGGGGCGTCGCCGCATGAGCACCGTCTACCGTGGGCAGGATCGCGCCAAAGAAGGCGGCGTCAGCTGGACGACCGACCCCGCGACAGCGCTGTTCTTCGCGGGCGGCGCGCGGTTCGGACGTCAGGAAGATCCGGTGGTGCTGATCGCCGAAGCGCACCGGGGCGACATCGCCATGGTGATCAACGACCGCGGCGAGGCTGAGGTGGTGCTGCGCGAGAGACGCGGTCCCAATCTCGCCGATCAGGTTGTCCCGGCGGCCGAGTTCGCGGCCATGCACGGCCTCGAGTGGAAAGGGTGATGGTGATGAGGAAGCTGCAGGACATCCACGCCGAGATCGACGCCGCGGCTAAGGCCTATGTGGCCCAGCGCCCGGCGGATCCGCAGGCGCGGCTCCTTGCTGAGGCGGCCGCCGCGAAGCTGAAGGCGCGGCCGCTTTCTGCTTGGCGCAGCAAGGCCCCCAACGCCACCAACGCCGCGTTCTCGGGGATGGTGCATGCGCTCCAGCTGGCCGCCATGCCCCCCGAGGAGCGGGCGCGTCGCGAGGCGCACTGGGCCGAGGCGCAGGCGGCGGCAGAGGCAAAGCGCGAGAAGGCGCGTGCGGCGCGGCAGCGGCGGCGCTTGGCCGATCTGCCCCCCGTGGAGGAGGCGTTCCGCCGGACCGCCCGCAAGGTGAAGAAGGACAAGGCCGACATCGTTTGGAAGGTCGAGCAGCTGGCCGCCGTGGTCGACGTGGTGCCGCCCGAAGCAGTGGATCGCCTTGTCGCCGAGCTGGAAGCCGCGGCGGCGGCGCTGAGCGGCAGCGCGACGCTGCTGAAGCAGAAGCGCGACGCGGCCATGCGCCCGGCGGACCCGCAGGCGCGGGCCCGTGCGCGCGATTCGCCGGCGGCCTCCGCCCATTAACCAAACCGTGAATGGAGCACACGAAAACGTTGAGCAGCATACGCGATTTGGCCGACGCCCTCAAGCGGCGCGGCATCGAAACACAGAGCACAGCTCTCCGCAGCTCGGGGCATTTCGCCCTCGACGTTCGCGACGAGGCCGGGCGGACGGCCCGCCTGATCGTCTCGGCGAGGCTGACCGCGGAAGCCAATCAGATCAAATGCGACGCGTGATGTGAATTCTTTGGTGTCGTCGAAGGTGGAGATTGTGGGGTATCCCGATGCGCCCAGCGCGGAGACCATCTTTCCCACAGTAAAATAGCTGTTCCTCGGAACGAGCAACGCCACGCCCAACAGCTCGAAGGATTAGGATTTAAAGTCAAGGGCTTGGACGAAAAGCAGGGACGCGTCCTCGCTGGCCTTGACGAGCAGCGCCGTTGAGTAAGGATGTCGGCTTTGGAAATGTGGTTCAACCTGCTACCGTAGGTTCGTTGCGAAAGGAGCAGATTTTGCAGAGTCCCGAGCTACTTGCGCGGCAGAAGATAGACCGGTTGCTGACGGAAGCCGGATGGGTACTGCAGGATCGCGACGCATTGGACCGCAACGCGGCGCTGGGCGTTGCCGTACGCGAGTTCTCCCTTCCTGCCGGGTTCTGCGATTATCTACTGTTCGTCGGGGGCAAGGCAGCCGGGGTGATCGAGGCCAAGAAGACCGGCGTGACTCTTAGCGGTGTCGCCGACCAATCCAAGAAGTACGCTATGCGCCCGCCGGAACATCTGGCACGATGGGACGACTTCCTTATCTACCATTACGAAAGTACCGGCGAGGAAACCTTCTTCCGAAACCTGCGCGACCCGAAGGCTCGCTCGCGCCGCCTGTTCGCCTTCCATCGCCCAGAGACATTGCACGACTTGGTGCAACAGCCAGAGACCGTTCGCGCCCGCCTGCGCCGCATGCCCCCGCTCGACCCCAAGGGGCTTCGCGACTGCCAGATCGAGGCGATCACCGGGCTGGAAGCGTCGTTAGCAGAAGATAAACCTCGCTCGCTGATCCAGCTGGCCACCGGCGCTGGCAAGACCTTCACCGCCTGTTCCTTCTCATACCGGCTGATCAAGGAGGCCGGGGCGAAGCGCATCCTGTTCTTGGTCGACCGCAACAACCTAGGCGACCAGACGCTGCGCGAGTTTCAGGGCTTCCAACCCCCTGGCGCGGCAAACCGCTTCGTCGACACATACATTGTGCAGCACCTGCACTCTCACCGGATCGACCCCAACGCGAAGGTCGTGATAACCACAATCCAGCGCCTCTATTCGATGCTACGGGGGCAAGAATTGTCCGAGGAAGCCGAAGAGACGTCAGGCTTTGAAAAGTGGCAGGGCGAGAAGGGCGAGCCCCTGCCGCTAGCCTACAATCCCGATATCCCCATCGAGACCTTCGACTTCATCGTCACCGATGAATGCCACCGCTCGATCTACGGACTCTGGCGGCAGGTACTGGAATACTTCGACGCCTCGATCATCGGCCTTACCGCAACCCCCTCCAAGCACACGCTGGGCTTCTTCAACCAGAACCTGGTCGCCGAATACCCCTATGAACGCTCCGTCGCCGATGGCGTGAACGTCGGCTATGAAATCTACCGAATCCGCACCCGCGTCACCGAACAGGGCGGCAAGGTCGAGACAGACGAGACCGGCTTTCAGGTCCCCGTGCGCGACAAGCGCACCCGCAAGGTCCGCTACGAACAGCTGGACGCCGATCTGGAATACACTGCCAAGGAACTCGACCTCTCCGTCGTGAACCCGAACCAGATCAGGACCGTCCTGCAGACCTACAAGGACCGGGTCTTCACCGAACTGTTCCCCGACCGCACGGGAAAGTGGCTACCCAAGACGCTGATCTTCGCCAAGGACGACAACCACGCCGAAGAGATCGTCCACGCCGTCCGCGAGGTTTTCGGCGAGGGTAACGATTTCGCCAAGAAGATCACCTATCGCAACACCGGCGAAGATCCGAAGGCGATGATCAAGGCCTTTCGGGTCGACCCTTTCCCCCGCGTCGCCGTAACCGTCGACATGATCGCCACTGGCACCGACATCAAGCCGGTCGAGGTGCTAATCTTCATGCGCGACGTGAAGTCCGAAGGCTACTACGAGCAGATGAAGGGACGCGGGGTGCGCACCATCCCCGACGCCGACCTGCAGGCAGTCACGCCCGACGCCAAGACGAAAACCCGCTTCGTCCTGATCGACGCCGTCGGCGTGTCAGAGACCAAGAAGAACGCATCCCAGCCGCTGGAGCGCAAGAAGTCCCTAAGCTTCGACGCGCTGATCGAACAGATCGCCATGGGGCGGCGCGACGAGGACGCGCTGTCATCGCTGGCCGCCCGCCTCGCCATTCTCGACCGCAAGCTGGGCGACGTGGACCGCGCCCGTATCGCTGAGGCCACGGGCGGCAAGACCCCGCGCGATCTGGCGAACGCCCTGCTCGACGCCATCGACGCCGACAAGCAACAGGCAGCCATCGAGGCCCGCCACAGCCCCGTTCCCACGCCGGAGCAGGAACGCGCCGTCATCGAGGAACTGACCGACACCGCCTGCCGCCCCTTTGACAGTCCGGCCGCCCGCAATCTGCTAAAGGACATCAAGCAGAAGACCGACATCGTGATCGACGAGATCACCACCGACGAAGTCACCGGCGCGGGCTTCGACATGAAGCTGGCCGAGGAAACGATCACCAGCTTTCGCACCTTCATCGACGAGAATCGCGACGAACTGACCGCGCTGCAAATCCTCTACAACCAGCCGCACGGGCGGCAACGGCTGACCTATGCCGCCATCCGAGAGCTGGTGCAGCGCCTGACAGACCCGCCCCGCTATCTGACCACGGCGAATGTCTGGCAGGCTTACAAGCGGCTGGATGCCGCCAAGGTGCGCGGCGCGCCGGTGGACGAACAACTGACCGAGGTGGTCAGCCTGGTCCGCTTCGCGCTGGGCCAGGCAGAGGTGCTGGAGCCCTTCTCCACGGTCGTCGAACAGCGGTTCAACCTCTGGATGGGGCGCGAGAAGAAGGCAGGCCGCGAATACACGCCCGAGCAGGAAGACTGGCTGCGCGCCATCGCGTCCTTCATCGCCGCCAATGCCGAGATCGCCCTACGTGATCTCATGGAAGTGCCGAGCCTCGCCGACAAGGGTGGGATATTGCAGGCGCGCAAGGTATTGGGTCCGGGGCTGAACGAGATGCTTGAAGAATTGCAGGGGGCGCTGGTCGCGTAAATGGATTTAGAAGCGCCTGAAGGATGGATCACCTCGACACTCGGAGAGGTGGTCGAGAGTCAAAAGGGAAAGGTCCCCAAAGAATTTTCGGACGAGCCGCGAAACGGCTTTGTGCCTTATATTGACATTGAAGCCTTCGAAACGGGCCGCGTAAAACGCTATGCCACGACGGAGGGAACAACTGTTGCCGCTGATCAGGACGTTTTCATCGTGTGGGATGGGGCGCGTTTCGGTCTATCGGGCAAGTTTCCAGGCGGGGCGCTAGGATCGACTCTTGTTCGGTTGCGCTCTGAGTGTTTGGAGCGTGATTATTTGCTTCATTTTGTCCGCCACCACTACAAAACAATTAATTCTCGCCCTCGCGGAACGGGCACTCCACATGTCGAACCAGATGTGTTCTGGCCGCTTAGGCTCGGCATTCCGCCGGAACGCGAACAAACGCGCATTGTGGAGAAGATTGAGACGCTGTTCGCCCGGCTGGAGAAGGGCGAAGAGGCGCTGCGCGACGTGCAGAAACTTCTCGCCCGCTATCGCCAGTCCGTCCTGAAGGCAGCTTTCACAGGCCAACTCACCGCCGACTGGCGCGCCGAGAACGCCCACCGCCTGGAGCCAGGGCAAGCCCTGCTCGCCCGCATCCTGGAAACGCGCCGCGAGACTTGGGAGGGTCGCGGGAAATACCAGGAACCTTCTGCGCCACACACCTCTGACCTTCCAAAACTGCCAGAAAATTGGGTTTGGGCTAGTTTTGACCAGCTTTTTCATGTCTATGGCGGAGCGACGCCATCGAGGCGCGTAGAAGAGAATTGGAGTGGTGAAATTCCATGGGTCAGCAGTGGCGAAGTTGCATTCTGCCGCATCAAAGATACCCATGAGAAGATAACCGACGTGGGTTATCAAAATTGTTCAACTAAGCTGCACCCACCCGGAACTGTTCTGCTTGCTATGATTGGGGAAGGAAAAACACGCGGCCAGGCAGCCATTTTGGACATTCCAGCATGTAACAATCAGAATGCTGCTGCAATTCGTGTTTCGCAAAGTGGGATAGCGCCCGAGTATGTCTATTACTTCCTCCTGGGCAACTATGAGCAAAGCCGGAGACAGGGCCAGGGCGGTAATCAACCCGCACTTAATGGTGAAAAGGTCAAAGGCTTCATGCTTCCTCTGCCAGCTTCCTTTGACGAAATCCGTGAAATAGTCGGGCGGGTCGATCAAGCATTCTCGAATGCCGACGCGGTAGAACAATGGTGCCAAACCGAACTCGCCCGCTCCGCCGCCTTGCGCCAGTCCATCTTGAAGGATGCCTTCGCAGGCCGCCTCGTTCCCCAGGACCCCACCGACGAACCCGCTGCCGCCCTGCTCGCGCGGATCAAGGAAGCCCGCGCCGCCGCACACGGAAAGACCAGGCGAAAGGCCCGCGTATGATCGAGCAGGTCGATAGTTCGCCCCCTGCACTAACAACGGCACAGATCGGGCGTTGCGGCGAACTGCTGGTCCAGTATCGCCTTTTGAGACAAGGCATCGAATCCGCCGCCCTTACTACCGATGCCGGGGTCGACCTCGTCGCCTATGCGCCGAGACTTGCGCGCGCCCTAACGGTGCAGGTGAAGTCCAACCTTCGGCCGAAGCCTGCAGGCGGGCGCGGCAAGCCCGCGCTCGACTGGTGGCTACGCGAAGATAGTCCTGCCGACCTCGTCGCTTTGACAGACCTGTCGCGCGACAAAGTCTGGTTGTTCTTGCACGAAGAATTCGACAGGCACGCGCAACAACGATCATCGGGTAAGCTGCATTTCTATTTCCGGGTCGGCGCAGAGAAGCCAAGGGCGGACCAGAGCGTCGAGTCTGATTACGAGGCATTCGCACTCGAAAACAGGATTGCGGAGCTGTTCGGGGAGCCCTTCGCCCATATGATGCGAGAGGGGCCGATACTGTGAGCGACCTGAAACTGTTCCAAGCCAACGGTGGCATGTTGGGTGAGCTAGCCAGCTCTTCTGCACCTTTGGAGAAGGGGCTGCAGACCCTCTTTGAGTCCAACCTCGAAGCCCTGCTGGGAGTGCGCTTTCTCGCTTCGGAATATGCCACCACCCACGGCGGCCGCATGGACACGCTGGGCATCGACGAAAATGGCTATCCCGTCATCATCGAATACAAGCGCGACCGCTCCGAGAACGTGATCAACCAGGGGCTTTTCTATCTCGACTGGTTGATGGACCACCGTGGCGACTTCGAAATTTTGGTCCGTGACCGTTATGGCAAGGAAAGTGCCGCCCAGATTGAATGGAGCGCCCCGCGTCTGATCTGCATCGCGGCTGATTTCACCAAGTATGACACCCACGCCGTCAAGCAGATGGGACGCAACATCGAGCTGGTCCGCTACCGCAAGTTTGGCGATGACCTGCTTTTGCTAGAGCTGCTGACAGCCGTTTCCGCCGCGCCGCAGCCCGCCCCGGCGATCGACCCTCTCACCGGGCAGGTGAAGGCTAACAAATACAAGACCGTTTCGGAGATGGTGTCAGACGCGGGCAGCGAGCTGTCGAACCTCTATTCCGATGTCGAGGCCTTCCTCATGGGTCTGGGCGACGATGTCACCAAGAAGACCCTCCGCTTCTATTTCGCCTTCCGCCGCATTAAGAATTTCGCATGTATCGAGGTGAAGACCTCGCTCGACGTGGTCCGTGTCTATCTCAAGATCAACCCGGACACGATTGTGCTAGAGGACGGCTTCACCCGCGATGTGCGGAACGTTGGCCACTTCGGAACCGGCGACCTAGAAGTGACCCTGAAATCCCATGGCGACCTCGAACGGGCGAAGCCCCTGATCGTCCAATCCTACGAGGAATCCTGATGGCAAACGAACAGCTTGTCTCCAAAGTCTGGAACTATGCCCATGTCCTGCGCGACCAGGGCGTGTCTTATGGCGACTACATCGAACAAATCACGTACCTTCTGTTCCTGAAGATGGACCAGGAGCGCGAAGACCTGCTGGGCGAGACATCGGCCATCCCGCCGCAATGGAGCTGGGCGCAGATTGCGAACAAGGACGGCGACTCACTGGAGCTGCAGTATCGCTACACGCTGGAGGCGCTGGGCCGTGAAGACGGGCTGATTGGCACGATTTTCCGCAAGGCCCAAAACAAGCTGTCCGATCCGGCGAAGCTGAAGCGCGTCGTCAGCCTGATCGACAAGGAAGGCCCGTGGATCGGCCTCCAGGTCGACGTGAAGGGCGAGATTTACGAAGGGCTGTTGGAACGCAACGCTTCCGAGGTGAAGTCAGGGGCCGGACAGTATTTCACGCCGCGCCCAGTGATCGAGGCAATCGTCAAATGCGTCGATCCCAAGATTGGTGAGACGGTCTGCGACCCGGCGTGCGGCACGGGGGGATTCCTCCTCACGGCCTACGATCACATGAAGACCCAGAGCCAGGACCGCGAGAAGCTGCGCGCCCTGCGCCACACGTCTTTCACCGGCGTCGATATCGTGGACGAGGTGGTACGCCTTTGCGCGATGAACCTCTATCTTCACGGCATCGGCAACGGGGGAAGCCCCGTTGTGCGGGGCGACGCGCTGGCGAACGACGGCGGAGGCCGTTTCAAGGTCGTACTGACGAACCCACCGTTCGGGAAGAAGTCGAGTTACAAGGTTGTCGGTGAGGACGGCACGGTCTCGAGCGAGCGCGAGAACTATGAGCGCGAGGACTTCAAGTTCACCACCTCGAACAAGCAGTTCAACTTCCTGCAGCACATCATGACGATACTGGAAGCGAACGGCCGCGCGGGCGTGGTGCTGCCCGATAACGTGCTGTTCGAGGCAGGGCGGGCCGGTGAGGGTATCCGCAAGCGACTTTTGGAAGGGTTTAACTTCCACACCTTGCTCCGCCTACCTACCGGCATCTGGTATAGCCCCGGTGTAAAGGCAAACGTCTTGTTCTTCGACAAGCGTCCAGCCTCGCGTGAGGTCCAAACGAAGGCACTCTGGATATATGATTACCGTACGAACGTTCACAAGACGCTGAAGACGAAGCGGCTGACCAACACCGACTTCGACGACTTTGTCCGCTGTTACCGTGAACGGAAGGAAACCGAACGCTTCCGGCGCTTCAGCTACGAGGAACTCGCCCAGCGGGACAAGCTGAACCTGGACATCTTCTGGCTGAAGGACGATAGCTTGGAGGACATCGACAGCCTACCCGAACCGGACGTTCTTTCGGCCGAGATTGTAGAGAACCTGGAAGCCGCTCTGGAGCAGTTCCGCAGTGTAAGCCAAGAGCTTGCAGGTTAGTCTCAGCCCCGGCGTAAACACAGATGTGGCAACCGGCACTCGCCCTTCTGCAACCGACAGGTCACAGTCGACAGGGTTCACGTTCTCAGATCTCCCGCGATCGGCGAGATAAAGCCCGGTATCCAAAACATGCTCTGTGTCGCCCCACGCGATCGGTAATCACGGTCTGTTCGGCCAGTCCTTCCTGCTGCCCGCCCTTTATGGCCCCGCCCGTTTGCGGGTCGCGCGCGCCGGCAGTCAATTGAGCAGTGGGTCACGGGTTTAGCGGGCTGAGAGCAATTTCGCCGTCTTTGCTTCTGAAGGTCTGTGCCTCCGCGTCCCAAGTTGCCACCACGTAGCAAGGATCAACACCGGCACCGCGGCTACCGTCACTTTCTACACAGCCTCCGCCATGGATTGGGATCAGAACGATTGTGGCGTCTTCTGTCGCCATAGAGGAAGGGCGAAATCCACCCTGACGAAAAAAGGCGACTCCGCCTACGATGATATGGAAGCCGCATCCACCTGTGCCGCACCAGCTATGCCCGACATTGGCGCAATGAAACTCGTTATAGAGCACCGTACCCATGACACCGTCCGGCGTTAACATGATGTCGTAGATCGCATCTTCGGAAAGCTTCAGGGCGCCCCACAGTGGCGCATCCAGATCGTCATCAATTCCACGGAAATTAGCCTGTGCCGCATCGCACTCTCCCTGGAATTGCTCAATGATGAAATCGATCATCGGGTCTGCTTGAGCGGCACCGACAAACACGCCCAAACCAAATAACGAACTGCTCAGCAAAGCCCCTGCCGCACGAGCGCGGCTCCGCCCTGAAGCAGATCGCCGGTACATCCCTTTCGGAAAAACCCGCAAGGTTCCGATCTCCTATGATGAAGCAGTTGCCGAAACCGCCACAAGATCCAGAACAGTTCTGCCCTGCTGAAGCGGATATCACCCGCGCATCACGAACCGGTAGGCCATTCTCGTCACCCAAATGAGCGCAGACAGCAAGAGAAAGCCGAGTAAAAAAATCGGGCTGATCAAAGTGTAGTGTTCTAGCTCGGCGCGATTCACGCGTTTGATTTTTAAGTCTATCGCGTTTGTCAGTTGATTTAGCGCGGCCTCAGAAAGTGCCCCCAGCTTGAATGTCACTTTGCCTGCCCAGCCTTCGCCAAGGCACTCGGCCCTCAATATCCCAGGGGTGTCTTCAAGGTACATACTATTGCACGCGAATTGGTGGTAGCTGTTAATGAAGACCGACGTGCCGCCACCGCCCATATTTATGAAACCGCCTGGGCTGCTGAGGAGCGCGGCCATTCTCACAGCTGCGTCCGGCGGCGCAATCGCCCAAGGCTCCACCGCAAGAATTTGGTCGTAAACAAAGGTACGCTCCGAGGCTAATACGTAGAAGACCGGGCTATCCTGAACCGCGCCGGGTTTGCCGGAGGCTCCAACTCCTGAGTAGGATGGAGCATCATGAGCAAGACAACGAACAAGTTTTCCCCCGAAGTGCGCGAACGAGCGGTGCGTTTGGTTCTCGACAATGAGGGCCAGCATGGATCGCGCTGGCAGGCGGTGATGTCGATTGCGGCAAAGATTGGCTGCACGCCGCAGACGCTGAACGACTGGGTCAAGAAGGCCGAGGTGGACAGCGGCCGACGCGCTGGCGTGCCGACCGAGATGGCCGAGAAGATGAAGGCGCTCGAGCGCGAGAACCGCGAGTTGCGCCAAGCCAACGAGATCCTGCGGAAGGCGTCGGCTTATTTTGCGATGGCGGAGCTCGACCGCCGGTCGAAGTGATGGTGGGTTTCATCGACGCGCACCGGGATGCGCACGGGGTCGAGCCGATCTGCACGGTTCTGCCGATCGCCCCGTCCACCTACTACGAACATCTGGCAAAGCGGGCCGATCCGTCCCGGCGGTCGGAGCGGGCGCGCCGGGATGAGGCACTGCGCCCCGAGATTCGTCGCGTGTTCGAAGAGAACTGGCGGGTCTATGGCGTCCGGAAGATATGGCGGCAGCTTCGCCGTGAGGGCTTCGACGTTGCCCGCTGCACGGTCGCGAGGCTGATGAAGGTCATGGGTATTCAAGGCATTATCCGGGGAAAGCCGCACAGGACGACGGTCCCCGACAAGAAGGCGCCCTGTCCGCTGGACAAGGTGAACCGCCAGTTCCGGGTGCCCGCGCCGAACATGCTCTGGGTCAGTGATTTCACCTATGTCGCAACCTGGAAGGGGTTCGCCTATGTGGCTTTCGTCATCGACGCCTATGCCCGCAAGATCGTCGGCTGGCGTGTCAGCACCTCGGCGCATGCGGGGTTCGTCCTTGATGCCTTGGAACAGGCGGTCCACGAACGCCGGCCAGCCAAGGGTACGGGACTGGTTCATCACAGTGACCGCGGCTCCCAATACCTGTCCATCCGCTACACCGAGCGCCTCGCAGAAGCAGGCATCGAACCTTCGGTCGGCAGCGTGGGCGACAGTTACGACAACGCGCTGGCCGAGACGATCAACGGCCTGTTCAAGGCCGAGGTCATCCACCGACGCGGACCTTGGCGCAGCTTTGAGGCCGTCGAATATGCGACCCTCGAATGGGTGGACTGGTTCAACAACCGCCGCCTGCTCGAACCCATCGGAAACATCCCACCCGCGGAAGCCGAAGCCCAATTCTATGCAGCCCTGGAAACTGACGCCATGGCCGCGTAACTAACCGAAATCAGCCTCCGGCAAACCCGGCGCGGTTCAATCCGACCGCCCTGGACCTGCGTAACTCAACCACACTTCGAACCACGAGGCGTGGCTGCCCAGGATCTCCAAGGTCTCCGCGTCATTGTTGACGGCATTAATTTGTGTGCACCAGATCTTGTCAGGGCTGCAGGCCAATTGAACCCCATCGGGATAAGGCTGCGTAAAATGGGCAAGCGCCCAACCGGCCGCAGCAAGCGGCGCGATCAGCACCAAGGTAAGCCTTAAAAAACGCTGAAATGTCATCGTCCCCCCCCCGAATCAAACGCAGCTAACTAGCAAGTCAACCGGGTACCCTTTCAATGTAGATCACCGCAAGGCAGTGGCGGCGATCATGGCGGATTATTTCATGGGTGGGTCGATGCTTATTAGCCGACATTCCCCAAGTGGCCTGCCATCGGTCGTGAATTTCGGCTGATTGCCGCGCCCGCCCGCGCGACGCCAGAACGAAGGAAACGATTGATGCCTCTGCTTGCTGAACAGCTGATCGAAGAATGGTTCCATGGCCAAGGCTACTTCACGCTGCGTGGACTGAAGCTCGGTGTGCACGAGGCCGATCTGCTCGGCGTGCGCTTCGCCGATGGAAAGGCAGAAGGCATCCACGTCGAGGTGTCCATATCGACGAACCCGCTCGCGTACATCGCGCCGCTGACCCCGGCGGATATCAAGGCGACAGGGGCGCGGGTGGCGTCGTCTGCGAAGCGTCGCGAAGGAGACGTCGTTGCTCGCGCAGTCGCCGCATGGATCTACAAGAAGTTCGAGCATCCGAAAAAGATAAAGGCGATGAAGCAGCTGGCCCCGGGCGTGCCTTTCCGGCGCGTGTTCGTCGTCGGCAAGGTCAAGTATCCGGAGGAAGCAACCGCGATCGCCACGCACGGCATCGAGGTGATCGGGTTCGAAGACGTTGTCGCTGCCGCGCGCTCCGCTCAGTTCAAGACGAGCGGCGTCGGCGCGGACATGGCCGCCATTCTGGCGTTTGCCTGAGGCGCCCTCAGACATGAACCGCTAGCAGAGACCGAGACATGACCGACGCCAAGACCATTTTCGAAGATCTGTATCGCAGCGTCTTTGCGCTTCCGCATCTCAGCGCCGAGGGCAAGTTTTATGTGGGGTTCCAGTCGGGTCGAAAGGGTCTTGTCCAGAAGGCAGATTAAGGAGATGAACACGCCGGTCGGCAGTTCGGTTGGGGCGCGCGGGGTCAATGCGCCTGACTTCGATGCGCCGCTAGTGTTGGCATATCTGATGGAACAAAGATGAAGAAAGTCGCATTACTACCTCTCCTGCTCGCAGCGTGCGCTTCAAGTCCAATGTCGTATGAGCAGACGGAGCGGTTTTTGGCCCTCAGCATTGTCGGCAACGCATGCTATCGAAATGGTTTGGTCGAAAACCCGCCGCTAATAGCCGCTTACGTAAATGCGTTGCAGTCAGCATTAAGAACGAGCGGCCAGCCAGCGCACATCCAGCAGGCACAGCAGAAATTTTCCAGCGCAAGCGTGACGCGAGAAGACTGCCGTCAGTTGGAGATGTACGCTTGGCAGTATGCTCAACAGCAAGCTGAGGCCGCACGGCAGCGCGAGGCGTTTCAGCGATCCATGAACTCGATCTCGCAAAGCGCAAGCCAGATCAGGGCGAATACCCCGGTCACGGTAAATTGTCAGTACTACCAATGGGGCAACATGACGAGCTGCTCGTCGTTCTGAATTGAGAACCCGCCGTTCCACCAAGTTTGCGCAACGCTGCTTGGTGGATAGTGCGGACGAAATAGGGGCTGTGCCGAGAATCGACGCCGAAGCCTTTTTGCGCTGGATCGACCGCCTTGCTTATCGCCACCGCCGACGCCAAGACCATTTTCGAAGATTTGTATCGCAGCGTCTTTGCGCTTCCGCATCTCAGCGCCGAGGGAAGGTTCCGCGCGTTTGAGACAGCGGTTGAGCACCTGCCATATCCGACCTTCGTGTTCTGGGAGATCGTGGGGATCACGCCAGCAGCCTTGGAGTTCCTCGCCGCGAAAGACTTCGCCGACGCCAAAGGCGTCCAGCGGTCGCACGACATGTCGCGGCGCAAGCGCGGCGATCTGATGTTTAACCGTGCCGAACCGATGGTCGACGCCTATGATTTCTTTTATCGCCACGACAAGACGATCATCGCGCTGAAGTCTGAGAACGATGGCGACGCCTTCTGCCGCGACAGCGTCATCGAGATCGACAACGCCGTCTTCGGTCGGCACACCTATTCGATCAGCATGAGCAAGAAAGTCCGCGCCTACCTATCGAGCGTCCATGCCTCGCGCGACGCCAGAACGAAGGAAACGATTGATGCCTCTGCTCGCTGAACAGCTGGTCGAAGAATGGCTTCATGGCCAAGGCCATTTCACCATCCGCGGCCTGAAGCTGGGCGTGCACGAGGCCGATCTGCTCGGCGTGCGCTTCGTCGGTGGAAAGGCGGAAGGCATCCACGTCGAGGTGTCGATCTCGACCAACCCGGTCGGCTACATGTGCAACCTCACCGCGAAGGATTCGAAAAGCCTTGGGATAGCGGTTGGATCCGCGAAAAGGCGCTCGGACGACCTGCTACAAAAGACGGCGGCCGCGTGGGTAGAGAAGAAGTTCTGCCATCCTCGCAAGGCCGAAGCCAAGCGCCAGCTGGCTAGGGGCGTCGAGTTTCGAAACGTGTTCGTCCATGGTCTTGTGAACTATCCGGCGGAGCTGGCGCACATCGCGTCGCTGGGCGTTGACGTCGTGCCGTTCGAGCGAGTTCTGGCCGAGTGCCAGAGCGGCGCTTTCAAGACGGGCGGCGCGGGGGCCGACATTGCGTCGTTGCTGGCGTTCACCGCCTGACGCCGCCAAGACCCGCATCCGCGAAAATAGGTATGGATTAGGTGCGGCAGAAACTGGCTCTAGTTAAGTCGTGGATTTGCAATCATAAAATCGGTCAATCTACGAATTTTACCTTGCCGATGAAGGGCAGGTTGCGGTTGGCCTGGGCAAAGTCGATGCCATAGCCCACGACGAATTCGTCCGGAATCTCGAACCCGATCCAGTCGGCGCGGATCGCCACCTCGCGCCGCGACGGCTTGTCGAGAAGCGCGATGGTGCGCAGTTTCGCGGGCTTGCGGTTCTGCAAAAGCTTGATGACGTAGGACAGGGTGTAACCCGTGTCGACGATATCCTCGACCACCAGCACGTCGCGCCCTTCGATCTGGCCGCGCAGGTCCTTGAGGATGCGCACCTCGCGGCTCGACTCCGTGGCGTCGCCATAGGACGAGGCCTCGAGGAAATCGACCTCGACCGGCAGGTCAAGTTCGCGCACCAGATCGGCGATGAAGACGAAGCTGCCGCGCAAAAGGCCCACCACGACCAGCTTCTCGGTGCCCGCGAATTCCGCCGCGATCTGGTGCGACAGCGCCTCGATCCGTGCGGCGATGGCCTTGGCCGAGATGAGTTCGTCGATGACATATGGCCGCGCCGGCATGGCATTCCCCTTGATTTCGCGGGCGAACCATACGACATCCCCGGGCCAAGTCATCAGGAAACCCAGCGCCCCGGCATGCCCACCCATTCCGAAATCCGCATCCTGCCCTACAGCGCGCAGGCGATGTACGATCTGGTGGCGGATGTGGCGCGCTATCCCGAATTCCTGCCTTGGTGCGCTGCAGCCCGAATCCGCGGCATCACCCCGCAGGATGACGCGCGGCTGATGGAGGCGGACCTCGTCATCTCCTTCAAGGTCTTCCGCGAACGCTTCGGCAGCCGGGTGCTTCTGTGGGACGAGGCACGCAAGATCGACACCGAATATCTTGACGGTCCGTTCCGCTACATGAAATCCACCTGGGCCTTCCGCGACGCGCCCGGCGGCTGCGAGGTGGACTTCTTCGTCGACTTCGAATTCCGCAATGCCGTGCTGCAGGGCATCATCGGTCTTGTCTTCAACGAAGCGATGCAGCGCATCGTGCGCGCGTTCGAGCGCCGGGCCGAGGCGCTGTATGGCCCGGCTGCAGCCGAGGGACGCGCGTGACGCTGGCCTGTGCGATCGCCGCCTTCGCGGCCGCCCCGCTGTCGGGGGCCGAGACCGCGCGCGCGGTCGCGCGGCTTTCCGCGCTGGACTGGCTGGCGGTGGCGCGGGCCGGGGTCGACGAACCCGTCGCGCAGATCGTCCGGCGCACCGCGCTTGATGACGGCGGGCGCGCGCAGGCGACGGTCTTCGGCACCGACATCCGTCTGCCCGCGGGAGTGGCTGCTCTGGTGAACGGCACGACCTCGCACGCGCTTGACTATGACGACACGCATTTCGCGCATATCGGGCACCCGTCGACCGTGATCTTCCCCGCCGCCTTCGCCGCCGGAGAGGCCGCGGGCGCGACGCTGGCCGAGGTGATCGACGCGGCCCTTGTCGGTATGGAAGCGTCGGTGCGCGTCGGCGTCTGGCTGGGGCGCGGGCATTACCAGATCGGTTTTCACCAGACGGCGACCTCGGGTGCCTTCGGCGCGGCGCTGGCCGCGGCGCGGCTTCTGGGGGGTGATGCGGCAATGATGGAGGCCGCGCTCGGCCTGACCGCGACGCGTGCGGCGGGGCTCAAGGCGCAGTTCGGCACGATGGGCAAACCCTACAATGCCGGGCAGGCGGCGGCGGCGGGGTTCGACTGCGCGCGGCTCGCCTGCGCGGGCATGACGACCGATTCCGCCGCGCTGGACGGTCCCTACGGTTTTGGTGCCACGCATCACGGCGTGGCCGATCCCACGGCTTTGGACGGTCTGGGAGAGCGGTGGCTGTTCGAGGGCGTCAGCCACAAGTTCCACGCCTGCTGCCACGGGTTGCATGCCGCGCTCGAGGCGCTGGCCAGTGCCGACATCGCGGGCCCCGAAGTCGCGCGCGTCGCGGTTGCGACCCATCCGCGGTGGTTGTCGGTCTGCAACCACCCCGCGCCGGAGACTGGTCTTGGCGCCAAGTTCAGCTACCGCACGGCGCTGGCGCTGCGGCTTGCCGGGCAGGACACCGCCGCGCTTGCCACCTGGTCAGACGCGCTGGCCGTCGCGCCCGCCGTCACCGCGCTGCGCGACCGGATCGAGGTTGCGGGCGACGATGCCTTGGGCGAAATGCACGCGCGGCTGACGATCACCCGCAAGGACGGCGGGCAGATCGACGCCTTCCACGATCTCGACGCAGCCCTGCCGCTGGCCGACCGCGCCGTGCGCGCCACCGCCAAGGCGCGGGCGCTGATCGGTCAGGATCTGGCCGACGAGGCAGCGGCGCTTCTGCGCGGCGACGCGCCGGTCGCGCGCTTCACCGCCCTGTTCAATCGCTGAGGCGCGAGAGCCCTTCGCCCAGCAGCGCCAGCGCCCGGTCGCGGGCGGCGGCGCGCACCTTGGCGCGGCCCTGCGCGCCGAACTCCACCGTTTCTGTCGCTGTGGGCTGTCCGTCGACCGCCAGCCCGAAACAGACGCGGCCTTCGGGCTTGTGCTCGGACCCGCCGGGCCCGGCGATGCCTGTGACCGACACGGCGACCTGCGCCTCTGACCGCGCCAGAGCGCCGTCGGCCATTTCGCGTGCGACCTCCTCCGACACCGCGCCATGGGCGTCGAGCGTCGCCTGCGCGACCCCCAGCATCGCGACCTTCGCGGCGTTGGAATAGGTGACAAAGCCCCGGTCCACCACCGCCGAAGACCCCGCCACCTCGGTCAGCGCAGCCGCCACCATGCCGCCTGTGCAGCTTTCGGCGGTGGCGATCATCGCGCGCTTTTCCTTTGCCAGATCAAGCAGCTGCGCGACCTTCATAACCCAAGAACCCCGTGCCACAGCCCTGCCAGCACCGCGACACCCAGCCCCGCGAAAACCCCCGCGATCACGTCGTCAAGCATCACGCCCAGCGCGCCGCCCTTGCGGTCGGCCCAGCCGACGGGCCCGGGTTTCCAGATGTCGAAGAGGCGGAACAGCGCAAACGCCGCCACCCATCCGGGCCAGAGCGCGGTGACCGCGATGTCATGCGCCCAGGCGGGCCAGGACACCGCCCAAAGCGCGATCCACATCCCCGCCACCTCGTCGATCACGATCCACGACGGGTCATGATCGGCGGCGCCCGCCGTCACCTGAACTGTGGCCCACCATCCCGCGCCGAAGACGACCACCGTCGCCGCCGCCAGAAGCGGAAATCCCCCCGCCAGATGCAGGGCCAAAGCCACGGGCAGCGCGGCGAGCGACCCCCATGTGCCGGGGGCAGGCTGCAGAAGGCCCGCGCCAAAGAAGGTGGCGATGGCCCTTGCGGGCGTCATTCCGCCACCAGCGCGGCGGTCGCGAGTGCCGCGATCCCTTCGCCGCGCCCGGTAAAGCCCAGCTGTTCCGACGTCGTGGCCTTCACCGACACGCGCGAGGGCTCGATCCCCATGATCCGCGCCATCTCGGCCTGCATCGCCGCCGCATGGGGCCCGATCTTGGGGAATTCGCAGACCAGCGTGCAATCGGCGTTTGCGATGCGATAGCCCATCGAGGCGGCAAGCTCGACCGCGTGGCGCAGGAAGATCTCGCTCGCGGCACCCTTCCATTGCGGGTCGCTTGGCGGGAAATGCCGCCCGATATCGCCCTGCGCCAGTGCGCCGTAGATCGCATCGGTGACCGCATGCATGCCCACATCGGCGTCGGAATGGCCGTCAAGCCCGCGGTCGAAGGGCAGCTTCACGCCGCAAAGCGTCACATGATCGCCCGGCCCGAAGCGGTGCACGTCGTATCCATTGCCCAGTCTGATATCCATCTTGCCCCGCAAAATGCGCCCGGCGCGCGCGAAGTCGCCGGGCAGGGTGATCTTGATGTTGTCGGGGTGGCCTTCCACGATGGCGACGTCAAGTCCCGCGGCGCGTGCGACCTCCACATCATCGGCCGCACCCCCCTTGTGTGCGCGGTGCGCCGCCAGAATCGCGTCATAGCGGAAGCCCTGCGGCGTCTGCGCGGCATAAAGCCCGGTGCGGTCGCGTGTGCCGGTGACCAGCCCCCCGGCCCCGGTCCAGAGCGCGTCGGTCACCGCCAGCGCAGGCGCGGCCCCGGGGTGGGTCTCCAGCGCCTCGAGCACGCGATGGATCGTCGCGGCATCCACCAGCGGGCGCGCGACGTCATGGATCAGGACGCGAATAATCCCCATATTATCAATGGCCTCTAACCCGTTCCTCACAGATTGGTCACGGGTCGCCCCGCCCTCGGCAAGAATCAGATCGCCGTCCGCGAACTCCTCCCATGCCGCGCGGTCCTCGGGCGACAGGACAAGCACGATGCGCGCCACCCCGGGCAACATGCGGAAGGCGTCGATCGTCCAGTCCGCCACCCGCCGCCCCGCCAAGGGCTGCCATTGCTTGGGCGTGCCGCCCCCGGCGCGCATCCCGCGCCCCGCGGCAACGATGATCGCGGCGGTGGTCATGGGCGGGCTCCGGTCGGTTGACGATGGCCCGTTCATACGAAGCGGCGTGCCGCGCGGCAATCGTGCCGACGCAGATGCACAAAAAATCAGCACTTGCCGATTTTTCAGCCGCCTTTCCGCCGCCTCTGATTGAGGATTCGACCGCAACGCCCTAGGTCAGGGTGAAACAAGGATGCATACGTGATCCCGCAGGACCTCAGGACAGCTCTGGAAACCCCGGTCTTTCTCGCCCCCATGGCCGGGATCACCGACCGCCCGACGCGCGATCTCGTGCGGTCCTTCGGTGCGGGACTGGTCGTCAGCGAAATGGTCGCCAGTCAGGAAATGGTGCAGGCCAAGCCCGGCTTCCGGGAAAAGGCCGAGATCGGCGCCGACGCCGAAGGCACCGCCGTCCAGATCGCCGGGCGCGAGGCGCATTGGATGGCCGAAGCCGCCCGCATGATCGAAGGGCAGGGCGCGCGGATCATCGACATCAACATGGGCTGCCCCGCCCGCAAGGTGACCAATGGCTGGTCCGGCTCGGCGCTGATGCGCGCGCCCGATCACGCCCTGTCGCTGATCGAGGCGGTGGTGCGCGCCGTCTCGGTGCCCGTGACGCTGAAGATGCGGTTGGGCTGGGACGATGACTGCCTCAATGCCCCCCAGATCGCCGCCCGGGCCGAAGCCGCCGGTGTGCGGATGATCACCATTCACGGCCGCACCCGCTGCCAGTTCTACAAGGGCCGCGCCGACTGGGCCGCGATCCGCGCGGTGAAGGAGGCGGTCACGATTCCCGTCATCGCCAATGGCGACATCACCGACGCCACCACCGCGCGCCGCGCGCTCGATCTGTCGGGCGCCGATGGCGTCATGGTGGGCCGGGGGGCGCAGGGCCGTCCCTGGACGCTGGCGCAGATCGCCGCGCGGCTGGCGGGCCGCGCCGTGCCGCCCGCACCGCGGGGCGCAGCGCTCGCCGATCTGGTCCTGCGCCATCATGCGGCGCTTATGTCCTTCTATGGGCGCGACACGGGCCTGCGCGTCGCGCGCAAGCATCTGGGCTGGTACATGGATCACGCAGAGACGCCCACTGATCTGCGCCGCGCCGTACTGACGGCGGGCAATGAAGCGACCGTCGCGTCCCTTCTGCCGCAGGCCTTCGCGCAAGACCACAGGGCAGCCGCATGACCTCCGATCATTCGATCTGGGCCTCGCTTCCGGTGCCCGCGCTCCTCATCGATGCCGAAGACCGGATCATCGACGTGAACTCCGCCGCCGAAGGCTTCTTCAACGCCTCGGCCCGGTCGGTGCGCGGCACGCCGGTCTGGGACCAGATCGCCGTCGACGCGCCGCTGGAAGAGGCGCTTGGCCGCGCCCGCGCCAACGGAACGCCGCTCTTCGTGAACGATGTCGACGTGGGCACCGGCAACCGCGCGCCACTGCAATGCGCGCTGCAGATCGCGCCCTTGGTGGGCCATCCGGGCCGGATGATCCTGATGATTTCCCCCCGCGAACTGGCGGGCCGCATGACGCAAAGCCATTCGGTCAAGTCGGCCGCGCAATCGGCCATCGGCATGGCCGAGATGCTGGCGCACGAGATCAAGAACCCGCTCGCCGGGATCACCGGGGCGGCGCAGCTTCTCAGCATGAACCTCGCTCCGGAAGACCTTGAACTCACAGACCTTATTGTGGCAGAAAGCCGCCGGATCGTGAAGCTTCTGGAACAGGTCGAACAGTTCGGAAACCTCTCCGCACCTGACTTCAAGCCGGTCAATATTCATGACGTGCTTGACCGTGCGCGGCGGTCGGCGCTTCTGGGTTTCGGCGCGCACATGTCGATCGTCGAGGATTACGACCCCTCGCTGCCGCTGGCCTGGGGCGATCCCGACCAGTTGCTGCAGGTGGTGCTCAACCTTCTCAAGAACGCGTCCGAGGCCGCCGACACCAAGGGCGGCAAGATCCGCATCCGCACCTTCTTTGAACATTCCTTCCGCCTGCGCCGGTCCGACGGGTCGGGCCATTCGCTGCCCCTGCAGGTGGAAATCATCGATGACGGCCCGGGCCTGCCGGAAAACATCAAGGCCGACATCTTCGATCCCTTCGTGTCGGGGCGCGAGAACGGCACCGGGCTGGGCCTCGCGCTCGTCTCCAAGATCATATCCGACCATGACGGCTGGATCTCGGTCACTTCTGTGCCCGGACGCACCGTCTTCCGACTGTCGCTGCCGCGCGTTCCGCGCGAGCTGTAAACCGAGGAGAGCACCTGATGGATGGAACCGTCCTCGTCGCCGACGACGACCGCACGATCCGCACCGTTCTGACGCAGGCCCTGACACGGGCGGGCTGCAAGGTGCACGCCACGTCGTCGCTCACCACGCTGATGCGCTGGGTGGCGGAAGGGAAGGGCGATGTCGTCATCTCGGACGTCGTCATGCCCGACGGCAACGGGCTCGAGATGCTGCCCAAGATCGCGCAGGACCGCCCCGGCCTGCCGGTCATCGTGATCAGCGCGCAGAACACGATCATGACCGCCATTCAGGCGGCCGAGGCGCAGGCCTACGACTACCTGCCGAAACCCTTCGACCTGCCCGACCTGATGAAGCGCACCGCGCGCGCGCTGGAACAGAAGCGGCGCAGCCCGGCGGAACGCGCGGTCGATGATGATGAACGCCCCGACGACCTGCCGCTGGTGGGCCGCACGGCGGTGATGCAGCAGTTGTACCGCCTTGTCGCCAAGGTGATGAACACCGATCTGGCCGTTCTGATCTCGGGCGAATCGGGGACCGGCAAGTCGCTGATCGCCAAGGCGATCCACGACTTTTCCGACCGCCGCACGCTGCCCTTCCTGACGATCACCGACGCCGACCTGCGCGAACTGGAAGGCCCCGCCCGGGTGCTGGCCCGCGTGCGCGGCGGCACGCTTCTGATCGACGAAATCGGCGATATCGAGGAAGAGCTTCAGGCCCGCATCGTGCGCATGATGGACGCGCCGGGCGACCATGTCCCGCGTTTCATGGCCACTAGCCAGACCGACCTGACCCATGCGATGGAGGCGGGGCGCGTCCGCAAGGACCTGTTTTACCGCCTGTCGGGCGCGACGATCCACGTGCCTGCCCTGCGCGAACGGGTCGACGACATCCCGCTTCTGGCCGAACATTTCCTGAACCGCGCCGAACGCGACGGTGCGCCCAAGCGCTGGCTTGGCGGCCAGGCGTCGGAGGTTTTCCGCGCCTATTCCTGGCCGGGCAACGTGCGGCAGCTGGAAAACGCGGTGCGCCGCCTTGTGCTGACCAGCCGGGCCGAGGAAATCGCCCGGACGGAAGTCGAGGCCGTGCTGGGCAGCCAGCCTGAAACCCAGCCCGTCCTTGGCGGGGGCGAGGCCGAAAAGCTCACCACCTCGGTCGCACGGCATCTGCGCCGCTACTTCGACCTGCACGGAAACATGCTGCCGCCGCCGGGTCTGTACGGGCGCATCCTGCGCGAGGTGGAGCTGCCGCTGATCGAGATCGCGCTGGATGCGACCGGCGGCAATCAGGCGAAATGCGCCGATCTTCTGGGGATCAACCGGAATACCCTGCGCAAGAAGATCACCGATCTGGATATTCAGGTGACACGCCGCCGGAAGTTGATGTAAATTCGCCACATAACCGTGGCGACTCTGCCGCATTGCGCGGATATCGCGGGTCAGACCACAAGATTTGGCGGGCAGCCGCGCAGGCGGCACATCAGGATGAGGGCGTCGCGTGGCGACCCGGACACAAGACAGCATCTGGGCGGAGCGTTTGCGTCGTCTGGGCCGGACACGGCGTCTGCAGAATGCGGCCACGCTTGGCCTCGTGCTGCTGGGCCCCGTGCTCGTTCTGGCGACTTTCATGGTGCTCGGCCCGCTCGATCAGGGATCGTCGGCGCTGACGCTGCGCCTCGTGCTGCTGGCCGACCTCGTCTACGTCCTCGTCGTCGCGGCGCTGGTGCTGGGCTCGGTCGCGCGGCTGATCGCGGCGCGGCGCGCGCAATCAGCCGGGTCGCGCCTGCACCTGCGGCTGACCGGCGTGTTCGCTGCACTGGCCCTCATTCCCACGGTCACCGTCGCGGTCTTCGCCGGGCTTACGGTCAACATCGGGCTTGAAGGCTGGTTCTCGGACCGGGTGCGCAACGTGGTGGGTGCCTCTCTCGCCGCCGCGCAGGCCTATGAGGAGGAACAGCGCGAAGACCTCGCCGAAGACGCCCGCGCGCTGGCGCGTTATCTCGATGCCGGGCGCAGTGTCACCTATTTCATGAATGATGGCGAATTGCGGCAGGCGCTGGCGCAAGGGCAGCCGCAGATCCAGCGCGGCCTGCGCGAGGCCTATGTCATCGACGGCACAGGCGACATCCGCGCGCGCGGCGAAGGCAGCTATCTTTTCGATTTCGAACATCCCGGCCCCGAGAATCTCTCCGAAGCCTCGGACACCGGCTTCGTCATCATCGAGGATTGGCCGAACAACGAATTCCGCGCGCTCGTGCGGCTTGACGCCTTCGTCGACCGCTTTCTCTATGTCAGCCGCGAAGTGGACGGCGAAATCCTGAACCTTCTCGACGACACGCAGGAATCGGTGCGGCTTTACCAGCAACTTGAAAGCGACCGGGGACGCGTCCTGTTCGAATTCGGGCTTCTGTATCTGGGTTTCGCGGTCATCCTCATCCTCGCCGCGATCTGGCTGGGCCTGTGGTTCGCCGAACGGCTGTCGCGCCCGGTGGGCCGCCTGACGGGGGCGGCGCAGCGCGTCGGGGCGGGTGATCTTGACGTGCAGGTGATCGAGGAACAGGGCGACGACGAAATCGCCATGCTGGGGCGCTATTTCAACCAGATGACGCGGCAGCTGAAGGCCCAGCGCGAGACGCTTCTCGACAATACGCGCCAGATCGAACGGCGGCGGCGGTTGTTCGATTCGGTGCTGACCTCGGTCACCTCGGGCGTCGTGGGCCTTGATCCGCAGGGACATGTGACTTTCGTCAACCGCTCGGCCGAACGGCTGCTGGGCTGGACGGGGGACGAGACCGCGCTGGCGCTGAAGGTGGCGGTGCCGGAATTCGGCCCGCTTTTCGATGACCTGCGCACAAGCGCCTCCGAAGTCGCGCAGGAGGAGATCCGCGTCACCCGGCAGGGTCGGCTTGAAAACCTGCTGGTGCGCATGGCGACGCGGCGCGGCGATGAAGGGCGGCTCGAAGGCTATGTGGTGGCCTTCGACGACGTCACCGATCTGGTCAGCGCCCAGCGCATGGCCGCCTGGGGCGACGTCGCCCGCCGCATCGCGCACGAGATCAAGAACCCGCTCACGCCGATCCAGCTCTCGGCGGAACGCATCAAGCGCAAGTTCGCGCCCCGGCTGGGCGACGACAGCGACCAGCTCGAAGCGATGACCGACGTCATCGTGCGCCAGACCAACGATCTGCGCCGCATCGTCGACGAATTCTCGCGTTTCGCGCGCATGCCCGAACCTGACCGGCAATCGAACGACCTTGTGCAGATCCTGCGCGACGCGGTGGTCCTGCAGCAATCGGGCCAGCCGGGCGTCACCATCGCGGCTGACTTGCCCGACGGCCCGGTCATCGCCGATCTTGATGCCGCGATGATCGGGCAGGCGCTGACCAACCTCATCAAGAACGCGGGCGAAGCGATTGAAACCCTTCATAAAAAAGGCGCGCCGGAAGGACACGCCCCGGAAATCCGCGTCACGCTTGGGACCGAAGGCGACCGCGCGGAAATCCGCATCAGCGACAATGGAATCGGCCTGCCTGAAGACCGCGCGCGGCTGTTTGAGCCTTACGTGACCACCCGCGACGAAGGCACCGGCCTTGGCCTGCCCATCGTCAAGAAGATCATCGAGGAACATGGCGGCACGCTTGCGCTTGAAGATGCCGAACCCTTCGCCCCCGGTGCGCGGCGCGGCGCCATGGCGCTGATCCGCCTGCCACTGCGGGCTGGCGCCAAGGCAGCCGCCCCGACCCAACCAGACCCGAGGAAAGATTGATGAGTGACATTCTGATCGTCGATGATGAACGCGACATCCGCGAACTGGTGTCCGATATCCTCGAGGATGAAGGCTATGCCACGCGGCTTGCCGGCAATTCCGACGATTGCATGGCCGCGATCAACGCCGAACCGCCCGCGCTGATGATCCTCGACATCTGGCTCAAGGACAGCCGCATGGACGGGATCGACATTCTCAAGACTGTCAAGCGCGACAACCCCGATATCCCGGTCGTCATCATCTCGGGCCATGGCAACATCGAGATCGCGGTCGCCGCCATCAAGCAGGGCGCCTACGACTTCATCGAGAAACCCTTCAACATCGACCAGCTTCTGGTGGTGATCCGCCGGGCGATGGAGACCTCGCGCCTGCGCCGCGAGAACCTCAGCCTCAAGCGCCGCGATGCGGGCGCGGCCCGGATGATCGGCGCATCGAGCGGCTTCCGCGCCCTCATGGGCCAACTCGACAAGGTGACCCGCTCCAACGGGCGCGTGATGCTGACGGGCCCTGCCGGTGCCGGCAAGGAAGTCGCCGCGCGCTACATTCATGGCCAGTCGACCCGCAAGTCGGGGCCTTTCGTCTCGGTGAACTGCGCCGCCATCGAACCCGACCGCATGGAAGAGGTGCTGTTCGGGCGTGAAACCGCAGAGCGCGGCGTCGAACGCGGCCTTCTGGAAGAAGCCCATGGCGGCGTGATCTATTTCGACGAAGTGGCCGACATGCCGCTGGGCACCCAGTCCAAGATCCTGCGCGTGCTGGTCGACCAGCAGTTCCAGCGCGTGGGCGGCACCGACAAGGTGCGTGTCGACCTGCGGGTGATCTCGTCCACCAACCGCGATCTCGAAGCCGCGATCGCCGCGGGCAGCTTCCGGCAGGAGCTTTATCACCGGCTGAACGTCGTCCCGATCGAGGTGCCGCCGCTGTCCGACCGGCGCGAGGATATTCCCCTTCTGGCCGATCATTTCATCACGGTGTTCAACGAAACCCAAGGCCTGCCCATCCGCCCGCTGACCGATGAAGCCGTGGCGCTGATGCAGACGATGGACTGGCCCGGCAACGTGCGCCAGCTCAAGAACCTGATCGAACGCGTGCTGATCCTGGGCGACGGGTCGGGCCCCATTGGCGCCGAGGAACTGCCGGGTTCTGGCCCCTCGACCACCGAGGAAGGCCGCGTCGTGTTGTCGGGCGCACTGGCCTCGCTTCCGCTGCGCGAAGCGCGCGAGGCGTTCGAGCGCGAATACCTTCTGACCCAGATCAACCGCTTCGGCGGCAATATCAGCCGCACCGCATCCTTCGTCGGGATGGAACGCAGCGCGCTTCACCGCAAGCTCAAGTCGCTGGGCGTGGTGACGATGTCGAAATCCGGAGCCCGGGTCGCAACGCTCGAAGACGAAGACGAAGACGTCGAGCTCTGATCCCGTCAGCCGCGGTTGACGATCTGCCAGCTGCCATCGTCGCGGCGGATCACGCAGGAGCGTTCGGTGATCGTGGGCAGGATCGTTGTGCGCGCCACCGGCGCTGCCGATGCCACGCTGGCAGGGCAGGGCGGGATCGATACCGGCGCATAGCCCCGGTCGGCCATGCAGCGGTCGGTCAGCCGCGCGCGCAGCGCCGCATTGGGATCGATGGTGCTGATCTCGCCCGGGATGAAGTAGCCGCCTTGCGTGACGCAGGCGCCCTGCGCGTTGCAGACCTGGCGCGGCGGCACGAAGACTGGGGGCGCCTGCACCACCTGCGTCGCCACCGGCGCGTCGCGCAGCGCCGCCACCCGGCAGGTATCGGCATCCCGCTCCATCTGCGAAACGCTGACCCCGGCGCGGTGCCAGATCGTCATCGGCGCGCATCCGGTCAGCAGGATAAGGGCGGCAAGGGCGGTGAAACGGATCATCATGGCCGCCATTCTGCCCGTTCCGTGCGCGTGGGACAATTGAATTGACCGGGCAGGGGCCTTCTGCCATGCAAAGGGTTCGATTGGACGGGGCCGGGACCATGAAGGTCATCATCTGCGGGGCAGGCCAGGTGGGCTGGCAGATCGCGCGGCATCTGTCGGGCGAACTGAACGACGTGACGGTGGTCGATTCGAACGCCGACCTCGTCCGCCGCGCCACCGAGACACTCGACGTGCAGGGCATCGCGGGCTTCGCCTCGCATCCCGATGTGCTTGACCGGGCGGGCGCGCGCGACGCCGACATGATCATCGCCGCCACCCATTCGGACGAGGTGAACATGGTCACCTGTCAGGTGGCGCATTCGGTCTTTTCCATCAACCGCAAGATCGCACGCCTGCGCAGTCAGGCCTATCTGAACCCGCTTTATTCCGACCTCTATCGCCGCGATCACCTGCCCATCGACGTCGTGATCAGTCCTGAACGCGAAGTCGCCGCCGCCGCCATGCTGCGCCTGTCCGCGCCCGCCGCCTTCGACACCGAGATGTTCATGGACGGCAAGGCCCAGCTTCTGGGCATCAAGATCGACGATGACTGCCCGATCATCAACACGCCGCTGCGGCAATTGACCGACCTCTTCTCGACGCTGCGGGCGGTTGTGGTGGGCCTGCGGCGCGACGGTACGCTCTTTGCGCCCGAACCGGGTGACCAGATCTTCGCGGGCGACGACGCCTATGTCTTCAGCCATCGCGACGACGTGGCGCGCACGCTCGACATCTTCGGCAAGACCCAGAAGAAACAGGAACGCGTGGTCATCGTCGGTGGCGGCAACGTGGGCCTTGCCGTGGCGCAGGAGCTCGAGGCAAAAGCGGGCCGCGTGCGCACGCGCATCATCGAAAAGAACCGCGCCGCCGCCGAACTTGCCGCCGAGGCGCTGGAACGGACCATCGTTCTGCATGGCGACGGGCTCGACAGCGCGCTTCTGGCCGAGGCTGGCATCGATCGCGCCGACGCCATGCTTGCCGTCACCGACGACGACCGCACCAACATGCTGGTTGCCGTGCGTGCCAAGGCTGAAGGCTGTGCCATGGCCATCGCGCTGATCAACGATCCCTCGCTGGTGCCGCTCATGGCACCGCTGGGCATCGACGCCTACATCAACCCGCGCGCCACCACCGTGTCGTCGATCCTGCGCCACATCCGGCAGGGCCGCGTGCGCAACGTCTATTCTATCGGTGATGCCGAGGCCGAGGTGATCGAGGCCGAAGTTCTGTCCACCTCGCCCATGGCCGGGCAGCGCCTGCGCGACATCGACTTTCCCGAAGGCGTGCTGGTCGGCGCCGTGATGAAGAAGGGCGAAGTGCTGCGCCCCACCGCGACGCTCAGGATCGAGGAAGGCGACGTCGTCGCCATGTTCGCCATTGCCGCCGACGTGCCCGAGGTCGAGAGGCTGATGCAGGTCTCGATCGACTTCTTCTGACCGATGGGGCGCGCCGAGAAATCCGGGTTCCTGACGCGTCAGCCGCTGTTTCTGCTGCTTCTGGGCGGCGCGGCGGTGTCGATGTATCTGCCCGCGGCCCATGCTGTGGTGCGCGACGATCACCCGACATCGCAGTCCTTCTTTTACGCGGGCACTCTGGGCCTGTTCCTGTTTACCATCCTTGCCATCGTGCTGTCGTCGCGCCGGTCGAAACGCGGGCTGGTGGGCCAGCTCATGGCGCTAATGACGGCCCTCGTGGTTCTGCCCGCCTATCTTGCGGTGCCGTTTCACGACGCGCTCGGCACCACGCGGTTCGTGAACGCCTATGTCGAGATGGTCAGCGCCTTCACCACCACGGGTGTCACGTTCTTCCCGATACCCGATCGGCTGAACGACACGCTTCACCTGTGGCGCGCTCAGGTGGGCTGGATGGGCGGGTTCCTGATGTGGGTTGCGGCTTCGGCCATCCTCGCGCCGCTCTCGCTTGGCGGGTTCGAGGTGACGGCAATGGGCGAGCCGGGCCGCGGCGACAGCGCGCAGGTGGCCGCCGAACGCGCCGATCCCGGGCAGCGGCTCATGCGGATCACGCGGACGCTGGCGCCCATCTATGCCGGGCTGACAGGCGTACTATGGCTGGCGCTGTTGCTTGCGGGCGACAGGCCGCTTGTCGCGCTGTGTCATGCGATGTCGGTGATGGCGACCAGCGGGATCTCGCCCGTGGGCGGTCTCGAGAACAGCGCGGGCGGTTTCACGGGTGAAGCAGCGATGGCGCTGTTCATGCTCTTCGCATTGTCGCGGCTGACTTTTTCCAGCGACACCGTGACCAAGGGGGCGGCCCGGCTCGACCGCGATCCGGAATTCCGTGTCGGTCTTCTGATCGTCATCGCCGTGCCCGCGGTTCTGTTCCTGCGGCACTGGTTCGGGGCTTATGAACTGGCCGATGCACAAAGCTTCGGCGCGGCGCTGCGCGCGCTCTGGGGCAGCGTCTTCACCGTCCTGTCCTTCCTGACCACGACCGGGTTCGCCAGCGCCGAGTGGGACACCGCGCGCAACTGGTCGGGGCTGGGTACGCCGGGGGTGCTGCTGATGGGGCTGGCGATCATCGGCGGCGGGGTCGCCACCACGGCAGGCGGGGTTAAGCTGCTGCGCGTCTACGCCCTCTACCTCAACGGCCTGCGCGAAATGGAGCGGCTCGTCCATCCCTCCTCGGTCGGCCCTGACACCGGGCGCAGCGCCCGAATCAAGCGCGATGGCGCCTTCATCGCCTGGGTCTTCTTCATGATCTTCGCGCTGACGCTTGCGGCCTTCACGGTGATCTTCGCCTTTCAGGGCCTGCGGTTCGAAGACGCGATGTTGCTGACGGTCGCGGCGCTGACAACCACGGGGCCGCTCATCACCGTGGCGGCCGAGGTGCCGATCGACCTGATCAAGATCGACACGGCAGCCAAGCTGACCTTTTCGGTCGCGATGATCCTTGGCCGACTGGAAACACTGGCCTTCATCGCGCTTCTCAGCGCCCGATTCTGGCGCGCCTGAGACGCCTGTGGGCATTGGTTCCGTAACGGACTGATTTTTGGGCTGGAATCTCCTGTCCGGGCAGACCATACTCGGACAGGAGGGGCGTGTCGGACCGCGACATGTGGCAAGAACAACGGCGAGTATTGGACAATGGCATCGGACAGACAGAACCTTCAGGACGCATTTCTCAATCACGTTCGCAAGACCAAGGTTCCCGTCACCATCTTCCTGATCAACGGCGTCAAGCTGCAGGGCGTGATCACGTGGTTCGACAATTTCTGCGTGCTTCTGCGCCGGGACGGACAGTCCCAGCTGGTCTACAAACACGCGATCTCGACCATCATGCCAGCCCAGCCCATCAGCCTTTATGAAGGTGAAGACGCGTCTTGATCGGCCGTGAACGCAGGCGCACCCGCGCCTGGGTACTTCACCCCGACATCCGCAAGAATCCGGACCGGCGACCAGCAGGCCCGGCCTTGGAAGAAGGCGTGGCACTTGCCCATGCGCTGCCCGATCTCGATGTCATCGGAGCCGATATCGTCCGGGTCGACCGCCCGCAGGCGGGGCATCTGTTCGGCAAGGGCAAGATTGCCGAGCTGAAGGACCGCCTGAAAGAGGCCGAGATCGAGCTTGTCCTGATCGACGGCCCCGTCACGCCCGTCCAGCAGCGCAATCTGGAAAAGGACTGGGGCGTCAAGATCCTCGACCGAACCGGTCTGATCCTCGAAATCTTCTCCGACCGCGCACGCACCCGCGAAGGCGTTTTGCAGGTGGAAATGGCAGCGCTGTCCTACCAGCGCACGCGGCTTGTCCGGGCCTGGACGCACCTTGAACGCCAGCGCGGGGGATTTGGCTTTGTCGGCGGTCCCGGCGAGACGCAGATCGAGGCCGACCGCCGCGCCATCGACGACCAGCTTGTCCGCCTGCGCCGCCAGCTCGACCGCGTGGTCAAGACGCGCGAATTGCACCGCATGGCCCGCGCCAAGGTGCCGTACCCCATCGTCGCGCTGGTGGGCTACACCAACGCGGGCAAATCGACGCTCTTCAACCGGCTGACCGGGGCGGATGTCATGGCCAAGGACATGCTCTTTGCCACGCTCGACCCCACGATGCGGCGCGTGGCGCTGCCCGACGGGCCCGAGGTGATCCTGTCGGACACCGTGGGCTTCATCTCGGATCTGCCGACCGAACTGGTCGCCGCCTTCCGCGCGACGCTGGAAGAGGTGCTGTCGGCCGATCTCATCTTGCATGTGCGCGACATCAGCCACCCCGAGTCTGACGGTCAGGCGGCGGATGTGGCGACGATCCTCGCCTCGCTCGGCGTGGACGAGTCCCGCCCGCAGATCGAGGTCTGGAACAAGATCGACCTTCTTCCCCCCGAGACGCGCGCGCAGGTCGAAGGACGCGCGCTGCGCGACGCATCGGTCTTCGCCATCTCCGCGATCGACGGCACGGGGATCGACGCGCTTCTGTCGGCGGTGGCCGACGCACTCGGTGGGACGCGCCTGCGCGAAGAGATCACGCTGGGCTTCGGCGAAGGCCGCCGCCGCGCCTGGCTCTTCGCCCGCGATTTGGTCGAGGAAGAACGCCAGACAGACACCGGCCCGGCGCTGACGGTCCTGTGGACCGCGAAACAGAAGGCCCAGTTCGAGGCTATGTCAGGGTCGGGGGCCTGATCAGCCCATCTTGCGCAGGCGCTTGAACAGGCTCGACGTGTCCCAGCGCCCGCCGCCCATCTTCTGGACGTCCTTGTAGAACTGGTCGACCAGCGCGGTGACAGGCAGGCTTGCCCCCACTTCGTCGGCGGTGTCCAGACAGATGCCAAGGTCCTTGCGCATCCAGTCCACCGCGAAGCCATGTTCGAAATGATCGTCGAGCATGGTCTGATACCGGTTCACCATCTGCCACGACCCTGCCGCGCCGCCGCCGATGACATCGATCACCGCGCGCCCGTCAAGGCCCGCCTTCTCGGCGAAATGCAGCCCCTCGCTCAGCCCCTGCACCAGCCCCGCGATGCAGATCTGGTTGACCATCTTGGTCAGCTGCCCCGCGCCGCTGTCGCCAAGCCGCACGCATTTCTTGGCATAGGCGGCGATCACCGGCTCAGCCCGGCCATAGGCCGCTTCCCCGCCACCGCACATGACGACAAGCTGCCCGTTTTCGGCACCCGCCTGTCCGCCCGACACCGGTGCGTCGACGAAATGGATGCCAAGCTCGGCCGCCGCCTCGAACAATTCGCGCGTCACCTTTGCCGACACGGTGGTGTGATCGACGAAGACCGATCCCTTCGCCATGCCCGCGAAGGCGCCGTGCGGGCCAAGACAGATCGCGCGCAGATCGTCGTCATTGCCGACGCAGGCCATCACCATCTCTGCGCCCGCCGCCGCCTCGCGCGGGGTGGGGGCGTGCGCCCCGCCATGCTGCGCGGCCCATGCTTCGGCCTTGGCCGCGGTGCGGTTGTAGACGGTGACGTCATGCCCCTTGGCTTGCAGATGCCCCGCCATCGGATAGCCCATCACGCCCAGTCCCAGAAACGCCAGCTTCGCCATGCGCTTTTCCCCCCTTTGAACTTGCCTTAGCTTGCGTCACTACCTAACAGCCCACACGGCGGCGTCAAACGGAAGGGTGGCTATGCGCGTTCTGTTTCGGTGGTTGCTCCGGCTGACCTCGGCGGCGGTCGTGCTGGCAGTTCTGGTCCTGCTGGCCGTCTACTACTTCGCTTCCACCTCGCTGCCCGATTACGACAACCGCCTTGCGGTCGAAGGCGTCTCGGCCCCGGTCGAGATCGTGCGCGACAATGCCAACGTGCCCCATATCTTCGGCGCCACCGACACCGATGTCTTCTTCGGGTTGGGCTATGCCCATGCGCAGGACCGGCTGTGGCAGATGACGATGCTGCGCCGCACCGCCCAAGGACGGCTGTCCGAGGTTTTCGGCCCCCGTACACAGGCCATCGACGTCACGCTGCGCCGCTTCGATCTCTACCGCCTCGCCCAGCAATCGGTGGCGGTGCAAGATGTGTACACGCGCGCCGCGCTCGATGCCTATGCGGCGGGCGTGAATGCGCGCCTGGCCGAGATCAACCGCGACGCGCTGGGGCGCGGCGCGCCCGAGATGTTCCTGTTCAACGCGCCCATCGCGCCTTGGCAGCCCGCGGATTCCATCGCAGTGGTCAAGCTCATGGGCGTGCAGCTTGCAGGCCATCTCGAAGCGGAAGTGCTGCGCGCCCGTGTGGCGCTTGCCCTCGACGATCCTGCGCGGCTCAGCGACATCTTGCCCGACACGCCCGGTGCGGGGATCGCCGCGCTGCCGGAATATGCCGATCTCTTCCCCGGCCTGCCGCGTGTCGCGGACGTCGCGCTTACGCCCCGCGATCCGCTGTCGCCCTTCGCGCCGCGCGGCCTTGCGGGGGCCTCGAACGCCTTCGCGGCCGCGCCCTCGCGGTCGGCGGCGGGCGGCACGCTTCTGGCCAACGACCCGCATCTGGGCTTCAGCGCGCCGACGATCTGGTATCTGTCGCGGCTTGAACTTGCCTCGGGTGGTGTGATCGGGGGCACGTTGCCGGGCGTGCCGGTGATCATGACGGGGCGCAGCGCGCGGCTGGGCTGGGGGCTGACGTCGTCCTATCTCGACGATCAGGACGCCTTCATCGAACGGCTGAACCCTGACAACGCGGAAGAATACCTCACGCCGTCGGGCTGGAAGCGGTTCGAGACGCGTCAGAGCATCGTCGAGGTCAAGGATGCCGAACCCGTCACGCTGACCCTGCGCTGGACGGAAAATGGCCCCGTCCTGCCGCCCAGCCACTACGACCTTGGCACCGTGACGCCCGAGGGCCATGTCGCGGCGCTCTCCTGGACGCTTCTGACGCCCGAGGACACGACGCTCACCGCCGCCATGAGCGTGATGCGCTCGGACACCGTGGCCGGGGCGATCGCCGCCGCCGAAGGCTTCGTCGCTCCCAGCCAGATGCTGACACTGGTCGATGCCGACGGCATCGGCATGAAGATGATCGGTGCCGTGCCGCGCCGCGACGCCGCCCATCAGACGCAGGGCCGCATGCCCGCGCCGGGCTGGATCGCGCAGAACCGCTGGCAGGGGCGCATGCCCTATGCCTCGAACCCGGTTTTCGTGGACCCGCGCGGCGGTATCCTCGGCAACACCAACAACAAGGTCGTGGAACGCCCGTTCCCCAATCACCTGTCCTACGAATGGGGCGACAGCCAGCGCGTCTTCCGCTGGCAACGCCTGATGCAGATGCGCGAGGTCCATACCCGCGACAGTTTCATCGAGGCGCAGCTCGACTCTGTGTCCTTCACCGCGCGCTCGCTCCTGCCGCTGGTGGGGGCCGATCTGTGGTTCACCGGACAGGCCGCGCCCGAAGGTACGCCGGACCGCACAAGACAGCGCGCGCTTGCCCTTCTGGCCGACTGGAACGGCGAGATGAACGAACATCTTCCCGAACCGCTGATCTACGCTGCCTGGTTGCGCGCGCTGCAAGATCGCCTGATCCGTGATGATCTGGGCCCGCTCGCCGACGAATTCACCCATGTTGAGCCGCTGTTCATCGAGCGGGTCTACCGCAACATCGACGGAGCCGCCGAATGGTGCGACGTGGTACAATCGGCCCCGGTCGAGACCTGCACCGACATGTCACGCCTGGCGCTCGACGACGCGTTGGTCTGGATCGGCGAACGTTACGGCACCGCGCTTGAATCCTTGCGCTGGGGCGATGCGCATCAGGCGACGCATGACCATCAGGTGCTGGGCTCGGTCCCGGTGCTGCGGTATTTCGTGAATATCCGCCAGTCCACCAGCGGCGGCGACAACACGCTTCTGCGCGGGCGCACCTCGGGCGAAGACCCCGATCCCTTCCACAACGTACATGGCGCGGGCTATCGCGGGGTCTATGACTTCGCCGATCCCGACAGTTCGGTCTTCATCACTTCGACCGGTCAATCGGGGCATTTCCTGTCACGCCATTACGACGATCTGGCGCAGCTCTGGCGGCGCGGCGAATACATCCCGATGAGCCTGGATGCGAACCTCGCCCGCGCGGCCTCGGTCGGGATCACCGTGCTGGAGCCGGCAATCAGGGAATGATGCGGGTGTACTTCAGCCCTTCGAGCGTCGCGCCGATGCGCAGCCCCGCCTGACCGAAGACCGCCGCCAGCACCGGCGAGGTGGTGGTCACCGTGTCGGTCGACAGGTTCGCAGCCTCGTTGCTGACGACATATTCGACATCCGCGCCCGCGGCCCATCCGGCCGACCGGCGGAAATCCATCAGTGCCTCTTCGGTCATGAAGAACAGGACATGGCTGTACTGCTGCACGCCGATCTGCAACCCGCCCGACCCCTTCACGACCGAATAATAGTCGATCGTCACGTCATCGACCCGCAGCGCGCCGCGGCCAAAGCCGCCGCCGAGGCCCAGCCCCGCCTCTGACACGAGCGGCATGACCAGAAGGCCCGTCGCCTTCTGCGCCAGTTCGAACGTGTGGGGATAGCGTGAATACATCTCATTCAGCGTCGCATCGACGCGGGCGTCGATCCGCGCCCCGCCATCCGATCCGATGCCGTTGCCGCAGGAAGCGGTGACGCCGCCGGCCAGAACCGCAAGGGTAAAGCTGCGCCGCGTGAAACGGGAATGGGTCATGCTCGTCTGCCTCTCAATGAATGCCGATGCCGGGTTGTCCCGGTCTGATGTGTAAGTATAGGGCCAAAGGCGGCCCCTGTCACCCATATCTGGGGGTCTTGCGCATCTTTCTGCCGCCGGCGCGGGGGTCACCCCGCGCGCAGGCGCCGCGCCACCGCGGGTGCGAAATAGGTCAGGATCCCGTCGCAGCCCGCGCGCTTGAACGCCATCAGGCTTTCGAGCATGGCCTTTTCGCCGTCGATCCATCCGTTCTGCGCCGCGGCCTGGATCATCGCGTATTCGCCCGACACCTGATAGGCGAAGGTCGGCACGCCGAACGTGTCCTTCACCCGGCGGCAGATGTCGAGGTAGGGCATCCCCGGCTTCACCATGACCATGTCCGCGCCTTCCATCAGGTCGCGTTCGATCAGGCGCAGCGCCTCGTCGGAATTCGCCGGGTCCATCTGGTAGGTCTTCTTGTCGCCAACCAGCCGCCCCGACGCGCCCACCGCATCGCGGAAGGGGCCGTAGAAGGCGCTTGCGTACTTGGCGGCATAGGACAGGATCATCACCTTCTCGTGGCCCGCCGCCTCGAGCGCGCGGCGCATCGCGCCGATCCGGCCGTCCATCATGTCGGACGGCCCGATGATGTCGGCCCCTGCCTCGGCCTGGCTCAGTGTCTGTTTCACCAGCGCCTCGACCGTGCGGTCGTTCACGATCTCTCCGTTCTCGACGAAGCCGTCATGCCCGTTGATGTTGTAGGGGTCGAGCGCCACGTCCGTCATCACCGCGATCCCCGGCACCTCGGCCTTGATCGCGCGGGTGGCGCGGTTCGACAGGTTCTCGGGGTTCCACGCCTCGGCGCAGTCCTCGGTCTTGAGGCTGGGGTCGGTATAGGGAAAGAGACAGATCGCCGGGATGCCCAGATCACGCGCCTCGGCCGCCGCTTCGACCACGCGGTCGACCGACCGCCGCATGACGCCGGGCATCGACGGCACCGGTTCCTCGACGCCCACGCCGTCGCGCACGAAGACCGGCCAGATCAGGTCTTCGATGCCAAGCGAGTTTTCCCGGACAAGCCCGCGCACCGCCTCGGACTGGCGCGCGCGGCGCATCCGGGCGAGGGGGTAGGGGGCGACGGTCGGTTTCATGGGCAGGCTCCTTGCACAATTGCGTATTGGGTGGCATGGAAAGACGCCTGTCACAAGACCCGGCCGCAGAACCAGGTCGCGGGCGCAGAACGCAAGGCGGCAGGGCACCCGGTTGGACTGGTATACCGACATCGTCGAACTGATCGATCTCAGGTCGTTCTCGAACCTGTGGTTCTGGATCGCACTTGCCGTCGTGTGGTCCTCGGCCAGCCACTGGGTGCTGGGCGTGCCCTATGACATGGTCATGCGCGCGCGCCGGGTCGGCGGGCAGGCGGAAACCGATCTGGAAGACATCGTGCGCATCAACGTGAACCGGCTGCTCTATATCGGTCGGGTTTCGGGCCTTTGGCTTGCGGGCATCTTCAGCTTCGTGCTGACGGGTCTGGCCATCCTCGGTTGGCACTACGACGTCGAATTCGCTCAGGCGACCTTCCTTCTGACCTTTCCGCTGACGCTTGTGGGCTGTCTCAGCTTTTTCACCGCCCGGCGGATCGAAGTCGAACAACCGATGGGCGAAAGGCTTCGCCACCGCCTCGCGCGCCACCGGCTTTACACCCAGATGATCGGAACGCTGTCGATCTTCGTCACGGCGATCTGGGGCATGTATGTGAACCTGTCGCTCGGCGTGCTGGGCGGTTGACGGACCGGGGGCACGCGCCATCTGGCGCAGGGATCATGACAAAGACGCAGCATATCATCGTGGGCGGCGCGCCCGAAGGCTTCGACGCGAAGCTGATCCTGGACGAGATCGCGCGCAGCGGCGGCGCCGTCCTGCACATCGCGCGCGACGACAAGCGACTGGCGGCGATGCAGGCGGCACTTGCCTTCTTCGCGCCCGCGATGCCGGTCCTGACCTTCCCCGGCTGGGATTGCCTGCCCTTCGACCGCGTCTCGCCCAACCCCGATATCTCGGCCAACCGCATGGCGACGCTGGCGGCGCTGGCGCATGGCGCGCTGCCTGACCGATTCGTGTTGCTGACCACGCTCAACGCCGCGACCCAGCGCCTGCCCGCCCGCGATGTCCTGCGGCAATCGGCCTTCTCTGCCCGGGTCGGCCACCGCATCGACGAAGCCGCGCTGCGCCGCTTTCTTGTGACCATGGGCTTCACACAGGCGCCCACCGTGATGGAACCGGGCGATTACGCCATCCGTGGCGGCATCTTCGACATCTACCCTCCGGGAGAAGGCGGGCCGGTGCGGCTCGATCTGTTTGGCGACGTGCTGGACGGCGCACGCCGCTTCGATCCCGCGACCCAGCGCACGACCGAGAAACTATCGGTCGTCGAACTGGCCCCCGTCTCCGAAGTCATCCTCGACGAGGCCGCGATCACCCGGTTCCGTCAGAACTATCGCCTCGAATTCGGCGCGGCGGGCACGGACGATCCGCTGTACGAAGCGGTCAGCGCAGGCCGCAAGCATCAGGGGATGGAGCACTGGCTGCCCTTCTTCCACGACCGGCTCGAGACGCTGTTCGACTACCTGCCGCAGGCCACGATCACGCTCGACGATCAGAGTGACGCGGCGCGCCTGTCCCGCTGGGACAGCATTGCCGACCAATATGGCGCGCGCCGCCACGCGCTCGACCAGAAGGCGCGGATGGACAGCGTCTACAAGCCCGCACCGCCGGGGCTTCTCTATCTTGACGATGCCGCATGGGATAGCGCCGTGGCCGACCGCAGGATGCTGACACTCAGTGCCCTGCCGCGCCCCACCGGCCCCGGAGTGATCGATGCGGGCGGACGGATCGGACGCAACTTCGCCCCCGAACGCCAGCAGGAAAACATCAGCCTTTTCGGTGCCTTGGCCGCGCATGTGCAAGTGCGGCTCGACAAGGGCCCCGTCGTCATCGCGAGCTATTCCGAAGGCGCGCGCGAACGTCTTGAAGGTCTGATCGAGGACGAAGGTCTGGCCGAGACGATCCCGATCCCCGACGGCACCCGCATCGGCAAACGCGGTCTGCATCTGGCGGTCTGGGCACTGGAACACGGATTCGAGACTGACAGCCTGACCGTCATCTCCGAACAGGACGTGCTGGGCGACCGTCTGATCCGCAAGCCCCGCAAGAAGCGACAGGCCGAGAACTTCCTGACCGAGGCACAGTCGCTGTCCCCCGGCGATCTGGTCGTGCATGTCGATCATGGCGTCGGCCGCTATCTCGGGCTCGAAGTCATCACGGCGGCGGGCGCGGCGCATGAATGCATCGCGCTGGAATATGCCGAGAACGCGAAGCTCTACCTGCCGGTCGAGAATATCGAGCTTCTGTCGAAGTTCGGCCATGAAGAGGGGCTTCTCGACCGTCTGGGCGGCGGGGCATGGCAGGCGAAGAAGGCGCGGCTCAAGGAACGCATCCGCGAGATGGCCGACCGGTTGATCCGCGTCGCCGCCGAACGTGCGCTGCGATCGGCCCCCGTGCTGGAACCCGAACACCACGCTTGGGAAGCCTTCAGCGCCCGATTCCCCTATGAAGAGACCGACGATCAGCTGAAGGCGATCGAGGATGTGCTGACCGACATGGCCGCGGGCCAGCCGATGGACCGTCTGATCTGCGGCGACGTGGGCTTCGGCAAGACCGAAGTCGCCATGCGCGCGGCCTTCGTTGCCGCCATGTCGGGCGTGCAGGTCGCCGTGATCGCGCCCACGACGCTGCTGGCCCGCCAGCACCACGCCAGTTTCGCCGAACGCTTCCGGGGTTTTCCGGTCAAGGTGCGGCCCCTGTCGCGCTTCGTGAGTGCGAAGGACGCAAATCTCACCCGTGACGGGTTGGCCTCGGGTGACGTGGACATCGTCGTCGGCACCCACGCGCTCTTGGCCAAGGGGATCAGGTTCAAGAACCTCGGCCTTCTCATCATCGACGAGGAACAGCATTTCGGCGTCGCCCACAAGGAACGGCTCAAGCAGCTGCGCTCCGACATCCATGTCCTGACGCTGACCGCGACGCCTATCCCGCGCACGCTGCAACTTTCGCTTTCGGGTGTGCGGGATCTGTCGATCATCGCCACACCCCCCGTCGACCGGCTGTCGATCCGGACTTACGTCAGCGAATTCGACGCGGTGACAATCCGCGAGGCGCTTCTGCGCGAACATTATCGCGGCGGGCAAAGCTTCTATGTCGTCCCCCGCATCGCCGATCTGCCCGAGATCGAAGAGTTCCTGAAAACCCAGATGCCCGAGGTGACCTATGTCACCGCCCATGGCCAGATGGCGGCGGGTGACCTCGACGACCGGATGAACGCCTTCTACGACGGCAAGTATGACGTGCTTCTGGCCACGACCATCGTGGAATCCGGCCTCGACATCCCCACCGCCAACACCATGATCATCCACCGCGCCGACATGTTCGGCCTGTCCCAGCTCTACCAGATCAGGGGCCGTGTGGGCCGGTCGAAGACGCGGGCCTATGCCTATCTAACCACGAAGCCGCGTGCGAAACTCACCGCGGCTGCCGAAAAGCGCCTGCGCGTGCTGGGCAGCCTCGACACCCTCGGCGCGGGCTTCACTCTGGCCAGCCAGGACCTCGACATCCGCGGTGCGGGCAATCTGCTGGGCGAGGAACAGTCGGGCCAGATGCGCGACGTGGGATACGAACTTTACCAGTCCATGCTGGAAGAGGCGATCGCCCGGATCAAGGCGGGCGGGATGGAAGGCCTGTCCGAGGCCGACGATCAATGGGCGCCGCAGATCAATCTTGGCGTGCCGGTCCTGATCCCCGAAGAATATGTCCCCGATCTCGACGTGCGGCTGGGCCTTTATCGCCGTCTCAGCGCGCTGTCGACGAAGGTGGAACTCGAAGGCTTCGCCGCCGAACTCATCGACCGCTTCGGCAAGCTCCCGCGCGAGGTGAACACGCTTCTCCTCGTCGTGCGGATCAAGGCGATGTGCCGCAAGGCCGGGATCGCCAAGCTCGACGGTGGGCCCAAGGGCGCGACAATCCAGTTCCACAACGACAAGTTCGCAAGCCCCGCGGGGCTCGTGGCCTTCATCCAGGACCAGAAGGGACTGGCCAAGATCAAGGACAACAAGATCGTCGTGCGCCGCGACTGGGTCTCCGAGGCCGACAAGATCAAGGGCGCCTTCGCCATCGCCCGCGACCTCGCGGAAAAGACCAAGAGCTAGAATTTTCTGCGAAAATTCGACATCCCGATTTTTCGCAGAAAAATCACCCTGCCGCGCGCATCGCCTTTTGCGCGCAGAAGCATGACGCCGCCACCGCCCGGTCCGCCCGCGCCAGCGCAAGGTCGAGCCGCTGGCGCAGCTGCACGATCTCGGCCGTCTCGCCGCGCGCCTTCAGGCAATCATGCAGACCGCGCAGCGCCCAGACATTGTCGGGATGTACCGCAGCCCGGCTGAGCTGCCCGCCCAGACCCAGATCCTCGCGATAGACGGCTTCCGCTTCGGCCACGCGCCCCTGCTCGAACAGAAGCGCACCCAGCGCATGGCGCGTCGGCTGCATCCAGCCCCAGGGTTCGTCATAGGGCAGATTGTCGTCGATCTCGACCGACCGGCGCAGATGGGCGAAGGCCACATCAAAGTTGCCCTTGCGATACTCGATCTCGCCCCGCAGCATCTCGGTCGCGATCATCAAGAGATCGCGGACCGTGTTGTTGTGCAGAAGCCGGCCCTCGGGCACCCGGTCGCGGGCCGCGTGAAAGACCTGTTCCTCCGCCTCCGCTTCCGCCACGCGGCCCAGCGCGGCGAAGGCCACGGCGCGCGCGTAATGCACGTTCGCCGTCAGCGTCGCGTAAAGGTCGCGGTCCTCCGGCGGCTCCATCGCGATCAGCTCGTGCCAGCGCCCGAAACGCACCAGCACATGCGGTTCCATCGCGAGGTACGCCTCGAAATAATCCGCCATGGGGGGCGAAGGGATGCGCAGCATCGCCTCGGGCACCGTCGCGGCCATGCCGCGCACGGCCTCCAGCGCGGGTTCCAGCTGGCCGAGGAACATCGCGCCATACATGACGAAGTGGTAATCATGCATGCGGTAGCCGGTATAGAGGTTCATCGCGCCTTCGCGCGCGTAATACTTCAGGTCCGCCTCGACCGCCCTTTGGTTCCAGTGGACGACATCGTGATACTGCCCGCAGAGCACGTCGATATGCGTGGGCATGTGCACCAGATGCCCCGCATCGGGCAAGAGGGTGCGCAGCACGTCCGCTGCCTTCAGCGCCTTTTCGGGGGTGGGCGACATCTCCATCAGGTGAACGTAAAGATGCAGCACCCCGGGATGCGCCATGGCGCCCGGCAGCTGCGCCATGGCCTGTTCCAGCAGCGCCTGCGCCTCGGCCGTCTTCGCACCTTCCGCGGGCTGACCGCTGCGCAGGTTCCACATCTTCCACGGCGTCAGGTTCAGAAGCGATTCCGCAAAGACCGAGATCACCTCCAGAGCGTCCGGGTGCGTGGCCGCCACCTTGCGCATCGCATCCGCGAAATCGTGGTTCCACGGCTCCATGTCGTCGATGAGCGTGGCTTGCGGATACCGCGCGGGCAGGGCGCGGATCAGCGCCGCCTCGACCGCGCTCACCCTGTCGGCAAGCGCCAGCGCGCGTTCGGTCGCCTCGCAACACACAGCCAGTGCCGCCGCGCGCGACCGCGCGTCGAACAGCGCCCACGGCATGTTGTAATTCGGCCCCGACGCATAGGCGACGCCCCACCATGCCATGGCACAGCCCGGGTCCGCCTCGATGGCCCGCTGGAAACAGCGCACCGCTTCTTCATGGTTGAAGCCATAAGTCCACAGAAGCCCGCGGTCGAACCAGACCTGCGCCTGCGCGTTCGCCGTGACCGGGCAGCGATAGCTCCCCAGATCGTAAGGATATTCTCCCATCATACCCCCGCGGGCAGGTGACGCGCCTCAAAGCGCGCCATCACCAGCATCAGCGCGAAGGCCCCAAGCGACAACAGGAAAATCCCCAAGGCCATGGGCAGAAGCGTGCCGTCGAACATCAGGCCGAGGGGCGCGGCGATGGCCGCCGCGATCACCGTCGACACGCCCGACATCACCGACGCGGCCAGCCCCGCCACATGACCCATCGGCTCCATCGCGATGGCATTGAGATTGCCGAGCGTCGTGCCCGCCATGAAGAAGCAATAGGTCTGCCAGATCAGGAACAGCCAGAACAGCGTCTCGGCCGGAAGCCCCGCCTGCGCCAGCGGCACCATCGCGCCCGCCAGCACGATCTGCACCCCGAGCGACCATGTCACGATTCGCCGCATCCCCAGCCGCACCACGAACGCGGCGTTGAGAAAACTGGCCGAGGCCGACACGACCGCGACCGCCGCGAACCAGAAGGGAAAGCTGTCGGCGCGCCCGAAGGTGATGTCATAGACCGGCTGCACCATTGCCAGCATGGTGAACAGGATTCCCATGCACAAGGCCTGCACCGCCAGTGACAGGCGCACCGACGGGTTGCCCAGCATCTCGGTCAGCGCGGCCCAGATCAGCCGCCCGCGGAACGGGCGGCGCGCCTCGGGCGGCAGGCTTTCGGGCTGGCGCAGCCAGAGCCAGCCAACCGAGATCACCGAGAAGACGATGAAGGCGAGAAAGATGCTCCGCCATCCGGCCAGCGCGATCAGCCCCGCGCCGATCAACGGCGCGATGGCGGGAAAGATCGTGAAGATCATCATGGCGATGGACACGATGCGCGCCATCTCGCGGCCCGAATGCAGATCGCGCACGATGGCCACCGACACGATGCGAGGCGCCGCCGCCCCCAGCCCCTGCAGCACCCGCGCCGCCAGCGTCACCTCGAGCGTGGTGGAATACCACGCCACGGCCGAGGCGACGATGTAAAGCGCCGCGCCCCACAGGATCACCCGCTTGCGCCCGAAGGCATCCGACAAGGGCCCGGTGAAGAAGGTGCCGACCCCGATCCCCAGCACGAAGGACGTCAGGATCAGCTGCGCCTCGTTGGGTGCGTCGGGCGAAAGCTCGCGCCCGATCTCGGGCAGCGCGGGCAGCATCGCGTCGATGGAGAACGCGATGGTGGCGAACATCATGCCGATCATCGCGACGAATTCGGGGGTTGAGACCGGCCTGCGCATGGGCGCGACCTTGGCCGCTTTCGCAGGCACCGGCAAGGGGCGGGTCAGCCTTGCGGGTCGGGGCGGTCGTCCTCGTTCGCGGGGGGCGGCACCTTGTGCGATGGATCCTGCTTGTGCCGCCGCGTCAGCCAGCCGATCAGCCAGCCGCCGCCGTGGCTGTCCCGCTTTTCCAGCGAATAGGCCGCGAATTGCTGGATGGCGAGAGCGAAGATGCCCAGACCCACGAAGATGAAGACCGTCGTTCCGATCTTGCCCAGCGTGGTTTCGGGCACGGGCGTGCCATATCCCACGGTCGACAGCGTCACCACCGTGAAGAAATAGGAATCGATCCACGACCAGCCTTCGACCCGGCGGAAGAAGGCGGTGCCGCCCGCGATGATGATGATCAGGGCCGCCAGCAGGGGGATGCCGCGGCCCGACATCACCCCACGCTGCCCGCGTTCAGTTCCGCGATCACCTTGCGCCAGAGATCGGGCGGCTGCGCGCCGGCCACCGCATGCTTGCCCGCCACGATGAAGGTCGGCACGGAACTGACGCCCATCTGCCGCGAATGGGCATCGCGCGCGCGGATCGCGTCACGGTCGGCGTCTGATTTCAGAAGCTTCATCACGACGCCTGCATTCATTCCGATCGTGTCGGCGATATCGGCCAACACCTCGGTGTCGCCGATGTCGCGGCCATCGACGAAATAGGCGCGGAACAGCGCGTCGACCGCGGCATTCTGCATCCCCTCGATCCCCGCCCAGTGGATCAGCCGATGCGCATCGAGCGTGTTGGGCGTGCGCTGCATGGCCTCGAAATTGATTGTCAGCCCGGCCTTTGCGGCATGGTCCACGACCGGCGTATAGGCGCGCACCGCGGCCTCCTTGCCGCCGAACTTCGCCTCGAGATACTCCCGCCGGTCCATGCCGCCTGCAGGCATGTCGGGGTTGAGCTGGAAGGGATGCCATTCGATCACGAAGGGGTTCGCGCCTTCCGCCGCCAGCGCCGCCTCGAGGTGCGCTTTCCCGATATAGCACCAGGGGCAGATCGGGTCCGACAGGATGTCGAGCTTCACAGGTTTCGCGGCGGTCATGGCGCGGGCCTTCCGGCTGGCGGTTTCAGGGCGCGGCGCAACAGCTTGCCATTGGCGCCAGTGGGCAGGTCGGGCAGATAGACATAGTCCTTGGGCTGCTTGTAGCGGGCCAGCCGCGATTGCGCAAATCTCGCCAGCTCCGCGTGATCCACGGGGCCGGGGCCGGTGTAGAAGGCGCAGATGATGCGCACATCCGCCTTCACCTCGATCTCGGTCACGCCGATCTGGGTGATCCCGGGAAAGCCCGACAGCGCCGCCTCGACCTCGAGCGGCGACACCCGGTAGCCGCCCGCGTTCATCATGTCGTCGGCGCGGCCCAGATACTGGATCTGCCCGTCCGCCTCCATCCGGCCCTGATCGCCGGTCACGAACCATTCGCCCCGGAACCGTGCTGCCGTTTCTTCCGGCTGGCCCAGATAGCCCAGCATCAGCCCCGGATCGCGGCGCGACACGGCGATGACCCCGTCGTGCCCGCGCGGCACCGGGCCGTCCTCGCCCAGAATCGCGACGCGGCGGCCTGTCTGCGGACGCCCCAGCGCGCCGCCTGTGGCGGGTGAGACGGGCGAGGCCGAGATGAAGGTGGAACATTCCGACATCCCGTAAGCCTCGTAAAGCGGCGTGCCGGTCGCCGCCTGCCAGGCCTCGGCCAGCGCGGGCGACAGTTTCTCGCCCGCGCTCAGCCCGTGGCGCAGGGCGGGCAGGCGCATGTCCGCGCCCGAGTTGAGGAGCTTCCGGTAAACCCCTGGCACGGCGGCAAAAATCGTGGCGCCGTGGTCGCGCAGAAGGGCAGGGATATCGCCCGGATCGGTCCCCGGCGCGGGGATGAGTGCTGTCGCGCCGACGCTCCAGGGATCCATGAGGCCGGCGCCCAGCGTGTAGGTCCAGTTGAAGGCCCCTGCATGCAGCAGCCGGTCATCGGGCCGCAGCCCGTACCAGCCCTCATGCATCATCGCGCGGGCCAGGATCGCACGATGTGCGTGGGCGACCGCGCGGGGACGCCCCGAAGTGCCCGAGGTATAGACGATGTATCCCAGCCTGTCGGGATCGCCCATGTGAAAGGGCAGGGGTTCCGCGTCCCGCATCGCGCGCAGTGTGGCAAGGCCGGTGCGCCCGGGGTGATCGGGGCAGGCCACGCCCGCGTCATGCAGGATCAAGCGGGGCCCAAGCTCCGCGATGATCGTGGCCACTTCCCGCTCGGTCAGCTGCGACGATGTCGGCACCGGCACCGCGCCCAAGGCGATCGCGCCCAGATAGGCAATGGGAAAATCGACCGTATTGCCCAGCCGCAGAAGCACAATGTCGCCGGGCGCCACGCCGGCCGCCGCAAGCCCTCCGCCCGTGCCCTGCACCGCCCGCAAGAGCCGCGCATGGCTGAAAACCTCGCCCCCCGGTCCCAACACTTCGAGCGCTGTCCGCGACCCAAGGGCCGCGGACCGGCCCAGCACATGGGCGGCAAGGTTGAAGGGTGCGGGGCAGGGCGGCGGGGGGCCGTCATCGAAGACCGAGATCATTCCCCTTGGCTAGCCCCGGCCCGCCGCCGTTGCAAGCATCCCGGCGCGCGGCTATTCAGGGCGCCATGACAACGAAGGACCCCAGATCGCTGATCCGCATCGCCCGCGCGGGCGGGGCCGAAGGCGTGGCCGAACCGCTCGACCTCGGGCGGCGCGTGCGCGAACTCCGCAAGGCCCGCGACTGGACGCTGGAACAGGCGGCCAATCAGGCGGGTCTGGCGCGGTCGACCCTGTCAAAGATCGAGAACGGGCAGATGTCGCCCACCTATGACGCGCTCAAGAAGCTCGCGGTGGGGCTTGGCATCTCAGTCCCGCAACTCTTCACGCCGCCGCAGGCCGAAAAGGTCAATGGCCGAATGGCCGTGACGCAATCGGGCGCGGGCACCGCGACCGCCACCGCCACCTACGAACACGAACTTCTGGCCGAAACGCTTACCAAGAAGCAGATGCTGCCCTACCGTGCCCGCGTGCGCGCGCGGTCGATGGACGAATTTGACGGCTGGGTCCGCCATGACGGCGAGGAATTTCTCTACGTCCTCACCGGGGTCATCCGGCTTTTCACCGAATTCTACGAACCCGTGGACATGCGTCGCGGCGACAGCGCCTATTACGACGCCACGATGGGTCACAACGTGATCTCGACCAGCGACGAAGATGCGATGATCCTCTGGGTGACGTCGCTGGCTTAGGCGCGCACCCGCAGGTCGTCCACTTCAAGCTGCATCGCCTCGACAAACAGGAAATCTTCCAGTTCTTCGCGCGCCTTGTCGATCGTAAGGTCGTGGGTCTGGGCCAGATAGGCCTCGAACCGCCCGCGGTCCTGCTTGAGGAAGGGCATCGCGCTGTCGTCGAGATTCGGAAACCGCGTCTGCATACGCTTGAACCAGTCGCCCCAGTTGCGGGTGAGATCACTCCAGGTCATCGGGTCACATCCTTCCTGTGCACCCTCCCCGAAAACATCCCTGCAGGAGGCGCGGCGCATCACAAAATCGATGTGCGGCAAAGTGGGGCGAATTGCCGCATAATCAAGCGGAATGTGAACGGAACATGAAGGTGTCGCGCGGGCCGCGCTCAGTCCTCCTGCCACCACCAGACATCGGGCATCCAGGTGATGCGGTCGCCATAGACCGGGATGCGGTCGGGATAGCGCAGCTGACGTTGATGCGCGATGCGGCCCACGTCATTGGCCCAGATCGGGATGACATGCCGCCCGGCCATCAGCACCCGGTCCAGCGCGCGCACGGCTGCGGTGAAGTCCTCGGAACTGCGCGCGCTCAGGATCGCGTCGATCATCGCGTCGATGGCGGGGGACGCGACGCCCATCAGGTTGCGCGTGCCCTCGACCTCGGCCGTGTCGCTGCCCCAGTAGAGCTTCTGTTCGTTGCCCGGCGACAGCGACAGGTCGCGGCGAATATCCGTCATGTCGAAGTCGAGCTTTGTCAGCCGTTCGTTGTACTGCGCGTCATCCACCCGCGAGATATCGACGGCGATTCCCAACCGCCGCAGGGCCGGGGCGTAAAGGTCCATTATCGTGAGGTATTCGCCCGCGCCTGACCGCAGCAACACGTCGATGGCGAACACCTCGCCCGCCGCGTTGCGGCGCTGGCCGTCGGTGACGGTCCAGCCCGCCTCGTCCAGAAGGGCGGCCGCCGCGCGCAGGTTGGCGCGGTTGCGTTCGGTGCCGTCCGACACCGGCAGGTCATAGCCGTCCAGCGCGCCGGGCGGCAGATCGCCCGCGAAGGGGTCCAGCAGCTCGCGCACGCGGCCCATGGCGGGCCCGGGCCGCATGGCGAGGTCCGAGTTCGAAAAATACGACGTGATCCGCGGCTGCGCGCCGCCGGTGATGGTGTCGTTGATGAACTCGAAGTTGAAGGCGAGGATCATCGCCTCGCGCACGCGCCAGTCGTCGAAGGGGGGCTTGCGCCCGTTCATGACAAGCCCGGTGATCCCCGAAGGCCGCTTGTGGGGGATTTCCGATTTCACCACGCGCCCGTCGCGGATCGCGGGGAAATCATAGGCGGTGGCCCAGGTTTCGGCGTTGAACTCGCGCACCGCGGTGAGTTCACCCGCCTTGAATGCCTCGAACAGCACGGTCTCGTCGCCGTAGAACTCGATCCGGATCTCGTCGAGGTTCGCATGCCCAGCCATGAGCGGCAGATCGCGCCCCCAATAGTCTGGGTTGCGGCGCAGGGTCAGCGACCGGCCCGCCTCGAACCCGGCGACCACGTAAGGCCCGGTGCCGATAACCGGCTCGCTCAGCCCCGATGCGGCGAAATCGCGGCCCTCCCATTGCGCCTTCTTCAGGACCGGGCGCAGCCCCGCGATCAGCGCAAGCTCGCGGTCGGCTTCCGCGAAGGTGATGCGCAGCGACCGCGGCCCGGTCTGTTCGATCGCCGCCACCGACTGCGCGAAGCCGCGGTAGCGCAGGTGGCCGATTTCTCCCAGCGTCTCGTAGGACCAGATCACGTCCTCGACCGTCACCGGGGTCCCGTCCGAGAATCGGGCCTCTTCGCGCAGGGTGAATTCGACCCACGACCGGTCCTCTGGGGTGGTCACCGATTCGGCCAGCAGCCCGTAAAGCGTGAAGGGTTCGTCCCAGGACCGGCCCATGAGGCTCTCGTATCCGATGAACCGAAGCTGCCAGGGTGGGGTCCCCTTGGGCACGAAAGGATTGAGCGTGTCGAAGCCGCCGGTGTTGCCGAAGACGATTCGCCCGCCCTTGGGCGCGTCCGCATTGGCATAAGGCAGCGACACAAAATCCGGTGGCAGGCCCGGGTCGCCATACATAGCTATGCCATGGCGCGGCTCCGCGACCGCCCCTTGGGCGGCCCAGATCAGCCCCGCGGTGACGATCCCGCGCCAGCCGCGTACGAAAAAATCCGGTCCCATTTTGGCAACAATCCTGCTCTGCCCTTTTTTTCTTGAGCTGAAGACTACCGAGGCTTTCAAGTCTTTTCAAACTTTTAGCTTGGATAGCTGCCGGAAATTGCTTATAAAGGATGCACTGCTCGATAGGTTTCTTGCCTGTATGAAACCTGCCTCAATAACTGAACGCCGGCCTTGTGCCGGCGTTTTTTTCTGCCCGGCGCCGCGCCGGGCCGGGGCACGCGCAGGGTGTTTCCTTTGCATCTGCAGCATGGCAGTCTCAACCTCCAGACGTTGGGAGGACAGATCATGAAGCTTCACGGCAAGACGGCCATCATCACCGGATCGAACTCGGGGATCGGGCTCGGCGTGGCCCGGGAACTGGCACGGGCGGGTGCCGATGTGGTGCTCAACTCCTTCACCGACCGCGACGAGGATCACGCGCTGGCCGAAAGAATCGCCGCCGAGACGGGCGTCACCGCGCGCTATATCCGTGCCGACATGTCCAAGGGCGCCGACTGCCGCGCCCTGATCGAACAGGCGGGGCGCTGCGACATCCTGGTGAACAACGCGGGCATCCAGCATGTGAGCCCAATTGACGAGTTTCCGACCGACAAATGGGACGCCATCGTCGCGATCAACCTCACGTCCGCCTTCCACACCACCGCCGCCGCACTGCCGATGATGCGCCGCGCCGGCTGGGGGCGCGTCGTCAACATCGCCAGCGCCCATGGCCTCACCGCATCGCCCTACAAGTCGGCCTATGTCGCGGCCAAGCACGGCATTGTCGGGCTGACCAAGGTCACCGCGCTTGAGACCGCCGAGGAGCCGATCACCGCCAACGCGATCTGCCCGGGCTATGTGCTGACGCCGCTTGTCGAGGCGCAGATTCCCGACACGATGAAGAAATACGCCATGAGCCGCGAGGACGTGATCAAGAAGGTCATGCTCGAACGCCAGCCGTCGCGCGAATTCGCGACCGTCGAACAGCTGGGTGGCACGACGGTCTTCCTGTGTTCGGACGCGGCGGCACAGATCACCGGCACCACGATCAGCGTCGACGGGGGCTGGACGGCGTTGTGAGGGCAGGGGGGCTCTGCCCCCCCGCTGCCCTTGCGGGCAGCCCCCCCGGGATATTTGGGGCGAGAGGAAGCAGCAGGCGCATGGGCAAACCGATCAATCTTGCGCTTCAGGGCGGCGGCGCGCATGGCGCGTTCACCTGGGGTGTTCTCGACCGGTTGCTGGAAGGCGACGAGGTCGAGATCGCGGGGATTTCGGGAACCTCGGCGGGCGCGCTCAACGGCGCGGCGCTGAAGGCGGGGCTGATTTCGGGCGGGCACGCGGGCGCGCGCGAAAACCTCGACTGGCTCTGGGAACAGGTGGGCGCGGTGGGTGACGCGCGCCTGCAGGGCTGGATGACCGGGGTCGATCCCGGTGTCGTGTCCCGGGCGCTGGAACATTCCGTGCCCTATGCCATGGCAGAGACCTGGTCGCGCATGGTGTCGCCCTATGCCTATGGTCCGCTTTACCGCAACCCGTTGCGCCGGATCGTGGAACGGTTCGATTTCGACCGCGTCTGCGCCGAGACAGGCCCGCGGCTTTTCATCTGCGCGACGCGGGTGCGCACCGGCAAGATCCGCGTCTTCGAGGGCAATGCGATCACCACCGACGCGATCCTCGCCTCGGCCTGTCTGCCGACGATGTTCCAGGCGGTGGAGATCGACGACCCCCAGACCGGGCGGCGCGAGGCCTATTGGGACGGCGGCTATACCGGGAACCCGGCGCTCTATCCGCTGTTCGGCGACGGGCTGCCGCCCGATCTGGTCGTCGTGAACATCAATCCGCTCGAACGCGAATCCCTGCCCGTCACGCCGCAGCAGATCCAGAACCGCATCAACGAGATCAGCTTCAATTCCTCGCTCCTGCGGGAATTGCGCGCGATCGCCTTCGTGCAGCGCCTGCTTGACGAGGGCCGGATCGAGGAAGGCCGCATGGCACGCGTGCATGTCCACATGATCGCCGACGACGCGTTGATGAACGATCTGAGCGTGGCGACAAAGCTGGTACCGACGGCACCGGTTCTGGCGCGGCTCAAATCCGCCGGGCGGGAAGCGGCCGAGATGTTCCTCGCCCGCCATCTGGACGATATCGGGCAGCGCGGCAGCGTCGATCTGCCGGCCATGCTCGGCTGATCAGCGCCGCTTGTGCGCGGTCCTTTCGACCGCGTCCTTCGCCTCTTTCCCGTTGGGATAGACAAGGCCCGCCGAAATGATCAGCTTGGCCGCATCCTCCAGCGACATGTCGAGAGGGATCACATCCTCGCGCGGGAAGATGAGCAGGAAGCCCGAGGTGGGGTTGGGCGTCGTGGGCACGAAGACCGACACCATATCGACGCCGGTTCCCGCCTTCGCGGCTATCTCGCCCTTCGCCTCGGTCGAGATGAAGCCGATGGCCCAGATCCCCTTGCGCGGATACTCGACGATGCAAGCTTTCTCGAAGTTGCGCTCGCTTTGCGTAAAGACCGTCTCGGCGATCTGCTTCAAGCCGGAATAGACCGACCGCACCACCGGCATGCGCTCCACGATGCTTTCGGCCCAGCGGATCAGCGACCGCCCGATCAGGCCCTTGGCGATCCAGCCCACGATCACCGTGAAGATCAGGAAGATGATGACGCCCACGCCGCGAAGGTTGATGCCGATGTATTCCTCGGGGCGGAACTGATACGGCACAAGCGGCAGCACGACGCCGTCGATCCAGCCCACCACCGTCCAGATCAGCCAGATCGTCAGCCCGATGGGCGCGATGACGATCAGCCCTGTCAGGAACGAGGCGCGCAGGCTGCCCAGCAGGCCCGGCCGCCGGGGTTTGTCCATTTTGTCGAAGGGGGTGCTCATCGGATGCTCTGTCATGGGTCTGGGCGGAACTTAAGGGTGGGCGTGGGGTACGACAATGGTCAAGCTGCAGGTCCGCCCCTGCTTTGCGCCGCGTTGCCGATTGCGTGGGCGATCGCCGCGCCAAGGCGTGCGTTGTTGCGAACCAGTGCGATGTTGGCCTCCAGCGACGCGCCGTCGGTCAGATCGAACAGCCGCTTGAGCAGGAAGGGCGTCACCGCCTTGCCGGTCACGCCCTGCGTCTCTGCCTCGGTCTGAGCCTGCGCGATCAGGGGCGCAAGGCGTGCGGCCGGGATTTCATCGGCCTCCGGCACCGGGTTTGCCACAAGCTGGCCCCCGGGCAACCCCAGCGCCCCGCGCATCAGGTGCGCGCGGGCGATCTCCGCGGGGTCATCGATGCGCAGCGGCGCGCGCAGGCCCGAGGCGCGCGACCAGAAGGCCGGGAAATCATCCTGGCCATATGCGATGACCGGCACGCCCAGTGTCTCGAGCACTTCGAGCGTCTTGGGCAGATCAAGGATCGCCTTTGCGCCCGCCGCCACCACCGTGACCGGGGTCTGCGCCAGTTCCTGCAGATCGGCCGAGATGTCGAAACTCATCTCGGCCCCGCGATGCACGCCGCCGATCCCGCCGGTGGCGAAGACGGAAATGCCCGCGAGCTGCGCCGCGATCATCGTAGCCGCGACGGTCGTCGCCCCGGTGCCGCCGCTGGCGAGGCAGGCGGCAAGGTCCGCGCGGCTCAGCTTGGCGACGCCCTTGGTCTGCGCCAGCCCGCGCAGGGCCGCGGGGTCAAGGCCCAGATGCAGCCGCCCGTTGATCACAGCGATCGTGGCAGGACAGGCCCCGGCCCGGCGCACCTCGTCCTCGACTGACAGCGCGACCTCAAGGTTCTGCGGCCAGGGCATGCCATGGGTGATGATGGTGGATTCCAGCGCCACCAGCGCCCGGCCTTCCGCGCGGGCAGCGCGGACCTCGTCGCTCTCTAGGATGTCGATCACAGCGGTGTCACCCCCGAGACATAGCTCGCCGCCGCCTGCAGCGCCCGGCCCAGCGCGTCGCCCCGCGCCGCGCCGCGCGCCTCGGCCGCGATATGGGCGGCCATGAAGGTGTCGCCCGCGCCGGTGACGCGGGTGACCATGACCTCGGGCGGCGTGGCCGAAAGGGGCGGCTGGTCATATGTCGCCTCGGTCGTGGCACGTGCGCCATCCGTCACCAGCACGCGCCGCGCGCCGCGTGCGATGAGGGCGTCTGCCGCCTCCGCGCTGCCCGAAAATTCCGTCTGGCACAGGATTCCCGCCTCCTCGAGGTTGAGATAGAGCGTGCCGCGCCCGTGGTTGAGGAAGGGCAGCAGGCGTTCCGCCTTGCCGGGCGAGGCGGGCGCGACCCGCAGATCGGCGAGGGCGAAGGCGTGCGACTTCGCGATCTCCTCCAGCAATGCCCAGGTCAGATTGCCGTCCACCACGATCCGGCCGTCATAAGGCGCATCGTCCCGGCCAAGCGTTCCATCCCGCAGGGGCGCGAGAATCTTCTCGCCCGCCGCCTCCAGCGAATGGGCATCCGCGATGGCGGCGATGAGCCCGTTCGCCCCCTCGACCGCCATGTAGCGGTCGGTCGGCAGATCGGCGCTGCGGTAGAGGTGATCAACCCCGAGCCCCAGCCCCGCGCAGGCGGTGACAAGGTCTTCGCCTTCCGCATCGCGGCCCACGGCGGACAGAAGCACCGGCCGCATCCCGAACCGCGCCAGCGTCATCGCGATGTTGAGCGCGACGCCGCCGGGCAGGCGCGTGATCCGCCCCGGCACGTCCGATCCCTGACGCATATGGGCGGATGACCGGCCGATCACGTCCCACAGGACGCTGCCGATGCACAGGATGTCGCGTTGCGCGGTCATGCAGCGTTCATAGCGAAAGGACTGACCTCTGCAAGCCGCTCAGGGCACCGCGAATGTGAGCGCGGCCCAGAGCGTCTCCCACACGGCGGGACTGTCGGGCGGGGCCTCGCGCAGGACGACCGCGTCCAGCAGATAGCTGTGCCCGCTTGAGACGGGGATCGTTGCACGGCCTCCGGCGTCGGTGCGGGTCAGCGTGACGGTGACGATGCCGTCCGGTGCGCGGTCGAAGATTTCGACCTGCGCATCGCCGCGCGGCGCGCCCTTGTAGAACAGCTGCACCGGCAATCCCGCGCCCAGATCGTCGGTATAGGGATTGGCCAGCGCCACGAATTCAGTCTGCATCCCCGTGACGCTGTCGGCGCCTTGCCCGTCTGCGATGGCGATCAGCGCCTTTGCGTGGCGGGTATAACTCTCGGCGAAGCCCGTCTCGGGCAGGCCGCGGGCCTGATGCCGCGCCCGGATCTCCGGGAAATCCTTGTGATTGGCGAAGACCTCGAACTTCTCCCACCTGTCGTAGGTGAGAGACGACGGCGCGGTTTCGTGGATCGCCACCGCCAGCCCCTCACCCGGGGCGGGAATGTCCAGCGCGGGGTTGTCGCCCATGCGGGGCGCGACCTCGGTCTCGGCCCCGTCCATGATGACGGCATATCGCAGGCTTCGGTTCGGAAAGAAGGCAAGGGTCATGCCTTCGAAGTTTTCTCCGTTGCGGAACCGCGCCACCAGTTGACCACCGGCAGGCACTTGATACTCCTGCGCATCGATCCAGAATTCATGCGACCGCGCCATGCCCGGCACGGTCAGCGACAGCGCCACAAGCGAAAGGGCGAAGATGCGGGTAAATCTAGTCATGGCAGGCGGGATGCTGACTCTTGCGCTGGTCTTGTCAAGCGCCTTCGCGACCCTCGCGCATGAAGTTCAGCCGACGATCGCGGATCTGACGGTGCAGGACGGGCAATTGACGCTGGAGATGCGGCTCAATGCCGAAGCCTTCGTCGCGGGCATCGATCTCGACGGGCTTGACGACACGAACGAGGCGGCGGAAAGCGATATCTATGACCAGCTGCGCGCGCTGGAGCCTGCCGTATTCGAAGCCGAGCTGCGCGCCTTCGCGCAGAGCTGGCTCCCCGGCCTCAGGATCGAGGCGGGCGGACCCGTGGCCCTTGCCCTCGACGCGGTGACGGTGGGCGAGGTGGGCAATACCGACCTTCCGCGCGAAACCGTGCTGCGGCTGACGGGCCCCGTGCCTGCCGGGGCTTCGGATCTCACGCTTGTCTGGCCTGACGGAGCGGGTGATTTGGTGCTGCGCCAGCAGGGGGTGGAGGATCCCTTCACCGGTCTCGTCGCAGGCGGCGCGACGGCGGGTCCGATTCCGCTTGAAGGTGGTGCCGCGCTCTCGGGCTGGCAGACCTTCACTGCCTATATCCCGGTGGGCTTCGACCATATCCTGCCGAAAGGTCTCGACCATATCCTCTTCGTTCTGGGGCTTTTCTTTCTCTCCACGCGTCTTGGGCCGCTTCTGTGGCAGATCAGCGCCTTCACGCTCGCCCATACGGTGACGCTCGCGCTCGGCGCGCTGGGGCTCGTCAACATCCCCGGCTCCATCGTCGAGCCGCTGATCGCCGCCTCGATTGTCTATGTCGCGCTGGAAAACGTGATCCACGAAGGTCTGAACCGCTGGCGGCCGCTCGTCGTATTCGGCTTCGGCCTTCTGCACGGATTGGGCTTTGCCAGCGTTCTGGGCGAGTTCGGCCTGCCCCCGGATCAGTTCGTGCCGGCGCTCATCGGCTTCAACATCGGCGTGGAGCTGGGCCAGCTGACGGTGATCGCCATCGCCTTTCTCGCCGTCGGGCTGTGGTTCGGGCGTAAGCCGTGGTACCGCAAGGCCATCGCGATTCCGGCCTCGCTCGCCATCGCTGCGGTTGGCGCGTGGTGGTTCGTGGAACGGGTGTTTCTGTAAGCCGGTTTCCTACACGGAAACCGGCCCGGAAAATTCGAAACTTTCCGGCTCAGCCCAGCGGCGCGGTTAGCGCCACAAGCGCCGCGACCGGATCCTCGGCCCGCCAGATCTCGTCGCCGATGCCGAAGAAGTCGGTGACCGGCGCCAGCCGCGCCACCGTCTCGGGGTCAAGCCCTCCTTCGGCCACCACCGGCAGCTCGATCATCTGAGACCACCATTCGAAGAGATCGTCCTGCGCCATGCTGCCATCGCCAAGCGCGGTAGCCCCCACGGGGCCGAAGCTCACGTAATCTGCGCCCGCCTCGCCCGCACTCATCCCGTCATGGCGCGACGTCCCGCAGAAAGCACCGACGATGGCGTCGGGGCCCAGCGCCTTGCGCGCCGCCCGCACCTGCCGCGCGGCCGACGACAGGTGCACCCCGTCCAGACCCAGCCGTTCGGCCAGGATCAGGTGATCGGTGATGACGATCGCCACGTCGCGGGCATGGGCCACCTCGCGGCAGGCATCCGCCGCGCGCGACAGGCGGTCTTCGTCATGGGTCGACAGGCTCAGCCGCAGGCAGGCCACCGGCACGGCGTCAAGCACCCGCGCCAGCGCCCCGGGAAACTGGGCCAGTTCGATCTCGTGCGGGGTGATCAGGTAAAGCTGGGGCTGCTCGGGCGCGCTCATGGCTCTTTCGGTCCTTCAGACGGCATTGCCGCGCAGCATTAGCTCATTGGCGGGCCGATGCAAACGGGGGAGCGCCTGCTTGCATGCCGCCCCCGCGCGCCGTAGACGACGCCAAACCGCCACAGGACCATGCCATGACCACGGGCCTTGCCCATCCCGCCTTCGTCCTCGTCCGCCCTCAGATGGGTGAAAACATCGGCGCCGCCGCCCGCGCCATGTGGAATTTCGGGCTTGACCACATGCGCGTGGTCGCCCCCCGCGATGGCTGGCCCAACGACCGCGCCGTCGCCATGGCAAGCGGCGCGGGCCGCCTGCTCGATCAGGCCATGCTGGTCGATGACACCGCCGCCGCGGTGGCCGACTGCGCCTATGTCTTCGCAACGACGGCCCGCCAGCGCGGGCTGACGAAACCCGTCTACAGCCCCGAACACGCCATGGCGCTTGCCGCCCGGAAGATCGCGGCAGGCGACCGCGTCGCGGTCCTCTTCGGCCCCGAACGCGCAGGCCTTGAAAACGACGACATCGCGCGGGCCAATGCGATCATCTCGGTCCCCGTGAACCCCGACTTCCCCTCGCTCAACCTTGCGCAATGCGTGCTGCTCACCGCCTATGAATGGCGCCGCCAGACGACAGAGGTCACGCATGAGACGGTCGAGATGGGCAATTCCGACTGGGCCACCGCGACGGAAGTCGAAGCGCTGGCGCGGCATTACGAAGAGCGGCTGGACGAGGCGGGCTTCTTCTTTCCCGCGACCAAGGCCGCGACAATGCAGCAGAACCTGCGCAATCTCTGGAGCCGCATGCCGCTCACCCGCGCCGATGTGCAGATGCTGCACGGCATCCTGCGTCAGATGGTCCGCTGGAAGGAAAAGGGCTGACGCTGGACGGGGCAGGGTCGCCGCCTTAGGTTCTGGCCCACCATGCGCGAAGGACCGAAGATGACCGGAAAACGCAAGCTGTTCGAAGAGGTTGCAACCCCCGAGGCAGGCCGCACGACCGCCGCCGGAGGCATCGACCGCGGCCGCGGTGGCGCGCGCGGGCTGATCCGGGGCTGGCTCGTCGTGCTTTTCGCGCTCGTCGTTGCGATGATCGCGGTGGGCGGGCTGACCCGGCTCACCGACAGCGGGCTGTCGATCACCGAATGGCGTCCCATCACAGGGGCGATCCCGCCGCTGTCGCAGGCCGACTGGGACCGCGAATTCGCGCTTTATCAGCAGATCGACGAATGGCGCATCCAGAACCAGTGGATGACCATGGATGACTTCAAGGTGATCTACTGGTGGGAATGGGGCCACCGGCAGCTGGGCCGCGTGATCGGTCTGGTCTGGGCGATCGGCTTCTTCGGGCTGCTGCTGAGCCGCCGCATGCCGCGCGGGCGCGCGGGCCTTGCCCCGCTTCTGGCCGCGCTGGCGCTGGCCGGCGCGAGCGTCGCGGCGGCGGTGGCGGGGCAGGCGGGGCTTCTGGGCGCGGCGGCGGGCTGGGCCACCACGGGCCTTCTGGGGGCCAGCGCGCTGTTCCTTGCGTCCTTCATCTTCGTGCCCGCCCCGGACTGGAGCGCGCGGCTTCTCTTCATAGGCATGCTGGGCGGCGTGCAGGGGGCGATCGGCTGGTGGATGGTGGCCTCGGGCGTGACGCAGGGCGAAGGCATGACCGATGTCGCCTCCTACCGCCTTGCCACCCATCTGGGTCTGGCCTTCGTCATCCTTGGCTTCATCGCGTGGTATGTCTTCTTGCTGGGCCGCCCGGACCGCGACCTGATGCAGGCCCGCCGCGCGAAGGAAGCCCGCCAGTTCGGCCTTGCCACGGGGCTTTTGCACTTTTCCTTCCTGCAGATCCTGATCGGCGCGCTGGTGGCAGGCATCGATGCGGGCCGGTCCTATACCGAATGGCCGCTCATGGGCGGGCAGGTCGTGCCGGCCAGCGCCTTCGTGCTCGACCCCCTCTGGCGCAATTTCTTCGAGAACCCGGGACTGGTGCAGTTCATCCACCGCGTGACGGGTTATCTGCTTCTCGCCTTCGGCATCGTCGTCTGGCTGCGCGGACGCCAAAGCGCCCATCCCCGCACGCGCTTTGCCTTCAATGCCGTGATGGCGGCGCTGGCGCTGCAGATCGTGCTGGGCATCGTCACCGTGCTTTACGCGGCCCCCTGGCACATCGCGATCCTGCACCAGTTGCTGGCTGTCGCGCTCTGGGTCCTGATCCTGCGCGCGCGGTTCCTCTCGGCCTATCCACACGCGACCGCGACAAAAGGAGCCTGACATGGCAGCCTATGACGATCTCATGACCTTCCAGCGCCAGACCGAGGCGTTGTCGCAGATCGCGGGGCGGCTGTCCTGGGATCAGGAAACCATGATGCCGCGCGCCGCCGCCGAACAGCGGGGCGAGGAATTCGGCGCCATCGAGGCGGTGATTCACGCCCGCCGCAGCGATCCGCGCGTGGGCGAATGGCTGGCCAAGGCCCGGCCCAGATCGGCGGTGGCCAAGGCGAACCTGCGCCATATCCGCCGCGAATACGACCGCGCGGTGAAGGTGCCCGAGGCACTCGCCAGCGAGATCGCGCGCCTCACCTCGGTCGCCCACGGCATCTGGGCCGAAGCGCGCCGCAACGAAGACTGCGCCGCCTTCATGCCCACGCTGGAACGGATCGTCGCGCTCAAGCGGGAAGAGGCGCAGGCGTTGGCGCAAGGCGGCGATCTTTATGACGCGCTTCTGTCCGATTACGAACCCGGCACGACGTCAGCCCAGATCGCCGCGATCTTCGACGCCATGCGCCCGCGTCTTGTGGCGCTCCGCGCCGCGGTGCTGGAAAAGCCCGAACCCAAGGGGCTGAAGGGCCGCTTCGGCACCGGAAAGCAGCTGCGCCTCGCCACCAAGCTGGCGCTGGCCTTCGGATACGACACCGATCACGGCCGCATCGACCGCGCCGTGCACCCCTTCTCGTCCGGTTCGGGCCTCGACGTGCGCATCACCACGCGCACCAACGAAAGCGATCCCTTCAACTGCATCTATTCCACGATCCACGAAGTCGGCCACGCCGCCTATGAACAGGGGATCGACCGGGCGCACCTGCTCACGCCGCTGGGGCGCGGGGTGTCGATGGGCGTCCACGAAAGCCAGAGCCGCATCTACGAGAACCAGATCGGCCGCTCGCGCGCCTTCACCGGCTGGCTTTTCAGGCAGATGGAGAAAAGCTTCGGCGATCTGGGCGTGAAGAATGCCGATGCCTTCTATGCCGCCGTCAACCGCGTGCAAAAGGGCTATATCCGGACCGAGGCCGACGAGGTGCAGTACAACCTCCACATCATGCTGCGCTTCGACATCGAACGCGCGCTGATCGTGGGCGATCTTTCCGTCGCCGATCTCGAGGCGGCGTGGAACGACCGGTTCCAAGCCGATTTCGGCTATGCGGTCGACCGGCCGTCGCATGGCGTGTTGCAGGATGTGCACTGGTCGGCGGGGTTGTTTGGCTATTTCCCGACCTACAGCCTTGGCAATGTCTATGCGGGCTGCCTCTGCAAGGCCCTGCGGGCGGATGTTCCCACCCTCGACAAGCGGCTCGCCAAGGGCGACACCGCGCCTGCCACCAGCTGGCTGCGCGACAAGGTGCAGGTCCATGGCGGGCTGTACGAGCCGCGCGAGGTCATCGCCATGGCCGCCGGGATGGAGCCGTCGCCCGAACCGCTTCTCGACTATCTGGAAGCGAAGTTCGCAGAGATCTATGGGCTTTAGGCGGGGCGAAACGTAAATTATACGTTAATTCGCCCCCGTAACTCTTTGAAATCGTTCGGGCGAGAAGGCGTCCCATCGTGGGACGCCTCTCTCAGCCTTCCGCCTCGTCCTCGCCCTGATCGGCGATCCAGGCGACGCTGACGACTTCCTCGCCCGGTCCGGTATCAAAGACCTTCACACCGCCCGCGCTGCGCGACCGGAAGCTGATCCCTTCGACCGGCACCCGGATCGACTGCCCCTTCGAGGTGGCGAGCATGATCTGGTCGTCCATCTCGACCGGGAAGGAGGCCACCAGCCGCCCGCCGCGCATCGATTTCTCCCACGCGGTCACACCCATGCCGCCGCGTCCCCGGACGGGGTAGTCATGGCTCGACGACAACTTGCCCAGACCGCGTGCGGAAATCGTCAGGATCAGGTTCTCGGCCGCCGACATCTGGGCATAGCGCTCCTGCGGGAGCACGCTGTCGGCGTTGCCGCCATCCTCGTCCGCTTCCGTCTCTTCGGTCACGCCCGCCATCAGGCGGCGCATCTTGAGGTAGGCGGCGCGCTCATCCGCCGTCGCCTCGAAATGCCCGATCACCGACATCGACACGACGCAATCCTTGCCCGAAAGCCGGATGCCCCGCACCCCCGTCGAATCGCGCCCCTTGAAGACGCGCACATCCGTGGTGGGGAAGCGGATCGCCCGACCCGAATCCGTCACCAGCATGACGTCGTCATCCTCGGTGCAGATGCGCGCATTCACGAGGGCCACGTCCTCGGGCAGCTTCATCGCGATCTTGCCGTTGCGCATCACGTTGGTGAAATCGGAAAGCTGGTTGCGCCGCACATCGCCCGCGCTGGTGGCGAAGACGATCTGCAAGTCGTCCCATTCGGCTTCAGGCCGGTCCACCGGCATGATCGCCGCGATGCTCACACCCGTCGGGATCGGCAGGATGTTCACGATCGCCTTGCCCTTCGACGTCCGTCCGCCCTGAGGCAGGCGCCAAGTCTTCAGCTTGTAGACCATCCCGTCTGTGGTGAAGAACAGAAGCTGCGTATGCGTGTTGGCCACGAAGAGCGTGGTGACCACGTCCTCTTCCTTGGTCTGCATCCCCGACAGGCCCTTGCCGCCGCGCTTCTGGGCGCGGAAGTCCACCAAGGGCGTGCGCTTGATCCAGCCCGCCGAGGTCACGGTGACGACCATGTCCTCGCGCTCGATCAGGTCTTCGTCTTCCATGTCGCCGGACCAGTCGGCGATCTCGGTCCGGCGCGGGACGGCGAAAAGCTCTTTTACCTCGCGCAGCTCGTCCGCGATGATGCCCATGATCCGCTCGCGCGAGCCAAGGATTTCCAGATATTCCTTGATCTTGGCGGCCAGGCTTTCCAGTTCGTCGGTGACTTCCTTGACACCCAGCTGCGTCAGGCGCTGCAGCCGCAGATCGAGGATCGCGCGCGCCTGCGCCTCGGACAGGTTGTAGGTTCCGTCCTCGTTCACCGGGTGGAGGGGATCGTCGATCAGTTTCAGGTATTCGACGATGTCGCCCGCCTGCCAGCGCCGCGTCATCAGCTTTTCACGGGCTTCCGCGGCATCGGCCGACGACCGGATGGTCGCAACCACCTCGTCCACGTTCGACACCGCGACCGCCAGACCGCACAGGATGTGGCTGCGCTCGCGGGCCTTGCGCAGCTCATACGCGGTGCGGCGCGCCACGACTTCCTCGCGGAAGTCGATGAAGGCGACAAGGAAGCCCCGCAGCGTCAGCTGTTCGGGTTTGCCGCCGTTCAGCGCCAGCATGTTGCAGCCGAAAGACGTCTGCATCGGCGTGAAGCGGAACAGCTGGTTCAGAACCACATCCGCCGTCGCGTCGCGCTTGAGTTCGACCACAACGCGCACGCCGTCGCGGTCGGACTGGTCCTCGACGTTCGAGATGCCCTCGATCCGCTTTTCGCGCACGGCGTCGGCGATCTTTTCGATCATCGACGCCTTGTTCACCTGATAGGGGATCTGGTCGATGATGATCGCCCAGCGGTCCTTGCGCAGTTCCTCGATCCGGGTGCGGGCCCGCACGATGACGCTTCCGCGCCCTTCGAGGTACGCCTTCCGCGCGCCCGACCGGCCCAGCATGATCCCGCCGGTGGGAAAATCGGGGCCGGGCACATATTGGATCAGGTCTTCGGACGACAGGTCGGGGTTTTCGATCAGGGCCAGCGTCGCATCGACCACTTCGCCCAGGTTGTGGGGCGGAATGTTCGTCGCCATGCCCACCGCGATTCCGCCCGCGCCGTTGACCAGCATGTTCGGAAAGCGCGCGGGCAGGACGGTCGGTTCGCGGTCCTTGCCGTCGTAGTTGTCCTGGAAATCGACGGTGTCCTTGTCGATGTCGGCCAGCAGATAGGCTGCAGGCTTGTCCATCCGCACTTCGGTATAGCGCATGGCGGCGGGGTTATCGCCGTCCATCGACCCGAAATTGCCCTGACCGTCCAGCAGCGGCAGCGACATCGAGAAATCCTGCGCCATGCGCACCAGCGCGTCATAGATCGCCGAATCCCCGTGCGGGTGATACTTACCCATGACATCGCCCACAGGGCGCGCCGACTTGCGGTAGGACTTGTCATGCGTGTTGCCGGTTTCCTGCATCGCATAAAGGATGCGGCGATGCACCGGTTTCAGCCCGTCGCGCAGATCGGGAATCGCGCGGCTGACGATGACCGACATGGCGTAGTCCAGATAGGATACGCGCATTTCGTGCTCGATCGACACTGAAGGGCCGTCATAGGGCACGCGTTCAGGGCGCGATTTCTCTTCGTTGTCAGGGGGTTCTGGCGTATCGCTCACGGTTTTCTGCTCATTATTCCGGCATGTGCTAGATATTGTAGGCACACTCTAACAGACACCGCATATGAGGTGCAACGCAAGAACCCGGCCAATGCTGGCAGCCGCGCCCGCAGACTGCTAACACACTGTTTTTGTTGCAATATGATATTTTTCGGGAATCATCTGCTGACAGGAGGGGTCCAAAGCAGAGGCACCAGAGCATGACCGAGACGGAAATGATGCTGAAGGGTTACGGTCTGACCACCGCCGAGATGGTCTACCGCTTGCCCGATTACCGCAATGTTCTGAATACCTTCGTCTGGCAGGATTACGATATTGCCCCGGATCATCCGCGGCTCTTCCGGTTCATCGAATTCTGGCAGGACAGGATCGAAGGACCGTTGCATTCGGTGCGCTTCACCCATCGCAAGCTGATCGGGCCGGGTGAATGGCGCAACGTCACGGGCGAATTTCACCTCAATTGACGGGCACGCTTACCATTCGATGGCTTCGGTGAACGAGGTCAGTGCCCGGTCCCACCGCAAGAGGATGCGTTCGAAATTATCGCGTGACAGTCCGTCGACACCGACGACGGCATGTTCGATCACCGCGCTGCCGCTGTCGTTCATATAGGCCTTGCCGACGAAGTAATCCCGGTTCCAGTCATGCAGCAGGTCGCGGCTGACCGTTCCTTCGGTCTGGAACGTGGCGCGGAACTGGATGTCTTCGCAATAGGAATTGTCGGTGCAACCATAGAACAGGATGACATAGTTCAGCCCGTTGATCGACGACGTCACTTGCGGATCGCCCACGCTGTCGACTCCTATCACGGCGGAATGGCCCAAGTCTTCCAGCGCCCGGGCTATGGTTTCGGGAAAGGCCGCGGTCACGGATTGCGCCGTGACGGCGCCGGCTGCGCAGGCAATCGTCGCGGCCGTGAGGAAGGTCTTGATCATCGTGAGGTCCCCGCTACGGAATCGGCGTTTGGCCCGCCGCCGCGGGAAAGCCTGCGTCTGTCGCGGGTCGCATGTCAATTCGCACGGCGAAGCCGCCCCCGGGCTGTGGCATCTTTCCTGTGGCCCTTGCGTGCCAATTGTGCCGGATGACGGCAGGGAAATGCCGCCTATGCGCAGTCCGAGTTGTGAAGCCCGGTGAGTTTGCTAGGCTGCTGCCGAACCCACGCAGGAACCAAGGGCCGACATGGTCTCGCGCGTCATCCCCGTCGATCCCTTCGATCTGGTCGTCTTCGGCGGCACGGGGGATCTTGCGCGTCGCAAGATCCTGCCCGCGCTTTTCCGGCGTTATTGCGCGGGCCAGATGCCCGAAGGCAGCCGCATCATCGGGGCGGCACGCACCGATCTCGACGCCGCGTCCTATCGCACGCTTGCGGCGCAGGCGATCCGCGATCATGGCGGCGGGCGCGCCTGCGAGGACGGGACGCTCGATAGGTTCCTCGGGATCGTCGATTACGTCACCACCGACGCACAAGGTGACCAAGGCTGGCCTGACCTTGCCCGCCTTCTGACGAAGGACCTCGTGCGCGCCTTCTACCTGTCGGTCGGCCCCGGCCTTTTCGGCGATATAGCGCAGCGCATCCGCGCTCATGGCCTTGCCAATGGACAGTCGCGGATCGTGGTGGAAAAGCCCTTCGGCCATGATCTGGCCAGCGCGCGCGATCTCAACCGCACGCTCGCCACGCATTTCGAGGAAGGGCAGGTCTACCGGATCGACCACTATCTCGGCAAGGAAACCGTCCAGAACCTGATGGCGGTGCGCTTCGGCAACATGCTGTTCGAACCCTTGTGGAACAGCCAGTATGTCGATCACATCCAGATCACCGTGGCCGAAACCGTCGGTGTGGGCGGGCGGGAAGACTATTACGACCGCGCGGGCGCGATGCGCGACATGATGCAGAATCACCTGATGCAGCTTCTCTGCCTCATCGCGATGGAGCCGCCCGCAAGGTTTGAACCCGACCCGGTGCGCGACGAAAAACTCAAGGTGATCCGCGCACTTGATCCGGTCGAGCCGCACCACATCGTGCGCGGCCAATACGATCCGGGCGGCGAAGGCCCGGGGTACCGTGAAGAGGTGGGCAGGCCCCGTTCGACCACCGAAAGCTATGTCGCGCTCAAGGCGCATGTGTCGAACTGGCGCTGGTCTGGCACGCCCTTCTACCTGCGCACGGGCAAACGGCTGGTGGCGCGGTCGTCGGTCATCAACGTCGTCTTCAAGGACGCGCCCCATTCGATCTTCGGCCCTGAAGCCGGACGGCATGCCAACATCCTGTCGATCCGGCTGCAACCCAACGAAGGCATCACGCTGCACGTGACCATCAAGGAACCGGGGCCCGGCGGCATGCGCCTGACGGAGGTGCCTCTCGACATGTCCTTCGCCAAGGCGCTGGGGCCCGACGGACAGGACCCGCCCGACGCCTATGAACGGCTGATCATGGATGTGATCCGGGGGAACCAGACGCTCTTCATGCGCGGGGACGAGGTCGAGGCCGCCTGGGCCTGGGTCGATCCGATCATCGCGGGCTGGCAGAAGCGGGGCGAGGTGCCGAAACCCTATGACGCGGCTTCGACCGGGCCGCTTGACGCCGACCAGCTCATGCGGCGCGACAAGCGCGCGTGGCGGGGGATCAAGCCATGAGATTCATCGACTATCCCGACCGCGATCTTCTCGCCATCGACGTGGCGAACCGGCTGGCAGGCGACTTGAAGAACGCGCTTTTGCGCAATGACCATGCCTCCTTCGCCGTGCCGGGCGGCACGACGCCCGGGCCGGTCTTCGACGTGCTCTGCGCCGCCGATCTCGACTGGAGCCGCGTGCATGTCTTCCCCACCGACGAACGCTGGGTGCCGCAGGACGACCCGCGCTCGAACGCGGGGCTCATCGCGGCGCGGCTGCTGACGGGCCGCGCGGCGGCCGCGCGTCTTCTGCCGCTCTACGCCCCCTCCGACCGGCCCGAGGACGTGCTGCCCGAAGTGACCGCCGAACTGGTGCCGGAACTGCCCATCTCGGTTCTGCTGCTGGGCATGGGGGCGGACGGGCATGTCGCCTCGCTGTTCCCGGGCGCGCCGGAACTGGCGCAGGCGCTGGCCGCCGATGCGCCGATCCTTGTCGCGCAGACCCCGCCCAGCCAGCCCGAGCGCCGGGTCAGCCTGTCGGTGCCGGCGCTGACCGGGGCGATGTCGAAACATCTCATCATCACCGGGTCGGACAAGCGCGCGCGGCTCGAAGCCGCGATGTCCGAGCCGCCCGAGGATGCGCCGGTCGCCGCCGTTCTCGACGGCATGATCGTTCACTGGGCACCGTGAGAGGGACGCGATGTGGAACGATCTTGACCGACACCGCGACAGGCTGGCCGGGACACCCATCGCGGCGCTGTTCGACACAGATCCGGCCCGTGCGCAGGATTTTGCGGTCGAAGCCGGGGACATGCGCCTCGACTATTCCAAGACGGGGATCGACCGCGCGGCGCGCGATGCGCTGACCGCGCTCTGCGACGGGTCAGGGCTGGCGGTGCGGCGCGCGGCGCTGTTCTCGGGCGCGCCCATCAACGGGACCGAGGGCAGGGCGGTCCTGCACACCGCGCTGCGCGACCCGGGCAGCGGGCCGGTCTTCGTCGACGGGCAGGACGTGATGCCCGGCCTGCGCGACACGCTGGCGCGGATGGAGGCCTTCGCCGACAGGGTGCGCGCGGACGGACAGGTGTGCGATGTCGTCAACATCGGCATCGGCGGCTCCGATCTCGGCCCCGCCATGGTCACCGCCGCGCTCGCCCCCTTCCACGACGGCCCGCGCTGCCATTTCGTGTCGAACGTGGACGGGGCCCATATCGCCGACACGCTGCGCGGGCTCGATCCGCGGCGCACGCTGGTCGTCGTGGCCTCGAAAACCTTCACCACCATCGAGACGATGACCAATGCCCGCACCGCGCGCGACTGGATGATCGCGGGCGGCGGCGATCCGGCGACGCACTTCGCCGCCGTGTCGACCGCGCTCGACCGCACCGCCGCCTTCGGCATTCCCGGGACATCTGTCTTCGGCTTCGCCGATTGGGTCGGCGGGCGTTATTCGGTCTGGGGGCCCATTGGCCTTGCGGTGATGCTGGCCATCGGGCCCGCGCAGTTCCGCGCCTTTCTTGACGGCGGGCGGTCGATGGATGCGCATTTCCGCAGCGCGCCATGGGCGCGCAACCTGCCGGTCATGCTGGCGCTCACGGGTATCTGGCATCATCAGGTGCTGGGCCATCCCACCCGTGCGGTCCTGCCCTATGACCAGCGTCTGGCGCGACTGCCCGCTTACCTTCAGCAGCTCGAGATGGAATCGAACGGCAAGGGTGTCACGCAGGCGGGCGATCCGGTTTCGCGGCCCGTGGCGCCGGTGGTCTGGGGCGAACCCGGCACCAACGGGCAGCACGCCTTCTACCAGATGCTCCATCAGGGCGCGCAGGTGGTGCCTTGCGAATTCCTCGTTGCGGCGAAGGGCCATGAACCCGACCTTGCCCACCAGCACCGGCTTTTGCTGGCCAACTGCCTTGCGCAATCGCAGGCGCTGATGGGCGGGCGCAGCCTGGTCGAGGCGCGCGCGATGCTGACGGGCCGCTTCACGGGGGAAGAACTTGACCGGCAGGCGCGCCACCGCGTCTTTCCGGGCAACCGGCCCTCGGTCACGCTGATATATCCGCAGCTGACCCCCTTCACCCTTGGCCAGATCATCGCCGCCTATGAACACCGCGTCTTCGTGGAAGGAACGGTGATGGGGATCAATTCCTATGACCAGTGGGGCGTGGAACTTGGCAAGGAACTGGCGACTGCGCTCGCCCCCGCCCTCGACGGCGGGGAGGCACCCGCGGATGTCGATCCTTCGACGCAGGCGCTTCTGGGCTATATCCGGCGGCACTCAAGCTGAACCGCGGCCCAGCCTTTTCCTCTCGCCCCAAATATCCTGGGGGGTCGCCATTGTCGCGCCATTGGTCCGAGAGACAATGGCGGTGGGGCAGAGCCCCCGGCCTTGCCGCCCGCGTCAGGCTTCCGCGCGGGCGCCTTCGACTTCGGCAAAGTGCCGCCTGACCGCCTCGGGAAGGGGATAGCGGCCCGATCCGTCCGGCAGAAGCGTGACGATCACGCAGTCGAAAGTGGCGCGCAGACGCCCGCCGGACCACAATTCCTGATGCATGCTGTAGGACGTGTTTCGGAACGCGGTGACGCCGGCGGTGGCGACATAATCCTCGCCCATCCGCATCTCCTCAATGTAATGCACTTCGCCCGAGCGCAGCACGACGCGCGGCCGCGCCGCGCCTTCGGGGTAGAGCGGGAGCGTGAAGAGATCGCCATGAACCACGCGCAGCGTCTCGAACCACGTCATGTAGGCCTTGTTGTTGACATGGCGCAGCACGTCGAGTTCCGCGAACCGCACCCGGTCGGCCAGCGCCAGCGGCTGCGGGCGCGCAAGGCCGAAGGCGCGCTGTTCCTCCGGGGTCAGCGGGGTGTGATAGCGCAGACCGGTCATGCGGGGGCCCAGCCCTGATGTTCGGGCACCGGCGTGAGCGCACGGCCCGTTGCGAACCACGACAGGACGTTGTCGGCGCAAAGGTTGAACATCGCGCCGCGCGTCTCGACCGTGGCCGAGGCGACATGCGGCGTCAGGATCACGTTCGGCAGCGCGCGCAGTGCGTCCGGAACACGGGGCTCGTCCGCGAAGACATCGAGCGCGGCCTGACCCAGCCGCCCGTCGCGCAAGGCTTCGATCAGGGCCTCCTGGTCCACCACCTCGCCCCGCGCGACGTTGATGAGAAACCCCTCGGGCCCCAGCGCTTCGATGATGCCGCGGGTGACGATCCCGGCCGTCTCCGGCCCCCCCGGACAGGTCAGGATCAGGGCCTTCGCCCGCCGGGCCATCTCGGTCAGATCGGCGCAATACTCATAGGGCTGGTCGGGCTGGGCGTGCCGCCCGTGATAGAGCACCTTGCAGCCGAAGGCCTGCAGCTTCGCCGCAAGGGTCCGCCCGATGCGACCAAGGCCGAGAATCCCGATGGTCTTGCCCTCGACCGACCAGCGCAGCGGCGGCATCGGCTCGCGCCCCCAGCGCCCGGCACGCACGTAGGCGTCTTCCGACACGATCCCGCGCGACCCGGCCAGCAGCAGCGCCAGCGCGAAATTCGCGACATCCGCGTTCAGCACGTCGCGCGTATGCGTCACGATCACCCCGCGCGCCCGCGCCACCGTGACGTCGATGTTGTCGTATCCCACCCCCAGCTTCGAAACGAGTTCAAGCGCGGGCAGCCGCGCCAGAAGTCTGTCATCGACCGCGAGCCCCGAGACCGAGATCGCCGCGCGCGCCGTCCGGTCTTCGCCGATCGCCGCGGCATCGGTGACGATCCGGTGCGTGACCGCATCGCCCAATCGCGCAAGAAGGGGCGGGGGCGGGGCGCCAAGGATCAGGACATGAGGTTTCATCGCGGTCCTCGTGCAAGGAAGTGGCCCTGCGGGCGTCGCACAATCGGGGCCGCTTGGCCAGTCCCGCGGCGGCGGCAGGACAAAATACTTGCGTTTGCATATAAAACCCGAGACAGTCGACCAAGCCAATTTTATTGCCGATGCCGTCATGTCCCCGATCGCCGATCCGAAACCCGACCGCACCGACAATGCGCTCGCCCGCATGGGGCTGGACGGGTATGCGCCCTACCTGATGAACCGCATCATGGGGCGCTACAACGCGACGCTCCGGGCGGAAATGGCGCGGTTGGGTCTGTCGACGGCCAAGATGCGCGCGCTTGCCATCCTCTCGGTCGAGGACGGGCTGCAGATCGGTGAACTGGGTGTCTACGCGGTGGTCGAACAATCGACATTGTCGCGCGCGCTCGACGGGCTGGTCGCGGACGGGCTGGCGCGGCGCGAAACCGATGCGACCGACCAGCGCGTGGTGCGCATCCACCTGACCGCGTCGGGCCACGCGACCTTCGACCGGCTATGGCCGCACATGATCGCCGGACATGACCGGATGTTCCGGGGCATCGACGCCGCAGAACGGCAGGCCTTTCTCGCCACCCTGCGCAAGATTCTGACCAATGTCCGCAAGCACGAATTCTGAAGGGAGACCACATGGCCGAACGATCCTTCAAGCGCGAAGTCGAGGACCTGAAACTCGGGCAGGGCGAGGTGTTCACCGGGGAAGGTATCCTGGCGATCACCAAGGCACTGCTTGAGGCGGGCGTCGGCTATGTCGGCGGCTATCAGGGCGCGCCGATCAGCCATCTGATGGACGTCCTCGCCGATGCAGAGGACCTGCTGGGCGAGCTTGGCGTGCGCTATGAGGCCAACGCCTCGGAAGCCGCCGCGGCTGCGATGCTGGCGGCCTCCGTGCATTATCCGATCCGGGGCGCGGTGACCTTCAAGGGCCCCGTGGGCGTAAACGTCGCGTCGGACGCGCTTGCGAACCTGTCGTCGTCGGGCGTCACCGGCGGCGCGCTCATCATCGTGGGCGAGGATTACGGCGAAGGCTCGTCCATCATGCAAGAACGCAGCCACGGCTTCGCGATGAAGTCGCAGTTCTGGCTGCTTGATCCGAGGCCGAATCTGCCCTCCATCGTCAAGTCGGTGAAGGACGGCTTCGCGCTGTCCGAGGCGTCGAACACGCCCGTGATGCTGATGGTGCGAATCCGGTCCTGCCATGTCACCGGACAGTTCACCTGCGAGGACAACCGCCGCCCGTCCCTGACCGTGCGCGACGCGCTGTCGAACCCGCGCAGCGACTGGGCGCGCGTCGTGCTGCCGCCCATGTCCTACCGGCAGGAGATCGACAAGATCGAGAACCGCTGGCCGGCGGCGGAAAACTTCATCCGCGACAACGGGTTGAACGAGGTTTTTGGCCCGGACAAGGCGCCCTTGGGCCTGATCGTGCAGGGCGGCATGTACAACGGCGTTATCCGCGCGCTGCAGCGGCTGGGCCTCGCTGACATCGAAGGCCGCAGCGCCATCCCGATCTTGTGCCTCAACGTGACCTATCCGCTGGTGAATTCCGAAATGCTCGATTTCGCGCGTGGCAAGGACGCGCTTCTGGTGATCGAGGAAGGCCAGCCCGAATTCATCGAACAGAACATCGCCACCTTCCTCAACCGCGCGCGCAGCCAGACGCGGCTGCATGGCAAGGACATCTTCCCGATGGCGGGCGAATACACCGGCCGCGTCATGATGGACGCCATCACCGCCTTCCTGCGCGAGGCGGCCCCCGGCCTTCTTCCCGATCAGGCGCGCGCGCCGAATTCGCCACCGCCTGACATCCCGGACCTGTCGAAGGTCGTGCCGATCCGTCCGCCCGGGTTCTGCACCGGCTGCCCGGAACGTCCCATCTTCGCCGCGATGAAGCTGGTCGAGAAGGAACTGGGCAAGCATCAGATAACCGGCGACATCGGCTGCCACCTCTTCGCGGCGCTCCCTCCGTTCGAGATCGGCGGGTCCACCATGGGCTATGGTCTTGGCCCCGCGTCGAACGCCGCCTTCGACGGCGGCGGAGAGAAACGCGCGGTGTCCTTCCTGGGTGATGGCGGCTTCTGGCACAACGGCCTGTCGTCGTCGATCGGCAACATGGTCTTCAACAAGTCGGACAGCGTGGCGATCATCGTCGACAACTACTATTCCGCCGCGACCGGCGGACAGGACGTCATGTCGTCGCGCGCGGCGAACCCGACCAAGGCCACGAACAACCCGATTTCTAAGGCGCTGAAGGGCGTCGGCGTCGACTGGGTGCGCCAGATCGACCGCACCTATGACGTTGGAAAGATGCGCGACACGATCCGCGAGGCACTGACCACCGATTACGACGGCCCGAAAGTGATCGTCGCCTCGTCAGAATGCATGCTGAACCGCCAGCGGCGGGAAAAACCGCTCCGCACGCAGGCGATCAAGGAGGGCCGGCGCGTCGAGGCGCCGCGCTTCGGCGTGGACGAAGACGTCTGCACCGGCGATCACGCCTGCATCCGGCTGTCGGGCTGCCCGTCGCTGTCGCTGAAGAAGCTCGACGATCCGCTGCGCGACGATCCGGTCGCGTCCATCGACCAGACCTGCGTGGGCTGCGGCAATTGCGGCGAGGTGGCGGATGCCGCCGTGCTCTGCCCGTCCTTCTACCGCGCCGACGTGATCCACAATCCCGGCCGCTGGGAGGCCTGGGCCGACCGGCTGCGCCGCCGCGTGATCGGCTGGCTGCAGGCGCGCCGCGACGCACGCGTGCTGGACGCGACCAGAGGCGCGGCATGACCCGGGCCGAGACCTTCTTCGCAGCCGGCGGTGACGACACCGCGCGCGCGATCACCAAGCTGGTGATCATGGCTGTGGGCGGGCAGGGCGGCGGCGTGCTGACCAACTGGATCGAGGCGGTCGCCCGCGCGCAGCGTCGCGCGGTGCAGGCGACCTCGGTCGCGGGCGTCGCGCAGCGCACGGGCGCCACGATCTATTACATCGAGATCGCCCCGGAAGGCACTGAACATCCTGTTTTTTCGCTTGCTCCGTCCGCGGGCGATGTCGATGTGCTGATCGCCGCCGAATGCATGGAGGCGGGCCGCGCGATCCAGCGTGGATTCGTCACGCCGGACCGCACGGTGCTGATCGCGTCGACCCACCGGGCGCTGGCGGTGTCGGAAAAGATGGTGCCGGGCGACGGCATCGCGAAGGCGGAAGAGGTCATCGCCGCCGCCGAAATCGCGGCGCAACGTTTCTTGGCCGCGGACATGGAACAGCTCGCGGTTGCGAACGGATCGGTCATTTCGGCCAGCCTTCTGGGCGCGCTGGCAGGATCGGGCGCGCTGCCCTTCCCGGTCACGGCCTTCGAGGACGCGATCCGCCAGAGCGGCAAGGGCGTCGAGGCATCCTTGCGCGCCTTCCGGGCCGGGATCGCGGTGGTCACTGCCCCGGTCTCTGTACCCGCACCTGCGGTCAAGCCTGCCACGGCCTCCGCACCTCTGCGCGGGCCCGCGAAGGCCCGTGCCGAGTGGTCCGCGCTTGTTGCACGGGTCGATGGCCTGCCTGAAGCGGCGCGCGACATGGCGCGGCGCGGGCTGGCCAAGGTCGTGAGCTTTCAGGACGTTGCCTATGGGGCCGAGTATCTCGGTCATGTCGAGACGATCGCGGCCCGCGACGGCGGCCGGGACGGTCACGTCCTGACCGTCGAGGCCGCCAAGTACATCGCCAACGCCATGGCCTATGACGACGTCATCCGCGTCGCTGCCGCCAAGACGCAATCCGCCCGCCTGACCCGCATCGACGGCGAGATGGGGCGCAAGGACGAACAGGTCCTGCAGCTGACCGAGTTCTTCCACCCCCGCGCCGAGGAGATCGTGGGCCTGTTTCCCGCCGGTCTTGGCGCGCGGGTCGAGGCGAGCCCCAAATGGATGGCGCGCATCGACCGGCTCTTCAACCGGGGCCGCCGCATCCGCACCGACCGGCTGCGGGGGTTCGTCATGCTCTACCTGGTGGCGGGCCTGCGCGGCTGGCGCCGCCGCACCCTGCGTCACCGGATCGAAACGGATCACCTGCGCGCCTGGCTCGATCAGGTCGAGGCGTACCGGGCGCGCAATCCCGAACTCGCCGTCGAGTTGCTGCGCTGCCGCCGCCTGATCAAGGGATATTCGGACACCCATGCGCGGGGCCTGTCCAAGTTCGACCGCGTGCTGGCCGGGATCGACACCGTGGCCCATCGCGAAGACGCCGCCGACTGGGCGCGTCGCCTGCGCGAGGCGGCGCTGCAGGACGAGGAGGGCAAGGCGCTGGACGGTGCGCTGGCCACCATCCGGTCGTTTCTCAATTGAGCGCCTGCGGCGCAGAGTTTCTTTCAGTGTTTGCGAGGCTCTGCCTCGCGCTCCGGGATATTTCCAACCCGAAGAAGACATGGACAGGTGCCCGGTCTTCTCTGGGTTTCAAATATCCCGGGGGAGGCCGCGCGTCAGCGCGGGCGGGGGCAGAGCCCCCTTCCAGGGAGAAGACAAGATGAAGATCTGGTATCAGTCCTATGTCGATTACGAGAACGGTGCGTCCTATTGGGACATGCTTCAGCCGCATCTGAACGACGTGGCAGGGCCCGGGGCGCAGGTGGACATCCGCGGCATCACGCCCTTCGACAGCTATGCCCATCCGCTGATGGAATGGCGTTGCGCGCGCGAGATGATCTGCAACGCGGTCCGCGCCGAGCGCGAGGGCTATGACGCCTTCATCGTGGGGCATTTCCAGGATGCGGGGCTCTATGAGGCGCGCAGCGTCGTCGATATCCCCGTGATCGGGCTGGGCGAGGCGACGATGCTCTGGTCCTGCCAGCTGGGTCAGAAGCTGGGGATCGTCACGATCAACCCGCGCTTCATCCCGTGGTTCCATCACCAGATCGGCAAGTACGGACTGCGCGAACGTGTCACCGGCGTGCACTCGATGACGTTCGAGCCGGGCCAGATCCTCGGCGCCTATGGCGACGCCGCGAAAGCCGATGAGGTCAAGCGCCTGTTCGAAGAGCAGGGCCGCCCGCTGGTCGCGCAAGGCACCGAGGTGCTGATCCCCGGCGGCGGGATACCGATGCTGCTCTTTTCGCAGTTCAAGGACCACCGGATCGACGGCGCTCCGGTGATCAACGGAATTCCCGTGGCCGTGAAGATGGCGCAGATGGCGGTCGAACTGAAGCGGTTGACCGGCCAGGGGGTCAGCCGCGTGGGCGACTACACCAAGGCGCCGGACTGGGTGATCGAGGAATTCCTCACCCATCCCAAGGGGCTCTGACGCCGCACCGGCAGGCCCCGCGGGGCCTGCCCGGTCACGGCTCCCGTCATTGGCCGAGGCTTGGCAGCCAGGTGGCGATGGGCGGATAGACGATCAGCATACCCACCAGCAGCATGGAACACCCGATATAAGGGATCGCTGCAAGGTAGATGTCGCGCATCGACGTGCCCGGCGGCGAGACGCCCTTCATCACGAAGAGCAGTAGCCCGAAGGGCGGCGTGGTGAAGCTGATCTCGAGCGCGAGCAGCACGATCACCGCGAACCAGATCAGGTCGAAGTCGAGCGTCACCGCCAGCGGGAAGAAGATCGGCACGGTGAGCAGCATCATCGACAGCTGGTCCATGAACATGCCCAGCACCAGCAGGATCGCGAACATGATGAGCAGCATGGTCGTGGGCGACAGGTCGAACTGCGTGGCCCAGCGGATCAGCCCCGAGGAGGCGCCCGAGAAAGCCAAGAGCGCCGAGAAAGTCGCCGATCCGAAGATGATGAGCAGCGCCATGGTGGTCACCTTGAGCGCGCCGATCACCGATTTGATCACCCCGTCCAGGGTCAGCGAGCGGTAGAGCGCCGCCAGGACCAGCACGCCGAGGCAACCGAAGGCCGCGCTTTCGGACGGTGTCGCGATCCCGTACATGATGCACAGGATAACGCCGATCACCACCGAGACCATCGGCAGGATATCCACGAAGAAAAGCCGCCCGCGGTCGCGCCAAGTGATGTCTTCGACCTCGTAGGCGGGCGCGGCGCTGGGATCGTACAGCGCCATCATGAGGATCATGACCGCATACATGCAGGCCAGGATCACGCCCGGCAGGATGCCCGCGATGAGGACCTTGCCGATGTCTAGATTAGCCAGCGTCGCCAGCAGAACCGCCAGCGCCGACGGCGGGATCAGCATGGCCAGACCGCCGGTGCCCAGGATCGGGCCGATCGCCATGTGCTTCTTGTAGCCGCGCTTTTGCATTTCGGGCACCATAAGCGTGCCGAGCAGCGCCGTGGAGCCCAGCGACGATCCCGACAGCGTGGCGAAGGCCGTGCCGCCTGCCACCGTCACGAAGGACAGCCGCGCCGGCAGCCGGCCCATCAGCTTGTCCACCGCGCCGAACATGCGCGTGGCAAGCCCGGTGAAGAAGAAGATCTCGCCCATCAGAAGGAACATCGGGACAGGGATCAGGTTGAACGACGTGATTGTGGGGATGGCGTTGTTCACCAGCGCCCCGATCCCGCGTTCCATCTGGGAGACCAGGTCACCACGGCCACCCATGAAATAGACCGCGCCGATGACGTTGGCCGCAAGGAATGCCAAGGCCACAGGCACGCCGATCGCCATGAAGAAGAGGATCATTCCCAGCAGGAATACAAGCGCCTCGTACCATTCCATGATCTGCCCGTCCTTGCCTTTGTCCGGTTGTGTCGGATTATTCGTGAACCCCGGCCTGGCCGGTATGCAGCGTCTCGGGTCCGAAAACGAAGCGCAGGAACTGAAGACCCATCAGCCCGAACCCGATCGGCATGGCCCCCAGAACCAGCCATTTCGGCATGTCGAGACTGCGCATCAGCGCATCGCCGAAGTCATAGGCCTTGATCGTCGCGACCAGCGAGAACCACGTCAGCACGAAGCAGATCACCACGCAGAGCGCGGCGACGATCCGGCTGAAGGGGCGCTGTGCGGATGTTGGCAGGGCGGCTGACAGCAGCTCGATGAAGACATGGCCCTTGATACGGACCAGCCAGGGAGAGGCTGCCATCACGATATAGAGCAGCCCGAATTCGGTGAATGTGAAGACATGGCTGGACCATGGCCCCGAGATCAGGAGCGTGCGCGCCGTGGCGCTGATCACGATCCCGAACATGATCGCGATCAGGTAGATACCGGCCAGAATCGCCAGCGCGTCGCAGATGCGATCTATCACGCGCATCATAGCCATACCTACCCCCATTGTTCTGACTGCGGCCGTTCGCAGGCCGTTCTTGAAAACGTCACCCGGATGAACCGGGTGACGCGCATTTATCGAAGAGATTTACTCTTCGCCGTAATAGGCCTTGCGGAAGGCGGCATAGCTTTCGGCGCCGGCGCCATTGGCCTCCACGCGCTCGGCCATGCGGCTCCAGACGGCGTCATTGGCCAGCTTCAGATAAGCGGCCGCGGCCTCGTCACTGGGATGGGGCACGAAAGTCATGCCGCCTTCGGTCAGGATCTGGACGTCGGAGACCACGTCTGCCTGGCGATCGTTGAAGGACTTCTGTTCCCACTCGATCACCACGCTCTGGAGCAGCTCCTGCGCTTCGGGCGACAGGGCATTCCAAGCATCGACGTTGAAGATGATGCCGATATCGGTGTTGTAGAAGGCCGGATCGACCCGGTACTTCAGGAACTCGTTCCACTTCAGCTGGGGAATGCCGATCTCGGTCCAGGCGGCCGCGTCGACCACGCCTTTTTCCAGCGCTGAATAGACCTCGGTCGCGGGCATCGAGGCGGTTGTGGCGTTCATCGCGTTGAAGAAGGCGGTGTAGATCGGGTTATCGCGCAGCTTCACGCCGGTCAGGTCGAGAACGCCGTCCTCTGCGCGGAACTTCGGTTCCGAGTTCATGAAGATGTGGAACTTGAGGCCGCCGTCGATCCAGCCCAGATGCTTGACGCCGAAGCGGTCCTGGTGGGCCTGATCCATCAGCGCCGCGCCGCCATTCGCACGCACTTCGAGCGGCGTCTTGCGCGCGCCGACCATTGCGTCGATCTCGGGCACGTTGGCGCCGTAAAAGCTGCCCGGCGTGTGGACCATGTCGATCACGCCGTCGCGCGCGGCCTGGGGCTGTTCGAACATGCCGATGGCCTCGGGGCCGCCGCGCACGTCGATCTGGACGATGCCCTTGCCGCGTTCGTTGATGTCGGCAACCATGGCGAGGAAGGTCTTGGTGTAGACCAGGAACTCGGGGAAGGCGTGGACCGCGGTGACGCGATCCTCGGCTTGCGCGGCCGAGGCGAGGCCAAGGGCCATGCCGCCCGCGGTCATGAGAAGCGTGGCCTTCGCGGAAAGCCGGGTGAAGAAGGTCATGTGGTGTCTCCCTGTCTGTCGTTGTGGCGAAGCCTTGCGCGGTATCGTCGCAGGCATCTTGCAGCAGTTATGGCGTCATGCAAGCGACCGGCAAGGCGATTACATGCATTTTCATATGAAAAGCTTGACGCATGGGTAAATGCAACAGAAGAATTGGTTGTATGAAATTTCATGTAAACCCGCGGGCCACGCGGAAGGGGGAGGTGCGATGAAGATCGCGGTCTTGGGAGGAGGCAACGGTTCGACGGCGGCGGCGGTCGATCTGACCGAGCAGGGGCATGAGGTCAGCCTCTGGCGGCGTGATCGGACGGCGCAGGAGGCGCTGCGCGCGCGCGGCGGCTCCATTACGCTGAAGGATCATAAGGGCACGCGGCCGGTGACGCTGGCGCAGGTCTGCGACGATATCGGTGACGCGATCCGGGGGGCCGCGCTGATCGTCTGCCCGACGCCCGCCACCGCGCAGGCCGATATCGCGCGCGCGCTGGCACCGCATCTGGTCGACGGACAGGTCGTCTTCCTGCCGCCGGGCAGCTTCGGGACTTGGATGATGTCGGACATCGTCCGTCGCGCCGGCAATACCGCCGATGTGGCCTGGGCCGAGGCGGGCACGCTGCCATACCTCACGCGGATGCACGGGCCCGACACGGTCGCCATCACCACAAGGGCGACGCGCCTTCCCACCGGCGTCCATCCGCTGCGGCTGGCGGATCATGCCCACGCGGTCCTCGCGCAGGCCTATCCGTCGGTCGAACCCGCGGGCGACGGTCTGTCCGGGGCGCTGATGAATGCGGGGCCGATCATCCACCCGCCGCTGATCCTAATGAACGCGGGGCCGATCGAGCATTTCGATCACTGGGACATCCACAACGAAGGCACCCAGCCCGCGATTCGCCGCGTCACCACGCGGCTCGACGCCGAACGCATGGCCCTGCGCGAGGCGCTGGGATACGGCGCGCCGCATTTCCCGCTGGCCGATCACTACGACAAGGACGGCCCGGAATGGATGTATGGCAACGCGGCGCATGAAAAGCTGACCGATTCAGGGGATTGGCGCGAACACCTCGTGCTGACCGAACACCGCTACATGCGCGAGGACGTGGCGACGGGGTTGGCCCTCCTCGTTTCGGTCGCGGATTGGGCGGGCGTGCCCGCACCCACGGCAACGGGGCTTCTGGCGATCGGGTCGGCGGTCTGCGGCGATGATTTCCGCCGCACGGGCCGCACGATGGAAAACCTCGGGCTGGCGGGGCTGAGCGTCGCGGACCTGCAGGCGCAGCTGCGGGACGGGGTCTGACATGACGGACGAAGTCATTGCCGCGCTTGGCGCGGGGCGGATGGGGCGCGGCATCGCCGTCGCCTTTGCCTATGCCGGTCACCGCGTCCACCTGATCGACGCCAAGCCGCGCGATGCGGCCGATGCGGCCCGCGTGGCAGACGAGGCGCTGGCCGACATCCGCGCCACCTTCGGGATGATGGCGCGCCTCGGGCTGCTCGATCCGTCCGAGACCAACACGATGATGGCGCGCATCCACGCCTTCGGTGCGGATGCGCTGGCCGAAGGGCTGCACGGGGCGGACGTGATCCTCGAAGGCGTGCCCGAGACGATGGCGGCGAAAGAGGATGCTCTATCGCGCGCCTCGGCTCTGGCCGCACCGGGGGCGATCATCGCATCGACCACGTCGACGATCCTGTCGAACGATCTGCAGCCCTTCGTTACGGGGCCGGAACGCTTTCTCAACGCGCACTGGTTGAACCCGGCCTTCCTTGTCCCGCTGGTCGAGATTTCACCCGGCGACGTGACCGATCCCGCCGTCACAGACCGGCTGAAGGCGCTGCTCACACGGATCGGCAAGGTGCCGGTCGTGTGCAAGGCCGCCCCGGGATACATCGTGCCGCGCATCCAGATCCTTGCCATGAACGAGGCCGCGCGCATGGTCGAAGAAGGCGTCGCCACGCCCGAGGACATCGACCTTGCCACGCGCTATGGATTCGGCTTCCGCTTTGCGGTGCTGGGCTTGCTCGAATTCATCGACTGGGGCGGGGGCGACATCCTGTATTATGCCAGCCGGTACATGACCGGGGCGACCGGGTCGGACCGTTTCGCCGCGCCGCAGGTGATCGAGGACAACATGGAACAGGGCCGGCGCGGTCTGCGAGACGGGCAGGGGTTCCTCAACTACGATGGCATGGATGTCGCGGCCTATCAGCAGGGGCGTCTAGACGCCTTTGCCGCGATGCTGCGCCACTTGGGCAAGCTGCCGGTCAAGGGTTAGGCGTTTTCCAGAAACCGGGCGACCGTGTCCAGAAGCAGGTCGTTCTGCGCGGGCAGGCCGAGCGAGAAGCGAAGCCAGCTTTCCAGCCCCGCCTCGCGCGTGCGGTTCACGACGATGCCTGCCTCACTGAAGAGGTATTCGACCAGCGCCTCGGTTCTGGCAGGGTCGTCGCCCGCGGGGCGGACGAGCAGGAAATTCGTGTGGCTGGGAGTCACCTCGACCCCGTATTGGGTCAGCACGCCGGTGACACGGGCGCGTTCCGACACCACCTCTTCGATGCGGGCCTGCAGAAGGTCGGTCTCGGCCAGCGCCACACGGGCCGCGTTCTGGGCCAGCGCGTTGACCGGACCCATGGCGCGCGCGGCGTAGAGATGTGGCACCATCCACGCGGGCGCACAGGCCCAACCGACGCGCACCCCGGCCAGCCCATAGGCCTTGGAGAAGGTGCGCGTGACCACCACGTTGTCGCGCGCATCCGCCAGCCGGTGAACCGCGTCGCAATACCCCTCGCCCGCGAATTCGCCATAGGCGAGGTCGAGCACTACGACGACATGGCCTGGGATCGCATCGACCAGTGCCTCGAGCGCCGGAACCGACAGCATCGTGCCCGTCGGATTGTTCGGATTGGCTAGAAAGAGAACCCGCGTAAGCGGTGTTACCGCCGCAAGCAGCGCCGCGGGATCGGTCGTCAGGTCGCGCTCTGCCGCCTTGACCAGCGTCGCACCTTGACGGTTCGCAACCAGCGCGAACTGGATATAGCCGAAGGTCGGGATCAGCACCTCGTCCCCCGGACGTGCGAAGACCCGCGCGATCACGTCGAGAAGGTCTTCCGACCCGTTGCCGCAGATGATCCTGTCGGGATCAAGCCCGAAGCGCGCGCCCAGATCGGCCCGCAGACCATCGGCGAAGGGGCTGCCATAGCGGTTGGCATGCGTCCCCGCGTCCGCCAGTGCCGCGCGCACCGCCGGGCTCGGCCCATGGGGCAGTTCGTTGTAGCCGAGATTGACGATGGGCAGGCCGCGGGGCTGCATGCGCTGAATGCGACCACGCACCGGCATCTGCGCCAGATAGGGCTGGGGGCTGGTCATCGGTGATCGTTCCGTTCGGTCCGTCCTCTTCGACAGGACCGCAAATCGACCGCCCACGCAAGCCCCGGGCGGTTCGAAACACGGCGCAAATATGGCGGGGCGTCTGGGTTGCACGCACGAATCGAGCCTGAGGAGGCCCTTAATTCTGGCAAACCGTTGTCAGGCGGCCCGAATTTCGCCTCAAACACCTGCAGGGAAGGCAGATGTGCGCTCTCAAAACACGACCGATTCACACCTAGACTAAGAAAGCGTTAAGACGGTTATTGAACTGTGCCGTGTTATTGTCGCAAGACACGATACAATGAACGCAGAACGACGTTGTTGTTCCTGAAAAAACAAGTGGAAACAGAGAATTGGGTCGGTTTTGCAACCTGCAGAGCGGAAACAATCTGTTCCCTGAGAATTTGACCGAAATCAGGCATAAGCTGGTATAACGCTCAGGCGGTGACGTGACGCTGACGAGCCTTTGTCAGCCCCGCGGCGCCATCGGGTCCGCGCGGGCCGGGTGTGATTTGAAAGCGCGATCTTTGCGGATCGCCCGGAAATTGAACTGCCTGACCGGGGCCACCTGCGCTGCTGAATTTACCTGCGGGTATCCGGTTGCAAAGATCGCTCTATCGGGGGGCATGATGAAAGATTTTGTTCGTGACGAGGATATTGCGCTGGCCTTGCCGGTCGGCACCGTTGCACCTGCCGGGCTGCCCGAGTGGCACCCGGCGACCCGGGAAGTCGCCCCGCATCGCACCTATCGCGATCATGGCAAACGCATTCTCGACATCGGGCTGGTCCTGCTCGGCCTGCCGCTGGCGCTGCCGCTGACCGGCCTTCTTGCGCTGGCACTGTGGCTCGAAGGCGGCCAGCCTTTCTACCGGCAGGAACGGATCGGACGCGGTGGTCGCCGCTTCTCCATCGTCAAGTTGCGCACGATGGTGCGCGATGCCGACCAGATGCTGCAGGGCCTGCTCGAGGCGGATCCGGCGCTCCGGCTGGAATGGATGGAAACCCAGAAGCTCAAGCAGGATCCGCGTATCACCCGGGTCGGAGCGCTTCTGCGCAAGACCTCTCTTGATGAACTGCCACAGCTCTGGAACGTGCTGAAGGGCGAGATGAGCCTTGTCGGCCCACGCCCCATGCTGCCCGAACAATTGCCCCTGTACGGGGACCTGAACCCCTATCTGGCGCTGCGCCCGGGCATCACCGGTGTCTGGCAGATTTCCGCCCGCAACGAGAAGAGCTTCGCCTATCGCAACGAGATGGACAGCGTCTACAATGCAGGCCTGCGTCTGGAACTGGACATGGCGATCCTATGGAAAACCTTCGGCGTGATGGTGCGCCGAACCGGATATTGACCCGCCGGGTGAACCCGTTCACCCGCCAACCCGACCACAAGGCCGCATGAAGGGACCGAGATACAGCCGTGACGAACTGCGCAGCCTGCGCGACAGGTCAGCGCTGCGCCGCGGGCAGATCACGGATCCGGCAGGACCCCGAAAGGACAGACCCGCGATGAAAGACCTCGGCCAGATGGCTTCCGCCGCCGATCCTCAAGGGCAGGATGCGCTGTCCGGCGACTGGATGCGCATCCGCCGCCGGAGCAAGGACGAACGCGCCTCGGTGCGGTCCGAGCCTGCCCCTGCCGACAAATTCACGGTGGCGGAGGATGCTCGGGATTTCGGACCTGTCAGGCTGGTTCCGCGCGGCGCCCCGCAGCCCGATGTCTGGGACGGCCTTGCCCGTATCCGGGGCAGCCGCGGGCTGACCGCGATGGCGGTGTCGGCCGAGATCTACAATGCGGCACCTCTGACCCAGGGCTTCGATCTGCTGCGGACACGCCTGATGCAGACGATGCGCACCAATGGCTGGCGCCGTGTCGCCATCGCCACGCCGCGTCCAGGCGAGGGAGCCACCTTCACCGCCGTGAATCTTGCGCTGAGCCTAGCCAAGGTACCGGGCAGCCGCACGGTGCTGATGGATCTGAACCAACGCGCGCCCGGGGTCGCGGCGGCGCTCGGGCTCAGGCAGACCGGATCGATCCACGAATTCCTGTCGGGCGAGGTGGCGCTCGAGGAACATCTGGTTCGGGCAAGCGACACGCTGGTCCTTGGCATGACAGACAAGCCCTTTGCTCAGGCGGCCGAGGTTCTTCATAACCCAACGGCCGAGCTTGTGCTCGAAGACATGTACGAGGCGCTGAACCCCGATCTGGTGATCTATGATCTGCCGCCCGCGCTGATCCATGACGATCTCGCCGCGGTGATGCCGCTGGTGGATGGCGTGCTTCTGGTATCGGATGGCACCGACACCACGGCCGAGGACATCGCCGCTTGCGAACGCATTCTCGAACCGCATGTTCCGCTTCTGGGCGTTGTTCTTAACCGGGCGCGCACCTCCGAGCGCCGCAAGAGGTGGTTCTGATCCCTGGCGTGATTTGCCTTAGTTTCGCCGGTATTCTCTGCTAATCTCAATACTACGAAATCCGTCCATCCGGACCGCGAAAAAAGAACCGAGGCAGGGCGGAAGCGCCGTAGGGACAAGGGCAGATGGGGCCGATCTATTCGCTCGAGGACGCCATCGACATGGTGCGTCGCTACGCGATGACGATTTTCATCGTCACCGTGCTGGGCTCGGTCGCGTCCCTCTTTCTGGCCATGTCGCAGATCCACCAGTATCAGGCCTTCGAGGTCATTCAGATCGAAAGCCCCCGTATCGCGGAGGATCTGGCAGCATCCTCGGTCCAGGGATCGAGCGCACGGCGCCTGCAGCTGGTGCAACAGCAGATCACCACGCGCGGGGCGATGCTCGACATCATCGACAAGTATGACCTGTTCGGCCCGCAATCGGCGCTTCTGGACAGCGAGAAGGTGACGCTTTTGCGCGAAGCGGTGGCGATCACCGGCGTCGCCGCCGCGCGCGAAGGCTTTGCCGATGACGGCACGATTTCGGTGCTCACGATCACCGTGACACTGCCGTCACCCGAACAGGCACAGGCCGTCGCGCGCGAATTCTCGGCCCGCACCATCGAGCTTTATGCTGCGCGCCGCATCGACGAGGCGGAAGAAACGCTCGCCTTCCTGCGTGATCAGGAAGACAAGATCGCCGCGCAGGTTCGTGCCCTCGAGGTCGAGATCACCGATTACCGCGCCGGTCAGGAAATCGCGCTGCCCGGCACGCTTGATTTCCGACGCTCGCACATTGCGACGCTGAGCTCTGCGATCCTCGACATCGACCGCGAGAAGATTGGCGTCCAGCGCCAGATCGACCAGCTGGATGGATCGACCGCGCGCCAAAGCACGGTGGATCGCGAATTGTCTGCGCTGCAGGGTCAGCTCGACAGTCTCGATGCGCAGCGCGCGCTCCTGACACAGCAGGTGTCGCAGCTGTCGGCAAGCATCGAGACCTCACCCGAGGTCGAACGCCGCCTGCGCGCCTATGAACGCGATCTGGACCAGCTTCAGGAACAGTTCGAACTGATCAGTGCGCGACGAGCCGAGGCCGAGGTGGGATACCGGCTGGAGATTGACCGCCAGTCCGAGCGTCTGGTGGTGATCGAACCGGCCGCGCTTCCGGACTATCCGGTCACACCCAGCCGCAAGCGCAATGCCATCCTCGGGATGGCGGCGTCCTTCATTGCGGGACTGGGGCTTGCCTTTCTTCTGGCGCTGCGCCGCCCGGTCCTGCGCACAGCCGATCAGATGGAACGCGAGACGGGCATCACTCCGGTGATCGCGATCCCCGAAGTGACGGTCGGGAGACGCCGCAAGCCCAGACCCGGCTTTGCGCAGCGCGTGGTGCAGAGGTTGCGCGCCAAGACCGCCTCCACGGCGATTGATCCGCCCGAACGCGCGTCCTAGGCGCTTATCCTGCCATCAGCGAAGACAACGCGATCACTGCAGGCAGGTTGATCCACACCGCCGCGATGGCGAGGGCTGCGCCTAGGCTCAACCAGATCGCGTCGTGTCGCGCATCCCATGACCCATGAATCCGCGCCAGCCAGATCAGGAGCGGATGGCTCAGCAGCCCGGCAAGACCGAGACCCGCCAGCGCGCCGGGCAGCCCGGCAAAGGCAATCCCCGCCAGAAGACCGGCAACCTGCAGACTGGCCCGTGCGGCGGTGTAGAAGAAGAACCTCCGCGAATCCCCCGCGGCCAACGCCGACTGATCATAGCTCAGCCCGACGACCTGCGGGATCAGCGCCACTGCCAGCAAAGTCACGATCCCCCCTGCGGCCACGTAGCGCACATCATACAGTACATCCACGATCAACGGCCCGCCCAGCGCCACGACCGCGATCAACGACATCACCGCGGCCGACATCGCGTGGCGCAGCCGCGACAGGCTGGCGGCGTTCAACGCCGAGGCCCGCGGCGGGCGGTCGCGGTAGACCGGGATCAACAGCCGTTGCGCCACCGTCTGGCCAAGAAGGAGCGGAAAGCTCGCAAGAAAATAGCCGATGTTGTAAAAACCCAGCGCTTCGAGCGTCAGGAACTTTCCCAAAATGGCCTTGTCGCCCTGCGTCATGACGAAGAAGAACGCGGTCGACAGGAAGATCCAGCCGCCGAAGGACAGAAGTTCGCGCAGCGCCGCCCCTTCCCAGCGCAGGCGGTCGCGCGGCCCCGGCAGCCCGAAATGGGTCAGCAACAGTTTCGCCGCCGCTGTCACAACGCCGCCCAGGATCAGCGAAATGACCGACCCGGTCGCCCAGGCCAACACGATCATCGTCATGATGCCGATGACCTGCGCCGCAAGGTCCAGAACCGTCAGTCGCCCCAGCAGAAGGTGCCGGTTCGCCGTTTCGATCCGCGTCGGGTTCAGCCCGGCGATCAGCAGTGATATCCCGGCGATGGGCAGATAGGTGACAAGCTCGGGCGTCTCGTAGAAGGAAGCGACCGGCGCGGCGAGAATCACCGTCATCCCAAACAGAAGCACGCCCCGGATGATCTGCAGCGTCCAGGCTGTGTTCAGGAAATCGGGGTCGTCGCCGCGCCTGTTCTGCGAGATGGCGGGGCCAAGCCCGATGTCGGAAAAGAGCATCAGCCCGATGGTCACCACGCTGATCAGCGCCATGAGACCAAAGGCTTCGGGAAACAGAAGCCGGGCGAGGATCAGGTTCGACGCGAGCCTGAGCGCCTGTGCCGCGCCATATCCAAGGAACACCCAAGACGCCCCCCGGCGCACCCGCGCGCCAAGGTCCATGCCTGCCTCTGGTGCCCTTTGCCCGGTCATCGCCTGCGGTCACCTTACGGTTGCGTCAGGGCGACGCTAGGCGGCGGGGTGGGGCGCGTCAATCGACGGAAGCGACCCTTTCCACAAGCAGGCGAACTCCTTATGAAAGAAGAACATTCGTGCCTTGCGGGAAGCGCCTTTTGAAGATCGCCTATGTTCTGAACACCTCGCCCCAGCCGTCGCACAGCTTCATCCGCCGCGAGATCGCCGCGGTCGAGGCGGCGGGGCACGATGTGGTGCGTCTGGCGATGCGGCGCTCGGACCTGCCGTTGGTCGATCCTCTGGACCTCGCCGAGGCCGCGAAGACCACTTACGTTCTTGAGACGGGCCCCGTGCGGCTGCTTTTGGGGCTGGCCGCTCTTGCCCTGCGCCGTCCGGGCTGCGTGTTGCGCGCGGTGCGTCAGGCGCTGCGGATGGGCGCGCGGTCCGAAGTGGGCCGCCTGCGTCACCTGATCTATCTGGCCGAGGCCGCATATGTGGTGCGCGCCTGTGCCGCCGAAGGCGTGACTCATGTGCACGCCCATTTAGGCACCAACGCCACCGCCGTTGCGCATCTGTCGCATCTTCTGGGCGGCCCGCGCTACAGTTTCACCGTGCACGGGCCCGAGGAATTCGATGCCCCCCACGCCCTGTCCCTGGCCGACAAGATCGCGGCGGCCGCCTTTACCGTCGGGGTGAGCTCCTTCGGCCGCAGCCAGCTCTGCCGCTGGGGCGGGCCGGAGCACTGGCCGCGGCTTCATGTCGTGCATTGCGGGATCGAGGTGGCGCGCTTCGCCACCGTCACGCCGCCGCCCGAGGGGGAGTTGCGCCTTGTCTCCATCGGGCGTTTTGCGGAACAGAAGGGGCAGGCGGTGCTTATCGACGCGCTTGCCCGCAGCGCCGCACGACCGCATCTGACGTTGGTGGGCGACGGCCCCCTGCGCGCCATGCTCGAGGCGCGCATCGCCGATCTGGGCTTCACGGACCGGGTGCGGCTGACCGGCTGGCTTGACGAAGACGGCGTGCGCTCCGAGATCGACGCGGCCCATGCGCTTGTCATGCCCAGTTTCGCCGAAGGCCTGCCCATGGTCATCATGGAGGCGATGGCAGCTGCGCGCCCCGTCATCGCCACCCATATCGCGGGCATTCCGGAACTCGTGCATCCGCAGACCGGCTGGCTTGTCCCGGCGGGGTCGGTCGATGACCTCGCCCGCGCCATCGACGCGCTGGCCGGGACGCCTCGGGAAGATCTGGCGCGGATGGGCGAGGCCGGACGTTACAGGGCGCTGGCACGTCACGATGCGGGGGGCGAGGCCGCGCGGCTTCTGCGGCTTATCGAAGGGGATTGATCAGCGTCCGCGCGCCCAGCGACCGCCGCGGAAGACCGGCAGCCGCGTCGCCACGGCGACGCCCGCATAGACGGCAAAGCCCACGGGATCGCGCAGCGCGAGCCGCGCAAGTTGGCCCGGGGGCAGGGGGGCCTTGTCCTCGTTCCGCGCGAGCCGCGGATAGAGGCGCGTCAGTTCCGTCACACCCGCATTCTGGCGGCGGCGCACGCGGACAAGGTTCGCGAAACCCTCGACCGGCGGCCAGACATAGCCCGCACCGACCGCGATGCGTTCATCGGGGGCAAAGGACAGCCGCGCGAACATGTCATCGGCGATGATGTCGGGCCAGATGTCCCAGCGCGCGCCCCCCGGGCCGTTCAGCGCGAAACAGCCGAAGCCCGGCGTGCCCGACCCGACAAAGGGCAAACGCGCCCAGAACCGGGCATAGGCGCGATTGGCGGTGCTGTCTGCGCGGGCGATGCGCGCGCGGCCCGTGGCATAGCGTGGGGCCGGTGTGGACAGCGCCGCGACCAGCTCCGCCACCAGATCGGGATCGACCAGCACATCGGCATCGAGATAGATCCGCAGATCGCCCCGCGCCTGCGCGTCGCCCAAACTCAGCGCCGGAAGCTTGCCAGGAGTGGCGGTGTCGATCACGCGCAGGTCCCAGCCCGCCGCGCGGGCGGCGTCCTGCATCGCCTGCGCCCGGGCCGCCGTGTCGTCGCGGCAGGCATTGGCGATGACCAGCACCTCGCGCATCCCGGGCAGCGCCCCGCGCGAGGCGAAGACCGCCCTCAGGCAGCGTGCGATCCAGTCGGCCTCGTCATGGGCGGGGATCAGGATGCTCAGGCCCGGTTCAGCCGTCATCGCCGGGGCCGTTGCGGAACTGCATGATGGCGTCCCAGCGCGGGTTGTCGTCGCCGACATGGCGCAAGGCCCCCCAACTGCCCCAGCGGTTGGGGACATATACGTCCACGAAGACGTTGAACGGCCCCGTCGTCAGGTCGGACCAGTCCCGCAGCGCGCGGGAATAGAGCGCGGCCATCCCGGCGCTGTAGTTGAAGGCGGTCAGGAAATCTGTCAGCGCCGCGTCCTCGACCAATGCGCCAAGGCCCACGGCATGGGTGCCGCCTTCGTACATCACCAGTTCCAGATTGTAGGCCGCCGCGATGGCGGCGTGATAGGGCAGGATGCGGCCCATCACATCGTCGAGCGATTGTTCGGGATTGCCGGAATGGCGACCATCAAGCGCCTCTTCCGCCGCCCGCGCGAAGGCAAGGTCAAGCCGGTGTTCCCGAAGGTAATCCGAACGCGCGGTCCCGGTCAGGCCCTGCGCATCGGCCTTCGCCTCGGCCGCGGCACGGCTTTCGGCGACCCATCCGTCGATCAGCCCGCGCCGCCCCTCAAGGCCCAGCGTGCCCGCGAAATAGCCTGTCACCGCGTAGGCGTCGAAGAAAAGATGGGGCGGGGGGTTGAGATCAGGGTTCTCCCCTACCCAGAGCGGCGCGTTCAGGATCTGGTCTTCCAGCCCCAGCCAGCCCGTCTGGGACGAGATCACCGTGACCAGCCGCGACCTGTCGGCACCGGCGAAGACATCGTCCCAGATGCCCGCCACCTCGGCCGCGCGCATGGCGTAGGCCTGAACCCAGGTGTCGCGCGCGCCCCAGCGCTGCAGCGCGACTTCGTCCGCCCAGCGGGCCTGCGCGAATTGCCAGTTCCAGACTTCGTTCGAAAACTCCGCATAGACCCGCAACCCGGTGTCGAGCGCCGCGAAGACCGTCTCGGCGAAATTCCGGGCGAAACGGTCGTCGGCCAGATGCGGCAGCGTGAACCACGCATCCGCCTGCAACTCGTTGGCGACCGCCACCATCACCTCTACGGGGACGCCGCGCCAGGCATAGGTATAGTCAGTCACGCGCGGGCGGTCGTCCCACGAGGACAGGGTGGAATTGTTCGTCGCCATCCAGTCCATGAAGCGCAGGCCCTGAAAGCCCCGCACCCGGTCGAGCCAGAGCGGATTGAACACCGCGCCCGCCGCTTGGGCCGCGACGAAGTCTTCGCGCATCACGGTGATGTTGCGGACATGGTCGCCCGTGCCGCGCGGATCGCTTCGCTGGATCTTCACCTCGACCCCGCCGGGGCCGGGGGTGAAATCGAAGGTGATGCGGTTCGGGCCATAGCGGATGCCGTTTGCGCGGCCCGACACCTCGACAATCCCGGACCCCTCGAACCGCAGCACGTAGCGCCCGGCAAGCGTGTCTGCGTCTTCCGGCAGATCGGTCAGGAGGATCGTCCCGATCGCGCCCAGATCGCCCGGCACCGACAGGGGCCAGCCGTCTTCGCTCAGCAATCGGCGTTCGGCCAGCGCGGGCGTGTCGACGCCGCCCCAGCGCCCCGGAAGATGCCCGATCCAGGGCCGCGCCGTTTTCATCACGTCGATGAAGGGCTGCTGCGTGCCCCAGTCCGTCACCGGCGCCAGACCGATGAACATGGGCACTGCACGCTCGGGCGCGACCGGATCGATGGCCTGCGCGGGCGCGCCCCAGACCAGGGTCAGCGCGACAAGACAGGTCTTGAGGATCCTCATAATCCGACCCCGGTTTCGGGCAGGCCGCGCACCACGTCCCAGACGACCTCTTGCATCAGGCGGGCGGTCGCGGCGTCGGGGGCGTCGGCGTCACTCCCGTCGGCGCGGCGCAGCGCATGGGGCAGCCCCACGGGGCTGCGGTGATAAAGCACGGCGTAATGCGTCAGCGCCACGAGATACATCCCGATGTCGTTGAGGTGGATCGGATCGACCGCGCCCGCGTCGGTGCGCGCGAAAAGGTCCTCGCGGCTGCGGATCGCGCCGGGCGCGTCGCCCGCCTCGATCCGGCGCACGAAGGCGGCCATGGCCTGACCGGCGGGTATTGTGCGGATGGGCCGCGACAGATCGCGGTCCGCCGCCTTGAGCCGGCCGCGCCAGAGCGCGGGCCAGTCGCCGTCGATCCGGTCAAGCCAGCCGTCGGGATCGTCCAGCCGGTGCCAGCTTTCATAGAGATAGACGCGCGTGTCGGGATTGGCGCTGCGCGCAAGGTTGGCCCATTCGACAAGATAGCGCGGGCTGTCGTGATAGCGGATCGCGTCGCGCAACTCGACCATCTCGGTCAGGATGACCGCGTCATAATCGCCCGAGGCGACCGCCTCGCGCGCGGGGCGGAACCGGGGATGGGCGTTTTCCGTGTCGAAGCCGTTGACCGGAATGTCGGGCTCCCAGTGTTCGCGCAGCGAGGTGCCCCAGCCAAGCTGGCTTTCATAGGAATGATCGGGGCCCGCCAGTTGCGCGATCATCGCCGGCATGTCGCGGCCGACCAGCGAATGGCCAAGGTGATAGACGCGCAGGCCTGCCGCTTCAGGGGCGGGCAGGGGGGTGGCCCATGCCGCGTCCAGCGCCGCGGCCATGGTCCGGTCGGCGCTGCGCCTCCACAGGGCCCAGCCCGCGCCGCCCAGAAGGGCCGCGCCCGACAGTGACAGGATCATTCGACGGGACAGGTGCTTCACCTCAGACCTCCAGAGCGATGCCGGAAAGCACGAACCGCCCCACCAACGCCGTGCGCCCCGCAAGGCAGGCACCCTTGCGGAACGGGCCGACATCGCGTCGGAACCATGCGGTGAAGGTGGGACCTGCCAGCGCGATGTCGACGGCGTCGAAGCCGATGACTTGCCCGGTCAGCGGGAACTGTGCTTTGTAAAGCGCCTCCTTGCAGGAAAAGACTTGAATCGCGGCGATGCCGCGTCGGTCCGCAGGCATGTCCGCAAGGCGCACGCGGTCCTGTGGTGTCAGGATGTCGGCCCAGAGATCTTCGTGCAGCGGTCGCGCGCCTTCGATGTCGAGCCCGAGCGACCGCGCGCCCCTTGCCGCGACCGCGATGCAAAGCCCGTCCGTGTGCGACAGGCTTGCCGCCGCGCCGCGCGGCAGGACCGGGGCGCGACAGGCCCCGACCGGGATCGCGCCGCAGGCGACGCCCGCCGCGGCGAGTGCCTGCCGCAGAGCGCGCCGCCCCGTGAGGAACTCGGCCCGCCGCGCGGGCAGCATCCGGGCCGAGGCGTCGGCCTCGGCCGCGTGTTCGGGCCGCGCGCCGGGATCGGTGCGCAGCACCGCCACCGCCACGGGCAGGCTGAACAGGCGGGCGACATCAGCCGCCAGATCGTCGGCCGGTGCCAGGATCATGCCTCCATCCGCCATGCCGCTCACCCTGCCTTTGCGGCGCGCGAGGCGCGCATTTCGCGCCGCCGCGCCATCACGTCGGATTTGCCCGTCTCGGCCGGAGGTTCCGGCAGGGGCGTCTGCGGGCTGCCGGCGAGATGCGCGGCCAGCGCACCCAGCGTGGGAAAGCGGAAGATGTCGGTGATCGACAGATCGGGCCGGTTCAATGCCGCGCGGATGTTGCGATGGGCCTGCACCGCCAGAAGCGAATGGCCCCCCAGCGCGAAGAAACTGTCGCCGGGCGCGATGCGGTCGACGCCGAGGATGCGCCGCCAGATCCCTGCGATGACCTCTTCCGCGCCTGACCCGACAGGGGCGGGCACCACCGGCGCGGGGCGGGCCGCGACCTGATCGGTCGCGGGCAGCGCCTTGCGGTCGATCTTGCGGTTGGGGGTTAGGGGGAAGGCCTCGATCTGCACAAGATGGGTGGGCACCATGACCTCGGGCAGCCGCGCGGCCAGATGGGCGCGCAGCGCGTCGCGGTCGATCACTCCCCCGCCGGTGAGATACCCGGCAAGCTGCGCCCCGCCTGCGCCCGGCCGGTCGATCACGACGGCCTGCGTCACGCCGGGGAAGGCGGCCATCGCCGCCTCGATCTCGCCCGGCTCGATACGCTGGCCGCGGATCTTCACCTGCGCATCGCCCCGGCCCAGGAAATCAAGCGTTCCATCGGCGCGGCGGCAGACCAGATCACCGGTGCGATAGACGCGGCTGTCACCGCCGTAGGGATTGGGCAGGAAGCGTTCAGCCGTCATCTCGGGCCGGTTCCAGTAGCCCAAGGTGACGCCGTCGCCCCCGATCAGCAATTCACCCGGCACGCCGACGGGTGCCAGCGTGCCGTCCGCAGCCACCACATGGCAGTCGGTGTTGGCGATGGGCCGCCCGATGGGCGCGGTCGCGCCCATGTCGCCCTGCAGCCGCTGGGTGGTGGACCAGATCGTGGTCTCGGTCGGGCCATACATGTTGTCGATGCGCGCGCGCGTCGCGCGGCGCAGGTCGTCGACCAGCGTGGCGGGCAGCGCCTCGCCCCCCAGCATCAGCTGGCGCACGCCCGACAGAGCAAGACGCGCTTCGTCGTTCAGGGCGATGATCTGCGCCATGGACGGGGTGCATTGCAGGTGGCTGACCTGATGCCGCACGATCTGCGCGGCAAGCGAGACGTCATCGGGCGCAAGCGTGCCCACCTCGTTCGCGCCCTGAAGAACGCGCGCCAGCGGGCGCAGCCCGTCGAGCACCTGATGCTTGGGGATGCCGTAATCGATCAGGCAGGCGATTTCCGTCACCCCGATGGCGCGCAGCTGGTCGGCGCGGGCGATGCCGTCGGCAACGGTGCCGAAAAGGCCTGAGTCCTCGAAATACCGCTCGAACGCGAAATCGAGGATCGCGTCCATCTCCTCGGGTGTGAGCGATCCGAGGTCCATCTCGAACGGGTTCGCGACGCCCTTGGGCCGCTTGAAGGCCGGGAAGGCCCAGGCATATTGCTTGATCAGCGCGGCGGCGGAGCGCAGGTAGTCCTTCATCGGCCCGCGTGCGACGGCGCGCGCGGTGGCGCGGTCTTCGGCGATGAAGGTGTGCAGCATCATCGTGACCGTGTGGTCCGCCGGATCGCGGCCCGAGGCACGCAGCGCGTCGTGGTAGATGGTGATTTTTTCCGCCACCTCGTCGATGCTTTGGCCCAGAAGATGGGTCAGGACGTTCGCGCCGATTTCGCCCGCCTCGCGCCATGTGTCGGGGTTGCCCGCAGTCGTCACCCAGACCGGAAGCTCGGCCGAGACCGGGCGCGGCTGGGTCACCACCGGGAACATGTCGCCCTTCGCCGTCGGAAACTCCACCGCCTCGCCCCGCCAGAGGCGGCGCAGCTTGTCGATGGCGTCATACATGGCGGGCTTGTTGGCCGGCGGCGTGTTTTCGGGGCGCAGGACGAAATCGTCGGGCTGCCAGCCGCTGGCGATGGCAAGGCCCGCGCGCCCGTTGGTCAGGTTGTCGATGACCGACCATTCCTCGGCGATGCGGGCGGTGTGGTGCAGGGGCGCCACACAGGACCCCGCCCGCACCGACAGGTTGCGCGTGACCGCTGCGACGGCTGCCCCGGTGACCGAAGGATTGGGATAGGGGCCGCCGAAGGCGTGGAAATGCCGCTCGGGCGTCCAGACGGCGTTGAAGCCGTTGGCATCGGCGAATTTCGCGCCTTCGAGAAGAAGTTCATACTTGCCCCGCCCCGCGCCATCGTCATTGCCCCAGTAGAACAGGCTGAAATCCATCCGCCGCCCCGGCAGGCGGATCGGGCCGTTCGACACCGCCGCGCGGTTGCCGTCGCCCATCAGCACCACGGTGAAGCCGCGCGCCAGCGTGTAGAACAACTCGAGCACCGAGATGTCGAAGGACAGGCTCGTCAACGCGGCCCAGGTCCTGCCCAGACCCCGGTCGATCACCGGGTCCATGCCCGCGAAGAAATTCACGACATTGCGATGGGTGACCATCACGCCCTTGGGCGTGCCGGTCGAGCCGGAGGTGTAGATGAGATAGGCGACGCCATCGGGTGAGGAGCGGTCCTCGAACGCCGCCCGCGCCGGGGTCAGGACGTCAAGAAGCAGAAACTCGGCCCCGTGATCGGGAAGACGATGGGCTATTGCGTCCTGCGTGACGATGACGCGCGCGCCGCTGTCGGCGATGTAATGCGCGATCCGGTCCGCCGGATAGGCAGGGTCAAGCGGCACATAGCCCGCGCCTGCCTTCTGGATGCCGAGACAGCCCGCCACCATGTCGATGGACCGCGCGCAGTAGATGCCGACGCGGTTCCCCGGCGACACGCCCATCCGCGCAAGATGATGCGCGATTGCGTCGACCCGTGCGGCAAGATCCGCATAGCTGATGCGCGCATCCTCGCAGATGATGGCGGTCGCCTGCGGTGTGGCGGCCGCCTGCGCGGCGAAAGCCGCGGGCAGGGTGAGTGCGGTGTCATAGGCGCAGGCGGTGGCGTTCCAGTCCTCGCTCAGTCGCCGGCGTTCATCGTCGGGCAGAGCTAGAAGCGCCTCTGGCTCGGTATCGGGCTTGGCTGTCGCGACGGCCGTGGCGATGGCATTGAAGCGCGCCGCCAGAAGTGCCGCATAGGCCGGGTCGATCCGCGTGGCATCAAAGGCCAGACGGCCCGATGCAAGAAGAAGGCAGGCCGCCGTGCCCGCCACCGGCGTATCGTCCGGCGACAGGCCCAGATGCGGCATCCGCAGCGGCGGCAGTCCCGGATCGCGCAGCGCAAGATCGAGCGCGAAGCCCCTCGCGGCCGCGGGCGCAACCGCCGCCTGCGCGATCTGCGTCCTCAGATCGGCCAGCGTCGCGCAGAACTTCGGCGCCAGCGGCACCCAGTCCGACAGGAAGCCCGCCGCTTCAGGGTCTCTGTCGACCCCAAGCGCGAGACCGGCACCCGCACCCGGGCCGGCCGCTTGCCGTGCCCAGAGCGTTGCCGCGACAGCGAGCGATGCGAGGTCTTGCCCGGGCGCGATTTCCAGGGGAACGTGCTTCCAGTGGGGCTTCGCCGCCCCGTTCTTCACGAGGAACAGGTCGCAGGGGTCGAACGCGGCAAGCATTCGGCGCCAGTGATCCTCGCGCGGGGCGGCGCTTTCGTGGGCCGCGTTCAGCGCCGCGACCTGATCCGGGCGAAGAGGCGGCAGGACCGTGCCGGGCCAGACGAGGGTCGTGGCGTCCACGGCGCTGCCATCGGTCAGCGTCAGGCCAGACAGGCGCAACAGGCCATCCGCGCAAGCCAGCGTGATCGCCCGTGCCTCGACCGCCAGAACCGCGCCCGGCACCCCGGTTCCGTCGGCAAAAGAGGCATGCCCGATGGCGACCGGCACCTCGCCCAGCATCAGCTTGGGCCGGGCCAGAGGGTTTGGGTAGATGCCGAAATCCATCGCGCGGACCAGCCGCAGGATCGGATCGGCCGGCCCTGTCGGGTCGATCAGCCCGCCTGCGGCAGGCCGTCGGTCGCGGCCGAAATAGCTGCGCTGCCGCAGGTCCTGCCTCTGCCGCGTCACCCTGCCTGCGCCGAGGTCTGCCAGCAGCGCCTCGAAGCTTTCGAGCCCCGCGGCATAGCATTTGCCGTTCAGCGACAGCGCGGTGTCGTCGGCGTCGATCGTCACCTCGGCCCGCATGACGATGTCGCCCGCATCGACGCCACCCTCGATCAGGTGCCAGGTGACGCCGTGCCGCGTCTCGCCCGCCAGCATGGCCCAGACCGGTGCGTTCAGCCCCGCATAGGCGGGCAAGGGCCCGTCATGGAAGTTGACCGCACCCAGCCGCCCCAGCGCCAGAACCGCCTGCGGCAGAAGCTGGAGGTTTGCGATGCTGAAAACCCAGTCGACGCTCTCGCCTCCGATCAGGTCGCGCGGCGCAGGCAGGACCTTGAGATCGCGCGCCGCAGCCCAGGACCCGACATCGGCAGACCGTGTCACCACAGCCCTCACGCCATGCCCCGCGCCCAGCAACAGGTCGCCGCAGGCGATGGTCAGGGATTCGTCCCCGATCAGGATGCACGAAAACGGGGTCATTTGCCGTCTTCCTTCAGGACAGGGGCCAGAGGCGTGGGCAGGACGCGGAGCGGCAGCCGGGCCAGCGCCGCGATGTCCTGCACGATGAGATCGCGCAGGAAGAAGCGCGGCTCACCAATCGGGCGGCGGCTCAGCGCGCAGCGCAGCCGCCAGATCCCGGCTCCAATGGCCCGCATCAGCGTCGCGCCCAGCAGATAGCCGCGCCCGTGGTTCTTGGCAAAGTAGTGACGGCGCGAGGCGAACCAGTAGTCGGGCGTCCGCGTCCAGCCCTTCATGCCGGTCGAGACTGACCCGATATGCACCACGCGGCTTGCCGGGACATACCATGTCTCCCACCCGGCGCGGGCGGCGCGCAGGCAGAGATCGGTTTCCTCGAAATAGAGAAAGAACGTCTCGTCGAACGCGCCGATGCGGTCGAGCATGTCGCGCCGCAGGATCATGCTGGCCCCCGCGACCCAGTCGGCGCGCGCGGGTGTCGCGGGCAGGTCCATCGGGATGACGCTGCCGCGCAGAAGCCGGGTGACGGGGCCGAGCTTGACCGCCTGTTCGAATTCCCCCGCGATGGTGGGAAAGCGGAAGCGCGTCACATGGGCCACGCCGTCGTCGCCGCGCACATGGCTGCCCGCGATCCCGGCCTTGGGATGGTCTTCCATGAAGGCGATCAGGTGGCGGATCGCGTCCGCCTCGGGGAAAGCGTCGGAGTTCAGCAGATAGACATAATCGGGCTGCACTCCGTCCGACAGACCGGCCTGCAGACCGAAGTTACTGCCCGCGCCGAAGCCCCCGTTGCGCCCCGATGCGACGACACGCAGCCGGTTACCGGCGGTCCAGCCTTGGGCACGGGCATGGGCAGTCATCTTTTCGAAACTGCCGTCGCCGCTGTGGTTGTCGACGATCACCACCTCGCCGGAGATGTCCTTCATGGCCTGCAACGCCGCGTCGGCCGCGCGCAGCGTCATGTCGGGCGTGCGCCAGTTCAGGATCACCGTCAGAAGGGCGGGGGCGCGGTCCATCGGTGTCACTCGGCGGCCGTGACGCGGGCGTCGCCCGAACGGCGGACGCCCTCGGCTGACAGGATCGCGTCGCGCAGGCGGGCGGCCAGCACGCTGACATTGGGGGCCAGCACCATGCTGTCATGGTCGCCCGGCACCTCGACCACGTCGGTGCGCGGGGCCCAGCGCGTCCAGTCGTTGTCGTGCAGCACGTATTCGCGCGCCGCACTGACCCAGCGCCCGCCCGTCACCTTCCAGTTCCGGTCAAGCGGTGGCCGGAACAGCGTCAGCGGCCCGTCCCACGGCTGCAGCCGGTAGTCCGCGACGGCTGCCCGGAAGGCGAGTTCGATCTTGCGGTTGTTGAAGGCGGCCGCCCCCTGGGGCGCGGCGTCGTCCTGCGCGCGCCGCCTGCGTTCCCATTCGATCCGGTTCGCGACCCATTCGGTCAGATAGGCGGGGCCCTTGCGGCGGAATTCGGCCAGCTTGATCGCCGCGCGGTCGGCGCGCGTCAGGACCGGGCGCACCGGCATCGGCGTGTCGAGAAGCGCCAGAAGCGAGACCTCCTCGCCCCCGGCCTTCAGGCGCTGCGCGATCTCGTAGGCGGTGATCCCGCCGCCCGAAAACCCGCCCAGCATGTAGGGCCCCTGCGGCTGGACCTGCCGGAGCTCTGTCAGGTAATCGGCGGCGGCGGCTGCAATGGTCATGTGCGGATCGTCCGCCCCGATCAGCCCGCGCGCCTGCAGGCCGTAAACAGGCCGGTCAGTGCCGATCTGGATGGCCAGCTGCCGCAGGTTCAGCACGTTTCCGAACATGCCCGCGACGATGAAGACCGGTGTGCCGTCGCCGTCCTTCTGCAGCGCCACGAGGTGTTGGAAGGCAGGCCGCGAAGGCGCAGCCTTGGCCTCGGCCGGAGCCGCGCTTGCATCCAGCGACCGGCCCGTCGCGCGGGCGATCATCGCGGCAAGGCCCGCGATGGTCGGTGCCTCGAACAGGGCCGAGATGGGGAAATCCACTCCGAAATCGCGCTTGACCGACGCAAAGAGCCGCACGGCGATCAGGGAATGGCCGCCCAGATCGAAGAAGCTGTCCTCGACCCCCACCTGCGCGACGCCCAGAAGCCTGCGCCAGAGCGCGGCGAGCGTTTCTTCCACCGCGTTGCGGGGCTCGACGAAGGCGCTGTCGAGATCGGGGCGGTCGAAGCCCGCCATGTCGTCGGCCCTTGCGCTGTCGGTCTCGCCCGCCTCGGCGATGAGGGCGGGCAGGGGCAGGGCGGTCACCACCAGTTCGGGCAAGCCCGTCGCCAGCGCGCGCGCGAGCGCCTCGGGGCCTTCCGTCGGTCGGATACCCTGTTCGATGGCGTGCAGAAGCCGCTCTTCGCCCGCCGACAAAGGCGTCTGGGCCATAGTATCGCCGTCGAAGACCATGTCGGCCTCGCGCAGGGGCGGCAGTTGCGCGATCATGTCGGCCCGGTCCAGCCGCCGCATGCGGAAGCCCGACACCTCGACGATCACCGCGCCGGTCGTGTCACAGAGCGACACATCGAATTCGGCCTCGCCCGTTCTGTCGCTGCCACGTGCGAGCCGCGCCCAGCTCAGCACCTCGCGCGGGAGGGGCTGGTGCACCCGGATCGACCGGTAGGAGACCGGCACCCAGAGGGCACCTGCCGAATAGCCCGGGATCAGCTCCATCGCCCAGCCGGTGGCAAGGTCGAGGAGCGCGGGATGCATCCGGAAGCCTGCGGCGATGTCACCCTGCGCCGCCTCGGGCAGGGTCAGGCGGGCCAGGCCCTTGGCGTCGCCGAAGGCCATGGATTGCAGGACATGCCAGCGCGGCCCGAAACGCAGATGCGCCTCCTGCGGGGAGGCAAGCCGCGCGGCGGGCGTGCCCGCCCGGCTGCGGCTGCAGCGCTTGGCGATGGCGCGCGGGTCAAGATGGGTTGCGCGCGCTTCGCGCAGAAGGGGCACGACCTGGGCCTGCGCGTTGAGTTCGAGGCCGCTGCGCCCGCCCAGCCGGGCGTCGCTGCGAAGATCGACGGTGAAGGTTCCGGTCTTCGCGGTCAGATCGACCGCGACGCGGCGCGGCGCGCCATCGCCCGCCGCGATGGGGCGAAAGAAGTAGAGATCGCGGATCTCGTAGGGCACCTCGATGCCCTGCGCGGCCACGGCCTGCGCGATGAGCTCGATGACTCCCGTGCCGGGCAGAAGGGCTTGCCCGTCGGCGGTGCGGTGATCGTCGAAGACCCAGTGATCGGGCGCGATCTGGCCTTCGTAGCGGCGCGTGCCGTCGGGCCTGGTCAGGGCATGGGACAGAAGTGCCGCCTGAACCGGGGCGGGCGCGCTGTCTTCGCCCGTGCCCATGCGGCGCGCCATGGCCTGTGCGGCCATGCCGGTTTCCGCCCAGACGCCCCAGTTGATCGCCAGAACCCGTGTGCGACCGCCGCGCCGGGCCTGCGCCACGGCGTTGAGATAGGCGTTCGCCGCGACGTAATCGACCTGCCCTGCAGGGGTCGTCGCCGTCGAGGACGATGAGAAGAGCACAAGCAGGTCGAGCGTGCCGTCGGGAAAGACCGCGTCGATCACCCGAAGGCCCGTGACCTTGGGCGCGAAGACCGCGTCGATCGCGGCGTCGCCCTTGGCCAGAAGCGGGCCGTCGTCGATGCGACCCGCCGCGTGCAGGACACCGGTGATGGGACCGAAGGCGGCCTCGGCCTGCGCGCGGGCCGCGCGCATGTCTTCCACATTGCAGACATCGGCTTGCAGCGTCAGCACGCGGTCGCCGCCGGGGTCCATCGCCTCGATCGCCGCGATGCGCGACAGGATGCGCGCGGGGGCCATGCCGGCTGCCCGGATCTGCGGCCAGTCGGCGCGCGGCGGCAGCGCCTCGCGGCCCAGAAGGACGACGCGCGCGCCGACCGCGCGCACAAGGTGATCGGCCAGCGCCAGCCCGATGCCGCCGAAGCCGCCGGTGATCAGGTAGGTGCCATCGCGCTTGAACGCCGGCGTGTCAGCAGCGGTCAGGCGGCGGGGGGCATAGCTGCGTTCATATCTGCGCCCGTCGCGCCAGGCGGCGGTGCGGGTGCCGGGTTCGGCCAGCAGGTCTTCGAGCACCGCATCGACATGTGCGGCGGGCGCGGTCTTCGCGGGCCTGCCCTGCGGCAGATCAAGCGTCGCGACGCTCAGCCCCGGGAATTCCCGGGGGCCCACGCCCGCCGGCCCCGCGATCAGCGCCTTTTCCGGGTAGGTGAGGCCCTCGTCGCGCATCTGCGCCGCACCGGTGGTGAACACGATCACCGGCAGCGCCAGATCCTCCTGCCCCAGCGCCTGCATCAGGTGCAAAAGGCTGTGGAATCCGTGCTGGAGGTTGCGGTCGAAAAAGCTCGACCCCGGGCGGAAGGTCTCGGCCCCGGTGACCAGCCAGAAATGCCCGATCCGGTCGGGCAGGGCGGCATCGTCGCGCAGCGCTGCCATCAGCGCCGCGACCCCGTCGGCACCCTGTTCGGGGGCCAGCGAATAGCGGTCTTCGCCCAGTATCGCGAAACCGTCGCCCGACACGACGCTGACCACCCGGTGACCGGCGGCACGCAGGCGCTGCGCCGCAGCCTCGGCCAGCCCCGTGTCATCGGCGAAAAAGAGCCAGGTGAGCGGGTCGCCTGCCAGCACCTCAGGGTCGAGCGCGTCTGCCGCGCAGGACGCGTAGGCAGGGCGCCATTCGGGCCGCCAACCCCAGTCGGCGATGTCGTCGCTGCGCATCGCGGGGGCGGCGTCCTCCGCCACCTGCGGCTTGCCGGGATCGATGAAATAGCGGCTGCGTTGGAAGGCATAGGTGGGCAGGCTGACCCGGCGGCGGCGCGCGCCGCCCCAGACCTGGGCCCAGTCTCCCCTGACCCCGCAGGCCCAGAGCCGGGCAAGCCCGGTCAGGAACCACAGGTCATCTGCCACCGCGTGATCTGGATGGCGGAGGGTCGACACGACCTGACCTGTATTGATGCCGGGGTTCATCTGGGCCAGCGCGCTCAGCGCCCGGCCGGGGCCGACTTCCAGAAAGACGCGCGGCGCGCCGTCAGACAGATATGCCAGCCCTTCGGCGAACAGCACCGTCTGCCGCAATTGCTGCACCCAGTAATCGGGATCGGTCGCCTGCGCGTCGCTCAGCGGACGACCGGTGCGGTTCGAGATCACGGGCAGGCGCGGCGGCTGCAGCGACAGGCCCTGCAGAAAGGCGCGGAATTCCGCGAGGATCGGGTCGAGCATCCGCGAATGCGCGGCGATGTCGATGGCGACGCGCTGATGTTCGATACCGCGCGCGGTCAGGTCAGCCGACAGCCGGTCGGGCGCGGCCTGCGGCCCCGACACGGCGCAAAGCTCCGGCGCGTTGACCGACGCGAAGTCGAGATCGCGCCCGATAAGCGGTCGCAACGCGGCCTCGGACAGGCTGACCGACAGCATGCCGCCCTTCGGCACGGTGTCGAAAAGCCGCCCGCGCAAAAGGACAAGGTCGATGCAATCCTCGAACCGCATCACGCCCGCGACGCAGGCGGCGGCGTTTTCGCCCATGGAATGGCCGATCAGCGCCGAAGGCCGGATGCCCCAGGCCTCCCACAACTGGGCCAGCGCATATTCCACGATCAGGATCAGCGGCAATTGCACCGATGGCTGCTGGAGGCCGCGGTTCGCCTCGGCCACCGCGTCACCCTCGGCCAGCCAGATGCCGCGGATGTCGTAATCAAGCTTTGTCTGCAGATGGTCGAGGCCCCGGTCCATCCATTCCGCGAAGACCGGTTCGGTCTCGTAGAGGTCGCGCGCCATCCCGGCATATTGCGCGCCGCCGCCGGGAAACATGAAGACGACCTGCGGATCGGTGCCCAAAGCTTCATGCGTGAAGACGCGGCGGGCATCGGCGGCCTCCAGCAGGCGCGCGGCCTCTTCATGGGTTTCGGCGACGACAACGCGCCGCTTGTCGAAGGCGCGGCGGCCTTCCTTCAGCGTGAAGGCCACATCGGCCAGCGGCTGGTCGGGGCGGGCGCGCAGATGCGCGGCAAGGGCCGCGGTATTGGCGTCAAGCGCGGCGCGGCTGCGCCCCGAGATGCAGAGCACCTGAAAAGGCCAGTCGCTGTCTTCGGACGCGTGCAGGGCCGGGGCCTCTTCGAGGATCGCATGGGCATTGGTGCCGCCCACCCCCAGCGCGTTGACGCCGGCCCGGCGCGGGGTCGCACCGCGCGGCCAGTCGGTGAGCCGGTCATTGACTCGGAAAGGCGAGGTGTCGAAGTCGATGGCGGGGTTCGGTTTCTCAAACCCGAGCGACGGCGGGATCGTCCCGTGCTCCAGCGCCAGCGTGGTCTTGATCAGCCCCGCGACGCCCGCTGCGGTGTCGAGATGGCCGATATTCGTCTTGACCGATCCGATCCTGCAAAATCCGCGCCGGTCGGTGTCGCGGGAATAGGCCTGCGTGAGGGCCGATACCTCGATCGGGTCGCCCAGATACGTGCCGGTGCCATGGCATTCGACATACCCGATGCTGTCCGCGCTCACCTTTGCGTCGACGAGCGCAGCGCGCACCGCCGCCGCCTGGCCGTCGACCGAAGGGGCGAGGTATCCGGCCTTGGACGCGCCGTCATTGTTGATCGCCGTGCCCTTGATCACCGCATGGATATGGTCGCCGTCGGCCAGCGCGTCCGACAGCCGCCGCAGCACCACCGCGCCCGCGCCCGACCCGAAGACCGTGCCCTGCGCGCGGTGGTCGAAGGCATGGCAATGCCCGTCGGGCGACAGGATCTCGTTCTCGCGGTACAGATACCCGCGTCCCTGCGGCAGTTCGATGGTGACGCCGCCCGCCAGCGCCATGTCGCAATCGCCCGCCCGCAGCGCGCGCACCGCGAAATGCACGGCGACCAGCGATGTGGAACACGCCGTCTGGATGTTCACGCTCGGCCCCTTCAGGTCGAAGACGTGGCTCACCCTTGTGCAGAGGAAATCCTTGTCGTTGCCCGTGTGGCGCAGCAGGAACATGCCCACGTCCCGGACCAGATCGGGGTTCGAGCAGATGTTGAAATAGAGATAGCTGCCCATTCCGCAGCCCGCGTAAACGCCGATATTGCCGCCGAACTGTTCGGGCAAGTGGCCCGCATCCTCCATCGCGCTCCACGCGACTTCGAGGAACTTGCGGTGCTGCGGGTCGAGGATCGCGGCCTCTTTCGGCGAGAAACCGAAGAAGTCGGCGTCGAACATGTCGAAGCCCTGCAAGGGCGCGCCCGCGGGCACGTAGTTGCGCCGCCGGATGATGTCGGCGCGTTCGCCGGCCGCCAGAAGCGCGGCCTCGTCATGTACGATGATCGCTTCCACGCCGTCGCGGAGGTTGGCCCAGAAGGCCGCGGCGCTGTCCGCGCCGGGCACAAGCGCGGCCAGCCCGACGATCGCGATATCGTCGTTCGCCGCCGCACCCGCGCTTTGCGTCGTTCCGGTGCTCGTCAACCTGTCACCCGTAACCTGAACCGCCCGATCAATCTATGGGCGTGTCTGCCTCAATGCTACACTTCTGCGCGCATGGCGGACACGCTATCGGGCAAAAAGGGTATCCGGATGGACAGTTCATGTCATTTTCGTGGCAATTCCGGGGAGTGGAGACGGCAGGGAAACGGCAAGGGCGATACCGTCCGACTGCCCACCCGGGAGGGACGGACCATCACATGACGGTGCGCCGTCGGGGCAGGGCCACCGGGCCGCGCCCCGAGCTGCGCTGCCGCGGGGTCGGATCAGGGGCGGCCCGACGCAGGCGTTCAGCATAACCCAGAAGCGCCCCCGACACCATCCAGGTGACCGGCACCAGCGTGTCGTTGAGCAGCATGTCCACCATCGTGACCGCAAGGATCAGCGCCAACGCCACCACGAGGCCTGCCTCGGGCCGGTCCCAGTTGCGCCGGAGCGCGCGTGCCAGCAGCAGAAGCGGGGCCGCCAGCATGCCCATCTGGCAGATGTATCCGAACCAGCCGTGACTGCCGAACATGATGATCCAGCGCCCGTCCGGGATCGACAGGATATCGCCCGTTTCCGGGTCGCGGATCAGGTTGCGCCCCCAGCTGCCCCAACCGAAAAGCGGCTTTTCCGCCGCACGCTCCAGCAGCATTTCCTCGTTCCGGAAGCGGAACTCGAGCGATTGTGCCCGGTCCACGTTAATCGCGCGCGCCTTCTCGAGGATCAGGTCGATCGGCATCAGATGCAGGTTGCGCAGCATCGGATAGGCCAAGGCGACAACCGCCATGGCAAGCGCGAAGCGCATCTGCCAGCGCAGCGGCGCGAACAGCACCACCGGCACCAGCGCCAGCGCATAGAGCATCGACGCGAGGCTCTTGCAGAGCCAGAGCACGAATATCAGGTAGACCAGTGCAGCGAAAAACCGGTGCCGATGGGCGTTGGGTGCATAGCGCAATAACGCCGCCGTTGCGCAAAGCGCCGTGACGAAGAAGAAGGCCAGCCACAGGGCATGCGGCAGAAAGACGATGGGCCGGAACCCGCCTTGCCGGATCATCTGTTCCCAGCTGTGCTGGAAGAAGCCGTAGATCATGATGTTGAACTGCGGACTGATGCGCACCTCGATCAGCGCAGGCAGGGAATAGACCAGCGCCGCCAGACAGAAGGCGAGAACGAGGTCGCGCCCCCCCTTTTCGGTCGACAGGAACTGCCTGGCCAGAAAGAACGGGATCAGCATCAGGATCTGCGTCGAGACGGCCGAGAAGATGTCGAGCAGCCGCAACCCGGGCAGCGCGCCCGTGATGAAGACGATGGGTTCGCTGCCCGGCATAAGCTCGAACAGGATCGGATCGCTGTTGGTCAGCACCGTCGGGATCGCACCCAGCACGAACCCCATGAGCAGAAAGCGCATCGCCCATCCATCGGGCCAGAACGACACCTTCCGCCGCAAGAGAAACACAACGATCAGAAGCGCAGCCAGACTGGGCAGGGTATACTTGTCCATCGCCGGAACCAGCGGCAGATCGAATTCGGTCAGCGACGGCACGATCAGATAGGCCCCGAGGATCGACCAGATCAGCGCAAGCTCGATCCGCAGGCGCTGGAACAGCACCAGACAGACGGCGGGCCACGCCATCAGCACGAGATATGCGACTGCATTGGGCATCGCCGGTCGCGAAGGCCTCTTTGTCTGTGTCTTGTCCTGCCTCGGATGACAGAGTTGCACGGAATCTCGGCGAGATCATGGCATGGATGCAACGGGCGCCGTCAATCGCGCCCTGTCCCGGCAGGGCCATCTGGTCGCGACCTGACGGGGTTCCTATCCTCATATCGTCAAACAAGGATATGAGACGCGGTGAAATTCACGCGAAACGGCAATGTCGTCACGGTCAACATCGCCGACCGTGAGCAACTCGAGGCCGCGATCCTCGACCGCTGGGCCTCCGGCGATGGCTTTGCGCTGGCCACACTCAATCTGGACCATCTCGAAAAGATCGGCCGCGATCCGGCCTTCGCTGCCGCCTATGCGCGGCAGGATTTCGTGGTGGCGGATGGCCGGCCGGTGGTCTGGCTGGCGCGGCTGGCGGGCCAGCGGCTCGATCTCATGCCGGGCTCGGACCTCGTGCTGCCGCTTGCGCGGCTCGCGGCAGCGCACGGGCGGGCGGTGGCGCTGGTCGGCAGCACCGGGAAGGCGCTGGAAGACGCGGCGGCGGCGCTGCAGGCGCGGGTGCCGATGCTGGAAATCCACGCGCGGATCGCTCCGCCCATGGGGTTCGACCCCGAAAGTGACGCAGCGGCGGCGCTTCTCGATCAGGTCAGGCAAAGTGGGGCCGGCCTGTGTTTCCTCGCCCTCGGTGCGCCGAAACAGGAACGCCTTGCCGCGCGCGCGCGCGATCTGGTGCCGGAGATCGGGTTCGCCTCGGTGGGCGCGGGGCTCGACTTTCTGGGCGGGCACCAGCGGCGGGCGCCCGCGATCGTCCGGAAACTTGCGCTGGAATGGCTGTGGCGGGCGGCGACCGATCCGATCCGCCTTGTCCCGCGCTATGCGCGCTGCTTTCTCATCCTGCCCGCGCTGATCCGCGACGCAAGGCGCGGCGGCTGATCACTTGTATTCGATGAGCCGCGACTTCCGGCGCAGCGCGCGCCGCGCCCAGTATTCCGCGACGCCCTGCGCCTCGGCCAGCTTGCCCAGCGTGGTGAGCGCGCCCCAGGTCATCCCGTGGCGGCGCGACAGGCGCAGCGCCTGCAGCGGATAGACAGCCGTGGCGGCAAGCACGCCCGGCCCCCAGACCACCGCACCCATAAGGATCGCCGCGGGCAGCGCCGCGCCCCAGATCACGGCGCGCCGCGTCTCGGCCGCCCAATGGTGATGCGGCGCGCCGCCATGGAGCGCATTGCCCTCGGCAAAAGCGTGCCCGCCCCGGCGCGTGCGTCGCCACCATTGCGCAAAACGGCTCATCGCGGCGTCGTGGATCGTCATCGCCGCGTCGATCCGCCGGATGCGCCAGCCCGCATCGCGCAGGCGCAGGCACATCTCGGGCTCCTCGCCCGCGATGAGGTCGTCGCGATACCCGCCGATCTGCCGCAGTGCCGCAACCCGCACCAGCGCGTCGCCGCCGCAGGCCGTCGCCTCGCCCACCGGGGTGTTCCATTCGATATCGGCCATCGCGTTGTACGGGCTGGCCCCGGGATAGCGTTCCCGGCGGCGGCCACAGACAAGGGCGACCTCGGGATGGTCGGCAAGACAGGCGCGGGCGGCCGCGATCCAGCCCGGCTCCACCTCGCAATCGCCATCGATCAGTTGGACAAGATCGGCGTGAGCGGGCAGGGCCGCCAGCCCCGCATTGCGCGCGCGCGCCGCGGTGAAGGGCTCCGACAGGTCAAGGTCGATCACCTGCGCGCCCCGGTCCCGCGCCATATCCGCGCTGCCGTCGGTCGATCCGCTGTCGACATAGATGATGCGGCGCACTTCGCCGCGCAGACTGTCGAGACAGGCGGCCAGCCGCGCGCCTTCGTTGCGCCCGATCACCACCACATCGACCGTTCCCGCTGGTGCGGGTGCCGCCGACAGCCCCGGTAGCGGCCGCAGAAAGCCTGCGCTCAGAAGCGCATCGGTGCCCGTGAAGGCCATCGCATCGCCGGTGTGCAGCGTCACCATCGGGTCGGCGGCGGCGCGGGCGGCGCGCAGGGCGTCTTCGCCATGGCCCAGGCCACCCTGCGCGACCGAAGCCGCGTCCCGCCCGAAGGCGTCATCGGCGAACTTGTAATGCAGCAGCGCCCCCATCCCCGCCGACAACGTGACCCGACCGGCGCAATGGGGATGGGTCGCCGCCTGCACGGGGGGGCGTATCTGGACAAGTGGGTGCTTGGTCAGGCAACAGGCTTCGCCGAAGACGCGGGCACGGATGCCGCCGAAAAGCACCGCCTCGTCCGGAACCCGGATGCGGTTGTCCTTGAGCAGGTACCAGAAGTCGATCCGATCCCGGTCATGATAGGGCAGGCGGGTGATGTCGCCGGGATGGAAGAACCGGTAGGCGGCGCGCACCTCGTCCACGGGGCGGTCCTGCCACGGGGCAAGCGGGCCTTCGGGAAACATCTCGACCATGGTCGCGATAAGGGCGGTACTGCCTTCCGCCATCAGCGCGCGGGCGAGGGCGGACAGGTCCGCCCGCTCCATCCCGTCATAGACAAAGCGTTCGTCCATGTCGGCGAAAAGCGCCCAGGCATTGCCGCAATAGGTCTGCGCGGCATGGGCGCGGAAATCGTTCTCGATCGCGGCGAAGGGCATGAGCGATTGCAGGACCAGACAATCGGGCTGATCCCGCAGCGCATCAAGCGTGCCGTCGGTCGATCCGTTGTCGCATAAGATGAAATGCGCGGCCCCCAGCGCGCGGTAATGCGCTAGGAAATCGTGCAGGTGGAAGATCCCGTCGCGCACAAGGGCAATGACGACGACCGCGTCGCCGCGCCGGGCAAGATCGGGGCGCGCCCCGCTGACATGGCGGACAGACGCGGCAAAGGTCGCGCGGTGGCGCGTCCGCGCGTTGCGCGCCCGGGCCCGCGCGACCAGTCCTGCGATCCTCTGTGCGGCACCCATGCTCAGCCTGCCGTTGTCTTGCCGTGCGACCCTACCCGCTTGACGCGCTGGCGCAAGCATGCCGCGAAATGGCCGCGTCCCGGCCTTGAGGGGGCCGCAGCCGGGGATCATGCCTGCGATCTGGGGGCAGTCGGGGTGATCCATGCTGCCGGAACGCGACGTGCGCGACTTTTCACGGCTGTTCGAACTGATCCGTCAGCGCAACCTGGCGGAAGAGGCCGCCACCTGCGCGCGGTCGCCGACGCCTGTCGATCCGCGGGATGCGGATGCCTTTCTTGCGCGCGCCGAGCGGTCGCTGTCGCGTCAGCCCTGATCGCGGAAGCCCGTTGCAACCACGAATTTCTCGGAACTGTCGGCGCGCGAGGCGGGCGGCTTCACGTTCGCGACCTTCTCGAACCGCTGCTTGAGAAGCTTCTGCAATTCGCCCTCGGCCCCGCCGGCCAGAACCTTGGCCACGAAAGTGCCGCCGGGTTCCAGCACGTCGAAAGCCAGCTGCGCAGCCGCCTCGCACAGCGCGATGATGCGCAGGTGGTCGGTCTGCTTGTGCCCCGATGACGCCGCCGCCATGTCCGACATCACGACATCGGCCCCGCCGCCCAGCCAGTCCTTGACCTTGTCGTCGGCGTCGTCCTCCATGAAGTCGAGCTGGTAAAGCTCGGCCCCCGCGATCGGCTCCATCTCTTGCAGGTCGATCCCGATCACCCGGCCGATGGCCTTGCCCTTCTTCTCGCCAAGCGCGTTCACCCGCTTGACCGCCACCTGGCACCAGCCGCCCGGCGCGCAGCCCAGATCGACCACGCGCGCGCCCGGAACAAGAAAGCGGAACCTGTCGTCGAGTTCGAGGATCTTGTAGGCCGCGCGCCCGCGATAGCCTTCGGTCTTGGCACGGCGCACGTACGGATCGTTCAACTGCCGTTGCAGCCAAAGGGTCGAAGACAGCTTGCGTCCCCGCGCCGTCTTTACCTTGACCTTCAGGTCGCGTTCGCCGCGCCCGGATGTGTTCTTGGCCATGACGTCGCCCTCCGCTATGATGCGCTTAGCGCTTGGCGGCAGACCGGGCAAGGGCGGCGCAACGGATGCCGCGACATGAGACAGAGGCAGAGGCAGGACCATGACGCTTTCCAGACGCGGGTTCATCATTGCAGGGGCCGCTGGTCTTGTCGCGGCTTGCGGGGCGCCGGGTGCCGCGCCGGTCGCGGCGCAGCAGACAACGTTCCGGGCGGTGCCGAACCCTGCCTTCGATGCCTGGCTTGCCGGGTTCCGCACCCGCGCTGCGGCCCGGGGGATCAGCGATGCGGTCCTGTCGCGCGCCCTGTCGCGGGCGGGCTATCTGCCCGACGTGATCGACCGCGACCGCAACCAGACCGAGTTCCGGCGCAGTCTTGAAGATTACCTCGCCATCGCAGCATCGGAAGAGCGCATCCGCGACGGGCGGGCGGCGCTGGGGCAATGGGGCAACGTCCTGCGCGAGATCGAGGCGCGCTTCGGGGTCGAGGCGCATGTCCTCACCGCCGTCTGGGGGCTGGAAAGCCGGTATGGCACCCGGCGGGGGGATGTTCCCGTGGTCTCGGCCACCGCCACGCTTGCCTTCGACGGGCGGCGGGGCGAATTCTTCGAGAAACAGCTGACCGCCGCGCTGCGCATCCTTCAGAACGGCGACACCACCCCTGACCGTATGGTAGGGAGCTGGGCCGGAGCCATGGGCCATACCCAGTTCATCCCCACGACATACGAGGCCTTTGCCGTCGATTTCCGGGGCGACGGACGCCGCGACATCTGGGCCGACGATCCGACCGACGCGCTGGCATCGTCGGCGAATTATCTCGCGCGGTCGGGCTGGCGGCGCGGGCAGCCCTGGGGGCTCGAGGTGCGGCTTCCGCAGGGGTTCAACCCCGGCCTGACCGGGCGCGGCACGACGCGCGCCGTCGCTTCCTGGGCCGATCTGGGGGTGCAGGCTGCGGGCGGCGGGCGGCTGCCCGATGCCGGGGCGGGGTCCATCCTTGCGCCAGCGGGCGTGGCGGCACCGGCCTTGCTCGTCTTCCACAATTTCGGTGTGATCCTGCGTTACAACAACGCCGAGAATTACGGCGTCGGGATCGGCCATCTTTCCGACCGCATCAATGGCGGCGCGCCGATCCGCGGGTCTTTCGGCGCGGACGCGACCGGGCTGACCATCGACGACCGCAAGGAACTGCAAACGCGCCTGACCGCCGCGGGCTTCGACACCGGTGGCGCGGACGGCGTGATCGGGTCTCGTAGCACCGCCGCGATCGAGGCGTATCAGCGCGCAAGCGGTCTGCCTGTCACCGGGCAACCTTCTCCCGCGCTGTTGCAGAGCCTACGTCAGTAGGGGCCGTCCTCCAGAACCCCGTCCGCCGACATCTGCGCGTAAAGCAGACCTTCGCGCAGGCCCCGGTCGGCCACCGACAGCCGGTCGGTGGGCCAGAGCCGCAAAAGCGCCTGAAGGATCGCCGCGCCCGACATGATCAGCGCATGGCGGTCCTCTCCGATCCGCGGGTCGGCGCGCCGCCCGTCGGGCCCCAACTCGAGATAGCGCCGGATCACCGTGTCGATCTGGTCCGAGGTCATGCGCAGCCCGTCAACCTTTGTCCGGTCGTAGCGTTTAAGACCCAGATGGCTGGCGGCGACCGTCGTGACCGTGCCGCTGGTGCCCACGATCTGAAACCCCTCGCGCGCCTGTTCGGCGGCGGAGGGAGCGAAATTTTGCAGGTTCTCTTCGAAGAACCAGCTCATCAGTGCAAAACGTGCCGCATCGTCCTCGACATCATGGAACTGGTCGCGGAGCGTGGCCACCCCCAGCGGGACGCTGATCCAGTCCACCACACGCGCTGCGGGAAAGGGGTGATCTGCCGTCTGGAACCCCCGGTGCAATCGCATGATCGCGCGGGGTCGGTCCCGTCGGGGCACCGACGACAGATCGATCCATACAAGCTCGGTCGATCCGCCGCCGATATCGACGACGAGCAATTGTTCCGTCCGGGTCGAGACCAGCGGCGCGCAGGAGATAACGGCGAGGCGGGCTTCCTCCTCGGGCTGGATGATCTCGAGCGTGAGGCCGGTTTCGCGCCGGACCTGTTCGATGAACTGGCCGGCATTCTCGGCGCGACGACAGGCCTCGGTCGCGACCAGACGCATTCGCATCACGCCATTCTTGCGGATCTTCTGCTGGCAGATGCGCAGCGCCTGCACCGTGCGCGCCATGGAGCTTCGCGACAACCGTCCCGTGCGTTCGAGGCCCGTGCCGAGCTGCACCGACTTCGAGAAGCTGTCTACCACATGGAACCCGCTGCCCTTGGGCTGCGCGATCAGCATGCGGCAACTGTTCGTACCCAGATCCAGCGCAGCGTAAAGCTCCGCAGGATCGGGCGGTTGGGGCGCGGGCTGTTCCACCGCCTTCGGGAACGCGCCCGCACCACGGGGACGCCTGGGCGCCATGTCACGCCCTCCAAGATCGAGTTGGCCCAAGGCTAGGCCCTTAGGCGTGCCCGCGCAAGCGCGCTCATGAACGTGTTGAGTATTTTGGGGGCGCAGATGTCTGGCGCGGGCCGTTAGCGACCTGATAGGTACAAGGTCGCGGATCGTCCGCGACAGGTCGAAAACCGGCACCGTCCCCGGCGGCATAGGCCGTAGGAAGGGCACGTCGATCAGCGGGGAATCGCAATGCCTGAAGTCACCATCGTCTATTGGCGTGACATTCCTGCCCAGGTCATCGTCGGCAAGGGCCGCCGCGGATCAAAACGGCAGTTGCCCGAACGGTTCGAACAGGCCATCGACCGCGCTGCCATGAAGGTGGGCGCCCAGGACACCGATGCGTACCTGGCCGAATGGCGCAAGGCGCCCGCCTACGAGGTCGAGGGCGACCCCGACGCGGTGGCCGACGCCGAGGCCGCGCGGCTTGACACCGAATACGATCAGGCCCGCATCAAGGCCCTGATCGCGAACGACGGCTGGGCATAGGCCCGATGGGCAAGAGCCCGATTTCACTCTGGGAGGCTGCAATGGCACTGCTGAACTTCAAGCGCCGCGAGACCGTGACCGATACCGGCGTGAACCCGCAGGTCGAAGCCTTCCTCAAGGGCTATTCGATCGAGGTGATGCCGCGCACCGCCGAAAAGGTCGAGAACTTCCGCGATCTGCTGCCCGAAGGCACGCGCGTCTACATCGCCCATATCGACGGGACCCCGATCGAGGACATGGTCGCGACCGCCCGGCGGCTTGCGCGCGAAGGCTATCCAGTCATGCCGCATTTCCCCGCGCGCATCATCAAGGACGCCGCGACGCTCGAAAACTGGATCGCCATGTATCAGGGCGAGGCCGGCGTGAAACAGGCGCTGCTGCTTGCCGGCGGCGTGGCACAGCCGGTGGGCGACTTCCACTCCTCCATGCAGCTGATGGAAACGGGTCTCTTCGACCGCGCGGGGTTCGAGCGTCTGCACGTCGCGGGCCACCCTGAAGGCAACCGCGACATCGACCCCGATGGCAGCATGAAGACCGTGACCGAGGCGCTGCGCTGGAAGCAGGCGTTCTCCGAGCGCACCGATGCGAAGATGGCCATCGCGACGCAATTCGCCTTCGAGGCCGCGCCGATCATCCGCTGGGCCGACAGCCTGAAGGCCACGGGCATCGACCTGCCCATCCATATCGGCATCGCCGGGCCCGCCAAGCTGCAGACGCTGATCAAGTTCGCCATCGCCTGCGGTGTCGGCCCCTCGCTCAAGGTGCTGCAGAAGCGGGCGAAGGACGTCACCAAGCTTTTGCTGCCGTTCGAGCCCACCGATGTCGTCGCGGACCTCGCTGCACACAAGGCGAAGAACCCCGACTTCAACATCACCAACGTGCATTTCTTCCCGTTGGGTGGCATCAAGACCAATGCCCAGTGGGCGATCGACCATGGCGGCGCCAGCGCCGTTCCCGCAAGCCAGGCCTGAAGGACCGCCCATGACCCGCACCATCGTCGAAAGCAAGACCAAGACCGTGATCATCGGTTTCGACCAGCCGTTCTGCGTGATCGGCGAACGGATCAATCCCACGGGCCGCAAGAAGCTCGCCGCCGAGCTTGAGGCGGGCGATTTCTCGACCGTCGAGAAGGACGCGCTGGCGCAGGTGGCGGCGGGGGCGACCGTCCTCGATGTCAACGCGGGCGTCGTCTACAACTCGAACCCCGATCCGAACCAGACCGAACCGCCGCTGATGCGCCGGATGATTGAACTGGTGCAGGGGCTGGTGGATGTGCCGCTGTGCATCGACAGCTCGGTGCCGGGCGCGCTGGAAGCCGGGCTTGCCGTCTGCGAGGGGCGCCCGCTGCTGAACTCGGTCACGGGCGAAGAGGAACGGCTGGAGCGGATCCTGCCGCTCGTGAAGAAATACAACGTACCGGTCGTGGCGATCTCGAACGACGATACCGGCATTTCGGAAGATCCGGACGTGCGTTTCGCCGTGGCCAAGAAGATCGTGGAGCGCGCCGCCGATTTCGGCATCCCGGCCCATGACATCGTGGTCGATCCGCTGGTCATGCCCATCGGCGCGATGGGCACTGCCGGTCTGCAGGTTTTCACGCTGGTCCGTCGCCTGCGCGAGGAACTGGGCGTGAACACCACCTGCGGGGCGTCCAACATCAGCTTCGGCCTGCCGAACCGGCACGGGATCAACAACGCCTTCCTGCCGATGGCGATGGGGGCGGGGATGACATCCGCCATCATGAACCCCGTCGCTCTGCTCGTCACCCAGAAGGCGATCGCCGAGAAGAAGCTGGAAGTCGCGGCGTCGGGCATCATCCTGCCCGAGGATATGGATGACGAAACCTTCGTCACGCTCTTCGGGATGGGGTCGACCCTGTCGCGCCCGGGCAAGGAAATGGAGGCGATCCGCGCCGCCAACTTCCTGACCAACAATGACCCGCATGGCGGCGAATGGATCCGGTTCAACAAGGCCCCCCTGAAAGACGGCGAGGAAGCCCGCGGTCGGGGTGGCCGGGCCGGGGCGGGACGCCGCCGCCGGGGCTGACGCAAGGGGGCGTCCCACGATGGGACGCCCTTGCATGCAAGCCAATTCAATGGCTTACAGGGGCGTGTTAACCTTCTGTTAAGAACAGGCCGCGCCGCTTGTCACCCGTGGCGCGCGACCACCCCGGCCAGTTCCGGCAGCGCCGCGACGGCTGCGGCGAGGTCCGCGATGCGGGGGGCGTGGGCGCGCACCACGTCAGCCCCGGTCCAGGACACCAGAACCCAGATCACGAGGTCGACCGCCATGGGGCGCGGACCCAGCAGGAACGGCCCGTCGCCCATCGCATCCCCAAGCATTGTGAAGTGCCGCGCGACGTAAGCCTCGGCTGCTGCGCGCAGGCCCGGGACGCCTGCGGGATCTGTCGTGTAACGGTCGGTGTAATAGACGCGCAGCACGCCTTCGTAGAGATTGGCATGGGTGAAGGCCATCCAGCGGTCATGGACCGCCCGCGCGGCGCTGCCCGGCGGCGGGGCAAGGCGGGACGCGGGATGCGCATCGGCCAGATGCGACAGGATCGCGGGCACCTCGGTCACCACCGTGCCATCGGGCAGGACCAGCGCGGGCACCTGTCCGCGCGGATTGACGGCCAGAAAGTCGGCTGCCTTCAGCCCGCCTTCGGGGTCGAGATCGCGGCAGGTGAAATACGCGCTTGTCAGCACCAGCGCCGCCTCGATCGGGGCCGAGCCCGATTGCGGATAGCCGTAAAGCACGTAACCGGTCATCGAATGCCTCCTGCGCATGGTCACGCGATGCTTGCCCGTGCCGGGCCACGCTGGCAACTGGAAAGCTGATCCGGTGCGGGAAACCTACCGCCCCGTGACGCGGTAACCGATGCGCCCCACCCATTCCTTGAGCGCGGTATTGAGCAGGTCGATCCTGCCCGGAGATGCCCAACCGAGATTGTCGCCCGGGTCGCTGCTGCGGTAATCGGTGGGGAAGGGTCGGATGCCGGGCCAACCGGCTGCGGCGAAGCTGCGCAGGGCCCGGTCCATGTGGAAGGCGCTGGTGACCAGCACCCAGTCGCCCTGCGGCACACCGCCGAGCAGGTCGAGGGTGAGAGTGGCGTTTTCGGCCGTGTTGCGCGAGCGGTCCTCCCAGAGAATGCGGTCGGGGGCTATGCCGAGCGCGGTAAGTAAGGGTGCGGCGACGGCAGGCGGGGGGGTGTTCCGACCAAGCCGCGCTTCGCCGCCCGACAGAACGATCCGCGCCTGCGGGTGCGCGCGGACGAGCATGGCGGCAGCAAACAGGCGATCGGCGGCGTCATTCATCTGCGGCTGTCCCCATGCCCCGGTCTCGTCGTAGCTTTCGTAACCGCCCAGCAGGACGATCCCGTCGAGCCTGTCGGGTATCGGGGTAGGCGGCCAGGGCCCTTCGAGCGGCGCCATCAACATATGGCCAAGCGGCAGGGTGATGAGGGCCAGCAGAAGAGCGAGTGTCGCGCCCGTCGCGCCAAGAGCGAACCGCCGCCGCCCGCGCAACTGGGCGAGAAGGGCAAGGGCGAGGCCGAGCGCAAGCCAGCTTTCGACCCGAAGCGCAAGCCCTACACTCTTGGCGAGAAGGAAGAAGAGCGTGTCCATGGCCCCCGCGCCGTCAGTCCGGCCCGCCGCCCTTCAGCGCCAGCACGATGGTGGAAATGTCGTGCTCGGCATGCCCCATCTCGCCTGCCTTGCGCATCAGCGCGCGGGCGCGGTCGGTCATTGGGAGCGCCGCGCGGCCTTCTGCGACGGCGGCGACCGTGTCGAGGTCCTTGAGCATCATCGCGACGGTGCCCAGCGGGTTCTCGAAGTTCCCGGCCGCCATGCGCGGGGCGAGAAGCTGGAAGGGTTTGCTGTCGGCGAAGCCACCTGCCAGCGCCTCGGTCAGCCGCGACGCATCCACGCCGGCCGCACGCGCGAAGTTCACCGCCTCGGCCGTGAGCGCCATCATGCCGCCGGACAGGATCTGGTTGACGAGCTTGGTCATCTGCCCGGCACCCGCAGGCCCCATATGGGTGACGCGCTGCGACAGGGGGCCCATCAGCGGCGCTGCACGGGCGAAGTCGTCGTCGGTTCCGCCTGCCATGATGGTCAGCGTGCCTGCGATGGCCGCGGGTGTGCCGCCCGAGACCGGGGCATCGACCCAGCCCATGCCGTTTGCCGCGCGCAACCTGTCGCCGAAATCGCGGGTGAGGGCAGGGTCCATCGACGAAAAGTCGATGAAAAGCGCAGGGCCGGTGACGCCCGCGATCCCGTCGGGGCCGAAGACCACCGCCTCGACCGCCGTGGCGTTCGTGAGGCAGCACATGACCACGTCGGAGGCGCGCGCGAGATCAGCGGGCGTTGCCGCCTGCGTCGCCCCTGCCGCCACGGCGGGCGCGCATTTGTCGGGCGAGCGGTTCCAGACCGTGACGGCATAACCTGCCTTCATCAGGTTCATGACCATTGGCAGGCCCATCAGACCCGTGCCCAGATATCCGATGCGCGGCTTATTCATCGGGCAGATCATCCATCGGCCATTCCACCGCGCCCGAATGGGTCACGGCCCCGTAATAGGCGCTGCGCACGACGCTGGCGTATTTCTCCATCGCGCCGGCGAGCCTGCGCGGGGGGCGCGCGGCCAAAGCGGCGCGGCGGCGGGCGAGTTCTTCCTCGTCCACATGCATGTCGATGCGGCGCACGCCTTCGGTCGTGTCGATGCGGATGATGTCGCCGTTCTGCACCAGCGCCAGCGGCCCGCCCGCGCCCGCCTCGGGCGACAGGTATCCGATGCACATGCCGCGCGTGGCCCCCGAGAAGCGGCCATCGGTGACAAGGGCGACCTTCTCGCCCATGCCCTGACCATAGATCACGGCGGTGGGCCCGAGCATTTCGCGCATGCCGGGGCCGCCCTTGGGGCCTTCGTTGCGGATGATGAGAACCTCTCCCGCCTCGTATCCGCGTTTGCGGATGACGGCCATGGCCTCTTCCTCGCTCTCGAACACCCGCGCGGGGCCTTCGTGGATGCGGGTCTTGAGGCCCGCCACCTTGATGAAGGCGCCCTCAGGCGCGAGGTTGCCCTTGATCACGATGACGCCGCCGGTGCGGTCGATGGCATTCGACACGGGCCGGATCACGTCGCCGTCGGGGGCAGGGGCGTCGGCCACGGCCTCGGCCAGGGTCTGGCCGGCCAGGGTGAGGGTGTGACCATGCATGTGGCCGCTGGCGATCAGTTCCTTCGCGATCATCGGCACACCGCCCAAGCGATGGACATCGAGCGCATAGTATTGCCCGCCGGGCCGCAGGTTGCCGATGAGCGGCGTGCGCTCGAACACCGCGCCCACGTCATCCATGGTGAAGGGGATGCCCGCCTCGTTCGCGATGGCGCAGATATGCATGCCCGCATTGGTCGACCCGCCCGTGGCCGCAAGGATGGCGCAGGCGTTTTCAAGACTGTCGCGGGTGATCAGGTCGCGCGGCAGCGGGCCGCCGCGTTCTAGGATCTGCATCACCAGATGCCCGGCGCGGCGGCCCACGGCGGCGCGTTCGGAATAGACCGCGGGGATCAACGACGTGCCCAGCGGCGAAATCCCCAGAACCTCGCCCACCATGCCCATGGTGTTGGCGGTGAACTGGCCGGGACAGGACCCGACCGTGGGCATCGCCGCGCGTTCCATCGCGTCAAGCTCGGCCTGTGAAAGCTGTCCCGCCATCACCGCGCCGGCGCCTTCATAGGTGTCGAGGATCGAGATGACCTTGCCCTTGTACATCCCCGGCAGGGTCGATCCGCCATAGACGAAGACCGATGGCGCGTTCATCCGCACCATGGCCATGATCATCGCGGGCAGGTTCTTGTCGCAGCCGCCGTACCCCACGATGCCGTCATAGGCATGGCCGCGCATGATGAGTTCGACGCTGTCGGCGATGAGTTCGCGCGACATGAGCGAGGCCTTCATGCCCTGATGGTTCATGGACAATCCGTCCGAGACGGAGATGGTCGTGGATTCGCGGGGGGTGCCGCCCGCCTCCTGCACGCCGCGATAGGCGTGGCGCGCCTGATCGCCCAGCCCCATGTTGCAGGGCGAGGTTTCCGACTGGGTCGAGACCACGCAGATCATCGGGCGCGAGATGGCGTCGTCGTCCAGCCCCTGACCGCGCATGAAGGCGCGGTGGGGAACGCGGTCGAGCCCTTGGGTGGTGATGTGGGATCTCAGCGGTTTGTCACGGGCGGTCATGGCGCTCTCCGGGGGTGAAGATTGGCTCTGGATTTCGGGGAAGAGGCTTGCAATGGTGCGCGCCACTGAACAGGCCGGATGGGGGCGCGCGATGGAGATCGACCGAGGCTGGCTTTCCGCCGCACTGGACGCACGCGAGACGCATGCACCCTATCCGCTGGCGGAACCCACGGATCTGGACCAAGCCTATGCCATGCAAGGCGCCTATGCCGCCGCGGTGGCCGCGCGCAAGGGGGGCGTCAGCGGCTACAAGCTGGCCGCGAACAACCCGCGTCTTCTGGCGCATTTCGGGGTGAGCGAACCGGTCTGGGCGCGCATCTTCCGCGACGAGACGCATCTGTCGGGCCTGCGCCTGCCGCGCGCGGGCTTCGGCGATCTGTTCGTGGAGCCGGAACTTGCGGCGATCCTCGGCCCCGGGGTTGAGGGGTTGACCGGCCCGGTCGACCGTGACGGCGCGCTGGCGCTGATCGAACGCTATCACGGCGCGATCGAACTGGTCGACGCGAACGGGGCGGCGATGCATTCCGTCGCGCTGGCGCAGGCGGTCACGCTGAACGTCTTCAACGCGGGCATCGTGCTGGGCGAAGAAGGCCAGACTCCCGCCACGCTGGACCTGCCGACGCTGAGCGTCGCGCTGCGTATCGACGGCGAGGTCGTGGGCGAGGCGACCGGCGCCGCCCCGCAGGACCCGGTCGAGGCGGTGCGCTTCGTCGTGAACGATGCCCTGCGCCGGGGCGCGGCACTGAGCTCCGGCATGGTGATCATGTGCGGCACCCACCTGCCGATGCGCCGCATCGCAATGGGCGAGACGGAAGTCGCGGTGGACATGTCGGGCCTTGGCCGCACCGTCTTCACCCTGACCGACTGACATCACCGCCCGCGCCCCCCGTCACAAAAAGGACGGCAGCCAGAGCGACAGCGCCGGCACCGCCACGATCAGCGCGAGGCGGAACAGGTCGGCCACCCAGAAGGGCGTGACACCCCGGAAGATCGTGCCGGTCTTCACGTCGGGCAGAACGCCGCGCAGCACGAAGACGTTCATGCCGACGGGCGGGGTGATCAGGCTGATTTCCGTGACGATCACGACCACGATGCCGAACCAGATCGGATCGAAGCCCAGATCGCGCACCAGCGGGAAGAAGATCGGCACGGTGAGCAAGATCATCGACAGGCTCTCAAACACGCAGCCGAGCAGCACGTAGATCAGGAGGATCGCAAGGATCACCAGATAGGGCGTGTCGGCGAATTGCTGGGCGAAGGACAGCAGTGCCTGCGGGAAATCGGTGTAGTTGATGAAGTTCGCAAACAGCAGCGCCCCGATCAGCACGGTGAAGAGCATCGCCGTCGTCTCCACGCTTTCCAGCAGGATTTCATACAGGACGCGCCAGGTCAGCGCGCCGCGCACCAGCGCGAAGAGGAACGCGCCGAGCGCGCCGATCCCTGCCGCTTCGGTCGGGCTGAAGACGCCGCCATAGATGCCGCCCATGACGATCGCGAAAAGCAGCAGAACACCCCAGACCTTGGAGAGCGCGCGCCAGCGCGCGGGCCAGTCCTGCCGTTCGGCCGCGGGGCCTGCTGCGGGGTTGCGCCAGGTCACCCAGCGGACCGCGAAGAGGTAGAACAGGATGCCGATGAGGCCGGGGATGACGCCCGCGGCGAAAAGCTCGCCGATGCTTTCCTGCGTCAGGATCCCGTAGATGACGAGGATGACCGAGGGCGGGATCAGGATGCCCAGCGTGCCGCCCGCCGCGATCGACCCGGTGGCCAGCGTGTCGGAATAGTTGAACTTGCGCATGGACGGCATGGCGACCTTGGACATGGTCGCGGCCGTGGCCAGCGACGATCCGCAGATGGCCGAGAAGCCGCCGCAGGCCACGACCGTCGCCATGGCCAGCCCGCCCTTGCGGTGGCCGAGAAAGGCGTTCGAGGCATTGTAGAGCTCGGACGCAAGCCTTGCGCGGGCGACGAAATTGCCCATCAGCACGAAGAGCGGCACCACCGAAAGTTCGTAGTTGATGGCCGCGTTGTAGGCCGTCTGGCCCACATTGTAGAGCGCGCCCACCGGGTTCAGCACCCAGGCCATGCCCGCGAACCCCACGAGGATCATCACGAAGGCGATGGGAATGCGCAGGAAGGCAAGAAACAGAAGAACGGCCATGCCGATCAGGGCTTCGGTCATCGGGGTCTATCCACGCAGCTTGCGGCCCGAGCCATAGGCCCAGACATTGACCAGCGCCGCCAGAGTGGCAACGGCGCACAGGACGGTCATGGCGGCGCCGAAGGGCCAGACCGGAATGAAAAGTTCGTCCGTCATGCTGCCGAAGCGGTGGTCGTCATAGGCCTTCACGCCCAGCCGCCACGTCAGAAGCCCCAGCGCCCCGGTGCTGATCAGGTTCACCACCAGCCCCTGCAGCCGCGCCGCCCCGTCGGGGATGAAGGCGTCGAGCAGGTCGACCGTCACATGGCCTTCGCGCAGCATGGTGAGCGGCAGGGCACAGAAGATGATCGCGGGCATCATCAGCGACACGATCTCGTAGGCCGCGGGCACGGGGGCGAGGAACACGTAGCGCCCGACGACATCGACGAAGGTCAGCACCATCATCGTGAACAGGACAAGACAGGCCACGACCGCCAGAACGCGGGCCGGGCCTGTCAGGCCGCGGGGAAGCCCCGCGGCCCGGTCTGTGTGAAGGATGTCCAAGACGGATCGCCCCGGTCACATCGCGTTGATCTTGGCGACTTCGCCCATGAAGAAGTCGAGCACTTCCTGCCCGTCGAGCCCGAAGGACGACGCCTGCGAGATGTAATCGGCGATGAAGGTCTCGTTCAGCCCCTTGAGCGCGGCCTGCAGTTCGGGCGACGCCTCGACAATGGTGTTGCCGGCCTTCGTTGCCTCTTCCAGACCCCAGGCGTTGATCTTGTCCCATCCGGCGCCCGCCATCTTGGCATAGGCTTCGCCCGAATGCTTGTCGATGATCGCCTTGTCTTCGGGCGACAGACGGTCATAGGCCGCCTGGTTCATCATCAGGTAGTGGGACGAGTTGTACCAGCCGCCGGGCATGGTGGTCGAATAGGGCACCAGTTCCGTGATCTTGAAGCTGGGCAGGCTTTCCCAGACGAACAGGATGCCGTCCGCGATCCCCGCCGAGAGGATTTCATAGGATTTCGGCGCGGGCTGGCGGATCGACACGCCGCCCCAGGCCTCGACGATGGCGAGCGGGATCGGGCCGCCGGTGCGGAACTTCTGGCCCGCGAAATCCGCAGGGCTGGTCATCACCGACTTGGAATGGTGCACCTGACCGGGGCCGTGCAGGTTCACGCCGATGATGTGGACGCCCTTGTAGAGGTCCTTGTCGGCGAAGAACTTCTCGTGCGTGCGCTGGAACGCGATCGACGAGGCCTCGGCGCTGTCACCCAGGAAGGGGAATTCGCCGAAGATATAGGGGGCGAACTGGCCGCGCGAATAGCCGTGCACACTGAAGGCGACATCGGCCTGACCGGTGCGCACCGCGTCGAGGTGACCGGTCGGGTCGGTGACGGGCTTGGGCAGGCGCTTGAAGACGATGCGGCCTTCGCTTTCCTTCTCGATCGCGTCCATCCACGGGATGTAGATGGCCTCGTTCACCGGATGCGTCCAGGGCAGCCAGGACGAATAGGTCAGTTCCGTCTGCGCGGCGGCGGTGGACACCGACAGGAGGGCGGCGGCGATCCCGGCCGCGACGGGTTTCCAGAGTGTATCGAGCATTGTTGTCTCCCTGATGTTGATGTTGCTCTTGGTCTTTTTCTTTCAGTCTTGCATGGGCCGGGGCGGTCTGCCCAGACCCGTCTTCGGGGGGCGCATCACAACTGGATGCTTCCCAGGCTGGCACCGCCGCAGACATAGAGCGTCTGGCCGGTGACAAAGCTGGTCTGCGGATCGCAGAAATAGAGGAAGGCGTTGGTCACATCGCGCGCCTCGCCCAGTCGTCCGACGGGGATGCGCGCGGCCAGCGCCGCTTCGCGGTCGCTGTCCTTGGGGATGATGGACCAGAAATTGTCGGTGCGTATCGGGCCGGGGGCCACGACATTGACCGTGATGCCGCGCGGCGCGAGTTCGAGCGCCCATGTCCGCGCCATGCCGATGATCCCGGCCTTGGTCGCGGAATAGGCGGTGCGCGTCGGCACGCCCATCGCCGCGCGCGACCCGTTGAACAGGATGCGCCCGAAGCCGCGCGCCGTCATGCCGGGCAGAACCGCCTGCGTCAGCGTCAGCGGCGCGGCAAGGTGGAGCTGCGTGAGACCCGCGAGGTCTGCGGCCTTCGCGTCTTCGATCAGGTTGGGCCAGATCAGGCCCGCATTGTGCACGATATGGGTGACGTCGAAGCGGGCGATCTCTTCGGCGGCGCGGGCGGTGGCGGCGGGATCAAGAAGATCGCACAGGACGTTGATAACCTTTGGGTTATCGGACGGATTGCGCGCCACGGACACGACCTTGTAGCCGCGGTCTAGCAGACATTCGGCCAGATCGGCGCCGATGCCCTTGTTGCCCCCGGTGATGACAGCGGTCAGATCGGTCATGCACCCTCCACCATGGCCAGAACCCGCAAGGGGCTGCCGGTGCCGCCCTTGATCTTGAGCGGTGCCGCCATCAGGACCGCGCCCGTGGGGGGCAATTGATCAAGGTTTGCAAGGCATTGCAGCCCGTAACGGCCCGCGCCGTGCAGGATGTAATGCGCCGGATAGGGCGGCGAGAGATGCGCCGCCTGACCTGCATCGGTGCCCACGGTTTCGGTGCCGAAGCCGATGATGTCGCGGTCTTCGACCAGAAGGCGCACCGCCTCGGGCGAAGGCCCCGGCGAATGGGGGCCGTCTTCGCGCATGTTGAGATAGGCGGCACCGCGCCGTTTCGACCAGTCGGTGCGCATGAGAACCCAGGCGCCTGCGGGGATGCGGCCATGCGTGGCCTCCCACGCCGCGATATGGGCGGGCTGGAGAAGAAAGTCTTCGTCTTCCGTGGCTTCTGCCGCGCAATCAATCACGCAGACCGGGCCGATGAAACGCTCGGGCGGGATTTCATCGACCGCCCCCAGCGCCACGTCGCGGCCTGACACCCAGTGACTGGGCGCGTCGAAGTGGGTGCCGGTATGTTCCGACATGGAGATGTTGTGCCACTTCCACGCCGGGCCGCGATGGTCATAGGCGCTGATCTCTTCCATCCGGAAGCGGGCGCATTGGCCGAATTCGGGCGGCAGGATGATGACGGGGAAATCGGGGTCGAGCGTGTGGGTCAGATCGACCACGCGGACCTGGCCCGAGGCCAGCGCGGCGGCGAGGGTGTCAAGCGCGCTCATGCCGTGCCCCCCGTGCGTTCGCGTTCCAGCACCTTGGGATCCCGGCGGAACCGCTCTACAAGATCCTTCGCGACGTCGCCGCAATAGACGTCCTCAAGCCCGCGCTGCAGCCCTTCGACGACTGACCGCGCGAGCGCGGCATGCCCGACCTTGGGCGGCGGCAGGGGTTGATACCAGTCGTCCTCGGTCGGCCCTGTCAGAACGTTCATCACCCGCAGGCCCGCGCCTCGGAATTCGGCGCGGAGTGACTGCGAGAGCGACAGCGCCGCGGCGTTCGAGGCATTGAAACAGCCGTAGGCGGGGTCGTTCGACAGCGCCTCGACCGTGAGGATGTTGACCCAGGCCGCGGCGGAATTCACCCCGTCCTGTGCGCGGGCGCACATGCCCGGCCCGAAGGCCTGCGCCAGCCGCATGAGGCCGAGGTAGTTCACCTCGATCTCGTCGCGGGCGAAGGCGGTGTCGCCGCGCGCCAGAACGCCGCCCGGGCGCATGAAGCGGGCGTTGTTGATCAGGATGTCGGTCTTGCCGCCATATTCGCCGGCAAGCTTCTTGACGCTGGCGGTATCGGTCACGTCCATCGGTTGCAGATCGACGCCAAGGGCTGCAAGCGCATCGCGATGCGGATAGGGGCGCCAGCCTTCCGCCTCGCCCGCGATCAGCATGGCGGCGCCCGCGTCCTTCAGCGCGCGGGCCAGCGCCGGGGCATTGGGGTTGCGGGCATCCGCGATGAGGATGCGGCGGTGTTTGGGGTCGGCTGTCATTTCGCGCAACTGCGGATCGTCCTCCATATGCGGGGTGCGGCCTTCGGGCATGGCGACCAGCACCGCCTGACCGGCGCGGTCGAGCAGGTTCCACATCCGCACCCGGCCCCGTGTGGTCACGTCGCCATGCACATGCGCGATGACGACAGGCCCCGCATCAAGCTGCACGCTGCCGGTGCGCCAGGGCATGCGTTCGCGGAAATAGACATCGACCGTGGTGTGGATTGTGGTTTCCGCCAGAAGCGTGCCGCCGGGGTCCACGTCACGCCAGCGCAGACCCGTCGACAGGCAGCGGCTGCAGGCGTCACGCGGCGGATACTGCACCGCGCCGCATTCTGCGCAGGACTGGAGCGCGAAGCGCCCCTCGGCCGCCGCCGCCGACAGGCCGAGTGCGGCGCGGCTGCGCATCGTGGGCGGCAGGGTGGGCGTGACCGTGCGCTTTTGCGGGTCCTTCTTCGGCGGCGGGCGGAGGGCGTCTGTCATGCGGCCTCCAGCACGGCGGCACCGGTGCACAGGCCCCGGTCATAGTTGATCATGCCGAACCCCGAGACAAGCGCGCGGCGCGCGCCCTTGACCTGTGTGGGGCCTGCCTGCCCGGTGACCTGGCGGATCGCCTCGACCAGACCGATGAAGCCGCCCGCAGCGCCCGCCTGACCGGCCGACAACTGCCCGCCGCTGGTGTTGTGGGGGAAGTCGCCGTCGATGGTAAGATCGCGGTCGCGCAGGAAATCGGGGGCGGCGCCCTTGTCGCAAAAGCCCAGATCTTCGATCTGCATCAGGCTGATGACCGGATAATCGTCATATGTCTGGATCAGGTCCATGTCGCCGGGCGCGCAAGCGGCCATGTCCCACAATTCGTCGCGGTCCATCGTCCAGCCGCCGCGCAGCTGGATCGGATCGTCCACATGGGCGTTGTGCCGTTCGATGGCCCCCGCGATGCGGGCGAAAGGAAGGTTCCGGCGCAGGGCCTCATCCTCGGTCATCACCAGAAAGGCCTCGGCACCCGCCACCGGCATCACGCAGTCGAACAGCGCGATGGGGTCGGCGATGGGGCGGGCGGTCAGGTAATCTTCCATCGTGAGGGGTTTCTTCATCACCGCATGCGGGTTTCTGAGAGCGTTGGCCCGCTGCGCCACGCAAAGCCGCCCGAAATCTTCACGCGTCGCGTTGAACTCGGTCATGTAACGGTCTGTTAGAAGGGCAAAATTCGCGCTCGGACCGCCAAAGCCATAAGGATAGGACGCGTCCATCGCGAAGCGCGAGAAGGACGACAGAAGCTTGCGGAAACTGTCGATCTGGTTGGTGTCTCCCGCCACGCAGGCGACGATGTCGGCATCGCCCGCCTGCACGGCACTGGCCGCGCGGCGCAGCGCCACGACGCCCGACGCGCCCCCCATCGGGATCGTGTCGAGCCAGCGCGGGCACAGGCCCAGATGCTGGGTCAAGCCCACCGGCGTGTCGGGAAAAAGCGTGAAGGACGCCACGGAAAACCCGTCGATGTCGAGCGGTTTCAGGCCTGCGGCGTCGAGCGTGGCGCGCAGCGCCCGCGCGATCCAGAAATGCGCGGTGTCGATGGAATAGCGCTGATAGGGCACCGTCACGGGGGCGGTCAGGACAACGCCGTCATATCCCTGCCGCCGCCGCGCCATCACGCCACCTGCCGTTTCTTGAGGTGGGTCAGGTCATGCGCCGCGCCTTCCGCAAGGAGCCGCGCCGCCAGCGCCTTGAGTTCCGCGCGCTGGATTTTCTGGGTGGGGGTCAGCGGCAGCGCGTCAACGAAGGCGATGAAGCCCGGCACCTTGTAATAGGCCATCTGTGTCAGCGCCCAGTCGGCGATATCGCGGGCCTTCTGCGGTGACGGGGCGGAGACGGCGAGGCAGGCGAAGACCTCGTCGCCCCGGATCGCATCGGGCACGGCGGCGACACCGGCGGCGGTGATGTCGGGATGCTTCATCAGGACCGATTCCACCTCGACCGCAGCGATGTTTTCGCCCGACCGGCGGATCACGTTCTTCTTGCGGTCGACGAAGAAGACTCGGGCCTGACCGTCGCGGCGCACGATGTCGCCGGTGTGGAACCAGCCCTGATCCCACACGTCAAGAGTGGCCGCTTCATCTTTGTAATACCTTGTGAAAAAACCGTCACGCGGGTTCGGGCCCGCGCGGCGCACCCAAAGCTCACCCGGTTCATCTGTGCCTGCGTCTCGGCCGTCTTCGGCGACGATGCGCAGCTCCATCTCGGGCCCCGGAATGCCGAGAGAGGAATGGCCGATCAGCCGGTCGGTCCGGTTGTTGGTGATGGCCGTGGAAAGGCCCGTTTCCGTCATCGCCCAGCCTTCGCAGAGCGGAAAGCCGAAGCGCGCCTCGAAGGGCGCGTGCAGCTTGGGGTCGACGCCCGCACCGAAGCCGAAGCGCACCGCATGGTCGCGGTCGCGCGCGTCTTCCGGTGCCTTCATGAGGATCGACGGCATGACACCCAGGTAATGCAGGCAGGTGGCGCGGGCGGCGCGCACGTCGTCCCACCAGGACTTGGGGTGGAAGCGGTCGAGCACGGTGAGGCAGCCGCCCACAGCCAGCATGCCCATGAAGCTGGCCGCCATGGCGTTCATGTGGAAGACGGGGAGCGGCGTGATCATGCGTTCGCCGTCTTCACGCAGGCTGACGATCCCGTCGAGGCCGGTGTACCAGTCGCCCGCCATCAAGAAATAGGTGTTCGACAGCACGCAGCCCTTGGGCTTGCCGGTGGTGCCGCTGGTGTAAAGGACGGCCGCCTCGCGCGCGCCGCCGTCCGCGTCTTCGGCGACGACGGACCCCGGGCGCGGGGGCGGCACCGGATCGCCATCCCCGATCACCGGGGCTTCCAGCCCTGCGGCCTGCGCGGCGGCGGCCAGATCGGCGACGCGGGCACCGGTGGCGATCACCAGTGCCGGTTCCGAATGGCCCAGAAGGTATTCCAGTTCCGCCGCCCGCAGATCGGGGTTGATCGGCACGACAGACAGGCCCAGCCGGTTCAGCGCCAGCCAGATCAGGAAGAAGCGCGGCCGGTTCTCCAGCAAAAGCGCCACGCGCTGGCCTGCGGTATAGCCCGCGTCGGAAAATTCTTCCGCCATCCAGGAAATCGCGGCTTCGGCCATGCCATAGGTGATTTCGCCCGGGTCGATTCCATAGACATCCGCGGTGCCGGGCAGGGTGTCGAGCATGGGGCGTTCCGGCCAGGCCCGCGCGGCGCGCAGGAAGGCATCGTGAACCGAAGGAAGCGAAGCCAGCGTCATGGCAGAAGCTGGATGTTGCCGAAGGCGGCGTCACAGTTGAGCAGATCGACACGCTTGTTCGCGATGCGGATCGTGCCGTCGATCACCTTCAGTTCATGCCGCGCCGTGACGGCGAGCAATTGCTGTTCGTCAAGCCGCGTCTCGACGTAATGCATGGATGTCGTGGTGACATAGCGGTTCGCCCCGGGGTCGAATTCGTCGACAAAGGGGCGGTTCAGCACGTGGTGGCAGCGGCTTTTGGGTTTCTGGCTGAAGGTGCGTTCGCCTTCCAGCCGCTCGACTCTCAGGCGCAACATGAAGTTGTCCTCGTAAAGCAATGATGTCACTGTCTCGGGGTCGCTCTGCTTGTAGTCGAGGGGCATCCAGTAATGGCCTTCCGGCAGCCACAGCGCGAGCCAGTCGGCAAAGCGGCCTTCATCCAGCATGCGCGCTTCGGCATAGACGAAATCGATCACGTCTTCGCGGGTGGGCGTCATTCGGCGGCCTCTGCCCGGACGGGCTGCGGTTCTTCATGCATGAACTTGGCCCAGGCGTCGAACTGGTTGCGCATCTGGCGTTCGGTGGTGCCGTTCTCGACACGCGTTTCGCTGAAATCCTCGTCCGCGTCGTAGAGGCGGTGCAGATCGACCCATTCGAGCCCGTCCGACAGAAGCCCTTCCTGCGCGCGTTCGTACATTTCCAGATCGTCATGGCCGACGATCGAGGTGGGCGCGTTGATCATGCGGTTGTACATGGCTGACCGCGCGGTCAGCTCCCGCGGCGCGCCGACCGGGTGGTAGACGTAGGATTCCACCAGACAGCGGTCGGCGGCGAGCGGGATGAAGTTGCGCAGCTGCGCCAGCGGCGCCTTCACCATGATGTTGGGGAAATAGATGGTGTTGTGGCGGTTCTCATCCAGGATCGCCTTGGCGCGCTCTTCGCCATAGGCTGCCGTCATCGCGCTGAAATACCCGGGGATCGCGTCGTAACTCGAATGGATCGACCCCATGACGCCGGTATGCCCATGCCCGTTGGGCCATGTGCGGATGCCGATGCCTTCAAAAAAGTCATAGGGCGACATGAAGGGCGCGATGATCTGCATCGCGGCGGGTCGGGGTTCGGGATTGCCCATCTCCTGCCAGAGGCGGACTGCGGTGCCCGCGCTCGATTCATGCGCGACCATGGGGTGGCAGGTGTCGGTCTGGTTTTCGACCAGCATCTTCCAGTTGCACTTGTGCATGTAGCGCAAGGGCGGCCCCGACACTTCGAGCCGTCCTTCGGGCGAGCGGTCGACCATGTTGTCGATGCTGGAGAGGCTGTCGCCGAAGAAGTCCTCGAAGGAGATGCCCGTCTCGGCCAGCCGCGCGAAGATGAAGCCGCGATAGTTGCGGACCGCGCCGACCGCCTTCATGCCCTTGCCGTTCAGGGTATCGGAAAGGCCGGTGCCCTCATAGCCCTTCTTGAGCGGGATCGCCAAAAGGCAGCCATCAGTCTTGAACGACCAGGCGTGATAGGGGCAGCGGAAGAATTTCCCCGTGTTTCCCGTGCGGTCTATGGCAATCTTCGTGCCCTTGTGGGGGCAGCGGTTGTAAAGGACGTGGATCTCGCCATCGGAATGGCGGACCTGGATCACCGGCTGGTCGGCCACCTGCGTGGTGAAGTAATCGCCCTTGTCCGGCGTCTGGCTGTCATGGCCGACGAACACCCACACATTGCGGAAAAGATGCTTCATTTCCAGCCGGAACACATCGGGGCTGGTATAGACGTCGCGGTGCACCTGATGGCCACGGATCAGGGCGCGGGCGGTCTCGGGCGTGTAGGCTGGCATCGGCTTGCTCCTTTTCCGCTAGAGATCGAGGACGAGGCGGTCGGACTTCGCCCGGCTGACGCAGATCTGCATGACGCGGCCCGCCGCGCGTTCGGCGTCGGACAGGACCACGTCGCGGTGATCGGGCGTGCCGCTGATCACGTCAGTCTGGCAGATGCCGCAATCGCCGCGCTGACAATCATAGACCAGATCGACGCCGCCTTCTTCAAGCACTTCGATGATTGACCGGCCCGGCGGTACGGTGAAGACCGCGCCGGTCGAGGCAAGTTCGACCTCGAAGGGGCGGTCGCCCGCCTCCCTTGCGGGGTTGGAGAAGAGTTCGACATGCACCTGCGCGGCGGGAAAGCCCGCGTGTCCGGCGCCGGCGCGGGCGGCGTCGATCATGCCGCGCGGGCCGCAGATGTAGAGATGCGTCGCCGGGGCAGTCCCGGCGATGAGCGCGGGAAGGTCAAGGGGGGCTTCGTCGTCGAAGGCAAGGGTCACGCGGTCGCCGAAGGCCGCGACAAGGCTGTCGCCGAAGGCCATGGCGGCGCGGCTGCGCGCGGCGAAGACCAGGCGGAAGTCGCGCCCCGCCGCCGCAAGGTCGGTCGCCATGGAGATGAGCGGCGTGATCCCGATGCCACCCGCGATGAGAAGGGCCGGCCCCGCATGGTCGCCAAGGGCGAAGTCGTTCTTCGGTGCATCCGTGCGGATCGTGTCGCCAACTCCAAACGCGTGCATGGCGCGCGAGCCGCCGTCGCCCGCGTCTTCGCGCTGCACGGCGATGTGCCAGACGGGGGCCGTGTCACCCGGCCAGCGGATCAGGGAATAGGCGCGGCTTCCGGTGGGGCCAAGATCGACGCGCACATGTGCGCCCGCATCCCAGAGGGGCAGGGGGGCGCCCGATGGGTGAGCAAGCGAAAGAACCCGAATCCGAGCGTTTGCATCAACGAGGTCTGTTATGGTCAGTGTCAAAGACACGGATCGACTCCCCCTTGTTGGTATTAACATGAAATTTCATATATTCTCGGTCAAGACAAATCTCGCCCCGCAGGCCACCCATGCCGGATGATGCCGGCCCGACGAGCCATGCGCCCTTCGTCGACGATTACCTGCTGTATCTGCTGGCCGCGGTCAGCCACCGCGCCAGCGCACAGTTCCACGCCCGCGCCCGCAAGTCGGGGCTGCGGGTGCCGGAATGGCGGGTGCTGGCTTGCCTGACGGACGAGGATGGCGCGATGGTCACGCGGCTGGCGCGGCTGTCGCTTATGGAACAGTCGCGGCTGACGCGCATCATCGATCAGATGGCCGAGAAGGGGCTGGTGCTGCGCGCCCCCGACCCCGTGGATGCGCGCCGCGTGCGCGTCTATCTCACCCAGAAGGGACGGGACCTTGCGCTGTGCCTCGTGGCCGATGCCCGCCAGCACGAGGCGGGGATTCTCGCGCTGCTGCCGCCTGACGAATCAGACGCGGTCAAGCCGGTGCTCAAGGCGCTTCTGGCGCGTCTCGACGACGGGGCCGCGGGCTGATGCCTGCAGATGTTGCAAAGCCGCGCGACCCTTGGCAGGGTCGCTTCCGAGAGAGATAGAGGGAGGGGAAGGGCGCGGTCCGCTTGACGTGGTCGGGTGGACGCCCAGCTTGTCCCGAATAACCACGACGGCCCCGACACCGCGGGCCGCACCAAGGGGAGGATTGCCGATGCTCGGCCAGATGATGACCGCGCCGCTTCTGATTTCGTCGCTGATTGACCATGCCGGGCGCTATCATGGCGATACGCGCATCCTGTCGGTGAACACCGGCGGAGGGACAGAAGAGACAACCTGGGGCACGGTGGCGGCGAATGCCCGGCGGCTGGGATCGGCGCTGACGGCGATGGGGCTCGAGCCGCAGGCGCGCTGCGCCACCATCGCGTGGAACAACCGCCGTCACCTTGAGATCTATTTCGGCACGTCGGGCGCAGGCTTTGTCTGCCACACGATCAACCCGCGGCTCTTCCCCGAACAGTTGGTCTACATCATCAACCATGCCGAAGACCGGGTGCTGTTCATCGACGAGACCTTCGTGCCGCTGGTGGCGAAGCTGCGCGACCAGTTCACGACGCTGACGGCCATCGTGCTGATGGGGCCGATGACCGATGCGGCGGCGGCGGCGATCCCGGGGATCGTGTCTTATGACGATCTGATCGCGGGGGGCGATGCCGGGTTCGTCTGGCCGGTCTTCGACGAGACCACGGCGTCGTCGCTGTGCTATACGTCGGGGACGACGGGCAACCCCAAGGGCGTGCTTTATTCCCACCGCTCCACGCTGCTGCATTCCTTCGCGGCCAACACGGCCGACGGGCTGGCGATCACGTCGCGTGACGTGGTGCTGCCGGTGGTGCCGATGTTCCATGTCAACGCCTGGGGTGTGCCCTATTGCGCGGCCATGGTCGGCGCGCAGCTTGTCATGCCGGGACCGAACCTTGACGGCGAAAGCCTCGTGCGGCTGATCGACGGGCAGAAGGTGACCGTGGCGCTTGGGGTGCCCACGATCTGGCTGGGGCTTCTGGGTCATGCGCGTGCCGCGGGCAGCAAACTCGTGACGCTGGAGCGCACGGTGGTGGGCGGATCGGCCTGCCCGCCTTCGATGATCACCACCTTCCGCGAGGAATACGGCGTCGACACGATCCACGCCTGGGGCATGTCGGAGATGAGCCCCTTGGGCAGCGTCAACCGGCCGCTGGCCAAGCATGGCACCCTGCCGGTGGAGCAACAGCACCGGGTGCGCGAAAGTCAGGGTCGCCCGCCTTTTGGCGTGGAGTTGAAGATCGTGGGCGATGACGGGCAGGACCTGCCCCATGACGGCAAAACGCAAGGCGATCTGCTGGTGCGGGGGCACTGGGTTCTCGACAGTTATTTCCGGATGCACGACACGCCGATCCTGCAGGACGGCTGGTTCCCGACGGGGGATGTCGCGACGCTTGACCCCGACGGGTTCCTGACGATCCGCGACCGCTCGAAGGACATCATCAAGTCGGGCGGGGAATGGATCAGTTCGGTCGAGCTTGAAAACATTGCCATTGCGCATCCGCAGCTGTCCGATGCCGCCGTGGTGGGCGTGGCGCATCCGAAATGGGACGAACGGCCCATCCTTGTGGCCGTGCCCGCACCCGGACAGACGCCCGACCCCGAGGATCTTCTGGCCTTCTTCGACGGCAAAATCGCGAAATGGCAAGTGCCGGACAAGGTCGTCTTCATCGACGTTCTGCCGCGCAACGCCACGGGCAAGGTTCTCAAGCGCAATCTGCGCGACCAGTTCGCGGGCGTTCTGACGGAGTGATCCGGCCGCCCCGGGGCTTGGGCTTCGGGGCGGTTGACTTATCCGAGTATTTCTGTCAGGTTAATCTTCAGCCAACCGGGGCGGCTTTGCAGCTGCCGGTCAGCCAGATCCCCAACCCGACGGAGACCAGGATGACCGACCGATCCCCTTTGCCGATGGGCGTCCCCGCCCTGACCCATCCCCTGAGCGAGGCGCTGAGCGCCGAATGGCCGATGCTGATTCAGGCCCAGCTGATGCTGGAGCGCATGATCGACCGGATCGAGGCGGGGAGGGGGAAATGAACCAGATCACGCCGACCTTCGACCGCGACGCCGACACGGCGCTGCCGCGCGCGCCGCTTTACCGCGCCGAGGATCTGACGCGGGGCGGCCAGACCGCGCGCATCGTGCTGGGCGATCAGGTCTATCAGTTGCGCATCACCAAGCTGGGCAAGCTGATCCTGACCAAGTGAGGCGGGTCAGGTCAGGCTGAGCACGGCCATCAGGGCGATTGTCGCGCCGCGCGCAAGTTCGGCCTGAAGCGGCGGGCCGTCATGGCGCGCCGCCGACCGCCAGACGCCCACCACGGCAAGGGCGTTGTAGGGCAGGGAAATCCCGTATCCTGCGATCAGCGCGAGCCACGGCATGTCCTGCGTGATGAGCGCGAGAAACAAGAGGCTGGTCGTTACGTTGACGGCAAGCCCGATGGCGACCGCGCCGGTCCAGAACGCGTCGCCAAGGGCGAGGTCCCCACGCCAAAGGCGCCCGGGCCAGCCGAAGGCCCCCTGACCGGTGGGCGTGTCGGTCAATGCAGGATCGCCTCGGCCCCGAGGACGACCGACGTCACGATCGCCGCCGTCAGCGCCACCGAGGCCAGCCCGAAGCCAAGACCCAGCGCCACTACGAGGCCGTCGCGTTCCACGAGGCCGACGCCGACCACGAAGAGAGAGATCGCCGGAAACCACGCGCTGAGCGGCACCGGCAGGAACAGCGCGAAGGCGACCACGAACAGGATCAAGCCCATGATCCGGTCGTTGCGCCGCGCGATGAGTGCTGTGAGGCGCGGCCTGAGCACCCGTTCCAGCCTGCGGGTGACCGGGCGCAGGCCCAGCACGGTGCGGCGAAGGCGTTCGGGGTCGATGGCGATGCGTGACAGGGGGCCGGGCAGGCGCACGTGATCGAAGCCCAGCATCATCTGCGCGGTCGTCATCAGCAGGGGCAGCGCGGTCAGCAGTGTCGAGCCGGGCGGCAGCGGCAGGATCGCGACGAGCGAGAAGACCACGATCGCCCAGCCGAACGACGCGCCACCGAGCGCCGACAGGAGCGAACCGAGGGTCAGCGTCCCGGCGCGGTGCTGACTGCGCGAGGTGCGCAGGATCGGCAGCGACAGCGACGGACGGCGTCGTGTTCCCTCTCGGCCTGCCATGTGATCCCCTGCCATCGCCCCGCCTGCATATCGGGGTCTTTGTTGCGGAATACAATGTTCCTGTGACCGCAAGACGACGGCCCCGTGACCGGAGGGTGCGCTTTTCCGCCGCTGGCGATCTAGGCCGGTTTCCGCTTCACCCTTTCCCGCAGGGTCTGGAAGGCGACGTAGAGCGCGGGGATCACGAAGATACCCACCAGTGCTGCCGCCAGCATGCCGCCCGCGACGCCCGTGCCCACCGCGCGGCGCGACAGCATCGAGGCGCCTTCGGCGGTGACCAGCGGGATCAGACCCGCAATGAAGGCGAAGCTCGTCATCATCACGGCGCGGAACCGCGCATGCGCGCCCGCGATGGCGGCATCGACGATTGTGGCGCCTGCCTCGCGCCGGGCCTTGGCGAATTCGACGATGAGGATGGCGTTCTTCGCGGCAAGCGCCAGCAGCACCACAAGGCCGATCTGGGCATAGAGGTTGAAGGGCAGCCCCGTCAGCAGAAGCGCCAGCATCGCGCCCGACACGCCGAAGGCGACCGACAGGAGCACCGGCACCGGGATCGTCCAGCTTTCGTAAAGCGCAACTAGGAAGAGGTAAGCGAACAGCACGGCGAGCGCGAGGATCACAGCGGTCTGGCCTGCGGCCTGCTTTTCCTGCAGGGCGGTGCCGGTCCATTCGACATCATAGCCCGGCGGCAGGTTGGCTGCGGCGGCTTCCTCCATCGCGGTCAGCGCCTCGCCCGAGGCGACGCCTGTCGCGGGGTTTCCGCTGATCTTCGCGGCGCGCTGGTTGTTGTAGCGCTGCAGCGACATCGGCCCGACGGTATAGTCAACGGTCGCGAAGGCGCCCACCGGCACCATCTCGCCGCTGGCAGAGCGGACATTCACGCGGGCGATGTCACCGACGTCGTCACGGTCTTCGGGTGCTGCGGTCATGCGCACCTGCCAGGACCGGCCGAACAGGTTGAAGTCGTTGACATAGGACGACCCCAGCGTCGGCTGGAGTGCCGCGAAGACGTCCGAGACCGGAATACCCAGCGCATAGAGCCGTTCGCGGTCGATATCGAGGAAAAGCTGCGGGCTGTTGGCCGAGAAGGTGGTGTAGACGCCCGAGAGCCGCGGATCGCCATTGGCGGCGAAAGAAAGCCCTCGCGCGGTGGCGGCCAGTTCGTCGGCCGGGCGGCCCTGGGTGTCGAGCAGCTGCAGCTCGAACCCCGATCCGGTGCCCAGCCCGGAGATGGGCGGCAGGTTGAAGGCGATGACCCGCGCCTCGCGGATGGCGGCGCTTTGGCGCATGGTTCTGGCGATGGCCGCAAAGACCGAGGTTTCCCTCGTCGTGCGTTCGGAGAATTCCTCCATAGACACCAGCGCGAAGGCGGCGTTCGACTTGGTGATGCCGTCGAGGATCGAGTAGCCGATGACCGAGGTGACGCTTTCGACGCCGGGCAGGCCCATCAGCACCTCTTCCACCTCGCGCTGCGCCGCTTCGGTACGGTTGACCGAGGCCGCTTCGGGAAGCCGCATCTCGACGATGAAGGAGCCCTGATCTTCGGCCGGGAGGAACCCGGTCGGCACGGCGTTGAAGAGCCCCGCAGTGAGCGCCAGGGCGCCCGCCAGAAGTGCCACGCCAAGAACCGCGCGTCGCGCCAGTGCGCCGGCGACAGTGGTATACCTGTCTCGCGCGCCGTCGATGACCCGCGAGATCGCGCCCATGATGCCCTTCTTCGGCCCGTGATGGGGCTTGAGCACGATGGCGCAGAGCGCGGGCGCAAGCGTCAGCGCGTTGATGGCCGAGATCACCATCGACACCGACACCGCCACCGCGAACTGCTGGAACAATTGCCCGGATATGCCGGGGATGAAGGCCACCGGCACGAAGACCGACAGCAGCACCAGCGTGATCGCGATGATGGCCCCGGTGATGTCGCCCATCGCGGCCGAGGCGGCCTCGGCCGGGGTCATGTCGGGGTTTTCTTCCATCTTGGCCTCGACCGCCTCGACCACCACGATCGCGTCGTCGACGACGATCCCGATGGCGAGGACGAGCGCGAGAAGCGACACGGTGTTGAGCGTGAAGCCCATCGCCAGCATGACCGCGAAGGTGCCCACGAGCGCCACCGGCACCGCGACCAGCGGCACGATGGTCGCGCGCAGCGAACCAAGGAAGATGAAGACGACGAGGACGACAAGGATGAAGGCCTCGATCAGGGTGTGTTCGACCTCGGCGATGCTTTCCTTCACGAAGATGGAGCTGTCCGAGACGATGGCATATGCCATGCCCGGCGGGAAGGCGGCGGAAGCGCGGTCGATCGCGGCTTTTACGCTGTCGGCCGCCGCAACGGCATTGCCGCCGGGCGCGAGGTAGATACCGACCAGCGTTGCAGGGGCGCCGTCGAAGGACGAGGTGACGTCGCTGCTGTTTTCGCCCAGCGTGACCGTGGCCACGTCGCCCACGCGCACCACGCTGCCGTCGGCGGCGGCGCGGATGATGATGCGCGAGAATTCCTCGGGGCTTTCAAGGCGGCCCTTGGTGGTGATGTTCAGTTGCAGCCCCGGGTCGCGCGTGACGGGCTGGCCGCCGACGCGGCCGATCGCGGCCTGCAGGTTCTGGCTCCGCAGCGCGGCCATCACGTCGCCCGGCGTCAGGTTGAGCGCGGCGAGCCGCGCCACGTCCAGATCGACGCGCATGGCGAACTGGTTCGACCCGAATATCGACGCGTCACCCACGCCTTCGACGCGCTTGAGCGTGTCGATCAGGTTGATGCGGGTGAAATTCGTCAGGTCGGCCCCGGTGACGCTGTCGTTTTCGGCGTAAAGCACCACACCCATGAGGAGCGAGGAAGATTTCTTGGCCACCCGCACGCCGGTTTCGCGCACTTCCGAGGGCAGGAGCGGTTCGGCCAGCGCCACGCGGTTCTGCACGTTGACGGTGGCGATGTCGGGATCGGTGCCCACCTCGAAGCTGATATTGAGGATGTAGGACCCGTCTGCGCCCGAGGTCGAGGACATGTAGATCATGTCGTCGACGCCGATCACCTTGTCCTCGATCACCTGGGCGACGGTCTGTTCGACCACTCCGGCTCCGGCGCCTGGATAGGTGGCAGTCACCGAGACCTGCGGCGGAACGATGTCGGGGAATTGTTCGACCGGCATGCGGGTGAGCGCAATGAGACCGGCCAGGAACATGACGATCGAGATGACCCCGGCGAGACGGGGCCGCCGGATGAAGGTATCAGCCAACATGATCAGTCGTCTCCGGCGAGGGCTGCGTCGACGGCGATACCTGGGCGGACCTTGTTTACACCTTCGGTGATGACACGTTCGCCTTCGGCAAGGCCGTCCGCGATGACGGACATGCCCTCGGTGCTGCGCGAAACGGTGACGCGGCGTTGCTCCACCACCTCGCCCGCGCCCACGACGAGCACGAAGGCGCCCTGGATGTCGCGCTGGACCGCCTGCAGCGGGATGGCGAGTTCGCCCGCTCTGCCCGAGGCGCGCAGGGTAACGCGGACGAGTTCATCGTCGAGAAGCGCGCCGTCGGGATTGTCGAAGCGGGCGCGCAGGGTCACGCTGTCGGTGCCCGCGTTCACGGCGCTGCTGACGAAAACGATATCGCCGCCTGCGTCATGATCGCGCCCATTGGCCAATCGCAGAGTCACAGCGTCGATCTGCGAGGCATTGCCTGCGGCGAGACTGTCGGAATAGCTCCGCCAAGCAGACGTGGGAACCGCAAATTCGGCATAGATCGGGTCCAGCATGGTCAGCGTGGCAAGCTGCCCCGCCTCGGGACCGATCAGCGCACCGACCGAGACGCGCGCTATTCCCATCACGCCCGCGAAGGGAGCGGTGATCTCGGTATAGGAGAGGTTGAGCTGCTCGCGCTCAAGCACGGCTGTGAGCCGCATCACATCGGCCTCGCGGCTGGCAAGGGTGGCTTCGGCCACGTCGAGCACGGCGCGCGGCGCGGTCTGGCGGGTGACGAGTTCCGCCTGCCTGTCGCGGTCGAGCCGGGCCAGATCGCGTGCGGCCTCGGCGGAGCGCAGGCCCGCTTCGGCCTCGGCCACCGTGGTCTGGTAGAGGGCGGGGTCAATGACGAAAAGACGCTGGCCTTGCTCGACGCGGTCGCCGGGCGCGAACGCGATCTCCTGCAGCGTGCCCCCGACCCGGGCCACGAGGGAGACGTGCCGTTCCGCATCGAGCCGCCCGTTGAACGTGGCGGTCTGGCCCAGCGTCATGATCCGCGCTTCGGCTGCGACAACGGCGGGGGCGGGTGCCTGCTGTGCCGGTGCGGCAGACGCCAGAACGGCAAGGACAAACGGAAGAAGTGCCGGTCTGAACATGCAATATCTCCGCTTCGAAAATGGATTTGCCAGCTGCAGTGATACGCGCCCCGGCGTTACCGTCAACATGGGAAACGTCGCATCACCCTGACGCCGACAGGAACGGCGCGGGAATGCGGCGTCAGGGCGTGGCGCGCAGCGCGGCGATGGCCTGTGCCATCGCATCGCCCAGCCCGGTGAAGGCCAACGATACCGCGCGGTCGATCAGCGCATCGGGGTCGGCGGTCAGTGTGCTGACCGATGCGGAGAGTTCGGCCATCCGCATCTCGATCCCGGCAAGGCGGGCCTGCAGCGCGGCAGCCTCGGTTCCGCCCGGGGGCAGCGCGGCCAGATCGGCGCGGGCGGCGGCGATCTCGGCGGTCAGGGTCGCGATTTCGCCGCGCAGGGGCAGAACAGTCTGCGCGGCCTCGTTGATCTGGCCGGACACCCTGTCTGCAGCCGACAGAGCGCCCCATGCGAACCACAGGCAGAGCGCCGCAAGGACCAGCGTGGCGTTCAAGAGTGCGAGGAAAAGGCCCCAGAAGGTTTGTGCAAGACTGCGTCTGGCCATGTCGCGGGGTTCCTTTGGGCTGAAGACAAGACGAGGATCGCACGGGCGGCCCTTTGCCTGCAACCATCCAAACCGGGCAAGGGGCGTTGTCCGCCAGAGTGTCGTCGGGTATTCAGGGAGGCGACCCATACGGATCAAGAGGCATTCTTGCGATGCGCATTCTCAAATCCATCCTTGCCTACCTCATCGCAAATGCCATGGGCCTGCTGGCCGCGGTCTTCCTCTTGCGGGGCTTTGTGATCGACGTGCTGTCCTTCTTTCTAGCGGTCGCGGTGTTCTCGATCGCCCTTGCAGTTCTGGGGCCAGTCATCACCAGACTGTCGCAGAACCGCTTTCCGCAGATCATGGGCGGGATCGCGCTGGTGACGATCTTCGCGGGGCTGTTCGTGACCGACCTGATCATGCCGGGGATGCGCATCGGCGGGCTGGTCAATTGGCTCGGGGCGACGCTGCTCGTGTGGGTGTTCAGCCTTGTCGCGTCGGTGCTGCTGCCAAAATATCTCGGCCAGACCGCGGCGAAGAGGCAGACCAAGCGCTGACGCGCGGGGGCGGATCGGGCGGAAGGCGCTGTGACCGATTGCCTGCATGATCGACAAAATCGTGCGGGCGCCGAACCCGGGCTGCGCAACGCCTGTGACGCCTAGCCGAAAACAAGCGAGGCCCGCGGCGGCTCCGCTCAGGGGGTGAGGACCCAGCGCCCCTCGGTGAGGCAGCGGCGCGAGGCGACGGTCTGGAGCCGCTTTCTGTCATTGGCGCGGAAGCGGTAATCGACACCGACGCAGTTGCCCTGAACCGAGGTCACTTCGATCATGCCATGGGCGCCCGTTGCCGGATTCGACCAGATCGTGTCGTCCCCCAACTGTGCGCGGCCGCCCACGTAGAGCGTGCTGCCCGCCTGCACCATGATGTTGATGTCGTCCTGCGTGAGGCCCGTGCGGACGAGTTGCTGCACGATCGGGTTGGCCTGCGCCTGCGCCGCCGGGGCCAGCGCCAGTGCCAGAATGAGAAGTGTCCTGCGCATGCGCGCCTTTCCTTTTCTTCGTCGAATACCGAAGCACCCTGCCACCGATCCGGGGCGGTTTCAAATGCTTGTGCCGCGCCGGTGGCAAATGCGGTTGACCCAAAGGGTCAATCGGGAAATGGTATCAAAATACGCCATTTTGTTCGGGATCGCCGATCATGCTCGACAAGCTCGAAATGTTCATTGCCGTGGCGAAGGAAGGCCATTTCGGTCGTGCAGCCACCAGTCTCGGGATCACGCAGCCCACGCTGTCGACCGGCATCCGCCAGCTCGAGGATCAGCTGGGCGTGCAGCTGATCTTCCGGGGGTCGCGCTATGGCGGGCTGACGCCGGAAGGGCAGACCGCGCTGGTCTGGGCGCGCCGGATCGTGGGCGATGCGCGGCAGCTGCGCGAGGAGATGCGGTTCAAGCGCGAAGGCCTGTCGGGGCAGTTGCGCCTTGCGGTCATTCCCACCGCGCTGACCTGGGCGGCGCGGCTGGCGGCGGAGTTCGGAGCGCGGCATCCGAACGTGAAGTTCACCATCCTGTCGCGCACCTCGGTCGAGATATTGTCGATGCTCGACAATCTCGAGGTGGATGCGGGGATTTCATACCTCGACAACGAACCGATGGGGCGGGTCAGCACCGAACCGATCTACGAGGAACGCTACATGCTGGTCTGCCCCGCCGCGTCGCCTTTCGCGGCGCGCGCGCAGGTGGGCTGGGCCGAGTTGCGCGAAGAACGGCTGTGCCTGCTGACGCCTGACATGCAGAACCGCCGGATCATCAACCGCAACTTCGCCGCGGTGGACGCGGCACCCGAGACATGGATCGAATCGAATTCCATCGTCGTTCTGGTCGCGATGGTGGAGCGCGGCGATTACCTGTCGGTGCTGCCCGAGGACATTGCCCGGTTCCTGACGCGGGGCACAGGGTTGGCGCTGGTGCCGATGGAGGGGTCGGGGCACAGCCATGTCGTGGGACTGGTCGCGCCACACCGTGAACCACATACGCCGGTCCTTGAGGCGCTGATGCGCAACGTGCGGCGGATGGCAAAGGCCGATTGATCGAGATTTCCTATCGCTTCACGGAAAAGCGATATTGAAACCCGAATGAACGGGTGGCACCCTGAAGGTGCCCGCGCGAGCAACCGAAGGCCAGCCATGCAATCACACGCGTCCCCCCTGTCGGCAGACGAGATCGGGGCCATCATTCAGGCGCATGTCGCGCTGGAAGGCCCGCTTCTGCCCATCCTTCACGCGCTGCAGGACGCCTGCGGTCACATCCCGTCCGAGGCGCGCCCGCTGATCTGCGAGGCGCTGAACATCACGGCGGCGGAGCTGCACGGGGTCATCAGCTTCTACCACGATTTCCGCGAGGCGCCCGCCGGGCGGCACGTTCTCAAGATCTGCCGGGCCGAAGCCTGCCAGTCCATGGGCGGGGTTGAGACGGCCGAGGCGCTGCTGAAGCGGCTGGGGATCGGCTGGCACGGCACCACGGCCAACGGCGCGGTGACGGTCGAGCCGGTCTATTGTCTTGGGCTGTGCGCCTGCGCGCCTGCGGCGATGATCGGCGACAAGGTTCTGGGCCGGGTCGATGCGGCAAAGCTCGACCGCGTGGTGGCGGAGGTGTCGGCATGAAGATCTATGTGCCGATGGACAGCGCGGCCAAGGCGCTTGGGGCCGAAGACGTCGTCGCGGCGCTGCGCGCGGCGGCGCCGGGGGCCGAGATCGTGCGCACCGGATCGCGCGGGATGATTTGGATTGAGCCGCTGGTCGAGGTGGAGCGGGATGGCGTCCGCCACGGATACGGGCCTGCCACGCCGGAAGACGCGGCCGCCATCGTGGCGGGCACCAGCGACAAGGCGCTGGGGCCGGTGGACGAACTTGACTGGATGAAGCGGCAGACGCGTCTGACCTTCGCCCGCGTCGGCGTGATCGACCCGCTGGCGCTGGCCGATTACGAGGCGCATGGCGGGCTGGCCGGTCTGCGCCGGGCGCTGGCGATGACCGGCCAGGAGATCGTGGACGAGGTGAAGACCTCGGGCCTGCGCGGGCGCGGCGGCGCCGGCTTTCCGACGGGCATCAAGTGGCAGACGGTGCACGACGCGCCGGGGGCGCAGAAATACATCGTCTGCAATGCCGATGAAGGCGACAGCGGCACCTTCGCCGACCGCATGATCATGGAGGGCGACCCCTTCACCCTGATCGAGGGCATGGTGATCGCAGGGATCGGCGTCGGTGCGACCAAGGGATATGTCTATCTGCGCTCGGAATATCCTGACGCCATCGCGGTGATGACGCGGGCGGTCGAGATCGCGCGCGGGGCAGGGGTGCTGGGGGCCGACGTGCTCGGGTCAGGGCGCGCCTTCGACATGGAAATCCGCAAGGGTGCCGGAGCCTATGTCTGCGGCGAGGAGACGTCGCTTCTCAATTCGCTGGAAGGCAAACGCGGCGTCGTGCGTGCCAAGCCGCCGCTGCCGGCGCTGGAAGGGTTCCTTGGTCGTCCGACGGTGGTGAACAACGTCATCAGCCTTGCCACCGTGCCGGTGATCTTCGAGAAGGGCGCGGCGCATTACGCCGATTTCGGGCTGGGCCGGTCGCGGGGCACCGTCACGCTGCAGATCGCGGGCAATGTCGCGCGCGGTGGGCTGTTCGAGACCGCCTTCGGCATCACGCTGGGCGAGGTTGTCAACGACCTGGCCGGCGGCACCGCGACGGGGAAGCCGGTCAAGGCGGTGCAGGTGGGCGGGCCGCTTGGCGCCTATCTGCCGGTCACGCGCTTCGACACGCCGCTGGGCTATGAAGAGATGGACCGGGGCGGCGGTTTGCTGGGCCATGCGGGGTTGGTCGTCTTCGACGATCGGACCGACATGCTGTCGATGGCGCGCTTTGCCATGGAATTCTGCGCCATTGAAAGCTGCGGCAAGTGCACGCCCTGCCGCATCGGTGCCGTGCGCGGGGTCGAGACAATCGACCGCATCGCCGAAGGCGACGCCGACGCGCTGCCGCTTCTGACCGATCTGTGCGAGACGATGAAGGATGGCTCGCTCTGCGCGCTGGGGGGCTTCACGCCCTTTCCCGTCATGTCCGCCGTCACCCATTTCCCCGACGATTTCGCCCGCGCGAAGGAGGCCGCCGAATGAAGGACTTCATCATCCCCGATGACCGCGACATGGGCACGCCCGCGCGCCAGGGCCGCCCCGTCACGCTGACCATCGACGGCTTCGAGGTGACGGTGCCCGAGGGCACATCGGTCCTGCGCGCGGCGGCGGAAGTGGGGATTTCCATCCCGAAGCTTTGCGCGACAGACAGCCTCGAGGCGTTCGGGTCCTGCCGGCTTTGCGCGGTCGAGATCGAGGGGCGGCGCGGCACGCCCGCGTCGTGCACCACGCCGGTGACCGACGGCATGGTCGTCGCCACCCAGTCCGACAAGGTGCGCCGCGTCCGCAAGGGGGTGATGGAGCTTTATATTTCCGACCATCCGCTGGACTGCCTGACCTGTTCGGCCAATGGCGATTGCGAATTGCAGGACATGGCAGGTGCCGTGGGCCTGCGCGACGTGCGCTACAAGGCACCGGCCTCGGGCGGGCTGACCAACCATTTCCAGGCCCGCGACACCAGCGGGCAGGCCAATCCGCAATGGCTGCCCAAGGACGACAGCAACCCCTATTTCACCTATGACGCCTCCAAGTGCATCGTCTGCAACAGATGCGTGCGCGCCTGCGAGGAAGTGCAGGGCACCTTCGCGCTGACCATCGAAGGGCGCGGCTTCGACAGCCGCGTGTCGGTCGGGGCCGAGAATTTTCTCGCGTCTGACTGCGTGTCCTGCGGGGCCTGCGTGCAGGCCTGCCCGACCGCGACGCTGCAGGAAAAGTCGATCATCGAACTGGGCACGCCGGAACGGTCGGTCATCACCACCTGCGCCTATTGCGGCGTGGGCTGTTCGTTCAAGGCGGAACTTCAGGGCGACACGGTCGTGCGCATGGTGCCCTACAAGCACGGCAAGGCGAACCGGGGTCATTCCTGCGTGAAGGGCCGCTTCGCCTGGGGCTATGCGACCCATGGCGACCGCATCCTGAACCCGATGATCCGCGACAGCATCGATGAACCCTGGCGCGAGGTCAGCTGGGACGAGGCGCTTGGCTTCGCCGCCGCCCGGATGCGCGGGCTGCAGGAGAAATATGGCCGCAAGAGCATCGGCGTCATCACCTCGTCGCGCTGCACCAACGAAGAAACCTATCTGGTCCAGAAGCTGACCCGCGCGGTCTTCGGCAACAACAACACCGACACCTGCGCGCGCGTGTGCCATTCGCCCACCGGCTATGGCCTTGGCCAGACCTTCGGCACCAGCGCGGGCACGCAGGATTTCGACAGCGTCGAACAGACCGATGTCGTCATCGTCATCGGCGCCAACCCGACCGACGGGCACCCGGTCTTCGCGTCGCGGCTGAAGAAGCGGCTGCGCGCGGGCGCGAAACTGATCGTGATCGACCCGCGCCGCATCGATCTGGTGAAATCAGCGCATATCCGCGCCGACCATCACCTGCCGCTGCGACCGGGCACCAACGTGGCTGTCGTCACCGCGCTGGCGCATGTGATCGTGACCGAAGGGCTGATGGACGAGGAGTTCATCCGCACCCGCTGCGACTGGGACGAATTCCAAGTCTATGCGGAATTCGTGAGCGATGCGCGCCACAGCCCCGAGGCCACCGCGCTGCTGACCGGGGTGCCGGCGGCCGAGCTGCGCGCCGCCGCGCGGCTGTTCGCCAAGGGCGGCAATGGCGCGATCTATTACGGGCTGGGCGTGACCGAACACAGCCAGGGATCGACCACCGTCATGGGGATCGCGAACCTTGCCATGCTCACCGGCAATATCGGGCGGCCCGGCGTCGGCGTGAACCCGTTGCGCGGGCAGAACAACGTGCAGGGATCGTGCGACATGGGATCGTTCCCGCATGAATTGCCGGGATACCGCCATGTGAAGGGCGACGCGGTGCGCGCGATTTTTGAAGAGGCCTGGGGCGTTCAGATCGACAACGAACCCGGCCTGCGCATCCCTAACATGCTCGATGCCGCCGTCGATGGCACCTTCAAGGGCCTTTACTGCCAGGGCGAGGATATCCTGCAATCGGACCCCGACACCCATCACGTGGCAGCTGGCCTTGCCGCGATGGAATGCGTGATCGTGCACGATCTCTTCCTGAACGAGACGGCGAATTACGCCCATGTCTTCCTGCCGGGATCGACCTTCCTTGAAAAGGACGGGACCTTCACCAATGCCGAACGCCGCATCAACCGCGTGCGCAAGGTGATGGCACCGCGCAACGGGATGGCCGACTGGGAAGTGACGCAGGCGCTGGCCAATGCGATGGGCGCGGGTTGGTCCTATACCCACCCGAGCCAGATCATGGACGAGATCGCGGCGACGACGCCGTCCTTCGCGGGCGTCAACTATGCGATGCTCGAGGAAAAGGGCAGCGTGCAGTGGCCCTGCAACGAGGCGCACCCCGAGGGCACGCCGCTGATGCATGTCGACGGCTTCGTGCGCGGCAAGGGCCGGTTCATCGTGACCGAATATGTCGCGACCGACGAACGCACCGGCCCGCGCTTTCCGCTTCTGCTCACCACCGGCCGCGTGCTGTCGCAATACAACGTCGGGGCCCAGACCCGGCGCACCGACAACGTGGTCTGGCATGACGAGGACGTGCTGGAAATCCACCCCCATGACGCCGAGACGCGCGGCGTCACAGACGGGGCGTGGGTGCGGTTGGCGTCACGTTCGGGCGAGACGACTTTGCGCGCCAAGGTCACCGACCGGGTCAGCCCGGGCGTGGTCTATACCACCTTCCACCACCCCGACACGCAGGCCAACGTGATCACCACCGACTATTCCGACTGGGCGACGAACTGCCCGGAATACAAGGTGACCGCCGTTCAGATCAGCCCGTCGAACGGGCCCACTGAATGGCAGGAGGATTACGCCGCCATGGCCGAACGGTCGCGCCGCATCCTGCCCGCAGCGGAGTGATGTGATGGCTGCCGCCCCCACGCTTTCGGCCCCCGGATGGTCGCATCAGGCGGACAGCACGTTGCCCGTCCACCGGACGCTGCCCGAGGAGGTGCCGGTTGCTGTCGTCTTCAACGGCACGACGCTGGCCGTGATGATGGCGACACCTGCCGACATCGCCGATTTCGCGATGGGCTTCGCGATCAGCGAAGGCGTCATCGCGGGCGTGGACGAGATCGAGGAGTTCGAGATCGTCGAACAGCCCCGCGGGATCGAAGCGCGGATCTGGTTGCGCGCCGACCGCGCGCAGGCGCTGGCCGACCGCCGCCGCAGCCTTGCGGGGCCGGTGGGCTGCGGGCTGTGCGGGATCGACAGCCTTGATCAGGCGCTGCGCGCCCTGCCGCCGGTGGGCGGTGACGCGCTGCTTCTTGCCCGCGCCGGGGTGGCACAGGCCACCGACGCGCTGCGCCCGCAGCAGGTGCTCCATGGCCAGACGCGGGCGACCCATGCGGCGGGCTTTCTTGTCCCCGGCCGAGGCATCGTCGCGGTGCGCGAGGATGTGGGCCGGCACAACGCGCTCGACAAGTTGATCGGGGCGCTTGTGCGCGCGGGAACCGACCCGGCCTCGGGCGCGGCGGTGATGACATCGCGGCTTTCGGTCGAACTGGTGCAGAAATGCGCCTTCGCGGGTATCCCCGCGCTGATCGCCGTGTCGGCGCCCACGGGGCAGGCCGTGCGCATGGCCGAAGAGGCCGGGATCACCCTGGTCGCCTTCGCCCGCGCGGGCGGCTTCGACGTCTATTCCCATCCCCACCGCATCGTCTGAGAGGCCCCTGATGTCGCCTGACAAGATGGTCCGCATGGCCAACCAGATCGCCACCTTCTTCAAGACCCAGCCGGGCGCGGACGCGGCCGACAAGGTCGCGTCGCATCTGCGCGATTTCTGGGAACCGGGCATGCGCAGCCAGTTGCGCGCCCATGTCGCGGCGGGGGGCGAAGGCCTTGACCCCGTCGTGGTCGCCGCCGCCGACCGTCTGGGCTGAGGGGCCGCGCGCGCGGCGCGTGGCTTTGTTGCCGGATCGGCAACACAGTGTCCTGACTTGATTGTTGTCGGTTACGACATCCCCGGATACATTCGACGAACCGAATATTCGGGATGGGACACACCATGTTGCCCGGTCTTCTCCTCGGTTTGATGGCACCTGTCGCGCTTGCGTGGACGCTGACGGCGCTTTTCGAAGACGATCACGACGATCCCGCCCCCGCATCGGGCGGGCCGGATGACGCGGGTGAACCGACAGGCGAGGCCGAAGACAGTGATACCCCGTCGCCGTGCGGGTGCATGCGGTCGGCCGGGGACACGGGCATCGAAGTGGGTACAGACGCGCGCTAAGGCCCCGAAGTCGTGATGGTCGCGGCGCAGACGCTGCCCCTTGACGCCGATCCGCCCCCGGATGAAGGCGCGACGACCACGGAAGAAAGCCCGGGCATCACGACCTTTGCCGAGGCGCGCGACACTGTCTCGACCACGATCACCACGGCAGAGCCCACGGGGATCTTCGTGCCCGACAGCCTTTTTGGCGGGAATGTCATTTTCAACGTCAATACCGGACCTGACGGCGTCCCGCTCGAGAATTTCCGGGTGGCGCATGGGTATCTGGGCGTAGACCAGTTCCGCTTTCCCGCCGGTGCGGGCGACCGGGACGATCCCGACGATCCGGACGGAGACGGGATCAACTGGCTGAACATCGTGACGATGGAGCCGAACGACGCGGGCGAGATGGACCTGCGCCCCGAATTGCGCAATTTCCTCGACTATGCCGCGGGCCTGCAATCCGACCCGGAAACGGGGCAGCAGGTGGAAGTCACGCTTGTCGTGCCGACCAAGCACCTGTCGCTTGACGAATACCGCGCCTATGGCGACGAGATCGAAGCCTTTGCCCGCCGGGTGATGGAAGACTATCCCGACCTCGTCACCGCCTTCGAGATCGGCAACGAATACTGGGGGTCTTTCGGAGAGACCGAGTACGGCGAGAAGGTGAACGTGGCGGCCCCCGCGCTCGAGGCCGGGATCCGCGCGGCGGGCATTCCCGACGACGAAGCGCCGGACATCGTGGTGCAGATGGCCACGCCCAACACGAATTCGGAATTCCATTCCTCGGTCGATGACCGGGCGTATCGGGTGCGGGTGATCGACGCCAACCAGCGCATCATCGACACGCTGTCCCCCGAGGCGCGCGACGCCATCGACGCGGTCAACGAACATTACTACTGGAACGCCCGCGTCGATGCCTTCCGCGACAATTCGGGCGAGATGAACCACATCGATCTCGACCTGTCGGTCTGGGACGAGAATTTCGACCCGGATCTGCGCCGCTACATGACGGAGTGGAACATCAAGACCACGGCCGTGCACCAGAACGGGCTGAAATTCACCGGAACGTTCAACGAGCAGTTCGAGAACGCGCTCGAACTCGGTGTCGAGGTGGCCCATGTCTGGCCAATCCAGCACAGTTGCACGACCGACCTGGCCGGGTCGCCATGCCATGCCCCGATCGAGGACGCGCAGGGCCGCGTCATCAGCACATTGCGTGGCGCGACCTTCGACCTGATGTCGACCAACCTGCCGGGCATGGAGCTTGTGCGGCTTGAACACAGCAACGACACCGGCGAATTCGAGATCAACGCCTATCGGTCGGAGGATCAGGTCGTTGTCCATATCGCGTCGCGCACCGAGGTTCCGACCGATCTGAGCGTGGATCTGAGCGCGCTGGTGCCGACCTTCGACAGCGCCAGCGGCGTCAAGATCAGCATGGACCGCAGCCCGGAGAGTTCCGACGGCTTTCATTTTCATCCCGGCATCGGCCGGGTCGAGGCCGATTATGCCATCGTGGACGGGGAACGCTTCTACTATGGCGAACATGACGTGCGCGCCCAGCTCACGGATTTCGAGGTGACGTCGTCCCGGCTGACGCTGGACCTTTTGCCGTTCGAATCCGTGCAGTTGATCTTCATCCTTCCGGAAGACAGCGGCGGCGGCGTGACCGACCCGCCGGTCACCGGCCAAACGGTGAACGGCACGCCCGGGGATGACCGCCTGACCGGCGGGCCGGGGAACGACACGGTGCTGGGCGGCGCGGGCAGTGACACGCTGTATGGCTGGGGCGGCGACGACCGGGTGGTCGGGGATGACGGCGACGACTATCTGCGCGGCAACCGCGGCGACGACACGCTTCTGGGCAAAAAGGGCAACGACGATCTGCGCGGGGCCGAGGGCCGCGACCTCCTTAACGGCGGGATCGGTGCGGACACGCTGAGCGGTGGTGCCGACGCGGACACCCTGATCGGCTGGGCCGGTCCGGACGTTTTCCGCTTTGAGGACGGCGACGTCGCACCGGGCGATGTGATCGAGGATTTCGAGATCGGGCGGGATGTGATCGCGCTCGATCTCAACGGGGTCGGGTCCGTTTCGGACCTGACCTTCCTCCGCAGCACCGCTGATCCGGGCGTGAGGATCGAGCTGGGCCGTCACGGCGCGATCTTCCTGCGCGGCGATTACGCGGTGTCCGCGTTGCAGAATCCGGCCAACTTCCAGTTCGCCTGAACGCGCGACGGGTCGGAGCGTCTTTCGTGCCGGGTATGGACATAAGTGTCTAGACACCGGGCAGGCTGCCTGTCTAGCCTTCGATCACAGGGCAAGACAGGGAAGGAATCGTCATGAAGTCCCATTATCGGGTCGTCGTCATCGGGGGCGGGGTCGTCGGAGCGTCGGTGCTTTACCATCTGGCGAAATTCGGCTGGAGCGATGTCTGCCTTCTGGAACGGTCCGTCCTGACGGCGGGGTCCTCGTGGCACGCGGCCGGGGGCATTCATGCGCTCAACGCCGATCCGAACATGGCGGCGCTGCAGGCCTACACGATCGACCTGCTGACCACGATCCAGGAGGAATCGGGGCAGGATATCGGGCTGCACATGACGGGTGGCCTGACTCTGGCGGGCACGCCCGACCGCTGGGAATGGCTGCAATCGGCCTACCGCGTGTTCCAGTCCATCGGCATCGACGATTGCCGCCTTGTCACGCCGGAAGAGGCCGGACGGCTCAACCCGATCATGTCGACCGACGGGATCCTTGGGGCGATGTGGGCCGACCGCGAGGGGTATATCGACACGACGGGCACCGTGCACGCCTATGCCAAGGCCGCGCGCAAGCGGGGGGCGGAGTATTATGAGCACACCAAGGTCGAGGCGCTCGAACAGACGCGCGACGGCTGGCGCGTGATCACCGACCGCGGTGTCGTGACCTGCGAACACGTGGTCAACGCCGCAGGCCTCTGGGCGAAGCAGGTGGGACGCATGGCGGGGGTGGAACTGCCGGTCTCGCCGCTCAAGCATCATTACCTTGTGTCGGACACGATCCCGATGCTGGAACAGATCGACTTCGAGGTGCCGATGACGGTCGACCTTGAGGGCTTCACCTATCTGCGGCAAGACCAGAAGGGCGTGCTTCTGGGCATCTACGAGATCGAGCATGAACACTGGGCGATGGACGGCGCACCGTGGGATTACGGGATGGAGCTGTTTCAGGAACAGACCGACCGGATCGAACACGAACTGACGCTGGGGTTCGAGCGCTATCCCGCGCTGCAGGAGGTGGGCGTCAAGACATGGGTCAACGGGGCCTTCACATTCTCGCCCGACGGCAACCCGCTGGTGGGGCCGGTGCGCGGCAAGCGCGGCTATTGGTGCGCCTGCGCGGTGATGGCGGGCTTTTTGCAGGGCGGCGGCGTGGGCAAGACGCTGGCGGAATGGATGATCCACGGCGAACCCGAGGCCGATGCCTGGGCGATGGACGTGGCGCGCTATGGCGATTACGCGCAGAACAAGCGGTTCATCAAGGAGACGACGGGGCAGTTCTATACCCGCCGCTTCGTGATGACCTATCCGAACGAACAGCTTCCCGCGGGCCGTCCGCTGAAGATGGCGCCCGCCTATTCCGAGATGACGGCAGCGGGCGCGCGCTGGGGGGTGAGCCATGGTCTTGAAGTGCCACTTTACTTCGCACCGGACGGGTTCGAGGAGAAACCGACCCTGAAGCGGTCGAACGCCCATGACATCGTCGCGGGAGAATGCCGCGCGGTGCGCGAGGCGGTCGGTCTTCTCGACATCGCGGGCTTTTCGCGGTTCGAGGTGACGGGGCCGGGGGCCGAAGCGTGGCTTGATCACGTCATGGCGTCGAAGCTGCCCGCGCCGGGGCGCGCGAAGCTGGCGCCCATGCTGTCCGAGACCGGGCGTCTCAAGGGCGATCTGACCGTCTTCAACTGGGGCGAGGGGACGTGGTGGATCATGGGGTCCTACTACCTGCGCGAATGGCACATGCGCTGGTTCGAAGACCACATGGCCGACGGCGTGACGGTGCGCGACATCTCGGACGCGGTCGTGGGCTTTTCGCTGTCGGGGCCGAACAGCCGCAAGGTCATGGAACGCCTGACCGACGGGCCCATCGCCGAGTTGCCTTTCATGGGCTGCGGGATGTTCGACATCGGGCTGCTGCGCTGCAAGGTCGGACGGTTGTCGGTCGCGGGCGAGCTTGGCTACGAGATCCATTGCAGTGCCGCGGAACATATCGCGCTGCGCCGGGCGCTGATCGACGCGGGCGAGGGCCTGGGCCTGCGCGAGATCGGCTACAACGCGCTTCTGTCGCTGCGGCTTGAGAAGAGCTTTGGCATCTGGAGCCGGGAATTCACCCAAGGCTATACGCCGGGCGAAACCGGCATGGACCGCTGGATCGACTGGTCGAAGGACTTCGTCGGCAAGCAAGCCGCGCTGAAGGAACGCGAGGCAGGTGCCGCGCGGGCTGTCGTCACGCTCGAGCTGGCCGAAGGCGACGCGGATGCCAGCGGGTTCGAGCCGGTCTGGCAGGACGGGCGGCTGGTGGGCTTCGTCACCTCGGGCGGATATGGGCATACGCTGGGGAAATCGCTGGCCATGGCGATGGTGGACCGCGACTGCACCGCGCCGGGGACGGTCCTGTCCACCCATATCGTCGGCGTCGAACGGGCCGCGACGGTGATCGCGCCGTCGCCCCATGACCCGCAGGGCAAGGCGATGCGCGGATGACGCTGACCGAGGCCCGCGCGACCGATGTCTGGGACCGCATCCTTGGCGCCGATCCCGAACCGATGACACCGCCCGAAAGCTGAGCCATGGCCAGACCCGCCCCCGTCCTTCACCGTGACGACCCCGACCGCGATGCGCTTCCGGGCCATACCAAGGTCACGCGCGGGGACTGGCTGCGCATGGCGCGCGACACGCTGATCCGCGACGGGGTCGATCAGGTGAAGATCCTGACGCTCGCCGAGCGGATGGAGGTGTCGCGGTCGAGTTTCTACTGGTATTTCGGCAGCCGGAAGGACCTGCTCAACCAGCTTCTGGAGGAGTGGGAGCGCAGCAATACCGGCATCCTGATCCGGCACGCGGACCTGCCTGCCGACACCATCATCGACGCGGTGAACAACTTCTTCCGCTGCGTCGTGGACCCCGACGGGTTCAACCACCGGCTGGATTTCGCGGTGCGCGAATGGGCGCGGCGCGATGATGCGGTGCGCCGCGTGATCGACCGGTCAGACACCGCGCGGACCGAGGCGATCGCCGCCATGTTCCGCCGTCACGGTTACCCGGCGGACGAGGCCGATATCCGGGCGCGCGTCCTTTATTACCAGCAGATCGGCTATTACGCGCTGGAGCTGAACGAAACGCTCGACCAGCGGCTGACCCGGGTGGCGGGCTATCTTTATTGCTTTACCGGCGTGCAGCCGACCGGGGCACAGGTGCGCGATTTCCACGACCATGCCCGGCGGGTGGCGGGCTGATGCGGTATTCGGCCTTCACGCTGGCCCTGTCACCGCGGGTGTGCCATTGAACATCGCTTTGTGGTCAGACGGCGCGATGTGGTTCAGCGAACATGTGACGTCCCGGAACGTGTCGATCGGCACGGGAAAGTAGGTCTTCAGTCCCTGCATCTGCGGCGTGATTGTTCGGCGGCTTCAGGAAAGTTTGGCGCAGGTGACCGGCAGCGGCCGCGCTGTTCAGATTGATTGGACAGACGTGGCCGTCACCGGGCGCCTTGAGCGTGCCTGGCTTGCTGCCATCCGTCGTTCGCCACCACGCCCCACGCGCCACGTGGACGCCTCGTCCGAGCGAGGCCAAGTGCCATCGGAGGAGAAACCGCTTGCGCTCCGTGCCGGTTCCGACGAGTTTGCCCGCGTGCGAAGGGCCTCTTGGCAATGTCGACCCGGCGTTCGCGCAAGTTCAAAACAGGATAGTCAAGGCGTTGCAGTTCAAGATTGACCTGCCATTCCGACATCACTTTCTCAGGAGACACATATCTATGCATAGGCGCAATTTTCTGACCACAAGCCTGGCGTTTGGTTCCGGGCTTCTGGTTTCAGCACCTGCCATCGCGTCAAGTGGCGCAATAAACATTCTTCATGGCTACTCCATCAACAGCACGACTGGAAATTTTGCGCGCTTTGTTGCCGCGTTGCTTGGTCGGGAGGACAAGCTGAACACCGTGAGTCACAGCTTTCCCGGCAATCATGGATGGAACTCAATAGAGTTCATGAAGACTGTTGAAGGTTCTGAAACACATCTGATTGTTGCAGACACTCTGACAATGGCTCTTTACGCGAAGTATCACGATGGTGAGAGTTTCGTGAGATCTTTGACACCGGTGGCCAAAGTCACCAATGGGATTTCCACATGTCTTATTGCCAGCAAGGCAAGCGGATTGACTGATTGGGACAGCTTGAAGAAGGCGGCCCAGACGCGTGAACTCAGGGTGGCTTCGACTGGAGTCAGAAGTGCATATGGCGTCGCAGTCGATTGGGTATCCAAATATGCTGCACCCATGAAGGAGGTTTCGAAACTTGGCAACGGCGACATTCTGCAAGCTGTGGAGAATGGTACGGTTGATGTCGGGGTCGTTTCCACGAACTCTTTGCCCTTGCCGACAAACAGCGACTTTGACAAGGTAACGCGGATATGCACATTCGGAGCGAAGCGATCCGTTTCGTTCCCGGAAACACCGACATTTGCCGAACTGGTCGGTGACGACAAGCGGGATTACACGCTCGCCTTTTCTGTGTTCGCTCCTGCCAATGTGTCAAAGGCTTTTGCCGATGACCTCGAGCAGAAGCTTCTTGTTCCTGCGACTGCGGACCTTGTGGCTCCACTCGGATCGCTCGCGCTGAATGTACAGCCTGAACCTGCCAAAATCGTTGTCGAGACTTTGGATCGGGATCTTCGGGTGGTGGCAAGTTTGGCGTCCCACAACTAGGCTTCGAGCAGAGCGCGGACGCATCCGATTGCTTGCCCTGTCCATCATGGCGTTCGACGCCACGTCGCCGTGATGGACAGGGCTTTCGCAACGATCACGCATGATCTGCGATCCAAAACCCCGCATTTTCAAAGCTTTGATCGACTGAAGCGGACCGCGTGCGGTCAGCAGGTTCAAAGAGTATCGATCAGGACAGACCGCTTTCGTCCCGCGCCGCACAGGGGCCGGTCAACAGCCCCGTCCGCAAGAAACCTCGAAGACGACGAAAAAATCCGGCCGGAGCCGGATCGGGAGACCAAATTTAAAAGGGAAAGTGGCGGAGAGACAGGGATTCGAACCCTGGGTCCCCTTGCGAGGACAACGGTTTTCGAAACCGTCCCGTTCGACCACTCCGGCACCTCTCCGCGGGGGTCTGGGCGTGTCGTCTAACCGTTTGGTTCCCCGCTGACAAGGGCGCTTTTCATCCTATGTGAGAGGACAGGAATATTCGTTGTCAGCGCCGCGCAAAGCGGTCACCCTTGGTGCCATGATCCGACATCCTTTTCTGTTTCACGCCCGCCTGCTGGTCCTTCTGGCCCTCGTGCTCAGCTTCGCGGTTCCGAAGGCCGCATTGGCGGCCGACCGGGCGCGGCTCGAGGCGTTTCTCGAGGTCACGGGTTTCGACGTGGCGCTGGAATCGATCCGTCTGTCGGCCGGGGCCGCGCCGCAGATGCTGGGCGTCGATCCCGGGGTCTTCGGGTCGGAATGGTCGCGCCTGACGGGCGAGGTCTTCGATGTGGACCTGATGCACGGCATGGCGCTCGACATCCTCGAAAGGACGCTTGACGACGATCTGCTGATCCATGCGGCAGATTTCTATGCCAGCGATCTCGGCCAGCGGCTGGTGGTGATGGAGAACGCCTCGCACCTGATGGAGGATGACGACGCCAAGCAGGCGGAAGGGCAGCGGATCATCGCGGATCTGCTCCGCGACGGATCGCCTCGGCTGGAGATCCTGCAGCGGATGGGGCGGGCCGTCATCACGGATGACAGCAGCGTGCGGGCGCTGCAGGAAATCCAGTTCCGGTTCCTGATGGCGGCAAGCGCGGCGGGCATACTCGAGTTGCGGGTCGATCCGGACGAACTGCGCGCGATGATGGCGCGCGACGTGCCGCGCCTGCGCCGGACGCTTCGCGAAAACGCGCTGGCGGGCAATGCCTTTACCTATCGCACGCTGTCGGACGACGATCTTGTTGCGTATACCGAGGCGCTGGAGCATCCCGACATGCAGCGGGTCTATGAACTGATGAATGCGGTGCAATACGAAGTGATGGCCAACCGGTTCGAGGCGCTGGCCAGCCGCATGAGCGGCCTGCAGCCGGGGGAAGAGCTGTGAGGCGCCTGCGCGTCTGGGCCGCCGGGGCGGTGGTCGCCTTGGCGGCGGCGTTGCCCGCTGCGGCGGCGTCCACGGTCGAGGACCTTGCCCGCACGCTGAAGCTGCCGGAAATCGCCACGATCCTGCACGACGAGGGGCTCGACTATGCGCGCAGCATAGAGACCGATCTTCTGGGAGGATCGGGCGGCGCGCTGTGGCAAGCACAGGTCGAAGATCTTTATGATCCGGCACGGATCGAGGCGGGGCTGCAGGCGGCCATGGCCGCGACCATGTCGCCCGAGGAGATCGACGCGGCGATCGCCTTCTTCGGAACCGACCGGGGACAGGCGATCCTCGACCACGAGAACGCGGCGCGCCGCGCCATGTCGGACCCGGCCGTCGAGGACGCCGCCCGCGCCCGCGTGGAGGAGCTCAGCGCGGAGGAAGACGCGCATCTGGCGCAGGTGCAGGAATTTGTAGAGGCCAACGACCTACTCGAACGCAACGTGGCGGGCGCGCTGAGTTCCAACTACCAGTTCCTGCGGGGCTTCGCCGATGGCGGCGGATCGACCATGTCGGACGGCGACATCGTCTCGGACGTCTGGGTGCAGGAACCCGAGGTCCGTGCCGATACCGAAAGCTGGCTTCTGGCCTTCCTTGTCATGGCCTATGCGCCTCTGCCGCCCGGCGATCTGCAGGCCTATACCGAGTTTTCGCAGTCACCCGCCGGGCGGGCGCTGAATGCCGCGCTGTTCGCCGGGTTCGAGACGCTTTACCGCGATATCTCCTACGCGCTGGGGCTGATGGCCGGGCAGGGGATGCAGGGCAGCGATCTGTAACACCGGCCCCCGAATCCCTGTTGACTTGGGCTTTCAATCGCACGATAAGCCGCCATCCCGGCCGGATCGTCTTCGGCCGGGTCATCGTTTATGGAACGCCCCGCTTGGGGGCGCGCTGTCCGGGGTGGGCCATCTGGGTCCGCGAACGCCCGCAAGGGGACCGAAGGACGCGGTGCAAGAAGGAAGAAGCGCATGTTCGCAGTCATGAAGACCGGCGGCAAGCAGTACAAGGTTCAGGCGGGCGATATTCTGCGCGTCGAGAGACTTGCTGCCGATGCCGGAGAGAAAATCCAGTTCAACGACGTCCTGATGCTGGGCGGCGAGACGATGACCGTCGGCGCCCCGCTGGTCGCCGGTGCCGCCGTGCAGGCCGAGGTGATCGACCAGATCAAGGGCGAGAAGCTGATCCATTTCGTGCGGCGCCGCCGCAAGCATTCGTCCAAGCGTACCAAGGGCCACCGCCAGAAGCTGACGCTGGTCAAGATCACCGACATCCTCGCCTCGGGCGGGGACGCGACGGGCGTCAAGGCCGCCGTTGGTTCGGGATCGGTCGGCACGGTTGCGGTCGCTGAAGCCGCACCGGCGAAGAAGGCCGCCCCGAAGGCTGCCGTCGCAGGCGACGATCTCAAGCAGCTCTCGGGCGTGGGTCCGGCGCTGGAGAAGAAGCTGCATGCCGCAGGCGTGACCAGCTTCGCACAGGTCGCCGCCTGGACGGAAGCCGATGTCGCGGCCTTCGACGAGAAACTGAATTTCAAGGGCCGGATCGAGCGTGAAGGCTGGATCGAACAGGCCAAGACGCTGGCACAGGGCTGAGGAGGAACACCGATGGCACACAAGAAAGCAGGCGGTTCATCCCGCAACGGTCGCGACTCGGCCGGTCGTCGTCTGGGCGTGAAGCTTTACGGCGGTGAAGCCGCGATTTCCGGCAACATCCTCGTGCGTCAGCGCGGCACCAAGTTCTGGCCGGGCCAGAACGTGGGCATGGGCAAGGATCACACGCTGTTCGCAACAACCGACGGCGCGGTGACGTTCCACAAGGGCCTCAAGGGCCGCACCTTCGTATCGGTGCTGCCGGTGGCAGAGGCCGCCGAGTAAGCCGGACCGGCAAGCGATTGCATGAGGGGACCGGCACAGCGCCGGTCCCTTTTCGTTTCCGAGATCGGGTGCGGGCCTTTACGCAACCGCAACGATCGGCGCGCTATTGCCGGGGAAGGGCAGGGCGCGGCGCTTGCGGGGACAGGTCTCCGTTCCCACCTGTTGTCTGTTATCAGGGAGGATGGCTCATATGAAGATCGACCATATCGTGGACCAGCCGGTCATCGAAACCGAGCGTTTCGTGCTGCGCCCGCTTCGAAAGTCGGATCAGGGGCTCATTGCGCTGTACACGGGCGATGCGCGGGTGGCGCGGATGACCACGTCGATCCCCCATCCGCTGCCTCCCGGCGCGACCGAGGCTTTTGTCGCCCGCGCCATGTCGGACAAGCGGACCGAGGATGTCTGGGCGATCGACGGCACGACCTCGGGCTTGGCCGAGGTGATGGGGCTCATCTGTCTTGACCGGCTGGACCGCAACCAGTCGGAAGTGGGCTATTGGGTCGCGCCGATCTACTGGAACACCGGACTTGCCAGCGATGCGGTGCAGGCGCTGATCGGCGCCAACCCGCTGGGCAACGACAGGTTGTTCGCCAGCGTCTTTCAGGACAACCCGGCTTCGGCGCGCGTGCTGACGCATTGCGGGTTCGAATATCTGGGTGACGCCGAAAGCTTCTCGGTCGCCCGCGATGCCACCGTGCCCACTTGGACCTATAGCCGAAAACTGTGATTGTGGGCCTTCGGGCCTTGGGCTAGGAGAGGCCGCATGAAATTCCTCGATCTGGCCAGAGTGGACGTGCGGTCCGGCGCGGGCGGCGCCGGTTGCGTCAGTTTCCGACGCGAGAAGTTTGTCGAGTACGGCGGCCCCGATGGCGGCGACGGCGGGCATGGCGGTTCGGTCTGGGCCGAAGCGGTCGACGGGCTGAATACGCTCATCGACTTCCGCTACCAGCAGCATTTCTTTGCCGAGAACGGCCGCTCCGGCGCGGGTCGCCAGCGCAGCGGGCGCAACGGCGTCGACATCGTCCTGCGCGTGCCCGTGGGCACCGAAATCCTCGAAGAAGATCAGGAAACGGTGATTGCGGACCTCACCGAACTGGGCCAGCGGGTGGAACTGGCGCGCGGCGGCAATGGCGGCTTCGGCAACCTGCATTTCAAGACGGCGACCAATCAGGCGCCGCGCCGCGCCAACCCGGGACAGCCCGGGGTCGAACGCATCCTGTGGTTGCGTCTGAAACTGATCGCGGATGTGGGGCTGCTGGGGCTGCCCAATGCGGGCAAGTCGACCTTCCTTGCCGCCACGTCGAACGCGCGGCCGAAGATCGCCGATTACCCTTTCACCACGTTGCATCCGAATCTGGGCGTCGTGGGCATCGACAATACCGAATTCGTCGTGGCCGACATTCCCGGCTTGATCGAAGGCGCGCATGAAGGCCGCGGAATCGGGGACCGCTTCCTCGGCCATGTGGAACGCTGCGCGGTGCTGCTGCATCTGGTGGACGGCACGTCCGCGACCGTCGCGCAGGATTATCACACGATCATCAACGAACTCGAAGCCTATGGCGGCGATCTTGCGGACAAACCGCGTCTGACGGTGCTGAACAAGATCGACGCGCTTGACGAAGACGAACGCGCGCAGGCCCGCGACGCGCTGGAACAGGCCTGCGGCGGCCCCGTCATGATGATGTCGGGTGTCAGCCGCGAAGGGGTCGATTCCGTCCTGCGCGCGCTGCGTGAGCGCATCGACGCCGACCGCCTGCGCTACCGCGCCCCGGCGGAGGAACGGTCATGGCAGCCCTGACCGACGCCCGTCGTCTGGTGGTCAAGATCGGCTCGGCGCTGCTGGTGGACCGCAGGACAGGGGCGCTGCGGCAGGACTGGCTGACTTCGCTTGCCGAAGACGTGGCCTGGCTGAAATCCGGCGGGCGCGACGTGATCCTCGTGTCGTCGGGGTCGATCGCACTGGGGCGCGGGGTGCTGGGGCTGGGTCATGGCGTGCTCGCGCTGGAACAATCGCAGGCGGCCGCCGCGGTGGGACAGATCCGGCTGGCCCGCGCCTATGAAGAGGTGCTGGCCCCGCATGGCCTGATCGCGGCGCAAGTGCTTGTGACGCTGGAAGACAGCCGCGACCGGAGGCGGTACCTCAATTCGCGCGCGACGCTTGAGACGCTGCTGGGTTATGGCACCATCCCCATCGTGAACGAAAACGACACCGTCGCCACGGACGAAATCCGCTACGGCGACAATGACCGGCTTGCCGCGCAGGTGGCCGCCACCGTGGGCGCGGACCAGCTTGTGCTTCTGTCCGATGTCGACGGCTTCTATTCCGCCAATCCCGCGCAGGACCCGACCGCACGCCGCTTTGACGTGATCGACGCCATCACCCCAGAGATCGAGGCGATGGCGGGCGATGCGGTATCGGGGCTGTCGAAGGGCGGCATGAAGACGAAGCTTATGGCCGCCAAGACTGCCGTCGCGGCGGGCTGCGCCATGGCGATCACCGAAGGATCGCGCCATAACCCTTTGAGAACGCTTTCAGAAGGTGCGACCGCCACCTGGTTCACCCCGCAGCTTGACCCGCAGGCGGCGCGCAAGCGCTGGATCGCCGCGATGAAGCCGCAGGGCGACATCGTGATCGACGCGGGCGCGGCGCGGGCGTTGGCGCGGGGAACAAGCCTTCTGCCTGCGGGCATCCGCGCGGTTGCAGGCCGGTTCGGCCGTGGCGATCCCGTCGCCATTCTGGACGAGGCCGGGCACCGGCTGGGTCAGGGTCTCACCCGCTATACCGCCGAAGAAGCGCGCGCGATCCAGGGCTGCCAGTCGACCGAGATCGAGAGCCGTCTGGGCTATCCCGGCCGGGCCGCGGTGATCCACCGCGATGACATGGCGCTCTGACATGCGGCTTCTTTCTGGTACCAAATACGCAAATCCGACCCTTGTCGCCCCTCGGGCCGGCAGGAAGGAGGCATGATGAAAGACCTCGACGATATCCGCGCCCTTATGGCCGGGATCGGCGCGCGTGCGCGCGCCGCCGCCGCCGATCTGGCCTTCGCCCCCGCCGCCACCAAGGCAAAGGCACTGAACGCCGCCGCCGACACCGTGCTGGCGCGGCAGGGCGACATCATCGCCGCCAATGCCAAGGACATGGAATACGGCCGCGACAAGGGCCTGTCGCCCGCGATGCTTGACCGGCTGATGCTGGACGCGGCGCGCATCGGCGGAATCGCCGATGGCCTGCGCGCCGTCGCGGCGCAGGACGATCCGGTGGGCGAGGTGATCGCCGAATGGGACCGGCCGAACGGCCTGCATATCCGCCGCGTCCGCACGCCCTTGGGTGTCGTCGGCGTGATCTATGAAAGCCGGCCCAACGTGACGGCGGATGCGGGCGCGCTCTGCCTCAAGGCGGGGAATGCGGTGATCCTGCGGGGGGGGTCGGAAAGCTTCCATTCCTCTGCCGCGATCCATGCCTGCATGATCGAGGGGCTGCGCGCCGCCGGTCTGCCCGAAGCCGCGATCCAGCTTGTGCCCACGCGCGACCGCGCGGCGGTGTCGGAAATGCTGGCGATGACCGATTTCATCGACGTGATCGTTCCGCGCGGCGGCAAGGGGCTGGTGGGACTGGTGCAACGCGAAGCGCGCGTGCCGGTCTTTGCCCATCTCGAAGGGATCGTGCATATCTATCTCGACCGCGCCGCCGATCCGGCCAAGGCGCTGCCGGTGGTGCTGAACGCCAAGATGCGGCGTACGGGAATCTGCGGGGCGGCGGAATGCCTGCTGATCCACCGCGACATCGCGGCGACTTTGGGTGCCGACGTGATCCGCGCGCTGATCGACGCGGGCGTGCGTGTCCATGCCGACGAAGCGCTCCAGACCATCCCCGGCACGATACCGGCGACGGACGAGGATTGGGGCCGCGAATATCTCGACATGGATATCGCGGCGAAGGTCGTCGATGACGTGGATGCGGCGATTGCCCATGTCCGGCGCTACGGGTCCAACCACACCGAGTGCATCCTGACCGAGGATCTCGCTGCCCGCGACCGGTTCTTCGAACGGCTCGACAGCGCGATCTTGATGCACAACGCCTCGACCCAGTTCGCCGATGGCGGCGAATTCGGCATGGGCGCGGAAATCGGGATCGCCACCGGCAAGATGCATGCGCGCGGGCCGGTGGGCGCGCAGCAGCTCACCAGCTTCAAGTATCTCGTCACCGGCAACGGCGCGCTGCGGGCCTAAGGGGTTCAGAACCCGATCCGGACTGCGCCGTCATCCCAGGCTGTGCTCAAGGCGCGGCCCTGATCGCGCGCGACCTCGGGCAAAAGCGCGAACTGCACCTGCGCCGGGGCGATCCCGGAAACAACGCGCCCTTCGGCCAGCGCGGACCAGAGCGCGGGGTCGATCCGCAGCCGCCCGCTTTCCCCCGTGACGCGCCAGTCTTCGCCGTCGCGCGCGACCCGGATGGTGCCGCCATAGGGCAGGGCGGTTTCACAGCACATGAAGGCCAGAAACGCCAGCCTCACGCCTGCGCGCGGGCAGGGCCCGTCGGGAACCCAGTCGCAGACAAGGCGGCCGCCCGCCAGCAGATCGTCGAGCAACGGCACGATTTCGCGCCGGGGGACATATTCATCCCCGCCATGACCGAAGGCGAGGCGATAAAAGGCGATGCGCGCGCGCGCCTGTGCCGCGCTGCGCGCGATCAGGTCAAGCTCGAGCCCGTCATGCGCACCCCGCATCTCGAGCAGTTCAAGCCCGTTTCCGATGGCCCCGATGGGCGAGATCAGGTCGTGGCAGATGCGCGATCCGATCAGCCCGGCCAGATTCAGATTGGAAGTGCCCATGGTCCCGTCTATGTCCCTGCGCAAATGAGTGATGCGAATTCCATATTTACTCCCGGCATGCGTGTAATCCACCCCGATTTTCCCGAATGGGGCGTGGGGCAGGTGCAGAGCAATATCGGCGGACGGATCACTGTGAACTTTCCCGAGGAAGGCAAACTGGTCATCGACTCCGCCCGCGTGTCGCTGCAGCCTGTCTTTGATGACAAAGGCTGGTGAACGAAGCGTTAACAGGGCCAGGGCCGCGCGGCGTCGGGGCAAGGGCTTGCACAGGCGCACCTCTTCGCGCTAATTGCCTCCCAGACCCGCAGGGGCGCCGCCGACAGGGCCGCGCCGGAGACGCCCATGCCGAGCCCTCGTGACAGGTTCACCGTCCGGATCGCCGAGACCGAGGCCGACCGCCACGCCGCACAAGCTCTGCGCTATGACGTCTTCGTGCGGGAACTGGGGGCAGAGGGCGATCTTGTCGACCACGCCGCGGGGCTGGAACGGGACGAATTCGACAATTTCTGCGACCAGATGATCGCCTGCGACGCGGCGACGGGGCAGGTCATCGGCGTCTACCGGCTGCTGCGCGACGATCAGGCGGCGCGGGCCGGAGGGTTCTATTCCGAGGGCGAATACGACATCACGCCGCTGCGCGCCGGCGGGCGGCGGCTGTTGGAGCTGGGGCGGTCCTGCCTGCACCGCGATTATCGCGGAGGCATGGCCATGCACGTTCTGTGGACGGCGCTGGCAGGTTACGTCGCGCAGCATGACATCGAGATCCTGTTCGGAGTGGCGAGCTTTCACGGCACCGATGCCGCGCGGCTTGCGGCACCGCTGTCGCTGCTGCATCACGCCCATCTCGCGCCACCCGACCTGCGGGTGCGCGCGTTGCCCGAAGGCTTCCATCCGATGGACATGATCGCACCGGCCGATCTCGACCGCGTGGCGGCAATGGTTCAGGTGCCCTCGCTCATCAAGGCCTATCTGCGGCTGGGCGGTGTTGTGGGGGAAGGCGCCTTCATTGACCGCGTCTTCAATACGACCGATGTCTGCCTGATCCTCGACACCGCGCGCATGACCGACCGGCAAAGCGCGCGCTATTCCACACCACGCCGGACATGAGCGAGACCTGGGGCACCGACATTGCCCCCGATCCGGTTCGGATCGGCCCGCTCGGTTGGGTGCGGGTGGCGCTGCGAGGGGGCGCGCTCGCGGTATTGGTCTTCGGCTCCTTGGGGCTTCTTCTTGCCGTGCGGCTAATCGAACGCCCGCTCTACGGGCTGCGGAGGCCCGTGACGCCTTGGATCACACAATTCGTCTGCCGCACCGCATTCCGCATCCTCGGCATGGGCTTTTCGACGCAAGGCGCGCTGATGCGCGACCGCGGCGCGGTGGTGGCCAACCATGTCTCTTGGCTCGACATCTTCGCGCTGAATGCGCGCAAGCGCATCTACTTCGTCTCGAAATCCGAAGTGGCGCGCTGGCCCGGCATCGGCTGGCTGGCGCGCGCCACCGGAACCGTCTTCATCGAACGCAATCCGCGCCGGGCGAAGGACCAGACGCTGCTCTTTCAGGCGCGGCTTCTGGCGGGGCACCGGCTCTTGTTCTTTCCCGAAGGCACCTCGACCGACGGTCTGCGGGTGCTGCCGTTCAAGACGACGCTGTTTGCCGCCTTTCAGGCGGATGTCCTGCGCGATCACATGCACATCCAACCCGTGACCGTTGTCTATCATGCGCCAAAGGGCGAACCCGACCGGTTCTATGGCTGGTGGGGCGACATGGAGTTCGGCGGGCACCTGCTCAAGACGCTGGCGGCGCGGCGACAGGGTTCAGTCGAACTGGTCTACCACGTGCCCGTCCGCGTCGCGGATTGGCCCGACCGCAAGCGCCTTGCGGCCCATCTCGAGATGCAGGTGCGCGCGGGCCTGCAGGCGAGGCTGGGTCACAGGGCCGAGATGTCGCAGGGCGGGGACTTGACTGACTGAATTAGTCGGAATTATTTTCCGATAAAACCAGTCAGGCTTTCGGAACCTTTGCCATGATCATCTGCCATTGCCGCAACATCACCTGTTCGGACATTCACGGCGCCATCGACTGGATGCGTCAGGCCGACCCCGATACCCTGATCACGCCGCGCAAGGTCTATCGCGCGCTTGGGCTCAAGGCGGATTGCGGGGGCTGCCTGCCTCTCTTTCTGGACACGATGCGCCGGAACGCGAACCTTCCGATCCGGCCTGACCGCGCCATCCCCGTTCTGAAAGACCCGCAAAAGGACCAAGCGTCATGCAAGGCGATCCCAAAGTCATCGACTACCTCAACCGTGCAATCCGCAGCGAACTGACCGCGGTCAGCCAGTACTGGCTGCATTACCGGCTCCAGGAAGACTGGGGCCTTGGCCACATGGCAAAGAAAAGCCGCGAGGAATCGATCGAAGAGATGCACCACGCCGACCGGCTGATCGCGCGCGTCATCTTTCTGGAAGGCCATCCGAACCTTCAGAAACTCGACCCGCTGCGCATCGGTCAGACGCCGAAGGAGACGCTGGAATGCGATCTGGCCGCCGAACAGGAGGCCCGCACGCTCTACAAGGAGGCCCGCGACTACTGCCGCGAGGCGGGTGATTACGTGACCATGGCGCTGTTTGAAGAGCTGATCGCCGACGAGGAGGGGCATATCGATTTCCTCGAGACCCAGCTCGCCCTCTACGACCGGATCGGCGACCAGAACTATGCCCATCTCAACGCCTCGAAGATGGACGAGGCAGAGTAGGGCGCGCCGCGGCGCTGCTTCTTTCTGGTCACAAACACGCAAATCCCGCCCTCTGCCGCCCGCACGCACGGCGGGGGTTGCGTCTGCAGCATGAGACTGCTAAGCGCACGCCACTGAAATCCGCAGGCGGGGTTGGGCCTCTGGGGGAGACATCCCCACGGGTCCGCCGGTTGGAGCATCCGCTCTGAGACCCCCGCCAAAGGCGAAACCGGAAAGGACAATGACCATGGCTCTGCCTGAGTTCACCATGCGTCAGCTGCTGGAAGCTGGCGTTCACTTCGGCCACCAGACCCAGCGCTGGAACCCCCGTATGGGCCGCTATATCTACGGCGCGCGCAACGGAATTCACATCATGGACCTGACGCAGACCGTCCCGATGCTGGACCTGGCGCTGAAGGTGATCCGCGACACTGTCGCGCGCGGCGGGCGCATCCTCTTCGTCGGCACCAAGCGTCAGGCGGCGCAGCCGGTCGCGGATGCGGCCGAGAAATGCGCGCAGTACTACATGAACCACCGCTGGCTGGGCGGCACGCTGACCAACTGGCAGACCGTGTCGCATTCGATCAGCCGCCTCAAGCAGATCGACGAGGCGATGGCGGCGGGCGCCGAAGGGCTGACCAAGAAGGAACGCCTTGGCATGGAACGCGACCAGACGAAGCTTCAGGCTTCGCTGGGCGGCATCCGCGAGATGGGCGGCGTGCCGGACCTGCTGTTCGTCATCGACGTCAAGAAGGAAGCGCTTGCCGTGGCCGAGGCCAACAAGCTGGGCATTCCCGTCGTTGCCGTGGTGGACACCAATTGTGCGCCCGACGGTATCGACTACATTATCCCCGGAAATGATGACGCGGCCCGCGCCATCGCGCTTTACTGCGATCTGGTCGCGCGCGCGGCCCTCGACGGGATGAGCGCGCAGCTGGGCGCGGCCGGCGTAGATCTCGGCGCGCTGGAAGAGGCCCCGGTGGAAGAGGCAATCGCCGAGGAAGCCGCCGAAGCCTGACCGCCCAGGCCGTCGCAAAACCGACATGAGGTGCGGGGTATGACCCCGCGCCTGCACACCGCGAATTGAGGAGAGCCGAGATGGCAATCACTGCAGCTATGGTGAAGGAACTGCGCGACACGACCGGCGCAGGGATGATGGACGCCAAGAAGGCGCTGACCGAAACCGACGGCGACATGGAAGCGGCCATCGACTGGCTGCGCACCAAGGGTCTGGCCAAGGCCGCCAAGAAATCGGGCCGTACCGCCGCCGAAGGACTTGTCGCGGTCATGGTCGAGGGCGGCCACGGTGTCGCCGTCGAGGTGAATGCCGAGACCGACTTCGTCGGCAAGAACGCCGAATTCCAGAACATGGTCGCCAGTATCGCCACCGCAGCACTTGGCGTGGCAGATGTTGAGGCGCTGGCCCAGGCTCAGATCGGCGGCAAGCCGGTGTCCGAAGTCATCACCGAAGGCATCGTCAAGATCGGCGAGAACATGGCGCTGCGCCGCATGGCCGCAATCGACGGCGATCAGGTCGTGTCCTATATCCACAACGCGGCAAAGCCCGGCATGGGCAAGATCGGCGTGCTGGTTGCCATGACCGGCGGCGACGAAGCCTTCGGCAAGCAGGTTGCGATGCACATCGCCGCCGTGAACCCCGCTGCATTGGATGAAACCGCGCTCGACCCCGCCATCGTCGAACGCGAACGTCAGGTCCAGATCGACATTGCCCGCGAAAGCGGCAAGCCCGATTCTGTGATCGAAAAGATGATCGATGGGCGGATGAAGAAATTCGTGGCGGAATCGACCCTGCTGAATCAGCCGTTCGTCGTGAACCCCGATCTGACCGTTGCCGCCGCCGCGAAGGATGCAGGCGCCACGATCACTGGCTTCGTCCGTCTGGAAGTGGGCGAAGGCATCGTGGTCGAAAAGGAAGACTTCGCCGCCGAAGTCGCCAAAGTCGTCCAAGGCTGAGCGCCCGGACAACTGTGAATCGAAGGGGCGCCCTATGGGCGCCCTTTTTCGTGAGGATGGTCAGAAATCCCCGCGACCTGTCAGTGCGGCGTCGTCAGGTGGGCGCGCAGCGCCTCCATCCCCAGCACGTAGCCCCGGGGTCCCTGACCGCAGATCTGGGTCAGGGCGACCTTTTCGACATAGGACAGGTGGCGAAACGGTTCGCGGGCGTGGATGTCGCTGATATGCACCTCGACCACCGGCAGCGCGACCGAGGCCAGCGCATCCATGATCGCAATCGAGGTATGGGTATAGGCGCCGGCATTGATGACGATGCCGTCCTGCACGCTGCGTGCGGCGTGGATCGCATCGATCAGCACACCTTCGTGGTTCGATTGCAGGCAATCGACCTGCCAGCCCCAGGCGGCGCCGGTGTCGCGGCACAGCGCCTCAACATCGGCCAGCGTGGTGGTGCCATAGACCTCGGGCTGGCGGGTGCCCAGCAGGTTCAGGTTGGGGCCGTTCAGGATCAGGACCGAGGTCATTGCCGTCTTCCGCCTTCCACGCTGTGTCGCGCCTGATTTATCGGGGAAGGCGGGCCGTTTTTCAATGGCCCGTTGGCGAGGCCGCGCGGCTTCTGCTAGGGAAGGGCGCATGTCCGCCACCGACACCTCCTTTCCCGCGATCCGCCGCATCGGGCTTGATGGCCTGATCGTGAGCTTCGGCGCGGGGCTGAGCGAACAGGCCAACCGGGCCGCGCTCGCCTTCCGGGCGGCGATCGACCGCGAGGCCTGGGAAGGGGTCGAAGAAACCTCGACCTCGCTCGTCTCGGTGTTCCTGCGCTTTGATCCGCTGGGTGTGCCCCATGCCGCGATGACCGCGCGGCTTCAGGCGCTGCTGGCTTCGCGCGACTGGATGCAGGCCGATCTTCCGCGGGGGCGGCGGCTGTTCTTCGTGCCGACGGTCTATGGCGGCGCGCATGGGCCCCAACTGGAGGAGGCCGCGGCGCGGGCAGGCCTGACACCCGGGGCGGCAATCGCATCGCTGTCGGGGGCGCGGGTGCGGGTGCAGACCATCGGCTTTGCGCCGGGCCAGCCGTACCTGGGCGTCCTGCCCGACTGCTGGGACATTCCCCGCCAGCAGGATCTGACGCCGCGTGTGCCGGTGGGCGCGCTTGTGGTGGCGATCCGCCAGTTGGTGCTGTTTTCGGTTTCGACCCCGACAGGCTGGCGGCATGTCGGCCAGACAGCGGCGCGGCTGTTCCGGCCAGAAGCAGAGGAACCCTTCCTGCTACGCCCGGGGGATGAGGTTGAATTTCCCACCATAAGCCCCGAGAAATACGAAAGAATGACCGCCGCAGGCCAGGACGGGATCCGGCACGAGGCGCTGCCGTGACCCGCGCGCTGATCGTGCACGAGGCGGGGCCGGGCGTCACCCTGCAGGACATGGGCCACCCCGGACTTCTGGCGTTCGGGTTGTCGCGGGGCGGTGCGGCGGACCGGCTGGCGCTGGCCGAGGGGGCGGCGCTCCTGGGCCAGCCCGACAGTTGCGCAGCGCTGGAACTGGCGGGCTTTGGCGGCGTGTTCGAGGCGACGGAAGACATCGTCGTCGCGCTGACCGGCGCGCCGATGCAGGCGCGGATGGACGGCGCGGGGCTGGCCTGGAACGCGACCCACCTGCTGCCACGGGGCGCGCGGCTGGCCATCGGGGGCGTGCGCGACGGGGTCTATGGCTATCTTCATGTCGCGGGCGGCTTCGACACGGCCCTGATCCTTGGCGCGCGGTCGGCGCATCTGACCGCCGGGATCGGCGCGCCCGTCGCTGCGGGCGATCGGCTGCCGGTGGGGCCGGCGGGGGCAGGGCGGGCCGGTCTCACTCTGGCCCCGGTTCCGCGGTTCTCCGGAGGCGAGCTGCGCGTGGTCGACAGCCTGCAGACCGCGCGGTTTCCCGCGGAGGTGCTGGCCCGGTTTGGTGCCACGACCTTCACCCGCGATACGCGCGCCAACCGGATGGGCGTGCGGCTGACCGCCCCGGGCGAAGGCTTCCACGCGCCGGGGGGGCTGCAGGTCCTGTCCGAGGTGATCGTGCCCGGTGACATCCAGATGACGGGCGACGGTTTTCCCTATGTGCTGATCGCCGAATGCCAGACCACGGGTGGCTATCCCCGGATCGCCACGGTGATTCCCGCCGATCTGCCCAAGGTGGCGCAGGCGGGGCCGGGGGCGCGGGTGACGTTCCGCTTCGTCACGACGGACGAGGCGCTGGCCGCCGAGGCCCGCCACCGGGCGGAGATCGCGGGGCTTGGCGCGCGCGTCAAACCCCTTGTGCGGGACCCGGCTCAGGTGAATAATCTTTCGGAATATCAATTGATCAGCGGCGTGACTTCAGGCGCCGCAGAGGAGCCGACATGACTCTGCGCGTGGACCTGAATGCCGATATGGGCGAAAGCTTCGGACCATGGGTCATGGGCGATGATGCGGCGCTGCTCGACGTCATCACGTCGGCCAACATCGCCTGCGGGTTTCATGCGGGCGATCCGGACGTGATGGCCGCGACGATGAAACTGGCCCATGCAAAGGGTGTCGGGATCGGTGCGCATCCCGGGTTTCAGGATCTTCAGGGGTTTGGCCGAAGACGGATTTCCTTGTCTTATCATACACTTGGTAACCTTCTGCAATACCAGATCGGCGCGGCTCAGGCGATGGCGCGGTCGGTCGGTGCCCATGTGCGGCATCTGAAACTGCATGGCGCGATGGCGAACATGGCATCGGAAAACGTGGTGATGGCGCGTGCCTGTTACGAGGCCGCGCTGTCGGTCGCGCCGGATCTGATCGTGATGGTTCTGGCCGGTACAGCACAGGAACGCGCGGTTCGCGATCTGGGTTGCGCCTGGGCCGGCGAGATCTTTGCCGACCGGGCCTATAACGACGACGCGACGCTCGTGGACCGGTCGAAGCCGGGCGCGATGGTGCATGATCCGGCGGTTGCCGGGCCGCGCATTGCGCAGATGGTCAAGGAAGGCGCGATCATCGCCGAAAGCGGACGGCGTATCGAGACGCAGATCGACACGATCTGTCTGCACGGGGACACGCCCGAGGCGGTGGGCATCGCAAGATCGGTGCGTGAATGCCTTGACGCGGAAGGCATCACGCTGAAGATGTTCACCGGAAGACACTGATATCCAAGGATATTCAAGCGTCGCTGCATGTCAGTAAATGTTACATAATATATATTATACGAATTCTGGATATGGGCAGATCACCCAAGGGTTACTTCCCCCCGGCATGGATTTCGCGCAGAATCCAACCGTCGAAACCCGAGGTCTTCCATGAGCCCGACACGCCGTCTTGTTCTTATCCTGCTGGCCGCAGCCCTTGCCACGCCGGCGCAGGCGTCGGCCGGCGCAGGCGTCGGATGGCATCCTGACGGCGGCCGAAGCGCATCGGGCCGTGCAGGCCGGGGAAATCCTGTTGGTCGACATCCGCCGCCCGGACGAATGGCGGCGCATCGGCATTCCCGAAGGTGCCCTGCCCCTCGACATGCGGCGGCCGGATTTTCTGGCGCAGCTCGATCAGGCGGTCGGCGGCGACAGGACGCGGCCTGTCGCGCTGATCTGCGCGGCGGGTGTGCGGACCGCTCGGGTGGCAACCGCGCTGCGGCGGATCGGGTTTTCCGATCTGCATGATGTCTCGGAAGGCATGACCGGCTCGCGCGCGGGGCACGGCTGGCTGCGCGCGGGTCTGCCGGTGACGCCTGCGAACTAGTCCCGCGTCAGCGCCTCGAACGCCGCGTTCTGGGTCAGGAAGACCTTGCCGCTCAGCTCTTCCAGAAAGCCGGTGCGCTGCAGGCGGTCCATCACCGGGCCTTTCACCTCGGACAGGTGCATCGTGACGCCCATGTCGCGCAGCCGCGCATTCAGATCCTGCAGCGATTCGAGCGCCGAGAGGTCGATCTCGTTCACCGCAGCGCACATCAGGACAAGGTGATTGGGGCGCGGTTCGGTCGCCACACGGGCCAGGACCATGTCCTCCATCCAGCGGGCATTGGCGAAGTAAAGGCTTTCGTCGATCCGCAGGGTGACAAGCTTGGGGTCGGTATCGACCTTGTGGCGCAGGATGTTGCGGAAATGTTCGGTTCCGGGCACGCGACCCACTTCGGCCACATGGGGTTTCGACGTCTTCCAGACGAACAGAAGAAGCGACAGGATCACCCCCGCCGCCACGCCGGTTTCAACCCCTGCGGCCAGCGTGAGCAGGATTGTCGCCATGACGGCGGCGAAATCCGCCCAGGCATAGGAAAAGGCCCGCTTCACCAGCGCGAGATCGATGAGCGACAGCACCGCCACGATGATCGTCGCGGCCAGCGTCGCCTTGGGCAGGAAAAAGAGAAGCGGCGTCAGGTACATCGCCGCGCCAAGCAGCCCGATCGCCGTCAGCGCACCGGCTGCGGGCGTCGCCGCGCCTGCGTCGAAGTTCACGACCGAGCGCGCGAAGCCACCTGTGACCGGATAGCCGCCCGACACCGCCGAAGACAGGTTCGCGGCGCCAAGACCCAGAAGTTCCTGATTGGGGTCAATGCGGTCGCGGGTCTTGGCGGCCAGCGTCTGACCCACCGACACGCTTTCGACATAGCCGATGACCGAGATCAGCAGCGCAGGCATCAAGAGAGCTGAGACGAGCCCCAGATCGGGCAGCGGCAGGCCCAAGGGCGGCAGGCCCGCCGGGATCGCCCCCACAACCGCCACCCCTGCCCCGTCAAGGCCAAGGCCCCAGGTTGCGACCGTCGTCGCGACCACGACCAGAATGGGCCCCACCCGGGCCAGTGTCGCCGCGGTCGAGGGCCTGAGTCCCGCGCGGATGAGAAGCCGTGCCAGGCTTTTTCGGGTCCAGAACAGGAACCCCAGCGCCGCAAGGCCGATGACTAACGTGGGCAGGTTGATGTCGCCGCGCGCCTCCCAGAGACCGGCGAACATCTCGGGCAGGCTGTGGCCCCCGGCCTTCACGCCCAGGATATGCTGCACCTGCCCGACCGCGATCAGCAGGCCCGATGCGGTGATGAACCCCGAAATCACCGGATGGCTGAGGAAATTCGCGATGAAGCCCATGCGCAGCAAGCCCATCGCCACCAACATCAGCCCCGACAAAGCCGCCAGAACGGCTGCGGCGGCGACATATTCGGTGACGTTGTCCAACCCCAGAGGCGCCAGCGCCGACGCCGTCATGAGCGAGACGACCGCGACCGGCCCGACCGCCAGCGCCTTCGACGTGCCGAACAGTGCATAGGCCACCAGCGGCAGGATCGACGCGTAAAGCCCCACCTCGGCCGGAAGGCCCGCCAAGAGCGCATAGGCCAGAGATTGCGGGATCAACATGATCGTGACGATCACCGCGGCGAGAGCGTCGCTCCCGAAGGCCGCGCGGTCATAGCGGCGGCCCCAGTCGAGGATCGGCAGATATCGGGAAAGGGTCATGATCGGGCCTGTCGCAATCGAGTCAGGAACGACAGATAGACCTTTGTGCAAACATATTCAACATGTGTAATATGTTTAAGCCGGCGGCAGGGACGGGCCAGCGCCCGCCCCTGCCCCGTTGTCGTCAGAAGAAGGCCTGCAGCCCGGTCTGGGCACGGCCCAGGATCAGCGCATGCACGTCATGGGTGCCTTCATAGGTGTTGACCGTCTCGAGGTTCACCATGTGGCGGATGACGTGGAAGTCCAGGCTGATGCCGTTGCCGCCATGCATGTCGCGGGCCATCCGCGCGACGTCGAGCGCCTTGCCGCAATTGTTGCGCTTGATGATTGAGATCATCTCGGGCGCGGCATTGGCGGCGTCCATCAGGCGGCCCACCTGAAGGCTTGCCTGCAGACCCAGCGCGATTTCGGTCTGCATGTCCGCCAGTTTCTTCTGGAAAAGCTGCGTCTGCGCGATGGGCTTGCCGAACTGCTTACGGTCAAGCCCGTATTGGCGCGCGGCGTGCCAGCAGAATTCGGCCGCCCCCATCACGCCCCAGGAAATGCCGTAGCGCGCGCGGTTCAGACAGCCAAACGGCCCCTTGAGACCTTCCACATGGGGCAGAAGCGCATCTTCTCCCACTTCGACATTGTCCATGACGATTTCGCCGGTGATCGAGGCGCGCAGGGACATCTTGCGTTCGATCTTGGGGGCCGACAGGCCCTTCATGCCCTTTTCAAGGACGAAACCGCGGATCTTGCCGCCATGCGCATCGGACTTTGCCCAGACGACGAAGACATCGGCGATGGGCGAATTGGAGATCCACATCTTCCCGCCGGTCAAGCGATAGCCCGTCGCGGTCTTTTCCGCGCGGGTCTTCATGCCCGCGGGGTCCGACCCGGCATCGGGCTCGGTCAGGCCGAAACAGCCGATCAATTCGCCCGACGCAAGGCCCGGCAGGTATTTGCGGCGCTGCTCTTCCGAGCCATAGGCATAGATCGGATACATGACGAGCGAGGACTGCACGCTCATCATCGAGCGGTATCCGCTGTCCACACGCTCGATCTCGCGCGCGACGAGGCCGTAGCTGACGTAACCGGCGCCCAGCCCGCCATATTCTTCGGGGACGGTGACGCCCAGAAGGCCCATCTCGCCCATTTCGCGGAAGATCGCAGGGTCGGTTTCTTCGTTCGCGAAGGCACCCGTGACGCGGGTCTGCAGCTTTTCCTGCGCGAAGGTCTTGGCCGCATCGGCCAGCATCCGCTCTTCCTCGGTCAGCTGCTCGGCAAGGCGGAAGGGATCGGCCCAGTCGAAGCGGCCCAGATCGGGTGCGTCCTTGGCCTTGAGGTTGGGTTTCGGAGTGGACTGGATGTTCATCGGGACCTCCCATGGCGGATGTTGAGGCGGAGATACCGCAAAACACGCCAGAAATACACCGAGACTTTCGCGCCAAAGCATGAGAAAAGATCATACATGACGATACCACGCCGCTTTCACCCCTCGATCTCGGCCCTGCGTGCGCTCGAAGCGCTTGACCGGTTGGGCAGCGCTTCGGCGGCGGCGGCGGAATTGTCGCTGACGCAAGGGGCGATCAGCCGCCAGATACAGGCGCTTGAGGTCCAGATGAGCCAGCCTCTGGCACGCCGCGACGGGCGGCGGTTGGTGCTGACCGATCCCGCACGCGCCTTTGCCGCCGATATCCGGGGCGCGCTGAACCAGATCGCGCAGGCGTCGCTGCGGCTGCAGGCGCGGCCCGCAGGCGGCACGCTGAGCCTTGCGATCCTGCCTGCCTTCGGGATGCGCTGGCTGATGCCGCGCCTGCCCGATTTCGCCCGCCGCCACCCGGACGTGACCATCAACATGGGCACGGAGCTGGTACCTTTCGCATTTTCATCAACGGCTTACGACGCGGCGTTACACTTCGGCACGGGCGACTGGCCGGGGACCGACCGGCTGCTCCTAAGGCATGAAAGCATGATCCCCGTCTGCGCACCGGGCCTGACCGACGGGCGGCGCATCGCCGGCGCGCGCGACGCGCTGCGCTTTCCGCTTCTGCACATCCGCACCCGGGCGACCGCATGGGCCGACTGGCTGCAGGGTCAGGGCGTCGATCCTCCCCGGCCCCTGCCCGGCACGATCTATGATCAATTCTCAACCATCACGCAGGCGGCACTTCACGGGCTGGGCGTGGCGCTTCTGCCTGACTACCTTGCGGAACAGGACCTGGCCTCAGGGCGCCTGATCGCCCCCTTCGGCCCGGCGGCGGAAGCGAAGGGCGCGTATTGGCTGGTCTGGCCACGCGAGCGCGCGCATGATCCGTCACTGTCGGCCTTCCGCGACTGGCTGGCCACGCAGGCGCAGCCCGAAGACCCGCTGCCGCGTTAATCCTCGGTTTCGTCGAGACTGGGCAGCGCCGCCTTGCGGCGGCCTTCGTCAGGCTTTTCCCCGGTGACGAGGAAGACCACCTGTTCCGCGATCGAGGTGACATGATCGCCCACGCGTTCGATGTTCTTGGCGATGAAATGCAGGTGCATGCAGGCGCTGATGCTGCGCGGGTCTTCCATCATGTGGGTCAGGAATTCGCGGAAGAGCGCGTTGTACATCTGGTCGATGTCAACGTCGCGGGCGATGACGTCACGCGCCAGCCCTGCGTCGCGCTGCACAAAGGCATCGAGCGCGTCGTGCAGCATGACTTCCACCTCGCGCCCCATCCGGCGAAGCGAGGCCGAACCATCCCCAACCGGGGCCATCCGTGACAGGACAGCGGTGCGCTTGGCAAGGTTTTTCGCATAATCTCCAATGCGTTCCAGATTGGAGCTGATCTTGATCACACTGAGAACCAGCCGAAGGTCCACCGCCGTCGGCGCGCGCAGCGCGATGACGCGGGCGGCTTCCTGGTTGATCTGTTCCTCAAGCGCGTCGATCTGCGCATCCTTGCGGCGCACTGTTTCGGCCAGTTCCTCGTCCCGGGTTTCGAGCGACCTGGCGCTCTCGAGGATCGCCTCCTCGACCAACCCGCCCATCTTCATGATGCTGGCCTGGATCCGCTCGAGATCGCGGTCGAAGGCCGACTGAATATGCATCTTGTCGCCCATGATCCTATCCGATCCGGCCGGTGATATAGCTTTCGGTGCGCGGATCCTGCGGGTTGGTGAAAATCAGGCTGGTATCGCCGTATTCGACCAGGTTGCCGAGGTGAAAGAACGCCGTCTTTTGGCTGACGCGGGCGGCCTGTTGCATCGAATGGGTGACGATCACCACCGAAAACTGCTGGCGCAATTCGTCGATCAATTCCTCGATCTGCGCGGTGGCGATGGGGTCCAGCGCCGAACAGGGTTCGTCCATCAACAAAACTTCGGGGGCGGTGGCGACCGCGCGCGCGATGCACAGGCGCTGCTGCTGGCCGCCCGAAAGCCCTGTGCCGCTTTCCTGCAGCCGGTCCTTCACCTCGTTCCAGAGGGCTGCCTTCTTCAGGCTTTCCTCGACGATCCCGTCCAGTTCCGACTTGGACCGCGTGAGCCCGTGGATCTTGGGGCCATAGGCGACGTTGTCATAGATCGATTTCGGAAACGGGTTCGGTTTCTGGAACACCATCCCCACCTTGGCGCGCAGCTGCACCGGGTCGACCCGCTTGTCGTAGATGTCTTCACCGTCGAGCAGGATCTTGCCTTCGATCCGCGCGCTGGAAATCGTGTCGTTCATGCGGTTGATGCAGCGCAGGAAGGTGGACTTGCCGCAACCCGACGGACCGATGAAGGCGGTCACTGTCTTGTCGAGGATATCGACATTCACTTCGTTCAGCGCCTGCTTGTCCCCGTAGAAGACCTCCACGCCGCGGGCCGTGATCTTGATGCTGTCGGCCGTCACGTCCGCCTCGATATTCTGGCTTGCGTCCACGTTCGCTTCTCCCCGGTCGGGTCCAACCTAATCACGCACCTGCCCGCAGGCTAGGGGCAGTTTGGATCACTTCGGCAAAATCACGGTAAAGACCGATCCCTTGCCCAGATCACTGCTCACCCGGAGCCGCCCGCGATGGCGGTTGACGATGTGCTTGACGATGGCAAGGCCCAACCCCGTGCCGCCCAGTTCGCGCGAGCGGTGGCTGTCGGCGCGGTAGAAGCGTTCGGTCAGACGCGGCAGGTGCACCGGGTCGATGCCGGGGCCGAAGTCGATGATGCGCAGCCGCGCCGATGGCCCGCGCACCGCCGGGTCGTGGTCTTCCTCGGTCAGTTCGGCCCGCACGATCTTGCCAGCCGCGCCGTATTTGATCGCGTTCTCGATCAGGTTGGTGATCACCTGCTGCAGCTGATCGGAGTCCCCCGTCACCACCACCGGGCGCGGCGGGCGGTCCAACTCCAGCGTCACGCCCGCCTCTTCCGCCAACGGGCGCAGGGTGTGCAGCGTCGAGGCGATCTGCGCACCCAGATCGACATGGCCGCGCGGGCGCACGCGTTCTTCCGATTCCACGCGACTGAGCGAGAGAAGATCGCCGACAAGGCGGTTCATGCGCCCGGCCTCGCCCTCCATGATAGACAAGAAGCGGTCGCGCGCGCGCTCGTCATTGCGCGCGGGGCCGCGCAGCGTCTCGATGAAGCCCAGAAGCGCGGTGAGCGGCGTGCGCAGTTCGTGGCTGACATTGGCTACGAAGTCGCGGCGCATCTGGCCCGCCTGTTCCACCTGCGTGACGTCCTGAAGCAGTACCAGAACCCAGCCGCGCATGGAGTTCACCGGATCAGGAATGAAGCGGCAGCTCACATCGAAGGCGGTGTCCTGCGCACCGTCATTGGACAGATAGCGCGCCGTGTGCGGCTGACGATTGCGCATACAGCCCTCGATCGCGTCGAGCATCACGGGCTGGCGCAGGATGGTGGCATGATGGCGCCCGACGATCTGCTGGCCCAGAAGCGTGCGCGCTTCGGTATTGGCCTCGACGATGCGTTCGCCGGTGCTGATGGCTATGGCAGGCAAGGGGATTGCCGACAGGACACCGCCCAGCATCGCCTCGGGCTGGACCATGATCTCAGCCCTTTCCGGTGGCTTCGGCGACGGCGCGCGTCATCACGCCAATCAGTGCGTCTGGGTCTTCCAGTCCGACCGAAACACGGAAGAAGCCTTCGCTGATCCCCAGCGCCGCGCGGTCCTGCACCGTCAGCGCGCGGTGCGAGGAGGACGCGGGATGCGACAGCGTCGTGCCCACGTCGCCCAGCGTCGGCGCGAAGCTGAGCCCTTCCGCCGCGCGGGTGAAGGCGTTCGCGGCGGCGCGGTCACCGTCGAGCTCAAAACTGACCATGTTGCAGCCCTGATCGCCCAGAAGCGCTGTGGCAAGCGCATGATCGGGGTGATCGGTACGCATCGGATAGAGCACGCGCCGCACCCCCGGCAGGCCCGCCAGCGCATCAGCCAGTTGCGCCGCCGTCGCCTGCGCGCGGTCGAAGCGCAGCGGGAAGGTCAGCAGGCCCCGTTCCGCCAACCAGCAATCAAAGGGGCTGGCCGTCAGACCCATGGTGACGGAAAAGACCATGAGGCGCTGCGCCAGTGCGGGGTCGCGGGCGGCGACATAGCCCAGCATGACGTCGGAATGACCCGAGAGCAGCTTGGTTATGGAATGGATCACGATATCGGCGCCGTGATCGAAGGGCCGGAAGGCGCGCGGCGTGGTGAAGGTGTTGTCGACGACAAGAAGCGCACCCGTCTCCTTCGCCAGCGCCGCCAGACCGGCGATATCGGCCACGCGCAGCGTCGGGTTCGACACGACCTCGACCAGGATCATCTTCGTCTCGGGGCGCATCGCGGCGCGGATGGCAGCGACGTCGCCGGGATCGGCGAAGGTCACGCCGATCCCGAGACGCGGCAGATCTTCTTTCATCATGCGCAGCGACCGGCCGTACAGCTGGTTGCCGCCCACGACGTGATCGCCTGTCTTGAGAAGCCCCATCAGCACGGCGCCCACGGCGGCCATGCCCGATCCTATCACGACACCGCCCTGCGCGCCTTCGAGCGCATCGACATGCGCCCCCACGACCTGCGCGTTGGGGTGGCCTTCGCGCGAATAGGTGAAGCCCTGCACGCGGCCTTCATACTGGTCGTCCAGCGCGTCGGGCGTGTCGCTGGCATAGACGACCGACGGCGACAGCGGCGTGACGACCGGGCGGCTGGCGCTGCCGGGGAGAGGATAGGGCCGGATGAGCGAGCCCCGCGAATTGCGCATCATGTCACCTTATGTAGAGCGTCGCGGTAGCGGCGCATGTTGTCTTGGTAATGCAGCGTGTTGGCGGTGATCCGCGCGATGGCAGCGGCGTCCAGTTCGCGCACCACACGCCCGGGGCTGCCCATGACAAGGCTGCCGTCGGGGATGACCTTGTTTTCCGTGATCAGCGCCCCAGCCCCGATCAGGCAATTGTCGCCGATCTTCGCGCCGTTGAGCACGGTCGCCCCCATGCCGATCAGCGTGTTCGACCCGATGGTGCAGCCATGCAGCATGACCTTGTGGCCGATGGTGCAGTTTTCCCCCACCGTCAGCGGAAAGCCCGCGTCGACATGGAAAACGCAGTTTTCCTGCACGTTCGATCCGCGCATGATGCGGATCTCCTCGTGATCAGCGCGCAGCGTCGCGCCGAACCAGACAGAGGCCAGTTCTTCCAGCACGACCTTGCCGATCAGGTTCGCATCAGGCGCGACCCAGGTATCGGGGTGAAGCTGCGGGCGGTCGTCGCCGAGGGCATAGAGGGTCATTGCATCTCCTCGAATTCGCGCTGGAGGGCGCGCACGTGGTCGTTCAGCCCGGGCTGCTGGATGCGACGCAGGCGGGCCGCCTCGACGATGACGCGCAGGCGGCGGGTGGTCTCGTCCAGATCGTCGTTGATCAGGACATGGTCATATTCGGCCCAGTGGCTGATTTCGTCCCAGCTTTTGGCCATGCGCTGCGCGATCACCTCGGCGCTGTCCTGCCCGCGCCCTTCGAGCCGGCGGCGCAGTTCGGTGATCGACGGCGGCAGGATGAAGATCGACAGCGTGTGCGGCCCCAACGCCGAATTCTGGATCTGCTGCGCACCCTGCCAGTCGATGTCGAAGAGCACGTCGCGGCCCGCGTCGATGGCGGCCTGCACCGGGGCGCGGGGGCTGCCATAGAAATTGCCGAAAACGCGCGCATGTTCCAGCATGCCGCCGTCCCTGACACTCTGGCGGAAAGCGTCCTCGGAGAGGAAGTGATAGTCCCGCCCGTCTTCCTCGCCCGGGCGCGGGGCGCGGGTGGTGGCCGAGACCGAAAACGACAGCGTCGGGTCCCAGTCGCGCAGGCGGCGCGTCAACGTCGATTTCCCCGCGCCCGAGGGCGAGGAAAGGATGATCAGAAGTCCGCGCCTGTCCGCCATGGCCCCGCCTATTCGATATTCTGGACCTGTTCGCGCATCTGGTCGATGACGACCTTCAGCTGCAGGCCCACCTGCGTCAGCGCCGAGGATTGCGCCTTGGAGCACAATGTATTGGCCTCGCGGTTGAATTCCTGCATGAGGAAGTCGAATTTCCGCCCCACGGCCCCGGTTTCGCGCAAAAGCGCGCGTGCCGCCGCCACATGGGCGCGCAGGCGGTCGATCTCTTCGGTCACGTCTGATTTCACCGCAAGAAGGGCCAGTTCCTGCGCCAGCCGCTGCGGATCGACCGCGTCGGTCGCATCCGTCACCCGGGCGATGGCGATACGCAGCGCGTCGGCCGCCGCGTCGCGCCGCGCCTCGGCCAGCGCCGCAGCCTCGTCCGTCAGGCGCGCGATCTCGTCGGTCTGGGCGGTCAGCACCTTGGCCAGTGCAGCACCTTCGGCCGCGCGCATGGCCTGAAAATCGGCAATCAGCGCCTGCGCCTCGGCCAGCAAGATGGGGGCGAGCGCCGCGCCTTCATCCTCGGGTCGGGTATCGTCGAGAACCCCACGCAGGCCAAGGATATCGGCGGCCGAAGGCTGCGCCAGCGTCAGGCCGCGCGCCTGTGCGGCGGCGTCGATCTGTCCCAGCGCGCCAAGCATCGCGGCCAGCGCCCGGTCGTTGACCGCAAGCGTCGCGCCCCCTTCGTCACGCGACAGCCGCAGCGACAGGGTGACCGCGCCGCGATTTACCTCGCGCGGGATCATCTGGCGAAGGCCGGCTTCGAGCCCTTCGATCCAGTCGGGCACGCGCAGGCGCAGGTCAAGTCCCCGCCCGTTGACCGACCGCAGGTCCCATGCCCAGGAAAACGGGGACCGTGCGCCCGTCGCCGAGGCAAAGCCGGTCATGGATCGGATCATCGTATTTGCCCCCCGCCCCCGTCATGCCCGATGCACCTAATGCCAAGCGCCTCGGCAGGGCAACCCCCCGGGCGGGCTTTGCACCGCGATTAACCAAGGCCCCGAAAAACCGTCACGCCTTTGCGAAAAATCAGCCATGTTAAGTACTGGGTAACTATTGTGACGATTTCCTGAACGGGCCTGTCGCGGCAGGGCGCCTCAGGTGACAAGCACGGGGAGCCGTTTTGCACCATGACAACCTACACCCGACCTCCTGAGGCCCGTGTGATTCCCCTTGATCCGGGGATCGTCCCTGCCCGGCTGACTCCGCTGCGTCAGGTCGAGGCCTACTGGATCGCGCTTGCCACCGAAGGGGGTTTGCCTTCACGCGGTCGGATCGACCCCCGCGCGCTGGAAAACGTGCTCGACAATGTGCTGATCGCGGAACGCATCGCGCCGGGCATCGCGCGGCTGCGTATCGCCGGGGCGCTGATGACGCGCCTTGCCGGGATGGAACCGCGGGGGCTGCCGCTATCAGCGCTGTTCTCTGTATCGGCGCGCGCAGAGCTGTCGCGGATCCTCGAGACCGTCTTCGACGCCCCCGCAGTGGCCGAAATCGGCCTGCGCAGCGGCGCGGGGACAGGTTGGATGATCCTTCTTCCGATGCTCTGCGACGCGGGACGTGTCAACCGCGTGCTTGGGGCCGTGACCGCCGATGCAAGGCTGGAAGGCGTCACACTCGACATCGCCGAAAAACGGCTGCGCCCGGTCTATGCCCCGCCCCGGGCGATGGGCGCCGAGGCCGCCGAAGCGCCCGCGCCCTTCGCCCATGCGCCGCATCTGCGGCTGGTCAGGACCTAGCCCGCCGCGCGCGAGGCGCCGCTGTCACGCCGCCGGGTCAGTTCCTCGGCCACGAGGAAGGCAAGCTCCAGTGACTGCGATGCGTTCAGCCGCGGGTCGCAGGCGGTGTGATAGCGATCAGAGAGGTCTTCATCGGTCACCGCGTGAATGCCCCCGGTGCATTCGGTCACGTCCTGTCCCGTCATCTCGAAATGCACGCCGCCCGGGATGGTGCCTTCGGCGCCGTGAACCCCGAAGAATTCACGCACCTCGCGCAGGACCGACTCGAACGGCCGCGTCTTGTAGCCCGAGGACGACTTGATCGTGTTGCCATGCATCGGATCGCAGACCCAGGTCACGTTCGCCCCTTCCGCCTGCACCGTCTGGATCAGGCGCGGCAGGTGATCGCCCGCCTTGCCCGCGCCGAACCGCGCGATCAGCGTGAGCCGACCCGGTTCGTTTTCGGGGTTCAGCGCGTGCATCAGCACCTTCAGATCGTCGGTCGTCATGCTGGGCCCGCATTTGAGCCCGATGGGGTTCAGAACGCCGCGCGCATATTCAACATGCGCCCCGTCGGGCTGACGCGTGCGGTCGCCGATCCAGATCATGTGGCCCGAGCCGGCCAGCCAGTTGCCGGACGTGGAATCGAGCCGCGTCAGCGCCTCTTCATATTCCAGAAGCAGCGCCTCGTGGCTGGTGTAGAACTCGACGGTCGAGAATTCATGCGTCGTGGTCGCCGTGATGCCTGCCGCCGCCATGAAATCGATCGTGTCCTGAATGCGGTTGGCGATCTCGCGATAACGTTCGGCATCGTCGCTGTCGGTGTAGGACAGGGTCCAGGAATGCACGCGGCTCATGTCGGCGAAACCGCCGGTCGAGAAGGCACGCAGCAGGTTCAGCGTCGCGGCGGCCTGCGTGTAGGCCTGCAGCATGCGGCGCGGATCGGGGGTGCGGGCCTCGGGCGTCGCGGCCAGATCGTTGATGATGTCGCCGCGATAGCTGGGCAGTTCAAGCCCGCCGATGATCTCGGTCGGGGCGCTGCGGGGCTTGGCGAACTGGCCCGCCATGCGGCCCACCTTGATCACCGGGACCTTGGCGCCGAAGGTCAGCACCATCGCCATCTGCAGCATGACCTTGAACGTGTCGCGGATGCCGTCGGCGCTGAACTGCTCGAAGCTTTCGGCGCAGTCGCCACCCTGCAACAGGAACGCCTCACCGCGCGAGGCAGCGCCGAGGTGCTTCTTCAGGCGCCGCGCCTCGCCCGCGAAGACAAGCGGCGGATAGCGGCGCAACTGCCCTTCGACCGCCGTCAGCCCTTCGGCATCGGGATAGTCGGGCATCTGCACGCGCGGCTTCCTGCGCCATGCGGTCTTGGTCCAGTCGCTCATCGGCCTTCTCCGGCTCGGGGTCTTCAGCGCCCGCTTATACGCGCGGGGGCGGGGCCTGACCATACATCATTTGCGACCACTTGACGGCGCTTTAGCTACATGAGCATGGTGGCCGCCGAACCCTTCGCAACGGGAAGAGAGCGGCCAGAATGCAGGTCCGGCGGAGCATGGCTGAAACGGCGCGCACACCCGTCCAGGGACGGCGTTTCGTTTTCGTTCTTCTGGACAACTTCACGCTGCTGAGCTTCGCCTCGGCGCTGGATGCGCTGCGGATCGCCAACAGGATGGGCGAAGGTGCGCTCTATTCCTGGATGATCGTGGGCGAAGGCGGCGACAGCGTGAGCTGTTCGGCCGGAACCGTCTTCAAGCTCGACAGCGACCTGCCCGAACTCGTGCGCGAGGACACGGTGCTGGTCTGCGGCGGCATCGACGTGCAGAAGGCGACGACCAAGCGGCTGCTCAACTGGCTGCGGCGCGAGGCGCGGCGCGGGCTGGCGGTGGGCGGGCTGTGCACCGCCGCCTATACGCTGGCGCGCGCGGGGCTTCTGGACGGCAAGCGCGCGACGATCCACTGGGAAAATCAGGACAGCTTCTCGGAGGAATTCGAGGAGGTGAACCTGACGAAATCGGTCTTCGTGATCGACGGAAACCGGCTCACCACGGCGGGCGGCACGTCATCCATCGACCTGATGCTGAAAATCATCGCCGACGATCACGGCGAAGACCTCGCCAACGCGGTGGCCGACCAGCTCATCTATTCGTCGATCCGGACCGATCAGGACACGCAGCGCCTGTCGGTGCCGACCCGCATCGGCGTGCGCCACCCCAAGCTGAGCCAAGTCATCCAGATGATGGAGACCAATGTCGAGGAACCGATCAGCCCCGCGACGCTGGCGCGGCGCGTCGGAATGTCGACGCGGCAGCTTGAACGGCTCTTCCGGCGCTATCTGAACCGCAGCCCAAAACGGTATTACATGGAACTCCGCCTGCAGAAGGCGCGCAACCTGCTCATGCAGACCGACATGAGCGTGATCAACGTGGCGCTGGCCTGCGGGTTCGCGTCGCCATCGCATTTCTCCAAATGCTACCGCGCGCATTACGACACGACGCCTTACCGCGAACGCGGCAGTCATGCGGCGCGGCTGTCGATCTGACAACACGGCAAGGCGACTTACCGGATGGTAATGCGCTGGAATGCGGAGCGCACCTGATCAGCCGGGGCTGAGCCGGTAGACCGCGCCGTCTCCCACCGAGAGAAACCAGATCGTGCCGTCCGACGCCTCTACGATGTCGCGGACACGGCCAGTGTGATCGCCTTCTATCTGTTCGACCTCGCGCAGCGGCGTACCATCGAGCCGCGCGATATAGCTGAACTTCAGCGATCCCACGAAGATATCGCCCCGCCATTCGGGCCAGAGCCGCCCGGAATAGACCATCAGCCCAGACGGCGCCATCGACGGATCCCAGTAGAATTCGGGCTGCTCCATCCCCGGCTTCTGGGTGCCTTCGCCGATGGGCCTGCCGGAATAGGCGACGCCGTAGGTGATGACGGGCCAGCCGAAATTCGCGCCGCGCCTGATGCGGTTGATTTCGTCCCCGCCGCGGGCACCGTGTTCGGCGGTGATGAGGTTGCCGTCCAGATCAAGCCCCGCACCCTGCACGTTGCGGTGCCCAAAGGACCAGATTTCGGGCTGCGCACCCGCCTGACCCACGAAGGGGTTGTCGGCGGGCACACTGCCGTCCCGGGCCACGCGGATCACCGCGCCGTTATGATTGCTAAGGTCTTGCGAACTCTCGGGCGCGCCCCGGTCGCCGGTGGTGAGAAACAGCGTGCCGTCCGGCGCCTCGACCACGCGCGACCCGAAATGCTGCCCGCCGGAAAAGCCGGGTGCCGCCTCGAAGATCACGCGCACATTCTCGAGCCGCGCGCCATCGTCGGACAGCCGCGCCACGGCGAGCGCGGTGTTCTGCCCACGGCCCTGCGGTTTGGCGAAGCTCAGGAAAACTTCGCGCGTGGCTGCGAAATCGCGCGCGACGGTGATGTCGAGAAGACCGCCCTGCCCCGTCGCGGCCACCTCGGGCACGCCGCCCACGTCGCGCGCGCGGCCATCCTGCACGAGGATCAGCCGCCCGTCGCGTTCGGTAACCAGAAACCCGCCCCCGGGCAGAAGACCGATCGCCCAAGGTTCGTCGAGACCCGTCAGCATCGCCTCGACCCGAAGCGTGCCCTGCGACGACGGCAGCGTCTGCGCCGTCCCCGCTCCCGCAAGCACCATCGTGATCCCCGCCGCCAGAAGCATCCGCCGCATGCCCAGATCCCTTTCTTGCCGCTTTTGCTCCGAAGATAGGGCGGCGGCGGGCCGGTTTCGACCCGTGGACCCGGGGCGCAAAGGGACTTTTCTTCACGCGCCCTTTTGACTAGGCTCCCCTGCGAACGTCTCGCACGTTCCAAATCTAGGGGAGTTATCAATGAAAAAGTTGCTTATGGCGACTGCCGCCACCGCATTGCTGGCCGGCGCCGCGCAGGCGTCCGAAGTCAAGATCGGGATCATCCTGGGCTTCACGGGCCCGCTCGAATCGATCACGCCGCACATGGGTGCCGGCGCTGAAATGGCGATGAAGGAAGTCACCGACTCAGGGATGCTGCTGGACGGGATGACCGTTACGCCGGTGCGCGCGGACAGTACCTGCATCGACGCCGCTGCCGCTGTCGTCGCTGCCGAACGCCTTGTGACCGCCGATGGCGTCAAGGGCATTATGGGCGCGGATTGCTCGGGCGTGACTGGCGCGATCTTGCAGAACGTCGCCGTGCCGAATGGCATGGTGATGATTTCGCCCTCGGCCACCTCGCCCGGCCTGAGCCACGCGAACAACGAAGACAACGGCCTGTTCTTCCGCACCGCGCCGTCGGATGCCCGTCAGGGCGTCGTGATGACGGAAATCCTGCTGGAAGAAGGCATCACCGAAGTCGCGGTGTCCTATGTGAACAACGACTACGGCAAGGGTCTTGCCGACAGCTTCCAGGCGGCGTTCGAAGCCGCGGGCGGCAAGGTCACGATCAATGCCGCGCATGAAGACCAGAAGGCCGATTACTCGGCCGAAGTGGGTGCGCTGGCTGCGGCCGGCGGGCAGCGTCTGGTCGTCGCAGGCTATGTCGATGGCGGTGGCTCGGGCATCGTGCGCGCCGCGCTCGACACGGGTGCGTTCGACAGCTTCCACTTCCCCGACGGGATGGTGGGCGCCAAGCTGGAAGAGAACTTCGGAACCGAGATCGACGGCTCGACCGGGCAGTTTCCGGGCACTGACAGCCCGGGCGCCGCAAGCTTCCAGGATCTCGTGGGCGACAGCTTCGATGCCACCAGCGCTTTCGCGCCGGAAAGCTATGATGCCGCCGCACTGATCATGCTTGCGATGCAGGCGGCCGGTTCGGTGGAACCGGGCGACTATGCCGCCAAGGTGATGGATGTGGCCAACGCCCCCGGCGAGCAGATCTTCCCCGGCGAACTGGCCAAGGCGCTGGAGATCCTGAAGAACGGCGGCGACATCGACTATGTCGGCGCGACTGCCGTCGAACTGATCGGACCGGGTGAATCTGCGGGCAACTACCGCCAGATCACCTTCGAAGGCGGCAAGATCACCACGGTGAAGTTCCGCTGAGCGGCGATTTCCTGTAGCAAGAAACAGCCCGGACCCTTCGGTTCGGGCTGTTTTTTCGGATTTGCGGCCCGACGGGGCGCAGGGGGTGGGATGATCATCGACGTTCGCAACGTGCACAAGCATTTCGGCGGCTTCCATGCCGTGGACGGCGCGACGCTGTCGATCGAGAAAGGCTCGATCACCGGGCTGATCGGTCCGAACGGCGCGGGCAAGACGACGCTCTTCAACGTGATCGCGGGCGTGCTGCCGCCGACCTCGGGCCAGGTTTTCATGGGCGACGAGGACATCACCGGCCTGCCGCCGCATACGTTGTTCCACAAGGGTCTGCTGCGCACCTTCCAGATCGCGCATGAATTCTCCTCGATGACCTGCCGCGAGAACCTGATGATGGTGCCGGGCGACCAGTCGGGCGAGACGCTCTGGAACACCTGGTTCGGGCGCAAGCGCATCGCCGACGAGGAACGCGCGCTGCGCGCGAAGGCCGACGAGGTGCTGGAGTTTCTGACCATCTCGCACCTGGCCGATCACAAGGCGGGACAGGTCTCGGGCGGGCAGAAGAAGCTGCTCGAGCTGGGCCGCACCATGATGGTGGACGCCAAGATCGTCTTCCTCGATGAGGTGGGCGCGGGCGTGAACCGCACGCTTCTGAACACCATCGCCGACGCGATCCTGCGGCTCAACAAGGAGCGCGGATACACCTTCGTCGTGATCGAGCACGACATGGATTTCATCGGCAAGATCTGTGACCCCGTCATCTGCATGGCCGAGGGCAAGGTGCTGGCGCAGGGCACGCTGGCCGAGATCAAGGCCAACGAGCAGGTGATCGAGGCCTACCTTGGCACAGGCCTGAAGAACAAGACGAAGGTGGGGGCATGACCGGGTTTCGAACGGACTGCGTCCGTCCGACGGATGCGAGGGGGCTTTGCCCCCTCGTCGCCATTGTCGCTCGGACCAATGGCGCGACAATGGCGACCCCCCAGGATATCTGGGGCGAGAGGAAGACAGGGGGCGGGCATGGGCGATAACCCGTATCAGGATGATCGCGGCAACAGGGACGCCTCGATCACCAACACGGCCGGCGGCGGCACGCTGAAGGCTTCGCCCGGGACAGGGAAGGCAATGAGCACCTCCGAAGCTTTCCTGATCGGCGACACGATGACCGGCGGCTATGGCAAGGGCCCCGACATCCTGTACGATTGCACGGTTGCGGTGAACCCCGGCGAGATCGCGGTCATCGTCGGGCCGAACGGCGCGGGCAAGTCGACGGCGATGAAGGCGATCTTCGGGATGCTGGACGTGCGGCAGGGATCGGTCCGGCTCGACGGCGAGGATATCACCAACCTCAGCCCGCAGGACCGGGTGATCAAGGGCATGGGCTTCGTGCCGCAGACCTCGAACATCTTCACCTCGCTCACCGTCGAGGAGAACCTCGAGATGGGCGCCTTCATCCGGCGCGACGATTTCCGCGGCACGATGGAGCAGGTTTATGAGCTGTTCCCGATCCTGAAGGAAAAGCGCCGTCAGGCGGCGGGGGAACTCTCGGGCGGGCAGCGCCAGCAGGTGGCGGTGGGCCGCGCGCTGATGACCAAGCCCAAGGTCCTGATGCTGGACGAGCCGACCGCGGGCGTCAGCCCCATCGTGATGGACGAGTTGTTCGACCGGATCATCGAGGTGGCGCGCACCGGCATCCCGATCCTGATGGTGGAACAGAACGCGCGACAGGCGCTCGAGATCGCGGACAAGGGCTATGTCCTTGTTCAGGGCCGCAATGCCTATTCGGGGACCGGCAAGGAATTGCTGGCCGACCCCGACGTGCGCAAATCCTTCCTGGGGGGCTGAGCGATGGACCTTCTGAACGCCGTCATCGCGCTGGCCAATTTCGTCATCATCCCGGCCATCGCCTATGGCAGCCAGCTGGCGCTGGGGGCGCTGGGGGTGACGCTGATCTACGGCATCTTGCGGTTTTCGAACTTCGCCCATGGCGACACCATGGCCTTCGGGGCGATGATCACGATCCTGATCACCTGGTGGCTGCAGGCGGCGGGCGTAACGCTGGGGCCGCTGCCCACGGCGCTGCTCGCCCTGCCCTTCGGGATCCTGGGCTGCATCGCGCTTCTGGTGATCACCGACCGCGCGGTCTATCGCTTCTACCGGGTGCAGAAGGCCAAGCCGGTGATCCTTGTGATCGTGTCGATGGGCGTCATGTTCATCATGAACGGCATCGTGCGCTTCGTGATCGGCCCGGATGACCAGCGTTTCGCAGATGGCGAACGCTTCATCATTTCGGCCGGCACCTTCCGCGAAATGACAGGGCTGGCCGAACCGCTGGCCATCCGCACGAGCCAAGGCATCACGCTGGTGACCGCCATCATCGTGGTTGTGGTTCTGTTCTGGTTCCTGAACCGCACCCGCACCGGCAAGTCCATGCGCGCCTATTCCGACAACGAGGATCTTGCGCTTCTGTCGGGGATCAACCCCGAACGCGTGGTGCTCTACACTTGGATGATCGTGGCGGCGCTGGCGACGATCGCGGGCGTGCTCTATGGCCTCGACAAGAGCTTCAAGCCCTTCACCTATTTCCAGCTTCTGCTGCCGATCTTCGCGGCGGCCATCGTCGGGGGCCTCGGCAACCCGGTCGGCGCCATCGCGGGCGGCTTCGTCATCGCCTTTTCCGAGGTGACGATCACCTATGCTTGGAAGAAGGTGCTGACCTATGCCCTGCCCGAAAGCATGGCACCCGAAGGGTTGGTCCAGCTTCTGTCCACCGATTACAAGTTCGCGGTCAGCTTCGTGATCTTGCTGATCGTCCTGCTGTTCAAGCCCACGGGCCTCTTCAAGGGGAAAGCGGTATGACCGACAGCGTCAAGTTCACCCTGTATGCCGCCGGGATCGCGTTGCTGATCATCGCGACCGGCATGATGCAAAGCTGGAACACAGCGCTCATCATCGTGAACATGGGGCTCGTATCGGCCATCATGGCGCTGGGCGTGAACCTGCAATGGGGCTTTGCGGGGCTGTTCAACGTGGGCGTCATGGGCTTTGTCGCGCTGGGGGGCCTTGCCACGGTGCTGATCGCCATGCCGCCGGTGACCGACGCCTGGGCGGCGGGGGGGCTGCGCATCATCCTGTCGCTGGTGCTGGGGGCCTTCACCATCGCGGGGGCGATCTTGCTGTACCGCTATCTGCCCAAGGGTCGGGCGCGGACGTTGGCGATGATCGCTTTCCTGATCGTGGGATTCTTCGTCTACCGGGCGGCCTTCGACCCCGCGAAGATCGCGATCGAGGGCGTCAACCCGGCCTCGACCGGGTATCTGGGCGGTCTTGGCCTGCCGGTGCTGGTGGCCTGGCCCGTGGGCGGATTGCTGGCCGCGGGCGCGGCCTGGATCATCGGCAAGACGGCGCTGGGTCTGCGGTCGGATTATCTGGCCATCGCGACGCTGGGCATCGCCGAGATCGTGATCGCAGTCCTCAAGAACGAAGACTGGCTGGCGCGCGGCGTGAAGAACGTGATCGGCCTGCCCCGCCCCGTTCCCTTCGAGGTCGATCTGCAGAACGATCCCGCCTTCGTCGACCGCGTCACCGGCATGGGTTTCGACGTGGTCACGGCGTCGTCGATCTATGTCAAGCTCGGCTATTCGCTTCTGTTCACGGCGGTGCTGATCATCGTCCTCGTCATGGCGCAGCTGGCGCTGAAGTCGCCCTGGGGCCGCATGATGCGCGCCATCCGCGACAACGAAACCGCGGCCGAAGCGATGGGCAAGGACGTCACCGCGCGGCATCTGCAGATCTTCGTGCTTGGGTCCGCCATCTGTGGGATCGCGGGCGCGATGATGACCACGCTCGACGGTCAGCTGACGCCGGGGTCCTATCAACCGCTGCGCTTCACCTTCCTGATCTGGGTGATGGTGATCGTGGGCGGATCAGGCAACAATTTCGGCGCCGTGCTGGGCGGGTTCCTGATCTGGTTCCTCTGGGTGCAGGTGGAACCGATCGGCATCTGGCTCATGTCGGTGGTGACGTCGGGCATGGCGGACGGCAGCTGGCTGAAGGAGCACCTGCTGGAAAACGCCGCGCATATGCGGCTGTTCACCATGGGCCTGATCCTGCTTCTGGTGCTGCGCTTCAGCCCGCGGGGGCTGATGCCCGAGAAGTGAGGGCGAGGGGCTCTGCCCCTCGCGCTCCCCGGGATATTTGTGAACCCGAAGAAGAACGGAGTGCATTTCAGCGCCCCTTGAAGAGCCCGCCCAGAATGCCCCGCACGATGCGGCGACCGGTAGTGCCGGTCAGTTCCTTCACGACCATGCGAGTCATCGCCTCGCCGAAATCGGGGCCTTGCGACCGGCGCGAGGTCGACCGTTCCACCCGCGTGCCGCTGTAGCGCCGCGCGGCGTTGAATTCACGCTGTGCCTCGGCCTCGGCGCGGGCTTCGGCGTCCTCGGCGGCGCGGGCGGCCTGCGTGGCGCGCTCCTGCAAGATCTCGTAGGCCGAGCGGCGGTCGAGGGTCCGATCATATTTCCCCGCCATGGGGGATGCCGACAGGATCGCGCGGCGTTCCTCCGGCGTGATGGGGCCCAGATGCGACGATGGCGGGCGGATCAGGGTGCGTTCCACCACGCCGGGGATGCCCTTGCGTTCGAGCATCGAGGTCACCGCCTCGCCCACGCCGACCTCGCGGATGGCGTCTTCGGTCGGAAAGCGGGGATTGTCGCGATAGGTCTGCGCGGCAAGCTTGAGGTCCTTGCGGTCCTTCGCCGTGAAGGCGCGCAGCGCGTGCTGCACCCGGTTGCCCAGCTGGCCGAGGATATCCTCGGGCACGTCGGCGGGGTTCTGGGTGATGAAATAGACGCCCACCCCCTTGGACCGGATCAGGCGCGCCACCTGTTCCACCTTGTCGACCAGCGCCTTGGGCGCGCCGTCGAACAGCAGATGCGCCTCGTCGAAGAAGAAGACGAGCTTCGGTTTCTCGGGGTCGCCCACTTCGGGCAGCGTCTCGAACAGCTCGGACAGCAGCCACAGAAGGAACGTGGCGTACAGCCGGGGCGACCCCATCAGCTTGTCCGCGGCAAGGATGTTCACCATCCCGCGGCCGTCTGCGTCGATGCGCATCAGGTCGGCGAGGTCCAGCGCCGGTTCCCCGAAAAAGGCCGAGCCGCCCTGCGTGTCGAGCACGAGAAGACGCCGCTGGATCGCGCCGATGGACGCGACCGAAATGTTGCCATAGCGCAGCGACAGGCGTTCGCGTTCTTCGCCCGCCCAGACCAGCAGCGCCTGCAGGTCCTTGAGGTCAAGAAGGGGCATGCCTTCTTCGTCGGCCACCCGGAAGACGATGTTGAGAATGCCCTCCTGCGCCTCGGTCAGCTCCAGAAGCCGCGACAGAAGAAGCGGGCCCATTTCCGACACGGTGGTGCGCACCGGGTGGCCCTGATCGCCGAAGAGATCCCAGAAGGTGACCGGGAAGGTCTGATAGGCGAAGTCGGCGAAGCCGATCTTTGCGGCGCGTTCGGTGAAGGGCTTGTGCAGCTTGTGATTGGGGCTGCCCGCCCGGGCAAGGCCCGAGAGATCGCCTTTCACATCCGCCATGAAGACCGGCACACCCGCACTCGAAAACCCTTCGGCAAGGATCTGCAGCGTGACGGTCTTACCGGTGCCGGTGGCACCCGCGATGAGACCGTGACGGTTCGCATATCCAAGCAGAAGATGCTGCGGCGTGCCGTATTCAGGCCCCCCGCCACCAATAAAGATTGTGCCGTCCACGCGCTCCAAGCCTCCATGTGTTGCTGCGGTCCGCTTCGAGCATACAAACTTAATCTTTGTCTGCGAAAGTCCTCTTGTTTTCCGGGGGCCCGGCCCCGGGGAAACGACTTCCTCCCTGTCAGACTGGCCGCGCCTTCGGGTGCGGCCGCTTTTTTGACGCCAAGCCGCGTCAATACTGCTTAACGCGTGAATATGTTTGAAGAAAAACCGCGCGCATTCCTCGGATTCCCCCGCATTCCTGTTGACCGCTGTCCGGCCCAAGCGTAACATTTTCGTAATGACTAAGTCGGCCAGTCCGACGGGGAGAGAAGCCAAGGAAGGGGACCGAAAGGTCCCCTTTGCACATTGCGGAGAATGGCTTTGCCGGTGACGCCGTCACACGGGAGTGATGCCGCCAGAGGTCGATTGGTGACTGACATGCCCCCGCGCCCATGCTAGAGACGCGCAACCTGTCACCAACCGATGTGAGTTCTATGTTCAAGCACTGGATGACCGTGTCGGCACTGACGATGATGGCCCTTGCGGGGCCCGTCGCGGCGCAGACCCAAACGACCGAAGAGACCACCGGCACGACGCCGCCGCAGCTCGATCTGGGCACGCCCGAGGGGCCGCAGCTCGGCGAACGCTATGCACGCGAGGAATCGGGCGACTGGACCATAGCCTGCATCAAGACCGAGGCCGAAACCGATCCCTGTTCGATGCTGCAGCTTCTGCAGGACGATCAGGGCAACACGCTGGGCGAAATCTCGATCTTCCGGCTGGCGGGCGGCGGTCAGGCGGTCGCAGGCGGCACGATCGTCGTGCCGCTCGAGACGCTTCTGACCGCGCAGGTGGTGATCTCTGTCGATGACGGCCAGGGCAAGCGCTACAATTATTCCTTCTGCAGCCCGATGGGATGCGTTGCGCAGATCGGCTTCACCGAAGCGGATATCGACGCGTTCAAGCGCGGCAAGGAAGCCCGCGTGATCATCGTGCCCGCGCCGGCACCCGATCAGCGGGTCGAACTGAATATGTCGCTGGTGGGCTTCACCGCCGGATTCGACAAGACAGACGAGCTCGAAGCGAACTGAAACACCGCCCTTTTGGGCACCGGACCGCCGCACCCCCCGGGCGCGGCGGTTTGCGTTTCACACGCGCCGCAGGACCAGCACTGCGTTCATGCCGCCGAAGGCGAAGGCGTTCGACATGGCAACTTCGACCTTCGCCTCGCGCGCAACGTTCGGCACGACGTCAAGCGCGCATTCCGGGTCGGGTTCTTCATATCCGATGGTGGGCGCGATCACACCGTCGCGCAGCGCCATGATGCAGGCCAGCAGTTCGACCGCGCCCGTGCCACCGATGAGATGGCCGTGCATCGACTTGGTCGACGAAATCATCAGCCGGTCGGCATGGGGCCCGAAGACATCGGCGACCGCCGCGCATTCGGTCTTGTCGTTGGCCGCCGTGCCGGTGCCATGGGCGTTGATATAGCCCACCTCAGCGCGGTCTATCCCTGCGTCCCTGAGCGCCCCCGCCATGGCCCGCGCCGCGCCCTGTTTCGACGGCATGACGATGTCGGCGGCGTCAGACGACATGGCGAAGCCCGCCACTTCGGCCAGGATCTCGGCGCCGCGGGCCTTCGCATGCTCCATCTCCTCGAAGACGAAGATCCCCGCGCCCTCGCCCTGCACCATGCCGTTGCGGTTGGCGCTGAAGGGGCGGCAGGCGTCCTTCGACATGACGCGCAGCCCTTCCCAGGCCTTGATGCCGCCAAAGCACAGCATCGATTCCGACCCGCCCGTGATCATCGCGGGCGCCATCCCCGACCGCACCATGGCGAAGGCCTGCGCCATGGCGTGGTTGGACGACGCGCAGGCGGTCGAGACGGTGAAGGACGGCCCCCGCAGGTTCCATTCCATCGACACATGCGCGGCGGCGGCGTTGTTCATCAGCTTCGGCACGACGAAGGGATGAACGCGGTTCTTCCCCTCTTCATAGACCGAGCGGTAGTTTTCATCCCATGTGCTGACGCCGCCCCCGGCGGTGCCCAGCACCACGCCCGAGCGGTTGGCCTCTTCTCCGGTGAACTCGATCCCGGATTGCTCGATCGCTTCGCGCGCTGCCGTCAGGGTGAACTGGGTGAAGCGGTCGTAAAGCGACATCTGCTGACGGTTGAAGCGGCCTTCGGCCTCGAACCCGCGCACTTGCCCGCCGATGCGGATCGACAGGCGGTCGACGTCGCGGAAGTCGAGCTCTCCGATCCCGCAGCGGCCTTCGCGCATGGCCTCCAGCGTTTCGGGCACGGAATGCCCCAGCGCGTTGATCGTGCCCGCCCCGGTGATGACGACGCGACGCACCGGCGGCCCTTACGCCGTCTTCTCGGCGATCAGGCGTTCGATCCCGGCGACGATGGCCGCGACGGACGAAATGTCGAAATCCCCGGCCTGCGGATCATTGGCGTTGAAGGGGACCTGGATATCGAAGGCTTCCTCGATCGCGAAGATGCTTTCGACCAGACCGAGCGAGTCGATGCCGAGGTCTTCCAGCGTGCTCCCGGGGCTTACGTCCGAAGGTTCGAGCACGGCCTGCTCCGCGATGATGGCGATGACCTTGTCCTGCACATTCATGGGCATTCCCCCGCTGCCGTTGCGAGCGTGATTTAGTCACTGTCACCGCGTTTGAAAACCGCCTTTTGCAGCGCCGCGACATCGCGCATCAGGCGCGGCAGGCGGCGCAGCGCCTTGTAGCTTTCGATCTGCGCGTCCATCTTCGTGGCCGGGTATCCCAGAAGCGCGCGGCCCGCGGGCACGTTCGACAGGACAATGCTGCCGCCCCCCACGATGACCCGGTCGCCCAGCACGATGTTGTCGCTGACACCGGCCTTGCCGCCCAGGACCACATGGTTGCCGATGCGGGCCGATCCGGCAATGGCTGCATGGGCGCAGATCAGGCAATCTTCGCCCAGGATCACGTTGTGGCCGATCTGGACAAGGTTATCGATCTTGGTGCGGTCGCCGACGATGGTGTCGCGCACGGTGCCGTTATCGATGGTGCTGTTGGCGCCGATCTCCACATCGTCGCCGATGCTGACCGCGCCCAGCGAATGGATGCGCACATAGGCCTGCGCGGCGGTGTCGCCCTGATCGCCAAGGCTGGCGCGCACCGCCTCGACACCCGAAACCTCGGGGGTGACGAAGGAAAAGCCATCGCCGCCGATGCGGACCCCGGGCTGCAGATGGACGCGGGCACCGATCCGGGCGCGCGCGCCGATGCTGACCTGTTCGCGCAGAAAGCCCCCCGGCCCAATCTGCGCGTCGGCCCCCACAAAGACCTGCGGCCCGATCACCGTGCCCGCCTCGATCCGCGCGCGGGGGCCGATGACCGACAGCGGCCCGACATGGACGTCGGTGCCCAGTTCGGCCGTGGGTTCGATCACAGCGGAAGGATGGATGCCGTCCGCGAAATGCTGTCCCGGATCGAAGAGGCGCGATACGCCGGCCATCGCATGGCGCGGCCTGCGCGGCAGGATCGCGCCCTGCAGCCCGAGGGCCGCCCAGTCGGCACCGTCCCACATGACAGCAGCGCGCGCCTGTCCTGCGCCCAGTTGCGCGGCGAATTCGGGTTTCAGCGCCATGGCAAGGTCGGAGGGCCCGGCTCCGGCCGGTTCGGCCACGCCGGTCACCTCCAGCGCGCCGTCGCCTGCGAACGCCGCGCCGATGGCGCGCGCAATATCGTCCAGCCTATGGGGCATCGCGGCTTCCGATCCCTTGTTCCAGGTTCTGCCGCAGAAGTGATTAGCCCTGAATGTCGGGAAGGGCCACCCCCGCCGCGCTCAGCGCCTCCCAGATCTTGGCGTCGCGGCCATAGACGTCGCGGCGATATTCGATCTGGCCGCGTTCGTTGGTCTGGGCCGTACGGTAGATCAGGTGCACCGGAACCGGTTTTTTCAGATCGACCTGGGTTTCGCGGTTCGTCTCGAGCACCTTGTGGAAATAGGCCTTGGGGTCATCCTCCTGCGCGGCAAGAAGCGCATAGGCGAAGTCGAACGGATCGGCGAGACGGATGCAGCCATGGCTGTAGGCCCGCACCTCGTGCGCGAAAAGATGCTTCTGCGGCGTGTCGTGCAGATAGATGTTGTGCACGTTCGGGAACATGAACTTCACCAGACCCAGCGCATTGCTCTCGCCCGGCGGCTGGCGCATCGAGAAGGGGAAGCTGCGGCTCGAAAAGCGCGAGAAATCGACCGCGTTGCGGTTGATCTCGCGTCCACGGGAATCGGTGATGACAAGGTGGCGCACGGCGTTCGGATTGCGCTGCAGCGCGGGCAGGTATTCCTTCGCGATGATCGAGCGGGGCACGAACCAGCTCGGGTTGATGACCATGTGCTCCATCACGTCCGAAAACTCGGGGCTGCGCTGGTCGGGCACGTTCTTGCCGATGACAGAGCGGGTGCGGAAGGTCTCGTGCCCGTGGTCGATGATGCGCGCATGGAAATCGGCGAGGTTGACCAGGATGTGGCGGTCGCCGCGTTCGCGGTTCAGCCAGCGTTCACGCTCCATCGCCACGATGATCGCGCGCATCCGCGCGCGAGGATCGATGTTGATCTCGGCGATTGTCCCCTGCCCCGCGATGCCGTCCACCTCGAGCCCGTGGGCAAGCTGGAAGGCACTGACCGCCGCCTGCAGATCGGTGTCGTAGCTGGCCTTCGAGGTGGGTGCGAGAAACCCCATCGCGATCAGCCGGTCGCGCAGGGCGACGACCTCGGGCCCCGTGTCGCCGGGGGCGAGCGCGCTGGCCCGCACCGCCGGTCCCCAGCCGCCTTCGGCGATGCGCGCCTCGAGCCGGATCTTCTGCGCCAGAAGCGCGCGGTATTCGATGGTCTGGGGCGGCAGCGAGGCGATGAAATCGACCGGGTCCTCGCGCGAGATCATGGCAAGGTAACTGGCGCGGTCGCGGTAGGGCACCTCGCGCACGATGTCCTCGTCGATCCGCGACGGGATCAGCGCACCGGTCTGGATGTCACGGGCATATTGCAGGAAGACGCGCGACATCTCGACCTCGAGCAGGCCCAGATCGCGGCTGCTGCGCACCGCGCGCATGCGCTCCATCAGGTCATCCATGTCATACCGGTCGACGGGCAGACCGTGCCGGTCGGCCTGCGCCAGCGCCGTCAGCAGCGCCTGTCGCCGCGCGGTGTCGTCGGCATCGGTATCGGTCCAGATCGGCTGGAAATCCCGCCCGCGATAGAAAGAGGCGATGTCGGCATCGCGCGAGGCCGCCTCGGCCACCGCCTGCTTGAACCCGGTCATCTGCTGCGCAAAAGCCTGACCCGCGCCAAACACCATGGCTGCGCCGATCAGCGCGCCCAGCACGCGTCGGATGCCGTTCTGTCCTGTCATAATACCCCAAACCCTTTTACTTGTCCCGGACGCGCCGAGTTTCGCCACTGCAGACCTGTCCTGTCCACATACTTTTTCGGGAGGACCGCACCTCGGGTCGGTAACGCCGCAGAGGGCGGTGAATCTAGGCAAGCCCGCAACACTGCGCGAAAATTCGCCGAAAACCCTTGTTACAGGAGCGTAGCAAAATTCACGGCTTGGCGAACGAATCGACCTATGCCATACCTTTCGCAGTCTTGGGGGACGATACGACAGCGACCGTAACATCGGTTGCAGGCAGGACTTCAGCGTACGGGACGACGCAGGCATGAACAAGACAGCGACCACCGGATTGACCCGGCGCGGCCTTCTGGCAGCCTTCGCCGCAACAGCGGTCACAGCAGCACCGACCTTCGCGAATGCAGCGGGTTTCCTTCGCGGTGCCGGTGATATCCGCCGCATCCGGATGTATTCGGGCCGCACCGGCGAACGTATCGACATGGTCTATTGGATCGAAGGCGATTACATCAAGGACGCGCTCAAGGAAGTGAACCACTTCATGCGCGACTGGCGCACCGACGGCGTGGCACATATCGACACGCGCACGGTCGACATCATGGCCGCGGCGCATAATCTGCTCGACGTGAACGAACCCTACATGCTGCTGTCGGGCTATCGCAGCCCGGAAACCAACGCGATGCTGCGGTCGCGGTCGCGCGGCGTGGCGCGCAACTCGCTGCACGTGCGCGGCCAGGCGGCCGATCTGCGGCTGTCGTCACGCTCGGTCGGCCAGATCGCGCAGGCGGCCATCGCCTGTCGCGCCGGTGGCGTGGGCAAGTATTCACGGTCGAATTTCGTCCACATGGATTGCGGCGACGTCCGTTCCTGGGGCGGCTGACCCCCCTGCCCCAATGCGAATCTGATCGCCCTGCCGACCCGGCGGGGTTTTTTGTTTTCGGGGGAAGCGGTGCCTGCCGCGACCGCAGCAAAGACGCGTGACGCAAGCGTCGCGCGCGACGACTGGCGGGCGACGGAATTCTTCAAAGCTCCCGGGCCGGTACTCCGTCCGGCATGGCGCGGTATCTCCCTGACCTGATCCGGAACCGCTTGTGGAACGCATCCGAGAACCGCGCCGTGCTGCTGTAACCGCAGGCTGTGCTGATGTCGGACAACCCCCTTGATGAGGATCAAGGCAGCCCTGCCGCATGTTCCAGCCTGATCCGTGAGCAAAGCGCGCCCCGTGCGTGGTGGAATGTGGCTTGGGTCAATCGCGACAGGGTCCGGACAGACCTCTGGCAAGGGGCGCGGCGCGGCCGGTGTCATGGGCCATGCGGATCAGGTCGCGCGCGATGCCAAAGCCGAAGCGCGAAAAGCCTCGTGAATGACAAAAGCGGCGAGGGGCCGATGTGACAATCGCAGAGATCCGAGTTTTTGGCCGTATACAAGTTCTCCGGTGACGTGCGATCTTTAAATCTGAGAGCGGTGGATCGAAGAAGGCTTGCGGGAACATGCTGCGCATTCTGGGGTGGGCCGGGTATGACGCGGGGCTGCGGCGTGCCTTTGACGACTTTACCCGCGATACCGGAATTGCAGTGTCGTTCCGGGGCGTCCGCAATCAGGACGAGATGCATCTCACCGCCCGGACCGAGGCCTTCGATGTCGCCTGCCCGACCACCGACCGGCTGGCCAGCTGGCTGGACAGCGGCCTGATCGCCCCACTGGACGAAGACCGGATCGGCTTTGCGCGGATCGACCCCGCGTTTCATGCCGAGGCGCACACGGTCATTCAGGGCAAGCGCTATGGGTCACCGAACATCTGGGGGGGCGCCGGGATCGGGCACCACAGGGACGACGCCCCGCTCGACCCTGCAGGAGTCAGCCTGATGACCCTGTTTGATCCGGCCTATGCCGGTCGTCTGGCGATGCGCGAGGATACGGCCTTTGTCGCTGCCGGCCGGGCGCTCGAGGCGGCAGGGCGGCTGCCCTATCCGTTCGACGAGTCCTATCGGTCAGAAGACCGGATGATCGCAAACTATGACATCATCGGGGCGTATCTTGCCGATCACGCGGCCCATGTGGCCCGGTTCTGGTTCAGCGAGGACGAGGGGATGGACGCCTTCCGATCGGGTGCCTGTGTGGTTGGCTACAGCTGGGACACGACGATGGCGGCCCTGCAGCGCGAGGGGTTTCCCGGTGGGTTCATCGCCCCGGTCGAGGGCACGAACTGCTATCTGCAGAACTTTGTGCTGGGCGCCAAGGCCGATCCCGGCCCCGCACAGGACTGGATGGCGTGGGTCAACACGCCGAAGGGCTCAGCGCTCTATGCCACGGCCTTTGGTGCGAACCCAACGGCAACGGGGGCGCGGGCGCTGCTGCCTGCGCAGGATCAGGCGTTCTTCTCGGCCAGCTATCCGGCCGAGGCCTTGGCCAGGCTTTGGTGGCAACCCGAGCAGCCGCTGTGGTTCGTCAGGAATCGTGGCGAGTATGCCCGAAGATACCGGATGGCTGTCGACGGATGACCCGTTGGTCCGTCCAGCAGATCCGCGTCGGTGCGCTGACGGTGACCGTGCTGCCGCTGGGCGAGATTACCGCCACCCTCAGTGACTGGTTCGCGCCGGACGCGCGCGCGGTCCCGGAGGGGGTTTTTCACCTCCCGGTGAACGCCCTGCATGTTGGCGGTTCCGGAGTTTCGGTGCTCATCGATGCCTGCGATCCCGCTCTGTACCCCGGGGCCGGACAGGCGGGCGCGGTCAGCGCGTGTCTTGGCAGGGCAGGCATTGCCCCTGAAGGCGTAACCCATGTGATCATAACCCACGGGCATCACGATCATTTCTGCGGCCTTGTCTCCCCGCGCGAGGGTCCGGCCTTTGCCGGGGCACGGCACATTCTGTCGTCGCTGGACTGGTCTAATGGCTCGCTGACGGCCGAGGCACAAGCGGCCGATGGCAAGGCGGCTGATCCCGCCGCGCTGGAGCGGCTGTTCCAGCTTGGCCTGCTCGACATTGGGGACAGCGCACGCCCCCTACCCCCGGAAATCACCCTGATCGACACCCCCGGCGAGACCCGGGGCCACTGCGTGGTGCGCATCGCCTCGGGTGGCGAGGTTCTGTATTTTCTGGCCGATCTGTTCCATGTGAGGGCCGAAATCGATGACCCGACCCTCTGTCCGGTCTGGGCGGACGAACCTGCATTGCGGGCCAGCCGCCGCCGGATCATCACCGCCATCCGGCGCGACAACGCGCGGTTTCTGTGCAGCCACCTGCCCGACGTCTTTTCCGCATGCGCTTTCGCGAAGGCATCCTGCTGATCAGGATAGGACTCTCTTGCGCATATTCGTCACTGATTCAACGGCAGTCCAGCCGCTGAGATTGTGTCTCAAGATAAAGGGAAATGGCGGTCCCAAGAGGATTCGAACCTCTGGCCTCTGCCTTCGGAGGGCAGCGCTCTATCCAGCTGAGCTATGGGACCCTGTGGTGGCTATACAAGCGCATGACCGGTCCCGCAATGCGGAATCGATCACGCGAAGAGATCGTGCGCCAGCTCCAGCGCCTCGACCAGAACGTCGACTTCGGCCTTTGTGTTGTACATCGCGAAGGACGCGCGGCAGGTGGCAGTAACGCCCAGATGCTCCATCAGCGGGCCCGCGCAATGCTGGCCCGCGCGCACCGCGACACCCTTCTTGTCGAGGATGGTCGAGATATCATGCGCATGGGCCGCGCCGTCGATGGTGAAGGAGAAGATCGCGCCCTTCGTGTCGGACGTGCCCTGCAGGTTCAGCCAGTTCAGCCCGGTGAGCCGGTCGCGCGCATAGTCGCGCAAGCTGTGTTCATGGGCGGCAATGGCCTCCATCCCCACGCCCATCATGTAATCGAGCGCGACGCCCAACCCGATGGTCTGCACGATCCCCGGCGTGCCGGCCTCAAACTTCATGGGCGGGTCGTTGTAGATGACGCGGTCACGGTGCACTTCGCGGATCATGTCGCCGCCACCGATGAAGGGGCGCATTTCCGCCTGCCTTTCGGCCTTGATGTAGATCGCGCCAGACCCGGACGGCCCGTACAGCTTGTGCCCCGTGATCGCATAGAAATCGCAGCCGATGTCGGCGACATCGACGGCCATGTGAACCGCCGCCTGACTGCCGTCGACCAGCACCGGCACGCCCTTGGCATGCGCGCCCTGCACGATCGCCTTCACATCGACCACCGTGCCCAGCACGTTCGACATATGCGTGACCGCGACCAGCTTGGTGCGCGGCCCGATCGCATCGATCACCGCCTGCGGGTCAAGATCGCCCTTCGCATCCACATCGACCCATTTCAGCACAACGCCCTGGCGTTCGCGCAGGAAATGCCAGGGCACGATATTGGCGTGATGCTCCATCACGCTGAGGACGATCTCGTCACCCGCCTCAATGCGCGGCATGGCCCAGCCATAGGCGATGGTGTTGATGCCCATGGTGGTGCCGGTGTTGAAGACGATTTCGTCCTCGGACGCCGCGCCCAGGAAGCGCGCGATGGTGCCGCGGACGGACTCGTATTTCTCGGTCGCGAGGTTCGACAGGTAATGCAGGCCGCGATGGACGTTGGCGTATTCCTGCGCATAGGCCCGCGTCACCGCGTCGATCACCACCTGCGGCTTCTGCGCCGAGGCCCCGTTGTCGAGATAGACCAGCGGCTTGCCGTTCACCTGCCGCGACAGGATCGGGAAATCCGCGCGGATGCGGTCGACGTCATAGGACATTCTGCGCCCCTCCAAGAAATCCGCCCCCGACAAGGGCCAGCAGGATAGACAGGCCCATCACCATCCCGATGAAGGATGCCACGATCACCCCGACCGACTTCAGCGGACTGCCGAAGCGATGCGCCTGGTCGATGAAATGCACGAAGATCCACAGCCCGACGATGGCCGCCGCAAGCGTCAACAGCGCCGCCAGAAGCGGCAGCGTCAAGAGCAGCACGATTCTGACCACCTGAACCAGCACGCGCAGGAACTGCAGCCAGATGATCACCGACAGGATGTCGTCAAGACTGCCGGTTCCACCGAAGCTGCGCCCGGTCCAATACAGCGCGACGGACACCAGAACCAACCCGCCGCCCATGAACATGAGGTAAGCCAGCGGCGTCTGGAAGATCGCGGGCATGGGCGAAGGCCCCGGCACCAGCGCCGTGGTCGCCGAATACATGAGCGTGTTCAGAATCGCCATCAGCGCCAGCGCCGTCCAAAGCATGTCGCGCGGCAGATCGAAGGCGATGACCTGCCGCGCGGCATCCGCCGGGTCACGCAGCGACAAGATAACAAGGTCCCCGAGCCAGGTTGTCACGCATGCGCCTCCGCTTGAGTCGCGGCGCGCAGGCCGGCGATCCAGAACCACAGAAAAAGACCGACCCAGACCAGGCCGATCCCGCTCAGCGCCGGACCGGGCCCGACGAACCCAGCGACCAGCCCGTACAAAAGTGCGACCGGCGTCGAGGCGAGCAGCGACCAGAACAACGCCAGCCGTGCGCCATAGCCGCCGGTGACGCGCCCGAAGACGCGCAGGACCAGCTGGCTGACCCCCGCCAGAAGATAGAGCAGCAAGGGCAGGATGAAGACTGACCCCATGAGCGCGCCCCCCATCAGCATGTCCAGTTCCTGCCCTGTCAGGTGCGCGTCGCGCGCCAGTTTCGGCAATTGAGCAACGAAGGCAAGGCCACAGAACCCCATGAGAAAGGCCAGCGCGCGGTCTTCGCGCGGGCCCATCTCCAGTAGCCGCCGCATCACCGTGCCGGGCGACCGGTACGTGGCTGTGATGTCGCGGGTGACGGGCATCAGCTGCGGCGGCGCACAAGCCAAGCGTCAAGTCGCGACACAATCTCGGACCTGAGGGTTTCGTCCTCGATTTCGTCCACCGCTTCGGCGAGGAAGGCCAGCGTCAGGAGGTCCGTGGCCTCGGCCCGCGTCACGCCGCGCGCGCGCAGGTAGAACAGCGCCGTCTCGTCAATCGCGCCCGAGGTCGACCCATGCGAACAGGCCACGTCGTCGGCGTAGATCTCAAGCTCGGGCTTGGCGAGGAACTGGCTGTCGTCATCTAGCAGCAGCGACTGGCTGATCTGGTAGCCATCGGTCTTCTGCGCGCCCGCCTTCACAAGGATCTTGCCCTGAAAGACGCCGGTCGCGCCGTTGCGCAGCACCTTCTTGAAGACCTGGCGGCTTTCGCAGCCGACGGCGTCATGGGTCACGAAAACCGTGTCGTCATGGAGGAAATCGCCATCTCCGACGCAGGCCCCCGCCACATGGGCGATGGCGTCATCGCCGGTCAGTTCGACCACCATTTCATTGCGGGTGAGCCGCCCGTTCATGGTGAGCGTGAAACTCTTGAACACCGATTCCGAGCCCAGTCGCGTGAACATGTGGGTCACGGCGCTGCGTTCATGGTCGCGGCCCTGCGCGCGGATGTGGTGCAGCTTCGCGGTATCGGCCAGATCGATCTCCACGCACTTGTTGAAGCGCGCGGCGGCGGGGCCGCTTTCGATGATCGTGGCGCTTGCCCCGGCTTCGACGCGCACGACATGGTGCAAGATCGCGTCCGAGCCCCTGTCGCGGTGCAGATAGACAAGGTGGATGGGCCGCACAGGCGTGCGCGTGACGCGGATCAGCATGCCGTCGGTGGCGAAGGCGGTGTTCAGCGCCGCAAAGGGCCGTGCCACCGGGGTCTGGCCGCGCTGTTCCAGCACGCCGTAGATGTCGCGCGCCCAGTGCAGATCGGTGTCGCGCGCATTGGCCAAACGGTCGATCTGCACCCCGTCCAAAGCGGGATCGTCAGAAGCTTCGGCGTCGAAGACGCCATCGACGAAGACAAGGCACAACCGGTCGAGCGTGCCGAAAATCGGCGCCTCATCCGCCTCCAGCACCGCGGCTTCCGCGGCGTCGGGCGCGTTCAGCGCATCGGGCCGCGTGAAGCGCCAGTATTCATCGCGCCGTGCGGGCAGGCCCATGGCCTGCAGCCGCGCCAGCGCGTCCCGACGCGCGGGTTCGGCCCAGCCGCCCTGCGGCAGGCTCAGCCCGGCCAGCCGCGCCTCGGTCGCGGCGAGTTTCGGTTGCGGCAGCGCCATCAGGCCACCTCTGCCAGAATGTCGGCATAGCCGTTCTGTTCGACCACCAGCGCGAGTTCCGGCCCGCCCGTCTTCACGATGCGGCCATCGGCCATGATGTGGACGACGTCGGGGCGGATATGGTCGAGAAGGCGCTGGTAATGGGTGATGACAAGGAACCCGCGCCCCTTGTCGCGCAGCGCGTTCACGCCGTCGGCCACCAGTTTCATCGCATCGACGTCGAGCCCCGAATCGGTCTCGTCGAGGATGCACATCTTCGGTTCGAGCATCGCCATCTGCAGGATTTCGTTGCGCTTCTTCTCGCCGCCCGAAAAGCCCACGTTGACCGGACGCTTGAGCATCTCGGCATCGATCTGCAGCGACTTCGCCTTTTCGCGGACGAGCTTGAGGAAGTCAGCCGCGCTCAGTTCCGCCTCGCCGCGCGCCTTGCGCTGGGCGTTCACCGCGGTGCGCAGGAAGGTCATGTTGCCCACGCCCGGGATTTCCACGGGATACTGGAAGGCCAGGAACAGACCCAGCGCCGCGCGTTCCTCGGGCTCCAACGCCAGAAGATCCTCGCCGCCCAGCGTCGCGCTGCCGTCGGTCACCTCATAGCCACCGCGGCCCGCCAAGACGTAGGAGAGCGTCGATTTTCCTGACCCGTTCGGCCCCATGATGGCATGGACTTTCCCCGCCTCGACAGTGAGGTTGACGCCCTTGAGGATCTGCTTGTTCTCTTCCTCAAGTTTGACGTGCAGGTTCTTGATTTCCAGCATTTTTCTTTCCTTCGCGGATCAGTCCAGAACGACGGCCGTGCCCGAGGAGCTGACCATCAGCATGTTGTTGATGACTTCGTAATCGAGATCGACGCCGACGACGGCGCTGGCCCCCAGCGACGCGGCGCGTTCCTCCATTTCGGCCAGCGCGGTCGCGCGGGCCTTGCCGAGTTCCTGTTCATAGGCACCCGACCGGCCGCCGAGAATATCCGTGATCCCGGCGAAGAGATCGCGGATGACATTGGCGCCGAGAATGGCTTCGCCCACGACGATGCCCCTGTAAGCAGTGATGCGGCGGCCTTCGACGGAAGGCGTCGTGGTGACGATCATGACCTGGCCTCCTTCATGTCATCGGGCAGCACGGCAGAAAAGCAGCGCGCCGCGGTCGACGGCAGGTCGACCTTGAGGTGTCCGACATCTTCCGGCGCGCCCCGTCCCACGTTCTCAGCCCACCATCACAAGGTTCACCGCGACCATCACCGCCAGCGACATCAGCCCCGCCGCCGCCGCCGTCAGCACGACCGACCCCTTCAGAAGGCCCTCGGTCTTGCCCGACCGCTTGCGGAAGAACAACCCGATCAACACACCGATAAAGACACCGACCGCCGGGGCCGAGGATTGCAGCACAAGCCCGAGCATCACGCGACCGGGCCCCGTTCGCTTACGCGCCGCAGCACCGAGATGAGCCGCAGCAGAAGCGCGCTCCAGCACAGGAAAAGCACAAGCCCGACAGCAATCTCCGACCGCTCCGCCATGCGCGCCAGCAGCCAGTCCTCGTCCACCAGTTCGGCCACGAATTCATCGTGAAAGAGCGTCAGGAAAAACACCACCACATGGCCGAGGATCAGCAACGATACCTCGACCGCGCCATCCGACAGGCGCGACGGATGCCCGAGCCGCAGGCTGCGTGCCGAACGCGGGCGGAGCAGGTCTGCCGCCATCACCCCACCGAGCCTTCGAGGCTGATCGCAACCAGTTGCTGCGCCTCCATGGCGAATTCCATCGGCAGCGCCTGCAGCACGTCCTTGCAGAAGCCGTTGACGACCAGCGCAACCGCCTCTTCCTCGTCCATGCCGCGGGCGCGGCAGTAGAACAGCTGATCCTCGTCTACCTTCGATGTCGTCGCCTCGTGTTCGGCGCGCGAGGAATTGTTGCGCACCTCGATGTACGGCACCGTATGCGCGCCGCACTTGTTGCCGATCAGCAGGCTGTCGCACTGGGTGTAGTTGCGGCTATTCTTGGCCTTGGGATGGATCGAAACCAGCCCGCGATAGGTGTTCTGGGCATGGCCCGCGCTGATGCCCTTGGACACGATGCGCGACTTGGTGTTTTTGCCCAGATGGATCATCTTGGTGCCGGTATCGGCCTGCTGGTAATTGTTGGCGATGGCGATGGAATAGAACTCGCCCTGGCTGTCATCGCCTCGCAGGATGCAAGACGGGTATTTCCACGTCACGGCCGATCCGGTTTCGACCTGCGTCCACATCACCTTGGCGCGGTCCTCGCGGCAATCGGCGCGCTTGGTCACGAAGTTGTAGATGCCGCCCTTGCCGTTTTCATCGCCCGGATACCAGTTCTGTACGGTGGAATATTTCACCTCGGCATCTTCGAGGATGACGATTTCCACCACCGCGGCATGCAGCTGGCTGGTGTCGCGCTTGGGCGCGGTGCAGCCTTCAAGATAGCTGACATAAGACCCCTTGTCGGCGATGATCAGCGTGCGTTCGAACTGGCCGGTGTTTTCGGCATTGATGCGGAAATAGGTCGACAGCTCCATCGGGCAGCGCACGCCCGGCGGAATATAGACGAAGGACCCGTCCGAAAAGACGGCCGAGTTCAGCGTCGCATAGAAGTTGTCGCTGACCGGCACGACGGAGCCGAGGTATTTCTTCACCAGTTCGGGATGTTCACGGATCGCCTCCGAGATCGAACAGAAGATGACACCCGCCTTCATCAGTTCCGCCTGAAAGGTGGTGCCGACGCTGACGCTGTCGAAGACGGCATCGACCGCAACCTTGCGGCCCTCAGAGGGCATGTCCTCGGCACCCTCGACGCCGGCGAGGATGAGTTGTTCCTTCAGCGGGATGCCCAGCTTTTCATAAGTTGCCAGCAGCTTGGGGTCGACCTCGTCCAGCGACTTGGGCTTGGTCTCCATGCTTTTCGGGCGGGCATAGTAATACTGGTTCTGGAAATCGATCTCGGGGTAATCGACCATCGCCCAGTCAGGTTCTTTCATCTGCAGCCAGCGCTCATAGGCCGCGAGCCGCCAGTCGGTCATCCACTGGGGTTCTTCGTTCTTCGCACTGATGAGCCGCACGATATCCGAGGTCAGCCCCTTCGGCGCATATTCGGTCTCGATTTCGGTGTTCCAGCCGTACTTGTAGGTTCCGGCTTCGCGCACCGCATCGACGGTCTCCTGATCGACGCCTTCTTTGACATGGGTCTGATCCAAAGCTTCCATCGCGCCTTTTCCTTTCGTCACGCCGCGCCGCTGAACTGGCGGTCGCGGAATTTCTGTGCCCGTGCCAGCCACGCATCGGCGAAGCGCAGCACATCGTCTTCGGTCGTCCCGGGGCCCAGCGACACGCGCACCGCACAGGCGGCGGCCCCGTCATCATGCCCCATCGCGCGCAATACGCGGCTGGCGCGGACCTTGCCACTGGAACAGGCGGACCCGGCCGAAATGGCGAACCCGGCCAGATCCATCTGCATCACCTGCGTTTCGCCCTTCCAGCCGGGCGTCAGGATGCAGGCGGTGTTGGGCAGGCGTGCCACGCCTTTCCCGACAAAAATAGTCTTGTTACTGCCAGCCTCAAGACGGTTTTCTAGAATATTTCTAAGTTTCTCGACCCGCTCCCAGACCCCGTCGGCCAGATCACGCGCCGCGGCCTCGGCCGCGGCACCGAAGCCCGCAATGCCGATGACGTTCTCGGTCCCCGACCGGCGGCCCATCTCCTGCCCGCCGCCGCGGATCTGCGCCGCCAGATCGGTGCCGCGCCGCATCACAAGCGCGCCGATGCCCTTGGGCCCACCGAGCTTGTGCGCCGAAATCAGCGCCATCTCCGCCCCCAGCCAGTTGAAGGCGACCGGCACCTTGCCGAAAGCCTGCGTGGCATCGCTGACGGCGATGCCTTGGGGCAGATCCTGCAAGATGCCGGTTTCGGAATTGGCCAGCTGCAGCACCGAGCGCGCCGGATCGGTCATCTGAACGCGGCCCTGCGCATCGACTGGCAGACTGTCGTCGACCCATGCGACGACCGCGTCATGTTCCACGCCCGACCCTGCCAGCCCACGCCCCGCACAGGCCAGCGCCGCCGCTTCCGTCGCGCCCGAGGTAAAGACGATGTCAGCGCCCTCTGCCCCGAAGGCCGACGCGATCTGGGCGCGTGCGGTCTCGATTATGGCCTTGGCGGCGCGCCCCTCGGCATGGACGGAACTGGGGTTGCCAACCGAATCCATCGCCGCGATCATAGCGGCGCGCGCCTCGGGCCGCAGCGGCGCGGTGGCGTTATGGTCGAGAAAGACCCTCACTCGTCCACGACCGAGAACAGATTGGGCACCGCCGGACAGGGGGCGAGATCGTTGCGCACCACATCCGAAAGCCGCACCTGGTGCAGATAGACGTAGACATTCGCGCTCAGCCCTTCCCAGAGCCGGTTGGTCAGCGACTGCGCCCGCGACCCCGACAGCGCACCCGTGGCGCCTGCGCCCTTCTTCATCGCATCGACGGTTTCGTCCACCGCCGCCAGCACATCGACGACGCGGATGTCATGGGCAGCCCGCGACAGCCGGTAGCCGCCCCCCGGCCCCCGGACCGAAGCGACAAGGTCTGCGCGCCGCAGCTTCACGAACAGCTGTTCGAGATAAGGCAGCGAGATATTCTGACGCTGCGCGATGTCACCCAAAGTGACCACCGAGCCTTCGGGCTGCAGCGCGATGTCTGTCAGGGCAACCATCGCATAGCGCCCCTTGGTCGAAAGCTTCATGGCTTACCCCCAGAATACCGGCCAAAGGCGCGAAAACATTGACGATGCCACGATCAATGCGTATGTCGCGTTGGTCGCGGGCCGCTGGCTGGCGGCAAGATTTAGAACGGTTCTAAGGTCGCCAAGCAATTCTGTCAACAATTGCTACCGCACCCGCGCCGCGCGCCCCGTGTGACAAGGAACAGACACACCCATGCCCGAGGTGATTTTTCCCGGACCCGAAGGCCGCCTTGAAGGCCGCTACCACCCGCAGAAGGAAAAGGACGCCCCCATCGCCATCGTGCTGCACCCCCATCCGCAGTTCGGGGGCACGATGAACAACAAGGTCGTCTACAACCTGCATTATGCGTTCTACAAGCTGGGCTTCACCGTCTTGCGGTTCAACTTCCGCGGCGTGGGTCGCAGCCAGGGCGAGTATGATCAGGGGATCGGCGAGTTGAGCGACGCCGCCTCGGCGCTCGACTACCTGCAGTCGATGAACAACAATTCCAAGCATTGCTGGGTCGCGGGCTTTTCCTTCGGCGCGTGGATCGGCATGCAACTGCTGATGCGCCGCCCCGAGATCACGGGCTTCATCAGCGTGTCGCCGCCGGCGAATCTTTATGACTTCTCGTTTCTCGCGCCCTGCCCGTCTTCGGGCCTTGTGATCAACGGCACCGCCGACCGCGTCGCGCCGCCCGCCGATACGCGCAGCCTTGTGTCGAAGCTGCATGAACAGAAGGGCATCACCATCACCCACACGGAAGTCGAGGGCGCGGATCACTTCTTCAAGGACCCGCACATGGACACGATGATCACCACGGTCACCGACTATGTGAAGCGGCGGCTCACCGAAACCTCGCGATAGGACAGGCACGTCATGGCCCTGCTCGACGATCTTGCGGACAAGCTGGCGATCGACGTGCTGAAGGTCGTCGACAAGCTGGGCGATGACCAGCTGATCAAGGACGTTGCCAAGATCCTGGCGGCAAGCTCGACTCCTATGGAAGAGGCGTTTCTGTCATGCGCCCGCATGCGGCAGGCCGAGCAGCGCGCCCGCGCCTATCTGCGCGCCCACGTGGTGCAGGAACTGGGCCGCGAGAACGGCTGACCGCGACACCTTGTCGTCGGTATACCATTGCATACCTTCTTCCGTCACCTGAGCGATTCCGCTAGAGACCGGGCCAGATCAGCAACCCAAGGAAGGGGGCAGACATGGCCGACACCCGCATTCCCGACATCATCTACACCAAGGTGGACGAAGCCCCGGAACTGGCGAGCGCCTCGCTCCTGCCGATCATCCGCCGCTTCGCAGCCGAGGCCGGCGTCAGCGTCGGCACCATGGATATCTCGCTGGCCGGGCGTATTCTTGCCGCGTTTCCCGACCACCTGACGCCCGACCGGCGCATCCCCGACGACCTTGCCCTGCTGGGCGACATCGTGAAGACGCCCGAGGCGAACGTCATCAAGCTTCCGAACATCTCGGCATCGGTGCCGCAGCTTGTGGCGGCGGTGAAGGAGTTGCAGGCGCAGGGCTACGCCGTGCCCGATTACCCCGAAGCCCCCGCGACAGACGCCGAAAAGGCGGTTCGCGCGAAGTACGATGCGCTCAAGGGGTCGGCGGTGAACCCGGTCCTGCGCGAAGGCAATTCCGACCGCCGCGCGGCCAAAGCCGTCAAGGCCTATGCGCAGGCGAACTCCCACCGCATGGGCGACTGGTCGGCCGACAGCAAGACGCGTGTGGCGGCGATGTCGGGGGGCGACTTCTTCTCGAACGAGGTGTCGGCCACCCTGCCCGGCGCCGCGACCGCGAAGATCATCCTCACCACTGCCGACGGCACGGAACACGTGCTGAAGGACGGCCTGTCCTATCCCGCCGGCACCGTGGTCGACGCCACCTACATGAGCGCCGTCGCCCTCGACGCATTCCTCGCCGACGAGATCGCGAAGACAAAGGATGAAGGTGTGCTCTTCTCGCTGCACATGAAGGCCACGATGATGAAGGTCTCGGACCCGATCATCTTCGGCCACGCGGTGCGCGCGTTTCTCGCTCCCGTCTTCGACGCGTTCGGTGACGACATGGCGGCGCTGGGCGTGAACCCCAATCAGGGTCTCGGCGATCTTCTGGTCCGCGTGAAGGGCCGCGCCGACATCATGGCCGCGATCGACGCCTGCATGGCGGACCGCCCGCCGATGTATATGGTCGACAGCGACCGCGGGATCACCAACCTGCATGTGCCCTCCGACGTGATCATCGACGCCTCGATGCCCGCACTGATCCGCGCGGGCGGCAAGGGCTGGGGCCCGGACAACAAGGAACATGACGCGGTCTGCGTCATCCCCGACAATTCCTATGCACCCGTCTATGACGAGACGATCCGGTTCTTCAAGGAACACGGCAAGCTAAACCCGGCCACCGCCGGCACGGTCCAGAACATCGGCCTGATGGCCCAGAAGGCCGAGGAATACGGGTCGCACCCCACCACGTTCGAGATCCCCGCCGACGGCGTGGTGCGCATGTTGCTGGGCGACGGCACCGTCCTGCACGAACACAAGGTCGCGCAGGGCGACATCTGGCGGTCGGCCAGCGCCCGCAAAGCGCCCATCGAGGATTGGGTCAACCTTGCCATCGACCGCCAGCGCGCTGAGGGCTGCCGCGCGATCTTCTGGCTTAACGCTGACCGCGCCCATGACGCGGAACTGATCGCCTATGTCAAACCGATCCTCGAGGCGAAAGGCGTCGCCGACCGGTTCGAGATCATGGCCCCCCGCGAAGCCACGCGCGCCAGCCTCGACACGATCACGAAGGGCGGGAACTGCATTGCCATCACCGGCAACGTGCTGCGCGACTACCTGACCGACCTGTTCCCGATCCTGGAACTGGCGACCAGTGCCAAGATGCTGTCGATCGTCAAGCTGATGCAGGGCGGCGGATTGTTTGAGACCGGCGCGGGCGGATCGGCCCCCAAGCACGTCCAGCAGCTGCAGGCGGAAAACCACCTGCGCTGGGACAGCCTTGGCGAATTCTGCGCGCTGGGCGAAAGCCTGAAATTCCTTGCCGATGCGAAGGGCAACGACAAGGCACGCGTCTTGGGCGATGCAGTCGATGCGGCAACGCAAGGCGTGCTTGATCATGACCGCAGCCCCGGCCGCAAGGCGGGCGAGCCCGACAACCGCGACAGCCATTACTGGTTCGCCCGCTACTGGGCCGAGGCGCTGGCGGCCCAGACCGAAGACGCGGCCCTTGCCGCCGCCTTCGCCCCCGTGGCCAAGGCGCTGGCCGGGGGCGAAGCGGTCATCGTGGCGGAACTGGCAGCGGCACGCGGCAAACCGGTCGATACCGGCGGCTATTATCACCCCGAGCCGGCCAAGCTGGCCGAGGTGATGCGCCCCAGCGCGACGCTGAACGCGATCATCGGCTGACACGGCACAGGCCGCGCCCCGGGGCGCGGCCTTTCTGCAGGGCGCGGCCCCGCTCGGGCCGCCTTTCCTCTGGCTTTCTGCAGCGCGGCAGGATATGCGCGCGCCAGACCAGCCCGAGGAACCCCATGGATCTGCGCAACATCGCCATCATCGCCCACGTCGACCACGGCAAGACCACGCTTGTGGACGAGCTGCTCAAGCAGTCCGGTGCCTTCCGGGAAAACCAGTCGGTGGCCGAACGCGCGATGGACAGCAACGACATCGAACGCGAACGCGGGATCACCATTCTGGCCAAATGCACCTCGGTCGAATGGAAGGGGTCGCGCATCAACATCGTCGACACCCCCGGCCACGCCGATTTCGGCGGCGAGGTGGAGCGGATCCTGAGCATGGTGGACGGTGTCGTCCTGCTGGTCGATGCCGCCGAAGGCCCGATGCCGCAGACGAAGTTCGTGACGTCCAAGGCGCTGGCGCTGGGGCTGCGGCCCATCGTCGTGCTGAACAAGGTCGACAAGCCCGATGCCGAACCCGACCGGGCGTTGGACGAATGTTTCGACCTTTTCGCCAATCTGGGCGCCGATGATCACCAGCTCGATTTTCCGCATCTTTATGCCTCGGGGCGCGCGGGTTGGGCGGACACCGAGCTTGACGGGCCGCGCAAGGGACTTGATGCGCTCTTCGATCTGATCCTTGCGCATGTGCCCGCGCCCGCGCAGCTCGCGCAGGCGGATGAACCCTTCCGCATGCTGGCCACCACCCTGTCGGCCGATCCGTTCATCGGCCGCATCCTGACCGGCCGCGTCGAATCGGGCCGGATGAAGACCGGCGTCACGATCAAGGCGCTGGCCCGCGACGGGTCCGAAATCGAACGCTTCCGCGTCACCAAGATCATGGCGTTCCGCGGTCTGGGCCAGGCGCCCATCGATGTCGCCGAAGCGGGCGACATCGTGACCATCGCAGGCATGACCAAGGCGACGGTGGCGGACACGCTCTGCGACACCTCGGTCAGCACCCCCCTGCCCGCCCAGCCCATCGACCCGCCGACGATCAGCGTCACCTTCGGGATCAATGACAGCCCGCTGGCAGGCCGCGACGGCAAGAAGGTTCAAAGCCGCGTCATCCGCGACCGCCTGATGAAAGAGGCGGAATTGAACGTCGCCATCAAGGTCACCGACACGCCCGGCGGCGAAGCCTTTGAGGTCGCGGGCCGTGGCGAACTCCAGATGGGCGTTCTGATCGAGAACATGCGCCGCGAAGGGTTCGAGCTTTCGATCTCGCGCCCGCAGGTTATCTTCCGCGAGGAAGGCGGCGAGACGCTGGAACCGATCGAGGAAGTCACCATCGATGTCGACGACGATTACGCAGGCGCCGTGATCGAAAAGGTCACAGGCCCCCGCCGCGGCGAGATGACGGAAATGCGCCCCGCAGGTGCCGGCAAGACGCGCATCATCGCGCTGGTGCCGTCGCGTGGGCTGATCGGCTATCACGGCGAATTCCTGACCGACACGCGCGGCACGGGCGTGCTGAACCGGGTCTTCCATTCCTGGGCACCGCACAAGGGGCCGATCACGGGCCGCCGGGCAGGCGCGCTCATCTCGATGGAGAACGGGCAGGCCGTGGCCTATGCGCTGTGGAACCTCGAGGAGCGCGGGCGCATGTTCATCGGACCGCAGGCGCCGGTCTATGAAGGCATGATCATCGGCGAACACAGCCGCGACAACGATCTGGAAGTTAACCCGCTGAAGGGCAAGAAGCTGACCAACGTGCGTGCCAGCGGCACGGACGAAGCAGTGCGTCTGACCCCGCATATCCAGTTTTCGCTGGAAGAGGCGATCGCCTATATCAACGATGACGAACTGGTCGAGGTGACCCCGAACGCGGTCCGCCTGCGCAAGCGCTTCCTTGATCCGCATGAACGCAAACGGATGTCGAAGGCGTCGTGACGCTCAGAACGGCCCCCTGAAGATCACCGCAGCCCCGGCCGCGATGAGGGAGAAGCCGATCACGTGGTTGATCGTGATCGCTTCTTTCAGAACGGTGACCGAAAAGACCGCGAAGACGATCAGGGTGATGACCTCCTGAATCGTCTTCAGTTCCGCCGCCGTATAGACGCGGTGGCCGATCCGGTTGGCCGGCACGGCCAGCATGTATTCGATCAGCGCGATGCCCCAGCTTGCGAAGATCACTATCACAAGCGGCGCGGTGGGAAATTTCAGATGGCCATACCAGGCGAGCGTCATGAAGACGTTCGAGACCACCAGCATCGCGATCGGCCACAGATGGGCGGCCGACATGGTTTACTCGGTCGTCTCAACGATCAGAAGTTCGCGTTCCGAGGCGCCGCGGGCATGGTTCAACGCCCGCTGATAAACCTCAGAATTATAACAGGTTTCCGCCGCCTCGACCGAGGGAAAGCGCGCCACGACATTGCGCGGCCGCGCCTGGCCTTCCAGCTGCACGAACCGCCCGCCGCGGGCAATGAAGACGCCACCGTGATCGGCAATGGCCTGCGTGGCCAGCGCCGCATACTTGGCATAGGCCTCGTCGTCCGTCACCGTCACATGCGCGATCCAGAGTGCGCCCATTGATCAACCCTCCAGCAGCTTCACCGCAGCGGCGATGGCCGCGTCCGCGCGGCTGACATCCGGCCCGCCGCCCTGGGCCATGTCGGCGCGGCCGCCGCCGCCCTTGCCACCCAGTTCGGCAACCGCCGCCCGCACAAGATCAACCGCCGAGATGCGGTCTGTCAAATCCTGCGTGACGCCCGCGGCGACCGCCGCCTTGCCATCGGCCCCGGCGATGAGCAGAACCGCACCCGACCCGATGCGTGCCTTGTGCGCGTCGATCAGCGGCGGCAGGTCGCGGCCGGTCACGCCGGTCACCACCTGCGCGATGATCTTCACGTCGCCCACCTCGCGCGCTTCGGGTTCGGCCTTGCCGCCGCCCGCCATGGCGAGATCGCGGCGCAGCTGCGCCACCTCCGATTCCAGCGCGCGGGCCCGCGCGATCAGGTCGGCCTGCTTGGCGCGCGCGTCCTCGATCCCCTGGGCCTTGAGCTGGTCGCGCATCGCCGCGAAAGCGCCCGCCTGTTCGGCCAGCCAGTCAAGTGCTGCCTGACCCGTCAGCGCCTCGACCCGTCGCACACCGGCAGCGGAGGCGGCGTCCTGCACGATGGCGAAGGCGCCGATGTCGCCGGTGCGCGCCACATGCGTGCCGCCGCACAGTTCGATCGAATAGGTCGTGCCGCCATGGCCCTTGCCCGATCCGGGCTGGCGACCCATGGAGACCACGCGCACCTCGTCGCCGTACTTTTCGCCGAAAAGCGCCTGCGCGCCCATGGCCCGGGCGTCGTCCGGCGTCATGATGCGCGTGTCGACCGGGGCGTTCTGGCGGATATAGGCGTTCACCTCGGCCGAGACATGGGCGATGTCCTCGGTCGACAGCGGCTTGGCATGGCTGAAATCGAACCGCAGCCTGTCGGGCGCATTCAGCGACCCGCGCTGCGCCACATGTGCGCCAAGACGGTCGCGCAGCGCCTCGTGCAGAAGGTGCGTGGCGGAATGGTTGGCCCGGATGGCGCTGCGACGGGCGTGATCGACGGTGAGAACCGCCGCCTCTCCGCGCGTGACGGTACCTTGGGTCACGTCGCCGATATGGACGAAGACGCCCGCGGCCTTGCGCGTGTCGGTGATGCGGATCGTGCCTGCATCGGTCCGGATCTCGCCGCTGTCACCCACCTGGCCGCCGCTTTCGGCGTAGAAGGGCGTCTGGTTCAAGGCGATCTGGACGCTGTCGCCTGCGCTCGCGCTGTCCACAGGGGCGCCGTCGCGCAGGATGGCGACGATCTGGCCTTCGGCGGTTTCGGTGTCATAGCCCAGGAAATCGGTCGCGCCATGGGCGTCGGCCACGTCGAACCAGATTGTCGCATCCGCGGCCTCGCCCGATCCGGCCCAGGCGGCGCGCGCCTTGGCCTTCTGTTCGGCCATGGCGGCGTCGAAGCCCGCGGTGTCGACCGCGCGCCCCTTTTCGCGCAGCGCATCCTGCGTGAGGTCGAGCGGGAAGCCATAGGTGTCATAGAGCTTGAACGCCGCCTGCCCCGGCAGATCGGCGCCTTCGGGCAGCCCGGCCAGTTCCTCGTCCAGAAGCCGCAGGCCCCGGTCGAGCGTCTGCTTGAACCGCGTCTCCTCTAGCTTGAGCGTCTCTTCGATCAGCGCCTGCGCGCGGCCCAGTTCGGGATAGGCGGCGCCCATCTGGCGCACCAGCGCGGGGACAAGGCGGTGCATCAGCGGATCCTGCGCGCCCAGAAGATGCGCGTGACGCATGGCGCGGCGCATGATCCGGCGCAGGACATAGCCGCGCCCGTCATTGGCGGGCATGACCCCGTCGGCGATCAGGAACGATGTCGACCGCAGGTGATCGGCGATCACCCGGTGATGCACGCGGCCCGGCCCGTCGGGATCGGTCGAGGTGGCGTCGGCCGCCGCCTCGATCAGGCTGCGGATGAGGTCGGTCGAGTAGTTGTCGTTCGTGCCCTGCAGAAGGGCCGCGACCCGTTCGATTCCCATGCCGGTGTCGATCGACTGCGCGGCCAGTTCGCGGCGCGAGCCGTCCTCGAACTGTTCGTACTGCATGAAGACGAGGTTCCAGATCTCGACGAAGCGGTCGCCGTCCTCCTCCGGGCTGCCCGGAGGGCCGCCCCAGTACTTGTCACCGTGGTCGAAGAAGATCTCGGTGCAGGGGCCGCAGGGGCCGGTCGGGCCCATCATCCAGAAATTGTCGTTGGTGGGGATGCGGATGATCCGGTCATCCGGCAGGCCCGCGACCTTCTTCCAGATGTTCGCAGCCTCGTCGTCGGTGTGATAGACGGTGACCAGCAACCGCTTGGCGTCGACGCCCAGTTCGCGGGTGATCAGCTCCCACGCGAAGGGGATCGCCTCGGCCTTGAAATAATCGCCGAAGCTGAAATTGCCCAACATCTCGAAGAAGGTGTGGTGGCGAGCGGTATAGCCCACATTGTCGAGATCGTTGTGCTTTCCGCCCGCCCGGACGCATTTCTGCGCGCTGGTGGCGCGGGAATAGTCGCGCGTCTCGACCCCGGTGAAGAGGTTCTTGAACTGCACCATGCCCGAATTGGTGAACATGAGCGTCGGATCGTTGCGCGGCACGAGGGGCGAGCTCGCCACGACCTCGTGCCCCTGCTTGGCGAAGTAGTCGAGGAAGGTCGATCTGATGTCGTTCAGGCTGGCCATCTTGGGCAGGCGTCCTTGCAGTTTTGGCGGTCCGCCTCACATAGCGGCGTGGCCCCACACTGTCCACAGGCAGCGCAATGCGAAACAGGGCGGCCCGTCGGCCACCCTGTTCCGAGATAGCCTCGGCCCCGCGCCCGGGACCGCGGGGGGGATTCTGCAGTCCCCGTCTGCGTGGCCCCTGCGTCAGGCTTCGAGGATGTCGTCGCCCGGCCCGTCGGTGTCCGACATGCCGAAGTCGAGCCCGTGCGCCGCGCGGATCTTGTCCTCGATCTCGGTCGCGATGGCGGTGTGTTCGCGCAGGAAGGTCTTAGCGTTCTCGCGCCCCTGACCGATGCGTTCGTCGCCATAGCTGAACCACGCGCCCGACTTGTCGACCACACCGGCCTTCACGCCCAGATCGAGCAACTCGCCCGTCTTCGAGATGCCTTCGCCATACATGATGTCGAATTCAACCTGCTTAAAGGGCGGAGCCACCTTGTTCTTGACGACCTTCACGCGGGTGGCGTTGCCCACGACCTCGTCGCGGTCCTTGATCGACCCGATGCGGCGGATGTCGAGGCGGACGGAGGAGTAGAACTTGAGCGCGTTGCCGCCTGTCGTCGTTTCCGGGCTGCCGAACATGACGCCGATCTTCATGCGGATCTGGTTGATGAAGATGACCATGCAGTTCGACCGGGAAATCGACCCCGTCAGCTTGCGCATCGCCTGGCTCATCAGGCGGGCCTGCACGCCGACGCTGGAATCGCCCATGTCGCCTTCGAGTTCCGACTTGGGCGTCAGCGCCGCGACCGAATCGACCACGACCATGTTGACCGCACCCGACCGTACCAGCGTGTCAGTGATTTCGAGCGCCTGTTCGCCGGTGTCGGGCTGGCTGATCAGAAGTTCGTCCAGATCGACACCCAGCTTGCGCGCATACAGCGGGTCGAGCGCATGTTCGGCATCGACGAAGGCGCAGACGCCCCCCTTCTTCTGCTGTTCGGCAATGCAGTGCAGGGTGAGCGTGGTTTTCCCCGAACTTTCCGGGCCGTAGATCTCCACGATCCGGCCCATTGGCAACCCGCCGATCCCCAGCGCAATGTCGAGACCCAGCGAACCGGTCGAGCTCGCCTCGATCTCGGGGATTGGGTTGTCGCCGCCCAGTTTCATGATTGACCCCTTGCCGAACTGCCGTTCGATCTGGGCCAATGCGCTGTCGAGCGCCTTCTGCTTGTCGGGGGTCGTCTTGCTTTTCATCGTCAACAGATCTGCCATTTTGTTCTGCCTTCCTTCTGTCACAGCCGGCCGGGGGCGGCAATCACTGCTTTGTTCACCTCTTGTTCCTTATGCGATCAAAACGTGAACATTTCAACAGCAAATTCCGTTGCCCCCACTGTTTCGCAAAAGGGTTAAGGGTTAGTTTATGCGTCAGGCCCCTGATGGCCGTGTGCGCAAGAGGTTCTCATGCTGGTATTCGTGAAGCACAGGCTTGTGGTCCTCGCCGTGCCGAAGACGGGGACGACCGCGCTCGAATCCGCGCTCGGGCCGCATGCCGATCTGGTGGTGCGCGATCCCCCCGATCTCAAGCATGCGCCGCTTTACCGCTATGACCGGTTCTTCCGGCCGATCTTCGAGAAGGTCTGCAACGCCGAAATGGAAACGCTTGCGGTGATGCGCGAACCGGTCGACTGGCTGGGCAGCTGGTACCGGTACCGCAGGCGGCCCTTCATGGCGGGCCGGCCCAACGCGACCCATGACATGGATTTCGACGCCTTCGTCGCCGCCTATTGCCGGGACGACCGGCCCGGCTTCGCCGACGTGGGCAGTCAGGCGAAATTCCTGCAGACACGCCCCAAGGGCCTGCCGCTCACGCATCTGTTCCGCTACGAAGATCAGCCCCGCCTCACGGCGTTCCTGCAGAACCGGCTGGGCCTGTCCATCGAGACCGCGCGCGAAAATGTCTCGCCGCCTGCCCCCCTCGAACTCTCGGATGCGACGCGGGCCCGCCTGAGGACCGTCGCAGCCGAGGATTTCGCCCTTTACGACAGTATCGGCTGAAGCGGACCGGACGCCGGGGCCGGAGCGGCGGCAAGCTGATCGCGCACCGTCTCGGTCAGTTGCGCCAGCGAAAAGGGCTTGGGCAGGAAGACCGAATTCCCGAGATCGGGCAAGCTGCCGCCGAAAGCCCCCTCGGCATAGCCCGACACGAACACGACGCCCACGTCGGGCCGCGTCTCGCGCGCGCGACGCACCCAGGAGGGACCGTCAAGGCCCGGCATCACCACATCGGTGACGAAGAGATCGACATGGAGGCCCGGGTCCGCCAGCAGGGCCAGCGCCTCTTCGGCCGAGGCCGCCTCGATCACCGAAAAGCCGCGCATCTGCAACGCGCGGCTGGCGAAGGCCCGCACCGGTGCCTCGTCCTCCACCAGAAGGACGACGCCGCTGCCCTGCACCGGCGCGGGCCTGCGCCGCGCCGAACCCGCCTCGGTGTCGGGCAGCGCGAGGTCGGAACAGACCGGCAGGATCAGCGTGAAACAGGCCCCTGCCCCGTGTGCGCTGTCCACGAAGATGAAGCCGCCCGTCTGCTTGATGATGCCATAGGCGGTGGACAGGCCCAGCCCCGTCCCCTCGCCCGTGCGCTTGGTGGTGAAAAAGGGCTCGAACACCTTCTGCAGCTTGTCGGGCGCGATCCCGGTCCCCTGGTCGATCACCTTGACGCAGACATAATCGCCCGGCGGCACGGTGGCGCGGTCGCGCTCCATCGGGCGCGACAGATGCAGCGCTTCGGTCACGATGCGGATCTCGCCGCCTGCGGGCATGGCATCGCGGGCGTTGACCACAAGGTTCATGAGAACCTGTTCCAGCTGCCGTCGGTCCGCCCGGATCGCGCCCAGGACGGGATCGTGCTGCAGGCTCGGCGTGACGCGTTCCCCCACCAGACGGTTCAGAAGATGCGTGAGGTCCGCCAGCGTATCGCGCACGTCGAGCACTTCGGCGCGCAGCGTCTGCTTGCGCGAAAAGGCCAGAAGTTGCCCCACCAGCGCCGCCGCCCGATTGGCGTTCTGGTGGATCTGCATGAGATCGCCATAATCCTCGTCGCCGGTGTCGTGGCGCAGCAGCAGAAGATCGCAATAGCCCGAGATCGCGGTCAGCAGGTTGTTGAAATCATGCGCCACCCCGCCCGCAAGCTGGCCGATCGCCTGCATCTTCTGGCTCTGCACGAACTGCGCCTCGAGCGTCTTGAGCTCGGTCGCGTCGCTGAGCACGGCGATCAGAATGTCGCCGGAGCCGTCGCGCGGGCGCGACACGGTGACCTGAACGAAGGTCTCGGCCTCGCGCCCCGTAAGGCGCAGGACCTCGGTGCGCGGAGCGCCCGAACGCGCAGACGCGTCACGCAGCCAGTCAGGGATCGAGCGGCCCAGCCCCTCGACCACGTCCGACAGACGGCGGCCTGCGCAATCCTGTCCGATCAGCGCCTGCGCTGCGGCGTTGGCGCGGATGATGTCGCCCGACAACGCCAGCGTCACGAGCGCCACGGGCAGCGCGTCGAAGGCCGCGTCGCCTGCGGGCGGGCCGGGGTCGGTCACCGGAAGGAAGGCTACCTGCCGTTCGCCCGCGCCGGCGGTTTCGGCCAGAACGACCGGGACGGTGCCCCCGGCGGTCGTCAGGGGCAAGATCGCGCCCGCCCGTAGCGGCAGCCGCGCAAACACATGGTCAAGCCGCGTGACACGCCGCCCCACAAGGCGGCGCGCGGCACCATTCATGTCGTGCACTGTCCCCTCCTCGCCAAGGGTGATGACAGGCACAAGCCCCTCGCCGGAGTCCGAAGAGGGCGTGGCACGGTCGATTCGCCATAGGAAATCGCCATCCCCCGCCGCACGGACCGAAAGCTCGAGAAGACCGTCGTGCCCGGCGATACGGTCGGCGGCCACTGCACCGGCGCGGGCGCGCGCCTGCAGCCGCAGGATGACCGGGTCGGGGTCGGGCAGCAGCGCGCGCAAGGTGTCGGGCATCGTGCCCGACAGCGCATCGGCGAACCGTGTCCGCGCCGCGGGGTTGACCGCGATCACCTGACCGTCCCCGGATGCCAGCAGCACGGCGCCCCCATCGTCGGCGAAAAGGCCCGGCACCGCGCTGCGTCGGGCCGCCCGCCGCGCGTGGCGCCAGACGATCGCGCCGCCCGGGCCCGCACCCAGTCCGATCAGCACAGCGCCCACCGACAGAAGCACCAGCCGCGCGTCCGGTGCTTGCCCCGACAAAGCGAGCATTGCGCAGGCGATCCCGGCCAGCAGCACCAGCCCGACCGGCGCAAGGCGCCGGGGCGCGGTGAGGTGGGACAAGGGTGCTGCGCTCACTCGGGCCTCCGGAACGGACGACCCGCTTGTCGCAGGACAGGCGTTAAGGCCGGGTTAAGGGCGCCCGTCGGTCAAATACAACTCATGATTGTATTTCTGTCAAGCCGATCTCTCGAGCAACGCCAGAAAGAACCCGTCCCCGCCTTCTGTCGGCAGCCAGCGGTGTCGTGCGCTGCAGTGCCAGCCGGGATGGTCAGCCAGAAAGGCCGCAACGCGCGCGCCGTTCTCTGCCGCGATCAGCGAACAGGTGACATAGGCCAGTCGCCCGCCCGGCGCGACGAGCGCCGCGGCCTCGTTCAGAATGACCGCCTGCAAGCGGCAAAGCTCCTCCAACCTTGCAGGGGTGAGAGTCCAGCGCGCCTCGGGCTGGCGACGCCATGCGCCACTGCCCGAACAGGGCACATCGGTGACCACAAGATTGAAGGGCGCGCCCGCCTGCGCGCCGGCTTTCGTCACGCGCTCGATCCGCAGGCCCGCGCGGTCCGCGCGCGCGGGCAGGTCGGCCATCCGCCCCGGGTCGGCGTCATGGGCCAGAACCCGCGCGCCCCGGTCGGCCAGCGCCAGCGCCTTGCCCCCGCCCCCCGCGCAGTAATCGAGCACGCGGCCCGGCGCGCCGTCCTTCAGGATGGTCTCGATCACCGCCTGGCTCGACGCGTCCTGCAACTCGATCAGGCCCTCGACCCATGCCCGCGTCTGGCGCAACCCGCGCGCACCTTGGGTCACCTGCAGCGCGGTCGGCGCGAGCGGATGGGCGACTGCCGCAACCCCTTCGGAGCGCAGCGCCTCGATCGCCGCCCCGCGGGTCCCGCGCGACAGGTTCACCCGCAGGAACACAGGCGCACGGTCGCGCAGGCTGGCCATGACCGGATCAAAGTCAGGGCCGAGACTGTCTTTCAGGTGATCCCCCGCCCATGCGGGATAGTCGAGCCGCACAGCATCCGGGAGTGCCGCAAGATCGGGCGTTGCGTCAGCCTCCGCCCCGGTCAGCGGCGCGGGCGCATGGCCCTGCCCGGTGAAAAGCGACGCGGGGTCCATCCCCTGGCCCCGCAGAAGCCCGATCATCAATGCACGCCCGGTCCAGCCGCCCCCCAGCGCCGCGCTGCTTTCAAGGCGGCGCAGCGCGTCGAAGACATGGTCGCGGATCGCGGCCCGGTCGCCCGACCCCGCAAAGCGGTTCCCGCGCGCCCAGGTCGTCAGCGCCTGTTCCGCCGGCGCACCCCCAAGAATACGGTCAAGGATGTCGGCCGCCGCCGCGACGCGCGCGCCGGGCGTCATCACATGACCCGATAGTTGGGGCTCTCGCGGGTGATCTGGACGTCATGCACGTGGCTTTCCTTGAGCCCGGCGCCGGTGATCCGCACGAAGCTGCAGTTCTGCCGCATCTCGGCCACGGTGGCGCAACCGGTATAGCCCATCGCGGCCTTGAGCCCGCCGACGAGCTGGTGGATCACGGCCGATGCGCTGCCCTTGTAGGGCACCTGTCCCTCGATCCCTTCGGGCACCAGCTTGTCGCTTGCCGCGTCCTTCTGGAAATAGCGGTCTGCCGAGCCCCGCGCCATCGCGCCGAGCGACCCCATTCCCCGATAGGACTTGAAGCTGCGGCCCTGATACAAAATCACCTCGCCCGGACTCTCGTCCGTGCCCGCGATCATGCTGCCCACCATCGCGCAGGACGCGCCTGCCGCGATTGCCTTTGCAAAATCGCCCGAATACTTGATCCCGCCATCGGCGATGACCGGCACGTCGCCCGCGGCCTGCGCGCAATCCATGATCGCGGTCAACTGCGGCACGCCCACGCCTGCGACGACGCGCGTGGTGCAGATGCTGCCCGGTCCGATCCCCACTTTGACCGCATCCGCGCCCGCGCCGATGAGCGCGCGCGTGGCCTCCGCCGTGGCCACGTTGCCCGCGACCACCTGCACCTCGTTCGACAGCTTCTTCACGCGCTCGACCGCCCGCGCCACCCCTTCGGAATGGCCATGCGCGGTGTCGATCACGATCAGGTCGCAGCCCGCGTCGATCAACGCCTCGGACCGGGCGAAGCCCGCGTCGCCCACGGTGGTGGCCGCCGCCACCCTCAGGCGGCCCAGATTGTCCTTGCAGGCGGTGGGGTTCAGCACAGCCTGTTCGGTGTCCTTCAGCGTCAGAAGTCCCGTCAGCTTGCCGTCGCGGTCGGTGACCAGCAGCTTCTCGATCCGGCGCGACTTCATCAGGCTGATCGCCTCGTCCCGGTCGGCGGGTTCGCGCAGGATGGCAAGGTTGTCCGACGTCATCATCACGCGCACCGGCGTGTCGTCGGCGGCGGCGAAGCGCATGTCGCGATTGGTCACGATGCCGACGACCCGGCGCTGCGCATCGACCACGGGAAAGCCCGAAAAACCATAGAGCCGGATCAGCTCCTTCGCATCCGCCAGCGTCTGGTCGGGAGTGAGCGTGATCGGGTTGTAGACGATCCCGGACTCGAAGCGTTTCACCCGGCGCACCTCGCGCGCCTGGGCGTCGACATCGAGATTGCGGTGGATCACGCCCATGCCGCCCGCCTGCGCCATGGCGATGGCCATGCGTGCCTCGGTCACCGTGTCCATCGCGCTGGACAAAAGCGGGATGTTGAGCGCGATCGATTTCGTCACGAAGGTGCGCGTGTCGGCCGTGGATGGCAGAACGCTCGAGGCCTGCGGTACAAGAAGGACGTCATCGAAGGTGAGCGCCTCGCGAATCTCCATCGGTGATCTCCTGACGGATGTTCATTTGGCACCCCCCTATTTCACGCAAAGCGGGGGATGGAAAGGGGCGTTATCACCCCTACCAACCCGGAGGGGGATTGCCCGCAGCGACCTCTGCCTCCGTCCGCACGATATCATCTGCAAAGGGAAGCCGCGTGGGGATTGCCTGCCAGCCGCCCCCCGTGGGCGCGGGCAGGAAGTAATCCTGCCCCACCAGCGATTGCAGGGCCTGCAACTTTGCTTGTTCGGGGGTGAAGTCGGGCAGATCGACGAACCCGGCCGCCCGCATCGTCGCCGGGTGCGCCGCGGCCCGGGCGAAAGCGGCATCAAGCCCCGCGATCCGAACGGCAAGGTTGGCCTTCCAGTTCCACATCTGTGCTGCATCGGGCGCTCCCAGCGCACCGACGCCGAAGCCCTGCCCGGCCAGCGGCCAGCCATCGGAGGCGAATTGCTGAAAGCGCGACATATGATAGATCGCGGCTTCGTAGGTCGGATTGCGGATATCGGCCCGCACGGTGGCCGGGTCCAGCGCCGCGCCAACCACGGTCAGGGTCTTGCCGTCCGGCCCTGCCTGCCCGTTGCTCATTCGGTAATTCAGCGACAGTCTCACATCCCCGCCCAGAACGGCGTCCGAAATCGCCCAAGGCAGCGAAACGCGGCAAGAATCTCCACGCCAGACATGGGACTTCGTGCTGGTGTCGCGCCGCCCGTGTCGCGAGAACGAAACGCTCGTGACGCCGACGATCTCGACGAAGCGTACGCGGCAGTTCGAAGACTCCGCATCAAGCGTGATAACGCAGGGCTGCCCCCGCAGCAGCGCTCCGCATGTCTGGGTCGTCTGCACGGTGAAATCGGTGGTGAAACTGACCTCGGTCGTATCGCCGGTGTCATCCGAGAGGGCCGGAGCGGATGCGAGTGAAAATGCGGCAAAGGCCGCACACAGCGTGGAATGCAGGTGGTTCATCTTGATGTCCCCAGTTGGCTTTGTATCTGCTTTTTGAAAAGTTTAAGTACCCTTGGTTGCATGTGTCAACCGCACATGCACGCTTTGGGTGCATCGATCGGGCAGACTAGCTGCACCCGATCGTCCCACCGCGACCTTCAGAACTTGACGCGCAAGGCGCGGCAAATGCCGCGATCCGGCTTTCCCTTTCCGCGCCGGACCCTATGCTCCGCCTCAAATCAGAGGCGAGACCCGTCATGACCACCGATCCCCTTGTCGTCTTTACCCCGTCCGGCAAACGCGGCCGTTTCCCCGTGGGCACGCCCGTCCTCACCGCGGCGCGTCAGCTTGGCGTCGATCTCGATTCCGTTTGCGGCGGACGCGGCATCTGTTCCAAGTGCCAGATCACGCCGAGTTATGGCGAGTTCTCGAAGCACGGCGTGACGGTGTCCGAAGACGCCCTGTCGGACTGGAATTCGGTCGAGGAACGCTACAAGTCGAAGCGAGGGTTGAAAGAGGGCCGCCGTCTTGGCTGTCAGGCCTGCGTGCAGGGCGACGTGGTGATCGACGTGCCCCCCGAAAGCCAGGTGCACCGCCAGGTCGTGCGCAAGGCGGCCAGCATCCGCGCCATCACCATGGACCCGGCAACACGGCTCTATTTCGTCGAGGTCGAGGAACCCGACATGCATTCGCCCACGGGCGATCTTGAACGCCTCGCCCGCGCGCTGCGCGACCAATGGGGGATCGAGGGCGCGACCGCCGATTTCTCGCTCCTCTCGCGGCTGCAGCCGGTGCTGCGCAAGGGCAAGTGGCAGGTGACCGTCGCGCTCTACCGCGACCACCGGGGCGGCGCCCCGAAGATCGTGGAAATCTGGCCGGGCCTGCATGAAGGCGGGCTGTTCGGGCTGGCGATCGATCTGGGCTCCACCACTATCGCTGCGCATCTCACCGATCTCGACACCGGCGAGGTCGTCGCCTCCTCGGGTCTCATGAACCCGCAGATCCGCTTCGGCGAGGATCTGATGAGCCGCGTCTCCTACGCCATGATGAACCCGGGCGGCGACCGCGAAATGACCCGCGCCGTGCGCGAGGCGCTGAACGATCTGGCGCAATCCATCGCGGGCGAGGCCGGGATTGACCCTGCGCTCATCGTTGAGACGGTCTTCGTCTGTAACCCCGTCATGCACCACCTTCTGCTGGGCCTCGACCCCGTGGAACTGGGTCAGGCGCCCTTCGCGCTGGCGACGTCATCGTCGCTCACCCTTCCCGCGCGCGATCTCGACCTCACCGCCATCAACCCGCGCGCGCAGGTCTATGTCCTGCCCTGCATCGCGGGCCATGTGGGCGCCGACGCTGCAGCAGTGGCCCTGTCCGAAGAGCCGGGCAAGTCCAAGGACCTCGTCCTGATCGTCGACGTGGGCACCAACGCGGAAATCCTTCTGGGCAACACCACGCGCGTTCTCGCCTGTTCCTCGCCCACCGGACCGGCCTTCGAGGGCGCTCAAATCAGCGCGGGCCAGCGCGCCGCGCCGGGGGCCATCGAACGCATCGAGATCGACCCGGTCACGAAAGACCCCCGCTTCCGTGTCATCGGCTGCGATCTGTGGTCCGACGATCCGGGCTTTGCGGCCGCCACCGCCGCGACCGGCATCACCGGCATCTGCGGGTCCGGCATCATCGAGGCCGTGGCCGAAATGCGCATGGCGGGCCTTCTGGACGAAAGCGGGCTGATCGGATCGGCCGACCAGACCGGAACGGCGCGCTGCATCCCCGAAGGGCGCACGCATGCCTACCTCATCCACGACGCCAGCGCCGACGGCGGCCCGCGCATCACCGTGACGCAGGGCGACATCCGCGCGATCCAGCTTGCGAAATCCGCGCTTTACGCAGGTGCGCGCCTTCTGATGGACGAAATGGGCGTCGACCGCGTCGACCGCGTCGTGCTGGCGGGGGCCTTCGGTGCCCATATCAGCCCCAAGCACGCCATGGTGCTGGGCATGATCCCCGACGCGCCGCTTGACCGGGTGACCAGCGCGGGCAACGCCGCCGGCACGGGTGCGCGCATCGCGCTCTGCAACATCGCGGCACGCGCCGAGATCGAGCGGGTGGTGGGCGAGATCACCAAGGTCGAAACCGCCATCGAGCCGCGCTTTCAGGAACATTTCGTCAACGCCAACGCCATCCCCCACAAGACCGATCCCTTCCCCGACCTCGCCAAGATCGTGACGCTGCCGGATGTCAGCTTCAATCAGGGCGGCCGGGGCGGCGACGGCGAAGGACGCAGGCGGCGGCGGGCATGACCAACGCCGACCAGACCGCCTTCTGGACCGACGAGGCGGGCCCCAAGTGGGTGCGCCATCAGGCGGCGATGGATGCGCTGCTGGCCCCGGTGACAAAGGTTGTCCTCACCCATGCGGGGCTGGTCCCGGGCATGGCGGTGCTCGACATCGGATGCGGCGCGGGGGCCTCCACGCGGGCGGCGGCGGCGCGGGTGGCACCGGGGGCCGGGTGCTGGGGGTCGACGTGTCGGACACGCTTCTGGGCGCGGCCCGGGCACAAGGCGCGGCGGAATACCTGAAGGCCGACGCGCAAGCCCATGATTTTACGGCGCGATCCTTCGACGCGGCCATCTCGCGCTTTGGCGTGATGTTCTTCGACGACACTCCGGCGGCGCTCTCCAACATCGCCCGCGCGCTGCGGCCCGGGGCGCGCGCCACCTTCGCCGCCTGGGGCCCCGCGCCGCAGAACCCGTTCTTCCTGATCCCGGCCTCTGTCGCGCGCGACCATTTCGGCCCGCAACCCAAGACCGACCGCACCCAGCCCGGCCCCTTCGCCTGGGAAGACGCCGCCCGCGTGACCGGCTTCTTCACTGCCGCGGGTTGGGATAACGTCACGGTCACACCGGTGCCCCTCACCCTCGACGCGCTCGATGCCGCCGAAATGGCCGACCTCGCGCTCGCCATCGGCCCGGCCGAGGCGGCGCTCCGCCGTGAAAACGGCACCGACGCCGACAGGCAAGCCTTGCGCGACGCGCTGCTGGCGGCCTACGCCCCCACGGGCGGCACGGTCTCCGCCGTGATCAACCTGGTCCGCGCCCGCGCCCCTTGACGCATTCCCGGCCGCCGCGTATCTGGGCGGATGTGAGCGCGGGTATGGTGAAAAGGTATCACGAAAGCTTCCCAAGCTTCAGTTGAGGGTTCGATTCCCTCTACCCGCTCCAGCCCCCCTGCCCCCGCAATTTCGCCCTTCGCGCCGCCGCGGATGCCCCTATGATCTGCGCATCGGCAAGGGAGGCTGCGATGACCGTGACACTGACCCCGGAAGAGGCGCGCGCGCTGATCCACGGCGCGCTGATCGGCGCGGGGCTGGCCGAGGGGCATGCGGGCTATTTCACCGACGCGATCCTCGACACCGAACTCTCGGGGCTTGAAGGACACGGGTTCTACTGGCTGCAATTTTACTGTGCCCATCTGCAAAGTGGAAAGGTCGATGGCCGGGCCGAGCCGGTGGTCGAGACGCTGTCGCCCTCGGCCTTCCGAGTCGATGCGCGCCACGGCTTTGCCCACCCGGCGATCGAGGCGGGCTTCCGCGCCCTGATCCCGGCGGCGCAGGCGCAGGGCATCGCGGCGATGGGGGTCTACAATTCCTACAACGCCGCGACGCTGGGCTATCACACCGGGGTGCTCGCCCGCGCGGGGCTGGTGGCGCTGGGGGCCACGAATTCGGTGCCCGCCATCGCGCCGGTGGGCGGCCGGACGCCGGTGATCGGCACGAACCCCATCTCCTTCGCCGTGCCGGGGGACGCGGGCAAGATCGCGTTCCTGATCGACCAGTCGGCCTCGGCCGTGGCCTGGACCGCCGTGAAGCGCGCGGCCGAAGATGGCCGCCCCATCCCGCCGGGCTGGGCGCTGGATGCCGAGGGGCGCGACACGACAGACGCGGCAGAGGGCCTTGCCGGGTCGATGGCGCCGTCGGGCGGCGCCAAGGGGTTTTCCATGGGCCTGATCGTCGAGGTGCTTTGCGCCGCCGTCGCGGGCGGGTCGCTGGGCCCCGACATGGGGTCTTTCACCGACGAAGATTGCAGGCCCATCGACAACGGGCAGTTCTTCATCGCGATTGACCCCACCCGCTTTTCCGGCGGGGTCTTCGGCGACCGGATCGGGGCGCTGACCGCCTCGATCCTCGCGCAAGACGGCGCGCGACTGCCCAACCAGCGGCGCGAGGCGAACATTGCGCGCCTGATGCGCGAGGGGCTGACCCTTGACGCCGACCTGCATGCGCGGTTGCAGGCCTTCTGTTGACCGCGCGCAGTCCCGAAGACATCGCCGCGCTGATGGCGCGCGTGGGCCTAGGCGACCGGCCGGTGCGGATCAGCCCGCTCCATGGCGGCTATCTGAACGAGGTTCTGCTGGTCGAGACCCCGTCGCGCCGCTTCGTGCTGAAATTCCTGGCCGATGCGACCGAAGGCACGCTGTTCCCCAACCTGCCCGAGGCCGAGGCCGAGGCGGCACGCCGGCTTGCGGGGCTGGACGTGGCGCCCGGTCTGATCGGCTACTGGCCCGGGGAACGCGCCATCGCCTGCGACTTTGTCGAAGGCGGCACATGGTCGGGCGATGTGGCGGCAGTGGCCTCGCTCCTGATGCGCAAGGAAGCCGCCGATCCCACCGGGTTCCGTCCCGTGCCCCTGACCCCGCGCGCGATCCTCGCGGAAGGCAAGGCGCTTTTCGCGCGCGCGCCGGGCCTGACGCCGCCGCCCTGCCCTGCCCCAGCCGACCTGCCCCCGCCTGCGCGCCTGTCACTGATCCACACCGATGTCGGGCCCGCGAACCTGATCGGCGCGGGCGCGGGCCTGCGGCTGATCGACTGGCAATGCCCGGCGGCGGGGGATGCCTGCGAGGACATCTACAGCTTCCTCTCGCCCGCCTTCCAGATCCTGTCGGGCCGCGCGCCCCTGTCCCCGGGCGACCGCGCGGCCTTCTTCGCCGCGCTGAACCGGCCCGATCTGCAGGCCCGCCACCGCCTGTTTGAACCCTTCTACGCGTGGCGCTTCGCGGGCTATTGCGCCATGCGCGCCGTCACCCACCCAGATGCCGAGATCCGCGCGCGCTACCGCCGCGCGCTGGAGGCCGAAACCATCCTTCTTGCCGGGTAAGCCATGCAGATCGACCTCACCATTCATTCCTTCAGCCTCTGGCACCACTTCGCCAATGTGCCGGGCTTCGACGCCATCGCCTTCGCCGATCTGGCCAAAGGCCACGGGCTGCAGGGTATCTCGCTTTCGCTCAACGACGCGAACTACCGCCATCTCGGTGGGCGGGAGACCGCGCGCATGGATGCACTGCGCGATCATCTGGGTGCCAACGGTCTCAGCCTCGAGATCGACACGTCAGGCACCGATCCCGCGCATATGCGCACCCTGCTGGGCGTCGCGGCGCGCATGGGCGCGGATACCTTGCGCACCTATACCCGGCATTCCGGATCGCCCGAGGACATGCTGGCCGCGACCCGCGCCGATCTGGCCGCCGTGGTCGGGGATGCGGAACGCCTTGGCGTCACCATCGTTCTGGAAAACCACGAGGATTTCACCGGACCCGAGCTTGCCCGTATCGTCGAAGGCGTCGGTCACCCGCGCCTTAAGGTACTTTACGATTACGGCAATTCCCAGATGGTGCTGGAAGACCCCGAGGCGGCACTCGACGCCGTCCTCCCGCATGTCCATTCGGTGCATGTGAAGGACCACGTGATGATCCGTGCGGAAGACGCCGGGCGGCTGACGGTCGCGGGCGTGCCCATGGGCGAAGGCAACCTGCCCATCGCGCGGCTGACGCAGCGGCTGCTCGCGCAGGGTCTGCGGCGGTTCACCTTCGAGAATGTCTGGGCCTACAGCGCGCCGATCCGCCCCGGCCGCACACCGCTGGACGGCGTGCGCCTTGGGCAGGGCAGCTTCGCCTATGCCGATCCGCCCTTCGATCCCGGGCGCATCGTCCTCGACCAGACGCGGCTGAGCGCGGAGGAACTTGTCCGGCTGGAAGCCCGCGCGCTCGGGCGCGGCCTTGACTGGTACAAGGGCGTATTGCGCGATCTGGGCTGCTCGGGGGGCTGGGCGTGATGCGGGCCCGTCCGCTTTTCAGATGCTGTCCTTGACCCGGTCCCAGGTATTGGCGATGTGCTGGGCCATCGCCTGACCCAGCCGCGCGCCGTCCCGCGCCTTCAGCGCCGACACCATCACTTCGTGATCCTCGACCGCTCCGGCCCAGGAATCGGGTCTCTGGTTGCCGATGTAGCGGATCCGCTTCAGCCGCGCCTGCAGATTGCGCTGCATCTCCTGCAAGGTGTCGTTCTTCGACAGCTCGGTCAGGCGCGAATGGAACTCCTGGTTCAGCTTGTAATAGGGCATCCGGTCGCGCGCGCGGTACTGGACCAGCATCCGGTTGTGCAGATCTACCAGCGCCTGGATCTCCTCGTCGCTTGCGCGCTCGCAGGCCAGTTCCCCGGCCAGCTGTTCGAGATGGCCCAGCACCTCGAGCATCGCGAAGACATCCTCGGGCGTCAGCTTGCGCACCACGCTGCCCTTCGAGGGGCGCACGATCAACAGGCCCTCGGCCGCAAGCGTGCGCAGCGCTTCGCGGAACGGGGTGCGCGACACGCCAAGTTCGTCGATCAGACTGGCCTCGTCGATTCGGCTGCCCGGTTCGAGAACGCCCTCGATGATCAGGTCACGCACCCGGCTGACCACCTGGTCATGCAGGGAACGGTTGGTGATCGCCAGCGATGTATTCATGCCTAAAGCTCTGTGATGCCTCGATTTCCAAGATACGGCCCCGGCCGCAAATACCCAATACGAAATTTCTTGTCATGTTATTTTTTGTTCTTGTATACAAAATACACAACGGCAGTCGGTCTGACGTCCGCCGTGATCGGAGGAGAAAACACACCCATGAAACATGTGAAACTCAGCCTGTCGGCTGCACTGCTGGCCTGCACCGTTTCGTTCGGGGCGGCACCGGCACAGGCCGATACCGTCATCGTCGCGGTCGGCGCCGCGGCGAACAGCCTGCAGGGCCGCAGCGCAGCCAAGTTCGCGGAAGACCTTCAGGCAGCGGTGGGTTCGGCCCACGCGATCGAATTCTACGCGGATGGCCAGTTGGGAGACGAGAAGGAGCTGATGCAGAAGCTTCGCCTCGGGACTGTCCATTTCACGCTGATCTCGTCGATCATGACGAACGTCGCGCCTGAATTCGCGCTGTTCGACATGCCGTTCCTCGTGCAGGACCGCGCACATCTGAAAGCCATCGACGCCGAGATCGTGCAGGGCGAACTTGCCCCCAAGGCCGAGGCCGCGGGGCTGAAAGTCCTGTCGACCTGGGAGAACGGCTTCCGCCAGATCACCAACAGCACCCGTCCGATCAACACGCCCGCGGATCTGGCAGGGCTGAAAATCCGCACGCCCTCGTCCGAATGGCGCCTTGCCATGTTCAAGGAATGGGGCGCAAACCCGACGCCTATGTCCTTCTCGGAGGTCTTCGTGGCGCTCCAGACCGGCACGATGGACGGCCAGGAAAACCCGCTGACCAACATCACCGGCGCCAATTTCCAGGAAGTCCAGAAGTACCTGAGCCTGACCGGCCACGTCTATTCGCCGACCTACCTGACAAGCGGCGCCGATACCTGGAGCGCCCTGCCCGACGACGTGAAGGCCGCGGTGACCCAAGTCGCGGCCGCGGTTCAGGAATGGTCGCTCGCCGAGGGCGAGAAGGCTGACAATGAACTGGTCGACAAGGTCAAGGCAGCCGGCATGGAAGTGAACGTGGCCGACAAGGCCGCCTTCATCGCCGCTTCGGCCCCGGTCTACGAGGCCTTCTCGGCACAGGTCCCGGGTGGCGCCGACCTCGTCGCACGCGCGCAGGCACTGGCCAAGTAAGCAGACCACCGCAGAGCCCGGGCTTCGTGCCCGGGCTTTCATGCCTGTATCGGGGGACAGCATGATCACGCTCTTCGAGCGCATTCTTCTGCGCAGCCTCGAGGCCATCTGCCTCATCTTGCTGCTGACGCTGACGGCAGCCGTCATCTATTCGACGACCGCCCGCTATTTCGGCGCCTCGCCGTCCTGGTATGACGAGATCGCCAGCGTGCTGCTTGCCTGGCTGACCTATTTCGGCGCGACCTACGCGCTCTTCCTGCGCCAGCACATGAGCTTCGGCGGAATTGTCGCCGCCCTGCCCCGCGGCCCCGCGGTTGCTCTGGCGCTGTTCTCGGAACTCCTCGTCATCGGCTTCTTCGCCATCGTCGCCTGGTACGGCAATGCCGTGCTTGCCGTGGCCAAGTGGGACAGCCTGCTCAGCCTGCGCTGGATGACGCTCGACATCGTGCAGTCCATCATCCCCATCACGGCGGTCCTGATGATCATCGGCACGCTGCTCAGCCTGCCCCGCACCCTGCGCAACGCCGCCGCCGGCATCGATCAGGAACATGCCGAGATCGAACAGGCCATCGCCGACGCCGAGCGCGAGAACACGGCTGCCGATCGCGAGGAGTCCAAGACATGATCCTTCTTCTCACGGCTGGCGCCCTGATCCTTCTGATCCTGATCAACGTGCCGATCGCCATCGCCATCGGGATGGTGGCGGTGGGGGGCTTTTTGTCGACCTCGGGCGCGAACAGCCTCTACGACATGGTCATCGCGCTTTATTCCGGGGCGACCAAGTTCCCGCTGATCGCCATCCCGCTCTTCATCCTGGCGGGCAACCTGATGAACACGTCGGGCATCTCGGTCCGGCTGATCAACTTCGTCTCGGCGCTGATCGGTTTCGTCCGCGGGGGTCTCGGGATGGTCAATATCGGGGTGTCGATGGTCTTCGCCGAAATCTCGGGCTCGGCCGTGGCGGACGTGGCCGCGACCGGCACCGTCCTGATCCCCGAGATGAAGAAGCGCGGCTATTCGCGCACGCTGGCCGCGGCGATCACCTCGTCCTCGGCCTCTCTCGCCATCATCATTCCGCCCTCGATCCCGATGATCCTTTACGGCGCGATCGCCGAGGTTTCGGTTCTCAAGCTCTTCGTCGCGGGCATCGTGCCGGGCGTTCTGGGCGGGTTTCTCCTGATGGCGGTCACCTATGTCCTTGCGATCCGCTATGACCTGCCGCGCGGAGACGGCTTTGATCTCTGCCATGTCTGGCGGTCCTTCAAGAGCGCGTTCTGGGCGCTTCTCATGCCGATCATCATCCTGGGCGGCATCTTCTCGGGTCTCGTGACGGCGACCGAAGGCGCGGGCCTTGCGGTTCTGGCGGCGCTGGTCATCGGGGTGTTCATCTACCGCGATCTCGATATCCGGCGCCTGCGCAAGGCCATGCTCGAAGGCGTCAGCCAGACCGGCGTCGTCATGCTGCTGGTCGCCACCTCGGCGGCGCTGGGACTGTTCCTCACTCAGGCGCAGGTGCCTCAGCAACTGGCCGCGCAGATCACGGCGATCACGACGAACCCGTTGCTCGTGCTGGCGCTGCTGAACCTGCTCTTGCTGGTGCTGGGCATGTTCCTGCATGGCGCGGCGGCGATCATCCTTGTCGTTCCGGTCGTCATGCCTCTGGTGACCGAAGTGGGGATCGACCCGATCCATTTCGGGATCATGGTGACCCTCAACCTCGCCATCGGGCAACAGACGCCGCCGGTCGCTTCGGTGCTGATCACGGCCTGCTCGATCGCCAAGTCGGGAATATGGGAGACCACGCGCACCAATCTTCCCTTCATCGGCGTGCTGGCCTTCATCCTGCTGCTGGTGACCTACGTGCCATCGGTCTCGCTGGCGCTGACGGAGATCGTCCAATGACCTCGACCAAGCCAACAATAGGCATCATCCCCGGCGATCCCTCGGGCATCGGGCCCGAACTGATCGCCAAGCTTCTCAACGCCGAAGGCGTCCACGAAGCGGCCGACATCGTGCTGATCGGCGACGGACATGTCTGGGAGCAGGGCGCCGCACAGGCCGGACTGCCGCTGGACCTCGTGTCCGTCGCGCAAGACCGGATCGGCGGGTCGCACGGTGTCGTCTGGGTGCCGATGGACACGATCGCCCCCGACGCGGTCGAGATCGCCCGGGTGACCGAGGCGGGCGGCAGGTGCAGCCTGCGCTGTCTGGACAAGGCGCTGGATCTCGCGCGCGACGGCGTGATCGACGGGATCCTCTTCGGCCCCTTCAACAAGGCCGCGCTGACGGCCGCGGGCATGAACGCGGAAGACGAGCATCGCTACATCGCCCAGTATCTCGGGTTCGGGGGACATCATGGCGAACTGAACGTGCTGGACGAGATGATGACGACCCGCGTCACCAGCCATATCGGCCTGCGCGAGGTGGCCGGGAACATCACCGCCGAGGGCGTGTCGAAGGCCATCGGACTGGCCGAAGACACGCTGAAGCAGGCGGGCAAGGCCCGGCCCCGGATCGCGGTCGCGGCATTGAACCCCCATGCGGGCGACAACGGCAAGTTCGGCCGCGAGGAGATCGACATCCTCGAACCCGTGATCCGCGCGGCGCAGGACCGCCAGAAGGACGTCACCGGCCCCTGGCCTTCGGACACCGTCTTCCTCAAGGCGATCCGGGGCGAAGTCGACGCGGTGGTGACCATGTATCACGACCAGGGCCAGATCGCGATCAAGCTGCTGGGCTTCGAGCGTGGCGTGACCGTCGCGGGCGGTCTTCCGATCCCGATCACCACCCCGGCGCATGGCACCGCCTTCGACATTGCCGGCCAGAACAGGGCGAACCTTGGCGCCACCCGCGCGGCCTTCGACCTGCTTGTCCGGATGGCAACCACCCACCGCGCAAACCGCGCAGCAGCCTGAACAACGGAAAGACACCGATGACCAAGATCAAGTCCCTCCGCACCCGCGTCTGGAACTGGACCGGACCGACCGTGCCCCCCGCCGGGAATTTCTGCACCAACGCGTCGGACGCGCTCTGGATGAAGGGCGACGCGATGGCCTCGTTCCGGTTCCATCAATGGCTGACCTGCGAGGTGGAGACGGATGACGGCACCATCGGCATCGGCAACGCAGCCCTGGCGCCGACCGTCGTCAAGAAGGCGATCGACGACTGGTATGCGCCGCTGGTGATCGGCGAAGACCCCTTCGATTACGCCTATATCTGGGAAAAGATGTACCGCCGCAGCCACGCCTGGGGCCGCAAGGGCATCGGCATGACCGCGATTTCGGCCATCGACATCGCGATCTGGGACCTGATGGGCAAGCTGGCGGGCAAGCCGGTGTTCAAGCTTCTGGGCGGGCGCACCAAAGAGAAGATCCCGGTCTATTACTCCAAGCTCTATTCCGGCCCCATCGACGCCATGCAGAAGGAAGCGGCCGCGGCCAAGGCGGAAGGCTACACCGGCTACAAGATGCGCTTCGGCTGGGGGCCGAAAGACGGCCCCGCGGGGATGCGCGAGAACCTCAAGCGCGTCGAGGCGGTGCGCGAGGTGATCGGCTGGGACGCCGACCTGATGCTGGAATGCTACATGGGCTGGAACCTCGACTACACCAAGCGGATGCTGCCCAAGCTTGCCAAGTACGAGCCGCGCTGGCTGGAAGAGCCGGTGATCGCCGACGACGTCGAGGGCTATCGCGAGTTGAACGCGATGAACATCATCCCGATCTCGGGCGGCGAGCATGAGTTTTCGGTCATCGGCTGCAAGGACCTGATCGAGAAGAAGGCGGTGTCCGTCCTGCAATACGACACCAACCGCGTGGGCGGCATCACCGCGGCGCAGAAGATCAACGCCATCGCCGAGGCCTTCCAGCTGCCGGTGATCCCCCATGCCGGTCAGATGCACAATTACCACCTGACCATGGCCAACACGAACTGCATGATCGCGGAATACTTCCCCGTCTTCGATGTCGAGGTCGGCAACGAATTGTTCTACTACATCTTCGAAGGCGACCCCGAAGCGAAGGACGGCTTCCTGCAGCTGGATAATAATCTGCCGGGGCTCGGCATCTCGATCAGCGACAAGCATCTGAAGCATTTCGAGATCGTCGAATGACCTGGTCCGGCATCTGGCCCGTCGCGCCGACGCCCTTCCACGCGGACGGCACGCTTGACCTTGACGGGATGAAGCGCGTTCTCGACTGCCTGATCGATCAGGGCGCGGACGGCGTCTGCGTGCTGGCCAATTTCTCGGAACAGTTCCTGCTGTCGGATGCGGAGCGTGAGACGCTGACGCGGCTCAGCCTCGAACACGTGGCGGGGCGCGTTCCGGTGATCGTCACGATCAGCCATTTCGCCACGCAGATCGCGGTGGAACGCGCGCGCTTCGCCAAGTCGCTGGGCGCGGATATCGTGATGATGATGCCGCCCTATCACGGCGCGCTTCTGAAGGGCACGCCCGACCAGACGTTCGAGCAGTTCGCCGCCGTGGGCGAGGTGAGCATCCCGATCATGGTGCAGGACGCGCCCTTGTCGGGCGTCGATCTGCCGGTGCCGCTTCTGGTGCGCATGGCGCGCGAGATCGAGATGGTGAAACTGTTCAAGATCGAATGCCCGCAGGCCGCGAACAAGCTGCGCGCCCTGATCGCCGAAGGCGGCGCGGCGATCGAGGCGCCCTTCGACGGCGAGGAAGGCATCACGCTTCTGGCCGATCTCGACGCGGGTGCGACGGGGTCGATGACCAGCGGCATGATCGTCGACCAGATCAAGCCGGTGATCGAAAAGCACCACGCCGGCGACATCGCGGGCGCGACCGAGGCCTATGGCCGCGTCGCCATGGCGATCAACCACGAGAACCGGCAATGCGGCTGGCGCTCGACCAAGGCGGCGATGGTGGAAGGTGGCGTGATCGGTTCGGAATATTGCCGCCATCCCATCGCGCCGTTGCATCCCGCGATCCGGTCGAGGCTGATCGACCTGCTGCGGCCGCTGGATCCGGTCGTGCTGAACTGGGGGAAATGAGTGGATGATCACCGGGGACCACCTGATCGACGGCGCGTGGCAGGGCTCGGACACGCGCCTGGCCTCGGCCGATCTGGACGGCGCGGCCGTCGCGCAGGCCACGGCGGCCCAGATCGACGCCGCCTGCCGGGCCGCGCGCCGGGATTTCCGCGCCTATGCCGCGACATCGCGAGACGCGCGCGCGGCCTTCCTGCGCGCCATCGCCGAGGAAATCGACGCCCTCGGGCATGAGATCACCCGCACCGCCATGGCCGAAAGCGGCCTGCCCGAAGCGCGGCTTGTGGGCGAACGCGGGCGCACGACCGGGCAGCTGCGGATGTTCGCCGACCTGATCGGCGCGCCGGATTACCTCGACGTGCGCATCGACCCGGCGCTGCCCGACCGCCAGCCCCTGCCCCGCCCCGACCTGCGGCTGACGCATCGCCCGATCGGGCCTGTCGCGGTCTTCGGCGCGTCGAACTTCCCGCTCGCCTTCTCGACGGCGGGCGGCGACACCGCCAGCGCGCTGGCGGCAGGCTGCCCGGTGATCGTCAAGGGCCACCCCGCCCATCCCGGCACGGGCGAGCTGGTCGCCCGCGCGATTGTGGCCGCCGCAGCGCGCTGCGGAATGCCAAAGGCGACCTTCCAGTTCGTGCAGGGCGCAGGGCAGGATGTGGGCGAAGCGCTTGTGCAACATCCCAACATCCGTGCCGTGGGCTTTACCGGATCGCTGCGCGGCGGACGGGCCTTGTTCGACCTTTGCCATGCGCGCGACCTGCCCATCCCCTTCTACGGCGAATTGGGATCGGTGAACCCGGTCTTCCTTCTGCCCGCCGCGATGGATGCGCGTGCAGAGACCCTGGGACAGGCCTGGGTGCAATCCCTGTCCATGGGGGCGGGCCAGTTCTGCACCAATCCGGGCGTGGTCGTGGGTGTGGACGGCGCCGCGCTGTCGGCCTTCGCGCAGGCCGCTGTCGCGACGGCAGGAGGGGTCGCGGGGCAGAAGATGCTGACTGCGGGCATCCACCGCGCCTATCTCGCAGGGGTCGAAACCCTGTCGGGCGGCGCGGAACGGATCGGCGGCGAAGGCACTGACGCCGCACCGCAATCCGCGCGCCCCGCGCTGTTCCGGACCGACGCCGCGACCTGGTCTGCCACCCCTGCCCTGCGGCACGAGGTCTTCGGCCCCGCCGGGATCATCGTCGCCTGCCGCGACACGCAGGACATGCTGGCCGTGGCCGAAGGCCTCGAAGGCCAGCTGACCGCAACGCTCCACGCCGATGAGGCCGATCACCCGCTTGCACGCGACCTGCTGCCCATGCTCGAGGAAAAGGCGGGGCGGCTTCTGTTCAACGGCTGGCCCACGGGGGTCGAGGTCTGCGCGGCAATGATGCATGGCGGCCCCTACCCGGCCAGCACCGACGTGCGGTCAACCTCGGTCGGCACGCTGGCAATCAGCCGCTGGCTGCGGCCCGTCAGCTATCAGAACGTGCCCCCGGCGCTGCTGCCCCATCCCGAACTGGCAGGCTGAACCGGGTCAGCGCGGCGCGTCGCCTTCGCCGATGTCCCAGAACAGACCCGCCATCAGCCGCAGCGCATCGCGGCAGACGGGTTTCAGGACATGTTCGTTGGGCGCATGCTGCGAACACCCCCGGTAGGAATGGGGGACCCACACGGTCGGCAGGCCGAGGATCTCGGAGAACGTCTCGTTCGGGAGCGATCCGGCGAGGTTGGGCAGGATATGTGGCGCCTGCCCCGCGGTCTGTTCGAGCGAATGCGCCACGAACTGCACCCACGGGTGGTCAGGCGCGAGGCGCGTCGCGGCGAAGACGCCGCGATCTTGGGGCACGATCCGCACGCGTTCGAAGCCATGGGCATCGAGATGGCGGCGCAGAGCGGGCAGGATATCGGCCGCATCGGTGCCGACGACATAGCGCAACTGGCAGGTCGCGCGGGCCCGCGCCGATATCGCGTTGACCGGCGCGTCGGGCACACCGCTGGTCATCGCGAGGATCGCGAAACTGTTCCAGCCAAAGGCGCGTTCCGCCGGGATCAGGCTTTCCTCGCCCCAGTCTTCGTCGATGGCGGGTCCCTCTCCGCCTGATACGGGAAGCCCGCGCAGTGCCGCGCGGACATCGTCGGTCAGACTGTCGGGCCGCCATTCGGGCACGCGGATCTGACCGCGCGCATCGGTGATCGTCGCAAGCGCCTGCACGAGGATCATGGCCGGATCGGCCAATAGCCCGCCCCAATTGCCCGAATGATGCGCGCCTTCGCGCAGATCGACCTCGAGGTCGAAGTTCACGCAGCCACGCGCACCCATGAACATCGTCGGCGTCCCCGGTTGCAGGCGCGGCCCGTCCGAGGCGATCAGCACATCCGCCTTCAACGCGTCCTTCTGCGCCTCGAAGAATGCGCCGAGGCCAGGCGAGCCGGTTTCCTCGCCCGTCTCGATCACGATGCGGCAGTTGAAGCCCAACCGACCGCGCACCGCCAGAACCGCCTTGAGCGCGGCAATGTTGATCAGGTGTTGGCCCTTGTTGTCGGCGCTACCGCGTCCGTAGAGCCTGTCGCCCTCCTCGACCAGCCGGAAGGGATGAAGCCCCGCGCGCCATTGATCGGTCTGGGCGCGGATCACGTCGCCATGCCCGTAACTCAGGATCGTGGGCAGGCTTTCGTCCTCGATCCGCGCGGCCACGAGGATGGGCCCCGCCCCCGCGACGGGGTTCGGATGGACACGGCACGCGAAGCCCAATTTAGCCAGACGCGGGATCATCGCCTCGTCCAAATAGCGGGCCAGCTCGGGCGCCTTGGCGCTGTCCTGACTTTCGGTCTCGAAGGCCACCAGCGCGCCCAGGTCCAGCTGGAAGCGGCCTTCATCGAAATATGCCGAAACGGCATCGATAGCGGAGGATCGTGTCATGTCTGGCCGGGATTTCTGTATGGATGATGTTCCCCGAAACTAACAGCAAGCCGCAGCGACCGCCACCGGCACAAGGTTGACCGCAGGCCGGGGCGGATCAGGTCTGCGGAAGCGGCTGTGTATGTGATCGATCCGGTCCACGTTGTTTTGGACAGGCAGGCGCAGACTTCAAGCGGGGCCTTCTTCGAAGCAATCACGAGAAAGCCCGACCTTGAGATGACCCCAAAGAAGGTCGGAAAACGCGGGCGCGTCGCCCCCCTGACGGCGGCGGGAATCCCCCGAAGGATAACTAACACTCCAAAGATAACGGGCCAAATCACCCCAAGGCGGGTATCAAACAGGTGGCCACTCGGCCAGTTGCTGTTTGCAACTGATGTATCTGCAAAACACTCAACCTCTCGGCCAGCCTTGTGCTGGCCTTTCTTTTTTCCTTTTGTATCAACGCGCCATGATCCGGTCATGCGGCACCGTCAGCCGGATGGATCGTCATGGATCGGGCGGCCGATCCTTGCGATGTCGCCCAAGGGCGCGCTTCAGGGCGGCAAGACAATCATCAGAACGGATGCACGGTCGGGCGCGCTCAGACCACGGGGCGCTGTCCGTGCACGAACCAGCCGCCGCTTGCCGCCTCGAACGCCACCGCCGCCTGCATGACGACGGCGTCGCGATAGGTCGGGCCGACGATCTGCAGCCCCGTCGGCACGCCATTGGCGGCAAAGCCAGAGGGCACCGAGAGGACGGGGCACCGGCTCATCATGTTGAAGGGCGTCGTCATCACCCAGCCCAGTTCCGGGCGGACGTCGGTTCCGTCCACGCTCACGCTGTCGCGCGAGGGGTCGAAATCGGCGGGCACGGCCGGCAGGGCATTGGTGGGACAGATCAGGCAATCATAGCGTTCAAGCAGCGGCCCGAGCTTGAGATAGGACTGACCCGCCACGGCAAGGCTTTCGACGAATTTCTGCGACGAGGACGCCAGCGATTGTTCGGCGAAGTGGCGGCAATAGGTGGTCATCAGATCGCCATGTGCCTCGAGTTCCATCGACAACGCCCCTCCGAAGAGATGCGAGAGATAGTCCATGCAGGCCTCAAGCACCTCGGGCCCCCACCCGATATCAACCTCTTCCACCGTCGCGCCGAGGCTGCGGAAGATATCGGCGGCGGCAAGCGTGTTGCGCCTGACATCCGGATCGACCGAGAAACAGCCCAGATCCATCGACAGGGCGATCTTCCAGCCCCTGATGTCGGGGTAGTCCGAGGGAAGCGTCAGCTTGGGATAAAGCGTACTGATGTCATGGGGATGCGGCCCGCACATGACGTTCTGCAAGAGGATCGCGTCAGATACAGACCGCGCCATCGGCCCGGTATGGCAGTAGAAATCAAGGTTGAAGGGCGGATCATCGGGGTTGCGGCCATAGGGCGGCTTGTATCCGACCAGCCCGCAGCACGAGGCCGGGATGCGGATCGAGCCGCCGATATCCGACCCCGTGGCAAGGGACGACGTCCCCAGCGCCAGCGACGCCGCCGAACCGCCCGATGACCCGCCGGGGGTCATGTCGTGGTTCCACGGGTTGCGCGTCACCCCCCAGGCCCGCGTCCAGGTGACACCGGCGCAGGAAAACTCGGGCGTCGCGGTGCGTGCATGCACGATGGCCCCTTCAGCTAGGATGCGCTCGTTTACGGGCGAGGTATGCGTGCCCACATGATCCTTCGTTATGAGCGACCCGCCCGAGGTCGGTTTACCGGTGATGAAGCTTTCGTCCTTGATGGCGACCGGCAGACCGTCGAGGCACCCAAGCGGCGCGCCTTTCTGCCAGCGCGCCTCGGATGCTCTTGCGGCCTCGCGCGCCTCGTCGAAATGGGTGTAGGTGAAGGCGTTGATGCTCCCCGCGGTCGCTTCCGCGCGGGCGATCTGCGCATCCAGCAATTCGACCGGCGACAGGGTTTTCCCCGCGAACCGCTTCAGCGCTTCCTTTGCGGTCAGATACAGCAGATCGTCCGACATTCATCCCTCTCCTTGCCCATGTGCGGCCAGAACCGCGTTCACCCCCGCCATCCAGTCGCCCAGATGATGACACTCATCCGAAACCGCCTCGGGCTGGCTTGACAGCTTGACCGCAACAAGGCCGCGTTCGGGATCGACCCAGACATGCTGGCCGTGAATCCCGAGGCACAGATGCGCCGGACGGTCGCGGTCGGGGATCCAGAACATGTTGCGATAGCGGCCATTGGGAAAAAGCGCCCGCCCATCTTCGTCGAACAGACCGTGGTCACCGCCACGGATGTCGGCGATGTAATCGGCGGGGATGATCTGCCGCCCGTCGCGGCGGCCGTCTTCCAGAAGCAGGCGACCGAAGCGCGCCATGTCGCGCAAGGTCGCGCAGATGCCCCCGTCGGACAGGCCGAACCCGGCGCGGTCCACGACGATGAAGGCGTCTTCCTCGGCACCCATCGGTGCCCAGAGCCGTTCCGACATCATCGGCATGAAATTCTGCCCCGTCGCCGCTTCGAGGATCGCGGACAGGACCTCGGTCTCGATCGAACGGTAACTGAACCGTTCGCCATGCCCGGCCTCGGCCCGGCCCAGCCACAGGATCAGATCGCGGATCGTGTCGGGCGGATCGGCCATGTCGGGCGGCGCGGTGCGCAGACCGGCGGCCACATCCAGACGCCAGACTTCTGCCTTGGGCTCGTCATAGGTTTCGTCGAAGACCACGCCGGTCGTCATGTCGAGCACCTGCTGAACACTGGCCCCGTTCCACGCCGTGCGCGCAAGATCGGGCACGTAGAAGGTCACCGGCGCGGCGGGGTCGATCAGGCCGTCACCGATCAGGCAGCCAGCCACCGCCGAGGTCAGGCTTTTCGACATGGAAAAGACGATGTGCTGGCGGCGCGGCGTCATGCCGTTGAAATACTGTTCGACCAGGATGCGCCCGTCGTGCCAGATCAGCGTCGCATCGGTATAGGTCTCGTCAAGCATCCGCGCCCAGGTGGTCGGACCGGAGGGCGCGTCGAACCGGACGTCATCCACGTCCTGCGTCGCGCCCGGCATGTCCCAGATTGTGGGGCCGCGCAGGATATCGGCGGTGTGCGCGACCTGACGCATGTTCTGGAAGGTCCAGCGGTTGAAAGGCGGCGTGTCGTAGCCTGCGGGCGGGATCCGCCATTCGGGCGGGACCGGCGTGCCCTGCATCACCGGGGCGGCCGTCTCGGAATTCTTGTAGCTGGAAGGCATGGGAAGCTTTCGGGGAACTTGCGGATTGTTCCGAAGCGGGCGCGTCCGGCGGCAAGGCCGGAGGCGCCCGGACCGCGCGGAACGCGCGGCCCGGGTCTGTGAGCGGGCCCGGTGATCAGGGCCCCGTCGGTCCTACTGCATCACCTCGGTCCAGATGCGCGTATGCAGGTCATTGATGTCCTGCGGGCAGGCGGGGCTGAACTTGCCTGCGGCCACGAGTTCCGCGGGCACGTTGATCTCGGGCGCGTCGCGCATGCCTGCGTCCATGAATTCGACCGACCCGGTCACGCCGTTTGCGTAGCGGGCGAAGTTCGACAGCAGGGCCGCGTTCTCGGGCTCGAGGACGAAGTTGATGAACTTCATCGCGTTGTCGCGGTTGGGCGCATCCGCAAGAACGGCGGCGTTGTCCATCCACACCGGATAGCCGGTGGCCGGATAACCATAGGCGATGGTCTCCTTCTGGAGCCGCGACCGCATGGTCGAACCGTTCCAGTTGATGCCGGCCGAGAAGTCGCCCGCGACATAGTTCTCGATCGTGCCGTAATCGATGGCTTTCCAGTGCGGTTTGGCCGCGACCAGCATGTCACGCACCTTGCGCAGCACCTCTAGATCGCCGGTGCAGGATTCGCCGCCCACGTAGTAGATCGCGATGGCCATGACGTCGGACATCTCGGGGACGACGTTGATCTTGCCCTTCAGTTCCTCGGGCGGGTTGAACACGATGCCTGCGTCGTTGACGTCGCCGCTGTAGACGGCGGTGTCCACGATGATCCCGGTAGTGCCCCACTGCCACGGCACGGTGTATTCCCGGCCCGGGTCGAAATCGACGCTCATCCATTCCGGCGCGATGTTGCCGTGATTGGTGACGATCGACTTGTCGAGCGGCACGATCAGCCCTTCCTCGATCCAGGTCGGGATATAGCTGTTCGACGGCACCACGATGTCGAAGCCGTGCCCGCCCTGACGGACGCGGGCAAGGGCGGTGTCGTTGCTGTCGTAGTCGGTCACGTTGACCTTGATGCCGGTTTCGGCCTCGAACTTCTCGAGCAGTTCGGGGCTGGTGTAGTTGCCCCAGTTGTAAAGGTTCACCACGCCTTCGGCGTGCGCCATGCCTGTTCCGGCTAGGAACATGGCGATACCTGTCACGATGGAAGTCTTCATTTGCTAGGTCTCCCTGTTGGTTTCGGCTATCCGCGCTTGCGCGAAATCATGAAGAAGAGTGTGACGATCACCAGCGACAGCGCAAGGAAAAGCGTGGCGATGGCGTTCATCTCGGGGGTGACAACCCGGCGCAGCTGGCCCAGCATGTAGGTGGGCAGCGTGTCCTGGCCGGCGGACTTGACGAATTCGGTGATCACGACCGTGTCCAGCGACACGACGAAGCCCAGCATGAACCCCGCGAGGATCCCCGGCACCAGAAGCGGCAGCGTCACATAGCGGAAGGTCTGCAGCGGCGTGGCGTAGAGATCGGCCGCGGCGCGTTCCAGCGTGAGATCCATCGTCTCGAGCCGCGCCCGGATCGGGAGATAGGCAAAGGGGATGCAGAAGGCGGCGTGCGCGACCACAAGGTATCCCATGCCCGAATACCCCGTCTGAACCTTCAGGAAGGCCACGAAGATCAAAAGCGCGATGCCGGTCACGATCTCTGGCACCATGAGCGGCTGGTTGATGAGCGCATAGATCATGGTCTGACCGGGAAAGCGGCTGACCCGCGTGGTGGCCAGCGCCGCCATCGTCGCCAGCACCGTCGCGATGGCCGCCGCCGCCAGCGCCAGCCAGAGCGAGCGGAGCGACACATCGACCACCTGCCTGTTGTTCAACGCGGCCTCGTACCAGCGCAGGGAAAAGCCGCCCCACTGGGTCTGCGACTGTTCGGCGTTGAAGGAAAACACGACGAGGATCACGATCGGCAGATACAGCATGATGACAGTCAGGACCGCGATCAGGCCAAAGCCGGGAAGGCGTCGCACATCGAAATCACGCCCGACCATTGCGCGCCCTTTCCTCGGACCCGGTGACCCGCAGGTAGAAGATCAGCGCCACCACGACGATGACCAGCAACACCATCGCCAGCGCCGCCCCCAGCGGCCAGTTTCGCCCCTGACCGAACTGCAACGCGATCAGGTTGCCCAGCATCATGGTCTTGCCGCCACCCAGCACGCGCGGCGTCACATAGGCACCGATCGACGGGATGAAGACAAGGATCGACCCGGCGATGAAGCCCGGCTTCACCAGCGGCAGGATCACGTGCCACAGCACCTGACGGCGGCTGGCATAAAGATCGTAGCCCGCCTCGACCAGCCGGAAATCGAGCTTTTCCATCGCAGCATAAAGCGGCAGCACCATCAGCGGCAGGAACACATAAGCCATGCCCAGCAGCACCGCGAACTCGGTGAACATCATCTCGAGCGGCTCATCAATCACGCCCAGCCACAGAAGCGCGGTGTTGATCGTGCCGTTCGAGCGGATCATCTCCTGGATCGCGAAGGTGCGGATCAGCAGGTTGGTCCAGAACGGGATCGTGATGAGAAACAGCCACACCATCCGCGTGCGGGCGGACCGCGTCGCGATGAACCACGCGGTGGGAAAGCCCAGCACGGCGCAGATCACCGTGGTCTGGAACGACAGCCAGATCGTGCGCCAGAAGATCGCGAGGTGACTGTCGTTGAGCGTGACCAGTTCCGGCTCGAAGATGTCGCGCGACCAGAACACGCGGAACCACGCCTCGGTCGACGGATCCCAGGACACGCCGCCCATGTTGCCGGGGCTGAGGAAGGAATAGATCAGCACGATCACAAGCGGACCGGACGCCGCCAGCAGCAGGACGAACAGCGCCGGGCTGACCAGCAGCCATTTCCAGCGGTGGCTTTCGCGTGCGGGTCCGGCCATGCCCTAGCCCCGCAAGATCTGCAGCGCGCCGGGCGTCAGGCGCAGCCCGAAGGGCGTGCCGTTGGCCGGTTCGGGCTGATCGGCGCTGTTTTGCCGGCGCACGGTGAAGGGCTGGCCGTCGGACAACGTCAGGTGAACATGGGTGTCGGTGCCGAAGAACACCGCGCCTGTCACGGTGCCGTCCATGTCGCCTTCGCCCGGCGGGCAAAGCTGCACTTGTTCGGGCCGGATCACGGCGGGCACGGTATCGCCCGGGGCGGGCGAGATGCCTTCGGCCAGACGGGCCTGCGCCGTGGCGCCACCCGGCAGGCCGACCGTCGCGCCGGAGCCGTCGCGCGCCGTCACCTTCAGGTTCAGGAAATTCGTCTCGCCGATGAAATCGGCAACAAAGCGTTCCGACGGCGCGTTGTAGATTTCGTGCGGGCTGCCCAGTTGCAGGATCTGGCCCGCGTTCATCACGGCAAGGCGATCCGACATCGTCAGCGCCTCTTCCTGATCGTGGGTGACGAAGACGAAGGTGATGCCCGTCTCGATCTGCAGACGCTTGAGTTCGCTCTGCATGTCCTTGCGCAGCTTGAGGTCAAGCGCCGAAAGCGGTTCGTCCAGCAAAAGCACGCGCGGCCGGGGCGCAAGGGCCCGGGCCAGCGCGACGCGCTGCTGCTGGCCGCCCGACAATTCGGCAGGCTTGCGGTGGGCCATAGACTCCATCCGCACAAGGCGCAGCATCTCGTCGGTCGTGGCGGCGACTTCGGCACGCGGCCGGCCCAGCATCTTGAGGCCGAAGCCGATATTCTCGGCCACACTCATGTGCGGGAAGAGCGCATAGTTCTGGAATACGGTGTTCACCGTGCGTACGTTCGGAGCGAGCCCAACAACGCTTTGACCGTTTATGCTCAGGCTGCCGGTGGTGGGTTGCTCGAAGCCGGCGATGACGCGCAGAAGCGTGGTCTTGCCGCAACCCGACGGGCCGAGCAGGGTGAAGAACTCGCCCGTTCGGATGGTCAGGTTGATGTTCCTGAGCGCATGGAAGGCCGTCTCGCCCTGCCCGAAGACCTTGCCGACCCCGGTGATCTCGATTTCGTGGCGCGTCTGCTCTGTCACCCGTGCTTCCTCATGCCGATGCGTCCCACACCGTGCGGCCGCCGCAGATCGTGCGCGCGACGGACATCGCGCCGATCTCTTCGGGCGGCACCGCCTCGATATCCCCGTCGAGGATCACGATGTCGGCCAGATAGCCCGGCCGCAACATTCCCTTGCGATCTTCGGTATGTTCGGCATAGGCGCCGCCTATCGTATAGGCAGCCAGCACCTCGCGCAGGCTCAGCCGTTCGTCCTGCGCCCCCTCGTAAGGCTGGCGCGTCACCGCCGCCTGAATGCTGCGCAGCGGGTTCACGTCGGACACGGGCCAGTCCGAGGCGAAGACCACATGCGCCCCGGCCTCGGCCAGGGTGCGGGTCAGGTAGGCGTCGCGCCAGCGGTTGCGCCCGATCTTGTCGAGCGTGGGGAACATCGGGAAATCCATCGCCCCCGGCGGATGCGACGGCTGGACCGACGCCACCACTCCCAGTTCCGCCAGACGCGGGACATCGGCGCGGTCGATCAGTTCGATATGTTCGATCCGGTTGCGGCGGTCGCGCGGACCATGGGCGCGATGGGCGGCTTCATAGCCGTCCAGCACCCGGCGCACCGCCCCGTCGCCGATGGCATGCACTGCGACCTGCAGGCCGCGCCGGTCGGCCTCGATGCAGATCTCGGCGAAGCGCTCCGGCGTGTGCAGGGGATCGCCGCGCCAGCCGGGCTGGTCGGGATAGTCGTTGATCATCACCGCCGTGCCGCTGTCGATGACCCCGTCCATGAACAGCTTGACGAAGCCCGAACGCAGCCAGTCGTCGTTGAAATCGGCCTGCATCGCGCTGGCTTCGGCCAGGTCCTCGGGGCTGCGGTGGTTGCGGTAATGAAAGGGCACGCGCACCCGCGCGGTCAACCGACTCTGACGGCGCAATTCGTCCAGCACTTCAAGCGTGTAGCGGTTGCCGTCCATGTTCACGAGGCTGGTGAACCCGTTGCGCGCGCAATGGGCGAGACCCGCCGCCATGGCGGGCAGATCGGCCAGCATCTCGTCGCGGGTCGGTTTCGGATCGGGGTCGGCGCCGGTGGCGATCCCGGCCATGATGCGATGTTCGCCCGCCAGCCGCAGAACGGGGGCCTTGGCCTCGAATTCGCGCAGCTCTCCGGTGGCGAGCCCGTCCTCGCCCATGACGACCTCGTTGCCCGGCGTGACCTCGGCACCGTGCAGGATGCCGGCTTCGTCCAGCCCGCGCGTGTTGGCCCAAGCAGTGTGGTGGTCGGCCGCCAGCAGGATCACCGGGCGGTCGGGCAGGATCGCATCCAGATCGTGACGGGTCAGCGACCGGTCGTAGATGGCATAGTCGCAGCCCTGACCGACAATGACGCGCCGGTCGGGATTGGCGGCGGCATAGTCCAGCAGCGCCGTGCGCAGCTGATCGGGGCCCTTCACGCCCAGAAGCTGCAGGTGCGACAGTTCGGACCCGCCCATGAACAGGTGCAGATGGCTTTCGAAGAACCCCGGCAACACCGTCGCCCCGCCCGCGTCGATCACGTCGCAACCGGGGCCAGCCAGCGCCGCGATCTCGCTTTCGTCGCCCACGGCCAGCACCCGCTCACCGGCCAGCGCGACCGCCCCGGCCTCGGGTCTGTCGGGGTCCATGGTCAGAACGCGCGCATTGGTTATGATCACGGTTGCGGCCGACGTCATTCTGGTTCTCCGTACATGTTAACGATCAGCGTAACGTCGCGGTTTTGGGCTGTCCAATCTTATGATCAAAAAAAAGCCGATCGCGTGGATCATACTGATTTCTCCAGAAAATCCCCGGTGTGGGCGACACCTCACCCGGCCCGGCGAACGGCAGGGGCCAACCAGAAGCGGCCTGCGCAGGCGTCCGGGGGAGTCGCGGTTGACCCATCAGCGACAGAGGAACGCACAAGACTTCACAGCCGCGCGCAGATTGTTCATGACTTGAACAGGCGGCCGCCCCGGCACGGGGCCAGGGCCGAAAAACCGGAGGTGGCCCGCCACCTCCACGCACCCGAGGACCTGGTATGGAGAGCATCGTCTATTCCAACCTCCGCGACATCGACGGCCGCGGAATCGGCATCCGCTGCACCGGACCGCGGATCGAGGCGGTGGCACCCGGCCTGACCGCGCCCGATGCAATCGATTGCGGCGGGTGGCTTGTCCTGCCTGCCTTTGTCGAACCCCATGTCCATCTCGACAAGACGCTCTGGGGCGAGGATTGGGTGCCCGGGCCCCGCGCCGAAACCCTGCGCGACTACATCGACAACGAACGCCGGGTGCTCAGCGCCAACACCACCCCGCCCGAGGTCCGCGCCGGTCGGCTGCTCTCCGAGATGCTGCGCCACGGCACGACGGCCGTGCGGTCGCATATCGACGTCGCCCCCGATATTGGTCTGGCGCATGTCGAAGCGATGCTGCGCCTGCGCGACGCGTGGCAAGACCGGGTCGACCTGCAATTCGTGGCCTTTCCGCAGCAGGGTCTTCTGTCGCGTCCCGGTACGGCCGACCTGATGCGCGAGGCCATCGCCATGGGTGTCGAGACGGTCGGCGGGCTCGACCCAGCGGGGATCGACGGCGACCCGGAAGGACAGCTGCGCTTCATCTTCGATCTGGCCACCAAGACGGGTGCAAGCATCGACATCCACCTGCACGACCCCGGCGATCTCGGCGCATGGCAGGTCGAGCGCATCGCCGACCACACCGCAGCCTCGGGCCTCGCGGGTCGCGTCATGATCTCGCATGCCTATTGCCTTGGCATGATCCCCATGAACCGGCTGGAGCGGATCGGTCGCCGTCTGGCCGACCTGCGGATATCGCTGATGACCTCGGCGCCCGCGGAAACGGCGGTGCCACCGGTGGCGGACCTTGTCGATCTGGGCGTGACAGTCTGTTGCGGCTCGGATGGCATCCGCGATGCGTGGTCGCCCTTCGGGACGGGCGACATGCTCGAACGGGCCTTCCTGACGGCTTACCGGTTCGACTGGAACACCGACGACGATTTCCGCCGCGCGCTGGACTGCGCGACCGGGGCCGCGGCCCGGGCCATCGGAATCGAGGACCATGGCCTCCGGCCCGGGGCCCGCGCCGATTTCGTCATGATCGACGCGGCGACAGCGGGCGACGCGGTCTGCCGCCGTCCGGCATCGCGGCGCGTCGTGCGCCAAGGCAAGCTGGTGTCGGCATGACCACGATGGAAGGACAGACCGGCATGACGCTTTCCGCGCTTCCCCTTGGCCAGCGCCCCGAGGGGCGCACCGCGCTCAAGGCCCGATGGATCGTCGCCTGCGACGACCGGGGGCATCGCCTGCTCCGCGACGGCGAGATCGTGATCGAAGGCTCCGAGGTCCTCTATGTCGGGCCGGAGTTTCCGGGCGAGGTGGCTCGCCGGATCGACCTCGGCGAGATGCTGATCTCGCCGGGCTTCATTGATCTCGACGCCCTGTCCGACCTCGACACGACGCTTCTGAGCGTCGATTATGGCCCCGGCTGGGCCACGGGACGGGTCTGGCCGCAAAGCTATGTCGACCGCGGCCCGTATGAAATGTACGACCCCGAAGAACTGGTCTTCCAGAAGCGTTTCGCCTTCGGCCAGTTGCTGCGCAACGGCATCACGACCGCGCTGCCCATTGCCTCGCTTTTCTATCGCGAATGGGCCGAGACGGTCGCCGAATTCGAGGCGACCGCCGACATTGCGGGCGAAATAGGGCTGCGCGTGTGGCTGGGGCCGGCCTATCGCGCGGGCGGGATGGTCTGCACGGCACCCGGCGTGCTCGAACCTGTCTTCGACGAAGACCGCGGGCTGCGAGGGCTGGACGACGCCATCGCGTTTGCCGGTCGGATGTCCGGGCGGCACGGAGGCCTTGTTCAGACGATGCTTGCGCCGGACCGGGTCGAGACCTGCACCATCGACCTTTTGCGCCGCACCATGGCCGCGTCGGCCGAGATGGGCCTGCCGGTCCGCCTGCACATGGCGCAAGGGCGGATGGAGCGCGCGGTGATGCGAAAGCTTCACGGCACGACGGCCCCGGACTGGCTGGCGCGGCACAATCTTCTGTCCGACCGCCTGATCGCCCCGCACGCGGTCGAGGCCGAGGACGCGGACCTCGACCTTTACGCCGCGCATGGCGTGACCATCGCGCATTGCCCGCTCGTCTATGCGCGCGACGGCGAGGGGCTCAGGTCGTTCCGGCGCTGCCGCGACAAGGGCGTCCGCATCGGCATGGGCACCGACACCGCGCCGCCGGACATGGTGCTGAACATGGCGGTCGGCCTGATGATGGGGCGCGCGGCCGCAGGCGGGGCCGAAGGACTGACGACTGCCGAAATCTTCGACGCCGCGACCATCGGCGGGGCCGACGCGCTGGGTCGCCCCGATCTGGGCCGCCTGCGGCCCGGCGCGAAGGCCGACATCGCCGTGTTCGACATGGCCGATCCCTGGTTCGCGCCGACCGTCGACCCGATCCAGTCGCTGATCTTCGGCGCGACGGGCCGGGTGACGCGGGCCGTCTTCGTGGATGGGCGTCTCTCGATGCGCGACGGCGCGATTATCGGCCACGACCCGGAGATGATGCGGCGGCAGGCCCAGTCCCAGTTCGATCGCCTGGTCGCGAAGTACCCCGACCGCACCTTCGGACACCCGCCGGTGGACCGCATCTTCCCGCCGACCTTTCCGCTGCTCTGAGCACGTCCGGACGGATCGCGTGCCGGCCCAATTCAACCCTGTCGGCGATCAGGCCGCTTGATGTTTCATTCGAGAAACGGTAGCACGCGGCAAGTGCAGGGGAGCTCCGTAATGCCGGGGCTGAGATGCAGGGCGCATGCCCTCGGACCCTTGAGCTGATCTGGGTAATGCCAGCGGAGCGAGGTGAACATGTTCTCTGGAGCACAAGTGTCGTTGTATCCGATGTCCGACGATTTCGTCGGCATCATCCTCGGCTCGTTGGGGGCGCTGGACCCATGGCGCGATCGCCTGAGGCTCGAGACGGACTCCCTGTCCACACTCATGGTCGGCCCCCCGGACATTCTCTTTCCGGCGATGCGCGATCTGTTCTGCGCCGCCGCGCGTTCAGGTGTCCACACCACGATGCACGCGACGGTGTCCCGGGGTTGTCCCGGTGAGCCGGACGATCCGATATGCGCGCCTGTCGCAGGCCCTGCCCGCGACGCGAGCCTTGCAGACCGCATTGCGGCCTGCCGGGACGCCGTCGCCGCGGCGCCGCTGCTGCAACAGGGCATTGCAGCCCAGCTCTCGCTCTACCCGCTCGGCGTCGGGCATCACATGGACGAAATCTACGGGTGCATAGAGTTCCTGAAGGCCTCGGGCACTTTTGATCGCTCCAAGAATTTCTGCACCGCGCTGCGCGGCGATGCCGGTCCCGTCTTCGAAACCCTCGGACAAGCCTTCACCGGCTTCGGGGCCACGGCGGGGCATCTGGCCATGGACGTGACCGTTTCGGCCAATTCGCCGAGCGACCGCTGAGCCTTGGGCCGCCGGGCGGCCCACCCCTTTCAAACATCCCTGAAACCAAGGAGCCTGACATGCCGGACCACTCCGTCTGGACTCTTCGTGAAACTCTCATCGTTGCCGTGCTTGGTGCCGTATTCGGCGTGCTGTATCTGGGCTGGGTGCAGGTCTGGCTTGTGCTTCAGGCGATCTTCGGCGCGCTGACCATGGATGTCGTGATGGGCTTTTGGTTCATCGTCTCGATCATCGCAGCCGCCATCATCCGCAAACCGGGCGTGGCGCTTGTTTCCGAGGTCATGGCGGCCGCGGTGCAGGTGCTGCTGGGCAGCCCCGCCGGTCTGTTGCTCCTGCTCACGGGGCTGGTGCAGGGCGCTGGCGCCGAGGCGGTCTTCGCGGCGACGCGCTGGAAGCGATATTCGGTCGGCGTGCTGATGGCGGCCGGGATGGGCGCGGCCGTCTTTTCCTTCGCCTACACATGGATCCGGTTCGACTATGGCAGCCTCGCGCCGGGTCTTCTGGTCGCGATGTTCGTGCTGCGCCTTGCTTCGGGCGCCCTGCTGGGCGGCCTGCTGGGGCATTACATCGTCAAGGCGCTCTACCGCACCGGCGTGCTGTCCGGGCTTGCCATCGACCGTGACGCCCGCGCGGCCGGTGCCTGACGCGCTGGTCTACGACCGCGTATCGCTGCGCCATGACGGGGCGGCAGCGGACGCGGTCGGCCCGGTATCGCTCGCCCTGAGGGAGGGCGAGCGCGTCCTTCTTCTGGGTCCCTCCGGCGCGGGAAAGTCCACGCTGCTTCTGGCTGCAACGGGGTTGTTCCCGCGCTCCATACCCGGCGCATGCACGGGCGGCATCGTACTTCGGGGCCATCCGGTTACCAGCCGGACGCCCGCGGAATGGGCCGATACCTGCGGCTTCCTGTTTCAGGATGCGGCGCAGACCTTGGCGGGTTTCACCGTGCGCGACGAGATTTCGTTCGGTCCCGAGAACCGCTGCATCGCGGCCGCGCGCATACCCGATCTCGTGGCCGAAGCCATGCGACAGGCCGGGATTCCACAGATCTGGGCGGACCGCCGCATCTCCACCCTGTCCGGCGGGGAACGTCAAAGCGTGGCGCTGGCGGCGCTTCTGGCGCAGGGCGCGCCGATCACGCTGGCGGATGAACCCGCCGCCAGCCTCGCGCCGAAGGCCGCCCGGCGGATGGCCGATCTGCTGCTGGCGCCCGGCCGCACCACGATGGTGGTGGAGCACAGGCCCGGCCCGATCCTCGACCATATCGACCGATGCGTCGCTCTGGGACGGGATGGTCGCGTACTGGCCGAAGGCGCGCCACACGAGGTGATGGCGCGGGATGGCGCGGCGCTGGCCGAGGCGGGCATCGCCCTGCCGCTGGCCACGCGGATCCATCTCGACCTGCCCGACCTGATCGACCCGCGCCTGCCCTTGCGGGACGCCCTGTTGCGCGTGCCGCCGGCACAGGCCCGCCGGCTGCACGACGCGGTCCTGCCCGCGCCGATCCCGGCCGGGGAGATCCTGACCACGCTGGACGGGGCCGATTGCGCACCGGCTTTCGGACCGGTCGTGCTGCGCGACGTGTCCCTGACGCTGCGCGCGGGCGAGGTCGTCGCCATTCTCGGGCCGAACGGGGCGGGGAAATCCACGCTCGCGGCCTGCCTCGCCGGGCTCTTGCCACCCCGCGCGGGTCGGCGCACGGGGGCACCGGGGGCGGTGGCCTTCCAGAACCCCGAGGCGCATTTCAGCCAGGAATCCGTGCGCGCCGAGATCGCGGGGCTCTGCCATGCGCCCGGGCGCGTGGCACAGATCTTCGACCGCTGGACCCTTGGAGAAGTTGCGCATCAGCATCCCTTCACCCTGTCGCAGGGCCAGAAACGCCGCCTCTCGCTGGCGCTGCTGGCCGAAGCGGACAGATGGCCCGTGCTGATCCTAGATGAACCGACCGCCGGGCTGGACCGCGCCGCGGAAACCGTGCTCGGGCGGCGGATCAGGGCGCTGGCCCGCGAGGGGCGCGCGCTCGCGGTGATCACCCACGACATGGATTTCGCGCTGTCCGTCGCGGACCGGGCGGTCCTCGTGCACCGGGGTGCCGTGCAATTCGACGGCCCCTGCCCTGCCTTGATGCGCGACGCGGCGCGGTTGTCGCTTGCCGGGCTTGAGCCGCCCGAAGCCGCGCCGGTCCTGAACTGGTTGGCGGCGACATGCTGAGGGGGTTTCATCCACTCCCGAAGCTCGCGCTGTGCCTGGCATGGATCGTCGCGTCGCTGATCGTGTTCCGCCTGTCGTTTCAGGTCGGGTTGTTCGTGGCAGCCACGCTCCTGCTGCTGCTCGATGCGCGTGTGCCGCCGCGGCGGGTGCTGCTCCTGATGGTGCCCTTCGCGCTGTTCGGGTTCGGTTTCCTCACGACATCGGTCCTTTTCCGGGCCGAGTCGGGCTTTGCCCTGCAGATGGCACGGGAACAGGGCGCCGCGCCGGATGTGGCGCCCGGGCTCGTGCTGTTCTTCAGGGTGCTGGCCTGCGGCATGGTCTCGGCGGTCTTCGCGCTGACGACAGACCCCGGGCAATTCGTGCGAGCCCTCATGCAGCACCTGCGTCTGCCCGCGCCGTTGGGGTTCGCCCTGATGCAGTCGATGCACCTTGTCCCCGACCTGCGCGCCGAGATGCTGCAGTTGCGCATGGCCCGCGCAATCCGGCTGGGCAGGCCCCTGCGGCGGGTTCCCGCACCCGGCGAGGCGTTCGCGCTGGCGATCCCGCTTCTGGCCTACGCCATCCGCCGCGCGACGCGCGCGGCCCTGTCCTTTGAGGCGCGCGGCCTGCAGCCCGGGCGGGCCCGCACCCACCTGCCCCAGCCGCCGATCCGGCGACGGGACTGGGTGCTTCTCGGCGTCGGCGGCGGCGTGCTTGCCTTGGTGCTGGCAGTCCTGCCGCCGGGCTTTGCCTGAGGTCCCGCCGCCGGGCGCCGGACGCCATGGCCCGGCGGGTTGGCGGATGCGTCGATCCCGGTCATGTCCGATGGCGGAAGGAACGGCACAGGCGACGAACCCTCTTTGCCTGCGCATGGCGGCCGCCGCCTGTGAGGGACCAGAAAGACGGGTTTGACCGCACCCCGAGCAGCCGACGTCCCGTGCACCCGAGGCCCGGACACGTCCGGTCAGGCGCCCAGCCCTTTCGCGGCGAGAAAGCCTGACCCACCGCCCAGACCCGGGCCGGGATGGGTCGAGGCCCCGATATGCCGCAGCCCCCGCACCAGACCCGTGCCGTTGGTGGAATGCGGATAGGGGCGGAACAGGAAGAACTGGTCGATGGTGCAGCTGCCGCCATAAGGATCGCCGCCCACGAGGTTCACGTTCATAGTCTGAAGATCCGCCGGGGAATAGGCGCGGCGCGCCAGCTTGATGGCGTCGAAATCCTTGATGTGGCGGGCAAGGATCGCTTCGATCCGGTCTGCGAAAGCCTCGCGCGTGGCCTCTGCCCAGGTGCCGTCGGTCGCGATCTCACCCGCCGCGTCGCCCTTCACCGCGCGCGGGGCGTCGGGGATCTGCAGCCAGAGAATGGCCTTGCCCTCGGGGCAGCGCGATGGGTCCAGCCGATGGGGCTGGCCCACGCAGATGGTGGGGGTGGCGGGCAGAAGGCCCCGCTCTGCCTCGTTCGAGGACTTCGAGACGCTGTCGATCCCGTCCGCCAGATGGATCAGCGCCACGTCATCGAGCCCCGGCGACAGCCATTCGGGATGCCGGTCCAGCGCGTAATGCAGCTGGAAATTGCCCCGCCCGTGGCGGAACGTGCGCGCGGCCGCCGTGTCCTCGGGCAGGTTCACGTCGCGCAGGAGCCGCTCCTGCAGCTGCCCCGGCGCGACCGAGGCAAGAACGGACCGGCAGGCGATCTCTTCCCCGCCCACCAGCGCCACGCCGCGCACATGGCCGTCCGTCACGAGGATGCGGTCCACATCGGCATTGCAGCGGATCTCGCCACCATTCTCTCGGAACAGCGCGCGGAAAGCGGCAACGCCCGCCCCGGAGCCGCCCTTGACCACCGGCGCCCCCGCCGCCTCCATGGCGAAGGCGATCACCTTGCCCATCTGGCCAGAATAGGTGGCCTCGGGCGTCAGCCCGCAATGCAGCACCCAAGGCGCATAAAGCGCCTGAATGTCGGGCGAGGCATATGTCGTCTCAAGCCACCCGCGCGCAGGCATCAGCGCGCGCCCGAACCAGGCCGCCAGCCCCCGCAGGCCGCGCCGCCGCACCTGTCCCCAGAAAAGCTTCGCCATGGGCCAGGACCACAGCGCCCCGCCCAGCAGGGCGAACAGGAAGGGCGCATCCGCCTCAACGCCGCCCACGTCACGCGCATGGGCATCGCCATCCCCGGCCTCCAGCGCGTTGAAGGCCGCGACGTTCTTCGCCCGATCCGTCGTCAGCACAAGCGACCGCCCGCAGGGCCGCAGCACGGCGGTCGGGTGAGGGGTATGTGCATAGTCGAACCCGTGACGGGCCAGATGGGGGCCCAGTGCGGCCCCCGCCGGAGAGGTCATGAACAAGACCCATGTCGCCGCCATCACGTCATGCCGGAACCCCGGAAGGGTGATCTCGTCGGTCCTGAGACAGCCGCCCGGCTGGGCCGCGCGCTCCAACAGAAGCACGCGGTCGCCTTTGAGCGCCAGCATCGCCCCTGCGACCAGCGCGTTGATCCCGGATCCGATGATGACGTGATCCGGCTCCATGCCTTACGCGCGCGGAACCAGCGCCAGCGCCCGGATGGGCGACCCCGTCCCCTGCTTGATCTTGAGAGGGGCCGCGATCAGGATCGCCCCCTTGGCAGGCAGCTTGTCGAGGTTGGCCAGCGACGCCAGACCGAAGCAGTTGTTCTTGTGCAGCAGATTGTGCGCCGGGAACGGCGGGGTCATTCCGCCCGCCTGTCCGGCATCCGTGCCGATGCACTGGCTGCCCCAGCCGACGATGCCCTTGTCCAGCAGATACTGGATCACCTCGGCCGTCGGCCCGGGCGTGTGCGGGCCGGTTTCGTCCGCGTTCAGGAACAGCCCTTCGTCATGGGCGCGCTGGTCCCAATCCGACCGCAGCACGACCCATTCTCCCTTGCCGATCGCGCCATGCTTGGCCTCCCACGCCTTGACGTGGTCGATGGTCAGCAAGAAATCCGGGTTCGCCGTGCATTCCGCGCTGAAATCCAGCACGTTCACCGGGGCGACCAGCCGCTGAACATCCAGCGTGTCGGTATAGCCGTCGGCATAATCCTTGCCGGTGATCCAATGGTGCGGCGCGTCGAAATGGGTGCCGCTGTGCTCGCCCAGTTCGAGCCAGTTCCATGCCCAGAAAGGACCGTCGGCGTCGTATTCGCTGATGCGGTGGATCTTGATCGGCGGGGTGTCCTTGGCGAAGTCCGGCGGCAGCTTCAGAAGCGGTGTCTCCGGGCCCAGAACGCCCGAGCAATCCACCACCTCGATCCCGCCCGCCGCAAGCATCTGCGCCAAGGATGAAAGCACGTTTGCAGAGGTCATTGTCATCTCCCTGTTGGCCGGACTGCCCGGCGATCGTCCGAGCCGGTTCTGTCCCGGCATTCCGGAATCACGCTAGACAGATTTAAATGCATTTGCAAATATCTCTACGTCAATCGGGGCGGGGGGCCATGGCGGACACGTTCGATGCAGTCCTGATCGGTGCGGGCCACAACACGCTGGCCGCCGCTCTGCATCTGGCAGCCAAGGACTGGCGCGTCGGGCTGTTCGAACAGGCCGGGGTGGCGGGCGGGGCGGTCAAGACGGGGGAATACACTCTGCCCGGCTTCCGGCATGACTGGGCCGCGATGAACCTGTCCCTCTTCGCCGGAAGCGCGTTCTTCAAGGCCCATGGGGCCGAACTTGCCCGGCATGGCTGCGAATTCGTCCCCGTTGACCGGCCGTTCGCGTCGGCCTTCCCCGATGGCAAATGGGCGGGCGTCTCCACCCATCCGGGCGAGACGCTCGCCGCCTTCCGCGCCCTGTCGCCCCGCGACGCGCAGAGCTGGGAAACCCTTGTCGCGCAGTTCCCGCAAGAGGCGCCGCATCTCTTCGGTCTGCTCGGCTCGGAGATGAAACTCCGCTCGCTCGCTTCTTTCCTGTTCAGGACATGGCGCGCCAAGGGGGCGGGCGGTTCGCTTGATTTCGCGCGCTTCCTCGTGTCGTCGCCACGCGCCTGGCTGGAGCAGACGTTCGAGCATCCCCATATCCGCGCCCTTCTGGGCGCTTGGGGGATGCACCTCGATTTCGCACCTGATATCGCGGGCGGCGCGATGTTTCCCTATCTCGAAGGCATGGCGGGACAGGCCTTCGGCATGGTTCTGGGAAAGGGCGGGGCCGGCGTGATCGTGAAGGCGATGGTCGCCGCTATCACCGCGCGCGGCGGCGTCGTGGAAACCGGTGCGTCCGTCACGCGCATCCTGCGCGACGGAAGCCGCGCCACGGGCATCGAACTGGCCGACGGGCGCCGCGTCACCGCCACCCGCGCCGTGATCGCGGGCGTGGCGCCGCGTGCGCTGACCCGCCTGACCGGCGACACGACGCCCGCTTTCGACCGCAGCATGGAAACCTTCCGCCACGCACCGGGCACGATGATGATCCATCTCGCCATGGACGGCCTGCCCGACTGGCGCGCGGGCGCCCAGCTGCAACGCTATGCCTATGTTCATCTCGGGGCGAGCCTCGACCAGATGGCGCGCACCTATGCGCAGGCGCAAGCGGGCCTGCTGCCGGACGAACCCATTCTGGTTGTCGGCCAGCCAACCGTCTTCGACCCCGCCCGCGCGCCCGCAGGAAAGCATGTCCTGTGGGTGCAGGTGCGGATGGCCCCCGGCACCATTGCCGGCGATGCAAAGGGCGAGATCGCGGCCACCGACTGGACTGCTGCCGCCGACCCCTTCGCCGACCGCGCGCTTGCGATCCTCGAAGCGCACGCCCCCGGCACGGGCGCCAAGATCCTTGCCCGCCGGATCGTCACACCGGCCGGGCTCGAGGCCGAGAACCCCAACCTGATCGGCGGTGATCAGGTCTGCGGGAGCCATCACCTGTCGCAGCACTTCCTCTTCCGCCCCGCACGGGGCCATGCGGACGGATCGACGCCGCTGGCGGGCCTGCACTTGACCGGGGCTGCCGTCTGGCCCGGGGCTGGCACAGGAGCCGGGCCGGGCTATCTGCTTGCGCAGAAGCTTGCCGGGACCTGAGCAAGACCAAGAATGAACCACCAACAGGGAAAACGACCATGAACCTAAATCGCCGCAGCCTTCTGAAGATTTCGGCCGCCACTATGGCCGCCAGCTCGATCGGCCTGCCGTCTTTCGCCCAGTCGATCGACGAGCTTGTGATCGCCTACAACGTCAACCTGCCGTCGTGGGATCCGACTGTCGGGCCCAGCGCGGTGAACCCGACGATCCAGGGCATCTACCAGTCGGTGTTCGACCAGTACATCCTGCAGCAACCCGACCTGTCGCCCGCCCCGGGCCTTCTGACGGAATGGGGATGGAACGAGGACCGCACGCAGGTCTGGATGACCGTGCGCGAGGGCGTTACCTGGCATGACGGATCGCCCTTCACCGCGGAAGACGTGGCGTGGAGCCTGGCGCGCGTGGCGAACCCCGAGACGGGCAGCCCGATCCAGTTCGTCTGGGGCACGCTGGCCAACCACCGCGTCGAAGGAAACCGCGTCATCGCTGACGTGGCCCAGTTCGACCCGACGATCTTCAAGTGGATGTATTTCCTTACCGGCTACGTACTGCCCAAGGCCTATTACGAAAAGGTCGGCCCGGAAGGCTTCGAGGCCGCGCCCATCGGCACCGGCCCCTACATGGTGGACAGGTTCGAACGGAACGCCTTCGTCCGGCTGAAGGCCAATGCGAATTACTGGGGCGGAAAACCCGATTTCGAAACCGTGACGATCAAGTTCGTCACCGATGCCACCGCCCGCGTGGCAGAGGTGGAATCGGGCAACAGCCATGTCACCCTTGAAATGCCTTATGAAGAGTACGACCGCCTGAAGAGCGGCGCGCTCGCGGGTGTGTCCGCGCCGATCTCGGACATCGGGATGATCTTCCTCAACGACATCGAGGTGATGAACGACCCCAACGTCCGCAAGGCCGCGGCCCATGCCATCGACAAGCAAGCCATCATCGACCGCCTGCTGTCGGGCTATGGCGTGAAGATCGATACGCTGCAGACGCCGGAATACGACGCCTATGACCCCAGCGTCACCGTTCCCTATGACGAAGCGAAGGCGATCGAACTGCTGGCGGCCTCGGGCTACAGCCGCGACAATCCGGTTCGGTTCAAGATCCAGACGACGCGCGGCTTCAAGCCCAAGGATTTCGAGATGATCCAGGCCATCGTGGGGCTGTGGCGCCGCGTGGGCATCGAGGCCGAGATCGAGGTCTACGAGATCGCCAAGCATTTCGAGTTGCGCGGCGCCGACCAACTGGCCCCCGCCGCCTTCTACAACTGGGGCAATTCGGTGGGCGACCCGACCACCTCGACCGGCTTTGCCATGTTCGGCCCGTCGCCCCATTCGGTCTGGGACGGCGCGGATCTGATCGGGATGATCGGACCCCTCTGGGGCGAACAGGACGAGGCCAAGCGCATCGAAGGCTGGAAGGCCGTCGACCGCTATATTGCCGAGAACGCGCTGGTGATCCCGCTGCTGCAATATGTCCAGCCGATCCTGCACGCTCCGGGCGTGGTTGTGACGCCGCATGCCTCGGGCGCGCTGCTGCCGCACCTGATGAAGCGGGCCTGATCCCGGCACAGGCAGGGGGCATCCGCCCCCTGCCCCTCCATGCGCCGCTCCAAAAGGAGGGCGGCGGGCAGAGATGTCCTCCGGGTGTCTTGGCCAGAAGGAAGACCGCGCCCCCGCATGAGCGGCAGGCAGCGGACAGAGGCAACGGACAACGCAGTGATCAAAGTTCTGGCAACGCGTCTGTTGACCACTCTTGTCACCTTGGCAGGGGTGGCGGTGATCGTCTTCTTCGTCATCCGCGTGGTGCCCGGCAATCCCATCGCCATGATGCTGCCGCCCGGCGCGACGGAAGAGGACATAGCCCGTCTCTCGGCGCTTTACGGACTGGACAAGCCGCTTGTCACGCAGTTCGGCATCTGGATCACGGGCGTCCTGCAAGGCGATTTCGGCACCTCGATCACCACGCGGCAGCCCGTTCTCGACCTTGTCCTGGGCCGTCTGCCGGCGACCCTTGAACTGGCGATCATGGCGCTTGTCATCGCGGTGGCGCTGGGCGGAACGGCAGCGCTGATCGGCACCCGGTTCCGCGGCGGGAAACGCGAAGGAGCGATAGATATCGCCAATGGCGTGGCCCTGTCAGTGCCCGATTTCCTCTGGGGTCTGGTGCTGATCTTGCTGTTCGGCGTGCTCTGGCCGGTCTTTCACATTTCGGGGCGGGTCACGCCCTCGCTCGATCTGCCCTTCACCACGGATTTCTACCTGATCGAAAGCCTGATCCGCCTGCGCCTCGACCTGACCGCAGATCTTGTCGCCCACATGTTCATGCCGGCGCTGGCGCTGGCCATCCCGCTGGCCGCGATCATCGGCCAGTTGCTGAAGCAAAGCCTCAAAGAGACGATGAACCTCGACTACGTCACCCTTGCCCGGACCAAGGGCTATGGCGAGACGCAGGTGATCCTGCGCGAGGCGCTGCGCAACGCGGCCCTGCCCACGATCACGCTGGTCGGGGTGCAGTTCAGCTTTCTCATCGGCGGCACCGTCATCATCGAGCGGCTCTTTTCGTATGAAGGGCTCGGCAACATGGCGATCGACGCCGTCATCAACCGCGACCTGCCGCTCATTCAGGGGATCGTGCTGCTGTTCGCGCTGATCTTCACGATGTTGAACCTGATCGTGGACCTTCTCTACGCCGTCCTGAACCCGAGGTTGCGCCATGGCTGACGCAAAGGGCATGGACGGCCGTTCAATGATCCGCCGCCGCGCGGGGCCGCGGCTGTGGCTGTCGGCGGGCTGGCTGTCCATCCTGTGTCTGGCCGCGCTGTTCGCGCCGTGGGTCGCCCCGCATGACCCGCTGGCGCAGGACCTGTTCCTCGGTCGCATGCCCCCCTTCTGGATGGCCGGGGCCGAACCGGGCTATTGGCTGGGCACCGACAGTCTGGGGCGGGACGTCCTGTCGCGCCTCATCCACGGCGCCCGTGTCGCTCTGGCCGTGGCGCTGATCGCGGGCACGATCACCTGCCTCGTCGGGGCCACGCTGGGCCTTCTCGCAGGCTTCCTGCGCGGCTGGGTCGACATCGTGATCTCGCGCCTCATCGACATCTGGATGGCGTTTCCGCCCGTCCTCTTCTCGATCCTCCTGATCGCCGTCCTCGGGCCCGGCCTTGTCTCCATCATCATTGCCATCGTGGTGATCGACTGGACGCGGTTCGCCCGCGTCGTGCGGGCCGAGGCGATGGCGCAAGGCGCGATGGATTACGTGTCCTCGGCGCAGGTGGCCGGGCGTCCCCGTATCGGGATCATGCTGCGCGAGATCCTGCCCAATCTCCTGCCGACCATCGGTGTCCTGCTCACGCTCGAGATGGGCATCGCCGTGATCGTCGAGGCGATCCTGAGCTTCGTGAACCTGTCGATCTCCACCGATGATCCGACATGGGGCAGCATGATCGCCGAGGGCCGCACCGCCATCCATCAGGCATGGTGGGTGCTGGTTTTCCCGCTGATCACGCTTTTCCTGACCGTCCTGTCCTTCAGCCAGTTGGGCGAGGGGTTGAAGGACCGCTTCGATCCGGTGCTGCGATGAGCTACCTGTCGATCCGCAACCTGTCTGTCCGGCTGAAGGGGGGCCCGCCCCTGTTGCGACGCGTGTCGCTTGACGTCGGGCCGGGCGAGGTACGGGGCCTCGTGGGCGAATCCGGCGCGGGCAAGTCGATGATCGGCAAGGCCGTGCTGGGCATCCTGCCCCCTTCGGTCGAGGTGACGGGTGGGGAGATCCTTCTTGGCGGGACCGACCTGTTGGGCCTCCCGCCCAAGGACCGCCGCCGCCGCATCGGGGCGACCTGCGCGCTGATCCCGCAGGACCCGCTGACGGCGCTGAACCCGTCGCATCGTATCGAGCCTCAGATCACCGACCGTCTGGTGAACATCCTCGGCTGGACCCGGGCGGCGGCGCGGGCACGCGCCCGCGATCTGCTGGAAGAAGTGCATCTGCCCGATCCCGAACGGGTGCTGCGCGCCTACCCGCATGAATTGTCGGGCGGCATGCGCCAGCGCATCCTGATCGCCAGCGCCTTCGCCGCCGAACCGAAGCTGATCGTGGCGGATGAACCGACCACCGCGCTTGATGTGACGGTGCAGAAGCAGATCCTGAAACTGATCCGCGAGATGCAGGCGCGTCACGGGACGGCGCTTGTGTTCGTGACGCATGATCTTGGCGTGGTGTCCAAGGTCTGCCAGCACCTGTCGGTTCTTTATGCGGGGATGGTGGTCGAGGATGCGAGGGTCGCCGATTTCTTCGCCGCGCCGCGCCACGCCTATTCCGCCGCCCTGCTGGCCGCGACACCGAAATACACCGACCCGGATGCCGGCCTGAACCCGGTGCCGGATGCGGTGATCGATGCCGTCCGCGCCGAAGTCGCGGCCTTCGATGCGGCCAAGGCCCGACGGGGCGCGGCATGAGCGACCTTTACCGCATCGAAAACCTGCGCCTCGCCTTGGCCGACATGACGGCCAAGCCGCTCTTCGGCCCTGCCCCGCGGATCGAGATCCTGAAGGGCCTGTCCTTCGGCATTGCCAAGGGGGCGGTCGTGGGGATCGTCGGTGGATCGGGGTCGGGCAAGTCGACGCTGGGGCGTGCGCTGGTGCGGCTTCTTGAACCGTCGGGCGGGTCGATCCACTTCGACGGCACCGACATCACCCACCTTCCCGAAGCCGTGCTGCGCCCGCTGCGCCGCCGGTTCCAGATGATCTTCCAGGACCCGATGTCGTCGCTCAACCCGCGCCACCGGGTGGGCACGCTCATCGCCGAACCCCTGCGCCTGCACCGTCTGGACGCGATCCCCGACCGGGTGGCCCGCGCGCTCGATCATGTCGGCCTGCCGCAGAACTTCGCGACCCGCTTTCCGCACGAACTCTCGGGCGGCCAGCGCCAGCGCGTCGGCATCGCCCGCGCCATCGCGCTCGAACCCGACTTCATCCTTGCCGATGAGATCGTCTCCGGCCTCGACGTGTCGTCGCAGGCGCAGGTTCTGAACCTTCTGGAACGTCTGGTGAGCGATCTGGGCCTGACCCTGGCCTTCATCAGCCATGACCTGTCCGTCATCCGCCGCCTCTGCCAGCGCACGCTCGTCCTGCATCAAGGCCGGATCGTCGAGGATCGTCCGACCGCCGAGCTGTTCGCGGCCCCGGCTTCGGCCTATACACGCGACCTGCTGGAGGCGATCCCTCTTCCCGACCCGTCTCAGCCATGGCTCTGAGGCGCGACGCTAGCGGAACCGCCGGACACGGTTGAACAGTCCCTGATCATGCGCTGTCCGGCGTGCCGCGCCACGCGCGTCAGGTCAATCGCAACAGAAGTGCCACCAGCCGACTGCGTTCGCGGGCCGACAATGGGGCGAGCGTGCGTTCCGAAACCTTGAGTGCCGTGGCGGTCGTGGCCTCGAACAGCGTGCGGCCACTGTCCGACAGCGTCACGGTCAGCCTGCGCCTGTCCTCGGAGTCGGGGACTGCCACGACCAGCCCCTGACGGACCAGACGATCGACGACCCCCTTGATCGTCGCCGCATCCATCGAGGTTTCACGACCCAGCTGGTTTTGCGACAGCGCCCCGAGTTCGGCAAGCCGAGCAAGTGCCGCGAACTGCATCGCGGTCACCCCCGGGATCGACGCGGCGAAGATCGACAGATGCCGCTGGTTCACCCGCCGCAGGAGATAGCCGATCTGTTCGTCGAGCCTGTAAGGCGAGTTCCCGGTCATAGCCCCGGCTTAGCCGCAGCAGCCCCGCCGCGCAAGAAAGCGAATCCGTTGACAGCTTTGCCGAGGGGCCACAATGTGGTTTGTATACAAACAAAAAACGCCGCGCGGGAGGGGACATATGGGACGCTATGCCCGGCCAAGCACTCTGACCGAAGCGCTGGACCTGATGGCACAGGGCGGCAGGCGCCTGCTTGCCGGTGGAACCGATCTTTATCCCGGTTCCGGGCCCACGCTGTCGGGCGACATCCTTGACCTGACGGGGGTGGACCGGTTCACCGGGCTTGAACCCGCGGCAGACGGCGGCTTGCGGATCGGGGCCTGCACCACTTGGTCGCAGATCGCCGATGCCGATCTTCCGCCCGCACTCGACGCGCTGCGCGTGGCGGCCCGGCAGGTCGGCGGCCGACAGATCCAGAACGTCGGCACGATCGGCGGCAACCTCTGCAATGCCTCACCGGCGGCAGACGGCGTGCCGCCGCTTCTGGCGGTGGAAGCCCGGGTCGAACTGGTTTCGCCCCGCGGCATACGCGACCTGCCTTTGGCGGAATTCATCACCGGGCCGCGGCAGACCGCGCTTCGACCCGACGAGGCGCTGGCCGCCGTGCTGATCCCCGGGGCCGCGTTCACCGGACGATCGGCTTTCGTCAAGCTGGGGGCGCGGGCCTATCTTGTGATTTCCATCGCGATGGTGGCGGCCCGGATCGTGACCGAGGGGGGCCGCGTGCGCGAGGCGGCGATCGCTGTCGGGGCCTGTTCGGCCATCGCCCGGCGGCTGCCGGTGGTCGAGGCCGCGCTGATGGGCGCCGCCGCGTCCGAGATCGCGGACAGGATCGACCCGGCCGAAGTGGCGGCGGCCCTCGCCCCCATAGACGACGTGCGCGCGACCGCGGCCTACAGGGCCGGGGCCGCTGCGGAACTGGTCCACCGCGCCGTGAACGAGGCATTGGCATGATCACCTTCACGCTGAACGGAACACCTGTCGCCGTAGATTGCCCGCCGACGGAACGGCTGACCGAGGTGCTGCGCGACAGGCTCGGCCGCACCGGCACCAAGGTGGGCTGCGACGCGGGCGATTGCGGGGCCTGCACGGTGCTCATGGACGGTGCCCAGGTCTGCGCCTGCCTCGTCCCGGCCGCCCGCGCCGAGGGGCGACAGATCGAAACGGTCGAGGCCGATACGCCTGAACTGAACCGCCTGCGCGATGCCTTCCTGCGCCATGGCGCGGCGCAATGCGGCATCTGCACACCCGGCATGCTGATCGCGGCGACCGATCTCTTGCGGCGCAATTCCGCCCCGTCCGAGAGCGAAGCCTCCGAGGCCCTGGGCGGCGTGTTGTGCCGATGCACCGGCTACCGCCGGATCATCGCGGCCGTCTGCGACACCGGTGACGGCAGCGCAGCGGCGCCCGGGACCGGCGCGGTCGGGGCCTCGCTTCGGCGCGTCGACGGTATGGCCAAGGTCATGGGCGACAGTTTCGGGGCCGATTACGCGCCAGAGGGTGCGCTGGTGGTCAAGGCTTTGCGTTCGCCCCATGATCACGCGACGTTCCACTTCGGCGATCTCGCGGCCTTTGCCACGCGGCCAGGCGTCGCCGCTGTCTTCACGGCGCAGGATATTCCCGGTCGCAACATCTTCGGCACGATCCCTGCCTTCGCCGACCAACCCGCCATCGCCCCGTCGCCCGCGCGGTTCCGTGGCGAATGCGTCGCGCTTGTCGCCTTCGAGCCGGGAACGGACGCCGATCTCGCCGAATTCCCCGTCACCTGGACACCCCTGCCCGCGCTGATGTCGCCCGCCGCGGCCGAGGCGCCTGAGGCGCAGGCGATCCACCCCAACCGGCCCGGGAACCGCCTGATCGAGGGGACCGTGCGGCGCGGCGACATCGACGCCGCCTTCGCGGCCTCGGCCCATGTGGTCGAAGGCGCCATGCAGACCGGCTTCGTCGAACACGCCTATATCGAACCGGAAGCCGGCGCCGCGTGGATGGAAGGCGATGTTCTGACGATCCGCGCCTGCACCCAGGCCCCGATGATGGATCGCGACGAAACCGCCGTCGTGCTGGGTCTCGGGGTCGAGAAGATCCGGATCATTCCGGCCGCGACCGGCGGCGGCTTCGGATCGAAGCTTGACGTCAGCCTGCAACCGCTTCTGGGCCTCGTCACGCTGAAGACGGGAAGACCCTGCCGGATGACCTATTCACGGGGCGAAAGCATGGCCTCGACGACCAAGCGTCACCCTGCCGAGATGCGGGGGCGGATCGGCTGCGATGCCGGGGGGCGGATCACCGCCATGGACTTCGAAGGGCGGTTCGACACGGGCGCCTATGCCAGCTGGGGGCCGACCGTCGCAAACCGGGTGCCCGTGCATATCACCGGTCCCTACCGCACGCCCACTGTCCGCGCGCGCGCCCGCGCCGTCCATACCAACGGGCCGGTCTCGGGGGCGTTCCGGGGCTTTGGTGTGCCGCAGGGCGCGCTTTGGCAGGAAACGCTGTACGACCGTCTGGCCGGGAAGGCCGGGATCGACCGGCTCGAGTTCCGCATCCTGAACGCATTGCGGAACGGCGACCACACCGCCACCGGCCAGCACCTGGCCTCGGTCGGGATCGGGGCATGTCTCGAGGCGCTCCGTCCGCACTGGGCCCGCGCGCTGGCCGATGCCGCGACGGCGCCCGGTCGGCGCGGCGTGGGTGTCGCGTCGTGCTGGTATGGCTGCGGCAATACCGGGCTGCCCAACCCGTCGACGATCCGGCTGGGCATCAAGGCGCAAGGCGCGCTGGTCCTCCATCAGGGCGCGGTCGATATCGGCCAGGGCGCCAACACCGTCATCACCCAGATCGCGGCCGAGGCGCTGGGACTGCCGGTCGAAGCCTTCGAGCTTGTCGGCGCCGATACCGCGCTGACGCCCGACGCTGGCAAGACTTCGGCCAGCCGACAGACCTTTGTCACCGGCCGCGCCGCGCAGGCGGCGGGCGCAGCACTCAGGGGCGCGATCCTGCGGCTTGCGAACGCGGGCGATGGGGCGTCGCTTGCGCTTGACGGCGCGCGGCTGATCGTGACCGAGGACGGTGTGCCGCGCGGGATCGACCTCTCTGCGCTGCCCGAACAGGGTCACGGCTATGTGCTGATGGCCGAGGAAACCTACGATCCGCCGACCTCGGCGCTTGATGCCGATGGTCAGGGCGTGCCTTACGCCGTCTACGGCTATGGCGCGCAGGTCGTGGAACTCGAGGTCGACCCGGCGCTGGGTACCGTGCGGCTTCTGAAGATCACGGCGGCGCATGACGTCGGCCGGGCCATCAACCCGGCCCTTGTTCAGGGCCAGATCGAAGGCGGCATCGCGCAGGGCATCGGGCTTGCTCTCATGGAGGAATACCTGCCCGGACGGACGGAAAACCTGCATGACTACCTGATCCCGACGATCGGCGATGTGCCCGAGGTCGAAAGCCTGATCCTCGAAGTGCCGGACCCGGAAGGCCCCTACGGCGCGCGCGGGCTGGGCGAACACGTGCTGATCCCGACCGCGCCCGCGATCCTGAACGCGATCCGTCATGCCACGGGGGCCGAGTTGCAGCGCGTGCCGGCGCTGCCGCATCGCGTGCTTGCGGCGCTGGACACGGGCCGATGACCGCCCCGGGCGACAAGCTGCGCTGCGATGCCTGCCCGGTCATGTGCTTCATCGCGCCGGGCCAGACGGGTGCCTGCGACCGCTACGCGAACGAGGACGGCAGGATCGTGCGCACAGACCCGGTCGTGATGCTGTCGCACGCGCTGGACCGGGGCGACAGAACGGTCCCCTTCGCCGCCCGCGTCTGGGACGGGGAGCCCTTTCCCGCCGACACTTTCGTGACCGGCATCGGTGCGGGCACCACCTATCCCGATTACAAGCCCGCGCCCTTCATCGTCTCGTCCCGGGTCGAGGGTGCCGACATGGTCACCGTGGTGACCGAGGCGATCTTTTCCTATTGCAGCGTCAAGGTGAAGATCGACACCGACCGCCATCTCGGCCCCGAAGGCGCGACGGTCCGTGTCGAGGGCGAGGCCATCGGCCATGTGATGACGGCGGAATACGGCAGCCAGATGCTGTCGCTGGGCGGGGTCCATCACCTGACAAGCGGCAGCAAGGCCGAGGGCCGGGTGACCTGCGCCACTCTTCTGGCGCTGTGCAACTGCGAACCGGCGGAGCTGGCGATCGATGGCGGATCGGTCGTCACGGTACAGGCCGGCAAACCGCCGGTGGTGGACGGGGTGCGCGAACGCCGGATGCGGGTCGGCTGCGGGTCGGCGACGATCGGCATGTTCGCGGTGCAGTGGAAAGACCTCGTGGACGAGGTGGTCGTCGTCGATGACCACATCACCGGCGTGGTGAGCGAACATCAGGCCGGCAAGGTCATCGGCTGGGACCCGACAGGCATCCGGATCAAGGGGCACCGCTCCACCCCGGGCCGGTATTTCCGCGTCTCGGAGCCGGGTCTGGGCTGGGGCGGCACCAAGCTGACCGACCCTCTCGACATCCTGGGCGAATGGAACCCGAAGAAAGGCGCGCGCCCCGGGCTCACGCTTCTGATGGTGTCCACGACCGGTGAGGAATATGCCTATTACGTGCTGGATGCCGATCTCTGCCCGCAACCCGCGCCGCTGCCCGAGGCGCTGAGGCCGTCGGTCGCCCTGATCGAGGAAAACTGCGAACCCTCGCTCTGCACTGTCCTGTTCATGGGCGGTGCCGGGGGATCGCTGCGCGCGGGCGTCACGCAGAACCCCGTCCGGCTGACCCGGTCGGTGCAGGCGAGGGAAACCCGGCTGACCTCGGGTGGGGCGGACTGCTATGTCTGGCCCGGTGGCGGGATCACCTTCATGGTAGATGTCACGCGCCTGCCGCCGGGGTCTTTTGGCTATGTCCCCACCCCGGCGCTGGTAGCCCCGCTCGAATTCAGCCTGCCGCGCGCGCAATACCTCGCCCTTGGTGGCCATGACGGGGCGATCCGCGATCTGGACCGGGTGCAGGCCGAGGGCGGCGAATACGCAACCACCGCCAAGCTGACCTCTTGGCTGGGAGGCGCGGAATGACCGCGCCGCGCTGGTCCGGCCCCGGCGCCTGCGCGCGGCGGCTTTCTGACGGACGCTTGCACCTTCAGCACGGGCCCATCGACGTGATCGCGGAAGGATGGGGCGATCCGGAGGCTGTGGCGGCGGGCGAAGCCCGGATGCTGGAAAGATTCGACACGATCCTTGCGGAACTCTGCGCCGAACTGCCGCTGCTTCGCACGGTAGATGCCCGGCCCGCAGGTCCGGTCGCACGGCGCATGGCCACGACCGTCGCACCCTACCGGCCCGCCTTCGTGACCCCGATGGCCGCCGTGGCGGGCGCGGTGGCGGATACCTTGCTGGCCGAACTGGCGGTGCCGGGGGTGACGCGGGCCTATGTCAACAACGGGGGCGACATCGCGCTGCATCTGGGGCTGGGCGAAAGCCTGACCTGCGCGCTGGCGGCACGGCCCGGCCTGCCCGACCGCACGACGATCAGGTCCGACGACCCGGTGCGCGGCATCGCGACGTCCGGCTGGCGCGGGCGCAGCCTGTCGCTGGGGATCGCCGACGCGGTGACGGTGCTGGCGCGCACTGCCGCGATGGCGGATGCCGCCGCGACGATGATTGCCAACGCGGTCGATCTGCCCGGCCATCCCGCCATCGCCCGCCGCCCGGCACGCGAGGTTCAGGCAGACAGCGATCTCGGCGATCTGCTCGTGACCGTGGGACTGGGCCACCTGACCCCGCGGGAGATCGACGCGGCCCTCGATGCCGGCCTCACTGCGGCGCGCGCCTTCAAGGCAGAGGGCCTGATCGACGCGGCGGCACTGTTTCTGAATTCCGAGGTCCGAATCCTCGGACACCACCTGCTGAAGGAACCCGTCCATGCCTGACTTCCCGATCCGCAAGATCGCGCTTCAGATCGAAGAGATCCTCCACGAAGGCGGCCCCGCCCCCGAGCACCCGCGCCGTCGCGGCGCGATCATGGCGGTCTGCGCCAACCCCTTCGCGGGCGCCTACCATGCCGATCTGCAACCCGCGATGGAGGATCTCAAGCCGCTGGGGCTGATGCTGACCGACAGGCTGATCGCCGCGCTGGGCGGGCGGGACGGGATCGACGGCTATGGTAAGGGCACCCTTGTGGGCGAGGCCGGCGAGGCCGAACATGGCGCGTTGTGGCATGTGCCGGGCGGCTACGCGATGCGCGAAAGGCTGGGCGAGAGCCGGGCGATCGTGCCCTCGGCCATGAAGGTGGCGGGGATGGGTGCTACGCTTGACGTGCCCCTTGGTCACATCAACGCGGCCTATGTCCGCAGCCATTTCGACGCGATCACTGTCTCGGTCCCCGACGGGCCGCGCGCGGGCGAAATCGTCTTTGTCCTGGCCATGTCGGCAGGTCCGCGCGTGCATTCGCGGATGGGCGGCCTCGAGACCTGGCAGGTCAAGGGCGAGGACGGGCTGCGCTGATGAGCGGGTTGCGCGATCAGGGGATCGCCGCCGAAGCGCGCCGGTCCGTCGATCATCTGGAGGGCTGAATGGCCGGACTCATTGCAGGCGTCGACGTGGGCGGGACTTTCACCGATCTCGTCGTCTTCGATCCGGTCGAAGGCCGGGTGGAACTGGCCAAGGTGCCGACGACGCTGCCCAATCAGACCCCGGGCGTTCTGAACGCCTTCGAGGCCGCGGGAACCGATCTTTCCGCCATCGATCTGATCGTTCACGGCACGACGACCACGACGAACGCGGTCCTCGAACGCCGTCTTGCCCGCACCGGGCTGATCACGACCGAAGGGTTCCGCGACGTTCTGGAACTGGGGCGCCGCACCCGGCCGCAGGCCTACGGGATGCACGGCACCTTCGTGCCCGTGATCCCCCGCGATCTGCGGCTCGAAGTGCCCGAGCGGATGGACGCCCGCGGCCGGGTGCTGACCCCGCTTGACGAGACGGCCGTGGCGGCGGCGGTGCGCCAGCTTCTGGCGGCGGGCTGCGAAAGCCTCGTGATCCACTTCCTGCACGCCTATGCCAATCCCGCGCACGAGATCCGCGCGGTCGAGATCGCCACCCGCCTTTGGCCGAACAGCCATGTGACGGCGGGCCATGCCCTTCTTTCGGAAAGCCGCGAATACGAACGCGGCGTTACCGCAGCGCTGAACGCGGCGGTGCAGCCGCTTCTTGAACGCTATGTCACGCGGCTTGCCGACCAGCTTGCCGAACGCGGCTACCGCCAGGAGCTTCTGGTGATGAACGGCAACGGCGGGATGGTTTCGGCGCGCAGCGTTTCGCGCGAGGCGGTCAAGACCGTGATGTCCGGCCCCGCCTCGGGCGTGATGGCTGCGGTCGCGACGGGGCGGCGCGCGGGCATTGGCAACCTTCTGACCTACGACATGGGCGGCACCTCGACCGATGTCGCGATGATCCGCAACGGCGTGGCCCCGGTCTCGAACGAGATCGAGGTGGAATACGCGATGCCCATCCACGTGCCGATGGTCGACGTGCGCACCGTGGGCGCGGGCGGCGGATCGATCGCGCGGGTCGATCAGGGCGGGATGTTGCGGGTCGGACCGGAGAGCGCAGGGTCCACCCCCGGGCCGATCTGTTATGGCCGCGGCGGCACGCAGGTCACCATTTCGGATGCCAACCTGATCCTTGGCCGGTTGCCCGCCAACCGGTTCGGCAAGGCCAGCGACGCCGCGCGCGCGGCGATCGCGGAACAGATCGGCGCGCCGCTGGGCCTTGGGCCGGAAGCGGCCGCCGAAGCGGTTCTCCGGCTTGCGAATACGCACATGGCCGGGGCGATACGCATGGTATCCATCTCGATGGGCGCGGATCCCCGCGATTTCGCGCTTTTCGCCTTTGGGGGCGCGGGCCCCCTGCATGCCGTCGCGCTTGCGCGCGAACTGGCGGTGCCTAGGGTCCTGATCCCGGCCCGACCGGGCATCACCAATGCGCTGGGCTGCGTGGTGGCCGATCTGCGGCATGATTTCGTGCGCACGCTGAACCGCCCCCTCGACACGGTCGACATCTCGGCCGTGCACGACATCCTGAGCGAACAGGAAGCCGAAGGTAGGCGACTGGTGGAAGCCGAACAGATCGCGCTGACCGGTCTGCGCGCGGAATTCTCGGCCGACATGCAGTTTGTCGGCCAGACCCACCTGTTGCGCGTGCCCCTGCCCTCGGCCAGACCGACCCGCGACGAGATGCAAGCCCTGTTCGAACAGGCCTATCATGCAAGGTTCCGGGTGGATCTGCCGACGATGCGCGCCAACCTCGTCAATCTGAATTGCTCGGTCATCGGCGCGCGGCCCGAGCTCGACCTGTCGATCCTGATCGACCCGGCGGGCCGACGCGACCGCGCCGAGCCCGAAAGCACCCGCCCCGTCTGGTTCAACGGCTGGCGCGACACGCCGGTCTACTGGCGCGATCACTTGCCGCTTGATCTGCACCTGTCAGGTCCGGCGATCATCGAACAGATGGACACGACGATCGTCGTGGACCCCGGTTGCACGATCCGTTCGGACACGGACGGCAACCTCATCGTGGAGGTGGGACATGATTGACCCCGTCACGCTGGCCGTGATCCAGGCCGGACTGCAGCAGGTCTGCGACGAGATGGACCTGACCTTCAGCCGGGGCGCCTTTTCGCCGGTCATCGCCGAAGCCGACGACCGTTCCGATGGCATCTATGACGCCGCCGACGGCAGCCTCATCGCGCAGGGATCGAAGGGCCTGCCGATCTTCGTGGGCGTGATGCAGTTTTCCACCGCAACGCTGATCCGGCGCATCCGTGACGGTGTGACCGCACCGCCTGCACCGGGCGACATCTACATCGTCAACGATCCCTATCTGGGGGGCACCCATTTGATGGATGTGCGCTTTGCCATGCCGGTCTGGCGCGGAGGCGAAATCTTCTGCTGGCTGTCCAATACCGGGCACTGGCCGGATACCGGCGGCGCGGTGCCGGGCGGATTTTCCGCATCGGCGATCTCGTCCGAGCAGGAGGGGCTGCGGCTGCCACCGGTGAAGCTGTTCAAGGCGGGCGAACTCGACCCGGAAATCTGGCAGATCATCTGCTCCAACATCCGCGTGAGCGAACAGCGGATCGGCGATGTGAAGGCGCAGGCCAGCGCGCTGCTGGTGGGGGCCGAACGGCTCGGCGCGCTGTTGGACCGCTATGGCGACGCAGAGGTGCGCGAGGCGATCGCCATGATGCGCGACCTTGCCGCGCGACAGATGCAGGCGATGATCGCGCTCATCCCCGATGGCAGCTACCGCGCGTCGGCCATCGTCGATTCAGACGGCGTCGTGAACGAGCCGCTGACCATCGCGCTGCAGGTGACGAAGGCGGACGACACGCTGCGCTTCGACTTCACCGGCTCCTCGGCGCCCTGCATGGGGCCCATGAACTCGGTCCGGGCCACCACGCTGTCGTCGGTCTACCTTGCGATGCGCCACATCTTCCCCGACGTGGCGATCAGCGCCGGCGCGTTCGAACCGTTGGTCGTGACCGGGATCGAGGGCACGTTCCTCGATGCCGCCTATCCGCGCCCGGTGTCGGGCTGTGCCGCCGAGGTCAGCCAGCGGATTGCCGAAGCGGTGTTCGCGGCCCTCGTGCAGGCACTGCCCGACAGGGTGACGGCTGCGCCCGCTGGGACCTCGGGCAATTTCGGACTTGGCGGCTCCGACCCCGAGACCGGCCAGACCTACGTCATGTACCAGATTTCCGGCGGCGGCTATGGCGGCTGGACCGGGGGCGACGGGATTGCCAACGGCTGTTCGACCATCGGCATTTCCAAGGCACCGCCGGTCGAGATCATGGAGCAGAAATACCCCGTCCTCTACCGGCGATACGCGCTGCGTGAAGGGTCCGGCGGGGCCGGTCAGCATCGGGGCGGATTCGGGCTCGACTACGAGATCGAACTCCTGCGGGGCGAGGCGCGGGCAAGTTTCGTGATGGATCACGGCCGGGTCGGCCCGCAAGGCGTGCTGGGGGGCGGCGACGGTGCCGTGAACCGGGTGGAGGTGCACCGCAACGGCACGGTGATCGTGCCCGAGCATCTGTCGAAGGCGCAGGACATCACGTTGGCCCCCGGGGACAGGGTGCGGGTCCGCACGCCCGGAGGGGGCGGCTATGGCAATCCGACCGCGCGCGACCCGGCGCTGGTCACCGAAGACGTCCGGCTGGGCCGATACAGCGAAGCAGACGCGCGTCAGCTTTGGCCCGGCCACTTCGCCAAGGAGTGAACGGCCAACGCGAAGCATTCAGCACCGGAGCAAGGGCCGAACCGACGGCAGGCAAGCGCTCGAAGTCTGTGCCGCTGATTTCAGCACCCCAGCCAATCACCTGATTAGATTGCAAAATTTTTCCAGTTTCCTCCTTGCTGAGCCTTGCCAAGCCCCCCCGATCAATTACTCTGCCACCAAACAAACAGTTGGGAGGCCCTTGGAATGACTTGGCTTGCATCATCGGTGATGGGACGGCGCGGCGTCGCGCAGGGCCGCGAAGGATCGCATCATCTCCTGACCGAGGCCGCGCAGGGGCGTTATCACTACGTCTATGGCCCCTATGCCGACCCGGTGATGCGCATCACCCCCGGCGATGTCGTCGCGGTTGAAACGCTCGATGCCTTCGGGGGCGCGGTCAAGACGGAAGACGACCTGCCCTCGAAGGTGCTGAACATGCCCTTCGTGAACCCGCAAAATGGCCCGATCGCCGTCGAAGGCGCACAGAAGGGCGACGTTCTGGCAGTCTACATCAAGGACCTGCTGCCGCGCGGTCCGCAGCCGGTCGGCACCACCGCGCTGATCCCCGATTTCGGCGGCCTCACCTCGACCGGGCTGACGCACCTGAACGCGCCCTTGGCCGAACAGGTGAAGAAGATGGAGGTAACGCCCGAAGGCGGCGTGAAGTTCTCGGACCGGATCACCCTGCCCTATGAACCCTTCGTCGGAACCATGGGCGTCTCGCCCGAGATCGAGGCGATCTCCTCGCTGGTGCCCGATTTCTACGGCGGCAACATGGACCTGCCCGATGTGGCCCCCGGCGCGGTGATCTATTTCCCCGTGCAGCGGGACGACGCCTATTTCTACATCGGCGATTGCCACGGACGGCAGGGCGACGGCGAATTGTGCGGCGTGGCGGTCGAAATCCCCGCCACCGTCACCGTGCAGATCGATCTGATCAAGGGTTGGTCGATCCCCGGTGTGCGGCTCGAGACCGAAGAGTTCATCATGGCGGTCGGCAGCGCCCGCCCGATGGAGGATGCCGCCCGCATGGCCTATCGCGACCTGATCCGCTGGATGGTCGATGACTATGGCTTCGAGGAATCCGAGGCCTATTTCCTTGCAACGCAGGCCGGGAAGATGCGGGTGGGCAACATGGTTGACCCCAAGTATTCGCTGGGGGCCTCCATGCTGAAGACATACCTGGGCTGAGCCCGGACAAAAGGGAAAGAGACAAGATGGATCTGGGATTGAAGGGCAAGCGCGTCCTTGTCACGGGCGGCACCAAGGGCATCGGCCTGAAATGCGCCGAGATTTTCGCGGCCGAGGGTGCGGCGGTATCGGTCTGCGCGCGGGACGCGCCGGGTGTGACCGCCACGGTCGAGGCGCTCAAGTCCGCAGGCGCCCATGCCTTCGGCCGAGCGGTGGATGTGTCGAACGCCCATGCGCTGAAGTCGTGGGTGCAGGACAGCGCCGCGGCGCTGGGCGGCATCGACATCGTGGTCGCCAACGTCTCGGCGCTGGCCGTGGCGGATGACGAAGCCGCGTGGCAGGCGGGCTTCAACACCGACATGATGCATTCGGTGCGACTGGTGAATGCCGCCATGCCCTTTCTCGAAAAGTCCGATGCCGCGGCGATCACGCTGATCTCGTCGGTGTCGGGGCGCGAGGTGGACTTCACCGGCCCGGCCTATGGCGCCTTCAAGGCGGCGCTGGTGCATTACGCGCAGGGTCTTGCCATGAAACTGGCGGGCAAGGGCATCCGTGCAAACACCGTCTCGCCCGGGAACACCTATTTCGATGGCGGGATCTGGCAGTCGATCGAACGGAACAACCCGGACCTGTTTCAGGAAGCGCTGTCGCTGAACCCGACCGGGCGCATGGCACGCCCTGAAGAGATCGCGCGCGGCGTGGTGTTCCTGTCCTCGCCGGCCTCGAGCTTCACGACCGGCACCAACCTCGTGATCGACGGCGCGCTGACACGGGGCGTCCAGCTCTGAACGGCGCCGGGCCCGTCAGCGGGCGAAAATCTCGGGGCCCGTCACCACGGTGACGGGCCCGTCCAGCAGCCCGCCCGCCTCTTCGAAGAAGCCTTTCGACCCGGCCCCGTCATTGTGCCGGTCCATCGCCGCCACGTCGGTGAAACGTTCATGCGTGACGAAGACGCAAGGATCGTCCGCCCCTTGGGTGACATAGAAGCTGGCTGTGTCGGCCTCGTTGGCGCGGACATAATCCCCGACCTTCAGAAGCGCCGCGCGCACCCTGTCCTCGTGGCCTGCTTTCGCACGCAGGATGGCGGTCAGCGTGTGCATCGCGGTTCCTTTCCCGGGTCAGTCCCGCAATCCCAGCTCTTCCATCATCCGGTCGCGCATGACGAATTTCTGCGGCTTGCCGGTGGCGGTGAGCGGCATGTCCACGGCGAAGCGGATATAGCGCGGGATCTTGTAATGGGCGATCTTGCCCTTGCACCAGTCGCGCAGGCTGTCGGCCGCGATCTGTGCACCGGCGCGCGGGATGACCCACGCCGCGACCTCTTCGCCGAATTTCGGATCGGGCAGCCCGAAGACCTGCACCTGCAGGATATCGGGATGGGTGGACAGGAAATCCTCGATCTCGGCGGGATAGATGTTCTCGCCGCCCCGGATCAGCATGTCCTTCAGCCGCCCCACGATCCGGCAATAGCCCTGCGCGTCGATGGTGGCCAGATCGCCGGTATGCATCCAGCCGCCCCGGATCGCCTCGGCGCTGCGCTCGGGATCGTTCCAGTAGCCTTTCATCACCAGATAGCCACGGGTCAGCAATTCGCCCTTCTGACCCACCGGCACCGTGTTGCCCGCCTTGTCCACCACCCGGCATTCCGCATGAGGCTGGATGCGCCCCACGGTCGAAACGCGCCGATCCACCGGGTCATCCATCGCCGACTGGAACGAGATCGGGCTGGTTTCGGTCATGCCATAGCCGATGGTGATCTGGCGGCAATGCATCCTGTCCATCACCCGGCGCATCAGAGGCTCGGGGCAAAGGGTGCCGGCCATGACGCCGGTGCGCAGGCTGCGCAGGTCGAACTGGTCGAAATCGGGGTGATCCAGCATCGCCTGGAACATGGTGGGCACACCGTGCACCGCCGCGCAGCTTTCCTCGGCGATGGCTGCCAGCGTGTCGCGCGGATCGAAGGCGTCTCCGGGGATCACCATGCTGACGCCATAGGCGCAGGCCGCGAGATTGCCCAGCACCATGCCGAAGCAATGGTAGAACGGCACCGGGATGCACAGCCCCTCGCCCGGCCGCAGCTCCATCGCGCGCGCGGTGGAAATCGTGTTGTTGACGATGTTGCGATGGCTCAGGGTGGCGCCCTTGGGCGCGCCCGTGGTGCCCGAGGTGAACTGGATGTTGATCGCGTCGTCCGGCCGCAGGGTGGCGGTGATCGCATCAAGCCGCGCGCGCATCGCGCGGTTGCCGCGCTCCATCACCTCATCGAAGGACAATGCCCCGGACCGCGGCGACGGGCCCATCTGGACCACCGCGCGCAGCGCCGGCAGCCGCGCCGCATGCAGCCGCCCCGGCGGGCAGGTGGCCATTTCGGGCGCCAGCTCGGCCAGCATCCCGAGGTAATCGGAGCTCTTGAACTGCGGCGCGAGGATCAGCGTGGACACACCCACCTTGTTCAGCGCGTATTCCAGCTCGGACGTGCGATAGGCGGGGTTGATGTTGACGAGGATCGCGCCGATCCGGGCGGTGGCGAATTGGGTCAGCAGCCATTCGGGCCGGTTGGGCGCCCAGATGCCGACCCGGTCGCCCTTGTAGACCCCGATTGCCAACAATCCCGCGGCCAGCCGGTCGACCAGCCGGGCGAAATCCTCATAGCTCCAGCGATCCCCGGTCTGACGGAACACGGCAGCCGTGCGGGCGCCGTGACGCCGGACCGACTCGGCCAGGAAAGCGGGAATGGTCGCCTCGATCAAAGGGCGCGCCGTGGACCCCGCCACATGCGACAGCCCGTTTGCCGGAACGATGCCCAGCCGCGATGTGACCCTTGGTGTCATCTGCTCCCCCCGGCGCGCGGCGCCTACATCCGGTGCCAGTCGCCGGCCTGCTCGAACGCACCGGCCGCGCGGTAGATCGTGCTTTCCTCATAGCGCCGCCCCACCAGCTGCAGCCCCACCGGCAGCCCGTCGGACATGCCACAGGGGATCGACATGGCCGGATGGCCAGTGACGTCGAAGGGCGACGTATTCGGCAGCATCTCGAACGCGCGCTGCGTCCACAGCGCCAGCGAACTGTCCGGCGGCGGCAACGGCGTGGCCTTCATCGGCGTCGTGGGCATCAGCAGGATGTCATACGAGGCGAAGACCTTGTTGTATTCCGCGCGCAGCTGACGCGCGAGGTTCTGCGCCTTGGCGTAGTAGCGTCCGCGCGTATGCTTGAGGTGATACTGTCCCACCAGCATCGAGATCTTGAGCGTGTCCGACAGTTCGTCGGCGCGCGAACGCCAGTTGGAATGATAATCCAGCAGCGAGGTGGTATAGAGCCCCTCCCAACCGGTGCCGAAGCCGTTGCCCAGCATCATCTGGTTGGTCAGCCCCTCGAGCCCGATGGGCGTCCAGATCGCCGGCCCGTGCAGGTGCCAGGGGATCGAGATCTCGTCCACCGTGGCACCCAGCTTGCGGTAGAGGTCGGCCCCGGCGCGCACCTTGGCATCGACGTCCGGCTCGGACTGGGCATGGCCGAACCCTTCGCGCACCACCCCGATCCGCAGCCCCGAGACACCGCGGTTGACGGCGGCGGTGTAGCGGTCGGTCTGGACGTCGTATTGGCGCGGATCAAGCCCGTCTGCCCCCGCGATCACCTCGAGCATGAGCGCGTTGTCCATCACGTTCTGGGTCATCGGACCGGCATGGTCGATGGTGTTCTCGATCGGCATGATCCCGGAATAGGGCACCAGCCCGTGGGTGGGCTTCATCCCGTAGACGCCGCAGAAGGACGCGGGCATCCGGATCGATCCGCCCTGGTCGCCGCCGATGGCCATGTCCACCAGCCCCGCCCCGACCAGCGCGCCCGACCCCGACGAAGAGCCGCCCGCCGAGAACCCGTGCTTGTGGGGGTTGTGCACCGCGCCGGTGGCGTTGGTATGGCTCCCGCCCGAAAGGCAGAAATATTCGCAATGCGCCTTGCCGGTGATCGTGGCGCCCGCGTCCAGCAGGCGAGTGACGATGGTGGCGTCGATATCGGGCGTATAGCCCTTGAGCGTCGAGGCGCCGTTCATCATCGGCACGCCCGCAAGACAGACGTTGTCCTTCAGCGCCACGGTGCGCCCAAGCAGCGGCCCGCGCGGCGCACCCTTGATCTCGGTCTTCACGTACCAGGCGTTCATCGGGTTCTCGTCCGGCGTCGGACGATAGCCCGACGTGCGCGGATAGATCACCGGCGGCAGGTAATCCGGCAGCGCGTCGACCACGTCATAGGCATCCAGCGTGCCCTGCATGACATCGAGGAACTCCTGGACCCGCTCGTCCGACATGTTCATGCCGAGTTCGGCGACAATTGCCTTCATCTGCGAAAGCGTGGGGCGCTGGACGGTCATGTAAGACATCCTTTCTTGCAACGGTGCCGGGGCCTGGGGCCTTTGGGTGGGTGTGGCGGCGCCGGATCCGGCAGCTGCGGCCTTCTTGTCCGGCGGCGCGGGCGGCGCCTTGCCGGAGATGGGCGCCGGGATCGCCGCATGCGCAGGCTTTGCGGTCTTGCCGCCGCCCGCCCCGAACCCGGTGAATTCCTCGATCAGGGCTGGGTCGGCCGCGTCCGAGCCTGCCACCTCGCCCATGATCTTGCCCTTCTGGATCAGCAGCACGCGATCCGAAAGGGCGGTGATGAAATCGAGGCTCTGTTCCACCAAGACGATGCTCAGACCCTCGCGGCGGTTCAGTTCCTTCAGCTTCTCGATGATCTCGTCGATGATCGACGGCTGGATGCCCTCGGTCGGTTCGTCCAGCAAGATCAGGTCCGGCTCGGAGACAAGGCAGCGGGCCAGCGCCAGCAATTGCTGTTCGCCGCCCGACAGCGCGCCGCCATCCCGCTCGAGCAGCCTCTCGAGCCGTGGGAAATCGGCCAGAACCCGGTCGATCGCGCTGTCTTCGTCAAGATCATGTTCGGCGACACCCATCCGCAGGTTGTCGCGCACGCTGAGATTGGGGAAAATCCCGCGCCCCTGCGGCACATACCCGATGCCTTGCTGCGCCCGCCCGGAAGACCCAAGCCGCCCGACATCCTGCCCGTCGAAAACGACCGAGCCGCCCTGCATGGGGATGATCCCCATCAGGGTCTTCAGCAGCGTCGACTTGCCCATGCCGTTGTGACCGAGGATGCCGAGGATCTCGCCATCCATGACCGACAGGTCGATCCCGTGCAGCACAGGCACCCGCCCGTACCCCGAGCGCAGGCCCGAAACCTTCAGAAGTGCACTCATGCCCGATGCCCCAGATAAACTTCGCGCGCGCGCTTGTCGGCGGAAATGGCCTCCATCGTGTCCTGCATCAGGATGCGCCCTTCGTGAAACAGCGTCACGGTCCGCGAGATCATGCGGATGAACTGCATGTCATGCTCCACCACGATCAGCGCCGATGTCTTGTTGATCTCTTCGATCAGCTCGGCGGTGCGGAAGGTTTCCTCGTGGGTCATGCCGGCGGCCGGTTCGTCCAGCAGCACGAGCCACGGCTCGGCGGCCACGACCATGCCAAGCTCGACCCACTGGCGCTGGCCATGGGCCAGACGCCCCACCAGCATGCGCCGGATATCGCCCAGCTTCAGCCGCTCGATGGTCTCGGCCGTCAGCGCACGGGCGCGCGCATCGCCATGCCAGCGCCGCGCCGAGAGCCAGATGTTCTCTTCCGCGGTCAGCCCGTCGAAGACGTTGGGCACCTGTGTCTTGATGCCGACGCCCAGGCTCGCCACCTCGAAGGGCTCGGCGCCCGTCATCTCCTGCCCGCGGATCAGCACCTCGCCCGAGGTGGGGCGCAATTGCCCGGTCAGGCACTTGAAGAAGGTCGATTTGCCCGCCCCGTTGGGCCCGATCAGGCAGCGCAGTTCACGGTCGAACAGGGTGAAATCCACTTGGTCCACCGCCCGCACGCCGCCGAAATGCATGCACAGGTCACGCGTTTCGACCACCACATCGCCACGTTGCCGGGTCATTGTGCGCCCTCCCCCCGGCTGCCACGCCGCCGCCTTACCCGTCCGGGTGCCTTCTTGCGCCGCGCGTTGACCCAATCGATGATCGTGGGCGCCACGCCCTTGGGTACCAGCAGGACGAAGAAGATCAGGATGATGCCCAGCACGAGGTTGTTGTTCAGAACGCTCTGCCCCCCAAGCGCCGACGTCAGGTAGAACAGGGCGAACGTGGCCCCGATCGGTCCGATCAGCGTCCCGCGCCCGCCCACGATGACCCAGATGATCGTCAGGGCCGCATTATAAAGGTTGAACACGTCCGGCGTGATCCGCCCCACCCCGTTGCAGAACAGCACGCCCCCGATCGCGGCGATGCCCGCCCCGATGGTGAAGATTCCCAGCTTGTAGAGACGCGTGTCATAGCCCAGCAGTTCGGCGCGCAGTTCATTCTCGCGGATGGCCTGGCAAACGCGCCCGAACTTGGTGTTCACCAGCCAGCCCGCAAAGACATAGCACAGGATGAGCGCGGCCATGGCCACATAGAAGACCTGTTCGGGAAACAGGAAGGATGTCGGGTTCCATGGCAGATTTATGGGTGGCGAAGACACCCCGTTGAACCCGCCCAGCAGCGCGTTGCCGATCTTGTATTCCGGCCCCGATGTGCGCCGGATCAACGAGAAGAAGATGAGCGTCACGGTCAGCGTGATGACGCCCAGATAGACGTCGGACACCCGGCCGAAGAAGATGAAGTATCCAAGCGCTGCGGCGAAGGCCGAGGTGATCATCACCGCCATCAGGATGGCCCAGGTCGAGCCTCCGAAATTGATGGCCGAGATCGTGTAAGCATAGGCGCCCAGCCCGAAGAAGGCGACCTGTCCGAAACACAGGATGCCGCCATACCCCCAGATCAGCGCGAGGCTGAGCGCCAGCACCGCCAGCGCGATCGCCGTCGTCAGGTTGATGATGGTGAAAAGCTGCAGCACCTGCGGCGCGGCGAACATGAAGATGATGCCCAGCAGAGCATAGACGAAGGTCGGGCGCATCTGGCGCAGAATGCCGCTGTTCATAGCGATTTCCGGAAGAAGCGGCCGGTGATCCCGCGCGGCATGAGGCGCAGCAGGACGATGGCGGCCAGAAGAAGCGCGATCTCGCCGAAGGTCGATCCCGCGATGAACGAGAAGATGCCGTTCAGCCCGCCCAAAAGAACCGACCCTGCGGTGGTGCCCGCAAGGATCGCAGAACCACCCGAGATGACGGTGATGAAGGCCTTGGCGATGTAGGTCGCCCCGATCGTGGGCAGCACGCCGGTCATGGGGGCTAGAAGGCCGCCCGCCAGACCGGACACCGCCGCGCCCAGACCGAAGGTGACCATGTAGATCCGGCTCGTCGAGACACCCAGCGCCGATGCCATCTCGGCGTTCTGCATCGTGCCCCGCGCCAAAAGGCCCAGCTTGGTATAGCGCAGGGTAAGCCAGACGGCGATCAGCAGGACGATGGTGATCAGGATCAGGAAGAGTTCGTAGCCCGAAGCCGCATAGCTGCCGATCCGGATTGCCCCGAGCGGGGGCGCGACCGTCGTCGCGGTCGAGGCCCCGAATATCGAGGTCACCAGCCCGACCATCAGCAGCGACAGGCCCCATGTGGCCAGTAGCGTGTCCACCATCCGCCCATAGAGCCAGCGGATCAGCAGACGTTCCACGATCACCCCAACGATGCCCACGACCAGCGGCGCCAGGATCAGCATGGCGATCCAGATGTTGACCCCCGCATTCGTGGCAACAACGACCGTATAGCCGCCCAGCATGAGGAATTCGCCATGGGCGAGATTGATCACCCGCATCATGCCGAAGATGATCGCGAGACCGAGGCTGATCAGCGCAAGGTTGGCGATCACATAGATCAGCTGAAACAGGACGGCGACGACAAGATCCACGTCAAGCGCTCCGGTGCAATGGGGGTCCGACCGCGACGGGCCGGACCCCGGGTCTTTGTCTTTACTTGATCCCGGCGGCAGCCAGCCCGTTCTCGAAATAGAAGGTCGAGAGCGTCGGATTGGCGTTCAGGTCACAGACCAGCTGCGTGTCCGCAGGAGGCTGCGCGGTAAAGCTTTCGACGATGTTGAACTCCTGATCCTGCAACTCGCCCAGGACCACGTTCTGGATCGCGTGGTTGGTCTGCGGGTCGATGGTGATCGGACCCGACGGGCCGTTGTAGGTCAGCCCCGACTTGAGCGCCGCCGTCACATCGGCATGCTCCACGCTGCCCGCCAGCTTGACCGCTTCGGCCCAGAGCATCGCCCCTTCGTAAGAGCGCACGGTCAGTTCGTTCATCGTCGCCCGGTTCGCACCGAATTTGGCATCCATCCGCGCGAGGAAGGCTGCGTTCTCCGCGTTCTGAACGCCTTCGAAATAGGAATATGCGGCCAGAAGTCCGTTGCCTTCCTCGGCCGAGATCAGTTTGTGTTCGTTGCCGATCCCGAAGGTGGTCGAGGCGATGGGGATTTCCTTGTTCATGCCCGCCGCCGCATACTGGCGGTAGAAGGACACGTGCGCGCCACCGACCAGACCGGAGAAGACGAGGTCGGGCTTGGCCTGCTGGATCTTGTTGATCGTCGGACCGAAGTTGGTGACATCCAGCGGGAAGAACTCGATCGCCAGCGTCTCGCCGCCGTTTTCCTTGACGAACCGTTCCACCCACTGCGCGATGATCTGGCCATAGTTGTAGTCGGCCGCGATGATGTAGGCCTTCTTGCCCCATTTGTTCATCGCATAGGGCACGACCTTGGCGACGGTCTGCGCGGGCGTCGAGCCGGTGCAGACGTTGTTGAAGTCGCAGACGCCGCCTTCGTACTGGGTGTTGTAGAAATAGAGCGTCTTGAAGCGCGCCAGCGTCGGGCGGATTGCCTCGCGGCTGGCCGAAGTGATGCCGCCATGCACCGTCGCCGCGCGGTCGCCCGCTGCCGCCTGGGTCGCATACTGGGTGTAGAACTGGATGGTCGACTGGGCGTCGTACATCTTCAGTTCGACTTCCTTGCCCAGAAGACCGCCTGCCGCGTTGATGTCATCGATGGCAAGGCTGGTCGCATCCGCCATTGCGGTGCCGTAGATGTCCAGACCGCCGGACAGATCGAGGATCGAGGCGAAGATGATCTTGTCGCTGCCCTGCGCGCGCCCGATGATCGGGGCCGATGACAAGGCCAGCGCCGTCGACCCGGTCAGAAAACTTCTACGCGAAAAATTCATGTCAGTCTCTCCTGTTGGGGTTGTGACGGATACGACAGGCGTGTTCACCCTGTTCGCATCAGTCGTTGGTCTCGGACGTTTTGCCGTCCGCTTTACGGCCGCGGGAGGACCCGCTGCTGCGGCGATCCAGCTGCGAGGTCACGCCCCGCACGCCGTCGCCGATATTCATGCCGACTTCCTCGCCCAGACGCTGCACAGCCGGCAGTTGCAGGGCCATCGAGAGAACCCCGTCGACAAGCTGGTTGACGGTGCCGCCATCGCCGCCGCCACCTTCACCGCCCGAGCCACCCGAATGACCCATCCCGCTGATGTGGTTGATGCGGATGCTTTCGATCTTCTCGGCGGGCTTGAGCATGCGCTCGACCACTTCCGGCAGCGTCTTGATGCGTGCCTCGTCCAGCTTCATCGCCATCAGTTCGGCGCTCTGGGCGTTTTCTGCCTCGATCACGGCGGCGCGGCCCTTGGCCTCGGCCATCAGTCGGGCCTTCTGCGCTTCGGCACGTTCCAGCATCGCCTTGGCCTCGGCTTCGGCCATCGCCAGCATGCTGCCCACTTCGGACCGCACGCGGGTATCGTCCACCTCAGCCTGTTCCGTGGCGCGGATCAGCGCAAGCACCTTTTCGCGGTCGGCCGCGGCCTGTTCGCGGATGGTGCGCACCTTTTCCTCGGCCTCGGCCCCGGCGGCGGTGGCGGCGATCGCCTCGGCCTCGGCATGGGCTTCCTCGACGCGCTTGGCGGCGAGACGCACGGCGTTTTCCGTCTTGGCAAGCGCTGTCGCGAGTTCGGCGGCAAGCGTCTGCTCGCGCAGCTCGCGGTCCTTGCTGATTTCGGTCAGGCGGACCTCGCGTTCGCGGGCGATCCGGGCAGCCTCGCGCCGCTTCTCGGACGTGGCCTGTTCCTCGGCGGTTTCAGCCATGGAGCGCGAGCGCGCGATCTCGATCTCGCGCTGCTGGGTGATCATCGCCTCCTCTTCCTCGCGCGAGATGGTGAGCTTGCGCTTGGTCGCATCGAGCTGGCTCTGGCGCACGGCGACCTCGGCATCGGCCTCGATCACGGCGCGTTCCTTCTTGTTGACCGCGATGATCTCGGCCAGACGCCGCATCCCCAGCGCGTTGAAGGCGTTGTTTTCATCCAGCGCATGGAACGGCGTCTGGTCGATCCGCGTCAGCGACACGGATTCGAGCAACAAGCCGTTCTGCGCGAGGTTTTCGCTCAGGATATCGGACACTTCGCGCGCATAGCCCGCCCGGTTGTCCTGCAGTTCGTCCATGGTGTACCGCGCCGCAACCGACAGCATCGCGTCGACCAGCTTGCCTTCAAGCGTCTCGGCCAGATCGGCCGACCGGAACGACTTGCCCGCAAGCGCCTGCGCAGCCGTCGCGACACCTTCCGCCGATGCGCGCACGCGGACATAGAATTCCGCCCCCACATCCACCCGCAGACGATCCTTGGTGATGATCGATTTCGGCCCGAGCCGTTCGATCTCGAGCTTGGTGGTGCGCATGTTCACTTCAGAGATTTTGTGCAGGAAAGGCAGCGCGATACAGCCACCGTCAAGCACAACCCTCTGGCCCCCGGCACCGGTCCGAACCAGGCTGATCTCGCGTGTGGCCTTGCGGTAGTACCTGTTCAAAAAGAGGATGATCAGAATTGCAACGATTACCGCGACAACCAGAGTTGCAAACACCGCCATCACGTCCACTCCCATGTCATGCGTCGGCGCTTCATCGCGCCTGTCATCCGCCCGACTCTTCCGAGTTTTGGCCAAACGGACGTTTGTTAACTTGCTCACGGTAGGCGGCGAGTCGAAAGGAAGTCAACATCATTGATTGACGTTGCGGCAAGTATTGGCTGACAAAATCTGGCAGAAAACAGATACTTGCCTGATTGCTGTGCAGATCAGACATGGCTCCGGCGACCGAATTCGCAGATCGCCCATCGAAAGAGTCACGCCGCGCGACGGTTACACGGCAGTCCGGCCCCTGATGCCCTCAAACTCAGCAATCCACGGCCGCCGCCAATCCGGCGCGCAGCGAATCGATCATGTCATCGAGCCGCATCGAGGCCATATCGGCGCGCTGGTGCATCTCCAACAAGCTGTCAGCCGCCAGATCATCCAGCAGTCCGGCCACCTGCGCGGGCAGATATGGCAGATGGACGAAACCAGCCCGCGTGCCCGGGTGATGCTCCGCGCAATGATGCAGCGCCACATAGAGCGTGGCGTTGCACAGATATGTCCCGGCACTGCCCGACTGGCGGCAAGGAAGGCCGGCGCGCCGGATCGCGGCTTGCATCGCATCGGCGGGCAACGTCGACAGGTAACCATCCGGCCCGCTGTCGATCACCTTGCCGTTGTGACGGTATCCCGTGTTGTCGGGCAATTCGAACCACGACCAGTTGGCCGCCACCCGTTCGATGCGGATCATCGGCTCTCCCGGCAAGAGCCCGAGCGAGACGACAATGCGTGGCGCCAGCTCGTCGATCAGCCTCGGCAGATCGTGACGGACCGCGCGGAAATCAACCGGCAACGTGCGCCCCACGACCTCGACACCGGCAATCCGCTGCCCGTCCAGCGCTTTGGCTACCAGTTCTGACGGGTTCGCGCTGCGCCCTGCATAACCCTGAAAGCCCGTGACAAGGATCATCCGCCCCTCCTGTGCATTCGGACGCCCACCATGACGCGCGCCGCACGGTTCAGGCAAGTGCCGTGCTGTGGGCTCTCGCCTGTTGCCCCCGATCCGGCTGACCTGCCGCCGGTATGTTGGATGAAGCATCAGGTTTGCATGGCCCGGTTCCCGGCCGCCATGGGGCTCGGGTGGGCCGGCTTTGAAGCGAATCGCGCTGGATTACCCCATCGCCCGCACGCGCTCTGATGATGTGACCGCCGCCGCCCGACGGCATCTGCTTGCCAGGATGGGGCTGCGAGAATCCACACAGAGAGGAGCGGTCATGCCATCACTGCACGGTGCCGGCGGAATCCGGTTGACCCCGTGACCCCGCCAAGCAATCCTTTGATCGGAATGTGGGTGCGTTAAGTGTTTCAAATGAGTTTGACACAGGGTCAAACAGAAACTTTTTGGGGGAAAGAACAATGAATTCCAAGCTGATCCGGCTTGATCGCAGGTCGGTTCTCATGGGTGGCGCGGCGCTTGTGGGGACCAGCGCCCTTCCGCGCAGCGCTTGGGCGCAGACCCCGCTCAAGGTTGCGGGCATCTACACGGTCCCGGTGGAACAGCAGTGGGTCAGCCGCATCCACAAGGCGGCCGAAGCGGCCAAGGCCGCGGGCCGGGTCGACTACAGCTTTACCGAGAACGTCTCGAACACCGACTATCCCCGCGTCATGCGCGAATATGCCGAAAGCGGAGTCAAGCTGATCGTCGGTGAAATCTTCGGTGTCGAGCAGGAAGCCCGCGAAGTCGCCGCCGAATATCCCGAAGTGGCCTTCCTGATGGGGTCGTCCTTCCTTGAAGATGCGGCCCTGCCGAATCTTGCCGTCTTCGACAACTATATTCAGGACGCCTCTAATCTGACCGGGATCATTGCGGGTTCGATGACCAAGACCGGCAATGTCGGACTGGTCGGCGGCTTCCCCATCCCGGAGGTCAATCGCCTGATGCATGCCTTCATGGCCGGCGTCCGCGAAACCCGCCCCGACGCGAGCTTCCAGGTCAGCTTCATCGGATCGTGGTTCGACCCGCCGAAAGCCAAGGAAACGGCCTTTGCCATGATCGAAGCGGGCGCCGACATGCTTTATGCCGAACGCTTCGGCGTCAGCGACGCGGCCAAGGAAAAGGGCGTGCTCGCGATCGGCAACGTGATCGACACGCAGGCCGACTATCCCGACACGGTCATCGCTTCGGCGCTCTGGCATTTCGAGCCCACCTTCGACAAGGCGGTCGAAAACGTGCTGGCGGGCACCTTCAAGGCCGCGAATTACGGCGTCTACAGCTACATGAAGGAAGGCGGCTGCACGCTCTCGCCGCTGGGCACCTTCGAAGGCAAGGTGCCGGCCGAAGCCATGGCACTCGTGGCCGAGCGTGAGGCCGCCATCCGTGCGGGCACCTTCACCGTGACCGTGGACGACACCGAACCCAAATCGTCGTGACACCCATGACCACCGGGGCGGGGGACGAAGTTCTCCGCCTCACCGGCATCACCCGGCGCTTTGGCACGCTTGTCGCCAATGACGGCATCGACCTTATGCTTCGGCGGGGCGAGGTGCTGGCCCTGCTGGGGGAAAACGGGGCGGGCAAGACAACGCTGATGAACATCCTCTTCGGCCATTATCTGGCCGATGCAGGATCGGTCACGGTGATGGGGCGCCCGCTTCCGCCCGGCAACCCGGCCGCCGCGCTGGCGGCGGGCCTGGGAATGGTGCACCAGCATTTCACGCTGGCCGAACAGATGACGGTGCTGGAAAACGTGCTGCTGGGCACCCTGCCTCTCTGGCGTGCAGGCCTTCCCTTGGGTGCGGCACGCGAACGGCTGATGCGACTGGCCGAAGATTTCGGGCTGGCGATCGATCCTGATGCCCGCGTGGGCACCCTCTCGGTGGGCGAACGCCAGCGGGTCGAGATCCTGAAGGCGCTCTGGCGCGATGCCCGCATCCTGATCCTCGATGAACCGACTGCCGTTCTCACTCCGCAAGAGACTGACGCGCTGACCGCCACGCTGCGGCGCATGGTGGGGCAAGGGCTTTCGGTCGTCTTCATCAGCCACAAGCTGCACGAGGTGCTCGGCCTTGCCGACCGCTGCGTTGTGCTGCGCCATGGCCGCGTGGTGGCCGAGGTCTCCACCGCAGGCGCGACGCGCGCCGATCTCGCCCGCCTGATGGTGGGCGAAGAGGTGGCCACCCCCAGCGTGGCCCCCGGCCGCCCGGGCGCGCCACTTCTGACGCTCGAACATGTGGCGACACGGGCGCAGGGCACGGCACACCCCCTGCGCGGCGTGTCCATGACGCTGCGCGCGGGCACGATCACCGGGCTTGCAGGCGTCTCGGGTAACGGGCAGGCGGCCCTGTCTGACCTCATCTCGGGCCTGATCGCCCCCACGGCGGGCCGCATGCAGATCGCCGACGCCCCGCCGCGGGGCTGGTCGCCCCGGGCAGCCGTGGCAGCGGGTATCGCCCGTATCCCCGAGGATCGCCACAAGACCGGCACGGTTGCCGATTTCACGCTCACCGAAAATGCGATCCTGGAAACCTATGCCCGCGCGCCTTTCAGCCGCCGAGGCTGGATGGACTGGCGCGCCGCCCGCGATTTCTGCACCCGCCTCATCGCCGCCTATGATCTGCGCGGATCAGGCCCGGAAGGGCGTATCCGCCTCTTGTCGGGCGGCAACATGCAAAAGCTGATCCTTGGGCGCGTGCTGGAACACCACCCCCGCATCATCCTCGCCAACCAGCCCGTGCGCGGCCTTGACGTCGGCGCCATTGCCTATGTCCATGGCCGCCTTCTGGCCGCCCGCGACGATGGGGCGGCGATCCTGCTGATTTCCGAGGATCTCGATGAAATCATGACCCTGTCGGACGACATACACGTCATCAGCGAAGGCCGCCTCTCGCCCGCCTTCCCGCGCGGCACGATGACGACCGCCGATCTTGGTCTCTGGATGGCCGGACAGGGCTTTGCCGATGCCGCCTGACAGCACCCGCTGGGTTTTCCGCCCCCGAATGTCCCGGAGACCGTTCTGGCACGGCGCACAGGGGCAGCGCCCCGGTTCACCATCAGTACCGGAGGCCACCCGTGCGGCTTGAGCCTATCGCCAACCCGCCCCTTGCGCGCAGGCTTGGACTACCCGCGCTGGCGATCGCCGCGACCACCGCGTTCGGCTCGGGCCTGGCCGCCGTGGCAGGGGCCGATCCCTTCGCCACGCTGGGGCTGATCCTGACCGGGGCGGCGGGATCGCGCTTTGCGCTTCTGGAAACGCTGAACCGCGCGACACCGCTGATCTTCACGGGTCTTGCCATAGCGGTCGCCTTCCGGGCGCGACTGTGGAACATCGGGGCCGAGGCGCAGCTTTACGCAGGCGCGATCCTGACCGTGCTCGTGGGCACTTCGGGTCTTGGCCTGCCCTTCGTGCATCCCGCCATGGCACTGGCCGCCATCGGGGCCGGGGCGGTCCTGCTCTTGGGGCCGGTTCTTCTCAAGACCCGGCTTGGGGTCGACGAGGTGGTGACGACCCTGCTTCTCAATTTCGTGGTTCTTCTTCTGGTCAGCTATCTTCTCGAGGGGCCAATGAAGGACCCCGGCGGCATGGGATGGCCAAAGTCCGAACCCTTGCCCCGCGAGGCGCGCCTGCCCCGCATCGTGGAGGGTCTGCGCCTGCACTGGGGCTTTGCGCTGGCGCTGATCGCAGCCGTCGCGGTTTGGGTGATCCAGACACGCACCACGCTGGGATACGAGATCCGCGCCGTGGGCCTGAACCCGCGCGCTGCGCGTTTTGCAGGCATTCCCGTCGGCGCGGTCATGGTGAAGACAGCCCTTCTCTCGGGTGGGCTTGCCGCCATGGCCGGGTTTTCCGAGGTCGCGGGGCTCAAGGGCCACCTCAGCCTCGATCTCTCGCCGGGCTTTGGCTATACCGGCATCATTGTCGCAATGCTCGCGCTGCTGCATCCACTGGCGGTGGTGCCTTCGGCGCTGTTTGTGGCGGGCATCTTCGTTGGCGCCGACAGCATGAGCCGGGCAGCCGAGGTCCCCACATATATCGCCGACATGCTTCTGGCGGCAGCCCTGCTCTTCATGGTGCTGGCGCTGGGTCTCACGCGGTATCGGGTGGTGCGCGGATGATGGAGTTGCTGGACATCCTGCTGGCGGGCAGCTTCTGGGCGGCGGCGGTGCGGATCGCATCGCCTCTCATCTTTGCCACCATGGGCGAGCTGATCTGCGAACGCGCAGGCGTGCTGAACCTCGGGATCGAGGGCATCATGGTGATCGGCGCCTTCACCGGCTGGATCGCAGTCTACATGGGCGCGCCGCTGTGGTGGGGGGTGGCGGCGGCGATGCTGGCGGGCATGACCTTCGGCCTTCTGCACGCCATCCTGACGGTGCCCTTCGGCCTGTCGCAGCATGTCGTGGGTCTGGGCGTCACGCTGCTGGCCACATCGACAAGTTACTTCGTCTACCGCCTTGCCCTGCCTGAGGTCACCAGCCCCCCGCGGATCGAGCCCTTCCAGAACCTGCCCATCCCGATCCTGTCGGACATCCCGCTGATCGGGCCCGCCTTCTTCAACCAGACGCCGCTGACATATGCCGCCTTTGCCTGCGCGGGGCTGACGGCCTTGGTGCTCTGGCGCACGCCTTTGGGTCTGGCGATCCGGGCGGCGGGCGAAAACCCCTCGGCGGTGGCCGCGCAGGGGCTTTCCGTCACGGGGCTGCGTATGGGGGCGGTGATCGTGGGGTCGGGGCTGATGGCCGTGGGGGGCAGTTTCCTGACGCTTTCGGCCTTCTCATCCTTCTTCTTCGAAATGGTGAACGGCCGTGGCTGGATCTGTGTCGCGCTCGTCGTCTTCGGCGCATGGCGGCCGGGCAAGGCCGTTCTGGGCGCGCTTCTCTTTGCCGCCTTCGATGCGCTCCAGATCCGCCTGCAGCAGACGGACATCGGCCAGATCGTGCCCTATCAGGCCTTCCTCGCGGTGCCTTACGTGCTGTCCATCCTCGCGCTAATCCTGATGTCGCGCCGGGCCGAGGTGCCCGCCGCCCTGATGATCCCGTTCAACAAGGGGGAACGCTGAATGTTCGACCTGATCGTGAAGGGCGGTACGCTGCCCAATGGCCGGGTGGCCGACATCGCCATCGCGGGCGACCGCATCGTTGCGGTCGAGCCGCAGATCGCCGCCACGGCGGCCCGCACCATCGACGCCACGGGCGATCTGGTCAGCCCGCCCTTCGTGGATCCGCATTTCCACATGGACGCCACGCTGTCCTACGGGCTGCCGCGGGTGAACGCCTCGGGCACGCTGCTCGAGGGAATCGCGCTTTGGGGCGAATTGCGCGACATCGCGACGGTCGAGGATATGGTGACCCGTGCGGTCGCCTATTGTGACTGGGCCGCGAGCACGGGGCTTCTGGCGATCCGCACCCATGTGGATACGACGCCCGACCATCTGCGCGGGGTCGAGGCGATGCTGGAGGTCAAGGCCCGCGTCGCGCCGTATATCGACCTGCAACTCGTGGCCTTTCCACAGGACGGGCTGTACCGCACCGCCACGGGGCGCGCGAACGTGATCCGGGCGCTGGACATGGGCGTCGACGTGGTGGGCGGCATCCCGCATTTCGAACGTACGATGCAGGACGGGGCTGACAGCGTCCGCGATCTGGCGCGCATCGCCGCTGACCGGGGCCTGATGCTGGACCTGCATTGCGACGAAACCGACGACCCCCATTCGCGGCATGTCGAAACGCTGGCGGCCGAGGTCACGCGCCACGGCCTCGGCGCGCGGGCGGCGGGCAGCCACCTGACCTCGATGCATTCGATGGACAATTACTATGTCTCGAAGCTGCTGCCTCTCATCGCGGAATCGGGGATGTGCGCGATCCCGAACCCCTTGATCAACATCACCCTGCAGGGGCGGCACGACACCTATCCGAAGCGCCGGGGCCTCACCCGCGTGAAAGAGATGCAGGCGCTGGGCATCCCCGTGGGCTGGGGTCAGGATTGCGTGCTTGACCCTTGGTACAGCCTTGGCACTGCCGACATGCTGGACGTGGCCTTCATGGGCCTGCATGTCGCGCAGATGACCCATCCCACGGAAATGGCCCGCTGTTTCGAGATGGTGACCTCCGTCAACGCCCGGATCATGGGGCTGGCGGATTATGGGCTGGCGCCGGGCTGCGTCGCCTCGCTCGTGGTGCTGGACGCGGGCAACCCGACCGAAGCGGTCCGCCTGCGGCCCGCGCGGCTGGCAGTCGTGGCAAAGGGGCAGGTCATCTCCGAAACCCCGCGCGGCGATGCGGCCCTGTCGATCGCCGGGCGGCCCGGCACGGTGCGGCGTCGGCATGGAGCGGCGACGTAGGTCCAGAGCGTCTCCCCCAACCCCGGTGTCATCAGCGCCTGCGTCTGACTACTGATCCATTGCCCTCGCGCAACCTGACCAGCCGCCCAGCGCTCTACCGGTCCGGCGCGACAGACCTGGGGTGCCCGGACATCTCGCCCGACACAGGGTGGAGTGGATCATGCTCCTCCCGCAGACGCGGAAGGAACAAGGTCTTCACTTGCTCCGGGGTCAGCCAGGACATGGCCTACCGCATCAGCAAGACCGGTACCTTGCAGGCGCGGATCATGGCGGTGGTGGTAGAGCCGATGATCAGGCTGCGTATACGCGAATGGCCATAAGCGCCCATCACCAGCATGTCGAATTGCGCCTCGTCCACCAGATTGCTCAGGGCCGTTTCCGGCCGACCGGGCAGGACCGAGGTCTCGGCCTCGATCTCGGCTGCCGTGAGCTTGGCCCTGGCATCCGCGAGGCCTTCCGTCACTTCAGGCGAGACGCTGCCCACCGTGACGACATGCACTGGCAGCCCCTGAAACAGGGGGCTGCGCGCAACGTGATCGACAGCCTTGATCGCCGAGGCCCCGCCGTCATACGCGACCAGTACCTTCGAGATCGGCCGGAAGGCGCGCGAGGCGACAAAGACCGGCTTGTGGCTGGCCCGCACGATACGTTCGAGGTTTGAACCCAGATGTCCTTTGGCAAAATCCGCGGCCTCACCCCGCTTGCCGATCAGGATCACGCGGGCTTCACCTTCGACATCGGCTACGGCCTCGACGAGATCACCATGGCGCAGGCGGGTGGTGACATGCGTCACACCGGCCTTGTCCAGCAGCGCGGCTGCGTCCTCAAGGATCGCCCGGCCGCGCTGGCTGATCAGCTTTGCGCGCTGCGCGTCGAGCGCCGCCAGTTCCTCCATCAGTGCTGTCCGCGCGCCAAGCGCGATGGCGCCCGAGTGGTCGTGGCTGTCCGATCCTTCGCGGCGGCCCAGCACATGGATCAACTCCACCGGCGCATCGGTTCGGCTGGCGATCCACGCCGCGTGCTCGCAGACGCTGGCGGAATAGATGGACCCATCGATCAGGGCCACGATCTTGTGTTGTGGCGTCATGTTCCTGTCTCCCTCAATGCACCGTCAGCTTGTCGATCGCACCGGGTTTGTCGTGGACGGCAAGCCGGTCGACGATGGTCTCGGACGCTTCGTTCATGCCGACGATCTCGACTTCGGCCCCGTCGCGGCGGAACTTCAGCACCGCCATGTCCAGCGACTGCACGGAACTGATGTCCCAGATATGCGCGCGGCTGACGTCGATCACCACACGGTCCAGCGCCTCGCGGAAGTCGAAGGCATTCATGAAATCCTCGACCGAACCGTAGAAAAGCTGGCCCTCGATGATATAGGTCCGCTCGCGCCCGTCCTTCGAGATCGTGGAGGTCACCTTGAAAAGCTGCGCGATCTTGCCGGCGAAGAAGATGCCGGACAGCAGCACGCCGACCAGCACGCCGATGGCAAGGTTGTGGGTATAGACGACTGTCGCCACCGTCGCGATCATTACGATGGAGGACGACCGCGGGTGAACGGTCAGGTTCCGGATCGACGACCAGGAAAAGGTGCCGATCGAGACCATGATCATGATCGCGACCAATGCAGGCATCGGGATCTGCGCCACCCAGTCGCCCAGAAAGACCACCAGCACCAACAGCACCGCGCCAGCGGTGAAGGCCGACAGCCGCCCACGCCCGCCGGACTTCACGTTGATCATTGACTGCCCGATCATGGCGCAGCCCGCCATGCCCCCGATAAAGCCGGTCGCCGTATTCGCGATGCCTTGGCCGATGCATTCCTGATCGCGGCTCGACTTGGTGTCGGTCAGGTCATCGACAAGGTTCTGTGTCATTAGGCTTTCCAGAAGCCCGACCACCGCGATGGCAAGGGAATAGGGCAGGATGATCCACAGGGTTTCCAGCGTCAGCGGCACGTCGGGCATGAGGAAGACGGGCAGCGTGTCAGGCAGCGCCCCCATATCCCCCACCGTGCGCACATCCCAGCCGAAGACCATGGTCAGCGCGGTCAGGATCAGGATGGTGACAAGGGGCGAGGGGATCGCCTTGGTGACATAGGGAAAGAGGTAGATCACCGCGAGGCTGGCCGCGACCAGCACATAGGTCACCCAGGTGACATTCCTGGGATCGAGTTCGGGCAGTTGCGCCAGAAAGATCAGGATCGCCAGCGCGTTGACAAAGCCGGTCATCACCGATTTCGACACATAACGCATCACAAAGCCCAGGCGGAGCAGGCCCATCGCGATCTGGATCACACCTGTCAGCACCGTCGCGGCCAGCAGATATTGCAGCCCATGGTCGCGCACCAGAGTGACCATCAGCACCGCGGTCGCGGCCGTGGCGGCTGAGATCATCCCCGGCCGCCCGCCGACAAAGGCGATCAGCACGGCGATGGAGAAACTGGCGTAAAGTCCCACCTTGGGGTCCACGCCCGCGATGATGGAAAAGGCAATCGCCTCGGGGATGAGCGCAAGTGCCACGACAAGCCCGGCCAGAACATCGGCCCGGACGTTGCCGAACCACTGGGCGCGGTAGGCACCAAGTGAAATCATGCAAATGTTTCCTGAACGATCCGGGCCTTGCAGACCGCGCATCGAGATTTGATCTGTGTGTCAGTTCAGGTTGTCCGGCGGATCGGCGGCCGGAAGAGCCACTCGGGAATTGCACCCGAGGTCCATGTTCGCTGCGCTGCCGCCTACACGCTTTGAGGTGGAAAGCCAACCCAAAGGGGTGTCACTGCAGGGCAAACCCCATGCGACCCTCCAGGACACTTGTATCCAGACTGCCGCTTCCATGCGTTCCGCCCCGCGCCAAGACGCCGCCGTCAGGCGTCTTTCTTCAACCCGAGCGCAGACGACCCTGCATCACCTGCGGCACCGGTTGATTTCGCCGACGCGCTGACATTGAAGACCCCTTTGACCGATCCCCCACATGGCCGCGCGACCGGCGCCCCCCCGGCGCGAAGCTTCCCGCCCAGCGCGATGATTTCCGGGCTGGATTTGACCGACGTGAAAGGGTCATGTTTTCTGAAACCACGACGCAGACCCGCGCCCTGTCGCGCCGCAAGCCCGGCTTCTCTGACACCGCTTCTGCGCAGGAAGGCACCCATGACCCATCACCTGAAAGCCAGCCCCGAAACCGTCGCCTGGGGTTATTTCGATGCCAGCCTGCCACCGGTCGCCGAGATCGACAGCGGCGACACCATCGTGATCGAGACCGTTTCGGGCAGCCCCGAACATCTGCCACCCGAAGGCCGGGGCTTTCATGTGCCGCCGGAACTTCTGGACATCCACGCCCGATCGCCCCGACAGGTGCCCGGGCACATTCTTTCCGGCCCGGTGGCGGTGCGCGGTGCGAAGCCCGGTCATGTGCTCGAGGTGCGTATCCTCGACGTGGCGCTGCGCCAGGATTGGGGCTGGAACATCATCCGGCCCCTCGCGGGCACCCTGCCCGAGGATTTCCCGATCGCCCGGGTGGTCAATATCCCGCTTGACGCGAAGGCCGGCATGGCGCGCCTGTCATGGGGGCTTGATCTTCCGCTGGCGCCCTTCTTCGGCGTGATGGGCGTGGCGCCGCCGCCGAACTGGGGCCGGATCTCCACGATCCAGCCCCGTGCGCATGGCGGCAATCTCGACAACAAGGAGCTGGTGGCGGGCAGCACGCTCTACCTGCCCGTCTTCGCCGAGGGGGCGCTGTTCTCCTGCGGCGACGGCCACGGTGCGCAGGGCGATGGCGAGGTCTGCGTGACCGCGATCGAGACCGCGCTGACCGGCACCTTCCGGCTGATCCTGCGCGAGGACATGAACCTGGCCCTGCCGCGCGCCGAAACGCCCACGCACCTGATCACCATGGGCCTGCACGAGGACCTGAACCGCTGCGCCGAAACCGCGCTGCGGGACATGATCGCCTGGATCGTCGCGCGCACGGGCCTCCCGCGCGAGGACGCCTACATGCTGTGTTCGCTTGCAGGCGACCTGCGGATCACGCAAACGGTGAACGGCAACAAGGGCGTCCACATGATGATGGCGAAGGCCCTTCTGGGCGGATGACAGCGACAGGGGAAACAGAAGATGGCAGTAAAGGCGGCGACCATCGGGCTGGGGATCATGGGGCAGCGCATGGTCGAGCGCATGGCGGCGCACCCGGGCTATGACGTGGTGGCACTGTGGGACCCGAACCCCGAGGCCTGCCGCGCAGCGCAGGCGCTTGCCCCCGGGGCGACCGTGACCGCCAGTGCCGAGGCGGCGATCGCGGCGGCCGATCTGGTCTACCTCGCCTGCCCGCCGGTGTCGCACAAGCCCTACGCGCTGGCCGCAGCCGCCGCCGGCAAGGCGGTGTTCCTCGAAAAGCCGCTGGGCGTGGACATCGCCGACAGCGAGGAACTTGTGGCCCGGCTGACGGACGCCGGCGTGCCGGCAGCCGTGAACTTCACCCAGGCCGCCGGCGCTGCGATGACCGAAGTGACGGGTGCTGCCCGTGCGGGCCAGCTGGGAACGCTGATGGGTGCCGACATCGTGGTGACCTACGCTGCATGGCCGCGGGGCTGGCAGCAGGCGGCCGACTGGCTGCGCTTCCGCGCCGAGGGCGGCATGACGCGCGAGGTGCTGTCGCATTTCCTGTTCTTCACGGAACGCGTGCTGGGGCCGCTGTCGGTGGTCTGGGCGAAACCCACCTACCCCGCCGACCCGGCGCTGTGCGAAACCCACCTCATGGCTCAGCTGGAAAGCGCAGACGGCGCGCCGGTCAGCATCATGGCCACGGTCGGCGGCGCGCAGCCCGACCGGCAGGAACTGACGATCAAGGGCAGCGCCGCAAGCCGTCGGATCACCGAATTCCACGTCAACGCCGCGTCGGACGGCGGCGCGTTCCACGAGATCGCCGCGCGCCCCACCGACCCGCGCATGGTCAGCCTGAACGCCCAGCTCGACGAACTGCTTCGGTGTCTTCAGGGCCAGCCCCACCGCCTCGCCACTCCGGCCGAGGCGCTGCGGGTCCAGAAGCTGGTCGAGACGATGCTGCGTGCGGGCTGATCACCTGCCTATAGCGTAGGCCTGCATCAGGCGGGGGGTGGCTGCAGCGCGCAGCAGGCCGTCGGGGTCGCGCTGTGCGGCGGTCATGCGGCCGATGCTCCACGCGTCGGCCTCGGTCACGTTGTGGCCGCGGGCGCGCAGGTCGTCCAGCACCGGCTTACCGAAGGAGGACTCGACCAGCATCCCGCCGGGGACGCGCGAGCGCGGAAAGAAGCTCGACGGGAAATGGGTCGAATGGAACAGCGGCGCGTCGATCGCTTCCTGCAGGTTCAGCCCGTGGTGGACGGCGCGCAGGAAGAAGACGAGCTGCCACTGGTCCTGCTGGTCGCCGCCCGGCGTGCCGAAGGCCATCCGCGCGCCGCCCTCGTGAAACGCCATCGACGGCGAGAGCGTGCTGCGCGGACGCCGCCCGGGGGCGAGCGAGGTCGGCAGACCCTCTTCCAGCCAGAACATCTGCGCCCGGCTGTTCAGGCAGAACCCAAGGCCCGGGATGGTGGGCGAGGATTGCAGCCAGCCACCCGAGGGCGTGATCGAGACCATGTTGCCCTCGGCGTCGATCACGTCGATATGGACGGTGTCGCCCCTCTTTTCCGTCAGGTGCGCCATGGTCGGCTCGTAGACCGCCACGTCCCTGCGCGAGAGCCGCTCGAGCACGTCCATCGTGCGGTCGCGCTGCGCCTCGAAGCCCGGCACGGTGCCGGGGCGCAGATCGGGGCTTGCGCGGTCGCCGATCAGCGCGCGGCGGGCAGCGGCATAGTCCTCGGACAGGAGCGTGGCGAGCGGCACTTCCGCGAAGTCGGGGTCGCCGTAGTAGACCTCGCGGTCGGCATAGGCGAGCTTCATCGCCTCGACCACGTGGTGCACGAAATCGGCGCCGTTCGGGTCCATCGCCGACAGATCGAACCCCCGCAGGATGGCAAGCGATTGCAACAGGACGGGGCCCTGCGTCCAGGGCCCGCACTTGGCCACGCTCCAGCCATTGTAATCCAGCGTGACCGGCGTCTCGACGGTGGCGGCATAGCCGGCGAGGTCATCGGCGGACAGCACCCCGCGGTGCCGGTGACCGGAGCCGTCCATCACCTCGGCCGTCCTCAGGAAATCGGCGATCTTCTCGGCGACGAACCCCCGATAGAAGGCGTCGCGGGCCGCGTCGATCTGCGCCTCGCGGCCGCGCTTGCCCTCGGCCTCGGTCATGATGCGGCGCCAGGTTTCGGCAAGGACCGGGTTGCGGACATTCGCATGCGCAACAGGCGCCTGCCCCCCCGGCAGCCAGGTCGCGTAGGAGCTGGGCCATTCTTTGCGGAAGAACTCCGCCAGCCCGGCGATGGTGGCAGCGACCCGGGGCAGGACGGGATGGCCATGCTCGGCATACCAGATCGCGGGTTCCAGCACCTCGCGCAGGCTCAGTCGGCCATGATCGCGCAGCATCGTCATCCAGCCGTCGAAGGCGCCCGGGATCACCGTGGCCAGAAGACCGTCGTCGGGGATGATGCTCAACCCCTCGGCCCTGTAGTGCTCCATCGTCGCACCCGCAGGCGTCGGCCCCTGCGCGCAGATCACCTCGACCCTGCCTGTGCGGGCGGAATAGATCAGCGCGGGCAGATCACCGCCCGGCCCGTTCAGGTGCGGCTCGACCACCTGCAGCACGAGGCCCGTCGCGACCGCGGCATCGAAGGCATTGCCCCCCGCTTCCAGCATCTTCATGCCCGCCGCGGTGGCGATCCAGTGGGTCGAGGTGACGACGCCGAAACGGCCGAGGATCTCGGGACGGGTGGTGAACATGGACATGGCGGTTCTCCGCGGTCGGGGTGGTGTCTGACGGGCTCGAAGCAGGTTCGCCTGTGGTGGGATGAGCTAAGACCCTATCCTAGGACATACTTTCATCTGGTTTAAGCCCCACACTCCCCAAGGTCCCGTAACAGGATACGGCCCGAAAGGCATCGTCGTGCGTTGAATGACCGTTTGATGTGCGGTGTTGTCGCCCTTGGCACGCTGTTCGGCGCGTCTACCCCAAGCGATCACTGCTGCCTTCCCCGAGACCACGGCTAAGATCGGCATCGTGCATCTCATCCAACATTCGACAAACTTATGCAGCTCGAAGGACCGCAAGGCCGTGGCCGCTGCAACCAGGTGCACTCCTACGTTGACAATCTTGCCGCAATTATGTGTTCTAAAGCCTCTTCAACGCGAAGATCCGCGCTTCGCTCAGCGGGGACCATGTAGAGGTGGCGTAAGGACGCTTCAACACCCCCTACGGGACAGCCAAATTTATGAAGTCAATTCCGAAGCACTTCGATATTTCATGCCTGAAAATACGTCGTAAACATCAGCATTTGACAAGCAACCAAGATTAAAAGTAAAATCCAAATAACCTGCTTCATCCTAAAATCTCAGCCCCATCAATGTGAATGCCTTGGATGAGCGATGAATATACTGACGAAATCCCCCGCCGATTTGCCCCAACCAAATGGCAGATCATGGAGCGCAATCCGAATGGCTGCAGATGCGATCTGCACAGTCATATGCGTCCTGCTAACCGTTACCCCAATATACGAAAGCCTTTCGCCCGCCCAAAACCCGTCAATCTGGGTCACACAAACATACATTGCCCTAATCACTGTTATTACGTTCTACTGCATAGGGCTTTACCACTGGATAATTGACTTAAGCTCGACGAGGATACACCTCACTATACTCGCAGGCTCACTAATCTCAGCCGCTAATCTACATTTTTTCGCAAACGCCCTATCCCTTCAATTTTCCCTTGCCTCGAGCGCGATCTACGCTGTCCTTCTATTTCTTGCATCTGGCGGAACTCGTTTGCTGTGGAGTCTTTTTATTGCCAAACCCTTCCTTTCAAACCGACAGCCAGTGGTGATCTATGGCGCAGGAGTCACCGGGATCCAACTGAGCGAAGTCTTGAAGCATTCGGTCCATTATGTGCCACTGGCCTTTCTTGATGACGACCCAAGCCTCCAAGGCACGTCAATCAATGGTCTGCAAGTATATAAAACCGCCGCAATACACCACCTTCAGAAAACCCTGCCCGTGAACGCAATCGTGCTGGCCGACACAAGCAAAAGCTTTGCCAAAAATCACGAGATCATGTCTGCGATCAAGACACTAGGCATCGAGGTCAAAACAACCCCAACCTCAAACGAAAGCGGAAGCGACATCCAAAAAGACCAAAGCATCAGGCTCGTACGCCCAGAAGATCTCTTTGGACGACGCGCTTTACCGACAGATGACGAAACAATGCGGCAGAATATCGACAGCAAGGTCGTTCTCGTTACCGGCGCCGGCGGGACGATTGGTGGAGAGCTCTGTCGGCAGATCATCAAATACAAGCCATCTAAGCTTGTGTTGCTTGATGTTTCGGAAGGGTCACTCAATGATATTTTCACAGATATTCGCAAGGCGCTTGCAAGAGATGAGCGGAACATACCTATTGATGCTGTCTTGGGTTCAGTTCATGATACGTCGTGCATGAATGCGCTCATGCGGACACACGCTCCTGAAACTATTTTTCACTGTGCGGCATACAAGGATCCAGCTCCGGGAGAAACTAACGCGGTTGAGGCGGTGCTCAATAACTCTTTGGGCACAAAAGTTCTGGCAGAAGCCGCTTGCATATTTGGTGTCAAGAACTTTGTGTTGATTTCAACGGGCGCGGCCATGCGCCCTTATACCTTTGCGGCCGCAACTCGTCGCGTTGCCGAACTGATCTGTCAAGCAATGACGGCGGTACCAACACAAACTGTGTTTTCAACAGTCAGAGTAGGTAACGTTTTGTCATCTAAAAATTCGATCATATCAAACATTGATGATCAAATAAGAAAGGGGGGACCTGTTTCAATCCACCATGCCAGAGACCATCAGTACTTGATGCTACCCTCAGAAGCAGCACAACTCATCATCCAGGCTGGCGGGATAGCAGAGGGCGGGGAACTTTATTTTCTGGATATGGGCACTCCAATCGATATACTCGAACTTACTGAAGTAATGATCGGCACACGTGGCCTTCAACCTCGCATCAATGCCCAATCAGAACCCAAAGGGACAAAAACAATAAATATCATAGTCGACGATAATAAAGATCACACCTCAACCTCGGAGATCTTTGGCAGGAATCCCGAAGGCACTGAACACCCTCGAATATTGAGGGCAAGAGAGGATGCCCTCTCGAAAAAGGATATCGATGAGATGATGGCACTTCTCGAGAGGGCCTGTAATCGGCAAGATCCAGAAACGATCAGAGCGGTTCTCGCATCCAAGCCCATTTTCTTTTCTCTCAACGATGATAGCGGCCAAGAGCCAATCTGGAGCAAATTAAATGACAGCGACCAGCTCAGTAATTTTACTATGCTGAGGATCGTCAAAAGCACTGAATGATAAAAATCCAATCTGAAAAATGCTTGCAAATTAGTTTAGGCTTTCGATAGCCCAAAGATAGAACCCATTGAAGCCTCACAAGCACTTAACAGATGCGCCGGCCCTATTGGAAGAGTGAAACGGACCAAGATTCCTAAGGTACGGCTCCTCAAACCCTGACCTTCGACACTCGAAGTCAGCAAGGGGCGGCATACCGACAATAGACGCAGTAATCCGATAGGTCAGCCGCAGCGTGACGAGCACCCCCCCTGGGCTGAACCTCCGCTGGCGTGGTTCTGACTGGCTGATGTTTCTGGCCTCTCAAGGCCGACCGTCATCCGTCAGACCTGGAGGCCAGATAGCTGAAGCGCCATAAATAGTTAGCGTCCCGCGCAGTTGACCAGGTTCACAGGGCCACCTAAGCAGAATTCACGCGGCGCCCCGGTCATTCGATGCGACAATGATCGGGACGCTCTTTGCTACGATACATTCACCTCAAGTCTTCTTTCAGAAAGATCCTGATGAAACCGATCCGCAAAGCTGTTTTCCCCGTAGCCGGCTTCGGAACCCGCTTCCTGCCCGCAACCAAGGCCATGTCAAAAGAGCTTTTGCCGATCGTGGACAAGCCGCTAATCCAGTATGCTGCCGAGGAAGCCATCGCAGCGGGGATCGACACACTTATCTTCGTAACAGGGCGCAACAAACGAGCGATCGAGGATCACTTCGACAGCAATCAGGAACTGGAGGCTGCTCTCCGGTCGAAGGGCAAACATGAGCAGGCGCAGATGGTGCGTAACATCTTGCCAGACGGCGTCGAATGCATCTTCGTGCGCCAGCCTGAACAGCTGGGCCTCGGCCATGCAGTTCTGTGCGCTGAGCGGGCTGTGGGCGATGAACCTTTCGCGGTTCTGCTGGCAGACGACTTCTTGACCTACGATGGGGCCGGCGTGACCGCCGATTTGGTCAAAGGCTATCACGCCTCAGGACGGACGCAGCTTGCTGTCATGGAAGTCAGCGGACCAGACATTTCGAAGTATGGCGTAGTGCAGCTTGGCGACGTGGCGGGTAGCGTTGCTGGCCTGGTTGAAAAACCACCCTTCGAGAAAGCTCCATCAAACCTTGCCTCGATCGGCCGCTATGTCCTGACCCCGGACATCTTCGAAATTCTGCGCGGTCAACCACCTGGTTCGGGCGGTGAGATCCAGTTGGCGGATGCGATCAACACGCAGGCCGCCGCCGGTCGGGTAGAGGCTGTAACTCTGAACGGCCAGCGATTTGACTGCGGTTCCGTCAAAGGGTTCCTGCAGGGCATCCTGCATGTAGCAGAACGAGATGGATTGATCTGAGCATCATCGACCCATCAGGCGACAGACCAGTCGTCCGATTTAAGGCCGGCAATGGTCGGGTCGTTCCATTTCGGTGAGATGTCCAAATCGAACCTATCCGTGCAGCACCCGCTCTTGTAATCAATAAGTTAGCCCTCACGCCAGATGTCCGCGACGGCCTCGCTGTCGATCGGGATCATGGGGATATCAACGTTGAAAGTCGGCCAGTCACGGCGCCACCGGATGGAAGATCAAGCGCGCGTGGGATGGATCTCCACCCCAGCACGTTTTCGTTGGGGGGGCAGACGACACAAATTTGTTGAACTTTTGGTGCAAAAATTATTTATGTTTTCTTGCAGAGGTGTAGCTGCGAGTTAGGTCGCTTGGTGCGTGGTGGGGTCCACATGTTTGATGAAACGTCGATAACTTCGACACTGGATGTTGACCCTCTCCCGCAGCCAGAGGTCAGACTGTTTTATCTTGCGATGAAGCGCTTGTTTGACGTGCTCATGTCGCTCGCGCTGCTCCCAGTCCTGTTAGTTAGCGCTGTGGTGCTGCTCGCATTGAACCCGTTCGTCAACCCTGGTCCGCTGCTTTACAAGCAACCCCGGATGGGCCACCATTGCTGCGCGTTCATGGCGCTGAAGTTCCGCAGCATGCAGCCGGTCGAACAGATAACGCGCGGCGCGGACGATCCTGTCGAGACCGACAGGATACGACCGTTCGGCGGGGTCCTGCGCAAGACGCGGCTCGATGAATTGCCGCAGATCCTGAATGTATTGCGCGGTGACATGAGCCTTATCGGCCCACGTCCGGATTACTTTCACCATGCCCGCCGGTTCGTCCGTCAGGTGCCCGGCTATCGCGAGCGCCATTCGGTCCGGCCGGGAATTTCCGGTCTCGCGCAGGTCGAGGTCGGGTATGTGCAGGGTGTGGATGCCACCCGGAGCAAGGTCAGGGCCGACCTCTTTTACATTGAGAATGCCGGCTTCCAGATGGACGCATGGGTGTTCTGGCGCACCCTGTGTGTCGTTATCGGTCACAAGGGTCTGTGAAAACAGTCCTGATTCATTGCGTTTCAGAGCCCACAGCGCGATTGGATACAACGTGCCGGTCGCCATGCATTATCCCGATGGTGCAGCCAGCCCGCCATCGTGAACGAGCCCGGAAATTCCAGTTTCCGGCGGTCCAGAGATGGGGAGCAGCGCACGAACCCGAAAACTCTGCCTTCGGGCGGTCCAAGGTTGGGGGTCGGATCACGAGCCCAAGGACTCTCGTTGTGAACGAGGGACGACCGGGGGGGCATGCAGAGACCAAAACGCGTGATAACAGGCCACCTCGGGGTGTTATCGGGCGTTTATGGGGAGGGGGGTGTCAGGGAGCGCATCCGTGCAGCCCGCGCCGCGTGAGACAGGGTCCTGATTGCGAACCATATGACCCACAGAGCCCGCGTGGCGACGTTGCCCGGCGTAACAGGATCTTCGGGCAAGCTTGACTGGCTCTTGTGGAGCCCCCTACCCCGCAAGAGGCGCGGCGATCAAGCGTCGGTCAGACTTGCCGAGGTGAACGCCGGTTCCGGCGGATCAGCGCAGGCGCCGCGGCGTAGCTTGCGAAAAACACCGCGCCAAAGCCAAGGACGGCGAGAAAGGCATTCAGGTTCTGGTTCCAGAGCAGAACCCCGGCCACCGGCGGCGCAATCACGAACGGGGCGAGGATCAGCGTCGTCAGCGGGTTCGCAATCTCGCGTCGCATGCCGCCGGGCGCGCAGATCTCCAACGCACGCATGACCATCTGGTGCACGTGCAGCTGATCCGGAGCCGAGACGTCGGCCTTCCTCCGGGCCCGCCGGTAGATCGCAAGAAGCGTGTCGGCAACCGGCCAGAACAGCGTCAGCAGAAGCGCCCAGGGCGATGCTTCGGGCACGTTGAGCAGAATGGAGATACCGAACCAGCTCAGTACGAAGCCGATCGTATAGGCACCGGCATCGCCGAGGAAAATCAGACCCCTCGGGTAGTTCACCAGAAAAAACCCAAACACTGCAGCCGCGACCATCATGGCGAGGTGCGTCATGATCTCATATCCCGCCGCATCGGCGATGAGGCTGAGCGCGACCGCCGCGACCATGGCTGTCAGGGATGCAAGACCATTGACCCCGTCGATCAGGTTGAACCCGTTGGCAATCCCCGCCGTCAAAAGAAGAGTGAGGGGAATACCGACGATCCAGTGATCGACCAGCGCATCGAGGCCGGGGATACCGGTCCGCGGGAGCCAGACCTTGAGTAACCAGATCGCCAGCAGGCTGGCCCCGACCGCCGCCAGAAACCGGCCACGCGGGGACACGCGAAACCCGAGATCTTCGGCCAGACCTACGAAAAAGAGCAGAGACGTCGCGAGAAGGAATTTGGCGTAGTGCGTTGTAATCGTATCCGGTGAAAGAACGACACTGAGACACAGGGCACCGAAGATCGCGACACCGCCCATGCGGGGCGTCACACGGGTATGCGCAGATTGCACCGCTCGCAGGTCATCCGTACGGCCGCTCAGCCGGGGAAACCGTTTGCGCAACAGCACCATGACCACACAGATGCAGAGGGCCAGCGCAGGCTACGAAAATTTCATCGGTTCCAATATGCACTCTGCCCTCTCAGACCATCGGCGACCAAACAGTAACAATGCATGGTGCCAACGTGCTTTGGGCGCACAATCGCCCGATGAACCGACATTCACCAACTTGCATGTCATCAGACCGTTTGATTACAACAAAGCGCACCGCGGGCAAGTGTTTTTTTGCATTACTTTTGAATCTATCGGACGAGGTTTGCCAATTGGTCTGACGCTGTTTGGAGACGGACGGTGTTCGTGGTCGTGTTCAACTCTGACGGTGTTGTCAGCCACTGGCGCATCGACTTGAGGGGGGGCAGAAGCTCATTTTCCGGGCATTTTGCGGATGTTCGCCCATTTTTGCACCTGCAAGACGCACCTCTCGAGCCGCCTTGGTCCCGGTTGCGTCGTGATGGCCGTCATGTGGGCCTCGGCGGTGGCTTGAGGCTTTCCCCATAATCGCCGTGACGCGCCAACACCCTGTTCCTTCTGCCACGCGCGTTGGCGACCAGGGGTTATTTGGTGCCACCCTGCCATGGATTGATCATGGGCACGCCTGTCGCCGCGAAATCTGTCAGGTTGCGGCTGACGACCGTGAGGTTGTGCTCCAACGCCGTCGCGGCAATCAACGCATCACGCTCGGATTTTGGGTTGGGCACATGAAGCCGGGCGCAGCGCCTGGCGATTGCAGCATCGACGCTCAGGGTGCGATCTTCAAATTCGGGACAGACCTGGGTCTCAAACCAGGCTCGCAGCCGTGCCCCCTGCCCCGCATCCCGCCGCTCAACCCGCAAAATGCCGATTTCCAACTCCATCAAGGTCAAGGCAGAGATGAACATTACGCCCGCATCAATCCCGCTGACCCAAGCCACAACGGCCTCATCGGCTTTGCCGTCCCCGACGTTCCTCAGCTCGGAGATCACATTCGTGTCGAGTAGGTACATCAGCCCAAGTCGACGTCACGGGCCTTGAGCCCTGATTTTGCCGGCTCGAAAGGAATATCCGACAGAGCTGGCGCTGCCAGAACGGCAGCAAGGTTGCGGGGGCCACCGCTCAGGCGGCGGTACTCTGCCCAGCTGAGCAACACATGTGAGGGCCGACCGCGATCAGTGATCACGACAGGACCGTCCTGAGCCGCGCGTTTGGCCCGGCCAATATCGTGATTGAGTTCCCGGCTCGAGACAGTGTGAACGACCATCGCATCCTCCAAATTGGATGTAGGTTCATTACTACAATTTACGAAGCTGCCGCAACAAGAGCGGCGTTATCCGTCCCGCTGCCGGATGGTTCGACGCTGGATCTTGATCGTCTGCTGTTGGAAGCGCTCGCCGAAGAGCTTGGTCTGTCGCGTGATGAGTTCAGCTATGAGCCCTCGATCGAACAGGAGCGGTTACGCGTCGCAGGGATCGACCCGAACCGACCGAATTGTCCCGTCTCTGCTATGCGCATCCCGGACAGTGGGAAGCGTCCCGGAAACTGTCCCAGCGCTGCCACATGGAGAGCCGTCCGCAAGGAGCCGCTGCACTGACGCGGCAGAAAGCCCCGCCAACAGCGTCCCTTATGCCATGGTGGTTCGGCCAAGCGCTCTGCCCCCAGACCGCAGGCCAAAGTCTACCGAACATCACCTGTACCAGATGGAACTGTTCAGGATTCTGCGCACCAGATTGGGCTGTCCACTTACACCCATTCGGGCGAACAGAGACTTTGAGCAGGTCCGCGCGCTCTCCTCTGTCCAGCCCAGCATCGCTGCAGCGACCTTGAGGGAATGGCCATCGCAGATCAGTATAGCCAGGCGGGCTTCACTGGTGCTGACGCCGAAATGATGCGCGACCGCCTGCGCAGATATCAACGCGCAGCGTGGTGTTGTCCTTAACCGCCCAAGGATCGCCGGAGCATTATCGTGCTCGATCTGGGTCAGCAGCAATTCGCCTTGCCCGAAAGAAAAGGCCACCGACGCTTCCCCCGCCACGGCTTGCGCAAAGGCCTCGGTGAATGCGGATGCGATTGCCGGCTCCTCAATCCTCAGCGGTAGCCCCTCGGCCAGCTTGAAGTCGTTCGCCAGCCTCGCGGACAATCGCAAGATCTTACCCTTTGCATCAAGAACCAGCCAACCGCCCCCCAACGCCGCAAGCATCGTCTCGTCGATCTGGGCATTCGCACGCTCTCGCTGTCGATCAAGCCATAGCCCCATGGCCTGCCCCAGAAATGGCGCAAGGCTGTGCAACATTTGGCCATCCACACTGCGGAAATCGCGGTCATGTGCGCTGCGAGTGATGCTCAGCGTCAGGCCGGCGCCATCCGTGGTACGAACCTTGATCATGCGCGTCGGCGCACCGCCCCCCGTCGATGCTGGAAGGCTGTCCTGCGCGTAAATACGATCAAACCGCAGCGTCCGCCGTGATGAAGGATCACCATGACTTGGATTGCCGTCACACCAGTTGCGCGTCTGGTTCTGAAGATCCAAATCCAAAGACGCGCCCTCCGCTTGGGTCACCTGACGCAATAACGACAAGAACCCCCTCCAGGCTCCGAGCGCATCAGCCTGCGTTTCGGCGAAGAGCGCGCGGATCAGCCGTGTTTGATCGTTAAAAGGCTCCATGTTCCGCAAACTACCTCCCATATGGGAGGTGCGCCATGTGTTTGGCTGCTTTAAAGCACCGCCAAACGAAATTTGTTTGGCAACACAACGATGACAACGAAAACACTGACGCACCTTCAGCGTCTCGAGGCAGAAAGCATCCATATTCTCCGCGAAGTCGTCGCCGAGGCCGAGCGTCCGGTGATGCTATATAGCGTCGGTAAAGACAGCGCCGTGATGCTGCATCTGGCGAAGAAAGCCTTCTACCCCGCACCGCCGCCCTTCCCGCTGATGCACGTCGATACCACGTGGAAGTTCCGCGACATGTATGCGCTTGCGCGATAAGGCCGCGAAGCAAGCGGGGATGGACCTCATCGTTTACCAAAACCCCGAAGCCAAAGCGCGAGGGATCAACCCCTTCGATCACGGCTCGCTGCACACCGACATGTGGAAAACCGAAGGCTTGAAGCAGGCGCTTGATCTCCACGGCTTCGACGTGGCCTTCGGCGGTGCCCGCCGCGACGAAGAGAAATCCCGCGCCAAAGAGCGCGTCTTCTCCTTCCGCTCCGCCAACCACCGCTGGGACCCGAAAAACCAGCGCCCCGAACTCTGGCGGCTCTACAATGCCCGCAAGTCCAAGGGCGAAAGCATCCGCGTATTCCCGATCTCGAACTGGACCGAGCTCGACATCTGGCAGTACATCCATCTCGAAGGCATCGAAATCGTCCCGCTCTATTTCTCCGCGCCGCGCCCGACCGTGACGCGAGATGGCCTCATCCTGATGGTCGATGACGATCGCTTCCCGCTCAAACCCGGCGAAACCCCGGAACTGCGCTCGGTGCGCTTCCGCACGCTTGGCTGCTATCCGCTCACTGGGGCTGTTGAGAGCACCGCCACCACGCTCCCCGAGGTCATTCAGGAAATGCTCCTGACCACCACCTCCGAGCGTCAGGGCCGCGCCATCGACCACGATCAGGCCGCCTCGATGGAGAAGAAAAAGCAGGAAGGCTACTTCTGAGCGCCCAACGCCCGCCTTCCCTGTTCCAGTTTCACACCCCTAGAGGTGACCGACTATGACCACCAAAGACCCGATCTACAAAACCGACGCGCTGATCGCCGAGGACATCGACGCCTATCTCGAAGCGCACCAGAACAAGACCATGCTGCGCTTCATCACCTGCGGCTCCGTCGACGATGGCAAATCTACCCTCATCGGCCGCTTGCTCTACGACAGCAAGATGATCTTCGAGGACCAACTCGCCGCCCTCGAAGCCGACAGCAAACGCGTCGGCACCCAAGGCGGCGAGATCGACTTCGCGCTCCTCGTCGATGGCCTCGCCGCCGAGCGCGAGCAGGGCATCACCATCGACGTGGCCTACCGTTTCTTCGCCACCGAGAAGCGCAAGTTCATCGTCGCCGACACCCCGGGCCACGAGCAATACACCCGCAACATGGTCACGGGCGCCTCCACGGCCGATCTCGCGGTGATCCTGATCGATGCCCGCAAAGGCGTTCTCACCCAAACCCGCCGCCACAGCTACCTCGTGAACCTCATCGGCATCCGCCATGTCGTTCTGGCTGTGAACAAGATGGATCTGGTGGACTACAGCCAAGAAGTCTTCGACAAGATCGTCGAGGATTACGGCACCTTCGCGCGCTCCATCGGCATCACCGATTTCACCGCGATCCCGATTTCCGGCTACAAGGGCGACAACATCACCGGCCCCAGCGAGAATACGCCGTGGTATCATGGCAGCGCGCTCCTGCCCTATCTCGAAACCGTGCAGGTGGATGTCACGGCGGATCAGGCCAAGCCCTTCCGCTTGCCCGTGCAATGGGTCAACCGCCCCAACCTCGATTTCCGCGGCTTTGCGGGCCTCATTGCCAGCGGCACCGTCGCGCCCGGGCGATGCCGTGCGCGTGCTGCCATCGGGCAAAACCTCCAAGGTCTCGCGGATCGTTGGTCTTGAAGGCGATCGTGATCTCGCCGTCGCCGGCGAATCCGTCACCATCACGCTCGCCGACGAAATCGACTGCTCGCGCGGTCAGGTCATCGTCGCGGCGCAAGCCCCCCTCGAAGTGGCCGACCAGTTCGAAGCTGCGCTCGTCTGGATGGACGAAGTCGAGATGGTGCCGGGCCGCGCCTACTTTCCTGAAGATCGGCACGCAAACCGTCTCCGCCACGGTTCACCAGCCGAAATACGAGATCAACGTCAACACGCAGGAACACCTCGCGGCGAAAACCCTCGATCTCAACGCCATCGGCGTCGCCAATATCACGACCGACCGCGAAATCCCCTTCGCACCCTATACCGAGAACCGCGACCTTGGCGGCTTCATCCTGATCGACAAGATCACCAATCGCACCATTGCGGCAGGGATGATCCACTTCGCGCTCCGCCGCGCCCAGAATATCCACTGGCAAGCCACAGACATCACCCGCGAAAGCCATGCGGCGATGAAGAACCAGAAGCCCGCCGTGCTCTGGCTCACGGGGCTGTCCGGCTCCGGCAAGTCCACCATCGCCAATGATCGTCGAGAAGAAACTGGCGCGGATGAACCGCCACACCTTCCTCCTCGACGGCGATAACGTCCGCCACGGATTGAACAAGGATCTGGGCTTCACCGAGGCCGACCGCGTGGAAAACATCCGCCGCGTCGGCGAAGTGGCCAAGCTGATGGCGGATGCGGGTCTGATCGTGATCACCGCCTTCATCTCGCCCTTCCGTTCTGAACGGGACATGGTCCGCGGCATGATGCAGCCTGGAGAGTTTATTGAGGTCTTCGTCGACACACCCCTCGAAATCGCCGAAGCCCGCGACGTGAAGGGCCTCTACGCCAAGGCGCGCGTCCGGCCAGTTGAAGAACTTCACCGGGATCGACAGCCCCTACGAAGCGCCAGAAAATGCTGAAATCCGGATCGATACCACGGAGATGACCCCGGAAGAAGCCGCCGATCTGATCATTGCCCAGTTGATACCATGATTGGATTTGTTGTCCGGCCAATGCACTGAACCGACCCAATCACTCCGTCTCTGCTACGCGCATCCCGGACGTGAGAGTCCCAGGAAAACTGTCCAAGAGCTGCGCCATAGCTCAAATCAAGGCAGCCACGCGGCTGAGGCGGAAGCCTGCCGGCAGCCTGGGCGTGATCTCTTTGGCAAGGGATAGGAACAGTTCGATTGATGGGACCGGTCAAGGCGTGCGGGGAAGGTCGTCTCTTGCAAGACCCTGCTGGGTCAGCCTTGCATCGTAGCCTGGACGCCATATCCGGATGCCGGGGCCATCGTCCGGGGTTCCGATGAATTCTATGCCGGCGGTTTCGAAATAGCTGCGCAGAGTCTCCAAGTGCCCTTTTCTAGACTTGGGAACTCCTGTCGAAGCTTCGTAACGCTTCAGTGTTGCTAGTCCGATCTGCGTCGCGTCAGAGATGGTTTTTACCGTCAAACCCAGCGCTGCTCGTGCAGCTTTTATTTGCTCTGCGGTTATATCCATCTCTTGATTTATGATGCTATAAGTATCATATTTTCCCTATGACCGATGACACTGATCTCAACTGGCGATCCGAATTCCAGCGCCTCGAGGGCGCCTATGCGCCGTCCACCATGCGCAGCTATCGCTCGGATGTCGAGGCATATGAAGCGTGGTGCGCGGATCAAGACGTCGCGCCCTTCCCCGCCGATGTCGACACGGTGTGCCGATTTCTCGAGGATCAGGGAATGCAAAAGGCGCCGTCGACGGTGCGACGGCGCCTTTACGCGATCCGCAAGGTTCACAGACTTTTACGCCTGCCCGATCCCACCCACGACGAGGACATCAACCTCTCCCTCCGTCGTGTTCGCCGCAGCAAGGCCGTCCGCCCGAAACAGGCAAAGGGACTGACACGCGACTATCTCGACCGCTTTCTCGACACCCAGCCCGACACGCCCCGCGGCCTCCGCAACCGCGCCATGCTGTCCCTCGGCTATGAGCTTCTCACACGTCGCTCCGAGCTGGTGGCGCTCAGGACAGAGGATCTCGAGGAACGCTCGGATGGCACCTTCCGCGTCCTCATCAGGCGCAGCAAGGCCGACCCCTTCGGCGAAGGACGCATCGCCTTCACGTCGCAGCGGACAGGAGATCTCTTGCGGGCTTGGCTTGAACTCCGCGGCCCTGACATTCTCTGGCTCTTCTGTCCTGTTTATCAGGGCAAGCCTGTAAACCGCGATCTGAGCACGACGACCGTCAAGCGGTTGATCAAACAGGCCGCGAGAGAGGCTGGGCTAGATCGCGAGGATGTGGACGCATTCAGCAGTCACTCGATGCGCGTCGGCGCCGCGCAGGACCTCCTACGCCGCGGCTTCGACACGGCCGCGATCATGCGTGCGGGCGGGTGGAAGTCGGTCAACGTGCTGGCGCGGTATCTTGAGCAGGCGGAGCAAAACGTCTGGGCCTGAACCAATTATAACGGTTTACTCGTGGGCATTCAGCCGTGGCGCGCCGGGCACAAATGGGCTGTTCCGGTCGTATGCCGCTCCGCGCCGGCCTAGCCGGGGAAGAAAACCATCTGTCCTTGGGTGCTTCGCTCGTTATAAGCCGGCAACTCTACGGGGAGTATACCATCAAGTTCGTAGGTATAGAGCCGTTTTCTGAACAGATAGCCCGCGTCGCAGACCTCATGTCCGCGCGTAGACGTCCTCGTAACGGATGATGTCGTCCTCGCCGAGATAGACGCCAGTTTGAACCTCGATTAGTGTCAGGTCCACCTTGCCGGGGTTCTCCATCCGGTGAACCGCGCCCAGCGGGATGTAGACCGACTGGTTCTCCGTCACCAGCCGCACTTCGCCATCGACTGTGACCTGCGCCGTACCTTCGACGACGATCCAGTGTTCGGAGCGGTGGTGGTGCGACTGCAGCGACAACGCCGCACCGGGTTTCACGACAATTCGCTTCACTTGGAAACGTTGACCCTTCGCGAGGCTTTCGAAATACCCCCAAGGGCGGTGATCGACTGGGAAGGTCTCAGCCTGCGGCGCGTCGATCATGCGCAAGGCAGCCACTGCCTCCTTGGCGCGACTGGACTGCGACTTGCGGGTCACCAGTACGGCGTCGGGCATGGCGATGGCAACGATGTCCTCAAGCCCGATGCCCACGATGCGTTGGCCCGGCGCCTCGGCGTGCAAGAGCGTGTCTCGGCAATCGATAGCCAGCGAGCCCGCGCTGGTTGCAGTGCCGTCGCTGTCGGGGTTGCTTTCCTGCCAGACCGCCTCCCAGCCGCCAAGGTCGGACCAAGGCCCGGTGTAGGGCATGACGGCCAGGTTCGTAGCCTTTTCCATAATGGCATAATCTATCGACAGGTCGGGGACAGCCTCCCAGGCGGAAGGGTCGAGCCGGGTGAAGCCAAGGTCGGTTTTCGCGGCGTCAAGGCTTGCACGAGACTGGGCCATCGTCTCAGGTGCGTGGGCCTCATAGGCGGCGACGAGCGTTGCCGCTGAGGCGAGAAAGATGCCAGCATTCCAGAGGTAGCGTCCGTCAGCGATCATCTCGGCGGCACGGGCCGCATCAGGTTTTTCGATGAAACGGGCAAGCGGCTGGGGCGTGGCGGCTTGCGGGTCGCCACTTTCAGCAAGTTCAAGGTAACCATAGCCCGTTTCGGGGCGGGTCGGCGCAATGCCAAAGGTAACAATGTCGCCGGCTTGCGCCCGGGGCTGCGGCGGCCATGACGGCCGCACGGAAACCTGCCGCATCGGGGATGACGTGGTCGGAGGGCGCAATGAGGAGAAGGGCCTGGGGGTCCTTCGCGGCCTGCAGCGCGGCCACCGCGGCCACTGCGGGCGCTGTATTGCGGGCGGCCGGCTCGATCAAAACGGCTGCGGGCGCAATCTCTACGGCCGCGAGCTGCTCGGTCACGATGAACCGGAAAGGCTCGCCCGTGATGACGATGGGCGCAGTGAAACCTTCGCCAGAAAGGCGGCGGGCGGAACCCTGGAAGAGGCTTTCCGCGCCAATGAGCTTGGTAAATTGCTTGGGAAAAGACTTTCGCGAGAGTGGCCAGAGCCTAGTGCCGGAGCCGCCAGCGAGGAGGACAGGAGTAATGGAAGTGGTCATGAGTTTCACTTTATCTTCACCAGAAATGCAGGTGTCACAGGCGCGCCGTAGCCGTGTTTGCCAGAAACCAGCGATAGGTCTCCTCGATCCCGTCCTGCAACGCGATCCGCGCGCGCCAGCCCATGTCAGCCAGCCGGGTGACATCCATCAGCTTGCGCATCGTGCCGTCGGGCTTTGTCGGGTCGGTTGCGATCCGACCGCGGAACCCGGTGACCCCGGCCACCATCCGCGCCAGTTCGAGGATCGACACGTCCGTGCCGGTGCCCACGTTGATATGGCTGAGCATGGGTTCGGTATTGGCGTCGTAGACGTCCTTCGGCAGGTCGAGCACGTAAAGCGACGCCTCGGCCATGTCGTCGACATGCAGGAACTCGCGCCGGGGCGTGCCGGTGCCCCAGATCGTCACCTCGTCCTGACCGGCCTCGGCCGCCTCGTGGAACCGGCGGATCAGGGCAGGCAGGACGTGGCTGTTTTCCGGGTGGAAGTTGTCGCCGGGGCCATACAGGTTCGTCGGCATCACGCTGCGGTAATCGGTGCCGTGCTGGCGGTTGTAGCTTTCGCACAGCTTGATGCCCGCGATCTTGGCGATGGCATAGGGTTCGTTCGTCGGCTCCAGCACGCCGGTCAGCAGCGCATCCTCGCGCATCGGCTGGGGCACGGCGCGGGGGTAGATGCAGCTTGACCCCAGTTGCAGAAGCCGCGTGACCCCGGCGGCAAAGGCCTGATGGATCACGTTGCATTCGATCATCAGGTTTTCATAGATGAAGTCGGCCGGATAGGTGTTGTTGGCGTGAATGCCCCCCACCTTGGCGGCGGCCAGGACCACCACGTCCGGCTTTTCCGTCTGCATGAAATCCCGCACCGCCGCCTGATCGGTCAGGTCCAGCTCGGCATGGGTGCGGGTGATGGTCTCGGCCCCGCGCGCCTGCAGCTTGCGCAGGATCGCGCCGCCCACCATGCCACGATGGCCTGCGACGTAGATGCGGGTCATTGCCTCAGCCCTCCAGCGACACCGGCAGGTCGAGACCATGCGCCTTGAGAAGCGCGTGGCGCCGGGCGGCCTTGAAGTCTTCCGCGACCATCTCGGCGCACATCTCGCGGGCGGTGATCTCGGGCTCCCATCCCAGCCGTTCGCGGGCGCGGGTCGGGTCGCCCAGCAGCGTCTCGACCTCGGCAGGCCGGAAATAGCGCGGGTCAATCCGCACGACCACGTCGCCCTGTTTCAGCGCGGGCGCCTTGTCGCCGGTGACCGAAACGACGGTCGCGATCTCGTCCAGGCCTTCGCCCGTGAATTCCAGCGTGATCCCCAGATCCGCAGCCGCCCAGGTGATGAATTCGCGCACGCTGAACTGCTGGCCGGTCGCGATCACGAAGTCTTCCGGCGCGTCCTGCTGCAGCATCATCCACTGCATGCGCACGTAGTCCTTCGCGTGCCCCCAGTCGCGCAGCGCGTCGATGTTGCCCATGTAAAGACAGGGCTCGAGCCCCTGTGCGATGTTGGCGAGCCCCCGCGTGATCTTGCGCGTCACGAAGGTCTCGCCGCGCCGCGGGCTCTCGTGGTTGAAGAGGATGCCGTTGCAGGCATAAAGCCCGTAAGCCTCGCGGTAGTTCACCGTGATCCAGTAGGCATAGAGCTTGGCCACCGCGTAAGGACTGCGCGGGTAGAAGGGCGTCGTCTCCTTCTGCGGCGTCTCCTGCACAAGGCCGTAAAGCTCGGACGTCGAGGCCTGGTAGAACCGCGTCTTCTGTTTCCAGCCCGAGGAACCGGATCGCCTCCAAAAGCCGCAGCGCACCGATGGCGTCGACGTCGGCGGTGTATTCCGGGGCCTCGAAGCTGACCGCGACATGGGATTGCGCCCCGAGGTTATAGACCTCGTCGGGCTGCACCTCCGAGATGATGCGGGTCAGGTTCGACGTGTCGGTCAGATCGCCGTAATGCAGCTTCAGCTTGGCATGGTCGGTATGCGGATCCTGGTAGATGTGGTCGATCCGCTGCGTGTTGAACAGCGAGGCGCGCCGCTTGATGCCGTGCACCTCGTATCCCTTCTCCAGAAGGAATTCCGCCAGGTAGGACCCGTCTTGTCCCGTGATCCCGGTGATCAGCGCGCGTTTGGTCATCCCTTGGCATCGTCCTTCCGAATAAATTGACCAATCTTATTGAAGTTCTTCGACAAAAGCGTGGCCACGCCCCCAACCCCATGGCGGCGCATGGCGCGATAGTCTTCGCGGCTCTTCTTGAGGATCCGACCGATCGAACGGTTGCTCTCGCCGCCCACCCGCATCCGGACCATTACCTCAGGGATGTAAGCTAATCGGATCTGCCCTTTTACCAGCCAGCGCAGCATCGCCTCGTAATCGGCGGCGATGCGGAAATCAGTGTCATAGCCGCCCCAACGGTCGAACACTTCGCGCCGGAGATAGAGCGTCGGGTGCGGGGGCATCCAACCGCGACGTAAATGATCAGGGTGGTAGGTCCCGGATTTCCAGTAGCGAATGACGCGGGCGGGGTCAGCGGCGCTGACATAGACAAGATCGCCATAGACCCCGTCGACCGCGTCATCGGTCATCGTCGTGGCCACGCGGGCAAGCACGTCGGGCGCAGCGAAGAGATCGTCGGAATGCATGAGACCGATGACGTCGCCTGTCGCCCGCGCGATGCCACGGTTGATGCCATCATAGATGCCACCGTCGTCAGTGCTTTCGAGCATCATGCCCGGTGCGGCAAGCTCAGCAAGGATGTCGAGCGTGCCGTCGCGCGAGGCGCCATCTTGGACGATATGCTCGATATTGGCATGGGTCTGCGACCTGATGCTCATCACCGCATCCGCGATGGTGTCTCGTCGGTTGTAGACCGCAGTCACAACTGAAATCTTCATCTCAAAAAACTACCAGCTATTCTATGCAAGGGCCGGGAATGAGGTTCCCGGTGCGACCGGTCAAACGATAGGCGACGAGCCCGATCCATTCCTTCACAGCAATGTTAAGTGTGCGGAGACGCTCCGCAAGGTCCCATCCAACATCGCCTCCGCCCAAGCCGCGATAATCGACCGGATATGGGACGATCCCCCGCCATCCTGCCCTGCAGAAGGCACCCATGGCGCGCGGCATGTGGAAAGCGGAGGTGACCAGAAGCCACGCGCCCTCACCCGGATCACCGAGAAGGTTGCGGGTGAGCTTGGCATTCTCGGCGGTGTTGCGAGACGCGCCCTCGAGAAGGATGCGGTCGGGCGCTATGCCGCCGTCTGCGAAAATGCGATCGGCGACCTCAGCACCACTGACGCGGGCTCCAAGGACAGCGGCGCTGCCCCCGGTGAAGATGAGCCGAGCGTCTGGATATTTGCGGGCGAGCGCCATCCCGGCGAGAAACCTGTCCGCTGCATCGTTGACTTCAGGCAGACCTGTGGCACGCGAGGTCCGTCCGTCCTCACCTCCTCCAAGCACGATGATGCCCGCAGGGGAGACGATGTTTGGGGTCGGGGGAAAGCGCAACTCGAGCGGCCGCAGAAGCGCATTGCCGATGGGCAAAAACCCGATGACGAGGATCACAGCGATGGTTGCGAGGAGAAGCTTCTTCCCAGCACTTACGCGGTTTCGGTGAAGGGCCAAAACCGCCGCGAGAAGCAGGAACAAAATCCAGCTCTCCGGACGCACAACGATCCAGAAGAACTTCGCGGAGACAAAGAAAAGGGTGTCCATAAATTGGGTGTATAGCAGGATGACAAAAATGAAAGCGCGACACGGACGTGACCCGATCTTGAACGACCATGGCCCAAGACGCGCTCTTCAAAATGCGCGGTATGCTTGTCGCGGCATGGCTGGGAATCAGATCAGCAGGTATGATCCGTCCTGCCCTGTTATGCCCGTAATAAGAGCTATCTTTGCCATTTCACATCCCTTTTTGTTCAGCCCGCCATTGCTTGTTCGTTAGACGTCAAAAGCATTTTAGAACACAGACCCGGAGCGAAACATTCCTTTGACTCTTGAGTAGATTCTGGTTCGCAAGATTGCTTTCGTCAAAGCATTCGCTACGAGCAGCGTAAGAAGGCGCAACCGAGCGGCATTGCTGGGAGCCATTGCCAATCCCTCTCGGGTGTTTCCAACAATAAGATGCAGCAGTGACATGTCCTCAACTGATATTCCCTCAGACATCACGAAGATGAAATCGTTTTCGTAGGGCGCATTTTTTTATAATTCGAAAAAAACATGTGGAAGCCAGCGTCAAACAAGTAAGCCAAAATGTGCTGGGACAACAACTGCTTACGATATTGCTCGATAGAGCTAAGTTCAGCAATTATTACTTTTACTTGCGATATTCGCTCGCCCAACGCAGCGACGATGTCGCCTTCAATCCCCTGAGCGTCGATCTTGAGCCATATATCGGCAGAATCTGCATATTTGGCGATGATGTCAGAGATCGCAATACATTCGACCTCCACAGTGCGCTCAACGACGTAGTCATCGACATTCCCATGAAAGCTCATCGAGATTTTTGCTAAATTTGGTTCAAATATAGACGACTTGTAAGGGTCACTGATATGGAGTGTAGCCGGTCCAGTGGTAAGCCCCACACCTTTTGGGACGAGTTCGCAGCCGAAGTGCTTACTGACTCTATCAAGCCGGTAGCTCGGATCGGGTTCAAACTGAACGATGCGAAAACTACTGGCACGGTATCGGAGCCAGAAACGGCTTTGTTCCGTCTGGAAAAGTGGTCAGTATCCCGCCACGAGCGCCGATGTCTATCAGAATCTTTTTCTTGTTAGTATCATTCATCGATCTCTCTCCTGAAGCCGTGGCAGTATTTTTATTTAATCACTTAATTTCGACCTTCTGGGCCGCACTCATATTGACCGGGCTGCTGAAAAGACCATTGCGGGACGCTCTGCCATCATGTGCCGCAGCGCGGCATCGCCTAAGGGTTAGCACTAGGTGTTTGATCCCACGGTTTGATGGTGCGATCCTTTCTCAGGAATGGAAGGAAGCACTATGGGACAAGTTCGTCACGGGAGCGCCACGACCACGCACGCCGTCAGAGCTGCAATACAGCGATCGCAAGCTTCGCTCGCGCAGCTGAGCAAGGAACTGGGCATCAACCCCAAGACGGTTGCGAAGTGGCGGAAGCGCGCGACGGTTGAGGATATGAAGACCGGGCCGAAGGAGCCGCGGTCGACAGTTTTGAGCGAAGAGGAAGAGGCGGCGGTGGTGGCGTTTCGTCGTCATACACTTTTGCCGTTGGACGATTGTCTGTATGCCTTGCAGCCCTCGATCCCGCATCTGACGCGGTCTGCGCTGCATCGGTGCCTGCAGCGGCACGGCATCTCGCGTCTTCCGGATGTCGAGGGTGACAAGCCCAAGCGCCAGAAGTTCAAACGCTACCCCATCGGGTTTTTCCATATCGACATCGCCGAGGTGCAGACGGCTGAAGGCAAGCTCTATCTCTTTGTGGGCATTGACCGAACGGCCAAGTTCGCCGTCGCCCAACTCGTTGCAACGGCTGACAGAAGGACCGCCTGGGAGTTCCTGCAGCACATGCTCGAAGCCGTGCCCTATCAGGTCCACACGGTTCTGACCGATAATGGCATCCAGTTCGCAGAGCAGCCCCGGAACCGGAACACCATCTACTCCCGGCCGATGCGATTCGACATGATCTGCGAGGCCAACGGGATCGAGCACCGGCTGACCAAGCCCAATCATCCGTGGACCAACGGTCAGGTCGAGCGGATGAACAGAACGATCAAGGACGCGACTGTGAAACGGTTCCACTACGACAGCCACGACCAGCTGCGAACACACCTCGCCGACTTCCTCGCGGCCTACAACTTCGCACGCAGACTGAAGACCCTGAACGGCCTCACGCCCTACGAATACATCTGCAAAATCTGGACATCCGAGCCGGAACGATTCATTCTTGACCCGATCCACCAGATGCCGGGACTGAACAATACCCGAACTGGCGCTTAAGCACCCGGAAGGGATGCTCGACCCGTGCCCGCACCATCGCGATGATCCGGTTGATGTCCTCGTCTATGGGGTGCAGCGCGCCGCCTTTCGGCGCCTTCCTCATAACGCCCCAGAACTTTCCGGGGCCGGAGAACGCGGTCTCCCGCACGGCGCTGACATAGCCCTTGTCGGCCCACACCGATGTTTCCTCACCGTGCAGAAGCTCATCCCAGACCTGGCTGTCGTGCGTCTTGGCCGTCGTGGTCTCCAGGCTGTGCACGATCCCGCTGTCGGCATCCACGCCCACATGCGCCTTCATTCCAAAGAACCAGTCGTTGCCCTTCTTCGTCGAAGACATCTCGGGATCGCGCGCCTTGGCCTCGTTCTTCGTCGAGGAAGGCGCGTCGATAATGGTCGCGTCCACCAGTGTCCCCGACCGCAGCGTGATCCCCTGATCGGCCAAATGAGCATTCACCTCGGCGAACAGCTTCTCGGTCAGCGCGTGTTTTTCCAGCAGATGCCGGAAATTGAGGATCGTGGTCTCGTCCGGGATCCGGTCGTCGCCAAGTTCGATGCCCGCGAACCGGCGCATGGCGTCACTGTCGTAGAGCATTTCCTCAGCCATCGGGTCGCTCAGGGCGTACCACTGCTGCAGGAAGTACACCCGCAGCATTGTCTCCAGCGGCATGGGCGGGCGCCCGCCTCTCGGACCCACCTTCGGGTAGTGCGGATCGATCAGCGCCAGGAGCCGGGTCCACGGCACGACTGCCTCCATCTCAGCAAGAAACTTCTCCCGCCGCGTCCGCTTCTTCTTCATCGCGTGGCGGAGGCCAGGAAAGGCGGGCTGCTTGGGCATCGACGGGCATCCTCCGTGGTCCCGACCAGTCTACCTGACGCCGCTCAGAGGGCGAGGTTTTTCAGACGTTCCTCAAGACAAAACGCCCGTTGTGATGCGCCCCGCCGCAGGCTTCCATCGCAACCACGCAGGGCGGCAGCGTAGCAAGAAAAAGTCCAGCAGCGATGCCGCTGGAGCCGTTTGCGAAACACAACCGCTCCCGCTTCATCCAGCCAGGCAAGACTGCAAACGGTCTTGCCCAGATCAATGCCCAGAACCTTGATGTCCATCAGATGCTCCTCTCTCCACCTATGCCTGCTACAATAGCAGCGTTTGGTGGGAAGGCAGTTCATCCCATTAGCTCAGTCACCGCATGGAGTTTCGAGTTCATTCCACCCTTGGTGCGCCCGATCAGGCGACCGCCCCCCTTTTTCAACCCCAGGCTGGCGGCCGTGCGGTGTGTCTTCAGATGGTTAGCGTCGATCATCAGCGTATCGGTGCCGCCGCCCTGATCGACCAGTTCGAGAAGCATGCGGGCGAAGATACCCTTCTCGCTCCAGCGCTTCCAGCGGCTGTAGAGCGTTTTGTGAGGCCTGTACTCAGCGGGCGCGTCGCGCCAGCGCAAGCCATTGAGATTGAAGAAAATTATACCGCTCAACACCCGCTTGTCAGCCACTCGGGGCTTGCCATGGGACTTCCGAAAAAAGGGCTCCAGTTTGGTCATCTGCGCATCGCTCAGCCAGTAAAGATCGCTCATGTCACCGCTCCGTTTTTCGGAGCCGTGAATCACCCAGCGCAGCGCAAATCAATGCAACCCTCCGGCCCTATCCGGGTTTTACAAATCGGTCACCGGCCCCGGCCAGGGGTCGGTTGGCGGGGTGCGAGCACAACGTACTGACCCCGGCATCTTCCACGCTTCTGCCGCCTGTTAGTCCGCAACGTCAGGTCTTCGTCATCCGCTCGCACGATTGATCTTGCGGCCTTGCCGGACTGCGCACCAGAAGGAAGAGAGCATGGACAACCTATCACATCGATACAGGCATAGACGTTAGCCGCGATTGTCTGGACCTTCATTGCTTCCCCGATGGGCATCGCTGCAGAGTGCCCAACGCTCCCGCACGTCATTCTATCGCACCAGCCTTTGCTCGAGACCGGGATGCCGTCGTTTGCTCTGAATTGACTGGCGGTCAGGAATGGCGGTTTCTCTAATTGGGCGTTTGGGTCAAGCTCGTTTTCCTTCTTTCTTGTGGATCATTGTCACTCATCCGGGTCACGCTTCTCCACGCAGTCTGGTTGACGCCGTCGGGCACGCTGGCACGCATGTGTCGGATTGGCAGCGGAGAGCCTTGCTATGGGTCGCGCTTCTCGTTGCGCCGCAGCCACTTTTCGGCTTCTTCCACAGACCTCGTCCGGTGAGGGACGATCCCGTTCGACTTTAGGTGTGGCGGGTCAGATCATGCTGTGCCCTCCACCTGTGCCGGACGGAACTCAGTGCCATCTGCCCACATTCTATACAGCAGGACGGCGAGCTTTCTGGCCACCGCGACAACGGCGCGGCGGCGTCCTTTGGTTCGCACCAGTCGCATGCCCCAGGACTTGATCTGAGAGCCTGCCATCGTGCGCATCAGCAGTGCATTCGCGGCCGCGTAAAGCGTCGCGCGGACATCCCGGTCTCCGGCTTTCGAAATCCTGCCAGGATTGTCATGCTCGCCAGATTGATAGCGCCTTGGTGTCAGTCCGAAATGCGCGGCAACGGTGCGAGACCGTTTGAAGCGCGAAGGATCGTCAACGGCAGCCTTGAAGGTCAGCGCCGCAATCAGCCCGACACCCGGAACGGTCATCATCCGCAGACATACTTCATCCCGGGCGGCGGCGCGTTTGACACGGCGGTCCAGTTCAAGAAAGTGCTGATACAAGATCAGTCGCGCATCAAGCAGCGGGATAATCGCATGTGCCAGCACCTCATCCATTTCAATCATCGGACGGACGAGGCTGTCAAAGCTACCATGCTGCACTGTCTTGGGAAGAAGGAGGCCAAAGATCTTCAACAGCCCGCGCACTTCATTGGCGAGATCGATTGTCTAGTTGAGCAATGCTTTGCGGGTGCTGAGCAAAGCCCGCACACCATGCGCTTCCCGGCTCTTCGGCGGACCGGGCTGAACCAGCCGGTTCGCAGAACATGGGCAATCCCACGCGCGTCGTTCTTGTCAGTCTTGTTGCGCATCGCTGAAAGGGCAGCGTTCACTTGGCGGGCTTCCATGCAGACGACATCAAAACCTTCACTGGTCAGACCATAAAAGAGGTGCTGGCTCAGCGTGCCAGCCTCAAAACCGATGCGCTCGATCGGATAACCGGAGCTGTTCAGGCAATCGGCGATATCGCCAACTTAACAGGGTAGTTCCTTTTCGAGCATCACCTTGCCTTTGGCATCGACGACACAGATGGCACATGAGCGAAGTGACACATCCAAACCGGCAAAATATTCCATCATTCATCTCCCTTGTTCGCAGTCTGACTGTGATTTTAACAGGAGCTCGACCTCTGAATAGGGGCAGCCCAATTACGCATGCTTTGGGCGGTTCCTGAGGCAGCAGGTGTTACAGCCCGCCAAGTAGCCCCCGCTCAGATGAAGGCGTTTGCGCAGAGCCGGGGCACACGCGCCAAGACAGACCGGATCGATGCAGAACTCATCGCCCGCTTCTTCGCATTCCGGCCCGAAGCAGGCCGCAGTCTTCCTGCGGAAAAGCAACGCCTTATCATAGCCTTGACGTCGAAACGAGCCCAGCTGGTCGAAATGCGCAAACGGCTTCTGGCCCAAATCCGCGCGCACCAGAAACTGGGCACCGCCGCGATGTTCGAGGACATCGACACCGAGCTGAAGCACCGGACCGACAGCAAGATCAAGGAACTGGAGGATCGGATAACCAAGGCCATCGCGAGCGATGATCGCTTGTCGGAGACCAACGGTATTCCCCGTTCGGTCCCGGGAAGCGGCCCAGTTGCTAGCTCAATGCTGATTGCCGAAATGCCCGAGATCGGCACCATCACCGGCGAAGAGGCCGCAGCGCTCACTGGATTGGCCCCGGTCGCGCACGACAGTGGAACCCTTCGTGGGAAACGGGCCATCGCCGGAGTTCGCCGTGCCCTGCGGCACGTGATGTTCCAGGCGGCCTTGGTCGCAGCACATCACAACCCAAGCCTGAAATCCTTCGCAGATCGCCTCCGCAAGGCTGGGAAACCGCACAAGGTCATCATCACCGTCGTCGCCAGAAAGCTCGTCACTATCGCGAACGCCCTGTGCAAGAGCCGTCAGAAATGGACCGCCGCGGCAGCCTGACGGATACAGTTGCTAACTGTTCTGTCCCGGGTTGACGTCAATACCGAGCACCGCCTTGATTGCCGCCGGCGCATCGGTTCCATGGCGCTGCATGTGCCGCTCCACCTCGAACAGTTTCGCGTCGACCAAGAATCGATACCAGAACCCTTGCAACGCGTGGAATGCTGCGCCCTCGCGCCCGTCGAGGAAACCCAGCCGGATGATGTAGCGGTAGGAGAAATAGATGAAGGCCCGCGACCCGCCGGGAAGGTGGGCATAAAGGTGCTCCTTGATCCAGCGCTTGATCCCCGCCTGCTTGCCGCTGCGCAGGTCGGCCATGGTCTCATGTGGCATGAAATGGTGACGCAGGTTCAACAGGTCGACCACTTCACGCGATGCATAGGCGTTGTGTTTCGCGGTCCACCAGGTGAGCGAGTTCAGGTTGTCGTCTACGATTTCCCCCGAGAAATCCGCGGTCGGGCCGGAGACAAGGACATGTTCGTCCATCCAGCGGTTCTCGCAGCTGGCCGTGGCCGTGGCGGAACAGGCGCAGCACGCGCACCGGGAACACGCCGCCCCTAACGGATCGTGCGCCCGAGGAACGTCATCCTGCGCGAGATCCATGCGCCGTCGGTGTCCGCTTCCAGCCCGGCCAGCTGCGTAGCGATTTCCGGGCCAGCTCTGGGGTGACGATCTGTCGGCGTCGAGCCGGAGCACCCATTCGGTGTCCTCCGGCAATTGATCGAGCGCCCAGTTGAACTGGGTAGCATAATTGCGCCACGGGTTGAAACGAACCTCTGCGCCAAGTTCCTCGGCGATCGCAACGGTGCGGTCTGTCGAGCCCGAATCGGCGACGAAAATCCGCTCCGCGATCCCCGTGACCGACCCGATTGCCCGGGCGATATGGCGCTCCTCGTCGCGAGTGAGGATGACGACAGTCAGCATGACGCGGCTTCCACATGGAACTCGCGGCCAGACAGCGTAGACAAACTGTGCTTTGCGGATCCGAACAGCATGACCGGAGCAGCGTCGCGATTTGGTTGGGACCGGCGGACGGTGGCGCTGGAGCGGCGGCAGATGCCGGTTTTGCCGATGTCGTTCATCGCCCCACCTTGCGGATCGCGCGCGCCGGGTTGCCAACGACTATCCATCCGGCCTGACGTCTTTCATCACCACCGCGCGCGCCGAGCCACCGGAGCCGGGACCAACCGTGACACCTGGTCCGACAAAGACGTCCGCCGCGATCCAGGCGTCGTCGCCGATCACGATCGGTGGCTTTACCAACGGCCGGTCGTAGCGAGCAAGATCGTGCGTGCCAGCGCACAGATGCGCGCCCCGAGATACCTGTCGCCCTCTCGCCGATGGTGATCGGGCCGAGCGCGTAGAGGATCGCCCGGTCTCCCACCGCACACTTGCGCTCCCAAAGTGAGATCCCACGGAATAGTGATCCGGACGCTTGGGGTAGATATGGGCTTCGGGACCGACATGGCGCCGAAGCGGCGTAGAAGCCAGCGACGCCAGCCCCACATCAGGCGCGGGCTGAGCGCGAACAAAGGCCGTACGGCGCCCCAGGCGATACGGCCGATTGTTCGCGCCAGCTCCAACTGCGGTGCTGGCGATTGGCGCTGACGTTAAGCTTGTCCATGCGATCCCGCTCCGTCCGAGGGTATCATCGGCGGCGAATCGCCATAGCCCCATCGCGATAGGTGCGGGGCGAGGGCATTCGGCGATCTCGGCTTGAATGTCATGGCCTTTCAGGCCGCGCCAACGCTGGCTTCGGCCCTGTTGTTCGTCATCAGGCTGCCGCCGTAGATGCGTTCGATCAGTTCCGGGTCGTCGGGGACGGGCCGTCCGAGGTGGCGGCGAGATCCCGGCGACCGCCGTTGCCTCGACGGTCCAGTGTGCCGCCCCTCGGGCCGATGAGGTCTTCGAAGGAGACCTTCTCGTGCACAGTCGGGCGTCGCCCCGCCGTCAGCCAGCCTTCCGCACGCGCCAAGTTACCTCCGCCGGGACGCAAACGTAGCCGCTTCCCCGCCCCGCCGCGGATGAGCCGCGCTACCTTCTGTTCCCGCGTCAGGCCGGCGAAGTCGGGATGCATGAAGTAGTCCGGACGGCCGTCGATCCAGTCGGCGAAGGAGACGAGGATGTCGCGTGGATCGCGGCGGATGACGATCATGTGCACCGATTGCGCGCGCAGGGAGCGCCAGGAGTTGGGGCTGAATGCGGCGTGCCCTAAGCCGACGATCTTGCCGCGAAGCTTTCAGAAGGCTGTGGCGAATATAGCCGGGGCGCACGCGGGCCTCGGTCTCGAGACCGACGTCGACGCCGCTCGCGCTGCCTCGCAGCAGCCGCTTGGCCGTCTTGCCGCGCCCGGAAGAGCAGGGTGGCTGCGATACCGCTGAACGGGCCTTCGATCCCAAGAGTGTTCAGCGCCGAATAGACGAGATGGTTGCCGGATTTCCAGATGCCGGTCACAAAGACGGTCTTCTTAGTCATGTCATAGCATTCCCCGTGCTGGCCAGCACCTCACGATAGGCGGCTTCGGCGCGAGCGGCGACCGCGTCCCAGACGAACTCGTCAAGCATCCAGGCCCGGCCTGACCGGCCCCTTTCTCCTGCAGGGCCTCGCGCGGCGCGGCCATCGCCTGACGGAGGGTTTGAGCGCGGCTCGACGCCGTGCATCGATCCACCAGCCACAGCCGTGCGTCTCAAGCCCGCTCCACGGCGCCCCCTTGGTGCTGATCACCGGCGTTTCCTGCATCAGGGCCTCGGCCACGGTAATCGCGAAATTCTCGTTCAAGCTCGGCAGAATAAAGATATCTGCCCCAGCGTAGAAAGCATCCTTTTCAATGCCAAAGATCGGGCCGCTAAAACACACTCTTGGTAGGCCTTGGGCTTTCACGATGGCTTCCAGGCTGGCCCGGGTTCCTCCGCTTATCGGCTCCTGCGATCACCACTTCCCAATCGGGAAATCGAGGCGCGACAATCGCCCATGCCCCGAGCAGGCGGTCGAGGCCCCTTTTCCGGATGCAGCCGGCCCAGCGATACCACACGCCTGTAGCTGCCCGGCGTCGATGTAGCGACTGGCAGCGGGTCGATCCCGTTGGAAAAGAGCATGATCGGTTGCTCCAGCCCAAAGGCACGTATCTCTTCGTATTCGCTCGCGCAGGTAGCGTGGAGTGCGGCAACGTTTCGAAAGCATCGATCCTGATAAAGGCCTCGGGCGATCCGCTTGAAGACCGAAGAATAGCGCAGCGACACAGAGGCAAGCATGCCGTGGGGAGAGACGACGTAGGGCCGGTGATGTCGCACGCCCCAGCGTTCTACCGTATGGGAGGAATACCTCCACAGTCCATGCAGGTGGACGAGATCAAAGTCCCCCGTATCGAGCGCACGCTCCAAGCCCGGTGCATAGCCGAGCCGGGCCGGTCCAGCCGCTGGCAGGGACTGTCGCGGGGGCGCCGCCTTTGCCACTTTTCGCTGTCACCATTGTTCCAGGCCTCGTCAGCAAAGCCGAACACGCGCACCGTATGGCCGCGTTCAGCCATGGCCCGTGACAGGCCCTCGACGGCGACCTTGACCCCGGAAGCCCGGGTGGAAAGACCGCCGGCAATCATCGCAATGCGCAGGGGTCTAGGCATCACCGCCCGCTTGGTGAGCTGTGTCGCGCGACCATGCCCGGCGCAAGAGGGAAGGTGCGTATCTCGCCTTGATCGCATCGGCGAGGATCCTCGGGTTGGCGATGTTGCGAATGAGGGCCGCGCGGCCGGATCGTGGCAAGCGCGCTGCCCGGCCGGGAGGCGATTGCGCACTCGTTTGCGGTCAAGGATCAACCGCTCCAGATGCCTGGATCCACGTAGCGCGCCGCCCGACAGGCCGGGTCGCTATAAAAATCTGAAGGCGCCGATCTTGACCGGGCCGCGCGCGAACCGTTTACCGGCCAGCGCGAAATCGAAAAGCAGTTCCAGGTCCCAACTCGATCGGTTACCGGTCTTGAAGCCACCGATGTCGCGAAAGGCGCTCAACCTGGTAGTTGAAAGTCCCTGTTGCACCGGAATGGACCTACCATCGACCAGCGACGCAGGTGTGGCTCTAGACGGTCGCAAACGCCGCAGCGGCTTGCCATCGCCGTCTACCAACCAAGCTTCACACATTCCGACGTCGGCGTTTGGGTTCTGGTCCCAGAAGGCCCGGAGGCGCTGAACGGCGCCTGGCAAAAGAAAGTCGTCGGAGTTGAGGGAAAAGCCAAGCTCCCCCGTCGGCAGCGAAAAACCCTTGTTCAAACCATCCGCCGGACCATCGTCCTTTTCGAGAATGAGGTGGTCGATCCGGTCGGCATACCGGCGAAGGATGTCGCGTGAGCCATCGGTTGACCCGGATCGACGACGATGAACTCGACCCGTTTCGTCCTTCTGGCTGACGATCGACTCAAGGCAGGCGGTCAGGTATTTTGCCTGGTTGAATGATATGGTGACAATCGACAGGAGTGGACGCGTTGCCATATTCGTTGGTTCCACTGCATCATCTTTCGGACCTGTGGCGCAGATCTCTATCAGATCAGGCACCTCTGACAAAATGTTTAAGGCCTGCCGCTACATTCACGCCCTTCGCTTTCGGTTTCGGTGGCCGGGCCTTCCCGCCATGTCTGCTGAACTGATGATCGCTGGCCGCGTAATCTGACCGCGCCCGCAGGCTGCGACAGGCTGTCGGATGTGCCGCGTCCATCCTGGTACAATTCCCGCATCAGCTTGCCGTCTGGATGATGACGGAACAATAGCCTCGGTTGTAGTTGCGCAACCCGGCACCCGGGTTCTGAAGTTCGGAGATCGAGGTGTTCAGTCGACATCCATGGCCCGAAGCACGTTTTTGCCAGTGCGGTGGATCCGGAGCAGAAGCGGCAGCACGCGTTTACCCCGCCGAGCAGTGAGGCTGATTGGTCCGGCGGTCGGACGAAATCCTTGTGTTCCGGTCGATAGCAGGTCCGATCACGCCACCGTTGCACGCTAAGGCGACCGGAAAGCAACCGCACCGCAGGCAGGCTCGGTAACTTTGCCATAGAGACTGCCTATCGCCTCCTGCGCGCGGAGAAAGCCGTCATGGACGACGTGGTCATCCTCGACGAAAGCAAGCGGTGCAGGTTGGGAGTTCTGACGACAGAGTTCGAAAGCGAGATTGCGCGCGATCGAGGCCGAGACGTTGTCGGACTGGACAAGCAGAATTTCCTGCCTATCGCGAATGCGCTCCACCTCTTGGCGCACACGGTCGCGAGCTTCGCCGGTGGAGCAGTCATAGATCACCATCACACCGTCAACTTCGTCCAGCTGGGCGGCATAGGAAGGCACCGTCTGGGCGATCATGTCGGGGTTGTTGATGGTGGTCATGATGACCGCGAGCGATTTCTGCACGAACGACATCTCAATTCCTTGTTCAGTTCAGCACCAGCGGGTTTGCCGGCGGGCATGCTGGGCGATGGAGGCCGGTAACCTCCACAGCGGCGTCAGCTCTTCCTTTTCGACAACCCCGATATCAAGCAGCGCTCGGTAGCAGTTCATCATTGCTGCATCCAGATCCAGCCTGGACACGTCGTTAGCCGACAATTTTTCGATGATGACCTGAGTTTCTGAATACCCACGACACTCTTGGAAGAGTCGCTCGAAATCCGGTGTTCGTTGCGCCGTTGATACACGTTCGAGCGCGGAACTGGACGCATTTCCCGCGGCTGAAGAGAATGTGCTGGGCAACGTAGCCACGGTAGATGTCCGTCATCCTGAAAGAACAGGTCGAGGGCAGGTACATCAGAGGGAAGTACGCCCGTGGCCATAGCGTCGACTGCGAGTTGAACGGGTGATACGCGCCGGCGATGGCGACCGGCAGGCTGCTAGCGTCGATCTTGTAATCGACCGAATTGCCTTTCACGAGGCGGAAGATGGCATCGACATCGGGGTTGCCGTTGACCAAGAACTGAACGACGCCCACATCATGCCGCGCCTCGCTTGCCTCGCTGTCTGCGGGGCTGTCATCGTCCAGCAGCCGGATCGGGTATCCCCGCGCCCAGATATTGTCCTCGACGAGGTAGATTTTCGCGAACAGGTTCTCGCTCTGGCTAAGCATTGGCCCGTTCATGGAGGAAAATACCATGTCCGGGTTGAGCAGGTCGCCCCAGTCTTCGATCTCGTTGTCGTCGTCGGTTTCGTAGATGTATTCGGCCCCATCTCGACTGGCGTCGATGAATGCGATATTCTTCCTCGAGTATGTGTTTTTAGGACAGTTTTCTTCGTAGGACGATTCTGGTGGGCGGTTCACTTGTATCTGAACCGTCCCAAGAGCTGGGTTTTCGACCGATTTGAGGTCGAGCGCGACATATCGTCTGTCGTTCGGCCAGTTTGACACATTCTTCAAAAGCGCTTCGGATTCGAGAAAGATCGAAGTACAACAGAATGCAATCTTGGGATCTTGGGGTTGAATGTCTTGCATAAACAATTCTCCTTATCGTACGCCAAAGATGGAACTCGGTGGTTTCTGAGAACGGCGCAACTGGTTACGTCTGCGTTCTACTGGGATATCTGTGTAGTGCCTTGTCTGTGCTACTATCATTTCCGCCAGGCATTTCCATGACCTGGACTGGCACGGTACATGAGTTCCTGAGGCATTGGGGCGACTAACAAACTGCGGTAGGTCATGTGACAGTGTCCCGACTTATCTTTTGAGGCAGTGGCGGCGTCGATACCGAAAGCGCTATCAAGAAACCAAGTGCTATCGGAGCGGTGAGCCGCAGCGATTGTATCGGACTGAAAAACAAATCCCAAATCAGCCCAGCGCCGAAATATGCAACGAATACAATTCCTTCTGGTTTCGCATTTATGGCTTTCACGATAATACTTAGAGTGGCTACAACTAGAAGAGTGGCCCCAAATAGGCCGATCAGCCCGCCCCAGATCCAAGCAGCAGAGATCCTGAATGGGTCTCACCGAGGATCTAGTAGTCCGCGTAGCAGAAGGGTTCAAGTGCCGTGATATACCACGGTGTCAGGTTAGCAGTGGCGCGGTGGCGCGAAAGCCGCGGATGCTACTCGATCCTCACGCCCACGCCATGAGGCTCGTGGCCCCGGAATGCGGGTCTATCCACCGGTTACGCGTCAGAAGGCAATACAGGCCATTCGAGACGGCGACGATCCAAGCAACATGAACCGAGGGTTGTACACGAGTTTCGAGTGGCTGACAACCGACGGCGCGTTTAGCCAACACATCCGAGTTGTAGCAGTGAGCGAAAGTGAAGTAACACAGCTTCTTGGCGTGAGACCAGGTAGCTGCCAACCGGTTGCCGCGAAACGCGCGGAAAGGGTGGCTTCGCTCAGACCACCCGATGACGGCGCAGTGGCCTGTGACTGTGAGTGGTCGTCAGTCACCAGATGGTATTGGCGGCGCTCGTACGTCAGGAAGCAAGCCGCGCAGGCTGGGAAACAGCGGGCTGCCAACTGTAAAGGTTGACTTCAGTCAACTTCTAAAGGTTGAAAAATAGTCAAAGCCAGTAGCGGCATTAGGAATGGCACGATCCAGCAGCTCTGAAGGTTCTGGATTTCTCCGAGATATCCACCCAGCTGCTTTCACCATCGCTGATACACCTGGGGCCGCCAGCAAGCACGCTTACCAAGTAACAGATTGGCGAGAAAGCTAGCAAATAGATAATATTGCACGTTTGAGATCGGCTTATTGCTGAGCGCTCCGGTGACGAAAACCAACAAGACGGCCGCCAAGATCGGGGTGGCCCAACCCTTCAGAGCAGTATAGCAATCGTCGCGGTGGCATTAGCAAAATCTGAGACCGAGCAGACCAAGCCAGATCATAGCCATAAGCCGCTTCACCGCGCTACCGCGGATCGGTGACGTGGTTTTCAATCAGCCAGCCAGTGGTTTGAGAGTGAGGAAGAGGGCTATGGCTAGCAGCTCTGAGCCATAGATACCGCCTCAAGCTAAAGCTGACGAGCCGACTACCTGCGCAGACAAACCGTAAAAGTTTTCACGACCTGCCCGGAGGTATTCAGGTCGGTGGCGGGAGGGTTCTGGATAACCATTATACGCTGGATCGGGCTGATCGTGCGGCCCAGATTTGTGCGCGCCACAGCATCACCGGCAACCTGCCATGGTGCCAGATCGAAACGATAACGAAAATTGCAATGACAAGTCGGGTGCTTGATTGTCTCATCACCTCCGCAAGCCCAAGCATAGTGGTGTTGCCGGCTAGCTCTGACAAGGATCCGCGTGGTAGCAGGCCGAGCGACAAATGCATGACCAAAGCAGTGCGCCCGCGATGCCCGCCCTTTCGAGCAGTGCACGCAGACTGCCAACCTGATACCGCCACGACCACATGGCAATCAGTGCGGTTCCACCGCATCCTCCCGTCAGTCTGGGCGGCGAGATAGAGCGGCACCGTGGGCAATTGTATCGTCCAGGCGAAGATGAGTGGGATCGACATGTAGAGCATTGGTGCGAGAACCTTTCGAGGAGCAGATCAGACCGGTGGTCGGCGAAGGGGAACGACGCGGCCGGCACTGCCGCATCAACGGCTGCGTATGTCATCGCGGCTTTAACCGCCAACTTCAATTGAGTTCCACGCGGCGTGTCATGTTCGTAGGCAGGCTGCAGGGCTGGCTAGCCTGGGATCAGCGCCATCGATGCAGCGGCGGCGAGAAGCCACTGGATCTGCGAAATCGACCGAGAGGCAATTTCATATAGCGACGAGCATGGCTTGCCCCACCTCTGTCGCTCACGAAAAACCTCGCCAAGCGTGGCTCAAACCGGCAGGGTGGGCGGCGAGATACTCGTTGAGTTTCAAAGCCAGATCCGGTAGATGCACGGAACGCGTTTAGCTGCCAGCGATACGGGAGCCAGCCAATCTCGGGCACTTGCCGGCGGAGCACCGTCCAACCTACCAACACGGTGAAAAACTGGCTGATGACTTGGGCGATGCCGAAGCCAACAATCCCTAAGCGCGGAACAAGCGCCAGGACGATCAGGAAAGATAACACCGCACTCGAGACGAGCTGCTATCAGCCGCTGAGGTCGAAACTCACGCTTTGGGTTGCCATCGACGCCTAGAAATGACAGGCCCCGGCAATTCCTCCAAGCACGACGATCACGACGGCGAAGGGCAAAAGCTCGATCGCGTGCGGGAGCAACTCAGGCGTCAGCGCAAATCGCAGGACGAACGGCGCAAGAAAATAGAGTGCTATCCCGATAGCGAGATTGATCGCAGCGGATGTGAGCGTGACGGTGTGTATGGTCTCGACAATGCCGCTTCCTATATCGGATCCGGAGCGGATCATCGCGATAAATCGACCGAGTCCGCCCGCACCACTAACGTCAGCGCGCGTTGCGGCGCCAGAGAACCGAGGTCGCGACCGAGAGACACATGTTCCGAGTGCCTCGAGGGCCGGCGGGTCGAACTCACGGCGATCGACAAAGGCTAAGAACATCATCACTGAGACCAGCACGGCCTGACCGAGCGCAGCCAAGGTGTTGCGTGAGAGCGTGCCTACTTTCATGCGCAAGCCTCACGGTTCGATGAAGCGACAGTCGATCCAGCTCAGCTGCGCTGCAGCAGGCGCGATAGCCTGAGGCTTTCATTGCTGTTTCCAGATCTGTGCTGGCGGTGGATGAGCGAGGAGCAGGTCAGGCGCACTGCGCCATTTTCGCGCGCTCAGGATCATGACGTCGATCGTGGGGATCCGCCGAATCAATCGTGCACCACGGCGGCTTAAGATCGATTCGACATCACTCTGAAATATGTCATATCAAACGTGATTTAGCTTTGCCACTGTTTGCGGGATTCGCGATGAGCTGGCTTATGTCAAAGCGAAATCCGCGATCCACAATCCATTCGTCCAGTTCGCGCGGGCAAGCTTGGCGCCATTGATATATCTTGCGGATCGGCATTTCGGTCACTAACCCTTTGATTCGAGGCAACAAGTCGATGCTGCCTTTAAGAGCAGCGAACTCCAGCACCCTGAACATCGAGTTTAAAAACACCCTGTCCGATTAATATCAAGGATTCCAAAGATCTGAGAGGGTCGCAGTTTGCACCTTAATGACTCTGTCTACACTAAAAATTTCAGGAACAGCTTCCACAGCGCTATCTGGTTTCAGCAGCGAACTGCTGGATGATGTACGTGTTACGTTGAACTCCGCGACACCATGAGATCGAAACCGCATAGGGTGGAGCTACAATCCACTGGTCCGGATAAGCGCTGGCTTGCTTGGTAAGGATCGCATGCATATCAGGAAGTGGCTCGAAAGAATAGACTTTTCCCTTGAAACCACCTAAGATAAGCGCAAGCGCGTATTGGCCGCGGTTTGCGCCTACATCGAGAACGGTATCGATCGAATTCACCTCCAGAAAACGCAAGAGTCTCATGTGTTCGTCGGAATAGAGGTTGGCGCGATGCGCCACGATACCTAGCCTGCCCAGGATCTTCTTGATTGTGTTGGCAGCTGCGCTCATTAAGTACCCTTCGATATGTTGGTCTCGCGGTTGGTTTGCCGCCGACTGTTCCAGTAATAGGCTCTGTTGATGGCGTGGATGCCCCCTCCTGACGGCATCACAATGTGCCAATGTG
>JAGYKE010000003.1 GCA_018401465.1 Aestuariivita sp.
CCACATTAATGTTCTGCCTTTGTTCGTCAATCCCATGCGGCAGCGACGGGCAATCCGCCGCAGTCAGATTTGCGCGGATGGATGCGCCCTGCCCCAGATTTTCGGCACGTCGCGGGCAAGGGTCGCCCGTTCGGCCCGTTCCAAGGACGCCAGTGCTGCCGCCGCATCGCCTTGATACTTGGCCCAGATACGGCGCGCGGATCGCGGGCTCCACGGCAGGCGCGCGGTGGCCAGCCAGTGCCGCAAGGCGGGCGGCAAGGCATCGAAATCGCGCATCGGGTCAGGGCGTGGTTTGCCGCGCAGGGTGGTTTGCAGGTTCCGGCGCATCATGCGGCCTGCTGCTTGCCCCAATGCGGGAACGGATCGGCCAGCCCTGTCCATGCGTCGGGTGTGAAATCCTGCGCCGAGATCAGCGCCGCGTCGAGCATCGCGCGGATTGCGGATTCATTCATGCCCGCGCCGATGAAAACCAGTTCCTGCCGCCGGTCGCCCCATGGTTCCGCCCATTTGCCCGCAACCTCGGCCAGCATGTCGGGATGCGTGGGCCAGCGGTCGCGCGGCACCGACACCCACCAGCCGCCCAAGGGCGTGACGGACGACACCGCCCCCGCAAGGCTGTATTCCGCCACCCAATTGGGCCGCGTTGCCAGCCAGAAATGCCCTTTGGCGCGGATCACGCCGGGCAGGTCGCCGGTCAGGACGGCATGGACCTTTGCCGGATCAAACGGTGCGCGGGCGCGGTATACGAAGGACGTGATGCCGTATTCTTCGGTTTCGGGCGTGTGATGGGCGAAACCATACAATTCCTTGGCCCAGAACGGATGTTCATGCGCGTGGTCGAAATCGAACAGGCCGGTGTCAAAGATCGCATCGGGATCAACGCGGGACTGGTCCGTCTCGATCAGGCGGGCGTCGGGGTTCAGCGCGCGGATGATCTTGCGCGCGGCATCGACCTTGTCAGGGCCTGCGTCGGTCGTCTTGTTCAGGATCACGACATCGGCGAATTCCATCTGTTCGGTCAGCAGGTTGACCAGCGTGCGGTTATCCTCGTCCCCCAGACTTTCGCCGCGATCGGCCAGAAAATCATGGCTGGCGAAATCATTGAGCAGGTTGATCGCATCGACCACCGTCACCATCGTATCAAGGCGGGCGACATCGGACAGGCTGTCGCCATCCTCGTCCCTGAAATCAAAGGTCGCGGCGACGGGCAGGGGTTCGGCGATGCCGGTGGATTCGATCAGCAGGTAATCGAACCGGCCTTCGGCGGACAGGCGGCGGACCTCTTGCAACAGGTCATCGCGCAGGGTGCAGCAGATGCAGCCATTGGTCATCTCGACCAGCTTTTCCTCGGACCGCGACAATGCGGCACCTTCGCGGATCAGGTCGGCGTCGATGTTGACCTCGGACATGTCGTTGACGATCACCGCGACGCGGCGGCCGTCGCGGTTGTTCAGGACATGGTTGAGCAGCGTGGTTTTCCCCGCACCCAGAAACCCCGACAAGACCGTGACGGGCAAACGATGATCGGTCATATGATTCTCCGTTATGTAATGTTATAACATAACTATCGAGATCATGGTGGATCGGCAAGACCTAGGGCGCACCGCC
>JAGYKE010000004.1 GCA_018401465.1 Aestuariivita sp.
GCGATCTTCAGAGATTTCCTCTAGGCCTAGGAAATTCACGTCGATCAGGTTCAGGACAGACAAGCTAGGGTTAGTGAAGCGCCAACCGCGACGCAGGTCCGTCCAGACACGATGGGCAAGAACCTTTGCGAGCGACCGCTGGGCATCTTCACGAATGATGGCACCAGCATTCGAATCCAGCAGCCAATGCTGGCGCGCCTCTTTGTTGGCGGCAGTAAAGCCGAGCGCCTTCACCACCTGCAGGCCGAACTCGTCTTCTGCGAGCCCACCTGAGTCAGCAGAAATGACCGCGCGAAGGATGGCTCCGCGCAGCAGGCTCACGAACAGGAAGTCATTGAAGTGGCCAGACTGCAGGGCAGCATCCTGGCGATTGTCTGTGAAACCCAGTAACTTCCGTTTCGTCTCGGGTACGCCGCTGCCGGGCTTGTTCATCCACTCCAGTGCGCTGGCCACGAGCAAGGTTGTTGCTGAGCTCCGCCCTTCGCCGGAGAGCCCCGCCAGCTTGCTGCGCTCACGCATTCCCTGCGTTGGCTCGTCGTGACAGCATAGGCAAAAGGCGAACTTGCCCGGGATGAACCAGAAATCGTTTCCGCCCGCTCCATGGCGACCATCGGCACCCACGACGTAGGAGATCGGCATACGCTTCTTGCGATACCCTCTCAGCCGTTCGATGCCGTTTTTCTCTTCGCGCCAGCTTTCAGGGTACCCTTCAAGCTCGCCTGTGAACAGAAAGTCGGCATCTCCGGGCGTCACTGGACAGAGATACCCTGCGACCTCGTCTTCTTCAGTGTCGAGCGGCGTGTCGTCGATGCTTCGCGGCAGAAAGCGCAAACTGCCGTCGTCATCGACCTTGGTCACGACATGGTATTCTTGGCCACAGTTTCGGCAGAACCGCGTGGGGTAGAGGCGGTTGCCAGGGGCTTCGGGATCCTCGAGCTGCCCTTCAAGAAGGATCCGACGCGGCCTGGCCGTCAGCGTCGTAAAGACTTCACCGGCACCGGAGATGAAACGATGAAGCTTGAAAGCGAGAAAAGCACCGTCCTTCATACCGCCACGCTCATGTTCCGGCAGACTTACCCTGGTCAAGAATTTTTCGAGATAGTCTCGGCAGGTTTCGGCATCGACCGCACTGGCTCGAGAAAGCTTGTTGACGGCTTCTTCGAATGGGATCGGCTTCTTCCGGCGAAGCTCAAGCCCGTCGTCCAATCCGAGTTCGAGTTCGGCCCAAACCGAGAGCGGATGGCGCTTCAGGGTTTCGTCATCGAGCGCGTCCGGAAGGGGCTGCGTCAGGACCGTCTTTAAGGCTCCAAGAACGTTCTCGGTCTTCAAAGCGTCATCGGTCGCGCGCTGCAAAGACTCGTCAATGACCGCGTCCGGGCCAATGTCGGCGCCAAACAGACGAGACGCTACCTTCGCGACAGCGAGCGCGCGGCTCTCGTCCGATCCCTCGGAGGCCATCGTTGCCGAGGTCCCAATGCAGATTGGCTCCTTGTCAGGCGAGCACCTGTCCCGTAGGCGTCGAACGAGGACCGCGACATCAGCACCTTGGCGTCCGCGATAGGTATGGAGTTCGTCAAGAATGATGAACTCGAGACCGGACGCGTTTGAGACGACTTTCGAGTCCAGGTCGTCCTGACGTGTCAGAAGCAGTTCTGCCATCATGTAGTTCGTCAGGAGAACATCGGGGGGATTGGCAGCGATGCGCTCACGTTCTTCACGGCTTTCCTGACCGGTGTAGCGCTTGACCACCGGCTTGAGCTCATCGGGCAATCCGGAACCAGCGATGAACTTGTCGATCTCCTTCATCTGGCTATTTGCCAGTGCGTTCATGGGGTAGACGATGATTGCCGTTGTGCGCCGCTGCTTTCCTGCGCGGCGTGCCCGGATGATGGCGTCGACAACCGGCACGAAGAAGCACAAGGATTTCCCTGAACCTGTGCCGGTAGTGACGACATAACTCTTGCCTTGCTTCGCCTTCGCAATGGCCTCGGCTTGGTGCTTGTGAAAGCGAAGAGGTGTGGTGCCAAACCGAAAAACCTTGCCAGTGCCATCGTCGAGATCACCCGTGGCGACGAGTTCATCGACCGTCGGCCCCGCCATGAAGCGCGGGTTTAGAGACAGGAGGGCATCTGGCCAGAATTTTCCGGCGTCGTACTGGGCATCGATCTCAGATTTGAGGTCGGGTGCCCGAATTGCGCTAAATGAACGCGAAAAGTGCTCGTAGGCACGGATCAATTGATGGTCGAACTCAAAGGCTTTCATTCAGGTCGCCTCCTCGGTATCCGGGCTTGGCACGTCGAAGCCTTCATCGTCTTGGAGAACGTCTTCGCCTTCTTCCGGTACGGAATCCGCCCTCACGATAGCGTGCCCGGTTGCCTTTGAGATCATGGCAAGGAGGCGCGTTTCTCGATCCGCCATGAAAGCTTCGAAGGCGTCTGCCCTCAGCAAGGATGGGTCCATCCCGTGAGACGCCAGATAATCGTTGAGCGCTTTGCTCGCGATCGGTGGGTTGTCCTTTCCGCCTGTCTCCAGTCTTTCCAAGTAAACAGATGGAGCGACGCCGCCGAGGATGCGGTTGGTCTTGTAGCTGAGCGGGGTCTTGTTGATGACAGTGTCGAAGACCTTGGGCTCGATCTTCTGCGTCTTGCACCAGTCCTGCGGGAAGATGTGGTGGATATCGACATATTCGTCGAAGAACACTGTGTCCTTGAAGTGCTGACCCGAGCGCAGATCCCGTGCGCCTTCGGCCATCAGCAGCGCGTGGATGCCTTTGTAGGCAGCCGACAGTCGGGTGCGCAGGGTGCGCAGTCGCTCAGGACGGAAGCGGCCATCGGTGATCGTACTGGGCTCCGGCCCACCGTCGAGCCAGGCCGGTACCTCGAGCACGTCCTTTGCAAAGCGTGACTCTATGGCCGAGCCGTAAAGCTCGCCGAAGATGCCACACCAGAACCAACGGGCGAGCTGGTCTTTCACGGCGGCATGATCGAACTTTGGCCCGATGATCGCGAGGATCGCTGCAAAGGGGACAAGCTGGCCCTGATAGGGCAGGTCTATGACACGATAGATGTGGTTCTGCCGGAGGAACTTCGCCGCCGTCTTGAACCCTTCCTCCACAGCGGTGCGGTGTTTGAGGTAGGCCTCCAGCGGCAATTCGAGGAGCGACTGACGTGTGGCCCGAACTGCGGATAGCTCAGACTCCTTACGCCCGGCAGCGATCTCGGCCGCGCGGTTCGCTGCCCCATGCAGGAGCGCGATGGCCTGGAGCACATCTGTTGCCGCGACCTTCTCAAGCACGCCGAACTTCTGTTCGGCCGCTCGACCAAAAAGCTGAAGCCTAGTCTGGAGCCCCGGTTGGCCATTGGCGCCGAGCCAGTCATCGCGCAGGCGGTGGCCGCGGGCCGCGTACATCGCAGTCACAAGCTCGAAAGCGTCGAGCGGTTTGCCGCCCGTGTTCACCTTCTCAAAGACCAGACAGACTGCTTCGTGGGAGGTGTCGGGGCTCAGCGCGATCACGGGCAGCTGGTAGGACTTGAAGTTATGAAGGACCTCATCCTTGAATGGCTTGAAGAGCTTTCGTGTCTCCGGATCGTGTTCGAGCCAGTAGTCGTTGAACCCATCTTGCCATTCGTCCCAGTCAAAGACCTGGTTTAGCGGGAACATGAGGTTTTGGTATTCTAGTTCCGGCGTAGAAAGATCGAGGTCGATCTTCCTGTCAAAGTCCGACTTGATCCGTCGGTCTTCTGGCACCGAGACGATGGCGTTTTCCCGGTCCTCGGCCGGATTCATGGCCTGTCTGATGTCGATGTAGAACCAGCGCTTCACGAGTTTGAGCCGGGGTGTGACCGTTTGCACGACCTCGCGGCGCAGGCAGGTCTGATAGAGAGAGGTCATGCGCTGCTGGCCATCCAAAAGCAGCTGATCTGGCGCGTCGCTGCCAACTGCGGCATCTGCCCCTTGGATTGGGCGGCGCGCGAAGGTGTCAGCCGCACCGGGCTTTACCTCCAGCGTCATCAAGGCACCGACCGGAAATGCCTGCGAGATCGAGGCAATCAGCCCTTTGATCCGTTCTTCATCCCAGACCCAACTACGCTGGAAGTCGGGCAACTGGATCTTGCCGTTTCCGCACTGGCGAAGAAGCTCTTCGAGGCCGACCGGGTTGGTCTTGAATGCCGCTTGCTTACCCAATCTCACACTCCTCAGACATTCTTGCCAGCCATAGGTCAAGGACCCGTCTTTTCAGGGGCAACTTGCTCATACCGTGGCATCCTGGGCACCGCGCACTGCAATGCCGCCGATAATATCAGCACGATTGAGCAGTACGATCTGCTGATCGTGAGGCTTCCTAGCAGCGGGATCTGTGTCGAGCCCAAGCCGCCTGAGCGCATAGTACAGCAACGCCCGACGAACTTTGATTTCGGCCTTTCCGCCCTTCATGCCGTAGTCGAGCGCGATCACCTGAGCCTGCGTGTCCGATAGGGCGGGGTGGGGGCCGATCTCCAAGGTGACTTCGGTATTCCAGTCGAGGTCTTCCGTCGCACGCACTTCGCTCTCACGCGAACCACGAAGCTCCAGTATTCGCGAAAGCAGAAAATCTTTGAACACGTCGTCAGTCAGGCAGAAAGCTCGTGCATGCCAGCGGTACCCGTCGAACCCGATGGCGTGCGGAGCGATCCAACGCCAGCGAGGCTCCGGGCTAGACAGAGACTGATACTTCACCTCGATCGCTTCATATCGGCGGATCGCTTCGATCACAGAGCGAAGGGTCGTGGGCTCTACGCCACGCGCTGGGGTGGGGGTGGAATCGTAGGCGGGCAGCCCTGCGATCCAGCAGTCGTCACTATCGAGGATGCCGTCGGCAACTGAACGTAGCTGGGCGAGGTATCTTCCGGCATCCAGCTTGTCGAATACTGGCTGGAAGCCGGGTTGGCGTACATAGGTCCGCAGGCTGCGATCGTAGTCCATGTTATTTGGGGCGAGGCCAATATAGCGGCTCAGGTCGGATGAAGCCTGGTTCACCGACAGCCCGAACTGCGTCATCACATCGCTGCGGTTCACATGCCCCTCCCAGAACAGGCGGAATTCGATGAACTCAAGCCTTTGCTCGACCCCCCAACGAAGTTCCGACCTGTCGTTGCTCACTACGCTCTCCCGTCATCGGTCGATGCGCACGGAAATTATGCGCGCCCAATTTCTGGGCTTTCTTGACCGTAGCCACGTGGTTGTAAGGGATCAATCGAAAAGGTGCGCATTGAGATCGCAACTTTGCTTATTTTAGCAGGATGCCCGGCATTCGGTGATGTTCGGAGCTTTGTCGATCTTGTCGCAATCCGAGCCACCTCCTATTGGGGGAAGGTGAGCACCCAAGCGTGCGCCTGATGTGCGCAAGGCTTCGCACGATCACGCTGAGGCGGACATCAGCACGAGAGAGAGTTGGGCGTCAGACCCATCCCCTCCGCCACAAACCATTCGCGAACCCGATTTGAGGTCCCTAACGGGGCCTTTTTTCTTTTTGTTTCAGAGGGGTTTAGCGAGGCCATCCGACTTTCGGAGACTGGCGATTGGGCAGAAATCGGTCTCTGAACGCCCCGCGTCTCTTTCCATCCGCCCTTCACCCAAATCGAGGCGGATTCAAAAAGTAACGCACTTTCAGTAAGTTGGCGAAATCGAATTGCGCCGCAGTTGCAGCGGGTTCGTCTGCTCTCGGTGCGAACAGAGACACCAGAAGGCGGCGTGGTCGTGCGGGTTGGAGCGCAATTTGCAGGGTATGCTGCCCAATTTGATACTTGAACCGAGGTCCGAAAGCAGAAACAAGCCGACAGTGATCATATCAGCCTAAAATCGTTACATGGCACCTCAAAATCGCCTTAGCTTTATGCCAATTTACCGCTGTCAAAAAAGGGATGCTTGTCGCTCCTCAGACGATGCTGACTGATAACGAACAGGTTTGCTTATCTTCCTTATCTGCCCGTCCGCAGTTCCCCGCTTCAGCCAGGCGTTTACTTGCGCTTTCTCCAACTCTAGACGCGCAGCGATATCCTCGACATTCATTGGGTCGCCATCGGTTAACTCCCGCAAGCGCAGGAGAAACAAGCTGTAGAAGTCGCTCGCAGGTTCTGAAGAGCTGTAGTCTGCGTCGGTCTTCGCGATGGGATTGCCTGGGGGCGGCGCATCGGCAGCCCCATCATCACTCTCTGCAGAAGTGGCCTTCGTGGGTGTAGTGGCTGTTTCAGCAGCAGCGTTCACCGTCTCGGATTGCAGTAGCGGTAATCCCGCTTCTTCGGGTGCCGCATCCCCGCCGGCAACCATTTCCCACAAGGTTGACAGCGCCGGCACATCTCGCGGAAACCAGCGCGCACCCTTCTGGACCAACGCCGCGTTGCCGGATGCAGGGTCGCCCTTCGGCTGCACCCAGAGTGGTACCCATTCGCTTTTCAGGTCTTCAATCGCGCCGTTCCAGGTGCCTCCCTTGTCGGGCGTGCTGTTCACGACCACGGCAGCATCGGACAGACAGTAGATATGCTTGTTCCGCGCCATGGCATTGCCGACGTTGAAGCCGGCCTCCGGGTTGAACGGCGAGACCAAAACCAAGTCGCCGGCGAGCAGGTGCTTGCGATATTTCGCAGATGTCGCTGCGCGAAGAAGGCTATCTGCCAGCACTCCGACTGATGTGCCTTCACTTTCGAGGGCGCTGAGCATCGCGCTCTCGTCCACGCCACGAGCACCGCCGGAAATCACCGACAGACCTTGGTTGGCGGCGGCTCGAGCCAAACTCGCTGAGAAGTTGAGGTCTGCTTCGTCGGCATCACGGGATCCCACCACCGCGACGCCGCCTTTGTTGAGAAGCGTTTTGTTGCCGCAACCAAAGAGTACCGGAGGAGAGTCAAGGCGCAGCCTGCGCTTAAGTCTTTCCGGATAGTCGGGCTCAGATCGGGTAACGAACCATAGCCCAGCCCGCTGCCATTTTTCCAACGCTAGGCCGAGTGCTCCGCCACGATCCAGCAGGCCTTCGATCCTTTGCTGGGTGACGGTACGGTCCATCCAGCCGGAAAGAAGGGATTGCGGGTCTCCCTTGAGGAGTCGCGATGGCTCCAGTTCATGGTCCTTGAGCCAGAGAGCGAACCGTCCCCATTCCCTGACCGATAGTGGCTTGGCGTCTGTCTTGCCAAAGGGGACTGTGAGGAGGATGACCGCTTGTGCTTGGGAACTCAGGTTCATTCTAGGCCCCAATGCTCGAGGTTGTGAGAGCGCAAGGCCAAACGGGGCCACTGCCGGCGTTTCGAAGAAGGGCAGAGGCAATCGTTAGCGTCCAAGCAGAGTCGACTACATCATCCACCAGCAACACGGGGCCAGCTGGCACCGGTCCGTCGATCTCAAAGACGCCGTCCAGGTTCCTGCACTGATGAAATCTGTTCTGCTGCACTTTCTGTGGCTCGTTTCGCTTTACCTTCTTTACCACCGGTTTGAACGGCAGTCCCAGTGCGTCGGCAAGACGGTGGGCGAAGTCGGGAACGAGAGTGGGATTGTTCAACGAGGGCACACAGGTCACCCATGCCGGTCTTGGCGTGGGCCGCCAGCGATCGTTCAGCATCTCCGTGACTGCATGGACCAGTTCGTCTCGGAAGTAGCCAGCGTGCTTGTCGGCGGCGACCAACTGTCCCCAGCCGGCGTTGCCCCATCGCGACAGGATCCGACCGGTTTCGGCGCGGAGTGCTGCGGGGATGTTCCCGCTGAGCCCGTATTCGCGCAGTGCGTCCCTGGCGACCTGTTTGTTGCACTCCAGCTCTAGTTCCGCGTGACGGAGGTATCGCGCGGCTGAGATAGCCATCTCACGGGTGAAGTCCGGGTCTACAATCGGTCGCCCCAGACACTTGGCACATTTTCCGCATGGTTGAGGATCGGCATCATCGAGCGCTTTTGCCAGGAACTCCATCAAGCAGCTCTTCGCTGCGACGTAGCTCTTAACTTCTTCCCATTCTGTCTCGCGTTGTCCGGTCAAGCGCTCGATCTTTTCGTGGTCCATTCGATAGGGCACGGGTGTCCGCTGCCATGTTGAGCCTGACTTGAGGACCGGCGCCGGGTTCTCCACCGAAAGGAACTTGAGCACCTGCTCAATCTGGCCACGCCGTAGGTTGACGGCCTCTTCAAGTTGCAGGATGCTCAGACCATCACTTTCCTCAAGCGCCTCCAGAATGGCGAGGACCCACCTCTCCTTGGGGAATGCGCTTTTCCTGAAGTAATCATGGATTTGCGAGTCTTCCTCGCCCGACATCAGCACACCGACGGCATGGTCTATGGCGCGACCGGCACGACCGACCTGCTGGTAGTATGCGACGATTGAGCCCGGCGCTTGGTAATGTACGACGAATCCAAGATCGGGTTTGTCATAGCCCATTCCGAGCGCAGTTGTTGCGACCAGAGCCTTTATTTCGTTGTTGAACAGTTTGCGTTCGAGGTGCTGACGATACGCATCCGAGTCCTGAAAGCCATCGCCAACCACGCCGCTGAAATACGCTCGGGCATCGATCCCATGCAATTGTAGCCAGTCGGCAACCTGCTTCGCGTCTCGCTTCGTGAGCGTGTAGACGATCCCGGTTCCGGGTAAAGCACTGACGTGCTCTGCCATCCATGCCAACCGTGCGGCTTGGGTTGGCAGTTGAACAGTCTGCAGGGCGAGGGTGCTGCGCATCAGGCTTCCACGCTGAATGCCGATGTCACCAAGCTGGTTGTGAACATCCTCGATCACGCGGTTGTTCGCGGTGGCGGTGGTGCCGAGGATCGGGACGTTGGCGGGCATGCGCTGCAAGATGTTGACGAGTCGGCGATAGTCCGGACGAAAATCGTGACCCCAGTCGGAAATGCAATGCGCCTCATCTACCACGAGCAGACCGATCCGCTCAGCTATAGGCAGCAAAACCTTCTCCACGAATTCCTCATTTGCGAGGCGCTCAGGCGACACCAGCAGCGCATCTACTTCGTTCCTCCGGACGGCACGCTCGACGTCAGGCCAATCGTCTCGGTTGGTCGAGTTGACGGTGCGCGCGCGGACCCCTAGCCGCTCTGCGGCTTCGATCTGGTTGCGCATCAAAGCTAAGAGCGGGGACACGATGAGAGTTGGTCCGCGTCCGCGGTCGCGAAGGATGCGTGTCGAGATGAAGTAGACGGAGCTCTTGCCCCACCCGGTCCGCTGGACCACGAGCAACCGCTCTCGCCGGTTCACAAGTGCATCAATCGCATCCCACTGCCCATCGCGGAACTCGGCGGCTCCATTGCAAAGTGCAAGCCTGAGAAGTTCGAGAGCGGCTGCCTGATCAGTCACGCGTTCATCCTGTTTTTGTCATGTTCAATAGCTTCCGGAAGTGCTGGACCTCCCTTAGCTAGATTGGGATGGAAATCTTCAGACGCGCCGAGTGTTGCAACTGCCTTCTAGACGCGAATGCCCCGAAGATCGGGGCCGACCAGGCTATCGGCCGGGTAGCAAATGGTCGGGCGGATCGCACGCCGCGCCTCGGCATCGACCGGTGGGTGGAACTCTGGGGTCTGTGGTTTCATGGAACCTCTGTCCGTGCGCAGCTGTGTCGACATCACGCGATGTGATCGCATCAGACAGCATCAAGGTGAAGGCGTAAATCATCGCGGGGCAGGGTGTCATTGATTTCCTTTAGGTTTTTCGGAGTTTCACCAACCATGAAACTGCCTGTCGCTTCCACAACTTCTCGAAACGCTTGATCCCTCGGACGATCCTTTTCAGGTTCTCCGTGTTCGCCTCGCCTTAACCGGACGTATGGATAATGGTAGATGTCACCGGCTTTGCGGATCAGAGCCTGGCAAGCTTGACCTGTAGCATGTCTGCAAGCTCGTGGCGATCTTGCTCGGACATGTTGGTGAACGAACCAACCTTCTGGTTGGGACGGCGTCCCACAGACTGGGTCTTCGGGGCAGCCTTCGACGCACGAAGCTTAGAGAGGCGCTTGCCCATCTCAAATATGTCGTGCGACACGGATTCTACGAATTTCAGCACTGCAGCCATTTCCTGACCCTTTTCTGGTATGAGTTTGGGGGCGCCAGCCACTCAATCAAGTACCTTGCACTGTCCGGGTTAACACTGTGTGACCGCAGTGCTTGCGACCGCACAAATGCGGTCCTCCCCTACAAGTTCTTATGGGTGATCGACCCGGTGCTGACCCTTTGGAGCCCGGCCTGTTGTTTTGGCCATGTTGATATTCACGGCCGTTTCGCCGATGAAAGCCAATCTTTCCAGATGAGGGGCCATGAAGGGCTAACGTCTGCCGATGCATGTGCGGCGCTGGTCGGCGACATCCTTGCTCTTCGGCTCAAGCGCCTAGAGGTCTTCTTATGTGTGACAGCTCGAGCCGGTGCAGAAGCCGGCCAACAGACAAGTTCTTTTCGAAGGCCGTAACTTTTTCTTTCCACAAGCGAAATTGCTCATAGCAAAAACCCAGTCAATATCGGAACACTCACAAGGCTCAAAACCAATGTTGCGGCAGCAAGCTTGGCGGCCAATTTCGCGTCGCAGCCGTAAGCGCCACACAAAACAACTGACAGTAGCGCGGAGGACATGGATCCCTCGATCATGAGGACCTCGCGCTGCCATTCCGCCGGGGATGCCAGCAGACGGATGCAAAACCACAGCATAAAAGGCATTGCAACGAGCTTGATGATCGCCACGCAAGTTGCAATTGTCACCAACTTCCTGACTTCTTCAAGCTGCAATGCCAACCCAGCGACGAGAACTACGAAAAAGGCATTTGAGCGAGCAACTATGTCGAACGGCTTCAGAATAATGTCGAGCAGTGGATAAGCCTTCCCGGCAGTCATTAACGAAACCGCGACTCCACAGGCGAATGCAATGAAAATAGGCGACTTGAGATACCGAAAGGCAGACTGCAATGGTGTCTCATTTGAGAGGCTCTCGCCCCCGTAGTATATCGCGATCGCCGTACCCAGCGTAAAAAGCGCTGGCTGCACACCCAGACTGCTGATGATGACGGCTTGCGTCAAAGCTTCCGTGTTGCCTGGAAAAACTTGCTCGACAACGGTGAAACCAAGACTCGATGAACTACCGAACCCTGAGGTCAGGATAACCGCGGCTTTTCTGGGAGCGTCCAGATTCAGCCCTATTGCAACCAGCCAACCCAGGAAGAGACAAACCAGCGTAACAAAAAGCATGACGAGCGCGAGTTCGGCTTCGCTCCACACCAGGTGCGACTTGTTCAACGAGTGAAAGATGAGTGCCGGAAGCGTTACCCCGGTGATCAGCTTTGAAAAAAGCTTTCCGTGCGACTCGCTGAGCAGCCCGGTCCGCTTTAAAGTCAGCACCAGACAGAGGAGCGCGAACAGGCCCAGAATGGCAAAAACGATAGGCATGTCATTTTCCGACGAAGGAGTTATTTTTCTAATTTACCGTAAAAATCGAGCCAGTGTTCACAACGCATATTCAGCCACTGGTTTTGACTTTACCCAAGTGGCATGCTGGCTGGCGTGAAGCTCGCTTGATTTTGCCCGCTGGACAAGCATTCTTTCCATCCGGCGTCTTCGGTCGCGCGAGCTGCTGGAACAGGACGAAGCAGATCGTTAAACCGACATTCCCCAAGTGGTGTGCCGATTGACGTGAATATCGCCTGAATCCGACCGCTGGACAAGGGTTTTTCGCCCTGAGCGGCGCCTGCGGTCGCGCAGGCCGCGGACACTGGGCGGATCAGACCGCGAAGCCGCTGTTTCCTTGCCCGGCGGCGGTGTTTTTCAGCGCAGCGGGCAGACTTGTCCTGCCGCTTTCGTTCAGTTTGGGCGTGGATGGCGGTCATGCGCATGACGGAGGCGCTCGCAATCGGCGTATGGCGGCGAGGATGGCGCGCACCATCGGGCCGGTGACGGCCACCTCGGCCAGTTGGAAGGTGATGGCGCGGGCGTGGCGCACAACGCGGGCGCCGATCTTGATCAGTTTGAGTTGCAGGCTGGTCAGGGACCAGTCCGCCATCGCCTCGGGCAACTCGATGCAGCGTAGGAAGGTAGCTGGACTGGATAGCTCATGCCCGTCACGGAGCTCGAAGATCACCAGCAAACTGCCACTAAAACTGAACTGTGCTCTCCGGACCTCCGACCGTACCCGGCACCAGAAGACCCCCGCGGTCGAAGTTAATCCGATCTGCCCGGTGCAAGCCCGCACCCATCGAGTATTCCATGAAACGCATTCGTCTTCGCCACCAACACGATGGCTCGTGACGGGCCCCCGGGTTACAACAGAGGAAGCAGGGGATGGCGCTCGGGAACGCGGGCTTGCATGCCTTTACAGATACGGTGACGGCTTAATGTCAGAGGCGTCGACAGTGATGAACTTGCTCCGCTGCTCTACCGCCTCCTTGAACATGGGGATCCATGAAGGGCTGTACAGCTTGGCCGTCACGTAGCGAGGCGTTGACGGGTGCAGTGCGCAATACAGGCCGATATCCGGCGCAGACGATCGGTGACCACTGATGGACGTGACGAGTCCAAATAATCCGCAGACGATATCGTGCGCCTCACAGGCGGGTTGATAGTACGCTAACCATTCCCAATGTTCATCGGTCATGTCGTCAAACGGGAACCATAGATCATCCTCGTCAAACCACCCATCGTCGATCATGTGCCAATGCAACGGCTGACGCATGACGGCATATGCACCGTAACCCCAGATGCCGTCGATCACTTCAGGTTTAACCAAGGGTCGAGGGGAGGGAGGCGCATCCGACTTGATCAACACCTGCCCAGAATGGCTGTGTTCGAAGTGCAAGACGCGGCGGAGATCTGGTTTGCTTTCGCCATCCACCCAGCTCTCAGCGCCGGGGTACCCAAATGCCTCCGAGGCTGCGGCGGCCATTAGAGATGCTTGCAGGAATAATCTTCGTTTCATGGTAGGTCTCCTTGCGCCCACAAGAGCGAAGCAGATCCACAATATCGGGGAGAGAACTCATTTTTTGCCAACGGCCACATCCCTTTATGGAAACCACCTTGCCGAGTGAGCAGGTTGGTGCGGACTAAGTCCGGCTCTTGATGATGTTGCGAGCAATAAGCGCGCCGTGGTCGGAAGTCAACACACGCAGTGTCCGCTCTCGTCCAGCCTGCAACTGGAGGAGTGGGGCAGCGGAGGCGCTGGACCTCGTAGAATTTTTTCGCCGGTATCCGGTCTGCGCTTCCGTCTTGGTACAGACGTGCCCCCCGGTCCCCTCCACTCCCGGGAGGGGCGCTAGGCCTCAGCCTGGAGCAGCTTGTAGACGGTGGCGCGCCCAATCCCGAGCTCGCGGGCGATGGCCGTGGCGCCATGGCCGGCGGCGCGCAGCTCCTTGACCCTTGCCCGATCGATTGTGCGGGGGCGGCCCTTGTAGATCCCCCTCGCTTTCGCGGCTTCTATGCCCGCGCGCTGGCGTTCCTTGATGAAGGTCAGCTCCATCTCCGCGACCATAGAAAGCGTGGTCAGGATGATGCGACCCTCCGGACGGGACGTGTCGATGTCCGGTTCCAACACCCGTAGCGACGCGCCCTTGTCCTCGAGCTCCTTGACCAAGTTAAGCACGTCACGGGTGCTGCGCCCCAGCCGGTCGAGCTTTATGACGGTCAGGGTGTCGCCGGCCCTCAGGAACGTGATCAGGTTGTCCAGCTCGGCGCGACCTTCGCGGCTTCGACCGGAGCCGATCTCCACCCGCACGATTTCGCACCCCGCCTGTTTGAGGCGTTCCTCTTGCAACTGGGTGGACTGCGATGCCGACGACACGCGCGCGTAGCCGTACGTTGCCATGACTGTCTCCTTGATCTCTAGACCATGAGACAATCAATGTTTCCTAATGCAAAAGCAAGCCAAAAGAGACGCGTTTGGGGACAGGCGTAGACGCTGCCTTTGAGTATACGCCAAAGATACAGTCGGTTGGGCTACCTGCCACTGCGTTCCTTGTTGCGAGCCGCGGTATATTTTGCATGATCCGCGCGCGCGGGCGCGGGTCGAGTCCGCGTGCGTGCGCGAGGGCGTGTTGCGCGACAGTGCTCGTGGAAGACGCTTTTCGGGCTTGCCGGACATCCACGTAACTGGCGTTGTATCCACCCCGTTTTGGGCTGCACCGTTGCTTTTCCTTGATGTCAACTTTTATCGGGGAACATCAGGGACACTTGGGACACGTTTTCCCACTGCATCTTCCCTGGCAAAAAAACATTTTGGAGGGGGATGTATGATGAAAAATATGTTTTTTCCAGTTCTAAGAGCAGTAAGGAAATGCGTCCCAAGCGTCCCACCCCACAGCGTTGGCTTCAGAAAAAACATCTCAGTGTAATCCCGGTCACGTACCTGGTCGATCCTGCTTTTTGCGCACCAAAGCCCAACCGAGTGAGTCGGTCACGCAACCCCTTTTGGCTCATGGTCTGACGGATACCGTTCTGGTTAGCCCATTCTTTATAGACCCGGTATACATCGCCGATGGCTGACCGCATATCTGTGCCTGTCCGACACGCCTCCTCGACAAATTGGGCCACTTGGTCGGCCTCGAGTCGCCACTCGGTTTTCGCGAGTTCACTGGATGCCGGTACTGTAAATCCATGAACCACGCCGACCGCATAGGCGTTCAGCGCCATGTTCAGAATGCCAGGCAATTCGGCGAGAATTTTTTCCTTTAGCAATGGATCCTGTTCTTCTTTGGTGAAGACACGGTTGAACTGAAGGATCGTCGCCCGCCTGAACAAAGCCTGAGAAAAGTCACGTGTGTGCGGCATATGATTTGTTCCGAACCAGCATGTTGCAAACGGACGCATCACGAACGGATCACGATGCTTGTGTTCAACGGTCGCTGGTTCGCCTGATGTGATTGCCTTCAGTTCTGCATCGGCGATTACCTCACCCTGCTTAAGTTCCGTCACGATGTTTGCCAGCTTCTGATGCAGGTGCGCTCGTTGAAATCGGTTGTCAAAGTTGGATGGCTGCACCCCTGCCACATTGCCTGATCCCAAAAGGCCCTCTAAGATCGCCAGAAGCACACTTTTTCCGTTAGCGCCTGGGCCGATTAGCATGACAAAGCGTTCGTGCCTAGCATGGCTCATCAGGGTGTAGCCCATCAATTCAAGGACGGCGGAGATCTTCTCCTGTTTGTCACTATCATCACGGAAAACTTCATTAAGGAACGTCCGAAACAGTGGCGCGTCGCTTTGCTTGTCATATGCAACTGGGATCTGGGTTGTTCTGTAGTTCTCCCGGCAATGCGGCTGGAGCTGCCAATTGAAGGTTTTGTCCATGGCCAGTTCGCCGTTCATACAGTTCACAGTTTCCGGATTTCCAAGATTGAACTCGTGTTTCGAACGATAAATCTCCGACTTGAGCACGTCGCAGACGCTGTTGACGAGACTTGCGGTGACGTCAATCCGTGGTTCCTCGTCAACGCGTGTTTGAATGACTTGCTTAATCGCGCGGTCGTCTTGTAGCACCCACACTCCACGTTCTTGCCAACGCCAAACGAACCCTTCGGCGCAAATGATATTCTCAAGCCCTATCTGCTCCAAGGCCATGCGGGCAATGTCGAGATGATCAGGTGCGGGGCTTGCATGCTCCAGTGCTGTGTGTTCGCGGATAGTGGTGAGCGAAACTCCTGTCGCACTCTTTATTGCGCGGTAGATTGCATCCCGTCGCATAGGTTTCAGCGCCGCGCTCGAAGAAACGATAGCCTCCATGTCTTCGATCTGTCCCGGCATCAATGCCTTGGCGGCCTCAAGCAGTTCCTCATAGCTGCGCAGGCTTGGTTGCTCGGGCTTTATTTGCATTCTCAGTGTTTGAGCATAACTGCGGACCGCTGCAGAAAAGTTGCCGCCGTGCTCGAAAGCGACAAAGAGATCGAATGCGTCTCCGGAGCGGATGCCGCCTTTGGTTTCAGCACCTATACCTGCTGCTGCATCACTCCCTGAAAGGCTGCGCCAACGGTCGCCAATCACCTGGACATTGGCAGACCCAGTTCCACTCTTGGGGCTTGTCCAGTGAGCCTCGCGACGGTGCGTGTAGCCGTAGCGACGCATCAAATCCGTGAGATTATTTGCCTCGTTGAAAGCTTCCACGACATAGCCTTTGTGTAAGTCAATCTTTTTCCCGACCAAGGGCTTCGCCCGCTGCGACAAAGGCAAAGGCTGTTCTTCCGGCCCGAACTTGTCTGCAACCAAAGCCAGGAAATCGGCTAACTCGTCCGACGAGACATAGGGAAGATCCTCGGCTCTCCCGTTGTCTACGTTCATTGGATCAAGGGCACGCCAATGATAAGGTTGTTTGGTGTCGGGGTGAATCCCATAGGCAACGAATTGCTGCCCGGTGGTCAAGATCTCGACTTTTTCGTCTTTTTGCTTTCCGTTGTTTTGCCGCGGGGACTTGCCGGTCGGCCTTATTGATTGGACTTTCTTCGTTGCGCCTTCGTCTGTTTTGAACGGGATCCCAACCTTCGGAGCCTCGCCGACGCGCTGCATCTTGCGGCCGCGATCCCCAAACCGCTCATTCCATTCGGCAATAATCTCTGACACTACGCTTTCGCAGTAAACGTCGATGTCTAGCAATGCCACCTGTGCGTCTCCGCAGCGGATGCCGACGTTCATGCCCGGCAGAAAATCATCCGCGGAGAATGACTTGTTGGGCCAGTCCTTGGGTATTGGGCGCTTCTCACCCTTGGCGACAGGGACCGGCGCGTAGCCATTCGCGATGAGGGCAGCTGCAATCTTCGATGCATCGTAGCTGGGCGTATTTTCGTCAAAGTCCATCGGGTAAACTCCATGGTTTACGCCGCGCGCGATCGTTGCTACCATTTATGGCATCGTTCCAAGATACCATTCACCGTCGGCTCGCAGATCGCGCGTCGGCGGTGTTTTCATGTTGATGTGTTGCCTGCTGGGAACGGCGGCTCTGCGCCACTCACCAGCGCGTCAGTAATCATCCGCCACGCCTGCTCCGGTTTCTCGGGCAGACCGAGCAGAGCGGGCTTGTTGGCCTCTGAGAGCCGCCCTGACCGTTCGTAGAACCCGATCAGGCCCTTTCGGGATGTCAGGTAGCCCAAAGCGCGCCATTCGTCTCCACGAACGCACTGGTAGAGGCGCTGCACGATGTACTGCAGGCCGGTGCTGCACGCGATCACCCGGTGCGTCGAGCCGTCGGTTGCGACGACGCCGAAGTAGTTGGTGTCGCCCTCGCGTTTCGATAGTCCCCGCTCGAGACAGGCGTCAGAGATGGCTGCCAAGGCGGGCAGTTTGGGGTGCAGATCCTTTGGCATGATCAGCCCTCCGCCTGCTTATAGGCGTATGCTTCGGCCAGCTTGCGTTCAGCAACTTCCAAGACTTCGTCAACACTGTACACGCAGGTCTTGTTTGGCCTGCGCACAGTCAGGGGCCATTTTTCGATAGTCCGGTGACTGATGGGAAAACAATGATGCGTGACGATCGCGGCGGCGGTCGGCCGATCAGCGTAAGCGGGCAGCGGTTCGCCCGGTTGCCAGTTTGATTTCGGGGCCATTTTGCACCTCGTTGTTTCAAGATGCGAAATACCTAACAGACGATTCGGAGCCGCCCCCGGATGTCCCTAAAATTCAAGTTTCTGGCGGTTCCTCACGCTCGAAGCGGCGATATGCTTGCCATAAATTGTCAACCTGTAAGGGGGTTAGGCCGATTCTTGCTGCAACTTCGGTTATGATCTGTGTCCGCGCTCCCTTTGAGGGCTTGTTGGAGATTTTAACCAGACGCATAGGGGTCTCGCTGGTGTCAGCGACACCGTCACTTTCTTCGGCATCACCGGCAACAGCAGGGTTTGGCTTTTCCGCATCGCAGGTGTGAAGGCCCTCCAACTCTATCTCGATATCGGCACTATGTTGCTGTCCGGTTGAAGAGCTTCGCCACTCGCCGCGTTTCTGGACGGGTATTTGGTTTGCCTTTTTCCAAACCTCGATGAGCTCAGTGCGCTCCGAAAAAAGTTCTTGTCGGGCGGCTTCATAAGCATCTGTTTGAGCTTTCCGCCACCGGGCTTCGCAAGCTTGGCCAACGCGAAGCACGTCATCAAAAGACCATTTTCGCGGACGGCCTGCCCCCGGGCGGTTGCCGCCATGCCCGCTCACACCCAACTCTCCAGCAGCGACTGCCACCTCTTCATGGCTTCCCGTCGCTTCTCAAGGTTCTTAGCGTGCTGGTAATGACGCATTACACCGCTGCGCGTGGCAGACTGCTTGTGGTTAAGCAGGCTGTCGATGACAGTCTCTGAGACATCCGTGTGCTCCGACATCAGTGTGGAGAATGTGCGGCGCAGGTTGAGCTACTCCCCAACTCTTGGACAGATTCCCGGGTTGATTAAGCTACTGCCTGCACCTGCTGATCGGTTTCAATGCGGTTAAAGTAGGCCACGGCGGGCGGCTGTCCGCCATGGGCAGTGTGAGGGCGTTGGTGGTTGTAGAAGGTGATCCAGCGCCCGATGCCGACCCGAGCCTGCGACCCCGTTTCCCAGGCGTGCAGATAGACGCATTCATACTTCAAGGACCGCCACAGCCGCTCGATGAAGATGTTGTCGATGCAGCGTCCTTTGCCATCCATCGAGATCCGGGTGCCGACCCTTTTCAGCCGGTCGGTCCAGGCGAAGGACGTGAACTGCGACCCTTGATCGGTGTTCATGATCTCGGGCGGGCCGAACTTGTGGATCGCCTCGTTCAAAGCCTCCACGCAGAAGTCGGCTTCCAGCGTGTTCGATATCCGCCAGGCCAAGACCTTCCGGGTATACCAGTCCATGATGGCGACCAGATAGAGGAATCCGCGGCGCATCGGGATGTAGGTGATGTCGGCACACCAGACCTGATTGGGCCGCTCCACACGCAGACCGCCGAGCAGATAAGGGTAGGTCTTGTGCCCCTTCGCGGGCCTGCTGGTATCGGGCGACTGGTAAATCGGCATCAAGCGCATGAGCCGCATCAGTCGACGAATGCGCTTGTAGTTCACAACATACCCCTCGTTCCGCAGGTGCCACGTCATCTGCTGGACGCCGTAAAACGGCGTTTCGAGGAACTGCTTGTCGATCACCACCATGAGGTCGAGGTTCATCGCCGTCTCGCCCATCAGTTCGTAGTAGAACGATGACCGTGCGATCGACAGCAGGCGGCATTGCGCCCCGACCGACAGGCTCGGGTGGTTCTTCTCGATCATCCCGCGCCTCACTTGCCGGTCCAGGGCTTGAGCTTTCTGGACAAAAAATCGTTGGCCACAGCCAGCTCCCCGATCTTTGCATGCAGCGACCGCACCGTGTCCTCGTCGATCTCGGGCGCTCTCTTGCCACCACGCTCAAAGATGTCAGCCGCGCCCTCCAGAAGAGCCTTCTTCCACTGATGGATCATCGTAGGATGCACGCCATATTCGGCGGCCAGCTCCGACACCGTGCGCTCGCCCTTCACGGCCTCCAGCGCCACGCGAGCTTTGAACCCCGCGTCATGGTTCCTGCGTTTCTTCATGTTCTGATCTCCTCGTTCTCGGAGACCAGCAGACGTCAGATCATAGCTTGCGTCACTGTCCGATTTTCGGGGAGCAGCTCAGGTCATGCGGCTTGAAATGCGGCAAGCCACATGCTTCGCGTACTGATGCGTGAAAATGGCTCCAGCTCTTCATGGTGCCGCCTGGGATACCCGACAGCTGGAACACCAAACGCTCTGACATGTCTTCTGGCTGCCCAAGCAGATCCAGCGAGATGCCGTTCAGAGGCATAACAAAAGCTTCGCTGTTCTTTGTCTCACCTGCCGCGAAGCGCAATTCTGATCGATCCCAGTCCAGCTGATCCCAGCGTAGGTTAGCCCCCTCGCTGGCGCGAAGAGGGGTGGCAATCATGAACCGCAGGAACCGCTGATAGACGGGTTTGAGTCCAGCTGCGCTCCACAACCGCGCTAACTGTTCTGGACCATAGAAACTGGCCCTTGGGGCAGGTGGCTTGGGTCGGCGCCGCTTGGAGACGGAACTGGCTGGGTTACTGGCAATAACCTCTTCGTCCATTAAGTAATCCAAGAAGCGCGACATGGCCCCAAACCGATGTCGCGCCGTCGCAGGCCGATCTGCATGCCGCTCGATCAGGTCTCGCAAGAGGCGCGACGTAATAGCGTCTGCTTCCCGGTCTGCCACGGCCAATTCTTGCAGGCTCAGCCGGACATGGGCAATCTCGTCCCGCTGATGCTTGGTGCTGCCCTCATCAAGACACTCTGCTGCGTAGCGACTTAGCCAAATGGAGCAGGTCCGCTTTTGGGCCTCGGCAAGACGTCGGTCAGCCTCAGCCTTTCGAGCATCAGCGGCAGGATCACCTCCTGCAGCTACGACGGCCTTTATCCGGGCGGTCTCTAGCCGCGCTTCAGCAGGAGACAGTGTGACTGGGTCCCCCAACTTCATTGTGACCTGAGGATGCCGCTTGCCACCATCCATGTATCCGCGCTTTCGGTAGGCATAGGTCCAGCTGGCTGACTGGTTGTTGATGGCCAGCTTTAGTCCACGGCATTCAGTATCCGACAAGGTTATCCTGTCGCCTAATTCGCGCTGTTCTTTGACGTAGCGCGCGATGGCGCGTTGATCGATCTTGCAGTGGATGGATCGTGATGACATTCAGCGAGACGCTCAGCGAGACAAAGTGGCGGATCTGAGCGTAGGTTAGCGAGGCAAGTTGCACTCGTAAACCTAAGAAAAATTGAGCTCTGATAAACAATTCGTGGCTTCACAAAAGATAAATAGCTGACTTCTAATCAGCAGGTTCGGGGTTCGAGTCCTCGTGGGATCGCCATGTCTTCTCTTTTCGCTTTGTTCTTCAAGATATTGTCTTCCGGTTAGTCTGATTTTGTTTGGTGGTTAGTCTTAGCCGCCGCCGCTTTGGCGATGTCCAGGCGGCTAGCAGCGCGGGTGTAGTGGGCCGTTGTAGAAACTTCACCGTGGCCCAGAATCGCCGCGACGCCCTGTATGTCCGCCCCGGCGCTCAACAACGCGTTGGCCCGCGCCTTGCGGATGCCGTGGGCGCTGCCCGCGAAACCGCACTCGACAGCGAGTGAGCGCACCTTGTTGCCCAGACCAGCAGCGGACCTCGGTTTTCCAGCGATGGCGAGGAATGTCCCCGACGTGATTGCCCGTAACCGCGCCAGCAACTCGGGTGACAAGGGACACACCGCCGGGGGCGCGCTGCGCTTGCCGAGTTTCTGGCGTCGGTAGACAATGACGTCGCCTTGCAGGTTGTCTGGGCCAAGACGCACGACGTCGGCCAGCGCGGCCCCGGTCTCATAGAGCAAGTGCAGCGCCAGACCCGTGGGCGTGTCCAGCGGATGGCGCGACAACACCATCTCGACCTGCTCGGGGGTCCACGGTGCGATGCCATTCCCGCTTTCGTATCCCGACCACGTGGCTGCCACCGGGTCGCTATGACGGAGGCCCCAGCGCATCGCGAAGCGCATAAGGACCCCCAGCCGCTTGCGCGCAGTGTTCCTTGCCGCGTCGGTTGGGATCTGGTCGAGGAATGCCTGCGCGTGATGGGTGCGAAACGCCGCATCGGAGCAAGGTAGATCAGCGAGCACCCGAAGACGCTCGAAAAGCCGCTCATAGCCCTGCCGCGTCGCGGTTGTGTAAGCGCGGAATTCGCGGCCATTCTTGAAGGCGGCGATCAGCGCGCCGAACGTCCCCGTCGCGGCGGCTTCGCGGGCCGCGGGCTCGGCGGCGAGGAAGTCGGCATAGCGGCGCTCGAATTCTTCGCTGCCGAACACCGCGCCAAGCTCTGCCTGCCGCCCGTCCAGTCGAACACGCCAGCGCCGCCGCCCATGCCGATCGGCATAGGAGGTGACGCCGGGGTATTTGCGTTTAAGTGCCACGGCGCAGGGCCTCCAGAACGGGGTCGGAGGGGTCGATGGGCAGGGCAGGCGCCGTCGGGGTAAAGACGGTCGAACCATCGGCCTTGATCTCGACAGCCACGGGTAGGCCTAGCGACTTGAACGTCGCCAACGCGGCGCGAAAGGCGCGGGCTTTCATTGTCTTGCCTCCTCACGCTCAACGAATTCAGCCAGCGCGCGGACGACGATGAACGCCATTGATCGGCCATCCGCGACGATGCGCAGGCGCTCTTTGAGCGAGGCGGGGACACGGACGCTGAGAGGTTCGTTTAAGTTTTTCATGACGCCAATTTCCTTAATTTGGTTGCATATATGACACCTAATCTACTAATCCACCCGCTTGACGTCAACAGCAAATCTGCGGTACCGATTGCGCATGAGCGAAGATGTTGTTGCCTTGACCATCCGCATTCCGGCCAAGCTGAAGCACCGCGCGACGGTGGCGGCGGCACGCGAGGGCATTTCGATCAACGCCTTTATCCAGCGTCTGCTTGATGCGGCCTGCCCGCAGGCGAACCCGTTTAGCGACACGGCGCACCAGCTCGCGACGCTCGCGCTACAGTTCGATGAAGACGCCCCGCAGGCGCAGCGCGTCGCGTTAATCAAGGCGATGCGCGCGTCGATTGCGGAATTCGACGCCGCGATCGAAGCCGCGCCGATCCACGAGCCCGACTGGAACGAGTAGGCGGGGGATGGTGCCGCCAGTCCCCCTGTGAACAAAGACTGGCGGCGGCTTAGAGCGTGTCGCGTTTAATCGATTTTGTATCCAGCCGCCTTGAAGAAGTTGTAACATTCCTCGTCGGTGAAGAGCTAGCATACATGACCGACGGCCTGCCAAAGTTCATGGTAGGTTCGGGCTGCAGCCTTTCGGATCAGCGCCTTGAGCTTGGAGAAGGCCATTTCGATCGGGTTGAGGTCTGAACCGCGCCGGGTTTGCCGGAGGCTCCAACTCCTGAGTAGGATGGAGCATCATGAGCAAGACAACGAACAAGTTTTCCCCCGAAGTGCGCGAACGAGCGGTGCGTTTGGTTCTCGACAATGAGGGCCAGCATGGATCGCGCTGGCAGGCGGTGATGTCGATTGCGGCAAAGATTGGCTGCACGCCGCAGACGCTGAACGACTGGGTCAAGAAGGCCGAGGTGGACAGCGGCCGACGCGCTGGCGTGCCGACCGAGATGGCCGAGAAGATGAAGGCGCTCGAGCGCGAGAACCGCGAGTTGCGCCAAGCCAACGAGATCCTGCGGAAGGCGTCGGCTTATTTTGCGATGGCGGAGCTCGACCGCCGGTCGAAGTGATGGTGGGTTTCATCGACGCGCACCGGGATGCGCACGGGGTCGAGCCGATCTGCACGGTTCTGCCGATCGCCCCGTCCACCTACTACGAACATCTGGCAAAGCGGGCCGATCCGTCCCGGCGGTCGGAGCGGGCGCGCCGGGATGAGGCACTGCGCCCCGAGATCTGTCGCGTGTTCGAAGAGAACTGGCGGGTCTATGGCGTCCGGAAGATATGGCGGCAGCTTCGCCGTGAGGGCTTCGACGTTGCCCGCTGCACGGTCGCGAGGCTGATGAAGGTCATGGGTATTCAAGGCATTATCCGGGGAAAGCCGCACAGGACGACGGTCCCCGACAAGAAGGCGCCCTGTCCGCTGGACAAGGTGAACCGCCAGTTCCGGGTGCCCGCGCCGAACATGCTCTGGGTCAGTGATTTCACCTATGTCGCAACCTGGAAGGGGTTCGCCTATGTGGCTTTCGTCATCGACGCCTATGCCCGCAAGATCGTCGGCTGGCGTGTCAGCACCTCGGCGCATGCGGGGTTCGTCCTTGATGCCTTGGAACAGGCGGTCCACGAACGCCGGCCAGCCAAGGGTACGGGACTGGTTCATCACAGTGACCGCGGCTCCCAATACCTGTCCATCCGCTACACCGAGCGCCTCGCAGAAGCAGGCATCGAACCTTCGGTCGGCAGCGTGGGCGACAGTTACGACAACGCGCTGGCCGAGACGATCAACGGCCTGTTCAAGGCCGAGGTCATCCACCGACGCGGACCTTGGCGCAGCTTTGAGGCCGTCGAATATGCGACCCTCGAATGGGTGGACTGGTTCAACAACCGCCGCCTGCTCGAACCCATCGGAAACATCCCACCCGCGGAAGCCGAAGCCCAATTCTATGCAGCCCTGGAAACTGACGCCATGGCCGCGTAACTAACCGAAATCAGCCTCCGGCAAACCCGGCGCGGTTCAGTCGGGGCTGTAGGGTGGCAGGAAGAGGAACCACGCACCAATGTCGCGCATGGCTTTGGCCGCGCCGGGGCTCTTGTGGCTCGACAAGTTGTCGAGGATGACCACGTGGCCGGGGCGCAGGGTCGGTACCAGCTGGGTCTCGACATAGAGGTCGAACATCTCACCGTTCATTGCTCCGTCGATCACCCACGGGGCATCGAGGCGGTCGTAGCGCAGGGCACCGATGAAGGTTTGGGTGCGCCAGTGCCCAAACGACGCGTGATCGACCACGCGCTGCCCGCGCGGGGCCCAGCCAGTGGTCTTAACCATGTTGGTCTTGAGCGATGTCTCGTCAATGAATGCCAGTCTTTCCAGATGTCTGGCCATGAAGGGCTGGCGTTTGCCTATCCAGATGCGGCGCAGGTCAGCCACGTCCTGACGCTTCTGCTCAAGCGCTTGCAGGTCTTTTTTGGTGTGACAGCCCGAGCCTGAGCAGAAGCCGACCGACCGACGAGCGATGCACCTTCACCCCGTGCTCCGCCGCCAGTTCCGTGGTCAACTCATCAATCGTCAGATCGGGCTGCGCCGCGATCCGGCTCTCCACCCAGCCCTTTGCACCGGTCAGTTTACCGCGCCCGGGATTGCCCTGAGGTTTCGGCGCGAGCGAGCCGGTCTCGCGCTTGAGCCGAACCATGTCGTTGACGAACTTGATCGAAACGCACAGCCGCCGCGGTATGCGTGCTGCCCTGCTCCACCAGCCGCACGGCACGTTCACGCAACTCAACAGGATGCGGTTTGCCCATCTCTGACCCCCGTATCTGCCTCAAAGACATGGAAGCACAGGCCGAACCGCATGGGCGTCCTGAATGTGAATAGGAGCGACACACTTTAAAGGTGAACTCCTTTTGCGAGTCCAAAAAACTTACGCGCCTTGATGCGATTCAACCGCTCTCTTAGCAAGGAAAGCATAGCGGCAAACTCCAGTTCAAACGGTCCAGTTTGCGGGAGGCAGAGCACTCGTTCACGATTGCGGGCCGGCTGCGCCATCGGGAAAATGCATGGCAATCAACCCTTCAGGGCGTGGGCTACATCAGCACGCCGGGCAGCCAGAGCGACAGGATGGGGAAAGCCGCGATAAGCCCAAGCACCACGATCTCGGCCAGAAGGAACAGGCCGATGCCCACGAAGATGGTCTCCAGCCGCACCTTGTCACCCACGATCGACTTGATGACGAAGACGTTCAGGCCGATGGGCGGAGTGACCAGCCCGATCTCCAGAAGCTTGATGACCAGAACGCCGAACCAGATCAGCGACAAGCCATAGCTGTCGACGATGGGAATGGTGAGGGGAAGCGTCAGCAAGATGATCCCGATCGGGTCGAGGAACATGCCCAGCAGCAGGTAGAACAGCACGATCAGGGCCAGCACCATGACCATCGACAGCTGCGACGCTGCGATCCAGTCGCCGATGGCGTTCGACAGGCCGGTCAGTGCGATGAAGCTGACATAGATCTTTCCCGCCAGCGCGATGGCGAAGATCATCGAGGACTGGAACACGCTTTCCCGAAGCGCCGACACGATCTTGGCCAATGTCAGCCGCCGCAGGGCCAGCCCCAGGACCAGTGCCGCGATGGCGCCGACGCCTGCGGCCTCGGACGGGGTGAAAAAGCCCGCGTAGATTCCCCCGATCACGACAACGAACAGCACGACGATCGACCAGCATTGGCCCAGGCTGCGCCAGCGGTCCGCTGTGCTGATCGTTTGCTGCGGGCGCGGCGCCGACTCGGGGCGCAGGCTGGCCCAGATGTAGATCACCACCAGATAGGCAAACAAGGACAACAGCCCCGGAATGATCGCCGCCATGAACAGCCGCGCGATGGATTGCTCGGCGAAGACGCCATAGAGGATGAACAGGATCGAGGGCGGGATCAGCGACCCCAGCGTGCCGCCTATGGCGACCGATCCCGTGGCCAGCGACTTGGAATAGCCGAACTTCAGCATTTCGGGGATGGCGATGCGTCCCATGGCGGCGGCGCAGGCGACCGATGATCCGGTGATCGCCGAGAACCCGCCGCAGCCCACGACCGAGGCCATGGCCACGCCGCCGGGCAGGCGCGCCAGCCACAGCCGCGCGGCGCGGTAGATGTCGGTGGTGAAGCCCGCCTCATAGGCGAGGTGGCCCATCAGCACGAAGAGCGGAACGGTGGCCAGGCTGTAGCTTTTAAGGAAATCATAGGGGCCGTTGGCGATCAGCGACAAAGTCGGGCGCCAGGCGAACTGGGGCATGAATTCAGCCCCCGGGCGCCACGCGAAGATGATGAACACGCCGACCGAGGCTGAAATGCCAAGCGCGGCTGCGATGGGCACACGGATCGCCAGAAGCACGAGCGTGATGATGAGCGTGACCAGTCCGACGACAAGAGGGTCCAAGGATCAGATCTCCCCATGCGCGGAAGCGGGCGCGTCTTCGTCGATGCCGGTGATGGCGGTGTGCAGGCCTTGCGCGATGCTGACCAGAAGGCGCAGGAAGAACAGCGTGATCGCAAGGCCGAAGACCGCCTTCATCGGCCAGGTCGGGATCTGCAGAACCCCGTCATAATAGGCGCCCTTGGTGATCTCGTCCGGCATGCGCCGCACGATCATGAAGCCGATGCCGCCGAAGAAGATCGCCATCGCGAAGGCTCCGAAGGCGCGCAGCACGCCCTTGGCGCGGGTGCCCAGCCAGTCGGTGGTCACGGTGACCGTGATATGCCCACGCATCCGTTCCACATAGGCCAGCGGCAGCACGATCACCGCCACGTTCAGCAACCCCACCATCAGCAGGTCGTCGGGAAGCGGACGCAGGAACAAAACCCGGCCCAGGATCGAGCCGACGATGATCGCCCCCATCGCCAGAAGCACGATGCCCGCCAAGACTAGCGCGGCATTCTCGACCAAGCTCTGAGCCTTGCGGAGTCCCTTGGGAATGGCGGTCATGTTGTCAGCTGCCCGGACCTGGCGCCCTTCCGGGCGGGAAAGGGCCGGGGACGCAATCAGCACCCCCGGCCCGGCATTCGACTGCGAACCTACTTCCAGGGATAGCCGTTGGCGGCCACGTCCTGGGCGTATTTCTCGGTCAGCGCGATCCAGTCGGCGAAGATCGCCTCGCCGTCGAGGCCCTTCTCGTTGGCCTTGGCCTTCCAGTTCGCCGCATCGGCCAGCGCCACTTCGACGAGCGCTTCGCGCATGTCGGCGGGCGCGTCTATCATGGTGATTGGCTTGCCATCGACCCCGGCGGCCAGCTTGGCCTTGGTGTCGATGCGCGAGCGGGCCATTACCTCGGCCATGTTGATGGTGAAGTCGCGGCCCAGTTCGTCCATCAGCGCCTGCTGATCGGCGGTCAGGCTCTGATAGGTCTGAAGGTTCATGATAATGCCGAAGCCCAGCGTCTGGCCGAGGCTGAGTTCGGTCATGTAGCTGGCGACCTCGTGCTGCTTGTAGCCGTCCACCACGTAGTAATAGGTGGTCGAGCCATCGACCGACCCGTTCGACAGCGCCTCATAGACCTTGGGCTGCGACAGCGACACGGTTGCGGCGCCGAAAGCTTCCAGTGCCGGCACATGGGCGCCGGTGCTGCGGATCGTCATGCCCTTCAGGTCTTCCAGCGTGGCGACCGGCTTGTCCTTGGTCAGAAGCTGGGTCGGGCCGGTGGTGTAGTTGCCGAAATAGCGGATGTTGAAATCCTCGGCTTCCTTCAGCGCGACAGGATGCGTCGTCATCAGTTCGTAGGAAGCCATCATGCCGGCATATTCGTCCGCGATCTCGCCGGTGTCGACGACTTCATAGGCCACCAGCTGGCCCGGCGCATAGACCGGCACGATCGAGCCCATATCGGCCACGCCGTCCGAGATTGCCTGCGCCGCGCCTGCCGCACCGACCAGCGCGCCACCCCAGATGATGTCGAGGCCCAGTTCGCCGTTCGAGCGTTTGCGTAGCTCTTCGTCCAGCCAGACAAGTCCGCCTGCCCGCGCGCCCGCATTGGGCCCGAATTCTGCGAATCGCAATTCGCGCGTCTGCGCCTCGGCCCAAGTGGGCACAGTCAGCGTGGCAAGGCCGATTGCGACGGTCGCGGGCTTCAGCAGCCCACTGATGAGGTGTTTCATGGATCGTCCTCCCTGTTCTGGCTCTCCCGCGCCAGTCCCTGCCAATATCACATAAAGGGGTTGTATTCTGTCAATAAGTAATCATTATTTCATCAGATGAAATGAAGGGATCATCCGACCATGGTTTCAGTCAAACCGCGCGGCCAGCATGGCGCCACGCTTCCCCGCGTTCGTGCTGTGTCCCGCGCGATCAGCATCCTGCGCGCCTTCTCGGCGGACCGGCCCTTTCTGGCCCTGAATGAAATCGTCCGCGCCACCGGGCTGGATGCCGGCACGTCGCGGCGGATCTTGGTCACCCTGCGTGACGAGGGAATGGTCTACCAGGACCCGGCCAGCGGGCTCTATAGTGCCTCGACCGGCCTTCTGGCGCTGGCGCGCGCGGTGCCGCGGACGCTGACCCTGGCCAGCCTGGTCGACCAGCGCCTGACGCAGCTGGCCGAAGATAGCCAGACGACGGTCTACCTCTCGGTCTGCAGCGGAGACGAGGCGCTTTGCGTTTCGCGGGTGAACGGCGGACGTGCAATCGAGGTGCGGTGGTGGGCCGTAGGGGAAACCCGCGCCTTCAACCACGGGACCGGTCCGCGGGTGCTCCTGGCCTATCTCCCCGAGGCCGAGCGCGAGCGCATCATCGCTGGCCCTCTCGGGCTGGACCTGCGGGCCGCGGACGGCCTGCGCCGGGAACTGGAGGCAATCGTCGAATCGGGTTTCATCGTCAAGCACGACGAGATTGCCGCCGGAATCTCGGCCATGGCGATCCCACTTCTGGACGAGAGCGGTGCAATCCTTGGGGCGATCTCCACCGGCGGGTTAACGCCCCGCTACATCGGCGCGGCGCAGGCCGAACTTCTGTCGATAACGCAGCGCGCCTCGGAGGACATGCAGCGCGCGATGCGGGGGGCCGGGATCTAACGGTTTCAACTAATGAAATAAATGTTGTTTATTGACAACTCGATGTGACCCAACAACACTCTCCTAACCCTGACGGATGGGAGGTTCGGTTCATGGGTTACACAATCGCCGAGAAGATCCTGGCGCGGGCCTCCGGGCAAAAGACTGTACGCGCGGGCGATGAATTGCGGGTCCGGCCCGATTTCGTCATCGCCTATGATTTTCCGGGCTACACCGACGTGATCTTCCGCCAGATGGAGGACGAATTCGGCATCGAGCGCGTCGCTGATCCGCAGCGCTTTGCGCTGTTCATCGACCACATGGTTCCCGCCACCACCACCCAGGAGGAGGAGCTGCACGAGATCACGCGCAGCTGGGGCGCGAAGAACGACGTGCCGGTCTACGAGGGCAAGGGCATCGGCCACCAGGTCGCCGCCGAACTGGGCTATGCTACGCCCGGCGCCTTCGTCTTGCATTTCGATGGCCATATCTCGCAGCTGGGCACCTTCGGGACGCTGGCGATCGGCGTGCGGCGCCACCTTCTCGAAGCCTTCGTGAAGGAGCGGATCAAGTTTAAGGTGCCCGAGACCACGCGCATCGACCTGACCGGCCGCCTTCAGCCGGGCGTCACCGCGCGCGACGTCTTCCACCATATCGTGCGTGTGCTGGGCCCGCGTGCCTGCCGTGGCACCGTGATGGAACTGGGCGGCGACGCCATCTCCGCGATGAGCCTCGAAAGCCGCCAGACCATCACCTGCCTTGCGATGTTCACCGGCGCCATCACGGCGATCATCAATCCTGACGAGAAGGCGCTGGACTACATCCGTCCGCGCCAGCGGCTGGACATCGCGCCGCTGTCCTCGGACCCTGACGCGGTCTACGCCGCGCGCCACACGATCGACGTCACCGCGCTCGAACCCGTAGCGGTGATTCCGCCCAGCCCAGCCAATACCCGCGACCTGAGCGAGGTGGCCGGCACCGAGGTGCAGGTGGGATACCTGGGCTCCTGCGCGTCCGGCCGGGTCGAGGACCTGGCGCTGGCCGCTGATGTGCTGGAAGGGCGCAAGGTCAAGGACGGCTTCAAGCTCTACGTCATTCCCACCAGCAAGGAGATCATGGAAAAGGCTGCCGAACAGGGCATCCTGACCCGCCTGATCGCGGCGGGGGCCTTCGTGTCGTCGTCTTCCTGCGACTATTGCTTCGGGCGCATGGGGGTGATGCGGACGGGGCAGCGCGCTGTATCGACCGGGACACTGAATGTGCGCGGGCGGATGGGATCGCCCGACAGCGAAATCTTCATCGTCAACGCGGCGGCGGTCGCGGCGGCGGCCATCGAAGGCCGCATCACTGATCCGCGCCCCTATCTGACTGGGGCAGGCCATGGCGCTTGAGAACCTGTGCGGGCGCGTGGCCTGGATTTTCGAGGATGAGGATTTTGACGTCGACCAGATCGTCGGCGTCAAGAACATCAAGATCAAGGACCCCGCCGAACTGGGCCGCCTGTGCCTTTCGGCGGAAGACCCGGACTTTGCGCAGAAGGTCATGCCGGGCGATCTGCTGATCGGCAATCACAACTTCGGCTACGGCCATCCGCATTATCCCCCGATGATCGGAATGCGGCACCTCGGGATCGCAGGCGTCATCGCCGAAAGCTTCGCGCCCGGCTACTGGCGTGGCGAAATAGCGATGGGCTTTCCGCAGGTGGTCTGCCCCGGCATCCTGGGCGCGGTGTCGCGCTGGGACGAGATCGAGGTCGACTGGGCGGCGGGCCGCCTGCGCAACATTACGACGAAAACCGAATTGCCGATCGAACCGCTGAGCGAAGGCGACCGGCAGATGCTCGAGGCGGGCGGCATCGTCGGATACCTTCATGCCCGCGACCGCGAGGAGGCCGAGACATGATCGAAGACGCAACCCGCAAGGATTTCGCGGCGAAACTGCGCGCGGGCGAGACGGTCTTCGTCGCGGGCTGTTTCGACGCGATGTCGGCGATGCTGGCCGAAAAGGCGGGCGCGCCTGCAGTAATGACCTCGGGCTTCGCGGTCTCGGCCACGCATCTGGGGTTTCCCGATGTCGAACTCTACACCATGACCGAGAACCTGTCCGTGGTGCGCAACGTCGTGAACGCGGTCGGCATTCCGGTCATCGCCGATACCGACACCGGCTATGGCAACGCGATCAACGTCATGCGCACCGTGCGCGAGTTCGAACGGGCCGGCGTCAGCGCTATGATATTCGAGGATCAACTGGCCCCCAAACGCTGCCCCGCAGCGGCGAACACGGTCGAACTGCTCTCGGCCTATGAACATGCCGGCAAGATCCGCGCCGCGATCGAGGCACGCCGCAATCCCGATACGATCATAATCGCCCGCACCGACGCACCGACCGAGGCCGAGGCGATCGCGCGCGCGCAGATGTATGTCGATGCTGGCGCCGATCTGGTCCAGCCGATCAGCAAGACCTTCCGCGATTTCGAAGGCCTCAAACGGTTCCGCAAGGCGGTCGGCGTGCCGCTTTCGCTGCAGATCCTCGGCTGGTTGGAAACCGATCTTACACCCGACCAGATACGTCAGGTGGCGGGCCTTGCGGTCTTCCCGCTGGTGGGCCTGATGACCGCGGCCCGCGCGATGCAGGACAATTACGCGCGCCTGATGCAGGATCTGGGCACCGCCCGCCTGCCGCATCCGGTGATGACCATGCCGGATTTCAAGACCTTCATCGGCTTCGAGGAGGTTGAGGACCGTCAGGCCAGGTTCCTGGTGGCCGACATCCAGACAGGACTGGCGTCGGGCTGAGATCCGGCGCGCCCAGACAGAGAAGGAAGAGCAAGAATGCCCGAGGATTTCACCCGCATCGCGTCCGAACGCCCCAGCCACAGCATGGAGAAGACGCCCGGGCGCAACCTCATCCAAGGCCGTCCCCAAGGGGCGCCCCGCTTCGATGCGCCGCCGCTCAAGGCCACGCGTCCGCCGCGCTGCCCGCCCTTCGTCGAGGTGACGCATCCCGACCAGCTTCTGCCCTATCTCGAACACGTGGCACGCCGCCCCTACAATCACGGCCTGAACGCCTGCTGGGATCTGAAACCGGGCGAACGCGTGCTTCTGCGCGTCGACAACTGGCACAGCGACCTTGTCATCCAGGCCTGCCAGAAGATCCTCGAGAAATACGGCGTCATCTACGAGATAAAGAAGATCGACCGGGGCCCGGTGCCGCAATGGATCGGCTCGGACGAAGTCGATTACTACCTGTTCCGCACCAAGGAACTGGCCGAATGGATGGATTGGTGGGAAGAGGAAGAGAAAAAGCAGCAGTATGACAAGATCCTGATGGGCTATGGCGGCCCGGTGCTGGCCGAACGCTTCATCAAGATCCAGCGGATGCCCTTCATCACGCCGGAAATCCTCGCCTCTCCCGCCCATGCCATGCCGATCGAAGTGCTGAACGCCATCGACCGCTGGACCTGGGACCGCGTGCGCACCTGCAAACGCGCACGCATCGTCGATCCCGAAGGCACGGATATCGAGTTCACGAACCACGCAGGCTATTGGGACAGCAAGCGCGAATTCTATGACCCCGGCCTGACCTCGGCCACCTGGACGACGAACGAACATTTCGGCAAGACCTATCTGCCGGGCCATGTGACAGGCCGCCCCTGGATGTTCCTGCCGGGCAAGGAAGACGGCAACGGCGTGATCGCGGGCACCACGAACCACATCGCGCCCTGCGACTGGACACAGCTGATCGTCGAGAACTCGAAGATCGTGCAGATCAACGAAGGGGGCGATTTCGGCGATCGCCTTCGCAAGCTGCAGGCTGAGACTGACCACATCCAGTATCCGGAATTCCCTGGCAAGGGCCTGCTTTACTGGTGGGAGGCCTCGATCGGGACCAACCCGCATGTGCACCGCCCGCGCAAGGATTTCCCCTCGGGCTTCATCAACTGCCTCTATGAACGCGTGCGGTCGGGCGTGATCCATATGGGTTTCGGCACGATCATCTCGTCCATGGCCGAACGCCGCGCCGCGCGGGCGGGCCACCTCGTGGGACATTGGCACCTGCACCTCTATTTCCCGACCTACACGATGGAGCGCGAGGGCGACAACGAGACCCTGATCGAGAACGGCCGCCTCGGCGCGCTGGACGACCCCGCGATCCGCAAGCTCTGCGCCAAGTATGGCGACGTGGACCTCTGGCTTGACGAAAGCTGGAACCCCGCCGTGCCGGGCCTGAACATGGATGGCGATTATTGGGACCATTACGGCCGCGACCCGCTGCACTGGGTCAAGACCGAGCTTGAGGTCTGCCGCAACTATCACCCGATGTTCATGGCCATGACCGGGGCAGACGACAAGTATTGTCACGGTGCGGGTGCCGAATGGTGGAAAGGCGGCTGCTGCAACCACAGCGGCGTCCACGCCCATCACCTGCCTGGCAATTGCTGCGGATCCTGATCCGCCCGGCGCACTTACGGTGTAGTCCTTTTCGGGGTGTTCCGACCAAGTGGCGTTGTCTGCGCGCGGGATGAAGGACTGCCTCACAGTTCAAGCTGGGATTTGTTCGAACTGATCTGACATCACCCGATACTTCCAGCTACCGCGCTCAGGGGTCGCTGCCTTTGACTGCGAAATAATCGGATACAGCCTCGGCGGTCTTCAAGCCCAGAAGATCCGTCCGGTTTGTCAGGACTTCTGCATAATAGGGGATGTTCAGCAGTCGTTCGTCACGGGGCTCGGAGACCTGCATCGCGTTGTAACCGGTCTGATGGAAATATGTGACGTAGGCCCGGACCTGCGCCGCCTTGCCGGCAAACCCCAGGGCAAGGAACACCTGAAGAAGCTGGTTGATCCTGAACGCTTCGATTTCCTTCAAGACTTCGGCCGTCCGTTTGGAGCTATGCGCCCAATCGCGGATCGCGTTGTCATACTGGGGAACGTATTCGTCCTCTCGCAACAGGACGCCGACATACGCGATGTATTGGTCCCATCCATCATCACCGGCGGCCTCGATCGCTCGCGTGAAGGGTGCCGTGTTGCGCTGTGCCCAGTCCTGGCGCACGTCTTCCAGCAGTTCTTCCAGGTTTTCGAACTGCCAGTAGAAGGCCCCGGTCGTTGCGCCCAACTCTTCCGCCAGTTGGCGCAAGCTGATCCCTGCGATGCCTTTTTCTATCAGCGTCTTGCGCGCGGCTGCGATCCAGCTTGCCTTGTCCAGGTTCCGGTCTTTCCTCGGTTTTCGCTCCGCCATACCAGCTCCTGTTGCCGGACCTTGGGGGCGCCCGGAGAAAACTATTGACTGATCTACAGGGCATAACGCATGTTATGCAACACACGTAACAACTGTTATGTCATGGCGTTGTAGACCAGCTCAACAAGGAGGATGGAGATGTTTCGAAGCTTTTTTTCGGCTGTCGTGTTCGGAACCGCGCTCGCCGCAACGACCGCCTCGGCGGAAATCGAACTCAAGTTTGCCACCGATTCCGGGGACCGTGAATCGCCCTCGGGCATTGCTCTTGCCAACTGGGCCAATGCCGTGAAGGACGGCTCGAACGGTGAGATCGACGTCAAGATTTTCTACCAGAATGAACTTGGCGGTCAGCTCGAGGTGTTCGACCTGTTCGTCGCCGGCGAAGTCGATGCGATGATTTCATGGCCTTCAACTTCGTATGACAAACGCATCGGGATCCTGAACACGCCCTATATGGTCACCTCATGGGAAGAGGCGCTGGACGCTTACAAGCCCGGCGGCTGGGCCAACGGCGTGCTCGACACGGTGTTCAACGACATCGGGCTGAAGTACTTCGGCGCGTGGCCCGAGGGGTTCAGCGGTGTTGCAACCCGCGGCGCCTACGCCACCGACGTTGCCGCTGCAGCGAACATCAAGGTCCGCACGCCGCCGCTGTTCCCGTTCCCGCAGATCCTTGAAGCGATGGGCTATCAATCCGCCGCGATCGACTGGGGAGAAGTCTACACCTCGATCCAGACCGGTGTGGTCGATGGTGACGCGGGCAACGTGATCTACTGGGATTACGAATACTTCCGCGATGTGCTCGATTACTACGTCCGCACGAAGCACACCTTTGTGACCGGAAACCTTCTGGTCAACCTCGAAACCTATGAGGGCCTCTCGGACGAACACAAGCAACTGATCGAAGATGCCGCCGTCGCGGTTATGGAGGCCCGCTTCAAGGCCGCCCGTGACGAAGACCAACACTACGTCGATCAGTGGGTGCAGGCGGGTAAAGAATACTTCGAGCTCACCGACGAGCAGCTTGCGCCCATCGCGGCAAAGGTCCGCGCCGAAGTCTGGCCCCAGATGGAACCCGATGTCGGCAAGGAGATCATGGATCTTATCCGCGCGCAGGTGAACTGACCGCCTTGCGGCCGGAGCCTGACGGTTCCGGCCGCACCCTTCACGAGCATGCAGCGAACCGGGAGCGGCGTGATATGGTCGATCTTCTCAGAAAGCTCGACGCTGGGCTGATCGGCTTTCTCAACTTCATCGTCATCGTCACAAGCCTCGCGATCACCGGGTTGATCCTGTTTCTGGTGCTTGCCCGCTTTGTGCTGGGCTGGTCGGTCGTGGGCGTGCTTGAGCTCGCCACTCTGTCGGCAATGTGGCTCTACATGTGCGGCGCTGTCGTCGCAGCCCGAAACCACGAACATTTGGTGGTGGATTTCCTTGCCGTTTCTTTGAACAACCCAAAGCACAAGGCACTGCACAGCTTCGCCGTCTCCGTGATCATGTTCGGGCTCAGCCTGTTCTTCTTGAGCCTTGCGAACGACATGGTCGCATGGTCGATCAAACGCCCGCAGACGACCGCCGCGCTCAGCATTCCCCTTATCGTTCCGCAATCCGCGATCATTCTGGCTGCCATTCTCTGTGCTGTCTATGCCGTTCGGGACGCCATCGTCGCCGCTGCCGCCGTGTTTGGCAGGGCCGATCAGAGCTCAGGAGAGGCCTGATCCATGGAAGCCCTGTTTGGCATTTTGCTCCTGATGGCCCTGATGATCTTCGGGGTACCGGTGGCCTGGTCTTTTGCGGGCGTCCTGATGTTTCTGGTCTGGGCCTATGACTTGAACACAACGACCTTGCTCTTGCAGGGGTTTCGGTCGCTTGACTCGGTCATCCTGCTGGCCTTGCCGCTGTTCGTTCTGGCTGGCTATCTCATGCAGAGCGGCGGAGTGGCTGCACGTTTGATCGGTTTCATGTCCATGGCGATGCGGGGTCGCAAAGGTGGCCTCGGCGCGGCGCTGATAGGTTCCTCTGGCGTCTTCGGCGCAATCTCGGGAACGGCCACCGCCGCCGTCGCCTCGATCGGCACCATCATGAGCGATCCGCTGGCCGCCCGTGGCTACCCCCGCGGCTATACCAGCGCATTGCTCGGCGTGTCTTCGTTGCTTGGCATCCTGATCCCGCCGTCGATCACGCTCATCCTTTTTGGAGTCGTCACCCGCCAGTCCATCACGGCCCTTTTTGCGGCGACGATCGTGCCGGGCCTGCTGCTGATGTTCGGCCTGATGATCTTCAACAAGATCATGACCGCAAGAATGCTGGTCGATACGCCCGAACGTATGGCGGCGATTTCGGCACAGAAGTCACCGCATGGCCCGCTGCGCGCAACGCTTCAGGCCTTGCCGGCGCTGATGATGCCAGTTGTCATTCTGGGTGGGATCTATGGGGGCGTGTTCACCCCGACAGAAGCCGCCGCCGTCGCCTTGTTCATGGCAATCCTGATCGGCTTTTTCATCTACCGCGATCTTACCCTGACCCGCTTCCGCAAAAGCCTGATCGAAGCCGGCGAAACGACCGGCACAATCATCCTGATCTTGCTGTTTTCCTTCATGATCGGCCGGATCATGGTGGCTGAAAGCGTGCCGCAGGATCTGACGGAAGCCGTGACGCAGGTCACGGAAAACAAGATCCTGATCCTCTTGCTGGTGAACGCATTCCTGATCTTCGTCGGAATGATCATGGATGACCTGTCGGTGACTGTGGTCATCGCACCGCTCATGATGCCGTTGATGGTGCATCATGGGGTCGACCCCGTCCATTATGCCTCGATCGTGGCCTGTTCGGTCGTGATCGGCGCGAACAGTCCGCCTGTCGCTCCGATCCTTTACATGGCATGCCGGATCGGAAAGGTTTCGATCCATGAAGCGATCAAACCCGCCTTGCAGATCATCTTCCACGTGGCACTTCCGGTGATGCTGCTGGTCACGTTTTTCCCGGAGTTGTCGCTCTTCGTCCCACGGTTGCTGGGCTTGCACTGAGAACGGGATCAAAAATGACACTGCTTAATCTTGCCCTTTTTCAGGCGCGGCCGGCCTTTCGGTCCGCGGACGAGGTTCTTTCGGATCTCGATCCGGCAATGGCGCGGGCTGCCGCAGCCGGTGCCAAACTGCTTGTCACGCCGGAGCTGTACGTCTCCGGCTACGGCTCTGCCGACGCTGTGTGGGCAGCGGCTCAGGCTCCGGGATCATCATCTCTTCGTGCTGCCGAACAACTGGCGGCCCGGCATGGTGTCGGACTGGTTCTGGGATACCCGGAAAAGAGTGGGGGAGTGCTCTATAACAGCGCAGCAGTATTTGATTGTGAAGGGCATTTGATCAGCAACTATCGCAAGGTTGCGTTGCCAAACGACTTCGAACGCGACTGTTTTGTCCCGGGAACCGGGCCGGAAGTATTCGAATTTGAAGGCGTGCGCTGTTCTGTCCTGATCTGTTATGACATCGAATTCCCCGAACTGGCGCGGCGAGCTGCCTTTCTGGGCACAGATCTGTTGTTGGTGCCGACAGCGCTTCGGGACCAGTGGCGCGTTGTCTCAGATGCCGTCGTCCCGTCGCGGGCATATGAAAATGCGATGTTCGTCGGATATTGCGATTTTGCGGCGGAAGGTTCCGGTTCACGATTCAGTGGCACCAGCTCGATCTGCGGCCCGGACGGGCAGCACATTTGCCGTGCGACCGGTTCCGAAGATCTGATCCTTGCGACGATCGACACCGCTTACGTCCATCGGCGCAAGGCTGACTTCGACTTCTTGCAGGACCTGAAACGTTTCGCCCCGGCACTGACGCCGAGAGCGCTGACCGCATGACGACCCGGCTATCGAGACAGCGTCGCCATGAACCGTGCAAGCCAAACACCCGTCATTCCGCCGCTTGACCGACCGGCTGGCGCCCAGCCTATGAAAACGTTCCGGTCCATCAGGTTTCCGACATCGGTGGCACCTATGATTGACTTGTCATAGGCGCTGGGGCCACTTTGTTGCTTGGCGCCCAATAAGAACCTCGCTAAGAGCTGCGGCCGACTTCGTGTACAGCATGTTGAGCTGGCATAGCGCGGGCCTCGAACTCCATGGAGCTGAGGTAGCGCAGTTTCGAATGTAGCCTGCGCGGGTTGTAAAAGCAGATCCAGTCGCCAAGGGAACATGTCGCGTGCTGGATGCTGCCGAAGCGCTGGCGTTGGACGCATTGCTCCTTCAGCCTGCTCAAGGACTGGCGGAGCGGCGCAACAGGCCAAGTCAGTTGCCCCAAGGTCCTCCTGTCGCCATGCGAATCGGCAATCGTCATTACGTTCTGGTCATGAATCCTGCTCCTACAGCATTCCGACCTCGTCCTGCGTGCGGTCGCCGCGTCGGGCCGCCCGCAGCAGCCATGCCACGAGCACCCCGCCCAAGGCCAGACCGGCCACCATGACCGGACCTGCATGGGGTGCGCCGGGCGGCCACAAAGCCGCCACCCCGGCGGCCATCAGCGCCAGCCGCGTGGGCCATCCGAGCCGCCGCCCCAGATAGCCGGTGATCCCCGCGGTCGCCAGCCAGACCCCGATCAGCGCCGTGACAAGCGCGATCCCGATCTCGATCGGGGTGCCGTCGAACAGAAGCGCGGGCGAGGCGACAAAGAGGAACGGAACAACGAACGCGGGCCAGGCGATGCGGACCGCCTCGAACCCCGTGCGCATGGGGGGCGCATTGGCCATGTTCGCGGCCACGAAGGCCGCGATCGCCACGGGCGGCGTCAGCATCGACAGCATCCCGAAGTAAAGCACGAACATATGCGCCGCCATCGGCTGCAATCCCAGCTCGATCAGCGGTGCCGCCGCCAGCGTCGATAACAGAAGGTAGACGCCCACCGTCGGCAGCCCCATCCCCATCAGGATGCAGACCGCCGCCGTGATCAAGAGGAGCAGGATCAGGCTGCCTTCGCCCAGGCGGATCAGGAAGAAACCGACCCCGAAGCTCAGCCCCGACCGCGCGAAGAGCCCGATGATGATGCCCGCGATGGCGCAGATCAGCACCACCTCGACCGCCGAACGCCCCGACTTGACGATGGTCTCGACGATGGCGCCCATCTGGATGCGCCCACCCTGATAGGTCCGGAACAGCGACAGCACGAAGAGTGCCGCCACCGCATAAAGCGCCGCCGTCTCGGGCCGGAGGTTCAGTCCGAACAGCCCGCCCAGAAGCACGGCGAAGGGCACGACGACGAACCAGCCCCGCGTCAGGACCGCGCTGAAAGCCGGGATCAGCGCCGGATCGACCGGCCGGATGCCCAGCCGTCCGGCCTCAAGCCCGGCGAAGACGAAAAGCGCGTAGTAGAACAGAAGCGACGGGATCAGCGCGGCCAGCACGACCTCGCCATAGGCGACCTGCAGGTTCTCGGCCAGAAGGAAGGCGGCCGCCCCCATGATCGGCGGCATCAGCTGCCCGCCGGTCGAGGCTGCGGCCTCGATAGCGGCGGCGGTCTTGGGCTTGTAGCCGCCATCCTTCATCAGCGGGATCGTGATCGCCCCGGTCGAGGCGACGTTCGACACCGCCGAGCCGGAGACCGACCCGAACAGCGCCGATCCCAGAATGGCGATCTTAGCCGATCCCCCCTGCGACCGGCCCGCGAGCGCCAGAGACAGATCCGAGAAGAAGGCCGATCCACCCGTCTGCAACAGCAATTGCGCGAGGATCAGGAAGGGCACCACGACTGCAACCGCGATATAGAGGGCAGCCCCCGCCAGCGACGCGCTGTCCAGCACCATGAAGGTCAGAAGCCTGTCCCAGCGGATCGAGCGGCCCTGCATCGGTCCGTCCAGGTGGCTCGAGAACAGGGCATAGAGGCAGACGACGCCCAGGATGACGATCAGCGCCCACCCCATCGAGCGCCGAACGGCCTCGACCAGCAGCGCGAGGCCCGTGGCGGAGAGGATGAGCGCCTCGGTCGGGTGGTAGAAGACGTTCTGCGACAGCGTCGGAAAGCGCACGACCATCACGACGCCCCAGACCAGCGCAGTCGCCGTCAGGGCAATATCCAGCCGCGACGGCGTGTCGCCGCCGCCCGACCCTGCCCGCCGCGTGATGAAGGTGATCGCCATCGCCGAGGCCAGAACCAGAAGCAGGATCTGTTCGGAATAGACACGCCAGCCGATCCACAGCGGGAGCGACGACGACCACAGCACAGCGGCAAGGGAAATGACGGCGGCGAGGATCGCCACCGCCGTCCGGGACATGCCCATCATTTACGGTTCACCGCTTCCAGAGACCGACTTCTTCATAGAAGCGGATCGCGCCCGGATGATATTCGACGTTCACGTCCTTGCTCATCACATCATGCGAGAATCCCGCCCAGACCGGCCCGCCGGCGGCAAGCAGCCCCTCGGTCGCGTCGTAAAGCGCCTTGGTCGCGCGATAGACCAGATCGTCCGACGCGTCCGCCGACGCCCAGAGCACGTAGTCGAAGACCATGATGTTCGTGGGCTCATTCAGGCCGGGAATACCGGCGCTTCCGTCGAGGGTCTGCTGATAGCTCTGCGGCAGCCATTCGCGCTGCGCGGCCAGGGCCTCTTCGCTGTCGTCGAAGCTGAGATACCGGATACCGAAGGCCGCGTCGAATTCGCGGCTGTTGGCAGCGCCCACAACGACAATGGTGACATCCGAGGTGCCTTCCGAGAAGGCGGCCCACATCCGCGGGAAGTTCGGAACCTGAACGCCGGTGACCTGCTCGGTGGTCATGCCTTCGGTCGCGAAATAAGCGTTGGTGACGTAGTCGCCCAGCGCGCCTTCAGGGAAGACGGGCACGCGTTTGCCCGCAAGATCCGCGACCGACATGATGTCGCTGTCACGGCGCACGACATAGGCATGGCGGAACGGCATCAGCGTTGCCACCATCTTGAGGTTCGGCAGCGGGCGGCCCTCGGACATCCCCGTACCGGTGACACCGTAATAGAGCTGCACGATGTTCGAGATGCCGAATTCCAGCTCGCCCTCATTGACCAGCGGCATGTAATCCGACGTGTTGGCCAGTTCCTGCGGCTGCATCCGGATGTCAGAATTTTCCGAGATCGCGGCAGCAAGGGCCCGACCGATCTGGCTGGTGCCGCCCGTGGCGGTCGATCCCAGGGCCGCGACCTCGGCCAGGGCTGCCCCGGCAGTCAGGACGCCTGTTGCGGCGGCGATTGCGAAGAGTTTTTTCAGTGACATGGCGAGAATACTCCCTGTTTCTCCGGTTAGGTGGGTTCACGTAAAGAAATGGGTTCAACCCATTGTTATTGCTATATTTTAATTCACTTTTCTTCGGATATGGCCTTTCATGGCGGTGCCTGTGTGCTATATTCCCGGGCAGACGCAAAGGAGAGGTTCGGATGACCGAGAAAGTGTTGATTGCGGGCATGGGACCCGCGGGTCTGGTGGCAGGCCTGATGCTGGCGCGGGCCGGCATTCCGGTGGCCCTGTTCGAAGCGCAGGAAGACTTGCCGACAGATCTGCGCGCCTCGACGTTCCATCCCCCCACGCTGGACATGCTGGCCCGACTGGGCCTGGCCGACACGCTGGTGGCGCAAGGCCTCGTCGCGCCCAGCTACCAGTGGCGCGACCGGGCGACAGGGGATGCGGCCACCTTCGACATGGGCTGCCTCGCCGGCGAGACGGGCTTCCCCTTCCGCCTGCAATGCGAACAATGGAAGCTGACCCGCGCCGCGGCCGCGGCCCTGCAGGCCGAACCCCTGGCCGAGTTGCATTTCGGCTGGGCGGCCAGCGGCGTGACGCAGGACGACGCGGGCGTGACCCTGACGCTCACCGCCCCCGATGGCACCACGCGCACCGAGACGGGCGCCTTCCTGATCGGCGCCGACGGCGCGTCCAGCGCGATCCGCCAGGCGCTTGGCATCAAGTTCGAGGGCTTCACCTATCCCGAACAATGGGTCGTAGCCTCGACGCCCGTCGATTTCGCGGCCAAGCTTCCGGGGCTGTCTCCGGTCACCTACACCGCCGACAGCGAGGAATGGTTCGTCCTGCTGCAGACCCGCGACCTGTGGCGCGTCCTGATCCCCGTGGCCGAGAACGCCGATGCCAAGCTGATCCTCAGCGACGACTGGATCGAGGCCAAGCTGCAGGGCATCGCGCGCCATGACGGGGGCTATCCGATCACCCACCGCACGATCTACCGCGTGCACCAGCGCGTCGCCGACCGCTATCGCGTGGGCCGGGCGGCGATCGCGGGCGACGCGGCGCATATCAACAACCCGCTGGGCGGCATGGGCATGAACGGCGGCATCCACGACGCGGTCAACCTGGCCGAAAAGCTGATCGCCATCTTCCGCGACGGGGCCGACATGGACAGCCTTCTCGACCATTACAGCACCCAGCGCCGGGCCATCGCCGAGGAATACGTCCAGACCCACACCCATCAGAACAAGCAGGTCATCGAAGAAAAGGACCCCGCCCGGCGCGCGGCGCATCTGGCGCGGATGAAGCATGTGGCCGCGACGCCGTCCGAACTGCGCGCCTATGTCCGCAAGGGCGCCATGATGGACGCGGTCGACAAGAGCATGGGCGTCATGCCCTGACGCCAACGCGGCGGGATATGCCCTGTCCCGCCGCATCACAGCACCCGCGGCGGTTCGCCGGTATCGTCGCGGGCGCGCATCGGATCGGCGGCGGACCAGAGCTTGCCGATGAACTTGGCCGCCGTGACACCGTCGGCCGCCTCCGAACAGATCCAGACCAGCGCATCGTTCATGATCCCGGCGGGCAACATGTCCAGGTAGACGCCGCTGCGCCCCTCATCGGGGAAGAAGGCGGTGTCGGTCGGCCCGCCCGGCGCAAGCGCGTTGACGGTGACGCCGGTGCCTTCCAGATCCTCGGCGAATTGCCGGGTCATCGCGTCCAGCGCGGCCTTGGAGGGCCCGTAAGGCGCGTTGCCGCGCTTGACCATCGTCGCGCGGCTGGTCGAGACGTTGACGATCCGCCCCCATCCCGCGTGCACCATGTGCGGTGCGGCGGCGCGCGCCATCACGAAGGGGCCGTTCACGTTGCTGCGGATGATCTCGGCCCAGGCCCCGGGGTCGGTTTCCCAGAACGGGTGTTGCGTGTGGTGAAAGTCCTGCGAAATCTCGCGCGGGCCTCGGCCTGCGTTGTTCACAAGGATATCGATCCGTCCGAAACGCGCCAGAACCGCCTCGACCGCCCGGCCCGCATCGACAGGGTCCGACGCATCGGCGAGGATGGCCAGAACCCGCCCTTCCCCGAAATCCGCCGCCAGTGCCGCGCGGGCGGCGTCAAGCGCCGCGCCGTCCCGCGCCGCCGTGATCGCCACGTCATGCCCCGCCGCCAGAAGCGCGCGCGCCAGGCTCAGCCCGATCCCGCGGCTGCCGCCGGTTATGAGGGCCGCGCGCGCCATCAATGCTTCTCGAACAGCCAGTGCTGACCCGGGAACTGGTCATTTATCCCCATCGCCCGCAGCGCGTGCCAATAGGTCGCCGCGTTGATCGGGATCACGGGCTTGCCCAGTTCGGCCTCCATCTCGGTCGACAGGCGCACCATGGACATGTTCGTGCCGACCTGGACCCAGGCGTCGATATCGTCGCGGTCGAGCGCGCGCAGATGACCGCGCAATTCGTCTTCCTGCACATGCGCGATGTTCACGGGCGACGTGCAGCGCAGGCCCTTGAACTCGACCACGTCGAAGCCGCAGTCGGTGAAGAAGCGCGTGACTTCCCGGTCGGACACCGGCTGATAGGGGGAAATGACGGCGATCCGCTTGGCCCCGGTGAGGTTCAACGCCGCCTCGCAGGCGAAGGACCCGCAGGACACGCCGACCCCGGCATAATCGGCCAGTTCGTGCATCCGCTTCTCTGATGCCGCCCGCCCGTCCCAGAACATCAGCGCAGACATCCCCATGATCAGGTAATCCGGCTTGCAGGTCATGCAGCGGTCGACGCAGTCGTTCAGCGTGGCACCGATGGCTTCGACCAGCGCCACGAAATCCGCGTCGTTATGCACCGGCATGTCGGGGACGTAGATGCGCCCGAAATGGTTGGTCACGCCGGGCACGCGCATCCCGTCCATGTCGGGCTGGACGATCGTATTGGTCGATGGTGCGACGACCGCGAACTTGCAGCGCCAGCCAAGTGCGTCAGGCATGATCCCCTCCTGTCCTGTTGCCGCCCGCGATCTCTTCCAGATAGGCGATCGCCGCATCGGTCGTGATCAAGTCGGCGTATTTCGCGCTCATGTCGTAAAGATTGGCGCGGTGCGGTCCCTCGGCGCGGTCGCCCACGGCGTCTTCGACGACCAGCGTGACGAAGCCGTGCGAGATGGCGTCGATGCAGGTGGCGCGCACGCAGCCCGAAGTCGTCACGCCGGTCAGCAGGAGCGTATCCACCTTCAGCCACTGCAGGGTGGCGGCAAGCGTCGTTCCGAAGAAGGCGCTGGGATATTGCTTGATGAAGACGATGTCCTGATCGGTATAGCTGAGCGGCGGGGCCAGTTTCTGGGTCTCGCGGCCCGCGTCGAAGCAAGACAGCGCCGGAACCTTGGCGTAGAACGCGCCGCCATCGGCGCCGCCGGGTTGGTATTTCACTTCCGTGAACAGCGTCGGCACACCAAGCGCGCGGGCCACCGGCGCGATCCGGGCGGCGTTCTCGATCGCGATGCGGCAGCCTTCGCCGCCGTAAAGCGACGCCTCGGGGTCGAAATAGGCCTGTGCGAAATCAACGAAAAGGACCGCCGGGCGCGCACCCCGCGACTGGGCCGTGTGATAGCCCGCCTTGGCGTAGTTCTCGTCCAGCGTGTCAGTCACCTTGCCGCTCCCGCTCATTTGGTTTCGGAACCGAGGTTTGTGCCCGGGCACGGGCCAAGTCGTCAGATCACCCCCGCCGCCTGCAGTTCGGCCTGCCGTTCCTCGCTGAGCCCGAGGACTTCGCCGTAGACATAGGCGTTGTGCTCGCCCAGCGCGGGGCCGACATGGCGCACCTTGCCGGGCGTGTCGGACAGGCGGGGTGCCACGTTCTGCATGGTGATCGGGCCGAAATCGGGGTGATCGACCTTGATCAGCGCCTCGCGCGCCTTGAAGTGTTCGTCGGCCATCATGTCCTCGGCCTTGTAGATCAGGCCGCAGGGCACCCCGTGTTCGTTCAGCAGGGCTTCAAGCTCGGTCAGCGGGATCGTCCGGGTCCAGTCGTTGATCAGATCGTCCAGTTCCTGCTGATGCGCGCCGCGCGCGCCATGGGTGGCATAGCGGGCGTCCTCGGCCAGATCGGGACGGCCCATTGCCTGCGCGAGGCGCTTGAAAACCGTGTCCTGGTTGGCCGCAATGAGCAGCAGCTTGTCATCCGCCGTGTCGAAGACATTCGAGGGCGACACATTGGGCAGGATCGCCCCGGTGCGTTCGCGCACATAGCCCGCGACGTCGTATTCGGTGACAAGGCTTTCCATCATGTTCAGCACTGCCTCGTAGATCGCGCTGTCGACGATCTGGCCGCGCCCCGTGCGTTCGCGCGAATGGATCGCGAACATCGCCCCCATGCAGGCATGGACCGCCGCCAGTTCGTCGCCGATGGAAATGCCCATCCGCGACGGCTGGGTCGAAGGATCGCCCACCACATAGCGCAGACCGCCCATCGCTTCGCCGATGGCGCCGTAGCCCGCGCGCGACGAATAGGGCCCGGTCTGGCCGAAGCCGGTGACCCGGACCATGACAAGGCGGGGGTTGATCTCGGACAATTGCTCGTAGCCGAGGTTCCAGCGCTCCATCGTGCCGGGGCGGAAATTCTCGATCAGGATATCGGCGCCGCGCACCAGGTCGCGGACGATCTGCTGCCCCTCTTCCGTGCGCAGGTCGAGCGTCACGGACTTCTTGTTGCGCGCCACGACCGGCCACCACAACGACTTGCCATGCGGCTTTTCCCGACCCCACTGGCGCATCGGGTCACCGATGCCCGGCGCCTCGATCTTGATCACCTCGGCCCCGAAATCCGCCAGCAGCTGGCCGCAGAATGGCCCCGCCAGCAATTGCCCCATCTCGATCACGCGCAGGTCCGTGAGAGGCCCCTGCCGATCCGAAGATCCCGCCATGCCCTGCCAAGCTCCCTTATTGACGTTAGGCGAATCGCCAGTATTTGGTATACAAAGTTAGGAGGGAGATTGAGAATGGCCAGCGATTTTTTGGAAATTATCGAGGTCTCACCCCGTGACGGTATACAAAATGAACAAACCCTGCTCAGCACCGACCAGAAGCTGGGGCTGATCGGACAGGCTGTATCGGCAGGGCTGCGCCGCCTTGAAGTCACCAGTTTCGTGAAGCCCGCGCGGGTGCCGCAGATGGCGGACGCCGATGCGGTCTGCGCCGGGCTGCCCAAGGGGGCCGCGCGTTACATCGGCCTGACGCTGAACGCGCGCGGCTTCGAGCGAGCAGTGACAGCGGGCCTTGATGAGGCCAATTTCGTCGTGGTCGCGTCAGAGACCTTCAACCGCCGCAATCAGGGTGTGGGCACCTTCGACAGCATGGCGGCGCTTGCGGGGCTGAAGGCCGACGCGCCGGACACCATCGCGCTCGGCGTCACCATCGGGGCGGCCTTCGGTTGCCCCTTCGAGGGCGAAGTGCCCGTCGCACGCCTGATGCAGGTGGTCGAAGGCGTGATGGCGCAGGACCCGGCGGAACTCGCGCTTGCCGACACGATCGGCGTCGCCACCCCGCGCGACATAACTGAGCGCGTCGCGGCAGTGCGCGCGGCCTTTCCCGACGTGCCCCTGCGGCTGCACCTGCACAACACGCGCAACACCGGCATCGCCAATGCCTGGGCCGGGATCGAGGCGGGCGTGCGCCGCTTCGATGCCTCGCTGGGCGGCACAGGCGGCTGCCCCTTCGCCCCGCGCGCCACTGGCAACATCGCGACCGAGGATCTGGTCTACATGCTCGACCGCTCGGGCATCGACACGGGCGTCGATCTCGACGCCGCGATCCGGGCCGCCCAGTGGCTCGAGGCGCAGCTGGGCCACGGCGTGCCGGGTCAGGTCATGAAGGCGGGCGGCTTCCCTGCCCCGCGCGCCGCATGATGGACGGCGGTGTCCGCCTGCAGGCCGCCGATCAGGCCTATCACGCGATCCGGGCGCGGATCATGTCGGGCGATCTGCCGGGCGGGTCGCGGCTGATCGAACAGGCGCTGGCGCATGAGTTGAACCTGTCGCGCACGCCGGTCCGCGCGGCGATCACGCGGCTGATCCACGAAGGCTTCGCGGAACGCGGCGAAGGCTATTCCACGCGCGTCGCGCATTTCCCCGAAGACGAGCTTGACCAGATCTTCGAGATCCGCCGCCGCATGGAATGCTATGCCGCCCGCCGCGCGGCCGAACGCGCCAACCCCGACCAGATCCGCGAACTGGACGCGCTGACCACGCGGATGGAGGCGCTGACGCCCCCCACCACGGACCGCGATTATACCGAGATTTCGCAGATCAACGCGAACTTCCACCGGATCATCGGCGAGGCGGCGGCCTCGCCCCGGCTGATGGCGCTGTTGCAGATGGCGGTCGACGTGGGCGTCGTCGCGCGGACCTATCGCAGCTATTCGCAGGCCGACCTGATCCGTTCGGCGCGCCATCACCGCGAACTGGTCGACGCGATCCGCGCGCGCGCCCCCGACTGGGCCGAAAGCGTGATGTCGAGCCACGTGCTGGCGGCCAATCATTCGGCCGGACAGGGCACCCGTGGCCCGGTGCAAGGCGCGCCACGGCCCCAGGCCGGAGGGGAGGACGTGACATGAGACTAGTCGTCCTCGGCGGCTGCGGCGGGATCGGCCGCGATCTTGTCGCGGCGGCAAGCGTGGCCGGACACGAGGTGACGGTTCTCGACCTTTCCGCCTCGATCGCGCAGCATCCCCCGTCCGTGCCTGCACTGGCCGTCGATGTCATGCGCCCCGAAACGCTGGTCGACGCCGCCGCCGAAAGCGGCCCGATCGACGGTTTCGTGAACCTTTGCGGGTTCATGGCACCGCCCCGGCCGGTGGCCGAATATCCGCCCGCACTCTGGGACGAACTTCTGGCGGGCAACCTGACCGCCGCCTATCACGCCAGCTGCGCCTTCGCGCCCCGGATCGCACCGGGCGGCGCGCTGGTCCATGTGGGATCGGGGCTTGGCCACAACGCGCGGCCGGGCTTCGGCGCCTACGCCGTCTCCAAGGCCGGGATCGCCGCGCTGACGCGCCAGCTTGCGCTCGAACTGGCGCCGCGCATACGGGTCAATTGCGTGGCACCCTCGGCAGTGGACACCCCGTTCCTGCGGGGCGGCACCGGCCGGCCGGGCGAAGACCAGCCGCCGCCAGTCGACCTTGACGCCTACGCCGCCGCCATCCCCCTGCGCCGGATCGCCCGGCCCGACGACGTCACCGGCCCGATCCTGTTCCTGCTGGGCGACGGCGCGGGCTACATCACCGGGCAGGTCCTGCACGTGAACGGAGGCGCCTACATGCCCTGACGGGCGACGGGAGACCTGCAAGGGCATGCACCAATTCACAGACCGCCGAAGCGAATCCCGAAAGGCCGACATTGGCCGGTATCCGGGCCATCACTCTGGACGCGGCGGGACCGGTGGTTTCAAGCGAAAAACGCCACGTGCTGCACCCCGTACAAGGCGGTTCGGGCAGCATGACCGCCTGCCCCGCAAGACGGCCACAGCCAGCAATCGATGCCCTTTACATTCACTTTTTTGCATGGTGGGGTCGGCCTGCCAATACCGCGGAAGCGGTCTCTACCACCCAAAGCCACTGGACTTTCCATGCGCGCCGCCGTTGTCCGGGACTTCCTTAAAATGATTTTTATGTATTTTTTCAGAGAATTCGGCCCCGCGCCCAATGCCGAGCATGGTCTTTCCCCTTCGCCCTGCCGCGACTTTCCAAGGAGGAGCCAACCTCATCTCAGGCCAGACCTGACGCGAGGATCGTTGACGCCCATGGGTGTGGGCGCGCTGAAACGGCAGGGATCTTCCTTGCCCGCACGCCTCGAAGGTCTCGCTCTGGAGAAATGGGCGGGTGCGGTCACAGCTCGCGACGCGGCGATGGACCAAGGCGGAGCCTGCCAGTCGAGGCGGCGGCAACCTTGATGGGTGGGAGTGTCAGCGGACGCCCGCCCTTCCGCCAGTCCGGCGGGTGGGCCCGACAAAGGCTCTCAGGATCGATCGTCGGTCCGTGCCGTCCCAGCCGCATTCCGTTGCACCGGCGCCCGTGACGCCGTGAGCGTGAAGAAGAGCAGGTTGAGTATGGAGTGCACGACATAGTCTTCGCCCTCGTTGCTGCGCCGCAGGTTCTGCCGCAGGGCCACTCCGTCGAAGGCGAGCATCAACACATGCGCCAGCGAACGCAGGAGATCCGGGTCCCCGTCCGGCAGGGCCCGCGCGATCATCCCCAGGATGCGTTCCTCGGTCCAATGCAGCAAAGCGGGACTGTATTCGTCGGTCTTGCCCGCGGTCGCCAGGGCCTGAACGAGGGTCAGGGTCCGCCCGGTTTCATCCCCGGCGATATCGCGGAGAAGACCTTCGACCAAAGTGGTCAACTGCTCGCGCACGCCGGCACATCCGGCGACGCGCTCTTCCAGTTCGGTGATCCTTGCACGCAGCCAGGGATCGAAAACCGCGAAGGCGATCTCGATCTTGGACGGGTAGTAGACGTAGACATTCGACGGCGCCGTTCCGGCCTCCTTGGCGATCCTGGAGATCGTCGTGCCGATGTAGCCGTGTTCCTCGAAAAGGGACTCGGCCGCCAACGTGATGTTTTCGAACATTTTTTCACTCTTTACCCTGGCCATCCGCACCCCCTTCATCCCATAGCCGTAAAGCGAATTACATTCGCTATTGACACGAATCGCCTTAGCGTGGCGAGTTAACCGAATACCATTCGCCAATCCAGCGGCGAGACACCACCTCAGATCGGAGAACAAGATGCACGCGGCGATCCGGAGCCAGGAAGTCAACCCTGGAAAGCTTACCCACCTGTTCAAGAAACAGTTCGAACTGTGCAAGGTAAAACCGGGTGAGACCGTGGCAATCGTCTCGGATCTCGGGACGCGACGCGAATACATCCAGGCCGCCTTCGCCGCGGCCGACGAGATCGGCGCGGACATCTACGAGATGTGCGTCAACATGATCCCCGGCTGGACGAAAGTGGGCGTTCCGACCATCGGCAAGTGCAAGGGAACGCTGGATGCGCTGCTGAAATGCGACATGATCTTGATCTTTCACGTGCCCTTGTTCGCCAAGTGGCTGCGCGAGGTCCAGCAGGCCGGCGTGCGCGTCCAGATGATCATCGACGCGCCGGACGATCTGGAACAGCTCCAGTCACCGCCGGGCCTGAAGGAGGCCGTGGTCCATGCCGGCAAGGTCTATGAACAGGCGACCAACGTGCATGTCACCTCGCCCCATGGCACCGACCTGCGCTATTCCCGCGGCGAATATCCGGTGATGATCCAGTACGGAATGGCCGACGAACCGGGTCGCTTCGATCACTGGGGCGTGGGCCTGATCCACACCTTCCCCAACGAAGGCAGCGCCAGCGGCAAGGTCGTGATCATGCCGGGCGACATCGTGATCCTGCCCTATTGCCGCTATGTGGTCGACCCGATCCACCTCGACATCGAGAACGGCCATGTCGTGTCGATCGAGGGCGGGATGGACGCGACGCTCATGCGGGAATGGCTCAAGCGCGGCGAGGCGTTCGAGGGCGATCGCGACCCCTATGCTCTGTCGCACCTGGGCTGGGGCCTCAATCCGCAGTGCCGGTGGGATTCCATCGCACTCTATGGCGACGCGCCCGAACGCAGCCGCGCGGCCTCGCGCTGTTTTCCCGGCAACTTCCTGTTCTCGACCGGCCCCAACAGCCAGGGCGGCGGCAAACGGACGACGCGCGGGCATTACGACGTGCCGATGCGCGACTGCACCATCGAACTGGACGGCAAGGTCGTCGTCGAACGGGGGCGCCTCGTCGATCCCAAGATGATCGTGCCCGAGGCGCAGCGCGGCTGAGCGGGGAATCCGATGCACCTCGAGGGTGAATTCACGGTGGCCGCGCCCCGCCTCACGGTCTGGCAGGCGGTGCACGATCCCGCCCTTCTGGCGCGCTGCGTGCCGGGCTGCGAAGAGGCAGCGCAGATCGGTGAGAACAGCTATCGCGCCGTGGTCAAGGCGAAGGTCGGACCGATCTCGGCCCGCTTCACGCTAGTGGTGGACATCGTCGAGGAAGAGGCCCCCGACCGCCTGCGCATCAAGGCGCAGGGCGAGGAAGGCTCGCGCGCCAGCATGCTGACGGCGGAAAGCGAACTGGCCTTGTCGGATGACGGCGATGGCCGCACCCGCGTCACCTGGGCATCGGACGTCAACCTGTCGGGCCGGTTGGGCAAATACGGGCTGGGCCTGATGAAGAAGAAGGCCGAAAGCCTGTCGGCCGAATTCGTCACCGCATTTTCCCGGCGGGTCGAAACCGGAGAGGTCGTGGAATGAGCTTTGTCCTGTCACCCCGCACCGTCGAGGAGGCCGTCGGCCTGCTGGCCGAATTGCCGGACGCGCTGCCGATGTCGGGCGGCGCCTCGCTGGTCGCGATGAAGAACGCGCGCCTGATCGAGGCCAGCCATTTCGTCAGCCTTGCGGGCATCGCGTCCCTTCATGGCATCACCGCGACCGATACCGGCCTGCGGATCGGGGGCATGACCCGGCACGCCCAGCTTGCGGCCTGTGACCTGCTGACCGGCGATCTTTCCATGCTGCGCCAGGCGGCCGGGCAGATCGCCAACCGGGTCGTGCGCAACATGGGCACCATCGGCGGCGCGGTCGGCAATGCCGATCCGGCAGCGGATTACCTGGCCGTCCTCGCCTGCGGCGATGCGCATGTCGAACTGACCGGCACCGAAGGAAGCCGCCTTGTGGCGATGACGGATTACGTGACGGACTGGTACGAGACCCTGCGTGAACCGGGCGAGATCGTGACTGCCATCCACCTGCCCGCAGCACGCCCCGTCCCTTCGGTCTATCGCAAGCTCTGCCGGGTGCCCGGCGACTACGCCACGGCCTCGGTGGCCTGCGCCTCCGATGGCGACGGCGTGCGCGTGGCCGTAGGGGCCTGTGGCCACGGCCCCATCCGCAGCCGCGAGGCCGAGGCCGCCTTGCGGGGCAATCTCCGGGATCCCGTGGCGATTGCGGCCTTCGGGGCGGCGCTCGCCGATCTGGCCGACCCCGTGGACGACGTCCGCGGCACGTCGGAATTCCGGCTGCGGTTGATCCCGCGCATGGTCGCCGCCGCGATCTCGGACCTCGAAGGAAAACGCTGATGCCCGGCAAGCAAGTCTTCACGCTCGACCTCAATGGCCGCGAGACCGAGGTCTTCGCGCCCGCGGACGCCACGCTTCTCGACGTGCTGCGCGACAATTGCGCCCTGCGCGCGGCCAAGCGTGGCTGCAACCAGGGTGTCTGCGGCGCCTGCACCGTGATGATCGACGATGTTCCGGTCCGGGCCTGCCTGACCATGGCCGGCGCCTGCGGCGGGCGCGCCATCCGCACGCTGGAAGGCTATGGCGACGATCCCGTGATGGGTCGCCTGCAGGAGGCGATGAACGCCTCGGGCGGGGTGCAATGCGGCTTCTGCACCAGCGGCCTGCTGATCACGGCGCGCAACCTGTTGGCCGAATCACCGCGCCCGGCCCAAGCCGAGATCCGCAGCGCGCTGTCCGGCAATCTCTGCCGCTGCACCGGCTATGTCCGGATCGTCGAGGCAATCGCATCCGCGGCCGAGGAGGTGGCACGATGAACGCCGAATTCGATCCTTCCGTCGGCACCGCCGTCGGCCGGTCCACCCCCAAGCTCGAGAACCGCGAGAAGGTGACCGGGCGGGCCGAATACATCGACGACCTCTATCGCCCCAATATGCTGCATGCGGCGATCCTGGGCAGCCCCTTCGCCCATGCGCGCATCCTGTCCTATGATGTCAGCGAAGCGCTCGCCGCGCCGGGCGTCGTGGGCGTCATCACCGGCGACGACGTGCCTGCGGGCCGCATGGGCGCCTTCATCAAGGATGAACATGCTCTCGCCAAGGGCAAGGTCCTCTACCTCGGCGAACCCGTCGCGGCGGTGGCGGCCGAAACCCTCGAACAGGCGCGCGCCGCGGTCAACCTGATCCGGGTCGAGTATCTGGAACTGCCCGCAGTCCTCTCGCCCGAGGCGGGGCTCGCCCCGGATGCGCCGATCCTGCACGAGGCGCTGGCTGATTACATCAAGGTCTTCGACGCGGGCAGCACCGGCAACCTGTGTTCGCGCACCGAACTGACCGAGGGCGACGTCGATGCCGCCTGGGCCGGCTGCGCCGTGATCGTCGAGGGGGAATTCACCACCCAGGCGCAGGCGCATGTGGCGATGGAGCCCTGTGGTGCGCTGGCCGAGATGGACGCGCAGGGCCGTGTCACGCTCTGGTCGGCAAACCAGTCCGTGTTCCGGGTGCAGGCCAATGTCTGCGAATCCCTGCAATTGCCCATGTCACGGCTGCGCAGCCTGACCCCGCGCGTCGGCGGCGGGTTCGGCAACAAGATGGAGGCGCATATTCAGCCGCTGACCGTCGCGCTCGCGATGAAGACGGGGCGACCCGTCAAATGCGTCCTGACCCGCGAGGAAGATTTCGAGATCGTGCGCGCCCGCCATCCCTTCCGGATCCGGATGAAGACCGGCGCCGATGCAGAGGGCCGGCTGATCGCCCGCGAATGCGAGGTGCTGCTCGATTGCGGGGCTTTCGCGGACGACAGCCCGGGCGTGATGGGTTATGCGCTGCTGATGTCGGGCGGCCCCTACCGCATCCCGAACCAGCGCGCGACCGGCAAGCTGGTCTATACCAACAAGCTGCGCTTCGGCGCCTATCGCGGTTTCGGCAATCCGCAAGTCAGCTTCGCAAGCGAACAGCAGATCGACGAGATCGCGCGCAAGCTGTCGCTCGATCCGATCGAGATGCGTCGCCGCAATCTTCTTCAGCCCGGGGATGGCTGGTTCGTCGGGCCGAAAGTCGCGTCCAATGGTCTGAGCGCCTGTCTCGACGCGGTCGAGAAGGCCTCGGCCTGGGGGCGCAAACCCGATGCCAAGCCCGGCACGCGTCGCGCCAAGGGGATCGCGCTGTCCGCGCATATCTCGGGACTTCTGGGCACCGGCGCGATCGTGCGCATGCTCGAGGACGGCACCATCTCGCTCAACACCGGGGCCACGGATATCGGTCAGGGATCGGACACCGCGCTCGCGCAGATCTGCGCCGAGACGCTGAAGGTGCCGGTCGAGATGGTCTCGGTTGCCAGCCCCGACACCGACGGGTCGCCCTATAACTGGGGCACGACCGCCAGCCGCGTCACCTATACCACGGGCCGCGCGGTCGCGGGGGCGGCGGGCGAGGTGCTGCGCCAGGCGATGGGCCATGCCGCCGAAATGCTGGATGTTCCCGTCGAGGATCTGGAACTGCGCGAAGGCGGGCGCATCGCGATCAGGGGCTCGAACACCGATCTGCCCTTCGCGGCGATCTCGGGCCGCGCCCATTGGGCCAAGGGGGGTCCGATCGTCGGCAGCCACACGCTGGTCTTCGACGAGCCGACCCACGACCCCAAGCGCGCCATCGCTCTGGGCTTGCCCTTCCCGCGCATCGGCGTCTTCAGCTTCGCGGCCACCGTCGTCGATGTCGAAATCGACGAGGTCACGGGCCAGGCGCGCGTCACCGAGGCCTGGAGCGCTGTCGATGTGGGCCGCGCGATCAACCCGCGCCTGGTGGATGTCCAGATCGAAGGCGGCTTCATCCAGGGCATGGGCTTTGCCCTTTACGAGGAAATGGTCTGGGACGGGCCGAAACTGGCCAATCCGTCCCTTCTCGACTACAAGGTACCCACGTCCGCCGACAGCCCGCATGTCCATTCGATCATCGTCGAAGACCCCGAACCCAGCGGCCCCTTCGGCGCCAAGGGCGCGGGCGAGATCGGGCTGAACCCCGTGCCTGCGGCCATCGCCAACGCGGTCGGCGCGGCGCTGGGGGGCGTGTCGCACGACTTGCCACTGACGGCAGAGCGCCTGCTGCCGCGGATCATCGAGGCAGAGCATGCGGCCTGAAGATTATCCCCCACAGGAGCCGTTTTCCGAGATCGGCAAGGCCTATCACCAGAAGATCATGCCCGCCGCCGAGACCGTGACAGCCGTCGAATGGCAGTATGGCGCAGATCCCTACCAATCCGTCGCGCTCTACCCCGCGCCCCGGCCCAGAGGCGACGTGCTCCTGCTCATCCACGGGGGCGGATGGACGAACGGCTACAAGGAATGGATGGCCTTCTGTGCACCTGCCGCGACGGCGCGGGGCATCACGGTGGCCAGCCTCGGCTATCGCCTCGCGCCCGGCCATGTCTGGCCCGCGGGGTTCGAGGACGTGGCCGACGGCGTGGCCTCGGTCCATGCGCGCGTCGCCGAATTCGGGGGCGATCCGGGGCGGATCTTCGTGTCGGGTCATTCGGCCGGCGGCCATCTTGCGGCCATGCTGGCGCTGCGCACCGACTGGCAGGCCCCGCGCGGCCTGCCCGGGGACGTCCTTCGCGGCGCCCTGCCGATCTCGGGCACCTACCTCTTCGGCCCTGAGTCCGGCTTGTCGATGCGGCCCCGCTTTCTCGGCGACCCCGCCCTCGCGAACGAGGAGCGCGCCTCGCCCATGAGCCACCTGCGGGGCGACGCGCCGCCCTTACTCGTGGCCTGGGGCGCGCGCGATTTCCCGCATCTGCAACGCCAGGGCGCCGAATTCGCCGCCGCCCTTGCGGACAGGGGCGTCGAGGTGCGCACCGAAGTTATGGCCGATGCCGATCACTTGGGCGCCTCCTATGCCTCGGCGGAACCGGACGGCCCGTGGATCGCCGCTGCGGACGCGTTCATCCGCGTGAATTGAAGATTGCCCACGACCAACAAGGCAAAACAGGGAGACGACAATGAAACGAAGACATCTCTTGGGCCTAGCCGCGACCGCCGCGATGACGCTCGCCGCACTGCCTGCCGCCGCCGCCGACCCGGTCCGGATCGGCTACACCATGGCGCGCACCGGGCTTTTCGCTGCCGCGGCCCCGTCGCAGGAACAGGCCTATACGCTCTGGCAGGAACAGGTGAACGCCCGGGGCGGGCTGAACGTGGCCGGGGAAATGCGGCCGGTCGAATTCGTCAGCTACGACGATGAAAGCGACCCGGCCAAGTCCGCGCAACTCTACGAGCGGCTGATCACCTCGGACAACGTCGACCTTCTGATCGCCCCCTGGGGGACACCGCACCACCTGAACCTCGCGGGCGTCGCCGAAACCTACGGTTTCCCCGTGGTCGGCAATACCGCCGCGTCGGTCGCCATCCGCGAAGTCGCACCCGGCAACATCTGGTTCCCGACCTCGGCCATTCCCGACCGGATCGGGCCCGAACTGGCCGCGATGCTGAGCGAGGCCGGGGTAGGATCGGTGTCGATCATCGCCAACGTCCTGCCCTTCGGCCAGGAGAACCTGGGCTTCCTCACGCCCGCACTGGAAGCCGCCGGCATCGAAATCCGCATGAGCGAGAATTATCCCCCCGACATCAGCGACATGACGCCCCTGATCACCCAGATCAAGGCGGCGGGCGCCGATGCGGTCATCGCGCTGACCTATCCCGCGGATGCCTTCCTCTATGCCGGGCAGGCGCGCGAACTGGGCGTCGAGGCGAAGCTCCAGTTCATGCTGATCGGACCCACGATCGACGCCTTCCACAAGGCCTTCGGCCCCGCGGCCGACGGGATCGTGACGCTTGCGCATTGGTCGCCCGAACAGGCGGCCTGGCCACGCGCCAAGCCCTTCTTCGACGCCTATGTCGCCCGATGGGGACAGGCGCCCGACTACCTCGACAGCGCGCTTGCCTACATGTCGCTGGAAATCCTGGAACAGGCCGTGGCCAAGGCAGGTCTTGACCGCGACGCGCTGCGCGAGGCCATTGCCACGGGCACCTTCGACACGATCAATGGCGAGGTCCGCTTCGATGGCGTCCAGAACGCCGTGACGCCGACCGCTTTCGTCCAGCGTCAGGGCGACAAGATGCAGCTGGTCTGGCCCGCTGCGATTGCCACGGCCCCCCTGACGATGCGCTGATCCACAGCGCCCGGCCGATATCGGCCGGGCGCCCGTCTTCACCGGGGCGAAAGACATGCTCGACAGCCTCCTTTCGGCGCAACTGCTGTTCGCCGCCGCGGTTCTGGGATCGATCTATGCTCTGGTCGGGCTGGGTCTGAACCTCGTCTATGGCACGATGCGGCTCCTGAACATCGCGCATGGGGACATCCTGATGATCGGCGCGTTCTCGGCCTATTGGTGGTTCACGCTGACAGGCCTCTCGCCCCTGATCGCCCTGCCTCTTGTCGCCGCGATCGGCGCAGGGCTGGGGCTGGCCCTTTACTTCGGGCTGTTCCGCCGACAGCTGGCGCAGGGACTGCCGCCGGCAGCTATCGAGGCGCGTTCACTCCTTCTGTTCTTCGGCGTCTCGGTAGTGCTCCAGAACGTCGTCGCGTTCTTCTTCTCGTCCACGCCCCGCGCCTATCGCCATCTGGACGAGGTGGTCCGGATCGGCGACCTTGCGATGACCGGCAACCGCATCGCCGCGCTGGTCGTCGCGGTCACGCTGTTGGCCGGAATGCTGGTCTTTCTCAATCGCAGCCTCTTCGGGATCGAGATCCGCGCCCTGATCCAGCACCGCGAAGCCGCCCGCGTCGTGGGCATCAATGTCGACAGGGTGCAGATGGTGGCCATCGCGTTGGGCTTTGCCGCCGCCGCCATCGCGGGCGCCCTTCTGTCGATGACCGAGCAGACCTCGCCCTTCATGGGTTTCCGCTTCACGATCGCGGCTTTCGTGGTGATCATCCTGGGGGGCCTCGGGAATATCCGGGGCGGCATCATCGCGGGTATGCTGCTGGCCGTGATCGAGATCTACGCGGTCACGATCTTCTCGGCCGAGGCACGCTCGATCCTGATCTACGGGGCCTTCGTTGCGGCGCTGTTGATCCGACCGCAGGGCCTGATCGGTTTCGGGAAGCGCGGATGAGGAACACGCTTTCCATTCTCTGCGTCACGCTGGCCTTCGGCCTCGCACTCTATTTCGGGGGCATCGCCGCGGGGCCGTACTGGCAGCTTGTCGCCCTGAACCTTGCGATGTGGATCGCCCTGACCCAGAGCTGGAGCCTGTTTTCCGGGCTGACCGGCTATGTCTCGCTGGGGCATGTGGTGGCCTATGGGCTGGGCGCCTACACCATGGTCATCCTGTTCCGCGAATGGCCGGTCTGGGTACTGATCCCGATTGGCGGCGCGGTTGCGGGCCTCTTCGCGCTGATCGTGGCGCTGCCCGTCCTGCGGGTGCGCGGCCCCTATTTCGTGATCCTGACCTTCGGGCTGGCGGAGCTGGTCAAGTTCGTGCTTCTGGCGGTGGAAACGGCACTTGGCCAGTCCTCGCGGCTGATGTTCGGGGCGCCGGGCGCACAAACGCTTCTGGCCTGGATGGTGGCGCTTGCAGCTTTGGCCACCTTGCTGCGGCACTTCGTCGGCGTCTCGGTCTTCGGCCGCGGCCTGATCGCGATCCGCGAGGATGAAACCGCAGCCGAAACCATCGGCATCCCCATTTCACGCTACAAGGCGCTCGCCTTTGCCCTGTCGGCGGTCATTCCCGGCATGGTGGGCGCGGTCATGGCGCTGCGCTCGACCTATTTCGAGGTGCTGCAGGTTTTCTCGCCCACGATCTCGTTCACCATCGTGACCATGGCGATCATCGGGGGCGCGGGCGACGCGCGCGGCCCCGTCCTGGGCGCCCTGTTCCTGGTCGCCCTGTCCGAGATCCTGCGCGGCGTGTCGCCCCAGCTCTACCTCATCTTCCTCGGCATCAGCCTGATCGGCTTCGTGCTGTTCGCCCCCAACGGCCTGACCGGCCTCTTGCGGCGGAAGACATCATGAGCCTTCTCGAGATCCGCGGCCTGAGCAAGACCTTCGGTGGCCTCAGGGCACTGGACAACATTGACCTTGCGGTCGAACAGGGATCGATCCACGGCCTGATGGGGGCGAACGGAGCGGGCAAGACCACGCTCTTCTCGATCGTTGCGGGCAATCAGAGACCCACCGGCGGAGAGGTGCGTTTCGACGGCCGGCGTATAGACCGGCTGCGGCCCGACCTCATCTGCCGGGCCGGGATCGCGCGGACCTTCCAGATCGTGCGGCCGTTCCCGGATCTGACCGCGCGCGAGAATATCGAGACAGCGGTCCTTTTCGGCCACGCCGAGCGGCCCAGAGGCAAGGCGCTGCGCGATCTCGTGGACAGCCTGCTGGCCGATTGCGGACTGGCCGATCAGGCCGGCCAGCGGGCCGCGACGCTGACGCTGGCCGCGCGCAAGCGGCTCGAGGTTGCGCGCGCCCTTGGCACCGGCCCAAGGCTTCTGATGCTGGACGAGGTGATGGCCGGACTGACCCCGACCGAAGTGCAGGACATGATCGCGGCCCTGCGGTCTCTGCACAGGCGGCTGGGGCTGACCATCCTGATCATTGAACACGTGATGAGCGCGCTGAACCAGATTTCAGACGTGATCACTGTCCTGCATCATGGCCAGAAGATCGCGCACGGCACGCCCGACATCATCGCGCGCGACCCGCTGGTGCAGGACGCCTATTTCGGAGCCGATAACGACCCGGCGGAGGACCGGGAATGACCGCGCTTGCCGCCACGGGCCTGCACGCGGGCTACGGGGATATCGAGGTCTTGAGGGGCGTCTCGATCACCGCCCGCACGGGCGCGGTCACGGCCATCGTCGGTGCGAACGGTGCCGGAAAGTCGACGTTGATGCGGGTCCTGGCGGGCCTTTTGCCGGTGAGCCGGGGACGGCTGGAGCTGGATGGTGCGGACATCACGAAGCTGCCGCCGCATGCGCGCGTGGCGCGCGGTGTCGTCCTGGTGCCCGAAGGTCGGCTGATCTTTCCGGATCTGTCAGTCCACGAAAACCTGATTCTGGGTTCGGTGACGCCTCACGCCCAAGGCGTGCGAGACGAAACGCTGGCCCAAGTCTACGCCATGTTTCCGCGACTGGCCGAAAGGCGGTCGCAGGCGGGCGGCACTTTGTCGGGCGGCGAACAGCAGATGCTGGCGCTGGGCCGCGGGCTGATGGCCAGACCCGGCGTGCTGTTGCTAGACGAACCGACCCTTGGCCTCGCCCCGGCGATCGCCAAGGACATCTTTCGCATCGTACCGCGCCTGAGAGATGCGGGCCTGGCCGTCATCATCGCCGAACAGGACCTCAGGCGAACCCTTCGGATCGCCGACTTCGCCTATGTGCTGGAGAACGGAACCGTCGTATCATCCGGCAAAGGCAAGGACCTCGAGAACGATCCCGATGTGCAGCGCGCCTATCTCGGCCTGAGCGGTCATTGAAGGGCGTCACAGGCCGCGCCCTCAGGCAAGCAAGACCGCCCCGTTATGAACTGATGCGGTGGATGCCCCCACCCGACGGCATCGAATGTGCCATAACGGTTTCATAGGAACCAACGCGAGGGAGGCATCCATGTCAGAGATTAGCATATTGGCGATTGATCTTGCCAAGGGCAGTTTTCAAGTTTGCGGCGTCAAAGCGGACGGCGCTGTTGTTTTCAACAGATCGGTGTCGCGGCCACGATTGTATCAGCTCTTGGCGGAGCAAGCGCATTGTGTCGTGGCGATGGAGGCTTGTGCGACGTCTCATCACTGGGGGCGGGTCGCTCAGTCTCTTGGACACGAGGCGCGCCTGATCCCTGCGGCCTAAGAGCTACCCCCCACTCTTGGACAGATTTCCGGGTTGTTTATGCTACTGCCTGCACCTGCTGACCGGCTTCAATGCGGTTAAAGTAGACCACGGCGGGCGGTTGACCGACATGGGTAGTGTAAGGTCGTTGGTGGTTGTAGAAGGTTATCCAGCGCCCGACGCCGACCCGAGTCTGCGCCTCGTTTTCCCAAGCGTGTAGATAGACGCGCTCCTTTATGTGTTGCTCGGCGGTGCTGCGCTGGTTGTAGAACCGCACGACCTAGGCGGGATCCATCGGCATGTTGGTGACGATGAAGTCCTCGCGCCTGCGCGCGCGCGACCACCCGGCCTAATCCGGGGTTAGAGCTTTATCAGCACTCGGGCCGCTGGTCCTGCGGAGAGAGCCTCTGGGATGTGACCCCCCCCCATGCCCGCGCGGGTTGTGACCGCAGGCCTCAGTCCTCGTCGATCAGCGTGTGCTCGGTGACGGCCATGCTAGGCCACGTCACTCGGAGGGTGGGCATGCCATCGATCACATCGACGCGCCACGCCGCCGCGTTGTGCAAGTTGACCCTGCCCGTGCTGGTGAGCGGGGTCATCGCGTCGTCTGTTCTGAGGCACCGATGTGTTGTCATGGTGGCATCGTACCGCCGGGGCAGGGGTGGGGGAGAGACTTTGCACCTCACCCCCACCCAGCCTGCGTCACCCAACACCGCGCAGGGCCGCGCTGAGCTCTTGGGCGAACGCCCGCAGTGACGCCATCGCGGCCTCGCTGGGCTGGTGATCGCGTGATGTAGGCCAGATGATCCGCTTGATCTCGCCCGACCCGACGCCGTTGGGATCGACGCGGTACGTGCGTCCCTGCGAGGGCAGGTTCACCCGGGGCAGCTGCGTCGCGGCAAAGAACAGCTTCTTGGGGCGCCGCCGGACCTCGACCTCCTTGGCCGCAGGCACACCCGCGATCAGCCCGGCGACGGGGTTGGTCACGCTGGGATCGGCCCACACCACGAACACCTCGGCGCGGCGGGGCACGCGGTACGTCAGGACGTAGGGCGCGCCTGACGTCGTCCCGGTGCGCGATGCGGCCCAATCCGCGTAACTGGCGGCGTAGTCTGCGCGCGCGGTCGTGGGTGCGGTCCAGAGGGGTTCCTCGACCCCGTCGACTGGCGAAGAAACGTCATAGAGAGATATATATGACGTTCTTTCGCCAGTCAGACCAGCCGCACCCCACGCGATCTGAGCCGCCCGCGCGGTCCCCCACAACTCCGGATAAGTCGCCGCCGCGTGACCCGGCGACGCCAGCGCCACCGGCCCCGTGTCCGCCTGCCGTTGCAGCGGTGACGGGCGCGCGATCTCGTCCCAAAGCGACACCAGCATCACGGGCCTGTTCAGCTCCGCATCACCCAGCACGATGACCTCGACCTCCTCGGCGTTCCGGTTGACCAGCCGCAACCGACCGACCGCCTGCTTGACCTCGCCATCACGCACCGCCTTAGCCCGCGCCAGCACATCCGGGTCACCGGTGAAATCACGCAGGTTCACCGCGCCCGCCGGTCGGTCGAAGATCGCTTCGACCTCTGCCTTCGCGCTCCACTCGTTCATAAGCGGCCTTCCGATGATGATCGCCTTTGTGCAGCTCTCGAAGTCGTTCAGCCCCCGCAGCGCCCCGAAATGCGCCGTGTGGAAGCCCTCGGGGAGGTCAAGCTTTTTGATCAGGTCGCGGTAGGTCACCACGAGCGTCTTCCCATCCGCATATCGCAACAAGAACACTCGCAGCCTCTTCTGCCAGTTCGCACTCGCCCTTTGCGCGCTTTCGCTCCCGCCCTTTGCCAACAACATCGCTTTTGACCCCGATTTTGATTTGTCCTGCTTAACCAAAGCACCATCGACAGCCTGAACCGTCGTGACACGCGCTGTATCGCCCCACACGGCGGCGACCTCCGATTTGACTAGGGTGGCATCCAGCAAGAGCGTGGACGCCGTGTAGCCCTCTCCCAGCGCCCGTACGCCCGATACCCGGAACCCCGTCGCCGTGACCTTCACCCGGCCCGACACGCCCGCGTTGCCGCGCGCGAACTTGCCGATCTCGCGCCAGAGCGCGGTGACCGGGAGGATCGACAGATTTGCGTGCGCCTCTTCCTCGTCGTCGGTCTTGCGCCGCCACTCAGCTGCCCGGGCCTCGCGCGCGAACTCGTCCCAGTTCGTCCAGAGCAAATCCGCCGCGTAGGTGTTCAAGGTCTCGCGTGTCAGATACCCCGGCCCGTTGATCTCGGCGATGCGGCGCAACACGTGTCGCGCGATGGACGCCCGCAACAAACCCTTGTTGCTGCTCGGGCATTGGTCGAGGTGGTCGAGATCGACCACCGTCTTCCCGTCCGCCCCGTAGACCCGCGCCCCAACGGCATCTTCGTCCACGATCAGCGCCGCCATGGTCTGGCCCTGCTTCCGGCGGAACGCCGTTGCCGGTGGTGCCATTTGGTTCAACGCCGCATGGGCGACGATGTAGACCTCGGCGAGAACCGTCTTCTGGTTCACGTAGTCGCAAGCACCCGACAGGGGACACGTAGAACAAAGCGCGTACGGGTCTAGCAGCATCGTCTGCCGCTGCATGAACTCCTCCGCCCGAACGCACATCTTCCTGTCCTCGACCGGGTGTGGCGCGTCGGGGCCGCGCAGGTGCGCGACCGTCAGACCGTGCGTCTCAAGATCGCGCTTAACCTGTTCGCCCAGCTTGTGGTTAGGCACCGCGTAGATGACCGCGCGTTGTTGGCACAGGTCATCGCCGCCCCGGACGATCTCCGCGATGTGGGCCACGGCGGCGCGGGTCTTCCCGATCCCGACACCAACCTGAAGCGCGAACACCTCCCCCGGACCCACACCGCGCGCAGACGCGTCCGCGTCCCGCGCAAAGCGTGCCACGGCCTGCGAGAGGAGTTCTCGGGCCTCCTTGGCAGGCAGATGTCCATCGAAGCCGCCCACGAACCTGTTTTCGGCCTCTGTGAAGCGGGCGAAGCGGTATGTCGCCACGGTCCCGTGTGCAAAGGAGATCAAGATCGGATCCCGCCCCCGTTCGCGGATCAGCGTCGCGGTGGTCGTGCCGTAGCTCCGTCCTTCGATGGGGCAGGGCAGACCATACCGATCCGGCACGTCGGTGCGGTCGAGCAACTCGCCCACGGTGGTGATCGTCCCGTCGCGAAGCTCCAGCGTGTCATGGTCATGCAGCACGCCGCCTTCGATGCGCTGCCTGACCACGCCGAACGCCGCCCGGGCGCTGATGCCCGTGCTGTCCATCACCCGGGCAACCTGCCGCTTCACGAACGCGCGTCGCACCTTGTGCCCATCCGGCGCGGCCTCGCGCTTCGCGGCGAGGATCAGATCACGCACGTCGGGCGCGTCTGGCAGGGTCAGCGTCTTGCCCTCCTGCCAAACCGGCTCTGGCACCGTTCTGACGAGGCCCTGCTCCAGCTCGGGCGGTGCGCAGAAGACAAGCCGTTCCGGCCCATAGACTGCGACGTCGATGATGGACCGTACCAATAGTGCTCCGGAGGCCGAGATCACGATCCACCCCAACCCCTCAGCCCATGCCCGGGCGTGCACCGCTTCGAGGTACGCGCGCCGGTCGGGCGCGTCGGCGATCCGCGCGAAGACATGCAGTCCCGCATCGCTCAGATCGGGCGCATCCTCGCCTTCGCGGTGGACACCGGCAGACGAAGACGGTCGCACCACCCGCGCCGCGTGAGCCAGTTCGGGCCAGACATAGAACAGAGCAGGCAGCGCGCCGCCCAGCTCCCCCATCCGCGCCCTGACAGCGGCAGGCATGCCCTTGCGGTCATAGTCCAGCAGAAGCCAGCCTTCGCCCTCCACGGCGCTGAAATGCGCCTGTGAGCGGCTGGTGATGATCTGGTCGGGACCGATAGCGTAATCCCGCATTCCCGGGGCTGTGCCCAACAGGATCGCCTGATTGACGGTCATGTCCTTGAGCACACCCGCCAGCGCCTCCGCGGTCGGGACATCCAGTGTCTCGGCGCGCGGCCAACGGGCGAGGTTCGCGGTGGGAAGGGTGGTGATGCCGCCCTCCTCGTTGGTGCAGAAGCGTTTCCCGACCCGGCTGTGCGCCGTCAGGCGCGTGATTTGCGCTTGCCCGGTGCCGGTGTTCGGCTGTTCGCTGGCGGCGCTGAGTACTTTTGAAAGGTCCGCGCCCCCCGGCGTGGCCTTTTGCTTTTGGGGTTGGCTCATTTCGAGCCCTCCGCGACCATCGCACGAAAGTTGTGCGCCACCTCGATCAGTTTGACAAACAGGCCGCTGCCAATCCGGTAGATGGGCGACCCCAGCCGCCCTACGCCCTGCGGGCTGGTGCACAGCACTTCGGCGAGCATCGTCACCGGGGCGATGGGCAGCTGCCAGAACGCCGCCAGATCACGCGGACCAAGGTTAGGCTTTCCGGGGGTAACGCCTTGATTCTCAATGACCGCGATCGCTGGGTTAGACCCAGTCAACGCCTTGTTGTCGCTCGGATTAATCAGTCCTCGTGGGATCGCCATCGAATCGATAACTTATGCGATGCGCCCAGAGATCGATCCGCTGCTGGGTTTCAAATGGATGACAAAGAGCTCCGGCGCGTCATTCTCGCGACTCGTCCAAAGCGCAGTCGCGCCCGCCACAAGATCATGCATCGCATATCCTGCCAGGGAAACCGACGCTGGATTGCGGCACCGACGCCGTGGGGGCACCGGTGACACTGTCGTCGAAGACTTCCAGTCGCACCGCGAGCGCGTCAACAACGGCATGGAGATCGTGCGCATTCGGGCCGTTTTCGCGGGCGCAGAGGGCACGGAAAACACCATCCAGCCATAGGATTGCGGGCCCCGGCCCTGCCGATCATCGGCTGGACCGGGGTGGCGGTCAATCCAGCAGGATGAAGCTGTGTTCGTAATGACCCGCGTCCCGGCGCGTGGTCAGAACCTCGCCGCGCGCGCCGATGAACCGGCCCGTGCCACCGATCACTGCCCGAAGCTGTGGCGCATCTGCCGCCATTTCCGCGGTCCCCGCGGGATAGACTGCCACGCCGCCGATCACCAAAGTGTCAGCACCACCGAAATCCACCACGATCTGGGCAATCCGGTCAAGGAAATCCACCCCGTCGCCAAGATCGATATCCAACGTGATCAACATGCCGCTCATGACGCCGGTGGTTCCGTCTTCGGCGGTGAACGGCGCCTCGAAGGCCATGATATCGCCGTGCGAAGATCCTTCTGCGCCGACATCCACATGGGTGATCGCGGGAAGGTCCTGCACGATCGAAAAGGTTTGATCCGCCGCAGCTGTTCCGGCGGAAACAAGGCTTGCCAGCGCAAGCGCTATTGCCAGGGGATGGTGCTTCATCTGTGTCATGTCCTGATCGGCGGCATCGGGTCCTGCCAGAACGCCGCGGGGCCATCGCAACAGCGCGGCGGCGCTTCTGCGCACAGCACGCACACGGGGTTGCCCGGCACGCAACCGCACCACAGGAGATTCTATCTTTTGCACCAACCGCTCGCCTGATGAACGCACATTGTCCAAGCGACCTACCGCCTGACGTCAAGATCGCATGATCTTGCCAGTTGAACTGGCATTCCAGTCCGGCTCCATCGGCAGGTTGGCGACGAGGATTCCTACGCGGGGGAAAGCTCGCCCGGATGCCGTTCGATTCTGGCGATCACATGGCGCTCCTTGTTCCAGAAGGCCGCCTGATCCTTGAAATCGTCGTGGGATCGCCAGCCGCCCTTACCCCTCCGTTTCGTCCGCCTCCGCGGCCATGGTCGTCCGCGAGAGGCACGGGGCCGGGTCCATGACCGATCGCGTCCACCACCAACGGCGCTGCGCGCCGGGCGGTGATGTCAACCGCGCACCCAATCCGCGATCTGGCCCGCACGGAGCGCGCCGGACTGGCGGCGCGCCTCGCGCCCGCCTTCGAAGAGGATCATGGTGGGAATGCCGCGGATGCCGTGGGCCTGCGCGGCCTGCGGATGATCTTCGGTGTTGAGCTTGGCGAACCTTGCGCGGCCGCTCAGATCGGTCGCGGCGCGGGCGAATTCAGGGGCTATCATGCGGCAGGGCCCGCACCCGGGCGCCCAGAAATCGACGACCAGCGGCATCGCGTCGTCGCGCGCGGCCTTCGCAAGGATGGCAGGGTCGATCCCGGCCACCCGGTCACTGATAAGGGGCGCGCCGCAGGTGCCGCATTTCGGCCCGGCAGACAGGCGGTCGGCAGGGACCCGGTTCGCCTGCCCGCAGGACAGGCAGGTCAGTCTGGCATGGGTCATGGATGCGCTCCGGTCATATATGTTGATCGGAATATATGAGACGAACCGACCTTCGCAAGCCCGGTGGGATGCTGCGGTCCGGCGGTCCCGCGGAACGTGTTGCCGCGGCATCGCCAACGCCTTGCCCACCGAAGCGCGAGCCTTGAAACAACGCGCGACCTGCCCTAATATTTTCACCGCTACGTTGTGCTACTTCGACCTGTCTCTGCCTTCGGCGTTCAGTCTTCGATTAGACCAAACGACGCCGGCCTGCCGCACTTCCGCGGGCAGGAAACAGACAGGAGACCACGAATATGGCCACTGGCACCGTGAAATGGTTCAACACCACCAAAGGCTACGGCTTCATCGCGCCCGACTCGGGCGGCAAGGACATCTTCGTTCACATCAGCGCGGTCGAGCGTTCGGGCCTGCAGGGCCTGAAGGACAACCAGAAAGTGAACTATGAGCTGCAGACCGGCCGCGACGGCCGCGAAAGCGCCATCAACATCTCGCTGGCCTGACGGCCCGAGGGGGCGGACGGCGGGCAACCCGCCTTCCGCCGCGCCCGCGCGTTCACAATCGCGCGAGACAACAGCGTCACATCCCCCCGCAGCGCCTGAACGGCACCCTGACATGGCCGGGACAGACCGGGCTTACGGGGCGTTTTTTCGCAGAAAAAACGGCGCGCGCCGGGGGCGGCGCAGCGCGGGGACGGCGGCCGCCGCGCCACGTGTCCAATCTGTCGCGCTGCCGCATGACGTGTGCTCCGCGCGTTGATTTCGCGCGAAGATCGTTTCATTATCGGCCTGTCACATCACCGACCCTGCACGAGGCTGCCCATGTTCTCACGCCGCCAGTTTCTGGCCACGTCCGCCGCCGCCATGGCCCTGCCCACGATGGTCGAGGCGCAGACCGCCACCTTCGATCCCACCCCGCAGGTCGTCCGCATCAAGAGGGATTTCCTGCCCGGCGAGATCATCGTCCTGCCGTCATCCTTTTATCTCTACTGGGTGACGGAACCGACCCGGGCGATCCGCTATGGTGTCGGGGTCGGGCGCGCGGGACTTGACTTCAAGGGCGTGGCCACCATCGACGTGAAGAAGGAATGGCCCACCTGGCGGCCCACCAACGAGATGATCGCCCGCGACCCGGTCGCCTATGCGAAATTCGTGGACAACACGTACATCCAGCCCGGCGGGCCGGGCAATCCGCTGGGGGCGCGGGCGCTTTATCTTTTCCAGAACGGGCTGGACACGTATTTCCGCATCCACGGAACGACACAGCCCGACTCCATCGGGCAGTCGGTGTCGAACGGCTGCATCCGCATGCTGAACGATCACGTGATCGATCTGTATGCCCGCGTGCCGGTGGGCACGAAGGTCACCGTCCTCTGACCGTCAGAGGACGTGTGACCACAGCAGAAGACAGGGCGCAGCGAAGGCGAAGGTGATGCAGAACATCGCCGCCGCGCGCCCGCCGCGGATGTAGAGATCATCCTCGGTCATACCGCCTTCGGCGTGCTTGCGCGCGCGCAGGCTTTCCATCTGTTCGCGCAGACCGGTATCGAGGTTTTCCATCCGGGACATGACGCCCTCCCCTGCATCCACAGTGGTATCATGCCGTTTCGGCGGGAAAAGTCCAGCTTCCGCCCTCAGTCCGCCCGCGCGATGAGGTCGAGCACGCGCGGACCCACCTCTGCCACGATGCGCGCCACGCCTTCGGAATTGGGGTGGATACCGTCGCCCTGCATCAGCGGCGTCGCCTGCGCGGGATCGGTCGCGGCGCCGCCGAAGCCCGCGAAGAAATTGTCGAGATAGAGCGTGCCGTATTGCGCGGCGAGATCGGGATAGATCGCGTCGAAGGCGGTCTTGTAGTCGGGGCCGTAATTGCTCGGGGCCCGCATGCCGATCAGCAGGACCGGGACGCCCTGCGCCTGCGCGCTGCGCAGGATCGCGTCGATATTGGCGCGCGCCACCGCCGGGTCGATGCCGCGCAGAAGGTCATTGCCGCCCAGCGCCACGATCATCGCGTCGACGTCCGGCGTGAGCGTCCAGGCGACGCGCGCCGCGCCGCCTGCCGTCGTGTCGCCCGAGACCCCCGCGTTGATCAGCCGCGCCTCCGCTCCCTGCGCGTCGAGCCAGCGCTGCAGCTGGGGCACGAAGCCCTGTTCCGCGACCAGCCCGTAACCCTGCGTGAGGCTGTCGCCCAGCGCAGCGATGGTTACCGGTTCCGCCCGCGCCGCCCCGGCGAAGGCCAGCGCCGCCAGCGTCATGAAAACCTTGCGCAGCATCCCGAACGCTCCATATCGACTGTCAGGCAAAGGAATTCCCCGCATGACCGATCCCGTGATCCGACTTCAAGATGCATTCCTGTCGCTCGATGGCAATGCAGGGCGCGTCGATATCCTGAACGGGATCACGCTTGACGTGATGCGGGGCGAGACGCTGGGCCTGATCGGGCCTTCGGGGTCGGGGAAATCGTCGCTGCTGATGCTGATGGGCGGGCTGGAGCGGGCGACGGGCGGCACCATCTCGGCCCTTGGGCACGACCTGACCGCGATGGATGAAGACGCGCTCGCGCGGTTCCGGCGCGATCACATGGGCGTGGTGTTCCAGTCCTTCCACCTGATCCCGACGATGACGGCGCTGGAAAACGTGGCGACGCCGCTGGAACTGGCCGGGGTGCGCGACGCCTTCGACCGGGCGGCGGCGGAGCTGGAGGCGGTGGGGCTTGGCCACCGGGCGGATCACTATCCGACCCAGATGTCGGGCGGGGAACAGCAGCGCGTGGCGCTGGCGCGGGCCTCGGCCCCCCGGCCCGACATCTTGCTGGCGGATGAGCCGACGGGGAACCTCGACGCGACCAACGGCGCGGCGATCATGGATCTGCTGTTCGGGCTGCGCGACCGGCACGGGGCGACGCTGGTGCTGGTCACGCATTCGCGCGAGCTTGCCGCGCGCTGCGACCGGACGGTGCGCCTGCGCGACGGGCGCATCGTGACGGACACAATGCACGAGGCGGCGGAATGAGCCTGACGAACGCCGCACGCCTTGCGCGCCGCGAATTGCGAGGCGGGCTGCGGGGGTTCCGCATCTTCCTTGCCTGTCTGGCGCTGGGGGTTGCGGCCATCGCAGCGGTGGGCAGCGTGCGCGCGGCGATCGAGGCGGGGCTGGCGCAGGAGGGTGCGGCCCTTCTGGGCGGCGATGCCGAGATGGAGTTCACCTATCGCTTCGCCACCGGGGAGGAGCGCGGCTGGATGGAGGCGCGCGCGGTGGCGGTGTCGGAAATCGTCGATTTCCGGTCCATGGCGGTGGTGGGCGTGTCCGAGCGCGCGCTGACGCAGGTGAAATCGGTCGACGGGGCCTATCCGCTGGTGGGCGAGGTGCGGCTTGACCCGGCGATGCCGCTGGAGGGGGCGCTGGCGGGGGCGGACGGCCTACCCGGCGCGGTGATGGAGCGGGTGCTGATCGACCGGCTGGGGCTGGCGCCCGGCGGGGTCTTCCGGCTGGGCACGCAGGATTTCGTGCTGATGGCCGCACTGGTGGCCGAACCCGACGGGGCGGCGGGGGGCTTCGGCCTTGGGCCGCGCAGCATCGTGGCGACGCGGGCGCTGGAGGGGTCGGGGCTGCTGGAGCCGGGAACGCTGTTTTCCACGAAATACCGGCTGGACCTGCCCGAAGGCACGGATCTGGCCGCGACCGAAGCCGCGGTACGCGCGGCGTTCGAGGATACCGGCCTGCGCTGGACCGATGCGCGCAATGGCGCGCCCGGGGTGTCGGAATTCGTCGACCGGCTGGGCGCGTTCCTTGTGCTGGTCGGGCTGTCGGGCCTTGCCGTAGGGGGTGTCGGCGTGTCGGCGGCGGTGCGCGCTTACCTCGCGCGAAAGACATCCGTGATCGCCACGCTGCGCACGCTGGGGGCCGACCGGGCGACGATCTTCCTGACCTATTTCCTGCAGATCGGCGTGCTGTCGCTGGTGGGGATCGGCCTTGGCCTTGCGCTGGGTGCGCTGATCCCGGTGGCGCTTGGCCCGGTGATCGAGGCGCGGCTGCCGATCCCGGCGGTCTTCACCATCCACCCCGCGCCCTTGGGCGAGGCGGCGCTCTACGGCCTGCTGACGGCGTTCATCTTCACGCTCTGGCCGCTGGCGCGGACGGAAGAGGTGCGGGCGGCGACGCTGTTCCGCGATGCGCTGTCTTCGGCCCGGGTGCTGCCGCCTGCCCGCTTCGTAGTGGCGACGGCGCTGGGGCTGGCGGCGCTCTTGGCGCTGGCGGGCTGGTTTTCGGGGGCGGTGACGCTGACGCTCTGGACGGCGGGCGGGATCGCGGGGGCGCTGATGATCCTTGCGCTGGCGGCGGCGCTGATCCGGGTGCTGGCGCGGCGGGGCGCGCGGGCGGTCCGGCACCTGCCCGCGCTGCGCTGGGCGCTGGCTGCCATCAGCGGGCCGCGCGAAGGGGCGGCGTCGGTTGTGCTGTCACTGGGGCTGGGCCTGTCGGTGCTGGCCGCCGTGGGGCAGATCGACGGCAACCTGCGCAACGCCATCACCGGCGATCTGCCGGAAATCGCGCCCAGCTATTTCTTCGTGGATATCCAGCGCGACCAGATGCCCGGCTTTCTTGAGCGGCTGGAAAGCGACCCCGCCGTCAGCCGCGTGGACAGCGCGCCGATGCTGCGCGGGATCATCACCCGCATCAACGGCCTGCCCGCGCGCGAAGTGGCGGGCGGCCACTGGGTGCTGGAGGGCGACCGCGGCGTCACCTACTCTGACGCGATCCCGGACAACACCCGCGTGGTCGAAGGCGCATGGTGGGGGCCGGATTATGCCGGACCGCCGCAGATCAGCTTTGCCGCCGAGGAAGCGGCGGAAATGGGCATCGGGATCGGCGACCGCCTGACCGTCAACATCCTTGGCCGTGATATCGAGGCCGAGATCACCTCGCTGCGCGAGGTCGATTTTTCGACCGCCGGCATCGGGTTCATCATGTCGATGAACCCCGCCGCCTTGTCGGGCGCGCCGCACAGCTTCATCGCCACCGTCTATGCCGAAGAAGCGGCCGAGGCCGCGATCCTGCGCGATCTGGCGGGGCAGTTCCCCAACATCACCGCGATCCGCGTGCGCGACGCAATCGACCGGGTGAGCGAGGTTCTGGCGGGCCTTGCCGCGGCCACGTCATACGGCGCGGCGGCAACGCTTCTGACCGGGTTCCTTGTCCTGATCGGGGCGGCAGCGGCGGGCGAAGGCGCGCGCACTTATGAGGCCGCCGTGCTCAAGACGCTGGGCGCGGGGCGCGGGCGCATTCTGGCCAGTTTCGCGCTGCGCGCCGCGATCCTCGGCGCGGCAGCGGGGGCCGTGGCGCTCGGCGCGGGGATCGGGGGCGGCTGGGCCGTCAGCCATTTCGTGATGGACACCGATTTCGCGGTGATCTGGCCATCGGCCACGGGGATCATCGGCGGCGGGATCGCGGCGACGCTGCTGGCGGGGCTGGCATTCGCATGGCGGCCGCTGGCGGCCCGGCCCGCGCGGGTGCTGCGGGCGCGGGAGTGAACCGTCAGGCCCGTTCGCAGGAGGCCGGGTTCAGGATCGCCAGAAGCGCGGTGTTGTCGCAGACCAGCGCATCAAGCGTGATGTCGTCGAGCGAGGCATAGAAGGCCTGCGCCGCATCGGCGAGCGCGACGCGCAACCGGCAGGCGGCGACCAGCGGGCAGGTGTTGTCGGCATCGGCAAAGCATTCGGCCAAGGGCAGACCGCCTTCCACGTCGCGGAAGACGTCGCCGATGCGGATGTCATGCGCCGAGCGGGCCAGCGTCATGCCGCCGTTTCGCCCGCGCTGGGTGTGCAGATAGCTCAGCTGGCTGAGCTGGTTGATCACCTGCGCCAGATGGTTTTCCGAGATGTTGCAGCATTCCGCGATCTCGGCCTTGGTGACAAGCCGGTCGGAATTGGCGGCGCAGAACATCAGCAGGCGGACGGCTATGTTCGTTCTTTTGGTGATGCGCATGCGCGCCTCCATCCCGGACTTTTGCCAAGATTGCACATCTTCACAAAAAAGGGTTTGACATACATCAACTGCAAAAAACAGGCCTGATGACGTGAAAGACCCCTATTTCTTTGGCTATGGCAGTCTGGTCAACACGGCGACGCATGATTTTCCCGATCCGCAACCGGCGCGGTTGCGCGGCTGGCGGCGGGCGTGGCGGCACACCGATCTGCGGCCTGTCGCCTTCCTGACCGCGATCCCCGATGAGGCGTGCGAGATCGACGGCCTGATCGCCCATGTCCCGCGCGGGGACTGGGATGCGCTCGATGCCCGGGAATGGGCCTATGACCGGGTGGCGGTGACACATCTGGTCACGCATGGGGTTCCGCGCGATCTTGACATCGCGGTCTATGCGGTGCCCGAAGGCCGTCATCGGGTGCCGGACAACGCCTACCCCGTGCTTCTGTCCTATCTTGACGTGGTGGTGCAGGGCTTCGCGCGGGTCTTCGGGGAAGACGGGGTGCGGCGGTTTTTTGAGACGACCGATGGATGGGACGCGCCCATCCTGAACGACCGGGATGCCCCGCGCTATCCGCGCCACCAGCAGCTGACACCCGGAGAAAGCGCGCTGGTCGATGCGGAACTGGCGCGGGTCGGCGCGCGGGTGGTCGACGATCAGGCCTGACCGGGTTTTCTTTGCAGCAGCGGCATGAGTGCGGCCATCTCGGGCCCCTTTTCGCGGCCCGTGACGGCAAGGCGCAACGGCATGAAGAGGCCCCTGCCCTTGCGGCCCGTCGCGTCCTTCACCGCCGTCGTCCAGGCGGCCCAGGTCGCGTCGTCATAGGGCGGCTCGGGCAGCATGGACAGCGCCTGAGCCACGAAATCGCGGTCTTCGTCGGCGATGACAGGGTCTGCCCCGTCGCGGCACAGCGCCCACCAGTCGGGCAGATCGTGCATCGTGGTGATGTTGTCGCGCATCACCTCCCAGAAGCGGGGGGCGATGTCGGCGGGCACGCCGAGATCCGCCATGTGACCGGCCACGGCGTCATGGGGCAGCGATTGCAGATGCCGTGCCGTCAGCGGGAAAAGATCGGTTTCGTCGAATTTCGTGGGCGCGGAGCCGAAGCGCGAGATGTCGAAGCCGTCGATCAGCTCGTCCATGCTGGCGCGCAGTTCGATCGGGTCGGACGACCCCAGCCGCGCCATCAGCGACAAAAGCGCCATGGGTTCGACCCCCTGCGCGCGCAGGTCGCGCAAGCTGAGCGCACCAAGGCGTTTCGACAGCGCCTCGCCCGAGGCGGCGGTCAGCAGCGAATGATGCGCGAAGGCGGGCGGGGTGCCGCCCAGCGCGCGGATGATCTGGATCTGCGTCGCCGTGTTGGTGACGTGGTCGGCGCCGCGCACGATATGGGTCACGCCCATCTCGATGTCGTCCACCACGGATGCCATCGTGTAGAGCACCTGCCCGTCGCCCCGGATCAGGACCGGGTCGCTGACCGATGCCGCGTCGATCGAGATGTCCCCCAGGATGCCGTCGGTCCAGTCGATGCGCTCCTGATCCAGCAGGAACCGCCAGACGCCGGGGCCGCGTTCGGTGCGGAGCGCGTCGCGTTCGGCATCCGACAGTTTCAGCGCGGCGCGGTCATAGACCGGGGGCCGGCCCATGTTGAGCAGCTTCTTGCGCTTGAGGTCGAGTTCCACTGGCGTCTCGAACGCCTCGTAGAAGCGGCCCATGGCGCGCAGGCGGTCGGCGGCTTCGGCATAGCGGTCAAGCCGCAGCGACTGCCGCTCGACCCGGTCCCAGTGCAGGCCCAGCCAGTCGAGATCGCGCTTGAGCTGGTCGACGTATTCCTCTTTCGACCGCTCGGCGTCGGTGTCGTCGATGCGCAGGATGAAAGTGCCGCCCGCCTTGCGCGCGATGAGAAAGTTCATCAGCGCGGTGCGCAGGTTGCCCACATGGATGTAACCGGTGGGCGACGGCGCGAAACGGGTGGTGGTCATGGGTGTCTCCTGTTCGGCGCGCCATTTCTCACAGGGGGTGCATTTTGTCCAGCGGGCGGACGTCGCCGGAACGTGAAGCCCGCCTACTGGCTTCACATACTCACGGTTCTATCTTTCGATATGTAATTCATTCGAAGGAGAAAACCCGACATGACCAACGACATGACTTTCACGCGCCGGGCGGCGCTGGCCGGGGCGGCGGCGTTGCCGCTGACGCTGGCGGTGGGCGGTGCCGCGCGGGCCGCCGCCCCGATGCTGGGCGTGGGCGGTTCGCCCTTCAACCGGCTGAAGGTCGGCGGGTTCGAGGTGACGACGCTGCTGGCGGGCACGCGGGCGGTGCCTGATCCGCAGACGATCTTCGGGCTGAACGTGTCGCCCGAGGACTTCGCCGCCGCGTCGCAGGCCGCGAACATCCCCATCGACCAGGCGCAGTTCTTCTTCACGCCGACGCTGGTGAACACCGGGGCCGAGCTTGTCCTGTTCGACACCGGGCTGAACGGGCCCGCGACGGTCGCGGCGCTGCAGGCGGCGGGATATACCGCCGATCAGGTGGACCGCGTCGTCATCACCCACATGCATGGCGACCATATCGGCGGGCTTCTGACCGAGGGCGCGCCGACCTATCCGAACGCGGCCTATGTGACCGGCGCGGCCGAGTTCAACGCATGGGACATGGCGGGCAACGACGCGTTCGAGGCGAATGTCCGGCCGCTGGCCGAGCAGTTCACCTTCCTTGACGACGGCGGCAGCGTCGCGTCGGGGCTGACGGCGATGGCGGCTTTCGGGCACACGCCGGGGCACATGGCCTATATGGTGGAAAGCGAGGGCACGCAGCTTCTGATCGGGGCGGATTTCGCGAACCATTATGTCTGGTCGCTGGCCCATCCCGACTGGGAGGTGCGCTTTGACCGCGACAAGGAAGCGGCCGCCGACAAGGTCGCGCTGATCGGCTATCACATGCCCTGGCCGGGCGTGGGCTATGTCGAGACCCGCGGCGACGGGTTCCACTTCGTGCCGCATTCCTATCAGCTGATGCTTTGACAAACGCGGCCCGCCGCCGTCCTATCCTTGGCCATGAGCGCGACACTTGACCAGATCGCAGACATGGCACGGGCCACGGTGGCGGGCCTGCCTGATCCGTTCCGCAAGGCGGCCGAGCTGGTCGTGCTGCAGGTCGTCGACTGGCCGTCGGACGACATGCTGGACGAGCTGGGCATCGACGATCCGCTGGACCTGACGGGGCTTTATGACGGGATCCCGATGACCGAGAAATCGGTGATGGATACGGGGTTCGGGCCGGATATGGTCTGGCTGTTCCGGGAACCCATCCTTGATGAATGGCGGGAACGGGGCGATGTAGATCTGGCCGATCTGGTGGCGCATGTGACGATCCACGAGTTCGCGCATCATTTCGGCTGGTCCGACGACGACATCGCCACCATCGACCGCTGGTGGGAATGAACGTCCCATGATGGGACGCCTGTCGGACCACGGAAAATCAAGGGCTTGCAGGGGCGGGGAAAGGGTTTCTTAACCTTTGGCCCCGATCAGTAGCCCGATCAGTAGCCCGTCTGGGGCGCGACGCGGCTGCCGTCGGTGAAGCGCGAGAGGCGGAAATCGTGCGGGTCCACGACCGGCGCGCGGGCTGTCGCCAGATCGGCCAGAAGCCGCCCTGCCCCCGGCCCGATGCCGAAGCCATGGCCGGAAAAGCCGGTGCCGATGATCAGGCCCGGAACCTCTGCGACAGGCGAGATCACCGGGATCGCGTCGGGGGTGACGTCGATCAGCCCGGCCCAGGATTGCGCCACTTCGGCCCCTTCGAGCACGGTAAAGGCGCGGCGGGCTTCGGCCCAGCTTGACCGCAGCATGCGCTGCGACGGGGCGGGGTCGAGGATGCGCGTGCGTTCGAACGGCGTGGTTTCGTCGGGGCGCCAGGTGCGGGCCTCGGCCGCCTCTTCGCCCCAGCGGCCAGAGACGCGGAAGCGCAGTGACCGCCATTCGGCGCGGAAGGCAGGCAGGAAGGCGCGGGCAAGGCGGAAGCTGTCGGGGACGATGTCGACCGTGTTCTCGGTTCCCGAGGCGATGGTATAGCCGCCATCGGCGCGGCGGCGCAGGGCGAAGCCGTCGGCCCAGAGGCTGACCTCGGGGCCGCCTTCGACGGGCGTGGTGCGCAGCACGGTGTTGAGCACCTTGAGCTGCGGCAGGTCGATCCCGGCATTGCCCGCGAAAAGCCGCGACCACGCGCCGCCCGCAAGGATCACGCCGTCGCAGGCGATGCGGCCCCGTTCGGTGATGACGCCCGCGACGCGGCCCGCAGCCAGATCAAGACTGCGCACCGCGCATTGGGTGAGCACATGCGCCCCCGCCGCGCGTGCGGCGAGCGCGATGCCGGGGGCCGCCCATTGCGGTTCGGCCCGGCCGTCGAGCGGAGTATGGAGCGCGCCCTTCACCGCCAGCCGGTGCCCGGGCATGAGCCTGTCAAGATCGGCCCCCCGGACCACGCCGCAGTCGATCTGGTGGGGCGCGAGGTGGCGTGACCAGCGTTCGTAATCCGCCGCCGCGCGGTTGGTGGCGGCGGTGAAGAGGATGCCGCAGCGCCGGTATCCCATGCGGTGGCCGGTGCGGGCCTCCATCCCGTCCCACGACCGGATCGCGTCGAGCATCAGCGGGATTTCGCGCGGGTCGCGGAGCGAGATGCGCACCCAGCCCCAGTTGCGCGAGGATTGTTCGGCCCCGATTTCACCCTTTTCGCAGAGCGCGACGCTGACGCCGCGTTCGGCGAGTTCGAGCGCGGCGGACACGCCGATGATGCCGCCGCCGATGACGACGACATCGACGCGCTTGGGCAATCTGCGGTCTTCGGAAACGGGGTCTGGTCTGGGGCCGGGCATGGCGCGACACTGCCCTTTATTCCGGGGCGGCGCACGAGGATTTTCGCGTCGGAAATTGCGTATTTGGGACGAGAAGAAGCCCGGGGCGTCAGGACGGGTCGCGCCAGCGGTTCACCAGCGGATAGCGGCGGTCGAGCCAGAAGGCGCGGTCGGTGAGCCGCGCGCCGGGGGCGGACTGGAAGCGTTTGTATTCGCTCAGATAGATCAACCTTTCGACCTTCTGCGCGGTGGCGCGGTCGAAGCCCACCGCGACGCAGTCGGCGATGGAGCCGTCGCGGTCGATCAGGATCTCGAGCATCGCGTCGAGTTCGGGATAGTCGGGGAGCGAATCGCTGTCCTTCTGGTCGGGTCTCAGTTCCGCAGACGGGGGCTTGTCGATCACGCGGACGGGCATGACGGGGCCTTCGGGGCCTTTCATCCAGTCGCGGTGATTGGCGTTGCGCCAGCGGCAGGTGTCGAACACGCGGGTCTTGTAGAGGTCCTTGATCGGGTTGTAGCCGCCCGCCATGTCGCCGTAGATCGTCGCATAGCCCACCGCGACTTCGGACTTGTTGCCGGTGGTGAGGAGCATCTCTCCGAACTTGTTGGACAGCGCCATGAGCAGCAGGCCGCGCAGGCGGGACTGGATGTTTTCTTCGGTCAGGTCGGGCTGGGTGCCTTCGAAGACAGGGGCGAGCGCCTCGGTCACCGCCGCGCGGGGGCCGGTGATGGGGACGCGGTCATAGCGCACCCCCAGAAGGCGCGCGACCGCTTCGGCGTCTTCAAGGCTGTCAGACGAGGTGTATTCCGACGGCAGCATGACGCAGCGCACGTTGCCGGCGCCCAGCGCGTCGACGGCGATGGCGGCGACCAGCGCGCTGTCCACCCCGCCCGAGAGGCCGAGCAGCACCTTTCCGAAGCCGGTCTTGGTGCAATAGTCGCGCAAGGCGGTGACCATGACGCGGTAGTCGCGTTCGAGGGCGTCGGGCATTTGGGCACGGTCGCCTTCGGTCACGCGCCAGCCATCCTCCCCGCGTTCGAGGTCGATGTGGGCGACCACCTCGTCGAAGGCGGGAAGGAGCCGCGCGAGGGCGCCGCCGGGGTTGAGCGCAAAGCTGGCCCCGTCGAAGACCTGATCGTCCTGTCCACCCACCATGTTCAGGTAAATGAGCGGCAGGCCGGTTTCGATCACGCGGGCGACCATGTGGGTCATGCGGGTGTCGAACTTGCCCCTGTCATAGGGCGATCCGTTGGGCACCAGCAGGAATTCCGCGCCGGTCTCGGCCAGCGTCTCGGCGACGTCGTCGTGCCAGGCGTCTTCGCAGACGGGGCTGCCGATGCGGGTGGTGCCGATGCTGTAGGGCCCGCCCAAGGGGCCTGCCTCAAAGACGCGCACCTCGTCGAAGACGGTGTCGTTGGGCAGGTGATGCTTGAGCTGTGCGGAGGCGACACGCCCGCCCTTGAGGATCAGGTAGGCGTTGTAGAGCGCGCCGTCTTCGGCCCAGGGGCTGCCGATGGCAAGCGCGGGGCCGTCGGCGCAGGCGGCGGCGAGGCGGTGCACCTCGTCCATCGCGGCGCGATGGAAGGCGGGTTTCATCCACAGGTCCTGCGCGTTGTAGCCGGTGATGAACATCTCGGGCAGTGCGACGAGGTCGGCACCGGCGGCGCGGCCTTCCTGCCATGCCGCGCGGGCCTTGGCGGCATTGCCGGCGAGATCGCCGACCGTCGGGTTCAGCTGCCCCAATGTCACCCGGAACCTGTCGGACATGCTGACCCCCGCGCCTGTGCCACATGCCCATTTAGCAGATCGCCGCCCAAGGGAAACCCGCCTGCGGCAAAAGACGTTGCCCCCCCTGCCCGCATGGGCGATAACCGCGGTGGCCGCGGCGGCTGGGGCCGGGCGGGCAGGACGGAACCGACAACAGGGGACCCGGATGATCCGATCGACCGCATTGGGGGCGTTCGCCCTGTGCTTTGCGCTGGGGCTGCCGAGGGCGGCACTGGCACAGGACGGGCAGGTCCTCACCAAGCAGTATGACGATGGCGGGGTCTATCAGGGCACGTTCCGGGGCGGGCTGCAGCACGGCACCGGGACCTATACCCTGCCCAACGGATACGAGTATTCCGGCGAATGGGTCGATGGCGAGATCCGCGGACAGGGTGTCGCGCGGTTTCCCAACGGGTCGGTCTATGACGGCGAATTCGCGCGCGGCAAGCCCAACGGCGTGGGCAAGATCACGTTTTCGGACGGGTCGACCTATGAGGGAACCTGGGTCGACGGCGTGATCGACGGCCAGGGTATCGCCGTCTATGCCAATGGCGTGCGCTATGAGGGCGAGTTCCGCAATGCCCAGCATCATGGCCGCGGCACGATGACGAGCCCGGGCGGATATGAGTACCGCGGCGATTGGGTCGACGGGGTCAAGCAGGGGCAGGGCCGCATCACCTATCCCGATGGCGGGGTCTATGAAGGCCGCATCGTGAATGGCGAGCGCGACGGCGAAGGCACGCTGACGCTGCCGGACGGGCTGGTCTATGTGGGGCTGTGGAAGGGTGGGCAGATCGACGGCGAGGGCCGGCTGACCCAGCCCAATGGCGATGTCTACGAGGGCCAGCTGTCAGGCGGGCAGCGCGAGGGGACGGGCCGCGTCACCCACGCCAATGGCGACGTCTACGAGGGGCAGTTCGCGGGCGATCTGCGCGAGGGACAGGGCACGTTCCGGGGCGCGGACGGCTATGTCTATGAAGGGGCCTGGGTCGCGGGGCAGATGGAGGGTCAGGGCCGCCTGACCTATCCGGACGGATCGGTCTATGAGGGCAGTTTCCGCACCGGGCTGGCCGAGGGCGAGGGGAAGATCACCTATCCCGACGGGTCGGTCTACGAGGGCCAGTGGACGGCGGGCGTGATCGACGGCGTGGGCCGGGCGACCTATGCCAACGGCGTGGTCTATGAAGGCGCGTTCCGCGATGCCAAGCCGCACGGGCTGGGCCTGATGACCTATGCGGACGGCTACCGCTATGAGGGGGAATGGGTGGACGGGCAGCGTCAGGGACAGGGCATCGCAACCTATCCCGACGGGACGGTTTATACCGGCAGCTTCGTGAACGGCCAGCGAGAGGGCGAGGGCGAGATCGTGATGGCGAACGGGTTCCGCTATGTGGGCGAGTGGCGCGCGGGCGAGATCAGCGGTCGCGGCATCGCGACTTATGCCAATGGCGATGTCTATGAGGGCACCTTCCTCGACGGCCAGCGGCAGGGCGAGGGCACCATGCGCTATGCCACCGGTCAGGAAGAGACGGGAACCTGGGAGAACGGGGCGCTGAAGTCGGACGGATAGAGTTCGGTCCGCACTGGCGGGATCGCGCTGATGTGAGCGCAATGAGGTCTTTCAGTCCGGGGGTGCGGGGCCTATAACATCGCGCGTCCGCGCTCTGCCCCGGTCGGCTGGCGAGTCGTGGATCAATACAAAACGAGGCAGGTATCGGTCATGTCGTGGCTCAGTAATCTTGGTGGTCTGTTCGCAGCAGACATGGCGATCGATCTCGGCACTGCGAACACGCTGGTCTATGTAAAGGGCCGCGGTATCGTCCTGTCCGAGCCTTCTGTCGTCGCCTATCACATCAAGGACGGCGTCAAGAAGGTGCTGGCCGTGGGCGAGGATGCCAAGCTGATGCTGGGCCGCACGCCCGGGTCGATCGAAGCGATCCGGCCCATGCGCGATGGCGTCATCGCCGACTTCGACACGGCGGAGGAAATGATCAAGCATTTCATCCGCAAGGTGCACAAGCGGTCGACCTTTTCCAAGCCCAAGGTCATCGTCTGCGTGCCCCATGGCGCGACCCCGGTCGAGAAGCGGGCGATCCGCCAGTCGGTGCTGTCGGCGGGCGCGCGCAAGGCGGGGCTGATCGCGGAACCCATCGCGGCGGCCATCGGCGCGGGCATGCCCATCACCGACCCGACCGGCAACATGGTCGTCGATATCGGCGGTGGCACGACGGAAGTCGCGGTTCTGAGCCTTGGCGACATCGTTTATGCGCGGTCGGTCCGGGTGGGCGGCGACCGGATGGACGAGGCAATCATCAACTACCTGCGCCGCCAGCAGAACCTTCTCGTGGGCGAATCGACCGCTGAGCGCATCAAGACCTCGATCGGCACGGCGCGCATGCCCGATGACGGGCGCGGCCAGTCGATGCAGATCCGTGGCCGCGACCTGCTGAACGGGGTGCCGAAAGAGATCGAGATCAGCCAGGCCCAGGTGGCCGAGGCGCTGGCCGAACCGGTGCAGCAGATCTGCGAGGCGGTGATGACCGCGCTCGAGACCACGCCGCCGGACCTTGCCGCCGACATCGTCGACCGGGGCGTGATGTTGACCGGTGGCGGTGCTCTTCTGGGCGATCTGGATCTCGCGCTGCGCGAACAGACGGGCCTTGCGGTGTCGATCGCGGATGAAAGCCTCAACTGCGTGGCGCTGGGCACCGGCAAGGCGCTGGAATACGAAAAGCAGCTTCGCCACGCCATCGACTACGATAGCTGACGCGCGTCGGCTTTTGGTGCACATTCGGGACAACCGGCCCTGAAGAGGACAGCCCTTGGCCAAGGACCGTTCCAATCGGGATGAATACACCGGCCCCCTGCGGCGTCTTCTGCTGGGGATAGTCGTGCTGTGCCTGATCGGTCTGGTGCTGGTCTGGCGCATCGACAGCCCGCGGGTGGAACAGTTCCGCGCGCAGGTGGTGGACCGGGTCGTGCCGGGCATGGACTGGGCGATGGCGCCGGTCACGGGGGCGATCAACCTTGTGCGGGATTTCCAGTCCTACCAGCGACTGGTGGACCAGAACCGCGAATTGCGGTCCGAACTGCGGCAGATGCAGGCGTGGAAGGAAGCGGCGCTGCAGCTTGAGCAGGAGAACGCACGGCTTCTCGATCTCAACAACGTGCGGCTGGACCCGCGGCTGACCTTCATCACCGGGGTCGTCATGGCCGACAGCGGATCGCCCTTCCGGCAATCGGTTCTTCTGAACGTCGGCGCGCGCGACGGGATCGTTGACGGCTGGGCGGCGATGGACGGCATCGGGCTTGTGGGCCGCATCGCAGGGGTGGGGCAGAACACGTCGCGGGTGATCCTGCTCACCGATGCGACCAGCGCCATTCCCGCCACGATCCAGCCATCAGGGCAGAAGGCGCTGGTTGCGGGCGACAACAGCGCAGCGCCCCTGCTGGATTTCGTCGAGAGCCGCGATCAGGTGCGTCCGGGCGACCGCGTCGTGACATCGGGCGATGGCGGGGTGTTTCCTGCGGGCCTTCTGGTTGGCGAAGTTGCGATCGACCCGGCGGGGCGGCTGCGGGTGCGGCTGGCGGCGGATTTCGGGCGGCTCGAATTCCTGCGGCTGCTGCGGCATCACGGGGTCGAGGCGATCAGCGACCCCGGCGGGCTGGTGGCACCGGGGCCGCCCGCGATGTCGCTGGTCGAACCGGCGGCCGAACCTGTCGACGAGCCTGCGGATGGATGAGTTTTCCACATCGCGGCTGTGGCTGATGCGCGTGGCCTTCTGCGTGCTGGGCCTTGTGATCCTGTTCTTCCAGCTTCTGCCGCTCTCGACCCTGCCCGGGATCTGGGCAGGGCCGGATCTTCTGGTCGCGTTCGCCTGTGCCTGGGCGGTGCGGCGGCCCGATTACGTGCCGGGCGTCGCGGTCGCGGCGGTGATGCTGGTGGCGGACATGCTGCTCTTCCGGGTGCCGGGGCTGCTGGCGCTTCTGGTCGTGTTGGGCACGTATACGCTGAAGCAGCGATCCTCGGGGCTGCGCGACGCCGGTTTCGCGGGCGAATGGACGGCCGTCGCCATGGTGATTCTGGGCATTGCCTTGTGCGAAAGGCTGCTTTTGACCATCCTTATGGTGGAACAGCCACCGCTGGGGCTGGCGTTGAGTCAGGCGGTGATGACAGTGGTGATCTATCCTGCGGTGGTGGGCGTATCGCATGTGATCTTCGGCGTGCGCCGCCTGTCGCCCGGGGACGAGGACGCGCTGGGGGGAAGGCTATGAAGCGCAACATCCGCGACACCGAGACGGCGCAGCGCCTGACGACGCGGCGCGCGGTCATCGTGGGCGGGATGATGGCGGGTTTCATGGGCCTGCTGTCGCTGCGGATGCGGCATCTGCAGGTCGAACAGGCCGACCAGTTCCGCCTGCTGGCCGAAGAGAACCGAATCAACATCCGCCTGATCCCGCCCGCGCGGGGCGAGATCTACGATCGCAACGGCGCAGTAATTGCCCGCAACAGCCCGAGCTATCGCATCGTGATCGTGCGCGAGGATGCGGGCGATGTGGACAAGGTCGTGGGCCGGTTGAGCCGGCTGATCGAACTGGATGACGAACAGCTCAACCGAGCGATCACCGAGATGCGGCGCAGCCCGCCCTTCCTGCCGGTGACGGTGGCCGAACAGGTCAGCTGGGACGCGGTAAGCATCGTCGCGGTCAATGCCCCCACCCTGCCCGGCGTCGTGCCCGAGGTGGGGCTGACGCGGGCCTATCCGCTCGGATCGGATTTCGCGCATGTGGTGGGCTATGTCGGGCCGGTGTCGGATTTCGACCTGAGCCAGTTGGAAGAGCCCGACCAGCTTCTGCGGATCCCGCGGTTCCAGATCGGCAAGGTGGGGGTCGAGGCGCGGCTTGAGGATTCCCTGCGCGGCAAGGCGGGCACGCGCCGGGTCGAGGTGAACGCGGCGGGCCGCGTCATGCGCGAACTGGACCGGCGCGAGGGCGAACCGGGCGCCGATCTGCAGCTGACGATCGATGCGGCGCTGCAGGGCTATATTCAGGCGCGGCTGGGCGCGGAAAGCGCGAGCGCGGTGGTCATGGATGTCGAAAGCGGCGATCTTCTGGCGATCGCGTCTTCGCCCAGCTATGACCCGAACCTCTTCGTGCGCGGCATCTCGGTCGCGGATTACCGCGAGCTGACCGACAACAAGTATCGCCCGCTGGCGTCGAAATCGGTGCAGGGGCTTTATCCGCCCGGTTCCACCTTCAAGATGATCACCGCCATGGCGGCGCTGGAGGAGGGGCTGATCGGGCCGGACGAGACCGTCTTCTGCCCGGGACATCTGGAGGTGTCGGGGCGGCGGTTCCATTGCTGGAAGAGGTCGGGGCACGGTCGCGTCAATCTCGAGACTTCGATCTCGGAAAGCTGCGACGTCTATTACTATGACCTCGCGCTCAAGGTCGGGCAGGACAAGATCGCCGAGATGGCGCAAAGGTTCGGGCTCGGCATACGACACGACCTGCCGATGTCGGCGGTGGCGGCGGGGCTGACGCCGGACCGGGCGTGGAAGCGGCGCGTGCACGGGCAGGACTGGCTGGTGGGCGATACGGTGAACGCGTCGATCGGGCAGGGCTTCATGCTGGCCTCGCCCCTGCAGCTTGCGGTGATGACGGCGCGGCTGGCCACGGGGCGGGCGGTGCGGCCGCGGCTGATCAAGTCGGTCGACGGGATCGAGACGCACAGCGGCGCGGGTGAAGACATGGGGCTGAACCCGGTCAACCTGCGCAAGATGCATGACGCGATGTTCGCGGCCACCAACGACCGGCGTGGCACTGCCTATGGCAGCCGCATCATCGAGGATGCCTACCGCATGTCGGGCAAGACCGGCACGAGCCAGGTGCGCAACATCACCGCCGCCGAACGGGCGACCGGCGTGATCCGCAACGAGGACCTGCCGTGGGAACGGCGCGACCATGCGCTTTACGTGAGCTATGCCCCCGCCGAGGCGCCGCAGATCGCGGTGTCGATCATCGTGGAACATGGCGGCGGCGGATCGGCGGCGGCCGCGCCCATCGCGCGCGACATCGTGCTGCAGGCGCTGTACAAGGGGCCGCCGCCCCTTGAGGCCTATCCGGCGAAGGACCGCGAGCGCATCCGCGACCAGCAGGAGCGGCTTCAGGCGGTGCAGCCCATGGCCAATACCGAAGGCAGCGGGCGCGCATGAGTTATCTTGAGTATTCCGTAAAGTCGGTTCCGACGGGGCCGCGCAAGATCCTCTACCTCAACTGGCCGCTGGTCCTTCTGGTGACGGCGGTGGCCTGTGTGGGCTTCCTGATGCTCTATTCCGTGGCGGGCGGGTCGTTCGGGCGCTGGGCGGAACCGCAGGGGAAGCGCTTCGCGCTTGGCTTCGCGCTGATGTTCATGGTCGCCATGATCCCGATCTGGTTCTGGCGCAGCATGTCGGCCATTGCCTATTCGGTGTCGGTGATCCTGCTTCTGCTGGTGGAATTCGTGGGCGTCGTGGGCATGGGCGCGCAGCGCTGGATCGACCTTGGGTTCATGCGGCTCCAGCCGTCGGAACTGATGAAGGTGGCCCTCGTGATGATGCTGGCCGCCTATTACGACTGGCTGCCCGCGCGGCGCACGTCGCACCCGGTCTGGGTGCTGGTGCCTGTCGTCATGATCCTCTTTCCCACCTTCATGGTGCTGCGCCAGCCCGATCTGGGGACTGCGCTGCTGCTCATGACGGCGGGGGGCGGGGTGATGTTTCTGGCCGGCGTGCACTGGGCCTATTTCGTCGCGGTGATCGGCGCGGGCGTGGGCCTTGTCACGGCGGTGTTCCAGAGCCGGGGGACATCGTGGCAATTGCTGGAAGACTACCAGTTCCGCCGGATCGACACCTTCCTTGACCCGGCGTCCGACCCCTTGGGCGCGGGCTATCACATCACCCAGTCGAAGATCGCGCTGGGATCGGGCGGCTGGACGGGCCGGGGCTTCATGCAGGGCACGCAGTCGCGGCTGAACTTCCTGCCCGAAAAACACACCGACTTCATCTTCACGACGCTGGCCGAGGAACTGGGGTTCATCGGCGGTTTCTCCCTGCTGGTGCTCTATGCGCTGATCATCGTCTTCTGCGTGGTCACGGCGCTGTCGACGCGCGACCGCTTCGCGCAGTTGCTGACGCTGGGGCTGGCGGTGAACTTCTTCCTGTACTTCGCGGTCAACATGTCGATGGTGATGGGGCTTGCACCGGTCGTCGGCGTGCCGCTGCCGCTGGTGAGCTATGGCGGATCGGCCATGCTCGTGCTGCTTATCGCCTTCGGGCTGGTGCAGAGCGCCCATGTCCACCGACCGCGATGACCTGAGCCGGAAAGACAGATGCCGAACATCCTTTTCTCAGCCCGCCCGGACGCCTGGGCCGACTATGAAGCCCCTTTGCGCACCGCGCTGGCCGAAGAGGGGGTCGCGGCGACGCTGGGCCCCGACCTGCCGCCCGAGGCGGTCGATTACATCGTCTATGCGCCGAACGGGCCCCTGCGCGACTTTTCCCCCTTTCCACGGCTGAAGGCGGTGCTGAGCCTTTGGGCGGGGGTCGAGACGATCGCGGGCAACCCGACCCTGCGCGTGCCGCTGGCGCGGATGGTGGACCCGTCGCTGACGCAGGGCATGGTGGAATGGGTGACCGGCCATGTGCTGCGCCACCATCTGGGCATGGACGCGCATATCCTGGCCAAACCCGGCGACTGGCACCCCCATGCGCCGCCCGTGGCGTGGGAACGGACGGTCACCGTGCTGGGCTTGGGCGAGCTGGGCGCGGCCTGCGCGCAGATGCTGGCGCAGATCGGCTTTCAGGTGCGCGGCTGGTCGCGGCGGCCCCGCGCGGTGGACGGGATCGACTGCCATCACGGCGAAGACGGGCTTGCCGCCGCGCTGCACGGTGCGGACGCCGTCGTGCTGTTGCTGCCCGCGACCCCGGCGACCGAGAACATCCTTGACGCCGCGCGGCTGGCGCTGCTGGCCCCCGGCGCGGCGATCCTGAACCCAGGGCGCGGCCCGCTGATCGACGACGCGGCGCTGCTGGCCGCCCTTGGCACCGGGCAGGTGGGCCACGCGACGCTCGACGTGTTCCGGGTAGAGCCTTTGCCCGCCGATCACGCCTTCTGGCACCACCCGCGCGTCACCGTCACGCCCCATGTCGCGGCCGAGACGCGGGCGGCATCGGCGTCGCGCTGCATCGCGGAAAACGTGCGCCGGGCGGAAGCGGGCGAGCCGCTTCGGCATCTGGTCGATCGCGGCGCGGGGTATTAGGCCGCGAGGCCCCTGCCCTTCAACAGCGCATCGACCCCCGGCATGCGGCCGCGGAAAGCGGTGTAAAGCTCTTCCGCCTCGCGCGAGCCGCCCGAGGACAGGATGTGATCTTCAAGCGCGCGGGCCGTGGCCGGGTCGAAGGGATCGCCCGCCTCATGGAAGGCGGCGAAGGCGTCGGCATCCATGACTTCCGACCACATGTAGCTGTAGTATCCGCTGGAATAGCCGTCGCCCGCGAAGACATGGGCGAAATGCGGCGTCGCATGGCGCATGGTGATGGCGCGCGGCAGGCCCAGATCGGCCAGCACGGCGTCCTGCAGCGCCATCGGATCGGCGGGTGCCGCGCCTTCGTGGAAGGCAAGGTCCACCAGCGCCGAGGCCACGTATTCCACCGTCTGGAAGCCCATGTCGAAGGTGGAGGCGGCCAGCAGTCTTTGCAGCATGTCTTGTGGCATGGGTTCGCCCGTATCGGCATGGGTCGCGAATTCGGACAGGACCTGCGGCACTTCCAGCCAGTGTTCGTAAAGCTGGCTTGGCAGTTCCACGAAATCACGCGCGACCGAGGTGCCCGAGATGCTCTCGTAGGTCACGTCGGACAGCATCTGGTGCAGCGCATGGCCGAATTCGTGAAAGAGCGTGCGCGCGTCATCCCAGGACAGAAGGGCCGGGTCGGATTTGGCGAAGTTGCAGACATTGATGACGATGGGAGCCTGCGGTTCGGGAAACTTCGCCTGCGACCGCATCGCGCTGCACCACGCGCCCGAGCGTTTCGAGCCGCGCGCGAAGTAATCGCCGATGAAGAGCGCGACATGCGTGCCGCCCCGCGTCACCTCCCACGCGCGGGCATCCGGGTGGTAAAGCGGCAGATCGACCGCGCGGAAGTCGAGCCCGAAGAGACGGTTGGCGCAGGCAAACGCCGCCTCGATCATCCGGTCGAGCTGCAGGAAGGGTTTCAGCGCGGCCTCGTCCAGATCATGGTCGGCGCGGCGGCGTTGTTCCGCGTAATAGCGCCAGTCCCAGGGTTCCAACGGGCCATTGACGCCATCGGCGGCCATCATCGCCTGCAGCACCTGCGCGTCGGCCTCGGCCCGGGCGCGGGCCGGAGTCCAGACCGCCATGAGCAGGTCACGCACCTCCGCCGGCGTGCCGGCCATTTCGGTTTCCAGCTTGTAGGCGGCGAAGCTGTCATAGCCCAGAAGGCCCGCGCGTTCCTGCCGGAGGGACAGGATTTCCGCCGCGATGGCGCGGTTGTCGGTGGCGCCGCCATTGGCACCCCGCGCGGCCCAGGCCCGGAAGGCGCGTTCGCGCAGGTCGCGCCGGGGCGAGAATTGCAGGAACGGCACGATGAGCGAGCGCGACAGCGTGACGACCGGGCCGGGGCGGCCCTTTTCCGCGCCTGCCGCGCGGGCGGCGGCGATCACGAACCCGGGCAATCCGTCAAGATCGGCGTCGGACAGGTCCATGAACCAGTCGCGTTCATCGGCCAGCAGGTTCTGCGTGAAGGCGGTGCCGAGTTCGGCAAGCCGCCCCTTGATCGCCTTCATCCGCGCGTCGGCATCCCCGCTGAGCGCCGCGCCCGACCGCAGGAACCCGCGCCGCGTCAGCATCAGGACGCGCGCTTCCTCATCGCTCAGCCCCGCGCTGTCGCGACCCTGCCACACCGCTTCGACCCGGGCGAAGAGCGCCTTGTTCGCCGTGATCTCGGCGTAGTGGGCGGCGAGCTTGGGGGAGAAGGCCCTTTGCAGTTCCTCGCGCCGGGGATTGCTGTCGGCGCCCGCCACGGTGAAGAAGACCGACAGGACCTGGTTGAGACCATGCCCCGCCGCTTCCAGCGCCGCTATGGTATTGGCGAAGGTCGCGGGGTCGGGGTTGGCGGCGATGGCCGCGATTTCGTCCCGGTGTGCGGCAAGGGCGGTGTCGAGCGCGGGCGCGAAATCTTCGTCGGAAATCCGGTCGAAAGGGGCAAGGCCGAAAGGCGTGTCCCAAGAGGCGAGAAGCGGGTTGGTCATGGGCGGCGATCTCCTTTCCCGGCAAGCTAGGGGCGCGCGCGCCCGGGGTCCAGTCGCCGCCCCCGCTTTTCCGGCCTTGCGGCGCGGGCGCTTTGCCGCCAGCCTGCCCCCCGCAAGGAGGAACAGCCGATGACCGACCGAAACCGCAGGCCCGGGGCCATGACCACCGCCATCCATGCGGGCGAAGGCCCGGACCCTGCCACCGGCGCCTCGGCCCCCCCGATCCACATGTCGTCGACCTTCGTGTCGGACAGCGTGTCGGGTTTTTCGGCGCATGATCTGGGGGAAGACTCGCCCTTTCTCTATGCCCGCTGGTCGAACCCCAATGTCGCCATGCTGGAAGAGAAGATCGCCGCCCTGCAGGGGACCGAAGCGTGCCTGTGCACCGCGTCGGGCATGGCGGCGGCGACGGCGATCTTCCTGACCTTCCTGTCGGCGGGCGATCATGTGATCGTGTCGGACGTGTCCTATGCCGGGGTCGCGGAACTGGCGCGCGACACGCTGCCGCGTCTGGGCATTGCGGTGAGCACCGTGAACCTGTCGGACCCGGGCGCGTTGGCGGCGGCGATGCGGCCCAACACGAAACTGGTCCACAGCGAAAGCCCGGTGAACCCGATCCTGCGGCTGACCGATCTGGCCGAGGTGTCGCGCATCGCCCATGCGGGCGGCGCGCTCCATTCCACCGACGCGACCTTCGCCTCGCCCATGGGGATGGACACGACCGCGCTGGGCGTCGATCTCGTGATGCATTCGATCACCAAGTATATCGGCGGGCACGGCGACGCGGTGGGCGGCGCGGTGGCGGGGCGGGCCGATCTGATCCGGCGCCTGCGGCTGGAAGCGGGCATTCACCACGGCGGGGTCCTGTCGCCCTTCAACGCCTGGCTGATCGCGCGGGGCGCGGCGACGCTCCCCTTGCGGATGAAGGCCCATGCGGCGGGCGCACAGGCGGTAGCCGAATGGCTGGAAACGCGGCCCGGGGTGACCCGGGTGCTCTATCCCGGCCTGCCGTCGCATCCCCAGCACGACCTCGCCCGGCGGCAGATGAAGACCGGGTCAGGCATGATCGCCTTTCAGGTGGGCAGCGCCGCGCAGGGCCGCGCCATCGCGCAGGAGATGATCGAAAAGCTCGACATCCTGCACTACGCGGTCAGCCTCGGCCATCACCGCAGCCTGATCTTCTGGATGGAGACGGCGGGCCTCATGCAGACCTCGTTCCGCCTGACAGGGGCCGCCGCAGACAGCTACCGCGACTATGCGGGCGACGGCATATTCCGGCTGTCTGTGGGGCTTGAGGACGCGGAAGACCTGATCGCCGATCTGTCCCGCGTCATCTGAGGCCCTGTTTTCCTCTCGCTGAAAATATCCTGGGGGGAAGGCCCGAAAGGGCCTGGGGGGCAAAGCCCCCCTCTACGCCGCCGTCCCGCAGACCGGGCAGTCGGTGCGCCGCTCCAGCGCGATCTTGCGCGTTTCGCCCCAAAGCGCATCGTAGATGAGCATCTCGCCCCGCAGGGGCTGGCCCGCGCCGGTGATGATCTTCACCGCCTCGACCGCCATCATCGACCCGATCACCCCGGGCAGCGGCCCGATCACGCCCGCCTCGGCGCAGGACGGCGCCAGCCCCGGCGCGGGCGCCTCGGGAAAGATGCATTCATAGCAGGGACCGCCCCGGGCGGGATCGAAGACGCTGATCTGGCCTTCCCATTGCGCGAGCGCGCCGGACACGAGAGGGCGGCGGGTGGAGACCGCGGCGCGGTTCGCCAGATAGCGCGTGTCGAAATTGTCAGTCCCGTCGAGGATCACGTCATAGTCAGCAAACAGCGTCGGCGCGATCGCCGCATCAAGCCTGCGGTGATAGGGCCGCACCTCGATGAAGGGGTTGATCGCGCGCATCGCCCGTTCGGCGGAGAACACCTTCGGCGTGCCGATATCGGCATCGCGGTGGATCACCTGCCGCTGGAGGTTGGCATTGTCGACCTCGTCACCGTCGATCACGCCGATCGTGCCCACCCCCGCGGCGGCCAGATACAAAAGCGCGGGCGACCCGAGCCCTCCTGCCCCGATCACCAGCACCTTCCCGCCCTTCAGCGCCTTCTGGCCCGGCCCGCCCACTTCGCGCAGCACGATGTGGCGGGCATAACGGTTCAGTTCCGTCTCGGTGAAGGTGCCGGGTTTGGGCGGGGGGGCGGCGGCCGCCTCGCGCGCCACGGCGCGGGCACGCAGCCGGGCCAGCCCCGCGCGGTAGACCAGCACCAGCACCACCGCCCCCCCGATCAGGAGCCAGAGCGCGGGCGATTCCCCCGTGGCCAAGCGCAGGGGGTGGCCCGCGGGCAGCGCCACCTGAACGATCAGCACGGCGACGTAGAGCAGCCCGATCATCAGGAACCGCGCCTGCCGCGGCGCGCCCATCAGCGCGCCGATCCCCCAGAGTGCCGCCGCCATCCCCAGAACAAGGATCATCAGCCCGTCCCCGTCGATCCGAACCCGCCCGACCCGCGCGCGGTGTCGCCCAGCGCGCCCGTCACCTCGAAGGCGGCGCGGCTGACCGGGGCCACAACCATCTGCGCGATGCGCGCGCCGTGTTCCACGGTGAAGGGCGCGTCGCCCGCGTTCATCACGATCACGCCCAGAGGCCCGCGATAATCGCTGTCGATGGTGCCGGGGCTGTTGGGCAGGGTGATGCCGTGCTTCAGCGCCAGACCCGACCGGGGCCTGATCTGCACCTCGTATCCTTCGGGGATCTCGATGCGCAGGCCGGTGGGAACCAGCGCGCGGGTGCCCGGTTCCAGCACCAGCGCGGCGCGGTCGGGCAGGTTCGCGCGCAGGTCCGCCCCCGCCGCGCCCGGCGTCTCGTAGGAGGGCAGCGGCACAGACGGGTCGAAGCCGTCTTCGCGCAGCACGCGGATGGTGACCTGCGTCATGCCAGCGCCGCCGCGATGCGCCGCGCCAGTTCCCCGGCGACCGCGTCCTTGCCCATGCGCGGCCAGGCCTCCGCGCCATGTTCCGTGATCAGCGTCACGGCGTTCTCGGTCCCGCCCATGATGCCGGTGGCGGGGCTCACGTCGTTCGCCACGATCCAGTCGCAGCCCTTGCGCGCGCGCTTGGTGGTCGCATGGGCCTCGACATCGTCGGTCTCGGCGGCGAAGCCCACAACAAGGCGCGGGCGGCCTTCCGCCATCTGCGACACGGTGGCAAGGATGTCGGGGTTCTCACTGAATTCCAGCACTGGCAGCCCGTCGCGGGATTTCTTCAGCTTGCGCTCGGACGCCGCCTTCACCCGCCAGTCGGCGACCGCGGCGGCGAAGACGCCCGCATCGGCGGGCAGGCTGGCGGCGACAGCCTCGGCCATATCACGCGCGGTTTCGACGCGCACCACCTCGACCCCTGCGGGGGGCGGAACGGTGGCGGGGCCGGTCACGAAAACCACCTGCGCGCCCAGATCCGCCAGCGCCCGCGCAATCGCCGTGCCCTGCGCGCCCGAAGACCGGTTGGCGATATAGCGCACAGGGTCGATCGGTTCATGCGTCGGGCCCGAGGTCACGATGATCCGCCGCCCCGACAGCGGGCCTGTGCCCAGCTTGGCGGCGATCGCCGCGACGATCTCCTCCGGTTCGGCCATGCGGCCGGGGCCATGTTCGCCGCAGGCCATGTCGCCCGAATTGGGGCCGACAAAGGCGATCCCGTCGGCCTCAAGCACCGCGCGGTTGCGACGCGTCGCAGCATGCTCCCACATCCGCACGTTCATGGCGGGCGCGATGAGGACGGGCGTGTCCGTCGCGAGCAAAAGCGTCGAGGCCAGATCATTGGCCAGCCCCGCCGCCATCTTCGCCATCAGGTCGGCTGTGGCAGGCGCCACCACCACCAGATCGGCGCTGCGCGACAGACGGATATGGCCCATTTCCGCCTCTTCGGTCAGATCGAACAGGTCCTGATGCACCTTCGCGCCGGCCAGCGCCGCGACCGACAGCGGCGTCACGAATTCCGCCCCCGCCCGCGTCAGCACCGGCGTCACCGACGCGCCCGCGGCGGTCAGGCGCCGGATCAGATCGAGCGTCTTGTAGGCCGCGATCCCGCCGCCGATGATCAGAAGAATGCGCTTGCCCGTCAGCATCGTGTCCGTCCGTTTCCCCCTTTGCGAACCATAGGCGCGGGCTGGCCCGCCCGCCAGTGTCGAATCCGCCCCCCCTTCTTCGGGTTCACAAATATCCTGGGGGGTGAGGCCCGGCACGGGCCGAGGGGGGCAAAGCCCCCCTGCCGGCCTCACCGGAAGGCAAGACAGGGATCGGGGCGGTCGACGGGCTCGGCATCGCGCACCAGATCGAAGGTCCCTTCGGGCGGCACACCCCCTTCGGACTGGCCGAGCGCGAAGACGGCGAAGCCCGGAAGAAGCGCGGGTGCCCCCCAATCGGTGCGCGCGTGCCCGTTGCCGGTGATCACCACCACCGGGGGCCCCAGATCGCGCAGAGCGTCGCGGGCCGCGCGGGCAAGGGCCGCGTCGCGCAGGCGCTGGATCGCGACCATTCCGGGCAGCATGGTTTCCGGCAGGGCGTCGCAATGGGCCGCCATCTGCAGCGCCTCGCGCGCCGCCTGCATCTCGGGCGGCAGGGGGAGGTCGAGGCCGAAGTCGCCAGCGCCCTCGCCGAAGGCGTCGGCCAGCGGCATGGTCATCGCGGCGCGCGCCTCGGTCCGGCCGATCAGCGCGCCGCGGATCTCCGCCTCGGGGGCGGCGGTGAAGATCGGGTGATACATGGCGAAATCGGGCCAGCCGAGGTCGGCCCAGCCCAGCACCCCCGCCAGCGCCTGCGCGTCGCCGCGCGCCGCGGCGATGGCGTCCTGGTCGAGCGTTACGGGCAGCATCTCGAAGACGATCGCCGTGGGCGCAAGGGCGCGCACCCAGTCCGCCTGCAGCACATGATGGGCTGGGTTGTCGTGGACCTCGCCCAGAAAGACGATGTCTGCTTCGCCCGCGGCGTCAGGCGGGCCGGACATGACAGGTGCGGCCGCAAGGGCCGCACCGAGACACAAGGCGAACAGCGACCTCATGCGAGGAAGTGCTGCACCTCGCGCGACTGCGCCTCGAGGCTCTTGCGCATCTTGGCGAAGGCGGCGGCCTCGAGCTGGCGGACGCGTTCCTTGGACAGGCCCAGTTCGTCGCCCAGGCTTTCGAGCGTGCGCGGTTCGTCGCGCAGCTTGCGTTCGCGCACGATGAAACGTTCGCGGTCATTGAGCGCGTTCAGCGCCATCAGCAGCCATTCGCGCAGCTGCGCGGTGTCATGGCGGTGTTCGACAAGTTCGGCCGCCTGATCGCTGTCGTCCACCAGCGCGTCGATCCATTCGCGGCCTTCATCCTCGACCGACTGCGTCGCGTTGAGCGAGAAGTCGGAGCCCGACAGACGGCCCTCCATCATCTCGACATCGGCCAGCGGCACGCCGATCTCGGTCGAGATGAGCTGGTGCAGCTGGTGCCGGTCGAGATTGCGTCCCTCGGCAGCCGCCTCACGTTCCAGCCGCGCCTGAACGCGGCGCATGTTGAAGAAGAGCGACTTCTGGCTGCTGGTCGATCCGGTGCGCACCATTGACCAGTTGCGCATCACGTAATCCTGGATCGACGCCTTGATCCACCAGACCGCATAGGTGGAAAAGCGCACGCCCCGGTCGGGGTCGAACTTGTCGGCGGCCTTCATCAGGCCCAGACCCGCTTCCTGAATGAGGTCGTTCATCGGCGCGCCGTAGCGCTTGAACTTGGACGCCATCGATATGGCGAGCCGCATATAGGCAGTGATGAGGCGGTGCAGCGCCTCTTCGTCCCTGTGGTCGCGCCAGCGATAGGCCAGCTTCAGTTCCGTTTCAGCATCCAGAAGTTCGGCCTTCATCGCGCGTCGCGACAAGGTCATGTCCCGTGCAGAATCCAGTGCCATATCATCCCCCTGCGATGACCCAAGGCGCCGTGACAGCGCCTTGTTTTGCGCTCATGTCAGGTTTACGCAGGGGGTCCTGCAGCGGATCACTCGGTGGTGAAAAAAGTGTGGCCAAAGTTAATCTTCATTTTGGGCGGCGCCGCGTCGGGCAAGTCGCGCTTTGCGGAAACCTTTGTCGAGGCGCAGGCGCGCCCGCGCATCTATCTTGCCACCGCGCAGGCCTTCGACACCGAGATGGAGGAGAAGATCGCGCTGCACCGTGACCGCCGCCTGCCGGGCTGGACCACGATCGAGGCGCCGATGGACGCGGCGGCGCGGCTGCGTGCCGTTCCGGGCGAGGCGATGGTGCTGTTCGACTGCGCGACGCTGTGGATGTCGAACCAGCTTCTGGCCGATGCCGATCTTGACGCGGCGCAGGGCGATCTTCTGGCGGCGCTGGCGGACTGCGCAGCCCCGGTCGTTGTGGTGTCGAACGAGGTGGGTCAGGGCATCGTGCCCGACAACGCGCTGGCGCGCCGGTTCCGCGAGGCGCAGGGGCGGCTCAACATCGTGCTGGCGGCGCAGGCGGATGTGGTCGTGCATGTGGTGGCCGGGTTGCCGCAGGTGCTGAAGGGGCGGCTGCCGTGATCGTGTTTCACTGGGTGCGCCACGGGCCGACGCATGAAAAGGCCTTTGTGGGCTGGCGCGACGTGCCGGCCGATCTGTCAGACGTGGCGCGGATCGGCCGGCTTGACCGGCACCTGCCCGGGGATGCCGCGCTGGTCGCGTCGGACCTGAGCCGCGCCAGCGCCACGGCGGATGCGCTGGGCCAAGGCCGCCAGCGCCTGCCAGACGACCCGCGCCTGCGCGAATTCAACTTCGGCGACTGGGACGGGCGGCATTTCACCGACATCGCCGAGACCGATCCCGACCTGTCGCGCGCCTATTGGGAACGTCCGGGCGACATCGCCCCGCCCCGGGGCGAAAGCTGGAACGCCGCCGCGCGTCGTGTGGCGGGCGCGGTCGATGCTCTGATCGCGGCACCGCCTGCGCGCGATATCGTCATCGTCGCGCATTTCGGCGTGATCCTGACGCAGGTGCAGCGCGCGCTGGGGGTTGATGCGGCCGAAGTGCTCGCGCACCGGATCGAACCCTTGTCGGTCACCGATCTGGCCTTCGACGGCGCGCAGTGGCGGGTGGGCGGGATCAATCGCCAACCGTGATCGGGGCCATCACCCGGTTTCGTTTGACGCGAGGGTGCGGGGCGGCGCTGATGGGCGCATGACATGGCAACTTCTTATCGGGCAGAAATCCTATTCCAGCTGGTCGCTGCGCGGCTGGCTGCCCTTTGCCGTCTTCGACATTCCGGTGACGGTGCATTCCGCGCTTCTTTATGGGGAGCGTTTCGCGGCGGATGTCGCGGCCTTTGGCGGGCACCGCACGGTGCCCTGCGCGCGCACGCCCGAAGGCGGGGTGCTGACCGATTCGCTGTCGATCGCGTGGCATCTGGCCGACCGGTTCCCCGAGCGCGGCCTGCTGCCCGCCGACCCCGTCGCCCGGGCCGAGGCGCAGAGCATCATCGCCGAGATGCATACGGGCTTCGTGCCACTGCGCAGCGCCTGCCCGATGAACCTGCGCACCGCATGGGCGGGGTTCGTTCCGTCGGAGGCGGTGCTGGCCGATGTCGCGCGGGTCGACGCGATCTGGTCGCGCGCGCTTGCGCGGTCGGGGGGGCCGTTCCTCTATGGCGAATTCACGCTGGCGGATGTCTTCTATGCGCCGGTCTGCACGCGGCTGCTGACCTATGGCCTGCCGATGTCCGAGGCCGCGCGCGCCTATGTAGCCGCCGTCACCCGCCTGCAAGCCTTCCGCGACTGGCGCGATGCGGGACTGGCCGAGGATGACGAGATCGCGCTCTATGACAAGGCGCCGCTGGCGCGCATTCCCTTTCCGCTGCCCTGAGGGGTCGCGTTAACCTTCCGGCAACCATGTCCGGACTACCCCTGTCGGCGGCGGCAGGCGGATGGCGGAGATGGTGGCGCGGGCCTATACGGTGGCATTCCAGGGGGTCGAGGCGCGCCCGGTCGAGGTGCAGTGTTCGGTGACGCCGGGCACGCCGTCCTTCGCCATCGTGGGCCTGCCCGACAAGGCGGTGTCGGAGGCGCGCGACCGCATCCGCAGCGCGCTGTCGTCGCTGGCCATCGCGCTGCCGTCCAAGCGCATCACCGTGAACCTGTCGCCCGCCGATCTGCCCAAGGAAGGCAGCCATTTCGACCTGCCCATCGCGATGGCGCTTCTGGCCGCGCTTGACGTGCTGCCGTCGGATGCAGTGGAGGAGAGCGTGGCGCTGGGGGAATTGTCGCTGGACGGGGCGCTTCTGCCGGTGCTGGGGGCGTTGCCTGCAGCCTTGCGCGCGGCGGAAGACGGGCGCGGGCTCCTGTGCCCCGCCGCATCGGGGGCCGAGGCCGCCTGGGTCGATGCGACCTGCGTCACCGCAGCGGCCAGCCTTGCGGCGGTGATCCAGCATTTCAACGGCATGACGCCCATCGCCCCCGCAAGCCCCGGCGAGGTGCGCCGCGACCCCGCCCGGCGCGACCTGCGCGACGTGAAGGGGCAGGAACGCGCCAAGCGGGCGCTGGAAATCGCTGCCGCCGGGCGGCATCACCTGATCATGACCGGCCCGCCGGGGTCGGGCAAATCCATGCTGGCGGCGCGCATGCCGGGCCTGTTGCCGCCGCTGACGCCGATGGAGGCGCTCGAGACCTCGATGATCCATTCGCTGGCGGGGCTTCTGGACGAAGGGGGCATCAGCCGCACGCGGCCCTTCCGCGAACCCCATCACACCGCGTCGATGGCGGCCATCGTCGGCGGCGGGCGCGGGGCGAAACCGGGCGAGATCAGCCTGGCCCATAACGGGGTCCTGTTCATGGACGAATTCCCGGAATTCCCGCGCATGGTGCTGGAAACCCTGCGCCAGCCCATCGAGACGGGCGAGGTCATGGTCGCCCGCGCCAATGCCCATGTGAAATATCCTTGCCGGTTCCTGCTGGTCGCCGCCGCCAATCCCTGCCGCTGCGGATACCTGACCGACCCTGCGCGCGCCTGTTCGCGCGCGCCGGCCTGCGGCGAGGATTACCTTGGCCGCATCTCGGGCCCGCTGATGGACCGGTTCGACCTGCGGATCGAGGTGCCGCCGGTGGCCTTCAGCGATCTGGACCTGCCCGCCGACGGGGAAAGTTCGGCCAGCGTGGCCGACCGGGTGGCGGCGGCCCGCGCGGTGCAGGAGGCGCGCTTTGCCGCCCATGCCGACCTGCACCAGAACGCCGATGCAGAGGGCGAATTGCTTGACGCCGTGGCGCGGCCCGATCCGGAGGGCGCGGCGCTCCTGACCCGGGTCGCCGACAGGTTCGGGCTGTCGGCGCGGGGCTATCACCGGGTGCTGCGGGTGGCGCGCACCATCGCGGACCTCGACGGATCAGACGGCGTGCGGCACGCCCATGTGGCCGAGGCGCTCAGCTACCGGATCGGGGTGATGCAGATGTGAGGAAGGCGGCAATCTCGGCCAATGTCGCGCGCGCTTCGGGCAGCCAGGGCTGGAAGAAGGGCCAGACATGGGGCAGGCCCTTGCCTTCGCGAAAGGTGACGGGTGTGCCTTGGACGGTGAGCTTTGTGGCGAGGCGGGTGGCGTCGTCGCGCAGGATCTCGGTCGTGCCGACCGAGAGCCAGACAGGCGGCGCGCCGGTCAGATCGGCGAAAAGCGGGCTGGCGCGGGGATCGGCCGGGTCGGCACCCTGCAGATACATCTGCGCGAGTTCGTCCGCGCGTTCTGCGGGCAGCAGCGCCTCGGCTTCCGCATTGTCGCGGAAGCTGGCACCCGAGAAGGTCAGATCGGTGAGCGGCGACATCGCGAACAGCGCCAGCGGCCGCGGCAGGCCGCGCGCGAGGATCTCGCCCAGAAGCGCCAGCGCGAGCCCGCCGCCCGCGCTGTCGCCGCCCAGGATGACGGGGCCCTGCGTGATCAGGTCGCCATAGGCGGCCAGCGCATCGTCGGGGGCGGCGGGAAAGGGGTGTTCGGGCGCAAGGCGGTAATCGGGCAGGATCGCGGGCAGGCCGGCTGCCGCCACCAGCCGCGCCACCATCGTGCGGTGCGAGAGCGGGCTGCCGAAGACATATCCGCCCCCATGCAGGTAGAGCAGCGTCGCGCTCAGACGCTGCACCGGCGGGTCGAGCCGCAGCGACCGCACCCCGCAACTGACCCAGCGCCGCGTCACGCTGCGCGGGCCGGGGAACAGAAGCTGCCCCTTGCGGTCGAGCGAGCGGCGCAGGTCCTGCGGGTGTTCGACCCGGGCGAGCCAGGGTTTCTCGATGCGCCGCAGACCTTCGGAGAGAAGGCGGGCGCGCAGGCTCATGCCAGTTTCGCTTCGATCACCTGCCAGATGCGCGCCGCGACGTTGATGCCGTCGAAACGTTCCAGTTCCTGGATGCCGGTGGGCGAGGTCACGTTGATTTCGGTCAGCCAGTCGCCGATGACGTCGATACCGACGAAGACCTGCCCCTTGTCGCGCAGGACGGGGCCGATCCGCGCGCAGATCTCGCGGTCGCGGTCGGTGAGGCCGATCTTTTCGGGGCGCCCGCCCACATGCATGTTCGACCGCGTCTCGCCCGCGGCAGGCACGCGGTTGATCGCGCCCACGGGTTCGCCATCGACGAGGATCACGCGCTTGTCGCCCTTGGACACGGCGGGCAGGAATTTCTGCACGATCAGCGGTTCGCGCGAGAAGCCGGTGAACAGCTCGTGCAGCGAGGCGAGGTTGCGGTCGCCTTCGTCCAGCCGGAAGACGCCCGCGCCGCCATTGCCGTAAAGCGGCTTGAGGATGATGTCGCCGTGCTTGGCCTTGAAGGCCCGGATCGTGGCGAGATCGCGCGCGATCGTGGTGGGCGGCGTGAGGTCGGGGAAGTTCAGGACCAGGAGCTTTTCCGGCGAATTGCGCACCCAGAACGGGTCGTTCACCACCAGCGTGATCCCCTTGAGCCGGTCGAGCAGATGCGTCGAGGTGATGTAGTGCATGTCGAAGGGCGGGTCCTGGCGCAGCCAGACCACGTCGAAATCGGCGAGATCGACTTCGCGCAGGGGGCCGAGGATCGCGGGCGTGCCTTCGACCCGTTGGACTTTCATGTCATGGCCGCGCGCGGTGATGCGGCCTTCCTGATAGGCCAGCATGTCGGGGCTGTAATAGAACAGGTCATGCCCGCGCGCCTGCGCCTCTTCGGCGAGGCGGAAGCTGCTGTCGGCGTGGATGTTCACGGACCCGATCGGGTCCATCTGGAAGGCGATCTTCATGGGCCGGCTCCTGTCGGACTGGCCCCGTTCATGGCGCAGCGCGCGCCCGCATGCAATGCCGCTCAGGCGTCGAGGAAGGCGTTTTCCACGATCTCGCAGGCGCCGCGCCCGTCGACCAGCGCCAGATCGAAGCGGCAGGGCGTCAGGCTGCCGCGCGACTGGGTGCCAAGGAATTCCTCGCCCGCGGCGAGGATGCGGCGCATTTGCCGCCGCCCGAGCGACCAGGCCGCCTGCGCGAAATCGCGCGAGGTCTTCACCTCGATGAAGGACACTTCGCCGTCGCGGATGGTGACGAGGTCGATCTCTCCGCCCTGTCCGCGCCAGCGCCGGGCCAGCACCCGGTGGCCCTGCGCCTCATATCGGCGCGCGACGATGTCTTCGGCGGCGCGGCCCGCGTGGAAATTGCGCTGTCCGCGCAGGCAGCGGTCGGTGATCGGCATCGGGTCACTCCTCCTTCGTCAGGCGCAGGGCGCGCTGATAGACATCGCGCCGGGTGAGACCATGGGCGCGCGCGACCAGATCGGCGGCGTCGCGCAGGGACATGTCGGCCAGCGCCTGCTTCAGGTCCGTATCTACGTCCGATTCGTTGATATCTTCTGAATCCGCGCGCCCGATCAGCACCACGATCTCGCCCTTTACGGGGGTCTCGGCCAAACGCGCGGCCAGATCGCCCAGCGGCGCGCGCAGCACCTGCTCGAACTTCTTGGTGATTTCGCGCGCCAGCGCGGCCTCGCGCCCAAGGCCGAGCACCGCCGCGGCATCGGCCAGCATCGCCGCGACCCGGGCGGGCGATTCGAAGAAGATGAGCGTGCCGGGCACGGCAGCCAGTTCCCCCAGCCGTGCCCGCCGCGCGGCGGAGGCCGACGGAAGGAAGCCTGCGAAGAAGAAGGCGTCCGACGGAAGGCCCGACAGGACGAGCGCCGCCAGCGGGGCTGAGGCACCGGGCGCCACCGTCACCATGCCCCCCGCCGCCGTCACCGCGCGCCCCAGCCGGAAGCCCGGATCGGCGACCAGCGGCATGCCCGCCTCGGACGCATAGGCGACCGATTGCCCATCGCGCACCGCCGCCACCAGCCTGTCGCGCACCGCCTCGCCCGTGTGGTCATGATAGGCGACGATGCGGCGCCCGCGCAGGGAAACGCCATGAATCTCCATGAGCTTGCGCAGGCTGCGCGTATCCTCGGCCACGAGCACATCTGCCGCCGCCAGCACGTCGAGCGCCCTGAGCGTGATGTCGCGCGCCGATCCGATCGGTGTCGCGACGAACCAAAGGCCCGCCGCCAGCTTCGGTGTGTCGGGATTCAAAGCTGGACCCGCCTTCCGTCCTGTCTATTATCGCCCCCGGAAAGACCGTGCGGCGCGCGGCGCCGCCCTGAAGGGAGTTTACCTGTCCATGTTTGCCCGTTTGAGCCCCGTCCGCAAGATCGGCCTGCGCCTTGTCGCGCTGGCAGGATTTCTGGCCATCGCCGCCTGTGCCCCGGTGGCGCCGAATACCGGACCGCGGATCGACACGGCCCGGCCGGTGCCGGTGGCGCTGCTGGTGCCGTCGGGATCGGGGCAGTCGGGGGACGATATCCTTGCACGCAGTCTCGAGGATGCGGCGCGGCTGGCCATGGCGGAACTTCAGGGCGTGCAGATCGACCTGCGTGTCTATTCGACCGCAGGCAATGCCGCACAGGCCTCGGCCGTGGCGGCCAAGGCAGTGGACGAGGGCGCGCGCATCATCCTCGGGCCAGTCTATGGCGAAGCGGCCAATGCCGCGGGCGTCGCGGTGCGGTCGCGCAATGTCAACGTGCTGTCCTTCTCGAACAACACGCAGATCGCAGGCGCAAACGTCTTCGTGCTGGGCGCCACCTTCCAGAACACCGCCGACCGCATGGCGTCCTATGCCGCGGCGCAGGGGCGGCGCAATGTCGTGATCGTGCATGCCAATGACGTGGGCGGCCAGCTGGCGCAGTCGGCCATCCAGTTCGCGGCGGCGCGCAACGGACTGACCGTGGGCGGCAGCGTGGGGTATGACCTGTCGCAGCAGGCGGTGATCAACGCGGTCCCGCAGATCGTGGCAACCGCGCGCGCGGCGGAGGCGGACGCGATCTTCCTCGACGCGACGACGGCGGGGGCGCTATCGCTGTTCACCCAGCTCCTGCCCGAGGCGGGGCTGCGGTCTGACACGGTCCAGTATATCGGCCTCACGCGCTGGGACATCCCGCCCCAGACGCTGGAGCTTCCCGGCGTGCAGGGCGGATGGTTCGCGCTGCCTGATCCGGACCTGACGAACCGGTTCACCAGCCGCTATCTGGCGGCCTATGGCACGGCTCCGCATCCGATCGCGGGGCTGGCCTTTGACGGCATCGCGGCGATCGGTGCGCTGGTCGCGGCGGGACAGGCCGACGCATTGACCGGCGCGGCGCTGACGCAGGCCGCGGGCTTTCAGGGCGTCAACGGAATCTTCCGGCTGCGCCCCGACGGGACAAACGAACGCGGCCTTGCCGTGGCCACGATCCAGAACAGACAGGTGGTTGTAATTGACCCTGCCCCAAGAAGCTTTGCCGGCGCCGGGCTCTGACCCGGCCCCGTCCCTTCTGGCGCGTCCGCCCGAAGACCCCCTGATCTGCGAGGCGGACGCGATCTTCAACGCGGACCGCGTGCGCGCGGACATTGAAGCCGCGGCCGAGGTGTCAGGCGGCGACGCGGCCGCGCTGCGCAAGGCCGTGGTCGCCATCTTGCGCGATGTACAGACCGAGGGACGCGCGGCGATTGCCCGCGCCTTCGCCGCCCAACCCTTCGCCGCGCGGCCGCTGACGCGGGCCTATACGTTCCTCACCGATGGGCTGGTCACCGCGGTGCTGCATGCGGCGGTGACGCATCTGCATCGCGTCGCGATCCCCACAGAGGCCGAACGCATCGCGGTGATCGCCGTGGGCGGTTATGGAAGGGGCGAGATGGCGCCCTTTTCGGATGTCGATCTGCTGTTCCTGACGCCCTACAAGATCACGCCCTGGGCCGAGAGCGTCATTGAATCGATGCTCTACATGCTGTGGGACCTCAAGTTGAAGGTCGGCCATTCGAGCCGCACCATCAAGGATTGCCTCCGGCTGGGGCAGGAGGATTTCACCATCCGCACCGCGCTGCTGGAGCACCGGCTGCTGGCGGGCGATGCAGGGCTGGCGCGCGACCTGAAGGCGCGGCTGCGCAGCGAATTGTTCCGCGACACGGGCCGCGCCTTCATCGAGGCCAAGCTTGACGAGCGCGAAAAGCGCCATATCCGGCACGGCCAGCGCTATGTGGTCGAGCCCAACGTGAAAGAGGGCAAGGGCGGTCTGCGCGACCTGCAATCGCTGTTCTGGATCGCCAAGTACATCCAGGGGGTCGAGGACCCTGCCGATCTGGTGAAGGTGGGGGTCTTCCAGCGGCAGGAATTCGCGCTGTTCGTGAAGGCCGAGGATTTTCTCTGGGCGGTGCGGTCGCATCTGCACCTGATCGCGGGGCGGCCCAGCGAACAATTGACCTTCGACGTGCAGGTGCTGGTGGCCGAACGGATGGGCTACAAGGACCGGGCGGGGCGCCGTGCGGTCGAGGTGTTCATGCAGGATTACTTCCGGCATGCGACCGTGGTGGGCGATCTGACGCGCATCTTCCTGACCAAGCTGGAAGCGATCCATGCCAAGTCGGAGCCGCTGCTCGAACGCATCTTCCGCCGCAAGCCCAAGGCGCGCGAAGGCTATGTGGTGGTGCATAACCGGCTCAACATCGTGGACCCGGACGCGTTTCTGGCCGACAAGCTGAACCTGCTGCGGCTTTTCGAAGAGGCGCTGCGCACCGGGCTGCTGATTCACCCGGATGCTATGCGGCTGGTGCGGGCGAACCTCGACCTGATCGACGACGGGATGCGCAACGACCGCGAGGCGCAGCACATCTTCATGGACCTGCTCTTGAAGCACGGGAACCCGGAACGCGCGCTGCGGCGGATGAACGAGTTGGGCGTGCTGTCGGCCTTCATCCCCGAATTCGAACCCATCGTCGCGATGATGCAGTTCAACATGTATCACAGCTATACGGTGGACGAGCATATCATCCAGTGCATTGCCCAGCTCGCGAAGATCGAGAAGGGCGAGCTGGTGGAAAGCCTGCCCGTGGCGTCGGGCATCCTGACGCAGGGCGTGAACCGCAAGGTGCTTTATACCGCGCTTTTGCTGCATGACATCGGCAAGGGCCGACCCGAAGATCACAGCCAGCTCGGCGCGCTGATCGCGCGCAACGTGGCGCCGCGGCTGGGGCTGACGAAGGCGGAAAGCGACACGGTGGAATGGCTCGTACGCTACCACCTGCTTCTGTCGGACACGGCGCAGAAGCGCGACATCGCCGACCCGCGCACGGTGCGGGATTTCTGCAAGGCGGTGCAGACGGTGTCGCGGCTTGACCTGCTGTGCGTGCTGACGGTCTGCGACATCCGCGGCGTGGGGCCGAACACCTGGAACAACTGGAAGGCCGCTCTGATCCGGGCGCTGTACCGGCAGGCAAGGCGGGCGCTGGAAAACGGGATGGAGGATCTCAACCGCGAGAACCGCGGCGACGAGGCCAAGCGCGCGCTCCGCGCCGCCCTGCCCGACTGGCCCAAGGCGGATCTCGCCCGCGAGACGAAGCGGCACTACGACCCCTATTGGCAGGGGCTGCATGTCACCGCGCATGTGGATTTCGCCCGCATGCTGCGCGAGATGGACCAGACCGACGACGAAGGGCGGATGCTGATCCACCTTTTCCCCGACGAGGACCGCGACGCGACGCGCGCGTGCTTCGTGATGGAGGATCACCCGGGTATCTTCGCGCGGCTTGCCGGCGCGCTGGCGCTGGTGGGGGCGAACGTGGTCGATGCGCGCAGCTATACGACGAAGGACGGTTATGTGACCGACGCCTTCTGGATCCAGGACGCGGAAGGCACGCCCTATGAGGCCGCGCGCCTGCCGCGCCTGACGCAGATGATCGAGAAGACGCTGCGGGGCGAGCTTGTCCCGCGCGAGGCGCTGAAGTCGCGTGACAAGATCAAGAAGCGCGAAAAGGCCTTCGAGGTCGCGACCCATATCAGTTTCGACAATGACGGGTCCGACATCTACACGATCATCGAGGTGGATACCCGCGACCGGCCCGGGCTTTTGTACGATCTGGCCCGCACGCTGGCGGCGAACAACGTCTATATCGCCAACGCGGTCATCGCGACCTATGGCGAACAGGTGGTCGACACCTTCTATGTGAAGGACATGTTCGGGCTAAAATACCACTCCAAGGCCAAGCAGAAATCGCTCGAGACCAAGTTGCGGCAGGCCATCGCGGAAGGGGCGCAGCGCGCGGACGTGTGAGGTGGGGACGATGGGTGCAAAGCACCCATCATCGGCTCAAACGAGGAAACCGCCGTCGCTGTCGTCGCCCGCTTCGTCCATCAGGCGGCGGATGTCGGGGATGATGACGTGGCGCTTGCCTTCAAGCTCGATCACGCCGTCCTTCTTCAGCGCCGAGATCTGGCGGCTGACGGTTTCGAGCGTAAGCCCGAGGTAATCCGCCATCGCCTCGCGCGTGAGCGGCAGGTCGATGACCATGCGCGTCTTGGCGTTGCGCTTGTTCAAGGTGTTGTCGCGGCGGGCGATGATGGACAGGAGGCTTGCGATCTTTTCGCGCGCGGTCTTGCGGCCCAGCACCAGCATCCATTCCCGCGCGGCGTCGAGTTCGTCGAGCGTCATTTCCAGAAGGCGGTGCGCGATGTGGGGGGTGCTTGTCATCAGGTCTTCGAAAGGGCGCTTGCGGAAGCAGCACATGACGACATCGGTGGTGGCTACGACGTCATAGGCGGCCCCGTCGCGGCCCGGACGGCCCACGAAATCCGACGGCAGCAGAAGGCCGACCATCTGGCAACGCCCGTCTTCCATCGTCTGGGTCAGGGTGGCGATGCCCGAGACGACCGAGCCGACGAAATCCATCCGGTCGCCCGACCAGATGATCGTCTGACCGGCCTGAAAGTTGCGGTAGTACTTGATTTCCTCAAGCGTCTGCAGTTCGTCGGGTTCGCAACGGGCACAGACAGCGCGATGCCGGATCGGGCAATCGCCGCATTCCTGCGATATTGTCTGAGTGGCCATCATGCGCGCTTCCGGGTTGATTTAGGTCAAGGCGGCTCTACCCCGATAGATTTTAAGCCTACTACCATGACAGATTCCGCGCAACTCGCCCGTTTCGGGCTTTTTGACGCCCGCGTACCCCGGTACACGAGCTATCCGACCTCGCCGCATTTCTCGGAGGCGGTCGGGCCTGATATACATGGGCGATGGCTGCAATCGCTCGACCCGGACCAACACATATCTCTATATTTGCATGTGCCGTTCTGTCGCAGGTTGTGCTGGTTCTGCGCCTGCCGGACGCAGGGCACGCAGACGGCGAAACCGGTCGCCGACTATGTCGAAACACTGAAGGCGGAACTTAAGCTTCTGGCGGAGCACCTGCCGAAGGGGATCCGGCTGTCGCGCCTGCACTGGGGCGGGGGCACGCCCACGCTGATGACGGCCGAGATGATCACCGATCTGGCCGGGGCGGTCACTGATCTGGCGCCCTTTGCCGAAGGCGCCGAATTCTCGGTCGAGATTGACCCCAACGAGATCGACCAGACCCGCGTCGATGCGCTGGCGCGGGCGGGGATGACCCGCGCGTCGATCGGGGTGCAGGATTTCGACGATGCGATCCAGCAGACGATCGGGCGCATTCAGCCCTTCGACGTGACGCGCGACGCGGCCGACATGCTGCGCGCGGCCGGTATCCGCAGCCTGAATGCCGACATCCTGTTCGGGCTGCCGCACCAGACCAAGGCGCGCATCACCGAGACGGTGCAGAAGCTTCTGTCGCTGAACCCCGACCGCGTGGCGCTCTATGGCTATGCCCATGTGCCGTGGATGGCGCGGCGGCAGTCGATGATCCACCCCGACACGCTGCCCACGCCGGAAGAACGGCTGACGCTGTTCGACACCGCGCGGCGGCTGTTCATGTGGGACGGATACCGCGAGATCGGGATCGACCATTTCGCCCGCCCCGAGGACGGGCTGGCCACCGCGCAGGCGGCGGGGCAGTTGCGGCGCAATTTCCAAGGCTATACCGACGATCAGGCGCCTGCGCTGATCGGGGTGGGCGCGTCTTCGATTTCACGCTTTCCGCAGGGCTTTTCGCAGAACGCGCCCGGCACGGCGGCGCATGTGGGCGCGATCCGGGACGGTCGGTTTTCGGTGGCGAAGGGTCATGTCTTTCAGGGCGAAGACCTGTTGCGCGCCCGGCTGATTGAGGCGGTGATGTGCGATTTCCGCATCGACCGCGCCGAGATTCTGGCGACGCAGGACGTGAGCGCCGCGCGGCTTGATGCGATCTTGCGGGATGCGGCGGCGCAGTTTCCCGGTGTCGTCGATCTGACGGACGAGGCCTTCTTCGTCCCGGCCGAGGCGCGGCCCCTGACGCGCGTCATCGCGCGGCGCTTTGATGCCTATGACCTGTCGAAGGCAGGCCATTCCAGCGCGATCTGACCGCCTTTCCGGGGGCCGTCAGGTCAGCGCGGCGAGGAGTTCGCGGGCGTAATCGCTTTGCGGCGCGGTGAAGACGCGCTGCGCCTCGCCGTATTCGACGACATCGCCCGCGCGCATGACGATGATCTTGTGGCTCATCGCGCGCACGACCTTGAGGTCGTGACTGATGAACAGATAGGCGAGGCCATATTTCTTCTGCAGGTCGCGCAGCAGGTTCACGATCTGCACCTGCACCGTCATGTCGAGCGCGCTTGTCGGTTCATCCAGCACCAGAAGGCGCGGACGCAGCACCATGGCGCGCGCGATGGCGATGCGCTGGCGCTGCCCGCCCGAGAATTCGTGCGGATACCGGTCCATCGTCGCGGGGTCGAGGCCCGTCTCGGCCATGACTTCGGCCACCAGTTCGCGCGCGTTGCGCTGGGGGTCGACCTTGTGGATGGAAAGCCCTTCGGAAATGATCTGGAAGGCCGTCATGCGCGGGGACAGGCTGCCGAACGGGTCCTGGAAGACGATCTGCATGTCCTTGCGCAGGCGGCGGAGTTCCCGCGTCGACCATTGCCGCACGTCCTGCCCGAGGAAGGTGATGCCGCCTTCCGACGCGATCAGCCGCATGATGGCGAGCGCGAGCGTGGTCTTCCCCGACCCGCTTTCGCCGACGATGCCCAGCGTTTCGCCCGCGCGGACGGACAGCGTGGTGTCGTTCACCGCCTTCACATGGCCCACGGTCTTGCGCAGGAAGCCGCGCTGGATCGGGAACCAGACCTTGAGGTTGCTTGTGCTGACGATCTCTTCGCCGGTTTCGGGGGCCGGGTCGGGCGCGCCTTTGGGTTCGGCGGCCAGCAGGGTCTGGGTATAGGGGTGCTGCGGGTTGGCGAAGATCTCGGCGGTGGGGCCCGCCTCGACGATCTCGCCGCCCTTCATGACGCAGACGCGGTCGGCGATGCGGCGCACGATGCCGAGGTCATGGGTGATGAAGAGCATCCCCATGCCTTCGGTCTTCTTCAGATCGGCCAGCAGGTCGAGGATCTGCGCCTGAATGGTGACGTCAAGCGCGGTGGTGGGTTCATCGGCGATCAGGATGTCGGGCTTGTTGGCCAGCGCCATGGCGATCATCACGCGCTGGCGTTGTCCGCCCGAGAGCTGGTGCGGATAGGCCCCCAGACGGCTTTCGGCGTCGCGGATGCCGACCTTGTTCATCAGTTCAAGGATGCGCCCCCGCGCGGCGTCGCCGACCAGACTCTGATGCAGGGCAAGGCTTTCGGCGAGCTGCTTTTCGATCGTGTGGAGCGGGTTGAGCGATGTCATCGGCTCTTGAAAGATGAAGCTGATGTCGTTGCCGCGCACCTGCCGCAGGCGGCGTTCATCCGCGCCGACCATTTCGGCCCCGTCATAGCGGACCGATCCCGTGACCCGCGCGCTGTCGGGCAGAAGCGACACGGTGGACAAGGCCGTGACCGACTTGCCCGACCCGCTTTCGCCCACCAGCGCAACCGTCTCGCCCCGGTTCAGCGAGAACGAGACGCCGCGCACGGCCTGCGTTTCGCGCCCGTCCTGGCGGAAGCTGACAGTCAGGTCACGGACGTCGAGAAGGGCGGTCATGAAAAGGTCTTCCGGGGGTCGAAGGCGTCGCGCACCCCTTCGAAGATGAACACCAGAAGCGACAGCATGATCGCGAAGGTGAAGAAGGCGGTGAAGGCGAGCCACGGCGCCTGCAGGTTCTCTTTCGCCTGAAGGGTGAGTTCGCCGAGGCTGGGCGCGGACGACGGCAGCCCGAAGCCGAGGAAGTCGAGGCTGGCCAGCGTGCCGATGGTGCCGGTGACGATGAAGGGCAGCATGGTCAGCGTCGCGACCATCGCGTTGGGCAGCATGTGGCGGAACATGATCGTCATGTTGCCCACGCCCAGCGCCTTGGCCGCCCGCACGTATTCCAGATTGCGCGCGCGCAGGAATTCGGCGCGCACGACGCCGACAAGGGCCGTCCAGGAAAACAGGATAAGCAGGAAGACCAGAAGCCAGAAACTGCGCCCGAGGATCGCGAACATGATGATGATGATGTAAAGGAAGGGCGTCGCGGACCAGATTTCGATGATGCGCTGGAAGATCAGGTCAAGCCAGCCGCCGAAATAGCCCTGCACCGCCCCCGCCGCGATGCCGATCACCGTGGCCGCCCCCGTCACCATCAGCGTGAACAGGATCGACAGCCGGAACCCGTGGATGACGCGGGCCAGCACGTCGCGTTTCGTGTCGTCGGTGCCAAGCAGGTTCTCACCATTGGGCGGCAGGGGTGCCGCACCGGGGCGGTCGACCGCAGTGTCGTAGGAATAGGGGATGAGCGGCCAGATCATCCAGCCCTTCACGATCTCTTCCCCGTCGACCACGCCGTCCTGCGCATCGTCGATCAGGGTTTCGGGGTCGTCGAAACAGGCGTCAACACCGCCTGTCACGATCAGGCACTGCACTTCGGGGTCGCGGTAGACCGCTTCGGTCTGGAAATCACCGCCGAAGGCGGTTTCGGGATAGAAGTTCCAAATCGGCGTGTAGAAGGCGCCCTGATAGCGGATCAGGATCGGTTTGTCATAGGCAAGGAATTCGGCAAACAGGCTCAGCCCGAAGAGCACGCTGAAGATCCACAAGCTCCAATAGGCGCGGCGGTTCTTCTTGAAATTGCGCCAGCGGCGCTGGTTGAGCGGCGAGAGCGCCATGTCACCCCTCGCGCCGTTCGAAGTCGATGCGGGGGTCGACCAGCACATACATCAGGTCCGACAGGATCCCCACCAGAAGCCCGATCAGCCCGAAGATGAACAGCGTGCCGAAGACCACGGGGTAATCGCGCGCCACCGCCGCCTCGAACGCGAGCCGGCCAAGACCGTCGAGCGAGAAGATCGTTTCGATGATCAGGCTGCCTGAGAAGAAGACCCCGATGAAGACCGCCGGGAACCCCGCGATCACGATCAGCATCGCGTTGCGGAAGACGTGTCCGTACAGCACGCGGGCCTCGCTCAGCCCCTTGGCGCGGGCGGTCATGACATAGTGCTTCTTGATCTCGTCGAGAAAGCTGTTCTTGGTCAGCAGCGTCAGCGTGGCGAAGGCCGATATGGTGGACGCCGCCACGGGAAGCGTGATGTGCCAGAAGTAATCCCCGATCTTCGCCCAGAAGCCGAGGCTTTCCCAGTTGTCGGAGGTCAGCCCCCGCAGCGGGAAGATCTGGTAGAACGATCCGCCCGCGAAGAGCACCAGCAAAAGGATCGCGAACAGAAACCCCGGGATCGCATAGGCCACGATGATCAGACCGCTGGTCCAGGTGTCGAAACCCGTGCCGTCGCGCACCGCCTTGCGGATGCCCAGGGGGATCGAGATCAGATAGGCGATGAGCGTGGACCACAGCCCCAGCGTGATCGACACGGGCATCTTTTCGATGACAAGGTCGATGACGCCCACCGACCGGAAATAGCTTTCCCCGAAATCGAGCCGCAAATAGTTCCACATCATGATGAAGAACCGTTCCACGGGGGGCTTGTCGAAGCCGAATTCGCGTTCGAGCTGTTCGATGAATTCCGGCGGCAGGCCACGCGCACCGATATAGCGGTCGTTCGCCGGGCCCGCCTGTTCCAGCCCCGCATCGCCCTGGCTGCCGGCGAAAGACCCGAAGACATCGCCCTGCCCCTGCGCCCGCGCGATGGCCTGTTCCACGGGGCCGCCCGGCACGAACTGGGTCAGCGCGAAGTTGACCAGCATGATGCCGAACAGCGTGGGAATGATCAGCAGCAAACGCCGCAGGATATAGCCGCCCATGGGGCTGTTACCTCAGCGCGCCCTGCGCTTTCAGCTGCGCTTCCTTGTCCACGTTCCACCACCAGAAGTCGAGATGCCCCAGATCATAGGGCGGCAGCGGATCGGGGAATTCGTACATGTCGTAGAACGACACCCAGTGGCTGTCATTGTACCAGACCGGCACCATGATGAATTCCCACCGCAGCGCCCGGTCAAGCGCACGCAGCCAGGCATGCTCTTCCTCGCGCGAGGTGGCGTTCAGCGCGCCATTGATGGTCGCATCGACCAGAGGGCTGGCAAGCCCCGCGGGGTTGAAGGTCGAGATCGCGGCGTCTTCCGATCCGAAGCGCTGCATCAGACCGGTCCCTGCACCAAGGAAGGTCGAATAGCTGTCGAAGATCAGGTCATAATCGAAGCTGCGTTCACGCAGGGTGAACTGCGACGGGTCCACCTTTTCCAGCACCGCATCGACACCCATGATGCGCAGGTTGGCGACATAGTTCTCGATCACGGCGCTCAGCGTGCCTTCGGCGGCGGTGTTGAAGATGAACACGACGCGCAGCGGCTGGCCTGCCGCATTGCGGCGCATCCCGTCGGTGCCGACGGCCCAGCCTGCCTCGTCCAAGAGCGCCATGGCCGTACGGATGTTGCGCCGGTCGTTCAGGCGGTCCTCGCTGGACGTATGGGGCATCAGCGCCGGTTCGCTCAGCATTTCGGGCGGCACGAGATCGCCCAGCGTCTGCAGCGCGGCAAGTTCGGCCCCTTCGGGCAGGCCTTCGGCCATCAGGAACGTGCCCTGTGTGAAGGACACGCGCTGCCGGAACAGGCCGTATTGCAGCGACGCGTTCGTCCATTCGAAGTTGTAGCCCAAGGCCAGCGCTTGCCGCAGGCGGCGGTCCTGCAGGATGTCGCGGCGCAGGTTGAAGACGATGCCGGTGGGCGTGGGCGGCGTGCCGTCGGGGAGTTCGGTCTTCACCACGGCGCCCGAGGCGACCTTGGGAAACTCGTAGAGCGTCGCCCATTTCTTGGAATCGCCTTCCTGCCGGAAGGTGTATTCGCCGGCCTTGAAGGCCTCGAACGCGGCGGTGTCGTCACCGAAATATTCCACGCGGATGCGGTCAAAATTGTGCCGTCCGCGGTTGATGGGCAGGTCGCGCCCCCAATAGTCGGGGTTGCGCTTGTAGACGATGCGCCGGTTCACATCGACGCTTTCGATCATGTAGGGGCCCGACCCGGGCGAGGTTTCGAGGCGGCTTTCATCCAGCCGCGCGCCGGTCTCCTCGTACCATTTCTTCGACCAGACCGGCACGCCGCCCACCTGATCGATCAGGCTGCGGCGCGAGATGTCGGGCGCGAAGTGGAACTTGATGCGGTGATCGTCGAGCACCTCGGCCAGCGGGATGCGCTTCTTCACCGCGGCCGCGTAGGAGGCTAGGCCCTGTTCCAGCAGCAGGTTGTGGCTGAACAGCACGTCATGCGCCGTGACCGGCGTGCCGTCGGAAAAGCGCGCCTCGGGGCGCATGTGGAAGATGACCCAGTCCTTCGAAGGAGGGTATTCCAGCTTCCACGCCAGCAGGCCATAGCCTTCGCCATAGGCGTCCGCCGGGCTGTCGCCCAGCAGGCTTTCATACATGAACCAGCTCAGCTGCCCCGCGCGGCCCTTCACGGTGTAGGGGTTCATGGAATCGAAGGTGCCCAGCGCGGCATAGGAGATTTCGCCCCCCTTCGGCGCGTCGGGATTGACGTAATCGTAATGCGCGAAATCGGCGGGGTATTTCAGATCGCCGTAGAAGGAATAGCCGTGGCTGACGATCAGATCGCCCCCGCTCTGCGCGCGCAGCCCAAGCGCCATGCCCATCAGCATCACCAGCGAAGCAAGCGCCAGCGCGGCAAGGCCGGGTCGGCGGGCGGAAAGCGCTGTGGCGCGGGCGCGGGTCATGCGGGCTCGTCCTCCTGTTGCCGGTCTCGTCTTGCGGGTCTTGTCGGGCTTTTTCCTGTCGGATGTAAGCTAATCGTCGCCTTCGCCAACATTCAAGGCGAGAAAACGTGATCGGGTGCGAGGGGATCGGCACGCCCCCCTGCTTCTCTTCGTCAGCAAATACGCAAATCCGCGCCGGAACGGCGCAGGAAAGGAATGCGCCGAAGGCGCTCCGCATGAAAACGGCCGCGGGGGCGCCCGCGGCCGGTCATGTCCGGAAGGCCCGGGCGGATCAGCCGCCGATAGTGGCCAGATAGGCGATCAGGTTCGCGCGGTCTTCGGCGTCCTTCATGCCCGAATAGCTCATCGAGGTGCCGGGCGCATAGCCGCGCGGGTTCTCGAGGAAGCCGCTGAGATTCTCGGGCGTCCAGTCGCCGCCCATGCCTGCCAGCGTCGCGGAATAGCCGAAGCCGTCGGCCGCGCCCTTGGCCCGGTTCACAATGCCGTAAAGATAGGGGCCGGTGCCGTTGGCACCCGCTTCAAGCTTGTGGCAGGCGCTGCACTGGCGGAACAGGCGCGCGCCCTTGTCGACGTCGGCAGAGGCCAGCAGCGTGGCGAAATCGACGGTTTCCTCGGCTGCGGCGCTGTCGGTCTCGTCCTCGCCGGTTTCGATGACGTAGGAGGCCTCGCCATGAAGTTCGACGTGATAGATCTCCTCGGCGGCCCATTTGCCCAGCAGGAAGATCAGCAGGGCGCCGAACAGGCCGGCCGCCGCCTTGGTATAGGTCATCGTGTCAAGCATGGCTCGCCCGTCTCCAAACTCTGTTCCGGCGCGTATCTATTGCTTCCCCCCGGGAGTGGCAAGATATAGAGACCGCGACGAAACGACCAATGACGGGGACGCCAGGACATGACCGGACGCATTGCCTTCCAGGGGGAACCGGGCGCCTACAGCCATCAGGCCTGCCGCGCCGCCCGTCCGGGGATGGAAGCCGTGCCCTGCCGCACCTTCGAGGACGCCATCGACATGGTCCGCTCGGGCGAGGCGGATCTGGGCATGCTGCCGGTCGAAAACTCGACCTATGGCCGGGTGGCGGACATTCATTCGCTCATGCCCGACAGCGGGCTGCACATCATCGACGAAGCCTTCGTGCGGGTGCATATCAACCTGCTGGCCCTGCCGGGCACGCGGCTGGAAGACGTTGAACAGGCGATGAGCCACACCATGCTGCTGGGTCAGTGCAAGAAGTTTCTCGCCCGCCATGGCATCCACCGGGTCACCGGGGCCGACACCGCCGGGTCGGCGCGGCACGTGGCGGAACTGGGTGATCCCAAGCTTGCCGCGCTGGCGAGCGAGCTTGCGGGCGAGATCTATGGCCTCGACGTGCTGGCGCGGCATATCGAGGATCAGGGCAACAACACCACCCGGTTTCTCATCATGTCGCGCGACGCGGATTATTCGCCCCGGGGCGATCACGGCATGATCACGAGCTTCGTCTTTCAGGTGCGCAACATCCCGGCGGCCCTCTACAAGGCGATGGGCGGGTTCGCGACCAACGGCGTGAACATGACCAAGCTGGAAAGCTACATGGTGGGCGGCACCTTCACCGCGACGCAGTTCTATGCCGATATCGAAGGCCACCCGGAGGACCCGGCGGTGCAGCGGGCGCTGGAGGAACTCGACTATTTCACGACCGAGATGAAGATCCTCGGGGTCTATCCGGCCGATCCCGGACGGCAGTGACCCTCAGGCGCTGCGGCTGTAGCGGTGTTCGATGTCGCGGGCGAAATCGGCCACGCGCAGCTTGAAGCCCTTGGTGATCCGGCCCTTGGCGAGTTTCATCGACTGCACGATGAGCCGCGCGGACAGGGTACGCGGCTTGACCTCGAACTCCACCGAAATGCGCGTGCGCTTCTGCGAGAGTGCGATCAGTTCGATTTCGAGCAGCGTATCCAGCCCGCCGGACTCGCTTTCGAAGACCATCTCGGTCGGCGGGGTATACTGGATCAGCGTCACGCGGGTCTGGCGTTCGCGCCCGCGCAGTTGGAACCGCGCCTCCCATGCCTGGCCGACATGGGGGTGATCGTGATCGCCCACGCGCTGAACATCGGCACCGCGGCGGATGGCCGATCGCTCGAACGTCTCGAAATCCGACAACATGGCGAAGACGGACGCGACCGGCGCCTCGATGTCTTCCCTGGATGAGAACTTCATGCCCGCGCCTCCGGATCAGCGTCCGTTTTGCGGGAACTGTGCCGTCAATCCAGCCTGTCCGCAAGCCAGTTGCGGATGAGGAAATGCGCGATGGCGCCCCGGCGCGCCGGTTTCAGGATGGGGTGACGGCCTGCGAAGGCCTCCATCATCTCGCTGCGCGGCACCCAGATCGCATCCTCGATCTCGCTCGGGTCGATGGTGATGTCGCGGGTCACGGCCTCGCCGCGCGCCCCGAACATGAGCGAGGCGGGAAAGGGCCAGGGCTGGCTGGCGAGGTATTCGACCGCGCCGACGCGGATGCCGGTTTCCTCGAACACCTCGCGGCGCACGGCGGCTTCCAGCGTCTCGCCCGGTTCGACGAAGCCTGCAAGAAGCGAATACATCCCCTCGGGCCAGCCGGGCGAGCGGCCCATGAGAACGGACGCGCCATGCGTGATCAGCATGATCACGACCGGATCGGTGCGCGGGAAGTGATGCGCGCGGCAGGCGCGGCAACTGCGCTGCCAGCCGCCATGGGTGATGTCGCTTTCGCCGCCGCAGCGGGCGCAATGGCCGTGCGTCTGGTGCCAGCCGACGACGGCCTTGGCGGTGGCGGCGAGTTCGGCATCAAAGGGCGACAGATGCGTCATCATGCGCCGCAATTCGGCGAAGATGTGGGTCTCGGGCAGGCCCGGGTGGCGCTGTTCGCTGGGGTCGAGGAAGAGGCCCAGCGCCTCGGCGTCGTAGCTTTCGGGTTCCCATGTCGAGATGTCGACGGCGAAGACCGCGCGCCCTTCGGGCATGAGGCCCAGAAAGACCACAGGGTCGGCAGCACCCAGTTCCGCTCGGATGACCGGGTGATCCATCGGCAGAAGCGCCAGCGCGTCGCCCGTGATCAGCGGCTTGCCGCGCCAGAGGACCAGCGTCTGCGCCTGCGCTTTGAGCGCGTCGAGCGCCGCGGCGTCGGCGCGCAGATGGGCTGCGCGGTCCAGCCCGCCGCCGCCGAATGTCACCTGTTCCGCGTTCTTCATGGCCCTGCTTCGCATGCGGCGCGGCGGGATACAACGCCCCTGTCCCCCGCCGGAATTCATACTAAAGTTGCGGCTGTCGGGACCGGGGACAAGGGCGCATGACGGAGAGCGACGGGCAGGGCATCACGCTGCGCATCCTTGCGACCAGCGATCTGCACATGAACCTGCGGGGCTTCGACCATTACCTTGACGCGCCCTGCGACGGGATCGGGCTGACCCGCGTCGCGACCCTGATCCGCGCGGCGCGGGCCGAGGCTGCCGGGGCGGTCGTTCTTCTGGACAATGGCGACAGCCTGCAGGGCACGCCGCTGGACGTGCCCGCGCTGGGCATCGCGGGCGGCCACCCCTTCCTGCGGTGCCTGGCCGATCTGGGATATGACGCGGTGGGGCTGGGCAATCACGACTTCAACTTCGGGCTGGACGTGCTGAACCGGGCGATCGGGGCGGCGCCCTGCCCGGTCCTTTGCGCCAATGCCGTGCGGCGCGACGGCGGGGAGTTCCGGGCGCGGCCCGGGGTGATCGTGACGCGCGACACCAGCGCCGGACCTTTGCGTGTGGGCGTGCTGTCGGTCCTGCCGCCGCAGACCGCGATGTGGGACGCCGAGATCCTGCGGGGCGCGCTTGAGGTGGGCGACATGGTTCCCGCCGCCACCGCCACGGCGGCCGAGTTGCGCTCGCAGGGGGCCGATGTGGTGATCGCACTGGCCCACACGGGGCTCGGCGAAGACAGTTTCGTTCCGGGGCAGGAGAACGCCCTACGGGCATTGGCGGCCACCCCCGGAATAGATGCGCTGGTGGGCGGGCACACGCATCTGCTGCTGCCCGACCCCGCGGCACCGGAGACCAGCGCGGAGGGCGCGGGCCGCATCGCCGGACGCACGGTCGCCATGCCGGGATCGGCGGGGTCGCATCTTGCGGTCATCGACCTGCGGCTTGCCCGCGACGGGGGCCGGTGGCGGGTGACGGGGGGGCGCAGCCACCTGCGCGCCACGAAGGGCGTGGCCGAGGATGCGCGGCTGACCGCGATCACCGACGACCTGCACGGCGCGACCCGCGCCGCGCTGGCGCGCCCTGTGGGACAGGCCCCGGTCGCCATGCACACGCAGTTCTGCTTTGTCGCGCCCTCGGCCGCGCTGTCGGTGGTGGCGGCGGCGCAGGTGCACGCGGTGGGAGACCTTGCCGGGGGCCTCCCCGTCCTGTCAGCGGTGGCACCGGGCAAGATGGGGGGGCGCGGCGGGCCCGCGAACTATACCGACGTGCCCGCGGGCGTGGTGCGCGAACGCCATCTGGCCGATCTCTGCGTCTATCCCAACAAGCTGGCGCTGGTCGAAATCGACGGCGCGGGGATTGCCGACTGGCTCGAGATGGCGGTGAGCCTGTATCATCGCATCACGCCCGGGGCGGGCGGGCAGCCGCTGATCGACCCGGTGTGGTCGGGGCACGGCTTCGACGTGATCCACGGGCTCAGCTACTGCATAGACCTGTCGCAGTCCGCGCGGTTCGATCCCGATGGCCGCCTGCGCGACCCCGCCGCGCGCCGCATCACCGATCTGCGCCATGCGGGCCGGGTGGTGGAGCCGGGCGACCGCTTCCTCGTCGCCACCAACACATACCGCGCCAATGGCGGCGGCCATGTGCGCACGCTGGACGGCCGCCCGCGCCACCCTGTCCCTGACCTGACCCTGCGCGCGGCGCTGGGCCGCTATCTGGCCGACGGGCGGTTCCCCGACGCACCGCTTGATCCCGTGTTCCGCTTTGCCCCCATACCCGGCGCGGCGCTGGAGCTGGATTGCGGACCGGGTGCGGCGGCGCATCTGGGCGAGGTGGCGGATCGCGGCGCGGTGCTGTCGCCGCCCCGCGCCGACGGCTTCCTGCGGCTGACCCTGTCGCCCTGATCCGCGCCCCGCTTGCGCCCGGCCCCCGCGCGGCCTATATGACCCGCGAGAGGTTGGCGCGGGCAGGCGCCTCGCCAACCCGGTCAGGTCCGGAAGGAAGCAGCCGTAACGAGCCCCGCTTGGGTCGTTGTCCAGCCTCTCACCTTTCCCCCTGCAAGGCGCTTGTCTTGTTGAAAACCCCCGTTTTCACGCGGGTTTGCCGCGTCGTCTGCCCCTGTCACGGCTAGGGAATATGGGCGGGACTCCGATCATCCCGCGGTGACGTTCGCAATGGCCCCAAGGGGTCTGCGCCACGCCCCCCTTTTGGATGTTCAAGCTGGGGTTAGGCATTCGAAGACGAAACAGGTATACAACCCGGGCGACCGCGATTGCCGCGAGCGCTTCCACCTTCTGATGAATGCCGCTTGTCGGCAGCTGACAGACGGCGAGGCCAGTACATGCAGGGCACAGAAAACAGACCGATGGCACGGGAACGGCGGGGGATCATCGCCCGGCATATGCCTTGGAGACCCTCATGAAGTTGCGACAGATCGAGGTGCTGCACGCGATTCTCCAGACCGGATCCGTAACGGGTGCGGCCAAGCTCCTGAACGTGTCGCAGCCTTCGGTCAGCACGGTTCTGCAGCATACCGAGTCGCAGCTGGGCATGCAGCTTTTCGAAAGGGCGGGCGGGCGACTTAAGGCCTCGCCCGAGGCCGAGGCGCTTTTCCCCGAGATCTCGGATATCTTCCGAAGGGTCAATCGGGTCAGCCAGAACGCACGCGCCCTTGCGCAGGGCAGACTTGGGCGCATCAACGTCGCGGGGACACTGGCGCTGTCCAATGGTTACATCGTCGATGCGGTCTCGATTTTCACGAAAACCCATCCCGATGTCGACGTGACGATCCACGCGCTTCAGACCCCCGACATCATCGAGCGTGTCGTGGCGCGCGAACTCAACCTCGGGGTTTGCTACGGTGGGATCAATCACAGCGGACTTGAAACGGAAGAACTGGCCAAGGGGGCGATGATCTGCGTGATGCCGGACCATCACCCGCTTGCCCGCAAGAGCCATGTGGAGATCACCGACATCGCGGGCGAGACGATCATCACCTATGACGACGGCGACTGGTTGCGCGCCAAGGTGGAGAGCCTGTTCGACGAGTTCGACCTGCAGCCGAACCTGTCGCTGCAGGTCAGTCAGACGATCACAGCCATCCGGTTGGTGCATCAGGGGGTCGGGCTGGCTCTGGTCGAGCCGTTCTATTTTGCTGCCGTGCAACCGCCCGGTCTGGTCGCCCGCCCCATCCGGCCTGTTCAGCAGCTCTCGGCCGAATTGATCAGACCAACCGATGTGGTCGAATCGGCAGCCCTGTCCGCCTTCGTCGACATTCTGCGATCCGTGGCCCGGGGCGATCGCAGGCAGGGCTGAGCGGCGGCCCCTTCGCCTCCCATAGTTTTTCTTTGGTGCCCACCCCAGCACGCGTATTGGTCCCGGGCTTCCTCCCCCCGTTACAACCGGTGTGACCCAAGACAGTCGCAAAGGCTGCAGGGTGCAGACCATCCTGGGAGGGGATGACGGATGCTCGACGCACCGAAAGCGGAATTCGATGTGCTGGAGGAGTTCACGCTCCCCAATGGGGGCACGGGCGCCTTCCATTCCCTGCCCGAGCTGGAACGCCGCGGCGCGGGCAGGATTTCGCGGCTGCCGGTGTCAATCCGGATCCTGCTCGAGGCCGCAATCCGCAACTGCGACGGCAAGAAGGTCACCCAACAGCACGTGAAGGCACTGGCGGGCTGGCAGCCGAACGGGCGGCGGCAGGGCGAAGTGCCGTTGGTTCCATCCCGCATTCTCCTGCAAGATCTCAACGGCGTTCCGCTGATTGCCGATCTTGCCGCCATGCGCGATGCGGCGGTCGAGCTTGGCCGGGACCCCGCCCTGATCGAGCCTCTGGTTCATGTCGACCTTGTCGTCGACCATTCGGTTCAGGTGGACAGCGTGCGTTCGCCGCTTTCCCTGCAACACAACATGCAGCTGGAATTCCAGCGCAACGAGGAGCGCTACCGTTTCCTCAAGTGGGGCGCGCAGGCCTTTGCCGGGGTGACCGTCATCCCGCCCGGCGTGGGCATCTGCCATCAGGTCAATCTGGAGCGCCTGTCGACGGGCGTGTGCGAACAGGCCGGGGTCTATTTCCCCGATACCGTTGTCTGCCCGGACAGCCACACCACGATGGTGAACGGTATCGGGGTGCTGGGATGGGGTGTCGGCGGGATCGAGGCCGAGGCGGGCATGCTTGGGCAGCCCATCTACTTCCTCACCCCCGATGTCACCGGGGTGGAGCTGGTGGGGGATGTGCCCGTCGGTGTGACGGCGACCGATATCGTCCTGAGCATCACCGAGCGGCTGAGGCACGAAGGCGTTGTCGGCGATTTCGTGGAGTTCTTCGGGACGGGCGTCGCGGCATTGCCCGTGCCGACACGGGCGACCATTGCCAACATGGCGCCCGAATACGGGGCCTTCATCGGGTTTTTTCCCACGGATGAGGCCGTTCTGGGCTATTTCCGGGAAACCGACCGGCCGACCGACCTGCTCAGGGCCTATCTCACGGCGCAGGGCCTGTTCGGCATGCCGAACCGTGGCGATATCGACTATTCCCGCGTCATCACCATCGACCTGTCCGCCATGGTCCCGTGCATCGCAGGCCCCCGGCGGCCGCAGGATCGCATCGCGCTGAGCGAGGCGAAGGCGCGGTTGCGCGCCTTGCTGGCGACCCCGGCCTCGTCGGGCGGTTACGGCGTGGAGGCTGACGACCTTGGGCACAGGGTCGGAGTTCAGAGCGGCGGCGACGTCTTTTCCATCGGGCACGGCGATATCCTGATCGCAGCCATCACATCGTGCACAAACACCTCCAACCCTTCGGCGATGGTGGCGGCGGGACTTCTGGCGCGGAATGCGCAACGCCTGGGGCTGCGGGTCGCGCCGCATATCAAGACATCGCTTGCCCCGGGATCGCGGGCGGTCACCGACTATCTTGGCCGCGCGGGGCTGCTGGCACCGCTGTCTGCGCTCGGCTTCGACGTTGTGGCCTATGGCTGCACCACCTGCATCGGCTTTTCGGGCCCCCTCGATCCCGCCATCGAGCGGGTTCTCGAGGAAGAACAGTTCGTCGGTTGCGCCGTCCTGTCTGGGAACCGCAATTTCGAAGCCCGCATCCACGGCAGCATCAAGGCCAACTTCCTTGCCTCTCCGCCGCTGGTCGTCGCCTATGCGCTTGCCGGCACGATGGACATCGACATCACAGCCGAACCCTTGGGCACCGGCGCGGATGGTCGCCCGGTCTTCCTGCGCGACATCTGGCCCGTGGAGGCCGAGGTGGAGGCCGTGATCCGCGACCATGTGGGCGTGGAGTCGTTCCGCGCCACCGCACGGCTCGGCGACGGCGGCGCGGATTGGGATGCCCTGCCCTCAGGATCGGGGCAGATCTATGATTGGCCACGCTCCACCTACCTGCTGCGGCCGCCTTTCTACGAGAATTTCGACCTCGATCCCCCGCGCAAGCGGCCCATCGCGGGGGCTCGGGCGCTGGCGATCTTCGGCAACTCGCTGACGACCGATCACATCAGCCCGGCGGGCGAGATCCGGGCCGACACGCCGGCAGGCGCCTATCTGCAGGAGCAGCAGGTCGCACCGGGCGAGTTCAATTCCTATGGTTCGCGGCGCGGCAACCACGAAGTGATGATGCGCGGCACCTTCGCCAATCGCCGCATCAAGAACCTGATGCTGCCTGCGCGCAACGACGGCACCCCCGAAGAAGGCGGGCGCACCCTGTATCGCACCGCCTCGGGCACGTCGGAGATCGTGCCGATCTACGACGCAGCGATGGCCCATCAGCGCGACGGCACGCCGATGCTTGTCTTCGGCGGCAAGGAATACGGCACCGGCTCGGCGCGCGACTGGGCGGCCAAGGGCACCCGGCTTCTGGGCGTGGACGCGGTGATCGTCGAAAGCTTCGAGCGCATCCATCGCTCCAATCTCGTTCTTCTCGGCATTCTGCCGATGGAATTCGCGCCCGGCTTCACGCGCGAAACACTCGGCCTCGACGGATCGGAAACCTTCGAGATCGCAGGGCTGAACGATCCCCTCACCCCCCGGCAGGGCGCCACTTTGGTAGTGTCACGCAGCGACGGCAGCACCACCGAGGTGCCGCTGGTGGTGCGTCTCGATACGCCCATCGAGGTCGAATACTACCGACACGGAGGCATCGTTCCCTTCGTGCTGCGCGAGATCTTCAACAGGCAGGAAGGGACGCGGCCATGACGATGCAGACCCCCATCCCAGCCGTCTACATGCGCGGCGGGACCAGCAAGGGCGTGTTCTTCCGCGACGACTGGCTGCCCGGCGACCCTGCCGTCCGAGAGCAGGTCCTGCTGCGCGTCGTTGGCAGCCCCGATCCCTATGGCCAGCAGATCGACGGGATGGGCGGGGGCACGTCGAGCACCACCAAGGCGGTGATCGTGGGGCCATCCTTACAGCCCGATTGTGATGTGGATTATACCTTCGGTGCGGTCGCAATCGGCACCCCGGTGATCGACTGGTCGGGCAATTGCGGCAACCTGACTTCGGCTGTCGGGCCCTTCGCCATCGCGCAGGGGCTGGTCACGCCGCCACAAAACGGGATCGCCACGGTCCGTATCTGGCAGACCAACATCCGCGCCAAGATCATCGCGCATGTGCCGGTGCAGGATGGCCGGGTGGTCGAGGGCGGCGATTTCGTGCTGGACGGCGTCAGCTTTCCCGCCGCCGAAATCCAGCTCGAATTCCTGCAAGACCCCGGGCAATCGGACGCCATGTTCCCGACCGGGCAGCTGATCGAGATGCTGGAGGTTCCCGGCGTCGGCACAATCGAGGCGACGCTGATCACCGCAGGCAATCCCGCGATCATCGTGCAGGCCGCGACCCTTGGCCTGACCGGGGCCGAGTTGCAGGCCGACATCAACGGCAATGCCGACCTGCTGGCCCGGGCCGAGGCGATCCGCGCCCATGGCGCCGTGCGCATGGGCCTGTCGGCCAGTGCCACCGATGCGACGGCCTTGCGGCCGCACACGCCCAAGCTGGCTTTTGTCGCCCCGCCCCGGTCCTACGTCGCCTCGAGCGGTCAGAGGGTTGCGGCAGAGGATATCCACCTGAATGCCCGCATCTTTTCGATGGGCAAGCTGCATCACGCGATGACCGGCACCGGCGCGGTGGGCCTTGCGGCGGCAGCGGCGATCCCCGGCACGATGGTCAGCGAAACTCTGGGCGGGCCGCGCATGCAGATGCGCTTTGGCCATCCGTCGGGGAGCCTGCTGGTCGGGGCGCAGACCGTCCGGCAGGGCAATGACTGGGCCGTCACCTCGGTCACCATGAGCCGCAGCGCCCGCCGCCTGATGGAGGGCGCGGTTCTGGTGCCCGATGCGATCCTGCGCGGGGGGGCCGCGTGATGGGAGCGGCGCTGGAACAGGGCGAGGCCATCGACACCGCGGTCCCCGGGGTGCTGAGCGTGGCCATCAACTTTGGCAACCCGATCCTCGCGTGTCGGGATGCGCAGGGAAAACCGGCCGGTGTTTCGGTCGATATCGCCCGGCGGATCGCTTCGGAGCTTTCGCTGGAATGCCGTCTCATCCCCTTCGAGGCGGCCAAGGACGCCGCGGCGGCTGTGGGTGCGGGCGACTGCGATCTGGGTTTTTTCGCTGCCGACCCGGCCCGGGCCGACAAGGTCGCCTTCACGCGCCCCTATCTTGCGATCGAGGGCAATTACCTCGTGCGGGACGGCTCGGCCTATCTGTGCAACGAGGACGTGGACCACACGGGCGTGCTGATCGGTGTCGGTCGCGGCAGCGCCTATGATCTGTTCCTGACCCGCACCCTCCGCAAGGCCACGCTGGTGCGCGACTGCACCTCTCCCGAAGTGGTGGACACTTTCGTGCGGCTGGGACTCGACGTCGCCGCCGGGGTGCGGGCGCAACTGGAGCAGGACGCGGCGCGGATCGGCGGTCTGCGTCTGATCCAGCCGCATTTCATGCTGATCCAGCAGGCGCTGGGCGTGCCCAAGGCGCTCGAACCGCGCCTCATCAACCTTCTCGATCAGTTCATCGCGCGATCGCTCGCGGACGGGTTCTTCACCGAAGTGCTGACACGCCATCAAGTCGAGGGTGTGGACCTCATCGAGGATGCGCGCCGCTGACAGAAAGACGCATCGAAGGAGGAGAACAGATGCAAAGCCAAACCAAACAAGGAGGAAAGACCATGATACTGAAATCCATGCGCCGTTGGGTCGGCGCTGCGGCCTGTCTTGCCGCGACCACGGCCTTGGCCGGAACGGCATCGGCGGAAGTGAACCTGTCGGGCAAGACCGTCGAGTTCGTGATCCCGTTCTCGGAATCGGGCGGGACCGCGCGTTGGGCGAACTTCATGGCGCCGTTCCTGTCCGAGCATCTGCCGGGCAACCCGACGGTCGTCGTGCGCTATCGTCCGGGCGCGGGTTCGGTTTCGGGCGCCAACTGGTTTCAGGAACAGGACACCGCCGACGGCACCCTGATCTTCGGCACCTCGGGCTCGACGCAGTTCCCCTATCTGCTGGGCGATCCGCGCGTGCGCTATGAATACAATGACTGGAAGGTCCTGCTGGTTTCGGGGACAGGTGGCGTCGCCTACCTGCCGCCGGAAACCGCCGCGATGATGAACGGTCTGGATGCGTCCGGCCTGCGCGGCCAGAACTTCATCTGGGGCGTGCAGAGCGCGACCGGCCTCGACCTCGTTCCGAACCTTGCGTGGCAAATGCTGGGCCTGAACGTCGAATCCGTTCTGGGGATGGAGGGCCGCGGCGATGGCCGCCTGATGTTCGAACGCGGCGAAGCCAACATCGACTACCAGACCTCGTCTGCCTACATCAAGTCGGTGCAACCCATGGTCGACAGCGGCATGGCCGTTCCGATCATGGCCTGGGGGGCGCTGGATGACGATGGCAACATCGTCCGTGACCCCACCTTCCCCGACATCCCGACCTTCAAGGAAGTCTGCGACGCGACTCCCGACTGTGCGACCGAAGGTCTGACATGGGATGCGTGGGTGACTCTCTTCACCGCCGGCTTCCCGGCCAACAAGATGCTCTTCCTGCCCGGCACCGCCTCGCAGGAGATGGTCGATACCTACACCAAGGCCCTGCAGGAAATCTTTGCGCGTGACGACTTCTGGGCCGTCGCGTCGGGTGAACTTGGCGTCTATCCGCAGATGACGGGGGCCGCGGCGCAGGCGGCGTTCCGTCTCGGCACGCAGGTGAAGCCGGAGGCGCGCGAGTTCGTCGTCAACTGGCTAAAGGAAAGCTACGGCGTGGTTCTTGAGTGATCCGCTGAACGGCCCGGCGTGTCATCGGACATGCCGGGCCGACTCCGTCGGTCGGGACAGGCGGCAGACGCCCGCCGGCCTCTCCAAAGTCGACCCGACCGAACCCTGACGAAAGGACCCCCCGATGGAACTTCTTGCAACGGCCGGCCCGGCGCTGATGGAAGCGCTTGCCCTGATCTTGCAGCCGCAACAGATCGGGTTTCTGGTCTGTGGCGTCCTGCTTGGACTGGTCATCGGCGTCTTTCCCGGGCTGGGTGGCATCGCGGGCCTCAGCCTCGTGCTGCCCTTCATGTTCGGCATGGACCCCGTGGCGGGTCTTGCCCTGATGATCGGCCTGATCGCCGTGGTTCCCACATCCGATACATTCTCGAGCGTGCTTCTGGGCATCCCCGGATCGGCTGCAAGCCAGGCGACGGTGCTGGACGGCTTCCCCCTGGCCAAGAGGGGCGAGGCAGGCCGCGCACTGGCGGCGGCCTTCGTCTCGTCGCTGTTCGGGGGGCTTTTCGGGGCGCTGGTCCTGACCACCATGATCTTCTTCGCGCGGCCGCTAATCCTCGCCTTCAACATTCCCGCGATGCTGGCGGTCACGCTTCTGGGTCTGTCCATGGTGGCCATTCTGGCGGGCCGCATTCCGCTCAAGGGGATTGTCGCGGCCGGGCTCGGCCTGCTTGCGGGCACTATCGGACTAGGCGGGCCGGGCGGTTCGCCGCGCATGTCGACCTATGACACGCCCTATCTGCTTGAAGGGTTCAGCCTTGTCATCGTGGGCCTCGGCATCTTCGCCATCCCCGAGATCGTGTCGCTCTTGCGGCAGGACCGGGCGATTTCCAAATCCGGCACGCTGGGGCGCGGCTGGCTGGACGGTCTGCGCGACTGGACCCGCAATATCTGGCTGTCGGTGAAATGCTCGGGGATCGGGGTGATGGTCGGCATGATCCCCGGTCTTGGCGGAACGGTCGTCGACTGGATCGCCTATGGCTATACGGTGCAGTCGGCCAAGGACAAGTCGCAGTTCGGCAAGGGCGACATCCGCGGCGTGATCGGGCCGGAAAGCTCGAACAATGCCAAGGAAGGCGGCGGGCTGGTGCCGACGCTGGTCTTCGGCATCCCCGGCTCTGCCTCTATGGCGGTCTTCATCGGCGGGCTGGCGCTTCTGGGCTACGAGGCCGGTCCGCACATGGTGCGCAACAATCTTGACGTCACCTATACCATCGTGTGGTCGCTGGCGCTGGCCAATGTGGTGGGGGCGGGTCTGTGCATCTTCCTTGCGAACCCGATCGCGCGGCTGACCACCATCCGCTTCACGCTGCTCGCACCCTTCCTGTTCATGATGATCGCATTTGCCGCCTTCCAGGCACGGCAGTCGCTGGGCGATCTTGTAGCGCTCATGGTGATCGGGCTGATCGGCATCTTCCTGCGGCGCTTCGACTTTTCGCGCGCCGCCTTCCTGATCGGCTTCGTGCTGTCGTCGCAGGCCGAGGCCTATGCCAGCCAGTTCTACCAGATCGCCAGTTCGCGGATGCGTCAGGGCGGGTTTGAGGGCGTTCTGGATTACGTCGGCACACCGCTGGTCTTCGGCATCCTCGTGCTGACCGTGGCCTCGGTCTGGATCGGATTGAAGCAGGGCAAGCACGTCTACGGCAATGATTCGACCCCGGTCGGAGCAAAGCGCGCACCGGTGATCTTCATGCTTGCGATCACACTCTATGTGGCGGTGTCGGTCTGGAACGCCACGACGATCGGCTTTGCCGGCGACAAGGTGTTCCCCCTGACTGTGGGAACCGTCACGCTGGTCGGCTGCAGCCTGCTTTTGCTGCGCATGCGTCGCGCGGCAGAGGATGACGCGATCTTCGCCGACAACGAACAGGGCGGTGAGGATGGCGCGGCGCCGCACGGGCTGTGGGCGACGCTGGGCTGGTTCGCGGGGCTCTTGGCATTGTCGGCGCTGTTCGGGTTCATCATCGCTCTGGCGATCTTCCTGCTGGCCTTCTTCCGGGTCAGGGCACAGGTCAGCTGGGAGCGGACGCTGCTCCTGTCTGCCTCGGCGATCACGCTGATCTGCGTGCTGGCCGGTTCGCTGGGCCGCGATTTCCCGCCGGGTCTGTTGCAGCAGTTCGTCGACCTGCCGTGGCCGCTGACATGAGCCCGCGCCCCGTGTCCCCGCCCCGCACCAAGCATGACCCCATTGACGCGAGCGACCGATGAAACAGGCGGCAATCCCGTTCCACTTCATGCGTGGCGGCACATCGCGCGGGCCCTATTTCAACCGCGCCGATCTTCCGCAGGATCGCGACCGGCTGGCCGAGGTTCTGATCGCCGTCATCGGGGCGGGCCATCCGCTCAACATCGACGGCCTTGGCGGCGGCAACGCGGTGACGACCAAGGTGGCGATGCTGTCGCGTTCGGACGATCCGGCGGCCGACATCGACTATTTCTTCGGTCAGGTCGCCGTCACCGAACGCATGGTCGATTTCGGGCCGACCTGCGGCAACATCCTTGTGGGTGTCGGCCCCGCCGCCATCGAGATGGGCCTTGTGCCGGTTGCGGGCGATGTTACGCCCGTGCGCATCCGCGCCGTCAACACCGGCGCATTGGTGGAGGCGCTGGTGCAGACGCCGGGCAGACAAGTTCTGTATTCCGGGGATACCGCCATCTCGGGCGTGCCCGGCACGGCGGCCCCCGTCGCGCTGAACTTTCTCGATGTCGTCGGGTCGCGCACGGGCAAGATGTTTCCCACCGGCAACCGGATCGACATGATCGACGGGTTGCAGGTGTCCTGCGTCGATGTCGCCATGCCGATGATGATCGCGCGGGCCGGGGATTTCGGTCTGACCGGCCACGAGAGCGAACAGGCGCTCAACGACAACCGGGCGCTGTTTGGGAGAATGGAAGCGATCCGCCTGAAAGCCGGGCTGCTGATGGGACTGGGCGACGTGACCAGATCCGTCACGCCCAAGATCGGCCTGATCGCGCCCGCTAGGACAAAAGGCGCGCATTTCGCCACCCGCTATTTCATGCCGTGGGAGACGCATCCCTCGCTTGCGGTGACGGGTTCGCAATGTCTTGCCGCCTGTGCCATCGCGCCGGGAACGGTCGCGCAGGGCATCGCCGCGGCGGTGGGCGGCTCTCCGGCGACGATCTGCATCGAACACCCGATGGGCGTGATGGATGTCGTGGTGAATTTCACCCGGCAGGGCGACGTGCTCGATTTCCATTCTGCCGGCGTCATCCGCACCTCCCGCTTGATCGCGAGGGGCGAGCTTCTGGTTCCCTCTCAGCTGATCGAGGGCTGAGACATGCCACAAGACCCCGGCCCATGTTCTTTGCACCGCTGACCGCCGCACGACGCCGCGCCCTGACCTTGGGCCTTTCCGTGCTGGGCACGGCCATGTTCTGGGTGCTGTCGCTGCCCCTGCCCTTCCTGTTCGGCCCGCTTTTCGCATGTCTTTTCGCGGCGCTGGCGGGGGCGCCGCTGCAGGGTTTCGGGCAGGTTTCCGTCGCGGCGCGCACGATCCTTGGCGTGGCGGTGGGTGCATCGGTCACACCCGAGGTCGTGGCGCGGGTGCCGCAGATGGCGGCCTCGGTCGCGCTGATCCCGCTTTACATCGCGGTGATCGGGCTGGTGGGGGTGCCGTTCTTCCGCAAGGTCTACAAGTTTGACTGGGCCACCAGCTGGTATGCCGCGATGCCGGGCGGATTGCAGGACATGGTGATCTTCGGGAAGGAGGCGGGCGGCGACGTGCGCGCGCTCAGCCTGATCCACACGACGCGGATGCTGATCCTCGTGACGGTGGCGCCGCTGATCCTGACGATGGGCTTCGGGGTGACGCTCGACAACCCGATCGGCGCGCCGGCGGCGGACCTGCCGCTCCACGAGATGGCGATCATGGCCGCCGCGGCGCTGATCGGGTGGAAGGGCGGCGAACGGATCGGCCTGTTCGGGGCCTCGATCCTCGGGCCGATGATCCTGACCGGAGTGTTGTCCCTGAGCGGGGTCATTCATTACCGCCCGCCGGCCGAGGCGATCCTCGTGGCGCAGTTCATGATCGGGATCGGCATCGGCGTGGGCTATGTCGGCGTGACGATGCACGAGATCCGGCGCGATGTGTCGGCTGGCGTGATCTTCGTGCTGATGCTGGCGGCGCTGGCCGCGCTTTTCACCGAAGCGGTGGTGCTTTTGGGTCTTGCCCCCGCGGTGGACGGCTTCATCGCCTTTGCCCCGGGCGGGCAGGCCGAGATGACGGTGCTTGCCATCATCGTCGGCGCCGATCTGGGCTATGTCATCGTGCATCACCTGACGCGGGTGTTGCTGGTCATCTCGGGCGCGCCGATTGTGGCGGGGCTGATCCGCCTGCGGGAGCGGCAGGAGAACGACAAGGACCGGGAGACACGGGAATGACGTCTGACGCGCGGCACATCTTGCCGATGCCCCACCTGCCCATCTGCGAAAGGGTCGAAAGCACATGAAGGTTCATATCCTCGACGACTGGTTCGACACGCTTCGAACGCTGCCAAGCTTCCGCCTGCTCTACGGGCACGAGGTGACGCTCTGGACCGACCACACCGACGACGTGGCGACGCTGGCCGCCCGGCTTGCCCCCGCCGAGGCGCTGGTGCTGTTCCGCGAACGCACGTCAATCACGGCGCCCCTGCTCGAACGCTTGCCGAACCTGCGCCTGATCAGCCAGCGCAGCGTCTATCCCCATGTGGATGTGCCCGCCTGCACCGCCAACGGGGTGCTTCTGTCGTCCAACATGCATGCCGACACGCCTTCGATCGCGGCGTCCGAACTGACCTTTGCCCTGATCCTGTCCACTGCGCGGCAGATCCCGCAGCAGATGGCCGCGCTGCAGGCCGGACTCTGGCAGCTGGCGCCCGGCCAGACGCTGCGGGGGCGCAGGCTGGGGCTTTATGGCTATGGCCGGATCGCCAGACAGGTCGCGGGCTACGCCCGCGCCTTCGGGATGGAAGTGGTCTGGTGGGCGTCCGAGGCGGGCCGCGCGCGCGCACTGGCCGATGGCGAGCCCCTCGCCGCCAGCCGTGCGGCTTTCTTCGCGGAGAGCGACTTCGTGTCCCTTCACGTCCGGCTGAAACCCGAGACGCGGGGCATCATCACGCGCGACGATCTGCTGTCGATGAAACCCTCGGCCGGGTTCATCAACACCTCGCGTTCGGGCCTTGTCGAGACCGGCGCGCTGCAGGCCGCGCTGGACGCGGGCCGCCCCGGCCGCCTAGCGCTCGACGTCTTCGACCGCGAGCCGATGACGCCGCCCGTCGACCCGCTGGTCCTGCACCCCAACGTCATCGCGACGCCCCATATTGGCTATGTCACCGAGGACGAGCTGGACCTGCAGTTCGCGGATATCTACGAGCAGATCAACGCCTTCGCGGCGGGCGCGCCCATCCACATGATCAACCCCGAAGTCCACAGGCAAGGTAACCCTGCCAGGGGTTAAGGGGATGCGGATGCAGGATTTCCCCGTCACGTTGGACGGGGAAAATCCGATGAGTACACCCCGTTTGACCCAAGCGCGCGGCATGGGCCTGCCGCGTCAGGCCGACGGCGGGCCGGGGCTGTGGCAAGGGAATGGGATCAGCGTGCCGTAGAACACGCACACCGCGGCAGTCCCCGGGGCATCCGGGGGCCGGTGACGCGCCCCGCGGATCGCGTCACATGCAGTCGTCGAACAGCGCGCGGGTGTTTTCCTTCGTCATTTCGATCGGGTTGCCGCCGCAGGACGGGTCAAGAAGCGCCATTTCGGTCAACTCGTCCAGCCGGGCCGCCTCGACCCCCATGGCGGCAAGGCTCGGGGGGATCTTCAGCTCTGACCGCAGCGCCATGATCCGTTCGGCAAAGCCGTCGAACCCGCCCGCGATGTCCAGATAGGCGGCGGCGCGCGCGATGCGGTCTTCGATGGCAGGGCGGTTGAAGGCCAGCACCATGGGCATGACCACCGCATTGGTGGTGCCGTGATGGGTGTTGTAGACCGCGCCGACAGGGTGGCTCAGGCTGTGGATCGCCCCCAGACCTTTCTGGAAGGCGACCGCGCCCATCGCGGCGGCCGACATCATGTTGGCGCGCGCCTCGAGATCGTCGGGCGTGGCATAGGCACGGGGCAGGTTTTCCAGCACCAGCCGCATGCCTTCCAGCGCGATGCCCTGGCTCATCGGGTGGTAGAAGGGGCTGCAATAGGCCTCGAGACAATGGGCCAGCGCGTCCATCCCCGTGCCCGCGGTGATGAAGGCGGGCATGCCCACGGTGAGTTCCGGGTCGCAGATGGTGACGGCGGGCATGAGCTTGGGGTGAAAGATGATCTTCTTGCGATGCGTCGCGCTGTCGGTCAACACGCCCGCGCGCCCGACCTCGGACCCGGTGCCGGCGGTGGTGGGCACGGCCACGATGGGGGCGATGGTCGCGGGGTTGGCCCGTGTCCACCAGTCGCCGATGTCTTCCAGATCCCAGACGCTGACGGGCTGATCGACCATCAGCGCGATCATCTTGCCCAGATCGAGCGCCGATCCCCCGCCGAAGGCGACGACGCCGTCATGCCCGCCCGCGCGGTAGGCGGCCAGACCCGCGTGCATGTTCGCCTCGGTCGGGTTGGGATCGACATCGCTGAACAGGGCGCGGCCCAGCCCCGCCGCGTCCAGAAGATCGAGCGCGCGCGCCGTGATCGGCAGGCCCGCAAGCCCGCGGTCAGTGACCAGCAGGGGGCGCCGGATGCCCGCCGCCTTGCACTGCGCGCCCAGTTCCGAGATCCGCCCCGCGCCGAACTTGATGGCGGTCGGATAGCTCCAGTTTGCGGTGAGTCCCATGGGTCAGGCCTTCTTCAGGTGGTAGGATTTGGGGCGCGTCAGCGCGTGATAGCCCAGTGCCGAGAGCGCCGCGCCGCGCCCGGTGTCCTTGCAACCGGTCCAGCACAGGGCGGGGTCGAGATAATCGCAGCGGTTCATGAAGACCGTGCCGGTCTGGAGCTGCGCCCCGATGGCGCGCGCGGCCGCCGCGTCGGCGGTCCAGATCGAGGCGGTCAGCCCGTAATCGCAGTCGTTCATCAGCGCGATTGCCTGGGCATCGTCGCGCACCGGCATGATGCCCACGACGGGGCCGAAGCTTTCCTCGCGCATTACACGCATCCCGTGGGTGACGTCGACCAGGATCTGCGGTGCCAGATAGGCCCCGCCGTCATCGGCAGGAAACGCAGCAGGGTCGATCAGCGCCCGGGCGCCCATGCCGACAGCCTCGGCGATCTGGTCGCGCACAAGCGCGGCGAAGCGCGGCTGCGCCATCGGCCCCATCGTCGTGTCGGGATCGAGCGGGTTGCCCAGTCGCTGGGCCAGCGCCCAGGCCACGGCCTTTTCGACGAAGCGGTCGAACAGGGTCTCGTGCACATAGATGCGTTCGATGCCGCAGCAGCATTGCCCGGAATTGAACATCGCCCCGTCCATCAGCCCGTCGACCGCGGCATCAAGATCGGCATCCGCGCGCACATAGCCCGGGTCCTTGCCGCCGAGTTCCAGCCCCGTCGCGGTGAACGTGCCGGCCGCCGACCGCTCGATCGCGCGCCCGCCGCCGACCGATCCGGTGAAATTCACGAAATCGAAGCGCCGCGCGGCGATCAGCGCCCCGGTCGTGTCGTGATCCAGGACGACGTTCTGGAAGACATCCTCGGGCACGCCCCCGGCATGCATCGCCTCCGCCAGCCGTTCGCCCGCCAGCAGGGTCTGGCTGGCATGTTTCAGCACCACCGCATTGCCCGCGATGAGCGCGGGAACGATGGTGTTGATCGCCGTCAGATAGGGGTAATTCCACGGCGCGATGACCAGCACCAGCCCCTGGGCTTCGCGGGCGATCAGGCGGGTGAAGCGATCGCTGTCCTCGACCAGTTCGTCGGCCAGAGCCTCGGGCGCGATCCGCGCCATGTGGTCCGCGCGTTCACGCACGCCCCCGAGTTCGCCGCCATAGCGCACGGGGCGGCCCATCTGCCATGCCAGTTCGGGCACGATCCCGGATTTCATCGCTTCGAGCGCGTCGATCCCCGCCATCACGCGGGCGATGCGGTCGGACAGGGGCAGCGCGGCCCATGCGCCCTGCGCGGCCCGCGCCCGCGCGATCGCGGCCTCGGCCTCGGGCAGGGGCAGCGGCGCGCGCTCGACATAGACCGATCCATCCACGGGCGACATCAGCTTGATCATGACGATCACGTCCTTTCCGCGCCGACCCGGCGCGACTTGTGTTTTCAGGGCGTGGTGTGCGCCCCGTTCATGGGGTTACGGTGGCGGCGCGCTCAGCAGCGTTCAAGCAGCCGATTGCGCTCCCAGTCGGTGACAACGCGGTTCTGTTCCTCGATTTCCCAGCGTGCGGCGCGGGTATAGTGATCCACGACCTCGTCGCCGAAAGCCGCGCGCAGCATGGCCGAGCCTGCCATCAGGTCAGCCGCCTCGCCCAGGGTCTTGGGAATTTCGCGCGCCATGCTGTTGCGGTAATTGTCGCCCGCCATTTCGGGCTCAAGCTCCATCCCCTGTTCGATCCCCGCAAGCCCCGCCGCCAACAGCGCCGCGCAGGCCATGTAGGGGTTCAGATCGGCCCCGCCGATCCGGCACTCCACCCGGATCGCCTTGCTGGCCTCGCCGCAGACGCGGAAGCCCGCGGTCCGGTTGTCGAGCGACCAGACCGCCTTGGTGGGCGCGAACATGCCCACGCAGAAGCGCTTGTAGCTGTTCACGTAAGGGGCAAGGAAGGCCGTGATCTCGCGCGCATGGGCCAGTTGGCCGGCCATGTACTGCCGCATGAGAGCCGACATGCCATAGGGCGCGTCCGGATCGAGGAACGCCGGCTGGCCGTCAAGCGTCCAGAGCGACTGGTGCACATGGCTCGACGAACCCGCGAAGCGGTGGTCGTATTTCGCCATGAATGTCACTGACCGGCCGACGGAATGCGCGATCTCCTTGGTGGCCTGCTTGATGATCACGTGGGAATCCGCCGTGTTCAGCATCTCGGCGTAGCGGACATTGATTTCGACCTGCCCGGCATCGGCTTCGCCCTTGGTGTTCTCGACCGGGATGCCCGCGCCGTAAAGCCCGTTGCGCAGCGCGCGCATCAGCGGCTCTTCCTTCGAGGTCTGGAAGATGTGGTAATCCTCGTTGTAGCCCGAGATGGGCGTCAGGGCCTGCGTGCCGCCGTCGCGCAGCGCCTCGTAGCTCTGTTCGAAGATGTAGAATTCCAGTTCCGTCGCGGCCATGGGGGCGTAGCCCATCGCATGTGCGCGCGCCACCTGACGCTTGAGGATCGCGCGCGGGGAAATCGCGATTTCTTCATGGGTGTGGTGGTCGATCAGATCGCACAGCACCAGCGCCGTGCTCTCGAGCCAGGGCACGCGACGCAGCGTGGTCAGGTCAGGCTTCATGGTGTAGTCGCCATAGCCCTTGTCCCAGCTCGTGCTGGCATAGCCCGGCACGGTGATCATCTCCATGTCGGTGGCCAAGAGATAGCTGCAGCAATGCGTTTCCTTGTACCCCGAATCGAGGAAATGGGCCGCGTGAAACCGTTTGCCCATGATCCGGCCCTGCATGTCGGGCGCGGCCACCAGGACGGTGTCGATCTCGCCCGCGTCAAAGGCGGCCTGCAACTGGTCCAGCGTCATCATTCCCTTGCCCATCTTCCGGCACCTTCATCCTTTGCGAAAAACACATTCCCGGTCCCGACATGCGGGGGCGGGCGCCGGGGGATCACCCCGGCGCCCGAGTTGTCACGAATAACGATAGGGACGTCCAGCCTTGTCCATCGCGGCATTGTAGGCGCGGAAGATCTCGACCACACGGGCCTTGGTCTCGCTTTCGGCGGCGATCTCGTCCCAGAAGCCGCGCGCTGCCGTCTCGACTGTCGCCCATTCCGCATCCGGGATCGAGGTCAGTTCAAGCTTGGTGCCTTCGGTCCGCAGCCGCGCCTCGCCCGCCCAGTACCAGTGCTGGCGATAGTAGTGGGACTGCTGGAAGCAGGTCTCCATCAGGTTGCGCAGATGTTCGGGCAGTTCGTTCCAGCGGTCCTGGTTGGCGAAGAAATGGCCGATCCACGCACCCGAGATGTTGTTGGTCAGGAAATGCGAACAGACGTCGGCCCAGCCCACTTCGTAGGCTTCGGTCATGCCGCACCATGCCACGCCATCGATCTCGCGCGTTTGCAGGGCGATTTCGACATCTTCCCACGGCACGGTGACCGGCACGACGCCGAACTGTGCAAGGAAACGGCCCGCGGTCGGGAAGGTGAAGACGCGCTTGCCCTGCAGGTCCGACAGCGACGCGATGGGCGAGGAGGTGATGAAATGGCACGGATCCCACGACCCGGCCGAGATGTGCTTCACGCCGACCTTGGCATATTCTTCGGCCCAGATTTCGTTCAGGCCCCAGTTGTTGAAGAGCGCCGGCACATCCAGCGAATAGCGGCTGGCAAAGGGGAAGTAGCCGCCGAAGACCGTCACCTCGGTCGGGCCGGCCATGCTGTCGTCATCCGACTGCACCGCGTCGATGGTGCCGCGCTGCATGGCCTGAAACAATTCGCCCGTCGGCACCAGCTGATCGGCGAAGAACAGGTCGATCTGCATTTCGTCGCCGGCGATGGCGTTGAACAGGTCGATGGCGGGCTTTGCCACCTGCGCACCGAGGCTGGCACCCGCATAGGTCTGAAGACGCCAGCGGATCGTCGATTGCGCATGAACCGCCGGAGCAGCAAGCGCCGCCGCGCCACTCAGGGCGCCGGTGGTCAGGAACTTCCGTCTTGTCGTGGTCATGGATCTTTTCCTTCCGGTTGGGGTTGGTGGGTGCGGTGCGTTGGATCACACCGTCTGTTGTTCAGGGAAACAGCACCCCCGGCAGCCAGAGCGCGATCTGGGGAAAGACCATGATCAGCGCGAGACCGAGGATCATCACCCCCACGAAGGGAATGATCGAGCGATAGATGTCGGCAAGGCTCACCTCGCGCGGGGCCATGGCGCGCATGAGGAAGAGGTTATAGCCGAAGGGCGGGGTCATATAGGCGATCTGGCAGGTGATGGTGTAGAGAACACCATACCAGATCAGGTCGAATTCCAGCATCTTGACGATGGGCACGTAAAGCGGTGCCACGATGACAAGCATCGCCGTGTCATCAAGGAACATCCCCATCAGGATGAACGACACCTGCATCAGGATCAGGATTTCCCAGCGTCCGAGGCCCAGATCCTCGAGGAACAGCGCGCGCACGAAATCGACCGCGCGCAGCCCGTCGAACACCGCGCCGAAGGCCAGCGCGGCAAGGATGATCCACAGGAACATGCACGAAATCGCCAGTGTCATTCTGGCGCATCTTTCCAGAATGGCCCAGGTCATCCGCCCCTTGGCGATACTGGCCGCAACCGCCGCGACCGCCCCGATGACCGAGCTTTCGACAAGCCGGGTATAGCCCAGAACGAAGGGCACCATCATCACCGCGAAAATGGCCAGCGGCATCAGGCCCGACAGAAGCAGCCGGTACTTTTCCGCGCGGCTGACCCCGGCCAGTTCATCGGGGTCGATGGCGGGGCCGAGCGACGGCGTGATGCGGCAACGCAGCCAGATGTAGAGGATGAACAGGGTCGCCAGCATCAGCCCCGGCAGCAGCCCCGCCGCCCAGAGATGCGACACCGGCTGGCGGGCGATCATGGCGTAAAGCACCAAGACGACCGAGGGCGGCACAAGAATCCCAAGGCTCGACCCCGCCTGAATGACACCGGTTACCATCAGCTTGTCGTAGCGCCGCTTGAGAAGTTCGGGCAGCGCGATGGTCGCCCCGATGGCCATGCCCGCGACCGACAGCCCGTTCATCGCCGAGATCAGCACCATCAACAGGATCGTGCCGATGGCAAGGCCGCCGGGCACCGGGCCGAACCAGACGTGGAACATGCGGTAGAGATCGTCGGCAAGGCGGCTTTCGCTCAGGACATAGCCCATGAAGATGAACATCGGCAGCGTCATCAGCGGGAACCAGTTCATCAGCTTGATGGTCTGGGCGAAGGCCAGATCATGGCCGCCCCGGTCGCCCCAGAGCGCCAGCGCGGCGACCACAGCAACAAAGCCGATCACGCCGAACATGCGCTGGCCGGTCAGCATCACCGCCAGCATCGAGCCGAACATCAGTGCTGCGATCCACTCGTACGACATCAGGGTCTGGGCTCCGCGATCAGGACACCCCGAAGCCGCGCGATGTCGCGGATCAGGAAGGCCGTGCATTGCAGGATCATCATGCCGATGCCGACGCACATCGCGATCTTGATTGGCGCCATGTAGGGGCGCCAGAGCCCCCGGCGGCGTTCACCATGTTCCAGCGCGAATTGCGTGCTTTCAATTCCACCCCAGAGCAGCACGCCCAGATAGAACAGAAGCGTGAAGATGGTGATCGCATCGACCGCCGCGCGGGTCCGGTCGCTCCAGTTGGAATAGAAGTAATCCATCCGCACCGCGGACCCCATCTGCATCGCATAGGCGCCGCCCAGCATGAAGTATCCCATCAGCAGGAACTGGGCCATCTCGTCGGTCCAGATCTGCGGCGTGAACCCGGCCCGTGCGACGACGCCCCAGCCCAGGACGGCCATAAGGACGAACAGCCCCCACATCGCCAGCCGGCCGATGCCGCGGTTGAACGCCTCGACCGCATGAACATAGGAGATCAGGATGCGGGGCATGGCACCCCCTCGCGGCAGGCGGCGATGGCGCGGGCAAGCACCGGGGCCAGCCGGGCGGCCATCGCCTCTTGCGTGTCGGGGCGGTCGATCAGGTCGTTGCGGATTTCCAGCATCGCGTTGTCGAGCCCGTAGGGCAGCGCATGAAGCCGCAGGCTGTGGGTGACGTGATCCGCCGCCGAATAGGGCGCGTTCAGTTCCGTCACCAGACCGAGGTTCATGTCGTCGGCCGCCGCGACGATTTCGCGGGCCAGTCCGGGCATGGCATCGTGGATCACGCCGAATTCCACGGCGCGCGGCTGTCCGTGCCAGACCGGCGTGAAGGAATGGATCGTCAGCACGGCGGGTCTTTTGCCCAGCGCCAGCGCACGGGCCAACCGCGCACGCACCTGGTTGTGGAACGGCAGATACAGCCGTTCGGTGCGCAAGAGCCGTTCTGCCGCGTCGACCGCGCGGTTCATCGGAACGGGGTGGATTTCGGATTGGGCCGGGCAGGCATCGGGGCGGTCGGGGCTGCGGTTGAGATCGTAGATCAGCCGCGACAGTGGCGCCGCCACCAGTTCGGCACCGCCGAAGGCCCGTGCCAGTCCGGGGCCAAGCGCCCGCGCCAGGCCCAGCGCGCCGATATCGCTGGCCGCATGCGAGGCCAGAAGCGCCGCGCCGGCCTCCTGCCAGGGCGCCGCGAGGGCATTGGAGGCATGTTCGCACAGCAAGATGACCCCGGGCGCGCCATGGCCCGCGCCGGTGCGCCCGTCATGGTCCCAGACCGTGAGGCCACCCGACCCTTCGCCCTGATGCGCTTGCGTCGCTATGACGACCCCCTGTCTTGGCCAGCCAGCCCCGTTCCCGGGAATCCCCGGGTGACGCGGTCCGGGATCAGGCTGCACCGCGTTCAGATTTTGTGTCAAGTCTGTTTCTTTTTGAAGAATTGTGAAACGTTCATTACAGAATTGGTGGCAAGATGTTTCGCCCCCGAAGCCGGAGTTCGATCAGATGTCGCTTCAGACCATGGAAGACCGCCTGCGCGCCGCCATGTCGGAATTGACCCGCGCCGAGCGGCAATTGGCCAGCCACATGCTGGGTCATTTCCCCGTGTCAGTGCTGGGGTCGGTCGCCGATGTGGCCAAGGCCGCCGGGGTATCGGGGCCGACGGTGGTGCGGCTGGTGCGCAAGCTGGGGTATTCGGGCTATCCCGAATTCCGCGCCGCCCTGCACGAAGAGATGGGGGCGCGGCTGGCGTCACCGATCGCAAAGCACGAAAAATGGGCAGATCTGGGCCGGGTCGATCACCCGCTCAACCGCTTTGCGACCAGCGTGATCGACAATCTGAGCCAGACGCTCGGCCAGCAGGATCTGGGCGTGTTCGATTCGGTGGCCGATGTTCTGGCGGATGGATCGCGCCCCGTGCATCTGATGGGGGGGCGGTTGACGCGCACGGTGGCGGATTACTTCGCCACGGCGCTTCATGTGATGCGCAGCGATGTGCACCTGATGTCCAGCCTGCCCAACACATGGCCACCCGCGCTGCTGGAAATGTCGTCGCGGGACGTGGTGGTCGTGTTCGACATCCGCCGGTACGAGCCGTCGATCCAGCAATTCTCGGACATGGCGCAGGCAAGGGGGGCGGAAATCATCCTGCTGACCGATCGCTGGGTGTCGCCCTGCGCGCGCGGCGCACGCCATATCCTCACGAGCGAGATCGAGGTGCCTTCGGCCTGGGATACGGTCGTGCCGCTGATCGGTCTGGTCGAGGCGTTGTTGTCGGCCATCCAGCACCGCAACTGGCATCAGACGCGCGAACGGCTTGACCGGATGGAAGCGTTCTATGAAGACATGCTGGTCTTCAAGCGGACGCGCTGAGGGCGCTGACAAGCCGGGCTTCGTGGCCGCACCGGGCAACGCGCCGTGCTGGACAGGTTGCGCCAAGGTATCTACCAAGATCCCACCGCCATGCCATCGCCTGACCTGCGCCAGCCGGCACGGTCTGTAATCCTGCCCGGGGGGCCTTGCCGAAATGACCGCCAATGTCGTGCACCGCCGGGCAAGCCTGCCCGACCTTGAACAGATTCTGGACTGGGCTGCCGAAGAAGGCTGGAACCCCGGATTGCACGATGCCCCCGCCTTCTTCGCGGCAGACCCCGACGGGTTTTTCCTTGCCGAACGGGACGGACAGGCGATCGCGGCGATTTCGGTTGTGAACCAGTCAGACCGGCACGCCTTTCTGGGGCTTTACCTGTGCCGCCCCGAACACCGGGGCAAAGGCATCGGCTTTGCGCTTTGGCAACATGCCCTCGCGCATGCCGGGGACCGCACGGTCGGGCTCGACGGTGTTCCCGCGCAGGAGGCAAATTACGCCAAGTCGGGTTTCGTCCTTGTGGACCGGACCCGTCGCCTGATCGGGACCTTGCCGGGGGAGCCGGTCGCGGGCACTCTGGCCGGACAGGGGGATATCGACGCGATTGTGCGCCTGGACGCCGAAGCGAACGGGTATCCCCGCGACCGGTATGTCAGCGCGTGGGTGACCGGGACGACCGACCGCAAGACCGTCGTTCTGCATGAGGGCGGTGCCCTGACCGGCTTCGCCACCGCCCGGCGCTGCCGCGAAGGCGTCAAGATCGGCCCGGTGATCGCACCGGATGCGGGCCTTGCCCTTCAGCTGGCCGGGCAGGCAGCCGGGGCCTTTCAGACAGCATCGGTCATCGTCGATGTCCCCGACGCGGCCACGGAATTCGGGGCCTGCCTGCGCGAGGCAGGGTTTCAGGAAACCTTCGCCACGGCGCGTATGTATCGCGGTGCTGCCCCGGCGATGATGCCGAACCTGCATGCTGTCTGCACATTGGAGCTGGGCTAGGCCCCTCTCCCGGACCTCGATCGCGACATCCCGGAGGGCGCGGCAAGCGGCGCAGGTCGCGCCCTGTGACGGCGCGGCAGAACGGACGTCGCGGGTTGACAGGGTTCAAGCCGGATTTATCCTGCGGTCCTCCGCGACATGCGAAGTTCCGGCGGCATCTAATCGCCGCAACAACAGAGACAGCAAAGTCCTCTCAAAGGGAGATACACGTATGACCAGACCGTTCAACCGCTCGGCAATGCGCCGTGTGGCAGCCAGCCTGATGCTCTCGGCGGCTGTCCTCGGCACAGGCCTGACCGCCGCCAGCGCCGAAACACTTCGCTGGGCGCGCGTCGGCGATGCCCTGACACTTGACCCGCATTCGGCCAACGAAGGCCCGACATCGACCCTTCTGCACCACGTCTATGAAACGCTGGTGCGCCGGAACACCGACGGTTCGCTCGCGCCGCGTCTGGCGACAGAATGGTTCATCCATCCCGACGATCCGACCGTCTGGGTGTTCAAGCTGCGCGAAGGCGTGAAGTTCCATGACGGCGCCGATTTCACCGCCGAGGACGTGGTGGCATCGGTCACGCGGGTGACCTCCGAGACGTCGGACTTCAAGGGCCTGCACACCGCCGTCGCGGGTGCCGAGGCGGTGGACGATTACACCGTCCACATCAAGCTGAACGGCCCGAGCCCGCTTTATGTCCAGAACCTCACCAACTTCTTCATCATGGACAAGGGCTGGATCGAGGCGAACGGTGTCCAGACGCCGCAGGACTTCAAGGCCGGTGAAGAGAAATTCACCGTGCGCAACACCAACGGAACCGGACCCTACACGCTCGTGTCGCGCGATCCCGAGGTGCGCACCGTTCTGGCATTGAACCCCAATCACTGGGATGCGACCCCGGCGGTGACCGAGATCATCTATACCCCCATCAAGGAGGCAGCGACCCGCGTCGCGGCGCTTCTGTCGGGCGAGGTGGACTTCGTCCAGGACGTGCCGGTGCAGGATATCGAGCGTCTGTCGAACACGGCCGGCATCGCCGTATCCACCGGTGCCGAGAACCGGACGATCTTCTTCTCGTACGACATGTCTTCGGACAGCCTGATTTCGCTGCCGGGCGACAACCCGTTCAAGAAGCCGCAGGTGCGCGAGGCGATGGCGCTGGCACTGGACCGCGACGCGATCCGCCAGGTCGTCATGCGCGGTCAGTCGGTGCCGGGCGCGCAGAACGTGCCGCCCTTCGTCAACGGCCATGACGCGGCGCTCGATGCCTATGGCGCGCCGGACTACGATCGCGCCAAGGCGCTCATGACCGAGGCCGGCTATCCCGATGGCTTCAGCGTCGACCTGAACTGCCCGAACGACCGCTACATCAACGACGAAGCGATCTGTCAGGCCTATGTCGGCATGCTGGGCCGGATCGGCATCAAGGCGAACCTCGTCAGCCAGTCGCGCACGATCCACTTCCCGGCGATCCAGAACGGTCAGGTGGACTTCTACCTGCTGGGCTGGGGCGTGCCGACGTTCGATTCGCAGTACGTGTTCGACTTCCTTGTCCACAGCCCGGCGGATGGCCGAGGCGGCTGGAACGGGTCGCGCTACAGCAACCCCGAGCTTGACGCCAAGATCGCATCGCTGGCGACCGAGACGGACCTTGCAAAGCGCGACGCGACCATCGCCGAGATCTGGAAGACCATCCAGGAAGACCGTGTGTTCCTGATGGTGCACAACCAGCTTCTCGCCTATGCCGCGAAGGACAACATCAACATCGCGGTTCACCCCGAGAACCAGCCGAGCATGACAACCGTCACGTTCAAGTGACCGGCGTGTCGCCGGACGCGGGCCAAGGTCCGCGTCCGGCCAATACATTGACGGGGCCGGTCCGATCCGGCCCCGCACCGTCCCGGGGGCCCAGATGATCGCCTATATCCTGCGCCGGATCGTGCAGTCCGTTCTCGTCATGCTGGTCGTGGCGCTGGTATCGTTTTCTCTGTTCCGTTTCGTCGGAGACCCCGTCGCGACCATGATGGGACAGGAGGCCAGTCAGGCCGACCGCGAGGCGCTGCGCGACAGACTGGGTCTGAACGACCCGGTGATCGTCCAGTTCGCCGGTTTCATCGCCCGCGCCGCGCAAGGGGATTTCGGAATCTCCTACCGCCTGCAGCAGCCGGTGATGGAACTGATCCTGTCGCGCCTTCCGGCGACGCTGGAACTGGCGCTGATTTCGGGCACGCTCGCCTTCGTGCTGGGCGTGGGCTTCGGGGTCTATACTGCGCTGAACAGGCGCGGCTTGCTGTCGGGGGCGATCATGACCGTCTCGCTGATCGGCGTGTCGCTGCCCACCTTCCTGATCGGTATCCTTCTGATCTGGATCTTCGCGGTCGAGCTGCAATGGCTGCCCTCGTTCGGGCGGGGCGAGACTGTCGACCTGGGGCCATGGCGCACCGGGCTGCTGACAGAGTCGGGACGCGCCTCGATCGTGCTGCCGGCGATCACGCTGGGGCTTTACCAGATGACGCTGATCATGCGTCTGGTGCGGGCAGAGATGCTCGAGGTGCTGCGCAGCGACTACATCAAGTTCGCGCGCGCCCGCGGCCTGTCGGACCGGGCGGTGCATTTCGGCCATGCGCTGAAGAACACGCTGGTGCCGGTCATCACCATCACCGGCCTGCAGCTGGGCAGCATCATCGCCTTTGCCATCATCACCGAGACGGTGTTCCAGTGGCCCGGTGTCGGCGCGCTCTTCATCAACTCGGTCCAGTTCGTCGATATCCCCGTGATGGCGGCATATCTGATGCTGATCGCGCTGATCTTCGTGGTCATCAATCTGGTGGTCGATCTGCTGTATTACGCCGTGGACCCACGCCTGCGCGTGGACCGCACGGCGGCACAGCATTGAGGGGGGCTGACGCATGAACCGCATTGCCCGCGCCTGGGACAGCGACATCGCCTGGAGCTTCCGCCATTCGCCGGTGGCGATGCTGGCGGCCCTTGTGGCGCTTCTCATCATCCTGTCGGCGGTGCTCGCGCCGTGGATCGCGCCGCATGATCCGTTCAACCCCGCGAGCCTGAACCTGATGGACGGCTTCACCCCGCCGATGGAGCCCAACGCCTTTACCGGCAATGTCTTTTGGCTGGGCACCGACAATCAGGGGCGCGACATCTTCTCGGCCATCCTTTATGGCGCGCGGATTTCCCTTTTCGTGGGCTTTTCGGCGGTGGTCTTCGCCATGGTGCTGGGCATTTCCATCGGCCTTCTGGCGGCCTGGCGCGGGGGCTGGGTCGACAGCCTTCTGATGCGCATCGCCGATGTGCAGCTGTCGTTCCCGTCGATCCTCATCGCGCTTTTGATCTTCGGTATCGCGCGCGGTGTCATCCCGCCCGCCTATCGCGAGGAAATGGCGATCTGGGTGCTGATCGTGGCGATCGGATTGTCGGACTGGGTGCAGTTCGCGCGGGTCGTGCGCGGTGCGGCACTGGTCGAGAAATCCAAGGAATACGTGCAGGCGGCGCGTCTGGTGGGCGCGCATCCGGCGCGCATCGTGCTGTCCCATATCCTGCCCAACGTGATGGGGCCTGTCCTTGTCATCGCGACGATCGGGCTCGCGCTCGCCATCATCGCCGAGGCGACCTTGTCCTTCCTCGGTGTCGGCGTGCCGCCCACTCAGCCCTCGCTCGGCACGCTCATCCGGATCGGGCAGGGGTTCCTGTTCTCGGGGGAATGGTGGATCATCCTGTTCCCCTCGATCGCGCTTCTGGCGCTGGCCTTGTCGGTGAACCTCCTGGGCGACTGGCTGCGCGACGCATTGAACCCGAGGCTGAAATGACCGAGCCGCTTCTTTCCGTGCGCGACCTGAGGGTCGAGTTTCCGACCCGCCGGGGCACGCTGACCGCGCTTGACGGAGTGTCCTTCGACATCATGCCGGGCGAGGTGCTGGGCATGGTCGGCGAATCCGGGGCGGGAAAGTCGCTGACCGGGGCGGCGATCATCGGCCTGTTGGAGCCGCCCGGCCGCATCGCGGGCGGCGAGATCCGGCTGCGCGGCGAGCGCATCGACATCCTGTCCCCCGATGCCATGCGGCGCATCCGGGGCAAGCGGATCGGCATGGTCTTTCAGGACCCGCTGACCAGCCTCAACCCCCTCTACACAATCGCACGGCAACTGACCGAAACGATCCGCACGCATCTGCCCCTGTCCGAGGCCGATGCACGCCAGCGCGCCATCGCGCTTCTGGACCGGGTGGGAATCCCGGCGGCGGCGCGGCGGATCGACGATTATCCGCACCACTTCTCGGGCGGGATGCGGCAGCGGGTGGTCATCGCGCTGGCACTCTGCGCGGAACCCGAACTGGTGATCGCGGATGAACCGACCACCGCGCTCGACGTGTCGGTTCAGGCGCAGATCATCGATCTGATCAAGGAGATCTGCGCGGAACGCGGCGCGGCGGTGATGCTGATCACCCACGACATGGGCGTGATCGCGGAAACGGCGGACCGCGTCGCGGTCCTTTATGCCGGGCGGCTGGCAGAGATCGGCAAGGTCAAGGACGTGATCCTCGATGCGCGGCACCCTTATACCAAGGGGCTGATGGGTTCGATCCCGACGCTCACGCAGGAAAGCGACCGGCTGGTGCAGATCCCCGGCGCGATGCCGCGGCTGTCGGCGATCCCGCAGGGATGCGCATTCAATCCCCGCTGTCCCGAGGTCTTCGCCCGGTGCTTTGTCGAGCGTCCCGAACCGGTCAAGATAGAGAGCGGACGGCAGGTGTCCTGCTGGATCGAAGAATGGAAGGTCGGCCATGGCTGAGCCGCTGCTGCGCGTCGAAGGGCTCTGGCGCCGCTTCGATGTCTCGAAACCCTGGCTGAACCGCGTGATCGAACGCGAAAAACCGCAGTTCCTCACTGCCGTGGCCGATGTGACCTTCGAGATCGCCCGCGGCGAGACCTTTGCGCTGGTGGGCGAATCCGGGTCGGGCAAGTCCACCATTGCGCGGATGATCGTCGGGCTTCTGGGCGCGTCGGACGGGCGTATCCTGTTCGACGGCAAGGACATGACCGCCCTGCCCGCATCCGAACTGCGCGCGCTGCGGCGGCGCTTCCAGATGATCTTCCAGGACCCCTTCGCAAGCCTCAATCCCCGCTGGCGGGTGGGCGACATCATCGCCGAGCCGCTGCGCACCTTCGGTCTGGCCACCGGCGCCGCGGCCGAGGCCGAGGTGGGCCGCCTTCTCGAGACCGTGGGCCTGTCGGCCAAGGATGCCGAGAAATTCCCGCACGAATTCTCGGGCGGGCAGCGGCAACGCATCGCCATCGCGCGGGCGCTGTCGTCGAAACCCGAATTCATCGTCTGCGACGAACCGACCTCGGCGCTCGACGTGTCCGTTCAGGCGCAGATCCTGAACCTGATGCGCGATCTGCAGGACGAGTTCGGGCTGACCTACCTGTTCATCAGCCATGACCTGTCGGTCGTGCGTCACATGGCGACGCGGATCGGGGTGCTGTATCTGGGCCGTCTGGTCGAGACGGCCGAGGCCAAGACGCTGTTCCGCGAACCGCAGCACCCTTACACGCGGATGCTGCTTGACGCGGTGCCCGATCTTGCGCTGTCGGGGCGGCGGCGCAAGCCGGTCACGGGCGAGATCCCGAACCCGATTTCCCCGCCATCCGGATGCGCCTTCCATCCGCGATGCCCCTTGGTGCATGACCGCTGCCGGGAAACGCTGCCCGAACCGCACAGCACCGCGACAGGCATGGCCGCGTGCTTTGCCACCAAAGGCGATCGTGCCGAGACAGAGACCGCCGGGACAGCCTGACGCGGCTGTCCGGCAGGGGTGAAGGCGATCATCGTCTACTCGGCGATCAGACTTGCGCCAGACGATCCTGCGCCATGACCCAATCCCAGAACTCGGCCACGCCGCTCCGGCTGCGGTCCTGCGTGCGGAACATGTAATAGCCCGCGCTCTCCATCACGCTGACATCCGAGAGTTGGCACAGACGCCCCGCTTCAAGGTCATCGCGGATCATCGCGCGGGGGCACAGCGCCGCCCCCTGCCCGGCCAGCACCGCCGCGCGCAGCAGGTTGAAATCCTGATAGACCGGGCCCGACAGGACCTTGGGCTGGCCCTGTCCCGCGCGGGCGAACCAATGGCGCCAGCCGTCTTCATCGGTGTCGTGCAAGAGCTGCATGTCCTGCAGTCGCCCGCCTGCCAGCGAGGCGCTGACCACGGGCACAACCGCCCCCGGCAGAAAGAGTTCGCCGACTGTCCCCGGAAAGGGGGCCAAGAGCCCTGCAGAATACAGAAACGCCAGATCCACTTCCGCAAAATCGACCTCCTGACCGTGGAAGGCGTATACGATGCGCAGTTCGATCCCCGGGTGGGCCGCGCGAAAGCCCGCCAGGCGCGGGATGAGCCAGCACAGCGCCACCGACGGGATCGCCGCGATCACGAGCGGGCCGCCCCGGGCCTGCGCCGCGAGACGGGCACAGGCGGCGGCAATTCCGTCGAGCGACAGGGCCGCCACGCGGGCCAGATCCTCGGCCTCGGGCAAGAGGCGGGGCCTTGGGCCGCTGCGATCGAACAGGGGCCGGCCCAGCCAGTGTTCCAGATGCCGGACCTGATGGCTGACCGCCGACTGCGTCACGCATAAATCTTGTGCAGCCCCTTTGAAGGATCCGCTGCGGACGACAGCGTCAAAAGCACGAAGAGCGTTCAATGGAACCTGCATGTCGGGACCCGAGTTGAGAATTTCTCATCTCAGCATGAGAATCGGTCCTTTGACAAGCGCGCGCGCCCCGCCATGGTGGACCGGGTTCGATGACCAGCCAGACGGGGGCGACATGCAACGCGAAAGACTTCAGAATTACGTCGGAAACGGCGTGCCGGTGACGCCCACCTTTCCTGCCGCCGAGATGGAGCGCCGTCTGGGCTCGATCCGCACCAGCATGGCCGAAGCCGGGATCGACGCGGCGCTGTTCACCAGCTACCACAACATCAATTACTACAGCGACTTCCTCTATTGCTATTTCGGCCGTCGCTACGGGCTTGTGGTCGATCATCAGCAGATGACCTCGATCAGCGCGGGCATCGATGGGGGCCAGCCGTGGCGGCGCACCTATGGCGGGCGCAACATCACCTATACCGACTGGCAGAAGGACAACTGGTTTCATGCGGTCCGGCAGGTCATTCCGGGCGTGAAGCGGTTGGGGATCGAATTCGATCACATCTCGCTCGATACCTTCGCGCTGCTGCGGCACGAGTTTCCGCAGGTCGAATTCGTCGACATCGCGGCCATCGCCATGCGCCAGCGGATGATCAAGTCCGACGCAGAGATCGCGCACATCGAACAGATGACCCGCATCGCCGACATCGGCGGCGCGGCCTGCGCCGAGGCCGCAACCGTCGGCACCCCCGAACACGAGGTGGCGCTGCATTCCACCGCCACGATGGTGCGTGAAATCGCCCGGACCTGGCCCGGGGGCGAACTGCTGGACACCTGGACCTGGTTTCAATCGGGCATCAACACCGATGGGGCCCACAACCCGGTCACAAGCCGGAAGATCGAACGCGGCGACATTCTTTCGCTGAACTGCTTTCCGATGGTCGCAGGCTATTACGTGGCGCTGGAACGCACCCTGTTCGCGGGACAGCCCAGCGATGAACATCTGCGCCTGTGGGAGTTCAATTGCCGCATCCATGATCGCGGCAAGGAGTTGCTGGTCCCGGGCAACCGGTGCTCGGACATCGCGCGCGAGTTGAACGAGATGTATGCCTCGGAAAACCTGCTGCAATTCCGCAGCTTCGGCTATGGCCACAGCTTCGGGGTGCTATGCCACTATTACGGACGCGAGGCGGGGCTTGAACTGCGCGAGGATTGCGACACGGTGCTGGAACCCGGCATGGTCGTGTCCATGGAGCCGATGATCACCATCCCCGAAACCCTGCCGGGGGCGGGCGGATACCGCGAACACGACATCCTTGTCGTCACGGAAACAGGCAACCGCAACATCACCGGGTTCCCCTATGGACCCGAGCATCTGATTCTTCCCGGTTGAACACGGCGAAGGTTTCGGTTGATCTAGGGAGTCTCTGGCAGACAGCGCGGCACGCACGGGGAGAATCGGATGGCGGAAGAAGGTCTCATGACCAAAACGGACGGTGATGAATTCGTCGTCTTCGACGGGGTGCAGAAAAGCTATGATGGCACCACGCTGGTCGTGAAGGACCTCAACCTGTCCGTCCCGAAGGGCGAGTTCCTGACGATGCTCGGCCCCTCGGGGTCGGGCAAGACCACCTGCCTGATGATGCTGGCCGGGTTCGAAACCGCGACCAGCGGGGAAATCCGGCTTCAGGGGCGCAACATCAACACGGTGCCGCCGCACAAGCGCGGGATCGGCATGGTGTTCCAGAACTATGCGCTGTTCCCGCACATGTCTGTGGCCGAAAATCTCGCCTTCCCGCTGGAAGTGCGCAAGATCGGCAAATCCGAGCGCGAACAAAAGGTCAGACGCGCGCTGGAAATGGTGCAGATGGGCGATTTCGGTGGCCGCCGCCCGGCCCAGCTGTCGGGCGGGCAGCAGCAACGCATCGCCCTCGCCCGCGCGCTGGTCTTCGAGCCCGAGCTGGTCCTGATGGACGAACCCCTTGGCGCGCTGGACAAGCAGCTGCGCGAACAGATGCAGTTCGAGATCACCCGCATCGCTCACGACCTTGGCATCACGGTGGTCTACGTCACCCACGACCAGACCGAAGCCCTGACCATGTCCGACCGGGTGGCCGTCTTCAACGACGGGCGCATCCAGCAACTGGCGACGCCATCGGACCTCTATGAACACCCCGCCAACAGTTTCGTGGCCCAATTCATCGGCGAGAACAATCGCCTGATGGGAACGGTCACCCGCATTCAGGGCGATGCGTGCATCGTGCGGCTGGATTCGGGCGATGAAATCGACGCCAAGCCGGTCAACGTGATCAGGGTGGGCGACCGCACGCAGATCTCGATCCGGCCCGAACGGGTGGAAACCAACAAGGACCGGCTGCGCGACGGGGCGCATACGCTGCAGGCGGAAGTGCTGGAATTCATCTACATGGGCGACATCTTCCGCACCCGCCTTCGGGTCGCCGGACATGACGATTTCATCATCAAGACACGCAACGCCCCCGACCAGATCCGCCACCAGCCCGGTTCCATGATCGACATCGGCTGGTTGCCCGACGACTGTCGCGCGCTCGACGCGCCGCAGGGAACATGAGTTGAAGAAAAAGACCGAAACCACAACAAGGAGTTGGACTATGAAGATCAAGACACTGCTTGGAGCCACCGCTCTGGCCACGCTGCCGCTGTCGGCAGGCGTCGCCTTTGCACAGGACCTTCCGGCTTGCGAAAACTGCGCCGACAGCATGGTGCTGATGTCGTGGGGCGGCGCATATCAGGCGTCGCAGGTCGCAGCCTATGCCGAGCCCTATACCGCGCTGACCGGCGTCACCATCACGTGGGACGAAGGCTCGAACGAAGCCGTCGCCAAAATGCGCGCCGCCTCCGAAGCCGGCAACATGACCTTCGATCTCGTCGACGTGGAAGGGCCTGACGCCCAGCGCGCCTGCGACGAAGGTCTGGCGGTCGAGGTCGATTTCGATGCGGTCCTCGCGCCCGGCACCGATGGCAGCAGCCCCACGGATGACTTCGGCGCCTCCGGGTCGATCATCAACGACTGCTTCGTGCCGCAGATCGTGTTCTCGACCACCTTCGGCTATCGCACGGATGTGGCCGCTTGGAACGGCAAGACCCCCGACAGCCTCTGCGCCGTCTTCGATCTGGAGAACTTCCCGGGCATGCGCGCCCTGGAAGGCCGTCCGAAGAAGAACCTCGAATGGGCGCTGCTGTGTGACGGCGTCGCGAAGGATGATCTCTACGATGTCCTGTCCTCGGACGGTGGCGTAGATCGGGCGCTGGCCAAGCTCGACACGATCCGCGACAGCGTCGTCTGGTGGTCGGCCGGTGCCGAAACGCCCCAGCTTCTCGCCGACGGCGAAGTGGTGATGGGTTCGACCTATAACGGTCGTCTGTTCTCGGCGATCGAGGAACAGAAGCAGCCGATCGCGATGCTGTGGGATTGGCAGGTCTTCGACTATGACGGTTGGGTCGTTCCCGCGGGTCTCGACGAGGCCCGGATGAACCGCGTCATGCACTTCCTGCATTTCGCGACCGACACGCAGCGTCTGGCCGATCAGGCCAAGTACATCTCCTACGGCCCCGCGCGCGGATCCTCGCAGCCGCTGGTGTCGACGCATGCGACGCTCGGCATCGAGATGGCGCCGCACATGCCGACGAACCCCGCCAACCAGAAGAACTATCTGGTGAACAACATCGAGTGGTGGGCCGACAATCAGGATGAGGTCGAGGCCGTCTTCCAGAACTGGCTGGCCCGCTGAGCGACACCGGGGCGGGGCGTTCGCGCCCTGCCCCCCTTCCTTCCGGCGACGTTCTGATGACAGATCAAACCCAAGACGGACCGATGCTGACCGCCGACGGCGTGCCGCTCAGGCGCAGCCTGAACCGGGCCCTGCGGCGGCAGAAACTGCGCGCCATGCTGCTGATCGCGCCCTTGCTGGTGTTTGTGCTCATCACCTTTCTGGCCCCGATCGGCGACATGCTGTTCCGGTCGGTGGAAAACCAGATCGTCTCCAATACCCTGCCGCGGACGGTCGCGTCGCTGTCGGATTGGGATCTTGCGTCCGAGACGCCCCCCGACGAAACGGTGTTCCGGGCGCTGGCCCATGACCTTGTGATCGCGACGGAACTCAAGACCCACACCCGCCTGGGATCGCGCCTGAACTACGAAGCCTCGGGGATGTCGTCGCTGTTGCGCAGCACGGGCCGCGACGTGGAGGATTTCGGCGAAGACCTGAGCGCGTCGCTGGCCGATCTGGACCCGGTCTGGGCCGAGCCGGTCACCTGGGCCGACCTGCTGGGCGATCCCGCATGGCGCGCGGAACATGAAAGCTGGGCGGCAACCGGGCAGCGCAGCGGCGCGCCGGCGTTCCAGCCATCCGCGACCGCCCTGACCGCCCTGCCCCGCACCACCGAGATCTACGGCGCGTTCGCCCGGATCACCCAGGAGGTGAATGGCCGCAACCTGATGCGGCAGGATCCGTGGCACCTGGTGGCCATCACCCTGATCGAAGAGATCAAGGCCGACCCGGCCGCGGCACAGGCCTTTGCGGGCGAGCACGCCGCGCGGCTTGCCGCGATCGCCGGGGCCGATCTTGCGCAGGCCGATTTCACCGCCGCTTTCGCCGACAGCAACGATCGCTGGATCACGCCGACGCCGTGGTCGGTCATCGCGCTCTACGCCGCGCCCTACACGCCGGGATATTTCCTGAACGCCGTCGATCTGGGCAAGACGCCGGAGGGCATCGCGCCCCGCCCCGCGGACGAACAGGTCTATATCATGCTGTTCATGCGCACCCTGTGGCTGTCGCTGACGATCACCGCCCTGTGCCTTTTGCTGGGCTATCCGGTGGCATGGCTTCTGGCGAACTTGCCTGCACGGCAGGCGAACCTGCTGATGATCCTCGTGCTGCTGCCCTTCTGGACATCGCTTCTGGTGCGCACGTCGGCGTGGAAGGTCCTGCTGCAGCGGCAGGGGGTGATCAACGACGTCCTCGTGTGGATCGGGCTGATCGGCGACGATGCCCGGCTTGTGATGATCAACAACCAGCTCGGCACCGTCATCGCGATGACGCATATCCTGCTGCCCTTCATGATCCTGCCGCTCTATTCGGTGATGAAGACCATTCCGCCCACCTACATGCGCGCGGCCAAATCGCTGGGCGCCAATGACTGGAGCGCGTTCTGGCGCGTCTATTTCCCCCAATCCGTGCCGGGGATCGCGGCGGGGTGCATCCTCGTCTTCATCCTCGCCATCGGCTATTACATCACGCCTGAACTGATGGGGGGCGCGCGCGGCGTCTTCATCTCGAACCGCATCGCCTATCACATCGGCACATCGTTGAACTGGGGATTGGCGGCGGCGCTGGGCACCATCCTGCTGATCGTCGTTCTGGTGCTTTATTGGGTCTATGACCGCTTCGTGGGGGTGAACAATGTCAAGTTGGGGTGATCGCCGGCTGCATCCGTCGCGGACACGAACGTCGGTCGCGGGCCCCGATGTCGGGGCGGCGCGCGCATGAGCTTGCCGGTCTACGCCACCCCCCTCCAGCGCATCTGGCATGTCGCCTTCCGGGTGCTGTGCGGGCTGATCTTCTTCTTCCTCGTGGCGCCGATCCTGATCATCATCCCGCTGTCCTTCAACGCACAGGATTTCTTCACCTTCACGCCCGAGATGCTGCGGCTGGATCCGGCGGGGTTTTCGCTCAAGCATTATGACGACTTCTTCAACAACCCCGACTGGCGGCTGCCGCTGCTGAATTCGCTTGCCATCGCGCCGGTCGCGATGCTGATTTCGGTCGGCCTTGGCACGCTTGCGGCGATCGGGCTGTCGCAATCGCATGTCCCCTTCAAGGGGGCCATCATGGCGATCCTGATTTCGCCGATGATCGTGCCCTTGGTGATTTCGGCGGCGGGGATGTATTTCTTCTATTCGCGCATCGGGCTGCAAGGCACCTATTGGGGCGTTGTTCTGGCCCATGCGGCGCTTGGCACGCCTTTCGTGATCATCACCGTGACCGCAACGCTTGTGGGCTTCGACCAGTCGCTCACGCGGGCGGCGGCCAGTCTGGGCGCGGGGCCCCTGCGGACCTTCTTCAAGGTCCAGATGCCGCTGATCCTGCCCGGCGTGGTCGCGGGTGGTCTGTTCGCCTTCATCACGTCTTTCGACGAGGTGGTGGTGGTGATCTTCCTTGGCGCGCCCGGCGACAAGACCCTGCCGTGGCAGATGTTCACCGGCCTGCGCGAACAGATCAGCCCCACGATCCTTGCCGCGGCGACGGTGCTGGTGACGGTGTCGGCCCTGCTGCTGATCACGCTCGAAATCCTGCGCAGGCGGTCGGAACGGTTGCGCGGGCTGTCTCCGAACTGACCACGGGCGTTCCGTGAATTTTCTGTGACAGCACCATCCGGCGCTTGCCGAAATCTATATTTCGCATATACATGAAATATGGAAGAAGAAATCCCCTCCCGCCTGTCCATCCTCGGCCACCCGCAGCGGCTGGCCGTGTTCCGGCTGCTGATGCGCCGCTATCCTGACCGCGTGCCCGCCGGGGAACTGGCCGAGGCGCTTGGGCTCAAGGCGTCGACGCTGTCGGCATACCTGTCGGCGCTGCAACAGGCCGGTCTTGTCTCGCAGGAGCGGGCCGGCACGTCACTGCTGTACCGGATCGTCATGACGGAGGTGCGACGCACCTTCGATTACCTGCTCCTCGACTGCTGCCGCGGTCGGCCCGATCTCTGCTCTCCCCTCTCCCTGCCCTTCTCCACAGGAACCCCGCCCATGTCCGACCGCAAGTACAAGGTGCTCTTCATCTGCACCGGCAATTCCGCCCGTTCGATCTTTGCCGAATCCATCCTGCGCAAGGAGGCGGGCGATCGGTTCGAGGCCTTCTCCGCCGGGACCAGCCACCGCTCGGACCTCAACCCCTTCGCGCTGGAAGTGCTGCGGCAGAAGGGGCACGACATCTCGGTCCTGCGCTCCAAGAACGTCACCGAGTTTCAGGGCGACGACGCGCCGAAGTTCGATTTCGTCTTCACGGTCTGCAATCAGGCCGCCAATGAGGACTGCCCGGCCTGGACGGGGCAGCCGGTGAGCGCACATTGGGGCATGCCGGACCCGGTGAAGGCCGAGGGAACCGATGCCCAGAAGAGCCTCGCGTTTCAGCAGGCTTTCGGAGCCCTGCAGAATAGGATCAAGGCCTTCACGGCGCTGCCCTTCGCCTCGCTCGACCGGATCTCGCTCCAGCGGGCAGTCGACGATATCGGCCGGACCGATGCGGGGGTGGGCGCATGACCGTTTATGCTCTCAACGGGCTTGGCCGGGTTGGCAAGCTCGCGCTGAAGCCGCTGCTCGAACGCGGCGCGCAGATCGCATGGATCAATGACGCGGTCGGCGACCCGGCGATGCATGCGCATCTGCTGGAATTCGACACCGTCCACGGGCGGTGGGCGGCGGAGTTCGCCCATGATGCGGGCGGCGTCACAATCAATGGAACGCGCATTCCCTTCATCGGCACGCGGGACCTGTCGGCGCTGCCCCTCGACGGGGTCGATGTGGTCATCGACTGCACGGGCGTCTTCAAGACCGAGGCGAAGCTGGCACCCTATTTCGATGCGGGCGTGAAGACGGTGGTGGTCTCGGCCCCTGTCAAGGACGGCGGCGCCGCCAACATCGTCTATGGCGTCAATCACGACATCTACGATCCTGCCGCGCACCGCATCGTCACGGCGGCGTCCTGCACGACGAACTGCCTCGCGCCGGTGGTGAAGGTCATCCACGAGGCCATCGGCATCCACCACGGGTCGATCACCACGATCCACAACGTCACCAACACCCAGACCATCGTGGACCGGCCCGCGAAGGACCTCCGGCGCGCGCGCTCGGCGCTCAATTCCATGATCCCGACGACGACGGGCTCGGCCACGGCGATCACGCTGATCTATCCCGAACTCAAGGGGCGGCTGAACGGACATGCCGTGCGCGTACCGCTTCTGAACGCGTCGATCACCGATTGCGTCTTCGAGGTGGAGCGTCCGACCACCGCCGAAGAGGTGAACGCGCTCTTCAAGGCCGCAGCCGACGGGCCGCTGAAGGGTATCCTTGGCTATGAGGAGCGGCCTCTGGTCTCGGCCGACTACACCAACGACACGCGGTCCTCGATCGTGGACGCGCCCTCGACCATGGTGGTGAACGGCACGCAGGTGAAGATCTATGCCTGGTACGACAACGAGATGGGCTATGCGCACCGCCTTGTCGACGTGGCGCTGATGGTCGGGGGCGCGCTGTGAGCAGGCCCGAGGGCCTGTCCGCCTATATCGCAGTGACGGCCGCCTACTGGGCCTTCATGCTGACGGACGGCGCGCTGCGGATGCTGGTGCTGCTGCATTTCCACACGCTGGGCTTCACGCCGCTGCAGCTTGCCTACCTGTTCGTGCTTTACGAAATCGCCGGAATGGTGACGAACCTTGGTGCCGGCTGGATCGCGGCCCGGTTCGGGCTGACATCGACGCTTTACGCAGGTCTCGGGCTGCAGGTCGTGGCGCTGATCGCCTTGGCGCAGCTTGATCCCGGGTGGGCGATCGGGGCCTCGGTCGCCTTTGTCATGGTGGTGCAGGGGGCCAGCGGTGTGGCCAAGGACCTTGCCAAGATGTCGTCGAAATCGGCGGTGAAGATTCTTGCCCCCGCCGAGCAGGGCGGGCTTTTCCGCTGGGTCGCGATCCTGACGGGGTCGAAGAACGCGGTGAAGGGTGTTGGTTTCCTGCTGGGCGCGGGCCTGCTGGCCACCATCGGCTTTGTCTGGGCGGTGCTGGTCATGGCGGCGGTGCTGGCGGCGATCCTTGTCGCGGTGCTGATCGCCATGCCGCCGGGCCTGCCCAAGGGGCGCAAGGGCGCGAAGTTCTCGGAAGTGTTCTCGAAGTCCGCCAACGTCAACTGGCTGGCGGCGGCGCGGGTGTTTCTTTTCGGGGCGCGCGACGTCTGGTTTGTCGTGGGCATCCCGATCTATTTCTACGCGGTGCTGTCCGACGGCACGACGGAAGGCAACCGCGCCGCCTTCTTCATGATCGGCACCTTCATGGCGCTCTGGATCATCCTCTATGGAGCGGTGCAGGCTTCGGCGCCGAAGCTGTTGCGCGCGGCCACCACGCCCGAGCGTGACCTTGTGGGCCGGGCGCATGGGTGGGCGTGGACGCTGGCCGCGATCCCGGCGGCGCTGACCGCTGCAGCACTTGCGTCGGATGGGCCGCAGTCCTGGCTGACCGTGACGCTGGTGGCGGGGCTTCTGGTCTTCGGCGCGGTCTTCGCGGTAAACTCTGCTTTGCACTCCTACCTTATCCTCGCTTTCACGAAGGCCGAACGCGTCACGATGGATGTGGGCTTCTACTACATGGCGAATGCGGGCGGGCGGCTTCTGGGGACGGTCATGTCGGGGCTGACCTACCAGATCGGCGGTCTGCCTGTCATGCTGGGGGCCGCCACTGTCATGGTCGCGCTTTCGGCCATTGCCGCCGGGCGTCTCACGCCGCCCAAGCCCGAGGCCACCGTGGCATGAGCGTTTTTGAGCGGTATCTGACCCTCTGGGTCGCGCTGGCCATGCTGGCGGGCATCGCCCTCGGGGCGATGGCGCCCGCGCTGGTCGGGATGATCGCCGCGGCCGAAGTGGCGGGCGTCAATCTTGTCGTCGCCGTGCTGATCTGGGCGATGGTCTACCCGATGATGGTGGGCGTGGACCCGGGCAGCCTGAAGAACGTGGTCAAACAGCCCAAGGGCATCGCCATCACGCTGGTCGTTAACTGGCTGATCAAGCCCTTCACCATGGCCGCGCTGGGCGTGCTGTTCTTCGAAGTGGTCTTCGCAGACCTGATCGCGCCCGAGGATGCGCAGCAATACATCGCGGGGCTGATCCTGCTCGGCGCCGCGCCCTGCACCGCGATGGTCTTCGTCTGGTCGCAGCTGACGCGGGGCGATGAAAGCTACACGCTGCTTCAGGTCTCGGTGAACGACGTGGTGATGGTTTTCGCCTTCGCGCCCATCGTGGCCTTCCTTCTTGGCGTCACGGATATCGTGGTGCCGTGGGAAACGCTGGTCCTGTCGGTTGTCCTGTTCGTGGCCATGCCGCTTGCGGCGGGCCTGTTGACGCGGGCACGGCTGGGCAGCGAAGCCCGCATCGCCGCCTTCCGCGACCGGGTGAAGCCTTGGGGCGTTGTCGGCCTGATCGCGACGGTCGTGATTCTGTTCGGCCTGCAGGGAGAGGTCATCCTCGATCGGCCGCAGGTTATCGCGCTCATCGCCGTGCCGATCCTGATCCAGTCCTACGGGATCTTCGCGCTGGCCTATGCCGCCGCCTATGCCATGCGCGTGCCGCACCGGATCGCCGCGCCCTGCGCGCTGATCGGCACGTCGAACTTCTTCGAGCTGGCCGTCGCGGTCGCCATCAGCCTGTTCGGTCTGAACTCGGGCGCGGCGCTGGCCACGGTGGTCGGCGTTCTGGTCGAGGTCCCGGTGATGCTGTCGCTTGTCGCCTTCGCCAACCGCACGCGCGCGCGCTTTACCTGATCACGGCGATGCGCCGTCACTGGAGCCGGGCGCGCAGGCGGTCGGTCACGAATTCCATGCCAAGCACGATGATGAAGATGACAAGGATGATCGTGCAGGCGTTCTGATACTGGAAAAGATCGAAGGCGACCTTCAGTTCCTGTCCGATCCCGCCCGCACCGACGAGGCCCAGAACCACCGAGGACCGCACCGCCTTTTCCAGCGCGAAAAGCGAGGAGTTGATCATCGAGGGCAGCGCATCGGGCCAGATGGCACCCAGCGCGACCGACAGCTTGCTCGCGCCGATGGCTTCGAGCGCCTGCTGCGGTTCCTTGTCGGCATCCTCGATCGCTTCAGCGAAGAAGCGGCCGCAGAAACCGATCGTGTCCATGGTGATGGTCAGCGTCCCCGCGACCGCCCCAAGGCCCACGGTCGCCACGAAGATCAGCGCCCAGACCAGATCGGGGATCGTGCGGGCCAGCGACACCAGCGCCTTGGCCACCACGTGAAACGGGCCGATCGGTGACACGCCGCGCGCCGCCAGCCAGCCGATGGGAATGCTGAGCAGAACGCCGAAGGCCGCGCCCACCAGCGCGATCTGGAAGGTTTCGACGATGCGCGCCGCGATCCGCCAGAGAAAGGCGGGGTCGAGATTGGGCGGCGTCATCCGGTCCATCAGGTTCACGAAACGCGGCGCGCCCTGCACCAGCTGGTCCGGGGTAGGTGCCACCTGCGTCATCGAGGCGATCAGCACGGCCAGCGCCGCGACCGTGACCACGAAGCTCAGTGGCGACAAGCGGTTGAGGCGCGGGGGCACGGGACGGGTCATGCGAAGGTGCGCTCCAGATCGTCGTCGGCGACGGCAGCGGCGGGTTTGTCGAACAGCACGCGGCCCCCGCGCAGCGCCACGACGCGGTCGGCGTAATCAGCCAGATGCGCCATGTTGTGACTGGTGAAGACCATGGTGATCCCGCGCTTCAGGCAGAGGCCGGAGAACAGCTCCATCACGCTGCGCCCTGCCGCGGGATCAAGGCTCGCCACCGGTTCATCGGCGAGGATCAGCTCGGGTCCGCGCACCAGCGCGCGGGCGATGGCGACGCGCTGCTGCTGGCCGCCCGACAGCGCATCGGCGCGCGCCCCGGCCTTGTCGGCGAGCCCCACATCGTCAAGCGCGGCCATGGCGCGGACGCGCCAGTCGGCGCGGGCGGTCATGTGGCTGAACCCGCGCCACGATCCGGGGTCGCCCAGAAGACCGTGCAGCACGTTGCACAGGACCGTGCGCCGCCGCACAAGGCAGTGCTGCTGGAAGACAAAGCCCGTCTTCTGCCGGATGCGAGTACGCTGCGCACGCGAAGGTGCGCGTTCGAACCGTTCCCCGAAGCTGGTGACCGCGCCGCCGGACAGATCGTGGAGCCCCAGAAGGCACTTGAGCAGCGTGGACTTGCCGCTGCCGTTCGCGCCGATCAGCGCCAGCCGTTCCCCACGGTGCAGATCAAGGTCGATCCCGCCAAGAACCTTCGCCCCCCCGGGATAGGATTTGTGCAGGCCGCTGGCCTGCAACAGGATATCAGGGGGCGTCAGATGCTTCATGCCGCGGGCCGTCCGGGGCGGCCATGGGCCGCCCCGGTTCGGGTGCACTCAGTCGCCGACAAAGGCGTTGGTGTCGACACCGATGGTCGCATACATCGCGCGGACATAGTCGTAATCCGCATCGTCGACTTTCGGCAGGAAGACGCCGCCGCGGTACTTCTGGTTGTCCTCGCCTTCGAGGATGGCCGCCATGAGCGCGGCGCTGTCGTTGACGAAGGCGTTGCGCACCGCCTCGATGACCGAGGGATCGAGATCGGCGCGCGCGACAAGGATGTCGTTCGGCAGGTCGGGGCCGCGCGCCACGACGCGGAACGCGGTGTCGGGGAAGGCGTCGCGGATGCGGCTCAGGTGGCCGTCATTCATGCCGATGCCTGCGATGTCGCCGCGGATCAGCGCCTCGACCGCGACGTTGCGCGACAGGATCTGCGCGTCATAGTCGGTGCCATAGCCAAGCCCGTTATCGGTCAGAACCTGTGCCGGCCCAAGGTGCTGAGAGGTCGATCCGACCGACCCGAAGGTCACGATCTTGCCCTTGAGGTCCTGCACGGTGGCGATGGGGCCATCGGCCAGCACGACGACCTGCGCGTAATATTCCGGGCGCTGCCAGGCGGTGACGATCTCGACCTCGGTGATCGAGTTGATGACGACATATTCCGCCGGACCGGTCAGGACGAAATCAACCTGATCGGCATTGATCGCCTCGACAGCCGAGGTGCGCGAGCTGACGGGGAAGAGTTCGATCTCGAGCCCGGTCGAGGCTTCGAGCGCGGCCTCGAAGGCGGCGAATTCGGCCTGCAGGGCTTCGAGCCCTTCGATATCGGTCACGGCAAAGCGGACCGGGTCGGCGAAGGCGGGCGCCGAAACGGCGATCAGGGTGGCGGCAAGGACAGAGCGCAGCACAGGGTGTCTCCCTCAGACAGGTGTCAGTCACGAAGGACGCTAGGTGCGGAACGACACAGATTCGTGACGCTTCCTGCACGTGGCGGGAACAGATTGCTTACCCGGCGGTCAGCGCACGATAGGCGCAGCGCCCGGCAACCCATGTCCCGGTGATGGCCGGGGTCTGTCCCCCGGGCCAGTCGATCAGCACGAGATCGGCGCGCTTTCCGGGCGCGATCGTGCCGCGGTCGTCCAGCCCCATCGCGCGGGCCGGCCCGGCCGAAACCAGCGACCAGAGCGCGGGGCGGTCGGCCCGGCCTTCGGCATCAAGCCGCGCGATGGCGGCCAGAAGCGAGGGATAGAAGTAATCCGACGCCAGCGCGTCGCAGAGCCCCTCTTCCACCATGTCGCCCGCGCCAAGCGATCCGATATGGCTGCCGCCGCGCGCGGCGTTCGGCGCGCCGAAGACGATGGTGTCGCCTGCCGCGCGCGCGGCGCGGGCGGCCTCGATCACCATGGGGAATTCGGCGACATGGGCACCGATGTCGCGGAAGAAGGCGCGGGTTTCCGCCCGGGTGTCGTCGTGGCTGAGCATGGGCGCGCCGTGATCGCGGCCCATGGCGGCGATCTTCGCGATGTCGCCCGGCACGTCATCGCGCCGCGCCCAGACCCGGCGCAGAAGCGCAAGATATTCGCCATCCTCCAGCCCCGCGCGTTTGGCATGCCCTGCCGTGCGCTGCTTCAGCCGGTCGTCGTCGAGCGAGGCGGTCCGGAAATCCGGATCATGTTCGAAGGCGCGGTCCTGGATCGAGGTATCGAAGGCGCGCATGGTCATCGAGGTGTGATCGTTGAAGGCGATCGAGGGTTTCAGATCGGTGCCCAGCGCCCAGGCGATGGTGTCTGCGGCCTCTTCATGGGCGAAGGTCTCCCAGCGGAGCTGCACGCGGTTCTCGACCGTCAGCCGCGGGGTGAGGGCCAGCAGAGCCTCCATCATCGCGCGGCCGCGCGACACGGCGCGCAGGCCGGGTTCCCAGCCCAGCGTGACGGCATGGTAGGCGGTGGCGATGCCGTTGGCCGCAAGCTGGCGGTCGGTGTCGATCAGCGCGGCCTCGACGGGAAAGAACACGTTCGGCCGCGGCATGAGCTGACGTTCGAAGGCGTCGCCATGCACGTCGATCAGCGCGGGGGCAAGGATCAGGCCCGTGGCGTCGATCCGTTCGCCGCGCACCGGGCCGCCGATTTCGGCGATGCGACCATCGGCGATGGTGACGGTCGTCTCTTCCTGGCCCGCCGCCAGAAGCACCTGCGCGCCCGTGAATGTCTGCACGATCCCCGACCCTTTTCTTGCCATGTCAGGGCCTGACCCAACCCCATTCACATGACTTTTGCATGACGCCGCGCCGAAGGCCACGCTGTGCCCGGACCGCACGTCATGTTGCGTTTCATCCCGCATGTCCGGGGCCACAGAAGCCACGCATCGCGCCCGGTCTCTTCCCGGCAATCGGCGGCAAAGCCGACAGGAGCCCCGGTGCACATCGGAACAAGGACAGGGGCCTGCCCCGCCATCGCCTGCCGGAGCAGCAGGTCGAGCACACCGGAAACCGCATGATTCCGGCGAAGGAAGACGGGTGCTGTTCGAACGCGACGATGTCGAGCCCGCGGAAGGGCGATCCTTCCCGGCGGGGTTCGTCTGGCGCGTCACGGCCCGCGGTGCGGTCGGCCATGGCCATAGACGAGTTTCCGCCTGCCCCGCGCAGGCATTGACCGCGGACAATGCGGCAGTGCCGCCTTCCCGGGAATGCTCCGGCACGGTGTCGGCGCCTTGGCGGGCGCGGAGGATCCGATGTCAGTCCGACAGAATTGGGAGAACCGGAATGAACAGACTTGATCCACTCGGCCCCTGGCCGGGGCCTTCGATTGCGGCGCTTGCCGATCTTGGCCTGAGCGACGAGGAAATCGCGCGCTACTACGGCGTTCCGCCCGCAAGGGTGCGCGACGTGAACCGCGCGGCCTGTGAGGACCGGATGGCCGACCGCGCCGTGGCGCGCGCCCATGCGCCCCGGGCCTGCGGCCTGCGCAGCATGACGGTACCCCGCCGATGAACCGCGAGGCACCGCTGATGCTGCGCGACCGGCGCGATGCGGGGCAGCAGCTTCTCGCCCGCCTCCCGCCGCTTGACGGCAAGACCACGGTCGTCCTTGCGCTGCCGCGCGGGGGCGTTCCGGTCGCCGCCGAAATCGCGCGGGCGATCCACGCGCCGCTGGATGTGGTGCTGGTGCGCAAGGTGGGGGTGCCGACGCATCCGGAAGTCGCCGCCGCAGCCGTCGCCGACGGGACCGCGCCGGTCTATGTCATCAATCACGCGGTCGCCGCCGCCGCGGGGCTGTCCGAGGCCGACATCCGCGCGCTGGCCGCGCCGGAACTGGCCGAGATCGAACGGCGGCGCAGGCTCTGGCATGGTGGGCGGGGGACGGTCGGCGTGGCCGGAAAGACCGTCGTCGTGGTCGATGACGGCGTCGCGACGGGCGCGACGGCCAAGGCCGCGTTGCGCGCGCTGGCCGCGGCCGGGGCGGCGCGGATCATTCTTGCGGTGCCGGTCGCGCCGCCTGCGGTGCTGGCCGAACTGGCCGGGCTGGCCGACGCGATAATCTGCCTTGCGGCGCCTGAACACTTTGTCGCCGTGGGCGCCCATTACCAGGATTTCCGGCAGGTGGCCGATACCGAGGTGGCCTTCATGCTGGAGGGGCAGGCCCGCGCGCTCGAGGATGCGGGGCCGGTGGGCGGCAATGACTGACCGTATGGTCGGACTAGTCCCAGAGTTCCCGGACGGATTTGCGCATCGCCGTGCGGACCTGATCGAATTCGCCGAAGGACACATGCCGTCGCAGCAGGTCAAAGACCGCGGCCACGGCGCGTTCGGGGTCGTCGAGCGGCTGGTTCTGGAACCGCCCGGTGACGCGGGAAAGAAGGTCGGCTCTGGACCTGTCGCGCACCGGCGTGTCGGAGGGGTTCCAGCCCTCGAAATAGATGCCGCGGATCAGGATCGGCAGTTGCGCAGACAGGTCGGCCGCCTCGTCCACGCCCAGCATGTCGCGCACCGCGTGCAGGGTTTCGCGCAACAGCAGATAGGCGCGCGACTTCTCGCGCCACTCCAGATCCTCGCAAAGCTCGTTCAGCCATTCGGCCACCACCTGCGGTGCGTGGTCGAGTGTCGAGATACCTGTCGTCGCCATCTGTCTCACCCCTGTACGGATCGGTCTTTCCCCGGGCCGAGTGTCGGGCCGCCCCGGGGCGGACGCATTGACCGCACGCAACCGGGCGGCGTTGCGCGTCATCAATGATCCCTGCCCGGCGGTTTGTCATTCTGGCCTCCACATTTTCGCAGGGAGATTGAGATGGAGGTTTCCAAAGCCATGCACCGGAAGGCCCAATGGGCCAGCGTCGACACCCCGGTGGCCGAGATCGCGCGCATGATGGCGAAGGACGACATCGGCGCGGTTCCCATCGGCAAGGATGACAAGCTGGTCGGCATGCTGACCGACCGCGACATTGCCCTGCGCGTGGTTGCCAAAGGGCTCGACCCCGCGGGGACCAAGGCCGGGACGGTGATGACCAAGGGCATCGTCTGGGCCCGCACGTCAGAGACGGTCGAGGACGCGATCCACCTGATGGACCGCAGGAAGATCCGCCGCCTGCCGGTGATCGACGACAACAAGCGTCTTGTCGGGATGCTCAGTCTTGGCGACATCGCCCATTCGGTCAGCCGCGAATTGTCGGGCGAGATCTTGCATGCGGTGGCCGACCATCATTCCTGATGGCGCCGACACGGTCCATGGGAAAGGGAAACGCCATGAGGTTTCCATGCTTGCGGACATTTCCGGTGGTCTGGCTTGCCGCCCTTGCCGCCTGCGGCGATCTCACACCCGAGCAACAGACCTTGGTGGGCGTCACGGGCGGTGCCGCGGCGGGGCTGATCACGGCAGACTTGCTGGACGCCGACAACGACTGGCGGATCATCGCGGCGCTGACGGGGGCTGCGGTGGGCACGGTGGTGGCGCGCAACTCCGAGACGGGCAGATGCGCCTATGCGCGGGGCGACGGCACCTATTATACCGCGCCCTGCCCCCGGTAGGAGGGCACCTGCCTGACCCATCGGTCAGTCAAGCATCCGCCGTTCCGACAGTTTGAGCATCTCGAGCGCGGCGAGATCGCCGATATCGGGTTCGCCGGCTTCCTCGGCCAGTTCTTCGAGGTCCATAAGGTCGATCAGATCTGGGCGCAGCATCTCGATCAGCCCGGCATCGGCCAGTGCGTGAAATCCGCGGCTGACCGATTCGATCCGCGTCCCGAGAAGATGCGCGATGTCCGGGCGCGACAGCGGAATCTTCACCCGCAACCTGTTGTTCGCCACGGTCACCATGTCATCGACATTCCGGAACCGGGTGCACAGCAGCAGCAGGAAGCCCGCCAGCCGCCCGCGCACCTTGGGATTGGCCAGAATGATCATCCAGTCGCGCGCGCGGTCCAGTTCGTTCAGCAGGCTGAGAAGAAGCAGCCGGTCAAGCTGAGGTGACCGCTGCAAGATCGCCTCGAATCTCGGCCGCGGGAAGGTATAGACCTCGGCATCGGTGGCTGCCTCGAGCGAGAAATGCATGTCACCGTTGAAGACGCGGCCGAACAGGTCGCCCTCGACCAGAAGGCCCACGACATGCTGGCGGCCATCGGGGAGGGATTTCTGCATCCGCAGGATACCGCTGCGGACAACCCCGCTGAACGGCGGCGGCGATCCGACTTCTGCGATGGTCTGCCCGGCGCTGAAGTCCCGAAGACGGCAGATCGACCGCAACTCCTGCCTGAGGTCTTCCGGCAGATCGTCGAAACCCCTCAATTCCCGCAGACCACAATTGTAAGCGCCGTTTTCCGCGCGCTCGCCAAGCCGTTCTTCCATCTTCAGTTACTTTCGCTTCTGTCCAAGGGGGCGGGTTGCCAAGGACAACTGAAACGTTACGCAACCAGTCCCGCCGCACTGTGGGAAGACAATCGTCACAATCACGCGCAGGCGAAAATCAGCCGACAGGTGCGAGCATATCAGAAAATTTGCATGAGTTGCGAACTATCAATGCTTCCCATGCGTCAATCGTGTTCTTTTTGGCAACGGATCGCCGAAGGACGGGAACAAGATGAACGGTTCAAGGACCTGGGCGCTGGTCATGAACAGCGTGCGCGCTCGGATCTTGCGCGGCGTGGCCAATGGTGACGGAGAGGATCACGTCGAGATCGTCAGCCGCGCTGCGCTGCGGCACATGCGCGATATGCTTGGCAGACAGACCGGGCCGGACGATCTGCCGGGTGTCGACCGGAAGGATACGGAGGGCGATTCGGTCGTCCGTGACATGCAGGAATTCGCGGCCGAAACGGGCGAGGTTCTGGAACAGCATCGCAGGGCGGGCGATTTTGCCCGCCTGGCGGTTTTTGCCGAACCCCGAATGCTCGCCATCCTGCGCGCAGAATTGCCTGCGACGCTGCGCAAGGCGGTCGTTCTCGAACTGCCTTTGAACTTGATAACTCTGCCGGAGCGGGAATTGCGCCAAAGGGTGCGGACCCATCTCCTCAACGGTTTCTGAAACACGTCTGATCATTTAAAGGATTTAAATATGAATACCATGACGACGATCCAGAACAAGGTCGCCTGTCATACCTGCCCTCACAAGTTCCGGCACTTGTGCAGGGTGGTTTTCGCAGAGGACCACAATCATGGATTGCGCATCCAGCGGCGCATCCGGGCCTTCCCGGCCGAGACCCGGCTGCAGGAAGAGAATGAGCCGCCAAGGTTCACCGGCATCCTGCGCAGGGGATACATCCGGGCCGAACGCGTGCTGCAGAACGGCAACCGCACCATCCTGAACTTTCTCGCCCCGGGCGATCTGGTAGGCAATTTTCTGGGGATGGAACGGGAACCGGCCCTTGTCGCGGCGACCGACATGGAGATCTGCACCTTCGACGCCGCGGCCCTGCGCCGGGCGATCTCAGATGATGACCGGGTCAACGTCGATCTTCTGGCGGAAGGGGTCGCCCAGCATACCCGCCAGCTCGAGATGATCTGGCGGCGCGGCGCGCTCAGCAGCCGCGAGAGGATCATCGCCTTCATGATCATGGCCACGGAATTCATGCCGGTCGAACATCTGCACGACGGTGGCGCGGTGGTGACAATCCGGGTTTCACGGAAGGACTGGGCCGATTTCGCGAACAGTACGGTCGAAACGATCTGCCGGACATTGGGTGATCTGTCGGACCGGGGCATGGTCGAACAGGTGCAGGCGGGCCGATACCACATCCGCGATCTTGCCGCGCTCGCCCGTCTGGCCGGGCTCGATTCGCTGCGCGACAGCAAGGCGATGACGCGCGCCGAAAGGGGTGCCGATGCGGCGGGACCGGACAGGACCTTGACCGTTTCCCGGGGCGAAGCACGCGCCCCGGTCAGTCGCCATCCGGGTCAAGACGGCCGCGCAGTCTTTCGATCTGGGCGCTGAGATACTCCAGCCGCAGACGCACCATCTCCTCCATCCGCACGCGTTCGGTCACGTCGACCTGCGCGCCGCTGAGCCGCACGGGACGGCCCTGTTCGTCCCGCTCCACGATGCCGCGCACGAGCACCCAGACGGTTTCACCATCCGGGCGCAGGATGCGCCATTCGCCTTCCAGCTCCCCATCCTCAAGCGCCCATTCGATCTGTTCGGTGGCGCGCGGAAGGTCATCGGGATGGATCATCGCGATCCAGTCCTCGTAACTGCCGCCCAGCACCCCGGCCTGCAGACCCATCATGCCCAGCGCCTCGGGGCTCCAAGTCATTTCCGAGCGGCGGATTTCCCAGTCGAAGGTCGCGACGCCCGCCGCCTTCTGGGCGATTCGCAGGCGGAGTTCGGACTGGCGCAGCGCCTCTTCGGCCTCTTTCCGGCGCGAAATGGCGCGCCAGAACACCGCAAGCCCCTTGGGAACGGGCAGCGCCCGGATGTCGAGCCAGGTCGCGCCGGTGCCATCCGGCCATTCGTAGCGGTGTTCGAGCGAGACCGGCTCGCCCCCGACCAGTGCCCGCTTGTGCAGCTGGCCGATCCGGCTGTCGTCGGTACCTTGCGGGATCTCCCAATGGGTGCGGCCCACAACTTCGTCCAGCGGGCGCATGTCGGCAGGCAGGGCAGTGGTGCCTTTGGGCGGGATGCGCGGGTCGTTCTTCACCTGCGCAAAGACTTCTTCCACCTCGTAGAGGGCCTCGCGCAGGCGGTTTTCGCTTTCGCGCACCGCCTCTGCCGCGCGGACACGGGCGGTGACATCGCGCAGGACCGCCAGCAGGACCTCGCCCTCCAGCCCGTCGACCCTCGCGATGAACACTTCCAGAAACATGCCCTGCGGTTCGGATTGGCGGACGATTCGCACCGGTTCACCGGTGTCGAGCACGCGGTCGTAATCGTCGTACCAGTCCTCGCCACCATCGGGGAAATTGTCGCGGATCGACTGGCCGCTCAGATCGGATATCCCGAACATCGCCTGCATCGCCGGGTTCATGGTGATGTAGCGGTAATCGCGCAGCCCGTCGGGGCGCAGCGGCAGACGTTCGAACAGGCACACGCCGTCTTCGATCGATTCGAAGAGCGCGCGATGCAGGGCCAAATTGCGGGCGAGGGCGGTTTCGGCCCGGGCGCGCTCCACCGCCTCCCAGGTGCGGACGGCGGCCTCCTGCGCAATCGCGACCTCCTCGGCTGTCCAGTCATGGGGCGCGTCGAATCGGACGGTAATGGCCGACACGAAAACATCCTGACGCATCACCGGCACGGCCATATGGGCACGGAAGGGCGCGATGGCATAGCCGAGAACCTCGGCCGCCGCGCCGTCGGCGGGTGAGCCGTTGGGCGCAAGGACATCGCGGACCAGCAGCGGAACGCCCATTTGCAGCAGGCCAAGCGCGGGCCCCGCTTCCCGCAGACGATGCGTCATCTCGTGCGGGGGCGCCGCAGGATCGCGCCGGTATTCGCAGCGTTCGTGGGCGACCTGCGCTTCCGGATCGATCTCGGCAAAGCTGACCCGGTCGGCGCCAAGCACCTGCCCCACCATGCGCGTCGCGGTTTGCTGTATGGTGTCCGGGTCGTCGATCCGCCGCAATTGGTCGCTGAGCCGCAGCAGGAAGGCGCTGCGGTTGGGGACACGGGGCTCTGTGACGGTGCCGAGGCGCCGCTGCACGAGGATGCCCGAGATCTCGCCTTTGTCGCCGGGGATCACGCGGCAGGACAGGCCGGCGCCCGGCCGGTCGACCAGCACCCGCCACATCGCGGGTTCAAGGACGGCGGCAAAGCCCGGCCGCTCGAAGTCCGGGTCGGGCGCAAGTGCCCCGGCATAGACATGGGCGAAGGCGGGCTGCACATCGGCGAGGTTGCGCCACAGCACGCAGGCATGAAACGGCCCCAGCCCGGCGCGCCATTCCGCGTTGAAGATCATCGTGCCCGCCGCGCCCCAGAACAGGCAGACCGGTGCCGGGCTGCGCAGCACGAACCCGGCCATCGTACGCAGGCGCGTGTCCCAGTCCGCGATCGGGCCAAGCGGCGTGTCCGCCCAGTCGATGCGCGCAAGATCGACCGCGACGTCGTGCAGGTCGGGATGGTCTTGCATGAGCCCAAATCCTCGGTTCCCAAGCCGCGGGGAATGCCACCCCCGCAATGCAGCCAAATCTCGTTATCTTCCACGGGTTCCGGTACTTCGGAGTTGTTCACTCCACCCGACACAAATTCGCCGGACGATTGTCCGTCGTCAATGCGCGGTGGCGCTGTCCGCGACAATGTAAGCAATGAACCGGCGGAATTGAACCCAACCCGATGTCGCAGAGCGCAGGAGGCCAGCCATGACCACACCGAACGAACCGGTCCCGGTGCATCAGGAAGGGTCGCAGACCGACCGGCCCGCCGCGATCGAAGGATGGGGACCGGTCATGTCGCTGAGGGATGAGATCGACCGTCTGTTCGACGATTTCGGCGGCGGCTTCTGGCGGCGTCCCTGGATGCGCCGCTCTGGCGCGCAGCCTTCGACCGCGATGGCTTGGCGCATGTCGCCCAATGTCGAGGTGGTCGATTGCAACGGCGAATACCGCATCGCGGCCGAAGTGCCGGGGCTTTCGGCCAAGGACGTGGAGGTCACGCTCCATGACGGCATGCTGACAATCCGCGGCGAGAAAACCGAGGAACGGCGCGAAGGCAAGGCCGACTATCTCGTGAGCGAACGGCGCTACGGGTCCTTTCACCGAACCATGCCGCTGCCCGCGGGCGCAGATCGCGACAAGATCACGGCGGATCTGGCGAACGGGGTTCTGACCGTCACCGTGCCCAGAAGCGAAGCGGCGAAAGCCGCGGAACGGAAAATCGAGATCAAGGCGGCCTGAGTCTCTCGCAGGTGCCTTGTAGACGCCTGTCCCGGGCGTCTCGGATGCCCGGCGGTAATCCCCAGACCGCCGGGCATTTTCCCTGCGCGGTCGAAAGGTGCCGCGCCGGTGACGGCGGGTCGCTTTGGGAGATGTACGCAGACAGGGTCTTGTGCAAAAGGGCCCGATCATGCTGCCGTCCGGGCGACACGGCAGGACAGGTCAGGGCCGAACCGTCACCTTTGTGCGCCCCCGACCTTACCAATTGGCAAGCTCAGGGGCATCCGGCCTCACTCCGACAATCCGGGATCGATGTAGTTGAGCACCGGGACGACCATGCGGTCCGCCGATCCCGTAGAGGCGAAGCCTGCGGCCCGCATGCGGTCGAGCCCGTTCGCCGTACGGTCGGCCACGTATTCCTCTCCGCAGAAGGGGCAGACCATCGCGGGGATGTTGCGGATGATGATGAGATCCTCTCCCCTCCAGAAGGCGGTCCGGATTGCCTTCTCGATCAGCAGGCCCGTTTCGCAGCGGTCGCACAGCACATGCGCGCCGTTCACGGTCGCGGCTTCCATCGCCTCTTGAATGCTCACTTTCATGTTTCACACCATCCTTCGCTCTGCTTGGGCGATCCGCGTCATGCCGCATCGCCCGGGGTTGAACGTGCCGGGGGCGAGGTGGCGTGGGAAAACCCGCCCCCGCCGTAGCGGGTGCCGGTTGCCCTGCCCTTCTGTCCGCTCCCTGCCGTCGGTCGAGGCGTTCACGGTGAATCAGAACCCGGGGTGTGGCATTGACGGCTGACAACGCCCGCGCGACGCATTGACGGCCGCCCCGTTCAGGCGTTTCGTCCCGAGTGTCTCAGGCATCGATGCGGGCGCGCCCGGCGGCTTCGTCGGGGACCCGGCTGCGCAGGCGGGCGTCCAGTGCCAGGCGGACTTCGTTCAACGCGGCGCGGATGCGCCCGGCTTCGAGTTCGGTCTCGCGCCTGAGCGCCTGGCCGATGCGCTCGGCCAGATCGGCGGGATCCGCTTCGGCGCCGATGTCGATGTGCATGTCCTTCATGATTCTCACTCCGCCTGACTGCGACGCGGCTTCGCGCATGGAGGAAGCCTGTGTCCTGCCGGACGGTAGGTCATTGACTGCGCACAATCCGCGCCGGACCCGGCGGGGCACTGCCGGGTGCCCGGCTCCGAGTCGGCGGAACCCCGCATCGCCGCGCGCGGCGATGCGCTTGGTCAAGGCCGGGGCGCGGACCCGGTTCATTCTGGCGGGCGCGATGCCCGACAGGACCCGCATCGCCGGACACAGGAGATGACAATGAAACCTTGGATACCTTTCGCGGCCGGGCTTCTTGCCGCATCCACTGCCATGGCCGACATGGCGGCGGTCGATCAGAACGGCGACGGTATGGCGAGCTATGAAGAGATCGCCGCAGTCTACCCGGACGTCACCGAGGAGGCCTTTGCCGGGATGGACACCAATGGCGACGGAAGCCTCGATGCAGACGAGATGATGGCCGCGCAGGAGGCGGGACAGCTTCCCAAGGCCGAATGACCGATCAGGTCCACGCCATGCCCCCGGTCGCACGGGGGCATGGCCCGGGGCAGCGCGAAGTGATCTGATCAATTGGTAAATGCCGAAAGGCTGCCGGACCTGTCCGGTCGATCGCAGTCTCCACCGATCTTCCAGCCTTTTGCCCGACAGCCCCGATCTTCAGGACGCATCGCGTCACCGGTCCATCAGACCGCGGTCCCTGCCTGCCGACACGTTCCGACGGTCTTTCTCCGGGTCTGCATTTCCCGTCGATCTTTCAAGCATGCGCGATTCGTCCCCGTCTGCCATTGACGGCGGACAAAAGTCCGCGCCCGGCCCGGCAACTGACCGCGGTCAATGCAGCGCAGCACCGGTGCATGCCATGGTCACCGCATGGGGGCCTGACGCATGGCGGACGAACAGGAAGAGATCACGCGCATCCTCGGGCTTGGCGCCGGGGGGCGCAGGCGGTCGGCCCTGATCGCGGGGGCGGTTCTTGTGCCGGTTCTCGCCGGGCTTCTGTGGTTGGGTATCGCGGTCTTCAGCGACGGTGGCGGCACCGCTTACCGGACCGCGCCAATAGTGCGCGACAGCTTCACTGTCACCGTCACGGCGACAGGCACGGTCGAGCCCACCACCCTTGTGGAGGTGTCGAGCGAATTGTCCGGCGCGGTCGAGACCGTGCACGTCGATTTCAACGACAGCGTCGGGGTGGGCACGGTTCTCGCCACGCTCGACACGCGCAAGCTCAAGGCGCACCTTGCCATCGCGCAGGCCTCGCTGGAGACGGCCGCGGCCCGGGTGGCCGTGGCGCAGGCCGCGCTCGACAAGGCGCAGGCCGATTTCGAGATCACCCGCACGCTGGAACGGCGGGGCGTGACCTCGCATCAGGCCTTCATCGCGCAGCAGACCAACCTCAGACGCGCTGAAGCCGAACTGCGCTCGGCCGAGGCTGACCGCGCGCTGGCCGAGGCGACATTGACCCTGCATCAGACCGATCTCGACAATGCGTGCATCTGTTCACCGATCCGGGGCGTGGTGCTCGGGCGCGCGATCGATCCCGGCCAGATCATCGCCGCGTCCTTGTCCGCGCCGGTGCTGTTCACCATCGCCGGGGACCTGCAGGAAATGCAGCTGCAGGTCGCCATAGACGAGGCCGATATCGGCCGCGTCGCGGTGGGCAACACCGCGCGCTTTACCGTCGACGCCTTCCGGGACCGGCATTTTCCGGCAGAAATCAGCGAGCTTCGCTTCGCCGCTGAGATCGTGAACGGCGTCGTGACCTACAAGGCGATCCTGAACGTCGACAATTCGGACCTGCTGTTGCGGCCGGGCATGACCGCGACCGCCGAGATCACCGTGGCGGAAGTGACCGACGCGCTTGTCGTGCCAAACGCGGCGCTGCGCTATGCCCCGCCGCAACCGCCCGCGCAGCAGAAGACAGACGACCGCAGCGGATTGCTGGGCATGCTGATGCCGTCAAGCCCGCAGGCCACCGCGACGATCGGCGACGGGACGATCTGGATCCTGCGCGACGGCCGCCCGGTCGAGACCGCGATCGTGCCCGGCGAAACCGACGGAGAGGTCACGCAAATCCTGGGCGGCGATCTGGCCGAGGGCGATCTGGTCATCACGGGCCGGTCCGATGGCTGACCCGCCGGTGATCGAGCTGCGCGGCATCACCCGTGTCTACGGGTCGGGCGACATCGCGGTTCGCGCGTTGGACGGGATCGACCTGACGGTGCGCGCGGGCGAATTCATCGCCATCATGGGGCCAAGCGGGTCGGGCAAATCGACGGCGATGAACGTGATCGGCTGTCTCGATACGCCCACGTCGGGGCACTACCGGTTCATGGGGGTCGAGGTCGCGGGGCTGTCGCGCGACCAGAGGGCACTTCTGCGGCGCCACTACATCGGCTTCGTGTTTCAGGGCTACAACCTGCTGCCGCGCAACACCGCGCTGCAGAACGTGGAGCTTCCGCTGATCTACCGGGGCCGCCCGCGCGCCGACCGGCGCAAGGCGGCGCTTGCAGCGCTGGCGCGCGTCGGGCTGGAAGAGCGCGCGCATCACGACCCGGGCGAATTGTCGGGCGGCCAGCAGCAGCGCGTCGCCATCGCCCGGGCGCTGGTGGGCGAACCGAAGATCGTGCTGGCGGACGAACCGACCGGGAACCTCGACACGAAGACATCGGCCGGGATCATGGAGATCCTGAAGCAGCTCAACCGTGAGGCCGGGCTGACCATCGTCATGGTCACCCATGAAGAGGACATGGCGCGTCATGCCGACCGGCTGATCTGGATGGTGGACGGCCGGATCGAGCGCGACGGGCCCAGCGGCGATGCTGTTTGAAGCGCTCCGCCTCGCCGTGCAGGCTATCTTTCACAATGCGCTGCGCTCGGCGCTCACCGTGCTGGGCGTCGTGATCGGGGTGGCCAGCGTCATCGCCATGGTGACGGTCGGGCGGGGGTCGGCGGAACAGGTATCGGCGGATGTCGAAAAGCTTGGCACCAACGTGGTCATCGTGGTGCCGGGTCAGGGATCGATGCGGGGCGGCCCCAACGCCACCACCGCGCCTGCCTTCTCGCTGCGCGACAACGACGCGGTCGAGGACCGGATACCCGCTGTCGCAGTGTCGGCGCCGATCAGCCAGACCCGCGACCGGGTGATCTTCGGAAACGAGAACCGGCTGACCGACGTGGTCGGGACCGACAACCGCTATTTCCAGGCCGCCCGCTGGGAGGTGGCGTCAGGCCGGCTCTTCGATGCGGGCGAAATCCAGTCCGGCCGCGCCGTCTGCATCATCGGCCAGACCGTGCGGCAAAGCCTGTTCGGCAGCGGCGAACCCGTGGGCGCGACAATCCGCGTGGGGGCGATGTCGTGCCGGGTGATCGGGCTTCTGCAATCGAAGGGGGCATCGACCTTCGGGGCCGATCAGGACGATTTCGTGATCCTGCCGCTGGCCACCTTCCAGCGCCGGATCGCGGGCAATGCGGATGTGCAAAGCCTCTATGTCTCGGTCCGCGAAGACGCCTCGATCGACGCGGCGCGCGAGGAAATCGTCGCGCTCATGCGCGAACGGCGTGGGATCGGCCCGGACGGGGAGGACGATTTCGAGGCGCTCGACACACGGCAATTCGCGTCGATGCTGACGGGCATCACCGATGTCATGACCGGTCTTCTGTCGGCGGTGGCCGCCGTCAGCCTGCTGGTGGGCGGCATCGGGATCATGAACATCATGCTGGTCTCGGTCACCGAACGCACGCGCGAGATCGGCATAAGGCTTGCCATCGGGGCGCGGGCGCGCGACGTGCTGACCCAGTTCCTGGTCGAGGCGATCATCCTGTCGATGCTGGGCGGCATCGTCGGCATCCTGCTGGGGCTGGGCCTTGGGTTCGCCGGGGCGCGCATGCTGGCGGTGCCGTTTTCACCCGATCCCGGGATCGTGCTTCTGTCCTTCGGGTTTTCGGTCTTCGTCGGCATTGTCTTCGGCTTCTTCCCCGCCCGCCGCGCCGCACAGCTCGACCCGATCGAGGCGCTGCGTCACGAATGACGTCACCCGCCCTCTGGCCATGGCCACGAACCTTCCCTACCATTGGCGGCATCATCCGAACCCGGTGCCCCCGCTTTCCATGAAACCCGCAAGCCTCACACTCGACACGGGCCAAGGCCCGGACGTGCTGCGGCCCGTGGGGGCGCTGGTCACCGGCGGGCTGGGCGAGGCCGAGCGCGCCTTCGCGGCGCATCGCGTGGCGGGAAGTGAGGTGACGCTCGATCTGTCACGGCTCGGCCGGGTGGATACCGGCGGGGCGCTCCTGCTTCTGCGGGTGCAGGACCGGCTGGAACAGGAGGGCGCGCGGGTGACGGTGACGGGCGCCTCGGACGAGGTGCGCCACCTCATCGACACCGTGCGCGCGGCCCTGCCGAAAGAAGCGGGGGAAGAGGCGCGCCCAGGCGGCCTTGCCGACTGGCTGCAGGACGTGGGCCGGGCCACGGCGGCGGCGGGATCTTCGGCGGTGTCGCTGATCAATTTCCTTGGCCTCACCATTCACCGGCTTGGGCGATGCCTGATCGACCCGCGCCGCCTGCGGCCCGCGGCGCTGGTGAGCCAGATGCAGGAGGTGGGGCTGAACGCCGTGCCCATCGTCGTGATGATGAGCTTCCTGATCGGGGTCGTCCTGTCCTTTCAGGGCGCGCAGCAATTGCGCCAGTTCGGGGCCGAGATCTTCGTGGTCGACCTCATCGCCATCTCGATCCTGCGGGAACTGGGCATCCTTCTGACCGCGATCATCGTCGCGGGGCGGTCGGGGTCGGCCTTCACCGCGTCGATCGGGTCGATGAAGGTGCGCGAGGAAATCGACGCCATGCGCACGCTGGGCCTCGACCCGGTCGAGGTGCTGGTGGTGCCGCGTGTGCTGGCGCTGATCCTCATGCTGCCGGCGCTGGGGTTCATCGCCAATGTCTCGGGCCTGTTCGGCGGGATGGTCACAAGCTGGCTTGATCTGGGCGTCAGCCCGGGGATGTTCCTCACCCGGCTGAAGGAAGGCACCGACATCTGGCATCTGGGCGTCGGTATGATCAAGGCGCCGGTCTTCGCGCTGATCATCGGCGTCGTCGCCTGCTGGCGCGCGACGCTGGTGAAGGGGTCGTCCGAAAGCGTGGGCCAGCAGACAACCGCATCGGTCGTGCAGTCGATCTTCCTTGTGATCGCGGTGGATGCGCTGTTTTCCATCTTCTTCACGGAAGTGGGCGTCTGATGGCTGCGCCGCAGGACAAGGCCCCCCGCGAGGCGGTGATCGAGGTGCGCGGCCTTGTCACCCGGTTCGGCCCGCAGGTGGTGCATGACGGGCTCGACCTCGATGTCTGGCGGGGCGAGGTGCTGGGCATCGTCGGCGGATCGGGCACGGGCAAGTCGGTCCTGTTGCGCACCATCGTCGGACTGAACCGCCCGGCGGCGGGCACGATCCGGGTGCTTGGCACCGATGTGCTGAACGGGCCCGAGGAAGACCGCCGCGCGGTGGAACGGCGCTGGGGCGTCGCGTTTCAGGACGGGGCGCTCTTTTCGTCGCTGACGGTGCTGCAGAACGTCATGGCGCCCTTGCGCGAACATCTGAACCTGTCGCCGGCGCTGATGAAGGCGGTGGGCGAGCTGAAGATCAGCATGGTGGGCCTGCCGCCGCTGGCCTGCGGTAAGCTGCCGTCGGAGCTGTCGGGCGGGATGCGCAAGCGGGCCGCACTGGCGCGGGCGCTGGCGCTGGACCCCGAGATCGTATTCCTTGACGAACCGACCGCCGGGCTGGACCCGATCGGCGCGGCGGCCTATGACGATCTGATCCGGGATCTGCAGGCGTCGCTTGGCCTGACGGTGTTCATGGTGACCCATGATCTCGACAGTCTTTATGCGATATGCGACCGGATTGCGGTGCTGGCGGAAAAGCGGGTTCTCGTCGAGGGCCCGATCGAAGACATGGCGCGGGTCGATCACCCCTGGGTGCGCGACTATTTCCTTGGCCCCCGCGCGCGGGCGGCCCGGGCGGAACAGGGCTGACCGGGGCGGGGCATGGAAACCAGAGCGAACTACATCCTGATCGGGGCCTTCACGCTTCTGTCGATGCTGGGCGCGCTGGGGCTTTTCCTGTGGCTCGCCAAGGTCGAGATCGACCGTCAATATGCCTATTACGATATCCTGTTCGAAGACGTCTCGGGCCTCGGCGCGGCGGGGGATGTGCGCTACAACGGTCTGCCGGTGGGCCAGGTGGTCGACCTGCGCTTCGACGCCGAAGACCCGTCACGCGTGCGCATCCGGATCGAGGTAAGCGCCGACACGCCGGTGACGACGGAAACCGTCGCGCAACTGCAGTCGCAGGGCGTGACGGGGGTGGCCTTTGTCGGGTTGTCGGGCGGGTCGCCCGAGGCCGCGCGACTGCCCGACGGTTCGGTCATCCCGTCGGAACGCAGCGCGCTGCAATCGGTCTTCGAAGGCGCGCCGCTGCTTCTGGAACGCGCGGTCACGTTGCTCGAGGACGTGAACGCGGTCTTCAGCGAAGACAACCGCGCGGCCATCGACACGATCTTGCAGAACACCGCCGCGGCGACCGAACGGCTGGATTCGACGCTCACCAATCTCGAGGCGCTGTCCGAAGATCTGAGCCTTGCGGCGCGCGAGGTGGCGGCGTTCTCGGACAGGCTGGGCGCCTTGGCCGACACGGCGGATACCGCGCTGGTGGCGGGGACCGAAACGCTTGAGACCGCGCGCGCGGCGTTCGAGACCGCGAACACCCTTCTGACCGAAGACCTGCCCGCGCTCACCGCCGATCTGCGCGAGACGAGCGCGACGGCCACGCGCGTGCTTGACCAGTTGGGCAGCGACGTGTCGCAGGCCGTGACCCGTTTCGACGAAGTGGCCGACAGCACCGCGACCATGCTTTCCGCGGTCGAGGTCACCTTCACCGAAGCGCGCGAGACGCTGAGCCTGATCGACACGGCGATGGTGTCGGCCGATGAAACGCTGGGCAAGGCCGGGGAAACGGTCGCGTCGGTCAATACCATCCTCGAGACCGAGATCGACGGCATGATCGGCGACCTGCGCACTGCCGTCACGGATTTCAGCGGCGCGGTCAACCGCGCGTCGGACGACATCGAGGGCATTTCCGAAGAGGCGCGCGCGGCGTCGTCGGCGGCGGCGTCCTTCATGGTGACGCTCGACGATCTTGTCGTCGAGAACCGCCGTCAGGTGTCGGACTTCCTTGGCGTCGGCCTGCCGCAGTTCCTGCGCCTGACCGAAGAGGCGCGCCAGCTTGTCGTCAACCTCGAACGGCTGGCCAACCGGTTCGAACGCGATCCCGCCCGCTTCCTGCTGGGCACCAACAATTCCGAGTTCCGCCGATGACCCTGAGCTTGCTTCGTTCCCTCGTCCCTGTTCTGGCGCTGTCGCTTCTGCCCGGCTGCGCGGCGATCACGCAACTCAACACCGTGGCCACGGCATCGGACCTCTTCACGCTCACGCCGAAAAGCACCTTCAGCGCGAATCTGCCGACGCTGTCCGAACAGCTGGTGGTGGAAACGCCGACCGCCACGGCGGCGATCAGCGGCGACCAGATCGCGGTGCAGCCCACGCCCCTGCAGGTCCAGTATCTGCCGGGGGTGCGCTGGGTGGACCGCGCGCCTCTCATCGTGCAGGCACTGCTGATCGAAAGCTTCGAGAATACGGACCGCGTGCCCGCCGTGGGCGCATCCGGCGTGGGGCTGCGGGCGGATTACTATGTCGTGCCCGACCTGCGCGAATTCCAGGCGCAGGTGCCGCCCGGGGCTGCGCCCGAGGCGCCGCTTCAGGTGCTGGTCCGGCTGAACATCAAGATCGTGGATGCGGTCGACCAGCGCATCATCGCGTCGCGGTCCTTCGAGCAACTGACCTTCAGCGCGACGGACGCGCCCGAACAGGTCGTCGCCGCTTTCGACGATGCGCTGGGCCGGGTGCTGCGCGATTCCATCGAATGGAGCATCCGCCGCATCGACGCCCACAGCGCCGAGCGCGACCGCGTGCTTGAAAGTCTGCGCCCCCGTCCCGTGTCGCGTCCCGACCGGGTCGAGGATGCAGAGACCGCCCCGGTGGAAGAATAGCGCGGCGCCACGGCCGATACGTCATCCATGCCCGGCGCAAGGCTCGGGCAAAGAAAAAGACGCCACGCGGGCGTCCTCATTGAACCATGATCTTGGTCGGGCAGAGAGGATTCGAACCTCCGACCCCCTGCTCCCGAAGCAGGTGCGCTACCAGGCTGCGCTACTGCCCGACCGTGGCGCGTGACTAGCGCCGGTTCCCCGCCTTTGCAAGGTCAATCATGCAGGGCTTGGGGGGGTTGCCGCGGGCGCATTGCGGTTCCAGACTGCAGGCAGGAGAGCCTTCGCAATGACCACGCTGTTCGCGCTTGCCGGGGGAATCGGCATCTTCCTTCTGGGAATGGAGATGATGACCGCCGCTTTGCGCGAACAGGCAGGGCCGGGTCTGCGCGGCCTGCTGGCGCGCACGACCACGACGCCCCTGCGCGGGGTGGTGACCGGGGCCGCGACGACCGCTGTGATCCAGTCGTCCAGCGCTACGACGGTGATGACGGTGGGTTTCGTCGGCGCGGGGCTGATCCCGATGACCCATGCGCTGGGCGTGATCTACGGCGCCAATATCGGCACCACGGCGACGGGCTGGCTCGTGTCGATCCTGGGCTTCAAGCTCGACCTCGGGGCCTTCGCGGCGCTGCTGCTGTCGCCCGCCAGCCTTGCCGTGCTGCTGGCGCGCGGGCCGTTTGCCCGGGCGGGGCGGGCGGTGGCGGGGCTTTGCCTTCTGCTGGTGGGGCTCGACCTCATGCAGGCGGGGGCGTCGGAGCTTGGCGCACATGTGACGCCCGACGATCTGCCCGGCACGGGGGTCATGGGCCTGATCGCGCTGGCCGGGATCGGGCTGGTGCTGACGGTTGTGATGCAATCGTCCTCGGCTGCGGTGGCGGTGGCGCTGGTGATGCTGGACAGCGGAGCGCTGTCGCTGGTGCAGGGCGCGGCGATCGTGGTGGGAATGAACGTGGGAACCACGTTCACCGCGATGCTGGCCTCGGTCGGCGGGTCGCGGCCGATGCGGCAGGTGGCGGTGGCGAACGTGCTGTTCAACCTTGTCACCTCGGCGCTGGCGCTGCCGCTTCTATGGGTCGTTGCCGGCGGGCTGGAGGGGCTTGGCCGCGCGACCGATGCCGCCACGGCGCTGCTGATCTTCCACACGGGCTTCAACCTTGCGGGCACCGCGCTGTTCCTGCCGCTGACCGACCGCTTCGCCGGGCTGGTGGCGCGGCTGGTGCCCGACAGGCCCGAGATCAAGCTTGTCTCGCTTGACCGGGCGGCGCTGGCGGATGCCGATACCGCGCTTCTGACCGCGCAGACCGCCGCCGATGTCATCGCCGGGCGGCTGTTCGCCGCGCTGGGCGCGGCGATGAACCGGCCGCCCGATTACCGCGCGCTTGCCGCGCTGGGGCCGGTCAGGGCGGCGCTGGACGATCTGCGCGCCTTCCTTGCCGATCTGCGCATCCCCCCCGACCGCGGCAGGGCGCGCGACGCCAGCGCCGCCCTGCTGCACCAGGTCGATCACCTGACGCGGATGCTGGCGCGCTGCGGACAGACCGCCCATGCGGGCGTCTTGCTTGAAGACCGCATCTTGCGGCGCGGCAGCCTTGCCGTGGGCGCGACCCTGCGCCGTCTGGGCGAAGCCCCGACCGCGCGCGAAGCGGCACGGATCGCGCGGCTGGGCCGGTTCATCGACCACCGCCGCGACCGGCACCGCCGGGGGCTGCTGCTGGGGGAACATGCGGGGCTTTATTCTCTGCCCGATGTCTTTGCCCATACCGACGCGATGCGCTGGTTGGGCCGTGTCCTGCACAACGCGGAACGCGTAGTCTTCTACCGTGCGCAGACGCGGCAGGCCCTGCCCGCCGCGTCGCAGTCGTGACTCAGAGGCTCGCGTCCAGCGCGGCGAGAACCGCGTCGCCCATCCCGCTGGTCGACACCGGCGCGACGCCTTCGGCACCCAGCAGGTCCGCCGTGCGCACGCCGTCGGCCAGCACCTTCTCGACCGCCTTTTCGAGCCGGTCGGCCTCGTCGCCTGCGTCGAAGGAATAGCGCAACGCCATGGCGAAGCTGAGGATGCACGCGATGGGGTTCGCCTTGCCCTGCCCCGCGATGTCGGGGGCTGACCCGTGCACGGGTTCGTACAATGCCTTGGGCCGCCCGTTCGCCATCGGCGCACCGAGCGAGGCCGAGGGCAGCATGCCAAGCGATCCCGTCAGCATGGCGGCGAGGTCGGACAGAAGATCACCGAAGAGATTGTCGGTCACGATCACGTCGAACTGCTTGGGCCAGCGGGTCAGCTGCATCGCGCCCGCATCGGCGTACATGTGCGACAGTTCGACCTCGGGGTAATCCTTGCCGACGCGGGTCACCACCTCGCGCCACAGCACGCCCGATTCCATCACGTTGGCCTTTTCCATCGAGCAGAGCTTGCGGCCCCGCCGCATCGCCAGCTCGAAGGCCGACCGCGCGACGCGGTCGATCTCGCTTTCGGTATAGCGCTGGGTGTTGATGCCCACGCGTTCGTTGCCTTCCTGGAAGATGCCGCGCGGTTCGCCGAAATAGACACCCGACGTCAATTCGCGCACGATCATGATGTCGAGCCCGGCCACGACATCCTTCTTCAGCGACGAGAAATCCGCCAGCGCGTCAAAGCACTGCGCCGGGCGCAGGTTGGCGAACAGGTCCATTTCCTTGCGCAGGCGCAGAAGGCCGCGCTCGGGCTTCACGCTGAAGTCGAGCACGTCGTATTTCGGACCGCCGACGGCGCCCAGCAGGACGGCATCGACCGCCTGCGCCTTTGCCATCGTGTCGTCGTGCAGCGGCGTGCCATGCACGTCATAGGCGGCGCCGCCCACCAGATCCTCGGTCACGTCGAAGGTCAGGCCACGCTTGGCGCCAAACCAGTCGATGATGCGCCGCACCTCGGCCATGACCTCGGGGCCGATGCCGTCGCCGGCAAGGATCAGAAGGGACGGGTTGGGCATGGGGCGGTCTCCGCTGTCGGTTGTCTGTCGGCGCGGCGTATCGCGGCGGCGCGCCGTGGTCAATCCGGTCCGGGCGGGCGTGGGCCGTGCCCCGGCCTCAGCCGGGGGGCAGAACCACGTCGACCCAGACCAGCCGGTGACGGCTGGCCTGTTCGGCGGTCGCGCCGTCCGCTGGCCAGTGCACACCGCTGTCCGGCACTCCCAGATCCGAGGACGGCAGCACGTAATCGACCCGCAGCCGCCCGACCCGCGGCCAATCGACCGTGTCCGCCCCGCTCGCGCCCATGGGCGCGGGGTCCTGCAGACGGGGATCGCCAAGCAGCCCGCGGATCGCGGTGCGCCGCCCCTCACCCCGGTCGGGATCGAGGTTTGCGGACCCCGCCAGCACGAAGGGCCGACCGGGCGGCATGCCCAGATCCCCGTCGAGAAGGCGTTGCCAGAAAACGATTTCGTCATGGTTGCGGCGGCCGTTCGCATCCTCGGGCCCGTCAAAAACGGGCGGCCCCGCATGAAAGGCCAGGATCGAGAGCAGCCCCCCCGGCGTGTCCACCGGCACGACCCAGTGCCCTGAAGACGACAGCCGCCTGATCTCCCAGGCCTGCGGCGTGGGAAAGGGCGTGCTGTCGGGCCGTTCGGGGCGCAGCGCGCCGGGCAGATCGGCCCAGCGCAAAGGTGTAAAGTCGCGCAGGCCCTCGCGGCGGATCGGAAAGCGCGACAGGATCGCCATGGCCCCCTGCCCGTAGAACCGCGCGTAGCCCTGCGCGTCGCCCGGGCCCCCCGCCTGCCCGTCGCCATCAAGATCGCGCCCGCTGTCGAGCCCCCGGTTCGTCGGCAGCGCAAGGATGTCGGCATAGCCCGCCCCCGCCGCCTCAAGCGCTGCGTTCAGCGCGCGGAGCGTCGCCAGACGGTGGTCGAAATCGACCCCCTGCAAGACAAGGATGTCGGGCGACACCTCGGCCACCACCGCGACGAAGGCCGCGATCTGGGGATCGTCGCCGCCCGTGATGTCGCGCAACAGAAGGCCCGGACCATCGCGGACAAGTTCGGCGTTGAAACTGGCGACGCGGATCGTGTCGCCCCGCACCGCCGGGGCCAAAAGGCAAAGGGCCAAGGCGATGGCCCCGCGCAGCGTCATACGGTCTGCATGTCCTCGGCCTGCGCATAAGTGCGGCGGCGCTTGTCCTCGATCAGATCGGCGATGCGCGACATGGCAATGCCGCGCATGATCAGGCTGGCGGGCAGGAAGGCCCAGGCGGCGATCGTCCAGATCATCACATGCGGATTCGACAGCATCAGCGGGTCGATCATGGAAGAGGCCAGCTTGACCGCCGCCGGGATGATGAAGGGCAGAAGCACGCCAAGGATGATGTTCACACGCGCGTCGCGGTAGAGCCGTTCGACCACGTCGCCGCCGCCCGTGGGATCGAACAGCGGCAGATTGGTCCAGACGTTGAACGACCCCTTGCCGGTGGGCCAGCCCCGCACCCGGATCGCGGCCGCAAAGAGAATGATCGCGCTGAGGCAGATGGTATAGGACATCGCCGCCGCGACCCGCAGATCGGTCAGCAGCGCGGGCGGGGCATCTTGGGGCAGCATCAGCACCACAAGGCGCACCGGCGAATAGGGAAAGTCGAGCATGTCGCCCACCTGCGCGCCGAAGCCGGCAAGCGCCGCGGTCACATCGGTCGGGGCCGCGGCGTTCTTGGCGATCAGCGTCAGCGCGAGGATCGTGCCGAAGAAGGCGAAGAACCGCAGCCGGTTGAGCGGCGGGGCATCGCGGAATTCGACGAAGGAGGGGAAGACGGTATTGTATTCCAGGAAGACAAGAAGCCCGGCGATGATGGCGGCGAAGACCACGAGTTCGGGGGTTTCGATGTTCTGCGTCGTCAGCAGAAGCGACGGTGTCGCAATTGCTCCTGCCACAAGGGCTGCACGGAAGGCAGCGCCGGTTACGCGATAAAACACCACTCGATCCCTTCAAACCGGACCGGCCGGGTTCTTTGCCCTGCCTGTATCCACCTTGATACCGCCTGCGCGGCCACGCCTCAATTTGGTCACATTTGTGCCGCGTTTTGTCGCGGCTCTCAACCTTCCTGTGACGGTGGGGGGTGGATTGTCCGGGCAAGGCCCCGGAACTGGTGCCTTCTTGCATCAAGCCCCGACCCGCCTATGGGGCCGGGGCTTGTGAACCACAAGATATGGGGGCGCGGCAGGTCAGACCCAGGGGCGCGCCTGCGCAGTCTGCTTCTCGTAGGTGTCGATCGCGCCGGCCTTTTCCATCGTCAGGCCGATATCGTCCAGACCGTTGATCAGACAATGCTTTTTGAAGGCGTCGACTTCGAAGGCGAAGACCTCCCCGTCCGAAGATGTCACCGTCTGGCTTTCCAGATCGACGATCATCCGCGCGTTCGACCCCTTTTCGGCGTCTTTCATCAGCACCGCGACCGCTTCGGGCGGCAGCATGACGGGCAGGATGCCGTTCTTGAAGCAGTTGTTGTAGAAGATGTCGGCGAAGGAGGTGGAGATCACGCAACGGATCCCGAAATCGAGCAGCGCCCAAGGCGCGTGTTCGCGCGACGACCCGCAGCCGAAATTGTCGCCCGCCACAAGGATCTGCGCATCACGGTATTGCGGCTGGTTCAGCACGAAGCCGGGGATTTCCGCGCCGTCCAGAGTATAGCGCATCTCGTCGAAGAGGTTCTTGCCCAGCCCCGAACGCTGGATCGTCTTCAGAAACTGCTTGGGGATGATCATGTCGGTGTCGATATTGACCAGCGGCATGGGTGCCGCGATGCCGGTCAGGGTGGTGAACTTGTCCATCGGTCTTCTCCTCGGTCGGGCCTGTGTCGCTTTAGCCGCTCGGGGGGCGGGCGGCAAGATGGCGGGGCGGCCCGGGGCGCTCTGGTCAAGCGCCTGCGCCGGGCTTAGGACTTTCTCGAAACCTGCCTGATCCCGGGAAGATCCCCCATGCTCCGCTTCGTGGCCGAGAATGCGCGCTGGCTGGCCACGGGTGTCTTGCTGACGCTCGGGGCATGCCTTGGGCACACATGGTTCATCTCGCTTTTCGCGGGCGAGATCCGGGCCGAATACGGGCTGAGCGACGGGCAATGGGGCCTGCTTTACACCGCCGCGACGCTCGGTTCCGCGGCGCTTCTCTTCGGGCGCGGGGGATGGGCCGATTCCGTGCCCCTGTCGCGACTGGTACCGATGGTGGCGGTGGCCTTTGCCGGGGCTGCAGTGCTGATGGCGCTGGGGCAAGCGGTCTGGACGCTCGGGATCGCGGTGTTCCTGTTGCGCTTCTGTGGTCAGGGCATGTTCAGCCATATCCAGCAGACCGCGATGGCGCGCTGGTTCATCGCCACACGCGGGCGGGCCATGGCATTCACCAATCTGGGCTATACCACGGGCCAGATCCTGTTGCCGCTGCCCGCGGTTCTGCTGATGGGCTGGATCGGCTGGCGGGCAAGCTGGCTGGTGGTGGCGGCGATCTTGCTTCTGTTCATCCTGCCGTTGCTGCTTGTCCTGCTGAAACAGGACCGCGCCCCGCAGGGCGTCAGAGGTGGCGCTTTGGGTGTAGCCGGCCTTGGCAATCGGCATTGGCGCCGGGGCGACACGCTGCGCCACTGGCTGTTCTGGGCGCTGGTGCCGCTGATGCTGACGCCGGGCTATATCGGCACGGTCGTGTTCTTCCATCAGGTCCATATCGCCGAGATCAAGGGCTGGTCGCTGGTCGCCATGGCGCCCGCCTATCCCGCTTGGGCGCTGTCGGAGGTGGCCGCGGCCTTTGTCGCGGGCTGGGTGGCGGACCGGTTCGGGCCTGCGCGGCTGTTGCCTCTGGCATTGTTGCCGATGGGTGTGGGTATCGCGATGATCGGCATGGCGCAGACGCCGTTGGCCTGGATCGTCGGCATCGGACTGATCGGGGTGACGCAGGGGCTGACCAATACGATCTGGGGCACGCTTTTGCCCGTGACCTATGGCACGCATCACATCGGCGCGGTCCGTGCCGTGGCCAGCGCGGTGCTGGTGGTGTCAACCGCGCTCGGGCCGGGTGTCGGGGGCCTTATCATCGACGCGGGCATCCCCCTGCCCGATCAGACGGGGGCAATGGCCATCTGGTGCTTCGGGCTGTCGCTGGTGATGCTGCCCGTGATGCGCGGCATCCTGCGGGCCTTCTGAGGCGCTGCGGGCGCCCCTTGGGGCGCCCGGCTGGTCTTCTTACATCAGGTCGCGCACATCCGTCAGCCGCCCCGTCACGGCGGCGGCCGCCGCCATTGCGGGGCTCATCAGGTGGGTGCGTCCGCCGCGGCCCTGACGGCCCTCAAAATTGCGGTTCGACGTCGCCGCGCAGCGTTCGCCCGGTTCCAGCTGGTCGGGGTTCATCGCCAGACACATCGAACAGCCCGCAAGGCGCCATTCGAACCCGGCCTCGCGGAAGATGTCGGCAAGGCCTTCTTCCTCGGCCTGGGCGCGCACAAGGCCCGATCCGGGCACCACCATCGCGCGCTTCACCTTGATCTTCTTGCCCTTCAGGATCTCGGCCGCGGCGCGCAGGTCCTCGATCCGGCCATTGGTGCAGGACCCGATGAAGACGGTGTCGATCTCGATGTCCGAGAGCTTCGTGCCCGGCGTCAGACCCATGTAATCGAGCGAACGTTGCGCCGCCTCGACCTTGCCGCCCTTGAAGTCCCCGGGCGCCGGCACGGCGCCGGTGATCGGCAGCACGTCCTCGGGCGAGGTGCCCCAGGTTACGACCGGCGCGATATCCTCGCCCTTGATCGTGATAACCTTGTCCCAATGGGCGTCCTCGTCCGAGAACAGCGTCTTCCACCAGGCCAGTGCGGCTTCCCACTGCGCGCCCTTGGGCGCGTGCGGGCGGCCCTGCACATAGGCGAAGGTCGTCTCGTCCGGCGCGATGAGGCCCGCGCGCGCGCCACCTTCGATCGCCATGTTGCAGACGGTCATGCGGCCTTCCATGGACAGGTCGCGGATCGCCTCGCCGCAATATTCGATGACGTAGCCGGTGCCGCCCGCCGTGCCGGTCAGGCCGATCACCGACAAGGTGATGTCCTTGGCCGTCACACCCGGGCGCAGCTTGCCGGTGATCTCGACCTTCATGTTCTTGGATTTCTTCTGGATCAGCGTCTGGGTGGCCAGCACATGCTCCACTTCCGACGTGCCGATTCCATGGGCGAGCGAGCCGAAGGCGCCGTGCGTCGCGGTATGGCTGTCGCCGCAGACGACGGTCATGCCCGGCAGCGTCCAGCCCTGTTCGGGGCCGACGATATGCACGATTCCCTGCCGGATATCGGTCACCGGATAGTAGTGGATGCCGAAGTCCTTCGCATTCTTGTCGAGCGCGGCGACCTGGATGCGGCTTTCCTCAGGCATCTGGTCGGGATTCTCGCGGCCTGCCGTGGTCGGCACGTTGTGGTCGGGCACCGCGATCGTCTTGTCCGGCGCGCGCACCTTGCGACCGGTCATGCGCAGACCCTCGAAGGCCTGCGGGCTCGTCACCTCGTGGACAAGGTGACGGTCGATATACAGAAGGCAGGTGCCGTCGTCGGATTCGTGCGCGACATGGGCATCCCAGATCTTGTCATAGAGCGTCTTGGGGGACATGGGTCCTCTCCGGTTCTGATGAAAACAGCTTGCGTGGGGCCACACGCCTCTATGGGCGGGCCTGCACCGAGTGCGCCGCGCCGAAGAAGCGTTCGCTCAGCCTTGCGCGGTCGTCCAGATCGAATACGCGGGTCATGCGACGTGATTAATCGCGCGGCCCCTGCAACGCAAGGCCCGCTGCCTCGTGTGATCCGATCGCGCGGATGATGCGTATGATGGTTTATGAAAAACTCCGCCGCACCCCTTCTCGTCTTCAAGATCGCCGCCATCGTGATGATGGCGCTGGCCGTGCATGCGGTTCAGGCGGGCGATCCCGCCTATGGATCGGACCTGAAGATCGGGGCCGAAACGTTGCTCAAGGCCTCGCTGGACTGAGCGCAGCTTGCCCCGCGCGCGGGGATTCATTGAAATGTCGCGTCGGGATTGATACCCTTGGTTTGTGAAGGCCGGGAGTCATCCGGCGCAATCTACAGGAGGACCAGGTTCTGACGACCCTGACCCAGGCGGCAGCGACCGCCGATTTCGCGGGTGCGCCAGTCGGCGCGAACCCCGACAGCATGGGCAGCGAAGCGCTGCTCACCGCAATCACGACAGCCCTGACCGAGGACAAGGCCGAAGACATGGTCGAAATCGACCTGCGCGGCAAAACCTCCATCGGCGATTACATGGTCATCTGTTCGGGCCGTTCGTCCCGGCAGGTCACGTCCATGGCCGACAAGCTGGCCGAGAAGCTCAAGCAGGATTACGGCCGCACCAGCCGGATCGAAGGCAAGGATACCGGCGACTGGGTTCTGATCGACACCGGTGACGTGATCGTCCACATCTTCCGCCCCGAAGTGCGCGACTTCTACCAGCTGGAAAAGATGTGGATGCCACCCGCCAGACAGGTCGGCGCGGGCTGATCCGCCCCGGACAGGCGGCGAAAGGACAACACTGATGCGCGTGCATATCTGCGCGGTCGGACGTCTGCGCGCCGGACCGGAACTTGACCTGATCCGCGACTATGCCGCGCGCTTCGACCGGACCGGGCGCGCGCTGGGGCTCGGGCCCCTCACCCTCACCGAAGTGGACGACCGCAAGGGCGGCGGCATGACGGCCGAGGCCGCGCTTCTGCGCCGCGCCCTGCCGCAGGGGGCGCTGGTGTGCTGTCTGGATGAGCGCGGGGCGCAGATGGCCTCGCCCGCCTTCGCCGACTGGATGGCGTCGTGTCGCGATCAGGGGCGCGGAGACCTTGCCTTCGTGATCGGCGGCGCCGACGGGATCGACCCCGCCCTGCGCGCCGAGGCCGATCAGGCGATCAGCTTCGGCCGCATGGTCTGGCCCCATATGCTGGTGCGCGCGATGCTGACCGAACAGCTTTACCGCGCCGCATCGATCCTCGCGGGTGCGCCCTATCATCGGGTGTGACCCGGGCCCTCAGATGGCGGCTTCAGCCCGCGGCAACAGATCTTGCGCTGACGGCGAATGGCCGCCTGCGCCTGCAGGCGGAGGTCTGCCTTTCCCCGGCAAAGACTTGTTCCCCCGGTGCCTGACGGGTAAAACGGCGACAGATCCGCGATCAAGGCGGCGGGGGGCGGGACGCACAGATGCAGGCAGCACAGACAAAGGTCAGGAGCATTCTTGCGACCGTTCTGTGTGCCGCGATCTTTGTCTGGGCGGTGACGCCGTCGTTCAACCATGCGCCGATGGTGTTTCAGACCATCCACGACCATCTGGAGATGGTCGAGCATCACGGCCATTCCCATGGGTTCGCGGAAGACCTCTACTGGGCCATGCATGGTCACAGGCATGACGTGGCAGACCACGATCACAACCACGCGCTTTTGTCGGTGACCCCGCGCTCCCGACCGCTTGAAGTTGTCAGCCAGGCGTCGCCGGGGATGGTTTCCATCGACGGCCCCACGCGGCATTTCCGGATAGAGCGACCTCCGCGCGCGTGATCCCGGCGGCCTGTGCCGCGCCCGGACAGATCACCTTTCGAACAAGCGGAGCAATTCCATGAAAACCCTCACCGGGGGCGCGCGGCGCATGCCTTTGCGACTTGCGCTTGCCGCCTGCGCGTCGCTCGCCCTGATGGCCGGCGCGGCCCTTGCCCATGACGTCACCCCGGGTGACGCGGGCTATATTCAGGAAATCTGGGGGGTGCACATCATCCCCTTCATCTATCTCGGCGCCAAACACATGATCACGGGATACGACCATATCCTGTTCCTTCTGGGCGTCGTGTTCTTCCTCTACCGCATGAAGGACGTGGCGATCTATGTCAGCCTTTTCGCGCTTGGCCATTCGGTCACCATGCTGCTGGGCGTCTGGTTCGGCTGGGGCATCAATGCCTATATCATAGATGCCATCATCGGCCTGTCGGTCGTATACAAGGCGCTCGACAATCTTGGTGCCTTTCAGAAGTGGCTCGGGTTCCAACCCGACACCAAGGCCGCGACGCTGATCTTCGGCCTGTTCCACGGGACGGGTCTGGCTTCCAAGATCCTCGAATACCGGATCTCTGAAGACGGTCTTCTGGCCAATCTTCTGGCCTTCAACGTCGGTGTCGAAGTCGGGCAGCTTCTTGCCCTGTTCGTCATCCTCATCGTCATGGGATACTGGCGGCGCAGCCCCGACTTCCTGCGGCAGGCCACCTATGCAAACCTCATCATGGTCGCCCTCGGCGTCCTGCTGACCTGGCAACAGGTCGCGGGATATCTGGGCAGCGTCTAGGGACTGGAACACGACATGCACAACGCACCGAAACCGAAACCCGAAGACCTGCCCACCCGGGCGCAGCTTCGCCTGTCCACCCTCATCGCCTGCATCGGGGCCGTGGCCATCGGCGTGATGGTCTACATGCCCGCCGAACTGGGCCGGGACCCGACCGGCGTCGGCACATTTCTTGGACTGACCGAGATGGGCCTGATCAAGCAGCAACTGGCCGAAGAAGCCGAAGCCGACGCCCTGCTGCATGGCGGTGACGATCAGTCGTCGCTGATGAACGACATTCTTGGCCTCTTCGTCTCTCAGGCGCAGGCGCAGGAGGCATGGCAGGACGAGATCACCTTCACCCTCGCACCGGGCGCATCCACCGAGATAAAGGCCACGATGGAGGAAGGAGCGACCCTGTTCTATGCGTGGAGCGCCGAGGGCGGCCGGATCAACTTTGACCTGCATGCCCATGCCGGTGACCGCAACGTGACCTATGAAAAGGGGCGCGGCCAGACCAGCGGCGAGGGGAGCTTCGTGACCCCCTTCGCCGGGGATCACGGCTGGTTCTGGCGCAACCGCGACAGCGCCGCCGCCACCGTGACGCTGCGACTGCGGGGCGATTACAGCGCGATCGTGCGCGCCGACTAGGCCGGGGACCGGCGCATCCCGCACGGGGTGCGCCGGTCACCATGCAGCAAACTACCTCATGGCGCGGTGGGCCTGCGCGTGGTTCCCTTCGCCAAGCGGCGCGTGCGGCCGGGCGATTCCCGTTGCCTTGCGTAATAATTGGTAATATCTTCTTACCAAAGAGGAGGGATCACATGGAAATGCCCGCCCCGAACCCTGTGGTTCTGGCCCGCAAGGCGCGCGTGGTGGCGCGTCTGCTGGACGTGCTGCCGAAGAACGCCGTCATCCATGACGATGCCGAGACGCGCGCCTATGAATGCGACGCGCTGACCGCCTATCGCTGCCCGCCCATGATCGTGGTGCTGCCCACCTCGACCGCCGAGGTGTCGGACATCCTGCGCATCTGCCATTCCGAGGGCGTGCCCGTCGTGCCGCGCGGGTCGGGCACGTCGCTTGCGGGCGGCGCGCTGCCGACGGCCGATTGCGTGATCCTGGGCGTGGCGCGGATGAACGATGTGCTCGAGGTCGATTACGACAACCGGATCATCCGGGTTCAGACGGGCCGCACCAATCTGTCCGTCAGCGGTGCCGTGGCGGAGGAGGATTTCTTCTATGCCCCCGACCCGTCGTCGCAGCTGGCCTGCGCCATCGCGGGCAACATCGCGATGAATTCGGGCGGGGCGCATTGCCTGAAATACGGGGTGACGACGAACAACCTGATGGGCGTCACCATGGTCCTGATGGACGGCACCGTGGTGGAAATGGGCGGCGCGCATCTGGATGCGGGCGGCCTTGACCTTCTGGGGGTCATCTGCGGGTCGGAAGGCCAGCTGGGCGTGGTGACGGAAGCCACCTTGCGCATCCTGCGCAAGCCCGAAGGCGCGCGGCCGATCCTGATGGGATACGACAGCAACGAGGTCGCGGGCGAGGTCGTGTCCGTCATCATCAAGGCGGGCGTGCTGCCGGTCGCCATCGAATTCATGGACCGCCCCTGCATCGAGGCCTGCGAGGCTTTCGCCAAGGCCGGCTATCCGATGTGCGAGGCGCTTCTGATCGTGGAGGTCGAAGGATCCCCTGCCGAGATCGACCACCAGCTGGGCCTGATCAAGGAGATCGCGGCGCGCCACAACCCCGTTGAGTTGCGCGAGGCGCAGGACGCCGACGAGGCCGGGCGCATCTGGCTGGGCCGCAAGTCGGCCTTCGGCGCAATGGGGCAGATCAACGACTACATGTGCCTTGACGGCACGATCCCGGTGTCGTCGCTGCCATACGTCCTGCGCCGGATCGGCGAGATGTCGAAGGAATTCGGGCTCGACGTCGCCAATGTCTTCCATGCGGGCGACGGCAACATGCACCCGCTGATCCTGTTCGATGCCAACAAGCCCGGCGATCTGGAACGGTGCGAGGCCTTCGGGGCGGAAATCCTCAAGCTCTGCGTCGAGGCGGGCGGATGCCTGACGGGCGAGCACGGCGTGGGGATCGAGAAGCGCGACCTCATGGTGCACCAGTTCACGGCCGAAGACCTCGAGGCGCAGATGGCGGTCAAGGATGTCTTCGACCCTGCGTGGCTTCTGAACCCCGCCAAGGTCTTTCCGCTGACCGTCAGCGCGCCCCGCCGCGCCGTGGCGATGGCGGCGGAGTAGCGGGGGGCGCTGCCCCCCGACGCGCGCTGCGCGCGCTCCCCCCGGGATATTTGAGGCGAGAGGAAAATGCTGACACCCAAGGACGAGAACGACCTGGCGCAGATGATCCGCGGCGCGGCGAGCCCGCTTGTCGTGCAGGGCGGCGGCACGCGGGGGATGCAGGTGGCGGGCACCGGCCTGACCACGGCGGGGCTGACAGGCATCACCCTGTACGAGCCCGGCGCACTGACCATTGTGGCGCGGGCGGGAACGCCGGTTGCCGAGGTGGAGGCGACGCTTGCCACCGGGAACCAGCGCCTCGCGTTCGAGCCGATGGATCACCGCCCGCTTCTTGGCACGGCGGGCACGCCCACGATCGGCGGCGTTGTGGCCGCCAATGTCAGCGGGCCGCGGCGGATCGCGGTGGGGGCCGCGCGCGATTTCATGCTGGGCCTGCGCTATGTCGACGGACAGGGCACCATCGTCAAGAACGGCGGGCGGGTGATGAAGAACGTCACCGGCTATGACCTTGTCCGTCTTCTGACGGGGTCCCACGGCACCTTGGGCGTGATCACCGAGGTGAGCCTGAAGGTCCTGCCCTGCCCCGAGACCGAGGCGACGCTGGTCCTGCCCGGGCAGGACATCGCGGCGGCCATACAGGCGATGTCGGCGGCGCTGGGGTCGCCTTTCGAGGTGACGGGCGCGGCCCATGTTGCCGCCGGGGGCCGCACGCTGTTGCGGCTCGAAGGGTTCGGGGACAGTGTCGCCTATCGCATGGGCCGCCTGCGCGATCTGCTGCGTGCGGATGACGCGGTGCTGCAGGGCGATGAAAGCACGGCCGAATGGGCCGCGCTGCGCGACGTCACCGCCTTTGCGGCGGCCCCGGGTGATGTCTGGCGGGTGTCGGTGAAACCGTCCGACGCGCCCGGGATCGTCGCGCGGATGGGTGACGGCGTACAGGTGCAGCTGGACTGGGGCGGCGGGATGATCTGGGCGCTGGCCCCCGCGGGCACCGACCTGCGTGCGCGGATCGGGGCGTTTTCCGGCCATGCCACGCTGGTGCGCGCCGATGCGGCGACCCGCGCGGCGCTGCCCGTCTTCCAGCCCGAAGCCGCAGCCGTCGCCGCACTGTCGGCAGGCCTGCGCGCCCAGTTCGACCCGCGCGGAATTCTCAACCCCGGCCTGATGGCCGCCTGACACGGAGATACCCTTGTTCGCAGAAGCCTTTCCCGTCGCCGTCGTCTCGGCCGCCCTGTTCGGTGGCCTCGCGCTCATGTCCAACCGTCCGCGCGGCGCGCTGATCGCACAGTGTATTCTTGTCGTCGCGGCGATCCTTGTCTTCATCGCGATCCTCGTGCCCGGGCCCATCGCAGGCGTCACGTCGCGCGGGCTGGCCGCCTTCGGGGTCGGCGTGATCTCGGCCTCGGTGGCAGGGATGCTTTATCACCTCTATCTTGGCCGGTTCGACAATGTCTGGAAGGCGCGCGGCGTCTTCACGCTGGTCTATCTGATCACGTCGACGCTCTTCGGGTTTGTCTTCGTGTCGCTGATCTGAGGGCCGGAGCCCCGCGCGCACCCACCCCGAATCGCACCCAGGAAAGCCACGAGATGCAGACGACCTTCACGCCCGACCAGCTGAAAGATGCCGGCACCGCCCGCGCGAACGAGATCCTGCGCGCCTGCGTGCATTGCGGGTTCTGCACGGCGACCTGCCCGACCTATCAGGTGCTGGGTGATGAACTCGACAGCCCGCGGGGCCGCATCTACCTGATCAAGGACATGCTGGAAAACGAGCGTGTGCCGGATGCGAAGACCGTGCGGCACATCGACCGCTGCCTGTCCTGCCTTGCCTGCATGACGACCTGCCCTTCGGGCGTGCATTACATGCACCTGGTCGATCACGCGCGGGAATATATCGAAAACCGCTACAAGCGGCCCCTGACCGAACGCGTGCTGCGCTGGACGCTGGCGCGCATCCTGCCCTATCCGATGCGCTTCCGCGTGGCGCTGCTGGCGGCCAAGATCGGGCGGCCCTTTGCGCGTCTGATGCCCGACGAACGCCTGCGCGCCATGCTCGAGATGGCGCCGAAGACCATCCCCCCCGTCAGCCGCAACGACGATCCGCAGACCTTCGCGCCGCAGGCCGCGAAGAAGATGCGCGTCGCGCTGATGACCGGCTGCGCGCAGCGCGCGCTGAACACCGACATCAACGATTCCACGATCCGCCTGCTCACCCGGCTGGGGGCGGAAGTGGTGGTGGCCGAGGGCGCGGGCTGCTGCGGGGCGCTGACCCATCACATGGGCAAGACGCAGGAAAGCCACGGGGCCGCGGCAAAGAACATCCGCGCCTGGGTGGCCGAGATGGATGGCAAGGGCCTCGACGCCATCGTCATCAACACCTCCGGTTGCGGCACCACGGTCAAGGATTACGGCCACATGTTCCGCACCGATCCGCTTTCCGCCGACGCCGCCCGCGTCAGCGCCATCGCCATGGACGTGAGCGAGGTGCTCATGAAACTCGACCTGCCGCAAGGCACGCCGAAGGACATGACGGTGGCCTATCACGCGGCCTGTTCGCTGCAGCATGGGCAGAAGATCAAGACCTATCCGAAAGACCTGCTGAAGCGCGCGGGTTTCACCGTGGTGGAACCCGCCGACAGCCATCTGTGCTGCGGGTCGGCCGGCACCTACAACCTGATGCAGCCCGCGATCTCAAAAGAATTGAAGGCGCGCAAGGTCCGCACGCTCGAGGCGAAGAACCCCGACGTGATCGCGGCGGGCAATATCGGCTGCATGATGCAGATCGGGTCGGGGACCGAGCTGCCCATCGTGCATAGTGTCGAGTTGTTGGACTGGGCGACCGGCGGGCCGCAGCCGCCTGCGCTGACCGCCGGGGGGACGCGCGCGCCGGCGGTTCCGATCCTGCGCTAGGGCGGACTTATTTCCGCCCCAAGCCCATGCTAAGGCTGCGTGAGGACAGGAAAGGGCACGGCATGCTGCGTCTGGCGATCACGATCATCCTGGCGCTTGCTGCAGGTGCCGCGGCAGCGCAGGACACCCGGCTGCAAAGCCTCGACACGCTGGGCGCGGGCCGCGACTGGGCCGGGGTCGGCCGCATCGACATCGACGGCAAGGGCTTCTGCACCGGCGCGCTGATCGCACCCGATCTGGTGCTGACGGCGGCGCATTGTCTCTTTGCCAAGGACGGCGCACGCATCGCGCCCGAGCGGATCGAATTCCGCGCGGGCTGGCGCAACGGCCGGGCCGAGGCCTATCGCCAGGTGCGCCGGGCCATGGCGCACCCCGCCTTTACCTTCGGCGGCGAAAAGGCCGCCGAAAGGGTGCGCAACGATCTGGCGCTGCTGGAACTGGCGCAGCCGATCCGGGGCACCGCGGTGCAACCCTTCGAGACCGGGCTGCGCCCGGCAAAAGGCGACCGGGTGGGCGTCGTGTCCTACGCGCTCGACCGGGCCGAGGCGCCATCCCTGCAGGAGGCCTGCTCCGTCATGGCGCGGCAGGACGGCATTCTGGTCATGTCCTGCCGGATCGGGTTCGGGTCGTCCGGGTCGCCGGTCTTTTCCTTCGACACGGGCCGTCCGCGGATCGTGTCGGTCGTGTCGGCCATGGCGCAGGTGAACGGCGCGCCGGTCTCGCTCGGCACCGCGCTGACGGGGCCGCTGGCCGAACTGCAGGCGGCGCTTGCCACGGGTGGCGGTCATGGCCCTGCCGCAGGCGCGCGCGTCACCGTGGGCGGCGCCCAGCGCGACACGGGTGCCAAGTTCGTGCGCCCCGGCGGGTCTTGATTCCGCGCAACCGCTTTCCCATCTGAAATCTGTCGGGTCGCCGGTTCCGGGGCCCGATGAACACCTGCCCGTCCCCTTGGGAGGGCGCCTGTCACATCGCTCACATGAGGATTACGACGATGAGAACGCTTGATTTCACCCCGCTTTACCGGGCAACCGTCGGTTTCGACCAGATTGCCGACCTGATGGACCGGGTCCTGTCCAATGACGTGGGCCAGTCCACCTATCCCCCCTACAACATCGAAAAGACCGATGCCGATGCCTATCGCATCTCGGTCGCCGTCGCCGGCTTCGCGGAGGACGAGCTGTCCGTCGAAGTGCGCGAGAACAGCCTGATCGTGTCGGGCCGCAAGGCGGAAGACGACGCGAGCCGCACATATCTGCATCGTGGCATCGCCACCCGCGCGTTCGAGCGCAAATTCCAGCTCGCCGACCATGTCCGGGTGACCGGCGCTGTGCACGAGAACGGTATGTTGCATGTCGATCTGAAGCGCGAAGTGCCCGAGACGCTGAAACCGCGCCGGATCGAGATCGCAAGCACCGCGAAGGCCATCGAAGGCACGGTCAACTGATCCGGCAGTGACCGGAACGGACGACCGTTTCCCTCGGTTTCCGTGGGGCCCGGACCGCAAGGTCCGGGCCTTTTCGTGTCAGGGCCGCCGCGCGGTCAGAAGAGCTGCGTCCTGCGCCCCGCCGATCAGCTGAAGCGCGCCGCTGTCGTCCATGTCGAACCGCGTGACGGCGGCCAGTGCCTCGAAGACGCGGGCCTCCTGAGTCATCAGCGCCTCGGGGCAGGCCATCATGGTCGCGGCCACCTGCGAGAATGTCAGCCCTTCGCCCGTCAGGGTATAGCCACCCATCATCCGGTTGCAGCCGCCGCTGCCCGACAGGCGGCCATCGCTGCCGAACATCAGCGTGACATTGGACCGGTCGACGATGCCGGTGCCCGCCACATCCTCGACGCGCCATTCGGGGCCGGTGAGCAGGCGTGCGGGGTCACCGCCGCAGCCGGTCATATCGCGCCCGTCGAGCGTCAGCGTCGTGCCATGGGGATGCGGCATGCCGGTGGCGATGTCGCGGCAGACGCCTTCGGTCAGCGTCAGCCGCGCGCCGATATCGGGCATGTCGAAGACATAGCCGCCGCGCACCGGCATGGCCGCGGGACGCGGGGCGGTCAGGCTGACCGCGCCGTAATCGGCGGTGATCTCAGTGGTTGCGTCGCCAAGCCTGACCGACCAGCCCGGCTCCGTCCCGCCCGCACGGTAGGGCGTGGCGTCGGGCGGCACCAGCTTGTAACATTCGGGCAGTTCGGCACCGCCCAGCGTCACCGTCGCGCCCTCGCCCTTCGACCAGATGCCGCTGCTGTCGTCACCGTCGGCCACATAACGCGCGCCCGAGGCCGCTTCGACCTGCGTCAAGGGCAGATCGCGGCGGTCGGCGCGCAAGGTCAGGCGGTCGTCCAGCATGCCCACCGACACGCGGATGCCGCCGCAGTCATACTGGGTTGCGAAGGCCAGCGCGCGATAGGGCGACAGCATCAGATTGCCCAGATCGACAGGCGCGCCACCCCCGGGCACCGGGACGCCTTCGATCAGCCAGCGGGTCTGCCCACCCATCCGGATCGCGGCGTCAAGCCGGCCCGAAAGCCCGGTCGCATCGCTCAGAACGAAAGGCAAGGGCACCTGCCGCCCCCCGGACGGGATCACCGCCTGCGCCAGCACCGTGCCGAACTCGCCCTGCAGGACGATCACCGCCTCGGCCTCGGGCGGCAGGGCGATCCGGGCGAGGTAGGTCAGGTTACCCGTGATGTCGCGCGGGGCTTCGGCCTGAGCGGCGACACCTGAGGCAAGGACTGCGATCACGAAGGCGGGTCGGGCCATCCAGAGCATGGGCGTATCCTCCTGCTGGGCCAGACGAATATAGGTACTGGATGCTTCCCGGGAAACAGGCCTTGGTGTCATCGGGCGGGTTTCGCACCTCGGGCTTTACGGACCGGTCGGTAGGCTATATATGACGATTTCATGACACAAAACTCCGACACCCCCGCCCGTCTGATCGACGCCGCAACCCGCCAATTCGCGGCGCGCGGCTATCCCGGCGTTTCGATCGCATCCGTGGCGCAGGAGCTTGGCCTGACCAAGCAGGCCCTGCTGCACCATTTCGGCACCAAAGACCGCCTTTACGAAACTGTCCTCGACCGGCTGGGGGACCGGATTATGGCGGCGCTGGGTGACACGGGCGATATCGTGAAGGCGTTCGACCACTTCCTCGACCACGCGGGTGCCAACCCCGATGACGCGGCGCTGATCGCGCGCGAACTGCTTGACCACGACGCCCGGGCCGAAACCGGGCGGCAATGGTTTCTCATTCCGTTTCTGAACCGGCTGACGGCGCTCGCCCGCAGCGCGCGTCCGGATTTCACCGATGCCGAGGCGCTGGCGGAAGTCTATGCGCATCTGGGCGCATTGCTCACCTATGTGGTGTCGGGTCCGACGCTGCGCGGGGTCTATGGCAAGAAGGTGCTGCGCGGGCTGGACGAGGCCCTTCCCAAGGTCCTGCGCAAGCAGGCCAAGCGCCGTTTTCTTGCAAAGAAAACGGCCCGGAAAGTTTGAAACTTTCCGGGCCCCCGGATCAGACGCCGAGGCAGACGTATTTCATCTCGAGATAATCCTCGATGCCGTGATGGCTGCCTTCGCGGCCGAGCCCCGACTGTTTCACGCCGCCGAAGGGCGCCACCTCGGTCGAGATGATGCCGGTGTTCACACCGACGATCCCGTATTCGAGCGCTTCGGCCACCTTGTAGACGCGGCTCAGGTCACGCGCATAGAAATAGGCAGCAAGCCCGAAGATCGTGTCATTGGCCATGGCGATGACCTCGTCCACGTCCTCGAACTTGAACAAGGGTGCCAGCGGGCCGAAGGTTTCTTCCTTGGCCACCTTCATGTCCTGCGTGACGCCGGTGACGACGGTGGGCTGGAAGAAGTTGCCGCCCAGGGGATGCGCCTGCCCGCCCGTGAGGACGCTGCCGCCCTTGGAGGTCACGTCGCCCAGATGTTCGAGCACCTTGTCGATGGCGGCGGCGTTGATGAGCGGCCCCGTCGTCACACCCGGGGTCAGCCCGTCGCCCACGTTCAGCTTCTCGACCGCGGCCTTCAGCTTTTCGGCGAAGGCGTCATAGACGCCCGCCTGCACGTAGATGCGGTTGGCGCAGACGCAGGTCTGGCCGTTGTTGCGGAACTTGCACAGCATCGCGCCTTCGACCGCGGCATCCAGATCGGCGTCATCGAAGACGATGAAGGGCGCGTTGCCGCCCAGTTCCATCGAGCATTTCAGCACCTGATCGGCCGCCTGACGCAGCAGGATGCGGCCCACTTCGGTGGACCCCGTGAAGGTCAGCTTGCGGATGCCGGGGTTTTCGCAGAATTCCTTCCCGATCTCGGAGGACCGCGACGACGGCACGATGTTGAGAACGCCCGCCGGAATCCCTGCGCGTTCCGCCAGCACGCCCAGCACCAGCGCCGACAGCGGCGTCTCGGCCGCGGGGCGCGCGACGAAGGCGCAGCCCGCCGCCAGCGCCGGGCCCGCCTTGCGGGTGATCATCGCATTGGGGAAATTCCACGGCGTGATCGACGCGGCCACGCCGATGGGCTGCTTCAGCACCATGATGCGCTTGTCGCGCTGGTGGCCGGGAATCATCTCGCCATAGATGCGCTTGGCCTCTTCGCCGAAGAATTCAACGAAGGAGGCGCCATAGGCGATCTCGCCCTTGGCCTCGGCATGGGGCTTGCCCTGTTCGGCGGTCAGGATCGTCGCCAGATCGTCGGCGTTCTGCATCATCAGGTCGAACCAGCGGCGCATGACGGCAGCGCGTTCCTTGCCGGTCCACTTCGCCCATTCCTTCTGCGCGGTCTGCGCCTGATCGATGGCGTCTGCCACCTGCGCGCGGCTGAGGTCCGCCACGTCGGCGATGATGTCGCCGCGGGCCGGGTTCATGACCGGGAAGGTGCCGTTGTCGCCGTCGATCCACTGGCCGCCGACATAGGCGCGAGTTTCCAGAAGGCTCGGGTCCTTCAGCAGTGACTTGAGGTCGGTGGTGGCGTCCAGCATGATCTCTCCTCCGCGAAATTGCACTCGCAGAGGGAAACCAGTTGGGGCAGGCTTTGTCCAGCGCCAGATCGGGAGGAACGGGAATGGAGCTGGACGACGCCTATGCCAACGCGGCCTACATTCCGGACGCGGGGGCCTATCCGCCCCGCTGGACCGCCGAAGCGGCGGCGTTCCGCGACGCGCTCGGCCCGCGGGCGGAGCTTGATCTGCCCTATGGCAGCGACGCGCGCGAACGTTTTGACCTCTTCCGGCCCGAAGGCCCGGTTAAAGGCTGCGTGATCTTCGTGCATGGCGGCTACTGGAAGGCCTTCGACAAATCGACCTGGTCGCATCTGGCCGCGGGGCCGCTGGCGCGGGGCTGGGCGGTGGCGATGCCGTCCTATACGCTGTGCCCCGAGGCGCGGATTTCCGCGATCACCGGCCAGATCGCGGCGGAAGTCGCGGCAGTGGCGGGCATGACCGCCGGGCCGCTGGTCCTGACCGGCCATTCGGCGGGTGGGCATCTGGTGGCACGGATGCTCGCGCCGGGGGTGCTGTCCGATGCGGTGGCCGCACGGATTGCGCGGGTCGTGCCGATTTCGCCGCTCTCCGATCTCGAACCGCTTCTGCGCACGTCGATGAACGAGGTTCTGCGCCTTGATCCGGAGGAGGCGCGCAGTGAGAGCCCGGTGCATCAGCCTGCGCCGACGGTGCCTGTCACCGTCTGGGTGGGGGCCGACGAACGGCCCGCTTTCCTTGATCAGGCCGACTGGCTGGCCCGGGCCTGGGGCGTGCCTTGCGAGGTCGTGCCGGGGCGGCACCATTTCGACGTGATCGACGCGCTGGCCGATGCGCGCAGCGATCTGGTGGCGCTTCTGGCCGGGTGAGGAAGGGGGGCGCTGCCCCCCTGGCGCCTTCGGCGCTCACCCCCCGGGATATTTGGAGCGAGAGGAAGATCAGCTGCGGATCACGTAATCCTTGCGCGTGGTCTCGATCACTTCCCATGTGCCGCTGAAGCCGGGGCGCAGGATGAAGCTGTCGCCCGCCCGCACCTCGAGCCGCGTGCCGTCATCGCCTTCGATCACCGAATGGCCCGACAGGATGCGGCAATATTCCCATTCGTCATAGTCCATCCGCCATTTGCCCGGTGTCGATTCCCACAGGCCGCAATATAGGCCGTCGGTCTCCTCGAGGCTCCACGTGGTGAAGACGGGATCGCCCGAGATCAGCATGTCGGGGCGGGGGCGGTCGGTTTCGGGGGTCACATCGGGGGTGACGGCAAGAAGATGGGTCATGGCGCGGTGATCCTTGCAAGGTTGTGCCCCTCTTGTCCCCCGTCACGGCGGCGATTTCAACGGCTGCCTTGCCACGGGGCTTTCCATGTGGCGTGGCATTTGCCACTGTTTGCCCGGCGGTGCGCCGCCATCGCCAGAAAACACGACGCGAACCTTCATGGTGCGAAATGAAAAAGAAGATCGGTCTTGCCCTTGTCGCGGTATGGCTTCTATCACTGATCGCCTCGCTTCTGGGGCTGGTGCCGCGCTGGATCGAACTGGCGGGGATCGGTGGCGGGGTGGCGGGGTTCATTCTGCTCTGGCCGCAGAAAGGTCGGAAAACGTGAACCGGCCCTCTTGGTGGTGAAGGCCGAGGATCAGGGCCGCCCCTCTGCCCCGCGATTGTCCGCAGGCCAAACAGGATTACGCGGTTGATTTCCTGACGCGGGAATACCAGTTGGACAAGGCAGGGGCGCGCGCGGCACTGTTCGGGCATGAACCCGACTTGAATGACGCGGCCCCACCGCCAAGCGCGCGCAGCGGCCTGGTGGCGCGGGTCGGCCCCCGGGGCGCGGTCAGGAGGTAACGCATGCTGGGTCTGGCACGACTGGTGATCATCCTTCTGGTGGCGCTGACCATCGTCTATATCTCGCTGTCGCTTTATTCCCGCAGCGTGCGCCGCCGCAAGCTCGAGGCGGAATGGGCCGAGGAAGGCCGGACCGGCGACCGCGACGCCTTTGTCCGCGAGGGCCTCGAGGATTACGACGGATCGCTGCGGCGCAAGCTGATCCTCGGCGTCTATGTCGTGCCGCTGGCGCTGATCGCGCTGATCATCTACCTCGTGAATTTCGCCTGAGGAGGGCGGTGCATGGCTTACGTCAAATGGGGCTTCATCCTGACCTTCTGGACGGTCTTCGGTGGCTTCCTGCATTACACCCTGCCGCAGACCGACATCGTGCGCATCGTCAACACCTATGAGGAACGGCAGGAACTGGGCGACTGGACGCGCATCTTCTGGGCGACGCCCGACGACCAGTCCCAGACCCTGATCAGCCGCGACGTCCAGTTCATCCAGACCGTGCGCGCCAATGGCCGCCCGATGGTCTATCGCAACGAAGACACCGGCTGGGGCTGGCCGCCCTATTTCAAGTTCGACACCGCGAACCTGTATACCGAGGCCGCCGACGCCATCTCGACCGCGGCTGAACCGCGCTGGTATGCGCTGCGCCACTATGGCTGGCGCAACGAATTCCTGTCGAGCTTTCCCAACGCCGTCAGCCTGCGGCCCGTCGAAGGCCCGGATGTGCGGATCATCCCCTGGCTCAACATCGTGATCCTGACGCTTCTTGCGGCGGCCTTCTACGCGATCTGGGTGCGCTGGCGGCGGTTCCGCCGGGCGCGGATCGATCCGGTGCTGGAAGACATCGGCGAAGGTTTCGACGCCGCGGGCGATGCGGTGGCCGAAAAACGCGGCCGGCTGTCGCGCTGGCTGGGCAGCCGGCGGTCGAAATAGCGCCCGGCCTTGTGGCCACGCGCGCCACGGCTTACATCGGGCTGCCATGGCCCAGACGAAAAGCGACCCCAATTACCGCATCATCGCCGAGAACCGGCGCGCGCGCTTCGATTACGCGATCGAGCGAGACATCGAATGCGGCATCATGCTGGAAGGCTCCGAGGTGAAGGCCATGCGGCAGGGCGGCACCGGCATCGCCGAAAGCTATGCCGCCGTGGAGAACGGGGAGTTGTGGCTGGTCAACGCCTATGTCGCCCCCTACGGAAATGCCAAGACCTTCACCCACGAAGAACGCCGCCGCCGCAAGCTGCTGGTCAGCCGCCGCGATCTTGCCGATCTGTGGAACGCCACCCAGCGCAAGGGCATGACGCTGGTGCCGCTGGTGATGTATTTCAACCATCGCGGCATGGCCAAGATCAAGCTGGGCATCGCGAAGGGCAAGAAGAACGTCGACAAGCGCGAAACCGAAGCGAAACGCGACTGGAACCGCCAGAAGCAACGCCTTCTCAAGGAAACGCGCTGACGCCCGCAATCTTGCGCAAGCCCAGCCTTGGCTGTAGGCAGACCGGGATCACGAACCCGGGGGGCGCAGATGGCAGACGACGATTCCAGAACGCTGGTGTCCACTGACTGGCTGCAGGCGCATCTGAAGGACCCCGACCTGCGCATCCTCGACGGGTCGTGGTATCTGCCTGATCAGGGCCGCGACGGCCGCGCGGAATACAACGCCGCCCATATTCCCGGCGCGCGCTTTTTCGATATCGACGATATCTCGGACCACCGCTCGGCCCTGCCGCACATGGCGCCCCCGGTGGAAAAGTTCATGTCGCGCCTGCGCGCCATGGGCGTGGGCGACGGCCATCAGGTCGTGGTCTATGACGGCGCCGGGCTCATGTCGGCGGCGCGCGTCTGGTGGATGTTCCGCCTCATGGGGCAGGAGAATGTCGCCGTGCTCGATGGCGGCCTGCCCAAATGGCGGGCCGAAGGCCGCGAGATCGAGGACCTGCCCCCCATGGTCCGCGACCGCCACATGACCGTGCGCCTGCAGAACCACCTCGTGCGCGACGTGACGCAGGTGGCCGCGGCGTCGAAGCTTTCCGATATCGAGATCGTGGACGCCCGCAGCGCCGCCCGCTTCCGCGGCGAGGCGCCCGAACCCCGCCCCGGCCTGCGCCCGGGCCACATCCCCGGATCGAAGAACGTGCCTTTCGGCGAGTTGCTGAACCCCGACGGCACGATGAAGGATACCGGGAGCTTGCGCGCCGCCTTCGCGGCAGGCGGCGTCGATCTGGCGAAACCCGTGATCACCACCTGCGGATCGGGTGTCACCGCCTGTATCCTCGCGCTCGCCATGGAGCGGCTCGGCAAGCATGACTGGTCCGTCTATGACGGATCCTGGGCCGAATGGGGCGCCTTCCCCACCCTGCCCGTCGCCACCGGAGACAATTGATGTTCGAAAGCCTCAAACCCCAGCCCGCCGACAAGATCCTGCAGCTCATCCAGCTGTTCAAGGACGACCCGCGGGGCGACAAGATCGATCTCGGTGTCGGCGTCTACAAGGATGCCACCGGCCTCACCCCGGTGATGCGCGCGATCAAGGCCGCCGAACACCGGCTGTGGGAAGAACAGACGTCCAAGACCTATGTGGGCCTTGCGGGCGACCCGGCCTTTTCGGACGCGATGATCGCGATGATCCTCGCCGATTCGGTGCCGCGCGCGAATGTCGCCGCAGCGGCCACACCGGGCGGCACCGGCGCGGTGCGCCAGGCCTTCGAGATGATCAAGCTTGCCAATCCCGGGGCGCGCGTCTTCGTCAGCGACCCGACCTGGCCGAACCACCTGACGATCCTGAAGTACCTCGGGATCGAGACGGTGCCCTACCGCTATTTCGACGCCGAGACGCGTGGCGTCGATTTCGGCGGCATGCTCGACGATCTGCAGGCGGCGCGGAAGGGCGACGTGGTGCTCTTGCATGGCTGCTGCCACAACCCGACGGGCGCGAACCTCAACCCGATCGAATGGCAGGCGGTGGTTGACCTGCTGAACCGCACCGGTGCCGTGCCGATGATCGACCTGGCCTATCAGGGCTTCGGCGACGGGCTGGAAGAGGATGCGGCGGCGACACGGATGGTCACCTCCTCGGTCCCGGAAACGCTGATCGCGGCGTCGTGCTCCAAGAATTTCGGCATCTACCGCGAACGCACCGGTCTTCTGATGGCGGTGTCGTCGGACGCGGGCGCGCGGGGCCTGAACCAGGACACGCTGGCCTTCCTCAACCGCCAGAACTTTTCCTTCCCGCCCGATCACGGCGCGCGGCTGGTCACGATGATCCTCAACGACGCAGCGCTGCGCGCCGACTGGGCGGCGGAACTCGAAGAGGTGCGCCTGTCCATGCTGGGGCTGCGCAAGTCGCTGGCCGACGAATTGCAGCGCCTGACCGGGTCGGACCGCTTCGCCTTCCTTGCCCAGCACCGCGGCATGTTCTCGCGCCTGGGCTGCGGGCCCGAGCAGGTGGAAACGCTCCGCCGCGAGCATGGGATCTACATGGTGGGCGACAGCCGGATGAACATCGCCGGGCTGAACGCGAAGACCGTGCCGATCCTCGCGGCCGCGATCGTCGACGCCGGCATCTGATCTTTACCAAGTCGAGCGCGCTGTCGCGCGCACGCCGATCCGCGCGCGGCTGGTGCCGCGCCGGTTTGCGTCTTTGCGACCAGAAAGAAGCAAACCGACGCCCCTGCTTCCTCTCGCCCCAAATATCCCGGGGAGCGCGAGGGGCTGGCCCCTCGCCCCTGAAACGAAAAAGCCCGGGCGCGAACGCCCGGGCCAGTGGGAAGGCCGATGGAAGGAGGAGTCATCAGCCCTTGGAGAATTCCGGATAGGCCTCCATGCCCAGCTCTGCCATGTCGAGGCCGTTGACCTCGGCTTCTTCGCTGACGCGCAGGCCCATGGTCGCCTTGATGATCAGCCACACGATGGCCGAGGTCACCACCACGAAGAGGCCGATCACGACGATGCCGGTGATCTGACCCATCAGCGTGGATTCGCCATGGTAGCCGCCGGTCAGGACCACGGCGAGCGTGCCCCAGATCCCCGCGAAGAGGTGGACCGGGATGGCACCGACGACGTCGTCGATCTTCATCTTGTCGAGCATCGGAACCGAGAAGACCACGATCACGCCGCCGACCGCGCCGATGATGGTCGCCAGACCCAGCGTCGGGGCAAGCGGTTCGGCGGTGATCGACACGAGGCCTGCGAGGGCGCCGTTCAGGATCATGGTGAGGTCGGGCTTCTTGTAGAGAACCTGCGTCAGGATCAGGGCCGTGAGGGCGCCGCCTGCCGCTGCCGCGTTGGTGTTGGCGAAGACGCGGCCGATGTCGGCGATGTCACCCACGGTGCCCATGGCCAGCTGCGAGCCGCCGTTGAAGCCGAACCAGCCCATCCACAGGATGAACGTGCCAAGCGTGGCAAGCGCGAGGTTCGAGCCCGGCATCGGGACGGTGCGGCCGTCCTTGTACTTGCCGATGCGCGGTCCGAGGATGATCGCGCCGACAAGTGCCGCCCAGCCACCGACCGAGTGCACGATGGTCGAACCTGCGAAATCCGAGAAGACGAACTGCGACTCGAGGAAGCCGCCGCCCCAGTCCCACGACGCCTGCAGCGGGTAGATGAACCCGGTCAGCACGACGACGAAGACAAGGAAGGGCCAGAGCTTGATGCGTTCGGCCAGCGTGCCCGACACGATCGAGGCGGTCGTGGCGCAGAACATCAACTGGAAGAAGTAGTCGGTCGAGGTCGCGGCGTAGGAGTAATCGTCCAGCCCGTCCGCGGTGACGCCGACGGCTTCCAGCACGGCGACACCGAACAGCGCCGACAGATACCCGCCGGTTTCGTCCGAGCCGATCGCCCAGCTGCCGAGCGGATACATCAGGTTGTAGCCGACCAGATAATACATGATGGCCGCGATCGAGAAGAGCGCGATGTTCTTGGTCAGCTGCATCGTGACGTTCTTCGACCGCACGAGGCCCGCTTCGAGCATGGAGAAGCCCGCCGCCATCCAGAAGACCATGAAGCCGCCCATCAGGAACAGCAGCGATGTCAGGATGAAGGACGTGTCGGATGCGGCATTGACGCCGGCGACCGGCCCTTCCGCATCCTGCGCCCAGCCAAGCGTCGGCAGCGCCACCAGGGCTGCGACGGCAAGCAGTGTCTTGTTGAGTTTCATGTTTGCGTTTCCCTTTGCGTAAGCCCGCCGCCCTTACAGCGCGTCTTCGTTGGTTTCGCCGGTGCGCACGCGCACCGCCTGTTGCACGTCGAGCACGAAAATCTTGCCGTCGCCGATCTTGCCGGTGTGCGCCGTCTTCGCGATGGTCTCGACCACCTGATCGGCCATCGAGGCCGCGACGACGATTTCCAGCTTGATCTTCGGCACGAAGTTCACGGCATATTCGGCGCCGCGGTAGATTTCCGTGTGTCCCGACTGCGAGCCGAAGCCCTTGATCTCGGTGACCATCATGCCGCGCACGCCGGCTTCGGTCAGCGCTTCGCGGACCTCCTCCAGCTTGAACGGTTTGATCGTTGCAATGATGAGTTTCACGTGCGTCCCCTTCGCTAGGCAGGTGCTCCTGCAATTTGCACTTGCAGAAAGGGCATGGCCGACCGGGGCAAGGGAACGGAAAGGCGGGGCTTTCCGCCGATAATCCGGGAAGAATGCACAAAATTTGCACAAAAATGTCATGTTGATGAAAATTTGTGCAAAACAAGGATTGTCCTGCCGGGAATGGTCCTCTCAACAAATGCCGGCGGGCAGGCTATGGTCCACACCAAAGCAGGTCCGGGCAGGGCAGAACATGGGTGATTCACGGCGAGGCAAGCCGCTGGTTGCGGACCGGCGCTATCCTTCGGGCAGGGCCGCGCAGACGCGCGCGCCCCGCAAGCCGCGCGCGCCGCGCCGCAAGGGGGGCGGCGGGGTCGGGGCCCGCGCCGGGGCGGTATTCTGGGCGCGATCCTATACCTGCCGCTGCTTGTCCTGCGGCTGGTCTGGGCGCTGACCTGGCGGCTGACGGCCATCGTGGCGGTTCTGGTCGGGCTTGCGGTGGGGTATGTCTATTCCACGCTGCCGGCAGCGGATGCGCTTCTTGACGGGCGGGCGCGCGGGTCGGTCACCATCCTCGACCGCGACGGTCAGGTCTTTGCATGGCGCGGCGACCAGTTCGGAGGCGTGGTCACGGCGCGCACGGTGTCGCCCTATCTGAAGGACGCGGTCATCGCGACGGAAGACCGCCGCTTCTATCGCCATTTCGGAATCAGCCCGCGCGGCGTTGCCAGCGCGGTGCGCATCAACCTCAGCGAAGGGCGCGGACCCTTGTCGGGGCATGGCGGGTCGACCATCACCCAGCAGACCGCCAAGCTTCTGTGCCTCGGCGAACCCTATGACCCTGCGGGCGGCATGACCGAGGCGGAATACGAAGCTGACTGCCGCCGCACCACGCTTTGGCGCAAGGGGAAGGAAGCCGTCTTCTCGATCGCGATGGAGGCGAAATACACCAAGGACGAAATCCTCACGATCTACATGAACCGCGCCTTCCTAGGCGCGGGCGCGCGCGGCTTCGAGGCGGCGAGCCAGCGCTATTTCGGCAAGTCCGCGGCCGAGGTGAACCCGGCCGAGGCGGCGATGCTCGCGGGGCTGCTGGTGGCGCCGACGCGGTTCGCGCCGACCAACAACCTTGAACGGTCGCAGAACCGTGCCGCGACGATCCTGCGGCTGATGAACGAACAGGGCTATCTGAGCGATGCCGAACGTGCCGAGGCGACGGCGAACCCCGCACAGTTGTCGCAGGCGGCGGCGGCGCGGGCGGGGGGCTATTTCGCCGATTGGGTGATGTCGTCGGGCCCCGATTACTTCACCCTCAACACGACCGAGGACGTGATCATCCGCACCACGCTGGACCAGCGGCTCCAGCGTGCGGCGGAAGAAGCGATGCTGGCCGTGTTCGAGACCCAGGTGCGCGAAGGGTCAAAGGCCGAGGCGGCGATCGTCGTGATGTCGGCGGACGGCGCGGTGCGTGCCATGGTGGGCGGGCGCGACACGAAAGTGGCGGGCGCCTTCAACCGTGCGACGCAGGCGCTGCGCCAGACCGGATCGGCCTTCAAGCCCTTCGTCTATGCCGCGGCGCTCGATCTCGGCTATTCGCCGCTCGATATCGTGATGGACGAACCCTATTGCCTGACGATCCCGGGATCGGGGGAATGGTGCCCGCGCAACTACACCAACAATTTCTATGGCCGTGTGACGATGGTCGAGGCGCTGAAGGATTCGCTGAACATCCCGGCGGTGAAGATTTCCGAAAGCGTGGGGCGCGACACGGTCCGCATGGTGGCCAGCCAGTTCGGCATCGACAGCGATCTGGCGCTGGGTCCGGCACTGGCGCTGGGGGCGTCGGAAGCGACGCTGATCGAAATGGCGGGCGCTTACGCGGGGATCCTGAACGGGGGGTCCATGGTCGAACCCTACGGGATCGTCGAACTGAGGCTCATGGGTGAGGCAGAGCCGCTGATGCTGACCGAAAGCGGCATCGGCGAACGGGTCATTCAGGAAGACGCCGCGCGGCAGCTTGTCTGGATGATGGAGAAGGTCATCACCGAAGGGTCGGGCCGCCGCGCCGCGCTGCCCGACCGCCCGGCGGCAGGCAAGACCGGCACGACGCAGGCGGCGCGGGATGCGTGGTTCGTGGGCTTCACCGCCGACTATGTCGCCGCCGTCTGGATGGGGTATGACGACAACACGCCCCTGACCGGTGTCACCGGCGGCGGCCTGCCGGCCGAGATCTGGCGCGAAACGATGGTGCGGGTGCATGAGGGTCTGCCCCCCCGCTCGCTGCCCATGTCCCCCCCCGCGGGCGCGGCACATCTGCGCGACGGCACCGGCGGGTCGCGCACCGGGGGAAGTCTGCTTGAACGGATGCTGCGCGATATTCTGGGCGGCGGCACAGGCAGCGGCAGCGGCTCGGGCCAGCCGGCGGCCAGCCGCTGACTTACAGCGACCGCAGGTCGGCGATCAGCTGGTCGATATTGCCCTTGCGCCGGTCGAGAAGCGCACCGATTTCTGTCCGTTCGGTCAGCAACATGTTCACCCCTTCGATGAACATGTTGAAGAACAGGTCGCGCCCGGTGCGGTCCGAGACATGGAACGTCACATTGAACGGCGCCTGACCCTGCAGATAGGCGATGGTGTCGACCTCGAACCAGTTCTTGACCTGACGCACGCCCGTCACCTCGAGCCGCCCGCCGATGAATTCGCGGAAACGCCGTCCGTACTTGCGCGCGATATAGGTCTGGAACGCGTCGGAAAACGCCTTCTTCTGCGCTGCCGTTGCACGGCGGGCATCGACCCCCATTGCGCTGGCCGAGATGTAGGACGTGTCGCTGTAGCGCGCGAAGATGCGTTCGAAATCGCTGTACATCGCGGTTTCGGACTTGCCCGAGGCGATGACGGCGTTGACGTCCGCCACCACGCCGTCGATCAGCGACCTTGCCCGCGCCTCGGTCAGGGCCAGGGCGGGGACAGGTGCGAATGCCCCCATGGCGGCCATCGCAAGAAGCAGGTCACGGCGTTTCATGTCTCAGAACCCCTCGGTGTCCAGTTCGAACGGATCGATGTCGTTGCCGGGATCGTCCGCACCCAGTTCGAACCTGCGGTTCTGCAGGTAGATCAGGCGCAGCTGGGCATAGCTGTCGGCGCTTTCATACAGGATCGAATCGACCGTGTCCGAGAACCGGTTGCGATCGCTCAGCCGCGATCCGGCCGACGCGACCGTGCCGATTCCGTTCTCGGGGCTGTCCAGCGCATAGCTGAGCGGGTTGGTGAACAGATCGACCAGCCGCCCGAAGGCTTCACGTTCGGTGGCGGGCCCAAGGAAGGGCAGTTCCAGATAGGCCCCTTCGCGCACGCCCCAGACATGCAGCGTTTCGCCGAAATCGGCGTCGGGTTCCTCGAACTCGAACGCGGTGGCGACGTCGATCAGACCGCCGAAGCCGAAGATCGTGTTCACGAAGAACCGCGAGAAGGAAATGCCCACGGTTTCCAGATCAGCCTGAAGCAGGCCGTTCACCATCACGCTGGGCTGCGAGAAATTGCGCGCGAAATTGCCCACGACGGTTTCCGCTTCGTCCGGCAAAAGGGCGGAATATCCCTTGGACGCCGGGCGGACCAGCGCCTGATCAAGCCCGCGGTTGAAGGCATGGAAGCGGCGGTTCTGTTCTTCGTATGGGTCGAAGACGCCGTCGGCCGGCATCACGCCGCCCGGTGGCGCCGAACAGGCGCCAAGCGTCGCAACAGCGACGATGGCGGCGATGGGCAGGGGGCGGAAGGCGGTCATGGGCGGCAGGATTCGGTCTTTGACGTCTGTTTGAAGCTCTAGGTAAAGCAAATCCCGCCCGCTCCAACCCCGAAGGGTATCGCCGGACGTGTCATGTGGCTGCAATGCGACAGATGCATAAGAATTCACCGTGGCACGGATGCGCGGCGGGTGCAGCCGGGAAAGTGGCCCCTGACGCATAAGTGTTGCAAAAGTTCGGGAAATTCTCCCCCGAACAGGGGGTGCGGGCCAGGGTGATTGGGTCTTCCGCAGGCAGACGATCCCCGCTAGCGTCCCGCCCGACCGACAAGAGAGGGGAAAGTCCACCATGAGCATCGAGAATCGTCTGGCAGAGCTGGGCGTCACCCTGCCCGAAGCGCCCGCACCCGCGGCCAATTACGTGCCCTTCGTGCAGGTGGGCGACATCGTCTACGTCTCGGGCCAGATCTCGAATGGACCCGACGGGTTCATCAAGGGCAAGCTGGGCGTCGACATGGATGTGGCCGCCGGTGCCGCCGCCGCGCGGACCTGCGCGATCAGCCTTCTGGCGCAGGTCAAGGCGGCCTGCGGCGGCGATCTCGGCCGCCTCGTGCGGGTCGTCAAGCTGACGGGCTTCGTCAATTCGACCGCCGATTTCACCGACCAGCCCAAGGTGATCAACGGCGCGTCCGACTTCCTCGTCGAGGTGCTGGGCGACGCGGGCCGTCATGCGCGGTCGGCGGTGTCGGCGGCGGCGCTGCCGCTGGGCGTCGCGGTCGAGATCGAAGGCATCTTCCAGATCCGATGACCCCCCCCCTGCCCGCCATCTTCCTTGGCCCGCCCATCGCGCACCGTGCCCTGCACGACCGCGCGGCGGGACGCCCCGAAAACAGCCGCGCCGCGATCAGCGCGGCTGTCGCGGCGGGCTACGGGATCGAGATCGACCTGCAGCTTTCCGCTGACGGGCGGGCGATGGTCTTTCACGACTACGATCTCAAGCGCCTGACCGCCGAAACGGGCCCCGTCCGCCAGCGCAGCGCCGCCGATCTGGGCCGCATCGCGCTGACGGACAGCGGCGGCGAAGGCATCCCGACGCTGGACGAAGTTCTGGCCATCGTCGCGGGCCGCGTGCCCCTTCTGGTCGAAATCAAGGATCAGGACGGTGCCATGGGCGACAACGTGGGTGCGCTTGAACGCGCGGCCGCTGCAGCCTTGCAGGGATATGACGGCCCCGTCGCGGTCATGTCCTTCAATCCCCACAGCGTGGCGGCCTTCGCCGCGCTGATGCCGGACGTCCCGCGCGGGCTGACCACCAGCGCCTATGACCCCGCCGACTGGCCCCTGCCCGGCCCGGTCTGCGACAGGCTGCGCGACATCCCCGATCTTGACCGCGTCGGCGCCAGCTTCATCAGCCACGAGGCCGGGGATCTGTTGCGCCCCCGGGTGCAGGACCTGCGCGCGGGCGGCCTGCCGGTCCTGTGCTGGACCATCCGGTCAGAAGAGCAGGACCGCGCCGTGCGTATCCTTGCCGACAACGTCACCTTCGAAGGCTATGCCGCCAAGGCCCCGACTTGATCGCCGGGGCGGCTAGCCCAGATAAAGACGCGCACATTACCGGAAAGTCCGACGCGCCTTGACCCGTTCCGCCATCGACATCCGCGTTCTGGGATCGCTGTCCCGGATCGACCCCGCCGCGTGGGACGCCTGCGCCTGCCCTGAAACGGCGGATGGCGGCCGCCCCGTTGATCCCTTCACCACGCACCGCTTCCTCAAGGCGCTGGAAGACAGCCGGTCGGTCGGCCCCGGCACCGGCTGGCAGCCGCAATACCTCGCCGCCTATGACAGCGACGACCTGATCGGCGTGGCGCCGATGTATGCCAAATCGCACAGCCAGGGCGAATACATCTTCGATCACAACTGGGCGCATGCCTATGAACGCGCGGGCGGGCAGTATTACCCCAAGCTGCAGATCGCGGTGCCCCACACCCCCGCCACCGGACGCCGCCTGCTGGTCCGCCCCGACCGGGCCGAGGTTGCGCAGTCGGCGCTCGTGCAGGGCGCGGTGCAATTGGCCGCCGACAACCAGCTCTCCTCACTCCACATCACCTTCTGTACCGCTGCCGAAGCCGCCGCAGGGCACGAGATGGGGCTGATGCACCGCATCACCCAGCAATTTCACTGGGAAAACCGGGGATACGGCAGCTTCGACGATTTCCTCGCCGACCTGTCCTCGCGCAAGCGCAAGAACATCCGCAAGGAACGGGCCGAGGCCAACGATTTCGACGGCGAGATCGAGGTCCTCACCGGCGACGCCCTGCAACCCCACCACTGGGACGCCTTCTGGGACTTCTATCAGGACACCGGCGCGCGCAAATGGGGCACGCCCTACCTGACGCGGCGCTTCTTCGACGAAGTGCAGGCGCATCTGCGCGACGACGCCGTCCTGATGCTGGCGCGCGGGCGCGACGGCTACTTTGCCGGGGCGCTGAATTTCGCGGGGCGCGACACGCTTTATGGCCGCTACTGGGGCTGCACGCGTCACCAGCCCTGCCTGCATTTTGAGCTGTGCTATTACCGCGCCATCGACTGGGCGCTGGCCCATGGCCAGACCCGGGTCGAGGCGGGCGCGCAGGGCGAACACAAGCTGGCGCGCGGCTATCTTCCGGTGCAGACGCATTCGCTGCACTGGGTGGGCGACCCCGGTTTCCGCGACGCCATCGAACGCTATCTGGTGGCCGAACGCCGCGCGATGGAGCAGGATATCGAGGTGCTCACCGATTACGGCCCCTTCAGGAAGATCGAGGTGGAGGAACAGCAATGACCGAACGTCTGTCCGAAGAAACCCGTGGTCCGCTTCTGGACCCTCTCTTCGCCGCTGGCTGGGCCATGGTGGATGGCCGCGACGCCATCGCGAAGACCTACCAGTTCGACAATTTTGTCGATGCCTTCGGATGGATGACCCGCGTCGCCATCTGGGCCGAGAAATGGGACCATCACCCGGAATGGTCCAACGTCTACAAGACGGTTCAGGTCACGCTCACCACCCATGACGTGGGCGGTCTGTCGTCGCTTGACGCAAAGCTGGCCCGCAAGATGGACGCTTTGGCGGGCTGAGACGCAAAGGCCCCCGGTCTGCCGGGGGCCTTTGCCTTTCACATCACATCGCTGCGAGAAGTCCTTCGCCCGCGGTCACCTCGCAGACGCCGGGGCCAGCTTCCTCGTGCAGAAGCGTGATGGTGCCATCCTCGACCAGCATGGCATAGCGCTTCGACCGGGCGATCAGCCCGGCGGGGGGCGCGTCGAAAGCCATGCCCATCGCCTTGGTGAACTCGCTCTGTGCGTCCGCCAGCATGGTCAGACCGGCGGCCGTGGCACCCGTCGCCTCGCCCCAGGCCTTCATCACGAAGGGGTCGTTGACCGAGACGCAGATGATCTCGTCCACACCCTTGGCGGCGAACTGGTCCTTCGTGCGCACGAAAGACGGCACATGCGCCGAATGGCAGGTCGGCGTGAATGCGCCCGGCACGGCGAAGATCACCACCTTGCGGCCCTTGGTGGTGTCGGCGACCGACACCGCTTCCGGGCCTTTCTCGCCCAGCTTGACAAGGGTGGCGTCTGGCAGTCTGTCGCCTTGTGAAATGGTCATGGGCCCTCTCTCCCTGATTGCGTTATCCGGTGGCCAGCATATAGAGTCGGCCCGGGCCGCAGGCCAGCGAAATCAGGGGGACAGGCCATGTCGGGGATCGTTGTCGTGGGCGCTGGACAGGCCGGTGCATCGCTCGTGGGCGAATTGCGCAAGCAGGGCTATGACGGCGCGATCACGCTTGTCGGTGACGAACCCGTGCCGCCCTATCAGCGCCCGCCGCTCTCCAAGGCCTATCTGCTGGGAGAGATGGCGCTGGAACGGCTCTTCCTGCGCCCGGCCTCGGTCTATGCCGACCAGAACATCGCGCTGCGGCTCGGCGCGCCGGTCACCGCGATCGACCGCGCGGCAAAGACGGTCACGGTGGGCGGCGACGTCATCCCCTATGATCAGCTGGCGCTCACCACCGGGTCGCGCCCGCGCCGCCTGCCCGCCGCGATCGGGGGCGATCTGGATGGCGTCTTCGTCGTGCGCACGCTGGCCGACGTCGATGCCATGGCGCCCCACATGCGCGACGGCGCGCGCGCGCTGATCGTCGGCGGCGGCTATATCGGGCTCGAAGCGGCGGCCGTCGCGCGCAAGCTGGGCGTCGAGGTGACGCTGGTCGAAATGGCCGACCGCATCCTGGGCCGTGTCGCGGCACCCGAGACGGCGGATTACTTCCGCGACCTCCACCAAAGCCACGGCGTCACCATCCGCGAAGGCGTGGGCCTTGTCCGGCTTACCGGCGAAGGCCGCGTCACCGGCGCGGAACTGACCGACGGGACGACACTGCCGGTCGATCTGGTCATCGCGGGCGTGGGCATCGCCCCCGATACGGCACTTGCCGAGGCAGCGGGCCTCGCCATCGACAACGGGATCGCGGTCGACGCGCAGGGCCGCACGTCGGACCCGGCGATCTGGGCTGCGGGCGATTGCTGTTCCTTCCCGCATGGCGACGGGCGGCTCCGGCTCGAAAGCGTTCCGAACGCCATCGACATGGCTGAATGCGTCGCCCGAAACATGCTGGGGGCGGGCGAAACCTATATCCCCCGGCCCTGGTTCTGGTCGGACCAATACGACGTCAAGCTGCAGATCGCGGGGCTCAACACCGGCTATGACCGGATCGTGACGCGGCCCGGCCCGGGCCTCACGCGGTCCTTCTGGTATTTCCGGGGCGACCGGCTGCTCGCCGTCGACGCGATGAACGATCCGCGCGGCTACATGATCGGCAAGCGGCTGATCGAGGCGGGCAAATCCCCCGACCCCGCCGCGCTTGCCGATCCGGCGACCGACCTCAAGGCACTGCTCGCGGCGTGAGGATCATCGCGGGCCGCTTCCGGGGGCGCCGCCTCGCCGCGCTGGGCAAGGGGGATGCCGAGGCGCATCTGCGCCCCACGCCCGACCGCGTGCGCGAAAGCCTGTTCAGCATCCTCACCCATATGGACGTGATCGAAGGCGCGCAGGTCCTCGATCTCTTCGCAGGCACCGGCGCGCTGGGGCTCGAGGCGCTGTCGCGCGGCGCGGCGTCCGTCGCCTTCATCGACCGGGGCCGCATTGCCCAGCGCCTCATCGCCGAGAACATCCGCCTGACCGGCGCGGAGGCTGCCCGCCTTCTGCCCCGCGACGCGATGCGCCCCGGCCCCTGCGACGGGCCGCCCGCGACGCTTGTCTTTCTCGACCCGCCCTATGGGCAGGGGCTGGGCACCCCCGCCCTCACCGCTGCCGCAGATGGCGGCTGGATCGCCCCCGGCGCGACCGTGGTCTGGGAAGAGGCCACCCTGCAGGACCCACCCCCGGGCTTCGCCCTGACCGACCGCCGCCGCTTCGGCGACACCCATGTCACGCTTCTGCGGTTCGGCGATCCGGGCGCTGCGTGATAGACTGCCGGTCATGACGACAGCGACTCAGGCCCTTTTCGCAGCGCGGGACAACGCCCCCGCCACCACCGGCCCCGCCCCCGCGCGCCGCCCCGGCCCCGTCTTCATCCACGACGCGGTGACGCCCTTCGGCGGCGCGACGCTGCTGCTCGCGCTCTGGCGCGAAGACGACGCGCGCCGTCAGGACAAAGACTGACAGCGGTCCTTCTTCGGGTTCACAAATATCCCGGGGGTGAGCGCCGCAAGGCGCGAGGGGGCAGAGCCCCCTACCTTACCCGTAGGTCGGGTGGAAGCGCCCGGCAGGCGACAGCGTGAAGATCTCGACCCCGTTGGCGGTGACACCCACGGAATGCTCGAACTGCGCCGAGAGCGACTTGTCGCGGGTCACCGCCGTCCATTCGTCGGCCAGCGTCTTGGTCTCGGGCCGGCCAAGGTTCACCATCGGCTCGATGGTGAAGAACATGCCTTCCTCCAGCACCGCGCCAGTGCCGGGCCGCCCGTAATGCAGCACGTTGGGCGGCGCGTGGAACACCCGGCCCAGCCCATGACCGCAGAAATCGCGCACCACGCTCATCCGCTGGCTTTCGACGTAAGCCTGGATCGCATGGCCGATGTCGCCGAAGGTGTTGCCCGGGCGGACGACCTCGATCCCCTTCATGAGCGCGTCATGGGTGACCTCGATCAGCCGCTCGGACTTGCGGCTCAGTGCGCCCGCCACATACATCCGGCTCGTGTCGCCATACCAGCCATCCACGATCACGGTCACGTCGATGTTCAGGATGTCGCCGTCCTTGAGCACCTTGGGCCCGGGAATACCGTGGCAGACAACATGGTTCACGCTGATGCAGCTTGCGTGCAGATAGCCCTTGTAGCCGATGGTCGCCGAAGTCGCGCCCAGCTCCTGCACCATCGCGGTGATGCGGGCGTCGATCGCCTCGGTCGTCTGGCCAGGAAAGACATGTTCGGCGATCCGGTCAAGAATGCGCGCAGCCACATCGCCCGCCCTGTGCATGCCGGCGAAGTCGTCACGTTCGTAGATTCGGATGCCGTCCCGGGTCAGACGGCCGCGCAGGTTTTCGTTCACGGGCAGTGGGGCCTTTCTTTCTCGCGCCACATTTAGTGCAGTCGCAGCAATTTCGCCACCCCGGTTTCAGCCCCCTGCGTCCATCGGCGCGCCCAGCGTGATCCCGCCCGGATCGATCCGCGCCGCATGGGCCAGAACCCGCACACCCGCCGCGCGCGCCCGGCCCAGCGCCGCCGCATAGGCGGGGTCGATGTCGGCGGCCACGGCGACGTGGGTGCAGTCGGTGCGCTGGACCAGATAGAACAGCACCGCCCGGCCGCCGCCACGGGCCACTTCGGCCAGATCGGCGAGGTGCCGCGCGCCCCGGGCGGTGACGCTGTCGGGAAACTCGGCCAGACCGGTGCGGCGCGACAGGGTCACGCTTTTCACCTCGACATAGGTCTCAGACTGCCCGTGGGTCAGGACGAAATCCACCCGGCTGCCCGCGCCATAGGCCACTTCGGCGCGCAGGATGTCATGGCCTGCCAGTTCAGGCACCGCACCGGCCTCAAGCGCCTCGCGCACCACGCGATTCGCGGCACCCGTGTCGATGCCGGTGAAATGCCCGGCCCCGTGATCGACCAGCGCCCAAGCATAGCGCAGCTTGCGGCGCGGGTCGTCGTTGGGTTCCAGCCAGACCACCGTGCCGGGATCGGCCAGCCCGCGCATGGACCCGGGATTGGCGCAATGCGCGGTCACCTCGCGCCCGTCCTCCAGACGGCAATCGGCCAGGAACCGCTTGTAGCGGCGGATCAGCCGGGCCGGAACAAGGGGGGTTTGAAAGCGCATGATCCCGGGCCTATAGAAGGGCCCGACGACTTTCAACAAGGGGGCATCCCGCATGGCCAATCCCACCGCAGCGATGCTGGTGATCGGCGACGAAATCCTGTCGGGCCGCACGCGCGACGCCAACATGCACCATCTCGCGCAGGAACTGACCAAGCACGGGATCGACCTGAAAGAAGTGCGCATCGTGTCCGACGACGCGCCCGCCATCGTGGCGGCGGTGCGGGCGCTGTCGGAGGGGTTCGATCACGTCTTCACCAGCGGGGGCATCGGCCCCACTCATGACGACATCACCGCCGACTGCATCGCGGACGCCTTCGGGCGGTCCATCGACGTGCGCGCCGACGCGCGCGCGCTGCTCGAGGCGCATTACGCGCGCACCGGGTTGGAGCTGAACACGGCGCGGCTGCGCATGGCGCGCATCCCCGAAGGGGCCACGCTGATCGAAAACCCGGTCTCGACCGCGCCGGGCTTCACGCTGGGCAATGTCCATGTCATGGCAGGCGTGCCGTCGGTCTTCTGCGCCATGGTGGCAAGCGTCCTGCCGCATCTGTCCGGAGGCGCCCCGCTGCTGAGCCAGACGCTCACCGTGATGCGCGGCGAAGGTGACATCGCCGACACGCTTTCGGCGCTGGCGGCCGACTTTCCCGACCTGTCGGTGGGCTGCTACCCCTTCCAGCGCGACGGCGCCTATGGCGCGAACGTGGTGGTGCGCGGGACCGACGGCGCGCGCGTCGACGCCGCCGTGACGCGTCTTGCCGGAGAGCTTGGCCTGTGACCGATCCGACCGCCCGGGTCTTCGCTGCCATCGACGGCACTTGGGCACCGCGGCGGATCATCCCTGAGGGCCCCTTCCTGCTGCGCGACGGCGACGGCGGCGGCAAGCGCGTGTCGGCGGCCACCGCGCGCGGCCCCGTGGGTGCAGACGACATCGACCGGGCCGAGGCGGGCATGCGCGCGCTGGGACAGCGCCCGCTGTTCCAGTTGCGCGCGGGCGATGAAGACCTCGACGCCGCGCTGGCCGCGCGCGGGTATGACGTGGTCGATCCCAGCATCGTGCTGACGATCGACCCCGTGCGGCTGACCGACCAGCCCATCCCGCGTGTGACCGTCTTCACCCTGTGGGAACCCCTTGCGATCATGACCGACACCTGGGCGCGGGCGGGCGTCGGGCCCGCGCGGCTGCGCGTGATGCACCGCGTCGAAGGCCCAAAGACCGCGCTTCTCGCGCGTCACCGCGACATGCCCGCGGGCGTCGCCTTCATGGGCGTGCATGACGGGGTCGCGATGCTGCACGCGCTGGAAATCCTGCCACACCAGCGCCGTCAGGGCATGGCGCAATGGGTGATGCGCGCCGCCGCCTTCTGGGCGCGCGATCATGGCGCCGACACGCTGGCCGTGATCTGCACGCAGGCCAATGAGGGGGCAAATGCCCTCTATGCTTCCATGGGGTTCCTGCCTGTGGGACAGTATCATTACCGACAGCACCCGGAGGAGACATCATGACCGCATCCGACCAGCCCACCGCGCTGAACCTGCCCCCGGTCGATCCTCTGCCGCCCGCGACGCAGAAGTATTTCGACATCTGCCAGCAGAAGCTGGGCATGATCCCCAATGTACTGCGCGCCTATGCCTTCGATATCGCCAAGCTCGACGCCTTCACGGCGATGTACAACGACCTGATGCTGGGCGAGAGCAACCTGACCAAGCTCGAACGCGAGATGATCGCGGTCGTGGTGTCGTCGATCAACAAGTGCTTCTACTGCCTTGCCGCCCATGGCGCGGCGGTGCGGCACTTGTCGGGCGACCCGATCCTGGGAGAGATGCTGGTGATGAACTACCGCGCCGCGCCGCTGGATGCGCGGCAGCGCGCGATGCTCGACTTCGCGGCGCAGATCACCACCGCCAGCGCCACGGTGGAAGAGGCCGACCGCGAGGCGCTGCGCCAAGCGGGCTTCAGCGACCGCGACATCTGGGACATCGCCAGCGTCGCCGCCTTCTTCAACATGACGAACCGGGTCGCCAGCGCCACCGCCATGCGCCCCAATGACGGCTATCACGCGCAGGCCAGATGACCGGCCGCGCCGCCTGTTTTCTGGCCCTGATGCTTGGGGCCGCGCCGGTGGCGGCGCTCGATCTCGTGATGCCACCCGGCGCGCGGCTGATCGCGGATCGCAGCATGCCCTTCGACAGTTATGACCTGCCGCTTGACGGCTTCATCGACGGGCGGGTGCGCAGCCGCAGCTACGAAGGGCAGAAGCTGCGCCAAAGCTGGCGCGTCGACAGTGCCTCGGTCACGACCTTGCAGCTTCTTGCCCCGCTCCGGGCTCAGCTGGACGCGGCGGGGTACGAAATGGCGCATGAATGCGAATCCGCCACCTGCGGCGGTTTCGATTTCCGCTTCGCGGTCGAGGTGATCCCCTCGCCCGACATGTATGTCGATATCCGTGACTATCGCTTTCTGTCTGCTGTTCAGGGCGACGCGGCTGTGGGCCTGATGGTCAGCCGTAGCCGCACCGCCGGATATATCCAGATCATCGAGATCACCCCTCGGGATGCACAGCGCCTGACGCCCCGCCCGGTTCCCGGCGGCGATGCCCCCGCCGCGCCCGCCACCGGGCTGGCCGAAGCGCTTCTGGCACAGGGCCATGTCGTGCTGGACGATCTGGTCTTCGCCACGGGCACCGTGGCGCTCAGCGACGGACGCTACGCCAGCCTGACCGATCTTGGTGCCTTCCTGCGGCAGAACCCGTCGGCGCGGATCGCGCTGGTGGGCCATACCGACATGACCGGTGCGCTGGAGACGAATATCACCGTCTCGCGCCAGCGGGCCGAGGCAGTGCGCGACCGACTGGTCACTGTCCACGGGATCGAACCGGGCCGCATGGTGCTTGACGGTCTCGGCCCCCTGTCGCCGCGCGATACGAACCTGACCGGGGAAGGCCGGGAACGCAATCGTCGGGTCGAGGCGGTTCTCCTGTCGCGTGACTGACCGTCAGGTCAGCGGCTTGTACATATAGGTCGTGGACTCGAGCGTGTCGGTGAAGGGATTGCGGCAATAGCCGGGGATTTCACCCGCGACGCGGAAACCTTCGCTTTCATACAAGGGCTGCGCATGGTCGCCGCTGCGCGTGTCGAGGACAAGCAGTGTTCGGCCCAGCGCCCGTGCCTGCACGTCCAGCGCGCGCAAAAGCGCGCGGGCCACACCGCGGCGGCGGGCATCCGGGTGGACCAGCATCTTGGACACATCCGCGCGGTGCGGCTGGTTCGGCGGCAGGGCAAGGCCCAGTTGCACCGTGCCGACGATGCGCCCGCCCTCCTGCGCGAGGAAAAGACGCGCGCCGCCCGCCCGCACGGCGGGAAAGACACGCTCTTCCCAAAAGGCGCGGGCTGCGTCCCGATCGAAGGGCAGGATGAAGCCGACGCTTGCCCCGGCATGCACGCAGGCATGCAGGATGTCGGTCAGATCGCCCAGCGCGGGCGCCAGATCGGCCTCGGTGGCCTGCAGGATCGTCACGCTCATATCATCACCAGAAGATAGCGCGCCCCGCGTCCGGGGCCGGTGGAAAAGCGGCTCGCACCCCAAAGCTGATACCGCAGGCAATCGCCCGCGCCCAGATCATGCGAGGTGTCGTCAAGATCAAGCCGCAGCGCCCCGTCCAGCAGGATCAGGTGATGTTCCAGCCCCGGGCGCGGCGGCGCGTCATAGGCGATGGCGGTGCCGGGCGGCAGATGGCCTTCGATCACCTCGCCCGCAAGCCGTGCCGACGGGGGCGAGACACTGCGGCGGCGGAAGCCGGTGGCGGGGTCTTCCCATTCGGGCTGCGCGTCGAAGGGCACATGGGCGGTGAACCCTTCCTCCACCAGCGCCATGAGCCGCGACAGCGTCAGACCATAGGCGGTGCAAAGCTTGCCCAGCGTTTCCGCCGTCGGGCTGCTTTCCGCGTTCTCCATCCGTGACAGCGTCGCCCGCGACAGCCCTGACCGCGCCGCCAGTTCGTCGAGCGACCAGCCCCGTTCGCCGCGCAGCGAAAACAGGCGATGGGCAAGGCGGGTCGTGAGGTCGGACATGGTTTTCCGTTTTCGGGAATTTTTTCCTTATTCGGAAATGCTGCGCAGAAACCTGCAGGAATCGCAAGAAAAAAGGCGCGGACTTTCGTCCGCGCCCCGTCAGTGCAGCTTGGGATAAGGGATCATTCCCAGCCGACTTCGTTGAAGATGCGCTGCGCGGCCTCCAGATGGCCCGCGGCCGCGCTGAGCGACACGGTGTCCGCCTTGAATTCGCCCAGACCGGCGACGTGGGCGGCCACAGGCGCGCCCGCCACAACCGGGTATTCGTCGTTCCCGGCCGAGAAGTAGTCCTGCGCCTGATCGCTCGCGAGGTATTCCAGGAACTTGATCGCGTTGTCGCGGTTCGGCGCATTGGCGGCGACGCCCGCGCCCGAGATGTTCACATGCGTGCCGTTGCCGTCCTGATCGGGGAAGACCCAGCCGAACATGTCGATCTTGTCGCTCACTCCCTCCACGGGCGTGCGCAGCGCGCGGCCGAAGTAATAGGTGTTCGACATAGCGATATCGCATTCGCCCGACACGATCCCGCGCAGTTGGTCGGTATCACCGCCCTGCGGGGCGCGCGCAAAGTTGGCGACAACGCCTGCCGCCCATTCTTTCGCGGCCTCTTCGCCCGCATGTTCGATGATCGCCGACAGGATCGACTGCGAATAGACGTTGGTCGCGGACCGGATGCAGACCATGCCCTTGTACTTGGGGTCGGCCAGATCGGCATAGGTCATCGGCGGCTCGGTCACGGTGGCCTTGTCATAGAACAGCACGCGCGCACGCTGGCTGAAGCCGAACCACTGGTTGTCGGCGTCCTGCAGGTTGGCGGGAATACGCTCTTCGAGGATCGCGCTGTCGACCGACTGCAGAAGGCCCGCAGCCTTGGCGCGTTCCAGACGCGTGCTGTCGACGGTCAGCAGGATGTCGGCGGGGCTGTTCGCGCCTTCGGCCTGCATCCGCGCGATCAGTTCGTCGGCGCTGGCCTCGATGCGGTTGATGGTGATTCCCGTCGCGGCCTCGAAATCCGAATAGAGCCGTTCATCGGTGTCGTAATGACGCGAGGAATAGAGGTTCAGAACCCCGTCCGCCGCGGCCTGCGAAGCCATGAGCGCGACAAGGGCGGTGGCAAGAGAGGTGGATGGTTTCATGGTGACGACCTTTTTCGAAAATCCGTTCGCCGGTAAACCCGACTGAAATAATCAGTTAAATGATTCGCGTCATCTTGGGAACCCAATTCCGACAAAAAAGATCGGATAATGCGCCGCAGGCGACCGCGCAAAAGAAAACCGCGCCCGAAGGCGCGGTTTCCTGAAACTCTCGCGATGTGCCTGCGGCTCAGCCCTGACGGGCCTTGTACCGGGGCTGCGTCTTGTTGATCACGTAGACGCGGCCTTTGCGGCGCACGATACGGCAATCCCGGTGCCGGGTCTTGAGCGAGCGGAGCGAGTTGCGGACCTTCATGGTCTTCTCCTCAACTTTGCGGCGCGGGCCAGCGCCAGGGTTACGCGGGTGCCGCCCGCAAGGGACGACGGTGAATTCATGGTGGGCGGTACTGGGATCGAACCAGTGACCCCTACGATGTCAACGTAGTGCTCTACCGCTGAGCTAACCGCCCATGAATACCGCCGCGTTCCCATGTGCCCCAACGAAATGGGGCGCGGAAGTCCGCGCCGGTGGGCGGTCTATAAAAGGAGTCGTCAGGGGGATCAAGGGGTTTTGGCGCGCGCTGTTTCCACGCTATGTTCCCCGTGACGGAGCATAGATGACAAACGACGCCTTCACCCTGATTCAGCCGCGCGACCGCAGATCCTGCGTGGTCTTCGCCTCGCCGCACAGCGGGCGCGACTATTCCGATGCCTTCCTCGCGCAGACGGTGCTTGACCCGCTGGTGGTGCGGTCGTCCGAGGATGCCTTCGTCGACGATCTGCTGCACTGCGCCACCGATTACGGCGCGCCGGTTCTGGCGGCGCGGGTCCCGCGCGCCTTCGTCGATCTGAACCGGTCGCCCGACGAGCTTGACCCCGCGCTGATCGACGGCGTACGCCGCAGTGGCCACAACCCGCGGGTAGCCAGCGGGCTGGGCGTCATTCCCCGCGTCGTGGCGAACGGCCGCGCGATCTATTCGGGTCGGCTGACGCTGACCGAAGCGCAGGCCCGCATCGACCGCTACTGGCGCCCCTATCACGCGGCGCTGCAAGATCAGCTGAACCGCGCGCGGATGGATTTCGGGCAGGCGATCCTGGTCGATTGCCACTCCATGCCGCACGAGGCGATGGACGGTGTCGCCCGGTCTGCGTCGCGCCGCCCGCAGATCGTGCTGGGCGACCGCTTCGGCGCTGCCGCGGGGGCCGAGGTGGTTGACCGGATCGAAGCCGCCTTTGCCACGGCGGGCCTCACCGTGACGCGCAACGCGCCCTTCGCGGGGGCCTATATCGCGCAGGCCTATGGCCGCCCGTCGCGCGGCCAGCACGCCGTCCAGATCGAGATCGACCGCGCGCTTTACATGGACGAACGCCGCATCGCGCCAAAACCCGACTTCGCCGCCTTCCGCGACCTGATGCGCGGGATCATCGCCGAAATCGCCGCCATCGGGGCCGAACGTCTGCCGCTGGCCGCCGAATAGCGGCGCGGGGATTTTTCCCTTTCCAAGCCCCACGGCGCCTGTATAACCTGCGCCCCATGACACGTGTCCGCCATATCGCAGCATCGACAGCCGCCCCCCGCGGCACGGACGCGCGTGCCCTTCTGATCCTAGGCCGCCTCTGAGCGTGCCCCGACGGCGCGCCCGCTCAGAGGAGACGCCGCGCGCGCCACATCGGCTTCAGATCAGACAGAAACGAGACCCCAAATGACCAAGACCTCCGACAAAGATCGCGTATTGATCTTCGACACCACGCTCCGCGACGGCGAACAATCCCCCGGTGCAACGATGACCCATGACGAAAAGCTCGAGATCGCCGGGCTGCTCGACGACATGGGCGTCGACATCATCGAGGCGGGATTTCCCATCGCCTCCGAAGGCGACTTCGCCGCGGTGAGCGAGATCGCCAGGAACGCGAAGAACGCCGTGATCTGCGGTCTGGCCCGCGCCCAGTTCGGCGATATCGACCGCTGCTGGGAGGCGGTGCGCCACGCGCGCCAGCCCCGCATCCACACCTTCATCGGCACCTCGCCGCTGCACCGCGCCATTCCGAACCTCACCAAGGACGAAATGGCCGACCGCATCCACCAGACGGTGACCCATGCGCGCAATCTCTGCGACAACGTGCAGTGGTCGCCCATGGACGCGACGCGAACGGAATTCGATTACCTCTGCCGGGTGATCGAGATCGCCATCAAGGCGGGCGCCACCACGATCAACATCCCCGATACCGTAGGCTACACCGCGCCCGGCGAAAGCGCGGCGCTGATCCGGCGGCTGATCGAAACCGTGCCGGGCGCCGACGCGGTGATCTTTGCCACCCATTGCCACAACGATCTCGGCATGGCGACGGCCAACGCGCTGGCCGCGGTGGAAGGCGGCGCGCGGCAGATCGAATGCACGATCAACGGGCTGGGCGAACGCGCGGGCAACACCGCGCTGGAAGAGGTGGTCATGGCGCTGCGCGTGCGCGGCGACATCATGCCCTTCTACACCAATATCGACACCCGCAAGATCATGCACATCTCGCGCCGTGTCTCGACGGTGTCGGGCTTTCCGGTACAGTTCAACAAGGCGATCGTCGGCAAGAACGCCTTCGCGCATGAAAGCGGCATCCATCAGGACGGGATGCTGAAGAACGCCGAGACGTTCGAGATCATGCGCCCCGAAGACGTCGGCATCGCGGGCACCTCACTGCCCTTGGGCAAGCATTCGGGCCGCGCCGCGCTGCGCGCCAAGCTCAAGGACCTTGGCGTCGAAGTGGGTGACAATCAGCTCAAGGACGTCTTCGTGCGGTTCAAGGAACTCGCCGACCGCAAGAAGGAAGTCTATGACGACGACATCCTCGCGCTGGTCTCGGCCACGGGCGATGACAGCGATCACCTACAGATCGTGTCGCTGAAAGTCGTCTGCGGCACCGGCGGCCCGGCCGAGGCCGTGCTGGAAATGGAGGTCGGCGGGGAAGAAAAGATGGCCACCGCCAGCGGCGACGGCCCGGTCGATGCGACCTTCCGCGCGGTGCGCCAGCTCCACCCGAACGAGGCGAAACTGCAGCTTTATCAGGTGAACGCCGTGACCGAAGGCACCGACGCGCAGGCGACGGTCAGCGTGCGTCTGGAAGAGGACGGCATGATCGCCACGGGCCAGTCGGCCAATACCGACACGGTCGTCGCCTCGGCGATGGCCTATGTCGCGGCGCTGAACCGGCTGATGGTGCGCCGCCAGAAGATGGGCCCGGGCAGCGATGCGCGGTCGATCAACTGGAAGGAACTGTCCTGAGCCTCAGTCGCGCTTGGCAGTGACATTCTCGGCAAAGGCCTTCTCGAAGGCCTTTTGCTTGTCCGCGTCGGCCTCGCTCTGGTGCTTCGCCTTCCACTCGGACATCGGCATGCCGTAGTAGATTTCCCGCGCCGCGTCCTTGTCCATCTCGATTCCGCGATCGTTCGCGGCCTCTTGGTACCAGCGGGCAAGGCAGTTGCGGCAGAAGCCCGCCATATTCATCAGGTCGATGTTCTGCACGTCGGTGCGGTCTTCCATCAGATGCTGGCGCAACCGGCGGAAGGCGGCGGCCTCAAGTTCGATGCGGGTCTGGTCGTCCATGGGTCGGGCTCCCTCTGTGTCGGTGTCAATCTAGGCGTCCTCCCCGTTCGTTGCAAAGGACAGCTGCGCCGCAAAACCGACACTGCCCCCCAGGTTTCGATGAAAAGCGACATTCGGGTCGCTGCACAGCGGGCAGTCCGACCTGAAACAGGCACGTTGCGGTGATGACCGTCTCGGCACAAACCGGCGCATTGCCGCTGTCGCGGACCCTTCAGGGGATTGCCTGCGTGATGGGCGGCATGGTCCTGTTCGTGGGCCAGGACCTTCTGATGAAGGGAATGCTGACGGTCTACCCGGTGTGGATGCTGATCTTCATCCGCTCGATCGCGGCGCTGTTCACCCTGCTGCCCCTGATCCTCTGGTTGGGCGCACCGCATCGCCTTCTGACCCCCCTCTGGCCCTGGTACCTGGCACGGGCATTGCTGTTCGGCATGGGCTTCGCGATGTTCTACTCGGCCTTCCCGTTCATGGGCCTTGCCGAAGTCACAACGCTGTTCTTCGCCGCACCGCTGATGACGGCGACGCTTGCGGCGCTGTTCTTGCAGGAAAAGATCGGCCTGCACCGCATCGGTGCATTGCTGGTCGGGTTCGTCGGCGTCGTCGTCGCGATGAACCCTACGGGCGGGACCTTCGGCTGGATTTCGATCCTTCCGCTTCTGTGTGCGCTGACCTATGCGATCAGCCAGATCATCGTACGCAAGATCGGAGAGCAGGACACATCTCTGGTCATCGGTCTCTACACGATCTCGTTTTCGGGTCTGCTGATCATCCCGATGGGATTTCTGGTCACGCAGGTGATCGTGATCACGCCTGAACTGGCGCACTTGCGCATGACTTGGCCGGTCCCGGATGTGAACGGTATTGCCATGCTGGCCCTGCTGGGAACGATCGGGACCGTCGCCTACACGCTGGTCTCGCGCGCCTATCAGATCGCCAGCGCAAGCGTGATCGCGCCCTTCGATTACAGCTACCTGCCGCTGGCGGCCGTCATGGGCTATCTGTTCTGGGGGGAAATCCCGCCCCTGACCACCTTTGTGGGAATGGTCCTGATCGTGGCGAGCGGCATGTACACCGCCTACCGCGAATTGCGCGTCGATCGCAGCGCCGATGAAAACCCGCCCACGGCCGAGATCGTCTTCGCGCCCGGTGCGCCCGCCGCCTTGCTGGCGGATGCCCTCGATGCCGAGGCGGTCGCGCCGGACACGGTCGACGAAGTGACCCGGCGATAACTGCGCCCACAGCTCTTGCGGCGTTTCGGCGACGGGCGCCTGGCCGAAGCTGCCTGTCCCGAAAGACTCAGACCCAGGATCCTGCCAGCGCCGCCTCGAGGATCGGCGCCAGCCTGTCCGCCCAGTGCCTCTGCCCCGCCTCGTCGGCGATCAGGTCGTTGCGGATCTCGACCAGCACGTTGGGCCGCCCCTGCCGCAGCGCGTGCCGCTCGACCGCGTCGCCGGGCAGATGGCCGGAATAGGGCTCATTGTCGCCCACGCACAGATCAGGCTCGGCCCGCAACAGGTCGATCAGCGGCCGCGCCAGCCTTTCGTCCCCAGCATAAAGCACACCCACCTGCCAGGGCCGGGGATCGCGCCCGCGCAATTGCCGGGTGAAGGAATGGACCGACAGGATCACCGCATGCGGCCGCGCCGACAATCGCGCGAGCTGGTCGTCATAGGGCAGGTAATAATCGCGCATCCGCCGCGCGACCTCGTCCGGCCCCGCATGGCGGTTCGCGGGGATGATCGACCCGTCATAAAGCTTCATCACCAGCGTCGGGTCGTCCGGCCCCCGGTTGGGGTCGATGACAAGGCGCGAAAAGTTGGACGCCACCACCGGCGCATTCAGCACCTCGCCCAGATGCCGCGCGACGCCGTAGGCACCCACGTCATAGGCGATGTGGCGTTCCATGTCGCTGCGGTGCAGGCCCAGATCCCCCCCGTTCACATCAGGCGGAACAACGTTCGTGGCGTGATCGCAAGTGATCAGCCAGCGCCCGGGCCGGGTGTCGCCATGAATGAAATAGGGGGAATAGGTCATGGGCCTGTCATCTTGCGCGGCGCAGATCTAGATCAGTTGCCCGGCAATGGGAATTGCGCGATAAGCGCGCGGCGCGCATGTTTGCGTTAACATGTGCAGGCAAAGGAAAGGCAGAAGGATGAGACGGTCGAGAAACGTCAAGATCGTGGCCACGCTCGGCCCGGCATCGGACACCTACGAGATGATCCGCGCGCTGCATGAGGCAGGCGCCGATGTCTTCCGGCTGAACATGTCGCACGGCACCCATGACGAGATCGCCGCGAAACACGCCATCATCCGCCGCATCGAAGGCGACGTGGGCACACCCATCGCAATTCTCGCCGATCTGCAGGGCCCGAAGCTGCGCGTCGGCACCTTCGCGAACGACGCCGAGGATCTGGCCGAAGGCGCGGCCTTCCGGCTCGATCTCGACCCCGCGCCCGGTGATGCGACCCGCGTCTGCCTGCCCCATCCCGAGATTTTCGCGGCCCTGAAGCCCGGCGCGCATCTTCTGGTGAACGACGGCAAGATCCGCCTGAAGGTCGCGGCCTGCGGCGCGGATTTCGCCGATTGCATCGTGGTCGCGGGCGGCACGATTTCCAACCGCAAGGGCGTGAACGTGCCCGATGTCGTGCTGCCGCTGGCCGCGCTGTCGGACAAGGACCGCGCCGATCTGGAATTCGCCTGCGATCTGGGGGTTGACTGGCTGGCGCTGTCCTTCGTGCAGCGCCCCGAGGACGTGACCGAGGCGCGTGCCCTTGTCCGCGGCCGCGCCGCCATCTTGTCGAAGATCGAAAAGCCCGCCGCCGTCGAAGCGTTCGACGCAATCCTCGCCGTCAGCGACGGCATCATGGTGGCGCGCGGCGATCTGGGGGTGGAACTGCCCGTGCAGGCGGTGCCGCCGATCCAGAAACGCCTTGTGCGCCGCTGCCGCGCGGCGGCCAAGCCGGTGATCGTGGCCACGCAGATGCTCGAAAGCATGGTGACCAGCCCCATGCCCACCCGAGCCGAAGTCTCGGACGTCGCGACCGCCATCTATGAGGGCGCGGACGCGATCATGCTCTCGGCCGAAAGTGCGGCCGGTCAGTACCCGGTCGAGGCGGTCCGCACCATGGACAAGGTCGCGACCGAGGTCGAGGCAGACCCGACCTATACCCAGATCATCGCCGCCTCGCGCAGTGTGCGGGGCGACACCGTTGCCCATGCCATCGTCGCCGCCGCCCGCGAAATCGCCGAGACGACCGACATCAAGGCGATCTGCTGCTTCACCCAGTCGGGCACCACCGCGCTGCTGACCGCGCGCGAACGCCCCGGCGTGCCGATCATCGCGATGACCTCGCTGCAGCGCACGGCGCGGCGGCTCTGCCTGTCCTGGGGCTGCCACTGCGTGATGACGGGCGAGCTCGGCCGCTTCAAGGAAGCGGTGGTCAGCGCCGCCCGCGCCGCGCGGCAGGGCGGCTTCGCGACCGAGACCGACCAGATCGTCGTCACCGCGGGTGTGCCCTTCAATGTCCCCGGCACGACGAACATCCTGCGGGTGGCACCCTGCGACGAACGTTTGATCTTCACCACCGATCCGGGCTAATCTGCCCGACCGGGGGCAGGAGAGGCGCATGGACACGGACCTGATTCTCATCCTCGGGCTCATCTTGGGCGCGATGTCGGCCATCGGAATTCTCAGCGCGATCTCCGACGGGCGGGGGCCACGCGCCTCGGCCCTGTCGGTGCTGATCGCGGGCGGCATGATCATCTATGCCCTGACCACCCACCCCGGCGGCTACCAGCTGCACGAGATCCCGGACGTCTTCTATTCCGTGGTGGCGCGCTTCCTGCCCTGAGCCTCTTGCCAAAAGGCACCGTGTGGCGTATCCCGCGCGCTCATTCTGCGCGGCCGGCCAACAGTGGCATGCCGAGTCGCGCATGCAACCGATCTGAACGGGAGACGGAAATGCCCAAGATGAAGACCAAGTCGAGCGCGAAGAAGCGCTTCAAGGTGACGGCGACCGGAAAGGTCGTCTCGGCGCAGGCCGGAAAGCGTCACGGCATGATCAAGCGGACGACCAAGTTCATCCGCAACGCGCGCGGCACGACCACGCTCAGCGCGCCCGATGCCAAGATCGTCAAGGGCTACATGCCCTACGACCGCTGATAGGAGGCCTGAGCCATGTCCCGCGTTAAAGGTGGCGTCACCACGCACGCCCGTCACAAGAAAGTCATCAAGGCCGCCAAAGGTTACTATGGCCGCCGCAAGAGCACCTTCAAGGTCGCCAAGCAGGCGGTCGACAAGGCCAACCAGTACGCGACCCGCGACCGCAAGAACCGCAAGCGCAATTTCCGCGCGCTGTGGATCCAGCGGATCAACGCAGCCGTGCGCATACATGACGAGGCGCTGACCTATTCGCGCTTCATCAACGGTCTGGCGCTGGCCGGGATCGAGGTCGACCGCAAGGTTCTCGCCGATCTCGCCGTGCACGAACCCGACGCCTTCGGCGCCATCGTCGCGCAGGCCAAGGGCGCGCTGGCCGCGTAAGCGCGCCGGGCCGCGACAGGATAAGGGCCGCCCCGCCGGGGCGGCTTTTTCCGTTTCAGGGGGCTCTGCCCCCATCGCCCGTTCCGGGCGATTCCCCCGGGATATTTATGAACCCGAAGAAGCAGGAGACCTGTCTGCCGCTTCTTCTCGTTCCAGATACGCAAATCCGACCGCGCCGCCGTCGCCACGGGGGGACGGATCACCCCCTTGCCAGCGGGCGCTGCAGGGCGGCGCAGACTGCCCCCAGCATCAGCACGCCCGAGGCCGCCAGAAGGCTTGCCCCGATATCGCCCGCGCGGTCGCCGATGAGGCCCGCGCCCACCGGGCCCAGCGTCTGCGACACCGCGAAGGTGATGGTGAAGAAGCTGATCGCCGCGCCCCAGCTTGCCTGCGGCAGGTTGCGGCGGCTGAAATTGGTGATCGCCCCCGGCGCCTGGAAAACCGACAGCCCGAAGATCACCGCCGAGATCACAAGCCCCGGCAGCGTCGGCCAAATGACCGGCAGGCTCGACCCGATGGCTATGTTCACGAGGATCAGCGCCAGCGGCACGCCGTTATCGAAGCGCGCGAAGACGCCCCGCCAGACGAAGGGCGAGGCGCAGATGGCCAGCCCCACCAGCGTCCAGACCGCCGCGATCTGCAGGCCGGTCGCCTGTTGCGCGGTCATCCAGGCCGCGATGAAGGTCAGATAGACGATATAGCCCAGGCCGAAGCCCGCATATCCCGCGAGCACCCCGAGCATCGCGCGCAGTGGCACCGGTGCCGCCTGCGGCGCGGCCCCCGCCGCGGGCCGCATCTGCCGCGCCGCCCAGATCGCCAGCGGGCACATGACAAAGCTTGCCACGCCGATGGCGATCCAGCCCCAGGCCCAGGCGGCGGTGCCGTAAAGCTCGAGCACCACCGGCACGAAGACGCCCGCCAGCACCACCCCCGATCCGCCGCCCACACCGAAGTAGACCGCGATCGACAGCGCGTTGAGCCGGGGCCGGTCGGTGAACAGCGCCGCCGCCAGCGCGCCCCCGGTGGCGAACGACATCGCCCCCAGGAGCCCCGCCGCGAAGCGCCAGAGCGATTGCGCGATCAGGCTTTCGTTCAGCCCCGTGCAGAAAAGCGCGATGGCCGTGCTCCAGACCCCGAAGGCGAAAAGCCGTGCAGGCCCGACCCGGCGCAAGAGCGCCAGCGTCAGCACCGCGCCGCAGACATAGCCCAGCGCGTTGGCGGTGTTGAGCCACCCCGCCTGCGTATAGCTCCAGCCGAGCTCAGTGCGCATCGCGGGCAGGATCAGCCCATAGGCAAAGCGCGCAAAGCCGTTCGTCACGCAGACGCCCAGCGTCAGCCCGGCCAGGATCAGCCAGTCGCGGGTGTTCTGCGTCATCAAGGGCCGTCAGAGGCTGGCATAGACCGCGCGTTCATAGGCGTCATAGGTCTTGAGCAGGCGCGGCTCGATGAAGGGCAGGCTCTGCGTCATGATCACGGCGCAGACATCGCGCGACGGGTCGATCCAGTAATGCGAATTCAGCACCCCGGCCCAGCTCAGCGATCCCGCGCTGCGCTTGCCGGGGACATCTGCCTCGTTGCGCAGGAAGGCGAAGGAATGCGTCACCCTCATGTCGGGGAACAGATCGACATCCGCCGACAGCGGCGGCGCCACGCTGACCATCTTGCGGAAGGTGAGGCCCCGCATCTGGTCGGCGCACATCTGCGCCAGCGCGCTTTCCGACAGGATGCGGTTGCCATCAAGCTGGCCCTTGTTCAGCACCATGCGCAGGAAGCGCATGTAGTCGCGCGGCGTCGAATACAGCGCGTGGCCCATGCCATAGACTTCCGGATGCGACGGCGGGGCAAGGTCGAAGGGGGCGAACGCGCCATCCTCCCCCCGGATCCGGACATCGCAGAGGCGGTCCTTGACGCTGTCGGGTTCGAAGACGGTGTCGGGCATGCCCAGCGGTTCGAAGATTTCCTCGCGGCAGAAGGCGTCGATGCGGCGGCCGTCCACCGCCTCGACCATCTGGCCGAGCCAGTCGATGCTTGGGCCATAGCCCCATTGCGTGCCGGGGTCGGACATCAGCGGATACATCATCGCGGCCTTCAGCCCCGACAGGATGGTGGGGTGGCCCGTCGCCTCCATGTATTTCGGCATGTCGGCGTTCCAGAATTCGTATTCCAGCCCGCTGGTATGGGTGGCGAGGTGCCGCGCGGTGGCGACCGTCTTCGGTTTGCGCAGGCGGGGCGTGTCGCCGTCCCATCCGTCAAGCAACTGCAGGTCGTTCCATCCGGGCAGGACATCGGCCACCGGCGTGTCCATGCTCATCTTGCCGCGGTCGATGAGGATCATCGCGGCAAGCGATCCGATCGCCTTGGTCATCGAGAAAATGCGGAAGGCGGTGTCTTCGTCCGCCGCGCGCCCGGCCGTTTCACCCGCGGCGCCGGACCAGGTGATGCCCTCCGCATTCCCCGCCATCGCGACCACGAAGGGCACGTCGTGCTCTGCCACGGCCTGCGTCAGAACTTTTTCCATCTGTCCCATCGGTGATCCTCCCCAATCTCCCGGTTGCTCCGGTCCAGCCTATCGGGCTGGCGATCGGGATGTCCAATGGACTTTGCAGCCCGCTTGCAATCGCGGGGCGGCGCGGCTAGCAGGGCGGGGCTGAATTCCGGGGGCTCCCAATGGACGATCTGAAAGCGAAATATCTGGGCCTGATCGCCGCTGCCGCCGACGAGGCCGCGCTGGAAGACCTGCGCGTGCAGGCCATCGGCAAGAAGGGCGAGATCAGTCTGAAGATGCGCGCACTGGGCCAGATGAGCCCGGAAGAACGTCAGCTGGCGGGCCCCGCGCTGAACGCGCTGAAGGACGAGATCACGAGCGCGCTGTCCGCCAAGAAGGCCGCGCTGGGCGATGCCGCGCTGGACGAACGGCTGCGGGGCGAATGGCTCGACGTGACGCTGCCCGCGCGCGGCCGCCGCCAGGGCACGATCCATCCGATCAGCCAAGTGACCGAAGAGGTCACCGCGATCTTCGCCGAGATGGGCTTTTCGGTCGCCGAAGGCCCGCGCATCGACAGCGACTGGTACAATTTCGACGCGCTGAACATCCCGGGCCACCACCCCGCCCGGGCCGAGATGGACACGTTCTACATGGCGCGCGCGGAAGGCGACAACCGCCCGCCCAACGTGCTGCGCACGCACACCTCGCCCGTCCAGATCCGGTCGATGGAGGCGATGGGCGCGCCGTTGCGCATCATCTGCCCCGGCGGGGTCTACCGCGCCGATTACGACCAGACCCATACGCCCATGTTCCATCAGGTCGAGGGCCTCGCGCTCGACACCGATATCTCGATGGCGAACCTCAAGTGGGTGCTCGAGGAATTCGTGAAGGCCTATTTCGAGGTCGACCATGTCGACCTGCGCTTCCGCGCCTCGCATTTCCCGTTCACCGAACCCTCGGCCGAGGTCGACATCCGCTGTTCGTGGGAAGGCGGCACGCTGAAGGTCGGTGAAGGCGATGACTGGCTTGAAATCCTCGGGTCCGGCATGGTGCACCCGAAGGTGATCGCGGCGGGCGGCATCGACCCCGAGATCTATCAGGGCTTCGCCTTCGGCATGGGGATCGACCGGATCGCGATGCTGAAATATGGCATCCCCGACCTGCGCGCCTTCTTCGACAGCGATCTGCGCTGGCTGCGGCACTACGGGTTCTCGGCACTCGACATGCCGAACCTGCATGGCGGGCTGTCGCGCTGATCTTGGCAGATCGTATTTCCGCGGTCTAACATCGCCCCTGCGTGCATCCGCGCAGGGAGTCGCCCGATGAACATCGCCACACCGCCGAAATCCCCGCTTCTCGACCATTGCCCCGAAAGCCTGCCCGCTTCGGCCTATTACGACCCCGACTGGTATGCCCGCGAACAGGCGCTGATCTGGGCGCGCGAATGGGTCTGCGTGGGGCGGCACGACACGCAAGAACCCGGCACGTTGCGGCCCCTCACTCTGGGCGGTCAGCCGGTGATGATCGCGCGCGCGCCCGACGGGACCTATGCGGCCTTCCTCAACACCTGCCGCCACCGGGGATCCGCGCTCTGCCTGACCGAAGGCCAGCCGTATAACGGGCGTCTCATCACCTGCCCCTATCATGCCTGGGCCTATGACGCGGGCGGACGGCTTGTGTCGGTCGGGCATGCCACGCCCACGGCCGATTTCGACAAGGCCGACCACAGCCTGTTTCCGGTTCACCTGAAACTGTTCCAGGGCGCGGTCTTTGTCTGTCTGGCCGACGTGCCTCCACCCTTCGCCCCCGATCCTGGCCCCGAGACGCTGGCCAACTGGCGGATGGAGACGCTGGTGACGGGTCACGTGAAAGAAGTCGATCTCGCCTGCAACTGGAAGATCTTCTGGGAAAACTACAACGAATGCCTGCACTGCCCGACGGTGCATCCGCAGCTGATCGACATGGTGCCGCTCTACGCGAAAGGCATCATGTCGCCCGAGGAACAGGCGGGCTGGTCCCCCGAGAACGCAGCCCCCGCGCCGCTGAAGGAAGGCGCGCGCACGTGGTCGGCCAGCGGCCAGCCCTGCGGCCCGGAATTCCCGCACCTGACGCCGGAGGAACGCGCGGCGGGCCACACGTTTCTGACGCATTACCCGTCGGTCTTCTGGGCGGCGCATGTGGATTACATCCGCATGATCCGCGTCATCCCCACGGGGCCGGAGACCACGCGCCTTCGCGCCGAATGGCTGTTCCTGCCCGAAACCCTTGAACAACCGGGCTTCGACATCGACGCGGTCACCGCCTTCGCCGCCACCGTGTTGCGCGAGGATGGCGAGGCCTGCGAGATGAACCAGAAGGGCCTGCGGGCAGGCCGCTTCCGGGCCGGGCGGCTGATGCCGCAGGAATTCGACATCTTCCGCTTCCACAACTGGATCCGCGCGCGGATGGATGCCTGAATTCCAGGCATCATTGCACCCCGCGGGCGGTTTCACGCGACAAGCGCTCCGCGATGCCCTAGGCTGCCCGGGAAGGAGCACCGCCCCGTGTCGCTTATGCAACTCACCTATGCCTCGCACCCTTTCGGGTTCGATGACCCGATGCTGGCAGGTATTCTGCTGGACGCCCGGCGCTGCAATATGCGCGACGGGATCACCGGCGCACTCATCGTGCGCGGCGACATCTATCTGCAACTGCTCGAAGGCCCGCGCGACGCGGTGGAGGCAGCCTATCAGCGCATCCGCCGCGACGACCGCCACACCGATGTCCGCGGCGTGAAACGCACCCGCATCACCGAGCGGCTTTTTCCTGAATGGGCCATGCGCGACGATCCCGCCCGGTCCTGGATGTGGACGGCGGAAGAGGTCTCGAATGGCGCCGCCGAAAAGGCCACCGCCGAACAGGTCATGTCCATCTTCCGCCGGCTGCGGATGACGCTTCCGGTCTGACATGACCCGCACGCGCATCGCCGTGCTGGTCCTTCTGGTGCTGATCGTGCTGGCGCATGTGGCGCTCTGGCGGTCCGACCGGATGGAGACGGGGATGAAGCTGACCCTCACGCTCATCAACGCGGTGGGCTGGGCGGTGGTGCTGATCCCGGCTTGGGCGGTGGGGCGCTGGCTTGATGCGCACCGGCGCGACGACTGAACCCTTGCACGGCCTTTTCAGCCCGGACGACTTCCGCTAAGGACGCGTGGCGCGCGCGCACCCGCAAGCCATACAAATCCGGAAGATCCCGATGAAATTCACGCTTTCCTGGCTCAAGGATCACCTCGACACCACCGCTACGGTGGACGCGATCGCCGAGGCGCTGACCGATCTGGGCCTCGAGGTCGAAGAGGTCACGAACCCCGCCGCGCGGCTGGCCGATTTCACCATCGGCCGCGTGCTCAAGGCCGAACCGCACCCGGATGCCGACCGCCTGCGCGTGTGCCAGGTTCTCACCGACGCGGGCGAGACTCAGATCATCTGCGGCGCGCCCAATGCCCGCGAAGGCATCACCGTCGTCGTGGCCAAGCCCGGCGTCTATGTTCCGGGCATCGACACCACCATCGGCGTGGGCAAGATCCGGGGCATCGAAAGCCACGGAATGATGTGTTCGGAACGCGAGATGGAACTCAGCGACGAACATGACGGCATCATCGAACTGCCCAGCGGCGAGGTGGGCGAGCGTTTCATCGACTGGCTGGCCGACAACGACCCCGCAAAGGTCGACCCGGTGATCGAGATCGCGATCACCCCCAACCGCCCCGATGCGCTGGGCGTGCGCGGCATCGCGCGCGATCTCGCGGCGCGCGGTCTGGGCAAGCTGAAACCGCAGGCGGTCGTGCCGGTTCCCGGGGCCTTCCCCTGCCCCATCGCCGTCAGCATCGACGCCGACACCGCCGATGGCTGCCCGGTCTTCGCGGGCCGCGTGATCCGCGGCGCGAAGAACGGCCCCAGCCCCCAATGGCTGCAGGACCAGCTGCGCGCCATCGGGCTGCGCCCCATCTCGGCGCTGGTCGATGTGACGAACTTCTTCACCTATGACCAGAACCGCCCGCTGCACGTCTTCGACGCCGATAAGGTGAAGGGGTCCTTGCGCATCCACCGCGCGGCGGGAGGCGAAACGCTTGTCGCGCTTGATGACAAGACCTACACGTTCCAGCCCGGCATGATCGTGATTTCCGACGAGACCGGCCCCGAAAGCATCGCGGGTATCATGGGCGGCGATCCGACCGGCGTGACCGAAGACACGGTCAACGTCTTCCTCGAAAGCGCCTTCTGGGACAATGTGCAGATCGCGCTGGCGGGCCGCGCGCTCAGGATCAATTCCGACGCGCGCTACCGGTTCGAACGCGGGGTCGATCCTGAGTATACGATCCCAGGGCTCGAGGCAGCGACGCAGATGATCCTCGATCTCTGCGGGGGCGAGGCGTCCGAGGTCGTCGTGGCAGGGGCCGTTCCGGACCATGCGCGCGCCTACCGGCTCGACTATGCCCGCGTGCAGTCGCTGGTCGGCATGGACATCGGCGAATCGCAGCAGCGCCAGACGCTGACGGCGCTGGGCTTCCGGCTCGAAGGCAGCATGGCCCATGTGCCAAGCTGGCGTCCCGACATTCTGGGGGAAGCCGATCTGGTCGAGGAAATCGCGCGCATCGCCTCGCTCACCCTGCTGCAGGGCCAGCCGCTGCCGCGCCTGACGCCCGGCGTGCCCAAGGCGGTGATGACCCCGCGCCAGCGGCGCGAGGGGATGGCCCGGCGCACCTGCGCCGCGCTCGGCTACAACGAATGCGTCAGCTATTCCTTCATCGACAAGGCGGCGGCCGCGCTCTTCGGGGGCGGCAATGATGCGACGATGCTGGAAAATCCCATCTCGTCCGAGATGAGCCACATGCGTCCCTCGCTTCTGCCGGGGCTGTTGCAGGCCGCAGCCCGAAATCAGGCGCGCGGCTTCATGGACCTGGCGCTCTTCGAAGTGGGGCCCGCCTTCGACGGCGGAGAACCCGGCGAACAGCACAATCTGGTGACCGGCCTTCTGGTGGGCCGCACCGGCCCCAAGGACGTGCATGGCGGGTCGCGCCCCGTCGATGTCTTCGACGTCAAGGCCGATGCCGAAGCGGTCCTCGCCGCCATCGGCGCGCCCGCCAAGGTGCAGATCCTGCGCGGCGCGCCCGGCTGGTGGCACCCGGGACGGCACGGCATGATCTGCCTTGGCCCGAAGAAGGTGCTGGGCATCTTCGGCGAACTGCATCCGAAAGTGCTGAAGGCGATGGATGTGAAAGGCCCGGCCATGGCCTTCGTCCTCTGGCCCGACGAAGTGCCTGAACCGCGCAAGGCGGGCGCGACGCGCCCCGCGCTCGACATCAGCGACCTGCAGGCGGTGGAACGCGATTTCGCCTTCGTCGTCGATGCGGGCGTCGAGGCGCTGACGCTCGTCAACGCCGCCGCCGGGGCCGACAAGGCCCTCATCGAGGATGTGCGCGTCTTCGACGAATTCGTGGGCGGATCCTTGGGCGACGGCAAGAAGTCGATCGCCGTCACCGTGCGCCTGCAACCGCGCGAGGCGACGCTGAAGGACACCGATATCGAAGCCGTGAGCGCGAAGATCGTCGAGAAAGTGCAGAAGGCCACCGGCGGGACCTTGCGCGGCTGAGAACGGACGGACCGGCCATGACCCTGAACGTCTATCTCTCGGGTGAAATCCACACCGACTGGCGCGACCGGATCATGGAGGGCGCGAAGGGTCTCGACGTCGTCTTCTCCTCGCCCGTCACGGATCACGCGGCGTCCGACGATTGCGGCGTGGCGATCCTCGGGGCCGAGGCCGACAAATTCTGGCACGACCACAAGGGCGCGCAGCTCAACGCCATCCGCACCCGCAAGGGGATCGCCGACGCCGACATCGTCGTCGTGCGCTTCGGCACCCAGTACAAGCAGTGGAACGCGGCCTTCGACGCGGGCTATGCCGCGGCTCTGGGCAAGGCGGTCATCGTGCTGAACCCGCCCGAACACCAGCACGCGCTGAAGGAAGTGCATGCCGCGGCCCTTGCCGTGGCCGAACATCCCGAACAGGTGGTGCAGATCCTGACTTATGTGCTGACGGGGGCATTGCCGAACTAGGGCGTGCCGGTCACTGTGGCGCCCGACACAGGCGATTTCGGGGGGATGCTCATGTGGCGCGACAGTCGGCTCTGCGAACGCCTCGGGATCGAGCATCCGATCATCCAGGCCCCGATGCTCGGGGCAGTGGGGCCGACGCTGGCGGCGGAAGTGTCGAAAGCCGGTGGACTTGGGTCGCTTGCCTGCGGTGACAAGGGTGCGGAAGAAACCGAACAGCTGGTTGCGCGGATGCGCCAGCTGACGGACAGGCCCTTCAACCTGAACTTCTGGGTCCATCCCGGTGCCGATGCGATCCCGGTGCCCGGCGCACTGGCCGCGGCGCTGTCGCCCTGGGCCGACCGGCTGGGTGTCGGTCTGCCGGAAACCTGGTCGGCCCCCGCGCGCCCCTTCGGCCCGGCGCTGGCCGAGGCCGTCGCCGACCTGCGGCCCGCCGCGGTCAGCTTTCACTTCGACCTGCCCGATGCCGAAAGGATCGCCACGCTCAAGGCCGCGGGTATCGTGATCCTCAGTTCCGCGCATACCGTCGCCAGTGCGCGCAAGCAGGTCGCGGCGGGCGTCGATGTCATCATCGCGCAGGGCTGGGAGGCAGGCGGCCATCGCGGGGCGCCCGGCGTGACACAGCCGATGGATGGTGTCGGCACGATGGCGCTGGTGCCGCAGGTCGTCGATGCCGTCGGGGTGCCCGTCGTCGCCGCCGGCGGAATCGGCGATGGGCGCGGGATCGCCGCGGCCATCATGCTGGGCGCGGCCGGCGTGCAGATGGGCACCGCCTTCCTCAGATGCCCGGAATCCGACCTGAGCGACGCCGCCCGGGCACGGCTTGCGGTCGCGGCGGATACGGACACCGCCTTTACCCGTGCCTTCACCGGTGGCACCGCGCGCGGGCTGCGCAGCGCCTATGCAAGTGACCTCGCCCGCGCCGACGACTTCGTGCCGACCTTTCCGGGGATGCTCGGCCTGTCGGGGCCGCTTCTGGCCGCCGCAGGCGCCAGGGGCGACGATGGCCTGCGCTACCAGCTTTACGGTCAGGCGGCGGCGCTGTCCCGCGCGATGCCCGCAGGTGATCTCGTCACGGCGCTGGTCGCCGAGGCGCGGGCGCTGATGCAGCGCTGACCCTGATCGAGGGGCGTCGGAATGGCCGAAAGCCGGATGATGCCCGGGTCTGCGCGTAGCCAGCGGCGGGTGAAACTGAACCCTGTGCTTGATTCGCTTATGTGTTAAGCAATGTGCGGGCGCGCACGGAAGAATGCATGCCCGAGCCAACAACGAGGACAAGACATGTTACAAGAGTTCAAGGCTTTCATCGCGCGCGGCAACGTCATGGACATGGCCGTGGGTATCATCATCGGCGCCGCCTTCACCGCCATCGTCACATCGCTGGTGGGCGATCTGATCAACCCGATCATCGCGCTCTTCACCGGCGGGATCGACTTTTCGGGCTGGTTCTACGTGCTGGACGGCGGCGAATACGCCTCGCTCGCCGCGGCGACGGACGCGGGCGCGCCGGTCTTCGCGATCGGCAAGTTCATCATGGCGGTGATCAACTTCCTGATCGTGGCCTTCGTGGTCTTCATGCTGGTCAAGACCGTCAACCGCATCAAGGAAGCCGCAGAGACCCCCAAGGAAGCCGCGCCCGAAGCGCCGAAAGGCCCGACCGAACTCGACATCCTGATGGAAATCCGCGACGCGCTGAAGAAGTAGCGCCACGTCGGGCGCGGGATCGCGGACGCGACCCTGCGCCCGGTTGCCCTGCGCGCCGGGCCGGTCTATCAGCCCCGGAACTTCGGGGGATAGAGCTGCGATGACCAGAGCGCGCAGGATAGCCTATGGCAGCCTTGTCGTGGCCGCCATGGTTCTGGCGATCAAGCTGGTCGCGTGGGTGATGACGGGATCTGTCGCGCTCTATTCCGACGCGATGGAAAGCGTGGTGAACCTCGCCACCGCCCTCGCCGCGCTGATCGCGATCGGCTATGCCGAACGGCCCGCCGATGCGGGCCATCCTTACGGACATCACAAGGCGGAATACTTCAGCGCGGTGCTGACCGGCGTGCTGATCGTGATCGCCGCCATCGCCATCCTGCGCGCGGCATGGTCCGGGCTGATCGATCCCGTGCCGCTTGACGCGCCGTGGCAGGGGCTGGCCGTGAACATCGTCGCGTCACTCGTGAACGGCGCGTGGTGCTGGATGCTCCTGCGCGAGGGGCGCAAGCTGCGCTCGCCCGCGCTCGAGGCCGACGGGCGGCATCTGCTGACCGACGTCGCCTCGTCAGTGGGCGTCACGATCGGTGTCGCGGCGGCGGTGCTGACGGGGCTCGACTGGCTCGACCCGGCGCTCGCCGTTCTGGTCGCGCTCAACATCCTGTGGTCGGGGTGGATGGTGGTCAGCGCCTCGCTCGGCGGGCTGATGGACGCCGCCGTCCCGGACGAGGTGCTGACGGACCTGCGCGAGGTGATCTCGACCCATGGCGAAGGCGCGGTCGAGGCGCATGACCTGCGCACCCGGCATGCCGGGCGCGCCACGTTCATCGAATTTCACCTGGTCGTGCCCGGCGAGATGAGCGTGGACGACGCCCACCGCATCTGCGACCGGATCGAGGCCGGGCTGAAAGAGAAGGTGAGCGATTGCATCGTCACCATCCATGTCGAACCCGAACACAAGGCCAAGCACACAGGGATCGTGGTGATCTAGCCCTTGATCACCAGCTGCGGCGAAATCACGTCGATGCCCAAAGCCTTGCCCACGGCATAATAGGTGAGCTTGCCCGCATGCACGTTCAGCCCGTTGAGCAAGTGCGGGTCGTCGGCGCAGGCCTGTCTCCAGCCCTTGTCGGCCAGCGCCAGCATGAAGGGCATCGTCGCGTTGCCCAAGGCCAGCGTTGACGTGCGCGCGACCGCGCCCGGCATGTTGGCCACGCAGTAATGCATGATCCCGTCCACCTCGTAGATCGGGTCCTGGTGCGTCGTGGGGCGCGAGGTCTCGAAACACCCGCCCTGGTCGATGGCGACATCGACGATGGCCGCGCCGGGCTTCATCGTGGACAGCTGCGCCCGCGTCACCAGCTTGGGCGCCGCCGCCCCGGGGATCAGGACCGCGCCCACGACCATGTCTGCCTCGGCCACCATGTCGGCGGTCGTCGCGGCGCTGGCATAGGCGGTCTTGAACTGCGTCCCGAACACATCGTCGAGATAGCGCAGCCGCGGCAGCGACCGGTCGAGCACGGTGACATCCGCCCCCATCCCGGCGGCGATCCGCGCCGCATGGGTGCCGACGACGCCGCCGCCGATCACGACGACCTTCGCGGGGCCGACACCGGGCACACCGCCCATCAGCACGCCGCGCCCGCCATTGGCCTTCTGCAGCGTCCAGGCCCCCACCTGCGGCGCGAGCCGCCCCGCCACCTCGGACATCGGCGCCAGCAGCGGCAGCCCGCCCCGGTCATCCGTCACCGTTTCATAAGCGATGCAGGTCGCGCCGGATGCCAGCAGGTCACGCGTCTGTTCCGGATCGGGCGCGAGATGCAGATAGGTGAACAGCACCTGCCCCTCGCGCAGCATGGCGCGTTCGTTCGCCTGCGGTTCCTTCACCTTCACGATCATGTCGGCCTGCGCGAAGACCTCGGCAGCGGTTTCCACGATGCGCGCGCCCGCGGCCGCGTAGTCGGCATCGGGGAAGCCTGCCCCGGCACCCGCGCCGGTCTCGACCAGCACCTCGTGGCCGTGCACGACCGCTTCGCGCGCGGCGTTTGGCGTCAACCCGACGCGGAATTCCTGGGGCTTGATCTCTTTCGGGCAACCGATTTTCATGGCGATCCTCCTTCGCGCTTTTGTCGAAGTCTGCCGCCCCCGACGCGCAAAGTGCTTGATATCCGCAGCGTCTGCAGGGCAGTTTCGCTCAAGAACCTTCGACGCATCGCCCGTTTCACGCAAAGGATGTGCGCATATGGCGCTGGACACGATAGATCGCAGGATACTGGCCGCGCTTCAGAAACGCGGCCGGATGTCGAATGCGGACCTGTCCGAACAGGTGAACCTGTCGCCCTCGGCCTGTCACCGCCGGGTTCAGCGTCTGGAATCCGATGGATATATCCGCGACTATGTAGCGCTTCTCGACGCGCGCAAGCTGGGCGTATCGACCACCGTCTTCGTCGAGATCACGCTGCAAGGTCAGGCCGACGAAGTGCTTGACGCGTTTGAGAAAGCGGTGGCGCGCATCCCGGACGTGCTGGAATGCCACCTGATGGCGGGCAGCGCCGACTACCTTCTGAAGGTCGTCGCCGAAAGCACCGAGGATTTCGCCCGCATCCATCGCCAGCACCTCGCGCGGCTGCCGGGGGTGGCGCAGATGCAATCCTCCTTCGCGCTGCGCACGGTCTTCAAGACGACGGCGCTGCCGCTCTGACGGACGCGCGCAGCGGCGCGGGCGGGATATGCGTATGTTGAACGGGAAGAAGACCCGGGCGCGTACCCCGGTGTTTCTTCTCGTCTCAAATACGCAAATCCGACCTTGCGGCGGGGCGCGCCGGCGGGACAAGGTCGCACCGGTCGGGGGAGGGGGCGCATGGACTGGGATTACATCATCGTCGGCGCGGGCAGCGCGGGCTGCGTTCTGGCCAAGCGGCTGGGAGAGGCGGGGCACCGCGTGCTGCTGCTCGAGGCCGGTGGCAAGGACAGCTATCACTGGGTCCATATCCCGATGGGGTATCTCTACTGCATCGGCAACCCGCGCACCGACTGGATGTTCCGCACGGCCGAGGAACCCGGGCTGAACGGCCGGTCACTGCTGTACCCGCGCGGCAAGCTTCTGGGCGGGTGTTCGTCGATCAACGGGATGCTCTATATCCGCGGGCAGGCCGCCGATTACGACGGCTGGCGGCAGATGGGCCTGACCGGCTGGGGCTGGGACGATGTCCTGCCCTATTTCATGCGCTCCGAGGATTATGTCGACGGCGCGTCCGAGATGCACGGGGCGGGCGGCGAGTGGCGCGTGGACAACCAGCGCCTGCACTGGGACCTGCTCGACCATTGGTCAGAGGCCGCGCAGGCCTGGGGCCTGCCTCTGGTCACCGATTTCAACACCGGCACCAACGAAGGCGTGGGCTATTACCGCGTGAACCAGCGCGATGGCTGGCGGATGAACACGGCCAAGGCCTTCCTTCGGACCGCAAAGGCGCCGGGGCTGAAGGTGGAAACCCACGCCCATACGCGCCGCATCCTTCTGGAGGATGGCCGCGCCGTCGGTGTCGAATACGATCAGGGCGGCGAGGTGAAGACCGCCCGCGCGCGCGCCGAGGTGATCCTGAGCGCGGGTGCCATCGGCAGCCCGCAGATCCTGCAGTTGTCTGGCCTTGGCCCCGCCGCGCTGTTGCAGCGCCACGCGATCGCGGTGCAGCGCGACTGCCCGCAGGTCGGCGCGAACCTGCAGGACCATCTGCAACTGCGCTGCGCCTGGCGGCTGGAAGGGGCGCTGACGCTGAATACGCTGGCCAATTCCCTTTGGGGCAAGGCGAAGATCGGGCTGGAATACGCGCTGAAGCGGACCGGCCCGATGTCGATGGCGCCGTCGCAACTGGGCGCCTTCGCGCGGTCGCGCCCCGATCTCGACACGCCCGACCTACAATACCATGTGCAGCCCCTGTCGCTCGATGCCTTCGGGCAACCGCTTCATGATTTCCCGGCCATCACGGCCAGCGTCTGCAACCTGCGCCCGCAAAGCCGCGGTTTGGTCGAGATCACCTCGCCCGACCCGAAGGCGGCGCCGCGCATCGCGCCGAACTACCTGAGTGACGAAGGCGACAGGCTGGTCGCCGCCGCCGCCATCCGGCAGGCCCGCGCGATCATGGCGCAGGCACCGATGCAGCGATACGCACCGCAGGAAATGCGCCCCGGCCCCGTGGGCGACAGCGACGCCGATCTGGCGCATGCCGCGGGCGATATCGGCACCACGATCTTCCACCCCACCTGCACCGTGCGCATGGGTACGGATGATGCAGCGCCGCTTGATGCGGCGCTGCGGTTCCGGGGGGTCGGGGGCTTGCGCGTCGTGGACGCCAGCGTCATGCCAAAGATCACCAGCGGCAACACCAACAGCCCCACGATCATGATCGCCGAAAAGGCCGCCGACCTGATCCTGTCGGGGTCCTAGGTCGCCTTGGCGTCCCCGATCTTGTCCTGCGTCCGCAAGTCGAAATCGCTCGCGTCATGGCGTTCGCGCAGCTGCAGTTTCGGATCACCGAAAGACCGGTTCACCATGCGGCCCCGCTGCACCGCCGGGCGCGCGTCGATCTCCTGCGCCCAGCGCTGGACATGGGCATAGCTGCCGACGTCAAGGAATTCCGCCGCCTCGTACAACCGGCCCAGCACCAGCTGGCCATACCAGGGCCAGATCGCCATGTCGGCGATGGAATAGTCTGCCCCAGCCATGAACGCATGTTCGGCCAGATGCCGGTCCAGCACGTCAAGCTGGCGCTTGGTCTCCATCGCGAAGCGGTTGATGGGATATTCCCACTTTTCCGGCGCATAGGCATAGAAGTGCCCGAAGCCGCCGCCCAGATAGGGCGCGCTGCCCATCTGCCAGAACAGCCAGTTCATGCACTCGGTCCGCGCCGTGTGACCTTCGGGGGTGAACGCGCCGAACTTCTCGGCCAGATACAGGAGGATCGACGCCGATTCGAAGACCCGCGTGGGCGGCTTGGTCGAATGATCCATCAGCGCGGGGATCTTGGAATTGGGGTTGGCCGCGACAAAGCCCGACCCGAACTGGTCGCCCTCGCCGATGTTGATGATCCAGGCGTCGTATTCCGCGCCCGCATGGCCCAGCGCCAGCAGCTCTTCAAGCATCACCGTCACCTTCACCCCGTTGGGCGTGGCCAGCGAATAAAGCTGCAGCGGATGCCGCCCCACGGGCAGATCCTTGTCATGGGTCGCGCCCGCGATGGGGCGGTTGATGCTGGCGAAGCGTCCGCCGCTTTGCTGGTCCCAGGTCCAGACCTTGGGCGGCGTGTAGGTGTCGGTCATCGGGTCAATCCTTTCGGCAAGTCAGCCTGCTTATAGCCGGTCGGGCAGCGGCTGCTGCTTCTTTCTGGTCACAAATACGCAATCAGACCGCCGACCCCATGAAAAACCCCCGCAGGCTGGGCCCCGGGGGTCATTCGTCGTGTCGTGTCGGCAATGCCGGGCTGCCGGTTACAGCATGCCTTCGCGTTGCGCTTTCTTGCGAGCCAGCTTGCGGGCGCGCCGAATCGCTTCGGCCTTCTCGCGTGCTTTCTTCTCGGACGGTTTCTCGAAATGCTGCTTGAGCTTCATTTCACGGAACACGCCTTCGCGCTGCAGCTTTTTCTTCAGGGCGCGGAGCGCCTGATCGACATTGTTGTCGCGAACACTTACCTGCATGTGGTTTTCACCACCTTTCTAAGTTGAGTTGCAAGGATTTGCAGGACGTGGCCGTATAGCAAAGCCAGCCTATCTTGTCCAGTATCCCGACACCCGGAACACAAGGAAGCCGACCATGACCGATCTGAAAGACAGACTGCTGGACGCGGCGCTGATCCATGTGCCCTTCGACGGCTGGTCCGACGCCACCTTGCGCGCCGCCGCCGCCGATCTGGGCCTGACCCCGGCGGAAGCCCGCGCCGCCTGCCCGCGCGGGGCGATGGATCTGGCCATCGCCTTCCACAAGCGCGGCGACGACGCGATGCGCGCGCGGCTCGACGCGACCGACCTGTCGGCGATGCGCTTCCGCGACCGGATCGCGGCGGCGGTGCGGTTCCGGCTCGAAGCGGTCGACGACCGCGAGGCGGTGCGCCGGGGTGCGACCCTGTTCGCCCTGCCGCAGAATGCCGGGACCGGTGCGCAGCTGATCTGGGGCACGGCGGACGCGATCTGGACGGCGCTGGGCGACACGTCCGAAGACGTGAACTGGTACACTAAGCGCGCGACGCTGTCCGGCGTCTATTCCGCGACCGTGCTCTACTGGTTGGGCGATGACAGCCCCGGCCATCAGGCGACGTGGGATTTCCTTGACCGGCGCATCGCCGATGTGATGCGCATCGAAGAGGCCAAGGCGCGCATCCGCAAATCCCCCGTCCTGTCGAAACTCATGGCGGGCCCGTCGTGGTTTGGCAGCAAGATCCGCCCGCCCCGCAAGGGCTTGCGCGACGACCTTCCCGGCAGCTGGGCCGCCCCGCGTCGTTAGTGGCCCCGGCGGAAGGGTGGCTGACCTTCCGGTCAGGGATATGCGCGCGCCTCGTCCTCGGTGATCCGGTGGAGAAGGCGCGCCTCGCCCAGCGGCGCATAGGTGACCTGAAGGTCCGCGCCGTACAGATCGCAGATCGCGAAGCCCGCGCCTTCGACCACATGCCATTCCGGTTCCTGTACCGGGTCGATCGCCGATTGCTGCCCCATGGTCACGATGACCGGCACGCCGCCCCACATGAGCATGCGATTCACATGCACATGCCCCGACAGGATCGCCCGCACCTCCTGCCCGGCGATGGCGGCGGCCAGCGCGCGGGTCGAGCTTGCGTCAAGGGCCGGCCAGCGCAGGGCCATGTCCGGATCGATGCGGGGCGGATGATGGATCGCCAGCACCCGGGGCAGGCCGGGATGTGCCTGCATCCGCGCGACAAGCCAATCGATCTGGGCGGGCTCGAACCCGCCGCTCACAAGGCCCGGCACGGAACTGTCGAGCGCGATGACATGCAGCCCCGCAATGACCGCGTCATGATCATGCGGCGCATCGCCCGCACCCTGCGCGCTGAACCCGGCGCGGAAGGCCGCGCGGTCGTCGTGATTGCCCAGCGCCCAGACGACCGGCACGGCCAGCCCTTCGGCCATCGCGGCCAGATGGCGGTAGGCCGCGACATCGCCCAGATCGGTCAGATCGCCCGACGCCACGATGAAATCGGGCGCAGGCCGAAGCCGGCCCACGGCGTCAACCAGCCGCGCGAAGGTGGCCGAGGTATCGGTGTGCGCAAGGGCGTCTCCCGGTGCGGTGATGTGCAGGTCGGTGATATGCAGGAAACGGGGCATGGTTCGATCCTTCTGTTGCCGGCACTCTGACGCGGCTGGTTGACCGCAATATGACAGGGACGGCCCGCCCAGCCTCAGGCATCGGCGCTGGACCCCCCTCACCCCCTGCCCTACCCTGCAGCCCACCCCGAATCCCGGAGCAGCCGATGGCCGACACCACCCAGACCGCCTATCGCGTCCTTGCCCGCAAGTACCGGCCGGAAACCTTCGCCGATCTGGTCGGGCAGGAGGCGATGGTGCGCACGCTGCGCAACGCCTTCGCGGCGGACCGCATCGCGCAGGCCTTCGTGATGACGGGCATCCGCGGCACGGGCAAAACCACGACCGCCCGCATCATCGCCAAGGGCATGAACTGCATCGGCCCCGATGGCACCGGCGGGCCCACCACCGATCCTTGCGGCGTCTGCGAACATTGCGTCGCCATCATGGAAGGCCGCCATGTCGACGTGATCGAGATGGACGCCGCCTCGCGCACCGGCGTGGGTGACATCCGCGAGATCATCGACAGCGTCGCCTACCGCGCCGCCAGCGCGCGCTACAAGATCTACATCATCGACGAAGTTCACATGCTGTCGACGAACGCCTTCAATGCGCTTCTGAAGACGCTGGAAGAGCCGCCCGCGCATGTGAAGTTCATCTTCGCCACGACCGAAATCCGCAAGGTCCCGGTCACCGTCCTGTCGCGCTGCCAGCGGTTCGATCTGCGCCGCATCGAACCCGAGGTGATGCACGGCCTTCTGCGCCGCATCGCCGATGCCGAAGGCGCGCAGATCGCCGACGACGCTCTGGCGCTGATCATCCGGGCGGCGGAAGGATCGGCGCGCGACGCGACCTCGCTGCTCGACCAGGCGATCAGCCACGGCGCGGGCGAAACCACCGCCGATCAGGTGCGCGCCATGCTGGGCCTTGCCGACCGGGGCCGCGTGATGGACCTGCTCGACCTCATCCTGCGGGGCGACGCGGGCGGCGCGCTGGCGGAACTCGGCGCGCAATATGCCGACGGCGCCGACCCGATGGCGGTGCTGCGCGACCTGGCCGAGATCACGCACTGGGTCTCGGTCGTCAAGATCACGCCCGACGCCGCCGAAGACCCCACCATCGGCCCCGACGAACGCGCCCGCGGGCAGGCAATGGCGCAGGCGCTGCCCATGCGGGTGCTGGCGCGGATGTGGCAGATGCTGCTCAAGGCGCTGGACGAAGTCGCCAGCGCCCCCAACGCCATGATGGCGGCCGAGATGGCGGTGATCCGCCTGACCCATGTGGCCGACCTGCCCAGCCCAGAAGACCTCGTGCGCCGCCTGCGCGACGCTCCGCCCCCGGGTCCGGGCACCGCCCGCACCGCCGCAGCGCAGCCGCCCACGGGCGGGACGCGCGCCGTGGCCGACGCCTCGGCGCGCCGCATCGCCCATCCCACAGCTTCGGGGCAAAGCACCGCGCTCGCGCTCGATGCCGAAGGCGCGCTCGCCCGCTATCCGACCTTCAGTCATGTGATCGACCTGATCCGCGCCAACCGCGACGCCAAGTTGCTGGTCGACGTGGAAACCGGCCTGCGCCTTGTCGCCTACCAGTCCGGCCGCATCGAGTTCGAACCGGGCCCCGGCGCCCCCGCCGATCTTGCCCAAAGGCTCGGCCAGCGCCTGCAGGCCTGGACCGGAAACCGCTGGGGGGTCTCGGTCGTGTCGTCCGGCGGCGCGCCGAGCATCGACGAGTCGCGCAATGCCGAGCGCGACGCGCTCAGGGCACAGGCCGAAGACCACCCGCTGGTTCAGGCCGTGCTTGCCGCCTTCCCCAAGGCCCGAATCGCCGAGATCCGCAGCGCGCAGGCGATCGCGGCGGAAGCCGGCGCGCAGGCCCTGCCGGAAGTCGAAGACGAATGGGACCCCTTCGAGGAAGACTGACGCGGCCCTTGTGCCCCGCGCCCCGCGCCCGTATCTCTTGACCCGACCCTCACGCAGGAGACAGCGATGCTGAAAGGACTGGGCGGCCTTGGCGACATGGCCGGGATGATGAAGAAGGCGCAGGAAATGCAGGTGAAGATGGCCCAGATGCAGGACGACCTGCACGCCATCCTTGTCACCGGCGAAAGCGGCGCGGGCCTCGTCAAGGCCACCGCCAGCGCCAAGGGCGATCTCAAAAGCCTCGACATCGACCCGTCGATCTTCAACAGCGACGACAAGGAAGTGGTCGAGGACCTGATCCTCGCCGCGATCAAGGACGCGCAGGCCAAGGCGGCAGAGCGCGCGCAGGCCGAAATGGCCAAGCTCACCGAAGGACTGGGCCTGCCCAAGGACATGAAGCTGCCCTTCTAGATGTCCGCCAACCGCGACATCGATGCGCTGATCGACCTGATGGCGCGCCTTCCGGGCCTTGGCCCGCGTTCGGCGCGGCGCGCGGTTCTGCACCTGATCCGCAAACGCGCGTTACTGCTGACCCCGCTGGCCGACCTGATGCAATCGGTCGCCGCCACGGCGCGCGAATGCCTGAACTGCGGCAATGTCTGCACCGCCGACATCTGCGACATCTGCCGCGACGACCGCCGCGCCACGGGCGAGCTTTGCGTGGTCGAAGACGTGGCCGATCTCTGGGCAATGGAACGCGCGGGCGCCTTCAGGGGGCGCTACCACGTGCTGGGCGGAACGCTCTCGGCGCTTGACGGGGTGACGCCGGACGACCTGCGCATCCCCCGCCTGATCGACCGCATCGCCACCGAAGAGGTGGGCGAGGTCATCCTTGCGCTCAACGCGACGGTCGACGGCCAGACAACGGCGCATTACATCGCAGATCACCTGCAGGGCCGGGTGCGGCTGACTTCGCTCGCCCAAGGCGTGCCCATCGGGGGCGAGCTCGACTATCTCGACGACGGCACGATCTCGGCGGCACTCAGGGCGCGCAAGGATATCTGAGGCGCCGGGCCGATCCGTCGGAACATGCGTATTTTGACGAGAAGAAACAAGGGACGCGCTCCCATGACTTCTTCGGGTCACAAATATCCCGGGGGGTCCGGGGGGCAGAGCCCCCCGGCCTTGCCGTCAGAGAACGACCACGTCCAGCGGCGGGAACCCGTTGAACCCGACTGAGGCATAGGTCGTCGTATAGGCCCCGCAATTGCGGATCACCACGCGGTCACCTGCCTGCAGCGCCAGCGGCAGCTGCAGGGGGCGCTTTTCGTACAGCACGTCAGCGCTGTCGCAGGAGGGGCCCGCCAGAATGCAGGGCCCCGTCTCGCCGCCGTCATGGGGCGTGTCGATGCGGTAACGGATCGCCTCGTCCATCGTCTCTGCCAGACCCGAGAACTTGCCGATGTCCAGATAGACCCAGCGGTGCAGGTCACTGCCCGACTTGCGCGATACCAGAAGCACTTCCGCCGCGATATGGCCCGCTTCTGCGACAAGGCCGCGGCCCGGCTCGGCCATCACCTCGATATCGCCGAAACGCGCATGCACCTCGGCCATGACCCCGGCGGCATAGGCGCGGGGCGCCTCCACCGGCTGATCATAGAAGGCGGGGAAGCCGCCGCCGATGTTGAGCAACGTCAGCGCGTGCCCATCGGCCAGCGCCTGATGCCAAGCGCCTGCCACCTGGTCGAGCACGGGCGCCCAGAACCGCGCCTCGCGCGTCTGGCTGCCCACGTGGAACGACAGGCCGACAGGCTTCAGCCCCAGCGCCACGGCGCGGTCCAGAAGCGGCGGCAGGGCCGAGGGCGCGCAGCCGAACTTGCGCGTCAGCGGCCAGTCGGCCTGCGAATTCTCCACGATGATGCGCAGATAGACCCGCGCGCCCGGCGCATGGGCGGCGATCTTCTCGAGCTCCTCCTCCGCGTCGGCGGCGAAGAGCGTGATGCCCGCGTTCCACGCAAAGGCGATGTCGGCGGGCTTTTTCACCGTGTTGCCGAAAGAAATCTTCGCCGGACGCGCACCCGCTGCCAGGCACATCTCGATCTCGGCGCGGCTGGCGGCGTCAAAGCCCGATCCGCGCTCCACCAGCATCTGCAGGATGCGCGCTTCCGGGTTGGCCTTCACGGCATAATGGATATGGGCACCGGCCAGCCCTTCGGACAGCGCATCATACTGCGCAGCGATGCGCGCGGTGTCGATCACCAGTGTCGGGCGGTCGAACCGGTTGGCCGCGATGTAATCCATCGCGACATCACGGATGGCAAAGGGGGCGCCGACGGCGCCGCGAACAAGAGCGTTCATGGTCATCTCCAAAGGTACCGCCCATCAAAGGGCAGGGTGAACGATCAGAGACGTTACCGTCGCTACATGAACGCGGGTCCGAAGACCGGTTGCCAGAGGCGCGTGCGTTGGCGTCTGTGTGGGGGCATTTATAGGAACCGCGCTCCCGATCAAGACCCTTTCTCGCGCAGCGCCGAAATATTTTTCGCGCCCCCGCGCAAGTGACCGTCCAGCCACGGAATAACCGGGATTTTCGGGTGAGATTTGATCAAATTCCCCGAGAAAGACAAAGGCCCCGCACCGTTCCCGGTCCGGGGCCTGCCAAGCGGTAAGCGCGACCGCTCAGCGGCGGCGGCGGTCGTCCTCGTCATCCTCGTCGTCGCTGTCGGGCAGGTTGAAGAAGCTGTCGGCGTCGACCAGCAGGTCTTCCTCTTCGTCCTCGTCGTCGTCAGACTTCGATCCCGACAGGGTAAAGGTCTCGAGCCCCTCGATCGCGGTCGGGATCTTCGGCTCGGGCTCCATGCCAAGGCTCTGTTCGGTCGAAACCAGCTTGCGCCGTTCGTCATCCGACATCACCGCGCCTTCGCGCGCCTTCTTGGCGGCGGCCTTCTGAACGGCCGCGTCCAGTTCCGACTGCCTGCACAGGCCCAGCGCGACCGGGTCGATGGGCTGGATGCCGCCGATGTTCCAGTGCGTGCGTTCGCGGATCGTCAGGATCGTCGGCTTGGTCGTGCCGACCAGCTTGGAAAGCTGCGCATCCGTCAGTTCGGGATGGAACTTGACCAGCCACAGGATCGCGGCGGGCCGGTCCTGCCGCTTGGACAGCGGGGTATAGCGCGGGCCGCGGCGCTTTTCCTCGCCCACCGAGGCAGGGTTGAACTTGAGCTTCAACTTGTGCAGCGGATCGGCCTCGGCGCGGTCGATCTCCTCTTGCGTGAGCTGGTTGTTGGCGACCGGGTCAAAGCCCTTGACGCCCACGGCCACATCGCCATCGGCAATGCCCTGCACCTCGAGCTCGTGCATCCCGCAGAAATCGGCGATCTGCTTGAAGCTGAGCGTGGTGTTGTCGACCAGCCACACGGCGGTCGCCTTGGCCATCAGCGGTTTGGTCATGTCGTGCCTCCTTCGCGGCAAATCTGTCCCGTGGCCTGGAAAGGCTGTCCCGGGGTCGGGACGGTTTCCGTTGTCGGGGAACTGCCGGGCTATATAGTCACCGGGCCGCCGGAAGGAAAGAGAGAATGCGCAAGCTGGCCCTCGCCCTGATCCTGATCCTGCCCACCCTGTCGCGGGCCGAAGGCGACCGCGCGGGCATCTTCGACTATTACGTCATGGCCCTGTCGTGGTCGCCCAACTGGTGCGCGGTGGAAGGCGACGCGAAGGGCTCCGACCAGTGCGACGCGCGCCATGATCACGGCTGGGTCCTGCACGGGCTCTGGCCGCAATACCACCGGGGCTGGCCGGATTTCTGCGCCACCGCCGAACGCCCGCCCAGCCGCACCATGACCGCCGCCATGGCCGACATCATGGGCACCAGCGGGCTGGCCTGGCACCAATGGCGCAAGCATGGCGCGTGTTCGGGCCTGTCGGCGGCCGGGTACTTCACGCTGTCGCGGCAGGCCTATGACAGCGTGGTGCGCCCCGACGTCTTCCGCCGCCTCGACCGCTCCGTGCGCCTGCCCGCCTCGGTGGTGGAAGAGGCGTTCCTCAAGGCCAACCCCTCCTTCGAGCCCGACGGCATTACAGTCACCTGCCGCGACGGCCATATCCAGGAGGTGCGCATCTGCCTCTCGCGCGCCCTTGCCCCGGTGCCCTGCGGGCAGGATGTGGTGCGCGACTGCCAGATGCGCGACGCGCTGTTCCATCCGGTGAGGTGAGGCCCGCCAAGTTTGCGCATGACAGCGCCGCCAACGCCGGATGAGATTTCCGGCATCCGGCCCATCCGTGCGAACGTCCGGTGATGTGATGTATCAGGGACGGGGCAGGATGGCCGACAATCTCAGACATGTGATGAGCCCGCGCGACACCGCGCTGTTCCCCATCCTCGTGGGCAGCGTGATGGTGCGCGAAGGCAGCATGGTCGACCGCGACACGGTGCTGATGACGCTGCGCACGGCGGATGGCCGCACGCTCGCCGCGCGCCCGGGGGTTGCGGGGCGGGTCGTTGCGGTATCGGTCGGCCAAGGCGACACGCTGGCCAGCCCGCGCCCCATCGTGACGGTCGCCGTCACCGATACCGCCGCAAAGCCCGCCGCGCCCGAACCCACACCCGCCGCCGCAGCCCCCGCCGACGCGCCATCGGTTCTGGCACCGGCACGCGGGCTCAAGGACCCATGGATGCCGGACAAGCTGGGGGTCGTCGCCCTTCTCGTCGTGCTTGTCGGGAACATGATCTGGCAAGAGGTCAGGTCGAAATACCCGCAGACCACCGCAGTCGCCGCAGCCGCTGCGCCCGCACTGGGGACACCCCCTTCACCCGCTCCCGCCACCGCGGCGACTTCAGCGCCTGCGCAGACCACCGTCGTGATCCCGCCGGCCACGCTCCCCGCACCTGTGCCTGCCGCAAAACCAGCACCCGCTCCTGCGCCAACCTCCCGGCCCAAACCCAAGTATTCGGGCCCGCTTTTGCGTGAAGCAAGGATACACAAAAAACCGCTCCCGCCCCTCGACTTCGATGTATCGCGCCAGAGGTTCGGAGAGACTTTCCAGTCGCATGGATTCCTCCGGTTCTTGGATTCGGAAAGCGGGCGTATCTTGTTGAATTGCCCGGCTGTCGCGGTTTCACCAACCCTCGTGGCTTTCCCTTTGACCTGCACGTCGCACGATGAGGACGAGGCAATCGTGTCGACCTCCGTTAAGGCCGTTTTCGTTCAAATTGAGCAGATGTGGCGTGCGTCCTTTGATCTATCTCCACCAGTGCGCATCCCAGGCTTTCACCGCATGAAGGCCGACCCGGTCAGCGAATTGATCTTTTTCGGAGATCGGAAGACGAGGGTTGCTTTTGCGATCGACCCGCTCTTTGCAGGAAATGGCCCGACGATCGGGCTGGCCCGTGTTCCGAACGGCATCACATCTGTCTATCCGACGGTCGTAAACGAGTTCTACGTCGAAACTCCTCCTTCTGTATTGGATATTTCCTACGAGACGTCCTGTCGCTACTGGCTCCATGACAGCGTGACCGAGGTTTCGAGACGCGACAACCCACCCCTGACCGTGGATGTAGAAGGCTGCGGCTTCGACATCACCCGCTCTTACGCGTTCATACCGGGGTACGTGTCCAGCCAGCATGGTGCATTTCGGATACGTTACGACGGTCCTTGGGATGGCTTCGCAGGCTTCTACCGACCTCATAATGGGGGGATCGTGGCCGTGCCCCTTTCCAGTTTCGATCTTGCGATCCTGGTTGCCGCCAAACGCGATGAACCCCTGCCCGAAGTGACGGGCAGGAACAGACTCATCTCGCCTCCGCATGTGGGTCCAGAGGCTGCATTTCTTTTTCTCAGCAATCGTTGCAGCCGCGACGCCAAGCTGACAGTCTATGACAAGGATACGGGGTTTACCGGTCGCGAGAACGCCTACACCCTAAATGTGCCAGCAGGATTTGTCGGCGTTCATCAGAGTGAGTTGCACCCAAAGGACTTCTTCACAATCGGTTTCGCCTTCGACCGTGCCCCGAACGCATTTCCTTATGATAGGATGACAAATTCTGGACGCAGCGTTCCGGCAGTATCGACCATTAACACCAGAGGAACATCTTACTACATAACCGTCCCCTGCTGATTGCCCCCTTACGGCAGGATCACCGTCGATCCCGTCGTCTCCCGCGCCTCGAGCGCGGCGTGCGCCTTGGCCACGTCGTCGAGCGCGAACCGCTGGTCGATGCGGATCTTCACCGCCCCCGACAGCACCTTGTCGAACAGATGCTGCGCCATCGCCTGACAGGTCGCATGGTCGCCGATATGGGTAAACAGCGTGGGCCGCGTCACCTTCAGCGACCCCTTGGGGCCCAGGATCCCCAGCGAGAACGGCGGCACCGGCCCCGAGGCATTGCCGAAGGAAATCAGCATGCCCAAGGGTTTCAGCGAATCGAGCGATCCTTCGAACGTGTCCTTGCCGACCGCGTCCATGACCACGTCGACACCCTTGCCACCGGTCAGTTCGCGCACCTTTTCCACGAAGTTCCCGCTCCGGTAATTGATGCAATGATCCGCGCCGTGATCGAGCGCGAGCTGGCACTTCTCGTCCGTCCCCGCCGTCCCGATCAGGGTGATCCCTTCCGACCGCGCCCATTGGCTGGCGATCAGGCCGACGCCCCCGGCGGCGGCATGAAACAGGACCGTGTCGCCCTTCTTCAACGGCGTCGTGCGGTGGAAGAGATACTCCGCCGTCATGCCCTTCAGCATCATCGCCGCGCCTTCCTCGAAGGAAATCCCCTCGGGCAGCGGACAGACCTGCGCTGCGGGCATCACGCGCGCCTCAGCATAGGCGCCCGGCGGCATCGCAGCATAGGCCGCGCGGTCACCGACCTTGAGATGCGTCACACCCTCGCCCACCGCCTCGATCACGCCCGCGCCTTCCATCCCCATCGGATGAGGCAGCGGCAGCGGATAAAGCCCGGTGCGCTGATAGACGTCGATGAAGTTCAGCCCGCAGGCATGGTGGCGGATGCGCACCTGACCCGGACCGGGTTCACCCACGTCGCGGTCCACAAGAACGAATTTCTCGGGTCCGCCGAAGTCCTCGATGATTGCCGTTTTCGCCACGATCTCTCCCCTTTTCGCGACAGCTGCTTCTTCTCGTTTCAAATACGCAAATTCACCCGCCTGCAACCCGCAGGACGATCTTTCCTATGTGCCCCGAGCTTTCCATGCGCGCATGGGCCTGCGCCGCTTCGTCCAGCGCGAATTCCGAATCCATCACCGGCGCGACGCGGCCTGCGTCCAGCAGCGGCCAGACCGCCTCGCGCAGATCCTGCGCGATGCGCGCCTTGGCAAGGTCAGATTGCGGGCGCAGCGTGCTGCCGGTGATCGTCAGCCGCCGCACCATGAGTTGCGCGAAATTGACCGTCACCTTCGGGCCCTGCAGGAAGGCGATCTGCACCAGCCGCCCGTCGGTTGCCAGCGCATCGAGGTTGCGGGGCAGGTACTCGCCCCCCACCATGTCAAGGATCAGGTCCGCCCCGCCTTCGGCCTTCATCACCTGAACGAAATCCGCATCGCGGTAATTGATGGCAAGCTCGGCGCCCAGCTCTTCGCAGGCGGCGCATTTCTCCTCGCTCCCCGCGGTGGCAAAGACGCGCGCGCCGAAGGCGTTCGCCAGCTGGATCGCGGTCGTGCCGATCCCGCTCGACCCGCCATGCACTAGGAACCGTTCGCCCGCCTTCAGCCCGCCACGGGTGAAGACGTTGGAAAAGACGGTGAAGAAGGTCTCGGGCAGGCAGGCCGCCTCGCGCAGGCCCATGCCCTTGGGCACGGGCAGGCAATGGGCGGCGGGCGTCGCCACATATTCGGCATAACCGCCCCCGGGCAGCAGCGCGCAGACATGGTCGCTCAAAGACCACTCCGACACACCCGCCCCGACCTCGACGATCTCGCCGGAGGCTTCAAGCCCGGGCAGATCGCTCGCCCCCGGCGGCGGCGCATAGGCACCCGCCCGCTGCAGCGCGTCGGGGCGATTCACCCCCGCCCAAGCGACGCGGATCACCACCTGCCCGTGGCCCGCGCGCGGGCGGGGGCGTTCGCAAGGCACCAGAACCTCCGGGCCGCCGGGCTGGCTGATTTCGATCGCGCGCATGGTGTCTGTCATGGGTCGGGTCCTTCTGGCTGACCCCTGCCTAGCACCCATGATCCGCCGGGAAAAGCGCCCGAATGTGCCCGCCCCCCGGCTCAGCCGCGCGCAAGCCCGTCGCAAACGCGGGCGAAGGCTTCGGTATCCTCCTGCCCTTCCTTGCGGTAGCCGAACATCTGCACGATCAGCGCGCCATCGGCATCGAAGGCCTCGATGCTGAGCGCGGGGCCGCGCCGCGTGGGTTTTTCCACCAGCCAGACATAGGCCACGTGATCCAGCCGCAGGTGCAGATTGAAGCGCGTGTCAAGGATGTTCTGCCACGGCCCCATCTCCTTCAGCGTTTCGAAGCGGCCTGAATGGATCTGGATGCAGCCCCGGTTGCCCACGAAGATCATCCCCGGCACCGCGTCCGCCGCGCAGGCGATCAGCGCGTCGTTCAGCGCGCGGGGCACCAGCGGCACGGCAAAGGGCGCGCCCGCGATGCGGTAGGCACCCAGACGGTTCATCTTCAGCCGCGACACCAGCGTCAGGAACTGGTGCGTGTCGGTCATCTTGGACCAGGCTTCGCGCAGCTCCTCCGCCTTTTCGGGGCGCGCCTTCGCACCCTCGGTCGGCACCGGCGCGGCAAGGTAGAGCGTGTTGCCCATGTCGCCCGTCGCCAGAGCGGCGACCCCCCGGTCCCAGGCATCCAGATCGGTGGCGTCGCGCGAAAAGACCTTGTGCACCGCCCCGCCGGTCGCGTCGAAGACCTGCAGCGACCGCGCCGGTCCTTTCCCCGTGTCGTTGCGCAGCGCGAAGGCATGGACCCAGTGCTTTGGGAAGATACGAAGGTCGATCTCGGGCCCAAGGATCATCGCCGCATGATCGCCGGAATGCCACGCATCATAGGTGCCGGTGCGTTCATGCACAGCGCTGTCGTTGCGCGTCAGTGCCATCACCTCGCCCAGGGTGCAGACTACGGGCATCAGCCGGTCGGGATGCGCGTTGATGCGGGTCGCGCCATGGCCCACCTGCGCGGCGATCAGGTCGGCTTCGGTCACGCCAAGGGTTTTCGCAAGGTCGCGCGGCCGCAGCGTTGCGTCGGCAAGTGCGGCGCGCAGGCGGGCGGCATCGGGGGTCGGTCTGGAAAGGGGTGCGTCAAGGCCCATGGCATTCTCCTGTCGGTGGGGAAGCGCTGGGGCCGCGGCAGCGGGGACCTTGCTGTTGTTGACTTCTTTAGTCGGGTTTTGTAATCGGGGCAAGTCCGGGCACAGGCCCCGGACCAGCCAGCCCGCATGGTGCCAGCCCCCATCCCTTGTCCCTGACAGCCGGTGGTGCCCGCCATGCGTTCCATTCTTGCCCTTTGCGCCCTTGTCCTGTTCTCCCCGTCCGCGCAGGCAGGAGAAGCCGCCATCACGCTCGATCTCAACCGGGTGGATCAGGTGGAAGGTGCGTGCCGCCTGACCTTCATGGCGCAGAATGATCTTGGTGCCGATCTGACATCACTGTCGGTGGAAACCGTGCTCATCGACGCGACGGGCCGGGTCGACCGGTTGACGCTCTTCGATTTCGGCGCATTGCCCCACGGCGTGCCGCGCGTGCGGCAGTTCGACATTCCCGGCCTGCCCTGCGACGGGCTGGCGCGCGTGCTGATCAACGGGGTCGCCGAATGCAGCGCGGGTGCGGCCTGCGCCGAAGGCCTCAGTCTGACCTCGCGCACCGGGGTCGAGGTGATCGGATGACCACCGCCGATCTTCTGCCGCAGCGGCTGGCCGCGATCATCGACCTTGGCGGGCCGGTCATCGCGATCCTGATGGCGCTGTCGGTTCTGGTTCTGGCGACGCTGCTGTGGAAGCTCTGGCAGTTCCGGGCGCTTGGCGTCGGGCGGCATGCCGCCATCGACCGCGCCATGGCCGCCTTCGATGCGGGCGACCGGGGCGCGGCGGCGCAGGCATTGGGCGACAGCCGCAATCACCTCGCCCCGGTCCTGTCCCTTGCCCTTCGGTCAGGCGAGCCCGCGAAACCCCGACTTGTCGCCATGGCCGAGGCGCAGCTTGCGCAGGTGACGCGCGGCTTCCGCCTTCTGGACAGCGTCGCGCAGGTGGCACCCCTGCTGGGTCTGTTCGGCACGGTGCTGGGCATGATCGACGCCTTCCGCGCGCTGCAGGCGGCGGGCGACGCGGTCGATCCCTCCGTGCTCGCGGGCGGCATCTGGGTCGCGCTTTTGACCACGGCGGCGGGACTGGCGGTCGCCATGCCGACGACGCTGGCGCTCACATGGTTCGAAAGCCGCGCGGCGCGGGAACGCGCGCGCATCGACCTTGCGCTGGAAACCCTTCTGCACCCGATGCGCGCCGCCGCCCCCGCCCGGGCGGCGGACCCGGCACAACTGCGCGGCCTTTCCTATGGCGCTTGACCCCGCGCCCCCGATCCGGCGGCCGGTGACGCTCACCCCGCTGATCGACGTCATCTTCCTGCTGCTGCTGTTCTTCATGCTGTCGTCCACCTTCACCCGCTTCGCCGAGGTGCCGCTGACCAACGCAGCGGGCGGGGTAACGACTGGGCAGCCGCCGCTTTTCCTGCAACTGCGCGCCGAAGACCTGTCGCTGAACGGCAGCGCGACGACGCTGGATGATCTGCTGCCTGCGCTGCAAGCACAGGGCACCGAAGGCGCGACGACAGTACTTCTGGTCACGGTGGCTGACGATGTCACCTCGCAGCGGCTGGTCGATCTGCTGACGCATCTGCGCGGCGTTCCTGACCTTGCGGTCAGCATTCTGGACTAGGGCCATGGCGCTGTCCCCCGTCCCCGCCCGCCGCAGGCCCGAACCGATGATCGCGCTCATCAACATCGTCTTCCTGATGCTGATCTTCTTCCTTGTCGCCGCCGCCATCGCGCCGCCGCTCGACCGGGGGGTCGCGCTGGTGCAGACCGATCAGGTCGAAGGCCGCGCACCGCCCGACGCGGCGGTGATCCGCGCCGACGGCACGCTCATCTACCGGGGGGCCGAAATCGGGTCGGAAACCTATCTCGCCGCGCGCCTGTCCGCGACGGCAGAGACTGTCGCCCTGCGCCTTGTCCCCGACCGCGACCTGCCCGCCGCGCGCCTTGTCGCCATCGCCGCCGACCTGCGCCGTGCGGGCGCGGACGAAATCTGGATCGTCACGGAACGGGGCATAAGGTAATGCGGCGCGCGCGCGTCATGGCCGGGGCGGCGGTGATCGTATCCGCAGGGCTGCATGCGGGCGGGCTGATCGCACTCGCCCCGCCGGAACCGGTCAGTCTGGGCGGCACGCCGCAACTCGCGATGATCGGAAACAGCTTCGAAGACGCCATGGCAGGCACCCTGACCGCCACGACAAGGCCCGAAACCATCACCCCGGTCGCACAACCCGTCACAGCCGCGCCCGCGCCCCCTGCCACCGCGCAGCCGGTCACGGCGGCGGCCCTGCCCAAGGTGCAACCGGTCGCCCCCATCGCTCCAACACAGCCTGACCGCACGGCAAGCCCGCCGCCGGTCGAAACCGTCACCGCCCTCGCCCCGCCCCCTGTGCAGACGCCCGACGCCGACACGCCGCGCCCGCGCGCCCGGCCCGACCCCGCCCCGCAGGGCAACGCCGACCGCAGCGCGCGCCGCGGCGACACGGGCGGGCAGCCGCAGGGCCGGTCGTCCATCACCAGTCAAGGCACCGAAGGGCAGTCCGCCAGCGACGGGCGCGCGGTGGCCGAATATCCGCAACAGGTGAACCGCCACCTGTCGCGCCTGCGCAGGCCCGCCACCCGGTTCAGTGGTGCCGCCGTCATCGCCTTTACCGTCGCGGGCAACGGGGGCCTGTCGGCCCTGTCGGTCGCGCGGTCCTCGGGGGATGCCGGTTTCGACCAACTCGCGCTCGCCCATGTGCAACGCGCGGCCCCCTTTCCGCCGCCGCCCGCAGGCGCGCAGCGCAGCTTCAACGTCACCGTGCAGGGGCGCTGAAAAGCCGAAGGGTTAACTTGACTCATTTAGTCAGGTTACGTATCACGGCGGGAACGTCGCATCCCACCTCCCCGGCAGGCCTGCGCAGGACATGCTACAGACCCGGGGAACCAGACATGCGTCGCACGCTTCTTCTTGCCACCACCGCCGTCTTCGCGGCCACCTCCACCCCCCTTGCCGCACAGGATTTCGGCGTCACGCTCGACCCGATCCAGCTGGGCACGGCGCTGCGCGATGACCGCGCACTGCTCGACACACCGGTCGCCGCCTCGGTCCGCGATGCCGAAGACCTCGCCACCACGCAGGCCGGGACATTCGAAGAACTGGTGAGCGACATCCCCGGCGTCACCATCGGCGGCGGCCCGCGCGGGATATCGCAGGAACCCAACATCCGCGGCTTCACCGACGACCAGATCGTGCTGCGCTTCGACGGCGGGCGCTTCAACTTCGGCCAGGCCCACCGAGGCCGGTTCTTCGTTGACCCCTCTCTGGTCAAACGTGTCGAAGTGGTGCGCGGCGGCGGGTCAACGCTCTTCGGGTCGGGCGCGCTCGGCGGCGTGATCGCGGTCGAGACGCTCGATGCCGCCGACCTGCTTGAACCGGGCCAGACACAGGGCGGGCGCGTGACGCTGGGCTATTCCTCGAACGGCGAAGCCCCCAACGCCATGTTCACCTTCTTCGCCGATTACGGGGCGGTCGATATCCTTGCCTCGGTCGCCGCGCGGCAGGTGACCGAAGACCTCGACAGCGGCAATGGCGCGCCGATCCCGTTTTCGCAGATCGACACGCTGAACGGGCTGGTGAAGCTCGGCTTCGAGGTCTCGCCCGACAGCCGCGTGGAATTCAGCTTTGCCCAATACCGCGACAGCGCACTGGTGCCGTCGAATTCCAACGCGGCCCCGGCGGCGGGCAACCCCATCGTGGACCGCGACGCCGATGTGCAGGACCTGCGCCTGACATGGGACTATGCCCCGCAGGACGCGCCATGGATCGACCTTTCGGTGCTGTTCTACGGCACGCGGCTCGACATCAGCGAATTCCGGGTGCCGCCCGGGGCACCGCGCCTTGACCAGACGCGCTATGACACGTTCGGGCTGGAAATCGTGAACCGGTCGTCCTTCGATCTCGGCGTGCCGCTGGACCTCGTCTATGGGTTCGAGACCTTCCGCGACACGCAGGAAGGTCTGCGCAACGGCGCGCCGCGCACCGCCTTCCCCGACGCCAAGGCGACGACCACGGGCCTTTTCGCCGAAGCGACCTGGGGCATCGGCGAACGGCTCGACCTGATCACCGGCCTGCGCTTCGACAATTACCGGCGCGATCCGAATGACCCCGCGCTGGCCGAGGTGGACGAGGATTTCGTCTCGCCCCGCATCGGGCTCAGCTTCCGCCCGACGGATGACTGGCAGGTCTTCGGCAATGTCTCGCAGGCGTTCCGCGCGCCGTCGCTGACGGAACTTTACAACAGCGGCCTGCACTTCCCCGGCGTGCCGCCAGCGCCGCCCTTCTTCCCGGGCTTCCCGAACAACTTCTTCGTGCCGAACCCGAACCTGCAGCCCGAGGAATCGCTGCAGATCGAAATCGGCGCGCGCTTCGAACGGGCAGGCATGTGGCGCAGCGGCGACATGCTGTCCTTCGCGGTCAACGCCTATCAGGCCGACGTGAAGAACTACATCGAATCGGTCGTGAACGTCGCCGCGGGCACGACGACGAACGCCAATGTCGACGCGAAACTCTGGGGCTTCGAGGCCGAGGTCGATTACGACGCGCAGGACTGGTTCCTGGGGGGCGGTCTCTCCATCGCGCGGGGCGAACGGGCAGGCGGCGGCGCGCTGGGGTCAGTCCCGGCGGACCGGCTGACGCTTCAGGGCGGTGTGCGCCCGTGGGAAGACTGGGAATTCGGCGCGCGCGCCACGCTGGCCTCAAGCCAGTCGCGCGTCCCGGCGGGCGGCACGCCCAGCGCCAGCTACCGCACGCTTGACCTTTTCGCAGCCTTCGCGCCGGACAGCGGGCCTTTGGCGGGCACCGTCTTCCGACTGGGCGTCGACAACATCTTTGATGAGCAATACATCGTCTATCCCAACGCCCTCCCGCAAGACGGGAGGGCGGTCCAATTGTCCGCGACCTTCACGTTCTGACGGTGAACACGGGGGAGCATGCGCCCCCCGTGTTCACCAAAGCTCCGGCCGGGCCAGCGCCGCGACACAGCGCGACGGCCCCTTAAGGGCGGCAAAATCCCCGCCCGACAGCGACTGACCCAGCCAGCCTTCGGGATGCTGCAAGGGCAGCGGCGGGCGCGCGTCGTCTTCGGTGATGACCGCAAAGCCGACCCGCCGGTAAAACGCCGGATCGCCATAGGTCAGCACCACGTCGACGCCGCGCGCGCGCAGATTGTCCAGCCCGTGCCGGATCAGCCGCTGGCCGATCCCTTCGCCCTGCCGGTCGGTCGCAACGGCCATGGGCGACAGGATCATCACGCGGCGTGGGTCCTCGGGATAGTCCATCACCGTGAACACGACCGCACCGACGATCCTGCCCTTATCCGTCGCGGTGAAGACGGCGATGTCCTCCTCCGCCACGGTTGCGAACATCGCGCGCACCAGACCGCCGATGACCCGGCCCTCCTCCCCCCCTTCGGATGCGGTGAAGGTGTCCCCGAACAGCGCGGCGATATCGCCCCGCGCCGCGCCTGTGTCCGTCGAAAAATCCATGTCGCCGCCCCTGTCCTGCACCCCCGTTGATCGGGGGATGCGGGCAGGGCGTCAAGCCCGCCATGTCCTGCACTTCGGGGTGGGACGTCAGCCCACCCTGCGCGCCATGTGGGGCAGAAGGAAGGTGGCGGGCGCGGGCGGCGCGGTGTTGACCCGCAGCGCGCAGCCATAGGCGCGGCTGAGCAGGTCATCGGTCAGCACCTCCGCCGGTGGCCCGGCGGCAAGGCAGCGCCCGGCAGCCAGCAAGATCACCTGATCAGCATACATCGCCGTCAGGTTCAGATCATGCATCACCGCGATCACGCCGCCGCCCCGCGCGGCATAATCGGCCATGCGGTCCATCACCTCGATCTGGTGGCCGATATCCAGGCTCGACACCGGCTCGTCCAGAAACAGCCAGCGCGCGCCATCGGGGCCGACCGGCTCCCACACCTGGCACAGCACGCGGGCCAGCTGCGTGCGCTGCTGTTCGCCGCCCGAGAGTTCCTGATAAAACCGCCCCTCGAACCCGGCCAGACCGACGCGCGCCAGCGCGTCCGACGCGCGGCCCGGCGGCGGCGGGCTGCCCGCCGCCATCAGGCCAAGGCGCACGATCTCCAGCACGGTAAAGGGAAAGGCGATGCGGCTGGCCTGCGGCAGGACGGCGCGGCGCGTGGCCAGCCGCCATCCGGGCATATAGGCGATGTCGTCGCCATCCAGACGGATCGCGCCGCGACAGGGCAGGTCCTGCGTCAGCGCCCGCAGAAGCGTCGTCTTGCCCGATCCGTTCGGCCCGACGATCACCGTCATCCCGCCCGGCCGTGCCGTCAGCGACACGCCCCGCAGCACCGGCGCACCGGCAAGATCGACATGGATGTCAGCCGCGCTCAGCATGGCTCAAAGGTCCAGCAGGCTGCGGTTGCGCAGGAGGATCCACAGGAAGAACGGCCCCCCCAGCGTGGCGGTGACGATCCCGATGGGCAGTTCGGCGGGTGCGATCACCGTGCGCGCGATCATGTCGGCGGCGATCAGCAGCGCCGCCCCCAGAAGCGCCGAATTGACCAGCAGATACCGGTGATCGGGCCCCGTGATCAGCCGGAGAAGATGCGGCACCACGATGCCGACGAACCCGATCCCCCCCGACACCGCCACCGCCGCGCCGGTCGCCGCGGCCACCGTCAGGATCGAGATGTTCTTCATCCGCTGCACGGCAATGCCCAGATGCGCCGCAGGCCCTTCGCCCAGCGCCAGCGCGTTCAGCGCGCGCGCCAGAAAGGGCGTCGCCGCCAGCGCCAGCGCGATCAGCGGCCCTGCCACCAGCACCTTGTCCCACGTCGCCCCGGCGAGCGAGCCCAGCCCCCAGAAGGTCAGGTCGCGCAGCTGCGCGTCATCGGCCATGTAGATGAGGATCCCCGACAGCGCCCCCGCCAGCGCCCCCAGCGCGATGCCGCCCAGAAGCATCACCGCCACCGACGTGCGCCCCCGGCTGGTCGACAGACGATATAGCAGGATCGTCGTCGCCCAGCCCCCGAAGAAGGCTGCCACGGGAACCAGATACTGCCCCAGCGTATCGCCCAGCGCAAAGGGCAGGGCCGCCCCAAGCACGATCGCGCAGATGGCCCCCAGACCGGCACCCGCGCCGACGCCAACCAGCCCCGGATCGGCCAGCGGGTTGCGGAACAGCCCCTGCATGACCGCCCCCGACACCGCGAGCGCGGCACCCACCATGGCCCCCATGGCCAGCCTCGGCAGGCGGATGTCGAACAAGATCACCTCCTCGCGCAGGCCGATCTCTTCGCCGCGCGCCAGCTTGCCCAGCGCGGCCCAAAGGCTTGTCCCCGACGCGCCCGTGCCCAGCGACAGGACCGACACGGCGCCCAGCACGGCGATCAGCGCCAGCATCACGCGTCTTGCGCGCCTGTCGCGGTCGCCCGCGACGGGCCGCAGACGGGCCCCGGCAAGATCGGCGACGGCCATGCCGGATCAGCTCCGCGCCTTGCGGAAGGCGTCGTTCAGCGCCTCGACCGCCTCGGGCGTGCGCGGCCCGAAGCCCAGCAGCAGAAGACCCGGCTGCCGCACGATGGCCCCGGCCCCGGCGGCCCGTGTCCGGCCCAGCACCGGATGCGCGGCGATCTGCGCGTCGTCGGCGGCGTGATCGCCCGACCGCTCCATCATCAGGATCACGTCCGGATCGGCCATCAGGATCGCCTCGTCGCTGACCTGGGTGTAGCCCTCGAACCCCTCCATCGCGTTGACGCCGCCCGCAAGCGTGATGATCCCTTCGGCCGCCGTGCCGCTGCCCGCCGCCATGATGCGCCCGCCCTGCATCGACAGGATGAACAGCACCCGCGGTGGCGTATCGCTGCGACCGGCGGCAATGGCCCGCACCAGCGCCGCATCCACCTGCGCGGCCAGCTCCGCGCCTGCATCGGGCACGCCCAGCGCGTCGGCGATCACGGTGATCTTGGCGCGGATCGCCGACATGTCATGACCTTCGGGGATCATGACCAGCGGGATGTCGGCGGCGCGCAGCACCGCCATCGTTTCCGGCGGGCCGCTGCCTTCGGTGGCAAGGATCAGGTCGGGATCAACCGACAGAACCCCTTCGGGCGACAGCGCGCGGAAGTAACCCACATCCGGCAGCACCTCGACCGCGGAGGGATAGCTCGACGTCGTGTCGCGCGCGATCAGACGCTCGCCCTGACCCAGCGCATGGACGATCTCGGTCACAGCGCCGCCCAGCGACAGCACGCGCTGCGCCGGTTCGGCGGCGACAGGCGCGCCCGCCAAAAAGGCCAGCGCCGCTGCCAGACCGTGCAGGAGGCGCGTCAGGACAAAGGGGATGGACAGATCGGAACCGGTCGCCATGGCACATCGCTTTCCAGAAGATTTCGGAACGGTGTGGCTGGCTTTGTCCCGTCGGGGCATGACTGGCCGGGGGCACCTGCCCCCTTTTCTTACTGATTTAATCAAGTTTGACGGCAGGGGCAAGCGGTCAGACCGACAGCCCGCTCAGACGGGAACGGTGTCGCGCGGGGCCAGCCGCCACAGCACGGCCAGAAGACCGACTGTGCCCACGGCCAGCGCGGCAATGGCCCACAGCGCGACGGACGCGTCGGCACGCCCCATCAGCCAGACGCCCAGAAGCGGCGCCGCCGCCTGCGCCGCCAGCGCGGGCGCGGCGAGATTGCCCATGAGAACCGGATAGCGGTCAGGCCCGAACAGCGCCAGCGGCAGCGCCCCGCGCGCGATCGAGAACAGCCCGTTGCCGCCGCCGTACAGGATCAGCGCCGCCCCCGCGAGGCCGAGGTCCGCCGCCAGCAGCAAAAGCCCCGCCGCCACCGCGCAGGTCGATGCCGCCAGCGTCCAGATCGGGTGATGTCGCCCACGGCCTGCCATCTCGATCACCCGGGCGGCGACCTGCGCGGGACCGATCAACGCCCCCAGCGCCACGGCGGTCGTCAGTGTCAGCCCCTGCGCCTGCAGGAAGGTGAACAGCCAGACCGAGATATTGACGACGATCAGCCCGTTCAGCACGAAGATCGCCGCCATGACCGACAGGATCAGCCTGTCGCGGGGGCCCATCCGCGCGGGCGCCGATGCCCCGGTCGCAGGGTCGGGGCGGCGCTCGGGCTCGCGCGGGATCGCCAGCAGGACCAGCGGCAGCGTTCCCGCCAGATGCAGCGCGGCATAGGCCGCCGCCACCCCCCGCCACCCCCAGGCATCGAGCATCAGCGTCGACAGCGGCCAGCAGACCGTGCTCGCGAACCCGCCCCACAGGGTCAACGCGGTGATCGCGCTGCGCGCGTCGCGCCCGTAAAGCCGCCCCAGCGTCGCAAAAGCCGGATCATAAAGCCCCGCCGCCATCCCGGCGCCCAGCACCAGCCAGCCCGCCCAGAAGACCCACAGATGCTGGGCGGCGGCGATGGTCAGAAGCCCCGCGCCGATCAGGGCGCAGCCCGCCGCCAGCACCGGGCGGCCGCCATGGCGCGCTATGGCCCGCCCCACAAGGGGCGAAACAAGCCCCGCCACCAGAAGCCCCGCCGACAGTGCCCCGGTCAGAGACCCGAGGCTCCATCCCGTCTCGGCCGCGATGGGCGCGGCAAGAACGGTCATCAGGTAATAGGTGCTGCCCCAGGTGAAGATCATCACCACACCAAGCGCCGAAATGACAGGCCACCGCCTTGGCGCGGGGGTCACGGCGTCGGGGCGCGCGGCGGCGTCGCGCGGGTCTGCGAAAGGGGCCAGATCATGCGCGCACTATGACCGGATTTGTGGCTGGGGCCAGCCGATTCCGACGGCTACGGGCGCGTGATCACTCAGCCGCGGCGACCAGCGCGATGGGGGCCGGGACCGGCACCGCCGGAGCCCGGCGCCGCCGGGACCAGACCAGCCGGAACGCCGCCGGGGTGAAGTAGAAACTGACCACCGTCGACAGAAGCACGCCCCCCGCCACCGCCATGGCAAAGGGCGGCCAGAACCCGCCCCCCGCCAGGATCAGCGGCAGGAACCCGCCCACCGTCGTGACCGTCGTCGACACGATATGCCGGGTGCTGTCCATCAGCGTGGCGACCATGGCGTCGGGGTCGCCTTCCGCCGCGCGCGGGTCTTCCTGAAGCGCGGTCATGATGATGAAGGCTGCGTTGATCGACACGCCGATCGACCCGATCAGCCCGATGATCGCATTGATCCCGAAAGGATAGTCGAAGACCGCCAGCGCCAGCATCGACAGCCCCGCCGACAGCCCGCTCACCACCAGCGCGACCGAGGCGAGGCGGAAGGACCGGAAGGTCATCACCACCACCGCGACCGACAGCGTCACGATCAGGCCCAAGGGTGCCAACAGGTTCGTCAGCGTCGAATTGCGCGCATCCGCATCCCCCCCGATCTCGAGCCGGTAGCCCGCGGGCAGGGCGAAACCCTGCGCGACAAGATCGGCGCGGATCAGCGACAGCGCCTCTTCCGGCAGCACGCCCCCGACCAGAAAGGCCTGGATCGTGTTCACCCGTTCGCCGTTGCGCCGGGTGACGGTGCCTTCCCCCGCCACGAGCGTCAGGTCGGACACCGCCGACAAGGGCAGCGCGGGGAAAGCGCCCGTCGCGGCGATGGCGGCGGCCCCCGCAGGCAACAGCCCCATGTCGCGCAGCGCGGCCGGGTCGGCGCGCAAGGCGTCGTCCAGCCGCACGCGCACCGGCAGTTCCTCGGCCCCTTCCAGAAGCGACCCGCCCGTCATGCCGACCAGCGCCGCCTCCAGCTGCCCTGCCACATCCGCCAGCGACAGGCCCAGCCGCCGTGCGGCCCCTTCGTCGACATCGACGACGACCTTGGGCGCGCCCTCCTCGATCGACGCGCGCGCGACCGTGACCAGCGGCTGATCCGCGACCAGAGCCCGCAGCCGCGCGCCTTCCGCGCGCAGGACGGCAGTGTCGGGGCCGACGATGCGCAATAGACCTGGGGCGCGGCGTCGATTGCGCCGGCTAACGAGCGCGCGGCTTTGCGCGCCAGGGCGGGGAGGAAAAGCCAGTCTCATTGATTAAACGTTTTTGTCTCACAGACGTGTGATTGCATCAGCATGAACTTGCGTAGCGTGCCACGATAAACCTGTTCATTATGTAGGAGGTGAGCAACATTGAGTGACCACGGATAAAAACTGAAAAAAGATTAAATGGATGAGGCCAGGGCGCTGGGCCATTCTGACTATTAGCGTTTGAGTTCCCTCCAGCTGGGTAGTGGGCTCACGATGCCTTGTTTCCCCGGAGGCATTTGCGTCAGCGTGGCGGGCAAAGGTCCAGAACCATGGACAACCTGATGTAGAGCATTTCAGTTTCATTATGAGCACTTTGCTTTAACTTCATGCAGAAAGACTTTGAGTACGGCGAAGAGCCACCGCGGATGAGGAGCGGACCCCATACCCTGCAGAACTGGCGGGCGTCTGTCTTACCTGAGGAAGGTCAGCTTGCTGATCACTTTCCGCACCAGCCACCTGAAAAAAAAAGATCAGGCCCGCGAAAATGTTGCGATTTGGCGCGGGATCATCAGCGAAGCTGAAGGCGCGATTCTGCGATGAAGATGCACTGCCTGGAACAGAAGCCTTCCACCATCTGAAATCCATTACACTTACCTTTGTTTCATGTTTTATAGTGAAGGCGATCTCTATGGATAAAGCGTGGTGTTTGCGTCCGCGCCGGGGAGCTGCGGGAAAGCGCGACGATCATGCCCGTCACGCTCATCTGGTGAATGGGCAGGCCGATGGCGTTCATCGTGGCGAGGCTGGCAAGGCTGACCAGCGGCAGGATCACCGCGACGATCATCGCCGCGCGCAGGCCCAGCGTCACCAACAGGACCGCCACGACAAGGCCGACGCCAAGGGCCATGTTGCCGCCCACCTCGGCCAGCCGCGCGCCGGTATAGGTGGACTGGTCAAAGACCAGATCGGCCGCGAACCCGCGCGGCAGGCCCGCACGGAAGGCGGCCAGTTCATCGCGGATATCCGCCGCCCAGACATCGACCTGCAGCCCGTCTTCGAGCTTGGCCGCCACCAGCACCGCCGGGCGTCCGTCCTGCAGCGCGGCCTCGTCCAGCGGCAGGCGCGGGCCGCGGTCGATGCGGGCGATGTCGCCCAGCCGCAGCGCCGCGCCGCCCTCGCCTTCGCGCAGGACGATGTCGCGCAGCCGCGTCAGGCTGTCGATCTCGCCCGCGACCTCGACCACCAGCGCGTCACGGGCGCTGCTGATCTGGCCCGCGCGCAGCTTGGCGTCGGCGGCGCGGATCGCCTGCGCCACCTCGCCCGCCGTCAGCCCGACGGCAGCGGCGCGCGAAGCGTCCAGCGTGACGGTGATCTCTTCCTCGGCCTTGCCATAGACCTCCACCAGCCGCGTGCCCGTCACATTGCGCAGGACATCGGCCAGCGCCTCGGCCTGACGGGCGACCAGCGCGGGCGGCAGCCCCTCCTGCCCGGCGGTCAGCGCGACGATGGCCCCGAAGGCCCCCGCGCCATCGGTGTCCATCGACGGCTCGGGCACCCCCGCCGGGAAATCCAGCGCCGCATCCGCCAGCGCGTCGCGGATTTCCGACCAGACCTGTTCGATCCGGTCGTCGGGCACGGTGTCGGCCAGTTCGACCGACACGATCGAGATACCCGTGGCGCTGGTCGATTCGATCACCGCCACCTCGGCGATGCCGCGCAGCGCGTCCTCGATCCCCGTGGTCACCAGCGCCTCGACCCGCGCGGGTTCGGCGCCGGGATAGGGCGTCGTGACGGTCGCAAAGATGTTGGTGATGGTCGGGTCTTCCTGCCGCCCGATGGAGATCAGCGCCGACAGCCCAGCCGCGACGATGACCAGAAGCGCCAGCGCGACGATGCGTGGCTCGCGCCAGGTGAGCGCGGCGAGATCAGTGCGCATCACTCGGCCACCCGCACGCTCTGGCCAGGCACGACGCGGTGCGTCCCGTCCGGCAGGAACAGATCGCCATCGGCGAACCCGCCGCGCAGGAAAACCCGGCCTTCGGCGACCTGCAGCACCTCGACCGCGTCCTGCGCCACGGTCGCGCCGCCATCCGCATCGGGCGCGACGGTCAGGATCGTCCAGGTCCCGCGCAGCCCCGGCCGCAGCGCCGACAGAGGCACCCAGGCCCCCGCCATGTCCTGACCATCCGGCAAGATCACCTCGCCGGTGCTGCGCGCGGGCGGCGCGACCGTGCCGTCGGCCAGATCGAAGACCGCGACCCGCCCCCGCGTCGCCGGGTCAAGTTCAGGCGCCAGCCGCGACAGCGTCGCGGGCAAAAGCGAATCGCCCGCGGCGATGGTCACCTCCGCCCCCGCGGCCAGCCGCGCCGCCAGACCGGGGTCGAGCGTCACGCGGAACCGTGCGGGCCCCTCTTCCAGCAGCGTGGCCACCGCCACGCCGGGCGCGACCACCGCGCCGGTATCGGCAAACCGGCTGCCCACCCGCCCCGCGAAGGGCGCGCGCAGCACCGCCTTTTCCAGACGCACATCCACCGCCGTGAGTGCTGCGTCGGTCTCGGCCAGGGCCGCGCTCAGCTGCGCGAGCCGGAGCGAGGTTTCGTCGATCCGCGCCTGTGCCGTATGGCCGCGCGCCTGCAATTCGCCCTGCCGTTCATTCGTGCGCCGCGCCAGTTCCGCCTGCGCCAGCAGCGCCTGACGCTGCGCATCGAGCCGCCTGCGCTCGGCCTCCAGCAACCGCGTGTCGATCCGCGCGACAACCGCCCCCGCCGCGACCGCGTCGCCTTCCCGCACCAGAACCTCGGCCAGCGTGCCTGCCTCTTCGAAGGCCAGCGTGGTCTCCTGCCGCGCCTCGAACTGGCCGGTAAAGCGGCGCTCGACCTGCATCGAGGCCTCAAGGCGCAGCCGCTCGGCCCGCACCTCGGTCGGCGGCGCGACGGGGGCGTCGCCTGCGGCCTCGGCCCGCGCCGACAACGCCGCATGCCCGGCCATCCCCATCCCGGCAGCAAGGCCGACAACGGCGACAGTGCCCACAAAGCGCGCCACGCGCCGCCACAGGGGTTCCGGTCCGACTGCGTCCGCTTGTAACATGGGGAACCTCAAGGATTGCGATGTTAGCGTGTCTCACATATGTAAGTGCATCTAACATCGTCAAGAAATAAAGTTAGCGCCGCTAACTTGAATCGGTCAAAGAATTGATAAAAAACAAGAAAAATTATCACCACGGCGACCTGCGGGAACAGCTTCTCGAAGCGGTCCGGCAGCTGATCGAATCGCATGGGCCCGATGGCTTTTCGATCGCGGAAGCCTGCCGCGCCGCCGGGGTGTCGACCGCCGCGCCCTATCGCCACTTCCGCGACCGCGAGGATATCCTCAAGGGCGTGATCCTGTCCGCCATGACGCGGATGGGCAGCGCGATGCAGGAAGCCGCCGATGCCCACCCCCCGGGCAACCCCGAGCGCATCGTGGCGCTTGGCCATGCCTATGTCGGCTTTGCCCGCCGCGAACCGGGCGTCTTCGCGCTGATGTTCGGGCAGGCGGGGCAGCATTCCGACGACCCGCAACTGGCCGAGGAAGGCGAGGGCAAGTTCGCCATCGTCCTGCGCGTCGTGGCCGACCATCTGGGCCGCGCCATGGATGATCCCGAGGTGACGGCGCGGGCCTATGCGCTGTGGTGCGCGGTGCACGGGCATTGCTTTCTTGTCCTTGACGGCAAGACCGACGAGACGAAGATCGACATCGACGAAGACGCCTATCTGCGCCTTGTCGGCAGCGCCTTCCTTCCCCCGCGCTGACGGCCTACCGAAAGGTCAGCCTCAGGGTTCCAACGCAATGACCTGACCGCCCGCCGCGCGCGCATCCTCTGCGTCATGGGTGACCAGCAGCGCCGGGATGTTCCGGCTTCGGATATGGTCGAAGGTGAAGGCCCGCAGATCGTCGCGCAGCGCGGCGTCAAGCTTCGAGAAGGGTTCGTCCAGAAGCAGTGCGCGCGGCTCGGCCAGCAGGGTGCGCATCAGCGCCGCGCGCGACCGCTGCCCGCCCGACAACGTCGCAGGGTCGCGGTCATGCAGGCCGGCAAGCCCCGCGCGCTCCAGCGCCGCCTCGACCGCCGCGCGCCGCGCCGGGCGCCCCCGCACCGACCGCGCAAGTCCGAAGGCAAGGTTGTCGCCGACCGACAGATGCGGAAACAGCACCGCATCCTGAAACATCAGGCCCACGCGCCGCGCCTCGGGCGGCAGCGGCAGAAGGTCCGTGCCGTCCAGCCGAACAGAACCGCTCAGGGTGAAGCCATGGGCCAGATGCCCGCCGATGGCGTCAAGCAAAGTGGACTTCCCGATGCCCGACGGCCCCATCACCGTCGCCACCTCGCCCGGGCGCACGCTCAGGCTGACCGGCGGGAACAGGGGCGCGCCCCCGCGCGGCGCGACCGCGACCGCTTGCAATTCCAGCGTCATGCGACCAACCCCCTGCGGTTCCGCCAGACCAGCGCGGGGATGAGGAACGCGGCAGCATAGGCCGCGAAGGGCAAAGCCGCCTGCAAGGTCGCATAGACCCCTGTCACCCGGCGGTCGGACGCGGAAGACAGCGTCACCGCCTCGGTCGTCAGCGTCGCGATCCGCCCCGCCCCCATGAACAGCGTCGGCAGATACTGCGCCACCGACACCGCGATGCCGATGGCCACCGCCGTCAGGATCGGCGTCAGCAGCACCGGCAGTTTCACCGTGAAAAGCCGACGCCACGGCCCCGCCCCCAGCGCCGCCGCCGCGCGATCAAGCCTTGGGTCACGCGCGCGCCATGGATCGGAGAGCGCGATCATCACATAGGGAAAGACGAACAAAGCCTGCGCCCAGATCACCGCCAGATACCCCCCCGACAGCCCCATCCGCAAAAACAGCACGTTCAGCCCGAACAGGAACCCGATCTGCGGCACCAGAAGCGGCAGGTAGATCAGCGCCTCGGCCCAGCCCGCGCGACCGCGCCGCGCGCGGTCCTCGCCCTCGAGCCACGCGATGGCAAGCGTAAGCGAGATCGCCGTCGTCGCGGCGGCCAGGATCAGCGTATTGCCCAGCGCCCCGGCCCAGCCGCCGCCGGGGCTGGACCAGGCGCGCAGCGACCAGCTTTCCGGCGCGATGGCAGGCCAGGGCCAGCGCCAGGCAAGCGACCACACCAGCAGCGACAGCATCGCCAGCGCCCCCGCCGCGAAGAGCACGGCCGAAACCGCCGTGGCCGCCCACAACCCCGGTTCCGCCGACAGGCCCCGCCCGCCCCGGCGCACCCACCAGCGGCCCAAGGCGCGGCCCGCCCGCTCCAGCCCCCAAAGCAGCCCGAAGGCGGCGACCACCAGAAGCGCCTGCACCAGCGCCCCTGCCGAAGCCGGCAGCAAAAGCCCGATCTCGGGCGACTGGAACAGCCGCAGAAGCAGCACCGACAGCGTCGGCGGGTTCGACGGCCCAAGGATCAGCGCCATGTCCACCACCGACAGCGAATAAGCCAGCACCACCATCACCGGCAGCCGGATCAGCGGCCAGACCTGCGGCATGATCACCTTGATCCAGACGATCCCGCGCCCATAGCCCAGCGACCGCCCGGCGGCGAGATGCTGGCGCACGGGCAGTTGGCTCAGTGCTGACAGGATGACCAGCAGCAGGAACGGCACCTCTTTCACCATCAACCCAAGGATCAGCGCCACCCCGGCCGGGTCGTTCACGGTGGCGATCATCGGCGGCCTGTCCCAGCCCACAAGCGGCGCGAGCGCCCGCGCAATCCAGCCCGACGGCGCCAGCAGAAAGGCCAGCCCGATCGCCATGGCCGCATGCGGCGCGGCGAGATACGGCGTGAGCATCCGCCCCGCCGCCCGTGCGGGCAGCCGTCCATGCAGCGCCGCGCAGGTGGCCACGGCCAGAAGAAGCGACAGCGCGGTCGCCGTCAGACCGGTGACCAGCGTCAGCCAAAGCGCCGTGCCGAAGCCCGGCAGCGCCACCAGCGCGCGCAAAGGCTCAAGCGACGCAGCCGTCGCCCCGATGGCGGGCATCACCCCCGCCCCCGCCCGCGCCGTCTGCCAAAGCCCCGCCACGATGGGCAGCACAAGGCCCAGCGCCACGACGCCCAGCACCGCCGCCCGCAGCAGGCCCCCATCCGGGCGGGTGGCCGTCATCGCGTATAGCGCCGCGCCCATTCCGCGGTCAGGCGGGTCATCCAGCTTGCATGCGGTTCGGGCAGCGTCGGCCCAAGATCCTCCAGCGTCGGCAGCGCCGGTGCGCTGGGCAGCGCGGCAAAGGCCGCCCGGCCCGCATCGTCAAGCCGCGCGGGGTCGAGGACGGAAAACGACCCCAGAACCTCGATGTTCTGCATCCGCGCCTGAACTGCCGGGTCCAGCAGGAAGTTCGCCACCACCTGCGCCCCCGCCGCATTCGCCGCGTTAAAGGGGATGGCAACGAAGCTCACGTTACCGATCGTGCCGCCCTCGGGCACGAAGACCCGCGCGGTCTCGGGCAACAACCCTTCCGCAATCGCCGCCGCGGTCGAAGCCGGGTCGAAGGACATCGCGATGTCCACCTCGCCGTCGTTCAGAAGCTGCTGCTGCACGCTCTGGTTCGCGGGAAGGGCCTCTCCGCCGCGCCACATGTTGGGGCGCAACGCATCATACCAGGCCCAGAGCGGTGCGGTCTGTTCGGCAAAGCTGTCGTCCGTCGCCGGTTGCAGCAGCGCCGCGCGGTCCGGGGCAAGCTCGACCAAAGCCTGCTTGAGGAAGGTCGCGCCCATGAAGTTCGACGGGTCGGGATGCGTGAACCGGCCCTGATTGGCGGCGGCCCAGTCGACGAACCCCGCCATGCTGCGCGGCGGCGCATCGACCCGCGCGCTGTCATGGACGAAGACGAACTTCGCCAGCCGCCAGGGGCTTTCCATGCCGTCGACCGGCACGGTGAAATCCATCGCTGCTGCCGCCCCGGGCGACAGATCGACAAAGCGCGCATTGGGCAGCCCGTCGACGAAGGGCCCGAACAGCAGCCCCTGTTCCTTCATCGCCAGGAAATTCGGACCGTTGATCCAGACAAGATCGACCGACCCGCCGCTGTCCTGCCCCGCCGCACGCTCCGATATCACGCGCGTCACCGCCTCGGCGGTGTCGCTGAGGCGCACATGTTCGACCGACACGCCATAACGCTCCGCGGTCTGTTCGCCCACCCAGTCGATGAACGCATTGGTCCGTTCGTCCCCGCCCCAGGCGTTCCAGTAGACAATCTGTCCCCGCGCGGCATCAAGCGTCGCCTGCCAATCGGCAAGGGCCGGGGCGGCGGACAATGCCACGATCAGCGAAGCGGCGGAAATCAAGCGCATGTCAGATCCTTTTCTGTGTTGCAGGGGCGTCGGGGTCAGCCTGTCCCCCGGGCGACAGGGCGATCCAGCCCTGACGCCAGCGGCTCAGCGTGGTGGTGGCACAGGCAGCCGCGAAGATGAAGGCCAGCACCGGGAACAGGTCCGGAAAGAGGCACATCGCGACAAACAGCGCGATCGTCTCGAACCCTTCGGTCAGCCCGCCGAGATAATACATGCCCTTGGTCGGATAATGCGCCGCGTCGAGCCCGCGCTTCGCCGCGATGACCGCGAAGGCCAGAAACGACGACCCGGTGCCCACGAAGGCCGCGATCAGCACCGCCGCGGGCAGCGCGTTGCGGTCGGGATCGGCCAGCGCGAAGCCCAGCGGCACCAGCGCGTAGAACACGAAATCAAGCGCGATGTCGAGAAACGCGCCCCGGTCCGTCGGACCCGTCAGCCGCGCCACCGCGCCGTCAAGCCCGTCCATTACCCGGTTGAGCGCGATCAGCACCAGCGCCAGACCGAAATACCCCAGCGCCAGCGCGGGCAAGGCCAGCGCCCCGATCACGAACCCCGCGACGGTGATCTGGTCGGCCTGCACCCCGCGCGCAGCGAGAACCTGCGCAGGCCCCTCCAGCACCCGGCGCTGCAGCGGAAGAAGCGTCGCGTCGATCATCGCGCGCCTCCACGCGCCGCTCTCTCCGGCACAGCCCCGGCGCAGACCGCGCCACGCCGCAGGGCCGGGCAGGATGGATGAACGGTCATTCTCGGTCTCTCTCCCATGCTCCGGTGTTTCCGGGATTGCACGCCCGAGGCAAGGGGCCGTCGCACCGCTCCGCATATCGTGAACGGCCCGGCAGAAGACCGGACCGTTCGCGGTGATCGACGTCAAAGCGCCCCTTGCCCGGTCCGGACTGGCGACGCGATCCACGTCACACGGGCCATGCGGCGGGTCTGTGCAAGGGACGGGGCCTTCGCGCATCGCAGGCCTTGTGCAACATCACCACAGTGGCGTTACGGTCTCACCATACGCAATCTCGCGGATGCGCCGGGCAGTGCCAAGGTCGACATCTTCGGGCAAGTGATCGGGATCGAACACCGCGATGTCCGCGATCTCGTAGGAAGGCGACTTCGCTGGCAGATCGCCGTCATATCTGCAAAGGAACAGCAAGACATGGTCGCGCTTGCTCACCGCGCGGTTGGAATACACCCCGAACAGGGTCGGCTCGGCCACAATCCGGATGCCCAGTTCCTGTTCTGTCTCGCGCAGCAGGGCTTCCTTGGCGACTTCGTTCCTGCCCAGTCCGCCACCGGGGAAGTGCCATCCCGGCGTATAGGTGTGACGGACAAGGACAAACTTGCCATCACGCATGCGAATCGCTGCGCGCACGCCGATCGTGAGCGGGCGCGTCAGCAGAAAGTAAAGATGCAGCAATCGCCCGATCATGTCAGCCCGGCCCTGCCAAGACAAGCGGCCGGCTGTCCCGCGGGCCGATACCGGGGCGACGGCAGAACGTCTCGCGGCGCGGTGGGGTGAAGATCGGTTACTATCATACCAAGCAACGAACGGGACTGTCAGGCCGTGGGGGTGACAACGCGCAAAACCGGCTCGTTTCCGAGACGGTCTTTGCCACTGGCATTCCACGCGAGATCATGAAGCCCGGACTCGGTGGGCCGATAGGCCAATGGTGCCTCGAGAAAGATCTGGCGGACGGCTTCGATATCATAGGCCGCACATTCCCGCTGGAGACGGTCGAGTAAACCGCCCAGCTTGTCCATGCTCAGCGAAACTTCGGTCGCAGTCATGATGCGGGGATGATCGGTTCCCTTGGGGTCGTTTCCGATCAGCAGTTCCTCGTACAGCTTTTCGCCCTTGTTCAAGCCGACGATCTGAATGGCGATGTCCCCACGCGCCGGTTCGATCTCTTCGCTGTGTTCGATGATATAGGGTTTGAGACCGTGCAGGCGGATCATGCTGTGGGCGAGATCCAGAATTTTCACCGGATCACCCATATCCAGCACGAACACGTCGCCTCCCTTGGCCATCGCGCCGGCCTGAATCACCAGCTGCGACGCCTCCGGGATCGTCATGAAGAACCGTGTGATCTCGCGATGCGTCACGGTGACAGGACCACCCTGTTCGATCTGCGCCCGGAAACGCGGGATCACCGATCCGGAAGACCCCAGAACGTTTCCGAAGCGCACCATAGAGAACGTGGTCCTGTTGTGCTCGGCAGCGATCGCCTGACACACAAGCTCGGCCATCCGCTTGGAGGCGCCCATGAAGTTCGTGGGACGCACCGCCTTGTCGGTGGAGATCAGGATGAAGTTTTCAACACCCTGCTCGACGGCGGCTTCGGCCAGAACCTGAGTGCCGAAGACATTGTTGACGATGCCGTCCACCACGTTCTCTTCGACCAGAACCACATGCTTGTAGGCTGCCGCGTGATAGATGGTCTGCACGCCGAAGGCGCGCAGAACGGAACGGACCCGGTTCTCATTCTGAACCGACCCGAGGATGGGCTCAAGACGGACAGCCTTGGCTCCGCGTGCCAAAGTCTCGCGCAGTTCGGCCGTGATCGAATAGAGCGCAATTTCGGAGATCTCGAACAGGACGAGCGCCGCAGGATCGTGCCGGATGATCTGGCGGCACAATTCGCTGCCGATCGATCCGCCGGCGCCCGACACCAGCACCACCTTGCCCGTGATGTTCCGGCCCATGAGATCGGCGCGTGGCGGCACGGGATCGCGACCCAGCAGATCCTCGGGTGTCACCTGGCGCAATTCGCTGCAACTGGCCCGACCGGATATGACATCCGCCATGCCGGGGATTGTCTTGATCTCGAGGCCCAGAGGCTCGATCTGCCCGATGATCTCGCGCCTGCGCGCCCGGCTGATGCTGGGCAGGGCAAGCAGAACGGACGTGATCTCCATCTCAAGGGTCAGATTGTTCATTTCTGACGGGGCGAAGACCCTCAGCCCGCCGATCAGGGTGTTCTGCAGCGCCGGATCATCGTCGAGAAAGGCCACCGGCTCGTATTCGCGGCCATGGAACAGCGCGTTCTGCAGCTGGCGCCCCGCCTCGCCGGCCCCATAGATTGCAACGGGCAGGCGGTTCGACTTGACGGGCTGGCGCAGGAGGTTCCGCACAAGAAACCGCAAACCGCCCGTCGACAGGATCAGCAAGATCCCGAAAATCGCGGGGACCGCGCGCGGAATGGGCGCCGACATCACTTGGGTCATCACGATCAGCGTGAGAACGGATATGCCGACGCCGATACTGATCGAGCGAAAGGCCCGTCCAGTGATGAAGCGCAGGATCGACCGGTAAAGCCCAAGTCGCCGGTAGGCAAGAATTGTCACGGGCACGACGGGAAGAAAGGCGATCCAGACCGCGGGATTGGCCGCAAACTCCGTCGTCTCAAGCCGCAGGAACATGGCAGCGCTGAAACACGCAAGGATCAAGAAGACATCGACGGCGACCTGGATCTGAACCGCGCCGGGTTTGCCGGAGGCTCCAACTCCTGAGTAGGATGGAGCATCATGAGCAAGACAACGAACAAGTTTTCCCCCGAAGTGCGCGAACGAGCGGTGCGTTTGGTTCTCGACAATGAGGGCCAGCATGGATCGCGCTGGCAGGCGGTGATGTCGATTGCGGCAAAGATTGGCTGCACGCCGCAGACGCTGAACGACTGGGTCAAGAAGGCCGAGGTGGACAGCGGCCGACGCGCTGGCGTGCCGACCGAGATGGCCGAGAAGATGAAGGCGCTCGAGCGCGAGAACCGCGAGTTGCGCCAAGCCAACGAGATCCTGCGGAAGGCGTCGGCTTATTTTGCGATGGCGGAGCTCGACCGCCGGTCGAAGTGATGGTGGGTTTCATCGACGCGCACCGGGATGCGCACGGGGTCGAGCCGATCTGCACGGTTCTGCCGATCGCCCCGTCCACCTACTACGAACATCTGGCAAAGCGGGCCGATCCGTCCCGGCGGTCGGAGCGGGCGCGCCGGGATGAGGCACTGCGCCCCGAGATTCGTCGCGTGTTCGAAGAGAACTGGCGGGTCTATGGCGTCCGGAAGATATGGCGGCAGCTTCGCCGTGAGGGCTTCGACGTTGCCCGCTGCACGGTCGCGAGGCTGATGAAGGTCATGGGTATTCAAGGCATTATCCGGGGAAAGCCGCACAGGACGACGGTCCCCGACAAGAAGGCGCCCTGTCCGCTGGACAAGGTGAACCGCCAGTTCCGGGTGCCCGCGCCGAACATGCTCTGGGTCAGTGATTTCACCTATGTCGCAACCTGGAAGGGGTTCGCCTATGTGGCTTTCGTCATCGACGCCTATGCCCGCAAGATCGTCGGCTGGCGTGTCAGCACCTCGGCGCATGCGGGGTTCGTCCTTGATGCCTTGGAACAGGCGGTCCACGAACGCCGGCCAGCCAAGGGTACGGGACTGGTTCATCACAGTGACCGCGGCTCCCAATACCTGTCCATCCGCTACACCGAGCGCCTCGCAGAAGCAGGCATCGAACCTTCGGTCGGCAGCGTGGGCGACAGTTACGACAACGCGCTGGCCGAGACGATCAACGGCCTGTTCAAGGCCGAGGTCATCCACCGACGCGGACCTTGGCGCAGCTTTGAGGCCGTCGAATATGCGACCCTCGAATGGGTGGACTGGTTCAACAACCGCCGCCTGCTCGAACCCATCGGAAACATCCCACCCGCGGAAGCCGAAGCCCAATTCTATGCAGCCCTGGAAACTGACGCCATGGCCGCGTAACTAACCGAAATCAGCCTCCGGCAAACCCGGCGCGGTTCAGTGGCCAGGCAGCCGCGCCCTCCATTTAGCTGGCGGGTGACTGGCCGCCTTGGACCGTCAGGTCCAAGTATGATGCCTTGGATCAGGTGTTGTCGCCGGGCTTGCGTGTGCGACTTTGAGCGAGGCGATAGCTTTCGCCGTTCATCTCGAGGATGTTGACATGGTGGGTCAATCGGTCGAGAAGCGCGCCGGTCAGCCGCTCGGTGCCGAAGGTTTCGGTCCATTCATCGAAGGGCAGATTGCTCGTGATCAGCGTGGCCCCGCGCTCGTAGCGCTGTGAGATCATCTCAAAAAGCAACTCGGCGCCGGTCTTGGACAGGGGTACGAAGCCCAGTTCATCGATGATCAGCAGCTTCACGGCAGCCATCTGCTTTTGGACCCGCAGCAGTCGACGTTCGTCTCGGGCCTCCATCAACTCGTTGACCAGGGCCGCGGCGGTGGTGAAGCTGACAGACATACCCCTCTGGCAGGCCGCCAACCCGAGGCCCAAGGCAATGTGGGTTTTGCCGGTTCCGCTGGGGCCGAGGGCGATCACGTTCTCGCGCCGTTCGATCCACTCGCAGCGCGCCAGTTCCAGCACCTGCATCTTGTTCAGTTTGGGGATCGCCTTGAAGTCGAAGCTGTCCAGGCTCTTGGTCGCCGGGAACTTCGCAGCCTTGATGCGGCGCTCGACCATCCGCCGCTCGCGGTCGATGAGTTCCAGTTCCACGAGGCGCGACAGGAATTGGACATGGTCCAGCCCTTCGGCGGCGCATTGGCGCGCAACCTTCTCGTGCTCCCGCAAGAATGTGGGCAGCTTCAGCGTCTTCAGATGGTGGGCAAGCAGGATCTTCGGGGCCTCGGTCATTCCGCCGCCTCCGACATCAAGGCCATGTAGCTGGCCGCACGCGTCGTCTCGACGTTCGCTCGCGGCAGGTAGGGGTAGACATCGAGATCAAGCCTTGGGGGGCGCTTGTCCACCTGACAGAGCACGAGGTGCTTCACGGCGTCGAAGCCGACCGCGCCCAGCTTCAGGGCCTTCTTCACGGCGGCATGCAAGTCATCCATCTCGAAGGTCTCGAGCAGACGCAGAACCTGCACATACTCGCGTCGACCCATCTTGAGCATGCGTCCCTCCATCAGGCGGCGCAGAGTCTGGAACTCTTCGGGCAAGTCCCATTCTGCCAGAGGCGCGGCCTGGTCCAACGCATTGATCTTGCGCTCGATCAGCGGGAGGTAGTGGACCGGGTCGAAGATCATGTCCTCGCGATCGTAACAGCGCGGGTGTCGGGCGATCACCTCACCGCGACAGCCGATCACGACCTCATCGACATAGCCGCGGATCCAGACGTCCTGGTGGCCATAGGCAACCGGGACCGAGTAATCGTTGGTGTCATAGCGCACGAGAGACTGCGAGCTGACCCTGCCGCCCGCTTGGTCGCAAGCGTCGAACGGGGCGGCAGGCAGGGGGCGCATCGCGGCCAGATCGCGCTGCAACCTCTCACCGATCGTCTCCTTGTGACCCCGAAGAATACGCGTCAAGCGCGCGCAGCACTGCCCTCCAAGATCGGCATTGAAGGCGTCCCAACTGGCAAAGTGGGGGATCGGCACCATGTGGTTGCGACGGGCGTAGCCGACCATCCCCTCGACAGCGCCCTTGTCGTTCCCCTTCCCGGGCCGACCATAGCGATCCCGAAACAGGTAATGCGACTGCAAGCCGCTGAACAGCGCGGCGCGGATGCGAGTGCCGTCCGGCTGGATCTTCGAGACCAGGCAGCGGTCATTGTCGTAGAGCACCGACTGCGGCACCCCGCCGAAGAAGGCGAAGGCGCGGACATGCCCGTCTATCCAGGCCTCCGCAGTCGCCGCCGGATAGGCCCGCACGAAATAGGCATCGCTGTGCGGCAGATCCATGACGAAGAAATACGCCTTCTGCTCGACACCGCCGATGACGACAATGGCTTCGCCAAAGTCTGCCTGCGCATGGCCTGGCAGATGGGCCAGCGGTACGAACATCTCCCGGGTCCGCCGCTCACGATCACGCACGTAATCCTTGACGATCGTATAGCCGCCGGTGAAGCCATGCTCGGCCTGAAGCCGTTCCCATATCCGCTTGGCCGTATGACGCTGCTTGCGATGCACGGCCTTGTCGGCCTCAAGCCAGACGTCAATGAACTCGGTGAACCCGTCCAGCTTCGGCCGCCTGATCGGCTTGTCCCGCCGATAGCCAGGCGGCACCGAGAAGGCCAACATCTTCTCAACCGTCCCGCGCGAAATGTTGAAATGCTTCGCTGCTGCACGCCTGCTCATGCCCTCGGCACATGCGAGGCGAACCTTCTTGTAAAGCTCCACGGTATAGATCTCCCCACCCTCCCTGCCGCCGCAAGAAGGGAAAAGTGGCAGGATTTTACTCCGCCCGCAGCGAGACGATCCCGCCGCTACCGTGGCCCAGTTTTGCACCGCCGTTCCCAAACGGCTCGTCCGAGGACCCGTTGATTTCACCAGGAGTGACAAACGTAGCATCGCCGTCTTCAGCTCCGCGGGGTACATCATAACCCGCCACCGAAGTCAGGTTCAGTGTCTCGATACCCTCGACACCGAAACCTGCCAAGTCCTCGTCGCCGGCGACATCTGCGGGCTTCTGAGCGGGGGTCGGCGTATCTTCGGTATTGCTGTCGACGACCACGATGTTCTTGTTGCCCGTGAAGGACATTTCGTCGACGCCATCTCCGCCATCGACGTTACCTTCGATGACAGCGGTACCACTGAGCTGATCTTGGAGACCCGCTCCAAGGAACGAGAAGGTAATGCTGTCATCGCCCGCGCCGAGGTCAACCTCACCACCACGGTCGTCAGCAGCATCAGAGTTAGTTGAATCGCCTTCAATGACGACCTGAACAGCCGTAAGACTTCCCACATCAGAAATATCGAAAGTCACCTGGTCGGAGCCCGCTCCGGTGGACACAAGAGCTTCTTCCTCAACAACGGCTTCAACGACGCCATTTTGCCCAAGGTTATTGACGGTGGGAGTGCTACCCCAACGGGCTTCCTGCCAAGTGAAGCTGACGCTGTCGTCGCCGGCTCCGGTATCTACCATCGCGCCGCCGGCAACAGTGCCGTGCAGCACTTCAACGGCAACGCTGTCCGCGCCTGCACCCGTGCTGATCGATGCGACATCGTGCAGCTGCGTGTCATCAAGCTCAACGCGGTCATTGCCCGCGTTGGTCACAAGATCAGCTGCCATGGCAGCCGCTGCAACACCCGCGTCCATGGCGGTGACGCGGTCGTCACCCGAACCCGTGGTGAAGGATGCGGTCGCGTCGGCAACAGTGTTGTTGATGTTGACGTGGATGTTGCCGGTTGCCGTGCCACCGTTCAGCGCGAAACCTGCGAGCTCACCAACGGCACCCAAGGTCACATTTCCTGCGCCGGTGATCGTCACGCTCTCAAGATGGTTTTCGAACTCTGCCAGCGCCTGATTGTCGTCGAGATAGTCACCATCTCCATCAACATCGGCGGCCAGAATGAAGTTGGCCTGCGCATCGATGCTGATGGCCTGGTTTGCTGCCTCAGCAGTACCCTCTACGATGTTGAGAGTTTCGACGTGGCTTGCCGCGGTGACCGTGATGTCGAAGTGATTGATGTGATTGGTCTGGTTGTTGGTCGCGCCAATCCAAAGGGTCTCAAGGTTGACCCGAGCGAGGCTCACAGTGATCTGCTCATCGTCACCAATTTCCTCGTCACGGTAGCCGAAGATATGGTCGGAGTAGAAAACGGTGTTTGCGATGGACAGGTCGACGGCAGTTTCCGGCATGTTGACCACGGCAGAAGCCGCGCCCAGCGCAGCCGTGTCGTAGACGCCGTTTGCCTCGGGCATGTTGATGCGCGTCACGTTCACATCGCCAAGCATCATGTCAGTGTCTTGCAGATCAAGCGCCATAGCCGCCTGAGCTGTGAACGCCACATCGATGATTTCGACGTTCGAGATGGAGGGCGTGATGATTACGTCGCCGTTGTCGTTCGGATTGCCCAAGGTGATGTCGAACGTATCGGTGCCGGTCCCGCCGTCGATCACGTCCTCATCCTGAAGCGAGTTGATGCGGTCAGTGCCGCCCGGAGTAAACACAAGGCCCGCGACAATCATGTCGTCGCCGCCCGCACCCTGAACGTTGTCGGTATTTTCCGTCAGATCGCTCCTGACAGGAGTAACCACAATTACGTTGTCTTCTTCGATTGAGGGAGTGGTACTGCCACCGCCACACGCCGCCAGAGTCAGCGCCATGGTCATCCCTGCGCCGCCCTTGGCCGCGCGCCGCGCCGTCTTGTTTTCCCATGCCTTGACGAACTTTTTCACAAGCACGTCCTTCTGGCTGGTTTCAGTCGCCTGAACGTCAACCTCATTATACAGGCGGGTGATTTCCGCAAAGTCTTTAGCCATTAGTTTCCGCTCCTTTTGGCGTTGGAACCGGCCCCTGCTGCGAACAGGCAGAAGGGCGCTCGTATCAGTTGCTGTGTTTCACAGCCGCCCAAGCCGCTCAATTTTGTTTTTTTGGCATCTTTTTTATGTCAATCAGGAAGGCCTGAATGAACCTTTGGTTCTGAACGGGATGTGAAAGTCTGGACTGAACGTCGACGGACTTTTTGGTGCCTGAGGTGTCCCTAAATTGACACATTCGCTGACTAACTTTGAGGTTGGGAGGCCGTGACGGGCACGAGATCTCGAGCGATGAGTTCAAGCTTCACGCGGTGGAGCAGATTCGAGCGCGTGGGCGTCCGGTCCGGGAGGTCTCGCAGCGTTTGTGAGTGACGTCGCACGCGCTTTACAAGTGGATGAAGGAATTCGGGGGCCCGGTTGCGAAGTCCTGCGTGGTCCATGAATCCGAGAAGCGGCGGTTGAGGCGCGCCTTGGCCAGGGTGACCGAGGGCCTCGCTTGCAGGGACCGCGGCTCAGGTCGCTATCGGCGGCGACCCGGCCGGTGTGGTGGTAAGCCCGTCATTGGAGCTGAGAACTGGCTGGAGCAGCGGTTCAATACGGGCGTGCGGGATCAGGTCTGGGTGACAACCTGAGAACCAGGCGCACCTCATTCGTTACCTCTTGTTTCGACAGTGCTTCCACGAGTGTTGGAAACGCGGACGCCGCCCAAAAGGGCGGCGTTCACGAATTTGACAAAGTTTTTTAACTGGTTGCGGGAGTAGGATTTGAACCTACGACCTTCAGGTTATGAGCCTGACGAGCTACCGGGCTGCTCCACCCCGCGCCAAGACGCGTGCCTCAGGGATAACGCTGCTATCGGTGAGGCGCATCGAAAGAGAGATACATTATTTGAAGTGCTTTTTAGGTTTGGCAGTGACTTACTCTCCCACGTCTTAAGACGCAGTACCATCAGCGCTGCGGCACTTAACTGCCGAGTTCGGGATGGGATCGGGTGTTTTGCTCGCGCTATGACCACCAAACCAAAAAAACACTTCAAATCCAAGTCACGTACACGCGGTGTATGCTTTCGATCCCGAAGCCATTCCTGGCTTCTACTGGATCAAATCAAGCCTATCGGGCAATTAGTACCAGTCAACTGAACGCGTTGCCGCGCTTACATCTCTGGCCTATCGACGAGGTGGTCTACCTCGGCCCTCAGGGATACCTTGTTTTGAAGGGGGCTTCCCGCTTAGATGCCTTCAGCGGTTATCCTGTCCGATCATAGCTACCCTGCACTGCCGTTGGCACGACAACAGGTCCACCAGTGGAACGTTCACCCCGGTCCTCTCGTACTAGGGGCAACTCCTCTCAAGTATCCTACACCCACGGCAGATAGGGACCGAACTGTCTCACGACGTTCTAAACCCAGCTCACGTACCTCTTTAAACGGCGAACAGCCGTACCCTTGGGACCTGCTCCAGCCCCAGGATGAGATGAGCCGACATCGAGGTGCCAAACACTGCCGTCGATATGGACTCTTGGGCAGTATCAGCCTGTTATCCCCAGCGTACCTTTTATCCGTTGAGCGATGGCCCTCCCACTTGGGACCACCGGATCACTATGACCGACTTTCGTCTCTGCTCGACTTGTCAGTCTCGCAGTCAGGCTGGCTTCTGCCATTGCACTCAACGACCGATTTCCGACCGGTCTGAGCCAACCTTCGCGCGCCTCCGTTACACTTTAGGAGGCGACCGCCCCAGTCAAACTACCCACCACACAGGGTCCCGGATCCGGATAACGGACCGCGGTTAGACATCAAGCGTTGCAAGGGTGGTATCTCAAGGGTGACTCGACGGGAACTGGCGTCCCCGCTTCAAAGTCTACCACCTATCCTGCACATGCAAAGCCTGATGCCAGTGTGAAGCTGTAGTAAAGGTGCATGGGGTCTTTCCGTCTAACCGCGGGTATCCTGCATCTTGACAGGAAATTCAATTTCGCTGAGTCCACATTTGAGACAGCGGGGAAGTCGTTACGCCATTCGTGCAGGTCGGAACTTACCCGACAAGGAATTTCGCTACCTTAGGACCGTTATAGTTACGGCCGCCGTTTACCTGGGCTTCAATTCGGAGCTTGCACTCCTCCTTTTAACCTTCAGGCACCGGGCAGGCGTCAGACCCTATACGTCGTCTTACGACTTCGCAGAGCCCTGTGTTTTTAGTAAACAGTCGCCACCCCCTAGTTTGTGCCCCCCGCCCGTAGTTGCCTACAAACGGGGCCTCCTTCTCGCGAACTTACGGAGGTATTTTGCCGAGTTCCTTCAACATCGTTCTCTCAAGCGCCTTGGTATTCTCTACCAGTCCACCTGTGTCGGTTTAGGGTACGGTCTGACGTGGGGCTATTTCCAGGAACCTCTCAGCAGCCCTCCCAATCCGATAAGGAAGAACTACACCCGAGATCCGTCACATCCCACTGGCCCACGAATATTAACGTGGTTCCCATCGTCTACGCATTTCTGCCTCGACTTAGGGGCCGGCTTACCCTGCTCAGATTAGCTTTAAGCAGGAACCCTTGGACTTTCGGCGAGGGGGTCTCTCACTCCCTTTGTCGCTACTCATGTCATCATTCTCACTAGTGATCTCTCCACCGGATCCCTCACAGGCCGGCTTCACAGAAAACTCCGCGTCTCCGATACGGGCGAACCCGCAGAAGAGACATGGAGTTATGTCACACTACGCTCTGCTACCATGCAATAAATTGCATCCCAGACTTCGGCTCATGGCTTGAGCCCCGTTACATCTTCGCCGCAGGACAACTTATTTAGACCAGTGAGCTGTTACGCTATCTTTAAAGGATGGCTGCTTCTAAGCCAACCTCCTGGTTGTTTTGGTCGTCCCACTTGCTTTCCCACTTAGCCATGAATTAGGGGCCTTAGTCGTAGGTTAGGGTTGTTTCCCTCTTCACGACGGACGTTAGCACCCGCCGTGTGTCTGCCATCTAGTACTCCCGGGTATTCGGAGTTTGGTTAGGATCAGTAAGCCTGTGGGGCCCCATTACCCATCCAGTGCTCTACCCCCGGGGGTATTCGTCCGACGCTCTACCTAAATAGATTTCGCAGAGAACCAGCTATCTCCGAGTTTGATTGGCCTTTCACCCCTAGGCACAGCTCATCCCGATCCTTTTCAACGGATGTGGGTTCGGACCTCCAGTACGTGTTACCGAACCTTCATCCTGGCCATGCCTAGATCACTCGGTTTCGGGTCTAATGCATCTAACTCAATCGCCCTATTCAGACTCGCTTTCGCTGCGCCTACACCTAACGGCTTAAGCTTGCTAGATACACTAAGTCGATGACCCATTATACAAAAGGTACGCTGTCAGGTCTCAAGGACCCTCCAACTGATTGTAGGCGTTCGGTTTCAGGTACTGTTTCACTCCCCTCGTCGGGGTGCTTTTCACCTTTCCCTCACGGTACTGGTTCGCTATCGGTCAGTAAGGAGTACTTAGCCTTCGAAGGTGGTCCTCCGATGTTCAGACAGGATTTCACGTGTCCCGCCCTACTTAATACGTCCAATTGAACTTCCCATACGGGGCTGTCACCCACTATGGCTGATCTTTCCAGATCATTCTGGTCATTCTCATGGCTCGGCTGGTCCCCGTTCGCTCGCCGCTACTAGGGGAGTATCTATTGATGTCCTTTCCTCCGGGTACTTAGATGTTTCAGTTCCCCGGGTTCGCTCTTATAACCCTATGTATTCAGGTAATAAGTACCTGTTTCAACCCACTATGAATTGCTTGCGCAATCATAATGAACTGTCAGGTGGGTTGCCCCATTCGGAAATCCTGGGATCAAAGCCTATTCTCGGCTCCCCCAAGCTTATCGCAGAGTATCACGTCCTTCATCGCCTCTTACTGCCAAGGCATCCACCAAACGCCCTTTTCGCGCTTGATTTGATCCAGAAGAAGCGAGGCTTGCGCATCGCGAAGGCGGGAAGCTGGTAACAACCCACCATTCTTCTGTCTCAAAAGCATACTTTTCCCGCTCACACCTTCATGCTTCGGTGTGAACTATCGGTTCGATTCAAGATCGAACCTTTGGTTAGTGTACTTGACTTGGCAACTTGCCCCGTTTCCGGCTTGCACCGGAGGTTTTCGCCCACTTGCGAAAACCAGAACAAGTTGTTGTATCTCTCTTTACGATGTCAAATGTCGTCCAATCGGACGATCAAACCGTCACTTGACGGCTTGATGATCTGATTGAAGGTGGTGGAGCCTATCGGGATCGAACCGATGACCTCCTGAATGCAAATCAGGCGCTCTCCCAGCTGAGCTAAGGCCCCACATGGGGTTCGGATCGAACACCCGAGAATGTGGTGGGTCGAGGAGGACTTGAACCTCCGACCTCACGCTTATCAGGCGTGCGCTCTAACCACCTGAGCTACCGACCCAAGACAGACCGGTAGGTCTGGCAAAAACTGAAGAGATATGAGGACGGCCTGGACCGTTTGATGTTGACCGGCTTTGTTTGCCGATCGTGCTAAGTGTTCCACGAGATTGGCGAACCAATCTGCAAGGAACATCCTTAGAAAGGAGGTGATCCAGCCGCAGGTTCCCCTACGGCTACCTTGTTACGACTTCACCCCAGTCGCTGAGCCTACCGTGGTCGGCTGCTTCCATTGCTGGTTGGCGCACCGCCTTCGGGTAGACCCAACTCCCATGGTGTGACGGGCGGTGTGTACAAGGCCCGGGAACGTATTCACCGCGTCATGCTGTTACGCGATTACTAGCGATTCCGACTTCATGCCCTCGAGTTGCAGAGGACAATCCGAACTGAGACAGCTTTTTGGGATTAACCCATTGTCACTGCCATTGTAGCACGTGTGTAGCCCAACCCGTAAGGGCCATGAGGACTTGACGTCATCCACACCTTCCTCCCGCTTATCACGGGCAGTTTCTTTAGAGTGCCCAGCCGAACTGCTGGCAACTAAAGATGTGGGTTGCGCTCGTTGCCGGACTTAACCGAACATCTCACGACACGAGCTGACGACAGCCATGCAGCACCTGTCACCTGGCCTCTTGCGAGGAAACCGGATCTCTCCGGCGGTCCAGGGATGTCAAGGGTTGGTAAGGTTCTGCGCGTTGCTTCGAATTAAACCACATGCTCCACCGCTTGTGCGGGCCCCCGTCAATTCCTTTGAGTTTTAATCTTGCGACCGTACTCCCCAGGCGGAATGCTTAATCCGTTAGGTGTGTCACCGAGCAGCATGCTACCCGACGACTGGCATTCATCGTTTACGGTGTGGACTACCAGGGTATCTAATCCTGTTTGCTCCCCACACTTTCGCACCTCAGCGTCAGTATCGAGCCAGTGAGCCGCCTTCGCCACTGGTGTTCCTCCGAATATCTACGAATTTCACCTCTACACTCGGAATTCCACTCACCTCTCTCGAACTCTAGACTGGGAGTTTTGAAGGCCGTTCCAGGGTTGAGCCCTGGGATTTCACCCCCAACTTTCCAATCCGCCTACGTGCGCTTTACGCCCAGTAATTCCGAACAACGCTAACCCCCTCCGTATTACCGCGGCTGCTGGCACGGAGTTAGCCGGGGTTTCTTCTCCAGGTACCGTCATTATCTTCCCTGGTGAAAGAGCTTTACGACCCTAAGGCCTTCATCACTCACGCGGCATGGCTAGATCAGGCTTGCGCCCATTGTCTAAGATTCCCCACTGCTGCCTCCCGTAGGAGTCTGGGCCGTGTCTCAGTCCCAGTGTGGCTGATCGTCCTCTAAAACCAGCTATGGATCGTAGGCTTGGTAGGCCATTACCCCACCAACTACCTAATCCAACGCGGGCCGATCCTTCTCCGATAAATCTTTCCCCCGAAGGGCGTATGCGGTATTACTCACCGTTTCCAGTGGCTATTCCGCAGAGAAGGGCACGTTCCCACGCGTTACTCACCCGTCCGCCGCTCCCTCCGAAGAGAGCGCTCGACTTGCATGTGTTAGGCCTGCCGCCAGCGTTCGTTCTGAGCCAGGATCAAACTCTCAAGTTGAAAAGCTGTTACCAGCTTATCCTTGACGTTCGAACCTCTGCACATCGTTTCCTGGTGGCTAAACCAGGAACCGTCTCTGTTTGATGTGCTTCAGGTTTCATCAGAAACCAGAAGCCGTACAAACAGTGAAGCTGACACTCTCATCATCGGCCCGAAGGCCTAGAGAGCCAGATATGTGCGTGATCGATCCATCGCATGGACCAAACCGCCCACATATCTCTTCAGTTATTTTCTATTTTCAAAGAGCGTTGAGACAAAATTGACTGAGATGCGCCCTTTCTTTTTGGCGCGCCTCGCCATGTCTGCCTCTGATTTTTGTTCTGCGTCTCGTTGCCCTGCGGCCCGTCTGGCGCCCCGTTAGCGCCTCAGCGCCGCCGGTGAAGGGGTGTTTACGGTTAGCCGCCGGGGTCCGCAAGAGGTTTTTTTTCACAAAGCTTCTTTTTTCTAACTTTTTGTGAAGCTCCAATGATTTCAGATGCTTAGATGGGCATTTTTCCGGCGCAAGGCTCTGCCGGATGCCAATGGCGGGGGTATCCCGGTTGGAATCGGGCGACTCGCCCCCGCAGTCCACACCATATCTTGCGGCTCGGATGCATAGGGACACCAGATGCCTCTGCCGCCAGTGTGAATCGGGGAACGACTCATCTCTGTCGAAGGATCGTGCGGGACAGAATCTGCGCTGCGTCCGAATCCGCAGCTGCGCTTCGGACAGGAAGGCAGCCCATCATGACACCGCGAGTCATGGGTACCGCCGCTTTGGGCGTGACCCCTTTTTGCGCCTCGACGGCCATGGCGCGAGGCACGCGATCGGAAGGCCACTTCACCATCTATGGCGACACGGCCCGCAACATCTTCGTCCGCTTCTATACGGATGACGGCAGGGGATGGTCGGGGAACCGGCACACGACCGACGCGCTGATGTCCGGGGCCAGCGCGCTCACCGAACCCGGCGCCTGTCCGGTCCCTGCGAACAGGTCTTCGCCATTGTCTGCCAACCGGTCCGAGATGATCGATGTCTGCGACGGGTCGAACGCCTGTCTCGCAGACAACAAGATCACCTGCGACTGACCGCCGGGCGCGCGCTGCCCGCCAAGGCGGGCAGCCGCACCAGCAGCAACCCCACGACCAGCCCCAGATAGATCAACGGCTCGATCTGAAAGCCCCGCGACAGCATCAGGAAATGCAGCGCCCCGAGAAAGGCCGCGCCATAGGCCAGCCGATGCAGCCGTCGCCACGCAACCGGTCCCAACCGCCGCACCGACCAGTTGTTCGACGTCACCGCCAGCGGGATCAGCAGCACAAATCCCAGCATACCTATTGTTATACAGGGCCGCTTCACGATGTCGGCCCAGATCTGCGCCACGATCTGCACATCCAGCACCAGCCAGACGAGCAGATGCAGCGCGACATAGGTAAATGCCATCACTCCGATCGCCCGGCGGAACCGCATCAGGTTCAGGCCGACAAAGCGGCGCAGCGGCGTCACTGCCAGCCCCGCGATCAGAAGCTGCAGCGCGATCTGCCCGAGCTCATGCTCCAGCGCCTTGATCGGCTCGACGCCCAAGCCCCCCGTCGCCCCCAACCAGACCAGCCAGGGCGCGGGCAGCGACAACAGTATATAGAGCAACCAGACCGGCACCGCCCGCAGGCCCGCGTTGATCCGGTCGACGACCATTCTAGTAGAACTTCGTCAGGTCCATGCCGGCATACATCGACGCGACCTCGTCTTCGTATCCGTTGAACATCAATGTCGGGATACGCGGCGACAAGAGCCCCCCGCCGATCCGCCGTTCGGTCGCCTGCGACCAACGCGGATGATTCACCTTGGGGTTCACGTTAGAATAGAACCCGTATTCGCTGGGCTGAAGCCGGTTCCAGCTTGTCGGCGGCTCGACATCGGTCAGGGTGATCTTGACGATCGACTTGATCGACTTGAACCCATACTTCCACGGCACGACCAGCCGGATCGGCGCGCCGTTCTGGTTGGGCATGGGTTTGCCGTAGATGCCCGTCGCCATGATGGTCAGCGGATGCAGCGCCTCGTCCAGCCGCAGCCCTTCGACATAAGGCCATTCGATGAAGCGGGTCCGCTGGCCGGGCATCTCCTCGGGACGATAAAGCGTCTCGAAGGCAACATACTTCGCGCTCTCCTGCACGCCGACCATATCAAGCAGGTCGGCCAGCTCGAACCCGTTCCACGGAATCACCATCGACCACGCCTCGACGCAGCGGAACCGGTAGATGCGCTCCTCGATCGTCATCTGTGCGAGGATGTCTTCGATACTGTATGTGCCGGGCCGGTCTACCATGCCGTCGATCTCGATCGACCATGGCGCGGTCGTAAGTGCCCCGGCGTATTTCTTGGGGTCGCCCTTGTCGGTGCCGAATTCGTAGAAGTTGTTGTAGCTCGTGATCTCGTCCCAGCTGTTGGGCTCCAGCGCGTCTGCGCGGGCGGGGGTGGCGCCCAGCGCCAGCGCGGCGACGCCTGCGCCCAGAATCTGGCGGCGGTTCAGCCAGACATGTTCCGGTGTTGCGTCCGCCCGCGTCAGGTCGTTTGTCCAGCGATGCGCCATGTCCCTGCCCCTATATATACTACAAGACAGATAGCCGATACGCGGCCTTTGTCCAAAGCAAGCTTCGTCACGATCCGGTCAGCGGATTGTAACTCGGGATGATGCGGTTCATCGGCCGGCTCTGCCCGCGAAAGCCAGCGTCATCACCTGCAGAATCCAAAGCGCCAGTTCCATCCCCGCCGCCGCCGGCGATCACGCCTTGGTGACGGCCGGTCACAAAGATGTAGGTGGAAAACACCAAAGGCCCGCGCTTAGGCGCAGCCGCCCGATCGTCAAGCCCGCCGCGGCGTGTGTCGGCGGGAATCCCCGCTGATCCGGCACACCTCGGCCCCCGTAGACCTTCATGATGTCACACAAGACATTTGAATTCCATTTGGAGGAATACGACATGCTTCGCACGAAAGTTCTGGCTCTGACCGCCGCACTCGCCCTCGCCGCTCCGGCCTTCGCCGGCGGCCATTCCAAGGACATCGTCGACACCGCTGTCGGCGCAGGCACCTTCGGCACCCTCGTCGCAGCGGTCGAAGCCGCGGGCCTCGTCGAGACGCTGAAGGGCGAAGGCCCCTTCACCGTCTTCGCGCCGACCGACGAAGCCTTCGCCGCCCTGCCCGCAGGCACGGTCGAGAACCTGCTCAAGCCGGAAAACAAGGATCAGCTCATCGCGATCCTGACCTACCACGTGGTGGCGGGCAAGGTCATGTCGACAGACCTGACCGACGACATGAAGGCCGCCACCGTTCAGGGCGGCGAGATCACGATCGATCTCGACAACGGCGTGATGGTGAATGACGCCACCGTGACCGCGGCCGACATCGAAGCCTCGAACGGCGTGATCCACGTCATCGACAAGGTGATCCTGCCCGCGATGTGATCTCCACAGATCGCGTTACATTTCCCGGGCCTGCCGCAAGGCGGGCCCGGTTTTGCATTCCGGGGCCCGATCGGTTATTCTGAGAGTTCTTTTAAAAGACTGCTTTTTCAACAAGACCATTTGAAAGGACGACCATGAACCGCCGTTTCATCCTGAAATCCGCGACAGCCTTCGGTGCCCTCGGCCTCGTCTCGGCCTGCGCCCAGACCACCACCCCCGACATCGTCGACATCGCCGCGGGCGAACCCGACTTCTCCACACTCGTCGCTGCGCTTGGCGCGGCGGGTCTTGTCGACACGCTGAAAGGCCCCGGCCCCTTCACCGTCTTCGCCCCCACCAACGCCGCCTTCTCTGCCCTGCCCGCAGGCACGCTCGACGATCTGCTGCGGCCCGAGAACCGCGCCCGGCTGACCGATATCCTGACCTATCATGTCGTTCCGGGCATGATCACCTCGGACCAGCTCATCGGGCAGCGCCTGAACGTCGCCACCCTGCAGGGGCAGGCCCTGCGCATCGACGCCACCAACAAGCTCGGCACCGTCCGCGTCAACGACGCCCGCGTGACCCAAGCCGACATCATCGGCTCGAACGGTGTGATCCACGTGATCGACAAGGTGCTGCTTCCGGTCGTCTGACCGGCTGCGGCCGTCACGGAAAAGGCGGGGCCCGGGGCCCCGCCTTTTTTCATGTAAGAACCGCCCGCCCCGACAGCCCGAAGGCGGGGTGTTCACACCCATCGCCCCCCCCGGACGGGTATCCCCGGACCGGGGGCTGACGATCCGACGGCCGGGGCGGGGGCACTTTATCGCCCCCCCAAGACCGAACGTCGCGCAAACACAACCGGATCGCCAGACCGGCGGGCCGCAGGCCGGCTTTCACCAGGTGCCAACCCGCCGCAGGGACAAAGTTCAATCGTCGTACCGATCAAAGATTATGACCGAGCCATCGGCGCGGGTCAGGCTGCGGGCATAGACCTCGCGCAGCCCATAATCATCATCGACGTAGCCCTGCACCGTGATCTGTTCGCCCACATTGACCGGGACCCAATCCGAACCGATCTCGATCTCGATCCATCCGGAGTCATCGCGCAGATGGAATTCGTCCTCGTCCGTGATCCGGTCTACTTTGCCTTGCAGCACCACCATGGTCCCACGCTGTGCATCGGCGATGGGGGTGATGGGTGCAACGGGGGTGACGGATTGCGCGATCACCGGTGCGGAAATGGCGACAAAGGCAGCGGCGAGGATAAGCGTCTTCATGGCATTGCTCCTTTCGGGGTTGGGTTGATTCTGTTTCAATGGATCCGTGATACCCCGCGCTCCCTGACGGCCCGCTGATGCCGATTGTCAGCGACCTGTCAGCTACGCCGCGCTATGAACGCCTGATGATGAAACGCGCGCTTGTCCTTTTCGGTCTGATCCTGGGCCTCGCCACCACGGCGCAGGCCGACGACGATGACCAGTACCGCGCGCTCAACGCGCTCAACGCGGGCGAGATCCTGCCCTTGGGAGTGATCTTGCAAATGGTCGCAAGCGTGGCGCCCGGTGTGCCGATCGAGGTGGAACTGGAACGCGACGACGGCCTGTGGATCTATTCCCTTGAAATCCGCGGGCAGCGCGGCCGGATTGTGGAGCTCGAGGTGGACGCCGCCACTGGCACGATCCTCGAGATCGAGGATTACGAAGGCTGATGCGCGCACTGGCGGTCGAGGATGACCCAAGAATTTCGGGCGATCTGCGCCGCGCGTTGTCGGCGGCGGGCTTTCGCGTCGAAACCTGCGCCGATGGCCAAGAGGCGTGGTTCCTTGGCGATACCGAGGATTACGACCTGATCGTCCTCGATCTCGGCCTGCCCCGGCTGGACGGGTTGTCCGTGCTGAAACGGTGGCGCGCAAACGGGCGCGCGATGCCGGTGCTGGTTCTGACCGCGCGCGGAACCTGGCAGGAGCGCGTCGAAGGGATCGAGGCCGGGGCCGATGACTATCTTCCCAAACCCTTCCGCATGGAAGAACTCGTCGCCCGTGCCCGCGCGCTGGTGCGCCGCGCGGCGGGCGGTGGCTCTGCCCGGGTCGAGGTTGCCCGCCTCGCCATCGACACCAACAGGATGGCCGTCTGGGTGGCGGGGGTGCCGGTCGATGTGACGGCGCTCGAATACCGGCTTTTGTCCTATCTCGTGCATCACCGCGACCGCGTGGTTGCGCCGGTGGAGCTGCTCGAACACCTCTACGGGGATGACGAAGCCCGCGAAACCAACGCGCTCGAAGCCGTGATCGCGCGCCTGCGCCGCAAACTGGGACCGGGCGTTATCGCCACCCGCCGCGGCTTTGGCTATCACCTCGACGCTGCGCCATGAGCCTGCGTCTGAGACTGGTGCTGACGGGCGCGCTGGCCATCTTGTTGTCGCTCGGCGTCTCGGCTTTCGGATTGTCGGCCCTGTTCGGCACCCACGTGGAACGGCGCGCGATCGCCGAGATGTCTGCGCAACTGGATCAGGTTCTGGCAGGGCTGGATCTGGCCGGGGGGCAGGTGGTCCTGACCGGTCGGCCCGCAGACCCGCGTTTCCTGCAACCCTATTCCGGGTATTACTGGCAGGTCACCCTGTCAGGGCAAACGCTGCGCTCGCGATCCTTGTGGGATCGTGAGATCGAACTTCCCGCGCTGCCGCTGGCCGCCGATGATCAGGCCGTGCCGCTGCGGTTTGAGGGGCCGCAGGATCAGATGCTGCTGGCCGCCGTGCGTCAGGTCATCTTGCCCGCGCGCCTTGGCGCGCAACAGGCCACCGCCTTCGTCGCCCTCGATACGGCAGAAATCGAACAGGCGCGTCGGGCCTTTGTGGCCGATCTGACGCCCTACATCATCCTTCTGGCGGGGGTCCTGATCGCAGGAGGCTGGGCGCAGATCACGATAGGTCTGCGTCCCTTGGTCTGGCTGCGCGAACGGGTTGGCACAGTCAGCGTCGATCCCGAGGCCCGCATGGGCACGAACTGGCCCGCCGAGGTCGGTGGCCTCGCCCGCGAACTTGACGGATTGCTCGATGCCCGCGCCCTCGATCTTGACCGGGCGCGCAGGCGGGCCGGCGATCTGGCGCATGGGCTGAAAACACCGCTTCAGGCCCTGCTGGGTGAAGCCGCCCGCCTGCGCGAGACGGGCGCGGTCAAGGAGGCGGCCGAAATCGAGGAAGTCGTGGCCGCCATGCACCGCATCGTGGACCGGGAATTGTCCCGGGCGCGAAGGCAGTCCGATCGCGCACCGGTCCGCAGCGACCTGCGCCGTGTGCTGGAGCGGATCCTCGCCGTCATACGCAAGACACCGGACGGGCGGTCCCTGGACTGGTCGGTCGACCTCGCCGATGGCCTGTGGGTCGCGCTCGATCACGCCGATCTTTCCGAGGCGCTCGGCGCTGTCCTCGAAAACGCCGCCCGCCATGCGCGCCGTGCCGTCCACATAAGCGCCGCGCGCCGGGATGGCATGATCCGTCTCGAGGTCGTCGACGACGGGCCCGGCATCCCCGCAGACCAGCGCGACGCGATGCTTGCCCGCTTTGCCCGTCTCGACGAAGGCGGGACCGGCATGGGATTGGCCATCGCGGATGAAATCCTGCGCTCTGTCGGGGGCCAGATCATCTTGTCGGGGGAATGCGATGAACCGCGCCCCGATACAGGCCTTTGCGTCCGGCTGAGCATGCCAGAGCCCGATCAGACCCACCCGAAGCAGGCATAAGGTCTCCACCGCGCCGCCCCTGTCGCCCTGCCCTGTCGAAACTCCGCGCTCTGCCCGTCGCACCAGTGCACACAAGGCGGGGCGCAACACCACCGCGCGCCCCGTTCAGCCCCCGCACATGCGCCCCCGCCAGACTGCCCGCAGCCCGGAGGAGCCATGACCGAAATCCACCAGATCCCGCCCGACCTCATCGACCCCTATGCCCTGTCCCGCGACCGCAGCGCGACGGACGATCAGGCCGATGCCGAACTGCGCGCCTCCATCTCCGCGCAGGGCCTGCGCCACCCGGTCGAGGTCTGGCACTTCCCCGAGGACGACGCCTACGGCAAACCCTATTGCTACGGCCTGATCTCGGGCTACCGCCGCCTCGCCGCCGCCCGCGCGCTGGGGTGGGACAAGGTGCCCGCCATTCTCCACCACCCCCGCGCCGCCGCCGATCTCTACGCCCTCATGGTGGCCGAGAACGAGATGCGCAGCCAGATTTCCCCTTGGGAAAAGGGCGCGCTCATCGCAAGGGCGCTCGGCTCGGGCCTCTACCCCAACCCCGACGCCGCCATCGACGCGCTTTTCACCAGCGCGGGGCGGCAGAAGAAACACCGCCTGCGCTCCTGCCTGATGGTGGCCGAGGAATTCGCCGACCGCATCCGCACCCCCGAACGGCTGAGCGTCGCGCGCATCGAACGCCTCGCCTCCGCCATCCGCGCCGGCTGGGCGGACGAGGTGCACGAAGCCCTCCCCCCGCCCATCCGCACCACGCTCGAGGTGCAATGGCGCGCCATCGAACCGGTCCTGGCCGAGGCGCTGATGCCCCCGCGCGACGAAGCTGACCTCTCCCCACCCGACCCCCGCGCCCCCCGCCGCCGCCTGACGATCCGCAAGCTGACGCTGACCCGCGAACTGACGCGCAGCGGCTGGATCATCCGCTTCTCCGGCCCCGACGCCAAATCGCCGGGCCTCATCGACGATGTGTTCAAACTGGTCGATCACTGGCTGGGTGAAAGCTAGGGGGCCATTCGCCCCTTCGCCCAACCCAAGCCGCGCGTCGCACGAACCTCACCACCCCCGTAGGGTGGGTGAAACCCACCAAACCCCCTCCCCACCCACACCCAACACGAAGCCGGGCGTCGCCGGACCGGGGGCTGGCGAAGCAACGACCGAACGGAGCGCACACGTCACCACCCCCGTAGGGTGGGTGAAACCCACCAAACCCCCTCCCCACCCACACCCCGCTAAGCCGGGCGTCGCCGGACCGGGGGCTGGCGAAGCAACGGCAGAGCGTGGGCACTTTATCCCGCCACACCCCTCCACCGTCTGAGCGTCGCGCAAACGTCACAAGATCGCCAGACCGAGGGGCCGGTCTGGCGACGCCCGGCGCCTTCGGCGCTGTTCGGGCGGGGGGGGGAGGGGGATAGGGCAGTCTGTGCTGGCCGGTATCGGCCCAGAGCGTCCGGTCTATCGTCCCTGCACTGTCCGCCAAACCTGCCGTTCAAGCAGGCTGCAGCGACAGGACTGACCAGCCCAAACTAGCAAATCAGGCAAACTTGAAGCGTCAGGCGCTTGCAAAGTTCTTGGACAAGGCAAGAGGCGCGCTGTAGTTTTTTTCAGCAGATTGGTGCGTTGGAGACTGGCTTACATGGATTGGATAGCAGGAGGCGTCGGCGTTGTATTGGCGCTGGCATTTTTCTTCTGGCTCTACATCTGGCTTCCAGCCTCAATGGCTGCCAACCGAGGTCGATCATCACTTGGCTGGGTCATTCTCACGATACTCTTCTCCCCCTTGATTACGATTATAGCACTCTTGGTCTTAGGACCGACCGCCGAGACGGCCATCGCACGAATGCAAAAGAAATAAAGGCGTTTGCCGCAGCAGACACTTTGCGGTTCGCGATCCAGTGTCCTCATTGGCGACTTCGGAGCGCCACTGCGCAGCAAGCGTAGGGTGGGTGTCAACCCACCGCCATTCCCCCGCATCACCCCCCACCCCTTAACAAACCCCTAACCCGCCTCCATAACCCCTTGATTTCCCTCACCCCCCTCACCGTCCCACCATGGGACGCATGAAAAAAGGCGGGGGACCCCCCCGCCTTTTCCCGACCCACAGCCCCGACGGACTCAGTGAACCTCCGCATCCCCCGGACGCGGCCGGTTCGATGCCGCCACCCGGTCCCCGATGATCAGCCCGTCGGCCCCGGCGCTGACGACCGCCGTGTCGCCGTCCTTCACGTCGCCCGCCAGCAGCATCCCGGCCAGCGGGTCCTGCAGCGCGCGCTGGATCACCCGCTTGAGCGGCCGCGCCCCGAAGACCGGGTCATAGCCTTCATCGGCCAGCCACGCCTTCGCGCTGTCGTCCAGCTCCAACCCGATCTGCCGCGCGGCAAGCCGCTTGGTCAGCCGACGCAACTGGATCTCCACGATGCCGGCCATGTCGGTCCGCTTGAGCCGGTCGAAGATGATCGTCTCGTCCAGACGGTTGAGGAATTCGGGCCGGAAATGCGCCCGCACCGCATCCATCACGTCGCGCCGCGCATCCGACGAATCCGCCCCGTCCGGCAACTGGCTCAGCGCCTGCGCGCCCAGGTTCGACGTCAGCACGATCAGCGTCTGCTTGAAATCGACCGTCCGCCCCTGCCCGTCGGTGAGGACACCATCATCCAGCACCTGCAGAAGCACGTTGAACACATCCGGATGCGCCTTCTCGACCTCGTCGAACAGCACGACCTGATAGGGCCGCCGCCGCACGGCTTCCGTCAGCACGCCGCCCTCGTCATACCCGACATAGCCCGGAGGCGCGCCGATCAGCCGGGCGACCGAATGCTTCTCCATGAACTCCGACATGTCGATGCGCACCATCGCGTTGTCGTCGTCGAACAGGAACTCGGCCACCGCCTTGGTCAGTTCGGTCTTGCCCACGCCCGTGGGCCCAAGGAACAGGAACGACCCCAGCGGCCGGTTTTCATCGTTCAGCCCCGCGCGCGCGCGCCGCACGGCATTCGCCACCGCGCGCACCGCCGTGTGCTGGCCGATGACCCGCTTGTGCAGGTCATCCTCCATGCGCAGAAGCTTCTCGCGCTCGCCCTCGAGCATCTTCGTCGTCGGGATACCGGTCCAGCGTTCGACCACCGCCGCGATCTGTTCGGGGCGCACGGTCTCTTCCACCATCATGCCCCGGCTGTCCTGCGCCTCGGCCTCGGTCAGTTGCCGCTCCAGCTGCGGGATCACGCCATAGGACAACTCCCCCGCCTTCGCGAGGTTGCCCTCGCGCTTGGCGATCTCGAGATCGGCGCGCGCGCGGTCCAGCTGTTCCTTCAGATCGCGCGCCCCGGCCAGCTTGTCGCGTTCCGCCTGCCACTGCGCCGTCATCTCGGCGGATTTCTCCTGCAGGTCGGACAGCTCCTTTTCCAGCTTCGCCAGCCGGTCTTTCGATGCCGCATCATCCTCGAGCTTCAGCGCCTCGACCTCGATCTGCATCTGCAGGATATTGCGGTCGAGCTGGTCAAGCTCCTCGGGCTTCGAATCCACCTCCATCCGCAGACGGCTCGCCGCCTCGTCCATCAGGTCGATCGCCTTGTCCGGCAGGAACCGGTCGGTGATATAGCGGTGCGACAGCGTCGCCGCCGCCACCAGCGCGCTGTCGGAAATGCGCACGCCGTGGTGAAGCTCGTACTTCTCCTTGATGCCGCGCAGGATCGACACGGTGTCTTCCACCGTGGGCTCCGACACCATGACCGGCTGGAACCGCCGGGCCAGGGCCGCGTCCTTCTCCACATACTTGCGGTATTCATCCAGCGTGGTGGCGCCTATGCAGTGCAATTCGCCCCGCGCAAGCGCCGGCTTGATCAGGTTGGCGGCATCCATCGCGCCGTCGGCCTTGCCCGCGCCGACCAGCGTGTGCATCTCGTCGATGAACAGGATGATCTCGCCCGCCGCCGCGGTGATTTCGTTCAGGATGGCTTTCAGCCGCTCCTCGAATTCGCCGCGATACTTGGCCCCCGCGATCAGCGCGCCCATGTCCAGCGCCATCAGCTTCTTGTCGCGCAAGGATTCCGGCACGTCGCCATTCACGATGCGCAGCGCCATGCCTTCGGCGATCGCCGTCTTGCCGACACCGGGTTCCCCGATCAGGACCGGGTTGTTCTTGGTCCGGCGGCTCAGCACCTGCATGGACCGGCGGATTTCCTCGTCGCGGCCGATGATCGGGTCGATCTTGCCCTCGCGCGCCGCTTCCGTGAGGTCGCGGGCGTATTTCTTCAGCGCGTCATAGCCTTCCTCGGCGCTCGCCGTGTCGGCGGTGCGGCCCTTGCGGATGTCGTTGATCGCGCTGTTGAGCGTCTGCGCCGTGACGCCGCCCGCATCCAGCGCGTCCTTGGCGCCCGACTTGATCATGCACAGCGCCATCAGGATGCGTTCCACCGGAACGAAACTGTCGCCTGCCTTCTTGGCAACGCTCTGGGCTTCGTCGAGCACCTTTGCCGTCGCGCTGTCCAGATAGACCTGGCCTGCGTCGCCCGTGACCTTGGGCATTTTCGCCAAAGCGGCTTCCACCCCTTCGGCCACGCGCGCGGGGTTCCCGCCCGACCGGCGGATCAGGTTCGACGCCAGTCCCTGGTCGTCGTCCATCAGGGCTTTCAGGATGTGTTCGGGGGCAAGGCGCTGATGATTGTCGCGCATCGCGATGGTCTGTGCGGCCTGAATGAAGCCGCGCGCACGTTCCGTGAACCTGGACAAGTCCATGGTCATTTCTCCTCTGACAAGCGCCCTTGGAATGGGGGCGCCCGGCTCGCGGCACGTCCCCGGATCGGGCCTTCACAAGAATGTGTGGTGCGCGCGCGCCGGGTTCAAGACCCTGCGCTGCGGCAGAGGCCGGCCCGTGAATTGGGGTTGCGGGACGGGGCACCGCGCCCTAACACCACGCCGCAACCGAAAGGAGCCTTCCCATGACCGATGACCGCCTGATCGTGGCGCTGGACGTGCCGCATGCCGTGGCGGGCCTCGCGCTCGCCGAAAGACTGGGCGATGCGGTGGGCTTCTACAAGATCGGGCTCGGCATGCTCACCGGCGGGGGGCTTGCGCTGGCGATGGAGCTCAAGGGCGATCACGGCAAGCGCATCTTCCTCGATCTCAAGCTGTTCGACATCGGGGCCACGATCGAAGCGGCGGTGCGGGGCCTCGCGCAGTTCGATCTCGACTTTCTCACCGTGCATGGCGACCCGCATGTGGTGCGCGCGGCCAAGGAAGGCGCGGGCGACAGCGGGCTGAAGATCCTTGCCGTCACCGTGCTCACCTCGCTTGACCGGGCGGACCTTGACGCCTGCCTCATCCGCGACGGCGCGATCCCCGATCTGGTCACTGAGCGCGCCGCCCGCGCCTTCGAGGCGGGCGCCGACGGCGTCATCGCCAGCCCGCAGGAGGCCGCTTTGATCCGCGCCCTGCCGCAGGCGGAAGGCCGGCTGATCGTGACGCCGGGCGTGCGGCCCGCGGGGGCTGCGACCGGCGATCAGAAACGCATCGCCACGCCTGCACAGGCGATCCGCGACGGCGCGGACTACATCGTGGTGGGTCGGCCCGTCTGGCAGGCGGCCGATCCCGCCGCCGCCGCCCGTGCGATCCTTGAGGAAATGCGCGGTCTCTAGGCAGGGCCTGTGCCCCGAAAAGCACAGCCTGCCCCTGTTTACCCAAGGTCAGGAAATCCGGACTTTGTGTTTCGCGGCACTTGGGCGACCATCGCCTTGAAACACTCCCCGACGGACCTTCTTCTTCCTGTGGTTCGTTACCTCCCCCCGCCTCATCAGCGGGGGGTCTTTATGGGATAAACCCTCTCAGCCGTACGAAATCCGCCACCCGCGCCGCGAAATGTGGAATAGCGCGATCGTGCGCGCAATAGTCCTGCCACGCCATCAGCGACCATTCCTGACCTTCATCGCCCAGCCGCACGCGCGCTTCGGCGGCGGCGTCGAGATGGGCGGCGAAGAACCATGTGACGCCCTGCGGGCCGTCATGCGCGCTGCCCCAGATCAGCGCGCGCTCATGCAGGATCAGGCCGGTTTCCTCGGCCGTCTCCCGCAGGACACAGGCGGCGGGGGTCTCACGGCCCTCGCGCCCGCCGCCGGGCAGGTCCCAGTATCCGGGCCAGGGAATGTCGGGCCGGTCATCGCGACGGATCACCAGCAGCCGCCCGCCGATGAACAGCGCCAGCTTCGCGCCGCCGAAGTGGTCTTCAGACAAGGCCATGGGAATGCGCACCGCGCCGGGATAGACTGCGCACAGCTTTCCCCGAACACGGTTCCCGCGCAAGCCCGCCATGCCCGCCCTCTGCTGCGACTGCCTGACCACCTTCGACGCCGGACGCCGCTGCCCCGCCTGCCGGAGCCCGCGCGTCGTCGCGAATCCCGAACTGTTCGACCTGACCATCGCACACATGGATTGCGACGCCTTCTACGCCAGCGTGGAAAAGCGCGACGATCCTTCCCTTGCCGACAAGCCGGTGATCATCGGCGGCGGACGGCGCGGCGTGGTGTCGACCGCGTGCTATGTCGCGCGCATCCGGGGCGTGAAATCCGCCATGCCCATGTTCAAGGCGCTGCAGCTTTGCCCCGACGCGGTCGTGATCCGCCCGAGGATGGAGGCCTATGCGGAAGCCTCGCGCGCCATCCGCGCGATGATGGAGGACCTGACCCCCGCCATCCAGCCCCTGTCGCTGGACGAGGCGTTCATGGACCTGTCGGGGACCGAACGCCTGCACGGCGCGCCGCCTGCAGTCATGCTGGCCAAGCTGATCCGCCGGATGAAGGACCAACTCGGCCTGACCGGGTCGATCGGGCTGTCGCACAACAAGTTCCTTGCCAAGATCGCCTCCGACCTCGACAAGCCGCGCGGGTTTTCCGTGATCGGGCGGGGCGATACGGCGGATTTCCTGCGCGACCGCCCCGTGCGGCTGATCTGGGGCGTGGGCGATGCGGGGCAGGCAGCACTCGACCGGGCGGGCATCCGCACCTTCGCCGATCTGTTGCGCTGGGACCGCGCGGCGCTGGTCGCACGCTTCGGGTCGATGGGCGACCGCCTGTACGATCTGGCCCGCGGCGAAGACCGCCGCCCCGTCACAGCCCATGAACCGGTCAAGTCCATCTCGAACGAAACCACGTTCCACGAAGACACCTCAGACCCCGACCTGTTGGACGGCCACCTCTGGCGCATGGCCGAAAAGGTGGCGGACCGGGCCAAGGCGAAGGACCTCGCGGGCCGCGTGGTCACGCTCAAGCTCAAGCGTGCCGATCACACGATCCTGACCCGGCAAGTGAACCTGCGCGACGCGACGCAACTGGCCGACACCATCTACCGCCGCGCGCGCGAATTGTTCGACCAGGTGGGCGCGCAGGGGCCATATCGGCTTTTGGGCTGCGGCCTGTCGCATCTGTGCGACGCTGGCGAGGCTGACCGCTCGGGCGATCTGCTCGATCCCGGGGCGGCGAAACGCTCGGGCGCGGAACGCGCGGCGGACCGCATCCGCGCCAGGTTCGGGGCCGATGCCATCGTGAAGGGCCGTGCCCTGAGGTAACGGCGCGCCGGGTTTGACGATGGCCCCCGCGCCCCTAGGTCCGCGCCATGGGCAGAACACTCATCCTCGGCGCCTCGGGCGGGATCGGCGGCGCGCTGGCAAAGGCCTGCGCCGCGCGGGGCGAGGACGTGACCGCCCTGTCGCGGTCGCAGGACGGCTTCGACATCACGGATGAGAACAGCGTCGCGCGCCACCTCGCGCCCCTCGCCCCCTTCGACCGCATCGTGGTCGCCACCGGCGCGCTGGAAATCAGCGGGGCCGAACCGGAGAAGACCGTGAAGGCGACCCGCGCGAAGGCCATGGCCGACCAGTTCGCGCTGAACGCCATCGGCCCCGCGCTGGTCCTGTCGCACGCCCATACCCTTCTGCCGCGCGACCGGCGCGCCGTCTTCACTGTTCTGACCGCGCGGGTGGGGTCCATCGGCGACAACCGTCTGGGCGGCTGGGTCAGCTACCGCGCGGCCAAGGCGGCGGCAAACCAGATCCTGCGGACGGCCTCCATCGAACTGGCGCGCAGCCACCGCCAGGCGGTCTGCATCGCGCTCCACCCCGGCACGGTCGCGACGGACTTCACCGCGAAGTATCTCGGCCGCCATCCCGCCGTGCCGCCCGAAGACGCCGCCCAGAACCTGCTGGCCGTGATGGACGCCCTTACCCCCGACAAGACGGGCCATTTCTTCGACTGGGCCGGAAAACCCGTGCCATGGTAGGCCGTCTTGTCCTCGTCCTCGGCGACCAGCTGTCCCCCGACATCGCCGCGCTGCGCCGCGCCGACCGCGCCCGCGACATCGTCGTCATCGCCGAAGTCGCGGACGAAGCCGGGTATGTCCCCCACCACCCCAAGAAGATCGCCTTCCTCTTCGCCGCCATGCGCAAATTCGCGGAAGCCCTCCGCGCCGAAGGCTGGCAGGTGCGCTACACCCGCCTCGACGATCCGGACAATGCGGCAAGCATCCCCGGCGAACTCCTCCGCGCCGCCGACGCCACCGGCGCCACCGAGGTCATCGCCACCGAGCCCGGCGAATGGCGTCTCATCGAGGCCCTCCGCGACACGCCGCTGAAACTGACACTGCTGGAAGACGACCGCTTCCTCTGCACCCACGCCGAATTCGAGACCTGGGCCAAGGGCCGCAAGGCGCTGCGGATGGAATACTTCTACCGCGACATGCGCCGCAAAACCGGTCTGTTGATGGAGGGCAACCAGCCCGCCGGTGGCCAGTGGAACTTCGACCACGACAACCGCAAACCCGCGCCCGACGCCGTCACCCATTCCGGGCCGCTGAGCTTCACCCCGGACGACACAACGGAAGACGTCCTGCAACTGGTCGAATCCCGCTTCGGCAACAACTTCGGCCGCCTGCGCCCCTTCACCTTCGCCACCGACCGGGCACAGGCACAGCAGGCGCTGGGCCACTTCATCACCCATGCCCTGCCGTCCTTCGGCGATTATCAGGACGCCATGCTCGACGGGAACCGCTTTCTCTATCACGCGGTGATCTCGCCCTATCTCAACGCGGGGCTGCTCACGCTGATGGAGGTCTGCCGCGCCGCCGAAGACGCATGGCGCGCAGGCACCGCACCCCTCAACGCGGTGGAAGGGTTCATCCGCCAGATCATCGGCTGGCGCGAATACGTGCGCGGCATCTACTTCCTCGAAGGTCCCGATTACCCCACCCGCAACGCGCTCGGCCACACCCGCGACCTGCCCGGCTTCTACTGGGGCGCGCCCACCCACATGCGCTGTATCATGCGCGCCGTGGAACAGACGCGGGACGAGGCCTATGCCCACCACATCCAGCGCCTGATGGTCACGGGCAACTTCGCGCTTCTGGCGGGGATCGACCCCACACAGGTGCATGAATGGTATCTGGCCGTCTATGCAGATGCCTATGAATGGGTCGAGGCGCCGAACACCGTGGGGATGAGCCTCTTCGCAGACGGCGGCATCATCGCGTCGAAACCCTATGTCTCATCCGGCGCTTACATCAACCGGATGTCGGATTATTGCGGGAACTGCCGCTACAAGGTCAGCGTGAAGACCGGGCGCGGGGCCTGTCCGTTCAACTTGCTTTACTGGCATTTCCTGAACCGCCACCGCGACCGCTTCGCGCCCAACCCGCGCATGGCACAGATGTACCGCACCTGGGACAGGATGGATCAAGGCCACCGCGACACGGTGATCTCAGACGCCGAAGACCTGCTGAACCGCCTCGACCGGGGCGAGGTGATCTAGCTTTCCTTCCACTGGATCAGCCGTTCGATCGGCGCGTAATCGTCGGTCAGGATCAGGTCGCTTTCCTCGCGCAACCGCTCCAGAAACCCCGCCGACATCCGCCCATATCTCCGGGGCGACGGCGACAGCGCCTCGAAGGCGGAAAAATCGGTGGGCGTCTCCGCGCCGCGCACGATGAAGATCATCCGCTCGCCCTGCTCGTAGGGGCGCGCCTCGGTCCAGACCTCGACCACCGGAAACACCGTCTCCAGCGTGCGGAAGATCGCGCCCAGCGCGCGGTAATGGCCCGCATGGTCGATCACGTTCATCAGATAGACCCCGTCGGGCGTCATCCGGTCGCGCACCATCCCGAAGAATTCCGCCGTCACCAGATGAACGGGAATCGCGATGTCGGTGAAGGCGTCGCCAAGGATCACGTCGAACTGGTCGTTCCGCCGCGCCAGCGCGACGCGGGCATCGGCGGCGGTGACCTCGGCCGTGGCCAGATCGAACCAGAACTCCTCGGACGCCACGCGGGTCACTTCGGGGTCTATCTCGGACACCACCATGTCGGGGCGTGGGTCAAGGAAGGACCACGCCCGCGGAATGGTGAACGACCCGCCGCCGATGACGAAGACGCGCGCCTCGCGCCCTTCGAAATGCGCGCGGCCCAGATGGTCCATCATCGCGCCGTGATCGGTGAACATCACCTGCGCCGCATCGCGCGCCGTGATCCCGTGGGCCAGATGATCCAGCACCATCAGGTTCACGGGCGATTCGGGCGATGCCGCCACATCGATCACACGGATGCAGAAATAGCGGCTTTCGGTGTCGCAGGGATCGGCCCGCGTCACCGCCAGCCCCGCCACCGCCAAGGGCAGCGCCAGCGACAGAAGCACGACAGGCCGCATCGCTTCCACCTTCGCCATCCGGAAGAAGATCAGCGCCAGCACCAGATAGACCACCGTCACGATGGCCAGCGACAGGGTCGATCCGAACCACGCGATCATCACGAAGCCCGCCGCCAGCGTGCCGAGGATCGCACCGAACGCGCCCGAGGCGAACATCGCCCCCAGCGTGCGCCCCGATTTCGACGGATCGATCTTGGCGCCGATCTCGGCCATGACCGGGGCGGGGATGCCCGCGAAGAAGGACGGCATGAAGAAGGCCAGCGTCGTCAGGATGACGATGACCGCGATCGAGGAATCGATCGCCTCCATCACCGGCCCCGACCCCCAGCGCAAGAGGAACACCGCCGCCGCCGTGGTCAGCGCCGCGCCCAGCATCGACCAGCCTGTGATCGCAAGCGCGCGGTCCGCCGGTTTTTCGGCGATGCGCCCGCCCAGCCAATGCCCGGCGGAAAAGCCCGCAAGCACCACGGCGATCACCGATGTCCAAGTATAGACCGACATGCCGACATAAGGCGCCAGCATCCGGCCCGCGACGATTTCGACGGTCAGACTGGCCGCGGCGACAGCGGCCTGCATGACGATCATCAGACGGATCATTGCATCAGGTTTCATGACGTCTTTCATGCGCGATCCCGCGCGGCACGAAAAGAAAAATCTGAATATGTTCAGAAGAGGTAGATCACCCGCCAGTCGGCGGTCAGGGCGGGCTTGTCCTGCCCCTCGATCCCGACGGTGACGGCCAGCTGCGCCGCCAGCCGTGCGCCGTCGTCCTGCGCATCGCTCAGCATGAACCGGGCGCGGATGCGGCTGCCCGACCGGACGGGGGCGACGAAGCGCACCTTGTCGAAGCCGTAATTGACCGAAGCGCTCATGCCCTCCAGCCGCGGCAGCACGTCATAGGCCATCACCGCCAGCATCGACAGCGTCAGATACCCATGCGCCACCGTCCCGCCAAAGGGCGTTTCGGCCGCGCGCAGGGGGTCAAGATGGATGAACTGCCGGTCTTCCGTCACCTCGGCGAAGGCGTCCATGCGCGCCTGATCGATCAGGTACCAGTCGGACGCGCCAAGGTCGTCACCGATCCGGGCCAGAAACTCCGCCCGGGTGGACGGTGTGCGGAAAGGCGTGTCCATGCTGCATCGGTCCTTCTGCCGGGGCGGGGCGGGGCCAGATCGTTAAGAAATCGTGACCCCGCCCCTGCAACCCCTTGATATTGCTGGGGCGAAAAGGCGTCCCATCATGGGACGCCCCCTCAGACCGCCGCCTTGCGGCTTTCCTCGAGATAGATTTCCCGCAGCCTCGGCGCGACGCGGCCCGGCGTGCCATCGCCAAGGCTCACGCCGTCGATTTCCACCACCGGCATCACGAAGGTGGACGCGGATGTGATGAAGGCCTCGTCCGCCGCCTTCGCCTCGTCGAGGGTGAAGTTGCGCTCCTCCACTTCCATCTGCGCCTCGCGGGCAAAGCGCAGGACGGCGGCGCGGGTGATCCCGTGCAGGATGTCGTTCGACAGCGCCCGCGTGATGATCTTGTTGCCCTTGACGATATAGGCGTTGTTCGAGGTGCCTTCCGTCACGAAGCCGTCCTGCACCATCCAGGCATCGTCGGCACCGGCCTTCTTCGCCATCATCTTGCCCATCGACGGATACAGAAGCTGCACCGTCTTGATGTCGCGGCGACCCCACCGGATATCCTCGATCGAAATGACGCGCATGCCCTTCTTCGCCGCGGGGCTGTCCGCCAGACCGGGCTTGTTCTGGGTGAACAGCACCACGGTCGGCGCGGTCGTCTCCGGATCGGGAAAGACGAAGTCCCGGTCCCCCGGCGCGCCGCGCGTGATCTGGAGATAGATCATCCCCTCGTCGATCCCGTTCAGCCGCACCAGTTCGCGGTGCACCTCCAGCAGCGCATCCTTCGCCATCGGCATCTTCATGTCGAGCTCGCGCAAGGACCGTTCCAGCCGCACGGCATGACCGTCGAAGTCGATCAGCTTGCCACCCAGAACGCTGGTCACCTCATAGACGCCATCGGCCATGAGAAAGCCACGGTCGAAGATCGACACCTTCGCCTCGGTCTCGGGCAGATAGTCGCCATTCACATAGACAATACGCATGGGCCTTCTCTCCTATCCCCAGAGACCGGCCTCGGGCGGATGCACCCCGGCCGCGTCGTAATGCAGCGGTCGGTCGCGGTCTTCGGCCAGAAGCAGCGGCCCGTCAAGGTCCACCACCTCGGCCCCCTGCGCGACCAGTACGGCGGGCGCCATCGCCAGCGACGACCCCACCATGCAACCGACCATGACCTTGTAGCCTTCCGCCCGCGCCGCATCGCGCAGCGCCAGCGCCTCGGTCAGCCCGCCGGTCTTGTCGAGCTTGATGTTGACCATGTCGTACTTGCCGCGCAGATCGGTCAGCGACGCACGGTCATGGCAGGACTCGTCCGCGCAGACCGGCAGAGGCCGCGCGATTTCGGCCAGCATGCCGTCCTGCCCGGCGGGCATCGGCTGCTCCACCATGGCGACACCCAGCCGCACCAGATGGGGGGCAAGGTCTGAATAGACCTCGGCCGACCAGCCTTCGTTGGCGTCCACGATGATCGTCGCCCCCGGCGCGCCCGCCCGCACCGCCTCGACGCGCGGCATGTCGTCGGGCGTGCCCAGCTTGATCTTCAGAAGCGGGCGATGCGCGTTCTTCGCCGCCTGCGCGCGCATCGCGTCCGGTGTATCCAGAGACAGGGTATAGGCCGTGATCATCGGCCCCGGCGCAGGCAGACCGGCCAACTCCCACACGCGGCGACCCGCACGCTTCGCCTCCCAGTCCCAAAGCGCGCAATCGACCGCGTTGCGCGCGGCGCCGGGCGGCAGCAGGTCCCGCAGCCCCTCCCGCGTCAGATCGCCGGACAGGCCCGCGATTTCGGCCTCGACACTCTCCAGCGTCTCGCCATAGCGGGCGTAAGGAACACATTCCCCGCGCCCGGTCACGCCATCCGACGTCACACGCGCGGTCAGCACCTTCGCTTCGGTCCGCGATCCCCGGCTGATGGTGAACACCTGCGCCAGGCGGAAAATATCGCGCGTCACGTCGATCTGCATCGCGGCCTCCAGCTTCACTTTGCCCGAAAAACTCCCCCCGGAGGGTCGGTTTCCCAAGGGCGCTTACGTCAGGGCTTCGAGCGCGTCGACCAGCTTTTCCGCCCCGAACCGGAACGGATCGGTCGCGGGCAGGCCCAGCCGCGCCTCGACATCCGCCAAGTAGGCGCGCGCCTCGTCCTCGGCCATGTGCTGGGTGTTGATGGAATAGCCCACCACCACGCAGGCCGGGTTCGCGACCTTGGCCATGGCCAGTGCCGCGTCGCGCACCGCCTCGAGCGTCGGCAGACGATACCCAGGCAGGCCGCGCATATGGGCGCGTTTGGGTTCGTGGCAGACCACCAGCGCGTCGGGCTGGCCACCATGGATCAGCGCGAGCGTCACGCCGGAATAGCTGACGTGGAACAGGCTCCCCTGCCCTTCGATCAGGTCCCAGTGGTCGGGGTCATTGTCGGGCGTCAGCCATTCGATGGAGCCAGCCATGAAATCGGCGATAACGGCGTCAAGGGGCACGCCGTCCCCGGTGATCAGAATGCCCGTCTGCCCGGTGGCGCGGAACGAACACTTCATCCCCCGCGCGCGCATCTCGCGGTCCATGCAGAGCGCGGTATACATCTTGCCCACCGAACAATCGGTGCCCACGGCAAGGCACCGCTTGCCCGTCCGCTTGACCCCGTTCGCGATGGGATACTGGACCGTAGGCACGCGCACGTCGTGCAGCTTGCGCCCCGTGGCCTGCGCCACGGCGACGAGATCGGCTTCGTCCCGCAGCAGGTTGTGCAGGCCGGAAGCGAGGTCAAAGCCTTCCTCGAGCGCGTTCACCAGGATCTTCTTCCAGGCCTGGCTGATGATCCCGCCGCGGTTGGCCACGCCGATGACCAGCGTCCTGACGCCTGCGGCCTTCGCTTCGGCCAGCGTCATGTCGGGCAGGCCCATGTCGGCGTTGCACCCTTCCATCCGGAACTGACCGATGGCGTTGTCGGGACGCCAGTCCTTGATCCCCTGCGCGACCTTCGCGGCCAGCGCATCGGGCGCATCGCCCAGGAACAGAAGATAGGGGGTCTCGATCATCGCGTCTCTCCGGCGGCAGGGGGATTTGCGACAGATTAGCGACCGCTTTCCGGAATGTGTCGCGTTTTCTGCCGCAGCATCACCGGAATTCGCAAGATTCCGTCGGTCGAGACCCGCTTCGCTGAAGAATCGTGCGTGCGACCGAAGACTCTGGCGCTCCGAAGAATGCTGCAATGCAGAAGAAACTTGCGCGAAGCGCGGTAATTTCATACCAGCAGGGGCGTAAACGCTGCAATTATCCACAAGCCCGGACCGACAAGACATGAGTTTCCGCATCCAGCCGACGCCGCCCGCCCGCCCGAACCGCTGCCAGCTCTTCGGACCCGGGTCGCGCCCCGCGATCTTCGCGAAGATGGCGGCCTCGGACGCGGATGTGGTGAACATCGACCTCGAAGACTCGGTCGCGCCGTCGGACAAGGACAGCGCGCGGGCGAACGTGATCGAGGCCATCGGCGGCATCGACTGGGGCACCAAGACGCTCAGCGTGCGGATCAACGGGCTTGATACACCGTGGTGGTACCGTGACGTGGTGGACCTGCTGGAACAGGCGTCGGAGCGGCTTGACCTCATCATGATCCCCAAGGTGGGCTGTGCCGCCGATCTCTACGCCGTCGATGCACTGGTTTCGGCGGTCGAGGCCGCGAAGGGCCGGACCAAGAAGATCGGCTTCGAGGTCATCATCGAAAGCGCCGCGGGCATCAGCCATGTGGAAGAGATCGCCGCCGCCACGCCCCGCCTTCAGGCGATGAGCCTTGGTGCCGCCGATTTCGCGGCGTCGATGGGCATGCAGACCACCGGCATCGGCGGCACGCAGGCCGATTACTACATGCTGCACGAAGGCGCGCGCTACTGGGCCGATCCGTGGCACTGGGCGCAGGCCGCCATCGTCGCCGCCTGCCGCACCCATGGCGTCTTGCCGGTGGACGGGCCCTTCGGCGATTTCAGCGATGACGAAGGCTTCCGCGCGCAGGCACGGCGGTCGGCCACGCTGGGCATGGTCGGCAAATGGGCGATCCACCCCAAGCAGGTGGCGCTGGCAAACGAGGTCTTCACGCCCTCGGACGCCGCCGTGCTTGAGGCGCGCGAGATCCTTGCCGCCATGGAGACCGCCAAGGCCAACGGCGAAGGCGCCACCGTCTACAAGGGCCGTCTGGTCGACATCGCCTCGATCAAGCAGGCCGAGGTGATCGTCCGCCAGGCCGAGATGATCTCGGGCCCGTGACGCGGGCGCGCCCCACACTTTTCCACACCGCCGACACGCATCGGGGCACCTTCGATGCGCTGGCCCCCGACGCCGGTCTGACCCATGTGGTGCGCCCCGACTGGCTGGCGCGCGCGCAGGACGGCATGACGCCCGAGCTTGAGGCGGAAATCATCGCCGCGATCCGCGCGGCGGACGGCCCGACGCTGTGCAGTTGTTCCACCATCGGGCCTGCGGCCGAAATGGCCGGTGCCTTGCGCATCGACTGGCCGATGATGCAGGTGGCGGCGCGGCTGGGCGGACCGGTGCTGATGGCCTATGCGCTGGACAGCACGCGCGCACCGTCGCAGGCCCTGCTCGAACGTGCCTTCGCCGAGGCGGGCAAGGAGGCCGAGATCACGTTGCTCGATCTCACCGATCTCTGGCCGCTTTGCATCGGGGGCAGGCGGGATGACTATGCCGATGCCATCGCGGCGCGGCTGGCGGTGGCGCTGGCGGGCGGCGATTTTGCCTGCGCAGTGCTGGCGCAGGCGTCGATGGCGTCCGCTGCCGCCCGCATCCAGACGCGCGTTCCGGTCCTGACCTCGCCCGAACTGGCCCTGCGCGCGCTGCTGTCCTGACGCGTCAGGCGCGCAGGTCCTTGGGGCTGCCCATCACGACATAGGACGTGATGGAATTGACATGCGGGACGGTGCCCAGAACCTCGGTGTGGAAGGCCTTGTAGGCGGCAAGGTCCGCGCATTCCACGCGCAGCATGTATTCGATCGTGCCGGTGATGTTGTGGCATTCCACCACTTCCGGCGCCCGCGCCATCGCGCGTTCGAAGCGCTCCTGCGCGGTCTTGTTGTGCTCGTTCAGCCCGACGCCGACGAAGGCGACAAAGCCGATGCCGCGCGCCTCGGCGCTGAGCACGGCGCGATAGCCCGCGATCACGCCCGAACGCTCAAGCTCCTGCACCCGGCGCAGACAGGCCGAGGGCGAAAGCCCCACCCTTTCGGCCAGATCGAGGTTGCTGATCCGCCCGTCGCGCTGCAATTCGCGCAATATCCTGTCGTTTACCGCGTCAATCTTCGCCATGGATTGCAGAAATACTCTGCAGGCGCACGGAAACGCAATCCTTCGCCGCGCGGCGGGCAGCATCCTGCGCGGCATGAGTCATGACCTGCTGATCGCCCTTGTCGCCTTTGCCTTCGTGTCCTCGATCACGCCGGGGCCGAACAACCTGATGCTGCTGGCGTCGGGCGCCAATTTCGGCTTCCGCCGGACGATCCCGCACATGCTGGGCATAGGGATCGGGCATATGCTCATGGTCTTCCTTGTGGGCGCGGGGCTGATCCGGGTCTTCGACATCTGGCCCGTCACCCATGACGTGCTGAAGGCGGTCAGCGTTGCCTATCTTCTCTGGCTGGCGTGGAAGATCGCGACCGCGGCCCCGGTCAAGCAGGGCGAGGTCACGGGCCGTCCCTTCACCTTCCTGCAGGCGGCAGCCTTTCAGTGGGTCAACCCCAAGGCCTGGACCATGGCGCTGACCGCGATCACCGTCTATGCGCCGGACCGCAGTCTTGCGGCGATCGGGGTGGTGGCGCTGGTCTTCGGCGCGGTCAACCTGCCGTCGGTCAGCACATGGACGGTGCTGGGCCAGCAGATGGCGCGCCTGCTGCGGTCGCCCCGGCATCTGGCGGTGTTCAACTGGACGATGGCGGTGCTGCTTGTCGCATCGCTCTGGCCGGTGCTGGCGCCCTGACGGCATTGCATCCGGGCCGCGCCCCGGCCATATAGGCCGGGCCGACTGCGGAGGGTGCGATGACCCAATACCTCGACTTCGAAAAACCCCTGGCCGAAATCGAAGGCAAGGCCGAGGAACTGCGCGCGCTGGCCCGCCGGAACGAAGAGATGGACGTCGACGACGAAGCCAAGGCGCTCGACGCCAAGGCCGCGAAGATGCTCCAGGATCTCTACAGGGGCCTGACGCCCTGGCGGAAATGCCAGGTGGCGCGCCACCCCGACCGGCCCCATTGCCGCGACTATATCGAGGCGCTTTTCAACGAATACACGCCGTTGGCGGGCGACCGGAACTTCGCCGACGACCATGCCGTGATGGGCGGGCTTGCCCGGTTCAACGACCGCCCCGTCATGGTCATCGGGCACGAGAAGGGCAACGACACCAAGTCGCGCATTGAACGCAATTTCGGCATGGCGCGGCCCGAAGGATACCGCAAGGCCGTGCGGCTGATGGACATGGCGCACCGCTTCGGCCTGCCGGTCATCACGCTGGTGGACACGCCGGGCGCCTATCCCGGCAAAGGCGCCGAGGAACGCGGCCAGTCCGAAGCCATCGCGCGCGCGACGGGCATGTGCCTGAAGATCGGCGTGCCGCTGGTGTCGGTCGTGATCGGCGAAGGCGGATCGGGCGGCGCGGTGGCCTTCGCCACGGCGAACCGTGTCGCGATGCTGGAACATTCGATCTATTCGGTGATCAGCCCCGAGGGCTGCGCCTCGATCCTCTGGAAGGATGCGGAAAAGATGCGCGAGGCCGCCGAGGCGCTGCGCCTGACCGCGCAGGATCTCAAGAAGCTGGGCGTGATCGACCGCATCATCCCCGAACCCACGGGCGGCGCCCACCGCGACCGCAAGAAGACGATCTCGGCCGTCGGCGCGGCGATCGACGGCATGCTGCAGGATCTCAAGGGGCTCAAGCCCCGGCAGCTGATCACCGACCGTCGGCAGAAATTCCTCGACATGGGTCAGAAGGGCCTTGCCGCCTGATTGACGCAGCGACGCGCGCGGTCTTAGCCTGACGCAAACCGCGAAAGGCGCACTCCATGTCCAGCCAGGTCGATTCCGTCGATATTGCCCCCCTCTTCGGCCCCGCGTCCCCCGCACGCACGGCGGCGGATGCCGCGCTTTGGGCCGCGTTCCGGCGGACCGGGGCGGTGGTGATCCACAACTACCCCGACGCCGATCAGGTCGATGCCCGCGCGCGGATCATGCTGGGGCTGTTCGATGCACCGCTTGACGTGCGCGCGCCGCTTTTCTCGCGGCTGGTCGAGCCGGGTAACGCCTACTGGTATCGCGGCTATCACCCGCGCACGCCCGACCGCCTGCTGCAGAACGACTTCTACGACATGGGCCCGCGGCACCCGGCCGCTGGCCCCGACCTGCGCGGCATCGGCCTGTTCTGCGAACCGACACCCCTGCCCGACCCCGCGGCCCTGCCCGGCTGGGCCGAGGCGATGCACGGATACTACGACCACATGAACATGGTCTCGCAGGCGATGATCCGGTCGATCGGGCGCAGCGCGGGCTTCGATGAGGCCGTGATCCGCGACCGCTTCGACGGTGAACATTCGACGCTGCGGCTGCTCGACTACCAGCCCGGGGCGAAAAGCCCGGTTCAGGGCGAAGACGGCGCGGCGCTGTCGGCGGGCAGCCATACCGATGCATCGGGCCTGTCGCTTCTGTGGCAGGCGGCGCCCGGCCTGCAGGCGCGCGGCCCCGATGGCGTGTTCCGCGACATACCCATGGTGCCCAATGCGATTTCCGTCCACGTGGGTGACGTGATGACCCGGCTCACCGGCGGCGTGGTGCCCGCAACCCCGCACCGCGTGCTGTCAAGCGACCGCGCGCGGCGGTCGATCGGGTTCTTCCTGGAACCCGCGCTGACCGCGCCCGTGACCGCCGCGCAGGACACGCGCGACCCGGTGCCGCCGGAAGACACCTATGGCTGGCAGCTGATCGACACCTTCGCGAAACGCCCGCATTGGGCCGAGGTGATTGCGCAGCAGACCGCCTGAGGCCTCAGGTCGCCAGCATCCGCAGGCCCTGCGTCACGTCCGACCGCACGGCGAGGCGCAGGCCCGGTTCGTCCCCCGCCTTGAGCGCGGCGATGATCAGGCGGTGGTATTGCGGCGGATCGGTCCGCCGCAGCCGCCCGTAAAGCGCCCGCATCGTGGGGCCCAGCTGCAGCCAGACGGTTTCCGCCATGGCCAGCATCGCGGGCGCCTGTGCCCGCAGGTAAAGCGTGCGGTGAAATTCGAGGTTCGTGCGGATATACTGCACCGCGTCGCGCTGGGCGACGGCGTCGGCCACGTTAGCGTTGATGGTCTGCAACCGGTCGATCAGCGCCATGTGCGCGCGCGGCAGGGCGCGGCTGGCCAGTTCCACCTCGATCAGGGCACGCAGTGCGGCCAGTTCCTCGATCCGTTCGTTCGACAGTTCCGGCGTCGAGACACGGCCCGACGACGACAGGAACAGCGCCCCTTCGGCCACCAGCCTGCGCACCGACTCGCGCGCAGGCGTCATGGACACGCCGAATTCGCGGCCGATCCCGCGCAGCGTCAGCGCCTGGCCCGGCGCGATTTCGCCATGCATGATGCGGGTGCGCAGCGCGCGATAGACCCGGTCATGGGCAGAGGCGGCATTGTCGGACGGGCGCGGGTTGATCAGCATGATGCAAACGTGATCACGAATGCCCTGCCGGTCAAGCGGTGAAGACGAAACGGTGCAGCGCGCCGCCTTCGTTCCGCAGCCAGCGGCGCTCGGCCTCAAAGGGGCCGTACAACCTCCGGACGACCTGCCAGAACCGGTCGGAATGGTTCATCTCGGCCAGATGCGCGACCTCGTGCGCGCAGACATAGTCGAGCACTTCGGGCGGCGCGAGGATGAGCCGCCACGAATACATGAGCGTGCCGCGCGACGAACACGACCCCCAGCGTGACCGCGGATCGCGCAGGCTGAGCCGCGCATAGGGCAGGCCCAGCGCTGCGGCGTGCCGGTCCGACGCGGCGGCAAGCCGGTCGCGCGCGCGCCTTCAGGAAGGCCTGCAGCCTTGGACCTATCGGATCGCCCGGCACCGCGATGCGGTTCTCGTCCAGCAGGATGCGGCGGCCCACAGCGGCTTCGATCCGGCGCGGGCGGCCTTCGACCGGCAGATCGGTCCCCGGCGCGACTGCGACAGACGGGGTCATGTCGCCCAGATGCCCGCGGATCCAGTCGGCGCGGTCCAGCGCGAAGGCAAGCGCCTCGCGCTCGGGCACGCCGGGTGGCAAGGTCAGCGTCACCCGTCCGTCCAGCCGCGAGACCCGCAGCGAAATGCGCCGCGCCCGGGCCGACCGGCGCAGGAGCAGCGCGACCGGGGGATCGCCGTCCAGAACATGCCTCATCCTGCCTGTCCGCCTTGTGCCAGAAGGGTCAGGGCAAAGGCTTTGACACGCCGGGGCGCATATGGCAATTGCCCTGAATCGTCTCACGACTCAGCTGTATTCAAAGGGGATGCACATGCCCAAGGAAGAATGGGGCACGAAACGCGTTTGCCCGACCACCGGAAAGCGGTTCTACGACCTAAACCAGAAGCCGATCATCAGCCCCTACACCGGTGAGGTGGTCGAACTCGACCACTCCAAGTCCCGGCTCATCACTGCAGATGCCGCAGACGGCGCGTCGCGCAAGGCAAAGGCCGTCGATCTCGACGAAGAGGTCGAACTCGATGACGAAGAGGCGGTCGACATGGACCTCGACGACGAATTGCTCGACGAGGACGACGATGACGACAACGTCTCGCTCGACGACATCGCGGATGTCGGCGGCGGCGACGACGACTGATCCCGAACCACCTGTCCGGGCGGCATTTTCCGCTTGATCCCGCCCGGACTTGCGCCTATCCACCGGCGCACTTGGAACGATGTTCCGACTCGTGGGGCCTTAGCTCAGTTGGGAGAGCGCTTGCATGGCATGCAAGAGGTCAGGGGTTCGACTCCCCTAGGCTCCACCAATCATCCCGTACATGTCCTCAGCCAACCGCGCTAAGTCGGGCTGTCACGCGCCGTCATAGGTCCAGCGATAGGCGGGGGGCGTCGGGCCCTTGTTGCGGCCGCCCTGCTGGCGCTGTTCCCAGGCATGGGCAAGGATGCCGACCGACCGCGACAGGCCGAAGAACCCACGCGCAAGCGGCGCGGGGCAGCCAAGTTCGGCGTAGATGACGGCCGTCGCCCCGTCGATGTTCATGGGCACCGCCCGGCTCCGTTCGCGGGCGAGCGTCGCCTCGATCGCGCGCCCGATCTCCGCGAACCGGCCCGACACCGCGCCCGCGGCCGCCGCCTCGTCCACCAGCGCCAGAAGGCGCGGGGCGCGCGGATCGACGGGTTTGTGAAACCGATGGCCGAAGCCCGGCAGATAGGGGCCGTTGCGCGCGCGCCAGTCGGCCAGCAGGTCGTCCAGCCGGTCGGGGCCCGCGGCGTCCGCCGCGCGGAACAACCCGACCGCCTGTTCGCCCGCGCCGCCATGCACGTCGCCCAGCATGTTGAGCCCCGTGGCCATCGCCGATTGCAGGCCGACGCCGCAGGTCGCGGCCATGCGCGCCGCGGCGATAGACGGCGCCTGCGGCCCGTGATCGACCGCCGCGACCAGCGCCGCTTCGAACAGCTGGGCGCGGGGGCCTTCGATCTCTTCCCCCATCACCAGAAGCCAGATCATCCCGGCGAAATCCATGGCTCCGATGAGGTCCTGCACGGGGCGCCCGCGCAGGGCGATGCGGCCCGGTTCCATGTCGATGATGGCGGTGCGCCACCAGTCGGAAACGTCCTGTCCGTCGGTTGTCAAATCACGCCCTCCCCGCGCAACTGCGCGATCTCGTCGCCCGCATAGCCCAGATCGCTCAGGATCGCGTCGGTGTCCTGCCCCAGCGCGGGCGGTGGCGTCTCGACGGACGGGCGCTGCCCGTCGATCATCGCGCCGATGCGCACCACGTCGATGGGCCTGTCCACCCCCGGCGCATCGTCGAACCGTGCGAGAAAGCCGCGCCCCGCCACCTGCGGATGGGCCAGCATGTCGGGCACCGTCATCACCGCGCCCGCGGGCACGCCCAGCGCGTTCAACTCGTCCGCCCAGTCGCGGGCAGGGCGTGTGGTCAGCACGGTCTCAAGCGCATCCCGCAGGCGCAGGCGGTTGCGCTTGCGGTCCTCACGGGTGGCGAAATCGGGGTGCTCCAGCAGGTCGGCGCGGCCCAGATGCCGGGCCAGAGCCTGCCATTGTTCGTTCTTGTTGGCGGCGATGTTGATCGGCGCGTCGGCACAGCGGAAGGTGCCCGACGGGGCCGAGGTGGGGTTTTCGTTGCCCTGCGGCTGTGGCGCGACCCCACCGATGAGATGGTTCGACACGACCCAGCCCATCGTGGCCAGAACCGATTCGAGCATCGAGACGTCAATGAAGGCCCCCCGCGGGCGGGCGTTCAGCGCGGCGCAGATGGTCATGGCCGCGGTCAGCCCGCCCACCGTGTCGGCCAGCGGATAGCCCACGCGCAAGGGCGCGCTGTCCTGATCCCCCGTGATCGACATGACGCCTGACGCGCCCTGCACGATCTGGTCATAAGCGGGCCGGTCCGCCCACGGCCCGTCCTGCCCGAAGCCCGAGATCGCGCAGTAGATCAGGCGCGGATTGTCCGCCTTCAGCGCCGCGTAACCAAGGCCCAGCCGGTCCATCACGCCGGGGCGGAAATTCTCGACCAGCACATCGGCCTGCGTGACGAGGCGCTGCAGAACCTCCTTGCCGCGCGGGTCCTTCAGGTTCAGCGTCAGGGATCTTTTGCCTGCGTTCTGCGCAAGGAAACTGATGCCCATGCCCCGCGCCGAAAGGTCCGGGTCAGACCCGAGATTGCGGGCGAGATCGCCGTGCCCCACCGCCTCGACCTTGATGACCTCGGCCCCCAGATGGGCCAGCTGGTGACAGGCGAAGGGCCCGGCCAGCACGTTGGTCAGGTCAAGCACCCGCACCCCGGCAAGGGGTGCGGGCGGGGCGGCGTCAGTCGCCATCGGCCACCCCTTCGGCCCGCTTGCGCGCGCGCCGCGCACGGTAGCTTGGCAGCAGCACCAGAATGACGGCCGTGACCAGAAGCGCCAGCGTCATCGGCCGCTCGAGGATGAAGCCGAAGCCGCGGTAAAGCTGCATCGCCCGGGCGAAGTTGTCTTCCAGCATGGTGCCCAGAATGAACCCGATCAGCAGCGGCGCGAGCGGATAATCCGCGAACCGCAGGATCGTCGCCACCACCCCGAAAGCGACAAGGATCAGAAGCTCGGTCGGGTTGTTCTGGCCGATGTAGCTGCCCATCAGGGTGAAGAACAGGATGAACGGGATCAGGTAGGTCCGCGGGATCGTCAGGATCTTCGCGATATAGGGGATCAGCGGCAGGTTCAGGATCAGCAGGACAAGGTTGCCGATATACATCGAGATGATGACCGCCCAGAACACGTCGGGTTCGTCCGTCATCAGACGCGGCCCGGGCGTCACGTTCAACGCAATCAGCGCGCCGAGAAGGATCGCCGTCGTCCCCGACCCCGGAATGCCCAGCGTCAGAAGTGGCACGAAGGACCCGGTGCAGGCGGCGTTGTTGGCCGTCTCGGGCGCGGCGAGGCCCTTGATCGACCCGTGGCCGAATTCTTCCTGTTCCTTGCCCTTGGCGATGTTGCGCTCGACCGCGTAGCCAAGGAAGGACGCGATCGTCGCGCCTGCGCCCGGCAGAACGCCGATGAAGAAGCCCTGCAGCGATTGCCGCCCGATGACCGGGGCGATGGCGCGGGCCTCGGCCCTTGTGATCCGCAAGCCGGTGATCTTGCCGCCCGCGTCGGTGGCCGCGCGGGCGGGGTTCATGACAAGGAACAGCGCCTCGGGCAGGGCGAACATCGCCATGGCAAGCGTGATGAAGGAAAAGCCCGATTGCAGTTCCATCATGCCGAAGGTGAAGCGCGGCATGTTCGACAGCGCGCCTTCGCCGACGGTGCCCAGCATCAGTCCGAGGATCGTCATCATCAGCGCCTTGCCGACCTGACCGGTCCCCGCGAAGGCCGCGATGGCCGACAGTCCGACCACCATGAGCGCGAAGTATTCCGCCGAATGGAACAGAAGCGCCACGGTCGACAGCGCCGGGGCGAAGATCATCAGCAAGATGGTGGCGATGGTGCCGCCCGCAAAGCTCGCGATCGCGGCGATGGTCAGGGCCTTGCCCGCCTGCCCCTTGCGCGCCATCGGGTAGCCGTCGAAACTGGTCGCGACCGTGCCTGCCACCCCCGGCGCGTTCAGCAGGATCGACGAGGTCGAGCCCCCGAAGATCGCGCCGTAATAGACCCCCGAGAGCAAGATCAGCGCCGAGGTCGGATCGCCAATACCGATGGCCACCGGGATCATGATCGCGATGATCGACATCGGACCAAGGCCCGGCAGCATGCCGATCAGGGTGCCGATCACGCAGCCGAGGACGACCATGACAAGGTTGAACGGCGTGACCGCCGTGGCGAGGCCGATGAGAATTCCTTCAAGCATGGTGCACTCCCCCCGTCACAGCAAGAACGCGGGCCATGGCCGCAGGAAGATGCCCAGCACCTCCTGCACCAGATACCAGATCGAGCCTGCGGCCAGCACCGCGACGGGCACAAGGACCTGCAGCCTGCGTTCGCCCAGGATCATCGCGCCGAGGACGAGGAACAGAACCGTCGACCCCAGAAAGCCCAGCGGCCGGAGCGCAAGGGCATAGGCCAGCATGAGCGCAACCAGTGCCAGCGCCTGACCGATGCGATATTCGCCGAGCCGGGTGATATCCATCACGCCATCGGTCTTTTCCGTCTGCTGCCCGGCCTTGGATTTCGCCGTGAACAGCACGATCAGTCCGACGATGATGCCCGCCACCGCCAGCATCTTGGGGAATGTCGAGGGCCAGACCGGGTTGCGCTGCAGGATGCGCGGCAGCGACTGGTCCATGGTGAAGAAGGCGGCATAGCCGTACACGCAGCAAAAGGCGATGAAGGCCAGCGCGATCCAGCGATCGAGCGTCATGGGTCGGTCCCTCCCCCGGTCCGGATGTGTGGTCTGGTTCGGTCGGCCGGCCCGCGAACCGGGCCGGCCGTTGTCACGGACGCGGTCGCGTCAGAGGAAACCGAGCTCGCGCATCAGGTCGCCCAGCTGCTTTTCCTGCGCTTCGAGGAAGCTGCGGAAATCCTCGCCCGGGCGGTAGATGTTGACGAGACCCATGCGGCTGCGCACGGCTTCCCATTCCGGGGTTTCCAGCATCTTGCCCAGCATGTCCTGATAGGCCTTGAGCTGATCCTCGGGCAGGCCGGGGGCCGCGAAGAACCCGCGCCAGTTCACGAACTGCGCGTCGATGCCCTGTTCGGCGAAGGTGGGCGCGTCGGCATAGGCCGCGACGCGTTCGGGCGCGGTGACGCCCAGAATGCGGATTTCGCCCTGCTGGGCCAGCGCCACCGCTTCCGAGAAGCCGGTCGACAGCGCGTCGATCTCGCCCGACAGAAGGCCTGCCATCGCCTCGCCGCCCGCGTCATAGCCGATGTAGTTGAAGGCGGTCGGGTCTTCCCCGGCGGCCTGCATCACGATGGCCGCCACAAGATGGTCCATGCCACCGGGCACCGAACCGCCGCCGATCGCGAAATCCATCGGCGCGGTACGATACAGCGCCAGCGCATCCTCCATCGTCTGCAGCGGGCTGTCCTTGGTGACGACAAGGGCGGCATAGTCGCCCACGGTGCCCGCGACCAGCGTCAGGTCACGGAAGCTCTGCGCGATCTCGCCGGTCAGGGCGCGGATCACGATCGGGGTCGAGTTGACCATGAGCGTGCCATGGCTCGACGCCGCGTTCTCGATCAGGTGCGCGATGGCCACGCCACCGCCGCCGCCCGACATGTTCTCGTAGGTCGCGTTGCCGACCAGACCGGCGCCCATCAGCGCCTCGCCCGTGCCGCGCGCGGTGCCGTCCCAGCCGCCGCCCGCGCCGCCGGGCACCAGGAAATGGACCTGGTCCATCATCTTGTGACCGTCGGCCTGCGCCATGCCCGACAGGGCAAGCGTTGCCGTTGCCGCCGCAACCAGCGCACGACGTGTCCACCCAAAGGTGTTCATGTGATTTCCTCCCGTTTGACAGGCGGTCCTCCGCCGCCCATGCTGCCACGTCACCACAAAAAGCTGACAGAAGCCTGACACGGGACGACAGGGGGTAAGGGGTGCGCTATCTTCTGGTGGAAGATAACCGCGAACTGGCGGATGCGGTGATCAACCGCCTCGCGCTGGACGGCCACGCGGTCGATCATGCCCCGACGCTGGCCGCGGCAGAAGACTGCCTTGCCTCCGCCTCGTACGATCTCATCCTGCTCGACGTGATGCTGCCCGACGGCGACGGGCGCGAGTTTCTGGCGCGCAAGCGCGCGCATCTGGAAACCCCGGTCATCGTGCTGACCGCGCGGTCGCAGGTATCCGACCGGGTGGGCGCGCTGGATCAGGGGGCGGACGACTACATCACCAAGCCGTTCGACTTCTCGGAACTCGAAGCGCGCTGCCGCGCAGTGCTGCGGCGGCGCGGCGGGTCGGCGCGCAACCAGATCGCGCTGGGCGATGTGCTGTTCGATCCGCTGGCCGGCACCCTCAGCCGGGACGGCGTCACGCTTGACCTGCGCAACCGCGAACTCCGCCTGCTCGAGGTCTTCGCCCGCCATCCCGGCCAGATCCTGTCCAAGGGCCAGCTGATGGACCGGCTGTTTTCGTACGACGCCGAAGTGACCGAGAACGCGATCGAGGTCTATGTCGGCCGCCTGCGCCGCCGGATCGACGGCATCGGCCTGCGGATCGAGACGGTGCGCGGCCTTGGCTACCGGATGGAGACGGCGCGTCCATGAAGACGACGGGGTCTATCGGCCGCCGCCTGACGCTCCTTCTGGCGGGGGTCGCGGCGCTCCTGTCGCTTCTGTCCTGGGGGATGGTGACCACGCTTGCCCGGCAGGCGGCCGAGCGGACACAGGACAACGTGCTGGCTGCCTCGGCCACCACGATTGCCGAGACGCTGCGCTCCGAACAGGGCGAGGTGCGGCTGGAGCTGCCCTATTCTGCCTTCGCCATGCTTGACGCGATCAGCCAGGACCGCGTGTTCTACCGGATCGCGGCGGGCGATGCGCTGCTGACCGGTTATGACGACCTGCCGGTCCCCACGGCGGTGCCCGCGCCCGGGCAGGTCGTCTTCGACACGGGCGTGTACAGCGGCGAAGCGGTGCGCATGGCGACCGTCTCGCGCCCGGTGGTGGCGGGGTCGCAGCCGGTGCAGGTGACCGTGACCGTCGCGCAGACGCGCCACGGCGTCGGCACAATCTCGGCCGAGCTTTCGCGCGTTGCCGCGATCCTGTCGGTGGCCTTCTTCGCGGTCGCCGTGGGGCTGTCGGCGGTGGCGGCGCGCACCTCGCTGCGCCCCCTGAACGAAATCGCCGCCGCCGTGTCGCGCCGGGGCCCCTCTGACCTGCGCCCGCTGCGCCGCGACGCGCCCGAGGAACTCGCGCCGCTGATGACCTCGCTCAACCGGCTGATGGAACGGCTTGGCCAATCGATCCGGCGGTCCGAGGATTTCATCGCCGAGGCCGCGCACCGCGTGCGCACGCCGCTGGCAGTCGTGCGCACGCAGGCGGAAATCGCCCTGCGGTCGGTCGGGGACGAGGCCGAGAAGACACGCCTGCGCCGGATCATCCGCGCGGTGGACGAAAGCTCGCGCTCGGCGGGGCAGCTTCTCGATCATGCCACGGTCGCCTGGCGCGCCGACGATCTGGCGCGCGCGCCCGTCGATCTGGCCGAGCTGGCCGCGCAGACGGCAGGCGCGCTCGAAGCGACGGCGGCGATGAAGGATATCCGCCTGCATCTCGACACCGCGCCCGCGCGGGTCGCGGGCGATGCGGTCCTGCTTGAAAACGCGCTGCGCAACGTGCTCGACAACGCGATCAAGTATTCGCCCGAGGATACCGCCGTGCGCCTGAGCGTCCGCACAGCCGATGGCGAGGCCCGCATCGCGGTCAGCGACGAAGGCCCGGGTCTGGGCACCGGGCCGGCCGAGGCGCTGACCGAACGCTTCCGGCGCGGCGACAACACCGAAGGCATCGTCGGATCCGGCCTTGGGCTCACCATCGCGCGCGACGTGCTGACCGCCCATGGCGGGCGGCTGGAATTCGCGCCCGCACCGAAGGGGAGGGGAACATGCGTCTCGCTTGTCTTGCCGTCGCTCTGAGCCTGTTCGCCGCCCTCGCGGCCGCCTTCGAGATCGAGGATCACCGCTTCTACCCCGGGACCGGGCCGCAGGTTCTGAAGATCATCTCGACCGCCGATCTCGAGGTGTTCGAACCCTATCTTCTGGCCTTTCAGGCACAGCGCCCCGAGCTGTCGATCGACTATACCGTCGCGTCCTCGGCCGCGCTTTACGGCGCGATCCGCAACGGCGCGCCCTTCGATCTGGCGCTGTCCTCGGCGATGGACCTTCAGTTCAGGCTTGCCAATGACGGCTTCGCGCTGCCCCATGCCTCGGATCGCACGGACGCCCTGCCCGACTGGGCACGCTGGCGCGACCTGATCTTCGCCTTCACGGCGGAACCGGCGGTTGTCGTCCTGTCCGCCGACCGGTTCGCGGGGCTTGACGTGCCCGCAACCCGGCAGGAGCTGATCTCGCTTCTGCGGGCGTATCCCGACCGGTTCCAGGGTGCCGTTGGCACCTACGACATCCGCGACAGCGGTCTGGGCTATCTGTTCGCCACGCAGGAGGCGCGGTCGACCGACGCCTTCTGGCGCCTGTCCGAAGTCATGGGCCGCCTCGCGCCGCGGCTTTACTGCTGTTCGGGCCAGATGATCGACGATGTGGCGGCGGGGCGGCTCGCGCTCGCGTACAACGTGCTGGGCAGCTACGCGGTCGAACGCATGGCGCGCGCGTCGGGCGGGCGCGTGAAGATCGTACAGATGCAGGATTTCAGCAACGTGATCCTGCGCACCGCGCTGGTGCCGCGGCAGGCGGAAAACACCGGTGCCGCAGGGGCCATGATCGACAAGCTGGCCGATCTGGGGCTGCGCGACGGCCCCGGCACCTGGCCCCTGCCGCCGCTGCGCCCGTCGGCAGATGACGCGGGCGGCGGGTTCGGGCCGATCCGGCTTGGCCCGGCCTTGATGGTGTTTCTTGACCCGCTGAACCGGCGCGACTTTCTGGGCGAATGGGAAAACGCCATGGTTCAGCGATAGCGCCGTGCATCACTGCACAGATACAGCGCATGAACGCGCCTTAACTCTGCGGTCGCGCACCATACATTGCCGGTCAACGAATCCCGTCCCGACAGGAGACTTCCCATGACCGCCAAGACCATGCCCGGACTGCACCACGTCACCGCGATCAGCGGACCGCCGCAGGCCAATGTCGATTTCTTCACCCGGCTGATGGGCCAGCGTCTGGTCAAGAAGACGGTGAATTTCGACGATCCCGGCACCTATCACCTCTACTATGGCAACCACACCGCCGATCCCGGCACGATCCTGACCTTCTTCCCCTTCGCCAATGCCGGTCCGGGACGCGCCGGGCCGGGGATGGCGTCGGCCTATGCCTACAGCCTTGGCTCTGGCGTATTCGATGACTGGATGGGCCGCATGGCCGAACAGGCGATCAATGTCGACGGCCCCACCGAACGCTTCGGCCAGCGGGTGATCACCGTGGCCGACCCAGACGGCGCGCCGGTGGAGTTGGTCGAGGTGGAGGGCGATCACGGTCCCGACCTCGACGGGTTCCACTCGGCCACCCTCTGGCTCAGGGATATCGGGCCGACGCTGCGGCTGATGACAGATGTCATGGGCTACACGGAGGCCGGGTACGAGACGAAGAAGGGCGAAGAGCGCACGCGCCTCGTCGCCCCCGGTGGCGCGCGCGGCGCGGTGATCGACCTCAAGCGGTCCGACAGGCCATCGACCGCGCGGCAAGGCGCGGGCAGCATCCACCACATCGCGTTCCGGGCGCTCGATGACGAAGACCAGCTTGATTGGCGCGAAAGGCTGCTGGCCGCCGGCATGCAGGTCACGCCCGTGATCGACCGGCAGTATTTCAACGCGATCTATTTCCGTGAACCGGGCGGCGTGCTGTTCGAGATCGCCACCGATCCGCCGGGCTTCACCCGGGACGAACCGCTTGCCCATCTGGGCGAGGCGCTCAAGCTGCCCGAGAAGTACGAGGCCTACCGCAAGCGGATCGAACAGGTCCTGCCGCCCCTGAAGGTCAGGCGCGCATGACGACGGTCACCGCGGGACCGTCGCCCAAAGCGGCACGCTGGGGCATGGTGGCGGTGCATGGCCGCGGCGCGACCGCGGCCAGCATCGCCGACCTGCCCGCGGCGCTGGGGCTGACCGATATCTCCGTGATCGCGCCCGAAGCGCTGGGCCGGTCCTGGTGGCCGACCAGCTTTCTTGCGCCCACCGCGCAGATGGAACCCTTTGTCGACGCCGGGCTTGCCCGGATCGATGCCGGGATAGCCGCCTTCCAAGACGCCGGTCTGCCCCGCGAACGCATCGTTGTGCTGGGCTTCAGCCAGGGTGCGTGCCTTGCGCTCGAATACGCCGCGCGGCGGGGTGCGGGGCTGGGCGCGATCTTCGGACTGTCGGGCGCGCTGGTGGGCACCGGCGATGCGCCGGTCGCGCCGATGCCTGCGCTGTACGGCCATGCGCCGAAACTTTTCGACTATGTGGCCGACCTGACCAGCACGCGGGTGATCCTCGGGTGCCACACTTCCGATCCGCACATTCCGCTCAAGCGGGTCGAGGAAACGGCCGAGGTCATGGCGCGGCTGGGTGCGACGGTGACCAAGCACCTCGAACCCGGGCCGGGACACAACCTGACCGATGCGGGCGTCGCCGCGATCCGCGCGGTTCTGAACACCACTGACTGACTGGGGGGCCCGGTTTCTTTCAAAGAAACCGGGCCGGGAATCTTGTAAATTTCCGGCCTCAGCCCTTGCCCTTCCAGGGCACCATCACGCGCTCCGCCCAGCGCATCAGCATGTCGATGGCAAAACCGATCACGCCGATCAGGATGATGCCCATGAGGACGATGTCGGTGTTCTGGAACTTGGACGCGACCATGATCATCATGCCAGCGCCCGCCTCGGCCGCGACCAGTTCGGCGGCGACAACGGTGCCCCAGCAGACCCCCATCGCCACCCGTGCCCCGGTGAAGATGTCGGGCAGCGAATTTGGGATGATGACGTGGCGCATGATCTGCCACTTGCTCGCCCCCAGCGAATAGGCGGCATGCACCTTCGAGATGCGCACGCCCGACACGCCCGAGCGCGCCGCGATTGCCATGATCCAGAGCGCGGCCAGGAACAGCAGGATGATCTTGCCCGCCTCGCCGATGCCCGCCCAGATGATGACCAGCGGGATCAGCGCCAGCGGCGGAACGGGCCGCATGAATTCGACGATCGGGTCGAACCAGCCCCGGAACCAGTTCGACAACCCCATCGCGTAGCCCAGCGGAATGCCGATCAGCGCGCCCAGCGCAAAGCCCACCAGCACCCGGAAGAGCGACAGGCCCAGATGTTCGGCCAAAGTCGCTCCGCGGAAGCCTTCGCTTGCGATCTCCATCAGGCGCGAGGCAACCGCCTCGGGCGGGGGCAGCCAGATCGGTTCCATCTGCCAGCCCTTCGAGGGCGCGAAATTGGGCGTGCCCCGGTCCGACAACGTCACCGTGCCGTCGGCGACGCGGACGCGTTCCCCCGGCGCGATCGGCTGGCCGTCGATGGCGACCACGACCGCGCCGCCGTCGCGGCCGATCTCGTCGTTGGTATCGACGCGGATCAGGCCCGACCGCCAGCGCCCAACCGCGGCGGCGTCGTTCTTGGCGAAGCCATCGCCCGGGTCCACTTCGGGCAGGACCGGGTCGCGGTCGATGGGGTGGACGACGACCGTCACCGTCGCGCTGTCGCGCTGACCACCGGCCTCGACGGTGTAGTCGAACTGCGTCGTGCCCTCGAACGGCCCCGGCGCATGCAGGAAGGACGGCAGCAGGGTCGATCCCGTGAACATCCCCCACAGAAGGAAGATCGTCGCGATCGAGACGACGCTGGCCGTGCGGTCGGAAACGACCGCGCTTTCATCACCGAAGGTCACCGTCTTGAGCGAGGTGAAATCCTGCGGCCGCGCGCGGCGCAACACCTTCTTCACCAGCACGAAGGAGGCAATGAATATCGCTGCATAGATCAGGAAGGGGATCATTGCGCCACCTCGGTGCGGCCCATGATCTCTTCCTCCATGTCCCAGATCATCGACAGGATCTCTTCCCGGGTCTTCGCGAAATCGGGGTGTTTCTTCACCTCGCGCAGGTCGGCGTTCACGCCCATCTCGGCGAAAGGCAGGCGGTATTCTCGGTGGATGCGGCCCGGGCGCGGGGCCATGACCACCAGCCGTTCGCCCAGCAGCAGCGCCTCTTCCACCGAATGGGTGATGAGGATGATGGTCTTGCCGGTTTCCTTCCAGAGCTTGAGGACAAGCCCCTGCATCTTCTCGCGCGTCAGCGCATCGAGCGCGCCGAGCGGTTCGTCCATCAGGATCACGTCAGGGTCATTGGCAAGGCATCGCGCCAGCGCCACGCGCTGCTGCATGCCGCCCGACAATTCATAGACCGCCTTGTCCTTGAAATCGCGCAGGCCCACGACGTCGAGCAGATGATCGACATTCGGCCCATAGTCGGACGCCTTGCGCCCCGCCATGCGCGGCCCGAAGCTCACGTTGTCGCGCACGTTCATCCATTCGAACAGCGCGCCCTGCTGGAACACCATGCCGCGTTCGGCATCCGGCCCCGTCACGCGGTGCCCGTTCATGGTGATCTGCCCCTGCGTCGGGGCAAGAAACCCCGCGACGATGTTCAGAAGCGTGGTCTTGCCGCAACCCGAAGGGCCCAGAACGCTCAGCAACTCCCCCTCGGCCAGGTTGAGCGTCACGTCCTTCAGCGCCTGAACCGACCCGCCATGCGGCAGATCGAACCGCATCGAGAGGTTTTCGATGGCCAGTCCTGTCATGTCCCTACCTGTCGGTCAGTGGTCCGGGCGGGTTCGGTCCCGCCTCGGGCGAAGAGCTTGGGGCGGCGCGACAGGCGCGCCGCCCCCGGGGCGTCACATGCCGCCCGCAGCCTTGAGCGGACCGGTGTTGACCGCATTGGCATAGCTGTCAAGCGCCGCGCCGATCGAGCCTGCCGAGACGAAGACATCCGCCACGCCCTTCATGAACTCCTGCGCGCCGCCGCCCAGCCACTTGGCAGACAGCTGATCCTCGACCGTCGGAAAGATGAAGGTCGCGAGCGTCTCGGCAGTCGCCGTCTCGTCCATGCCGGCATCCTTGGCGATGACGGGCAGCATTTCGGCATGGTTCGCCGAATCGGCCCACATCGCGTTGGACTCGGCGGTCACCTTCAGGAAGGCAGCCACTAGATCACCTTCTTCCGCAACGAAAGAGGCGGGCGCCGAAGTCACGTCGAACACCAGAATGCCAAGCGCCTCTTTCTCGGCACCGGTCAGAAGCACGTTGCCGTGTTCCTTCGCACGCCGCAGGCTGCCGCCCCAGCCGCAGAACATGTCCACCGCGCCCTGCGCGATGGCCGCCGCGCCGTCGGGCGGTGCCATGTCGACGATGTCGAGGCTGGCGAGGTCGATCCCGAAATGGTTCATCTGCTTGAGGAACCCGTAATGCGCCGCGGTGCCCAGCGGCACGGCGACCTTCTTGCCCGCGAGGTCAGCCGCGGTGGTCTTGTCGATCTCGAGCCCGCTTGCCACCACGCAGTTGTCGTTGTCCGAATAGGACACGGCCACGTCGAGGATCTGGAGGTCCTGGCCCGCGCTCGTCGCGACCACGAAGGGCGGCACACCCTGGCTCACCGACAGGTGCACGTCTCCACTCGCCATTGCCGCGCTCATCGCGGTGCCGGTGTCGAAGCTGACCCAGTTGATCTTGACGCCCATGGCTTCTTCGTACTTGCCCATGGCCTTGGCGTATTGGAACGGCATCGGCCATTCGAGGAAATAGGCGACGGTGATTTCTTCCGCGGCCATGGCGGCGGACCCCGCCAGCATCGCAAAGCCTGCGACCGCGCCCATCAGGCTGGTTCTGGTCTTCATGTCATTCTCCCTGTTCGGCCGCTCCGGGCGGCGTTCGGTTGGCCCGCGACAAGGCCGAACCGCGCCATCCCTGCGCGGCCCGCCCGGTCGGGTGCAGCCCGATCCGACCGCAATTCGCCCATTGGGGCAAATGCTTTTGCCACCACGGCGCACCGATATTGCCAGATGGAATTGCGCCTTCAGAAGTCCGGAAAACACCGCAAACCCTTGACGTGACAGGGCACAAGGCCGTCGAACTGGGGAAAGGCCAATTTTTCTGGACCTAGCTGGTTCACTCATCTGGCCCTAACCGCTGCCCGGATTCCGAGCCTTACTCGGGTCGATCCGCAAGGGGGCTCCGGCCCCCTTTTCGCGCGTTCCCCTATCCGGAAAGGACATGTCATGGACGGCCCGTTCAGCGAAAACGATATCTCCCGCGTGGTCGAGGCCGACCGCGCCCATGTCTGGCACCACCTCAGCCAGCACAAGCCGTACGAGACGACAGACCCCCGCATCATCGTCGAAGGCAAGGGGATGCGCGTCTGGGACCAGAAGGGCAAGGAACATCTCGACGCTGTATCGGGCGCAGTCTGGACGGTGAACGTTGGCTATGGCCGCGAAAGCATCGCCAATGCCATCCGCGACCAGCTGATCAAGCTGAACTATTTCGCGGGCGCCGCCGGGTCGGTGCCGGGCGCGATCTTCGCCGACCGGCTGATCGACAAGATGCCGGGGATGAGCCGGGTCTACTACTGCAACTCGGGCTCGGAAGCGAACGAGAAGGCCTTCAAGATGGTCCGCCAGATCGCGCATGCGAAATACGGCGGGAACAAGTGGAAGATCCTCTACCGCGACCGCGACTATCACGGCACCACCATCGGCTGTCTGTCCGCAGGCGGGCAGGACGAACGCAACGCGCAATACGGCCCCTTCGCGCCCGGTTTCGTACGCGTGCCGCATTGCCTTGAATACCGCCGCCACGAACAGGACGGCGCCCCGGTCGAGCATTACGGTGAATGGGCGGCCGACCAGATCGAGAAGGTGATCCTGCAGGAAGGCCCCGACACCGTCGGCGCGCTGTGCCTTGAACCCGTCACCGCGGGCGGCGGCGTCATCACGCCCCCGCAGGGCTATTGGGAACGCGTGCAGGAGATCTGCCGCAAGTACGATATCCTGCTGCATATCGACGAAGTGGTCTGCGGCGTGGGCCGGACCGGCACCTGGTTCGGCTATCAGAACTATGGCGTGCAGCCCGACATGGTCACCATGGCCAAGGGTGTCGCCAGCGGTTACGCCGCCATCGCCTGCCTTGTCACGACCGAAGCCGTGTTCGACAGGTTCAAGGATGCGCCCGAGGACAAGCTGAACTATTTCCGCGACATCTCGACCTTCGGGGGCTGCACCGCAGGTCCCGCCGCCGCGATCGAGAACATGCGCATCATCGAGGACGAGAACCTTCTCGACAACACGCTGAAGATGGGCGCGCGGATGATGGACAACCTGTCGGCGCTGATGGACAAGCACAAGGCCATCGGAGACGTGCGCGGCAAGGGCCTGTTCCTTGGTGCCGAACTGGTCGCCGACCGCGACACGAAGGAACCCGTGGCCGAAAAGCTGGCGCAGGCGGTAACCGCCGACTGCATGGCGCAGGGCGTCATCATCGGCGTCACCAACCGGTCGATCCCGGGCAAGAACAACACGCTGTGCTTCTCGCCCGCGCTGATCGCGAAGCCGGACGACATCGACCAGATCACCGACGCCCTCGACGGCGCGCTCACCCGCGTTTTCGGCTGACACGATCTGCAGCTTGCGGGCGGGCGGCGGGGGCGACCCTGCCGCCCGTTTCCGTTTGCGCCGCCCTGCTGCATCGGTCGTCTTGCACGGGCCCTGCGGCGGGGCTATTCAGCCGCCACCATGCTTGACCTTCTGGCAAAGATCCTTGGACCCAGCCGCGCCGTCAGCGCCTATGTCGCGCTGCGCCGCTTCGGGATTCCAGTCGGGCTGTTCATCGGCTTCGTCGTGGTGTTCTTCGTGATCATCCGCGTCTCGCATCCCGACCGGCTGGAGCATCTGGCCTATCTCACCGCCGAAGTGATCGCGGTCACGCCCCTGACGCAGGACCCGAACGCAGGTGTCTGGGTCGACATCCGCCTGCCGGACGGGTCAGAAATCAGGCTGACCGAAACCGAAGGTGCCATCGCGCGCGAAATCGACACTGTCGCCTGCCTTGAACAGCAGCGCGATGCCCAGACAGGCGAGGTGTCGCACCGGCTGCGCCGCCTGCATCGCTGCGCGGGCTGACACCGACCCGGTCGCCACGCGGCAGCAACGGCGTCATAAGTCCACATTGCACATCCCTTAAGGCCAGTGCAGAGTGGCGCCATGGCCATCTCCGTCGATACCTTCTTCCTCGCCCCCGATGCACAGGGCACGCTGCAGTCGCGCATCCAGCAGATGATCGCGCAAGGCATCCTGTCGGGCCGCTTTCACCGGGGCGAAAAGCTGCCCTCGTCGCGCAAGCTGGCTCAGCATCTGGGCGTGAGCCGGATCACCGTGACGCTGGCCTATACCGAGCTTCTGGCCAACGACTACATCACCTCGCGCGGGCGGTCGGGCTATTTCGTGTCCGACACGGCCCCCGTTCCGCCTGCCTACGCGCCCACGGCCAAGGGCACCGACAGCGTCGACTGGGTGCGCACGCTGTCTCACCGCTTTACCGGCGGGGACACGCCGCGCAAGCCGCGCGACTGGCAGGCTTATCGCTTTCCCTTCATCTACGGGCAGGCGGACCCGACATTGTTCGATCACGCCAATTGGCGGCTCTGCGCCATGCGCGCGCTGGGGCAGAAGGATTTCACCGCGCTCACCACCGATTACTATGATCAGGACGACCCGCTGCTGATCGAGTTCATCGCGCGCCACACCCTGCCCCGGCGGGGAATCGCGGCGCGGCCTTCGGAAATCCTCATCACGCTCGGCGCTCAGAACGCGCTCTGGCTCGCGGTGCAGCTTCTGCTTGGCCCCGGGCGGCACGCGGTGACGGAAGACCCCTGCTATCACGCCCTGCGCGACGTGCTGGTGCAATCGGGCTGCCAGCTGACCGCACAGCGCGTCGATACCGACGGACTGCCTGCCGATGCCCTGCCGGAAGGCACCGACGTGATCTTCGTCACCCCCAGTCACCAATCGCCCACCACGGCCACCATGCCCCTGTCGCGGCGGCGCGCGCTGCTGGACCGGGCGCGCGATCTCGACGCCGTGATCGTCGAGGACGATTACGAATTCGAGATGTCGTTTCTCGGCCCGCCCTCGCCCGCGCTCAAGTCGCTCGATGCCGAGGGCCGCGTGATCTATGTGGGCAGCTTTTCCAAGTCGCTCTTCCCCGGATTGCGGCTGGGCTATCTGGTCGGCTCCGAGGCCTTCATCACCGAGGCGCGCGCCCTGCGCGCACAGGTCCTGCGCCACCCGCCGGGCCATATCCAGCGCACGGCGGCCTATTTCCTGTCGCTGGGCCATTACGACGCCCAGATCCGGCGCATGGCCCAGACGCTCCACCGTCGGCGCGAGGTGATCGAGGACGCCATCACGAAGACCGGGCTGACCGTCGCGGGCGGCGGGGTCTATGGCGGGTCGTCGCTGTGGATGCGCGCGCCGGACGGGATGGATACCGCGCGCCTTGCAGAAACCCTGCGCGCGCAATCGGTCCTGATCGAACCCGGGGCGCCCTTCTTCCAGGGCCCGGACCGGCCGCGCAACTTCTACCGGCTGGCCTATTCGTCGATCCCGTCCAAGGCGATCCCCGAAGGCATCGCCCGCATCGCGGCGGCGATCAAGGCTGCGGCCTGACGGACTGTCTGGCCCTATCCGGCAGGGGTCACTGGCCCTAATCAGCCCCCCTGCCAGCCCGTAGAAGCGATGGAACAACGGCAAGACCGCAGGGGAGATACGCGATGAAGATGACGACCGAAGAAGCCTTCGTGAAGGTGCTGCAGCGCCACGGAATCGAACATGCCTTCGGCATCATCGGATCGGCCTTCATGCCGATTTCCGACCTGTTCCCCAAGGCGGGCATCACCTTCTGGGATTGCGCCCATGAAGGGTCGGGCGGGATGATGGCCGATGGCTATACCCGCGCATCGGGCAAGATGAGCATGATGATCGCCCAGAATGGCCCGGGCATCACCAACTTCGTCACCGCCGTGAAGACCGCCTACTGGAACCACACGCCGCTGCTGCTGGTGACGCCGCAGGCCGCGAACAAGACCATCGGCATGGGCGGCTTTCAGGAAGTCGAACAGATGAAACTGTTCGAGGACATGGTCTGCTATCAGGAAGAGGTACGCGACCCTTCGCGCGTGGCCGAGGTGCTGAACCGCGTGATCTTGCAGGCGCGCCGGCAGTCGGCGCCCGCCCAGATCAACATGCCGCGCGATTTCTGGACGCAGGTGATCGACATCGACCTGCCCGCTATCGTCGAATTCGAACGCCCCGGCGGCGGCGACAGCGCCATGGCAGAGGCTGCAGACCTCCTGTCACGCGCGAAGTTCCCGGTGATCCTGAACGGCGCGGGCGTCGTGCTCGCGGGCGCGATCCCGGCGTCGATGGCCTTGGCCGAACGGCTCGATGCGCCGGTCTGCGTGGGATACCAGCACAACGACGCCTTCCCGGGGTCGCACCCGCTGTTTGCGGGGCCGCTCGGCTATAACGGATCGAAGGCGGGGATGGAACTGATCGCCAAGGCGGATGTGGTTCTGTGCCTCGGCACCCGTCTCAACCCGTTCTCGACCCTGCCGGGCTACGGCATCGACTACTGGCCCAAGGACGCGGCGATCATCCAGGTCGACATCAACCCCGACCGGATCGGTCTCACGAAGAAGGTGAGCGTCGGCATCGTCGGCGACGCGAAGAAGGTGGCCGAAGGCATCCTTGCGAAACTGTCCGATCACGCGGGCGACGAAGGCCGCGACGCGCGGCGCGCGGTGATCGCCGAAACGAAAAGCCGCTGGGCGCAGCAGCTGTCGTCGATGGATCACGAAGACGACGATCCGGGCACCAGCTGGAACCAGCGCGCCCGCGACGCGAAACCCGACTGGATGAGCCCCCGCATGGCATGGCGCGCGATCCAGTCGGCGCTGCCGCGCGAGGCGATCATTTCGTCGGACATCGGCAACAACTGCGCCATCGGCAACGCCTACCCCACCTTCGAGGCGGGGCGGAAATACCTCGCGCCCGGTCTCTTCGGCCCCTGCGGCTATGGCCTGCCCAGCATCGTGGGCGCCAAGATCGGCTGCCCCGACGTGCCGGTGGTGGGCTTCGCGGGCGACGGCGCCTTCGGGATCGCGGTGACCGAACTCACCGCCATCGGGCGCCCCGAATGGCCCGCGATCACGATGGTCGTCTTCCGCAACTACCAGTGGGGCGCGGAAAAGCGGAACTCGACGCTGTGGTATGACGACAACTTCGTCGGCACGGAACTGGACGAACAGGTCTCCTACGCCGGGATCGCACGGGCCTGCGGGCTGCAGGGCGTGCAGGCACGGACCATGGACGAGCTGACCCAGGCCCTGAACCGCGCGATCACCGACCAGATGCAGCACGGCAAGACCACGCTGATCGAGGCGCTGATCAACCAGGAACTGGGCGAACCCTTCCGCCGCGATGCGATGAAGAAGCCGGTGGCGGTGGCGGGGATCGACCTCGCCGACATGCGGCCGCAGGTGGCATGAGCCGGGATGGAGCGCATCGGCCTGTCCTTCGCCTTTGAAATCCGCGCAGAGATCGCCCCGCCCCTCGATGGAGGGCCGGGGCGCAGCGGGCATCGGCGGGTGATACCGATCACCGGCGGGTCGGTCGAAGGGCCGCGCCTGACGGGACGGGTGGTGCCGGGTGGTGCGGATTACGAACTGCAACGGGCCGATGGCTGTTCGGTCGTGGAGGCGCATTATGCGATCGAGGCCACGGACGGCACGCCGATCTACATCCGCAACAAGGGGCTGTTCGTGGCACCCCCAGCGGTGATCGCCCGCGTCGATTCGGGGGAACCGGTGGTGCCGGACGAGTACTACTTCCGCACCGCACCGGTTTTCGACGCGCCCGACGGACCGCATGGCTGGTTGTCTGACCGGCTTTTCGTGGCCGAGGCCCGGTTCACCCCGTCGGTCGTCACCCTGCGCGTGTTCGAGGTCACATGACCGCGCCGTCCGCCATCGCGACCGTGACCAGTGTCGCGGCCACGATGTCCGCCACCGTCGCGCCCCGGCTCAGGTCGCAGACCGGCCGGGCAAAACCCTGAAGGAACGGCCCCAGCGCCTGCGCGCCCGCCAGTTCCTGCACCAGCTTGTAGCCGATGTTGCCCGCATCGAGCGAGGGAAAGACCAGCACATTGGCAGACCCCGACCCCAGACCCTTCTTCGCGGCGACCCGCGCATTCAGCGCCGCATCCGCCTGCACCGGGCCAGTGAAGCCGGTGCGGCGCGCCACTTCGGCCACCATGTCGACGCTCGCCCCCGCGCCGCTGGTGCCGGTGGAAAAGGATAGAAGCGCCACCTCGGCCCGCCCCAGAAGTGTGCGCGCAGACGCAGCCGAGGCCAGCGCGATGGCCTCCAAAGCATCGGCATCCGGGTACGCGTTCACCGCGCAGTCGGCGAAGACGAATTCGCGCCCGTCGGGCAGGATCATCAGGAAGAAGGACGACGGCAGCACCACCCCGGGCGCGAGCCCGATGGCAAGGCCCGCCGCCTCGATCACCCGGCGCGTCGGGGCATCGGCGCCCGCGACCATCGCGTCGGCCTCGCCCGCCGCCACCATCGCGGCCGCGCGGATCAGGGGCCGGGCCAGCATCCGCCGCGAGACGCCTTCGGCGACGCCGCGCCCCACGACCAGCGCTGCCACCTGCGCCTCGGTGATGTCGGACAGCGGCACCGGAACGCACAGGCCCCCGTTCCGCAAGGCGTGGATGGCCTCGGCCACCCGGGGCTCGGCCTCTTCGGGAAAGACCACGCGCGCGGCGCGGGCGCGGGCGGTGGCGCGGCATCTGTCGAGAACGCTCATTCCCGCAACTGGCACCGGATCGGGCGGCATCGTCAAGCGCCTCGCACCGGAGGCAGGAGCGTTTGTCCCGTCATTCCGGCGAAACCGGAACGGGCGTTCCGGAAACACCTTGCGGGCGGCGGCGATTTTTCCCAACGTCGCCCGGACCTGAGGGAGGACCGCATGGCACATCGCCAGCCGCAGATCGACCTGTCGCCGAAAGTCTCGGACGAGGTGCGCAAGACCACCTGCTACATGTGCGCCTGCCGCTGCGGGATCAACGTGCACATGAAGGATGGACGCGTCGCCTATATCGAAGGCAACCGCGACCACCCGGTGAACAAGGGTGTCCTTTGCGCCAAGGGCAGCGCCGGGATCATGCAGGTGAACGCCCCCTCGCGCCTGCGCGCGCCCTTGCGCCGCGTCGGCCCGCGCGGGTCGGGCGAATTCGAGGAAATCACCTGGGACGAGGCGCTGGACCTCGCCGTCAGCTGGCTGGAACCCATCCGCAAGACCGCGCCCGAAAAGCTTGCCTTCTTCACCGGGCGCGATCAGTCGCAATCCTTTACCAGCTTCTGGGCGCAGAATTTCGGAACGCCGAACTATGCCGCGCATGGGGGGTTCTGTTCGGTGAACATGGCGGCGGCAGGCATCTACACGATGGGCGGCGCCTTCTGGGAATTCGGCCAGCCCGACTGGGACCACACGAAGCTGTTCATCCTCTTCGGCGTGGCGGAAGACCACGACAGCAACCCCATCAAGATGGGCATCGGGAAGATCAAGGCGCGCGGGGCGAAGGTGGTCGGCGTGAACCCGATCCGCACGGGCTACAACGCCGTCGCCGATGACTGGGTGGGCATCACGCCGGGCACCGACGGGCTTTTGATCCTGTCGCTGATCCATGTGCTGATGAAGGCGGGGAAGATCGACCTCGACTACCTTGCCCGCTACACCAACGCGCCATGCCTCGTGATCGACAACCCCGGGGCCGCCGATCACGGGCTTCTCTTGCGCGACGACGCGGGCAAGACGCTGGTCATCGACCGTGCCAACGGCGAACCTATGCCCTTCGACCGACCCGGGGTGCGCCCCGATCTGGGGGCGACGTACGAGGTGGGCGGCCGCACCTACCGAACCGTCATGGCGCATATGGCCGACAAGTATCTCGACCCCGCCTATGCGCCCGAGGCGGTCGCGGACCGCTGCGGCGTGCCCGCAGGCAAGATCCGCGCGCTCGCGGCGGAAATCGCGCGCGTCGCCTTCGACGAGGCGATCACCCTGAACCAGAGCTGGACCGATTTCCGGGGCGAAACCCATGCCACGATGACCGGCCGGCCCGTCAGCTTTCACGCGATGCGCGGGATTTCCGCCCATGCCAACGGCTTCCAGACCGCCCGCGCGCTGCATGTGCTGCAGATCCTGCTGGGCACGGTCGAGGTGCCGGGCGGCTTCCGCTTCAAACCGCCTTATCCCAAGCCGCCCGAGGCGCACCCGAAACCCCATTGCAAGTCGCAGCCAAACGCGGCGCTGAACGGCCCGCATCTGGGCTTTGTCCATGGGCCCGCCGATCTGGCGCTGAAGGACGACGGCAGCCCGGCGCGGATCGACAAGGCGTTCACCTGGGAAAACCCGATGTCGGCGCATGGGCTGATGCACATGGTGATCTCGAACGCGCATTCGGGCGATCCCTACCGCATCGACACGCTGTTTCTCTACATGGCGAACATGTCGTGGAATTCGTCGATGAACACGCGCGGCGTGATCGACATGCTCACCGACACCGACGCGAACGGCGACTACGTCATCCCGCGCATCATCTATTCCGACGCCTACAGTTCCGAGATGGTCGCCTATGCCGACCTGATCCTGCCCGACACGACCTATCTGGAACGCCACGACTGCATCTCGCTTCTCGACCGTCCGATCTGCGAGGCTGACGCGGCCGCCGACGCGATCCGCTGGCCGGTGGTGGAACCCGACCGCGACGTGCGCGGCTTCCAGACGGTGCTGGTGCAACTGGCCAACCGCCTGAAGCTGCCCGGTTTCACTGATGATGCGGGCCAGCCGAAATACGAAGATTACGCCGATTACATGATCCGCCATGAACGCCGCCCCGGCGTCGGCCCTCTGGCCGGTTGGCGCGGCAATGGCGACGGCGAAGGGCGCGGCGCGCCCAACCCGGACCAGCTCGACCGCTATATCGAAAACGGCGGCTTCTGGGTGGGGCATGTCCCGGACGGGGCGCTTTACTACAAACCGTGGAACACGGCCTATCAGGATTGGGCGGTGCAGATCGGCCTTTACGACGCGCCGCTGCCCTATCTGTTCAATCTGTGGTGCGAACCGTTGCGCCGCTTCCAGCTTGCCGCCGAAGGGCACGGGGACCGCCAGCCGCCCGACCACCTGCGCGCGCGCATCAAGGCGGCCTTCGATCCCCTGCCCATCTGGTACGACACCGCCCCCGACAACCACGGGGCCGAGTTCACGGTGACCGCGCTGACCCAGCGCCCGATGGCGATGTACCACTCCTGGGGCACGCAGAACGCGTGGCTGCGCCAGATCCACGGGCACAATCCGCTTTACGTGCCCACGAAGATCATGCGGGAAGCAGGGCTGGAAGACGGCGACTGGGCGCGCGTGACCTCGCCGCATGGCGCAATCACGGTACCCGTTCTGGAAATGGCCGCGCTCAACGGCAATACCGTCTGGACGTGGAACGCCATCGGCAAGCGCAAGGGCGCCTGGGCGCTGGACGAGGGCGCGCCCGAGGCGACGAAGGGCTTCTTGCTGAACCACCTGATCCACGAACTTCTGCCCGCAAAGGGCGACGGCCTGCGCTGGGCGAATTCCGATCCGATCACCGGGCAGGCCGCGTGGTTCGACCTGAAGGTTCGGATCGAACGGGCCGAGGCCCCGGCGGAAAGCCAACCCGCCTTCCCGCCGATCACGTCGCCGGTGGGCAAGGGGCCGAAAGATTTGAAATGGAAACTTGGAACATGACCGGCAAGACCCGCACGCTGCTTCTCATTCTGGTCTTCGTGGCCGTGAGCCTTGGGTCCTTCATCTGGTTCATCGCCACATGGGACCCCACGCGCGAAGAACCCGTGGTCCGCGCGCCGATGCCCGAAACAAGCGACACCACAGCATGACCCTTCTTCCCGACAGAACCGAAAAGAAACTCGGCCTGGTGATCGACCTCGACACCTGCGTCGGCTGTCACGCCTGCGTCGTGTCCTGCAAGGGCTGGAACACGGAGAATTACGGCGCGCCGCTGTCCGATCAGGACCCCTACGGGGCCGACCCCTCGGGCACGTTTCTGAACCGCGTCCATTCCTACGAGGTGCAGCCCGAAACCGGCCCGGCGCAACTGATCCACTTCCCCAAGTCGTGCCTGCATTGCGACGACGCGCCCTGCGCCACCGTCTGCCCCACTGGCGCCAGCTACAAACGGGTGGAGGACGGCATCGTTCTGGTGAACGAGGCCGACTGCATAGGCTGCGGCCTCTGCGCCTGGGCCTGCCCTTACGGCGCGCGCGAAATGGACGCGGCCGAGAAGGTGATGAAGAAATGCACCCTCTGCGTCGACCGCATCTATAACGACAATCTGCCGGAAGAAGACCGCGTGCCCGCCTGCGTGCGCACCTGCCCGTCGGGGGCACGGCATTTCGGGGATCTCGGCGATCCCGACAGCGACGTGTCCCAGCTGGTCGCCGCACGCGGGGGCATGGACCTGATGCCCGAACTGGGCACGAAACCCGTCAACAAGTATCTGCCGCCCCGGCCCAAGGACGGGCTCGACCGCGATATCGACGTGCTGGCGCCCTGGCTCGCCCCGGTGGCGGAAGACCCGAAAGGGTTTCTCGGTTGGCTCGACCGGGCGCTGGGCAAGATCGACGGCAAGACGACGGGTGGGCGCTGATGCATCCCGCACCTTCCGTCATCCTGTTCACGACGCTCTCGGGTCTCGGCTTCGGGCTGCTGGCCTTCCTTGGGCTGGGGATGCCCGGTTCCACGGGATGGGTCGCGTTTGCCTTCTTCGCCATCGCCTATGGGCTGGCGGTGGGCGGGCTTCTGGCGTCGACCTTTCATCTCGGTCACCCCGAACGCGCGCTCAAGGCTTTCACACAGTGGCGGTCAAGCTGGCTGAGCCGCGAGGCATGGGTTTCCGTCGCAGCACTTCTGGTGATGGGTCTGTATGGCGCGGGGCGCGTCTTTCTGGGGGCGCATTGGGCACCGCTGGGCCTTCTGGGCGCGGCGCTGTCGCTGGCCACGGTGCTGACGACGTCGATGATCTATACCCAGCTGAAAACGGTGCCGCGCTGGAACACGGCGCTGACGCCGATACTGTTCCTTACCTTCTCGCTTGCCGGGGGCGCGCTTCTGGCGGGGCAGATCGACATCGCGCGCGTGCTTCTGGCGGTCGCGGCGGCGGCGCAGCTGGCCTGGTGGGTGCGCGGCGACGGCGCGTTCGAGAAATCGGGCACGACGCTTGCCTCGGCCACCGGGCTTGGCCCCATCGGCACACCGCGCGCGTTCGAGCCACCCCATACCGGGCCGAACTACCTCACGCGTGAGATGATCTTTGTCGTGGGCCGCGCGCATGCCAAGCTCCTGCGCCTTGTCGCGGCGATCCTTGCCTTTGCCGCGCCGCTTGTCCTTCTGTCGCTGCCCTTCTCGCATGGTCTGGCGGCGCTGGCGGTGCTGGGCCATCTGGCGGGGGTTTTCGTCTCGCGTTGGCTTTTCTTCGCTGAGGCCGAACACGTCGTGGGCCTGTACTACGGGAAACGATAGGCGGGAAACTGTCCTGCGGCCCGCCCCAGAATGGCTTGTCATTGCATAACAATGCGGAAAACCGCAGGGTCTGGGCCATATCGCAAAGCGGTCGCGACAGGCGGCCCCAAGCCCTAGTGAGCAGATGAAGATGATCCTGACCTCTCCCCGACTGGCCGTCGCGGCCCTCGCCCTTCTGACCCTCGGCGCCTGTGCCGAACCGGGCGGTCTCGGCGATCCGAACAACCCCAACCGCCAGCGTGACACGGGCGTGCTGCTTGGTGCGGCCGCAGGCGCGCTTCTTGGCCAGCTGACCGGAGGCGACACCGAAGCGACCGTGGGCGGTGCAGTGCTCGGCGGGCTGGCCGGTGGCGTGATCGGTGCGAACCTCGACCGGCAGGAGGCAGACCTGCGCGCCAGCATCGGCAACGATCAGGTGCGCATCGTCAACACCGGCGACCGGCTGATCGTGACCATGCCGCAGGACCTTCTTTTCGCCACCGACAGCGCGACGCTTCGCCCCGACCTGCAGTCGGACCTGCGGGCGGTTGCGCAGAACCTGCTGAGCTATCCCAATTCGACCATCCAGGTGATCGGCCATACCGACAGCACCGGTGACGCGGGCTATAACCTTGGCCTGTCCGACCGCCGCGCCAATTCGGTCGCGGACGTGCTGATGGGCGCGGGCGTACCCTTCGGCCGCATCCAGACCATCGGCCGGGGCGAGGACCAGCCCATCGCCTCGAACCTCTCGCCGGAGGGGCGCGCGCTGAACCGCCGGGTCGAGATCGTCATCCTGCCCAACGCCTGACGGACCTGCCCCGTGGCGCACAGGCTTCGTGCGCCACGGGGCATTGCCCCCGTCCGCCGCGGACTTACCTTGGTGCAGGAACAAGGCAAGGACGGCAATCATGGGCAGCCATTCCCTTTTGGGCATTTCCGGTTCGCTGCGCGGCGGATCGACCAACCGCAAGCTGCTGCGCGAGGCCGCGCGCCTGTTCGACCCCGCGGATTTCACCGAGGCCGACCTGAACCTGCCGCTCTATTACGGCGACGCCGAAGCGGCCGACGGCATCCCGCCCGCGGTGCAGATTCTGGCCGACCAGATCGCGGCGGCGGATGCGGTGGTTATCTCGACGCCGGAATACAACAAGGGGCCGTCGGGGGTTCTGAAGAACGCGCTCGACTGGGTGAGCCGGACCAAGGGCGCGCCGTGGAAGGACAAGCCGGTCGCGGTCATGTCGGCGGCGGCGGGCCGCGCCGGTGGCGAACGCGCGCAGATGATCCTGCGCGGCTTTCTCGTGCCGTTCCGCCCGCGCCTTCTGACCGGGCCGGAACTGCACCTTGCCGACAGCGGAAACGCCTTCGATGGCGACGACCGGCTGACGGGCGAGCTGTATCTCAAGACGCTGGGCGAACTGATGCAGGCGCTGAAGGCCGAGATCGGGCGCTGACGCGGCCGGCGATTGTCGCGCTGCAGCCGAGGCTTTAGGGTCATATTCCATGACACCCGCCCGGAACGATCACGACACCCTCACCGATCCGCTGGATCCCGCCCGCGCCCAAGCGCTGCAGGCCAGTCTCGGCCTGCCCGCCACGCTGGGTCCGGGCGATGCGTTGCCGCCGTTCTTCCACCAGATCTATTTCTGGACACCCCGGCCAGCCGAAGACCTTGGCCGCGACGGGCATCCGAAGGTGGGCGGGCTGATCCCCGATATGGGTCTGCCCCGCCGGATGTGGGCGGGCGGGCGGCTGGCTTTTCACGCGCCGCTTCTGGCGGGCAGTCCCGCAACCAAGACCAGCCGGGTCGAAACCGCCCAACACAAGACCGGACGCAGCGGGCGGCTGGGCTTCGTCACCCTGAGGCACGAGATCGCGCAGGCCGGCCAGCCCCGCATCACCGAATGGCAGGACCTGGTCTATCGCGCCGATCCCGGCCCCGACGCCCCGCGCCCCGTGCCGCCGCAGGCACCGCCAAAGGCCGACGCGACCGAAGCGGTCGCCTTCGACGAGACGCTGTTGTTCCGCTATTCGGCACTGACCTTCAACGGCCACCGCATTCACTATGACGCGGCCTTCGCGCGCGAGGTCGAAGGTTATGGCGGGCTTGTGGTCCACGGGCCGCTTCTGGCGCAACTGCTGATGCTCATTGCCGAAAGGCAACTGGGTCCGCTGTCGGAGTTTTCCTTCCGGGCGACCGCGCCGCTCATCCTCGGGCGGCAGGCTTGGCTTTGCCGCGCGGGCACCGATCTCTGGGTCGCGGGCGAAGGCGGGATCCAGCACATGACCGCGCAGGCCACCCCGTCAGAGTGACGCCTCGACCCGGAAGGCGGACGGGATCGTGTCGCGGCCCGACAGCGCAAGATCGGCGATCATCCGGGCGACCGCAGGTGCCATGCCGAAGCCGATCTTGAAACCGCCATTGGCCACCAGATGCCCGGGCCGCCCGGGCCACGGCCCCAGCATGGGGGCGCGCGACCGGGCACGGGGCCGCAGGCCCGCCCAGCGCTGGGTCACCTGCGCGCCCGCCAGCGCGGGCACGGCGGCGATGGCGCGGGCGATCACATCGTCGAGTTGCGCATCGGTCACGGCGGGGTCGGCGAAGTCGCGTTCGCTGGTCGACCCGACCGCGACGCTGCCATCGGCATGGGCGATCACGTGCAGCCCGTCGACGAAAAGCTGCGGAGCCTCCGGCGGCAGGGGACGCGTAGGCGACAGCAACGCCGCCTGCCCCTTGACCGGCGCACCGACCGCGCGGCCCAGATGATCCGACAGCGCCGCAAGCCCCGCCGCCCCGGTCGCCCAGATGACCGTGCCGCGATCCGCGCCCTCGGGCACCACCTGCACCCTGCGCGACGCGAGCGCCACGACCAGCGAAGCACAGGCGCGGCGCGGATGCAGCCGTGCCGACAGCGTGTCGCGGATCAGATGGCCGGTGGGGGAGAGGGGCGCGAAATCGCCCGCGGCGTCGGCGGCGATCACCTCCCACACCGCGCGGCCCTGCCAGAGATCGCGCGCCGTCTCGCCCCGCGCGCGGGCCAGCGCCAGCGCGGCCCCGTCCACCACGGGCTGCAACCGGCCCGTCCGGCCATAGCCCGACGGCACGCCGCCCGCTTCCTCGACCCCGGCCCAGAAGGCTTCCGCCGCGATCAGGCTGTCGAACTGCATCTGCTTCTTGGGGTTCCAGCTTTCCGGCACATGGGGTGCCAGCGCGCCGACCAGTCCGCCGCTGGCCCCCGCGCCCGCGCCATGCGGGTCGATCACCTGCACCACGGCCCCCGCCTGCACGCAGATCCACGCGATCGAGAGGCCGAAGACGCCTGCGCCCCGGATGGTGATGTCGGCCATTGCCAAGGGTCGCGCCTTTCTCCAGTCTCCGCGGGCAATACCTAGAGGCAAAGACGATGCAGGACCAGCCGCCCGATCTGGACTGGACAGACCGGGGCGTGCCGGTCTCGCGCCGCTTCGATGATCCGTATTTCTCGCTCGACAATGGCCTTGCAGAAACCCGGCATGTCTTCCTTGCGGGCAACGGCCTGCCCGGGCGGTTCACACCCGGCTTCCATATCGCCGAACTGGGCTTCGGCACCGGGCTGAACTTTCTCACCGTCTGGCAGGACTGGATCGCCAGCGGCACCGAAGGCCCGCTGCGCTTCACCAGTTTCGAGGCATTCCCGATGGCGCAGGACCAGATGGCCGCGGCGCTGACGGCCTTTCCCGACCTCGCGCGGCTGTCGGCGCAGCTTGTCGCCGCGTGGAACGGGCCGGGGCAAATCGCGCTGCCCGGGGCCGAGCTGACCGTGATCGCAGGCGACGCGCGCCTGACCCTGCCCGATTGGGCGGATCGGGCCGACGCCTGGTTCCTCGACGGCTTTTCCCCCGCCAAGAACCCCGAGATGTGGGACGGCGCGCTTCTGACAGAGGTCGCGCGGCACATGGCCCCGGGCGGGACGCTTGCCACCTATACCGCAGCGGGCCATGTGCGCCGCGCGCTCGCGCAGGCGGGGCTGGCGGTCGAGCGGCGGCCGGGATATGGGCGCAAGCGGCACATGACGGTGGCGGCAAGGACATGAGCGCGGGCAACAACACGCGGGCAGGCATCGCGCTCATGATCGCGACGACGGTGGTCTTCGCGCTGCAGGACGGCATCTCGCGCCACCTCGCGGGGGAATACAATGTCCTGATGGTCGTGATGATCCGCTACTGGTTCTTCGCGGCCTTCGTGATGGCGGTGGCGTCGGGCAAGGCGGGCGGGATCCGCGCCGCCGCGCGCACCGAACAACCCGTCGTTCAGGCGCTTCGCGGCGTTCTTCTGGCGACCGAGATCTGCGTCATGGTCGCGGCCTTCACCATCCTTGGCCTGATCGAAAGCCACGCGGTCTTCACCTGCTATCCGCTGCTGGTGGCCGCGCTGTCGGGCCCGATCCTGGGCGAAAAGGTGGGCTGGCGGCGCTGGGCCGCGATCGGGGTGGGGTTCGCGGGCATGCTGATCATCCTGCGCCCGGGCACCGGCGTCTTCGAACCCGCCGCCATCATCCCGCTGGCCGCCGCGACGATGTTCGCGCTTTACGGCCTTCTCACCCGCTATGCCGCGCGGCGCGATACTGCGGCGACATCCTTCTTCTGGACCGGCACAACCGGCGCTGTCGTCATGACGGCCGTGGGCATCTGGTTCTGGGAACCGATGAGCGCCCGCGACTGGGGCTGGATGGCCTCGCTCTGCGTCACGGGCGCATTGGGGCACTGGCTTCTCATCAAGTGCTACGAGGTGGCCGAGGCAAGCGCGGTGCAGCCCTTCGCCTATTTCCAGCTCGTCTTCGTGTCGATCCTGGGCATCACCGTCTTCGGCGAGGCGCTGCGCAGCAACGTCGTGATCGGCGCGATGCTGATCGTGGCGGCGGGGCTGTTCACCTTCTGGCGCGAACGGCAGAAGGCGCGGCGCTGAGCCTCAGTCCGCAGGCCAGCGCAACGTGTCGCCCACCAGTTCCTCGCTGAACGGCACGGGGTGCGGCGGCAGGCCCAGCCGCGCGCGATAGACCGGCAGGCTTTCGGCCACGCGCATGATGTAGTTGCGCGTTTCCTCGAAGGGGACGTGTTCGATCCAGTCCACCACATCGACGCCACCGGTGCGCGGATCGCCGCGTTCGGCCATCCATGCCTCGGGGCGGCTGCGCCCGGCATTGTAGCCCGCCGACATCAACACGACATTGCCGCCGAAGGTCTGCGCCAGCCCTTCAAGGTAGGTGGCACCCAGTTTGGCGTTGTAATCGGGATCTGTCAGCAGGCGGTCGTCCGAATGTTCGTCCGACAGCCCCAGTTGCCGCGCCACCTGTGCAGCGGTGCGCGGCATCACCTGCATCAGCCCGCGCGCGCCCGCGCCCGAGACGACCGACGGGTCGAATTCGCTTTCCCGGCGCGCGATGGCAAGGATCATCTCGGGGTGCATGGGCAGACCGGCCTCGGCGATGCGGTGCAGGGGGTAGTAGGCGGCAGGCACCACGATGGCGGATTGCGCCAGCCGCTTGCCGATCATCACGCCCAGATGCGGGCGATCCATCTCGACCGCCATCGCGCCCAGTTGCGCCGCATGCGTGGGATCGAGATCTTCCGCCAGATGGGTCAGAAACCGTTCGGCAAGGTCAAGTTCCCCCGCCGCCAGCAACAAAAGCCCCGCCTTGAAGACAGACGAGTCCGTGAAAGGCGCAGTCCGCCAGTCCGGCAAGTCGCGCCCGGCAAGGCTGTCATCGAAGGCCACGCCCCCGCGTTCCGCCGCGAGCAGTCCGTAGAACGATGTCTGGTGCTGCGCCCCGGCGCGATAGGCGCGCGCGGCGGCCTCGGCGTCGCCCATTGCCTCGTGCGCGCGGCCCAGCCAATAGCCTGCGCGCCCCTTGGAAATGGGCGAAGCGACCGCCCCGTCGAAGCGCTGGAAATGCAAGAGCGCCGTTTCCGGATCGTCGAGATAGCGCAGCGCGAGATAGCCCGAAAGCCATTCCAGTTCGGCGAAGTCCGACCCGTCGGCCAGAAAATGCCGCGACGCGATGCGATAGGCCAGCGCCCCGTCGCCCGCGCGCATCGTCTGCCGCGCCAGATCGTGGCGCTGGGGTGCCCATGCGCGCGGCTGACCCAGCGACGCGGGGTCTTCGGACCGTTCCAGCAGCAGGGCAATGGCGTCTTCGTCGCGGCCCTTGCGGTCACGCCAGACGAAGCGTTCATAGGCCAGCCCCGGGTGGCCCTGCAGCGCCTCGGGCACCTGCGCGATCAGCGTGTCCACGCCCGCCGCCTGATCGTGCAGCGCGATGCGCGCCTGCGCCAGCGCCCGCCAGCCTTCGCCCACCAGCGGCAGCATCAGCCGCGCGCTGGGCATGTCGCGCTGCCAGATCATCTGGTCAAGCCGCGCTTCGTGATGGTCGCGCAGCAGATCGCGGTGAGCGTCGAGATAGGCGTCCTGCAGCGCCTGATCCATCGGCAGGGTCCGCCATGCGACGACCAGCGCCGCCTCGGCCTCGCCCGCGCGGCCGGCGCCGGTCAGCGCAGCGGCATGGGCCAGCACGCCTTCGGGGGTCCGGGGGGCGCGCGCGTCGAAGAAGGGCAACGCCGCGGACACGGGCGCAGCGGCGATCGTCTCTTCGTTCTGGCGGAGGAGCCAGTCTAGACCGGGCCAGTCCCCCCGGCGGTCGAGGAAATCGCGCACCGCGTCCAGATCGCCCAGCCCCGCGCGCAGACGGTGCCATTCGATCAGATCCGCCGCGACCGCGCCGCCCGGGCGCGCGGCGGTGGCCGCTGCCTCCCAGTCGCCCGCGCACTTGGCGGCAAAGCCTGCCGCGAGCGCGCGCGCCGGGTCGGCAAGGGCGGGAGCGGCCATAAGGAACAGGGCCGAGACGAAGGTAAGAACGCGTGTCATCTCTTGCTTTTTCACCGCCGAACAGGGATAGAGCCTGACGATAAATCACCGGCGGAAGGGTGCAACTCACATTCCCTTCAGCCGACCCACCGGCGGGCCCCCGCCGCCCGGACCAGATAAGGAGCGTGGACATGTTCAAAGGCTCGATGCCTGCCCTCGTCACGCCGTTCCAGAACGGCGAACTGGATCTGGAGACGCTGAAGAAACTGGTGGAGTGGCATATCGGCGAAGGTTCGCGCGGGCTTGTGCCGGTGGGCACCACCGGCGAAAGCCCGACGCTCAGCCACGAGGAACACGAGATCGTCGTGGCCGAGGTGGTCAAGGCCGCAGCGGGCCGCATTCCGGTCATCGCGGGCGCGGGGTCGAACAACACGGTCGAGGCGATGCGCTTCGTGCAATATGCCGCCGACGTGGGTGCCGATGCGGCGCTGGTCGTGACCCCCTATTACAACAAGCCCACCCAGCGCGGGCTGATCGCGCATTACACCGCGCTGCATGACTGCGCCGATATCCCGATCATCATCTACAACATCCCCGGCCGGTCGGTCATCGACATGACACCCGACACGATGGCCGAACTGGCCAAGCTGCCGCGCATCGTGGGCGTCAAGGACGCAACCGGCGATCTGGCGCGCGTCTGCTGGACCCGTCAGGCCTGCGGCCCCGATTTCGTCCAGCTGTCGGGCGAGGATGCGACCGCGCATGGCTTCAACGCGCAAGGCGGCGTGGGCTGCATTTCGGTCACCGCGAACGTGGCGCCGAAACTGCTGAGCCAGATGCAGGAAGCCTGCCTTGCGGGCGACTATGCCAAGGCGCTGTCGATCCAGGACCAGCTGATGCCGCTCCACAAGGCGATCTTCACGGAACCGGGCCTTGTCGGCGCGAAATACGCGATGTCGCGGCTCGGCCTGTGTTCGGAAGAGGTGCGCCTGCCGCTCACCGCGCTGTCGGATGGCACACGCAGGCTGATCGACGACGCGCTGCGCTTCGCGGGGCTGATGAACTAGGCCGGTCTCTGCGACCGGCAGGCCTCCAGGAAGGAATCGACCGGTGCCGCGCGGCCCGCATGACGCGACCGGGCCAGGACCGCGCGGACCCGCCCGATATCTTCCAGAAGCGGGCGCACGACGACCGGGTCGCCTTCGGCCGTCAAGCCGCGCTTAGGTTCGAACCCCACCAGCGTGAACCCCAGCCCCTTGCCGACATAGCTGTACGCCATTTCGCGCGACTTGGTGGCGAAAGGCACTTCGGGGGTCAGCCCCGCGTCCCGCAACATGCGAAGATAACTCGGGCCCGGACCGGGGAAGGCGACCGCGACATAGGGAAAGCCCACCAGATCGCCAAGGCTGACCTTGTCCCTGCGGGCCAGAGGATGCGACGCCGCCAGCAGGACAAGCGGCAACAGATCCTGCAGCAGTTCGACCTCGTGCCGGTCGGCGTCGAACCCCTGATCGAAAACCGCCAGCGCATCCACCTGCCCCGCGTCGAGCGCCGCGACAAGATCGGGGAAGTCGCCCTCGATCACCTCGACCCGGAGGCCCGGGTGATCGCGGCTCAGGGCCAGCACCGCAGGCAGCACGAACCGTTCCGCCATGGCGAAATGCGTGCCGATCCGGATCAGCCCCCGCCGTCCACCGGCCATGTCGCGCGCCTCGCGGTCCAGCGCGTCTGCCTGCGCCAGCAGCACATCGGCGCGCGCGGCAAGGACCTCGCCCGCGCGGGTCAACCGCAAGCCCTGTGCGGGGAACCGATCGAAAAGCTTGAGTCCCAGCGCATCCTCGAGCTTGTCGAGCGCGGACGCGACCGCAGGTGCCGACACGCCAAGCTGCCGCGCCGCCTGGGCGATACCGCCATGGCGCGCCGTCGCGGACAGGAAGGACAATTGTCGCAGCGTGAATCGAAGCATCGGTAAAATCTTTCTTTTCCCCTGAATTTACCATTTTTTTTCGATGATGAAAGTCCGGATAGGCTGGTCGCGCCCCATGACAGGAGCGACCAGATGGACATCCTTCCCCTGACCGGCAGCCTTGGAGCCGAAATCATCGGCGCAGACGTCCGCCGGGCCGAAGATTTCGACACGATCTTCGCGGCCTTCGCCAAGTATTCCGTGATCGTGCTGCGCGGTCAGACGATCACCCCGGACGATCATCTGGCCTTCGCGCGCCGCTTCGGCCCGATCAACGTGAACCGCTTCTTCAAGCCGGTCGATGGCTACCCCGAAATCGCGACCGTGCTGAAGGAAAAGGACCAGAAGGCCGCCGTCGGCGAAGACTGGCACACCGATCATTCCTATGATCAGGTGCCCGCGCTCGGATCGATCCTGCACGCGATCGAAGTGCCGCCTGTCGGCGGCGACACCCTGTTCGTGTCCATGGGCGCAGCCTACGAGGCGTTGTCGAGCGTGATGCGCGGGTTTCTCGAAAACCTGACCGCGGTGCATTCTTCGCGCCACGTCTTCGGCGTCACGACCAGCGACAGCGAGGCGGCGAGGACCGGGCGTCTGGGCAATGCCGAAGCGGCAACCCAGGACGCCCGCCATCCTGTCGTGCTGACCCATCCGCTGAGCGGTCGGCGCGGCCTGTACGTCAACCCCGTCTTCACCACGCATATCGAGGGGCTGAGCGAAGCGGGATCCGCAGTGGTCCTGAGTGCTCTCTATCGCCATTGCCAGAAGCCGGAATTCCAGTGCCGGGTGCGCTGGCAGCCGGGCGACATCACCATCTGGGACAACCGCGCGACCTGGCACAAGGCGATCAACGATTACCACGGTTACCGGCGGCTGATGCACCGCGTCACCGTGGAAGGGGTGCCGCTGGCGGGCGTTCTGGCTGCCTGAGCGGGCGCGCTACCCGTCCGCCCGCGCCGCCTCATAGGCCAGCATCGCCCGCTTGACCGGCAGGCCCCAGTGATAGCCGCCCAGCCCCCCCGACTTGCGCAGCGCGCGGTGGCAGGGGATCAGCCAGCTGACCGGGTTGCGCCCCACCGCCGTGCCCACGGCGCGCACGGCCTTGGGGTGGCCAATGGCCTGGGCGATTTCGGAATAGGTCGTCACATGGCCTGACGGAATGGCGAGCAGCGCCTCCCACACCTTGATCTGGAAGGGCGCGCCGATCAGGAACAGCGGCGCGGTGTCGTCCGACGCGCCGAAGGCCGCCAGAGCCCACGGGCGCAGGCGCGCGGGGTCTTCGAGGAAAGCCGCCTTCGGCCATCGCCCGGCAAGGTCCTGGAAGGCAGGGTCCTCACCCGTCTCGGCGGCGAAGCCGATGCCGCACAGGCCCCGGTCGGTGCCCATGACAAGGGCGGGGCCGAAGGGGCTGTCGAACCAGCCCCAGAAGATCGTCAACCCCTCGCCGCCTTTCGCGAAATCGCCGGGGCTCATCGCCTCCCAGCGCAGGAACAGGTCGTGCAGGCGGCCCGTCCCCGACAAGCCCGCCTCATGCGCGGCGTCCAGCGTGGTGAACCGGTCGCTGAGCAGCCGCTTGGCATGATCGAGTGTCAGGTATTGCTGATACCGCTTCGGGCTCACCCCCACCCATTGCGAGAACAGCCGCTGGAAATGCGCTGGGCTCATGTTCATCTGCCGCGCGAGATCGTCCAGAGACAACCCCGGCCCGCCCGCGTCGATCAGGTCGAGCGCGCGGCGCATCACGTTGTAGTGGTATCCCTGATCGGTCGCTTGCACGTTCATCGGTCACATCCTTCGCCTGCACCCGACAATAGGCGCGCAAGGGCTGCGCCGCGACCCGAAACCTGCGCTTTGGCGTTGCGGGGCGCGCGCCCATTGGGCAAGAAGGCCGGGATGGCAAAGCAGCTTCCCTATCACACGATGCGCGAGATCTTCGCCCGCTTCCAGGCGGCCGATCCCGCCCCGAAGGGTGAGCTTGACCATGTCAACGCCTATACGCTTGTCGTCGCCGTGGCCCTGTCGGCGCAGGCGACCGATGCGGGCGTGAACAAGGCGACGCGCGAGTTGTTCAAGATCGCCGACACGCCGCAGAAGATGCTCGACCTCGGGGAAGAGCGGCTGATCGACCACATCAAGACGATCGGGCTGTTCCGCAACAAGGCGAAGAACGTGATGAAGCTGTCGCGCATCCTCGTCGAGGAGTATGGCGGCGAAGTCCCGTCCTCGCGCGCGGCGCTGCAATCGCTGCCGGGCGTCGGGCGCAAGACCGCGAATGTGGTGCTGAACATGTGGTGGCGGTTCCCGGCGCAGGCGGTCGACACCCACATCTTCCGCGTCGGCAACCGCACCGGCATCGCGCCGGGCCGCGACGTCGATGCCGTCGAACGCGCCATCGAAGACAACATCCCGGCCGAATTCCAGCTTCACGCCCATCACTGGCTGATCCTGCACGGCCGCTACACCTGCGTCGCGCGCAAACCGAAATGCGGCGCCTGCATCATCCGCGATCTCTGCCCCTATGAGGACAAGACAGAATGACCAAGACCTACGACCTGGTCGGCATCGGCAATGCCGTCGTCGACGTCATCTCTCAGGCTGACGACAGCTTTCTCGATCACATGGGGATCGAGAAGGGGATCATGCAGCTCATCGGCCGCGACCGCGCCGAGGTGCTGTATGCCGCGATGGAGGGCCGCGTGCAGACGCCCGGCGGATCGGTCGCCAACACCATCGCGGGCGCAGGCGCGCTGGGGCTGAACACCGCCTTCATCGGGCGGGTGAACGACGACGCGCTGGGCCACTTCTATGCCAAGGCCATGACCGACCACGGCATCGACTTCGTCAACGACCCCGTCGCGGGCGGGGCCGAGCCCACGTCGCGGTCGATGATCTTCGTCTCGCCCGACGGGGAACGGTCGATGAACACCTATCTCGGCATCTCGACCGGGCTGTCGTCGCAGGACGTGCCGCAGGCGGTGACGGGCAATGCGAAGCTGATGTTCCTCGAAGGCTATCTCTTCGATCACGACGCCGGAAAATCCGCCTTCCGCGAAGCCGCGCGCAGCACCCGCGCCGCCGGGGGCCGCGCCGGCATCGCCATTTCCGACCCCTTCTGCGTCGACCGCCACCGCGCCGATTTCCTGTCACTGATCCAGCACGACCTCGACTTCGTCATCGGGAACGAGGCCGAAATCCAGTCGCTGTTCGAGACGACGCATCTGGACGACGCGCTGATGCTGACGGCGGGCATCTGCGATCTGGTGGTCTGCACCCGGTCGGGCGACGGCGTCACGGTGATGGAGGGCACGTCCCGCATCGACGTGCCGGTCGAAAAGATCACGCCGGTCGATGCCACCGGGGCGGGCGACCAGTTCGCTGCCGGGTTCCTCTTCGGCATGGCCACGGGCCGCGATCTGGAAACCTGCGCGCGCATCGGCACTGTCTGCGCGCGCGAGGTGATCAGCCATATCGGCCCCCGCCCCGAGGCCGATGTGCGCCAGCTTCTGGCGGCTGCGGGCCTGTTGTGACCCGGACGCTTACGCCCGGCCTGCACGACGTGCCACCCGGCATGGTGGCGACCGTGGTCACCTATCTCGAGATGACCGCGCCGCCGCCACCGCGCCCGGTGCCGGACCTGCCGGACCTGATCTTGACCGAGCTGCCGCGCGATGCCGACGCCTACCGCGACCTGTTCCGCCGGGTGGGCGCGGTGGCGTGGCTCTGGTTCTCGCGCCTCGCCATGGCGGATGAAACGCTGGCAGCGATCCTCTCGGACCCTGACGTGACGCTGCACACCCTGACGCGCGACGGCATACCCGAGGCGCTGCTCGAGCTTGACTTCCGCTCGCCCGGCGACTGCGAACTGGCCTTCTTCGGCGTGACCCCGGCACTGGTCGGCACCGGCGCGGGCCGCGTGCTGATGGATCACGCCCTCCGCCTCGCCTGGGCGCGGCCGATCCGGCGGCTGCATGTCCATACCTGCACGCTCGATCATCCCGGCGCGCTCGACTTCTATCGTCGGTCGGGCTTCACGCCCATCGCACAGAAGGTCGAAATCGCCCGCGATCCGCGCCTGATCGGGCTTCTGCCCGAAACCTCGGGGCCGCGCACGCCGATCTTCCCGGACTGAGGCCTTGGCAATCCCGCGGGCGATCAGAGCGGCGCGACAAGCGGCCCGAATTCGGCCAGCACGCGCGCGTAGACCTCGCGCTTGAAGGGCACGATGCTGTCGATCAGATGATCCTTCTCCATCCAGCGCCATGTCGAGAACTCCGGGTGCGCGGTCGCGATGTCGACCTGATCGTCGGTCCCGAGAAAGCGCAGCAGGAACCACTTCTGCTTCTGCCCGCGATACTTCCCGCCCCAGATCTCGGGCACGATGTCATGCGGCAGGTCATAGGGCAGCCAATCCGCGGTCTCGGCCACCACCTCGACCAGGTCCGCCGTCACGCCGGTTTCCTCCCACAACTCGCGCAGCGCGGCATCGCGCGGGTCCTCGCCCTTGTCCACGCCGCCCTGCGGCATCTGCCAGGCCTCGGTGAAGCGGTCGCGGCGCTGGCCGACAAAGACGCGGCCCCCGCGGTTCATGAGCATCACGCCCACGCAGGGGCGATAGGGCAGGCGGGCGATCTTTTCGGGGGTCATCTGTGTCTCCGTCCGGGCGTGCCGCCTTGTTACGCGGCCCCCGCACGCGGGTCCAGCGCCCAGGCCCGCCTCTTCTTCGGGTTCACAAATATCCCGGGGAGCGCGAGGGGCAGAGCCCCTCGCCCCGCCCCTGACGCCGCGTTGCGCGTGACAAGCGCGCCGCTTGCGGCGATCTTCCCGCCAACGGCAGGGAGAGAGACATGACCCATTACCCCCACCTTCTGGCACCCCTCGATCTGGGTTTCACCACGCTGAAGAACCGCGTGCTGATGGGGTCGATGCATACCGGTCTGGAAGAAACACGAGACTGGAACCGCGTGGCCGAATTCTATGCCGAACGCGCGCGGGGCGAGGTGGCGCTGATGGTGACGGGCGGGATCGGCCCGAACCTCGAAGGCTCGGTCCTGCCGGGGGCCGCGATGATGACCACCGCCGATGACGTAAGGAACCATTCCGTCGTGACCGCGCGGGTGCATGACGCGGGCGGCAAGATCGCGATGCAGATCCTGCATGCGGGCCGCTATGCCTATGGGCCCAAATGCGTGGCGCCGTCGGCGATCAAATCGCCGATCTCGCCCTTCCCGCCCAGCGAACTGGACGAGGACGGGATCGAGAAGCAGATCAGCGACATCGTCAACGCCGCCGTGCTGGCCCGTGAGGCGGGCTATGACGGGGTCGAGATCATGGGGTCGGAAGGCTATTTCATCAACCAGTTCATCGTGACCCACACCAACAAGCGCACCGACCGCTGGGGCGGGTCCTACGAGAACCGCATGCGCTTGGCCCTGGAGATCGTCCGCCGCACCCGCGAAGCGGTGGGCACCGACTTCGTCATCATCTACCGCCTGTCGATGATCGACCTTGTTCCTAACGGATCGACCACCGAAGAAGTCATCCAACTGGCGCAAGCGGTCGAACAGGCCGGCGCCACCATCATCAACACCGGCATCGGCTGGCACGAAGCCCGCGTGCCCACCATCGCCACCTCCGTTCCCCGCCGCGCCTTCGCCTGGGTGACGCAGAAACTGATGGGCCATGTCTCGATCCCGGTGATCACCTCGAACCGCATCAACACGCCCGAAGTGGCCGAACAGGTTCTGGCCGAAGGCTGCGCCGACATGGTGTCGATGGCGCGGCCCATGCTCGCCGATGCGCATTTCGTGCGGAAGGCGATCGCGGGTAAGGCCGCCCAGATCGCACCCTGCATCGCCTGCAACCAGGCCTGTCTCGACCATACCTTCTCGGGCAAGCTGACGTCCTGCCTTGTCAACCCACGCGCCTGCCACGAGACAGAACTTGTCGTCGAAAAGACCGCCACGCCCAAGAGCATAGCCATCGTCGGCGCGGGGCCCGCGGGGCTTTCCACCGCGCTCACCTGCGCGGAGCGCGGCCACAAGGTGACCGTCTTCGACAAGGCGGCCGAGATCGGCGGCCAGCTCAACATGGCCAAGCAGATCCCCGGCAAGGAAGAATTCCACGGCTTCGTCGACTGGTACCGCACCATGATCGACGCGGAAGGAATCGAGCTGCGGCTGAACACCCCCGTCACGGCCGACATGCTGACCGGTTTCGACGAGGTCATCATCGCCACCGGCGTCACCCCGCGCGACCCGGGCATTCCCGGTCAGGACGGGCCGAACGTGCTGAGCTATATTGAGGTACTGGCAGGGAAGAAGCCCGTGGGCAAACGCGTCGCCGTGGTGGGCGCGGGCGGCATCGGGTTCGACGTGTCGGAATACCTTGTCCACGAAGGCGAAAGCCCGACGGAAAACCTGCCCGACTGGATGCGCGAATGGGGCGTTGCCGACCCCGCGCAGCATCGCGGCGGCCTCGCCCCCGAAGGCCCGCAGCCCGAAGCCCCCGCGCGGCAGGTCACGCTGCTGCAGCGCAAGGCGGAAAAGCACGGAAAACGGCTCGGCAAGACCACGGGCTGGATCCACCGCGCCGCGCTGAACATGAAGGACGTGAATTTCGTGGGCGGCGTGAATTATGAACGCATCGACGAAAACGGCCTGCATGTCAGCTTTGGCGATGCGCGCGAGAACCCGACCCTGATCGAGGCCGATACGATCATCCTCTGCGCCGGGCAGGAGCCGCTGCGCAGTCTGGCCGATGATCTTGCCGCGAAGGGCATCACCGCCCACGTGATCGGCGGAGCCGATGTGGCGTCGGAACTCGACGCCAAGCGCGCGATCGATCAGGGCACGCGGCTGGCCGCGACGCTCTAGGGCGTCTGCCGTCAGCACGGGCGATACCCCGCGCGCCGGTCCGGCGGCGCGGGGTTTGTCCGCCCGCGCCGATTGTTTCCCTGTTTCCCCGGGCCGAACGATCACATTCAAAACCCTGATATTATCCCAGTGCCGCCCCCTTCTTGCCCAGATTGCCCTTCATACCATCCCCCTGAAGAACAGGACCCGAAGGACATAAAGGCATGGACAGACTCACCGAAATGGAGGCCTTCGCCACCGTCGTGGACCAGGGCGGGTTCACCGACGCGGCCAAGAAGATGGGCATCTCCAAGTCCGCCGTGTCCAAGCATGTCTCGAGCCTTGAAGCGCGGCTTGGCGCGCGCCTTCTGAACCGCACCACCCGCCGCGTATCGCCGACCGAGATCGGTCTGGCCTATTACGACCGTGCCCGCCGCGTCCTGAACGACGCGGGCGAGGCGGATGCGCTCGTCACCTCGATGCAGAGCGCGCCGTCGGGCCTTCTGCGGATTTCGGTCGCGACGGATTTCGGGGTCAATCACCTCTCGCCGATCCTGTCCAACTTCCTCGAGGAGTTTCCGGACATCACGGTGAACATGGTTCTGAACAACCGCTATGTGGAACTCATCTCGGAAGGGTTCGACATGGCCGTACGCATTGGCGAGTTGGAAGACAGCACGCTGCGCGCCCGCAAGCTGACCGAGACGACCAAGCGCATGATCGCCAGCCCCGGCTATTTCGCGCGCTATGGCCGGCCCCAGAAGATCGACGATCTGAACGAACACAAACTTCTGCATTATTCCAATCAGGCGTCGGGCAATGTCTGGAAGATCACCGCGCCGTCGGGCGAACGCCGTCAGGTGCGCACGGCGGGCTGGCTCAGCGTGAATGATGGCCAGTCGCTTTTGAATGCCGCCATCGCGGGGCTCGGGATCGCCTATCTGCCCAGCTATCTTTATGCCGAATCCATGGCGAAGGGACTGATCGAGGACGTGATCCCCGATCTCCCGGTGGAAACCCAAGGCATCTACGCCGTCTATCCGCCGGGCCGCTTCACCCAGCCCAAGGTGCGCGCCTTCATCGATTTCCTCGTCTCGGCCTTTGCCGATAAAGGCCCGACCGACTGGTAAGACCGTTTCTTCATGTTGCTTCCCTTGGCAACCACCTCGGGCCCGTGCCGCCGCACGGGACCTTTTTCCATGCCGCGCACGACCCCTGCAGAAATTGCTTTGTGAACGATCCGCCCTGCGTTACCCCTGAGATCAGAGGAGTCCGCACATGCCGCCCATCACCGTCTTCGCCGCCCGCCAGATCATCACCATGGATCCCAACCGCCCCCGCGCGACCCATGTCGCCGTCAGGGAGGGTCGCATCCTTGCCGTGGGCGGGGCCGATTGCGCCGATCAATGGGGCGATGTCGTCCATGACGACAGCCTGAAGCATGCCGTGCTCATGCCCGGCTTCGTCGAAGGCCATGCCCACATGATGGCGGGCGCGATGTGGAATTTCGCCTATGCGGGCTATCACGACCGGATTGACCCGCAGGGCAACCTGCACAAGGGCATGACCGATATCGACGCGGTCATCGCGCGCCTCTCGGCGCAAGCGGCCACTCTGCCCCCCGGCGCGCCCCTTCTTGGCTGGGGGTTCGACCCGATCTTCCTCAAGTCGGAACGGCTGAACCGCCACCATCTCGACCGGGTCGCAGGCGACCGGCCTGTCGCGATCATGTTCTCGAACTTCCACCTGATGTGCGTGAACTCGGCCGCGCTCTCCATGGCCGGGTATACGCGCGAAACGAATGCCGAAGGCGTGGTGAAGGGCCCCGACGGGGAACCGACGGGCGAATTGCAGGAAATGGCCGCCATGTTCCCGGTCATGCGGCGCGTGGGCATGGATTTCCGCGGCCTCAGCCAGACGCGCGCGGCGATGCGCACCTATGCCGATGTCTGCCGTCTGGCCGGGGTGACCACGGTCACCGACCTGTTCTCGACGATGGAGGAGGCCGATCTCGAAACCGCCCTGTCCACCACGGGGGAGGAGGATTTCCACCTGCGCATCGTGCCTGCGCTGGGCGCGATCGGCGGCAGCCCCGACGAGATCGCCGCCAAGGCGAAACGACTGGCGGCGCGCGGCACCGACAAGCTGCGGCTTGGCGCGGTCAAACTGATGACCGACGGGTCGATTCAGGGCTGGACCGCGCGGGTCAAATGGCCGGGCTATGTCGGCGGCCAGCCCAACGGCATCTGGAACACGTCGCCCGAAACCATCTTCGCCCTTTGCGAGGTGATGCAGCGCGAAGGCATCCAGATGCATATCCACGTCAATGGGGACGAGGCATCGGACGTCTCGCTTGCCGCGCTCGAAGCCGCCGCGCGCAAGCATCCCTGGCCCGAGGCGCGCCATGTCCTCCAGCACTGCCAGATGATGGGTGCCGACCAGTACCGCCGCGCCGCCGCACTTGGTGCCTGCACCAACATCTTCGCCAACCATGTCTGGTATTTCGGCGATCAGCATGTCGCGCTCACCATCGGGGAAGACCGCGCGCGCCGCATGGACGCAGTGCGCACGGCGCTGGACGAAGGGGTCCGCGTCGCGATCCATTCCGACGCGCCGGTCACGCCGCTTGCGCCCTTGTTCACCGCCTGGGTCGCGGTGAACCGCCAGACGATGTCGGGCCGCACGCTCGGCCCCGACCAGCGCATCGGCGTGGACGAGGCGCTGCGCCTCATCACGCTGGGGGCCGCCTATACGCTCAAGATGGACAGCGAGATCGGCAGCATCGAGGCCGGCAAGCGCGCCGATTTCGCCGTGCTGGGCGACGACCCCACGCAGGTCGCGCCCGAGGCGCTGAAGGATGTGCCGGTTCTGGGAACGGTCTTCGGCGGGCGGCTGAACCTGACATGACCCGGCTGCCGATGACGGTGGTCTCGGGCTATCTGGGCGCGGGCAAGACCACGCTGATCAACCGCCTGCTGACCGAAGATCATGACCTGCGGCTGATGGTGCTGGTCAATGATTTCGGCGCGATCAACATCGATGCCGAACTTCTGGTCAGCCGCACGGAAGACACCATCGCGCTGCAGAACGGTTGCGTCTGCTGCACGATGGGCGCCGATCTCTACATGGCGTTGGGTGACATCCTAGACCGCAGCCCTCGGCCCGATCACCTTGTCGTCGAAGCCTCGGGCGTGGCCGATCCGGCCGCCATCGCGCAGGCGGCCATCGCCGAGCCCGACATGTCCTATGCCGGGATCGTGACGCTGGTCGACGGGCTGAACGCGCCCGCCCTTCTGGACGATCCGTTGATCGGCGCGCAGGTGGCGCAGCAGATCACGGTGGCCGATCTTGTTCTGGTCACCAAGACGGACGGTATCGCGCCGGACCTCGCCGCGCGGCTTGACGCGATGAAAGCCCGCAGCCCCCGCGCGCTTGACGATGCGCCGCTGGCACCGCTTCTCTTCGGGGTGACACCGCTGCCGCAGGGCCCTCAGCCCGCGCCGCACCCGGCCTATGCCGCATGGCGTCACGAAAGCGATACGCCGGTGAACCGCGCGTGGCTGGGCGACAGGCTGGCCGCGCGTCCCGACGGGCTCTACCGGCTCAAGGGCTTCGTGCTCACAGACGATGGCGGATACGAAGTGCAGGTGGTCGGCGCCCATGTGGAAGCCCGCCGCGCCGCGACCGACCGCACGCGGCTTGTGGCACTCGGCCCCGCCGACCGGGTCAGCCGTGACCAGATCGAGGCCTGGTGGTCTGCCTGACCGCTCAGCGCCGGCCCACCTGCCGGCAGATCAGGATGACAGGCAACAGCCCCATCGCCACGATCACCAAGGACGGCACCGCCGCGCCTTCCAGCCGTTCGTCGCTGGCCAGCCGGAAGGCCTGCACGGCCAGCGTGTCATAGTTGAAGGGCCGCATGATCAGCGTTGCGGGCAGTTCCTTCATCACGTCGACAAAGACGATGAGAAGAGCCGTCAGCAGGCTGGGCGTCAGGATCGGCACATGCACCCGCCGCAAGGTGCCGAGCGGCGTCTGCCCCAGCGACCGGGCGGCCGCGTCCATGTTGGTGTGAACGCTGGCCTGCCCGCCCTCGTACGCGCCCAACGCGGCGGCCAGGAAGCGCACCATATAGGCCCCGACCAGAAGCCAGATCGACCCCGTCACCAGAAGCCCGGTCGACATGTCGAACCGGGCCCGCATGAACGCATCAAGCGCATTGTCGAAGGCCGCGAAGGGCACCAGAAGCCCCACCGCGATCACGCCGCCCGGCACGGCATAGCCCAGCTTCGCCACCGAGCCCACGAACCCGGCCAGCCCCCCGGGCCGCACCCGCTGGAAAAATCCCACCGCCACCGCCGCCGCGAGCGTGAGCACGGCGGCACAGCTGGCCAGCGTCAGCGAATTCGTGATGAAGCGCACATAGCGGCGGCTGGTCAGATCCTGTTCCGACCCGAGCGCCATCTCGAACAGGATGAACGCGGGCAGCAGACAGCCCAGCAGGACCGGGAGCGCGCAGAACAGAACTGCCCCCGCCGCCCGAAAGCCTTTCAGGTCTGCGGGAGGCATGGCCATCTGCCGCCTGCCCGTCTCGTGATAGCGCGCCGCGCCGCGCTGCGTGCGTTCGAGCATCGCGACCAGAAGCGCGAAGACCAGCAGGCACAGCGCAAGCTGCGCCGCCGCCGCGCGGTCGGCCAGCAGGAACCAGCTGGCATAGATGCCGGTCGCCAGCGTCTGCACCCCGAAATGCGCGACGGTGCCGAAATCGGCGATCGTCTCCATCACCGCGAGCAGCACGCCCCCCGCGATCGCGGGCCGCGCCATGGGAAGGCTGACCTGCCGGAACGCCGCGAAGGGCCCTTTGCCCAGCGCGCGCGCGGCGAGGAAGCCTGTCGCGCTCTGCTGCAGGAAGGCGGCGCGCGTCAGCAGATAGACGTACGGATAGAGCACGAGCACCAGCATCACCGCGGCACCGCCCAGCGACCGGATTTCCGGGAACCAGTAGTCGCGCGGGCCCCAACCCGTCAGGTCGCGCAGGGTCGCCTGCACGATGCCCGGGTGGTCCAGCACATGGGTGTAGGCATAGGCGAGCACGTAGGCCGGAAAGGCGAGCGGCAGGACAAGCAGGATCTCGAACAACCGGACACCGGGAAAACGCGTCATCGTCACCAGCCAGGCGGCGCCGACGCCGATCACCAGCGTGCCCGCCGCCACCAGACCCACCAGCGCCAGCGTCGCCCCGGCGTAGCGCGGCAGCACCGTCTCGATCAGATGCGCCAGCGTGTCGGTGCCGCCGGTGACGGCGGCCAGAAAGACCGCCAGCATCGGCAACAGGCAGGCCGCAGCGACCAAGCAGACAAGGCCGGTCAGCAGCCGCGTTCCGCTGCGGCGCGCGCGCCGTGCGCCGGGCGCGGTGATCTGGGTCGTCTCGGCCAATGCCCTGTCCGTCCTGAAACAGCCAGTGGACGTTATCCTAGCTTTTCACTCGGACATCCAGCGTGAAATCGGCCGCTTCGGTCCGGGCGGCAGGCAGGGTGTAGGCGATGTGGCACAACTCGCCCCGCAGATCGCGGGGGCTGTCCCAGACCAGACCCGCATCGACATGGTCATGCGTCGCGCGCCAGATCGGGACCGCCCGCATCAGGACATCCTGCCCCGCCCCGGTCAGGGAGAGCCGCCGCGCGCGACGGTCCCTCGTGTCGGGCGTCACCGCCACCAGCCCGCGCCTTTCCAGCGGCTTGAGGTTCGCGGTCAGCGTGGTGCGGTCCATCGCGAGAAACCGCGCCAGTTCGCCCAGAAGCGGCGGCTCGGGTCGGTTCAGCGCCACCATCAGGGAAAACTGCCCATGGGTCAGCCCCACGGGTTTCAGGGCTTCGTCGAAGACCCGCGCTATGGCCCGCGCCGCGCGCTGCAGGTGCAGACACAGGCAGCGGTCGCGCACCTCGTGGGTGACGGTGATGGCAAGATCCGGGTGCATGCCGTCATTTATGTTGACTTCAACGTTTTAGTCAAGCACGCTGCGGGCAGATTCCAAAAGACCCGCCTGAAAGGAGATCGGCCAATGGCCTATGTCGACGCATTCCTCGCCGCCGTTCCGAAGGACAGCCGGGACAGTTATCTGGAGTTTTCGCGCCTGTCGCACGAGGTCTTCAAAGACTTCGGTGCACTCAACATCGTCGAATGCTGGGCAGATGACGTTCCCGATGGTGAGCTGACCTCGATGCCGATGGCGGTGCAGGCGGGCCCTGACGAGGTCGTGGCGCTGTCGTGGATCGTCTGGCCCGACAAGGCGACACGGGATGACGGTTTCCGCAGCGTCATGGAGGACCCGCGGATGTCGCCCGACCGGAACCCGATGCCCTTCGACGGCCGCCGCATGATCTACGGCGGCTTCACCCCGATTCTTGGCACCCCGTGATTTGCGTCGAGGGGGCTCTGCCCCGCCGCGCTGACGCGCGGCCCCCCGGGATATTTGTGAACCCGAAGAAGCCGGAGCATGACTCATGCTTCTTCCCGTCCCAATTACGCAAATCCCGGACGCACCACAGGCGCGTCAGTCGTAGCGGCGCTGATCCTCGATCACGAGCCCGTCTTTCGGCAGGCTGCCGGGGGCAACGATCTCGACCGCGCCCTTGAGCTTGAGCACTTCGGCCACCGAGGCGGCGAAGGCATGGGCGTCGCCGCCTGCTGCCTCGACCCGGACGGTCATGCGGTCCATTTCGCCGTCGCGGGTGGCGATGACGCGGGCCTTGATGATCTCGGCGTGTTTCGCGACCAGTTGTGCCACCTGTTCGGGGCGCACGAACATGCCCTTGATCTTGGTGGTCTGGTCGGCGCGGCCCATCCAGCCCTTGATGCGCAGGTTGGTGCGTCCGCAGGGCGACTGGCCGTTCATCACCGCCGACAGATCGCCGGTTGCGAAGCGGATCAGCGGGTAATCGGGGTTCAGGGTGGTCACGACGACCTCGCCCACCTCGCCCGGGGCGACGGGGATGCCGGTGCCGGGGGTGACGATCTCGACGATGACGTGTTCGTCGACGATCATCCCCTCCATCGCTGGGCTTTCATAGGCGATGTTGCCAAGGTCCGCCGTGGCATAGCATTGCAGGCAGGTGATGCCGCGATCAGCATAGAAGGCCCTCAGCGATGGGAAGAGCGCGCCGCCCCCGACCGCCGCCTTGGTGATGCCCAGTTCGACCCCCATCTCGTCGGCCTTGTCGAGGATCACCTTCAGGAAATCCGGCGTGCCCGAATAGGCCGTCGCGCCCACGTCGCGGGCGGCGGCGACCTGAAGCTCGGTCTGGCCGGTGCCCGCGGGCAGGACAGCGGCGCCCACGGCGCGCGCGCCAGACTCGAAAATCATGCCGGCCGGCGTCAGATGATAGCCGAAGCAGTTCTGCACCACGTCGCCCTTGCCGATCCCCGAGGCGTGGAGGAACCGTCCCATGCGCCACCAATCATGTTCGGTGCCGCCCGGTTCATAGATCGGCCCCGGCGACTGGAACACATGGGCAAATCCGCTGGCGGGTTTGGTGGTGAAGCCACCGAAGGGCGCATGCGCCGCCTGCGCCTTCGACAGGTCAGCCTTGCGCAGCACCGGCAGTGCGGCGAGCGCCGCGACATCGGTGATGCCGGCGGGGTCCACATCGGCCAGCGTCGCGGCATAGCCCGGCGCGGCCTTGGCACGAGCGATCTGGTCGGGAAGGCGACGCGCGATATCGGCGGCGCGTTCGTCCGCGCTGCGCGTCTCGAGATCGTCAAAGAAGGGTTTCTTCAGCATCTTCCTCTCCTGCCTGTCACGGCCCTGTCGCGGCGGCGCTCAGCTCAGCCAGCGCTTGCGGCGGCGATAGGACCGCACGTCGCGGAAGGACTTCCGGCCTTCTTCGGACATGCCCAGGTAGAATTCCTTGACGTCGGGGTTCTCGCGCAGGTCGGCCGCGGGGCCGTCCATCACCACGCGCCCCGATTCCAGGATATATCCGTAATGGGCAAAGCGCAGCGCGACGTTGGTGTTCTGTTCGGCCAGAAGGAAGGTCACGCCTTCCTTTTCATTCAGGTTCTTCACGATGCCGAAGATCTCTTCCACCAGCTGCGGGGCGAGGCCCATCGAAGGTTCGTCGAGAAGGATCGTCTCGGGGCGCGACATCAGCGCGCGGCCGATCGCCGTCATCTGCTGTTCACCGCCCGAGGTATAGCCCGCCTGGCTGCGGCGGCGTTCCTTCAGGCGCGGGAAATAGGTATAGACGAGGTCGAGATCGCGCATGACCGCGGCCTTGCCATCCGTGCGCGTATAGGCGCCGGTCAGCAGGTTTTCCTCGACCGTGAGGTGTTCGAAACAGTGGCGGCCCTCCATCACCTGGATCACGCCCTTCTTCACCAGTTCGGCGGGGTCGGAATGGTGCACCTCTTCCCCGCGATAGCGGATCGTGCCCTTGGTGACCTCGCCGCGTTCGGAATGCAGCAGGCACGAGATCGACTTGAGCGTCGTCGTCTTGCCCGCGCCGTTGCCGCCCAGAAGCGCGGTGATCCCGCCCTTGGGCACCTTCAGGCTCACGCCCTTCAGCACGAGGATCACGTGGTTGTAGATCACCTCGATGTTGCTGACTTCGAGAAGCGTCTCGACCTGGGTCTCGGTTGTCTGTGCGGCATCAAGCATGATCCGGCGTCCTTCGGTTCGGTCGGGATTGGTGGCGCGGCGACGTCAGCCGCCGCGCCGAGTCTTCTGTCACGCGCGTCAGTTGCAGCGCGGGGCGATGTTGTTCTCGGCGGCATAGGCGGCCGAGTCAGCCTCGATCAGGGCGTTGATGACGTCCTGGTCAGTCGACTTGAAGTCCGAGACGAGCGACCAGGTCTTCGCGGTCGCGTCCCACTGGACGACGCCGACCAGGCCGTCACCACCGTGGTTTTCGCAGGTGGCCGTGAAGGTCGGGCCGAAGTTCGGCAGGCCGAGTGCGGCCATCCGCTCTTCCGTCATGTTCAGCGCCTCGAGACCGTCGCGCATCATCGCCGGGGTGATGTCGGCCACGCCGTGGATGCGCTGGGCTTCCCGTGCGCCTTCGGCCGCCAGCATCGCGGCGTACATGCCACGGTTGTAAAGCACCGAACCCACCTGGTCGCCCGCGCCCGCGGCCTTGCCGGTGGCGACGACGTACTTCTGGATGTCCTCGTAGATCGGGAAGTCGGAACCGACATTGTGGAAGGTCAGCGCCTTGTAGCCGTTGGCACCATCGCCCGCGGGCATCACGTCATGTTCGCCGCCCGACCACCAGATGCCGATGAAGTTCTCCATCGGGAAGCGGATGTTGGCGGCTTCCTGGATGGCGACCTGGTTCATCACGCCCCAGCCCCACATCAGCACATAGTCGGGGCGCTGCTGACGGATCTGCAGCCACTGCGACTTCTGTTCCTGGCCGGGGCTGTCGACCGCCAGCAGTAGCAGTTCGAACCCGTGCTTCGCGGCCAGCGCTTCCAGCGTGGGGATCGGTTCCTTGCCATAGGCCGAGTTGTGATAGACCAGCGCGACCTTCTTGCCCGAGATATCGTTGCTGTTGATCTCAAGCAGATAGTTCACCGCGCCCGAGGCACCGTCCCAGTAGTTGGCGGGATAGTTGAAGGTGTGGCTGAACACCTTGCCGTTCTTGGCCGAGGTCCGGCCATAGCCCAGCGTGTGCATCGGGATATTGTCGGCGGTGGTGCGCGGGATCAGCTGATAGGTGATCCCCGTCGACAGCGGCTGATAGACGAGCGAGCCTTCGTTCTTCGTCGCCTCATAGCACTCGACGCCACGCTCGGTGTTGTAGGCGGTCTCGCATTCGATCACGCGCGTCATCACGCCGCCGATGCCGCCGTCGCGTTCGTTGAGCAGCGTGAAGTAATCGGCATAGCCGTCGGCGAAGGGGATGCCGCCCGCGGCGAAGGGCCCGGTGCGATAGCTCAGCGACGGGAACACGAGGTCCGCCATCGCGGGGCCCGCCGCCATCAGCGCGGTCAGGGCCATCGTGGTCAGTTTCATCTTCATCGGGTTTGTCCTCCCTTGGTTCTGGTCCGATGTCTTTGGTCTTTCGCCGTAGGCCGGGCTTCAGCCCGGCTTACCGCGGCGTCAGTGCGGGAACGGCCAAAGCCGCAGCTTTTCCTTCGCCACACGCCACAGCTGCGCCATCCCGTGCGGTTCGAGGATCAGGAAGAGGATGATCAAGAGGCCCACGATCACCAGCTGGAAATGCGCCACGATGTCGGTGGGCCAGCCCAGCAGATCGACGCCCAGCAGTTTCAGGAACACCGGCAGCACGACAAGCAGCGCGGCACCCGCGAAGGACCCGAAGATGCTGCCCAGCCCGCCGATGATGATCATGAAGAGCACGATGAACGACTTCTGGATGCCGAAGACCTCGCCCACCTCGATAGCGCCGAGATAGACCGCGAAGAACAGCGCGCCCGAGATGCCGACGAAGAAGGAACTGATGGCGAAGGCGGTCAGCTTGGCCTTGAGCGGGTTCACCCCGATGATTTCCGCTGCGATGTCCATGTCGCGGATCGCCATCCAAGTGCGCCCCAGCGTGCCCCGCGTCAGGTTCCGTGCGATCACCGCGCAGGCGAAGCAGAAGACGAGGCAGATCATGTACATCGCCCAGGGTTCGACATTCGGCCCGGTGACTGCGACGCCCATCACCGTGCGTTCCGGCGCGCTGATCTGGCCCGAAGCCGAGTAGTTGTAGAACCACGACACCTTGTTGAACATCCAGACAAGGAAGAACTGTGCAGCCAGCGTGGCGACCGCGAGGTAGAAGCCCTTGATGCGGAGGCTGGGCAGGCCGAACAGCGTGCCGACCATCGCGGTGATGCCGCCCGAAAGGATGATGTGGATGATGATGTTCACATCCGGGAAGGCGGTCATCAACTTGTAGCAGGCATAGGCGCCCACCGCCATGAAGCCCCCGGTGCCAAGGCTCACCTGCCCGCAATATCCCGTCAGGATGTTCAGCCCGATCGCGGCGATCGAATAGATCAGGAACGGCACGAGGATCGCATTGACCCAGTAGTCGTTGACCAGGAACGGCACCACGAGGAAGGCCACCGCCAGCACCGCATAGTAACGCCAGCGGTCGAAGGCGATCGGGAAGGTCTGGTTGTCGGCGACATAGGACGTCTTGAAGTCACCTGCTTCGCGATAGAACATCTCAGACGATCTCCCCGGTCATATCGGTATACTCATGCGCGCGGCGCACGCGGTTGGCGGGCCGGGCATAGCCCGTCGCCTCGGAATGACGCGCGAGCCACAGGTAGGCCCAGATACCCAGCGCCCCGCCGGCCGCAGCCAGCAGCGTCGCGACCTCGACGCGCCCGCCGCCTTCGGCCCCCGCACTCAGCGCAAGGTATCCGAAGGCCCAGAACCCGCCCCAGGCGATCACGTTCAGTATGGCGATCAGCTTTTGCATCGCTCACACCCTCTCGATGATCTTCTCGCCGAACAGGCCCTGCGGCCGGAACACGAGGAAGATCAGCGCCAGCACATAGGCGAACCAGTTCTCGGTCGCGCCGCCGATGGCCGAGCCGATGAAGAACTCGAACAGCTTCTCGCCCATACCGATGATCAGCCCGCCCACGATCGCCCCGGGGATCGAAGTGAAGCCCCCCAGCATCAGCACCGGCAAGGCCTTGAGCGCGATCAGCGAGAGCGAGAACTGAACCCCAAGCTTCGCCCCCCACATGATGCCCGCAACCAGCGCGACGAAGCCCGCGACCGACCAGACGAGGATCCAGATGAAGTTGAGCGAGACGCCGACGCTCAGTGCCGCCTGGTGGTCGTCGGCCACCGCGCGCATGGCGCGGCCCTGCTTGGTGTACTGGCTGAACGCCACAAGGATCGCGACGAGGATGATCGCGACGATGGTCGCCGTGATGTCGAGGTTGTCGATGAAGAACCCGTATCCGAAGAGGTTGAAGGTGGCTTCGTCGATGGCGAGGTTGATGCCCTGCGGCAGGCAGGTGCCGTCAGTCAGGCAGAAGTCCAGCTTCTTGATGTCCGCGCCCCACATCAGGTCGGCGACACCTTCCAGCAGATAGGCCAGACCGATGGTCGCCATGAACAGGATGATCGGCTCCTGCCCCACCAGATAGCGGAAGATGAACCGCTGCACCGCCCAGGCCAGAAGGATCATGACGCCCACGGTCAGCGTGATCGCCGCGAGGGAATGCAGCGTCCAGCCGAAGTAATGGAGGTTGGTGCCGAAGACCGCGTTGATCAGGTGGGCGAAGGGGATCTGCCCGTTCTGCATGCCCACGAAGGTCATCGCCGCAAACAGCGCCATGACGCCTTGGGCGAAGTTGAAGATGCCGCTGGCCTTGAAGATCAGCACGAAGCCCAGCGCCACGAGCGCATACATCACCCCGGCCATCAGACCGTTCAATGTGACCTCGAGCGCGAAGAAGAAGGTATCGGGCATCACGCGTCTCCCTTGTTGGGTGCCGGGGTTGCAGTGGGGACGGCGTCAGTCATGGGACACCCCCAGATAGGCGTCGATCACCTCGGGGTTCGCGCGCACCTCGTCGGGCGTGCCGTCCCCGATCTTGCGGCCGTAATCCATCACGACCACGCGGTCGCTCAGGTCCATCACCACGCCCATGTCGTGTTCGATCAGCGCGATGGTGGTGCCGAATTCGTCGTTCACGTCGAGGATGAAGCGGCACATGTCCTCCTTCTCCTCGACGTTCATGCCCGCCATGGGTTCGTCGAGCAGAAGAAGCGACGGTTCGCTCACCAGCGCGCGGGCCAGTTCGACGCGCTTTTTCAGGCCATAGGGCAGGCGCGACACCGGCGTCTTGCGGATGTGCTGGATTTCAAGGAAGTCGATGATGCGCTCGGCCTTGGCGCGGTTCTCGACCTCTTCGCGTTCGGCCCGGCCCTTCCAGATCGCCTGACGGAAGATGTTGGCGTCCATATGCGTCAGGCGGCCCGTCATCACGTTGTCGAGCACGGTCATCCCTTCGAACAGCGCGATGTTCTGGAATGTCCGCGCGATCCCCTGCTGGGCCACCTGATAGGGTTTCATCGACGGGCGCTTGGCTCCGCGATACCAGACCTCGCCTTCCTGCGGATGGTAGAAGCCAGAGATCACGTTCAGCATCGAGGATTTGCCCGCGCCGTTCGGGCCGATGATCGCGCGGATCTCGCCTTCGCGGATGTCGAAGCTGATGTCCTTGATCGCCACCACCCCGCCGAAGCGCAAAGTGATGTTCTTCATCTCCATCACCACGCCGCCGATCTTGCGGCCATCCGCGGTGAGGTAACCCTGTTCCTGGTCCAGCATCTATTTCGCCCCTTCCCGACGGGCCACGCCTGCGCGGAAGATCACCGCGCCGATCAGGCCGTAGATCAACAAGATCACCAGCACATAGAGGATGTTGTCCTTCCAGAAGTCGGGCATCCCGTAGATGAAGGCGCCGACCCCGCAGCAACCGATGGCAGCACCCTGCGCAATCGCCGCGAAGCGCCCCAGATACCGACCAGCGGCCCAGCTGACCGCAAAGCCCAACGCGAAAAGAAGCACCGCAAGCGGGGTCATTCCGCCGCCATCCTCTGCGGCGCGCCCGTGACCGCGGCACGGCGGATTTCCAGCGTCGCGCTGATGTATCCCTTGCGCCCGTCCTCGTACGTCACTTCCGTCCGGGTCGAGACCTTGTCCGACCCGTCATACAGCGCGGCGATGATATCGGCGAATTTCTCTTCGATGATGCGGCGGCGCACCTTGCGGGTGCGGGTCAGTTCGCCGTCATCGGCGTCGAGTTCCTTGTGCAGGATGACAAAGCGGTGCACCTGACAGCCGGACAGCATATCGTCCGCCGCGACCGACCGGTTCACCTCTTCCACATGGGACTGGATCGCCTGCATCACCTGCGGATGCGCCGCCAGTTCCTGATACGAGGAATAGGAGATGTTGTTGCGCTCGGCCCAGTATCCCACCGCCGTCAGGTCGATGTTGATGAAGGCCACGCATTCGTCGCGGCCGTTGCCGAACAGCACGGCCTCAAGGATGTTGGGGAAGAACTTGAGCTTGTTCTCCACATATTTGGGCGCAAACATCCGGCCGTCGGCCATCTTGCCGACATCTTTGGCGCGGTCGATGATCCGCAGATGCCCGGTATCGGGTTCGATGAAGCCCGCGTCGCCCGTCGCCACCCAGCCTTCGGTATCCTTGGTCGACGCGGTCGATTCGGCGTTCTTGTAGTATTCGACGAAAACACCGGGGCTGCGGTAATAGACCTCGCCCGTGTCCGAGATGCGGATTTCCACTTCGGGGCATTGCACGCCCACGGTGTCCGAACGCACCTCGCCGTCGGGCTGGGCGGTGATGAAGACCGTGGCTTCGGTCTGGCCATAAAGCTGCTTCAGGTTGATGCCCAGCGCGCGGTAGAAATCGAAGATTTCCGGCCCGATCGCCTCGCCCGCTGTATAGCCGACGCGCACGCGGCTAAACCCCAGCGAATTCTTCAGCGGCCCATAGACGAAAAGGTTGCCCAGCCAGTATTTGAACCGGTCGCCACTGCTGACCGGCTTGCCGTCCAGAATGGCGGGGCCCACCTTGCGCGCATGCGCCATGAAGCGGTCGAAGAGCCATTTCTTCAGCCGCCCAGCATCCTCCATCCGGATCATGACGTTGGTCAGCTGCGTCTCGAAGACCCGCGGCGGCGCGAAGAAATAGGTCGGCCCGATCTCGCGCAGGTCAGTCAGCATCGTGACTTCGCTTTCGGGGCAGTTCACGCAGAACCCGGCCCAGTAGGCCTGCCCGATCGAGAAGATGAAATCGCCCACCCAGGCCATCGGCAGGTAGGACAGGATATCCTCGCCCGAGGTCAGGCGGTCGAATTCGCAGGAATTCTTCGAGGTCAGGATGACGTTGCGGTTCGAGAGGACCACGCCCTTGGGCTTGCCCGTCGTGCCGCTGGTATACAGCATCACGCAGGTGCTGTCATAGTCCAGCGCCTCGCGCCGGCGCTTGAGTTCGGGCAGGAATTCCTCGCGCGCCGCGCGGCCCTGTTCCTGAACGTGAGAAAACTGGTGCAGGCGGCTGTGGTCGTATTTCCGCAGCCCCCGCGCATCAAGATAGATCATGTGTTCGAACTGGTGCAGGCGGCCCTGCACCTCGATCACCTTGTCGACCTGTTCCTGATCCGCCGCGATGACGAAGCGTGCGCCGCAATGTTCCAGCACATAGGCCATCTCTTCCGCGACCGCGTCCTGATAGACGGGCACGGGCACTGCGCCCACTGACTGGATCGCCACCATCGACCAATACATGGCAGGCCGGTTGCGCCCGATGATCGCAACGAAATCCCCCTGCTTGAGGCCAAGGTTGATAAGCCCCAGCGCAAGCGCCTCGATCTCGGCCTCGGTCTGGGCCCAGGTCCAGCTTTGCCAGATACCCAGTTCCTTTTCCCGATAAGCGGGTCTGTCGCCGAATTGCGTCGCATTACGATGCAGCAGGGCCGGAAGGGACTGATGCCCACCGGCGCCGGAAGTGGTCGCGGCCAATGTCTTTCTCCTCCCTTGACCGGGGGCGTGACGAACCCCAGGTGCAGGCCACCCGGTCGGTTCCGACGCATCATGGCCAGCGCGCAGACTGGGAGCGAACCTTTGCCTGATGTTTTCGCAATTCTAACGAATTGTAACGGCGCGGTCAGTGAGGACTTTCCCGCGCGACGGCCGGGTGCTAGCGATGGAACCCCGGGGGGAGATGCATGGACCGGACCGATACCGACACGCGCGATTTCACGACCGCAGGCCTGAACCTCATCGCACAGGCCCTGTCGATCTATGACCGTGACCTGCGGCTGTCGGTCTGCAACCGGCCCTTCCAGACGATGTTCGACCTGCCACCCGACCTCGTCACCCCCGGCGCCCGGTTCGAGGACACGATCCGCCACCTTGTGGGCAAGGGTGAATACGGGTCGGTCGACGACCCCGAAACCTTCGTGCGCACCCGCGTCGATCAGGCCCGCGCCTTCCAGCCCCATTACATGGAGCGCACCCGGTCCAACGGGCGCACGATCAGCGTCGAAGGATCGCCCCTGCCACAGGGCGGCTGGGTCACCGTCTATACCGACATCACTCGCACCAAGCGGTCCGAGTCGCTGCTGCGTGCCCGGTCCGAGGAACTCTCGGACCAGCTTCTCACCCATGCCGAGGACCTGTCCGCCACCAACCGCGAACTGGCGGCCACCATCACCGCGCTGGAAGAGACCAAGCGCCAGCTCACCGAGGCAGAGGCCCGCACCCGCCTGACCGCCGAGATGATGCCCGCCCACCTCGCACACGTGGACGCAGCCGGGTTCTACACCTATTCCAACCGGCGGCTGGGCACCATCATCCCCTATCGCGGCGCCGACCTGCCCGGGCGCCACATCCGCGAGGTGCTGGGCGAGGCGATCCACGACCGCATCACGCCGTCGCTGAACCGCGCCTATGCGGGCGAAGCCTCGGTCTTCGAATTCACCGACCGCTCCAGCGCCCGGCGCATCCGCACCGCCTTTACCCCCGACGGGCGGGGCGGCGTCTATATCCTGTCGATGGACATCACCCAGGAAACCCAGACCCGCGTCGCGCTGCAGCAGACCCGTCGGCGCGCGCTGGCCGCGCAGATGGTCAACGGGCTTGCCCATGACTTCGCCAACCTTCTCACCATCATCCTTGGCCTGCAGTCGCGGCTCGAACGCACCGGGCTGAGCGAAGACCAGTCCGACCTCGTCAAGGCGACGGTGGCGGCGGCGCGGCGCGGCGGCGGGCTTCTCAACCGGATCGGCGACATGACGGGCCACCGCACCTATCGCGCGCGGTCGACCGACCTGCACGCGCTGTTGCAGGACATGCGCCTGCTCGCCACGCCCACCCTGCCGCCGACCCTCGGTCTGTCGGTGGTCGACACCACGCCCGACACGGCGCTGATGCTCGATGCCGGCATGCTGCAGGACGCGCTTCTGAACCTGATCCTGAACGCGCGCGACGCCTGCGGCACATCGGGCCAGATCACCATCGCCGCCCATGCCATCGACGACGTGTGGATCGACATTTCGGTCACCGATACCGGGCCCGGGTTTTCCGACGCAGCACTCGATCAGGCGCTCAACCCCTTCTTCACGACGAAGGGCGGCAAGGGGTCGGGACTGGGCCTGCCCATGGTCTATGACATGGTGAAACTCGCCGGCGGCGATCTGCGGCTGTCCAACACCGCCACGGGTGCCTGCGTGACGCTGCGCCTGCCGTGGCGCGCCGCACCCGCGCAGACGGCAGGGGGCCTTGCCCTTCTGGTCGAGGATGACGACACCCTGCGCGCCGATATCCGCGACATGCTGGTCAGTCTGGACTATTCGGTGGTCGAGGCCGCCTCGGTCGACGAGGCCATCGCGCTCACCGCCGATCTTCCGGGGATCGCGCTGGTCCTGTCGGACCTGCGGCTGGAAGGCGACGGCACCGGCATCGACCTCGCCGACCGGCTGGGGCAGGGCGGGCTGCCGCTCATCCTGATGACGTCGCTGCCGCCGGACGACCCGCTGCACCGCGCCGCGCAGGCGCGCGCGCCGGTGCTGAGCAAACCGTTCCGCGCCGACGACCTTGCCCGCCTGCTGCGCCCCGAGGCCGCCGCATGACCGCGCCGCTGGTCAGCATCCTCGACGACGAACCGGCGATCCGGCAGATGCTGACCGAAGCATTGGCCGAGGCGGGCTTCCGCACGCAATCCTTCGGGCGGGCCCGGGAATTCGAGGCCTCGCTCAACCGCGCGGTGCCCGATGTCTGCCTCGTGGACCTGTCGCTGCCCGACACCGACGGGCTGGCGCTGGTGCACCGCCTGGCGCTGGAACGCGGGGCGGTGGTCATCATCATCTCGGGGCGGGGGCAGGTGCAGGACCGGGTGACGGGGCTGGAACTCGGTGCCGATGACTACATCACCAAACCCTTCGACCCGGCCGAAGTGGTCGCCCGCGTCCGCGCCCGGCTGCGCGCCGCGCCGCGCGGGGCGGTGCAGGGCGGTGACCGCGCGCGCTTCAACGGCTGGACCGCGCATTTCGACCGCTACGCGCTGGAAGACCCCGACGGGGCCGAGACCCCCTTCAGCCATGCCGAGGGCGAGGTGCTGCGCCTCTTCCTCGAAAGCCCGCGCCGTCTGATCACCCGCCAGCAGATGCAGGAAGCCTTCGGCGGCGCGGCCGGCGAAAGCTTCGACCGCGCGATGGACGTCCGCATCTCGCGGCTGCGGACGAAACTGAGGGAAGACCCGAAGAACCCCCGCCTGATCAAGACGATCTACGGGGCGGGGTATATCTTTCTCGGGGATGTGAGCTGGGGATAGCGTCCCACGATGGGACGCCTTCTCGGGTGAGGAATATCAAGGGGTTACAGGGGCGGATTCAGGGGTTGTTAAGGTTTGCCAAGCTTCAAAGCCTGACGGGCGGATCAAAGTTTCCCTGACCGAACCGGTTTTCACGATGCCACTTGAGGTTCTCGGGATGGGGCAAGTCGCTCTGGTTCCTTGGACGGATCAGTTCCTGATTAGGCAGGATAAGCCGGTCAACGACATCCTTCGGAACCTTGTTGTGCGACACCAATATCCGATAGCTTTCGGGATCGACCGCTATCAGACCCCGGTCGAACATCCAGTGCAAAGTTCCGGACAGGGCCAGCCCGTTGCGCACCGAGTCGCTGCCTGAGGCTTCGACCGGGCGGATATGCGCGGCCTGAACCTCGGGCCTGCCGCCACCATTTCGCAGTTCCAGTCCCGAGATCGCGCACCGATAGCCATAGGCTTCGCGGACACGCCTTCGGAAAGCGACGTCGCGATAGGGTCGGCGCGTCAGTCTTTCGAGAACGGGACGTTCCAATATAGTTGCTGGTTCGTAGGCGTAGGGATCTTGTGCGCTGTAGCGCCGTTCTTCGATCTCTTCTAGGTCTTGGGGCAAGCCTAGGTTCACGATGCGCGCGAAATCCGCGTCGGGCAGCCTGCGCACGGCCAGTTGCTGAAGGCCGCCTTTTTTCGGCGCACCGGTTTCATCCCGCAACTGGGTTTCCAGCGGACGCCCATCGAGAAGTCTGGGCACCTCGCTATCGAAGGGAAGGAAGGTTCCCGGTTCGATCAAGGCCAGATACCGCCCTTCCACGCCCGGCTTGGGAATGACCTGCTGAACCTTCGCGACCGCGAAGTAGCCGCGCGGCCCTGCCTTCACGGGTTCATAATAGACGATCCAGTCCCCGACGGCCTGACGCACGGCGTCAAGGTAGGTCTTGGGGAAATCGTACTTCGCGTCAGGCTCGTCGTCGTAAATCGAGTCCGCACGGTGCAGAAAGACAGCTTTACCCATGGTCGGAGAAAACCGCAGGTTGCGCGATCACGCAAGCATCCCGTCAGGCAGTCAGTCTCCCCACCCCCTCCGCCAGCACCCTGACCCCCGCCACGAGGTCCGCCTCGTCCGTGTCCTCGTCGAAGGCATGGCTGATGCCGCCGATGGAGGGCACGAACAGCATCGCGACCGGCATGAGCCGCGCGACATTCGTGGCATCGTGGAGCGCACCTGAGAGCAGGTGGCGCCAGCGGCCCGGGCTGACGGCCTCAGACCAGGACTCGAGCGTGGCGCGCAAGGTAGGGACCATCGCCACGGGGTCGAGGCCCGGCATCGGGCCGAAGTCGACCGACAGGCCGCGGTCGTCGCCGATCTTCGCCAGCCTTGGCGGCCAATACGGGGTTGGCTTTGCATGCCTGTTCACAGCGCAATCAGCCGAAAGACCTTTGATAGACCCGAACCCAGGGGGGAGATTTGCGCTTGGGGACAGTATTGCCGCATTCACCGGCACAGGCCGTTGACAGCCGCAGGATGGGGCCTCTAATGGCGCAAAATCTCAGAGAATAGACCCATGAAGAAAACATTCACGCGGCGCGGCTTTTTGCAGACCTCGGCAGTTTTGCCCGCAACCTTCGGACTGCCGGGCAGCATCGGCGAGGCGGGTGCTGCAACCCCAGAAGTTCGCACCATCGTGCCGCCCCGCCTTGAAGGCGCCTATCTCGGCGAAAGGATATTGTGCCACCGACCGATGCGCCGTGGTTCCCCGAACCTGAGCATCCGGCAGGACGGCAGCCGGACAATCGCGCATAACTATGGCCACGGCGGAAGTGGCTGGACCCTTGCGCCGGGGTCGGCAAACTATGTCGTGGGCCTTGCCGAGGAGGCCTTGCAGTCCGGTGAAGGCAGCAGATCCGAACCGGTCGTCGTGCTTGGTGCCGGCGTCATCGGCCTGTTTACGGCCTTCGAACTCGTGCAGCGTGGCTTCAGTGATGTGACGGTCATCGCCGATCGCTTCGAGTCACTGACCTCGCACAATGCTGGCGGGCTATTGGCCCCCGTCTCGATGGACAACGAACCAGAGATGCAGGTCATCATCGATCGCATCGGGGTCGATGCCTACCGCTTCTACGCCAGGGTGGCGCGGGGCGAGCTTGCGGAGTTCAAGGGCGGGGCCGTGATCGTGCCGACCTACTTTGAAGACCGCAGCGAGTCTGGCCTTGAACCCTATGTCGGGGTCGTGATGCAACCGGCGAAGGATGTTGTGCTCGATTTCGGCAACGGTACCCAGCGGCCGATGGTGGCCTATGACGACGGCATCTTCATCGACACGGCCGTCATGATGCAGGCGCTCACGGATGTCCTGCAGAACCGTATCCGGTTCGAGAAGAAGAAGATCGGCAGCTTTGACGAGCTGTCAGCCAACCTGATTTTCGACTGTACAGGCCTTGGCGCGGGCGCCCTGAACAATGACCCCGACATGGTCTCGGTTCAGGGACATCTCATCATGCTGAAGGATCAGATGCCGCAGGACCTGCAATACATGATCCTTGTCTACTTCGGCGAAGACAAGACCGACGCGGGCCAGAAGGTGAAGCGGTCATTCTACCAGTTCCCCAAACACATGCCCAACACAGGCGTGAATGACATTGGGGTCGTCGGCGGCACGTTCATCGAAGGCGCAACCATCAACACGCCGAACGTGAAGGAGTTCGACATTCTGATCGCGGGCGCCAAACGGTTCTACGGGCTGTAACGCGACGGGCGGGACGCAGGACCGGAAATGAGGATGGTCGGGCTGTCGGCGAAGGCGTCGACCTGAACAGCGGTTCCGTCCCAAAGCACCCGCACCAGTCCGGGCCCGATACAGACCCAAGTCAGCTCACGTCGTGACGTGCTTGCCGCGCTTTTGACCTGGCCGGGGTTTGGCCCGACTTTCGGCAGCGATATCTGCGGCGACCGTTGACGACGATGTATCGACCCTGCGGGGTCCTTCGACCTGTGCGTTCGAACAGCCGATCTGTTCCGTGTTCGTCGATCCAAATCGCTGCTTTCTGGACATGTTCGTCCTTGATCGATGCGCTTGCCTCCAAAAGGTTCGTCTGCAGGTCTCCAAGTCCTGTCATCCGATCACGCAAGCATCCCGTCAGGCAGTCAGTCTCCCCACCGCCTCCGCCAGCACCCTGACCCCCGCCACGAGGTCCGCCTCGTCGGTGTCCTCGTCGAAGGCGTGGCTGATGCCGCCGATGGAGGGGACGAAGAGCATCGCGACGGGCATCAGGCGGGCGACGTTCGTGGCGTCGTGCAGCGCGCCGGAGGGCAGGTTGCGCCAGCGGCCGGGGCTGACGGCCTCCGCCCCCACCTCGAGCGCAGCGCGCAGGGCGGGGTCCATCGCGACGGGGTCGAGGCCCAGCATCTGGCCGAATTCGACCGTCAGGCCGCGTTCCGCCGCAATCTCCTGCGCGGTGTCGCGGATGATCGCCTCCATCCGGTCAAGCCGGTCGATCTCGGCGTCGCGCCACTGCATGGAAAACCGCGCGCGGCCCGGCACGATGGACGACGCGTTGGGGTGCAGCGTGACGTGCCCGATGGTCCAGACACTGCGCGGCGTGACGACATTGCGGAAGCGGTCGTTGATGGCGGCGTTGAAGGCCCCCAGCGCCTGGAACGCGTCGCGGCGCAGGTGCATGGGCGTGGTGCCGGCGTGGTTCTGTTGGCCGCCATAGGTGATGCACATGTCGCGGATGCCCACGATGTCGGTGACGACGCCGATCTGCAGGCCTTCCGCGTCCAGCGTCGGGCCCTGTTCGATGTGCAGTTCGATGAACCCGGTAAAGCGTGACGGGTCCACTTGTGCGCCCGCGCGGTCGGCCATCGCGGCGCGCGCCCGCGCGAGCGGAACACCGTCGTGATCGGCCAGCGCATCGGCGCTGTCCTGATCCAGAAGCCCCGACCAGACCGCGCTGCCGGTGGTGACGCCGAAGCGGCCTTCTTCATCCTGAAACGACACGACGGACACGCCCGGCACCACGCGCGCCACTTCCAGCGCGGCGATCACGCCCAGCGCGCCGTCAAGCCAGCCGCCTTCGGGCTGGCTGTCGGAATGCGATCCCAGCAGCAGGCCCGGGGGGCCATCGGCCAGCCCGAACAGGTTGCCCATCGCATCGAAGCGCGGGGTGAGACCCGCGTCGCGCATCCGCCCGGCAAGCCAGTCGCGCGCGGCGATGTCGGCATCGGAATAGGCGCGGCGCACGACGCCACGGCCGACGCCCGAGGCACCGAAGGTTCGCAGCATGTGAAGGTCGGACAGGAAACGGGAAGGGTTGATCATGCCGGCCACGCTGGCAAATCGCGGCGGCGCTGTCCAGACGGCACCGCCGCCGCCATCCCGCATCATCGGGCGCGGACAGGGGCGTCAGCCCGGGCCCTTGAAGGGGCTTTCCATCCGGCCCTCTTCGGCCTAGGTCGGGGCGTATCCGGAAACCGAGCAGACGCGCCCGCCATGTCCCACATCACCCTGATCCGTCACGGCCAGGCCAACACCGGCGCCCGCGACGAAGCCAGCTATGACCGCCTCTCCGATCTCGGCCGTCAGCAGGCCGTGTGGCTGGGCGAACATCTGCGCGCCTCGGGCGCGCACCACCCCCGGCTTTATTGCGGCACGCTGCGCCGCCACCGGGAAACCGCCGCCGCAATGGGCATGGATGGCGACCCGGTGGAGGACGCGCGGCTCAACGAACTGGAATACTTCACGCTTGCCCGCCTGCTGGAAGACCAGCACGGGCTGGCCGTGCCCACGCAGCGCGAAGGCTTTGTCGCTCATCTGCCGCAGGTCTTCACCGCCTGGCGCGACGGGCTTATCCGCAACGCGCCCGAAAGCTTTTCAGGGTTCGAGGACCGCGTTCTGTCCGCGCTTCACGACATCGCGCAGGGCGAGGGGCCGGCACTTGTCGTCACCTCGGGCGGGCTGATCGCCATGACGCTGCGCCAGTCCATGGGGCTCGACATTCCGGCCATGGCGCGCGTGGCGCTTGCCATCATGAACACATCGGTCCACCGTCTGCACCGGATCGGTCCCGACCTGACGCCGGTTCTCTTCAACGCCGTTCCGCATCTCGAACATCCCGACCGCCACTTCGCCCAGACCCATCTCTGAGGCCTTGCCCCCGGAGCCCCCACCATGACCACGATGACCCTCCACTACGCCCGCGGCACCATCGCCTGCGCGGTCGCCATCGCGCTGAACGAGGCGCAGGCGGAATACACCGCGCAGCGCGTCGATTTCTCGGCCGGCGAACAGCGCAGCGCGGCCTATCTCGCGGTCAATCCCAAGGGCCGGGTGCCGGCGCTGGTCTCCGAAAGGGGCGTGCTGACGGAAACCTCCGCGATCCTCGATTATGTCGCCGCAACGCATCCGCAGGCGGGCCTTGTCCCCGAAGACGCACATGAGGCCGCACAGATGCGCAGCGTGATGACCTATCTTGCCAGCACGGCGCATGTGAACCATGCCCACGGCATGCGCGGCCACCGCTGGGCCGACCGCCCCGAAAGCCATGCCGACATGCGCGCCAAGGTCAGCCAGACCATGACCGACAGCGCCACCTATATCGAGGATCACGCCCTGCGCGGCCCCTTCGTTCTGGGCGAAGTCTATTCGCTGGCCGATCCCTATCTCTTCGTGGTCTCGACGTGGCTGCCGGGTGACGGGGTGGATATCGGGCGCTTCCCGAAACTCGCCGCCTTCCAGAAACGCATGTGGAAGCGCGACGCCGTGCGCATGGCGATGGCGGACGGGTTCCTGTGACGGGCGCGATGCCCCATCTCTGGGTCCGGGCCGAACAGCGCGCGCATGAACGGCGCACCGGGCTGATCCCCGACGGGGCGGCGCGGCTGATCGCGGCGGGCTTTGCCGTGACGGTGGAAGACAGCCGCCAGCGCGCCGTGCCCATCGCCGAATACGCGGCGGCAGGCTGCGCCATCGCACCCGAAGGCAGCTGGCCCGCCGCCCCCGCCGATGCCTTCATCTTCGGGCTGAAGGAACTGCCCGATGACGGCACGGCGCTTATGCACCGCCACATCCTCTTCGGCCATGCCTTCAAGGGGCAGGCAGCGGGGCAGGTCCTGTTGCGCCGCTTCCGCGACGGCGGCGGGGCGCTTTACGATCTCGAATATCTCGTCGACGAAACCGGCCGCCGCATCGCCGCCTTCGGCTATTGGGCGGGTTATGCCGGGGCGGCGGTGGCGCTGATGGCCTGGGCGGCGCAGCGCCAGAACCGCCCCTGCCCGCCGCTCTCCGGCGCGGACAGCTCGACCCATCTGCTCGCCGATCTGCAGACGCGGCTGCTGGCCACCGGGACGCACCGGCCCACCGCGCTCATCATCGGGGCGCTGGGGCGCGTCGGCACCGGTGCCGCCGATCTCTGCACCGCGATGGGCGTGCCCGTCACCCGCTGGGACATGGCAGAGACTGCCCATGGCGGCCCCTTCCCGCAGGTGCTGGCGCATGACCTCTTTCTCAACTGCATCCTCGCGCGGCCCGGCACGCCTGTCTTCGTGCCGAAGGACGCAGGCACACGGCCGCGCCGCCTCTCGGTCATCGGCGACATCGCCTGCGATCCCGACAGCGACTTCTCGCCCATCCGCGTCAATGACCGCATCACCACATGGGACGCGCCCGCGCGCCGCGTGCATGATACGCCGCCGCTCGACGTGACCGCGATCGACAATCTGCCCTCGCTCCTGCCACTGGAAAGCTCCGGGGATTTCGCGGGCCAGCTCCTGCCCGCGCTGCTCAAGCTCGGCACGCCCGATGCTGGCGTCTGGGGCCGCGCGGCGGCGACCTTCCGCGACCACATGGCCCGGCTGACCTGAGGCCTGCTGCTTCCTCTCGCCCCAAATATCCCGGGGGGAGGCCCGGAACGGGCCGGGGGGCAGAGCCCCCTCCCGCGCCGCGCCTCACATGAGATCGTCTTCCTCTTCAAGCGCGGAATATCCCAGCGCGTCGAGTCCGTTCTCCAGATGCTCGGCCAGATGGGGCGATCCCAGAAGGTAATCGGCGCAGGGCGTCGTCGCCTCGGCCAGCGCGGTCAGGACCGCTTCCTCGAAATCCTCGGGCTCGAAACTGCCCCGCCCGACCCACATCAGCGCGACAAGCTCGGCCTGTTCGTCCTCGTCCATGCCGTCGATGAAGGCGCGCAGTTCCGGCTCGGCCCGGTCCAGTTCGCGGCTCATCAGGACGACCTGGGCCACATCGCTCACGGCCAATGTCTGCATCTCTCTCCCCTTTCGCACAGGTCTGCGTCGCGGGCAGCGTGATGCACGGCCCCGGCCGCGTCCTTGATCTCACGCAAAGAGGCGGTAGTACATCCAGTCCGGCATGAACTGGCTCAGCCGGAAGACCCAGGAAAAGACGGTGGGGAAGTTGCGCTTGAAGAGCCCTGAATTCATGTGGTCGAACATCGCCTGCGCGGCGGCATCGGGTTCCATGATGAAGGGCATGGTGAAGTCGTTCTTCTCGGTCAGGCGGGTGCGGATGAAGCCGGGATTGGCCAGCTGCACATCGACCCCGGTGCGGCGCAGGTCGGCATGCATGCTTTCGGCCAGCGACATGACCGCGGCTTTCGACGCGCCATAGCCGATTGCGCCGGGCAGGCCGCGGAACCCCGACAGCGACCCGGTGATCACGATATGGCCCGCGTCGCGCGCCACCATGGCGGGCACGACATGGCCCAGCACCCGCAGGAAACCGGTGAAGTTCACGTCCGCCATGGCGACGGCGTGGTCGGCGTTCCATTCGGTCGCGGGCATGGGCCAGTAGACGCCCGCCAGCAGGACGATCCCGTCCACCTCGCCCGCCTGCGCGGCGGCGGCGGCGACGCTGGCGTCATCGGCGATGTCCATGGGCACCACGGTCGCCTGCCCCGGCAGCGACGCGGCAAGTTCGCTCAACCGCGCCTCGCTGCGGGCCGACAGGATCAGATGCGCGCCCGCGCTGCTCATCTTGCGGGCAAGCGCTTCGCCCAGCCCTTCGCTCGCGCCGACGATCCAGTAGCGTTTTCCGGTCCAGGTCTTCATGCGGCGTCCGTCCGTTCGGTGTCGGCCGGGCGCATGGTGGCGACAAGCTCGGCCACCTGAATGCCGAACTTGCGGAACTGGCTGCGGTTCACGATGCTGCCGTTCGGGGCCAGATACATCCAGTCGACGGTGTCGAGAACATGGCCCCCCGCGCTTTCGGGCAGGCGGATGCGGTAGTTGAGCTGCACCGCCGATCCCATCTGCGTGCCGGTGCCGGTGCCCACCACGTCGGGCGCGGTGGCCTTGATCGACCCGTCATTGCCAAGCCGCAGGTGCCATTCGCGGTCCTGCACCGACCCGTTGTCATAGGTGAAGCGTTCCTTCATCACGCCGCTGTTGCCGTCCCAGCGGGCGTCGAATTCACCGACGAAGCGCGACGTGACGCGGCCCAGAGGCCCGTAGATCACGCCTTCACACAGGATCGGGCCGTTCAGGTGGCGGCGCAGGTCGAACTGGGGCTGGCCTGCGACGTAATCCGACGGAACCTGCGCCTTGAAGGACCAGAACCGGCGGATGACGGCCTGAACCGCAAGGATCAGCACGGCCCCCGCCGCGACCAGCAGAAGGGTATCCATCTTACGTCTCCTCGATGGGGGTGGCGGCCAGCAGCGCGATCGCCAGCACCTTGAGCGCGCAGGGAAGGCCCGCGTACAGCAGGCCCAGAAGCCAGAGCGCGTCTTCGGGGTTCTCCGCGCCGCCCCGGAAGCCCGCCGCCTGCAGCGCGGGCAGAAGCGCCACGGCGGCGAAGGCCAAAGTGAACTTCGACACGAAGGACCACAGCCCGAACCCCTCCGCCGCGGCGGGGGCGATGGTGGCCATGCGGCGCGCGAAGATCGCGGGCAGAAGCGTCAGGTCCGCCCCCAGCGCCGCGCCCGACAGCACGCAGATCACCGCGAAGGGCAGCCAGTCGCCGGGGCCGAGCGCAAGCGCCCAGCCAAAGGCGGCGATCGACAGCACCATGGCACCGATCAGGACGGGCTTGGCGCCGTATCCTTCGGCCAGCCTGCCCCAGACCGGCGCGGCGAGTGCCGCCGACAGGAAGAAGGCCAGCAGCAGCGGCCCCTCGAACCCCGGGGCCAGCAGGCGGCTTTCGACGAAGAAGAGAAAGAGCGTGGAGCTGACGGCAACCGGGGCCGCGTTGATCAGCGCGATCAGGAGCAGCCTGCGCGCCAGCGGGTCGCGCAGGACCACGGCAAAGCCTGCATCCATCGCCACCGGCCCCGCCGCCCATTCCCGCCGCATCGCCGCCACCGCCAGAAAGCCTGTCAGCGCAAAGCCAAGCGCAAAGCCCGCGAAGGGCGCATCGGTCGCCGCGATCAGCGCCACCGGCGCGATCGACGCCGCGCAGACACCCAGAAGCGCGCCAGTCTCGCGCCAGCGGGCCAGCCGCAGGTGCCCCGACGCGCCCAGATCGCCCGCCTTCTGCACGCCCTGCGCATAGAAGGTGATGGTGAGAAAGCTGAAGGCCGAAAAGACCAGCGTCAGCATCGCCCCGAACCAGATCAGCGGGGCCACCGGCGGGGCGACGGCGAACAGCCCCAGCATCGCCACCGCCATGACAGCGACGCCCACGGTAACCGCCGCGCCGCGACGATGGCGCAGCGCCTGGCTCAGGCGGCCCAGAAGCGGGTCCTGCACCACGTCGAGCAAGCGCAGCCCGAAGAGCACCGCGCCCAGCGCCGCAAGGCTCACGCCGTACTGGTCGGCATAGAATTTCGGCGCGTGGATGTAGATCGGCAACCCGGCCGCTGCCAGCAGCGCGGCGAAGAGCGCATAGGCCGGAAGGCCGCGCACCTCGCTCTGGACTGCTGCCATCGTCATCCCCTCGACACCTCGTCCGACGGTGGAGTAGGCCGCACGCGATAGACCATGCCCTTCCACCACAGCTTGAGCGCCTGCCAGTGGATCAGCGCCAGCACCCGGCGCGACCCCATCGGGCGGCGCAGCACGGCGCGCAGGATCGACCGGTTGGTGATCGGCGCGCGCTTGCCCGTCAGCGTGGCGATCAGCCCGCCGTCGCGGCCTTCGGAATAGTCGATCCAGATGCCGATCCGGTCGTCGCGGATGTCGAAGCGGAATTCGTATCCGCCCTCGACCGGCTGGAAGGGCGAGACGTAGAAGATCTTGGTCGCGTGCAGCCGGTCGCTGGCACCGATGGGCCGGTTGTCGGGGTGGTGGCACAGATAGGTGTGCCGTTCCCCGAAGGTGTTGGACACCTCGGCCAGAATGGTGCGGATGTCGCCCCGGTCATCCTCGCATATCCAGAAGCTGACCGGATTGAAGACATGGTTCCAGAACCGTGGCTGCGCCAGAAGGAAGATGCGCGCGGGCTGCGGCAACTGGTATTCGCCCAGCACCTCGCGCACCCAGACCGCGCCGCGGCCCTGCCCCGGCGCACCGCCATGATCGGTGTCGTGCAACGTGCAGACACCTCGGCGGTTGCGGCGGAACAGACGCGGCGCGACCGGCGCCTGCGCCTCGGCATCCAGCATGACGTAGTCGATCGAATAGCGGAACGCGTTCGACACCGCGCCCTTGCGGCCATGCCAGGTCTGGCCTTCGACGTGATGAACCGCCGCCGTCATGCCGCCGCCACCTGCGGGACCGACGCCCGGCGGATCGCCTCGGCCACGTCCACCGCGCTGGCAAGTCCGTCCTCGTGGAACCCGTTGCGCATCCACGCGCCGCAGAACCACGTGCGGTTGGTGCCGTTGAAGCGGCGCACCTCGTCCTGCGCGGCCAGCGCGCCCAGATCATAGACCGGGTGGCGCAGGGTCACCTGATCATAGATCAGATCCTCGCGGATGCTGCGGCGGGTGTTCAGCGTCACGAAATGCGGATCGTCCTGCGGGATCGGCTGGAGCGAGTTCATCCAGTAGGTCAGGTCGATCCGGTCGGTGCGGGGGCCTGCCTCTTCGGTGTAATTCCAGCTGGCCCAGACCTTGCGGCGCTTGGGCATCAGGCTTTCGTCGCGGTGCAGGATGATGTCGTTGGGCTGATAGGCGACCGCGCCCAGCGCCTGCGCCTCGCGCTCGGACGGATCGGCCAGCATGCGCAGCGAATCATCGGAATGGGTTGCGAAGACGACGTCGTCGAAGACCTCCCACTCGCCGCCCCAGGCGCGGACCTCGGCACCGGTGGCGGTGCGGCGCACTGCCTCGACCGGGGAGCCGAGGCGCAGGTCGACGCCCCGGGCGCGCATCGACGTCTCGATCCGGCGGACATATTCCCATGACCCGCCCTGCACCGTGTACCATTGATGCTGGCCTTTGTGGTTGAGCAGCGCGTGGTTCTCGAAGAACTGCATCATGGCATAGGCCGGGAAATCCATGATCTTTTCCGTCGGCGTCGACCAGATCGCCCCCGAGAAGGGCGCGAGGTAATAGGCCCGGAACCACGCCCCCATTCCCATCAGATCGAGGAAATCGCCGATCGTCATGTCGGGATTGGCGCGCGAGATCGCCAGCGCGCCCTTGTTGAAGCGCAAGATGTCGCGCACCATCCGCAGGAAGGCGGGGCGCACGAGGTTCGACCGCTGCGCGAAGAGCGAATCCACCGAATGCAGCCCGTATTCCATGGCGCCGCCCCGGATCGAGGCGGCAAAGCTCATGTTGCTTTTGGTCACCGGCACGTCGAGTTCGGCGAACAGCCGCGCGAGATGCGGGTAGTTGGCATAGTTGAAGACGATGAAGCCGGTATCGACCGGCTGGTCGCCCCGCTTGCCCGCCATGATGGTGCGCGCATGACCGCCCAGACGCTTTTCGGCTTCGAACAGGGTGACCCGGTTGCCGTCGGCCAGCAGGTGCGCCGCCCCCATCCCCGAGATGCCGGCCCCGATGACCGCTATGTTCCTGGGTGCGCCTGCACCTGTTTCGAATGGCATTGAGTGGCGTCCCCCAGCTTCGGATGTCCCGGTCGTCTTTGAGTCCTACGCGAATGGGATGCAATCGGATGCAAAAGATTTCCACACGGCGATGTGATCCGGCTGCGCTGTTGCGCCGTAGCATTGGTATGTTGATGACTGTTGATCCTGCATGGGCGAAAAACGTAATCGGAGAGCGCGGTCTTTTGATCGGGTCGCTTTCCGCTTGGGGTCAGGGTTTCGTGAACGGCACACAGGACAACGCACGCCCCGACTGGGTATCGCAGGTGGAACGCGTGCGCGACCATCAGGACAGGGAGGCTTTCGCCGAATTGTTCCGGCACTTCGCCCCCCGGGTGAAGGGCTTTCTGATGAAGTCGGGTGCCGATGCGACGCTGGCCGAGGAATGCGCGCAGGACGTCATGGCCACCTTGTGGAACAAGGCGCATCTGTTCGATCCCGCGCGGGCGTCAGTGGCGACATGGATCTTTACCATCGCCCGGAACCGCAAGATCGACCTGTTGCGCAAGCAACGTCGCCCCGAACCCGAGGACCTGTCCTGGGGTCCCGAGGCGGAACCGGCGCAGGACGACGCGCTGGCCCTGCAACAAGAAAGCGAACACTTGCGCCGCGCGCTCTCTGAGCTGCCGGACGCACAGAGGGAACTGATTGAACGCGCCTATTTCGGCGACCTCAGCCACAGCGAAATCGCGGCTGAAACTGGTTTGCCCCTTGGCACGATCAAATCGCGGATCAGATTGGCGTTGGACAGACTGCGCCATGCAATGAGGTAGAGTGATGATCAGACATCACCTGACGGACGACATCCTGTTGGCCTATTCGGCAGCGACCCTGCCCGAGGCCTTCAATCTCATGGTCGCGGCGCATGTGTCGCTGTGCGACGATTGCCGCGCGCGGCTGGAAGCCTTCGACGCCGTGGGCGGCGCGGTGCTGGACGACATCTGCGACAGCGTCGGGATGTCGGACGGCGCGCTGGCGGCGACCATGGCGCTGATCGCGGGCGGGCCGCCGGTGGGCGTGCCGCGCGCTGCGCGCCGGGCGGGTGTTCTGCCCGCGCCGCTGCAGGATTACGTGGGTGGCGATCTTGATGCGATCCAGTGGCGTCCGGTGGGCATGGGCGTGAAGCAGGCGATCCTGCCCACGTCGAAGGACGCCGCCGCGCGCCTTTTGCTGATTCCCGCAGGCGCGGCGATGCCCGATCACGGGCATGGCGGGCTGGAAATGACGATGGCGCTGCAAGGCGCCTTCATCGACGCGGGCGAACGCTTTGGCCGCGGCGACGTGGAGGTGGCGACCGCCGATCTGGCGCATACGCCCATCGCAGATATCGGCGAGGATTGCATCTGCCTTGCCGTCACCGACGCACCGCTGAAGTTCAAGTCGCTCCTGCCGCGCATCGCGCAGCCCTTCCTGCGCATCTGAGACCATCGCGGGCATTTTCGCCTTTTCGCGAAAGGACCTGTTGCGGAGCGCCTTGTGGCGGGGCGCCAGCGCGCGCCGCATACTGGCTTCAGGACCGCTTGAGGAAGGCCGTACCATGCCCCCCGTCTATTACGCCCCGCAGGGCGGCCACCCCGGACAGGACCAGCTTCTGACCGACCGGGCGATGTTCACCACCGCCTATGCCGTGATCCCCAAGGGCACGATGCGCGACATCGTCACCAGCCGCCTGCCCTTCTGGGACGACACGCGGCTTTGGGTTCTGGCGCGGCCGATGACGGGATTCGCCGAGACTTTCTCTCATTACATCATGGAGGTCGGCCCCGGCGGCGGGTCGGACCGGCCCGAGGACGATCCGAACGCGCAGGGCGTGATCTTCGTCGTCGAAGGCACGGCGCGGCTGGTGCTGGAGGGCGCGGCGCATGATCTGGGCCCGGGCGGATACGCCTATATCCCGCCGGGCGCGGCATGGGCGTTGCGCAACCCCGGCGACGCGCCGCTGCGGTTTCACTGGATCCGCAAGGCGTATCAGGCGGTCGCCGGGCTGGACCGGCCCGACCCGATCATCACCCGCGATCAGGACGTCGCGCCCATCGCCATGCCGGGGACCGAGGGCCGCTGGGCCACGACGCGCTTCGCCGATCCCGACGACCTGCGCCACGACATGCATGTCAACATGGTCACGCTTCTGCCCGGCGGCGTCATCCCCTTCGCCGAGACCCATGTGATGGAGCACGGGCTTTACGTGCTTCAGGGCAAGGCGGTCTACCGCCTGAACCAGGACTGGGTCGAGGTCGAGGCAGGCGATTACATGTGGCTGCGCGCCTTCTGCCCGCAGGCCTGCTATGCCGGTGGGCCGGGGCCGTTCCGCTATCTGCTTTACAAGGACGTCAACCGGCACATGCCCCTGTCACCGCGCTGACGCGCCCAGCGCGACCGACAGGGCGCGGGCGGCGTCCATGACCGATGTGCTCAGCCGGTCGATCTGGTCGTGGGCGACGCGGCTGACCGGCCCGGAGACCGAGATGCCCGCGACGGCCTCGCCCGTATGGTCGAAGACGGCGGCGGCGATGCAGCGCATGCCGAGCGTCTTTTCCTCGGCGTCGAGCGCGTAGCCCTTCGCGCGTGTCGCGGCGACCTCGGCGCGCACGGCGTCGGGCGTGGCGCTGGTGAATTCGGTGAAGCGTTCAAGCGGCGCATCGCTCAGGACATCGGCAAGCTGGGCTTCGGTCATTTCCGCCAGAAGCGCCTTGCCGATCCCTGACGCATGGAGCGGCGACAACGTGCCCGGCGGAAAGAAGGCACGGATGCTTTCATGAGTTTCCACCTGACTCAGGAACAGGACCTGCCCACCGCGCCGCACGCCCAGATTGGCGGTTTCCCCGGTGACGCGCATGAGCGTGCGCATGATCGGGCGCGCGCGTTCGACCAGCGAGGTGCGGCGCAGATAGCGCGCCCCGATGATGAAGGCCCGCGCGCCGATCTGCCAGGTCTGATCGGCAGGGTCGAATTCTACCAGCCCGCGCGCCTGCAGGGTCATCAGGATGCGATAGACCGTGGCGGGCGACTGGTCGAGATCGGCTGCGAGAGAGGACAGCGATGCGCCTTGCGTGGTCGACAGATGCTCTAGCACCTCCATCGCGCGGTCGAGTGCCTTAATCGTGGTCTGGTCGGCCTTTTCGGTCCAGTCGCGCGGACGGCCCCGGCCGCGACGGCCGCCCGTGCCGGTGTCGAAAACCTGGGTCATGGTGATGATTCTATCCCCTGAAACATTTTTTCACTCTATGAAAAATTCCAAGCCTCTGACAAGGAAGGATTTATCGGAGAATTCTGTTTTTTGAAAAATGTTTTCAAAAAAATATCCTTCGCCGCCGACCAGCGCTATAAAGCGACCCATCCCACAGGAGGAGAGGGCCATGAGTTTGCAGAACCCCGTGTTCATTCCCGGACCGACGAACATTCCCGAAGCGGTACGGCGGGCCTGCGACATGCCCACGATCGACCACCGGTCATCGCTGTTTGCCGACATCCTCAAGCCCGCGCTGGACGGCGTGCGCCGCGTGATGAAAAGCGCGGATGCCCATGTCTTCGCATTCCCGGCTTCGGGCACCGGCGGATGGGAAGCGGCGCTGTCGAACACGCTGTCGCCCGGCGACACGGTTCTGGCTGCGCGCAACGGCATGTTCTCGCACCGCTGGATCGAGATGTGCGTGAAGCTAGGCCTGAAGGTCGAGGTGATCGAGACCTTCTGGGGCGACGGCTTGTCGGCCGAGGCCTATGGCGCGGCGCTGGAAGCCGATACAGGCCACCGCATCAAGGCGGTTCTGGCCACGCATAATGAGACCGCCACAGGCGTGGCGTCGGACATCGCGGCCATCGGTGCCGCGATCCGGGCGGCGGGGCATCCCGCGCTCTTCTTCGTGGATGGGGTGAGTTCGATCGCGTCGATCGACTTCCGCTTCGACGACTGGGGCATCGACATCGCGGTAACCGGGTCGCAGAAAGGCTTCATGCTGCCCGCGGGCCTTGCCATTCTGGCCGTCAGCGACCGCGCCATGGCGGCGGCGGACTCTGCCCGCCTGCCACGCGGCTTTTTCGACCTGCGCGACATGGGCACGTCGAATGTCAGGAACGGCTATCCCTACACGCCGTCAGTGGGCCTTCTGAACGGGCTCAAGTTCACCACGCAGATGCTGCTTGATGAAGGGCTGGACAACGTCTTCGCGCGGCACGCGCGCATCGCGGGCGGCGTGCGCGCCGCCATCGCGGGCTGGGGCATGACGCCTTGCGCGAACCGGCCCGAATGGTATTCGCAGACCGTGACCGCGATCCGCACGCCCACGGGCTTTGACGCCACGAAGATCGTCACGCACGCCGCCGAGACTTATGGCGTCGCCTTCGGAGTGGGGCTGGGCGAGGTCGCGGGCAAGGTGTTCCGCATCGGGCACCTGGGCATGCTGACCGACGTTCTTGCGCTGGCCGGGATCGCCACCGCGGAAATGGCGATGGCCGATCTGGGGCTGCCGGTGAAGCTCGGCTCGGGCGTCGCCGCCGCGCAGGACTTCTACCGCGCGACCCCCGCGCAGGCACAGAAGGCGGCCGCGTGATGAAGGACATGGCCGAGATGTACATCCCCACCTACGACGACGTGCTGGCGGCGCATGAGCGGATCGCGCCGCATATCCACCGCACGCCGGTCCTGACCTCGTCCTTCCTGAACGAGGTGACGGGCGCGGAGCTGTTCTTCAAGTGCGAGAACTTCCAGAAGGCGGGCGCGTTCAAGGTGCGGGGTGCGTCGAACGCGGTCTTCGGGCTGTCGGACGCGGATGCGGCGCGCGGTGTCGCCACCCATTCCAGCGGCAACCACGCGCTGTCGCTGTCCTACGCGGCGGGTCGGCGGGGGATTCCGTGCCATGTCGTGATGCCGCGCACCGCGCCCGAGGCCAAGAAGGCCGCCGTGCGGGGTTACGGCGGCATCATCACGGAATGCGAACCCTCGACGTCAAGCCGCGAGGCGGTCTTCGCCGAGGTGCAGGCGCAGACGGGAGCGGAGTTCGTCCACCCCTACAACGACCCGCGCGTGATTGCGGGACAGGGCACGTGTTCGCGCGAGTTCATGGAACAGACCGGCGGCGTCGACATCATGGTCGCCCCCATCGGCGGCGGCGGCATGATTTCGGGCACCTGCCTGACCCTGTCGCATATCGCGCCTGACACCCGGATCATCGCGGCCGAACCCGAACAGGCCGACGACGCCGCGCGCAGCTTCAAGGCGGGGCACATTATCGCGGATGATGCGCCGGTGACCATCGCAGACGGGCTCAAGGTGCCGCTGAAAGAGCTGACCTGGCATTTCGTCAGGAATCACGTCACCGACATCCTGACCGCAAGCGAGCAGGAGATCATCGACGCGATGAAACTGACCTGGGCGCGCATGAAGATCGTGATGGAACCATCCTGCGCCGTGCCGCTGGCAGTGATCCTGAAGAACCCCGAGGTCTTTGCCGGCAAGCGTGTGGGCGTGATCATCACCGGCGGCAATGTCGATCTCGACACACTGCCCTGGTTCAAGGGCTGAGCGACAGATCAGGACGGGTGCAGAGCACCCATCCCCCAAAACGGGAGCGAGACCGATGAAAGACATGATGCAATTCGACGATTATGAAGTGGGCTATGACATTCCGGCCAAGCCCGGGATGGCCGAGGCCGATATCCAGACGCCCTGCCTCGTGCTCGACCTCGACGCGCTCGAGCGCAACATCAAGAAGATGGGCGATTACGCAAAGGCCCACGGGATGCGCCACCGGGTGCATGGCAAGATGCACAAGTCGGTCGATGTGGCCAAGCTGCAGGAAACGCTTGGCGGGTCGGTCGGTGTCTGCTGCCAGAAGGTGAGCGAGGCCGAGGTCTTTGCCCGTGGCGGGATCAAGGATGTGCTGGTGTCGAACCAGGTGCGCGACCCGGCCAAGATCGACCGTCTGGCGCGGATGCCGAAGCTCGGCGCGCGCACGATCTGCTGCGTCGATGACGTGGCCAACGTGGCCGACCTGTCGGCGGCGGCGGTCAAGCATGGCACCCAGATCGAATGCCTGGTCGAGATCGACTGCGGCGCGGGGCGCTGCGGTGTCACGACGACGCCTGCGGTCGTGGAGATCGCGAAAGCCATTGACGCCGCGCCGGGGCTGAAATTCGCGGGGCTGCAGGCCTATCAGGGCGCGATGCAGCACATGGACAGCTATGAGGACCGCAAGTCCAAGATCGCCATCGCGGTGGCGACGGTGAAGGACGCGGTCGATGCGCTGAAGGCCGAAGGGATCGACTGCGACATCGTCGGCGGCGGCGGCACGGGGTCGTATTACTTCGAGTCGACCAGTGGCGTGTATAACGAGCTGCAGTGCGGGTCCTATGCCTTCATGGATGCGGATTACGGCCGCATCCTCGACAAGGACGGAAAGCGCATCGATCAGGGCGAGTGGGAAAACGCGCTCTTCATCCTGACCAGTGTGATGAGCCACGCCAAGGCCGACAAGGCCATCGTGGATGCGGGGCTGAAGGCGCAGTCGGTGGACAGCGGCCTGCCGGTGATCTTCGGGCGCGACGACGTGCAATACGTCAAGTGTTCGGATGAACATGGCGTGGTGATGGACCCCCACGGCGTGCTGAAGGTGAACGATAAGCTGAAGCTGGTGCCCGGCCACTGCGACCCGACCTGCAATGTGCATGACTGGTATGTGGGCGTGCGCGACGGCGTGGTCGAAGTGGTCTGGCCGGTGAGCGCGCGCGGCAGGGCGTATTGAGTTTCGGATCGGCTGGCACCGATCCGACCGATGTGGGGGGTTTCACCCCCCACACCCCCCCAGCGTATTTGAGACGAGAAGAAGACCAATGTGGATTGTCCCTGAGCGCGAGATCGCAGGATTGATGACGCGCGAGGCCGCGTTCGGTGCGGTCGAGAAGGTCTTCGCCGCGATGGCGGCCGGCGATGCCTATAACTTCCCCGTGGTGCGCGAGGCGATCGGCCATGCGGATGCGCTTTACGGCTTCAAGGGCGGGTTCGACCGGGCGGGGCAGGTGCTGGGGCTGAAGGCGGGGGGCTATTGGCCGAACAACCTTGCGACCCACAAGATCATCAACCACCAGTCGACCGTGTTCCTTTTCGATCCCGATACCGGGCGGCCTGCGGCGATGGTGGGCGGGAACCTGTTGACCGCCCTGCGCACGGCGGCGGCGTCGTCGGTATCGATCAGGCATCTGGCACGCAAGGACGCGAAGGTCATCGGCATGGTCGGAGCGGGCCATCAGGCCACCTTCCAGCTGCGCGCGGCGCTGGAGCAGCGCGCCTTCGAGAAGGTCATCGGCTGGAACCTGCACCCCGAGATGCTGCCCAATATCGAAAAGGTCGCGGCCGAGGCCGGGTTGCCGTTCGAGGCGGTGTCACTGGATGGCCTGCGCGCGGCGGATGTGATCATCACGATCACGTCGTCTTTCGCGCCGTCGCTGATGGCGGACCATGTCAGCCCCGGCACACATCTGGCCTGCATGGGCACCGACACCAAGGGCAAGCAGGAGGTCGAGGCGGCGCTGCTTGCCCGCGCCACCGTCTTTGCGGACGAGATCGCGCAGTCGGTCGGCATCGGCGAGGCGCAGCATGCCGTGGCGCAGGGGCTGATCGCGGAGGCCGACATCGTGGAACTGGGCGCGGCGATCAACGGCACCCATCCGGGGCGGGTCTCGGACGATCAGATCACGCTTTTCGACGGCACCGGCGTGGGGCTGCAGGATCTGGCGGTGGCGTCAGCCGTGGTGCAGCTCGCCATCGACAAGGGCATCGCGATCGAGGTGGACGTCTAACCAACGGTAAAGGGCGCGTCGAACCAGTGTTCCTCAAGGTTCGCGCCCGGCCCGATCCGGTCGACCACGGCGAACAGGCCCGGCGCGGCCAGCGGTGTCAACACGCCGTGCCATGTGCCGCGATGAAAGTTGATCCCCTGCCCCGGCGCGGTGCGGAAGGCGCGGGGGCGCCCGGGTGCGCCGCCGTCGTCGGGGGCGACGATGACCAGAAACGGGTCCAGTGACATCGGAATGAAGGCCTGGCTTCCTTCTGGGTGGCGTTCGACCATGTCGAGAAGGTAGGGCAGCGCGCGGGGTTCGGCGCGGAAGAGGCTGATGCCCGCCCGGCCATCGGTGAAATCCAACTGCGCGCGGTCGTGCCAGCGGCCGCAGAAGCCCTGATTGATGATGCGGTCGGGATCGCCCTGCGTGTCGAGCACGTCGCCGAAAGGGGCGAAGGCCTCGGCCGTCAGCGGTTCGATGGGGATGGCGCGGGTCATGGCAGCAGGTCGCGCAGGCGGAATTCGGCGATGCGTTCGACCTGCGCGCAGGCCTCGGCGAATTCTGTCGCGCTGTCATGGCCGATGCGGCGTTCGAAGGCGGCGAGGATCGACGCCTTGTCGTGATCGCGCACGGCGATGATGAAGGGAAAGCCGTGTTTCGCCACGTAATCGGCGTTCAGCCGGGTGAAGGTGTCGCGTTCGGCGTCGGTGAGCGCATCAAGCCCCGCGCTGGCCTGTTCGCTGGTGCTTTCCGCCGTCAGCCGCTTTGCCTGCGCCAGTTTCCCGGCAAGGTCGGGATGGGCGCGCAGGACGCCCATACGTTCGGCCGCGCTGGCGGACCGGAACATGCGGGTCAGCGCCGAATGCACGCCGGTCGCGGTGTCGTGGGTCGGGCCAAGCTCCAGCGCCCAGGCGCGTTCGGCGATCCAGGGGGAATGCTCGAAGATGCCGCCGAAGGCCGACACGAACGCGTCGCGGTCCATGTCCGACGGGCGCACCCAGTGGCGCGGCGGGTGGGTCGCGGCCCAGTGATCGGCGATCTGTTCGCGGGTGGCGAACCAGACACCGTCATGGGACGCCATGTAATCAAGCGCGCGCTTCAGGGCGGCGGCGCGGCCCGGGCGGCCCACAAGGCGGCAATGCAGGCCGATGGACAACATGCGCCCGCCTTCGGCGTAAAGCACGTCGAAGCTGTCTTTCAGATAGGTTTCGAACTGGTCGCCCGAATTGAAGCCCTGCGGCGTGGCGAAGCGCATGTCGTTGGTGTCGAGCGTGTAGGGCACGATCAGCTGATCCCGGCCTGCGATCTGCATCCAGTAGGGCAGATCGTCGGCATAGGTGTCGGCGACATAGGCAAAGCCGCCTTCCTCGGCGGCCAGTCGCACGGTGTTCATCGACGTGCGGCCCGTGTACCAGCCGCGCGGGCGGGTGCCGGTGACTTCGGTGTGAAGGCGGATCGCCTCGGCCATCTGGGCGCGTTCGTCACCTTCGGCCATGTCCTTGTGTTCGATCCATTTCAGGCCGTGGCTGGCGATTTCCCAGCGGGCCTCCCTCATCGCGCGCACCTGTTCGGGGGCGCGGGCCAGCGCGGTGGCCACGCCATAGACGGTGACGGGCGTCTCCCTCAGCATCCGGTGCAGCCGCCAGAACCCGGCACGCGCGCCGTATTCATAGATCGATTCCATGTTCCAGTGGCGTTGGCCGGGCCAAGCGGCGGCGCCGACGATCTCGGACAGAAACGCCTCGGAGGCGGCGTCGCCGTGCAGGATGTTGTTTTCGCCGCCTTCTTCGTAGTTCAGCACGATCTGCACGGCGATGCGCGCGCCGCCTGGCCAGTGCGGATCGGGCGGGGTTGCGCCATAGCCGGTCATGTCGCGGGGGTAACGGTTCATGCGCTTGCACCTGTCGGGGTTTTGACTGTTCTATTTCAAGACAATCGCGCCGACTTTCAAAAGGAAAGCGAAACTGTCTCGGGCCGGGCGGGGTTTGTCCTGTTGCATCGTCCGGGGCAGGGTCACGCAAGGAACGGAGGCATCATGGCCGGATATCTGACGACCCATGTTCTTGACACCGCGCGGGGCTGCCCGGCGGCGGGCCTGCGGATCGAGCTTTACCGCATCAATGGCGCGGCACGGGTGCATCTGAAGACGCTGGTCACCAATGCCGACGGGCGCACGGATGAACGCATCCTGCCCGAAGGCGATTTCGCGACCGGGACGTATGAACTCGTCTTTCACGCGGGCGACTATCTGACCGCCTGCGGGGTCGCGCCGGAGGACCCCCGCTTCCTCGACATCGTTCCGATCCGCTTCGGCATGTCGGAAGACGCGCATTACCATGTGCCGCTGCTTCTCTCGCCTTTCGGCTATTCGACCTATCGCGGCAGCTAGACGCGCAGCGCCGCGGCGATGCGGGCTGCCATGAACTCCATGAAGAGCCGCGTCTTCGGGTCCTGCCTGCGGCGGTGGGTGTACAGGCAGGCAAGCTGCACCGGTTCGGGCGGCGAGTCTTCGGCCACCGCGACAAGGCGGCCCGATTTCAGGTGATCGGCCACCTCGAACAACGGCTTCAGCGCGATGCCCCGCCCGGCCAGCGCCCAGTCGGTCAGAACGTCGCCATCGTCGCATTCATAGCGCCCCGCGACGCGGAACCGTTTCGGGCCGTCCGGGGTGACCAGCCGCCACTGGAATTCCGTCGCGCCCGGAAAGCGCAGGTTGAGGCATTCGTGGCCGCCCTGCACCAGATCGTCGCCATTGCGCGGCAGACCGCGTGCGGCGACGTAAGTCGGCGCGGCCACCAGCACGCGTTGCACATCGGCGATCTTGCGGATGCGCAGGGTGCTGTCTTCCGGCTGGCCCAGGAAGAAGGCAAGGTCGAGACCTTCCGTCGTCAGATCGACCTTCCGGTCGGTCAGGCGCAGGCGCAGGCTGACTTCCGGGTAGCGGTCGATGAAGGCGGGCACTTCCGGCGCGATCAGGCGGCGGCCCATGCCCAGGGGGGCTGCCACGAACAGCGCGCCGCGTGGGTTCTCGGTGATCTCGGTCACCCCGGCCTCGGCCGAATCCACGGCTTCGAGGATCGCGCAGGCCCCGCCGTAGAAGGCCTTGCCCTGTTCGGTCGGCGTCAGGTTGCGCGTCGTGCGTTGGAAGAGCCGCACGCCCAGATGGTCTTCGAGCTGCGATATCCGCGACGACGTGACCGCGGGCGATACGCGCAGGTCACGGCCGGCCGCCGACATGCTGCCCAATTCATAGACACGGACGAAGGTGCGGATGTTGTCGAGGTAAGACATTCTTCGGCAATTTTTGATGCTGTTTGCCTATTGCCGGGAATAGCAGAAGAATACCCCCGCGCCTAGTCTGACGGCGCATAAGGGAGGCAGCGGCATGACCGATCTGGCGGTAACATGGGACTGGATCGAATTCGCGGTGCGCTGGCTGCATGTCATCACCGCGATCGCGTGGATCGGGTCTTCGTTCTATTTCATCGCGCTCGATCTGGGCCTGAACCGCAACATCCCCGGCCCGGCGGATGGCGAGGAATGGCAGGTCCATGGCGGCGGCTTCTACCACATCCGGAAATACCTCGTGGCACCGGACGCGATGCCCGAACACCTGACCTGGTTCAAATGGGAAGCCTATTCCACGTGGCTGTCGGGGGCGGCTTTGCTCGCCGTGGTCTACTGGGTGGGGGGCGAGCTTTACCTGCTCGACCCCACGCGGGCCGATCTGACGCTGTGGCAGGGGATCGCGATTTCGGCGGCGTCGCTGGGGGTGGGCTGGGTGATCTATGACGCGCTCTGCAAGTCGCCCTTAGGCGAAAGACCCACGGTGCTGATGCTGCTGCTCTTCGCGCTGCTGGTTGCGATGAGCTGGGGGTATAATCAGATTTTCACGGGGCGGGCGGCGCTTTTGCATCTGGGCGCCTTCACGGCGACGATCATGACGGCGAATGTCTTCCTGATCATCATTCCGAACCAGAAGATCGTGGTCGCCGACCTCAAGGCCGGGCGCAAGCCGGACCCCAAGTATGGCAAGATCGCCAAGCTGCGGTCGACCCACAACAATTACCTGACGCTGCCCGTGATCTTCCTGATGCTGTCGAACCATTACCCGCTGGCCTTCGGGGTGGAATACTCGTGGGCCATCGCCGCGCTGGTGTTCCTGATGGGGGTGACGATCCGGCATTACTTCAACTCGATGCACGCGCGCAAAGGACTGCCCACCTGGACCTGGGCCGCGACGGCGATCATTTTCCTGTGCATCATCTGGCTCAGCACGCTCGGCCCGCGCGAAAGCGTGGAGGAGGCCGAGGCGCGCCCGCTCACCGCCTTCGAGACGCGGTTCGCCGAAGCCCCGGGGTTCGACGCGGCCTATGACGCGGTTCTGGGCAATTGTTCGATGTGCCACGCGCGCGCGCCCGTCTGGGACGGGATCGGTATCGCGCCCAAGGGCGTGCATCTGGAAACACCCGCCGACGTGGCGCGGCACGCGCAGGACATCTACCTGCAGGCAGGCGTCAGCCATGCCATGCCGCCGCCCAACGCGCTGCAGATGCTGCCCGATTACCGCGCCGACATCGTGGCGTGGTACCGGGCGGCGACGGGCGGCTGATCAGGCCGCCGCGAACCCCTTGTCGAGCGCGGCGAGGATCACGTTCACCTCGTCTTCCGTGATGACGAGGGGGGGCGACATCAGGATGTTGTTCATCCCCAGACGCACCATCACGCCGGCCTCGTAGGTGGCCTTGTGGATGCGTTTCATCGTGGCCATGTCCATCGGCGTCTTCTTCGCGCGGTCGCTCACGATCTCGATGCCGGTCATCAGGCCGTGGCCACCACGGATGTCGCCGATGATGTCATAGCGTTCCGCCAACTTCTGCACGCCCTCGTAAAGCTGCGTGCCGCGAGGACCGGCGTTCGACTTGGTATCCAGCCGCAGCGTCTCGGCCAGACAGGCGACGACGGCCGCCGCGCCCACCGGATGCGCCGAATAGGTATAGCCGTGGAAGATGCCGCCCGCTTCGCCCGCGGTCTCGAACACATCCGCCACCTTGTCGTTCATCAGGGCGGCGCCGACGGGGAAGTATCCGCTGGTGATGCCCTTCGCCGTGCTCATCATGTCGGGCTTCACGCCCCAGTGCCGCGCGCCCGACCAGTCGCCGGTGCGCCCGAAGCCGGTGATGACCTCGTCCGCGATCATCAGGATGCCGTGGCGGTCGCAGATGTCGCGCATCAGGCCCATGAAGGACGCATCCGGCACGATCACGCCGCCAGCGCCCAGGATCGGTTCCATGATGAAGGCGGCGATGCTGCCCGCGCCCTGGAAGGCGATTTCGTCCTCCATCACGGCGGCGATCTTCTGCGCCAGCGTGGCGGGGTCGGTCTCATTGAAGGGGTTGCGATAGGTATAGGGGCTGGGCATGTGGAAACAGCCCGGCAGAAGCGGTTCGTAATTGATCCGGAAGCGGTTGTTGCCGTTCACGGACGCGCCGCCGAAATGCGTGCCGTGATAGCCTTTCTTGAGGCTCAGGAACTTGGTGCGGTTCGGTTCGCCCCGCAGGCGGTGATACTGCCGCGCCAGACGCAGGCAGGTTTCCACGCTGTCCGATCCGCCCGACGTGAAGAAGACCCGCGTCATGCCGTCTTCGGCGAAGAATTCGCGCACGGCGTACGAGGCTTCGATGGCCATGGGGTTCGTGCTGCCCGCGAAGGCGGAATAATAGGGCAGATCGTAAAGCTGCTTCGCGATGGCGTCCTTCACCGCGTTGTTGGAATACCCCAGGTTTACGCACCACAGTCCGCCCACCGCATCAACGGTGCTGTGCCCGTCGATATCGGTGATCGAGGATCCTTCGGCCTTCATGATGATCGTCGGCGCATGGCTGCGCAGGTCGCCCGGGTGACCCATCGGGTGCCACAGATGCTGGGCGTTGTTCGCACGCAGGAAGTTGTCGTCTTTCATCACGGGCCTCCGGAATATGATCAAATCAGCAAGCCATGAAAGGCGGGATTCTGCAAGTCCCTGCCCCGTCCGGGTCAGACCGGGTCGGTCAGCAGGCGGTTCAGATCGGCGAAGCGGCTGTTGTCCCCGGTGAGGGCAAGTGCCGCATCGGCGATGGCCTGCGCACGCTCTGCGCCCAGAACCGGACCGGCCAGATCGTGGAACTTCGTCACGATATCTTCGCGGCCGAAGGGGCGCTCGGCCCCGCCGCGCGCATGGGTGAGGCCGGAATGGAACTCCCGCCCGTCCTTCAGCGTGATGGTCACGTCCGCCGACCGGTGCGCGGGAAAAAGCGCCTCGTGCTCATCGCTGGCCACCATGCGCGTGCGCGCGACCAGTGCGGCGACTTCGGGGTCGGACAGGCCCGCGCCTTCGATCTGGGCCAGCCCGATGCGGCCATGGACCAGCATCGTGGCCACGGCAAAGGGCAGCGAATACTGCGCCTGCGACGTGGTCGCGGGCATGTGCGGATAAAGCGCCGTGGCGTTGCGGAAGCTGCGCACGGTGATCTCGGCGATCTCCGGATGGGCGAAGTCATGGGCAATCTGCACTTCGCGCGCGGCGTCGATGGCGGCATGCGCCCAGCGGCAGATCGGATAGGGTTTGACGTATTGCGACTGGGTCTGCCAGACGGCGCCGAGATCGGCCCAGAAGGCGGACGCGGCGCGCCCTTCGACGGTGATCGCGGGGGCGCCGGTAAAGCCCTCTTCCGCCATGATTGCCGCCGTCATCCCCGCCAGCGCCCCCCAGCCCGACCCGTCGTGCAGCATCGTGGGCGTCGCGATCTCGCGCATCATCTGGCTGCGGGGGCCGTGATATTCGGCGATGCCAAGCCCTTCGCGCAGCGTCGCGGCGTCGTGCCCGCGCATCCGCGCCGCCATGGCCGCGACGCCCAGCGCGTTCCACGCGCCCGATGTGTGGTAATCGGCAACGGTGGCGTGCAGCGCCTGACCCGCGCGGCCCGCGACCTCGTAGCCCACGATCAGGTGGGCCAGGGCATCCGGCCCGCTCAGCCCGTCGTCATGCTGGGCCAGCGCGGCAAGCGTCGGGACCGTGACGACGCCGATATGGCCCTTGACCGGGTTGAACCCGTCATGGGCGTCAAGGTTGTCGGTCTGCGTCGCGGCGGCGAAGACGGCGCCGGCCACGCTCACCTCGCGGCCATCGAAGAGCATCCGCGCGGCAAAGGCGGGGTCGGTCGCCCCGTAAAGCCGCAGCGCCGCCTGCCGCCCCAGCACACCCGCCCGCATCGGGGCCGAGGCCGCACAGACCCCGATCGTGTCGAGAAGGAGGAGGGCGGCACGCTCCTGCACATCCCCAGGAATGTCACCGGCCCGCAGGCCCAGCACGAAACCGCAGACGGGGTCGAGCGCGGCCGCCGGTTCGGCCTGAATATCGGTCATGTCGTTCATGGGGGGCGTTCTTGGGGCGTTTCCCCCTCAGCCTGCGCCCGGAGGCCCGAGTCGCGGCGGCCGGGTCACGACATCGCGCGGTCAGGTCGCGACAATCGCACCCCTGCGGCGGGGGCCGAAGACCGCCGCCAGCGCGAGGATCACGCCCGACACGGTCGCGATCATGCCGGCCGCGCTCACCGACGCGCCAAGGCCGAACCAGCCGGGCCCATAGCCCGCCAGCACATAGCCGAGGATCGCCGAGAGGATGGCGAAGACGACGCTCCACCCCACCTGCGCGCCCAGCCGGTCGGTCATCAGCCGCGCGGCGGCGGGGGGGCAGATGAACATGGCGATGACGATGATCGATCCCACCGCATCGAAGGCGGCGACCGCGGCCAACGCCGACACGACGACGAGCGCCAGCCCCAGCGCCCCCGTGCGGATGCCAAGGCTGCGGGCGAAGCCTTCGTCAAAGGTCGACAGCGCCAGCGGCCGCCAGAAGATACCGGTGAACAGCGCCACCGCCACCAACGTCAGCGCGATGCGCCCCAGTTCCGGCGGCAGGCCCGCCAGCGCCACGGGGTCGGTGAGAGACCCCCAGCCCGACGCATCGAGCCAGATCAGGCTTTCCAGATTGCCGTAAAGCGCGTGTTCGACATCAAGGTGAACGCTTGACGTATCGGACTGCTCCAGCAGCAGCACGCCGCCCGCGAACATCGCGGTGAAGACGACGCCCATCGCCGCGCCCGGTTCGATCCGGCCAAGGCGGCGCACCGCCTCGATCAGCGCGACGGCGACCAGCGCCGCGCAGGCGGCACCCAGGATCATGGGCAGCGTCGCGACCGCGCCGGTGATCAGGAAGGCCACCACGATGCCCGGCAGCACTACATGGCTGATCGCGTCGCCGATCAGCGCCTGCCGCCGCAGAACAAGGAAATTGCCCGGCAGCGCGCAGGCCACGGCGGCGAGCGCGCCGATCAGGATCGGCGTCAGCGACAGTGTGACGAAATCGGCGCCCATCAGCCCGGCACCCCGCGCGGGCCGCCGATGCGGCGGTCGATCTCGGCGATCTGGTCCTGGGTCAGCACGGTTTCGATATCGCGCACCCCGTCATGCAGGGCGGCGGCTGCTTCGTTCCCGGGCCCCGCGCGCAGTTCGGCCCAGCGCGCCTCGTCCCGCAGGGCGCGGGCGGCGCGGGCCTGTCCCGCCTCGGTCGGCACGCCGTCAGGGCGGACCAGCCCCGCGTGCTGCAACAGGCGCAAAGTCAGGCCTTCGTAGATCGGCTGACCATGGGCCAGCGCCAGCAGCCCCTGCCGCATGTGCACCCGGCGGCGGAACCGGTTCTGGCGCAAGGCGGCGGCCAATACGCCGCGCCCCGGCGCGGCCAGAAGCGACAGCGCGAAGATCGCGAAGGCGGTCAGCACGATCATCGGCCCCGTCGGCAGGTTCGGCGCGGTCGCCGACAGCGCCGCCCCCACCCAGGCCGACACCGCGCCGATCGCGCCCGACAGAAGCACGACGTGATCAGACCGGTCCGACCAGAACCGCGCCGCGACCGGCGGGATGATGAGAAGTGCCACGATCAGGATCAGCCCCACGACCTTGAGCCCGATGACCGTCACCGCCATGACAAGGCCCATCATCAGCAGATCAAGCCTCGCCACCGGCAACCCGCGCGCCACCGCGTAATCCGGGTCGAAGGTGACAAGCGTCAGCGGCCGCCGCAGCGCCAGCACCACCGCCAGCACCAGCGCCCCGCCGCCCGCGATCAGCAGCGCATCGGCGCGCAGCATCCCGGCGGTGGACCCCAGCAGGAAATCTTCCAGCCCCGCCTGACGCCCCGCGCCCAGCGACTGGATCACCGTCAAGAGCACGATGCCGAAGCCGAAGAAGACCGACAGCACCGCGCCGATGGCGGCATCCTCGGCCAGCCTTGTGCGCCGCGTCAGGAAGGACACCGCCAGAAGCCCGACCCAGGCTGACAGCGCCGATCCAATCAGCAGCCCGGCCAGATTGCGCCCGTCGCCGCCCAGCGCGACCATGGCCAGAAAGGCAAGGCCCACGCCCGGCAGCGTCGCATGGCTGATCGCGTCGCTGACCAACGCGCGTTTGCGCAGGAACAGAAACGTCCCCGTCACCCCGGCGGCAAAGCCCAGAAGTGCGGCACCCACCGTGACCAGCGTCGCGTTGTAGCCCAGTTGGAGGGTGAGCGCCTCCCACAGCATGGCTCAGGCTCCGGCGCCGGGCAGGCGGTCGATCTGCTGCGTGGCAAGCCGCCCGCCATAGGTGGCCTGAAGGTTGTCGGCGGTGAAGACCTGCGTCACCGGGCCTTCGGCCACCTTGCGGGTGGCGATGAGGAGGACATCGTCAAAATATTCGGCCACCGTGGCCAGATCGTGATGCACGACCAGCACGGTGCGGCCTTCGTCGCGCAGGCCCTTCAGCACCGCGATGATCGCCTTTTCGGTCGCCGCATCGACGCCCGCGAAGGGTTCGTCGAGCATGTAGAGATCTGCGTTCTGCGCCAGCGCGCGGGCCAGAAAGACGCGCTGCTGCTGGCCGCCCGACAGCTGCCCGATCTGGCGGTCGGCGAAATCGGTCATGCCGACGCGGTCAAGGCAGTCGCGGGCGAAGTCGCGGTGATGGGCCCGCACCCGGCCCAGCAAGCCCAGATCGCGGTACATCCCCATCAGCACCACGTCGATCACGCGGGCGGGGAAATCCCAGTCGACGCTGGCGCGCTGGGGCACATAGGCGATGCGGTGGCGCTGCAGTTCGACCGGCGCGCCGAAGGCGGTGATCCGACCCGACAGCGGCGTCACGATCCCCAGTGCGGCCTTCATCAGCGTGGACTTGCCCGCCCCGTTGGGGCCGACGATGGCCGTCATGGCACCGGCACGCAAAGTCATGTCGACGGAAAAGACCGCGGGTTGCTGGCCGTAGGACACGGTCAGTCCGCGGATGGCCAGAGGCGCGCGCAGGGCCGCGGCATCCGCCGCGACCCTGTCGGCATTCGGAACGAGGGAAAGCGCGCTCACGACCCCGCCGCCAGACGGCCGTCCATGCCGCGCGGCGGCACGTCGGCGCCCAGCGCCCCGGCGATGGTGGTGACGTTGTGGTCGATCATGCCGATCCACGTCGCCTCGTAGGTGCCATCGGGACCCATCGCATCGCTGAACAGCTCGCCCCCGATGGTGACCTCATGGTCCTTCGCGGCAGCACCTTCGATCAGCGCGCGGATGTTGCGGTCAGAGACCGAGCTTTCCACGAACACCGCCTTCACGTCGCGCGCGACCAGAAGATCGACCAGTTCGGCGATGCGGTTCAGCCCCGCCTCGCTTTCGGTGGAAATGCCCTGGATGCCCAGCACCTCGAACCCGTAGGCCTGACCGAAATAGCCGAAGGCGTCATGCGCGGTCAGAAGCACGCGCGCGGCCTGCGGCACCTGTTCCAGCGACGCGGTGCTGTAGGCGGCCAGCCGCGCGATCTCGGCCACATGGGCTTCGGCATTGGCGGCGAAGGTGGCGGCGGCGTCGGGGCGGGCGTCGGTGAGGGCGCGCTGCACTTCGCGGACCACCAGCGTCCAGAGGTCCGGGTCCATCCAGACATGGGGGTCGAACTTGCCCTCGTAATCGTCATGGCCGCGCAGGCGGTCCTGCGGCAGCGCCTCGGCCACGGCGACCACGGTGCGCGAGCGAGAGAGATCGGCGAAGAACTCCTCCATCTGCGCTTCGAGATAGAGCCCGTGCCACAGGACGAGATCGGCGCGGGTCAGCGCGGCGATGTCGGTGCGGGTCTGGCGATAGGCATGCGGGTCGATGCCCGGGCCCATGAGGGCGGTGACATCGACCAGATCGCCGCCCACCTGACGGGCGGCGTCGGCAATCATGCCGGTGGTGGTAATGACGGACAGGCGGTCTTCGGCCAGCGCGTGGGGGGCAGACAGGCCCAAGGCCAGAAGGCCCGCGGCGGCAAGGGTCAGGACAGAACGGCGTGCGAACATGAGATCACCCTGAAGAAAATGGAACCTGTGATCTTGAATATGCGAGTCACTTGCAGGAAGTCAATGCTCTTGCGACTTATTCGCAATATTACGCCGCCGGGCGCGGCGCTTTCTTGCCAAGCCAGCGGCCCCGTGCGACCGTGCCCGCGCCAGCAAGAGTGTCCCCGATGCAGACCACCGCCCTGTCCACGCAGCTGCCGCTTGTCACCGAACCGCGCAATGCGGGGCTTCCGCTCGACCTCGACTGGGTGCGGGGGGCGCAGGCCAATACATCCGCCATCGAACGCCGCGCGGCGACGTTGCCGGGGCGGCGGTCGGTCAAGAAGGACTGGCAGGCGGCGTGGCTGTGCCGGGCGGTGTCGTGCATCGACCTCACCACGCTGTCGGGCGACGACACGGAAGACCGCGTGCGCCGTCTGTGTGCCAAGGCGCGCCAACCCGTGCGGGCCGACATCCTGCAGGCGCTGGGGATGGAGGGGCTGAGCGTGGGCGCGGTCTGCGTCTATCACGACATGGTGGCGGCGGCGGTCGATGCGCTGAAGGGGTCGGGCATCCCGGTCGCGGCGGTGTCGACCGGGTTTCCGGCGGGCCTGTCGCCGTTTCACCTGCGGGTGGCCGAGATCGGCGAAAGCGTGCAGGCGGGCGCGCGCGAGATCGACATCGTCATCTCGCGCCGCCATGTTCTGGGCGGCGACTGGCAGGCGCTGTATGACGAGATGCGGGACTTCCGCGCCGCCTGCGGGGATGCGCATGTGAAGGCGATCCTTGCCACAGGGGAACTCGGGACCTTGCGCAATGTCGCACGCGCGTCGCTGGTGTGCATGATGGCAGGGGCGGATTTCATCAAGACGTCCACCGGCAAGGAAGGCGTGAACGCCACCCTGCCGGTGTCGCTGGTGATGATCCGCGCGATCCGCGACTATCACGCGCGCACGGGGTTCCGCGTCGGATACAAGCCCGCGGGCGGGATATCCAAGGCGAAGGATGCTCTGGTCTATCTGTCGCTGATCAAGGACGAGTTGGGCGACCGCTGGCTGCGGCCCGACCTGTTCCGCTTCGGGGCATCGTCGCTTCTGGGCGATATCGAACGGCAATTGGAGCATCACCTGACGGGCCGCTATTCGGCCGCTTATCGGCATGCGGCGGGCTGACGGCACGGTCGCGATTTGCGTATTTGGGACGAGAAGAAACCATGGGCGTGAAAGAGATCTTCGAGAGCATGGAGTACGGACCCGCCCCCGAAAGCGCGGCCGAGGCGCTGGCCTGGCTGGTGGATCAGGGCGACCGTTTCGGCCATTTCATCAACGGCGCCTTCACTGCCCCCGGGGATGGCTTCGACAGCCGCAACCCCGCGACGGGCGAGGTGCTGGCGACGCTGAGCCAGGCGACGGCGGCGGATGTGGATGTGGCGGTGGCGGCGGCGCGGGCGGCGCAGCCGAAGTGGGAGAGGATCGGCGGCGCGGGGCGCGCGCGGTTCCTTTATGCCCTCGCGCGGCTGTTGCAGAAACATGCGCGGCTCTTTGCGGTGCTGGAAACGCTCGACAACGGCAAGCCTGTGCGGGAATCCCGCGACATCGACGTGCCGCTCGCCCAGCGGCATTTCTATTTCCATGCCGGGATGGCGCAGCTGATGGCAGATCAGTTGCCTGACCGGCACGCCATAGGCGTCTGCGGCCAGATCATCCCGTGGAACTTCCCGCTCCTGATGCTGGCGTGGAAGATCGCGCCCGCCTTGGCGATGGGCAACACGGTCGTGCTGAAGCCCGCGGAATGGACATCGCTGACAGCGCTTCTCTTCGCCGATATCTGCCGTCAGGCGGGGCTGCCGAAGGGTGTCGTGAACATCGTCACCGGCGACGGCGCGGTGGGCGAGATGATCGTGGCACACCCCGGCATCGACAAGATCGCCTTCACCGGATCGACCGAAGTGGGCCGCCGGATCAGGCAGGCGACCGCCGGGACAGGCAAGGCCCTGACCTTGGAGCTGGGGGGCAAGTCGCCCTACATCGTCTTCGACGACGCCGATCTCGACTCTGCGGTCGAAGGGCTGGTCGACGCGATCTGGTTCAACGGCGGGCAGGTCTGCTGCGCAGGGAGCCGCCTTCTGGTGCAGGAAGGCGTGGCCGATGCGTTCATCGCGAAGCTCAAGGCGCGCATGGACGGGCTGCGCATCGGCGATCCGCTGGACAAATGCATCGACGTGGGCGCGGTGGTGGACCCGGTGCAGCGCGACCGGATCACCGCGATGGTCGATGGCTGCAGCGCGGGCGTGATCCATCGCGCTGCTGGCGCGCTGCCAGACGGGGGCTGCTTCTATCCGCCCACGCTGATCACCGGGCTGTCGCAATCCGACCCGCTCATGCAGGAGGAGATCTTCGGGCCCGTCCTCGTCTCGACCACCTTCCGCACGCCGGGCGAGGCGGTGCAATTGGCCAACAACACGCGCTATGGGCTGGCCGCGACGGTCTGGACGGAGAACGTGAACCTCGCGCTCGACATCGCTCCAAAACTAGCGGCGGGCGTCGTCTGGGTGAACGCCACGAACCTGTTCGACGCGGCGGCGGGTTTCGGGGGCGTGCGCGAAAGCGGCTTCGGCCGCGAAGGCGGGTGGGAAGGCCTTGCGGCCTATACCAGACCGAAGGGCAAACCGAGACCGCTGGCCCCGGTCGCCGCCTTCGAAGGCGCGGGTGAGCCGGAGGACGGCATCGACCGCACGCCCAAGCTCTATGTGGGCGGCAAGCAGGCGCGGCCCGATGGCGGCTATTCGCGGACCATCTACGGCAAACGGGGCCAGCTTCTGGGCCAGGTGCCCGTCACCAACCGCAAGGATATCCGCAACGCGGTCGAAGCGGCGCAGGCGGCGGCAGGCTGGGGCAAGACCACGGGGCACCTGCGGGCGCAGATCCTGTATTATCTGGCCGAGAACCTTTCAGCCCGCGCCGCCGAATTCGCCGCGCGCATCGACGCGATGACCGGCAAGCGCGGCGGCAGGGACGAAGTGGCGGCATCCATTGACCGGCTGTTCACTTACGCCGCCTGGGCCGACAAATACGATGGCCGCGTGCATTCCGTGCCGATCCGGGGCGTCGCCATCGCCATGAACGAACCCGTGGGCGTGATCGGTGCCTTCTGCGCGGACGACGCACCGCTTCTGGGCCTCGTGTCTGTGATGGCCCCCGCCATCGCCATGGGCAACCGCGCCGTGCTGGTGGCAAGCGAACCCTTCCCGCTGGCGGCGACGGATTTCTATCAGGTCCTCGACACGTCCGACGTGCCGGGGGGCGTCGTGAACATCCTGACCGGGTCGCATGCAGACCTTGCCCCGCATCTGGCGGGGCACATGGACGTGGATGCGGTCTGGTCGTTTTCGTCCAGCCCCATCTCGGCCGTGATCGAACGCGAGGCGGCTGGCAATCTCAAGCGGACCTGGGTCAACAATGGCCAAACGCGCGACTGGTCGGCGCAGGACTGGCTGTCGGCGGCGACCGAGGTTGGGAATATCTGGGTGCCCTACGGGGAATGAGCGGGGGTTGATCCGGGCCCCGCTTTCCCCCACGGTCGCCCCAAAGATCAAGGGAGGGACGACCCATGCGCACACGCGCCGCCGTGGCCACCAAGGCCGGAGCACCGCTGGACATCATGGAGGTGAACCTCGCAGGCCCCCGCGCGGGCGAGGTTCTGGTGGAAATCCGGGCGACCGGCATCTGCCACACGGATGAATTCACCCTGTCGGGTGCCGATCCCGAAGGGCTGTTTCCCGCGATCCTTGGCCATGAAGGCGCGGGCGTGGTGCTGGAAGTCGGCGAAGGCGTGAAAAGCCTGAAGCCGGGCGATCACGTCATCCCGCTTTACACGCCGGAATGCCGGGAATGCGACTATTGCCTGCATCCCAAGACCAACCTCTGCCAGGCGATCCGGACGACCCAAGGCAAGGGGCTGATGCCGGACGGGACCTCGCGGTTTTCCACGCTCGATGGCGATCCGATCCTGCATTACATGGGCTGTTCGACGTTTTCGAACCACACGGTGCTGCCGGAAATCGCACTGGCCAAGATCCGGTCTGATGCCCCCTTCGACAAGGTCTGCTATATCGGCTGCGGCGTGACCACCGGGATCGGCGCGGTGATCAACACCGCCAAGGTGGAAATCGGCAGCCGCGCCATCGTCTTCGGGCTGGGCGGCATCGGGCTCAACGTGATCCAGGGCCTGCGGCTGGCCGGCGCCGACCAGATCGTGGGCGTTGACATCAACCCCGACAAGGTGCCGATGGCGCAGCGTTTCGGCATGACCGACTTCGTCAACCCGACCGAGGTGGAAGGCGATCTGGTTCCCTACCTTGTCAACCTGACCAAGGGCGGGGCCGATTACACCTTTGACGCCACAGGCAACGTGAAGGTCATGCGGACTGCGCTGGAATGCGCGCACAAGGGCTGGGGCGAGAGCATCATCATCGGCGTCGCGCCCGCCGGGGCGGAAATCAGCACGCGGCCCTTCCAGCTGGTCACCGGGCGCAGCTGGCGCGGCACCGCCTTCGGCGGCGCGCGGGGGCGCACGGACGTGCCGAAGATCGTCGACTGGTACATGGACGGCAAGATCGAGATCGACCCGATGATCACGCATATCCTGACGCTTGACCGCATCAACGAAGGCTTCGACCTGATGCATGCGGGCAAGTCGATCCGGTCGGTCGTGGTCTATTGATCCCCCTTGTGCCTTCCTCTCGCTGCAAATATCCCCCGGGGGTCCGGGGGTGGGAAACCCCCGGTTCCCCGGCCGGGACCAGGAACTGAAGGACAGGATATGCCCCAGCCCGACCGCAAGCTTTACGCCGTGCTGATCGACGCCGACAACATCCCCGCCAAGCATGCGGGCGCGATCCTGAAGGAAATCACCACCTTCGGCGAACCGGCGCTCCGCCGCGTCTATGGCGACTGGTCGTCCGACCGGCTCAACAGCTGGACGAAGGTGGTGCGCGATCTGGGTCTTGTCGCCCATCAGCAGACGTCGAACACCAAGGGCAAGAACGCCAGCGACATCGGGCTTGTCATCGACGCGATGGATATCCTGCACACGGGCCGGTTCGACGGCTTCGTGCTGATTTCATCCGACAGCGACTTTACCGCGCTCGCGAACCGGATCCGGGAACAGGGCCTTGACGTCATCGGCATCGGCGAGGCGAAGACGCCCGAAAGCCTGCGCAACGTCTGCAACCGCTTCATCCTGATCGAGAACATCGTCGATGAACCGGCCCCCATGGTGAAGGGCGAAAAGAGCAGGGAGCCTTCGGGCAAGGCACCGCTGACCGATGTCATTCCGCTGATCCTCAAGGCGATGGACAAGATCCCGCAAGAGGGCGAATGGTATCCGCTGGGCCAGCTGGGCCAGTACATCGTGGCGGACAACCCCGATTTCGACAGCCGCACCTATGGCAAGCGCAAGCTGAGCGACATGGTGCAGGAGCTCAAACGGTTCGAGACGCGCAAATCGGGCAACCAGCTCGAGGTGCGGCGGGTCGACTAGACCCCGTACCGCGCCATGAAGGTTTCCACCGCGCCGTCGATCACGCGGTCGATTTCGGCGGGCGTGAAATGGGGGTCGATGTTGAAGACCCAGCGCGGGAAAAGGTCGGCCTTGCACAATTCGGCGAACTGGTCGGCGGCAAGGTCGTAATCGTCGATCCTGACTTCGCCCCGCGCGGCGGCGTCCTGCAGATACTGCTTGATGCGTTCGCGCACGATCTTCGGGCCGGTTTCATAGAACTGGCGGCCAAGATCGGGAAAGCGGTCGGCCTCGGCCACGCAGATGCGGAAGACGCGCTGCCCGAATTCGGACAGCATGAAGCCCAGCATGCGCGTCGCGGCCATCTTCAGCACATCGCGCGGGGGGGCGGTGGTGTCGATCATCTGCAGGCAGGCATCGGCCTGATGCTGACATTCGACGCGCGCCACCTCCATGAACAGAAGCCGCTTGTCGGGGAAATAGCTGTAAAGCGTCGCCTTCGACACGCCCGCCGCGCGGGCGATGTCATCGACGCTGGCCCCTTCGAACCCCGAGGCAAGAAACACCTCGCGCGCGCCCTCGAGCACCTGGTCGAACTTGCGCCCGGTGCGCAGGATTGTCGCGGTTTGCGCCATCTGGGTTCCCCCCCCTTTGGTGCATCCGCGGGCACCTGAGCCGAATATATGAACCGGTCCGTTCAGTTTCAACGCGCAAGACCGGTTGCAGGCGGCGCGCGGCATGCTAGGTTCGAATTAGAATAATTCTAATACAGTGACCCAAATGCGCTTTCTGACCCAACGCAAACGCTTCGACGACCTCAGCGAACAGGAGATCATCGCGCTGGCGATTTCCTCGGAAGAGGATGATGCCCGCATCTACAGGTCCTATGCCGACATGCTGCGCGCCGATTACCCCGGATCGTCGGCGATGTTCGAAGGCATGGCCGCGGAAGAGGATCAGCACCGCGGGCGTCTCATCGCGCTGCACCGCGCCCGGTTCGGGGACACGATTCCGCTGATCCGGCGCGAACATGTCGCGGGCTATTACCACCGCCGCCCCGTCTGGCTGGTCGAAAACCTTGGCATCGAACGCATCCGCGAAGAAGCCGAAGCGATGGAGCGCGAGGCGGAACGCTTCTACATGTCGGCGGCGCAGCGCACGACCGACGCCGATACCCGCAAGCTTCTGGGCGATCTGGCGGCGGCCGAATCCGCGCATCAGCGCAAGGCCACCGATCTCGAGGAAAAGCACCTCGACGGCGACACACGCTCGTCCGAGGCGGCGCAGTCCCGGCGGCAATTCGTGCTGACCTGGGTGCAGCCGGGTCTGGCGGGGCTGATGGACGGGTCGGTGTCCACGCTCGCCCCGATCTTCGCCACCGCCTTCGCCACGCAGGACAGCTGGACGACCTTCCTTGTCGGCGTCGCGGCATCGGTCGGCGCGGGGATTTCCATGGGCTTCACCGAGGCGGCGTCAGACGACGGTCAGCTGTCGGGCCGCGGATCGCCGGTGAAACGCGGCATATCCTCGGGCGTGATGACGACCGTGGGGGGCTTGGGCCATGCGCTGCCCTATCTCATCGCGGATTTCTGGACCGCGACGGTCATCGCCATCGCCGTCGTCTTCGTGGAGCTTTGGGCCATCGCCTGGATCCAGAACAGGTATATGGAAACGCCCTTCTTCCGCGCCGCCTTTCAGGTGGTTCTGGGCGGCGCATTGGTGCTGGCGGCGGGCATCCTGATCGGGTCGGGCTAAGACCCGGTCAGCGGTCGGGCGGGGTCCAGTCGGCGCCGGGTGCCTCGCGGCGGCTGAGCCGGAGTGCAAGGCCGAGTGCCACGCCGACACCGATGGCCACCGTCAGGTCGGCCAGTACGGTCAGCACCAGCGTCAGCAGCAGAAGCACCCGGTCCGACAGGCGGCCCTGTGTCAGATGAGTGCGCCACTTGTCCGGCTCGCTCATGTTCCAGGCGGTCAGCATCAAAAGCGCGGCCAGCGCGGGCATGGCAAGATACCCCGCAAGGGGTGCCGCCACCATCATCACGATCAAGATCACCAGCGCATGAACGATCCCCGCGACCGGCGTGCGCCCGCCCGCGCGCACGTTCGTGACAGTGCGTGCGATGGCGCCGGTGGCCGGCAGGCCCCCGAACAGGGCCGAGCCGATATTGGCCACCCCCTGCGCGAGGATTTCGGCATTCGGGCGATAGCGTCCGGCGATCAAGCGGTCGGCAACCATCGCCGACAGCAGCGATTCCACCCCCGCGAGGAAGGCGATCACCAGCGCCGAGGGCAACAGTTCGATCAGCCGCGCCAGCGTCACTTCGGGAAAGGTGGGCATGGGCAGGCCGCCCGGCAGCGCGCCGAACCGCGCGCCCACGGTATCGACCGGCAGACCCGCCAGCACCACCAGCGCCGAACCGACTGCCACCGCCACGATCAGGCCGGGAAACCGCGGAAAGGCCCGGCGCAGCGCCACGATCAGCGCCAGCGTCACAAGGCCGACGCCGAGACTGACCGGTGACAGCCCATCGCGCGCCGCCCAGATCGCGGCGATCTTGTCCGGAAAGCCGGCAGGCATGCCCTGCCCGCTCAGGCCCAGAAGATCCGGAAGCTGGCTTGTGGCGATGATGACCGCGATGCCGATGGTGAAGCCCGAAATCACCGGTTCGGGCACCAGCCGGATCAGGTTGCCCGCGCGGAACCAGCCCGCGACGACCAGAATGCACCCCGCCATCAGCGTGGCCAGCACCAGCCCGTCATAGCCGTGTTCGGCGATCACGCCGTAGACCACGACGATGAAGGCCCCGGTCGGCCCGCCGATCTGCACCCGGCTGCCCCCCAAGGCAGAGATCAGGAACCCCGCGACAATCGCGGTGACGATCCCCGTCGACGGCTCCGCCCCCGAAGCGATGGCGATGGCAAGGCTGAGCGGCAACGCCACCATCGCCACCGTGATTCCGGCGAAGAGATCGGCGACAAAACCCGCCCGTGTGTAGCCCGGCAATGTGGTCAGAAGCTTGGGTTTCAGCATGGCGGCCTTCGCGGGACATGACGGTCCTGTCCAGCCTGTCGGACAGGGGGCGCCGCGTCTGTCCGGTTTTCGACGCGGGCGTCGCTGGGGGCATGATGCACGGGCGCGCTTGCGGCGCAAGGCGGGTCACGCTAACCCCGCGTCATGGTCGAGATCTTCCTGCGCACGCTTCCCTTCTTCGCCATCATCGGCCTGGGTTACTGGGCCGGGCGCACGCGCTTCTTCTCGGAGGAAGCTACGGCTTACCTGACCAAGTTCGTTTTCTACTTCGCACTTTCGGCGATGCTGTTCCGCTTCTCGGCCAACCTGTCGCTGGCCGAGGTCTTCGATATGCGGCTGGTCATCGGCTATCTCTGGGGCACCGCCTTCGTCTATGGCATCGCCACGATGGTGGGCTTCCTGCGTGGCCTGAAGGTCGAGGAAACGGCGGTCGAAGCGCAATGCGCCGCCATCGGGAACGTGGGGTTTCTTGGGCTGCCGATGCTCGTGATGATCTTCGGCGAAGCCGCCATCGGCCCGGTCATGCTGGTCCTTGCCGTCGATCTGATCGTGTTCTCAAGCCTGATTGTCCTTCTCATCACAGGCGCGCGCGAAGGGCGGATGCGGTGGTCTGTCCTGCGGGCGCTGGGGATGGGGCTTTCGAGGAACCCTATGATCGTGGCCATCGTGCTTGGGCTGGTCTGGTCGGCGCTGCAAATCCCGATCCCGCGCCCGATGAACGATTTCCTCACCATCCTCGGGGCTGCAGCCACGCCCGGCGCGCTGTTTGCCATCGGCGCGTCGCTGGCGTCGAAATCGGCGGAACGGGTGCAGGTGGCGGCATGGCTGAGTTTCGCCAAGCTGGTGCTGCATCCGATACTGGTCGCCATCGGGGTGATCTGGCTGTTTCCCATCGACCCGTTCAACGCGGCCGTCGTCGTGGCCGCCGCCGCCCTGCCGGTGGCGGGCAATGTCTATATCCTTGCCCAGCATTACGGCGTCGCGCCACAGCGCGCCTCGGCCGCGATCCTGCTGTCGACCGCGGCGTCGATCCTGACGCTGTCGGTGGCCATTGCGCTGGTTTCCCCTTAAGGCCTGCCCTGCTAAGCCTTGCCCGAGCGATGGAGGGACAGATGAAGACGATTTCGGAAAACAGATGCTTCGGCGGGGTGCAGGGGGTCTATTCCCATGCGTCGGACGCCTGCGCCTGCGACATGACCTTCGGCCTTTACCTGCCGCCGCAGGCGCAGGACGGTCCCGTCCCGGTGCTGTGGTATCTGTCGGGCCTGACGTGCACGCATGAAAACGCCATGGTGAAGGCGGGCGCGCAGGCGCACGCGGCGCGCCACGGCATCGCGGTCGTCTTCCCCGACACCTCGCCCCGCGGCCCCGGCGTGGCGGATGACGCCGCCTATGATCTGGGGCAGGGCGCGGGGTTCTACGTGAACGCGACCGAAGCGCCCTGGGCCCCGCATTTCCGCATGTGGGACTACGTCGCGACCGAACTGCCGCAGGTGCTGACCGCCGCTTTCCCGATTGCCGCCGAACGGCAGGCGATCACCGGGCATTCCATGGGCGGCCACGGCGCGCTGACGCTGGCGATGGGGCTGCCGGGGCAATACAGGTCGGTCTCGGCCTTCGCGCCGATCTGCAACCCCACCGCCGCCGACTGGGGCCGCAAGCAGCTGAATGCCTATCTGGGCGCGGATGAAACCGCCTGGGCACCCCATGACGCGACACTGATGATGCGCGCGCAGGGTCTGGATGCGCCCCTTCTCATCGACACGGGCAACGCCGACCAGTTCGGCGACCACCTGCGGACCGAGGCGCTGGCACAGGCCATCGCGGAACGCCGGCAGGCGGCGACGATCCGGCTGCAGAAGGGCTATGACCACAGCTATTTCTTCGTCTCGACCTTCATGGGCGACCATGTCGCCTTCCATGCGGATGCGCTGCGGGCATGACGCGCATCTATGTCGACGCCGATGCCTGCCCCGTCCGCGACGAGGCCGAACGCGTCGCCACGCGGCACCGTCTGGCGCTGGTCGTGGTATCGAATGGCGGCATCCGTCCCTCGGCCAACCCGCTGGTGGAAACCGTGATCGTGGCGTCGGGCGCGGACGAGGCCGACCGCTGGATCGCCGACCGCTGCGGCCCGGGCGATGTGGTCATCACCGGCGACGTGCCGCTGGCCGCGCGCTGCGTCGCCACCGGCGCACGCGTCCTGCGCCATAACGGCGAAGCCTTCACCGCCGCGAATATCGGCGCGCAGCTCGCCATGCGCGATCTGATGGCGGATATCCGGGCCGCCAATCCGCTTGGCGCGGGCGGCGGCGGACGCGGCTTTACAAAGTCCGACCGCTCCCGTTTTCTGGAGGCGCTGGAGCGCGAGGTGCGCGCCGCGATCAAGGCAGGACCACAGGCATGACGACCCCCGAGGCGGTGATCTTCGACATCGGCAATGTGCTGATCGAATGGCGACCCGAACGCTTCTATGACCGCGTGATCGGCGAAGACCGCCGCAAGCGGCTCTTCGCGGAAGTCGACCTTCACACCATGAACGACAAGGTCGATCTGGGCCATCCCTTCACCGAGACGATCTATGCCACCGCCGACGCCTACCCCGACTGGCGGGCCGAGATCCGCATGTGGCACGATCACTGGATCGAACTTGCCTCTCCGGTGATCGACCATTCGCTGCGGCTGATGCGGGCACTGCAGGGCAAGGGCGTGCCCGTTTACTGCCTGACCAACTTCGGCATCGGCAGCTTCGAATTCGCCAGCGGGCATTACAGCTTCCTGCGCGATTTCGACCGGCATTACGTCTCGGGGCACATGGGCGTGATCAAGCCCGATCCGCGCATCTACGAGATGGTCGAGCAGGATTGCGGCATCCCGCCCGACCGCCTGATCTTCGTCGACGACCGCGCCGACAACATCGCGCGGGCACAATCGCGCGGCTGGCGCGGGCATCTGTTCGATGGGCCGCAGGGCTGGGCCGACCGGCTGGTGGCGGAAGGGCTTCTGAACAAGGCGGAGGCGGCATGACGATTCCCTTCATCGGGTTCCAAGAAGGCGAGGCGCGGATCGACTGGATCGGCCTGACGGAGGCGCTGGCCGCAGGCCACCGCCTGCCCAAGGCCGAGATCGGGGACACCTTTCTGTATCGCGGGAAGGATACGCTTCTGTCCCGCGCGGCCTGGATCGACGGGCTGGGCATGGCGGTGAAGACGGCGACCGTCTTTCCCGGCAACCCTGCGCAGGGCGCGCCCATGGTGAACGGCGCGGTCTGTCTCTATTCCGACCGCGACGGCACGCCCGAGGCGCTGATCGACTTTCATCTGGTGACCAAGTGGAAGACGGCGGGCGACTCTTTGCTGGCCGCGCTGCGGCTTGCTCCGCAAGGCGCGCAGAACATCCTGATCGTGGGCGCGGGCACGGTGGGCGCGTCGCTCATCGAAGCCTTCGGTGCGGGCTTTCCCCGCGCGCGCATCCGGGTCTGGAACCGGTCGCCCGACAAGGCGGCGGCACTTGCGGCACAATACCTTGGCACCGGGGTCGCGCATGATCTGGAAACGGCGGTGGGCGAGGCAGACATCATCCTCACCGCCACGATGTCGTCCGACCCGGTGATCCGGGGCGACTGGCTGCGCCCGGGCCAGCATCTGAACCTGATCGGCGCCTACCGCCCCGACATGCGCGAGGCGGACGACACCGCGATCACCCGCGCGCAGGTCTATGTCGACAGCTTCGCCACCACCATCGGCCATATCGGCGAGATCGAGACGCCCCTGAAGACCGGTGTCATCACCCGCGACGACATCCGCGCGGATTACTACGATCTGGACCGCTTCACGCGCGGAGGGCCGAGCGACACCACGCTGTTCAAGAACGGGGGCGGTGCGCATCTCGACCTGATGACGGGGGCCTATATCCTGTCGAAATGGCGCGAGGGGCGGTGATGGCCTTTCTGCCCTTATTTCTGGTTGCGCTGGCCTTGGTCGCGATCCTGCCGTTCTGGCTGGAACGGCGGCGCAGACCGATGAACGACGCGGCGCGACGCAGCGCGCCGGGCCAGTTCGCCCGGCTGTCGCAGGGTGTCACGCATTACCGCTGGCTGGGCGCGGCGCGCGGGCCGGTCGCGGTCTGCGTCCACGGGCTGACGACGCCCTCTTTCGTCTGGGAGGGGCTGGCGCAGGGGCTGGGCAAACTCGGCTTCCGGGTGCTGGTCTACGATCTTTACGGGCGCGGCTATTCCGACAGCGTCCCCGGCCCACAGGACCGCGCCTTCTTCCTGCGCCAGCTTGACGATCTGCTGGCGCATGAAAAGCTTGACGGCGACCTGACGCTGATCGGCTATTCCATGGGCGGGGCCATCGCCACCGCCTGGGCCGCCGACAACATCCGCCGCATGCGCGACCTGATCCTGATCGCACCCGCCGGGCTGACCGGCATCAACCTGTCCGCCCAGCGCCGCACGATGATGCGGCCGGGGATCGGCGACTGGATGATGCTGGCCTTCTATCCCCGCATGCACCGCAAGGGCACCGAGGCCGAGCGTTACCTGCCCACCTCCGTCCCCGGGGTGGTCGACCTGCAGCAGGCGGAACTGATGCGGCGCGGCTTTGTCCCCGCCGTGCTGGCCAGCATCCGGGGCATCCTGTCGGAAAGCCGCGCAGGCGCGCATCTGACCGTCGCGCAGGCGTCGATCCCCGTGCTGGGCGTCTTCGGGGGCGATGACCGGATCATCCCGGGCCTCGCCCGCGACCAGCTCGAGGAGTGGAACCCAGACGCGCGCACCGTGATCGTCGCGGGCGCGGGCCATGGGCTCACCTATACCCACACCGATGCGATCGTGACGGCGATCCGCGACTTCCTGCGCAACCGCCCGGTCTGAGACGGCTCAGGCGGCGACAGCGCCCGGGCTGCCCAGTGGCTTTTCGCGGATCGGCAGATGGACGATGGCGCTGAAGGCACCCACGGCGACACCCACCCACCAGACGACGGTGTAATCGCCATAGACGTCATAGAGCGCGCCGCCCAGCCAGACGCCGACGAAGCTGCCGATCTGGTGGGACAGGAACACGATCCCGAACAGCGTGCCCATGTAGCGCAGCCCATAGATATGCGCGACCAGACCCGAGGTCAGCGGCACGGTGGCCAGCCACAAGGCCCCCATCGCGGCCGAGAAGACCAGAACGCTCATCGGCGTGATCGGAAACAGGAAGAACAGCCCGGCGGCGATGGTGCGGGCCGTATAGATCCCCGCCAGCAGGTATTTCTTCGAATACCGCTTGCCCGCCCAGCCAGCCGCCAGCGTGCCCGCGATATTGGCAAGGCCGATGAGCGAGATCGCGACCGCGCCCAGGGCCGAGGTCGTCGTGATCCCGATATTGTGCAACACGCTGCCCGCCACGATGGGGCCGCACATTTCCGTCACCAGCGCCGGGAAATGCGCGGTGATGAAGGCCAGCTGATAACCACAGGAAAAGAAGCCAACGAAGATCAGCGTATAGGACGGATCGCGGAACGCCTTGACGAGGATCTGGCCCAGGCTTTCCTCGAGCTGCCCTTTCGACGCCATGGCAGGCGCGCGCATCAGGGGCAGCGTCAGGGTCATCGCGAGAATGGCGGCGGCGAACCACAGGAAGACCGATTGCCAGGACATCAGCGTCAGCATCCATTCCGCCACCGGGGCGCCAAAGACCTGCCCCGCGCTGCCCGCCGCCGTGGCGATGGCCAGCGACATCGACCGGTTGTCGTCGGACGACGCGCGGCCCACCACCGCCAGAATCACGCCGAAGCCCGTGCCCGCGACGCCGAAGCCCACGAGCCACGCATAGCCCTGATGTTCGAGCGGCGTCGTCGCCCCCGCCGACAGCACAAGTCCCACGGCATAAAGCAGCGCGCCGATGACGATGGCCTTGCGGTCGCCGATCCGTTCGGCAACCGCGCCGAAGATCGGCTGGCCGATCCCCCAGGCAAGGTTCTGGATCGCGATGGCAAGGCTGAACTCCATCCGCAGCCAGCCGAATTCGTCGGCGATGGGGATCTGGAACACGCCGAAGGAGGCGCGTACCGCAAAGCTCACCATGATGATGATGCAGCCGACGATCAGGACGGGTGTGAAAAGCGGCGCGCGGTCGGACATGGAACCCCCGGGGTGCAGACAGGCGCGCACACTACGCCGGGTCGTTAACATGTCAAATCGTGAATTCTGCGCTGTCGCATCAGATTTTCTGATGCGCCTTTTCAAGGCCGCGCGGCGCGGCTAAGCCCTGTGGCATGGCAGATGTCGCAGCCCTCTATTCCGACCGCGTCACGCAGGGCGCGCTGACCCACGATCCGGCGCAGGAAGCGGTGCTGCCCGAATTCCAGCGCATCGCGGACGCGCTGGCGCAGCCCGTGCGCCGCGGGTTCTTCCGCCGCGCGCCGGAACCGCCCAAAGGGCTTTACATCTGGGGCGGGGTCGGGCGCGGCAAGTCGATGCTGATGGACCTTTTCGTCGAAGCCTTGGGCGACCTGCCGGTACGGCGGGTGCATTTCCACGCCTTCATGCAGGAAATCCACGCCGCCATGCATCAGGCCCGCAAGCGGGGCGTCGACGACGCCATCGCCCCCGTCGCGGCGGATGTGGCCAAGGCGGTGCGCTGTCTTGCCTTCGACGAGATGCAGATCACCGACATCACCGACGCGATGATCGTGGGGCGGCTCTTCGAGGCGCTGTTCAAGGCGGGCGTCGTGGTGGTGACCACGTCGAACCGGGTGCCTGATGATCTTTACAAGAACGGTCTGAACCGGCAGATCTTCGTGCCGTTCATCGACATGCTCAAGGCGCGGATGGTGGTGCATGAACTGGCCGGCCCCACCGATTACCGGCAGAACCGGCTGGGCGGCGCGCAGGTCTATTTCACGCCCGCCGGGGCTGCGGCGCGGGCGGCGCTTGACGGTATCTGGCGCGATCTGTCGGGCGGCAAGGCGGGTGAACTGGTCCTCACCGTGCACGGGCGCATGGTGGTCCTGCCCGCCTTCCGCAACGGCGTGGCGCGGGCGTCGTTCTACGAACTCTGCGGCCGCCCGCTGGGGCCTGCGGATTACCTTGCCATCGCGGGGGCGGTGCGCGTTCTGATCCTTGACGACATCCCGCGCCTGTCGCGGTCGAACTTCAACGAGGCGAAGCGGTTCGTGACCCTCATCGACGCCCTGTACGAGGCGCGGGTGCGGCTGATCTGTTCCGCGGCGGCGGAACCGGAAATGCTCTATGTCGAAGGCGAAGGCACCTTCGAATTCGAACGCACCGCCAGCCGCCTGCGCGAAATGCAGGCCGAGGACTGGGGCGTCTAGCGCAGCAGCGCCGCCGCCGCCGTGTATCCGCCCGCCGCGCCGTCGATGAAATGCACATGGTCGTCGGCCATCGCCGAAGGCACGATGCAGGTCATCATCGCCTCGTCCTGTTCGACAAGGCCATAGCGCAGCACGCCGCGCGCCCGCGCGTCGTCCAGCACCGCGACCAGCGCGGCGCGCGTGGCCGGGTCGATGTCGATCGTCATCTTCAGCCCGTCGTCCAGCTTGCGGAAATCGGCATTGGCCGACACCGTGCGCGTGTAATGCGCCGGGTCGAACCCGCCGATGGTCAGCCCGGTGCGCAGCCCCAGCCGCAGGATCACCCAGGCCAGCGCCATCTGCACAAGGATGGGAAACCGCGCGGCGAAGCCCGCGCCGCGCCCTGCCGCCTGCGCCTCGACCCCGGCGGCGGCGGCCGGCCATTTCGCGGGCGGGCCGTCTTCGGGTGCCGGGTGCCCGTCGCGCACAAGACGGCGGGTGACGGCGGCCACCTCGGCCACGGCGGTGGCGAAGGCGGCGGGGTCCGCGTCCTCGTCAGGTCGGGCGACCAGCGACAGGATCGTGCCGTTGCGCGATTTCATGTGCGCCCAGCGGCAGGACAGGCCTGTCAGGTCGGGCTGGGTGCCCGGCGGCGCGGGCGGCACGGCGTAGTCGCCCGCCTTCATCCGCGCCTCGGCCCAGGCAAGGCCACCGCCCGAGAACATCGCGTAATCCGCCGTGGGCGAGGCGGCAAAGCGCGCCACCCGCACCGGCCGCCCGGCGGCGGCGGCGTCCCGCGCCGGGACCAGCGCCGCCCGCAGGCGGATGCCAAAAGCTTCGTCCGCCCAGCGCACCAGCGCGGCAAGGGCCGCGCGCGCCTCGTCTTCCGCCCCGGGCCAGATCGCGAAACTTGCCCCGTCGCCCGCGAAGACGAAGGGAAAGGCCTGCCCCGGCAGCACGTTCTTCATCGCCGCGATCACCGCCGCGCCCACCATGTTCACGGTCTTGTAGCGCCCTTCGGCCACCAGCGCGGTGGATCCGGCCACATCGGCCAGACCGATGAGCCAGTCATCCGGCAGGTCGCGGAAGCGCGCCGCGTCGGCCATGTCGTCGAACCGGTCCGAGACCGGCAACAGGTCGAAGAAATCAGGCTGTGAGACGCGCATGTCCATTCTTCCGATGTAGGCACGCGCGGCGCAGTGCGCCATCACTCTTGCGTGACGCCCCGGCCCGTGCCACGGCTGGCCGCGAAGGGGGAACGCCACATGCAAGCCGGTCTGATCGTCCTGTGCCTCGCCTATGTCCTGAGCCAGTTCTTCAGGGCGTTCCTTGCGGTGCTGACCACCGCGCTGGGGCAGGATATCGGCGCCACGGCGGAAGACCTCGCGTTTGCCTCGGGGCTGTGGTTCTTGGGCTTCGCGGCGATGCAGCTTCCGGTGGGCTGGTGCCTCGACAAGATCGGGCCGCGCCGCAGCGCATCCACCATCATCGCGCTGGGCGCGGGCGGGGGTGCCGCGGTCTTCGCGCTGGCCACCGCGCCCTGGCACATCGCGCTTGCGATGGCGATGATCGGGGCGGGGTGTTCGCCCGCCCTGATGGCGTCGTATTTCATCTTCGCGCGCGAATACCCGCCCGCGCGCTTCGCCACGCTCGCCGCGCTGATGCTGGGGGTGGCGTCGGTCGGCAATCTCATCGCGTCGTGGCCCATGGCGGTCGCGGCTGAAACGATCGGCTGGCGCGCGGCGCTGGGTGCGCTTGCGGTGGCGTCGGTGGCGGTGGCGGCGGGCATCTTCGCGCTGGTGCGCGACCCCGCCCCGGTGGCAGGCGACGAGAAGGGCACGCTGCTTGACCTTCTGCGCATGCCGGTGATCTGGCTGATCCTGCCGCTGATGGCCGTCGCCTATGCGCCCAGCGGCGCGGTGCGCGGCCTGTGGATCGGGCCCTATCTCACCGATGTCTTTGGCCTGACCACCCAGCAGGTGGGGCAGGCGACGCTGGCCATGGGCATCGCCATGATCGCGGGCACGCTGGCCTATGGCCCGCTTGACCGCATCTTCGGCACGCGCAAGGGCGTGGCGCTTGTCGGCAACGCGATCTGTGCCGCGGCCATGCTCGTGCTTGCGGCGCTGATCGAGGCGGGGCCACTTGCCGCCGTCGCGCTCATGGCGCTGGCGGGTGCGGCGGGGGCCAGTTACCCCCTTGTCATCGCCCATGGGCGCGCCTTCTTCCCGGCCCATCTGGCGGGGCGGGGCGTCACACTGATGAACCTCTTCGCCATGGGCGGCGTGGGGCTGATGCAGTTCCTGTCGGGCCGCCTGCACACCGCCACCGCCGGGGCCGACCCCGCGCTGCCCTATCAGGCAATCTTCCTCTTCTTCGGGCTGTCGCTGGCGGCGGGCGTCGCAATCTATGCCTTCTCGCGCGACAACATGAATTGACGCCGCCCCTTTCGCAGCGCCGCCTTCTTCTGTAAGGGGCGCTGGTTGACATCTCCCGTGAAGGAAAGGACCGATGGGTTACAAAGTCGTCGTCGCAGGCGCCACCGGCAACGTGGGCCGCGAAATGCTGAACATCCTGGCCGAGCGCCAGTTCCCCGTGGACGAGATCGCAGCACTTGCTTCGCGCCGGTCGATCGGGACCGAGGTGTCGTTCGGCGACAAGACTTTGAAAACCAAGGACATCGACCAGTTCGACTTCACCGGTTGGGACATGGCGCTGTTCGCCATCGGGTCCGAGGCGACGAAGATCTACGCACCGAAGGCCGCCGCGGCGGGTTGCGTGGTGATCGACAATTCGTCGCTCTACCGCTACGACCCGGATGTGCCGCTGATCGTGCCGGAAGTGAACGCCGACGCGGTCTATGGATATTCCAAGAAGAACATCATCGCGAACCCCAATTGTTCGACCGCGCAGATGGTGGTGGCGCTCAAGCCCCTGCATGACCGCGCGCGGATCAAGCGCGTCGTGGTGTCGACCTATCAATCCGTGTCGGGCGCCGGCAAGGACGGCATGGACGAGCTGTGGGACCAGACCAAGGCGGTCTACAACCCGGTGTCCGAGGTCCCGCCCAAGAAGTTCCAGAAGCAGATCGCCTTCAACATCATTCCCCAGATCGACGTCTTCATGGAAGACGGATCGACCAAGGAGGAATGGAAGATGGTGGTCGAGACCAAGAAGATCCTCGACCCCAAGATCAAGGTGACCGCGACCTGCGTGCGCGTGCCGGTCTTCGTCGGGCATTCCGAGGCGATCAACATCGAGTTCGAGGATTTCCTCGACGAGGACGAAGCCCGCGACATCCTGCGCGAAGCGCCGGGCGTCATGGTGATCGACAAGCGCGAACCGGGTGGCTACGTCACGCCGATCGAATGCGTGGGCGATTACGCCACCTTCATCAGCCGCATCCGCCAGGACGGCACGATCGAGAACGGCCTGAACCTCTGGTGCGTCAGCGACAACCTGCGCAAGGGCGCGGCGCTGAACGCGGTGCAGATCGCGGAAGTGCTGGGCTCGAAGGTGCTTAAGAAGGGCTGAGCGTTTCAGGGCCTGCGGTCCCCCGGGGTTGCAGGCCCCCGCCCAAAGGTCAGGCGGCGCAGTCGCCGCGCACCTCGATCAGTTCCTGAAGACGCCCCGGGTCGTTGGCCAGCAGCCGCAACGCCGTGTCGGCGGGTTTGCTGATCATGACGTCGCCCGCTTCGTATTTCTGGAAGGCATTCGGCCCGCCCCCGATCAGCAGCCCTGCCCGCTTTTGCGTCAGCCTCAGACGCTTGCGGATGCCTCGGATATCCTGCGGCGTCAGCAGCCCCTGCGCGCGCGCCTTCAGTTCCACCAGCGCCCGGTCCGACACGCGCATGTCCTGCGCGTCGTGCAGGCCGCTGTCCCCCGTCGGATCATCCGCGGCATACCAGCCGGGCATGTCGATGTCTTTCGACTGTCCCGCATGGGCGATGGTGATCCGCCGCAGGCCGCGCACAAGCTCTTGCCCCGTTTCGGGGTGAATGCGGGTGGCCGGAGGGGTGGTCATCTCATCTCTCCTTGAAGGACGTGCAGACGAAGCCGGACGCGGCGTCGCCTGCGAACTTGATGTAGATGACGTAACCGCCGGACCGGCCATGTTAGACGTCCATCCAGGCCCTGTGATCGTGATGCGCCGTCATCGACTTGACGAAATCCCGTGCCATCAGCCCCTTTACGGCATGTTCCATTTCGCGCCTTGTCATCCCGTCGCGGCCGCACCGGTGACTGCGGCGCGCGTCATGATCATGGACGACACCGCCCGCCGGATCGACGCAAGATCGAAGCTCGGCTTTCGTTTCTCGGCCAGATAGCACCATAATGGTGTTTTTTCAAGCACGGCCCTGTGCAGGACTCGGCAGCAGCATGCGGCAAAGGGGTTAACCGGGTCTGAACAGCCCCCGATCCCGTCAACAATCCAGCCATAAACGCAGGTCTGTCCCTAATTTCAACACAAGCACCGCGCCTGATGCCTGTCCGGGCCCCGCAGGAGGGCCCGCACCCAAAGGCCCGGAGAGACAGGCCATGTTCCACGTAAACCAAGCGGACCTGGCGCACCCGGCGCCCGATTGCGAAACCGCGATGCTTCTGCGGAGTTTCCTTCTGCCCTCGGTCGAGGCGGCGGGAAGCTGGGCCGATCTGAGCGACCGTCTGGCGGGCATGGGCCATGACATCGCCTTCCGCGAAGGGCACCTCGTGGTCGAGGACGGCATCGCCCTTTTCAACGGCGGCGCGCTGCGCTGAGCGGTCAGAACCGCTCGGCCCGCAGAACGGCGCAATCCGACACGCAGACCACGCCGATATGCGTCTCGACCACCGCGAAGGCGGCGTCGAGCAGCGTATCGAGCTTCTCGGGCCGGATGATGCAGACCACCTGCACCAACCCCGTCCCGCGGCTGATCTGGCCCTCGCGGCTCCATTCGCCCGACCGGCCCGAACCGCCGAGAACCGGCAGCACCGACCAGCCCGAGACACCGGCCTTCTTCAAGGCCTCTGTCAGGCGGCGGAGCATGACGGTCTCGATCGAGATCTCGACCTTCTTCGCCTGGTGGGTCTGCATGTCTCAGCCTCCGGTCATGGTCTGTGCCACGGCAAGATAGAGCGGAATGCCGATGGTCAGGTTGAATGGGAATGTAATCGCAAGGGACAGGGTCAGGTAGATCGACGGATTGGCCTGCGGCACCGCCACGCGCATCGCGGCGGGAACGGCGATGTAGGAGGCCGAGGCGGCGAGCGTCATGAGCAGCATCGTGCCGCCGGTCGACAGCCCGATCAGCAGCGCGCAGCCAAGCCCCGCCAGCGCGCCCAAAGGCGGCATGATCAGGCCGAACGCGATGGCGCCCCGGTCCAGCACCCGCGCCTCGCGCAGGCCCCGACCGGCGATGAGACCCATGTCCAGCAGGAAGAGGCACAGCACGCCCTGGAACGGGCTCACGATGAACGAGGCGATCTTGTCCAGCCCCTCCTGTCCGGTGATCGCGCCGATGGCGAAGGCGCCGAGCAACAACACGATGGAGCCGTTGAGCAGGATTTCCCGCCAGAGGTCGTCGCCCATGTCCGTCGACCCGTTCCCGCGCGCGATGAGCCAGAGCGCCGAGAGGATCGCCGGCGCCTCCATCGCCGCGGCGACCGCCACCATGTAGCCTTCCGAGGAGACGCCTGCGCTTTGCAGCACCGAGCTTGCCGCGACGAAGGTCACGATCGAGATGGAGCCGTAATGCCCGGCCACCGCCGCCGCATCGGTGCGGCTCATCCCCGAAAGCCCGCGCAGCAGGCCAAAGGCGACCAGCGGCAGGGCGAAGGACAGGACAACACCGGCCACCAGCGTCAGGCCGAGGGTCAGGTCCAGCCCGTGATCCGAAACGCTGACCCCGCCCTTGAAGCCGATGGCGAACAGGAGGTAGATCGACAATCCCTTGGCAACTGCTTCCGGCACCGAAAGGTCCGACCGGGCCAGCGCCGCCGCGACCCCGAGGACAAAAGACAAGACGATCGGCGACAAAAGATTGTCGATGGCAAGCTGGATCAAGGCAGCCCCTCCATAATCCACGGTCGCGGTTCGCTCTAGAGGGCCTCGGCTGACGGATCAAGCGAATGACGAGCGTTCATGTCGGATTTGGAGGGCGACCGGCTTGCGCCCCCCGGGCGACGTCGATCGACATCGGGCGCTGCGACCTGCCCGCGATACCGCCCGCGATACCGGTCGCGGTTCTCGGAACAGGACGTGGCGCGCCATCCCTGACAGAGCTTCAGCAGATAGCCCGGCAGGGGCTTGGCATGGTCCGTGATCGTCTTGTCCGTCGGCGGGGCGGCACCCCGATTGCCCCATTTGTCAAAAAATCCAAGGCAGATGCGACCCCCAAGGCAACCATTTGCAAACCTGTCGCGGTCAGGGTGTGCAGGGCCTGTGGGGGCGAAAGGAAGAAGGGGTGAAGGTGGTGGTGCAAGTGACACGCTTGCCGATGGGAGAGGTCGTGCGCCTCGATCCCGACCGGCTCGGGGCGCTTTATCGGCAACTGGGCGCGGCGGCGGCCGAAGACGTGGTCTGCCGGGCGGTCGAAGACCTTGCCCTGCGCCTGTCGCAGAGCGAGGCGCAATGGCACAGTCAGGACTGGCCCGGCCTGCGCAAGGGGGTGCGGTCGGTCATCGCGATCGCCGATCAGGTGGGGATGACCGCGCTTGCCCGCGTCGCGGGCGACGTGACGCGCGCGATCGACGCGAACGATGCGGTCGCCACGGCGGCGACGCTCGCGCGGCTTCTGCGGGTGGGGGAACGGTCGCTCACGGCGGTCTGGGATCTGCAGGACCTGTCGATCTGACGGCTTGCAGGCGGATGCATTGGGTATAGGGTCGGGGCAACGCAGACACAGGGTGCCCCATGACGCTTGCCTTCGCCCCAGCCGACGCCGACGCGATCCCGCTTGTCCTTCTGGACGAAGACGCCCTGCCCCTCTGGCTGGCCGATCAGGACGCGCGCAGCGCCGGCTGGGTCGCGGCGCATGAGTTCAAGGCGCGGCTTGGCACCGCGCTGACCATCCCTGATGGTGCGGGCGGCATCGCCATGGCGCTGGCGGGCATGGGCACGGCCAGATCCCGCGCGCGCGACCGCTTCGCGCTGGCCGCTGCGGCGGCAAAGCTGCCTGCCGCCACCTACCGCATCGCCGCAGGCCTTGCCCCCGAGGCGGCCGAGACCGAAGCGCTGGGCTGGCTCCTGTCGGGTTACCGCTTCGACCGCTACAAGACGAACGGCGCAACCCCCGCCCGGCTGGTCGCGCCCGAAGGGATCGACGCCGCGCGGGTCGAAACGCTCGCGGCGGGCGAGGCGCTGACGCGCGACCTGATCAACACGCCCGCCGCCGACATGGGGCCCGATGCGCTGGAAGACGCCGCGCGCGAACTGGCGACGACCTTCGGCGCGACGATCCGCGTGATCACGGGCGACGACCTGCTGGCGCAGAACTTCCCCATGATCCACGCGGTGGGCCGCGCCGCAGACCGCGCGCCGCGCCTGATCGACATGACCTGGGGCACGACCGGCCCGGCGCTGACGCTGGTGGGCAAGGGCGTCTGTTTCGACACTGGTGGGCTTAACCTCAAACCCGCCTCGTCCATGGGCCTGATGAAGAAGGACATGGGCGGTGCGGCCACGGTTCTTGGCCTTGCACGCATCGTCATGGGGCTGGGTGTGGCCCTGCGGCTGCGCGTTCTCATCCCGGCGGTGGAAAACAGCGTCGCGGGCAATGCCTTCCGCCCGCAGGATATCCTGACCTCGCGAAAGGGCCTGACGGTCGAGATCAACAACACCGACGCCGAAGGCCGCCTTGTGCTGGCCGACGCGCTGGCGCTGGCGGATGAAGACCGCCCCGACCTCATCGTGTCGATGGCGACGCTGACCGGCGCGGCGCGGGTGGCGGTCGGCCCCGACCTCGCCCCCTTCTACACCGATCACGACGCCGATGCGGCGGCGCTGGCCCATGCGGCGGCGCGCATGGCCGACCCGGTCTGGCGCATGCCCTTCCATCAACCTTACGAAAAGATGATCGAACCGGGCATCGCAGACCTCGACAACGCGCCGTCGGGCGGCTTCGCGGGGTCGATCACGGCCGCACTCTTCCTGCGCCGCTTCGTCACCGACACGGACCGCTACGTGCATTTCGACATCTATGGCTGGCAGCCCTCGGCCGCGCCCGGGCGGCCGAAGGGCGGCGTACAACAGGGCGCGCGCGCGCTGCTGGGCGCCCTGCCCGAGATGCTGGACCTGTGACCGACCGCCGCCTCACGCCGCACCCCGACTGGGCGACCGGCGCCGAACCGGCCGCCATCGCCGTACCGGTGGCCGATCTTCTGGCCACCCCGCACGGGCCCCGCGACCGGCAACTGCTGATGGGCGAGGCGGTCACCATGCTCGGCCGTCGCGACGGCATCGCCCATGTCCGGGCAGAGAAGGATCTCTATCACGGCTTCGTCGCGGACATCGCGCTCGGCCCCGCCGCCACGCCCACGCACCGCGTCGCCGCCCCGGCGACCCACGCCTATGCTGCGCCGGACATCAAGTCGCCGGACCTCATGTCGCTGTCCTTCGGCGCACGCGTGACGGCGACCGCAGAGACCGAGAAATTCATCGAGACCGCCCTCGGCCATATCCCGAAACAGCACCTGAAACCGGCAGACAACCATGAGGGTGATCCCGCCGCCACCGCGCTCCTCTTCCTCGGCACGCCATACCTGTGGGGTGGCAATTCACGCTGGGGGATCGACTGTTCCGGCCTCGTGCAGGTGGCATGTCTCGCCTGCGGCATCCCCTGCCCCGGCGACAGCGACCTGCAGGCGCGCGCCTTCGCCCCCGCCACGGGCCCGCGCCGGCGCGGCGATCTGCTGTTCTGGAAAGGGCACGTCGCCATGGCGCTGGACGATGCGCGCCTGATCCATGCCAATGCCCACCACATGGCCACCGCGATTGAAGACGCCGACGCGGCCCTTGCCCGCATCACCGACCCTCTTCTGGCCCATCTCAGGCCCTAGGCTTCTTCTCGTTTCAAATACGCAAATCCCGCCCTGCGGGATCACTCCACCGGGCGGATCAGCTTGCGCTCCAGCACCCGCAGGACGGCGCGGAGGTCATGCCCGCGCTTGAGGATCTGCCCGTCCATCCCCACCACGGCATACATGCCTTGGCGCGCGCGCAGACGGGGGTGTTTCTCGATCCGGTAGAGAGGGTTCTCCGCCGTGCGACGGAAGACCGAAAAGACCGCGCAGTCGCGCAGCGACGATATCCCGTAATCGCGCCATTCTCCTGCGGCGACCATGCGCCCATAAAGCGCAAGGATGACCGACAATTCACCCCGGTCGAACATCACCTGCGACGCCGCCGCGCCGCCTGCGATGCCGGGAAAGCTTTGCATGTTCATCCCGCCATCGTTGCGCCGAATGCAGGGTAAATCAAGCGTCAGGTGAAGCGCCGCGCAAAGCGGGCATCTGCGGGCCGCATCGGGGTCTGATCGCCCAGGTCGGCGTCGAGCCAGTCTTCCGCTATGGGCGCCAGCCGCAGATAGGCCGCCGCCACCGCCGCGCGTGGGTCGCGCAGGGGCGCATCTTCTGGCATGAGCTGCGGGACCGGCACGGCATGGCGCAGCACGATCCGTCGCCAGCGATGGATCAGCAGCATCCGCGCCGCCGCCGCATCCAGCGGATCGGACAGCGGGGCCGCCCCAAGCGCGGCAAGATCCGCGGCAAGCCGGTCGAGCGCCGCGCGCTGCACCGGGTCAAGCAGCGATCGCCGCCAGTCTTCGGTGATCCGCGTCAGATCGCCGGTGACGATGCAATCGGCGCCTTCGGGTTCCTGCCCGGCGGGGGCAAGCCCCGCGACCGGCCCCTGCGGGGTCAGCCGCACATGCAGCGCCCAGGCGGCGACCGGTCCCTGCGGCGGGGCATAGATGCGCGCGGTGGCGGGGGCGAAGCTTTCCTCCCCCTCGGCCGTCAGCCGATAGAGCGAGGTGCGCCCGGCCCGTTCGCTCGTGACCCAGCCGTCGCGGCCAAGGCGCGACAGCGCCGTGCGCAGTGCGCCCGGTTCCACCCCGATCCGGCCCAGAAGCACACCCAGCCGCGCGGTCGAGATCACGCCACCCCGATGCTGGACCAGATCACCGAAGACCGTGATCACCAGCGACCAGACGCGCGGGCGCCCGTCGGCATGCAGCGAAAACAGAAGGGGGGCAAGCGGGTCCATCGCGCGGATGTATCGCGAAGCCCGGGCCGTGAAAAGCGCCGCGCGCGGTTTCGGTTGCCCGGCGGCGCGGCGCGGGCCATTCTGGATGGGGTCGTTTTGTTTACCGAGGTTACCATGTACCTGTTCCGTTTCGTGCCTCTTCTATGCCTGTCGCTTGCCTCCCTGCCCGCCGCCGCGCTGACCTGCGGCAATACCGGCGCGGGGTTCGAGGCCTGGAAGGCCGATTTCGCGCAGGTCGCGCGCGCCGAAGGGGTAGGCCAGCGCGGCCTGCAGGCGCTGGCGCTGGCACAATATGCCAGCCGCACCATTTCCGCCGACCGCAATCAGAAAAGCTTCCGCCTGAGCCTTGAGGAGTTCATGCAGCGGCGCGGGTCGGCCACCATCGTGGCGCAGGGCCGCCAGCGCAAGGCGCGCAGCTCCGATTTCTATGCCGCGCTCGAACGGCAATACGGCGTGCCCGCGGGCGTGATCATCGCCATCCACGGGATGGAGACCGCCTTTGGCGGGTTCATGGGCGACAGTTCGGTCGTGTCCGCCATCGTGACGCTGACCTATGATTGCCGCCGGTCGGAGTTCTTCCGCCCGCATGCCATCGGCGCGCTCAGGCTGGTCGATCAGGGTGCCATCACCGGAGCGACGAAGGGCGCCAAGCATGGCGAGCTGGGCCATACCCAGTTCCTGCCCGGCAACGCGCTGACCTATGGGGTCGATGCCAATGGCGACGGGCGGGTCGATTTCTACGATCAGGCCGACGCGCTGGCCTCGACCGCGAATTTCCTACGGGCCAAGGGCTGGCGCCCGGGCCTTGGCTATCAGCCGGGGGAACCCAATTTCGAAGCGATTCGCGCGTGGAACGCGGCGTCGGTCTATCAACAGGCCATCGCCATCATGGCCGCCCAAATCGACCGCTGACGCCCGGGGCGATTGTTTCGCCCCCCGCGTCAAAGCCATCTGGCCAAGCCGATTGCCCACGCAATGCGCGGATTGCGCCATGTTTCAGGCGTCTTTCCCAACTAGGAAGGGCCTTGACACATGTTTTCAGACAGGAACTGCCCCATGGCGGAGTCCCGAAATTTTCACGCGGCCCTGTGCGAGCCGGAACGCTTTTCCCGCGATGTGCCGCGGATCGGATCGCTCGTGCGGCGGGTGCTGACGGATCAGGGCATCGCGATCCTTGACGACGGAGCGCGCCCCGGCGCCATCCGCACTGCCGCCTTTTGCCTGACCGTCCGGTCAGCTCCCGTTCCGGCCCGCATGCCCGCGCGCATCGTCCTGACGCTGACACCCGAGACTGTCTCGCATGATCCCTATCTCGCGCCCGATCTCGTGCTCATCATCGTGATGTACCGCCTCACGCAGGCGCTGCGGCCCATCGCGGTCGAATGGCTGGATGCGCAGGCGGTGATCCCGGCCCCCGCCTTCCTTGACGCCTTCGACGGCGTGGACTGCGCCGACAGCGCGCAGGCCGCACGGTCGCGCCGCGCCTCGGCCCCCGAGATGACCGAGGATCAGCGCATCGCCAACCGCCTGCGCGCCGACAGCTTCGCCATCCCGCCCACCCGCGCCGAACAGGCGCGCAATGACATCCAGCGGCTCACCGCATGGGCGATGACGGGCTGCGTCGCGACGATTTCGCTGCCGGTCGCGGCTTCGATCGCCGCCGTGAACCTCATCCGGGGCGAGGATTTCCGCTTGAACACGCAGGTTCTGTCCTTCACCGCGCTTGTCGGCACGGTCTCGGGCTTCGGCATCTACTGAACCGGCGGCACGTCCGCCCGCGCCAACACGAAGGTGTGAATGGCGAAGACAACCGCGCCCGAGCGCGGCAGCCGCAGGATCGTCTGGCGTTCGCAACGCAGATAAGGCCCGTCCGTCGCCCCTGACCCCACCCGCCGCGGCGCATGGACCGACCGCGGCGCATGGAGTTTGGCGTCCTGATACCACAGCCGGTTGAACCGCCACAAAGGCCGCCCCGCCTGCACTCCGTCGAACAGCCGCTGCACCCGCCGCGCGATGCCATCATCGTATTTCGCCACCGGCACATGGATATCGGTGAGCGGCCGCCCGAACTTCTCGTCGAGCCGCCAGCTCGCCGGGAAACACAGGACCGCGCCGGTCAGCACATGCTCCTGCCCCCGCTTTTCGAGGATGCAGATATCCTCCTGCAAGACGTGCCCGAGCGTGAGGAACGGCGCGTCCCGGTCGACCTCGACCCGCACCCCGTCAGGCCGCCGCACCGCGCCGCCCTCCATCGCATAACCCCGCGCCGGATCGCGTTGGAAGAGGTCGATCGCGATCTCCAGCACCTCGCGCGCAGGCCCAAGCGCGCCCTCCTCCGCCATCAGCACCTCGCCGCGCCGGCCCGCCAGCAGTTCCGCCCGCCGCGCCATCTGGCCCGCATGGGCGTCGTCGGTCATCGTCCAGTCATCGGGGCCGAGCGGCGCAATCCCCGGCAAGGGCTGCACCGCATGCGGATCGAAGGGCAGTCGCTTCTGCAAAACCTCGGTCATTCCCAGCCTTCCCCGTTCCCCGAAAACGACGCCCCGCGCTGTCGCATCCGGACAAAACCCGCCCTGTCCCCCCGGGCATACTGGACCGGTCCAGCAGCCGAGGCGCCCCATGAACACCCATTTCCGCGACACCCGCAAGATCGACCCGACCCGCGGCGACCGCCTGCCCGACGGCACCCCGAACGACAATGACCGGGTGGAGATCGGGCCGACCCAGCTTGCCTATCGCGAATGGGAAGGCGCGGGGTTGACGCTCCCCAACCTCGACCGCATGCGCGACTTCCGCTGGCGGCGCCTCACGCAGGCCATCGTGGACCGCGGTTATGGCGGTCTTCTGATGTTCGACCCGCTGAACATCCGCTATGCGACAGACTCGACCAACATGCAGCTCTGGAACACCCACAACCCGTTCCGCGCGGTCCTGCTCTGCGCCGACGGCTACATAGTGATCTGGGATTACAAGAACTCGCCCTTCCTTTCGACCTTCAACCCGCTGGTGCGCGAACAGCGGTCGGGCGCGGACCTGTTCTATTTCGACCGGGGCGACAAGGTGGATGTGGCGGCCGACGTCTTTTCCAACGAGGTGCGCGTCCTGCTGGCCGAACACGCCCCCGGCAACAAGCGCCTTGCCGTCGACAAGATCATGCTGCACGGCCTGCGCGCGCTCGAGGCGCAGCGGTTCGAGATCATGGAGGGCGAAGAGGTCACCGAGAAAACCCGCGCCATCAAGGGCCCCGATGAAATCCTTGCCATGCGCTGCGCGTCCCACGCCTGTGAAAGCGCGGTGGCCGCGATGGAGGTCTTTGCCCGCCAGAACGTGCCGAACGGCAATACGTCCGAGGATGACATCTGGGCCGTCCTGCACGCCGAGAACATCAAACGCGGCGGCGAATGGATCGAAACCCGGCTTCTGGCATCCGGCCCCCGCACCAACCCGTGGTTTCAGGAATGCGGGCCGCGCATCGTGCAGAACAATGAAATCGTGGCGTTTGATACCGACCTGATCGGCAGCTACGGCATCTGCGTCGATATCAGCCGCACCTGGTGGATCGGCGACCGCAAGCCCACCAACGCCATGATCGACGCCATGCGCCACGCGCATGAGCATATCCAGACGAACATGGCCATGCTGAAACCGGGCGTCACGATCCCCGAACTGATCGCGGGGTGCCACAGGCTCGACGACCGGTTCCAGAAGCAGAAATACGGCTGCATGATGCATGGCGTGGGCCTGTGCGATGAATGGCCCTTGGTCGCCTATCCCGACACGGCGGTGGCGGGCGCGTTCGACTATGCCTTGGAGCCCGGCATGACGCTGTGTGTCGAGGCGCTGGTCAGCCCCGAGGGCGGCGATTTCTCGATCAAGCTGGAAGATCAGGTGCTGATCACCGAAGACGGGTTCGAGAACCTGACGGAATATCCGTTCGATGCGGCGTTGATGGGGGAGTGATTGGCAGGGTCCGACGCGGACGCTGCACGGGACCCTGACGCAGGGTCCCGGTTCGCTTGCGCGACCGTTCCGCCAGACCCCGGAAACCGCGTCGGTTTCCTAGGCGGATCGTGCGTCACGATCCGCGGGTGCGACATCGATCATGAACCGTAGGGTGAGTGAAACCCACCCTACACCCCGACCAGCCCCCGCCTTTCCCTCACCGCCGCGCGGATCAGCGCCCTGACGACCGGGCGCGCCACCACGGCCACCGACGCGACCTTCACGTGGCGCAGCGCCTTGCCCGTGCCCGGCAACAGCCCTTCCGGATCAGTCAGGATGACAGCCTGCTCCGACCCGGATTATTCCCGCAAAGGTGGATTCGCACCGGGCCCCAACCCTTACCAAAGCGTGAATCCGCCCCTGTAACCCCTTGAAATTGCTGGCGCGGAAAGGCGTCCCATCGTGGGACGCCCCGGTCAGGCTCGCTTTTCGCCGATCCGCGCGACGCCGAGGACGTCGAGAACCCGTCCCTCGATATCCGCGGCGTTCATACCGGCCACGGCGTACATGTCCGCCGGGTTCGCCTGATCGATGAAGATGTCGGGCAGGACCATGGACCGGAACTTCAGCCCCCGGTCGAACACGCCCTCGTCGGCCAGCAACTGCGCGACGTGGGAGCCGAAGCCGCCGACCGCGCCTTCCTCGATCGTGATCAGCGCCTCATGCGTCGCGGCAAGCCGCAGGATCAGATCGCGGTCCAAGGGCTTCGCGAACCGCGCATCCGCCACAGTCGGCCCCAGCCCCTTCGCCTCCAGCGCCTCGGCCGCCTTCATCACCTCGGACAGACGTGTGCCAAAGGACAGGATCGCCACGCGCCCGCCTTCGCGGATCATCCGGCCCTTGCCGATCTCGAGCGGCTGGCCGCGTTCCGGCATCTCGACGCCCACGCCTTCGCCCCGCGGGAAGCGGAAGGCGATGGGCCCGTCTTCATGCGCGGCCGCGGTGGCAACCATGTGGACCAGCTCTGCCTCGTCTGCCGCAGCCATCACCACGAACCCGGGCAAATTGGCCAGAAACGCCACATCGAACGACCCCGCATGGGTTGCACCATCCGCCCCCACCAGCCCCGCGCGGTCGATGGCGAAACGCACGGGAAGACGCTGGATCGCGACATCGTGGACGATCTGGTCATAGCCGCGCTGCAGGAAGGTGGAATACATCGTGCAGAAGGGTTTCATCCCCCCGGCGGCAAGCGCCGCGCAGAAGGTCACGCCATGCTGTTCGGCGATGCCGACGTCAAAGCACCGGCTGGGATAGCGTTCGGCAAAGAGGTTCAGCCCGGTCCCGTCCGGCATCGCCGCCGTCACCGCCACGATCTTGTCGTCGCGTGCCGCCTCGGCCAGCAGGGCGTCGGCGAAGACGCGGGTGTAGCTGGGCGCGTTGGACGGCGTCTTGACCTGTTCGCCGGTGACGACGTCGAACCGTGCTGTCGCATGCCCCCGGTCGCGGGCGCGTTCGGCCGGGGCATATCCCTTGCCCTTCTTCGTCAGCACATGGATCAGGATCGGCCCCGTCGCCCGCGCCTTGACCGTGCGCAGGACCGGCAGCAACTGGTCCAGATCATGCCCGTCGATGGGGCCGAGGTAGCTGAACCCCAGTTCCTCGAACAGCGTGCCGCCGACGGCGAGACCCTTGAGCATGTCCTTCGCGCGCTTGGCGCCTTCACGGAAGGGTTCGGGCAGGAAGGATATCGCCCCCTTGGCGGCGGCCTTCAGCTCCTGAAACGGTTCTTCTGCGTAAAGGCGGCTCAGATAGGACGACAACGCACCGACCGGCGGGGCGATCGACATCTCGTTGTCGTTGAGGATCACGAAGAGGCGCTTCTTGAGGTGGCCCGCGTTGTTCATCGCCTCGAACGCCATGCCCGCGGACATCGATCCGTCGCCGATCACCGCGATGGCATCACCCAGCCCTTCGGGCGTCACCCCGCCCAGATCGCGCGCCACGGCAAAGCCCAACGCCGCGCTGATGGAGGTCGAGGAATGCGCGGCCCCGAACGGGTCATAAGGGGACTCGCTCCGCTTGGTGAAGCCCGACAGCCCGTCCTTCATCCGCAGCGTGCGGATGCGGTCGCGGCGGCCGGTCAGGATCTTGTGCGGGTAACACTGGTGACCCACGTCCCAGATCACCTTGTCGCGCGGCGTGTCGAAGACTGCGTGCAGCGCGACAGTCAGTTCCACGACGCCAAGGCCAGCACCCAGATGCCCGCCGGTGACCGACACCGCGCTGATCGTCTCGGCGCGCAGTTCATCCGCCAACTGGCGCAGTTGCCGGTCGCTCAGCGCCTTCAGATCGGCGGGCCGCTCGACCTGATCCAGAAGCGGGGTATGCGGGCGGTCAGTCATCAATCGTCTTCCGGTGCAAGCGCGCGCGTCAGTGACGGCGCGAGATAACGAAACGGGCAGCGTCCCGCAAGCAATCTGCCCCGTCCCCGTAGGCACCTAGCGCATCGCAGGCTTCGGTCACCAGATCGGCCGCGCGGCGTTTCGCCCCGTCAAGGCCCAGCAGCGACACGAAGGTCGCCTTGCCCGCGCCCGCATCCTTGCCGACGGCCTTGCCCACGGTCGCCGCGTCGCCTTCGACGTCAAGGATGTCATCCGCGATCTGGAACGCGAGGCCCAGCGCGCGGGCATAGGCCGACAGCGCGGCGGTGTCCGCCCCCGCCAGCCGCGCGCCCGCTTGCGCCGACCATTCGATCAGCGCCCCGGTCTTGCCCGCCTGCAGCGCCGTGATCTCGTCCAGCGTCAGGGGCCGTCCTGCGGTTTCGGCCGCGATATCCAGCGCCTGGCCCAGAACCATCCCCTGCGCCCCCGCCGCCCGCGCAAGGCTGAGGGCCAGATCGGCGCGCACCTCGCCGGGACCCACCTCGGGGTGGGCGGCGAATTCGAAGGCCAGAGTCTGCAGCGCGTCGCCCGCCAGCACGGCGGTGGCTTCGTCCCACTTGCGGTGCACGGTGGGGCGGCCGCGGCGCAGGTCGTCGTCGTCCATGCAGGGCAGGTCGTCATGGACCAGCGAATAGGCATGGAGCGCCTCGATCGCACAGGCGGGCCAGATCGCGCGGGCCCCGTCCACGCCATGCAGGCGCGCGCTTTCCAGTACGAGGAACCCGCGCAGACGCTTGCCCCCTTCGGCGGCATAGGCCATGGCGCGGATCACCGGCAGATCGCCGAAGCGCCCGATTTCGGCCGCCAGATGCGCCTCGATCCGCGCGGCGTCGGCGGCAAGGCGGTCGGGGAAGGACAATGTCACATCCCCTCGACCGGCTTCGTGCCGGTCGGGTTGCCGTCAGTATCCAGCGTGATCTGGGCGACTTTCTCTTCGGCGCGCTTCAGCTCGTCCTCGCAGCGCTTCTTGAGCGCCGCGCCGCGTTCATAAAGCGCGATCGAGGCGTCGAGCGCGACATCCCCCCGCTCCAGCTTGTCGACCACGGCTTCAAGCTCGCGCATGGCCTCTTCAAAGCTCATCTCGGATACGGGTTTTTCGGTCATGTCGCGGCCTTCATCAATGCATTCACATGGGCGCGGGCAGAGCGCGCCAGCGCGCCCAGATCATAGCCCCCCTCAAGGGTCGAGACCACCCGTCCGCCGCAGAGATCAGTCGCGATGGCGCACAGCCGGTCAGTGAGCCAGGCGAAGTCGTCCTCGACCCAGTTCAGCTGGGCCAGCGGATCGTCGGCATGGGCGTCGAACCCGGCCGAGATCACGATCAGGTCGGGCCGGAAGGCACGCAGCCGGGGGAAGACCCGGGCCTCGTATTCCGCGCGCATCGTCGCGCCGTCGCTTTCGGGGGGCAGGGGCACGTTCAGCACGTTGTCATGGGCGCCGCGTTCCGACGGCGTGCCCGTTCCGGGCCAGAGCGGCATCTGCTGGCTGGTGATGACCAGCGCGCGCGCCTCGTCCCACAGAAGGTCCTGCGTGCCGTTGCCATGATGGACGTCGAAATCCACCACCGCGACCCGCGCCAGCCCATGCACCTCAAGCGCATGTTTGGCCGCCAGCGCGGCATTGCCGAACAGGCAGAACCCCATCGCGGTCGCCGTCTCGGCATGGTGGCCGGGCGGGCGGGTGGCGCAGAAGGCATTGCCCACCTCGCCGTCGAGCACCATGTCGACCCCCTTGACCACCGCCCCCGCCGCGCGCAGCGCCGCCGCGACCGATCCCGGCGACATCCATGTATCGGCGTCGATCTGGGCAAAGCCCTGTGTCGGTTCGGTGGCGCGGATGCGCGCGATGTAGTCGGCGGGATGGATGCGGCGCAGGTCGTCATCCGTGGCCAGTGGCGCCGCCACCCGCACAAGGTCGAGCCCTTCAAGCGCGTGCAGCACATGCTCCAGCCGCGCGACGCGTTCGGGGTGACCTTCGGGCGTCACGTGGCCCAGGCAATCGGGATGGGTCACAAGGGCTGTCGCCATGACGGAACCTTCCTGCTTCTTCTCGTTTCAAATACGCAAATCCCGCCCGCGCCACCAGCGCGGCGGCCCTCAGTCGGGCGCCAGCATGTAACCGGCCCCGCGCACGGTCTGCAGATAGCGGGGCTGCTTGGGGTTGTCCTCGATCTTGCGGCGCAGGCGGGTGATCTGGACATCCACCGCGCGCTCCTGCGCCTGACCACGGTCGCGGCCCAGATCCTCGACCAGTTTGGTGCGGCTCACCGCTTCGCCCGGGCGGGCCGAGAAGATGCGCATCAGCTGCGCCTCGGTCGCGGTCAGGCGGATGGGCTGGTCGCCGCGCCACAATTCGCCCCGGTCGATGTCATAGCGGATCGGGCCAAGATGCAGGATCTTCGGCGCGGCGTCGCGGGCGGACGGTTCCGGCATCCGCCGCAGGATCGCGTTGATGCGCAGCAGCAGTTCCTTGGGCTCGAACGGCTTGGCAAGATAGTCGTCCGCCCCGGCCTCGAGGCCCGCGATGCGATGTTCGGTCTCGCCCCGCGCGGTCAAGAGCAGGATCGGCGTCTGGGATGTTTCGCGCAAGGACCGCGTCAGGGTCACGCCATCCTCGCCCGGCATCATCACGTCCATCACGATCAGGTCGAAGTCGAGCCCCGACAGGATGCGCCGCGCATGGGCCGCGTCGCGCGCGGCGGTCACAAGGAAGCCGTTGCGCATGAGGAATTTCTTGAGCAGGTCGCGGATGCGTTCGTCATCATCCACGATCAGCAGATGGGCGACGTTGTCGGGTGTCATTGCCCGCCATCCCTGAGCCGGACATAGGTGCGGCGCAGATCCGCCTCCATCATCGCCTCGAGCACCTGGCGGAAGCCCGCGACCGCTTCGGGCCCTGCCGCGCGATAGGCGGCGCGCATGCGCGCGCGCTGCGCATCCGACAGCCGCGCCTCAAGCGCCGCGCCCTGTTCGGTGAGGAAGAGATGGCGTTCGCGCTTGTCCGACTGACCCACCCGGCTTTCGACCAGACCGTCCTCGATCAGGGTGCGCAGCACGCGGTTGAGCGACTGCTTGGTCACACCAAGAATGGCGAGCAGGTTGTTGACCGTGGTGCCCGGGGCGCGGTTGATGAAATGGATCGCGCGGTGATGGGCGCGGCCATAGCTGAGATCGGACAGGATGCGGTCGGGATCGGCAGTGAAACCGCGATAGGCGAAGAACATCGCCTCGATCCCCTGACGGAGCTGTTCGTCCGTCAGGTAGAGCAGGCTTTCGCCGGAATACGAGGCTGCGCTGCGCGGTTCGGCCATGATTTCGTCTTTCTGCGTCGTGCGCAGCTTATGTCAGCCTTGTTGACATTCCAACAGCGAAAAGGTATCGAATCGCAGTTTTGGCGCAATATCATGTCCGCTTCGGACCCATCTGCGCAACAAATGAAAAGCACGTATGCGACGGGAGAAGCAAAGATGGCTGGGTATGACGACCGCGACGGGAAAATCTGGCTGGATGGCCAGTTGGTGGACTGGCGCGGGGCACAGGTTCATGTGCTGACCCATGCGCTGCACTATGCGTCATCGGTGTTCGAGGGGGAGCGCTGCTATGACGGCAAGATCTTCCTCGGCCACGAACATTCCAAGCGCCTGCTGAAGTCGGGCGAGCTGATCGACATGCCGATCCCATACACGCCGGAAGAGATCGACGCCGCAAAGGAAGCGGTGCTCAAGGCCAATGGCCTGACCAATGCCTATGTCCGCGCCTTCGCCTGGCGCGGCGCGGGCGAAGACATGGGCGTCGCGTCGCGCCGCAACCCGGTGCAGATGGCCGTCGCGGCCTGGGAATGGGGCAGCTATTACGGCGACGCAAAGATGAAGGGCGCGAAGCTTGACATCGCCAAGTGGCGCCGCCCCGATCCGGCGACTGCGCCCAGCCAGGCCAAGGCGGCGGGGCTTTACATGATCGCCACGATGTCGAAGCACGCGGCCGAGGCGAAGGGATGCTCGGACGCGATGATGTTCGACTATCGCGGCTACGTCGCCGAGGCGACGGGCGCCAACATCTTCTTCGTGAAGGACGGCGAAGTGCACACGCCGAAGGCCGACGCCTTCCTGAACGGCCTGACCCGGCAGGCGGTGATCCGGATGCTGGAAGACCGCCAGATCAAGGTGCATGAACGGCACATCATGCCCGAGGAGCTGGAAGGGTTCGAGCAGTGCTGGCTGACCGGCACGGCGGCCGAGGTCACGCCCGTGGGCCAGATCGGCGATTATACCTTCGAGGTGGGCGCGCTGACCCGCGAGGTGGCTGCGGCCTACGAGAAGCTGGTGCGCGCCTGAGGGGCGGAGCAGGGGGCTCTGCCCCCTCGCCCCTGCGGGGCTCACCCCCGGGATATTTGTGAACCCGAAGAAGAGGGGGCGTCAGAAATCGACGCCCCTTTGCGCCTTGATGCCCGCGGCGTAGGGGTGCTTGATCTCGGTCATCTCGGTGACGAGATCGGCGTAGTCCATCAGGTCGGGCTTGGCGTCGCGGCCCGTGAGGATGACGCCGGTGCGGTCATGCCGTGCCTTCAGCCCGTCGAGGACGGTCTGCACATCGAGATAATCGTAGCGCAGCGCGATGTTGATTTCGTCAAGCACGACGAGGTCGTAGTCGCCGCTTTCCATGAAGTCGCGGGCGCGCGCAAAGGCGGCTTCGGCGGCGGCGATGTCGCGGTCGCGGTCCTGGGTGTCCCAGGTGAAGCCTTCGCCCATCGTGGCCCAGGTCACGCCGCCCAGGCGGTCGAAGAACTGCTTTTCGCCGGTGATCCAGGTGCCCTTTATGAACTGCACCACGGCGACGGACTGGCCCCAGCCCAGCGCGCGCACGATCACGCCGAAGGCCGAGGAGGACTTGCCCTTGCCGTCGCCGGTATGGACGAGGACAAGGCCGCGGCCGGGATCACCCGCTTCGGCCACGCGGGCGCGGTGGTCGGCCTGCATCTTCTGCATCTTCGCCTTGTGGTCGGCAGCTTCGGTCATTGGGGTGTCTCCGTGTTGCGGGGGCGATGGTAGCGGGGCTGCGCGGGGCGGCAAGCCTAGCCTGCCTTGGGGTCGCTGACGGCGCGGGACTTGGGCCGCTCGACCCCCAGCTGGCGTTCGCGCCAGATCACCAGCACGCCGCCGCCGATCACGAGCGCGGCCCCGCCCAGCATGACAAGGGTCGGCGTCTCTCCGAACCAGACATAGCCGATGATGACCGCGAAGATCATCGAGGCGTATTCGTAGGGCGCCAGCAGCGAGGCACCGCCGAAGCGGTAGGCCGAAGTGATCATGATCTGCGCGACCCCCCCGATGAGGCCGGCCGAAATCAGGAACCCGGCCGCGTGCGGCGAAGGCGGAACCCAGCCGAAGGGTACCGTCAGCAGGGCGAGGAAGGTCGCCGTCAGCGAGAAGTAGAAAACGATCGCCGCGGTGTGTTCGGTTTCGACCATGCGGCGGACATGGATCTGCACCACCGACCGCAGCATCGTCGCAAAAAGAATGAGGAGCGCGCCGAGCGTCGCGCCCTCCTGCAGGCTCTCGGCGCCGGACAGGCGCGGCCAGAGCATGATGACCACGCCCACCAGCCCGATCAGGACCGCGGTCACGCGGATCATCCGGATGCGTTCGCCCAGCAGGATCGCGGCGAGGATGACGGTGAAAATCGGCGTGGCGAAGCCGATGGCGGTCACCTCGGGCAGTGGCAGGAGGCCCAGACCGGTGAAGGTCAGGCCCATCGCCGTCGTTCCCATGATGCCGCGCCAGAAGTGGAAGCCGGGGCGCATCGTGATCAGGCCCTGCCGCAACTGCCCGCGCAGGACCAGCCACACAAGGATCACCGGGATGGCGAAGGCGGAGCGGAAGAAAACTGCCTGTCCCGGGGGCACTTCGTCGGCGGTGGCCTTGACCAGCGCGCCCAGCAGCACGAACAGGAAGATGGCCGCCAGCTTGAGCGTGACGGCCAGTCCTGGTCGATGCGATGTTAAGTTTTCGGCCACGCCCCAGACTTGCGCCTTTCGGGCACGGAAGGCAAGCGCGTGCCGTTGTCAGCGGCAGGCGGAGAGCGTGTCGGCCATGGAGGTCAGGAGCGCGGGATAAAGCCCGGGGCCCGGCGTCAGATCGGCGCCCAGCGGGTCGATCACCCCGGTCGTGACATCCGTGCCATCGAAGAGCGCGGCGATCAGACCCGGGTTGAACTGCGGTTCGGCCAGCGCGCAGGTCACCCCGCGGTCAGTGACGGCCGCCTGCAGTTCGGCGATGCGGGCCGCGCCCGGTTCGGTCGCATCCGACAGCGAGATCGCGCCCAGCGTTTCCACGCCGAATCGGCGTTCGAAATACTGGTAGGCGTCGTGGAAGACGACAAAGCCCTGCGGCGGCGTCTCGGCGAAGCGGGCAGAGATGGCGGCCTGAACCGTGTCGATTTCGGCGATGCCGGCTTCGGCATTGGCGCGGTAGGCCCCGGCATGATCGGGGTCGAGCGCTGAGAGCGCGTCGGCGATGGCAGTCATCCAGAGCTTGGCATTTTCCGGGTCGAGCCAGGCATGTGGATCGGTGCCGTCATGCGCATGGTCGTGGCCGTGGTCATGCGCGTGATCGTCCTTCTTCGCATCGTCATGGCCATGATCGTGGTCGTGCCCATGATCGTCCTTTTTGGCGTGGTCATGATCATGGTCATGCGCATGGTCGTCCTTCTTGGCATGCGCGTGGTCATGCCCGTGATCATCGTGATCGTCGTCATGCCCGCCGAAGACAGCGCCTTCGCGGAAGTCGTGGGTCACCACCCCGTCAAGCGCGATGAGTTCCAGAACCTTCGCGTCGCCCGCCAGCGTTTCGATCGGCTTTTCCAGCCAGGGCGTCAGGTCATGGCCGACCCAGATCACGAGATCGGCCTGTTCCAGCGCCGCGGCCTCGGAGGGGCGCATGGAATGGCCATGGGGCGAGGCGCCGGGCGGCAGGATCAGGTCGGGTTCGCCCACGCCCGCCATGACGCGCGCCACCAGCGAATGAACGGGCGCGATGTCGACAGAGACGCGGACGCTTTCACCGGCGAGGGCGGGGGTCGCCAGGGCCAGGGATGCGGCAAGACACAGGGAAAACCGGGGATGCATGGAAACCTCGCGTTATGGTATAACGTGCCCGGCTTGATATGTGATAGCGTTGGTTCTATCAAGGCCGAATTCCGGAAAGGGCGTAGGATGGCTTCTGTCGGGTTTTCTCACCACGATCACCGCACCTGCATCAGCGAAGCCGTCGCCGCAGCCGAGGATCACTGCATACGCAACGGGCTGCAGCTGACGCCGGTGCGGCGCCGGGTGCTCGAAATCCTGTTGCAGCAGCATCGCGGCATGGGGGCGTACGAGATCCTCGACATCCTGCGGACCGAAGGTTTCGGGTCGCAGCCGCCCGTGGTCTATCGCGCGCTGGCGTTCCTGTCGGAACACGGATTCGTGCACCGGGTTGAAAAGCTCAACGCCTTCATCGCCTGCAGCCATCCCGGCGATACGCATGACCCGGCCTTCCTGATCTGCCGGGTCTGTTCATCGGTGGCCGAGGCGCAGGCCGAACCGCGCGGGGGCGCGCTGGGGCGCAGCGCGCGCGACGCCGGGTTCCGGATCGAGACCGCCGTGGTCGAGGCCGAAGGCATCTGCCCGAATTGCCAGGCCCGCGCATGAGCCTTGTGGAAACCCGGCATCTGGGTGTCGACCTTGGGGGCAAGACCGTTCTGCAGGGCGTCGATTTCCGCATCGACCCGGGCGAGATCGTGACCGTTGTCGGCCCGAACGGATCGGGCAAGTCGACGCTTTTGCGGCTGATCGTGGGGGCGGTCGCGCCGTCGCGGGGGACAATCACGCGCAAGCCGGGACTGCGCATCGGTTACGTGCCGCAGAAGCTGCATATCGACCCGACGCTGCCGATGACGGTGATGCGCTTTCTCGGCCTGCCGCGGCGCGTCGCGCGCCGTGCGGCGGACGAGGCGCTGCGGCGCGCAGGCGCCGAAGGGCTGGCGGACCGGCAGATGACAGACCTGTCCGGCGGGCAGTTCCAGCGGGTGATGCTGGCGCGCGCGCTCTTGTCGGCGCCGGAGTTGCTGATTCTCGACGAACCGACGCAAGGGTTGGACCAGCCCGGTTCGGCCGCCTTCTATCGCCGCATCGACGAGGTGCGCGCCGAACTTGGCTGTGCGGTGCTGATGGTCAGCCATGAACTGCATGTCGTCATGGCGGCGTCCGACCGGGTCATCTGCCTCAACGGGCATGTCTGTTGCGAAGGGGCGCCGGAACATGTCGCCTCGGCCCCGGAATACCGGGCGCTGTTCGGGACCGGCACGCAGGGCGCGCTCGCGCTGTACCGGCACGAACACAATCACAGCCACGATCACGCGCATGGGCACGGGCATGACCATGGTCATGATCACAAGCACGGACACGAGGCGGCGGAATGACCACTGACGAAACCTTCGGACGAACCATTCAGCTTTTCCTTGTGGATGGTAAACCGACAGGGTTGCGAAAGGCCACCATCCACGGCTGGACGGGGCTTCTGTTCGTCAGCGGAGCGTCCTCGTTCGGCGATCTGACTGCGCGCGACGAGGTTGATCGCACGGGGGTCTACATTCTTTCGGGGCCTGACCCTGAAAGGGCCGGTGGCACGCGTGTCTACATTGGCTCGGGCAATTCTGTGTCCGAGAGAATCAAGCAGAGTGGTCTGAAGCGTGATTTCTGGGAAACGGCAATCACCGTAACAACCAGTGACGACGACCTGTCGAAGGGGCATGCCGAATACCTCGAGGCTCGTCTCATCGAGCTCGCCGTGCGGGCAGGACGCGTGGCCTTAGATAATGGAACCCAACCCGATACGGGCCGACGTCGCCTTCCGGAAGCCGACGTGGCCAACATGGAGCAATTCCTAGCAAATCTCAGGATCATCCTTCCTGTGATCGGTTTGGATATGCTCAAACCTCAACCTCGTGCGGTCACGCAAACTGCCAAGTCGCCGGACGAGCGAACGCGGGGCGACGTTCAGTTCGAAATCCGCCACAAAAGCGGGGTTCGCGCGACTGCCGTGGAAGAAGAAGGCGAGTTCATCGTGCTGGAAGGATCGGAAGCACTGACTGGCACCGGTTATGTCCAGCTGAGCTACGGGGCGCTGAAGGACAAACTGATCTCGGACGGCGTCTTGGTTCCCCATCAGCAGGACAGGCTGAGATTCGTTAAGCCTTGGTCATTTTCCAGCCCATCCGCGGCAGCGGCAGTTGTTCTGGACAGGAACAGCAATGGCCGCCTTGAGTGGAAGGTCGCAGGTTCAAAGCAGACATACCACGAATGGCAACAGGCGCAGGCCGAAAGTCAGGGGCCGACTGAATGACCCTTCTCGACTCCTTCCTCACCCGCGCGGCGCTGGCCGGTGTGGGGACGGCTCTGGCAGCGGCCCCCTTGGGGTGTTTCGTCGTGTGGCGGCGGATGGCCTATTTCGGCGATGCAACGGCCCATGCCGCGATTCTGGGCGTGGCGTTGGCGCTGGCGCTCGATATCTCGATCTTCGGAGGGGCATTGCTGGTGGCGCTGGCGATGGCGACGCTGGTGTCGACGCTGTCGGGGCGGGGATACGCGATGGACACGCTGCTGGGCGTGATGGCGCATTCGGCGCTGGCGATCGGCCTTGTCGCGGTGTCGTTCCTGTCGGGCGTGCGCATCGACCTGATGGCCTATCTTTTCGGGGATATCCTTGCGGTCAGCCGGACCGATCTGCTGGTGATCTGGATCGGCGCGGCGCTGGTGCTGGCGCTTTTGGCCTGGCGGTGGTCGGCGCTGCTGACGGCAACGCTGAACCCCGATCTGGCCCATGCCGCCGGGATCGACCCGCGGCGCGAACAATTGGTGCTGACCTTCGCGCTGGCGGTCGTCGTCGCCGTGGCGATCAAGGTGGTGGGCGTGTTGCTGATCGCGGCGCTTCTGATCATTCCGGCCGCCGCCGCGCGCGCCTTCGCTGACACGCCCGAACGCATGGGCGTCTTTGCCGCGCTGATCGGGGTGACCTCGGCGCTTGTCGGGCTTTGGGCGTCCTACACCTTCGACACGCCCACGGGGCCAAGCATCGTCTGCGTCGCCGCCTTGTGTTTTGTGCTGGCAGGGATCGCGCGGCTGGCAACCCGTCAGAAGGCCTGACCGATCCGGCCCCGGTTTTCGCCCACCTGACCGCGATGCATCAGCAAGTGGTCGAGGATCACGCAGGCCATCATCGCTTCGCCCACGGGCACCGCGCGGATGCCGACGCAAGGGTCGTGCCGGCCCTTGGTGACGATTTCGGTGTCTTCGCCTGCCTTGGTAATGGTGCGGCGCGGCGTGAGGATGGATGACGTGGGTTTGACCGCGAAGCGCACGACGACATCCTGCCCGGTCGAGATGCCGCCAAGGATGCCGCCCGCGTGGTTCGAGGAATAGCGCGGCTGTCCGTCATCGCCCATGGTGATCTCGTCGGCATTGGCCTCGCCCGTCAGGCGGGCGGCTGCCATGCCGTCGCCGATCTCCACGCCCTTCACCGCGTTGATCGACATCATCGCGGCGGCGAGGTCGGTGTCGAGCTTGCCATAGACCGGCGCGCCAAGGCCCGTGGGCACGCCGCGCGCCACCACTTCGATCACGGCGCCGACGCTGCTGCCCGACTTGCGCAGGCCGTCGAGGTAGGTGGCCCAATCCGCGGCCGCTTGTGCGTCGGGGCACCAGAAAGGGTTCTGTTCGATCTGGTCCCAGTCGAAGCGCGCGCGGTCGATGTCGTGTTCGCCCATGGCGACCATGTAGCCGGTGATGGTCACGCCCGGGGCCAATACGCGGATCGCCTCGCGGGCCAGCCCGCCTGCCGCGACGCGCGCCGCGGTTTCGCGCGCGCTTGACCGCCCGCCGCCGCGATAGTCGCGGATGCCGTATTTCTGCCAATAGGTGATGTCGGCATGACCGGGGCGGAATTTCTCGGCGATGTCGCCGTAATCCTTCGACCGCTGGTCGGTGTTCTCGATCATCAGCTGGACCGGCGTGCCGGTGGTCTGCCCTTCGAAGACGCCGGACAGGATTCGCACCTCGTCCGCCTCGCGCCGCTGGGTGGTATAGCGGTTCTGCCCCGGTTTGCGCCGGTCAAGCCAGTGCTGGATCATCGACTCGTCGATTGCCACGCCGGGCGGGCAGCCATCGACCGTCGCGCCGAGCGCGGGCCCATGGCTTTCGCCCCAGGTGGTGACGCGGAACATCCGTCCGAAGGTGTTGAAGGACATTGGGCGCTTCCCTTTGGTCCGTGGTTGGTGCGGGAATACGGGGGACGGCGCGCGATGCCAAGGTCTAACGTCTGGACCAGTCCACCGGCCGGCCCTAACGTCGCCCCCGATGCTCCGCTATGCGCTCAAACGCCTTGTCTCGCTGATCGTCAGTCTGGCCGTGGCCAGTCTGGTGATCTTCTTCGTGATCGAGGTGGCGCCGGGCGACCCCGCGCAGTTCATGCTGGGGATGAACGCGCAGCCCGACACGGTGGCGGCGCTGCGGGCCGAGCTTGGCCTCGATGTGCCGAAGTGGGAGAGGTATCTGAATTGGGTCGGCGGGATGCTGACGGGGGATTTCGGCACCTCCTACACCTATCGCACGCCGGTCGCCGACATGGTCGCGGACCGGCTGTGGGTGTCGCTGCCGCTGGCGATCTATGCGCTGACGATTTCGACGCTGATCGCGTTCCCGGCGGGTATCTATGCCGCCGCGCGGCGGGGGCGGGCGGGTGACGTTGCGGTGATGGGGGCGACGCAGCTGGGCGTCGCGATCCCGAATTTCTGGTTCGCGATGATGCTGGTGCTGGTCTTCGCAATCAACCTGCGCTGGTTCAGCGCAGGCGGCTTCGCGGGGTGGGACAAGGGGCTCTGGGCGGGCCTGCATTCCCTCACGCTGCCCGCAATCGCGCTGGCGCTGCCGCAGGCGGCGATCCTTGCGCGCGTCATGCGGTCGTCGCTTCTGGATATCCTGGGCGAGGATTTCATGCGCACCGCCCGCGCCAAGGGGCTTTCGCGGCGGCAGGCGTTGTGGCGGCACGGGGTTCGGAATGCGCTGATCCCGGTGCTGACGATCATCGGGCTGCAATTCGCCTTCCTCATGGCCGGGGCGATCATCATCGAACAGGTCTTCTACCTTCCCGGCCTTGGCCGCCTGATCTTCCAGTCGATCAGCGCGCGCGACCTGATCGTGGTGGAATCGGTCGTCATGCTGCTGGTCTTTGCCGTGATCGTGGTGAACTTCCTGGTCGATCTGGCCTATGCCGCCGTCGATCCAAGGCTGAGGTCACGGACATGAGGCGCAACCTCTGGCTGGGCGCGGCGCTGTCGTCGCTGGTGGTGCTGGCGGCGCTGGTGTCCTTTGTCTGGACGCCCTTCGACCATGCGGCGATGAACATACCCGAAAAGCTGCAGACGCCGAATGCAGTGCACTGGCTGGGCACCGATCATTTCGGGCGCGACATCTTCAGCATGATCATGGTGGGCGCGCGCACGTCGATCGCAGTGGCTCTGGTGGCGGTGGGGATCGGCATGGCGCTGGGGGTGCCGCTGGGTCTGGCGGCGGCGGCGCGGAAGGGATCGTGGCTGGACGAACTGATCATGCGCGGCAACGACCTGATCTTCGCCTTTCCGTCGCTGGTGATCGCGATCCTGATCACCGCCGTCTTCGGCGCCGGGGCGGTCAACGCGATCATCGCCATCGGCATCTTCAACATCCCCGTCTTCGCCCGCATCACGCGCGGCGCGGCGCTGAGCCTGTGGGAGAGGGAATTCATCCTGGCCGCCCGTGTGGCTGGCAAGTCGGCGGCGCGGATCAGCGCGGAACACATTCTGCCCAACGTGGCGAACCTGCTGATCGTGCAGGGCACGATCCAGTTTTCGCTGGGCATTCTGGCCGAGGCGGCGCTGTCCTATGTGGGCCTTGGCGCGCAGCCGCCCACGCCAAGTTGGGGGCGGATGCTGGCCGATGCGCAGACGCTGGTGAGCCTTGCGCCGCATCTGGCGCTGGTGCCGGGGGTGGCGATCATCCTGACGGTGCTGGGGCTGAACCTGCTGGGTGACGGGTTGCGGGATTATCTGGACCCAAGGCTGCGGGTGGCGCGGACATGATGACGGACCGGCAGAGCAGAGACAGGGGGCAGGACATGACCCTCCTCTCCATCGAAAACCTCACCCTCTCGATCCACGGCACGCCGATCCTCCGCGATGTCTCGCTGTCCATCGCGCCCGGGGAAATCCACGCGGTCACCGGCGAAAGCGGGTCGGGCAAGTCGATGACCGCGCTCGCCATCATGCAGCTTCTGCCCAATGGCGCGCAGGCCACAGGGCACATCACGCTGGGCGGCACCGATATCCTGACCGCGACCGAGGCGCAGATGTGCGCCATCCGGGGCCGCGATGTCGGCATGGTGTTCCAGGAACCGATGACCGCGCTGAACCCGGTCAAGACCATCGGCGATCAGGTGATGGAGACGATCCTGATCCACAAGGCCTTGCCCCCCGACCGGGCACGCGCCCGCGCGGCCGAGATTCTGGCGCGCGTCGGCCTGCCGCCCGACCGCTTCCCGCTGTCGCGCTATCCCCATGAACTGTCAGGCGGGCAGCGCCAGCGTGTGGTGATCGCCATGGCCATCGCCCTGCGCCCCAAGCTTCTGATCGCGGATGAACCGACGACGGCGCTCGACGTCACCACGCAGGCGCAGATCCTCGACCTGCTCAAGGGACTGGTGGCCGAAGACGGCATGGGCATGCTGATGATCACCCATGATCTGGCCGTGGTCGCCGACATGGCACATCGCATCACCGTCATGCGGACGGGCGAGGTGGTGGAAAGCGCGTCCACACCCGACCTGCTGGCGAACATGCAGCACCCCTATACGAAAATGCTCTTCTCCGCCTCGACCCACCGGGTGGACCTGCCCGCGCGCCCTGCACCCACGCCGCTGCTCGAGGTGCGGGGCGTCACCCGCGACTACCGCCTGCCGCGTCGGCACCTGTTCCGCGATCATGGCACCTACCGTGCGGTCAGCGACGTGAGCTTCACCATCGACCGGGGCGAACGGCTGGGCCTTGTCGGCGAATCCGGTTGCGGGAAATCGACGCTGACCCGCGCGATCCTTGGCCTTGAACAGGTGCAGGAGGGGCAGATCCTTCTGGGCGGACAGCCGGTCTTCACGGGCCACCGGCCCAACCTTGCCATGCGCCGCCGGATGCAGGTCGTGTTCCAGGACCCCTACGGCAGCTTCAATCCCCGCCACCGGGTCGAAAGGCTGATCACCGAACCCTTCCACCTGCTCCCCGACCCGCCAAAGGGCGTGGCGCGCGAGGAGGCCATCGCCGAGGCGCTGAAAGCCGTGGGCCTGCGGCCCGAAGACGCGGGCAAGTATGTCCACGAGTTTTCGGGCGGCCAGCGCCAGCGCATCGCCATCGCGCGCGCGCTGATCATCCGGCCCGACCTGATCCTGTTCGACGAGGCGGTGAGCGCGCTGGATGTCTCGGTCCGCGCGCAGATCCTCGACCTGCTGGCCGATCTCTGCCGTCAATACGACCTGACCTATCTGTTCATCTCCCACGACGTGAGCGTGGTGCGTTCCGTGACCGACCGCGTGTTGGTGATGCAGGCGGGGCGGATCGTGGAACAGGGGCCGACGGAACAGGTTCTGACCAACCCGCAGCACCCCTATACGCAGACGCTGATCGCGGCGGCACCGGTCCTGCCGGACCTCGGGGCGGCGTGATGGAGCTTGTCCCGCTTGCCCCCGAAGACCGCGACGCCTTCTCAGAGATGGTGCGCACCTACGTCTCCGAGATCGGACCCGGCCTTCCGCCGGTCACTGCCGACCGCATCGCGAACGTCTGGGACGACCCCGCGCGCGAGGCGCTGCTGATCCGTGATCAGGCCATGACGCAGGGGTTCGTCCTGATCCGACACCTCCCCGGCGGTGCCCATGAGATGAGCGAATTCTACATCGCGCCCCCTGCCCGCCGGTCGGGTCTTGGAACGCAGGCCGCCCGTGCCGCGCTGACCCGCTACAAGGGGCGCTGGCAACTGGGCGTGGCAAAGGGATCGCCCCATGCCCGCGCCTTCTGGACCGGCGTGATCGCGCCGCTGGCACGCGCCCATCCCGGGCCGCCGCTTACCCCGAACCAATCGGGATCGCTGCATTTCATCATCAAGGAGCCTTCGCCATGACCACCCCCTGGTTCGACCCCTCTCTCTGCCTGATCGGCGGCCAATGGGTGCCCGCGCAAGGCGGAGAGACGCTGCCGCTCATCGACCCCTCCGACGGGTCCGAACTCGCCCGCATCGCGCGCGGTCAGGCCGCCGATATCGACGCTGCCGTGACTGCGGCCGAGGCCGCGCATAACGGCGACTGGGGCCGCATGACAGCGACGGAACGCGGCCGCATCCTGACGCGGCTGGGCCAGATCGTGGCGGCACGCGTCGATGACCTTGCCGCATTGGAAGCGGCGGATGTGGGCAAGCCGCTGACGCAGGCCCGCGCCGACGCGCTGGCGCTGGCGCGCTATTGCGAATTCTATGGCGGTGCCGCCGACAAGCTGATGGGCGAAACCATCCCCTACCTGTCGGGCTACACCGTCTATACCCTGCGCGAACCGCATGGCGTCACGGGCCACATCGTGCCGTGGAATTACCCGATGCAGATCATCGGCCGGTCGGTCGGGGCGGCATTGGCGACGGGCAATGCCTGTGTCCTGAAACCGGCGGAAGAGGCGTGTCTCACCGCGCTGGCCTTCGCGCATCTGGCACAGGAAGCCGGGCTTCCGCCGGGCGCGCTGAACGTCGTGCCGGGGCTGGGGGCCGAGGCAGGCGCGGCCCTGTCGGCCCATCCCGGCATCCACCACATCAGCTTCACCGGGTCGGTCGCGACCGGCGCGCTGGTGCAGGCAGCAGCGGCGCGGAACGTGGTGCCGGTGACGCTTGAACTGGGGGGCAAGTCGCCGCAACTCGTGTTTGACGACGCCGATCTCGACGCCGCTCTCCCCTTCCTTGTCAACGCCGGTATCCAGAACGCGGGCCAAACCTGTTCAGCCTCGTCCCGCATCCTTGTGCAGCGCGGCGTCTATGACGCCGTGCGCGACCGGATGGCCGAGGCCTATGGCAAGCTCACCGTGGGCCCCGCGAAGGACGATCTGCGCGTCGGCCCCCTGATCTCGGCCCGCCAGAAGGGGATCGTGGAAGGCTTTCTCGCCCGGGGCGCGGACCTGACCATCGCCGCGCAGGGCGTCCTGACCGAAGGTGCGCCTGCAACCGGCGCCTATGTGCGCCCGACGCTGTTCGCCGATGTCCCGGAAATCCACCCGCTCGCCCGCGACGAAATCTTCGGCCCCGTGCAGGTCCTGATCCCCTTCGACACCGAAGACGACGCGGTCCGCATCGCCAACGGCACCGATTACGGCCTTGTCGCCAGCATCTGGACGCGCGACGGCGCGCGGCAGATGCGGGTCGCGAAAAGACTGCGGTCAGGTCAGGTCTTCATCAACAATTACGGCGCGGGCGGCGGCGTCGAACTGCCCTTCGGCGGCGTGGGCAAATCCGGCCATGGCCGGGAGAAAGGATTTGAGGCGATGTATGGCTTCACGACGCTCAAGACCGTGGCGGCCTGGCATGGCTGAGGCTTGCGCCGCTGCCGCCCGCACGGCATCGTCGGCACAAAGGGGAGGAACCTGAATGCGTCTCAAGGGCAAGACCGCCATCGTCACGGGCGGGGCACAGGGCTTCGGCGCGGGCATCGTGCGCAAGTTCGCGGCGGAAGGCGCGCGCGTGATGGTCGCCGACATCAACGGCGACGGCGCGCAGGCGCTGGCAGACGAAGTGAGCGGCATCGCCTGCGCGGTCGATGTCGGCCGCGCCGCATCGGTCGATGCGATGGCCGAGGCCGCGATCCGGGCCTTCGGCCATGTCGACATCCTCGTGAACAACGCAGGGATAACCCATCTGCCGAAACCGATGGAAACGGTGACCGAGGATGAATTCGACCGCGTGCTGACCGTGAACGTCAAGTCGGTCTACCTGACGGCGCGCGCACTGGTCCCCCAGATGAAAGCGCGCGGCACGGGCGCGATCCTGAACGTCGCCTCGACGGCGGGTCTGTCGCCGCGCCCGAACCTGAACTGGTACAATGCGTCCAAGGGCTGGATGATCACCGCGACGAAGACCATGGCGGTGGAACTCGCCCCCAAGGGCGTGCGCGTGAACGCGATCTGCCCGGTGGCGGGTGAAACGCCACTTCTCAAGTCCTTCATGGGCGAGGACACGCCCGAGATGCGGGCCAAGTTCCTCTCGACCATTCCCTTGGGCCGCTTCTCGACCCCAGAAGACATGGGCAACGCCGCCTGTTTCCTGTGTTCGGACGAAGCCTCCATGATCACCGGCGTCGCGATGGAGGTGGACGGAGGCCGCTGCATCTGACGCGCCGGCTTCTTCTCGCCCCAAATTCGCAAACTCCGACAGGACCCATGCAGCCCGGACCGAAGAACCTGATCACCGACATCCCCACCCTGCGCGTCGGCAATGCGCGGGACGATGCGCTGAAATCGGGGGCCACCGTGCTGACGGCCGACGCGCCCTTCACCGCGTCGGTCAACGTCATGGGCGGCGCCCCCGGCACGCGGGAAACCGACCTGCTGGCCCCGGACAAGTCGGTCACGCAGGTGGATGCGCTCTGCCTCTCGGGCGGGTCGGCCTTCGGCCTCGACGCCTGTTCGGGGGTGGTGGACGGGCTGCGCGCGCAGGGGCGCGGCTTTGCCGTGGGGCCCGCGCGCATCCCGCTGGTGCCGGGGGCGATCATTTTCGATCTGCTGAACGGCGGCGCGAAGGACTGGGACCAGAACCCCTACCGCGCACTCGGCCGCGCGGCGTTCGACGCCGCCACGACCGATTTCGCGCTGGGGTCTGAGGGCGCGGGCACCGGGGCGCTCACTGCGATGACGAAGGGGGGCCTCGGGTCGGCCTCCCTTGTCCTGCCCGATGGCACGATTGTCGGCGCTTTGGTCGCCGCGAACCCGATGGGCAGCGTGACGACCCCGGGCGACCGCCACTTCTGGGCGGCACCCTTCGAGATCGGCGGCGAATTCGGCGGGCTTGGCCCCGATCCGGCCTCGGGGCTGGGGCGCGACCTGACAAGCCGCAAGATCGCCGCGATGCAGGGCGCGGACCAGACACGCGCCAACACCACCATCGCCATCGTCGCGACCGATGCGGCGCTCACCAAGGCGCAATGCCAGCGCATGGCGACCGCCGCCCATGACGGGATCGCGCGCGCCTGCGTGCCCGCCCACAGCCCCGGCGACGGCGATCTGGTCTTCGCCCTGTCCACCGGGTCGCGCGCGCCCTCGGACGACCGTGCGCTCACGCTGATCGGCCATGCAGCGGCGCTTTGCCTTGCGCGGGCCATCGCGCGGGCGGTCTACCTCGCCCGGCCCGCGCCGGGCGACATCCTGCCCTGCTGGAGCGATCTCAATGCCTGAGCTGTCGCTGTCCAACATAAGCTACCACTACGAGGTCACAGGCGACGGCCCGCCGCTTCTGATGCTGGCAGGCATGCTCTCGGACAGCGCGAGCTGGACGCCGCTTCTGCCATTGTTAGAGCCGCATTTCACCCTGATCCGCCCCGACAACCGCACCACCGGGCGCACCACGCCGTGGACTGCGACGGTCAGCGTGGGCCAGATGGCCGATGACGCGTTGGCGCTGATGGATCATCTTGGCCATGACAGGTTTCACGTCGCGGGCCATTCCATGGGCGGGCTGATGGGGATGGAGGTCGCGGGCCTCGCCCCCGGGCGTGTCGCGAGCCTGAGCATCCTCGCCTCGGGTCCCGTGCGCGTGCCGCGCACCATGGCGGTCTTCGACACGCTGGCCGCGATCCGCGCGCAAGATGACGGCGAGACTCTGTGGCTCAAGGCGCTTTACCCCTGGATCTTCCGCCCCGCCTTCTTCGCCGACCCGGCGCATACCGAAGCCGCGCTTGCCGGGGCGCTGGCCTATCCTTACGCGCAGTCCCTGCCCGCCATGCGCCACCAGATCGAGGCGCTGCGCGGGTTCAGACCCCGCTTCCGCCCCGCCGATATCGGCGCGCGCACGCAGATCCTGTTCGCCGAACACGATATGCTGATCCCCGAAACCCCCTCGCGCGCGGCCTTCGCGCAGATGCCGGACGTCACCCAACAGGTGATCCCTGACGCGGGCCATTCGATCCACTGGGACCAGCCGCAGGCCGTCGCGCAGGCGATCATCGCCCACGCGAAAACGCCCTGATCTTCCTCTCGCCCCAAATATCCTGGGGGGAACGTCCCGCATGGACGTGGGGGGCAAAGCCCCCCGCCGCAACGCCGGTCAGGCGCGGAAGCCCACCACCTTGGTGTCGTGCCGCAACGCGCGGCTCACCTCGGCCATGATGTCGATCGCGGTCAGCCCCGCATCGGCATACATCTCGGCCGGGCTGCCATGGTCGATGAAGCGGTCAGGCAGGCACATCGTGCGCACCCGCAGCCGCCCGTCGAGCAGGCCCTGCGCCGCCATCGCCTGCAGCACGAAGCCGCCGAAGCCGCCCATCGCGCCCTGTTCCACCGTGACCAGCGCCTTGTGGTTCGACGCCAGCCGCGCGATCAGATCCATGTCGAGCGGCTTGGCAAAGCGCGCGTCCGCCAGCGTCACCGAAATCCCTTCGGCCTCGAGCATTTCGGCGGCCACGCGGCATTCGTCGAGATGGGTCCCGAAGCACAGGATCGCCACGTCGGTGCCTTCCCGCACGATGCGGCCGCGCCCGATCTCGAGCACCTCGCCGCGTTCGGGCATCTGGACGCCGGTGCCGTTGCCACGCGGATAGCGGAAGGCGATGGGGCCTTCGTCGTATTCCGCCGCCGTGACGACCATATGCGCCAGTTCCGCCTCGTCCGATGCCGCCATGACGACCATGCCGGGCAGCGCCCCCATGAAACCGATGTCGAAGGCACCCGCATGGGTCGCACCGTCGGCCCCCACCAGCCCCGCCCGGTCAAGCGCGAAGCGCACCGGCAGTTTCTGCAGTGCCACGTCATGCGCCACCTGGTCATAGCCGCGCTGCAGGAAGGTGGAATAGATCGCAACGAAGGGTTTGAGCCCCGCGGCCGCCATCCCGGCGGCGAAGGTCACACCATGCTGTTCGGCGATGCCCACGTCGAAGACGCGCGCCGGGAACCGTTTCGCCATGATGTCGAGGCCGGTGCCCGAAGGCATGGCGGCGGTAACGGCGACGATGCGCGGATCGCGCGCGGCTTCCTGCGTCAGCGCCTCACCGAAGACCTTTGTATAAGCGGGCGCGTTCGACGACGACTTGGCCTGCACGCCGGTGCCCACGTCGAATTTCGACACGCCGTGATACTTGTCGGCGCTGCCTTCGGCGGGGGCGTAACCCTTGCCCTTGACCGTGCAGCAATGGATGAGGACGGGCCTGCTCGACCGCGACCGCGCGGCGCGCAGCACCGTCAGTAGCTGGGTCATGTCGTGGCCGTCGATGGGGCCGATATAGTCGAAGCCCAGTTCCTCGAAGAAGGTGCCGTGCCCGGTGACGCCCGTCACCATCTGGCGCGCGCGCTGCGCGCCCAGCCGCATGGGTTCGGGCAGCAGCTTCTCCATGTCCTTGGCGACCGCGTCGAGGATCGGCAGCGGCCCGATCTGGCTGATCCGGCTCAGATAGGTCGACATGGCACCCACGGGTGGCGCGATCGACATCTCGTTGTCATTGAGGATGACGAAGAGCCGCCGTTTCTCGGCGCCCGCGTTGTTCAGCGCCTCATAGGCCATGCCAGCGCTGATCGACCCGTCTCCGATCACGGCGATGGCGTCACCCGTGGGCAGCCCCATGTCGCGGCCCACGGCAAAGCCCAGCGCCGCGCTGATCGAGGTCGAGGAATGCGCCGCGCCGAAGGGGTCGTATTCGCTTTCAGACCGCTTGGTGAAGCCCGACAGGCCGTCCTTCTGGCGCAGGGTGCGGATGCGGTCGCGGCGCCCCGTGAGCACTTTGTGCGGATAGCACTGGTGGCCCACGTCCCAGACCAGCTTGTCGCGCGGCGTGTTGAAGACGGCATGAATGGCGACGGTCAGTTCCACCACGCCCAGCGACGACCCGAGATGCCCACCGGTTTCCGATACGACCGAGATCACCTCGGCGCGCAGTTCATGGGCAAGATCGGTCAGCTGCCGGTCGGTCAGCGCCTTGAGGTCGGCAGGGCCTGCCACGCGGTCCAGAAGCGGGGTGTGGGGTCGGGACATGGATCTCGCCTTTCGTCCGGAAGAGAAAAGACGCCGCATGAAAAGACTTGCTTCTCATGCGGCGCCAGTTTCCTGTAGCCAACAGGAAGGGAAGCGGGGTGTTGAGACCCCGTGCCCGGACCCAGGAAGCCGCGGGTCCGCGCCTGGCGAAGGATCGGCGGCGGGGGGAGAGATCCCGCCGCCGAACCTCATTCGTAGACCGGTGCGCCGGTGGTGGCGAGTTCCGGCCAGTCCGCGATCACGTTCATGCCCTGCAGCGGGCGCTGATAGCCCTTGTGGCAGGTCTTGCACGCAACCTTGGGGGCGTCTGCATAGACGGGTCCAAGGCGTTCGGGCGGATAGGTGTCCTGAAGCGGGATCAGGTAATCGACGTTCATTTCGATGACCATCTGCCGGCCCATCTGCGCGATCGACCATTGCGGCGTGAATTCCGACGGGTCGTAGAAGGCGCGGCTGTTGTGGCAGAAGACGCAGTTCACACCCAGCGAGTTCGAGAAGTAGTTCATGAGCGAATAGGTCATCTCGGTTTTCTGGATGGTCGCGACGTCCTCGGTCAGACCGGGCACGCCGGCGACGCGGCTTTCGAGGTCATGCACGTTCACCATGCTGTCGGGATCGGTCAGGTAGACTTCCAGCGCGTTCGACGGCAGCGAGGTGAACTGGCTGAGCGAGGTGGCGCGGTTCTGCACCGCCGCCCAGCCGCCCGCCGCCTCATTGACCGGCGTGATGTTGAACCAGATGTCGCTGGGCACGTTTTCGCCGCGGTGGCAGGTGTAGCAGTTGACGCCCACTTCCGCGACCGCGTTGACATGCCCATCCCAGTTCTCGTTGATGTTCTGGGTCATCTGGATCATGCGGCGCGCGACGACCTTGGTATAGAGATCGTCCTTGCCGTATTCCTCGAGCGCGACGTCGCCGTGGCAGTAGGTACAGCCCTGATCCGGCGCGACCCACTGCGTCATCGCCAGCATCAGGCGGTTGAAGTTGTCCTCGGTCAGGTCACCCAGCACCTGGACGTTCTGATAGATGTCCTTGGCCAAGGGCTCGCCCCCCTCGGGGATGACCGGCGAGTCCGTGTAGTAGGCGTCGATCGTCGGGTCGGGGGTGGCGAGGGCCACGTTGAACTCGGGCACGCTCATGCCCGTGCCGCGGGGGCCGGTCTGCATCGAGGTGGTGGCATAGGGTTGTCCCCAGGTCACCAGCAGGATCGCGACGAAGACCGCACCACCAAGGGCACCCACCAAGATTGCCGGGCCGAAGATGTTGGTCGGGTTGTCCCGGTTCCAGTCATTGAACCACTTGGGCAGCATGATCAGTTCTCCTTCCCGATGAAGGCTTCGTAGGAGGTGTAGTCGCCGTAGCCGAACGAACCGTCATAGAGCGGTGCGAAGTTGTGTTCCTGCGCCCAGATGAACCAGTTGTCGACGACCGTGCCGGTCAGGAGGATCCCGATGCCGCCGGTGATCGGCGTGAGCATCGCGAACCAGATGGCCCAGCGGTGGATGCCTTCCATCGTGGCGTTGAAGCCCATGGTCCAGCGCCAGAAAAGCGCGGCGCGTTCCGTGGCGGTGCCGCGGTCGGCGATCTGCTCCAGTTCCCGGTCGCCGCCGAAGCGGGTGACGGCAAGGATCGTTGCGCCGTGCATGCAGAACAGCAGCACCGAGCCATAGAGGAACACGATCGAAAGGCAGTGGAACGGGTTGTAGTAGAGGTTGCCGTAGCGGATCGAGAAGGCCGTCGTCCAGTCGAGGTGCGGGAAGATGCCGTAGGGAACCGCTTCGGACCAGGAGCCCATCAGGACGGGCCGGAAGAGACCAAGGACGAGGAAGAGCCAGATGGCCGAAGCGAAGGCCCAGGCGACATGCTTGCCCATCTTGTGTTCGGCCGCCAATTGGTAGGACCGCGCCCACCACGACAGCACGCTGACCAGCAGGAAGAAGCTGGCGATGATGTACCAGCCACCTTCGTTGAGCGGCGGCATCGACAACCCGTATTCGGGGCTGGGCGGTTCGAGCGCCAGCCAGAACAGCTGGCGGATGAATTCGGGGATCGACCAGCCGACCTGCGCCAGCATGTTCAAACCCACGATGTTGAACCACAGAAGACCGGTGGCAAGCGAGATGACGCCGAAGCTGCCGAGGTAGATCGGTCCGAGCTGCGCGTTGCCGATCCAGCCCACGAGGGAGCTGAAGCCGGGTTTGCCGACGCGTTCGCGCTTCATCTGGCCGCTGTCGTCCATCCCCCATTCAGGAGCGCCCTGCACCTGAACCTGGGTGAAGATGTTCTGATATTCGCGGATGGCCATGATTACATCCCTCCAAGCGGCATGGGGTTCGGGCCCCAGATCGGCAGCTCAAGCCACCAGTTCCACCATTCCGGCCAGCCGGCAGTCCAGACGGGCCCCGAGATGATGATGCAGATGGCGCTCCAGAAGCCGGCATTGATCGCCAGAAGGAAGCCGACGCGGTGAATGCCGAGGGTGCCGATCGAATAGCCGATGAAATCGCGGAAGAAGGTGTCTTCGTGATCCGGCGTCTTCATCTCTTCGCCCTCTTCCGGGTTTGCTGCGGAGAGGATCAGCGCGCCGTGCAGGGCAAGCGCCAGCGTGGTGGTGAAGAACAGTGTCACCGCCAGCATGTGCGCCGGATTGTAATGGAAATGAAGATACGCGTAGCCGGTGTTCGACACCCAGTCGAGGTGGCTGAAGATCCCGTATGGGAACCCGTGCCCCCATGCGCCCATCAGGAAGGGCCGGAAGATCACCAGCGTCACATAGGCGAAGATCGCGAAGCTGAAGCCGATGGGCACGTGATAGCCCATGCCCAGCTTGCGGCAGATTTCCACCTCGCGCAGGGCCCAGCTGATGAAGGCGCCGGTCGCACAGATCGTGATGATCTGCCACAGACCCCCTTCCATCAGGGGCGCCATACCCAGACCGTAGCTCAGGTCGGGGGGCGCGATGTTGATCAGCCAGGGATTGAACGTGCCTTGCTGCGAGGCCCCCCAGAAGATCAGGATTGTGCCCAGAAGGGCAAAGAAGATCGTCGTGACCCCGAAGAACCCCACATAGAAGGGCCCCACCCAGAAGTCGAACAGATCGCCGCCGATCAGCGTCCCTCCGCGGACGCGATACTTTCTCTCGAAGCTGAGCAACGCCATCTTCCGTCTCTCCGATTTTGGCGGCCCGTTCGGGTCAGATCCCGGCAGCCGTCATGTGTTTGTCGGTTCGTCGCGGGCGGTCAGATCCGTTTGCGCAACCGCCCGCGACAGTCTCGTGTCCACGTTCAGACCGGTCTCAGCCGCCCGCCTTTTGGGCGGCAAGCTCGAACCAGTTGAAGTGCTCCGTGCTGAGCAGGACGAGGTGAATCATCGCTGCCAGCAGGAAGAGGAAGACACCCTGTGCGACAAACACACGGCGCGGATCGAAAACGAGCCAGATCTTGTAGAACTTCGCCATTTCTCAATCCTTCCTCAGAACCACGGGCGCCAGATGAAAACCGCCAGGTGAGCGACGATGGCAACGGCCGAAAACAGCCAGAGCCCGCTCATGTAGACGGAATGCAGTTCTTGCGCCTGCTCGTCGGTGAGACCTGTGAACGACAGGTCATGATGATCAGCCATAAACTTTCCTCCGGAACGTTATGCTGACGCCGCGTTCCCCGCGGCCGGGTCCTTTGGGCCTTTTCGAACCCTCGGGTTCTGGCCGACCGTTGCCGGAGGGCCAGTCTCGTGTCCCGGCCGTCAGGCCGGGAAAATCGTCGCACCGCAGGTGCGCGCCGCGGCTCATGCCGCGAAGATCATCGGCGTGATGATCCGCGCCTGGGTCCAGGCACGGGCCACGGGGCCCTTCGCGGGCAGATGCCCGCCCTTGATCGCGGCCAGCGCCCAGGTCAGGCAGGCCAGCGGCAGCGTCGCGGCGAAGATGATCGCGAAATAGACCATGAACTCGGTCCGCGGCGGCTTGTGGCTGCGCGTCTCGGTGTGAACGTGATTGGCGATATCCGTCATTGCGGGTCTCCCTTTGTGATCTTGTCCGTGCGTGCCGGGGCATCACCGGCAAGGGCCGGGTCCAGCGCGCGTACTGTGTCCACCACGACCCGCTCGGCGCCGTCCGCCAGCGCGGCGCGTTCGGCCGCGTCGCGCAGCGTCTTGGCCGCGGAAATGCGGGTGAGGATCGGATGTTGCGCCACGATGCGGTCGAGCATCGCCTGCGCATCCGCGTCCCAGGGGAAGTCGCGGCGCAGCGTCGTGGGCGTGGCTTCGGCCGCGTCGAGGTCGGTGCCGAGCGGCAGGATATGGAACAGCGCGTCAAACAGGCCGTTGCACACTTCCTGCACCATGTAAGTGGCACCGGCATAACCCATGAAGGGTGTGCCGGTGGCCCGCCGGATCGCCGCGCCCGGGAAGGAGGCCGGGATGAAGGCGGGGCTTGGACCATGCCCGCCCTTGAGTTCGGCGAGATACATCTTTTCGTTGATCGACCCCATGACGATCAGCGGACGGTTCGCGCGCATCAGGGCGCGGACTTCCTCGTTGTTCGTTTTCGCTCCGGCGCAGCGGGCGACCGCGAAGGCGCAGGGCAGGCCCAGATCCTGTTCGAGGAACAACCGGATGCCGCGCGCATAGGTTTCGTTGGCGACGATGGCGAAGAACGCAGTGGCGAAGAAATCCTGCGTGACCGAGCGCCACAGATCCCAGACCGGCTTGATCGTCGAATGTTTTTCGCGCGCGATGAAGGGTTCGGGGTCGAGGCCCAGAAGATCGCCCAACTTGCGCAGGAACTTGGTGGTCGAATCGATCCCGATGGGCGCCTGCAGGTAGGGCTTGCCCAGAACTTCGCACAGACCACGGCCGAATTCGCGGTACATGCAGATGTTCACATCGGCATTCACCAGATTGCGCATCTCGGCCAGATGCGCGCCCAGCGGCATGACCATGTTCACTTCGGCGCCGATCCCTTCGACAAGGCGGCGGATTTCGTGCAGGTCCGACGGCATGTTGAAGGTGCCGTACATCGGCCCGAGGATGTTGACGCGGGGGGCAGAGCCCTCTTCGCGCTTCTTCTCGGGGGGCATGCGGCCCTTGGTCATGCCGAATTCGGTGAAGATCCAGGTCATCGCCCGGTCGGCGGCTTCCCATTGATCTTCGTCGATGGTGCGGGGCAGGAACCGTTGGATGTTGGTTCCCATCGGCGTCACGCCGCCGCCGATCATCTCGGCGATCGATCCTGTGACGACCACGGAAGGCAGTGCTGGGTCGAGCACACCCCAAGCTCGCTTCATAGCGCCCTCGGTCCCATCCCGACCCAGCTCTTCTTCTCCTAGTCCAGTGACTACGATCGGAAGTTCATGCGGAGGCAGCGCGTCGGTGTAATGCAACACGCTGGTAACTGGCAGGTTTTCGCAGCCCACGGGGCCGTCGATGACGACCTGAAGGCCCTTGACGGCGCAGAAGGCATAGACCGCCCCCCAGTAGCCGCCCGCGCGGTCATGATCCTGGATCAGCATCTCAGATCATCTCCTCGGCCTTGGCGGCACGCGCCTGCTTGTCGAGTTTCTTCTGGTGCTGGGCACGGAAATCGGGGCGCAGGTTGGGCGCGCCTTCCCAAATGCCGGCGGTGTCGCCTTCACCCACGCCTTCGAAGAATTCCTTCATGTGGGCCATGCGGTCGCGGTTGCCGATGGCGGCATTGACCACCACCTGCAGCGACCCGGCCCCGGCCGGACCCATGAGCGGGCGCGCCGAGATCAGGTTGGTGAAGTAAAGACCCGGGATGCCCAGTTCTTTCGCCTTCTGCACGACGGGCGTGGTGCCGATGGCGAGGTCGGGTTTGACCGCCTCCATCGCCGCGCAATCGTCTTCGAGAGAGGCGCGGAACTTGACCTTGACCCCCTTCGCGGCGAGCCATTCGGCATCGGCCTGGCTCCAGGGCGTCTTAGGGCAGGCGGTGCCGACGTAAGGCACGGTCGCGCCGCTTTCGATCAGCAGGCGCGCGACCAGAAGTTCGCTGCCTTCATAGCCCGACAGGGTGATCGTGCCGTTGATGCGCGATCCCGACAGGGCGCCCTTGATCGCGGGCAGGAAGCCGTTCTTGGCCGCGTCGAGTTGCGCGCGCGGCACGCCGAATTCATCGGCCACGGCGTCTAGCCAGGCTGCCGTGCCGTCCAGCCCGACAGGGGCCGACCCGATGACCGGGCGGCCCGCGGCCTGAAATTCGCGCACCGCGGCGGTGTAGAAGGGGTGGATCGCCGCCACCAGCCCGCAATCGAGCGCGGAGTAAAGTTCGCGCCATTCGCGGCAGGGCACGACGGGGCCGGCGGCCAGACCCATGGGCGCCAGCATCGCGCCGATCATCATGGGATCGGCCGGGAACATTTCGCCCAGAAGGGCGACAGTGGGGCGGTCGGACTTGCCACCCTTGGGCATGGCGACGGGGCCTGCCTCGGCCTCGAGCCTTGCATAATTCAGCATCGCGCCTGCAAGGACGTCTTTCGCTTCGGCATGGGTTGGGATGCCGAAGCCCGGCACGTCGATGCCGACGATACGGACGCCGTTGATTTCCTTCGGCAGAAGACGCAGCGGCACGCCCGACGCGGTGGGCACGCAGAGATTGGTGACCACGACGGCGTCGTACTTGTCGGGGTCGGCCATGTCGTGGACGCTTTCGCGGATGTCCTCGAACAGCTTGCCGGTGACCAGCGTTTCCGAGTTGAAGGGCACATAGCCGACCGACCGGCGCGCACCGTAGAAATGGCTCACGAAGGTCAGGCCATAGACGCAGCAGGCGCTGCCCGACAGAACCGTCGCCACCCGGCGCATCCGCAGACCGACACGCAGCGAACCGAACGCGGGGCACATCGACTGGGGCTTGTCGTGGGGGCCCTGCGGATAGTCGGCGGCATACTGGTCGAGAATGTCGGAATTGCCCGCCAGACGCGCGGCCTTTTCCATCTCGGACCCGGAATGGCAGCCAAGACCATCCACCGGCATGGCCGCGACGCCGGGCGCGCGGGGCTCGCCCCGGATCACGTCCGCCTCGGCGGCGCCGTCATATGTGACTTCGCGTGCGTCGTCGGTCATTGTCTCAGGCCTCGTCGTACACGACTTCGAGCGACTTCTTCGGCGCCGCGAACTTGCCGCGCATGTCGAGGTCGGTCGCCGGCTCCAGCACCACGCCCGCGCCGGTATCCGATCCGTCGAAGAGGTCGAGAAGCTGATCCTGCGTCAGCGCCGTGGGGCGCATCGGCGGGGCGCTGGCGACATTGTCACCCAGAGCGGCGAACAGGGCGCCCCATTCGCTCTGGGCGGTGCCGACGATCTGGTAATTCGCGGATTTCTTGCGCAGGTCGTCGTTCTGCGGGATCGAGGCGAGGATCGGGATCTGGACCGCCTCGGCAAAGGCCTGCGCCTCGCCCGAGCCGTCATCCTTGTTGATGACAAGGCCCGCGACGCCGACGTTGCCGCCCAGCTTGCGGAAATACTCCACCGCCGAACAGACGTTGTTGGCCACATAAAGCGACTGCAGGTCGTTCGAGGCGACGAGGATCACCTTCTGCGCCATGTCGCGTGCGATGGGCAGGCCGAAGCCGCCGCAGACCACGTCGCCCAGGAAGTCGAGCAGGACATAGTCGAAGTCCCAGTCGTGGAAGCCCAGCTTTTCGAGCAGCTCGAACCCGTGGATGATACCGCGCCCGCCGCAGCCGCGGCCCACTTCCGGCCCGCCCAGTTCCATCGCGAAGACGCCGCCGCGCTTGAAGCAGACGTCGCCGATCTTGACCTCTTCGCCGGCAAGCTTCTTGCGGGTCGAGGTTTCGATGATCGTCGGGCAGGCCTTGCCCCCGAACAGGAGCGAGGTGGTGTCGGACTTGGGGTCGCATCCGATCAGCAGGACGCGTTTGCCCTGTTCAGCCATCATGTGGCTGAGATTGGCGAGCGTGAACGACTTGCCGATCCCGCCCTTGCCATAGATCGCGATGATCTGGGTTTTCTTGGTAGGCTCGCCCTGGGGGATTTCCAGGGTGGGCTCTTCAGCGGCTTCGTCGCGCAGGCGGCGGTCGAAATCCTTGAGGTTCGGAACTTCGTCTTTCACGCGTGATGCTCCCAGTTCAGTATCATTTTCAGACAGGCCGCGTCCTCGAACGCGGTGCGGTAAGCGGCACCCGCGTCATCGGCGCGGGCCTGATGGGTGATGAGGCCGGCAAGGCTGAGCGCGCCGGATTCGACCAGCGCCCGCGTTGCGATGAGGTCATCGCGCTGCCATTCGGCGGCGACGCGGAAGCGCGCCTCCTTCATGAAGGCAGGCGGGAAGGCGAAGGACAAAGGCGCGGTATAGAACCCGGCAAGCACGATCTCGCCGCCCTTGACGATGCGGCTGACCAGATCGTTCAGAAGCGTGCCGTTGCCGCTGGCGTCGTAGATCGCCCGATAGTCGCGGCGCGGGTCGGCATCGGGTGACAGCACCTCGTAACCGGTCGCGCCCGACTGGCGCGTCGGGTCGATTTCCCAGACGGTCGGCGCGGGCGCACCGGCGGCGATGGTCAGGCGCGCCAGCAGGCGGCCCAGAACCCCGTGGCCGACGATCAGATCGGGCACTGCCTTGTCGAGACCCGCCATCGCGTGCCGCGCCGTGGCGGCCAGCGCCAGCAGCGCCCCTTCGGCGCCAAGGCCCGGATCGATTCGCGTCACGCGGGCAGAATCAGTGACCAGCCGCGCGGTCGCACCGCCGAAGAGGCCGAAGGCCCCGTCATAACAGTTCGCGCCCGGCACGAAGACCCGTTCGCCGGGCTTGAAACCTGTCAGGCGGCCGGCCTCGACCACCTCGCCCGCGGCCTCGTAGCCGGGGACAAGCGGGTAGCCCATGCCGGGGAAGGGCGGCATTTCGCCCGACCAGAACAGCTTTTCCGTGCCGGTCGATATGCCTGAATGGGTGATGTCGACGACAAGGTCGTTTTCGCCGGGATCGACCAGCGACAGGACATCCACCGACAGATCCCTGGGACCTTTCAAGAGAACGGCAGCGGTCTGCAAGCGGGCCTCCTTCGGCTGGCGGACAGGGTCGGGTCGGGAGAGACTCGGCTTCTTGTCGATTTGTCGCACTGTCAGTCTAGCCTGACAGTTTTTTCTGTCAATCAATTTAGACAGTTTGGCAATGGAAGATTGTCAGCCGGGCCTGACAGCGGTCAGAACGCGGGTGACATAGGGGCGCGCGGGGCGCGGGCTCTGGATGTCGGTGAAGCCCGCGGCGCGGCACATCTGGCCGATGTCTTCGGCCGACCGGGCGCGCCCGGTCTGCATCGCCATCGTGTAGAAGGCGAAATAGACGTCGCCCGACAGGTCGGGTCTTTCGCCGCCGCCCATCGGTTCCGACACGATCAGCCGCCCGCCGGGCGGCAGCGCGTCAAAGACCTTTTCCAGCAGCGCCTGAACCGTGCTGTCGGCGTGATCGTACAGCACCCGCACCAGCGATATGGCGTCGGCACCCCGCGGCAGCGGATCTTCGCGGAAAGACCCGGATTCGATCCGGACGCGGCCGGTCAGGCCCGCGTCAGAAAAGGTCCGCGTCGCAGCCGGCACGACTTGCGGCAGGTCGAAAAGCGTCATCTGAAGACCGGGCGAGGCCCGTCCCGCAGCACGCAGGAAGGCCCCGGTGCCTCCGCCCACGTCCATCAGATGTGTCACGCCCCTGAGCGATACCGCGCGCAGCGTATCTTCGGCGACCAGCGTCTGACTGTCGGCCATGAGCGCGGAATAGGTCTGCGCCACGTCTTCAGGCACATCGCCGCGCGCGCCGAAAACATAGGGCCAGAACTGGGAAAGCTCGGTCCGGTCGGGTTGACGCAGGAGCGCGACGGGGTCTTCCAGATCGCGGTAGAAGGCCCGGTGATGGCAGATCATCGCCTCGAGCCCCGGCACCCCCATCAGCGCGGCACCCTGCCGCGCCAGCGCGAAGCTCCCATCGCGGCGACGCTTCAGCAGGCCCATCGCCGCGCCCGCCTGAAGCAGCGCATGCGCGCGGTCTTCCGGCAGGTCGAGCGCACGGGCGAGACGTTCGGCCTCCATCGGCCCCGCACGGAGGCGACGGAAGACGTCAAGTTCGACCAGCGCCATCAGCACCTGGCTTTTGACGAAGCCCTGCACGATGTCGAACAGCGCCGCGCCGTCGCGCCGCGCCTGTCCGCGTGTCAGGGGGAAACGACTGGCCCAGCTTTGAAATCCGGGCCGCGCAACCAGCCGGTTCAGCCAGCCGCCACGCCAGACCTGCGCATCGGCCGACATGTCAGTGGCTTTGCCGCGCGGGCGCGACGGGCGTCAGCCTTTCGGCGTAGGCGCGCACCAGCTGCGCCAATTGCGCCTCGCCCGGGCAGGACGGGATTGACGCGATCGCCCCGCCGAGAATGTCCTTCAGCCGCCGGATCGCGCCATCGACGCCCAATTGCGCCACGGCGTTGGGCCGCCCATGCAGATCGTCCTGACCGGCGGGCTTGCCCAGTGTCGCTTCGTCATAAAGCGCGTCGCGCAGATCATCCGCGACCTGGAACGCCTCGCCGATGCGGGCACCAAGTTCGAACCAGGGCTCGGCCTCCTGCCCGGCGGCGATGGCGCCCATCTGGGTTGCCGCAATGAACAGCGCGCCAGTCTTGGCCTGATGGTAGGCCGACAGGTCGACCTTGTCTTCGCTTTCCCAGCCCTGTCCGGCGCAGATGCCGAAGGGCATGCCGGTGCGCTTGCCCAAGGTCAGGATCAGCTCGATCCCGCGGGCGGGGTCGTTGCGGGCGGCGCGGGCCAGAACCTCGAACCCCATGACGATGAGGCTGTCGCCGGCCAGCAGCGCCAGCGGTTCCGAATAGGCGCGGTGGACCGACGGCTTTCCCCGGCGGACATCGGCATCGTCGAAACAGGGCATGTCGTCATGCACGAGGCTCGCGCAGTGGATCAGCTCGATCGCCGTCGCGGCGGCGTCCGACAGGTGCGGGCGGTCATCGCCGCAGGCCATGGCCACCGACATGCAGATCGTGGGGCGGATGCGCGCGCCGCCGGGCGCGGTCGCGTAATGCAGCGCTGACGCAAGCCGCGGCGGGGCGACGCCGCCCTGCCCTGCGCGGATGGCCTCGGCGATCGCGCTTTCGATCCGGGTGGTCAGGGGCATGGGCCGCTCCTTCGGGACGGGATATGTCAGCATGACACAACATCAATGTGTAAATCATACTGGACAGTTGACCTTCACGAGTCAAGAATGATCGCAATCTGGGAGTCCGGTTTGACCTTTGCCCAACCCTTCATTGCCCACGGCCCACGCGCCGCGCGCCCGCGCGCGGTGATTGTCGGCGCGGGCGTCGGGGGGCTGGCCTGCGCGATCCGGCTGGCGGCGGCAGGCTTCACGGTGACGGTGGTCGAACGCCACGGCCATGTGGGCGGCAAGATCCGCACGCTGCCCAGCGCGGCAGGCCCCATCGACGCAGGACCCACCGTTCTGACCATGCGCCATGTCTTCGACCAGCTTTTCGCGCTGGCGGGCGCGCGGCTCGAAGACCACGTGACGCTGGTCGCGCAGCCGCTTCTGGCGCGGCATTTCTGGTCGGACGGTGCGACACTTGACCTGTTCGCGGATGAGGCGGAAAGCGCCGCCGCCGTTCACACCTTCGCCGGGCCAAAGGCCGAGGCGCAGTTCACCGATTTCTGCCGCCGCTGCCGCGCGTTGTTCGCGGCCTTCGACGCGCCGATGATGCGGGCAGCCGAACCCCGGCAGGCGGCGCTGACGACGCATGTGCTGCGTCATCCGCACCTGATCGGGAAGATGGCACCGCTGTCGACGATGGCGGCGATGCTGCGGCGGCAATTCGACGACCCGCGCCTTGCGCAGCTTTTCGGGCGCTACGCCACCTATGTGGGCGGCTCACCCCTGCGCACGCCGGCGGTGCTCGCGCTGATCTGGCAGTCAGAGGCGGCGGGCGTCTGGGTGGTGAAGGGCGGCATGCACCGGCTGGCGGGCGCGATGGCGGAACTGGCCACGGCGCAGGGTGTCGCGTTCCGGCTGAACACCCATGTCGACCGGATCGAGGTGCAGTCTGGCCGCGCCACGGGGGTCGTGCTGGATGGCGGCACGCGCCTGCCCGCCGACGCGGTGGTCTTCAACGGCGACCCCCGGGCGCTGGCCGTCGGTGCGCTGGGCCGCGCAGTGACGCAGGTCGCCCCCGTCACGCTGCGCACGGCGCGGTCGCATTCCGCGCGCGTGCACAGCTTTGCCGCCCGCGTCACCGGTCCGGACATCGCCCATCACAACGTCTTCTTCGGCGACACGCCCTGGTCCGAATTCCGCGACCTTGCCGCGGGCCGCATTCCCGACGACCCCACACTTTATCTCTGTGCCGAAGATCGCGGACAGGGCCAGGCCCCGCCCCCGCTGGAACGGTTCGAGATGATCGCGAACGCCCCCGCAACCGATGCCGGCTGCGCCGACGGAAAGGAACTGGACCAATGGCACCGGAAGATCATGCACAGAATGGCGGCCTTCGGGATCGCTTTCACCCCGACGCCGGGCACGGACACGGTGACGACGCCCGAAACCTTCGCGGGCCTCTTCCCTCAGAGCGTCGGCGCCCTGTACGGGCAGAGCCCGCACGGGCTGATGGCGGCTTTCCGACGACCGGTTGCACGGACGATCGTGCCGGGTCTGTATCTCGCGGGCGGGGGGGCGCACCCGGGTGCGGGTGTGCCGATGGCGACCCTCTCGGCCCGGCACGCGGCCGAGGCGATCTTGAGCGACCTAACTTCGCCGTCGATGTCGGGCCGAACGGCTATGCCTGGTGGTATGTCGACGGCATAAGCGACGACGGCACCCGCGCCGTGTCGGTCATCGGGTTCATCGGGTCGGTCTTTTCGCCGTGGTACCGGTGGTCGGGCCGGAAAAGCCCGCAGAACCATGTCTGCATCAACGTGGCGACCTATGGCCGGGGCGGGCGGTTCACCATGACCGACCGCGGCCGCAGCGCGCTGCGCCAGACGGCATCGCGGCTCGAGGTCGGGCCGTCGATGATGCGCTGGGAAGACGGGCGGCTGATCATCGACATCGACGAAATCTCGTCCCACCCGCTGATCAGCCGGGTGCGCGGGCAGATCCGCGTGACACCCAGCGCGGTGACCGGCGTCGAACTGGCGCTGACGCCCGACCGGTCTCATGTCTGGCGCCCCTTCGCGCCCGTCGCCGATATCGAGGTCGAGATCGACCGCCCCGGCTGGACCTGGACCGGGCACGGCTATTTCGACGCGAATTTCGGCACCCGCGCGCTGGAGGAGGATTTCGGCTACTGGACCTGGGGCCGGTATCCGACGCCCGGGGGCGCGCAATGCTTCTATGACGCCGAACGGCTGGACGGCACGCGTCTGGAAGCCGGGATCGCCTTTGACCGCGACGGCAATGCAAGGCGGATTCCCCTTCCGCCCAAGACGCGCTTTGCACGCAGTCTCTGGGCCGTCGCGCGCGAGACGCGGGCCGACCCGGGCTATCGCCCGCGGCAGGTCAAGAACATGCTCGACGCGCCGTTCTATTCACGCTCGGCCGTGCGGACGCAGCTGGACGGGGTCGAAACGGTGGGCGTGCACGAGGCACTTGATCTCAGGCGCTTCCGCAGCCCGCTGCTGAAACCGATGCTGGCCGTGCGCGTGCCGCGGCGGCCGAACTGGCGGTTTGACCCGACCTGACCGGTTGGGTCACTGGGCGCGGGCCTCTTCCGGGTTCAGGCGCCAGACGGCGGCGTTCAGCGAGGCGGCGATGGTCACCCAGACCAGATAGGGCACGAAGAGCGCGCCCGCGATCCAGTCGACCTGCCAAAGTGCAACCGTCGCACCCAGCACGGTCAGCCACAGCATCCCCACCACAACCATGCCCAGCCGGATGTTGCGCAGGCCGAAAAAGACCGGCGTCCAGAGCCCGTTGAAAGCGATCTGCATCGCCCAGCAGGCCATCGCGATCCCGTTGTCGGGCGCCATGGCAGCGCGCGCGCCGGCCGTGGCCATGCAGAGGTAGAGGACCGTCCATGTCACGGGGAACACCCAGTCGGGCGGCGTCCAGACAGGCTTGCGCAACTGTCGGTACCAAGGCCCCGGCGGGAAAAGACCGCCGGTCATGCCCGCGCCGACGCAGGCTATAAGGAAAATGGTGAAGAGGAGCCAGAACATGAGACTAGCCTAGTCTGGCATTGCCTCCGATCAAGTCCGTCCTTTGCGACCGGCGGCGGCGTTCCAGTTGCGCCAGCACGTCGAGAAGTGCCTCGCTCCGCGTCACGGGGGCGCGGGTGGCGGCGGCATCGACGAGGAAGGCGGTTTCGCGCAGGGGCGGCGCATAGATCACGGCCGACCGCGGCATCACCATGGTCACACCCGCGCGCAGCAGCGATTCGCCCAGCCAGCCGATCTTCTGAACCTTCGAGGTGCGGGCGCGGGCACCGATGCTGTCGAACCCCATGCGGTCGAGTTCGCGTCCGATCCCGGCATAGATGAAGCGTGCCGCGAAAATGCCGGGCCGGGCCGATGCGGGAAGCGCGCCGATGCCTGCTTCGGAGCGGTAGTAGAGGCGGTTCGCCTCCATCACCAGCCTGCGGGTCATGGCGCGGATCGGGCGGGTCGCTTCGGGGTGGCGCAGGAAGGCCTCGGGGTCGATCCCGTATTCGGCGAACCAGTCGAGCGGCAGGTACAGACGCCCTTCGCGCGCATCCTCGCCCACGTCGCGGGCGATGTTGGTCAGCTGCATCGCGACGCCCAGATCGCAGGCGCGGGCCAGCGCATCGGCGTCGCGCACGCGCATCAACACAGCCATCATCACGCCGACCGCCGAGGCGACGCGGGCGGAATAGGCGTACAGCCCCGAGATGTCGCGATACCGCCGCCCTTCGGCATCCCAGGCAAGCCCTTCGAGAAGCGCGTCCGGCAGCGCGCGCGGCATGTCGAAATCTTCGACCACGGCGGCGAAGGCGCGGTCAGCGGCGGCGTCACGCGGGCGCCCGGCATAGACCAGATCAAGCCGGTCGCGCAGGCGCAGCACCGCATCGGCCTTTTCCTGCTGCAGATCAACCGCGTCGTCGGCCAGTCGGCAGAAGGCGTACAGCGCCAGCGCCGGGTCGCGCACCCGCGCGGGCAACAGGCGCGAGGCCGCGTGAAACGACAGCGATCCGTGGCGGATCGCCTCGCGGCAGGCCTCCATGTCGGCGGGGGCGATCATGTCCGCACCATCGCCGGATCGGGGACCAGTTGCGCCAGCACCTCGGCGCTTGACACCACTCCGGGCAGGCCCGCGCCGGGATGGGTTCCGGCGCCGACAAGGAAGAGGCCCTTGACCTCCTCGCTCACGTTGTGGGGGCGGAACCACGCGCTTTGCAGGATGCGCGGTTCGATGGAAAAGCCCGCGCCATGCGGGCTCAGGTATCGGTCACGGAAGGTTTCCGGCGTAAAGACGAGCGAGGCAGACAGGTGGTCGGCGAAGCCGGGGATCAGATCGCGGTCAAGAACGTCGGCGACGCGCTGGCGATAGGTTTCCTCCATCGCCTTCCAGTCGACCGGGTCGTCATGGCCGATATGGGGCACGGGCGACAGGGCATAGAAGGTGTCGTCGCCTTCGGGCGCCACGCTGGGATCGGTCACGCCAGGACGGTGGACATAAAGGCTCATGTCCTCGGCCAGGTGGCCCTTGATGAAGATGTCATTCACGAGGCCGCGATAGCGCGGGCCGTTCAGGATGGTGTGGTGGCCCACGTCCTTCCACAGGCCGGCGGTGCCGCGGGTGCCGAAATACCAGACGAAAAGGCCCATGGACCACCGCTTGCGCCTGAGCTTGTCATCGGTCCAGCGCCAGCGGGTGCGGTTGCGCAGCAGACGGTCATAGGTGTGGCCCGCATCGGCGTTCGACACGACGATGTCGGCGGCGATCTCTTCGCCGCCCACCAGCCGCACGCCGGTGGCGCGCTGGTCGCGCACCACGATCTCATCGACTTCCGTCTCCATCCGCAGGGCGCCGCCCTGATCGCGGATCACCTCGGCCATGGCCTGCGCCATCGCGGCAACGCCGCCTATGGCGTAATGCACGCCGAACTGGGATTCGAGGTGGCTGACCAGCGCGTACATCGACGTCACCCGGAACGGATCGCCCCCGATGAAGAGCGGATGGAACGACAGCGCCATGCGCAGGCGTTCGTCCTTCACCCGCCGCGCGGCATGGGCATAGACCGACCGGTCGGCGCGCAGCCAGGCGAAGGTGGGCAGGACCTTGATGAGTTCCCACAGCTCGTGCATCGAGCGGCGGCCAAGGTCTTCGAAGCCGAACCAGTAGCGGGTTTCGGCGTCCTTCAGGAACTTCTCGTATCCCTTCTCGTCGCCGGGGCTGAGGCGGGCGACCTCGGCGCGCATGCGCCCGGCATCGCCGCAGGCGGTGAAGGTCGACCCGTCCGGCCAGCGGATTTCATAGAAGGGGTCCATGGCGCGCAGGTCGACATCCGATTCGAAATCGCGCCCGCAGGCGGCCCAAAGCTCGCGGAAGACCTGCGGCACGGTGACGATGGTGGGGCCCAGATCGAAGCGGTGGCCGTTCTGCCAGATGGCCGACCCGCGCCCGCCCGGCACATCGAGCTTGTCGATCACCGTGACGCGATAGCCGCGCGCACCAAGGCGCATCGCACCGGCCAGACCGCCCAGCCCCGCACCGATCACCACCGCATGGGGGCGGGCATCGTCGCGGCGTCGCATGGGCGCCACGGGGGTATCGGGGCGGATGCGATCCAAACGGGTCATGAGGGGCCTCGGCAACATGTCTAATCAGATTTACAATCTGCGTTTCTCCCTTCCCATGCAAGGAAAAATCTGTAAACTTGAATTGACATAAGCCAGAAGCCACCCATGTTGCCGCCATGCAGGCTGTTTCGCTCAGCTTTTTCCGGTTCGACACCGTCCCTGCCCGTATCTGGGCATTCGCCATGATGGGCGCGGCGCGATTCGCGCTGCCGAAGGTGCCCGGTATCGGGTTCTGGAAGCTGTGCGGATCGGGCACGGGCGAAGGGTTCACCCCGGTGCCCAACACGGGCGTCTACGCGATACTCGCAACCTGGGGGGACGAGGCGACGGCGCGCGAACAGGTGGCGCGGTCCGACCTCTGGAACCGCTACCGCGCGCGGGCGATCGAAGACTGGACCGTGTTCCTGTCGCCCACATCCGCGCGCGGGCAATGGTCGGGTGCCGCACCCTTCGATCCGGACCCGGCGGCGATGCGGCCCGGTCCGCTGGCCGCGCTGACGCGGGCGACGGTCAAGCCGCATGTCGCGGTCAAGTTCTGGGGGCAGGTGCCGAAGATTTCCGATGTGATTGGCGCCGACCCCAACGTCATCTTCAAGATCGGCATCGGTGAGGTGCCGCTGCTGCACCAGATCACCTTTTCGATCTGGCCCGACACCAAGACCATGGCGGATTTCGCCCGCCGACCGGGCGGTCCGCACCAGGGCGCGATAGACGCCGTGCGCGAGGGCCTGTGGTTCAAGGAAGAGCTTTACGCCCGCTTCGCCGTGACCGGCGACATGGGCACATGGGGCGGAGCCAGCCCCCTGAGACAGATGGAAGCCACGACATGACACATCCTTTCCCCTTCTCGGCCATTGTCGGCCAGGCGGCGATGAAACAGGCGATGATCCTGACCGCGATCGACCCGTCGATCGGCGGTGTTCTGGTCTTCGGTGACCGGGGCACGGGCAAGTCCACCGCCGTTCGGGCGCTGGCGGCGTTGCTGCCGCCGATCAAGCAGGTGGAAGGCTGCCCGGTGAATTCGGCGAAGGTTGAGGACATTCCCCACTGGGCCGAGGTGACGTCGAAGAAGATCGTCTCGCGCCCCACGCCGGTCATAGACCTGCCGCTGGGCGCGACCGAGGACCGCGTTGTCGGCGCGCTCGACATCGAACGCGCGTTGACGCGCGGGGAAAAGGCGTTCGAACCCGGGCTGCTGGCGCGGGCCAATCGCGGGTATCTCTATATCGACGAGGTGAACCTGCTTGAGGATCACATCGTCGACCTGCTGCTCGACGTGGCGCAATCGGGCGAGAACGTGGTCGAACGCGAAGGCCTGTCGATCCGCCACCCGGCGCGATTCGTGCTGGTGGGATCGGGCAACCCGGAAGAAGGCGAATTGCGGCCCCAGCTGCTGGACCGCTTCGGCCTGTCGGTCGAGGTGTCGTCGCCCCGCAATATCGACGACCGGGTCGAGGTGATCCGCCGCCGCGACGATTTCGAGATGGACCGCACCGCCTTCCTGACCAAGTGGGAAGCGGAAGAGACCCGCACGCGCAACCGCATCCTGAAGGCGCGGCGCGCGATGCCGAAGGTGGCCGCGCCCGACGCGATCCTGCGCGATTGCGCGGAATTGTGCATCGCGCTGGGGTCGGACGGGCTGCGGGGGGAACTGACGCTGCTCAAGGCCGCGCGGGCGCTGGCCGCCTATCGGGGTGCGACCGAGATCACGCGCACGCATCTGCGCGATATCGCGCCGCTTGCCCTGTCGCACCGCCTGCGCCGCGATCCGCTGGACGAGGCCGGATCGGGCGCGCGGGTCGCCCGCGTCGTCGACAGCGTGCTGGGGTGAGCGAAGGCACCGACAGATGGCACCGCGCGCGGCTCGCGTTGGCCTGTCTGGCCGCCGATCCGGGCGGTTTGGGCGGCATGGTGATCCGGGCGCGGCCGTCGCCCGCGCGCGACACGCTGGTGGCGCGGTTGGCGGATGTCGGCCTGCCGTTGCGGCGCATTCACCCGACGATTGCCGATGATCAGCTCTGGGGCGGCGTCGATATCGCGGCGACGCTTGCGGCCGGGCGCGTCGTGCGCAACCGCGGCGTTCTGGCTGATCCCTGCACCGCCGTCCTGACGATGGCGGAACGGGCCGAGACGGGCCTTGCCGCAAAGCTGGCGCAGCATCTGGACAGGGGCGCGGGCGGCTGCGCGATCCTTCTGGACGAAGGAGCCGAGGCGGACGAGGCCGCGCCCCCTGCCCTGACCGAACGATTGGCGTTTCACGTCACGCTGGACAACCTGCGGCTGGCCGACCTGCAGGAGCCCGAGACACTACCCGCGCCGGTCCCCGTGGCCGATGTGCGCCTGCCCGACGACGCCGCGCCCGCACTTGTGGGTCTGGCGGCGCGGTTCGGGATCGACAGCTTGCGCGCGCCGCTTCTGGCGATGGCCTGCGCGCGGGCGCATGCGGCGATCCACGGGCGGTGGCTGGCCGAGGCCGACGACATCACCGCCGCCGCCGCGTTGGTCTACGCGGCGCGGGCCACGCAGATGCCCGAGACCGAGGATCAGCCCGACGACACACCGCCCCCGGAAGAAGACCGCGACAGAAGCGACCCGGGTCAGGGCGAAGACCGCGACCTGCCCAACGGCGACCTGCTGGTCGAGGCGGTGAAGGCCCTGCTGCCGCCCGACGTGCTCGACATGATCGCGGCGCGGCGCAAGGCGAAGGCGGCCAAGGGGTCGGGGTCGGGCGATCGTCGGAAAGGCAATCGGCGCGGGCGTCCCCTGCCGCCGCGGCCCGGGCGGCTGGACGGGCGGGCGCGGATCGATCTGGTCGCCACCCTGCGCGCCGCAGCGCCGTGGCAGCCGATCCGGCGCAGGCTGCAGCCCGATGCGCCCGGGCTTCTGATCCGCGCGGGCGACATCCGGCTCAAGCGGTTCGAGGAACGCTCGGACCGGCTCTTGATCTTCACCGTCGATGCCTCGGGCAGCGCCGCGGTCAGCCGGCTGAACGAAGCCAAGGGCGCGGTCGAATTGCTGCTGGCCGAGGCCTATTCACGGCGCGACCATGTCGCGCTGATCGCCTTCCGGGGAATCGGGTCCGAGATCCTTCTTCCCCCCACCCGCAGCCTTGTGCAGACCAAGCGGCGGCTTGCCGCCCTGCCCGGGGGAGGCGGTACGCCGCTTGCGGCGGGGCTGAAGCAGGCGGCGGAACTTGCCACGCAGAGCCGCAGCAAGGGGCTGACGCCGACTCTGGTCGTCATGACCGACGGGCGCGCGAACGTCGCGCTTGACGGCACGGCCGACCGGTTGCGCGCGGCCGCCGACAGCGTGACGCTGGCGCAAGCGATCCGGCTGCAGCACATTCCGGGGCTGATGATCGACATGTCGAACCGCCCGCAACCGGCGCTCCGCGATCTCGCGGCAGAGCTGGACGCCGCCTACCTGCCGCTGCCCCGCGCCGATGCGCGCCGCGTCAGCGAAGCGGTAACCGGCGCGCTGGGCGCGGCGTGACGCGATGCGCTGGCCGCCGCCCGCCGACTGGCCGAACCTGCACCTGTCGCGGCAGGTCCTGTGCAAGCCCCACCGCTGGCATGTGCAGGAGGAAGGGCGCGGCCCGCTGATCCTCATGATCCACGGGGCGGGGGGCAGTCTTCATTCCTTCCGCGATCTGATCGGCCCGCTGTCGCGGGGGCACCGCGTCGTCGCGATCGACATGCCGGGGCACGGGCTGACGCAGCTGGGCGCGCGGCACCGGTCGGGCCTCGACCAGATGGCCGAGGATCTGGCGGCACTCTGCGCGCAGGAAGGATGGCGGCCCGCGCTGCTGGTGGGTCATTCTGCCGGTGCGGCCTTGTGCCTGCGGCTTCTGCACTATCTTCCCGGTCCCGCGCCGCGCGTGCTGGGAATCAACCCGGCGCTGGCGCATTTCCGGGGGCTGGCAGGCATCCTCTTCCCCGCCATGGCGAAGATGCTGAGCGTGACGCCCGGGGCCACGGCGCTGTTTTCGGGGACCGCGCGCAACCCCGACCGGGTGCGGGCGCTGATCGACAGCACGGGGTCCAGGATCGACGCGCGGGGGATCGACCTTTACCGCCGTCTGGTCGCCGACAAGGCGCATCTGGACGGCACGCTTCTCATGATGGCGCAATGGTCGCTGGACGGGCTGATGGCCGACTTGCCCGGAATCTCCGCGCGGACACTGTTCCTTGTGGGCGACGACGATCAGACCGTGTCGCCCGATGTGGCGCGGCAGGCCGCGGCGCGCATGCCGTCGGCGCAGGTGGAAACCCTGGGCGGTCTGGGGCATCTGGCGCATGAGGAAGCGCCGGATATCGTGGCCCTTCTGATCGTGGCTTTCCTTCACCGCGACGCGCGCATACCCGCGACAACGGAATGAAAAAGGCCGCGGACTGAACCGCGGCCCCGTTTTCCCGAAGGAAAAACCTTCCGGTCAGTTGGTCGGCGCAGGTCCGACCGAGACCAGATAGGCCCAGACATCCTCTGCGCCCTTGGCCAGCTTGAACGACATGTTCGACTTGGCCTTGCTGTCGCCCAGATACTCACGCAGATATGCGCGCGGGTCGGCGACATAGGCCACGAAGTTGGTCTCGTCCCAGACGAGCCCTTTTGCGCCGGCCGCGACAAGGTCATCTCCATAGCGGAAATCGGGATAGGTGCCCGCCGTGCGGCCCACGATGCCCCACAGGTTGGGACCGGTCTTACCGCCTTTGACGATTTCGGTCCCGTCTTCGGCCACGACCATGTGGCACGACTTGCACTTGTTGAATTCCTTCTCGCCCTTGGCGGCGTCGCCTTCGGCAAAGGCAGGCACAGCCAGCAAACCGACGATAACGGTGGCTAGAACACGGTTCATGGAAGCTCCCTCCGGATTTTTCCTGTCCGACGTACTACTTAACGTCTGTGCGGCAGAGTCAACAGTCACAAGTCTGCGAAATCAGGCCACCGCGTGCGAGATCGCACATTGTTTCCAGAGCGTCTTCAGCGCCAGTACCAGATGTTCGATGTCATCCGCGCTGTGCATGGGCGAGGGCGTGAAGCGCAGCCGCTCTGTCCCCTTGGGCACGGTGGGATAGTTGATCGGCTGCACGTAGATGCCCCAGTCCTGCATCAGGATGTCGGCCAGCATCCGGCACTTGACCGGATCCTTGATCATCACGGGGATGATGTGGCTGGGGTTTTCCAGATGGGGAATCCCCTCCTGATCCAGCCGCTTGCGCAGATGGGCGACGCGGGCCTGCTGCATCCGACGTTCGGTGTCGCTTTGCTTCAGGTGCCGGATCGACGCGGTGGCGGCGGCGGCGACTGCGGGCGGAAGCGCGGTGGTGAAGATGAAGCCCGACGCGAAGCTGCGGATGAAATCGCACAGCGCATGGCTGCCGGTGATGTAGCCGCCGACGACGCCGTATGCCTTGCCTAGCGTGCCTTCGATCAGGGTGATGCGGTCCATCAGCCCTTCGCGTTCGGCGACACCGCCGCCACGGGGGCCGTACATGCCGACCGCGTGCACTTCGTCGATATAGGACATGGCTCCGTGCTTGTCGCAGACGTCGAGGATCTCCTTGATGGGGGCGATGTCGCCGTCCATCGAATAGACGCTCTCGAACGCCACGATCTTGGGCGCGTTGGCAGGCAGCGACGCCAGCTTGCGGTCAAGATCTTCGGGGTCGTTGTGCTTCCAGATCACCTTGGTGCAGCGCGCGTGGCGGATGCCTTCGATCATGGAGGCGTGGTTCAACGCATCCGACAGGATGACCGCGTCCGGCAGGCGCGAGCCCAGCGTCGACAAAGCCGCCCAGTTCGACACGTAACCGCTGGTGAACAGCAGCGCCGATTCCTTGCCGTGCAGATCGGCGAGTTCGGCCTCCAGCAGCTTGTGCGCATGGTTCGTGCCGCTGATGTTGCGGGTGCCGCCGGCGCCCGCGCCGCATTGGTCGATCGTGTCCTTCATCGCCTGCGTGACGACCGAATGCTGACCCATGCCGAGGTAATCGTTCGAACACCACACCGTCACCTCGTCGGGGGTATCGGCGTCATGGCACTTCGCGCGCGGGAACTGACCCGACTTGCGTTCAAGCTCGGCAAATATGCGATAGTTGCCTTCCTTCTTCAGCGTGTCGAGCTGCGATTGGAACAGGGCGTCAAAGTCCATGGGCGTCCTCGTGTCTTCTGGGTAGCTTGAGCTTGGGTGAGCGGCCCGGGGCCACCGTCTCGGACGGCAGCATCCAGCGCCAGAGCCGCTCATCAGGCAGCGGCAGAACCATCAGCCAGTGCTCCAGCAGGGCAAGGGCGGTGATGGCGGTGAGAAGGGCGAAACCGATGGCTTCACCCTGAGTGGTGGACGAATGCAGGCGTTCGAGCCAGCAGGCGACCGCGAAAGTCAGTGCGGTGACCGAAATCGGGAACAGCCAGTTCGCGCGGCGGATGCGGAAATGGCTGGACAGATGCGTCAGCGCGGATGGCAAGAATTCGGTGTTGATCTTGGGCACGCCAAGATAAAGGTTCAGCTTGGCCGAGATGCGCGCGGCATAGAGGATGATGAAGGTCCACATGCCGAAGGTGTTGGGCGCGTCCCAGCCTTCCATGACCATCAGGATCAGCGCGCCGACCAGCAGGAGTTCGTGGAAGGCGACCGTGCCCCAGGCGCGCAGGAAGCGTTCGAGTTCGCGCACCCCGTCAGGCAGCGGCCGGGTGATCGGGCCGGTGATGATGCCCGTGAGAAAGGCGAGTTCGATCCAGCCCCAGATGCCCAGCGCACCAAGAAAACCGAGATAGGCCCCGGAAATGCCGATATCGGTCAGGCTGAGCTGAAAGGCCCAGACACCCGCAATGATCAGAGGCAGGCCCGCGACCACGGCGATCTTGCGCGCGCGCAGGCCGCGCCGGTCGGCGTGCTTGACGACCATAAGGATCGCGCCGGTGGCAAACCACCAGACGAACAGTGCGATCAATGCGGCGATCCAGGGGGTCATTCACTGACCCCCTGTGCCGCGCAGGCGCCCCTATATGCGGGCGCGTGGATCAATAGACCGGCTCCATCCGCGTGCTGGCGGGAACCTTGTTCGCCTTCGACGGGATCAGGAGAAGCGACACGAAAGCCCGCGCCGCGCGCGCCTGTGCGCCCCATTTCTTCAGCGTCTGCTTCCTTTGGACAGCCAGCGCCAGATCGGCATTGGCCTTCTGCAGCGCCACAAGTTCGCGCTGCCAGCGCGGGTGGTCGATATCGAGCGTCAGCGGGAAGATCTGCTGGCTGAGCTTGGATGTCTTGGTGAAGACCTCGTGCGCATACCAGTCGGGGTCGACGCCAAGCGCGGCGTGGAAGGCCGGACGCTGGTGGTCGCGGACATACATCGTCGCATAGACCGCCGTCAGGAAGAACTTGATCCAGTAGGCGTTGACGCCCGAGGTCAGCTTCGGGTCGGTCTTCATCAGAAGGGCGAAGGCTTCGCCATGGCTGAACTCGTCGTTGCACCATTCGCGGAACCACTTGAAGATCGGGTGGAACCGGTGTTCGGGATGCGCCTCGAGATGCCGGAAGATCGTGATGTAGCGGGCGTAGCCGATCTTTTCCGACAGGTAGGTGGCGTAGTAGATGAACTTGGGCCGGAAGTAGGTGTATTTCTTCTTCTGCGTCAGGAAGCCAAGGTTCACCGCCACGCCCGCTTCGCGCAGCGCGTCATTGATGAAGCCGGCGTGCCGCGCCTCGTCCCGCGCCATCAGCTGGAAAAGCTGCGTGATGTCCTTGTTCGACCCCCGACGCTTCATTTCCTTGTAAAGGACGCAGCCCGAGAATTCGGCGGTGCAGGACGAGATCAGGAAGTCGATGAATTCCTTGCGCAGGCCCGGTTCCATCCCGTCCCAGTCGACATGGTCCCAGTCATCGGTCTTGCGGAAATGGCCCTTGTTGGGGTCGGCCTGCATCTGGGCGATCAGGAGGTCCCAGTCCTCGCGCACCGGGGTGACGTCGACCGCGTCGAGTTCGTCGAAATCGGTGGTGTAGAAGCGCGGCGTCAGGAGAGTGTTCTGCATCGCGACGGCGGTCGCCGTATCGCTGTCGAACTTCGCCTGCTCCTCCTGAATGGCGAGGCCTTCCTCTACGGTCGTGGCGTCGGCGGTGTGCGTCGCGCCCGAGGCGTGCGTTTTGGGTGTATGGGCGTTCATAGCTTCACCTCCTCGGAGAAGGAGAACTCGCAGAGTTCCATGAATTCGAAATCGCCGGTCAGACGGGTCCAGAGGCGTTCGAGCTTCGATGCGCGGAAGATCACCGCCTCGCGCTGTTCGCGAACGACATGGCCATAGGGGGCCATGATCTCGGGTCCCTTCACGATCACTTCGTCACCGGGCCAGATCACGGCGCCATCGGTGAACTTGACGTGGGCATGCAGGCTGTCGAAGCAGTGGCTGACTTCCACTTCGCAGGGGTGGCGTTCCACGTCCTTTGTCAGAATTCCCATCGGAGGCTTCCTTTCCTTCTGGGTTACGGTTGGTCCAGCAGCCTGGCAAAGCTGCGGGTGTTGGTGATGCCGAAGCCCATAAGCTCGGCCGACCATCCGGTGAGCGGATCGGTGATCGACAGCCGGTTGCCTTCGCGCAGTTGCAGAAGGACGGGTCTGTCGTTCGGCAGGCCGTACTTGAGACGTTCGCGCGCGATGACGCGTTCGATCCCGGCGATGAACCCACCCTGTTCACCCGGCAGGTCGGCGATCAGGGCGCCGTCGACGTCAAGAACGCGCGCCGCGCCGGACGTGTCGCCCGACAGGTAGATCAGGCGTTCCTTCAAGATCGCGCCATCCGGCGGGGTCGATTCCAGCGGACGCCCGGTGATCCGCGCCGCCGAGACCAGCACGAGGCACACGACGACCAGCGCGAACATCGCCCGGACCATGAAGACGGGGACGAGTTCGTCCTCGCGGTGGCGCAGGCGGGGGGTGTTGGGCGTATCGCTCATCCCCGTCACTCCGCTGCCACGGCGATGCCGACGCGGGCGGGCGCCTTGCGTTCAAGCTTCGGTTCGGCGATCCGCGCCTGCGCCGCATCGGCGATCAGCGCGGCGACGCGTTCTGCATCGGGGATACAGCGCAGCGCGGGCTGCGTGGCCTTCATGTGCCAAGGCCGGATGTGCGGCCAGCATAGCAGGTACGACAGCCGCGTGGCACCCATCGTCTCGAAGGCGATGGAGCCGGTGCCGCCGCGACGCAGGTCGAGCATGGCATTGGCGATCTGCGTGTAGGGCAGGTTCAGCGTCATCGTCAGCGCCGCGCCGATGCGCATGGCCACACGGCGGTTGGTGACCGTGTACATGGCGGTGCGCGCCTGGGCGAGAGCGGTCAGGACCAGCAGGATCACGACGACACTTCCCATGATCAGGAAAGGCAGCGTAGCCCCCAGCGCCTGACCCAGCGGCAGGAGGTCGATGACCGACAGGAACCGCCACACCGCCAGAACGGCGAAATAGCCAATGATCCATGGCAGGCTGAGCGATTCCCAAGCCAATTGCCACCAGTCGGGGCGGCCCTGCCAGAGGATCACTTCGCCCTCGGGTGGGCGTTCGGGGAGCCCCTCAACGGGCTCTATTTCAAAGTCGTCGTGAGACATGGCGAGTATCTCCGTGGGTTCAGGTCAGGAACCGCGCGGCCCCCTCCGGGGTCGCGCGGCGGCGTGTCATGTCAAAGCTGCGGTTCCTGACGGCTGGCATCGGCATAGAGATGCCCGCCGCCGTAATAGGCCGAGACCTTGTCTTCCTCGAGCTTGGTGATCTGGCTGCCCGAGGCGATGGTGGGAACGGTCGCGAAGTGCTTGGCGTAGATCGAGTTGATCTTCACCTTGCCGCCCCAGATCCGCGCCATCGTCAGCGGCACGAGGCGGCTGCCTTCGCCCCACTTCTTGTTCAGCTTGTATTCGAGATAGCGCACCATCTGTTCGGGTTCGTCGACCCACATGTCGGTCACCTCGCCGACGATTTCGCCGTCGCCCGACACCACCGGCATGCCGCGCGGATCGGCGCCGGCGGAAACGGCGAAGGCGTCGTTTCTGGACATCGGCACGATCTTGGGATGGCCATGCCCGTCGAGTTCGGGTTCGTCGCGGCGCGGCGCCCAGGATGCGGGGCCGACCCCGTCAAGCATCGGGTCCCCGGTGGGTTCGAGCGGATAACCGTTGGCGGCGTTCGTCCTGCGCAGCGGCAGGTCCGGACGTTCAGGCGCCTGACCGCTCGGAACCGTCACTTCGCCGCGCCCATGGGGCAGCTTGAACGTCTTGTCTTCCGGCAGCGGGAACAGCCCGGGGTTCGACGACTTGTTGCCGTCGTCGTCTTCCAGCGGATAGCCTTCGCGCATGTTCTCGCGCTGGATGTAGTAGAGCAGGAGCGCGAAGAACGCATAGAACAGCCACAGCGTCGAAGCCGCCAGGTCGAACTCTCCGAAGAATGGTTCTGTCATGGTGATGTCCCTCCTTGTGGACAGTCAGGTCGGAAACTCGGCCAGTCCCAGTCTGGTCGGTCCGGTCGCGGTGGATTGAGAAATGCCCGATGTGCGGACCAGCGGCCCCAGCACGGCAAGCGTGACGAAAAGAAGTCCGATTTCGGCGTGATAGACGAAGGAATAGCCCGTCGCCGGTGTCGCCAGGCCTTCGCCTAGCACACCGGTCATGGCCAGCGCGCCGACACTGTCGCGCAGGGCACCGCCCAGCGCGATCGCGATTCCGGCGGCGGTCGCTTGCGCGGCGCCCCAGGCGCCAAGTGCGAGACCGCGGCCCGCCATGCCCTTTGCAGGCATGGACATGGCCGCTATCAGCGTCGAGACCGCGAAGAGACCGCCGCCGAACCCGATGAGGCCCGCACCCGCAAAGAACAGGGGTGCCGAGTTCATCGGAGCCGCGAAAATCACAGTGGAAAAGGCCCAGACCCCGGCCAGCACGCCCATCGCGGCCAGACGGTAGGCGTTCGAGCCACGGTTGAGCCGCTGCCCGGCATAGGCGAAGCCCGCCAGCGCGCCCAAGGCCCACATGGCGGTCAACAGCGTCGTGGACGACACCGACAGGCCGAGGATCTCGCCGCCATAGGGTTCCAGCAGCACATCCTGCATGCTGAAGGCCATGGTGCCGAGGAAGACCACGACCAGAAGCCGCCCGGCCTGACCGCCTGCCATGAAATCGGCCCAGGCGTCGGAAAAGCGCGGGCGCGGGGCCTCGCGTTCCGCACGCGTCATGGGGCGGACCTTTTCCTGTTTCCAGAGCGCCATCAGGTTCAGCGCCACCCCGACGACGGCGGCGCCCTGCACCACGCGGATGAGCCGCAGATCGGAATAATCCGACAGAAGCGCGCCGACGATGACCGCGGACACACCCATGCCCACAAGGAACATAACGTAAAGAAGCGCCACGACCCGCGGGCGGGTTTCGTCCGTCGCCCGGTCGCTGGCCAGCGCAAGGCCCGCGGTCTGCGTCATGTGCAGGCCCAGCCCCGTCATCAGGAAGGCCAGCGCCGCAAGGACCTGACCGGCGAAAGGAACCGCGTGGACCACATCGCCGCCCAGCACCAGAAGCGCGAAAGGCATGATCGCGAGGCCCCCGAACTGCCAGAGCGATCCGAACCAGATATAGGGCACCCGCTTCCAGCCGATGGCGGAGCGGTGCGTGTCGGACCGGAAGCCCAGCAGCGCGCGGAACGGCGCGATCAGCACCGGCAGCGCGATCATGGTGGCCACGATCATCGCAGGCACGCTGAGTTCCACGATCATCACGCGGTTCAGCGTGCCCAACAGCAGGACCGTGGCCATGCCGACCGACACCTGGAACAGCGACAGGCGCAAAAGCTGACCCATGGGCAGCCCCACGCTCGCCGCGTCGGCGAAGGGGAGCGCCCTGAGAGACAGCATCTTGAGCCGCGCCTGCATCATCCGCGCAACTCCATCGCCTGACTGATGTAGAAGCCGCTGGTGATCTGGCCGACCGGCGACAGCCGCCGCGCCACGCCCTGCGCCGCCACATCGCGCGCGAGTCGCACGGGATCATGCGGGATCATCACGGGCGACCGGTCGGATTGCGGGAACAGCTTGCCCACATACCACATCCCCATGAGAAGCGTCGTGCGCGGCGCGACCGTGAAGACAACAGACCCCGACGTGCGGGGTTCGAGCCGCTTGAGCGCGCGGCCAATATCGGCGCCGGTGTAGTAGATCAGGCTGTCCATCGCGACGACGTGGTCGAAGGACCCGTGCGCGTCATCCAGCATGTCGCCCGACACGAAGCGCACCTGCGGCGCGAGATCGTCGGGCAGGCGGCGGCGGGCGATGTCGACAAGGTTGGGGGAGATATCGCAGGCCAGAACCTCGGCCCCGCGCGCGGCGAGTTCGACCGTCATCTGCCCTGCACCGCAGCCCGCATCGAGAACCCGCGCGCCGCGCAGGTCCTGGGGCAGGCGCGACAGAATCAGCGCACGCATGCGGTCGCGGCCCGCGCGCACGGTGGCGCGCACCTTCGATACCGGCGCGTCGCTGGTCAGGCGTTCCCAGGTGCGGGTCGCGGTCTTGTCGAAATAGGTCTCGACCCGCGACAGGGTCTGGTCATAGGCGCCCATCAATCGAACCCCAGAAGTTCGAAGATCTCGCGGTCTTCCATCGGGGCGGGCGCCAGCGGGTCGGTTCCCGCCCAGAGCGTCTCGGCCAGCCGGATGTATTCCTTTCGCGCATGGACGATGTCCTGTTCGTCCTCCATCTCGAAGAGCGTGCGCTTCTTCAGGCGCGACCGGCGGATCGCGTCGTAATCAGGCATGTGCGCGATGCGCTTGAATCCCACGCGTTCGCAGAAGCGGTCGACCTCGTTCGTCTCGCGGCTGCGGTTGGCTACGCAGCCCGCCAGACGGACCTTGTAATTCGACGACTTGGCCTGCACCGCGGCGATGATGCGGTTCATGGCATAGATCGAATCGAAGTCGTTGGCGGTGACGATCACAGCGCGGTCGGCGTGTTGCAGCGGCGCGGCAAAGCCGCCGCAGACCACGTCGCCCAGGACGTCGAAGATCACCACGTCGGTGTCGTCCAGCAGGTGATGCTGCTTGAGCAGCTTCACCGTCTGGCCCACGACATAGCCGCCGCAGCCGGTGCCCGCGGGCGGGCCGCCGGCCTCGATGCACATGACGCCGTTATAGCCCATGGTCACGAAATCTTCGGGGCGCAGTTCCTCGGCGTGGAAATCGACCCCTTTCAGGATGTCGATGACGGTGGGCTGCAGCTTGCCGGTCAGCGTGAAGGTGCTGTCATGCTTGGGATCACAGCCAATCTGCAGCACGCGCTTGCCCAGCATGGAAAACGCCGCCGACAGGTTGGACGACGTCGTCGACTTGCCGATGCCGCCCTTGCCGTAGACCGAAAACACCTTGGCCCCTTCGATCTTCAGATCGGAGTCCTGGTGGACCTGGAGCGATCCCTCGCCATCCTGGCCCTTTTTCAGGACCGGCGGCGCGGCCAGACCGCGCTTGGCCAGACCTTCGGCCTCGCGCGCGGCGGCGCGGGCGGCGGGGGGGTGCTTTGTGTCAAGCGGGCTCATGCGGGCTTCCTTTCCGAAAGGGAGCAACCCCTTCCGTCTTCAGGTTTCAGGTATGTGTTCGGACGGAGGGTCATTGCGCTGCGATCCCTTCCATCCGGTCTTCCAGCGCGTCCGCCGCATCCTGCAGCGCGGCGAGCGTTTCGGCATCGGGCTGCCAGTACTTGCGGTCGGACGCTTCGAGCAGGCGGTTCGCCATCCGGCTCGACGCCGTGGGGTTCAGCGCCGCCAGACGTTCGCGCATGCTTTCGTCCAGGACGAAGGTTTCGCTGATGCGCTGATAGACCCAAGGGTCGACCTGACCGGTCGTGGCCGACCAGCCCATCGTGTTGGTCACATGCGCCTCGATCTGGCGGACGCCTTCGGCGCCGTGCTTCAGCAGACCCTCGAAGAACTTCGGATTCAGCGACCGCGACCGCGTTTCCAGCGCGACCTGATCGCGCAGCGTGCGCACCTTGGCGGCACCCCGGGTCTGGTCGCCGATATAGATCGCGGCGTCCTCTCCCTTGGCGCGCTTCACCGCGCGGGCGATGCCGCCCAGCGTGTCGAAGTAATGATCGACCGAGGTGACCCCAAGTTCGACGCTTTCGAGGTTCTGATAGGCGAGGTCCACATCCGCCAGCGCCTGCTGCAGGAGCTTGGGGTTCGCCGCCCCCTTGCCGTCGACGCCATAGGCGAAGCTCTTGCGCGCCTGATAGGCGTCGGCGAGTTCGTCCTCGTCCCCGAAGGCGCTGGAATCCACAAGCTGGTTGACGTTCGACCCATAGGCGCCTTCGGCGTTGGAAAAGACGCGCAGTGCGGCGGTCTTCAGATCCACCCCCATCTGCGCGGCATAGGCCAGCGCATGGGCGCGGATGAAGTTCTGCTCCACCGGCTCGTCCGCCTCGGCCGCCTTCAGCGCGGCTTCGGCCAGCATCCGGGTCTGCAAGGGCAGCAGGTCGCGGAAGATGCCCGACAGCGTCATGATCACGTCGATGCGCGGGCGACCCAGCACCCCGAGCGGGATCAGGTCGGCCCCGGCAAGCCGCCCGAAACTGTCGAAACGCGGCTTTGCGCCGATCAGCGCCAGCGCCTGACCGATCGGTCCGCCGTCCGACTTGATGTTGTCCGACCCCCAGAGAACCAGCGCCACCGTGCGCGGCATCACCGGATGGGTATCAAGCAGAAGCTGCGCCTGCTTCGCCCCGTCGCGGCAGGCGAATTCGGTGGGCATGCGGAAGGGATCGAAGGCATGGATGTTGCGGCCCGTGGGCAGCACGTCCGTCGACCGGATCAGGTCGCCCCCGGGAACCGGTTCGATGTAGCGCGCGTCAAGCGCCCGCAGGATCGCGGGGATTTCCGTGTCCTGCCGCAGCAGCGCGTCGATGCGCGCCCGCGTCTCTGCATCGACGCCCTTGATCAGGGCCAGGTAATCGGCGCGTTCGGCGTCGGAATAGGGCTGGCCCACGATGTGCAGCCCGTCGGGGATCAGCGCGTCTTCCGTCTCCAGCAACTTCAGCCAGAGCTGCATGGGCGGCGTGCCGCCCATGTCGACCGCTGCGGCCTGTTCGGCGATCAGCGCCTCGAGTTCGATGCGGTGATTGTCGCCCGGTGCCATGCCGCGCCAGCGCGTCAGGCTGTCCTTGAGTTCGGCAAGCCCCTTGTACAGGCCCGACTGCGCCAAGGGTGGCGTCAGGTGGGTGATCGTCACTGCCCCCGATCGCCGCTTGGCCAGCGATGCCTCGGACGGGTTGTTCGAGGCATAGAGATAGATGTTCGGCATCTCGCCGATGAGCCGGTCTGGCCAGTCATGCGCGCCCATGCCCGCCTGCTTGCCCGGCATGAATTCAAGCGCGCCATGCATCCCGAAATGCAGCACCGCATCGGCGGACCAAGTGTCGCGGATCCACATGTAGAACTGAACGAAAGCGTGCGTGGGGGCGAAGCCACGCTCGAACAGCAGGCGCATCGGGTCGCCTTCGTAGCCGAAGGTGGGCTGCACCCCGACGAAGACATTGCCGAATTCGCGGCCCAGCACAAAGACACCGCGCCCGTCCGATTGCACGCGGCCGGGGGCCGGGCCCCAGACGGCCTCTATCGCCTGAAGCGGCGGAGTGTTGGCGACGATGTAGTCGGCACCGACATGGGCGGCAACATTCGCCTCCTGTCCATATTGGGCGGCATTGCCTTTCAGCACCGCCTCGCGCAGGGCATCGACGCTTTCGGGCACGTCGAGCGTATAGCCGCGCGCCTTCATCGCCCGCAGGGTGTTGAACAGGCTCTCGAACACGCTGAGATAAGCCGCCGTGCCCACCGCGCCCGCGTTCGGCGGAAACCCGAACAGCACGATCGCGATCTTCTTCTGCGCCATCTCGCGCCGCCGAAGCCGTCCCAGCCGCAGCGCCTTTTCGGTGAGGCTTTCGATGCGTTCGATGCAGGGCACCATCGACTTGGCCCCGTTCTTGCAGGGGCATTTGTAGGCGCAGCCGTTGCAGCCTTCGGGCCCAAGCCGCCCGCCAAAGACCGTGGGGCTGGCCGCGCCGTCGATCTCGGGCAGGGCGACAAGCATGGTCGTCTCGATCGGGCCAAGGCCCTGCGGGCTGGCCGACCACTGGCCCAGCGTCTGGAATTCCAGAGGATGCGCCGCGATGTAAGGCACATCCAGCGCGCGCAGCGTATCGACCGCCGCCTTGCTGTCGTTATAGGCAGGCCCGCCCACCAGAGAGAACCCGGTCAGCGACACCAGAACGTCGATCCGGCTGCCGCCTTCACCCCGGAAGTAGGCCTCGATGGCGGGCCGCCCGTCGAGCCCACCTGCGAAGGCCGGAAGGACGCGGACGCCCTTGGCCTCGAAGGCACGGATGACGGCGTCGTAATGCGCGGTGTCTGACGACAGGACATAGGACCGCATCATCAGCAGACCTACGGTAGCAACCGGTGCCTTCGGCGAAGGCAGCTTCGCGGGATCGGTGGTGATCCGTTCCTTCAGGTCGGGGTGATAGAGGCCCACATCCGGGTAATCGACGGGCGCCGCCGCCTCGGGCGCGGCCTTCCAGGATGTGTTCTTGGCATAGCGGTTCACGAGGAAGCGCACCATCGCCTCCACGTTGTCGTCCGACCCGCCCAGCCAGTACTGCATGGTCAGGAACCACGCGCGCAGGTCCTGCGCCTTGCCGGGGATGAAGCGCAGGATGCGCGGCAGGCGGCGTAGCAGCGCCATGTTCTTTTCGCCGGAATTCGACGACGGCTTCGACGACCCGCGCAGCTTCTTCAACAGCGCCATCATGCCGGAGGCGGGCGCCATCATGTCGAGGCTGCCCATCTTCGTCAGCTTGACGACCGAGGCATCGGCCACGACCCCGATCATCGCGTCGCAGGCCGGGCGGCGGCGCTGCAGCGCGGGCAGGATGCGGGCGACGTGTTCTTCCAGAAACAGCAGGTTCGCCACGACGATATCGGCGTTCAGAACCGCCTCTTCCGCTCTCTCGAAGGATCCCGGCGTTTCGCCCCATTCGGCGGCAGCGTGGACCGACAGCGACAATCCCGGATAATCGCGGGCGAGCTTGGCCATCGCGCGTTCCGCCGGACCGGCCGCATGGCTGTCCAGCGTGACGATCACCACACGGTAGCCGGGCAACCGGCCGGTTATGGCGCCATCATCGCGCATAATGGGCCTTTGCCTCGTAAAGCGTATCCACGCTGATCTGCATGACCCCGCGCGAGGCGGCGTAGGTTTCGGTGTTCCGCCGCGCCTTGCCGCGCACGAAGAAGGGGATCTTCTTCAACTCGCGCTCGGCATCGGCCAGCCAGATGACCTCGCCGCCCGGAACCGGGGCCATGGTCGCCACGGGTTCCGACGCGTCCGGGGCAGAGCTGCCCTCTTCCTCGGCGCGCAGCAAGGCCTTGCCGCCATGGTGGCTGGCGCCGGCGTCGTCGTGGAATTCGAAATCCTCGCGGAACATGGTCAGAAGGTGTTCCTCCAGCCCCATGACCAGCGGATGCACCCAGGTGTCGAAGATCACGTTCGCGCCTTCGATGCCCATCTGGGGCGAATAGCGCGCGGGGAAATCCTGCACATGGACGGGGGCCGAGATCACGGCGCAGGGAATGCCCAGCCGCTTGCCGATGTGACGCTCCATCTGCGTGCCGAGGATCATCTCGGGCGCCAGCGCCTCGATCGTGCGTTCGACTTCGAGATAGTCGTCTGTGATCAGCGGCTCGACGCCGAATTCCTTCGCCACCGCGCGGATCTCGCGCGCCTGTTCGCGGTTGTAGCAGCCAAGACCCACGACCTCGAAACCCATCTCGTCGCGCGCGATGCGGGCGGCGGCCTTCACATGCGTGCCGTCCCCGAAGACGAAGACCCGCTTGCCCGTCAGGTAGGTGCTGTCGACCGACCGGGAATACCACGGCAGGCGCAGGCGGCTGTCGTCGAGATACGGCTCTACATTGGCCAAGGCGGCCACTTCGGCCACGAAATCGCGGGTCGCGCCGACGCCGATGGGCACGACCTTGGTGAAGGGGATGCCGAGTTCGCGTTCCATCCAGCGCGCCGCGGTTTCGGCGGTTTCGGGATACATCAGCACGTTCAGATGCGCGGCACCCAGCCGCGCGATGTCGGAGGGCGACGACGTCATGGGTGCGACCACGTTCACGCTGATGCCCATGTCGGACAGCAGCGCGGTCACCTCGTCGATGTCGTCGCGGTGGCGGAAGCCCAGCGCGGTGGGTCCGATCAGGTTGGCGCTGACCTGCGCGGTCTTCTCCACCGGCTTCGCCAGATGGCGCACGATCTGGAAGAAGGTCTCGTCTGCGCCGAAGTTTTCTTTCCGCTGGTACGAAGGCAGCTCCAGCGCGATGGTCGGCACCGGCAGGCCCATGGTTTCGGCCAGACCGCCGGGATCGTCCTGGATCAGTTCGGCAGTGCAGGATGCGCCGACGATGATCGCTTCGGGCTTGAAGCGGTCATAGGCGTCCTGCGCTGCCTGCTTGAACAGATCGGCGGTGTCGGAGCCCAGATCACGTGCCTGAAAGGTGGTGAAGGTGACCGGCGGGCGGTGGTTGCGCCGTTCGATCATGGTGAACAGCAGATCGGCATAGGTGTCGCCCTGCGGCGCGTGCAGGACGTAGTGCAGGCCCTTCATGCCGGTGGCCACGCGCATCGCGCCCACATGGGGCGGGCCTTCGTATGTCCAGACCGTCAGCTTCATTCGGCGGCCTCCACCTTGAGAAGACCGGCGCGGCGCAGCGGGCGCGAGAAGAGGCCCGCGAGATCGCCCGCCTGTTCGTAGAAATGGACGGGGGTGAAGACGAGTTCGATCGCCCACTTGGTGGCCATGCCTTCGGCCTCGAGCGGATTGGCAAGGCCAAGGCCGCAGACCGTCAGGTCGGGCCGTGCGGCGCGGCAGCGGTCAAGCTGCAGGTCGACGTCCTGCCCTTCGGAGATCACCGGGCCCTGCTCCAGCAGGTCGAGGTCGGGGCCGACCAGTGCCTTGTGGATGAAGGGCGCGCCCACCTCGATCGCGGTCATACCGCATTCGCGGGTGAGGAAACGGGCGAGCGGGATTTCCAGTTGGCTGTCGGGGAAGAAGAAGACCGACTTGCCCGACAGGGTTTGGGCCGCCTGCGCGACGGCCTTCCGCGCTCGGGCGCGGGGGGCTTCGGTCACGCGGTCGAAGGTGGCGTCATCGACGCCGAATTCATCAGCGACCGCGCGCAGCCAGGCGGTCGTGCCTTCCTCGCCGAAGGGGAAGGGTGCCGCGATGTGGCGCGCGCCGCGCCGTTCGAGCGCCGCATGCGTATCGCCCAAAAACGGCTGGGTCAGAGCAAAGACGGTGTTTTCGCCCAGGCCGAGGTCGCTGTCGGCGCGCGGCGCGGGCAGAACGCGGATCGGCCCGACGCCCATCTGCTCCAGAAGCGAGACCGCCTGTTCCTCGACCACATCGGGAAGGGCACCGACCAGCAGAAGCTGGCGCGCATCGGTTTTCGGCAGGACCGGCACCATAGAGGCGAGACAGGCGTCTTCGCCTTGCGTGAAGGTCGTCTCGATCCCCGAACCTGAGAAGTTCAGCACGCGGACATGGGGCGCATGCTGTTCGGTCAGCCGTTCGGCGGCGAGTTGCAGGTCCAGCTTGATGACTTCGGATGGGCACGACCCCACAAGGAACAATTGCCGGATGTCGGGGCGGCGCGACAGCAATTCGCCCACCACGCGGTCCAGTTCCGTCTGCGCGTCGGCAAGACCCGCAAGATCTGTTTCTTCCAGGATCGCAGTGCCGAAGCGGGGTTCGGCGAAGATCATCACGCCGGCGGCCGATTGCAGCAGGTGCGCGCAGGTGCGCGAGCCCACCACAAGGAAGAAGGCGTCCTGCATCTTGCGGTGCAGCCAGATGATGCCGGTGAGGCCGCAGAAGACCTCGCGCTGGCCGCGCTGCTTCAGGACGGGGGTGTCGCGGCAGCCAGTGGAGGCGCGCACGGGCGTCTGGTCGGTCATGCCGCCACCCCCCGTGCCTGTTCCGCCGCCTGCATCTGCAGGCGCGCGGCGCGCAGTTTCAGAACGAACTGCGTGGCGTTGATGACGTAGGCCGCATAAGCGGCCAGCGCGAGCCACATGAGCTCCACCGGGGTAAGCGCGCCCGCCCACAGCGCCCATATGTATGCGGTATGCAGTGCAATCACGATGAAGCTGAAGACGTCTTCCCAGAAGAAGGCCGGGGCAAACAGGTACTGGCCGAAGACCACCTTCTCCCAAATCGCGCCGGTCACCATGATGATGTAGAGGAACCCGGTCTTGATCAGGATCGACACGGTCGCGGCCATGTATCCTTCGCCCGTCCAGAGATAACGCGCGACAAGCGCGACCGAGACCGCGAAGGCGATGAACTGCAGTGGCGCCAGAATACCCTGGATGGGCGTCCAGATTGTCGCGTCGCGGCGCGCCCGCTCTTCAGGCGAGTAAAGCCCCCCGGGCAATGTCTGGGCGTTCGTCGCATGCGGCAAGGCCGACTCCCCCTCTCGGTTTGGCTTTCACCTTGTGGAAGGTTATCGCCGCCCCAAGCCGAGTGTCAATTAAAACTTACACTTGAAGCTGCGCTGGCGTAAGGTGAATTTGACGCAGATTTCGATGCTGAATTTACAGTCATTTTCCAGTTTTTACGCGGATTTCCGCTGCTTTCTGTGGAAATCTGAGGGGGTAACGACAGAAAGTGTCAATTTGCTTTGACATCCAGATTCAACGCATGGACAGTGGAGGGGCGCGCGGCGACTCGGGTTATTGCGTCGGACTGCGCGCAACGCCGGAAGCGGGATCACGACATGGCGCATGATGGTCTGAAAGTGCAGGAGTCGATCCGGGGTCTGAGCGCAGTCGGCAGCCTCGCGATTGAGGTCGTGTCGGTCCTCAATGCACGGCAGGGCCGGGTCCAGCGGGGGGTGCCCCGCCCCTATATCGGCGCGATCTTGGAAAAACGGGTCATCAGCCGGGCCAGTTTCGATGCGCGCGCCACGCTTGAAGAACTGCGCGCATTCCGCCTGACCGACGAAGAGATCATCGACCAATACATCCCCGCCGCCGCGGTCTCGATCGGTCACAAGTGGTCGGTGAGTGAACTGAGTTTCGCCGAGGTCACAGTCGCCACCGTGCGCTTGCAAAGCCTGCTGAGCGAGGCCGCGCATTCCGATCCCAACGGCGACGCGCTGGCGCAAGATACGCTCGAATGCCTTATGGTGACTCTCGAGGGAGACCAGCACACCTTGGGCAGCTTTGTGGCGGCCACGCAGTTGCGCCGCCGGGGCGTCGTGGTCGAGATGAGCTGCGGCGAACCCGTCGCCGAGATCCGCGCCCGGATCGCCGAACGCACCTTTGACGTGGTCATGTTCTCGTCCTCGCGTGAGCGCGACCTTGATTCAATTGCACAAATCGTTAAATACGTGCGTCAGCGAGGTTCGACGACACCCGTATTCGCCCTCGGCGGGATCGTATGCAGCGCCGTTCGGGGCCTCGACCGGCTGACGGGTGTCGACATAGTGACATCCGACATTGACGAGGTGTTGTCTTATTGCGGGCAAAGGTCGAACCACAGTCTGATGCGGGCGGTGCGATGACCGCACGCCCTCAGGCCTTTGGAACAGGTGAGACCGCGGCGCACCTGACCCCAGCGGTTGTGCGCGATGTCGTGCTTGTGGCATCGGATATCACGCTGCATATCGACGAGAACGCCGTCATCCTTTCTGTCATGCTGAACAGCCGATCCGACGGGTTCGGCAATCTCGATCACTGGACGGGGCGTCCCATCACCGATTTCCTGACCGAGGAAAGCATCACCAAGTTCGAAGAGGCGCATGCGACCTTTCTGGCGGGCGGCGATCTCCGCAAGCAGTTCGAGATGAACCACCACGACAACGCGTCGTGGGAATTTCCGGTGCGCTATGCCTTCGTGCGGCTGGGCGAGAGCGATGATGCCTTGCTGGTCGGGCGCGACCTGCGCCCTGTCGCCGAAGCCCAGCAGCAGCTGGTGCAGGCGCAGATCGCGCTGGAAAAGGGATACGAGGCGCGGCGCGAATTCGATGCGCGCTACCGCGTGCTTCTCAACAGCGTCCGCGAGGCGGTGGTGTTCGTGTCGGTGCGCGACGGCCGGGTGAAGGACCTTAATGATCCCGCCGCGGCCCTTCTGGGGATGGGGCGCGAACAATTGTCAGGCGCGCCCTTCGTCAACGCCTTCAAGGATCGCAGTTCGGGCGAATTGATCGAAAGCCTGCTCAATGCCTCGATCGCAGATGGCGAACAGGGCCTGACCGTGCCCAGCCTGACGGGACGGCGCCAGTTGCGCATTCGCCCCACCGTGTTCCGCGCCGCGGGCGAACGGATCGTCCTGTGCCGGATCGAAGCGGTGGGCGACGACCAGACGGGTGATGACGCGCTGACCGGCGGTCTGGTCGCGCTGTTCCGCGACGGCAGCGACGCGATCTTGTTCACCGACGCCAAGGGTGTGGTCACCGCGGCGAACGACGCGTTCCTCGAACTGGTCGATGCCGCCCATGCGTCGAGCGTGAAGGGCCGGTCGCTGGCCGACTTCCTGCATCGCGGTCAGATCGACCTGAGCATGCTGCTCGACAATTCCAAGCGCAGCGGACAGATGCGCATCTATTCCACCAAGCTGGTCAACGATTATGGATCGCGCCTGTCGGCAGAGATTTCGGCGGCTTGGATCACGACCGGCGCGCAACCCGTCGCGGCCTTCATCATCCGCGATGTGAGCCGGGTCGAAGCCGTGCGCCAGCCCGCCGCCGCCGGATCCGAGGAATCGAGCCGGAACGTGATGGAACTGGTCGGGTCGGCGACGCTGAAGGAAATCGTCGCCGAAACCACCGACGTGGTGGAAAAGATGTGCATCGAGACCGCGGTGAACCTGACGCGCAACAACCGCGTCGCCGCGGCCGAGATGCTGGGCCTGTCGCGGCAGAGCCTTTACGTCAAGCTGCGCAAGTATGGCCTTCTGAACAAGGGCCATGACCGCTGAGGCGGTCGCGCCCTTCCCATCCCCGGACCATGTGACAAACCGGCCGCCGATGCGGCGGATTGGCCGTTTCTTCCTCTCAGTAATCGCTTGCGCCGACTCAATGTGTCAGTAATAGTTTACACATGACTGTCAGCGAAATGATACCAGTCCGTCGATGGCCTCAGCCCGCAGCGATGCTGCGGCTGATCAAGCCGATCACGTGGTTTCCGCCGATGTGGGCCTATCTCTGCGGCGCGGTGTCGTCGGGCGTGTCGCCCGCCGGTCAGTGGCCGCTGGTCTTCCTGGGGATGATCCTGGCCGGTCCCATCGTCTGCGGCATGAGCCAAGCGGCGAACGACTGGTGCGACCGGCATGTCGACGCGATCAACGAACCTGACCGCCCGATCCCGTCCGGCCGTATCCCGGGCCGCTGGGGCCTGTGGATCGCGCTGGCCATGTCGGCGCTGTCGCTGTTCGTGGGCTGGCAGCTGGGGCCATGGGGTTTCGGCGCCACGATCCTCGGCGTGCTTGCCGCATGGGCCTATTCGGTCGAACCGATCCGCCTGAAACGGTCGGGCTGGTGGGGTCCGGGCCTTGTGGGGCTGAGCTATGAGACGCTGCCGTGGATCACGGGTGCGGCTGTCCTGAGCGCGGGCGCGCCCGCGACCCCGGTGCTGATCGTGGCACTCCTCTATGGTCTGGGCGCGCATGGGATCATGACGCTCAACGATTTCAAGGCGCTGGAAGGCGACCGGCAGATGGGGGTCAATTCGCTGCCCGTCACGCTGGGCCCGAAACGCGCCGCGCAGGTCGCCTGTCTGGTGATGACGGTGCCGCAGGTGATCGTGATCGCGCTTCTGATGATGTGGGACCGGCCGCTGCACGCCGCCGGCGTCGCGGGCGTTCTGGCGCTGCAGTTCTGGGCGATGACGGTGATGTTCCGCGACCCCAAGGGCAAGGCGCCCTGGTACAACGGCACGGGCGTCACGCTGTACGTGTCGGGCATGATGATCACCGCTTTCGCGGTGAGGACGCTGGGGGCAGGATGATGCGCACGCTGTCATGGACCGATATCGTGCGCATGGGTCTTGTCCAGATGTGTCTGGGCGCGGTCGTGGTTCTGATGACCTCGACGCTGAACCGGCTGATGGTGGTGGAACTGGCGCTGCCCGCCGTGCTGCCCGGGCTTCTGGTCGCGCTGCACTACGGCATCCAGATCACGCGTCCCAACTGGGGCTTCCGGTCGGATACAAAGGGCAACCGCACAATCTTCATCATCGGCGGCATGGTGGTTCTTGCGGCGGGCGGGTTCCTTGCCGCGCTGGGTGTTCTGGTGATGGAGACGGCCTTTGCCGCCGGCATGGCGCTGTCGGTTCTGGCCTATGCGATGATCGGCGTGGGCGTCGGTGCCTCGGGCACCTCGCTTCTGGCGCTGCTGGCCACGGCCACCGCACCGCAGCGGCGCGCGGCGGCGGCCACGATCACATGGTTGATGATGATCTTCGGGATCGCCGTCACCGCCGGCGCGGTCGGCGCCTTCCTCGACCCCTACAGCCCCGCGCTTCTGTTGCGCATCGTGGGTATCGTCACCCTTTCGGCGGTGATCCTGACCGCGCTCGCGGTCCGGGGGATCGAGCAGCGCGTCGATGCCTCGCCCCGCCCCGAGGATATGCCCTTCCGCCACGGCATCGCGGAAATCTGGGCGGAACGCAGCGCGCGCAATTTCACCATCTTCATCTTCCTGTCGATGACCGCCTATTTCATGCAGGAACTCATCCTTGAACCTTACGCCGGCCTCGTCTTCGGCTTCACGCCGGGGCAGTCCACATCGCTGTCGGGCGCGCAGAACGGTGGCGTGTTCCTTGGTATGGTTCTGGTCGGTATCGCCGCGACGGGCCTGCGCATCGGGTCGCTGCGCGCCTGGGTGATCGCGGGTTGTCTCGGGTCGGCGGGGATGCTGTCGGTCATCACGCTTCTGGGCACCATCGGGCCGGGTGCGCCGCTGGTCGTGGCGGTCACCGGACTTGGGTTCTTCAACGGCATGTTCGCGGTCGCCGCGATCGGGTCGATGATGGCACTGGCCGGTCAGGGAAGGTCGTCGCGGGAAGGCACGCGCATGGGCCTCTGGGGTGCCGCGCAGGCCATCGCGGCGGGCTTCGGCGGGCTGGCGGGCGCGGCCGCGGCCGACATCCTGCGCAGCGTCTTCGACAGCGACGCCTCCGCCTTCGGCGCGGTCTTCCTGGCCGAAGCCGTCCTTTTCGTTCTTGCCGCCCTCATGGCCCTGCAGGTCATGGAGCGGCGCGTGCAACCATCAGCGGACCTCGTTCCGGGAGAGTGAAGCCATGTATGATGTCGTCGTCGTCGGCGGAGGCCCGTCGGGTGCTACCGCAGCGGAAGATCTGGTGCGGTCGGGCCACAAGGTCGCGCTTCTGGACCGAGAGGGCCGGATCAAGCCCTGCGGCGGGGCGATCCCGCCGCGCCTGATGCAGGATTTCAACATCACCGAAGCGCAACTTGTCGCCAAGGTGAACACGGCGCGCATGATCTCGCCCACGGGGCGGACGGTGGATATCCCCATCGAGAACGGGTTCGTCGGCATGGTCGACCGCAAGGATTTCGACCCCTTCCTTCGCGCCCGCGCGGCCGAAGCCGGGGCCGAGTACTTCGTCGGCACCTTCCTGCGGATCGAACGCGAAGGCCGCCACCGCCGCGTCATCTACCGCGACAAGGCGACAGGCGAGGAACGCGAACTCCCCTCCCGCCTGATCATCGGGGCGGATGGCGCGCGCAGCCGTGTCGGCAAGGCCGAGGTCGCAGGCTGGGACAAGATCCCTTACGTGCTGGCCTATCACGAGATCATCAAGGCCCCGCCCAAGAACGATGTCTATGACCCGGTTCGCTGCGACGTGATCTATGACGGCGCGATCAGCCCCGATTTCTATGGCTGGGTCTTCCCCCATGGCGACAGCGCCAGCGTGGGCATGGGCACGGGCCTGACGAATGTCGACCTCAAGGAAGCGACCGCCGCCCTGCGCGCCGCCAGCGGGCTGGCCGATTGCGAAACGCTGCGCCGCGAGGGTGCGCCCATCCCGCTCCACCCGCTCGACCGGTGGGACAACGGGATTGACACCGTCCTGTCGGGCGATGCGGCGGGCGTCGTCGCGCCGTCTTCGGGCGAGGGCATCTATTACGCCATGGTCGGCGGACGGGTCGCCGCGACAGCCTGCGCCGCGACGCTGGCCTCGGGCCGCATCAAGGATCTGCAGCTTGCGCGCAAGCTGTTCATGCGCGAACACAAGACGGTGTTCCGGGTGTTGCAATCCATGCAGAACGCCTATTACCGGTCCGATAACCGTCGCGAACGCTTCGTGTCGCTGTGCCACGACGTCGATGTGCAAAGGCTGACCTTCGAGGCCTACATGAACAAGAAACTCGTCAAGGCGCGGCCCATGGCGCATATCAAGATCGGGTTGAAGAACCTGGCCCACCTGACGGGGCTGGTTTCACCGGAACGGGTATGACGATCCTGATCCCGGCCTGGGTCAATGGCGAACTGACACCTGTCGACAAGCTCGAGGCGCACCTGAAGGGCCTGCGCCACAAGGCGGTGTCGGTCTTCGTGATCCTCGGGACCGAAGTTCTGATGCAGCGCCGGGCGATGGGCAAGTATCACACGCCCGGCCTGTGGGCGAACACCTGCTGCACCCATCCCGACTGGGACGAGGACCCCGCCGCCTGCGCCCTGCGCCGTCTGCGCGAGGAGCTGGGGATTACCGGGCTTTATCCCGAACACCGGCACCGGCTGGAATACCGCGCCGATGTCGGAAACGGCCTGACCGAACACGAGGTGGTCGATGTGTTCCTCGCCCGCGCCGGGAGCGGTGTGACGATGACACCTAACCCCGACGAGGTAATGGAGACGCGCTGGATCGACTATCATGATCTTCTGGCCGAGGTGGCGCGGCACCCGGACCGATTCACGCCCTGGCTCAAGATCTATCTTACCGATTATGCCGACATGATCTTCGGTTCCGACCTGATGATGGCCGCGCGCGGCTGATCGGGTCTTGAACCCCCCCGCGCGCGCTGGTTCAGTGCGCGCCGGGAGGACCCCTTTCATGACCGTTCTGATCGCCGGTGCCGGCATTGCCGGCCTCACCCTTGGCCTGACGCTGCACCAGATCGGCGTGCCCTTCCGCATCTTCGAGTCCGCGCGCGAGATCCGGCCCTTGGGCGTCGGCATCAACATCCAGCCCAACGCCGTGCGCGAATTGTTCGATCTGGGCCTGCAATCGATGCTCGACCAGACCGGCGTGCGGACGCGGCAATACGGGTTCTATTCGAAGCTGGGCAAGACCATCTGGGAAGAACCGCGCGGCACATGGGCGGGCTATGCCTGGCCGCAATTCTCGATCCACCGGGGGCGGTTGCAGGTGATGCTCTACGAGGCGCTGAAGGCCCGCGCGGGGGCCGATTGCGTGGTCACCGGCGCCCGCGCGATGGGGTTCGAGACCGGGCCCAACGGGGCGGTTCTACATCTGGAAAGCGGGCGGGTGGAAGGCACGCTGATCGTCGCCGCCGACGGCATCCATTCGGCGCTCCGCGCGCAGATGGTCCCGCAAGAGGGGCCGCCGAAATGGAACGGCGCGATCCTGTGGCGCGGCACGACCCGCGCCCGGCCCTTCTTCGGCGGCGCGTCGATGGCGCTGATCGGGCACGACTGGCAGAGGATCGTGGCCTATCCCATTTCCGAGCCCGATGAGACGGGCGAGGTGGTGATGAACTGGATCGCCGAATTGCGCGTGGACCCGTCGCAGGGCTGGCGCAAGGAAGACTGGAACCGCAAGGCGGACCTTGCCGATTTCCGTCCCGAATTCGAGGATTGGCGCTTCGGCTGGCTGGACGCGCCCGCGCTGATCGACGGCGCGGCCGAGGTTCTGGAATACCCGATGGTCGACCGCGATCCGCTTGACGCCTGGACACAAGGCCGCGTCACGCTGATGGGCGACGCGGCGCATGCGACCTATCCCGTCGGGTCGAACGGGGCGAGCCAGGCCATCGTCGACGCCCGCATGATCGGGGCGAAGATCCTTGAACACGGGCTGACGCCGGATGCTCTGCTTGCCTACGAGGACGCGATGCGCCCCATCGCCAACGGCGTGGTGCGCGCGAACCGGGCAGGCGGCGGGCCTGACGCCGTGCTGCAGCGGGTCGAGGACCTCTGCGGCGGCGATTTCGAGGTGATCGACGACGTGATCCCGCAGGCCGATCTTGCGGCGCATGCGGCGAAGTACAAGACGATCTCGGGCTTTTCCATCGAGGCGCTGAACGCCCGGCCCCGGACGATTCCGGAAGGGGCGCGGGTGACGCTTTAGCGGGGCCGCCGGGCCGGAGAGGCGCGCTCACACCATCTGCGCCGCCGCCACTGCGCGCTTCCACCGCGCGTAATCGGCCTCGCGCGCGGCGTCGTCGCTTCCCGGTGCGAACCGCCGTTCGGCGGCCCAACCGGCGGCGAAACCCTCCATGTCCGGATAGACGCCCGCCCGCATCCCGGCGAGCCACGCCGCGCCCAGCGCGGTCGTCTCGACCATGCGCGGCCGGTCCACGGGCGCGCCCAGCATGTCGGCCAGCCGCTGCATCGTCCAGTCGCTTGCCGCCATGCCGCCATCGACGCGCAGCACCGTGTCGCCCGCGCCCGCCCAGTCGGCGCGCATCGCCTCGACCAGATCGCGGGTCTGGAACGCGACGCTGTCCAGCGCGGCGCGCGCGAACTCCGCAGGCCCCGAATTTCGCGTCAGCCCGAAGACTGCGCCCCGGCAATCGGGGTTCCAGTAGGGTGCGCCGAGACCGGTGAAGGCGGGCACGATGGTCACCGTCTGGCCCGGGTCGGCGCGCTGCGCCAGATCGCCGGACGCGGCGGCGCTGCCGATGATCCCAAGCCCGTCGCGCAGCCACTGCACCACGGCGCCCGCAACAAAGATCGACCCTTCCAGCGCATAGGTGCGTTGCCCGTCCAACTGATAGGCGATGGTGGTCAGAAGCCTGTTCCCCGACACGACCGCCTGATCGCCGGTGTTCAGAAGCGCGAAGCACCCCGTGCCATAGGTCGATTTCATCATTCCCGGCGCGAAACAGGCCTGCCCAATGGTGGCCGCCTGCTGGTCGCCTGCAACGCCCAGAATGGGGATCGCCCCGCCCAGAAGCGTGGGATCGGTCACCCCGAAATCCGCCGCGCAGTCGCGCACCTTCGGCAAAAGCGACAGCGGTATGCCCAGCAGATCAGCGATGTCGGGGCACCACCGGCCCTTGTGGATGTCATACAGCATCGTGCGTGACGCATTGGTTGCGTCCGTCGTATGCACCTTGCCACCGGTCAGCCGCCAGATCAGGAAACTGTCGATCGTCCCGAAGGCGAGGTCGAGGCCGCGCGCCTCGCCCGCCCGGTCGAGTATCCACGCGACCTTCGTGGCCGAGAAATAGGGGTCGACCAGCAGCCCGGTGCGAGCGGTGATCATCGCCGCGTGCCCATCGGCCCGGAGCCGGGCGCACAGATCGGCAGTGCGCCGGTCCTGCCAGACGATGGCGTTGTGCAAGGGTTTGCCGGTGGCCCGGTCCCAGATTACGGTCGTTTCGCGCTGGTTCGTGATGCCGATCCCGGCGATGTCCTTGGCGGTCACGCCCGCCTGTTCCATCGCCGCGCGGCAGGTGGACAGCGTGGTATCCCAGATCTCTTCCGGGTCGTGTTCGACCCAGCCCGAGGCCGGATAGATCTGACGGAATTCCTGCTGGGCCACCGCGACCACCTGCATCGCGGCGTCGAAGAGGATAGCCCGGCTCGATGTCGTGCCCTGATCGATGGCAAGGATATGGGTCATGCGCGAGTCCTCCGGCGCGCAGTCTAGGACAGGTTGCGGCCCTCGAACCAGTCGTCGAGTGCACGCACCTGCGCCTGCGTCAGCCGCAGACCCAGCTTGCTGCGCCGCCAGATCACGTCCTGCGTAGAGCGGGCGAATTCCCGGGTGACCAACCAGCGCAGTTCCGCCTCGGTCAGGGTCGCGCCGAAGTCGCGGCCCAGATCGGCGGCGGTCTTCGCGCCGCCAAGCACCTGCGCCGCCTCGGTCCCGTAGGCGCGGATCAGCCGCGCGGCCCATGCGCCGGTCAGGAAAGGATGATCGGCGCGCAAGCGGTCGGTCAGGGCCTTCACCCGGTCATGGGGGAAATCGCCCCCGGGCAGGGCCACGCCGGCCGTCCAGGGGCCTTTCGCCACCGGCAGGCAGGTGCCGATCTTCTGCATCGCTGCTTCGGCCAGCCGACGATAGGTGGTGATCTTGCCGCCGAAGACATGCAGCACGGGCGCGCGCGCCCTATCGACCGTCAGGACATAGTCGCGCGTCGCCGCCGTGGCCGAACTCGCCCCGTCGTCGTAAAGCGGCCGGACGCCAGAATAGCGCCAGACGATATCGGCGCGCGTCACATCCCGCGCGAAATAGCGCGATGCGAAGGCCAGAAGGTAATCGGCCTCGGCATCGGTGCATTCGGGTTGCGTGTCCGCGTCGGGATGGTCCTGATCGGTGGTGCCGATCAGGGTGAAATCCTGTTCATAGGGAATGGCGAAGATGATGCGCCCGTCGGAGCCCTGAAAGAAATAGGCGCGGTCGTGATCGAACAGGCGGCGCGTCACGATATGGCTGCCGCGCACAAGGCGCACCGCCTCGCGGCTGTTCGACCCGATCACGCCGCGCAGCGTGTCGCCCACCCATGGGCCTGCCGCGTTCACCAGCATCCGCGCGCGGAAGTCCCCGCCGGTCGTGGTGATGTGCCACAGATCACCGTCGCGCCGGGCGGCCGTCACCTTGGTGCGTGTCAGGATGCGCGCACCGCGCGCCTGCGCGTCGCGGGCGTTCAGGATGACCAGCCGCGAATCCTCGACCCAGACGTCGGAATACTCGAACGCGCGGGTGAATTCGGGGCGCAGGGCCTTGCCCGCCGGATCGCGCTTCAGATCAAGACTGCGCGTGCCGGGCAGGATCTTCCGCCCGCCCATGTGATCGTACAGAAACAGCCCCGCCCGGATCATCCATGCCGGGCGCCGCCCCTTGAGCCAGGGCATGACGCGCGACAGAAGTCGGGCCGCAGGGGTTTCGGTGTCGAAGCGCATCTGCGGCGACAGGGGCAGGACGAACCGCATGGGCCATGCGATATGCGGCATGGCGCGCAACAGGACCTCGCGTTCTTCCAGCGATTCGCGGACCAGACGGAATTCGAAGAAATCGAGATAGCGCAGCCCGCCATGAAAGAGCTTGGTCGACGCCGACGACGTCGCGCCGCCCAGATCGCCCATTTCCGCCAGCGTCACCGACAGGCCGCGCCCCGCCGCATCGCGCGCGATGCCGCAGCCGTTGATGCCGCCGCCGATGATGAACAGGTCGCAAGGGTTCGCCATGCACCTGTTTTGGCGCGAAATGCGTGACGGTTCCACGTCAAAGCGCGCTTGACGCTGCGTGCCCTGCGCCAGAGGGTCGGGCAAGACGGAAGGAGCCGGACATGCTGGACAGGAACGGGCCCCTGCGGGGCGTGCGGGTGGTGGAACTGGCCGGGCTGGGGCCGGGGCCCTTTGCCTGCATGATGCTGGCCGACATGGGGGCGGACGTGGTGCGCGTGGCACGGCCGGGGCTGAAGCCGCTGTTCGGGATCGACCAGAAGTACAACCTCTATGACCGCTCGCGCCGGACGGTCGAGCTGAACCTGCGCGATCCGGCCGACCGCGACGCGGCGCTGGCCCTGATCGACCGGGCCGAGATCGTGATCGAAGGCTATCGCCCCGGCGTGATGGAGCGGCTGGGGCTGGCGCCCGACATGCTCATCGCGCGCAATCCGCGCCTTGTCGTGGGCCGGATGACCGGCTGGGGGCAGGACGGCCCTTTGCGTGACCGCGCCGGGCATGACATCGACTACATGGCGATTTCCGGCGCGCTCTGGGCGATCGGGCCGGGGGACACGCCACCGCCGCCGCCGCAGAACATCGTCGCCGATCTGGCGGGCGGGGGCATGATGATGGTCGCGGGGGTTCTGGCCGCGCTGACCCATGCGCGGGCGACGGGACAGGGACAGGTCGTCGACACCTGCATGTCGGACGGGGCCGCGCTGATGATGGTGATGCAATACGGGATGAAGGCCGCAGGGATCGGGCATGACGGCGCGCGGGGTGCCGATATCCTGAACGGGGGGGCCGCGTGGTATCGCTGCTATGCCACGAAGGATGGCGGCTACATCGCGGTGGGCGCGATCGAGCCGCAGTTCTTCGCAACACTTCTGCAGGCCATCGGGCGCGAGGGCGATCCTGTCTTCGCCAATCAGTACGGACCGAACGGTCAGGCTGCGATGCATGCCGCGCTGGAAGACATCTTCGTGGGGAAAACGCGCGCCGAATGGGCGGCGATCTTGGAGCCGCTCGATGCCTGCGCGGTGCCGGTCCTGTCGATGGACGAGGCACCCGATCATCCCCACAACCGCGCCCGCGGCACCTTTGTCGAAACCGACGGAATCGTGCAGCCCGGCCCCTGCCCCCGCTTTTCGGCCACGCCCTCCGATCCGCCCACCCATGGCGACGCGGGCCGCGTCACCGCGCAGGAGGCGCTGGGCCGCTGGGCGGGGTAGGACGGCGCAATCTCCCTTGTGTGAATCCGGTCTTTGGCCAAGACTGGTGGCTGACGGGCCCGGAACAGGGCCGCGACAACCGTCTGGGAGAGACCCGATGATCCGTTTCACCACCCGATTTGCCCTTGCCGCGTCGGTGGCGCTGGCCGCCGGCCTGGGCGCAGCACAGGCGCAGCAGACCGACATCACCGTGGCGATGCAGCTCGAGCCGCCGCATCTCGACCCGACCAGCGCGGCGGCCGGGGCCATCGACAGCGTCCTTTATTCCAACGTCTTCGAAGGGCTGACGCGCTTTGCCAGCGACGGGTCGATCGTTCCCGGGCTGGCGGAAAGCTGGGAAATCTCGGACGACGGGCTGGTTTATACGTTCAAGCTGCGGTCCGGCGTGTCCTTCCATGACGGCACCGCGATGGACGCCGAGGACGTCAAGTTCAGCCTGGACCGTGCGCGGGCCGAGGACAGCGTGAACGCGCAGAAGGCGCTGTTCGCCGGGATCAGCGACGTGACCGTGGTGGACCCGCTGAATGTGCAGGTGACGCTGACCGAGCCGAACGGGCTGTTCCTGTTCAACATGGCCTGGGGTGACGCGGTGATCGTGGCGCCGGAATCGATCGAGGGGATCAAGCAGACGCCCGTCGGCACCGGTGCCTTCCGCTTTGTCGAATGGGTGCAGGGCGACCGCGTCGTGCTGCAGAAGAACCATGCCTATTGGGGCACGCCCGCCAAGCTCGAGAACGTGACGTTCAAGTTCATCAGCGACCCGACCGCCGCCTTTGCGGCGATGATGGCCGAGGATATCGACGTCTTCGCGGGCTTCCCCGCGCCCGAGAACCTGCCGCAATTCGAAGCCGACCCGCGGTTCCAGGTGCTGGTCGGATCGACCGAGGGCGAGACGATCCTGTCCACCAACAACCTCCAGCCGCCCTTCGACAATATCAAGGTGCGGGAGGCGCTGGCGCACGCTATCGACCGGCAGGCGATCATCGATGGCGCAATGTTCGGCTATGGCACGCCAATCGGCACGCATTTCGCGCCGCACAATCCGGCCTATGTGGACCTGACCGCGCAGTCGGCCTTCGACCCCGACAAGGCGCGCGCCCTGTTGGCCGAGGCGGGCTTCCCGGACGGGTTCGAGACGACGCTGCACCTGCCGCCGCCGTCCTACGCGCGGCGCGGGGGTGAGATCATCGCGGCGCAGCTGGCAGCCGTCGGCATCAAGGCCGAGATCATCAACGTCGAATGGGCCCAGTGGCTGGAAACCGTGTTCACCGGCAAGAACTTCGGCCTGACCATCGTCAGCCATACCGAGCCGATGGATGTCGGGATCTATGCGCGGCCCGAATACTATTTCCAGTACGACAATCCCGCGTTTCAGGAGCTGATGGCGACGCTGAACGGCACCACCGATCCAGCGAAGCGGACTGAACTTCTGCAACAGGCGCAGCGGATCATCGCGGACGATTACGTGAACGGCTACCTGTTCCAGCTGGCGGCGCTGAGCGTGGCGAAGGCGGGGGTGCAGGGTCTTTGGACCAATGCGCCGACGCAGGCGACCGACCTCACGGCGGTGAGCTGGGCGAACTGAGCGCGTTCTTCGACGCGAAAAAAGGCCCGGAAACCGCGTCGGTTTCCGGGCCTTTTCTTTTGAGACGGTCCGGACGAAGACCGATTTCGCGTCGAAATCTGTTGCGGTTTCCGCGTCGGAAACCGCCTCAGCTTGCCGCCTTCCAAAGCCCTTCGGCCTTGACCTGCGCATAGCCTTCGTCCAGCGCCACGCGCGCCCGGTCAATCAGGATGTCAATCTCGTCCGGGGTGATCACCAGCGGCGGCGAGATGATCATCCGGTCGCCCACATGGCGCATGATCAGGTTGTTGGCGAAGCACCGTTCGCGGCAGATGTACCCAACCGTCCCCGGTTCCGATGCGAACTTGGCGCGGCTGGCCTTGTCGGGCGTCAGCGCGATTGACCCCATCATGCCGACCATCTTCGCCTCGCCCACCATCGGGTGTTCGGTGAGGCTGGCCCATTTCTTCTGCAGATGGGGGGCGGCCACGTCGCGGACGTGGTCGATCACCTTTTCCTCTTCGAGGATGCGCAGGTTCTCCAGCGCCACAGCCGATGCGACCGGGTGCCCGGAATAGGTGTAACCGTGGTTGAACTCGACGCTGCCGATCACCTCGGCCACCTCGTCGCACAGGATCGACCCGCCGATGGGCTGGTATCCCGACGACAGGCCCTTGGCGATGGTCATGATGTGGGGGCGGATGTTCAGCGTCTGGCTGCCGAACCAGTTGCCGGTGCGCCCGAAGCCGCAGATCACCTCGTCTGCGATCAGCAGGATTTCGTACTTGTCGCAGATGCGCTGGATTTCGGGCCAGTAGGTGTCGGGTGCAACGATCACGCCGCCCGCACCCTGCACGGGTTCGGCGATGAAGGCCGCGACGCGGTCTTCGCCCAATGTCAGGATCGCCTCTTCCAGTTCGCGCGCGCGGGCGAGGCCGAAGTCTTCGGGGCTGAGGTCGCCGCCCTCGGCCCACCAGTTGGGCTGGTTGATGTGGTGGATGTCCGGGATCGGCATGCCGCCCTGCGCATGCATCCCAGACATGCCGCCCAGCGACCCCGACCCGACGGAGGACCCGTGATAGGCATTCTTGCGACTGATGATGATCTTCTTGCCCGGCTTGCCCTTCACATCCCAGTAGGTGCGGACAAGACGGATGTTGGTGTCGTTCGCCTCAGACCCCGACCCTGCGAAGAAGACGTGGTTCAGATCGCCGGGCGCCAGTTCGGCCAGCTTCGCGGCCAGCGCGATGACCGGCACATGCGTGGTCTGGAAGAAGGTGTTGTAATAGGGCAGCTCGCGTATCTGCCGCGCGGCGACCTCGGCCAGCTCTTCGCGCCCGTAGCCGATGTTGACGCACCACAGTCCCGCCATGCCGTCGATGATCCGGTTGCCTTCGCTGTCGTTCAGCCAGACGCCCTTCGCCCGGGTGATGACGCGCGCGCCCTTCTTCGCCAGCCCGTCGGCATGGGTGAAGGGGTGCATGTGATAGGCAGAGTCGAGCGCCTGAAGTTCGGCCGTCGGCATGTGGTTTGTAATCTGCGACATGGCCCTGATCCTGCGCTGTGAGTGATGCGGACCAGAATATGATCATATTCCACAGAGTCAATCGAATCAGCCCGGCCCGGGCAGGCCCGCCAGCACCTGAGCGATCTGGTCCATTCCCTGTTCGACGTCCTGCCGCATCGCCTCTTCCGCGGCATCGGCATCGCCCGCGCCCAGCGCCAGCAACAGGTCCTTGTGCCGGTCGGGCAGGCTTTGCGTGCCGAAGCGCCCGCAGACAACGCGCAGCGAGGGGCCGAACCGCAGCCAGAGCCCGTCGGCCAGCGCCGCCATGACCGGCGCCTGCGACTGGGCGTAGAGATGCGCGTGGAACAGGTAGTTCTGCCGCAGATAGCCTTGCACGTCGCCCGATGCGATGGCGCGGTCCAGCGCATGGTCGATCTGCGTCAGTCGGGCCAGCGCCTCGGTCGTCACCTGTCCGGCGGCCCGGCGCGCAAGCTGCGCTTCGACGGTTATTCGAAGAAAAACAATCTCGTCGAGGTCAGCAAGGCTCAGCACCGGAACGCTGACGCGCCGGTTGTCCTGAAACCGGAGCGCGCCTTCGGAAATCAGGCGGCGGATCGCTTCGCGCACCGGTGTCATGCCGGCACCCAGCGCCTGCACCAGACCCTGGATGGTGACCGCTTCGCCCGGGGCGAGATCGCCGAACAGGATGCGGTCGCGCAGAGCGCGGTAGACGATCTCGTGCGCGGGCAGCTTCACCGCCGCCGCATCGCTCCCGACTGCCTGTTTGTTGACCATGTTCACGCGGCTGCTCTCCCGTCTGCCGACACTCTCTTGCACAGCTCCGATGTGCGTGAAAGCATATCGGATATTGCCGTACACGGCAAAACTTGATCAAATCGGGTCGATACGGCCCGAACAGCCGTGACCAAACTCAAGGGGAGAGACTGCATGAACATCAAGACGCTGTCCATGACAGCCGTTCTGACGCTGACGGCCGCGGCCGTGTCGGCGAACGAAGTCCGGGTCTACAACTGGTCCGACTATATCGACGAAGAGCTTCTGGCCAAGTTCGAGGCCGAGACCGGAATCAAGCTGATCTACGACGTCTTCGATTCGAACGAAGTTCTGGAAACGAAGATGCTGGCCGGCGGGTCGGGCTATGACGTGGTGGTGCCGTCGGGCACCTTCCTACAGCGCCAGATCTCGGCGGGCGCGTTCCAGAAGCTGGACAAGTCGCAGCTGCCCAATCTGGAAAACATGTGGGACGTGGTCGCGGCCCGCACAGCGCAGTACGACCCCGGTAACGAATACTCCATCAACTACATGTGGGGCACCACAGGCATCGGCGTGAACGTCGGCAAGGTCAAGGAAGTCCTGGGCGAGGATGCGCCGATGAACTCCCTCGCGCTGATCTTCGACCCGGCGAACATGGAAAAGCTTGCCTCGTGCGGCGTGCATTTCCTCGATGCGCCGACCGAACTGATCCCCGCGGCGCTGAAGTATATCGGGGAGAACCCCGATGCTCAGGACGACGAAACCATTTCCAAGGCCGAACCCGTGCTGATGGGCGTGCGTCCCTTCGTGACCAAGTTCCACTCGAGTGAATACATCAACGCGCTGGCCAACGGCGACATCTGCGTGGCCTTCGGCTGGTCGGGTGATATCCTGCAGGCCCGCGACCGCGCAGCAGAAGCCGACAACGGCGTCGAAATCGAATACCACATCCCCGCCGAAGGCGCGCTGATGTGGTTCGACCAGATGGCGATCCCGGTCGATGCGCCGAACCCGGCAGGCGCGCATGCCTTCCTGAACTTCATCATGGATGCGCAGAACATGGCGGCGGCGTCGAACTACGTCTACTACGCCAACGGCAACGGGGCCTCGAAAGAGTTCCTGAACGAGGACGTGATCGGCGACACTGCGATCTATCCGGACGAAGGGACGCTGCAGAACCTCTACACCACGTCGCCATACGACGCGGGTGTGCAGCGCGTCGTCACGCGTCTGTGGACCAAGGTCAAGTCGGGCACCTGACCTGACCGATACTGGGGGCCGGGGCGGTGACGCTCCGGCCCTTTCTTCAGCAGGGAAGACCCGACTTGCCAGCCACCGTTTTCGCCCCCTGGGCCGACCCGAACCAGAAGCCGCTGATCCGGTTTCAGAACGTCACCAAAAGGTTCGGGGACTTCACCGCGATCGACGATCTGTCACTCGACATCTATGAACGCGAGTTTTTCGCGCTTCTGGGTCCGTCCGGCTGTGGCAAGACGACGATGATGCGGATGCTGGCGGGTTTCGAGAACCCGACATCGGGGCGGATCGAACTGGCTGGGCAGGACATCGTGCCGGTCCCGCCAAACAAGCGCGCCGTGAACATGATGTTCCAGTCCTATGCGCTGTTTCCGCATCTCACGGTCTGGGACAACATCGCCTTCGGCCTGCGCCGCGACAGCATGCCCAAGATCGACCTGCAGCGCCGGGTCGAGGAGATGTTGAAACTCACCCGACTGGAAAAGTTCGCCCGCCGCAAGCCGCACCAGATTTCCGGCGGCCAGCGCCAGCGCGTGGCCCTTGCCCGTTCTCTGGCCAAGGCGCCGAAGCTTCTGCTTCTGGATGAACCGCTCGGCGCGCTCGACAAGAAGCTGCGCCAGGACACCCAGTTCGAGCTGATGGATATCCAGGAAAAGACGGGCACGACCTTCGTGATCGTCACCCATGACCAGGAAGAGGCGATGACGGTCGCCAGCCGCGTCGCGGTGATGGACGAAGGCCGCCTGATCCAGGTGGCCACGCCCGCCGACATCTACGAGGCGCCGAATTCCGTCTATGTCGCCGACTTCATCGGAGACGTGAACATCCTTGAAGGCACGGTGCGGGCGACGGGGCCGAACCGTTACCATTTCACATGGGCCGATACCGGCGAATCCGTCACTGCCGCGTCGGAACGGCCCTTTTCCGACGGTCAGACAGCGCATCTCGCCATCAGGCCAGAAAAGGTCCAGATCAGCGCCGAACGCCCCGAAGGCGCCGAAAACGCGATCAAGGGCAAGGTCCACGACATCGCCTATCTGGGCAACATCAGTACCTTCCACGTCCGCGTCGCGGGAGAACGGATCATCAAGGCGCAATCCGCCAATACGCGCCGCATCACCAACCGCGCCTTCACATGGGAAGATGACGTCTGGCTGTCCTGGACGCCCACCGCGGGCGTGGTCCTGTCCGACTGATGCGCCGCGCGATCCTCATCCTTGTTCCCTACCTGTGGCTGCTGGCCCTGTTTCTGGTGCCGTTCATCATCGTCGGCCGCATTTCGCTGTCGGACACGGCGCTGGCGCGCCCGCCCTATCTGCCGCAGTTCAGTTGGGACGAAGGGATATGGGCTTTCCTGTCCCAGCTCGATTTCGAAAACTTCTGGTTCCTGACCACTGACGACCTGTACTGGAAGGCCTATCTGTCGAGTCTTCAGATCGCCATCACGGCGACCTTCTTCGCGCTGCTGATCGGCTATCCCATCGCCTATGGCATGGCACGCGCGCCCGAAGAATGGCGCCCGACCCTGATGATGCTGGTGATCTTGCCGTTCTGGACCAGCTTTCTCATCCGCGTCTATTCCTGGATCGGCATCCTGAGCCAGGAAGGCTACCTCAACCAGATCCTTCTCTGGGCGGGGATCATCGACGCGCCGCTGATCATCCTGAACACCAACACGGCGGTCTATATCGGCATCGTCTATACCTATCTGCCCTTCATGATCCTGCCGATCTATTCCGCGCTTGACCGGCTTGACGGGTCGCTCATCGAAGCGGCCGAGGATCTGGGCTGTTCGCGGCTGCAGGCCTTCTGGCTGATCACCGTGCCGCTGTCGAAGAACGGAATCATCGCGGGCTGTTTCCTCGTCTTCATCCCGGCGCTGGGCGAATTCGTGATCCCATCGCTTCTGGGCGGGTCGGAAACGCTGATGATCGGCAAGATCCTGTGGGAGGAGTTCTTCAACAACCGCGACTGGCCGGTGGCGTCCGCCGTGGCGGTGGTGCTTCTGCTCATCCTTGTCGTGCCGATCGTGCTGTTCCAGCGCAACCAGCAGCGCCAGGCCGAGGAGGACCGCTGATGCGGATGTCGTGGTTCAACGCGACCTCGCTGACGCTGGGCTTCGCGTTCCTCTACCTGCCGATGGTCATCCTGATCATCTACAGCTTCAACGAAAGCCGGCTGGTCACGGTCTGGGCGGGCTTTTCCACCAAATGGTACGGAGAACTGCTGCAGAACCAGTCCTTTTTGGATGCAGCATGGGTGACGCTGAAGGTCGCCGTCTTCTCGTCCACGCTGGCGACGATCCTCGGCACGATGGCGGCCTATGTTCTGGTGCGCGGCGGCCGGTTCATGGGGCGGACGCTGTTTTCCGGCATGATCTATGCCCCGCTCGTCATGCCCGAGGTGATCACCGGCCTGTCGCTTCTGCTTCTGTTCATCGGTATCGGGCTCGACCGCGGGGTGCTGACCATCGTGCTGGCGCATACGACCTTTTCGATGGCCTTCGTGTCGGTCGTCGTGTCGTCGCGGCTGGTGACCTTCGACCGGTCGCTGGAAGAGGCCGCGCTCGACCTCGGCGCGTCGCCTTGGGATGCGTTCCGGCTGGTGACGCTGCCCATCATCGCGCCCGCGGTGATCTCGGGCTGGCTTCTGGCCTTCACGCTGTCGCTCGACGATCTGGTGATCGCGTCGTTCACCGCCGGTCCGGCCTCGACCACGCTGCCGATCCGGATCTTTTCGGCCGTGCGTCTGGGGGTAAGCCCGGAAATCAACGCATTGTCCACGATCATGATCGCCATCGTGACGGTCGGGGTGATCACCGCCTCGCTTGTCTCGAAACGCAGCATGGTGCGGCAGAAGCGCGACGAACAGGCGGCAGCGCGGGCGACATGACGCGCATCTTCGGGGATTACGCCTATGGCGCCGGGCCGCGGACGGGCTGTTTCTGGGACCGCTTCGCAACCGAAGTGGCGCAGGTCCGCCCCGCCCTGCGCGGCGAGGTGCGTGCCGATGTCTGCATCATCGGCGCGGGCTTCACCGGGCTGAACGCCGCGCTGGCGCTGGCGGAACAAGGCACGCGCGTCGTCGTCCTTGACGCGCAGCACCCGGGTTGGGGCGCGTCGGGGCGCAATGGCGGGTTCTGCTGCCTCGGCGGCGGCAAGATCGGCGAAGCCGCCCTGCGCGCCACCTATGGCACCGAAGCCGCCGCAGAATACCGCGCCGCCGAACGCGCGGCCGTGGAGCATGTGGGCGATCTGCTCAAGACGCGCAGGATCGACGCTGACACCCATTCAGACGGCGAAACGCTTCTGGCACATACGCCGCGCCACTGGGACGCGATCCTGAAGGATCTCGACTCAGGGCCCGGACCGCATGGCGCGGCGCCGCAGGTCACCCGGGCCGAGGAACTGACCCAGATGGGGATGTCGGGGCCCTTTTTCGGCGCGGTGACCACGCCGATCGGCTTTGCCCTGAACCCGCGCATGTATCTCGACGGACTGCTGGCTGAAGTCTGCAAGACAGGCGCCGCGGTACACGCCGACAGCGCTGTGCGGGCGGTCGACCGCGACGGCGCGGGCTGGGCCGTGACGACCGACGTGGGCAAGGTTCGGGCGGGTGCCGTCCTGATCGCGACCAACGGCTATTCGTCGGAACACGTCCCGTCATGGATGGCGGCGCGGTACATGCCGACACAGTCGACGGTGCTGGTGACGCGCCCGATCACGGCCGAAGAACAGCGCGCCCAAGGCTGGACCAGCCTTCAGATGTGTTATGACAGCCGCAATCTGGTGCATTACTTCCGGCTCATGCCCGATGGGCGGATGCTCTTCGGGATGCGGGGCGGCATCTTCTCGTCCCCGCGGGCCGAGGCGCGGTCGCGCGCGGCCGTGCGCCAGCACTTCCGCGCGATGTTTCCGGCCTGGGCACAGGTCGAGATCGAACATGAATGGTCGGGCATGGTCTGCCTGTCGCCAAAGCGGCTGCCCTATGCCGGGCCGATCCCCGGTCAGCCGGGCCTCTTCGCCGCCTATGCCTACCATGGCAACGGGGTCAGCATGGGCAGCTATCTTGGCCGTCTGATCGGCATCCTGATCGCGGGCGGCGATGCACAGGCGATCCCCGAGGCGATCCGCGCCGACCCGCAACGCTTTCCCTTCGGGCGGTTCCGCCGAATCCTGATGCCCCCGCTTTATGCTTCGCTGAAACTGGCCGATCTCTGAGTTGACTTGCCGGGGCGCATCACCCAACCCTTGAGCGGATTTTTGGTGACGAGGGCAGTCCAATGAAGATTACCATGATCGGCACTGGCTATGTCGGCCTCGTGTCTGGCGTCTGTTTCTCCGATTTCGGACATGAGGTGATCTGCGTCGACAAGGATCCGCGCAAGATCGACCGCCTGAAGGCGGGCGAGGTGCCGATTTATGAACCGGGTCTCGACGATCTGATCGCGAAGAACGTCGCGGCCGGGCGGCTCACCTTCACGACCGATCTGCCGTTGGCAGTCGCCGGAGCCGAGGCGATCTTCATCGCCGTGGGCACCCCGACCCGTCGCGGCGATGGCCATGCCGACCTGACCTATGTCTATGCTGCGGCGGAAGAGATCGCGCAGGCGATGACCGGCTATGCCGTGGTGGTGACCAAGTCGACCGTGCCCCTGGGCACCAACCGCGAGGTCAAGCGCATCATCGCGAAGACCCGGCCTGATCTGGACTTCGACGTGGCCTCGAACCCCGAGTTCCTGCGCGAAGGCGCGGCCATCGATGATTTCATGCGCCCCGACCGTATCGTCGTCGGCGTTCAGAACGACCGCGCGGCCGAGGTGATGGCGGAAATCTACCGCCCGCTTTATCTGCGCGACTTCCCGATCGTGACCACCGATCTGGAAAGCGCGGAGATGATCAAATACGCCGCCAACGCCTTTCTGGCGATCAAGATCACCTTCATCAACGAAATCGCCGCTTTGTGCGAAAAGGTGGGAGCCGACGTCAAGAAGGTCAGCCATGGCATGGGGCTCGACGGGCGGATCGGCAACAAGTTCCTGCATGCCGGTCCCGGCTATGGCGGGTCGTGCTTTCCCAAGGACACGCGGGCGCTGGCACGGATGGGGCAGGATCACGCCGCGCCCGTGCAGCTGGTCGAAACGGCGATCCAGGTCAACGACGACATCAAGCGGCGGATGATCGACAAGATCGTCGATCTGTGCGGCGGGTCGGTGAACCGCAAGACCATCGCGGTGCTGGGGGTGACCTTCAAGCCCAACACCGACGACATGCGCGAGGCTCCGGCGCTGAGCATCCTGCCCTGGCTCGTCGGCAATGGCGCGAAGGTGCGCGTGACCGACCCCAAGGGTCAGGCCGAGGGCGAGGCGCTGCTGCCCGGCGTCATCTGGGTCGATGATGCCTACAAGGCCGCGCACAAGGCGGATGCCGTCGTGATCCTGACCGAATGGAACGAATTCCGCGCGCTCGACCTCAAGCGTTTGGCACGCAAAATGGAAACCCCGCGGCTGGCCGACCTGCGCAACATCTATTCCGTCAAGGATGCGAAGCGCGCGGGCTTCGAGGCCTATGTGAGCGTCGGTCGTGTGGATTTCCTGAAAGCGGCCAGCGCCGAAAGCTCGGCCTCGGCCGCCGCCGAATAGGCGGGCGCGCCGGTTCCGGCCCGCCACAGACAATAGGCTGCCATGCGCCAGTGAAAGAGCGGGGCAAGCGCATGATAGCGCGCAGCTGTCTGTGCATCGCCGTAGGATGCGAAGAACCTCTCCGTGTCGCCGGCCCGGGGCGCGCAGCTGCGATAGAGCATCCGCATCGCGGGCGACAGAAGGATGGCGATATCGGCGCATGGGTCGCCGATGGCCGGGCATTGCCAGTCGATGAAGACGGGACCGTCCGGCCCGATGACGATGTTTGCCGCGACCGGATCGCCATGCAGAAACATCGGCACGGTGGCGTCTTGGATCTCCGGCGGGTCGGGGCGCAGGGTTGAGAGCCGCCGCGCCTGCAGTCCTGTACAAAGCACCGGAAACCGTGCGCCCGTGTCGATCAGGGCGGGCGGGGTGCAATCGACGCGGCGCAGGCCCGCAGGCGCTGGCGTTTGGTGAAGAGCGCGCAGCGCGCAGGCTGCCTGTGCCATGTCGCCCGCCCAGTGCGGACCCTCGACCCAAGGGTAAAGCACCCACGAACCCGCCGCGCCCGCACCACGCGCCACCAGCCGCGGCGCGAGGGCAGAGAGGGCCGGATGGGTCAGGCAGATCGCTTCGGCCTCGGGATCGTTGGGGAAAAGCGGATTGCCCCCGTCCCGGGCATAGAGCTTGAGCACAAGGTCGCACCCCGGCCCGGTCAGCCGCCACGCCCGGTTCGTGCGCCCCCCGCGCAGCCTTCGGATGACAGGCCGGGGCGGCAGGCAGCCAAGATCGCCCAGTTGCCGCAGGATAGCCGGCGGCGGGCTCTGCCCGGTGTCCGCCATGGCTGGGCCCTGCAGTGCATCTGAAGAGGAAGGTTCGGAAATGACGGCACCGGTTCTTGCTGTCGGGCGAACCTACGGCCACCGTGCGGGCTGGGCAAGCCGCCGTCCGACCGCGCAGACCCGGGGCGGCAGGTGCCGCGCGCCGCGGGCTCCCCGCCAGTCCGGGTAGTACTGGTCGTGCAACCCTGCCCGGTCGGCGTGCTGGGTCCGGGCCATCGCAGCGGCGACCGCCAAGGTGAAACAAGCACCAAAAGGCCCACAAGGCCCGGACCAGCAGCCCGTTGCGCATCAGCCGCCCTGCCGGTTGCGCAGCGCGCTTACCCCTTCGGCCGCGATGCGCGCCCCGCCCTCGAGGAGGAGATGCGTCTGCCCGTCGATGACCTGCGCCTCGACCACGCGGGCATAGACCTGCGCCTGTTCGCGCGCGACGATGACGCCCAGCGCGCTGCTTTCCACCGAAAGGCTATAGTTGCCATAGGGCAGGACACTGCCCGCATCATCGCGCCCGTCCCACATAAGGGTGTCTTCGCCGGGCGGCAGGCTGCGCCGCGCCACTTCGACCCCCCGCGCGGTCTCGATCACCAAGGTCGCGGTGTCGGCACCCGGGGCGCGCGGTGCCACAACCTCGATCGGGTCGCCGGCCCACCGGGCCTGGGCCGGAGCACGTGCCTCCATGCCGACCCAACCGGCAAGCGCGGCCATGTTTCCCGTGGCGAGTGCGGCGGACAATCCCGCAAGCCGGTCATTGGCGAGAACCTGCTGTTCCACCATCGAAAACTGCGCGAGTTGCGTGGCATATTGGCTGGAATCGAGCGGCTCAAGCGGGTCCTGATACCGGGCCTGCGCGGTCAGCATGCGGATGAACGTCTCGAAATCCGAGGACAGCGTCGCGGCGTTCGAGGCGGTTTGCCGCGCCGTTGCGGGCGGCGCCGGTTGGGGTGCAATGCCTTGAACGGTCAATGCTTCCTCCTACAGTCGGATGTCGAGCCCACCAACCCCATGAAGGACCGGCGCGACAGGGGAAGGGGGACGGCGCCTGAGCGGGCCGGTCGGACGCGGCGAATGCCACTTCTTCAACCGGGCGGGCCGCCGGGTGCCCGCGGAAGTGATCGGACCCCGGCGCACCGAAGTTCAGATCGACGTCGCGGAACCCGAGACTGCGAAGGTCCTGTCCCAGATCCGCCGCGTGGCGCCGCAGAAGGTCGAGCGTTTCAGGCCGTTCCGCCGCGATGGTCACGACCAGCCCCGCATCAGTTGGTGTCAGCGAGAGCCGCAACCGCCCCAGTTCCTGCGGATGCAGGGCGATGTCGATCGTGCCATCCGCTGACCGCCCCAGCGCCACCGCGATCTGGGCCGCCACCGCCTGCGGTGTGACCGGTGCCCCGGGCGGGGCGGCCGGACCGGGCCTTGCGCCTTCGGCAAGGGCGGGGGCCGGGCCGGAAACAAGCCCGGTGTCGGACCGGAGCGACCCCGCCTCTCCCCCGACAGGGGGGAGATCGGCAAGCCGCGAAAGCGAAGGCGGGGGCGGCGCGACTGGCCCGGGCGCAAAGGCGGGGGCGGCGGTCGCAGGCGGCTGCTGATTCTTCGGAGCAGGCAGCGCGGGCGGTATCGCCCAGCCCTCGGCCACGGGGGGCACGGGCGGGTGTCGCGCCGGGTTCAGGGCCGGTGCTTGCGATGCTGCCTGCGTCGGGTTTGCGCGGGGTGCCTCGGACAAGGCGGGGGGCACCGGTCTGTCCGGCAGCGCCACAGGTCCGGCCTTGTCCACGGGCGCGGGCACTTGGCCCCCGACGGGGTCAGCCGGTTTCGCCGGTCCGTCGGGAAGCCCAAGGGCAACCACCGGTCGAGCGACCTCTGCCGCAGGCGCTTCCCGAGCGGTCTGGTCCGGGTCTGCCCCATCGTCCGGCACAGGACTATGCCGGTCCGCGATGACCGGCGCGACCACGCCATCCGCCATGACCACAGCCCCTGCCGCGACGGCCTCATCCGCAAGGGGATCGGGCGATTCGCCCATATCCTCCTGCACGATGGCAGCAGCCGGGCCACCCCACGCGGCCTTCGCCGCCAAGGGTGCCCCGCGCAGGGCCGCCAGCACATCGGCAAAGACCGGAAGGGCGGGAACGTCCAGAGAGGTGGGTGGCGCGGGCGCAACGGGCGCAATATGCGGCGGCGGAAGGATGGGAAACTGCATCGGGGCCCTTTCAGGACGAATCTGACCCCTGCAGTTTCCCTCATCCGGGTTACCGGATGTTTACCCCCGACCCGGAAACTGAGGCGAGTTGTCCTGTCAGGAAGGAAAAGCCGATGCTGCCGCCGGTCGCCCCGCATTCACCCGCCTTGCCACCCCGTCCCGCGCCCGATCCGATGCGCGAAGCCGCAGTCGCGCTTGAGGCGACGTTTCTTGCCGAGATGCTGAAATCCGCCGGTCTGGGCCGGGGTTCCGATGCCTTCGGCGGCGGTGCGGGGGAAGATCAGTTCGCCTCGTTCCTCCTGCATGAGCAGGCAACCGCGATGGCGCGCGCGGGCGGCATCGGACTGGCCGAGACGATCCATCTCACCCTGAGGGAGCGGGCAGATGTCTGACGCCGCGCTGAACGCGCTCGATAGGCTTCTCGAAGAAGAGCGGGCGGTGCTGATCTCGGGGGATCTGCAGCGCATCGCAGACATCGCCGATAGCAAGGAAACCCTTGTGGCGGGACTCGACGACAGCGGTGCGGGGGGTGCCGCACATATTCCCTTGAAACGAAAAATACAGCGAAATCAGGTTCTTATGGACGGTGCACTTGAGGGGATCCGCAATGTGGCGGCACAGCTTGCGGTGCTTCGCGAAACCGGCTGCACGCTCGAGACCTATGACAGGAACGGGCGGCGGCAAACCTGGTCCGGGCCGCGCGGCGACGGCATCGAAAGGCGGGCCTGACGGGTTTGCGTCAAATCCGCGGGAAAGAACGCGGCGCGATTAGCGAAGGCTTAACCGGCCCTGCGCAAGGGTTACCCCGCATTCAATCAGGATGGCGCGGCGCGGCCAGCGGTCGGGCGCACAGGTCAGAACGGCATTCCCCGCCATCCCTCCGGGCGTGGCTTCCAGAGGGCGCTAAAGCGTCCAGAATCAAAGGACACAGGATCATGTCGAGTATCATCACCAATAACAGCGCGATGGTCGCGCTGCAGACACTGAAGAACATCAACTCGGAACTGGGCAAGACCCAGAACGCCATCTCGACCGGCAAGGACATCGCAACCGCCAAGGACGGATCGGCGATCTGGGCCATCTCGCGCGTGATGGAAGCGGATGTGGCGGGCTTCAACGCAGTGTCGGATTCGCTGGCACTGGGCGAAGCGACCGTGGCGGTCGCCTCGGCCGCAGCCGAACAGGTTGTCAACGTGCTCGAGGACATCAAGGAACTGGCCATCTCGGCCAATTCCGAGAACGTGGATTTTGCAAAGATCCAGGCCGATATCGAGGAACGCGTGGCGCAGGTCGCGTCGATCATCGGCGCGGCGCAGTTCAACGGCGCCAACCTTCTCGCGACCGATGTGGATGGCAGCGGCGCGACCGGGCTGACAGTCTTGTCCTCGCTCGACCGTGTCGGTTCGGCGGCGCCGACGGCCTCGACCTTCACCGTGGCGACCGTGGATTTCGAAGCGGATATCGATCTTGGCACCAACCTGACCGCAATCACCGATGCGACCACGGCAGCCACCGCGCTGGGGGAGATCGAGACCTTCCTGCAGACGGCGATCGACGGGGCCGCCGCGCTGGGTGCATCGGGCAAGCGCATCGAAGACCAGGGAAATTTCGTCAGCAAGCTGACGGATGCAATGAAATCGGGCATCGGCGCGCTGGTCGACACCAACATGGAGGCGGCATCGGCCCGGCTTCAGGCGCTGCAGACCCAGCAGCAGCTGGGCGTGCAGGCGCTGTCGATCGCCAACCAGGCGCCGCAGACCATCCTGCAGCTGTTCCGGTAAGTCCGGCAACCGGGGCGCCCCCGGGCGCCCCGGATCCCCATGTTCCCCGGCCCTTTCAAACCGCCGATTGAGGTGTTTTCGTGAATGCAATCCTGAAGGCGCAGCAGGCTTACGGATCGGTAGGCGCGACGCTGCGCAGTCCCGTCAGCCTGGAATACGACGCGGTCGCCCGGATTACCCGGCAGCTGATCGCGGCAGACCGGACCCGGGACAGCGATTTTGCCGGCTTCGTCTCTGCACTGCACCGCAACCGCCGGCTCTGGTCGGTTTTCGCAATCGAAGTTGCAGACCCGGGCAACCCGCTTCCCGCGGATCTGAAGGCGCGCATCTTCGCGCTCGCCGACTTCTCGCGTCGCCACACCAGCAAGGTTCTGGCCGATTCCGCAGAGATCACACCGCTGGTCGAGGTGAACATGGCCATACTGCGCGGCCTGCAGGCGCAGGGAGGCTGACATGGGTGGGCTGGTCCTGAAACTGGGTCCGAAGGAACGGGTCCTGATCAACGGCGCGGTGATCGAGAACGGCGACAAGCGCTCGCGCCTGTCTGTTCTGACGGCCGAGGCGAACATCCTGCGCCTGCGTGACGCCATCCACCCGGAGGAGGCAAACACCCCGGTCCGGCGTGTGTGCTATGCCGCGCAGCTGGTCCTGTCGGGCGACACCTCGCCCAAAGACGCGCGCTTGCCGCTGCTGCGGCGGATCGAGGAACTGAGCCAGGTCTTCACTGATCCCGACAGCCGCGCCCGCATCGCCGAGGCCTCTCAGGCCCTGATCGAAGACCGTCACTATCAATGCCTGAAAGCGTTGCGCGCCCTTCTGCCGCGTGAGGAACGGCTGTTGGCCGTGCGCTCCAGATGACGTTTCAGCCCGTCCTGCCGGTGGGCGGCCTTGCCGGATGGGCTTTCCTGTCCCGCACGATCGACAGCCAGATGTCGGCTTTCGCCGCCTCGCCCAGCCTTTCGCGGGACAGCGACTACTTCCGCGAGACCATCGGCACGATCCGCACGGCCGAGGCGCTGGTCGCCGACCGGCGGCTTCTGTCGGTGGCGCTCGGCGCCTTCGGGCTGCAGGACGATCTGCCCAACCGGGCGCTGATCCGCCGCGTCCTGGAAGACGGGACCGCCAGTCGCGATGCCCTCGCCAACCGCCTGTCCGACGACCGGTACCGACAGTTGTCGGATGCCTTCGGCTTCGGACCCGGACAGGGACTGCAGACCCTCCGGCCCGGGTTCGCGGATCAGATCATCGCGCGCTTCGAAAGACAAAGCTTCGAGATCGCCATCGGGCAGGCGGACCCAGCCATGCGGATCGCCTTGTCGGGTCAGCGGGAACTGCTCCGCATCGCCGGCGAGACCGCAAATACCGAAGCGCAGTGGTTCAAGATCCTGTCCCTGCCGCCCCTGCGCAAGAAGATGGAGGTGGCGCTGGGCCTGCCCGGCAGCATCGGGCAGATCGACATCGACAAGCAGCGCGACATCTTCCAGGACCGTGCCCGCCGCCAGTTCGGCACCGACGATCTGGCGGAACTGACCCGGCCTGAAACGATGCGCCGGATCACCGAGGCCTATCTGGTCCGTCAGCAAATCGCGGCGGGCCAGACATCGCTGTCTGGGGCCGCGGCGGCGCTGACCCTTCTCGCGCAGGCGGGCGGCGGGCGCGGATGATCGGCACATGGCCCTGACGGGCAGCGCGCCCGGACAGGCGGGGCGGTCGCCTGACACGGGATCCGCGCGGCGCATCCCCACCCCCATTTCCGCAAGCGCCCGGGCATCGACACCCGCGACGACCGATCCGACATCCGGTCTGCCTTGCCCCGGCATCCACTTGCCCCCGGCGCGCCCGCGCATCACAGGACTCGCCCTGTCGGGGATTTGTTCCTCTGACACCATCGCCGGCGCGATCGCGGCCCCGGCCGGTGCGGTCAGCCCTTCGGCTCGGCCGGGCCCCGTCCGGGCCCTGCGCGGCGCAGGATCAGGGCCAGCCGTTCGAACCCCGCCGCAATGCTGCGGTCGTCGCTGCGTGCCAGAAACGCATCGAGTTCGCCGTGCACCCGCAGCGCCCGGTCGACAACCGGATCGCTACCTTCGGCGTAAAGCCCCGCGCGGATCATCGGCTCGGCCCGTTCATAGGCGGCGATCAGCTGACGTGCCTCGCTCAGCAGGGCATTTTCGGCCACGCTCGCCGCTTCGGGCAGGCTGCGCGAGACCGACCGCGACAGGTCGATCGCCGGGAACCGGCCCCGCTCCGCGATCGCGCGGTCAAGGATCACATGCCCGTCGAGAACGCCGCGCAGGATATCGGCCACGGGTTCCTCCATGTCGGACCCGGCGACCAGCACGCTGAAGACCGCCGTGATGTCGCCCTGACCGTCGCTGCCCGGACCGGCCCGTTCGCACAGCGCCGTGATCATCTGCCCGGTCGAGGCCGGAAACCCGCGCTGGGCGGGGAGTTCGCCCCCCTGCAGCGCGACATCGCGATGCGCTTCGGCGAAGCGCGTGACCGAATCGGCCAGAAGCAGCACGTTCCGCCCCTGATCGCGGAAATGTTCGGCCACCGCCATCGCCGCCCAGCCGCAACGCCGCCGCACCAGAGGCGACTGGTCCGACGTCGCCGCGACGACGACCGCGCGCGCCATCCCCTCATCCCCCAGAACGTCGCGCGTGAACTGCCGCACCTCGCGCCCGCGTTCGCCGATCAGGGCCAGCACGACCACATCCGCCTGCATCCGCCGGCACAGCGCTGCAAGCAGCCGCGACTTGCCCACCCCCGACCCCGCGAAGAGGCCGATCCGCTGCCCACGCACCAAAGGCAGAAAGGTGTTCAGCGCCGCAAGCCCGGTCTCCAGCCGCGCGCCGAGACCGCGTCGCCCCCCTGCCGGCGGGGGCGGCGCCAGCACCGGCCTGTCGCGCGGCCCGCGCAGGAGCGGCGCGTCGTCCAGCGGCCGCCCGTAAGGGTCGATCACGCGGCCTATCCAGTGATCCGCCGGCGCGATGCGGTCCAGCGGGCCAAGGTGCTCGACCGCATCGCCCAGCGCGATCCCCAAAGGCGGATCGTGCGGCAGCGCCGTGACCATACCTTCGGCGATACGCACAACCTCAGCCGGAAGGGCAGCGCCGCTGCGGGCCCGGATCGACAGATGGTCGCCCAGCCGCGCGATATCGGCCAGACCCGACACCGCGACCGCCCCAGCCGCCACACCCGACACCCGGCCCAGCCCCTGCACGCGCCGCAGCGCGGCGATTTCAGCCGTAAGCGCGGCGAGGGCTTCTGTCATCGGGCATCCTTCCTTGTCGGGTGTCGCAAACCGAATCTAAAGGAATCACCCTTAATCCCCGGTTGAGACGGATCGAGGGAGAAGCCCCGATGTTCACAACACTGGATGTGTTCACGACTGCGCATGCCATGGCCCGCCATGCCGGGCAGCGGCAGGCCCTTGTGGCCGAAAACATGGCGAATGCCGACACGCCGGGTTTCCGCCCGCGCGACCTCGTGCCTTTCGGCGAAATGGTGCGCGGCGGACCCGACGCGATGGTACCGAAGGCAACGCGCCCCGGGCACCTGTTCGGCACGACGGGCGACGACAGCCTGCGCCTTGCCGATATCCGCGGCGCGACGGGCGCGAATGGCAATGGCGTCACGCTCGAGGCCGAGATGCTGCGCGCGGTCGAGGTCAAGCGCCAGCACGACCGCGCGATCGCGATCTACAAGTCCGGGTTGACGGTGCTGCGCACCGCGCTCGGCCGCAACGCGTGAGGACGGGGATGAGCGATTTCTCAAGCGCCCTCTCCGTCACCGCAAGCGGGTTGCGTGCCCAGGCGCAGCGCCTGCTGGTCGTATCGGAAAACATCGCCAACGCCGACACGCCGGGCTTCCGCCGCAAGACCCTGCCATTCGGGCGCGAGGTGCAGACCGGCGCCATGGTGGGCGAGGTGCGCACCGGGGATGTCCGGCTCGACCGACGCGCGCTGCCCCGCATCTACGACCCCGGGCATCCGCTTGCCGATGCGACCGGGCACTACAACGGGTCGGGCGTGGACCTCATCGTGGAACTCGCCGACGCCCGGCAGGCCCAGCGCAGCTATGAGGCCAACCTCAAGATGTTCGAACAGACCCGGCAGATGTCGTCGGGTCTCATGGATCTTCTCAGACGATAGGAGTGTGCCAGAATGGACATTCGCAACCTCACCGCCGCGGCGCAGTACACCGCCGCGCGCAACGCCACCCAACCCGATCCGCAGGCAGGCCGGGCGCTGGAAAGCGCGGCGCGCGACTTTGCCGCCACCCTGCGCGACAGCGAAACCCTGTCGCTGCAGGCGATGACCGGCACCGCCGACCCACACGCGCTGGTCCAGGCGCTGGCGCAGACCGAACTCGCCGTCGAAACGGCGGTGACGCTGCGCAACCGCGTGGTCGAAGCCTATCAGGAAATCCTGCGGATGCCGGTCTGACATGCTGGGCGACGCCGTCTTCCTCGACGTCCTGCGGCAGGGCCTGTGGGTTTCGGTCGCGCTGTCGCTGCCGATCCTTGGCGTCGCCCTTGTCGCCGGGCTGATCATCGGCCTGCTGCAGGCGCTGACCTCGATCCAGGAGATGACGCTGACCTTCGTGCCCAAGATGGCCGCCATCGTCGCGGTCTTCTGGGTATCGATGGGGTTCATGACCCAAAGCCTTGTCGCCTTTTTCCAGACGCAGATTCTTCCTTTGGTGTCAGGAGGTTAGAATGGATCTTCCCGGCTCTGTCACGCTGTCGCGTCAATCCGGCCTCCTGCGTGAAATGCAGGTCGTCGCGAACAACATCGCCAATGCCGCCACCACAGGGTTCCGGCAGGAAGGACTTGTCTTCGCCGAACATGTCCGCCGGATGGAGGATGCGCCCTCGGTCTCCATGGCCCATGCGAATGTGCGGGCGACCTCAATGGCGCAGGGCAGCCTGACAGCGACGGGTGGGGCCTTCGATCTGGCCATCGACGGCGACGGCTTCTTCCTGATCGAAACTCCGGCGGGCGAAAGGCTGACGCGTGCGGGGCACTTCACGCCCAATGCCGACGGCGATCTTGTCACGCCGGACGGGTTTCGCGTTCTCGACGCCGGGGGTGCCCCGGTCTTCATCCCCCCCGGTGCGACCGGCATCACGGTCGCCGCCGACGGCACGATCAGTGCAGGGGCGACGCCCCTTGGTCAGATCGGCCTGGTGCTGCCCGCAGACCCCCTGTCGCTGCGGCGCGAGGATGGCGTGCGGTTCGCCGCGCAGGGCGGCCACGTTCCGGCGGATGCCGCCCGGGTCGTGCAGGGCAGCCTCGAGGCATCGAATGTCGATGCCGTTTCGCAACTGGCCCGGATGGTCGCGGTGCAGCGCGCCTACGAACTGGGCCAAAGCTTTCTTGACGCCGAGGATCAGCGCATCCGGTCCGCCCTGACCGCGCTGACCCGCCCAACCTGAGGAGAACACGATGCGCGCCCTGGACATCGCCGCGACCGGCATGTCGGCCCAGCAGATGCGGGTCGAGACGATCTCGAACAACCTCGCCAACATGTCGACCACCGGCTACAACGCGCGGCGCGCGGAATTCGCCGATCTGCATTACCAGCAATTCGCCCACGCGGGCACCGTCAGCGCCGCAGACGGCACGGTCCTGCCCACCGGGGTGCAGCTGGGTCTGGGTGTGCGGCCTTCGGCGGTGACGGTCCTTCTGGCGCAGGGCGCGCTGTCGGAAACGGGCGGCGATCTTGACCTTGCCATCGAAGGGCCCGGATATCTCGAGGTGACGCTGCCCTCGGGTCAGGCCGCCTTCACCCGCGACGGCGGGCTGAAACGGTCGGCCGAAGGTGCCATCGTGACGTCGGACGGGTTTCCCGTCATGCCCGAAATCGTGATTCCTTCGGACGCGCGCAGCCTGTCGATCAACGCCGCGGGCGAGGTCTATGCCTATTTCGACGGCACGCCCGAGGCGCAGCTGCTCGGTCAGTTCACGCTCACCAGCTTCACCAATGCCAAGGGGCTCGAGGCGTTGGGCGGCAATCTCTTTGCGGAAACTGCGGCCTCGGGGGCGCCAATCACGGGCGCGCCGGGCGAAGACGGGCTTGGCACGTTGCGGCAGGGCTATCTCGAAGACAGTTCGGTCGACGCCGTGCGCGAGGTGACCGAACTGATCGAGGCGCAGCGCGGATACGAGATGAACGCCAAGGTCATTTCCGCCGCCGACCAGATGATGGCCGCAACCACGCAGGTGCGTTGATGCGGGCCGCGCTGATCCTGTGCTGTCTTGCCGGCCCCGCGCTGGCCGACATCGTCGTGCCCACGCGCACGATCCGCGCGGGCGATCTGATCGCGCCTGCCGATCTGACGGTGAAGCCGGGCCACCGTGACGGCGTCGCCCGACGCGCCGAAGACGTGGTCGGTCAGGAAGCGCGTGTCGCCCTTTATGCCGGGCGGCCCATACCCCTTTCCGATCTGGGGCCGCCCGCGCTGATCGACCGCAACCAGCTGGTGACGCTGGTCTTCCTGCGCGGGGGCCTTGCCATCTCGGCCGAGGGGCGCGCATTGGCGCGCGGCGCCGAAGGCGACCGCATCCGCGTGATGAATCTGTCGTCGCGGGCCACCGTGACGGGGCGGGTCCGGGCCGACGGCACGGTGGCCGTGCCATGACCGGTCTTGCCTCGCGGCCCCTCATCCTTGCCGTCATCGGCCTTGTGGCCGTGGGCTGCGGCCGCGGCGGCCATATCGGCAAGCCGCCCGGCTTCGCCCCCGTCGATGGCGGCGTCGAACAGATGGCGATGCTGTCTCCGGGTCTTCCGCTGACCGTCGACACGCCCAGTCCCGCGGGCCAGTCGTCCCTCTGGAGCGGGAATGCGCAGTCCCTTCTGGGCGACCGCCGCGCCGTGCAGCGTGGCGACATCCTGACCGTGGTGATCGAGATCGATGAAAGCGCGGAAATCTCGAACACCACGTCGCGCGCACGCTCCGGATCGGAAAGTCTGGGCATCCCGCAGCTCTTCGGTCTGCCGCAGCGGATCGACGAACGCCTGCCCGACGGCGCCGCGATGGCCGATGCCGTATCGATCGACAGCGCCAGCCAGAGCCGGGGCCAAGGTTCGGTCCGCCGGACCGAACAGCTGACCCTGCGCGTGGCCGCGACGGTGGTCGATGTGCTGCCCAACGGCATCCTCGCCATATCGGGGTCGCAGGAGGTGCGCGTGAACTTCGAGATGCGCGAGCTTCTGGTCAGCGGATTTGTCCGTCCGGCCGATATCTCGCGCCAGAACGAGATCACCTATGACAAGATCGCCTCGGCGCGCGTGTCTTATGGCGGGCGCGGGCAGATCACCGACATGCAGCAGCCGCGGATCGGACAGCAGATCCTCGACGCGGTCCTGCCGTTCTGAGAGCGCGGGATGAAGCTTGTTCTGCCCATCCTGTTCCTTGTGGCCGGCATCGCGGCGGGTGTCGGGCTTGGCCTTGCCCTGCAGCCCGGCCCGGAGGGGGCACCGGCCACCGAGGAAACCCAGCCACCACCCCCGCCGACGGGCGCTGAGGGATCCGACTTCGTCCGCCTGAACAACCAGTTCGTGGTGCCGGTGGTGCGTGAGGATCGCGTGCGGTCGCTGGTGGTTCTGTCGCTCACCCTCGAAGTGCCGGCTGGCATGACGGCGGCCACTTACGACATGGAGCCGCGCCTGCGTGACGAATTCCTGCGGGTCATGTTCGATCACGCCAACATGGGCGGGTTCGACGGGGCCTTCACCCAGGCGGGCAATCTCGATCTGCTGCGCAATGCCCTGCGGCTGGCCGCCGACGCGGTTCTGCCCCATGGCACGCGCGACGTGCTGATCACCGACATCGCCCGGCAGGATATGTGACGCTTCCCTTTCAGGTCCCGCCTCAGGCCCTGTGCCATGCGACGACTGAGAAGGCGCGCACCGCTTCGACCGCGCTGCGCGCGCAAATCTGCTGCCCGCCAGAATCACGCGTCGGGCTCATGCCAGCTCTCCCCGCCGGATCCCGTCAGCGCTCCGTTCCGCGGAAAGGCGGCGAGGGCGCGCGCCGTTTCGGCCGTACGGCGATCATGGGTCCGGCGCGCAGAGCGCGCGGATAGCCGGGCAAGATCCTCCAGCGCCCGGACCCGCCCGAAGGCGGTGCGCAGCGCCGCGGTTTCCTGCACCTTGCGGGCCAGAACACGAGCGAGGTCGGACTGAAGTCCGGTCCTTTGCCTCTCGACCCAGGTGGTCCAGACGGCATCGCCGCCGGACAACGCAATCGACGTCATGTCCGCCCCGCGCGCCTCTGCCACCATGGTGTCGAGATGCACCAGCGCCGCCCTGATCTGCGCCTCATCGCGCAGAACAGGGGCAAGGCGGGCCAGCTCGCGCCGGTACAGAAGGACGGCAATCGCCTGGATATCGTCAAGTTCGGGGTCCGTCATGTCACACCTCTCGCCGCACGCTGCCGCATGGCGTCCGCGAACCGGATGGCGGCAGCGACCGCGCGGTAATGCCTGACGGGAATCTCCTCGCCGATCGCGGTGGCGGCGTGGAGGGCGCGCGCTGTGGGCGGATCGCTGTGGATCGGCACGCCTGCCTCGGCTGCCGTCCGGCGGATGGCAGCGGCGACATGGTCGGTGCCCTTGGCCACGCAGCGGGGCGCGGCCCCCGGTTGTCGCGACCAGGACAGGGCAACGGCGAAGTGTGTCGGATTGACGATCACCACATCCGCCCCGGGAACCTGCGCCATCATCCGGTTGCCCGCGATCGCCATCCCCTTCTGCCGGCGGGCCTGCCGCAGATGGGGGTCGCCTTCGGCGTCCTTGGTTTCGTCCATCACCTCCTGCCGGGTCATGCGGTTGCGACGCAGGTGGTCATGGCGCTGCCAAAGCCAGTCGAGCGCCCCGATGACGGCGGCGATCACCGTGATCACCAGAAGGAAGTCGAGGCACAACTCCGCCATGATCCGCACGGCCACCCTTGGCGGTGCGGTCAGGCTGCCGAGGATCGTGTCGGCATGCCGGTTCAGGAACAGCCCCAGACAGACCGCCAGAACCGTCAGCTTGACGAAACTCTTGGCGAATTCGAACAATCCCTGCGCGCCGAATTTCTGACGGGCATTTTCGATGGGCGACAGGCGCGACAGCTTCGGTGCAAGCCGTTCGGGGGCAAAGACCCAGGCGTTCTGCACGGTGACGAAGGCGATGACCAGAACCGCAGGCCCCGCGAAAAGAAGCCAGGTGCCAAGGATCACACCGAGGGCCATCGGAAGCAACGTGGTCAGGTAAGGACCTTCGGGCGGCAGGGACAAAGTCAATTGGCCCCGGTCGAACGACAGGGTCAGCGCCTGCCCTGTCGCAAGAAGCGCCTGCGCCCCGCCAAGTGCCGCGGCCAGCAACAAGCCGGCATAGGCCGCGGCGGCGAGAACATCCTGTGACCGGGCGATCTCTCCCTTGCGACGCGCCTGTTCGAGCTTGTGCGGCGTCGCCTCGAATGACGGATCGGCGTCCTGTTGGCGTTCGCTCATGGCGGCGGCGCAAGAGGATCGGCCGCGAACTGTGCAAGGCCTTCGGCCCAGAGCGTCAGCAACGCGGGCGTGACCAGCGCCAGCAGGACAAGTCCGCCCAGCGTGATCGCCGGCGCGCCAACAAAGGCGACCATCAGCTGCGGCATCGCCCGGTTGATCGCGCCGAGCGCCAGATTGTAAAGCAGGGAGGCGATCACGAAAGGAGCCGCCAGCGAGAAGGCAAGGCCGAAGGCATGGGCCGTGCGCCCGATCCCCCAGGTGGCAAGCGCCACGGGATCGGGCCAGCCACCGGGTGGAAACAGTGCATAGGACAGGATGAGGAGTTCAGCCGCCCGCACATGCAGGCCGAGGATCACCGCCAGCGTGATGCCCCCCAGCGCCAGCAGATATCCCATGGCGGGGATCGGTTCAATCGCCGCGCCGCCGAGGATCTGGGCCAGCGAGGTCGACTGCGCCGCGATCGTGCCCGCCGTCTGCAGAGCCAGCACGAACAGCCGCAGCCCCATGCCCAGAGCGAGACCGACGACGACCTCGGCCCCCGCGAACCGGGCAAACCCGAGCACATCGCCGGGCGGGGCCACCGGGCCGATGGCCGGCGCGACAATGGCCGCGAAGGCGATCGCGATGGTGAGCCTGATGCGCGCGGGAACCGTCCTCTCCCCGAAGCCGGGCAGCAACGTGACCAGCGCACCGACCCGCAGGAAGATGGCTGCGAACCCCCAGAGCGCCGCCTGGCTAATGCCCGCGAGATCGGCTGCCACATTCACGCCGCGACGGTCCCGACAAGGGCAGCACGCGCCTCGAGCCCGATCTCCTCGAAGGACAGGACCGGGTTGGCCAGACCTTTTGCCTTCATCACCGTGCGCAGGAAGCGCCTTCGCCGCATGGTGGTGACCACCGCCGGAAAGACGCCACGGCGGCCGGTCTCTGCCAACCTGTCGGACAGCGCCGTCGCCAGACGGTTGAACTCCTGCGGCGGCAGGGCAATGTCATATCCGCAGCGGTCGGTCTGCACTTGGTGCGCGGCGAATCTGTCTTCCCATTCGGGGGCCAACTGAACGAGCGGGATCGTTCCGTCTTCGCGCCGCAGATCGGCGACAAGCTGGAACCCGAGCCTTTGACGGACTTGTTCGCAGATCGCCTCGGGCTGGGTCGAGATCATGCGCGCCTCGGCCATGCTTTCCAGGATCAGCGCCATGTTCCGGATCGACACCTGTTCATCGAGCAGCAACCGCAGCACGGCATGCAGCGCATCGATGGGCACCTTGTCGGGCATGAGTTCGTCAAGGAACCGGCGGTTCGCCTCGGCCCGTGCCGGATCGGACACGCGCGTCATCTCGGACAGGATGCGGCGCAGCGACTTCAGCGTCAGCAGCCGGGCAAGATTGCGCCTGATCACCTCGAGCAGGTGCGTGGCCAGAATCTCGGCCGGGGTCACAATGGTGACACCGGCAAGCGCGGCCTCTTCGCGGTCGCGCGGATGGATCCAGCGCGCAGGCGCGCCATAGACGGGTTCGGTCACATCAGCCCCACCCGGGAAAGGCCACGCGCCATCCGGCACCAGCGCCATCACCATGTCGGGATGCAGCACGCCACGGGCCTGTTCGATGCCCTGGATTCGGATGACATAGGTGCCAACCGGCAGGGCGGGTTCGTCAGTCAGCCGGATATCGGGCAGGATCAGGCCGAAACAGGTGGCGACATGATTGCGCATGTTGGCGATCCGCGCATCCAGACCGGTGCCCGGATCAAGCGCCATGTGGACCAGATCGGCGGCGAATTCCACATGTAGATCATCAAGATCGAGAACGTCGCCGATGGCCTTGCGTGGCGTACGGGAATCGGCGGGGTGGGCCCTGGCCTCTTCTGCCGCGCGGCGGCGATTTCGCCTGAGGATCAGCTGTGCCGCAAGCGCCAGCGCCGCGCCCCCGGCGACGAAAGGCAAGAAGGGCAGGCCCGGCACCAGCGCGAACAACCCCATAAGGGCGGCGACCGTCATCAGCGCCGCTGGATACCGGCCCAGCTGGTCGAAAAGCGTCTGGTCGGTCGCGCCCTTCGCCCCTCCCCGCGCCAGCAGAAGGGCCGAGGCGATCGAAATGATCACCGCCGGGATCTGCGACACGAGACCATCGCCCACCGTCAGGATCGCGTAGGTTTCGAACGCGCGCTCAAGCGGCATGTCGTGGACGGCGAGGCCCATGATCAGCCCCATGACGAGATTCAGCAACGTGATCAGCAAACCGGCAATCGCGTCGCCCTTCACGAACTTGGACACGCCGTCGAGCGACCCGAAGAATGTCGTTTCCTGCTGTTCCAGTTCCCGCCGTTCGCGCGCCTGCTGATGATCTATGGCGCCGGCGGACATGTCGCTGTCGATGGCAAGCTGCTTGCCCGGCATCCCGTCAAGCGCAAAGCGCGCGCCCACTTCGGCCATGCGCGCCGCACCCTTGGTGATCACCATGAAGTTGACGATCAGAAGGACGCAGAAGACGACGAGGCCAAGGAAGATGCTGCCGCCCATGATGAACCGGGCGAACCCTTCGATCACCTCGCCCGCGGCGTCAGTGCCGGTATGGCCCTCGCCGATGATCAGCTTGGTCGACGAGATGTTGAGTGACAGCCGCAGCATCAACGATGCCAGCAGGATCGTCGGAAAGGCCGAGAAATCGAGCGGCTTCTCGATGAACAGGGTAACCGTGAAGATCAGGATGGCCAGCGCGAAAGACGCGGCGAGACCGACATCGAGAAGCCAGGCCGGCACCGGCAGGATCATCATGACGATGACCGCCATAAGCGCCAGTGCCAGAAGCACGGTCGGGTTGAAGATGTCCCTTACCGACAGGACCGGCATGATCAGGGTACACTTCGCGAAGAGAGGATCGCCCGGCGAGCCCCCATGCCCGAGCCGAGCCGCACCAAAGATCCCGGTCCGGCGGCATCGTTGGCATTGGCGGGCAGACCCGTGGCGGTCCAGTCCTCGGCCGCATCGATCTGCGCGAGGATTTCGGAGAAGCGGGCGGCATAGAGGTCGGCCTTCTCCGGTGTGCGGGAGTGATAGGCCCGCACCGCCCCTTCCCAGTCGCCGGTTTCACGATAGAGGTCCCTCAGGAAGGTCGCGGCATAGCGCGCATTGCCGAAGGGATCGAACATCGCTTCGATCGAGGTGAAGCGGGCGCCGTGCCAGCGGTAGTTGATCTGGAAGCACCCGATGTCGAAATCGCGCGCTCCGCTGCGGAAGGCGTCATAGACAAAACGCCAAGCTTCGACTTCGCTGGCAAACCAGTGGCCCTTTCCGTCGAGATTGACGGTCCAGGGCCAGGGATAGAGTCCGTCCTTGCCCTGCCGCCCGGTTTCGACCCGGGTGATTGCCAGCAGGATGGACAGGGGCACCCCGCTGTCGCGCGCCGCATTTCGCGCGGCATCGTCACAAAGCCCAGCAACCTCAGGTTGCGCCGACAAGACCACGGAGGGAAGGAGTGCGATCCACGTCGGAATAAGGCGGCGCAAGAGCGACCGATACGCTGTCCTGCATTTGCTGTTGCTGGTCCAGGGGGCCACGAATGTTTTCCTTTTGTTCCCAATTCGGATAAGGGCCGAAGGTTGAGATTCGGTAATCAGGGCCCGTCCGTTACCTCGGCGGCGCCAGATGCCGGGAGAGCAGGTCGGCGATGCCGGCGCGAATGTCGCGACTCCGGTCGATGAGACCCGACGCCGCCGCAAGATCGCCGTCGGCATCCGGCATGGCGGGTGTGACAAGGGGTCTGTAGGGCGCGGCAGCGGCCTGCTCCGGCATCGCGGCGCGTCCCGCCAGCCAGTCAAGCCGGTCGGCGGTGGTGCCGTCGGTCCGGCGAAGCAGGTCGGCGGCGGCCGCAAGGTCGCCATTGCGGCGCAGCACCTCGGCACGCAGAGGGTCTGCTTCGGGATCCATGGCACCTGACAGCTGCAACTCGGCCCGTTGCAGATCACCGTGGGCGATGGCGGCGCGGGCACGCAGGCGCAGGCGCGCCTCACCGTCCGGCGCGCGGGCGGGAGGTTGCAGAAACCGCTCTGCCGGGGCCGGAAAGCCCAGATCGATCAGGCGTTCGGCCAACCGGTTGCCCACCGCATCGGGCAGACCGGCGATCACTGGCGCCGATGCCGTCAGCGCGTGGCGCAACAGGTCGGCATCAGCCGCGGTGCGCGCCAGTTCCGACAGAAAATCGGCCTCGGCCCGCTGGGCGGCGCCCTGACCATCGCGGCGACCGATCTCGGGCACAAGGGCCGATGCCGTGTCGAAATCGCCCGACAAAGCCAGCAGACGGACTTGGGCAAGCCGCAGGACCGGTCCCTCCTCCATCCGGCGCATCTCGGTCGCGAAGGACGCCGTGAGCGCCAGAAGATCCGCGGGCGGCGGGCGGCGGTCCGACCAGAGGGCAGCGGCCAGCTCGACCGCGGCAGCTGCGGAACCCGGCGATTCGGCCCGGGCGACCGCGAGCAATGCCGCTTCGCGCCCGTTCGGGTCACCGCGGGTTGCGGCAAGGGCGGCGGCGGCGGACAGAGACGCGGGTGTCTCGGTCGGGGTTACGCGCAGGATGCGTCGGAGTACCCGTTCGGCGGCAGCATCGGCCCCGGCCACCGTCATTCGGGCCGCAACACGTTCCCCCACCAGGGACTGAAGACCCGGGGGTAGTCGCTGAAAGGCGCGCTCCACCGCTGCGATGGCAGGCACCGGGTCCTGCGGCGATCCTGCGGCGGACAGCATCGACCAGAGCGCGACATCCCCGTCACACTGGGCTTGCCCATCGAAGGCCCCGGGCGCAGGATCGCCTTCGATGATGCGCGCCATGTCGGCGAGACGGGCAAGCCCGGGATCGGGATCAGGCAGGAGCGCCAGAACCTGCAGCGCCTCGGACCCGAACCCGTAATGAAGGTAGAAACGAGCAAGGTCCCCCGCCACCTGCCGGTCAATCACATCGAACTCGCCGTAAAGGCGTGCCCGGCGGTCTGCCGCCCCGGTGGCGAAATCGGTCCTTCCCGCCCAGTCCTGCAGGGCCACGGCATCGTCGGGCAGGCAGGTGACGCCGGTAAGGGTGGGCGGCCGGGTCTCCCGGTCGGCCACCGCGGCGTCAATGGCAGTTGTCGCGGTCAGGTTGATCGACAAGGGCCGGGGCGGTTCTTGGGACACGGGCGCGGCGGTTGGTCCCTTCGGCGGGGGCGTCACGGGAAGTGATGTCTCGATCATGCCCTTGGTCGCGGCGCGCCCGATCTGGAGCAGCAGCGCCTCGCGCGCGCGGTCGATGCGGGCATCAGGCAGAACGTCGCGCGGGCTGATGGTTCCGGACAGGGCGGGCAACAGGACCGCGCCGGGAAAAAGCTGCGCAGGCGAAGGCTCTGCGTCTTCGGAGCCTTGCAGGATTTGCCCCCACGGAAGTGGTCGCCGATCGGCGCCCGTGTCGGAAAAGCGATAGGATTGTCGCGGCACAATCGGCATGAAGGAGGTCGCGACCGTCCTATTTGATCGGTCGCGGATGTCGACGGCAACAAGGTCAGGGCCTGCATCGAAGGCCGACAGGACGCAGTCGCAGGCAAGCTCGAATTCCACCGCCCCGCCCACGTCGCGCAGAGCCTGCAGGCGCGTGCGGTCAATACGGCGGAAGGCCAAGGTGAGGTCGAAGGTCGCATCCGACAGGCTGAGGGCGAGGCGCGGGCGCGCACCTGTCTCACGCAGGGACCATTCCGCGCCTGCCGGGATCGCGAAGGTCAGGCGGGTGAAATCGGCATGTTCGCCCGACCGTACCACAATCGTCTGCGCCCATGCGCTGGGCGTGACCAGCGCAACCCAAGCCACCATAAGGAAAACGCGCATCAGGCAGCGTCCTTTCTGATCGTCTTCAGCGCATCCTCAAGATCGGAGAAGCTGGGACGGCAGTGACCGGGTGTGTTCTGGCGGCCGACCTCGATGCAGATGTTGGCCGCGTGCTTGTGCAGGTTGGCGACCAGAACTTCCCGGATCAAAAGGTAGAAGTGATGGTCCTCCTCGACCACCGTCTTGACCTTGGCCGCGAAGGGGCCGACGAAGCAGTAGGACAGGAAAACACCCAGAAAGGTGCCGACCAGTGCGCCGCCGATCAGCTTTCCCAGCACTTCGGGAGGCTGGTCGATCGAGGCCATCGTCTTGATCACGCCCAGAACCGCGGCCACGATGCCCAGCGCGGGCAGACCGTCGGCCATGGTCTGCAGTGCATGGGCCGAATGCATCGCGTGGTGCAGGTTGGCCTCCATCCGCTTTTCCAGCACCTCCTCGACCTGGTGGGGATCGTCGTAGTTCATAGCGGCGGACCGCATCGTGTCGCAGATGAGTTCCACAGCCTCACGGTCGGCCTGGATGCGTGGATAGCGGCCGAACAGCGTCGAGGTGCCGGGCGATTCGATATGTTCCTCGACCGCGACGGGATTGGCGCGGGCAATCCGGATCAGTTCGAAAAGCAGACAGAGGAGATCACGATAATCCTCGCGCTGCCACTTCGGCCCGCGGAAAACCTTGGCGACGTCCCGCAACGTCTGGCGGACGGCGGCGATACCATTGCCGATCAGGAAGGCGCCGACGGCCGCCCCGCCGATCATCATCATCTCGAACGGGAGTGATTTGAGAATGATCCCCATCTTGCCACCCGCGGCCAGATAGCCGCCGAACAGCATGACGAAGACGATGACGATTCCGACGATTCCAAGCATGCGTCCCTTCCCAGCGGTCTTGGGTCATTATCGGCGACAGGGGTTTAAGGAAGGCTGAATACGCTAGTTCTTGGGCACATTCGCGTGACGACCGGCCAGGATGGCGCTGATCGTATAGGCCGATGCAGGCGACAACCCGGACAGCAGGGCCGCCGCCGCATCGGGGCGCATGCGGGCCACGAAACCGGCGGCGAAATCCGGGTCCATCTCTTCGAAGACGCGGGCGGCATCCTTGGGTTTCATGCTCTCGAACACCGAGGTGAGCCGCGCGACATCCGCTTCAGCCGCGCCATCGGCGACGGCGAGAGTTGCCTTCAACCGGTCCTCGGCGGCGACGAGGTCGGCCAACTGCGCCTCGACCGCGCGCTCGGCAAGACGAAGGGCATGCAAGCGGTCCTCAAGAGCGCGTTCGCGTTCGGTCAGCGCCGCCTCGCGGTCCGAGAAGGCCGCAAGAAGCGCGGCAATCTCGTCGCGCGACAGGTCCTGTGCTGTGCCGCCCTCCTCTTCCGCCGCTGCAGCGGATGGCGCGGCGATTTCTCGCGCGATCGCCTCGCCCGCGCCACCGGCGAGCCGGGCGATGGCCGATCCGACGAACAGAGCCGCCAGCAAAGTCAGCGCCCCACGGCCGGGCCGCCGCGGCCCTTTGCCTCCGAAGACAACCCACATGTCAGACACCTTCTCTTCCGTTGCGCGCATGACGGATGAACATCGGTTCCCCCTGCCGGCGCGGCGGCGGGTCAGGTGCGGCAGCGGGCGGAATGTCAGCGGGCAAGTCATGAAGCGAGGCCATCATCAGTTCCAGCCGCTGCGCCGCCCCTTCGGCGCGTTGCGTCAGCCGCTCCAGCGCGTCTTCGGACCGCGTGCTCGTGTCGCGGGCGGCCTGCAGCGTGCGCGTCATGTCGTCGACCTGTGCCGACAGCACCGCGACGGCACCACCCACGCCTTTTTCCAGATCGTTGAACCGGCGCAGTCGGTGGGCCAGCACAGCGCAGTAGATCGCGGCGCCGAATGCCCCCGCGACCATCAGAATATCGGCGATCAGATCCATCCGCCCCCCTCAGCTCAGCACGAATTCCATGATCAGCACATCGCGCACGCGTCCGTCGCCCACGACGACCTGCACGCGGCGCAAAAGCTGCCCGCGCAGCCGCGGCAGAACCGCGGGATGCTGGAAATCCGCCGGTTCCAGCGCGCGCAGATAACCGTTCATCACGTCGACGACGCGCGGCATCATCTTCTGCACCTCCCCCACATGCGGCGCCACCACCTCGAGCTGGGCGCGGAACCGCAGCACCCGGTCGTCGGGCAACGACGCGATGATCGGATCGACCTCTACAAACGCGATGTCGGGCAAAGGCGCGGCTGGGTCTGCGGCGATATGCGATTCGCCCCCGCCGAAAAGGCCGGCGCGCACCGTGAAAAACCCGCCCGAAGCCCCGGCCATTGCGAGAAAAACCCCGAGAATCAAAGGAAGTTTCGACCCCTTGCGCGGAGTGGTCGGTGCGTCTGCGGCGGCATCCGTCACGGGCATTCCCCTTTTTTGCGACACCGTCTTCCTACCCCGGGAGGCACTAACCGAATGTTAAGCGAAGCACGTCAGAACGGGCACAGGGCGGTTAGAAGGGCCGCTTCCGGTCGGAGGATGGATGTGCAGGGATTGGCGGGAACCTGGTCGCAGCTCGACATGCGGCGGCGCGTGGTGGCGGGACTCGCGGTGTTGGCTGTGCTGGCCAGCGTGGTCGCGATCGCGCGGATGGCCGCGACACCCAGCCTGTCGCTGCTCTATGCAGGTCTGGAAAGCAGTGCGGCAGGCGATGTGGTGCGCGCGCTGGAACAGGCGGGCGCCACCTACGAGGTGCGCGGCGGCTCGATCTTCGTCGATGCCGCACAGCGCGACACTCTGCGCATGACACTGGCGAGCGAAGGTCTGCCCGCGCATGGCGGACGGGGCTATGAATTGCTCGATTCGCTGAACGGCTTCGGCACGACGGCACAGATGTTCGACGCCGCCTACTGGCGCGCGAAGGAAGGGGAACTGGCACGCACCATCGTGGCAAGCCCCTTCGCGGCGCAGGCCCGCGTGCACATCGCGCATGTCGGGTCGAGCCCCTTTGCCCGCTCGGCCCGGCCCACCGCTTCGGTCGCGATCACCCCCGCGGGGGCTGAGGTCACCGCCGATCAGGCACGCGCGGTCCGCCATCTGGTCGCCGCTGCGGTCACCGGGCTGGCAGTCGAGGATGTGACGGTCATCGATTCGTCCGGTCGCCTGATCGGCGACGCCTCGGACATGCCGCTGGCCCCGGCGGGCGACGACCGCGCAGGGGTCTTCCGCGACCGCGTGCAGCGCCTGGTCGAGGCGCGCGTGGGACGAGGCAATGCGGTGGTCGAGGTCAGCGTGGAAACCGTGACCGAAACCGAATCGATCCGAGAACGGCTGATCGACCCCAACGCCCGCGTCGCCATCAGTTCGGATGTGGAAGAACGGACGAACACCTCCTCGGAAACCGCGCCGGGGGTCACGGTCGCATCCGACCTGCCCGATGGGGACGCGGGCGCGGGCGAAGGCACGTCCGCCCGGGGCAGCGAAACGCGCGAACGGATCAATTTCGAAGTGTCCGAGACCGAACGCGAGGTGCTGCGTACGCCGGGTGCGATCCGCCGCATCACGGTCGCGGTGCTGGTGGGTGGTCTGCCGCAGACAGCAGGAGACGGCAGCAGCAGCACCGTTGCGCGCCCGGAAGAAGAATTGGCGGCGCTGCGTGAGCTTGTCGCCTCGGCCGTCGGCTTAGACGAGGCGCGGGGCGACGTGATCACGATCCGCAGCATGGAGCTGCCCGCCCTGCCCGCAGAAGGGACGGTGGCAGAAACAGGATGGATGCCCCACCTTGCCATCGACGCAATGTCGCTGATCCAGACGGCGATCCTCGCGCTCGTGGCACTGGTGCTGGCGCTGTTCGTGGTGCGCCCACTGCTACTCGCGCCGCCGCAGACCCGGGTCGCCCTGCCCCCGGCGGCGCCTGCGACGGCGGCACCCCCTCTCCTGACCGGAGAGATCGAGGATGAACCGGTCCGGTCCGAACCACCCAACGACCTGCGCATCCGCCAGATGGCGCAGGGCCAGACAGGCGGTGTCGATACCCCGGCGGATCCGGTGGAACGGCTGCGGGCGCGGATCAGCGAACGCCGCGACGAAACGGTCGAAATCCTGCGCACCTGGCTCGAGGACGAGGAGCGTGTGTCGTGACCCTGACCCGTCTTCTGGAGGATTTCGGCCCGGCCACCCGGGCCCCCGTCACCGCCGACGAAAAGGATGTCGCGCGCGAGGACCAGCGCCTCGCCGTCTTCGAACAGGGGTATGCCGCGGGGTGGGAAGACGCGCTTTCCGCACAGACCGGGCAGGACAGGCGGGCCAGCGAGGCTTTTGCCCTCGCACTGGAAGACCTGAGCTTTCCCTATCAGGAGGCGCTGGCGCAAATGATTGCGAACACCGCGCCGGTGATCGAGGCGATCCTGCACCAGATCGTGCCGGGGCAAATCGCCGATCATCTTGCCCGCATCGTCTGGGACGAGGTGGAGACATTGCTGCGTGATCCCGCGCATAACCGGGTCGAGATCGTCGCGTCACCAGCGCGCGTCGCCTTCCTAGAGAAGGCCATACCCCAGGGCATCGACGCCTCGATCCGGGCGGACGGAACGCTGGACAAAGACTGCGTGCGGCTGCGCGTGGGCCCGGCGGAACGCCAGATCGACATGTCCCACATCGCGCGGCGCCTCGATGGGGCGGTCGCGGCCTTCAGGCACCAGACGGAAAGCGGAAAGACACATGGATGACACCCCCAATCCCGGCCGCGCGGCGACCGATCCGAACAACCCTTTCAGCGCCGTTCCCGTCGACGTGGTCGTGTCGGTGGGGCGCGCGCGGCCGCTGGTGCGCGATCTCGTGCAACTGGGCGAGAATTCGGTGCTCACGCTCGACCGCCGGGTCGAAGACCCGGTGGAACTCTATGTCGGCGACCGGCTGATTGCGCGCGGCCATCTCGAAGAGATCGAAGGCGACGGACAAGGCCTGCTTGCCGTCCGCCTGACCGAGATCGCGCAGCCGGGGCCCGGTCTGTAAAGGGCAGGTGGACCATGCCGCAACGCGCGTCGCTGCACCATCATGGCGTGGTTCGCGCCCTTCTTGCTGCAGCGCTGATCATCGGCGCAGCCACGGGTGCGCAGGCGCAGGACATCACTCTGTCACTGGGCGAGGATCAGTCGCTCAGCGCGCGGGCGATCCAGCTGATCGTGCTTCTGACCTTGCTCAGCCTCGCGCCCGGGCTGGCCATCATGGTCACCTGCTTTCCGCTCATCGTGACGGTGCTGTCGATCCTGCGCACCGGGATCGGCCTGCAGCAATCGCCGCCCAACATGCTGATCGTGTCGCTTGCGCTCTTCCTGACCTATTTCGTGATGGAACCCGTCTTTGCCGCCGCGTGGCAGGACGGTGTCGCCCCGCTGACCGCCGGCACGCTCACCATCGAGGAGGCATGGCCGCGGATGATCGCGCCGTTCCGCGACTTCATGGCCGCCCGCGTCGATGCCGAAACCTTCGTCTCCATGGCCAATCTCAGGCCGGCGACGGAGGGGCTGCTGCCGGGGGCGGATGCGCCGCTGTCCATCCTCGTGCCCAGCTTCATGCTGTCGGAACTGGCGCGCGCCTTCCAGATCGGGTTCCTCATCTTCCTGCCCTTCCTGATCATCGATCTGGTCGTGGCGGCGGTTCTGATGTCGATGGGCATGATGATGGTGCCGCCCGCCATCGTGTCGCTGCCGTTCAAGCTCGCCTTCTTCGTGGTCGCGGACGGGTGGCGTCTGGTGTCCGAGGCGCTTGTGCAGGGCTATCTTTAAGCCCGCCGCTGCACAAAGGGCGCTTGGCGGCGGAAAATGCGCCCGGCACCTTGCCGAATGAACCCCGCTGCGGCACAACCCGGGGGTGTCTGCCGGAACAAGGAAGACTGGCCATGACGATCACGCCCGTTCTGCTCTGCGGTGGGTCCGGAACGCGGCTCTGGCCCCTGTCGCGCAAGAGCTATCCCAAGCAATTCGTGCCTCTTCTGGGCGACGAGACACTGTTCCAGGCCTCGGCCCGCCGCCTGTCGGGCGACGGATTCGGCGCGCCGCTGATCGTCACCAATTCCGATTTCCGCTTCATCGTGACCGAACAGCTTTCCGCTGCCGGGATCGATCCGGGCGCCATCCTGATCGAGCCTTCAGCCCGCAACACCGCGCCCGCGATCCTGGCGGCGGCCGAGTTCGCCCTGACCCGGGACCCCGACGCGCTGCTGCTCGTGGCGCCGTCGGATCACGTTGTGCCGGATGCCGCGGCGTTCCGCGCCGCGGTCGAAGCGGGTGTCCCCGCCGCCCGCGACGGCCGGATCGTCACCTTCGGGATCGAACCCGCCTATGCCGAAACCGGTTACGGATACCTCGAACTTTCGGGCAAGCCCGAACCGCTGACCGCCGCACCGCTGCGGCACTTCGTCGAGAAACCCGACAGATCGACGGCCGAGGCCATGGTCAAGAGCGGCCGTTTCCTGTGGAACGCGGGCATTTTCCTGTTCACCGCACGCAGCCTGATCACGGCTGCGGCCGAACACGCGCCCGATCTGGTCGAGCCAGTGCGCGCGGCGGTGACGGGGGCCAAGCCCGACCTTGGCTTCCTGCGCCTCGACCCCGGGGCATGGGCGACCTGCCGCGACGTATCGATCGACTATGCGGTGATGGAGAGGGCCGACAACCTTGTCGTCGTGCCCTATACCGCCGGGTGGTCGGATCTGGGCGGATGGGATGCAGTCTGGCGGCAGACCCCGCGGGACGCCGACGGCGTCGGCACGTCCGGGGCGGCCACCGCCATCGGCTGCACCGATACCCTGCTGCGGTCGGAGGCCGACGGCGTCGAACTGGTCGGGATCGGCCTTGCCAACGTGATCGCGGTGGCCATGCCGGACGCGGTTCTGGTCGCAGACATGTCGCGGGCGCAGGACGTGAAACTGGCGGTGGCGGCGCTCCGTGCCAAGGGCGCGAAACAGGCCGAGGCCTTCCCCAAGGATCACCGCCCCTGGGGCTGGTTCGAGACGCTGGTGCTGGCTGAGCGGTTCCAGGTCAAGCGCATCCTCGTCCATCCCGGACAATCGCTGTCGCTGCAAAGCCATGTGCACCGTGCCGAACACTGGATCGTGGTGGCAGGCACCGCAAAGGTCACGATCGACGAGGACGTCAAGCTCCTGAGCGAGAACCAGTCGGTCTACATCCCGCTCGGGGCCATTCACCGGCTCGAGAACCCGGGAAAGGTGCCGGTCGTGATGATCGAGGTTCAGACCGGTACCTATCTGGGTGAAGACGACATCATCCGCTACGAAGACATCTATGCCCGCCAGTGAGGGTGTCGCCGCGCCCGGCTGGCACCGATGGGGTGCCGGTGGCGGCTAGCGCACCACGAAATCGGCGTGAAGCGCGCCCGCCGCCTTGATGCTTTTCAGGATGTCGATCATGTCGCGCGGCGCCACGCCCAGCGCGTTCAGCCCCGTGATCACTTCGGACAGCGATGTGCCCGGGCTCACCTCGGCCAGTCCGGGGCGGGGGTCTTCTTCGATGGCGGCGGCGCTGCGGGGCAGGACGATCGTCTCTCCGTCAGAGAACGGGTTGGGCTGCACGGCGATCGGCCGCTCCTCGACCCGGAGCGTCAGTCCGCCCTGCGCCACGGCAACGCGCGAGATGCGCACGTCCTCGCCCATGACGATGGTGCCCGACCGCTGATCGACGACCACGCGCGCGCGGCGTTCCGGGGTGACCGGCAGGTTCTCGATCCGGCCAAGGGCATGGGCGGTCGATGTCGCCCGTGTTGCTGCCACGTCGAGCTCGATCGTGCCCGAATCGAGCATGACCGCAACCGGGCGCCCGAAGGCTGCGTTGATCGCCTCCTCGATGCGGCCGGCGGTGGTGAAGTCGGGTTCACGGAGCGCGAGCCGCACCCGGCTGAGCGAGGACAGCGCGAAGTCGACCTCCCGTTCGATGCGGGCGCCCGAAGGGATGACACCCGCGGTCGGCACCCCCTGCACGACCGATGCCGCCTCGCCCGCGACCGAGACGCCACCGGCCAGGATCGACCCCTGCGCCACGGCATAGATTTCGCCATCGGCGGCGTTGAGCGGGGTCATGACGAGGGTTCCGCCCAGAAGGCTGCTGGCATCCCCGATGGCCGAAACCGTGACGTCGATCTGACTACCAGACCGGGCGAAGGGCGGCAGGGTCGCGGTGACGAAGACCGCCGCCACGTTGCGCGGCCGGAACTGTTCGCCCGTCACGTTCACGCCCAGCCGTTCGAGCATGTTCAGCATGATCTCTTCGGTGAAGGGCGAATTGCGCAGCCCGTCGCCGGTGCCGTTCAGACCGACGACAAGGCCATAGCCGACCAGTTCGTTGCCGCGCACGCCGTCGAATTCCACAAGGTCCTTGATCCGGATCCTCTCGGCCAAGGTGAGCGTCGGCAGAAGGAGAAGAAGGGTGGCAAGAGCCGCGCGCAGGCCGGTCATCGCAGGAACGCCGCAAGGCCAAGCCGCGCGGTCCGCGCCGTCGCGGTGTAGAAGGCGTCGAGGCGGTTCTGGACGTCCTGCAGGGCCAGCGCCGTCTCGAACGGATCGGCGGCAAGCAGATCGGACCGCGCAGCCGTCAGCGCGGCGATCTCGGTCGCGGCGCGGGTCTGCTGGCGGTCGATCCGCTCCTGCGCGACGCCAAGCGCCTCCTGCCGCGCGATGAGCGCGCTTTCGGCGCCAAGAAGATTTCCGGCCGCCCGGGCCTGCAGGCGGGCGCGATCGTCAAGCGGGATCGCCGCGGCATCGGAGCCCGCCAGCGCGATCAGCACGGTGTCGCGCAGAAGCCCGACCAGCGCGGGATCGTCGGCGCGCAGGTTCTGCGTGACCTCGACCCCGTCGCTCAGATCGAAGGGCGCGAGGGATCGGTCGGCACCGCGATAGGCTTCGGTGCGGAAGCCGGCAGGGTCTGCGAACCAGTTTGCGATCCGGGTTTCCAGATCCGCAGCCGAAGTGGCCCCGGCTGCGACCGTCGCGGCCCTTTCCATCAGATCGGCCGCGGGGATGACAGGCGCCCCGGTGGTCGCCACGCCACCGAACAGCGCCCGCCCGCCCCGGCCCGCGTTGAGCGCGGAGACAAGATCGGCGAGCGTCTGGCGGGCCGCCTCGGCGGTGCGCGGGACGGTCGAACCCGGCGCGGTCGATCCCAGCGCGGCGACCTGCCGCCCCAGATCGCCCGCGCGCCCGGTCATGCGGCCCAGCTGATCCTGCGCCGCCGCGAAGAAGGACGCCGTTTCGCGCAAGGCAACACCCTGTCCGTCGAGCACCGTCAGCCGGTGCGTCAGCCCGGCCAGCGGGCCCGAGGAGGCACCCGGGATTTCGGCCCGTCGGCCTGCGCCCAGTTCCTGCGTGAGGCGTTGCATGTCGGTGCGCAAGGCGGCGCTCTGCCGGTTCGCGACAAGGGTGCGGGCCACATCGCCCAGAGAGACAAAGGTCATGTGTCAGAGCCTCAGAAGGGTTTGCATCATGTCGTCCAGCGTCTGCAGCACCCGGGCATTGGCCGCATAGGCCCGCTCGATCAGCATCAGGTTCGACAATTCGGCATCGGTATCGACACCTGCCCGGCCGGTTTCCGCCGCAAGCGCGTGGTCACGCGCAGTCGTCGCGAAACTGGCCTTCTGATCGGCAAGATCGCGGCGCAGTCCGGCTGACGTGGCCAGTTCGCCGATCATGCCCCCCATCGACAGGGGCGTCCCTGCAAAGGACCCCGCCGGCGGGGCCCCGACCGTGGCCAGTGCCGCAGTCATCGCGCGGATCAGACCGGCATCGCCCGCAGGCCCGGGAGCGGCGGCATTCAGACCGTCGCGCAGCCGCCAGGACGCGCCATCGACGCGCGGGTCGATGCGTAACCGCTCCGACAGGCCCGGGGCGTCAGCGGGCCCCGCTGCAATGAAAAGACCCTGTTCCCCGGGGCCGAGCGTCGCATCGACGGACGGGCCCGCGAAACGGTCGATCAGGCTGCGCGCCAGTGCGTCCAGATCGGCCTGGGCGGAGACCGCCAGATCGTCGCGCACCGCCAGATGCGCGGACAGCGTCCCGCCGCGCAACGGGTTCGTCCCGGTGGAAAGGGGCAATGCGCTGCCGTTCAGGGTCAAGCCCGACAGTGCGCCGTGTTCCACACTCATCCCCGGCAACACGGCATTGGCGGGCGTGAACCCGATCCGCGCAGCAGCGCCGTCCAGGAGGATGGCACCGCCCTGAGTGTAAAGGGCGATGCCGCCATGATCACGGGCGATTTCGCGGACGGGGGCGATGACGTTGATCCGGTCGATCACCGCCTGCCGCTGGTCGGTCAGACCCGAGGCATCGGCACCGCTGACAGTCAGGGTGACGATCCTGGTCGTCAGGTCGCGCACCTGCTCCAGCAGGGTGTTCAACTGCCCGACCTCACCTGCGATCGCGCGGTCTGCCCCGCCGCGCAGGTCGCTCAGTGTCCGGCCCGCCCCGGCGACCGCACTTGCGAGTTCGCCCGCCGTCAGCGCCACCCGGTCGAGCCGGGCCTGCGACTCGGGCGCCGAGGCGGCGATGACCAGTGCCGCGTCGAACGCCACCAGCGCCGCGCCTGGCGACTCCGGCACCTCGGGGTCGGCAAGAAGCGCGCCCAGCCTTGCCGCGAAATCCGCTTCGACCCGGGCACCCTCCATCGCGGCGTCGGTCATGCGGCGCACCTGCGTCAGAGCGGGGTCGGCCTGCCGGACAATGCCCGTTATCTGCACGCCGCCGGTATCGCCGGCCGAGGTCAGGGCGATCTCGCGCCGGGCATGACCGGGCGTCAGCGCGTTGGCGATGTTCGACGACACGATGTCCGAGGCCAGCCCCGCCGCCCGAAGGCCCGAGATGGCGGAATGGATCGCGGAAGCCATGGTCATGGGTCAGCCCCCCTTCGCGCGGGATCAGCGTTTGATGTTGGTGGTTTCCTGCAGCATCTCGTCCACCGTCTGGATCACCTTGGCGTTCGAGGAATAGGCGCGCTGCGTCTGGATCATGCCGGTCAGTTCATTGGCGATGTCGGTCGTCGATTCCTCGAGCGCGAAGGGCGCGATCTCGCCCGTCGGGCCGCTGCCCGCATCCCACAGGAAATAGGTTCCGCTCGCGCTTGACGGGAGGTAGGTCTGGTTGTCGAGAACGCGCATCCCGTTCGGATTGGGCAGATCGACCAGCGGGATCTGGTAGACCCGGCGCGTCACGCCGGTGTCGAAATTGGCATAGACGAAGCCGTTCGCGTCGATGTCGATACGGGTCATGTTGCCCACGGCCGACCCGTCCTTGGTGATCGAGATCGGCGCGAAGGTGTCGGACAGTTGCGACAGCCCCCCGCGCTGCCCCGGCAGCCCGATCGACAATTCGATCGGTCCGCCATCGACCGTCACGACGATGCTGCCGGTGGCGGGGTCATATTCTCCGCCCGATTCGGTGGCGACCGCGGCAAGCGTGCCGCCGGTGGCGCGGTCGTCGTCGAAGGTCAGCCGGTATTCACCCACGACCGCCCCGCCCGAGGCGCTGTCGCGGATGACCATCATCCATTCGTTCGACACGCCGGCATCCGGAACTGTCGGCGTGAAGGTGATGTCGAGGCTTTCCGACGTGCCGAGATTGTCGTGATATTCGACCGACAGAACCTGCGACTGCCCCGCTGCGCCCACTTCTGTCGCCGTCGCGGGGAGGTTCAGGCTCATCGCGACGCGGGTGGTGGGTTCGCCGGAAAGCTGGTTCACGCCCACGCGGATGGGTTCGAGCCCCGCAGGCGTGTCGCGCGAAAAGCCCGGGATGGACCCGTCGCCATTGGCGGGCCAGCCCATCAGGGCAAGGCCGCTTTGCGACACGAGATATCCGTTCTGATCGAGCCGGAAGGACCCTGTCGTCGTCAGCATCATCCGGGGATTGACCTCGCCCGCGACCACGTTCGACACCGAGGTGACCGGCAGCATCCCGCGACCGCGCACCGCCAGATCGGTGGCGTTGGTGGTGGACACGAGCGTGCCGCGTTCGTCGATGAGCCGCTGGTTCGTGCTGCGTACCCCGCCCGCGTCATATGTGCTGCGCGAGGACGAGATGACCATCGAATGAAAATCGGTAGTCACCCGCTTGTACCCGAAGGTCGATGAGTTCGCGATGTTGTCCGAAATCGCGGCGAGCCGGGAGGCATTCGCACGCAATCCGGTCACGCCCGCGTTGAGGGAAGAGGAAATCGACATCGACGCGCCTTTCTGCTGCATCCGCCATCTTGCGGACCCAAGACATAGACGCCCGGCCTTAACGGCAGGCTAACAGCGGATCGCCCCGTCTAGACTCCGCGCCGCAGAAGGATGACCTCTACCCGTTCGTTGCGCAGCGCCATGGGATCGGGCGTGACCGGCTGCCTGTCGCCATGACCGACCAGCCGACGCACCCGTGCAGCATCAAGCCCGGCACCAATCATGAGCCCCCGCATCAGGTCGGCCCGCCCACCCGATTGCGCCCAGACCGGGTTCTGCGCCAGCACCACCGGGTAGGCCGGCATATGCGCGCCGATCGCCACCGGGTTGACGGTGATGCCCGTCACTTCGGCGATCATGCGGGCAAGTTCCGTCAGAAGGGGCGTGGGCCGGTCGCTGCCCGCTTCGAACAAGGGGGCACCCGGCAGCGAAAAGATCTCGATCACCAATCCTTCGTCGGTCAGCCGGGTCACCACGTGGCGCAGCAGATCCTCGGAGACCATGCTTTCGCCGCTGAAGGCGCGCAACGCCTCTTCCACCTTGTCGAAGGCCGCCCGGTCTTCGGGCGCGATGTTCGATCCCGACCCGGTGTCGCCGTCGGTTCCCCGCGGGCGACGCGTCTGTCCGGGCTCGGGCGCGCTTGCCCCGGTGCCGTTCTGGACCAGCGTCATGTCGGTGAAGACGCTGTCTCCGTTGAAGACGCCGTCGCCCCCGCCCGACACGCGGACGATCGAGGCCGTCGGCGAAAAGTAATCCGCCAGGCCCTTGCGCTGTTTCTCGGTCGTTGCGTTCAACAGCCACATCAGCATGAAGAAGGCCATCATTGCCGTCACAAAATCCGCATAGGCAACCTTCCAGGCGCCACCATGATGCTGCTGGCCACCCACGATCTTCTTCCGCTTGATAATGACTGGCGCCGCATTCGGCTGCGTTGCCATCACCACCACCTGTACTCACCCGCGATCCCTTTAGCAGGGGGCGCGTTAAGGGGGGCTTAACGGATCAAATTGCCGCTATTGCGCGCGGTCGGAATGCCCGCGGCCTGACATCCGGTGAAACCGGATTATCTGTGCCCGGTTACAGGAAAGGACAGCCCATGACCGGACTGCCGGAACGCAGCCGCGCCAGCGCCATCCCCGCCAGCCGTATCGGCCGCGCGGCGGGTCTGGGGGGTGTGGCGACAGGCATCATCGGCAGCGTCGCCGCCTCGGGCCTGCGCGAGGTCATGTCCGGCCGCCGCCCCGACTGGCGCGACCTTGTCCTCACACCGTCGAACGTCACGCGGCTGGCCGACGAACTGGCGCGGATGCGCGGCGCGGCGATGAAGGTGGGACAGCTCATCTCGATGGACGCGGGCGAGATGCTGCCGCCCGAGCTGGCTGCGATCATGGCGCGGCTGCGCGCCGATGCCGACCACCTGCCGCCGCGCCAGCTGCGGCAGGTCCTGACGCGCGCCTGGGGCACGGACTGGCACTTGCGCTTTTCCCGCTTCGACGTGCGCCCCGTGGCGGCGGCGTCGATCGGGCAGGTCCACCGGGCGCTGACCCGCGATGGCCGCGATCTGGCGATCAAGGTGCAGTATCCCGGCGTCGCCGACAGCATCGACAGCGACGTGACGAATGTGGGGGCGCTGATCCGGATGTCGGGCCTGCTGCCGCAGGGCTTCGACCTGGCCCCCCTGCTGGACGAGGCGCGGTCGCAACTGCGGGACGAGGCCGATTATGCGCGCGAACGCGGCCAGCTTGCCGCCTTCCACGATCTTCTGCGGGACGACCCCCGATTCGTCCTGCCCGAACCGCAGGAGGATCTGAGCACGCAGTCGGTGCTGGCGATGACCTTTCTCGACAGCGAGGCGATCGAAACACTCGAACACGCACCGCAGGACCGTCGCGACAATGTGGTCGCCGACATGTTCGACCTGATGTTCGCCGAGATGTTCCGCTTCGGGCTGATGCAGTCGGACCCGAACTTCGCCAATTATCGCCACGATCCGGCGACAGGGCGGATCGTGCTTCTCGATTTCGGGGCCGCCCGGCCGGTGCCTGCCGAGATGGCGCAAGGATATCGCGCGCTCTTCCGCGCCGGGGTCGCGGGCGACCGTGCGGCGCTGCATGACGCGGCGCTTGCGCTGGGCTTCTTCGGCCCGACGAATGCCCAACGCCACGCGTCCATGGTGACCGACATGCTGGCGGTGGTCTTCGCGCCGCTTGCCGAAGGGCGCCACTTCGACTTCGCCGACCCGACACTGGCGCGCCGGATGCGCGAACAAGGCATGGAAATGGCGGCCGAGCGCGACTTCGTCCATATTCCCCCGGTCGAGACGCTGTATGTGCAGCGCAAATTCGGGGGCCTGTTCCTCCTTGCCCAGCGCATGCGCGCGCGGGTGGACATCGGCGCGCTGTTGCAGGGATATCTGTAAGGGAGAAGTGGTGCCGCTGAAGCGCACCAACTCACTGTTTTATCACGTTTTTGCCTGTCTTTATCTGACCTTTATCCCCCTCAAAACATGGCGCAACCTGTCTGGTGATGTCTTGTCCTGTCCGGGTGTATCCACTAGACTCGAGACTCATTGATCGTCAAAGCCAGAACAGGACGGTAGCGGCCAGGGCGGCGGCGGATAGGAAGGTCTTCGCGCACCTGTCATAGCGTGTGGCGAAGCGGCGCCAGTCCTTCAGCCTGCCGAACATGATCTCGATGCGGTTGCGGCGTTTGTAGCGGCGTTTGTCGTAGCGGACGGCCTTGCGGCGAGACTTCCGGCCTGGGATGCAGGGCTTTATCCCCTTGTCTTTCAAAGCTTCCCTGAACCAGTCGGCATCGTAGCCCCGGTCGGCAATCAGCCATTCGGCAGCGGGCAGGCTGCCCAACAGGGCGGCGGCACCGGTGTAGTCACTGACCTGGCCCGCCGTCATGAAGAACCGCAACGGGCGGCCCTTTTTCGCCCGCAGGCTCGAGGCCGTGCGGTGCGCCTTCAAATACGTCGCGTCTATCATGACGACCTTCTCCTAGCCGCCGTCGGAGGCCAGCCCCTCCATCATCCGGGCGAAGACCCCCATATCGCCCCACCGGTCCATCGGTTGTAGAGGGTCTTTGGGGGGCCATACTCACGGGGCGCATCACACCATCGCAACCCATTGCGATTGATGAAGATTATCCCGCTCAGAACGCGCCGGCCATCGACCCGCGGCTTGCCATGGCTCTTCGGGAAGAACGGCTTTTACCGCTCTATCTGTTCGTCTGTCAGCCAGAAAAGGTTGCTCATCTTCACCCCCGTCAGTTCAGGGGCTTGAATCACGCAGGCCGGGCGGCTTCAACCAGATGAATGGGTCCTGACCCTAGTCGGCGTCACAGCAACCGAGAAGGTTGAAGTGGAGAGCATGAGGACTTATACCTATCCCCATAACAAAATGTAGGAGGACAGTACATGAAGCGTACCAAAACAGCCATGTTGGCCATTGCCGCCGTGACCATGTTCGCGTCTGCGACCATTGCCGCTGCTCAGGAAGTGCGTTCTTGGATGAACTCCGAAATCGGAGCGGCTTGGAGCCAGGGCTTCAGGGGACAAGGTACCTCCATCACTGTCATCGACGATTTCACCGGCAGATTCGGCAGCTACGGTGATCTGCGGGGCCAAACAGAGTTGCGTCGCCATGGGGAGTGGACCGCACTTCAAGCCGGCATGATTGCGCCGTCCGCAAGAGTTTACGCCCATGACTGGAGCAACTCGCGCGCCGTCAGGCTCCAGCGCCGTGGCCTCAATACTCTGAACCTCTCCTATGGTATGATGGCTGCTGATGGCTTCGCGAGCGTCCGCTGGGGCCAGCGTGAGGCTTCGATCATCGGATATGCTCGCGATGGCAGGGCCGTCGTTGTGAAAGCGGCGGGGAACGATGGGGTTGCTGTGGGGTCTGCTAACTCGGCCGGCCAAGTCGACTACTTGAACCGTGACCTTATTGGTCGGCAGTCCGCGATTTTCGTGGGGGCGTTGAATTCGCATGGCACTGCGACGGAAAAGGCTTCGATGGCCTGGTATTCCAACACGGCTGGCAGCAATCCCCTCGTGCAGAATCAGTTCCTTGTTGTCGGCGTTACCGGTGACATAACGGGTCTCTATGGCACTTCGTTCGCTGCACCCGTTGTGTCGGGTTATGCAGCCGTTCTTGGCAGCAAGTTCACCAGGGCGACGCCGACACAGATCACCAACCAGCTCCTGAACACGGCCCGGCAAGATACGGTCGCCGGATACTCGGCTGCGATCCATGGACGTGGCGAAGCCAGCATTGCACGGGCATTGGCCCCGACTGCAATCCGATAATCAAAACAAGAATGTGAAACTGATGCTACCCCTGGCATCAGTTTCGCCTCTTAGATTTACCAAATAATCCAGTGTTTCCTCCGGCGGGATGATTTCTGCAGCCAACCTGCAGTTCACCGTTTGAATACCTCCCAAGGCCCCGTAATCTGCCGTGCACGGCTTCTCTGTCATCTTTCCGAACAATGGGTACGTCACCTTCGCTGAAAACACGGCGTTTTCGAATGGGATATACTGATAAACGAAGCCGAGCTGCAACGCGGGCTCAATGCGATACTTTTCTCCCTTCTCGCCTGTGCTTACACCCCAGATGATCCCAAAATCAGGGCGAAGCTGCTTCAAAAACAGAATCGTCATGTCCGGCACCTGTGGCGTATACCAGTCCCTGAAGTCGATAAGCTCACCGCCCGATAGCTCGTATCCACCTTGCCTTAAGTCTCTTGCAACGTTTGAGCGAGTCGAGCCCGCGTATACATCCAAAAGAAACGTGTCCGCCCAAAAGTCCTGTGCACGTGCGTGATTGGTTCCGGCCGCAAGGAAGAACCAAGCCATGGATATTCTAAGTGTCCACTCGTGCAGCATTGGTCTTGTCCTTGCTTCACCAGACACTCAAGCGGTTGCGGTTCGAGCTGAGATGAGCTCGCAGGGCGAACGCATTTTCAGCCCCAGGGTGCGGATGGTTTTCATTGTGGTCCTCGATCCAGTCTCCGATCAATTCAAGAACAGTCTGTGAACCCGGCGCGCGTGTCACTTCGAGGTTATCGCGTTTCAGGGTCTTTGTGCGGAATTCCGAGATGACATTGGTCTGCAGGCTTTGGTCTGGCGTAAAGAAATTTCAGTCAGAGTCTATTCTGCATATTTTCTTGGCGTGCCCAAAATTGGCCTCTGATTCCCTTTCTTTTCTTTTTTCTTCTGATATTAAAATCCGAAAAGAAGGGTTCATTTTCAGGCAAGAGTTGTGGCCAGCTGTCAAGATCAGATCACACGCTCTCTTGTGCGGCGTGGCAGTCTAAACATCATATTGTCAACGTGACCGGGTCCATGCGCTGCGCTTTCGATTTTGGGCTCGGGCCGAGAACAGTTCAAAACGTTGAAAACAACCTTTCCTCTGAAAGAGTTGCACAAGCAATCTGGCGCTGTCTGCATTCGTATTAGCGCAGACCCACAAACTCTGCTCTGTCTGGTGAGTGATTGATAATCGTTCCTCCATTACGCTCCTTCGGTGTGAGTCTGGCGCAACTGATGGGGTTTGGCATCAGACCTTTGTCTGAGGAGTAATCCTCCCCATGGTTAAGGGGGCGGTTACAGCATCAATGCCTCGCCGATCTGTGCCGCAAGCACGGCGTCAGCGATGCGACCGTTTACAAGTGGAAAGCCAAGTATGGCTGCATGGATGTCAGTGAGGCCAAGTGACTGAAGGGCCTTGAGGACGAGAATGCGCGTCTGAAACGGCTTCTTGCCGATACCATGCTCGACAATGTCGCGCTGAAAGATCTCCTAGGGTCAGGACCCATTCATCTGGTTGAAGCCGCCCGGCCTGCGTGATTCAAGCCCCTGAACTGACGGGGGTGAAGATGAGCAACCTTTTCTGGCTGACAGACGAACAGATAGAGCGGTAAAAGCCGTTCTTCCCGAAGAGCCATGGCAAGCCGCGGGTCGATGGCCGGCGCGTTCTGAGCGGGATAATCTTCATCAATCGCAATGGGTTGCGATGGTGTGATGCGCCCCGTGAGTATGGCCCCCCAAAGACCCTCTACAACCGATGGACCGGTGGGGCGATATGGGGGTCTTCGCCCGGATGATGGAGGGGCTGGCCTCCGACGGCGGCTAGGAGAAGGTCGTCATGATAGACGCGACGTATTTGAAGGCGCACCGCACGGCCTCGAGCCTGCGGGCGAAAAAGGGGGGCCCGATGACTAGCGCGGGCGTCTGATCGGGCGGACCAAGGGCGGGCTGAACACCAAGTTGCTCGCCGTGACCGACGCCAAGGGCCGCCCGTTGCGGTTCTTCATGACGGCCGGCCAGGTCAGTGACTACACCGGTGCCGCCGCCCTGTTGGGCAGCCTGCCCGCTGCCGCCCTGGCCGCTACCGTCCTGTTCTGGCTTTGACGATCAATGAGTCTCGAGCCTAGTGGGATGATTGAAAGTCTATAAGTCTGTTTTCATTGAAAAATCAGTATCTTATCTGATTTTTATGGTGCCGCTGAAGGGACTCGAACCCCCGACCCCATCATTACGAATGACGTGCTCTACCAGCTGAGCTACAGCGGCTCCGGTGCGGGGCGCTTTAGCATCGCCCCGTCGCCTGTGAAAGTCCTATTTTTCGCGCCGCGCCGCGTCGGTCTCGGGGTCGAGGACTTCGATCTCGGCCTTCGTGTCCTCGATGATTTCGGCGTCGGGGATCGGGTCGGACGGGGCCGCGGGCGCCTTGTCGTCCAGCGCGCCGACGATCATCGGCAGCATCTGGACCCCGGTGGCCGAGGTGACCTCGGCGGCAGAGGGTGCCCGCCAGGACAGGGTGTCGAAGGCCTCGCAATTCGTGCAGATGGGGGTCCAGGCCGCATGCGGCTGCTGGCAATTGTCGCAGACCCATTGCGGGCCGCGCGGCGCGTTCAGCGCCCGGGCGAGCCAGCCCTTGACCACGGTGTCCGACGCGCCCTGCCCGCGTTCGATGGCGGCCATGATGGTCAGCGCGCGCGCATCGCCCTGTGTTTCCGCCAGATCGCCCAGCGCGCGGCGGGCGCCGGGGAAATCCTCGGCCGCGAGGTTGAGTTCGGCGAGAACCAGCTTCGTTTCCGGGTGGTCGGGCCTGACCTTCGTCAGCGTGGCAAAGCGCTTGAGGCGCGCCTGCGGTGTTTCGCCCGGTTCGATCAGGGCGAAGGCGGCGGCCAGGTCGGGGTGGGGCTGCACCTCCCATGCCTTTTTCAGCACGCGCACCGCCAGCTTGGGCTTGGCCTTGGCGATATGCGACTGCGCCGCCATCACCGCCGCCGGGATCAGGTCGGGCGACAGACGGTTGGCTTCGATCGCGGCTTCCTGCAGCTCGATTGGGTTGTTTTCGTTCAGGACCTCCTTCGCCTCGGACAGGGCCAGAACGGCGTCGCGGCGGCGGTGGACGTCGCGCGGCAACGTCCCGGTCTTGAGCTTGGTCGACAGCGTCCTGCGGGCACCGGCCCAGTCATGGGCCTGCGCCTGCAGCTTCAGCAGGATGTCCTGCGTTTCCTCGTGCTTCGGCTTCAGGGCAAAGGCCTTCTCGGCCAGCTTGCGGGCGGTCTCGCGGTCGCCCTCGGCAAGCTTCTGCTTCATGATCCCGCGAACGCCGACAAAGCGCGTCGTGTCGCTGGCGATCAGCTTCTTGTAGGTCTCGGTCGCCTTCTTCGTGTCGCCGCAAAGCTCGGCCGCCTGCGCGGTCAGAAGATCGGTCAGTTCGGGACGGCGCAGATATTTCTCGGCCTTGGCGGCCTTGGCCATGGCCAGCCTCCCTTCGCCCGAGGCGAGCGCCATCAGCCCTTCGGACAGGGCCTGAAACCCCTTGCGTTCGCGCGACCGGTCGAAATAGCGCGAAATCGCGGTTTCGTCCCCGTTGAGGAATTTCCACACCGCCACCAGCAGCGACAACAGCTTCAGCATCAGCCAGACGGCGACCACGAGCACCAGCGCAGCGATGACCGATTGCAGCGGGCCCAGCGTGTATTCGGTGCCCGCGACGGTCAGTTGCACGCCACCTTCGGATTCCATCAGGTATTCGGCGCCCAGCGTCAGCGCGCCCACCAGCACCACGAACAGAAGGATCTTGACGAGAGACCAGAGCAACATGGGGTCACATCCTTCAGTTCGATGTCAGTTCGGCGGCGATGGCATCGACCGCCCGCGTCGCTGCAAGGCGTGCGGCAGCGGCGGCTTGCCAGTTGGCCAGCGGCACCCTGGCCGCGTCGGGCAGCGCGTCGACTTCCTGCAGCGCGACGTCAAGCTGGCCTTGCGTCAGCGCCGCTTCAGCCCGCGACAGGATCGCGTCGGGGTCGTCGCCGTCGCGCGGGGTGACCGACCGTGCGCCCAGCTGGCGTTGCAGCCAGGTGGCCACGCCACCCTCCGTGCCTGCCGACGTCCGGGACTGCGCCAGCGCCACGCGTGCGGCGTCGGGGAAATCGGCCTGCAGCGCGCTGAGCGTCGCGACACCCGCCCCCGCCTGGTTCAAGGCGTCGGGCACAGAGACGCCCAGACCGCCGAGCGCCGCGAGTTCCGCCTGAAGGTCGTCGCCCCTGTCGATGGCAGAGACCAGACGGGCGATCGCGGCCTTGGCTTCGGCCAGACGCGCCTGTTCGGCGGCCTTCGCCTCTTTTTCACGCGCTGAATCGAGCATCTGTTCCACCTCAGCCCGTTCGGCGGCGATGGACGACCGCAACCCGGCCAGTTCCGCCTCGACCGCGGCGGCGACGGCCTGCGAGGTGCCTTCGGTCACCGGAAGCGTGGCGATGTCCGCGATCCGGGCGTCCAGCGTAGCAAACCGGTCGTCCACCGCAGTCTGGCGCGCGGCCAGATCGGCCAGCGTCGTCTCGATCGCGTCAAGGCGGGCGGTCAGCGGGGCCAGATCGGGCGTCGGCGGCGCGGCGACCGACGACAGTCCGCTTTCGACATCCGCGACCCGTCCCGCCAGCGCGGCGACATCGCCGGACAGATCGGTCGGCGTCGCGCGCAGCGGCAGAAGATCGCTCACCCCGGCGGCGAACCCGGCGGCGGCCACGATTGCACCTGCGAGGATCATGGGAAGGACGCCGGCGCGCTTTTCGATCACGCGTTCGACCACTTTTTCCGCCGGTGCGGGCGCATCGGCAGCAGGGGCATCTTCGATCACAGGGGCATCTGCCGGGGGTGGCGGGGCATTGTCGTCGACAGGTGACTCAGGTTGTTCGGGTTCGTCCGGGACGATCACGGCATCGGCGATGGCCTCGACAGTGTCGGTCTCTGTCCCGGCGGCGGGCCGGGCGTCGTCAGGTGTTTCAGTCGGCGCGAGGGCTTCCGGGATCAGGGATTCGTCCGATGCATCGGCCGCGATGGCGGGTGACTTCCTCGATCGTGCCGGCGATTTCTTTTCAGCCACGTGGCGTAACCCCTTCGAATCTGATGGCCCGTGTTCGCGCACGTGGCGCAGCCTACTGCGCGCGCCCCCGGGCCTCAACCCGACAGGACGGATGCGGCCAGTTTTTCCAGAAGGCTCAGCATCGCGTCCCCGTTCGGGACCTCGGCCACCGCCACGCGGCGCGCCAGACCTTCGGGCAGGGCCTCGGCCACCGCATGGCTGATCGCGGCGACGGCGGCAACCGGCTCCGGATCCTCCTCGGCGAAGAGCCGCGCAGACCGGGGCGAGAACAGCGGCACGATCACCGGCGCGGGGCCCTGCAGGCAGGCGCGCGCGGCCTGCGACAGCGGCAGGGGTCGCTGGTCATAGACGATCTGTTCGCGCACCGGCAGGCCCGCCGCGCCCAATTGCCCGGCGATGTCGCCGCGGGCGTGCCGCCCGCGCAGATGCAGAAGCGGCGCATCGGGGTGCAGCACCCTGAGCCGCTGCACAAGCGCCTCGGCATCAGGGCCGGCCATTTCCGCCCGCCAACCCGCGGCATCGGCCTGACGCGTGGTGGAAGGACCCACGCAATAGGCGGGCAGGTCACGGTTCGGGGTCAGGGCCGCTGCCGCCTCGACCCCGTTCCCCGAAGTGAAGATCAGCCCGCGCACCCCGCTCAGTGCCAGCGGACCGGGCAGGTACACGATCTCGATCAGGGGCGACACCACGACATCGACCGTATCGCCCAGACGGGCCGCGATCTTTTCGGCGAGCGCGTCCGAAGCCGCCCTGGGTCGGGTCAGAAGAAGGACAGGCCGGTGAACGATCATAATGGGCCGGGATTGTTTGCTGCGATGTCCGGTGTTACCTGCCGGGCAGCATCGTTGCAATCATTGCGGGAACGGGTGTGACAAAAGCCACGATCATCCTCGGGATCGAGAGCAGTTGCGACGATACCGCCGCAGCGCTTCTGCGCGTGGAGGTGGACGGCAGCGCACAGATCCTGTCGTCGGTCGTGCTGGGTCAGGGGGCGCTGCACGATGCCTTCGGCGGCGTCGTGCCCGAAATCGCCGCGCGCGCCCATGCCGAACGGCTGGACGGCGTGGTGGGTGGAGCGCTTGAACAGGCGGGTCTGCCGCTTGACACGGTGGACGCCATCGCGGTCACAGCGGGGCCGGGCCTGATCGGCGGTGTCCTGTCGGGCGTGATGCTGGCCAAGGGGCTGGCGGCTGCCACGGGCAAGCCCCTGATAGGGGTCAACCACCTCGCCGGTCACGCGCTGACGCCACGGCTGATCGATCCGGGCATCGCTTTTCCCTACCTGATGCTGCTTGTTTCGGGCGGGCATTGCCAGTTCCTGATCGTGTCGGGGCCGGATGAGTTCACGCGGCTGGGCGGTACCATCGACGACGCACCGGGCGAAGCCTTCGACAAGGTCGCGCGCCTTCTGGGCCTGCCCCAGCCCGGCGGCCCCTCGGTCGAGGCCGGGGCGCGCAAGGGTGACCCGGGGCGGTTCACCTTCCCCCGCCCGCTGATCGACCGCGACGATTGCAACCTGTCGTTCTCCGGGCTGAAGACCGCCGTTCTGCGGGCCCGCGACCGGCTGATCGCCGATCAGGGCGGGCTGCGGCAGGCCGACCGCGCCGATCTTTGTGCCGGGTTTCAGGCGGCGGTGGCCGATGTGCTGGCCGCGAAGGCGCGGCGCGCGGTCACCCTCTACCGCCCCTTGGCGAGGGCCGGGCCGGTGCTGGCCGTGGCGGGCGGGGTTGCGGCCAACAATACCATAAGAGCCAAGTTAGAGACTGTTTGCCGCGAAGGAGACCTTCGTTTCGTGGCGCCCCCCTTGGTGCTGTGCACCGACAATGCGGCGATGATCGCCTATGCCGGAGCACTGCGCTATCTGGCCGGCGATACCGACGATCTGGGCCTGTCGGCGCGGCCACGATGGCCGCTCGACCGCGACGGGCCAGCCCTTCTGGGCGGTGGCCGCAAGGGGGCCAAGGCATGAGCGTGTCTGTCCTCGGCGGAGGGGCCTTCGGCACGGCGCTTGCGATCTCGCTGGCATCCAAAGGGCCGGTCACGCTCTGGTCACGCTCGGCCGAACAGGTGGCGCAGATGCAGGCCGACGGGGAAAACGCCCTGCGCCTGCCCGGGGTCGCATTCCCGAAGGGCATGACCGTCACGGCAGAAATCGCGCAGGCCTGCCAATCCGATATCCTGCTTCTTGCGGTCCCGATGCAGAGCCTGCGCGGGTTTCTTGACCAGATACAGGCCCTGATAAGGGAAAAAGACCTTGTCGCCTGCTGCAAGGGGATCGACCTGGAAACCCTGACCGGCCCCACCGCCCTGATCGCCGCCGCTGTGCCCGATGCCCGGGCCGCCGCCCTGACGGGGCCCAGCTTTGCCGCCGATATCGCGCGCGGTCTGCCCACGGCCCTGACACTTGCCTGTGCCGACGCCGCGGGCGCGCTGGCCCTGCAGACGGCGCTGACCACCGACAACCTCCGGCTTTACCGCAGCACCGACACAATCGGCGCGGAACTGGGCGGGGCGATGAAGAACGTGATCGCCATCGCCTGCGGCGTGGTGATGGGTGCGGGCCTTGGCGAAAGCGCCCGCGCCGCGCTGATGACGCGCGGTTTCGCCGAAATGGTGCGCCTTGGCGCCACGCTGGGCGCCGACCCGCGCACCCTGTCGGGCCTGTCAGGGCTGGGCGATCTGGTACTGACCTGCACATCGGGCCAGTCGCGCAACCTCCGCCTTGGGCTGTCCATCGGGCAGGGGTCGGTTGCGGCCTCGGAAACCGTCGAAGGCGCAGCGACCGCCATTGCCGCGGCCCGGCTGGCAAGGGACCGCTCGCTTGACCTGCCCGTCACTGCAACCGTCGCCGCCCTTGTCGATGGCCGCATCGACGTGGCGCAGGCGATCCGCACCCTGATGACCCGACCGCTCAAGGAGGAATGAACATGCGCGTCGCCCTGATCTGCACCGACAAACCCGGACATCTTGATGTCCGCAAGGCCAACCGTGAAGCGCACCTTGCCCATATCCGCGACAGCGGCGTGGTCGAGATGGCGGGCCCCCTTCTGGGCACCGGCGGAGAGATGGAAGGATCGCTCATCGTCCTCGACGTGCCCGATCTGGCCGCGGCAGAAGCCTGGGCCGCTGCCGACCCCTATGCGAAGGCAGGTCTTTTTCAGTCTGTCCTGCTGAAACAGTGGAACAAGGTGATCGGATAAGCGACAATTGAGATGTGACAGTAAGGGGTTCGCCGACATGACAAGGCGCAAGGGCATCATTCTGGCCGGCGGGTCGGGCACCCGGCTTTACCCGATCACGCTGGGCCTGTCGAAGCAGCTTCTGCCGATCTACGACAAACCGATGATCTATTATCCCGTAAGCGTGCTGATGCTGGCGGGCATCCGCGAGATCTGCGTGATCACGACGCCCGAGGACAACGCCCAGTTCCGGCGCATGCTGGGCGACGGCAGCGCCTGGGGGATCAGCCTGAGCTATGTCGAACAGGCCAAACCCGAAGGTCTGGCGCAGGCCTATCTTCTGGCCGAGGCGTTTCTGGACGGTGCGCCCAGCGCGATGATCCTTGGCGACAACATCTTCTTCGGCCATGGCCTGCCGCAGCTCATGTCCCGCGCCGACGAGGCCGGGCGCGGCGGCACGGTCTTCGGCTATCACGTCGCCGATCCGCAGCGATACGGCGTGGTCGACTTCGACGCCGGGGGCCACGTCACCCAGATCATCGAGAAACCGGCGCAGCCACCCTCGAACTATGCCGTCACCGGTCTGTACTTCCTTGACGAAACCGCGTCGGAACGGGCGCGCCGCGTGACGCCTTCGGCACGCGGAGAGCTTGAGATCACGTCGCTTCTCAACATGTATCTGGCCGACGGGCAGCTTGCGGTCGAAACCATGGGCCGCGGTTACGCCTGGCTTGATACGGGCACGCATGCCTCGCTTCTGGATGCGGGCAATTTCGTGCGCACACTGGAGGAACGCCAAGGCCTTCAGGCGGGCTGCCCCGAGGAAATCGCCTTCAATCAGAGCTGGATCTCGGCGGAAGACGTCCGCCGCCGGGCGGCGATGTTCGCGAAGAACCGGTATGGCGACTATCTTCTGTCGCTGGTGGACAGCGCGGGATGAACATCCTTTTCGTCCATCAGAACATGCCAGGCCAATACCGGGAAATGGTGCAATGGCTGGTCGCGCAAGGCGGGCACCGCATCGTCTTTCTGACCCAGCGCAACCCGCCGCCGAAGATCGCAGGCGTCGAAACGGTCCAGTACCGCCCCAAACACAAGCCTGCGAAAGACGCCTGGGGGCTGAGCAAGGTCTGGGAGGAGGCCACCGGCGTGGGCTTTGGCGCGGCTCTGGCGGCGCGCAAGCATGCCGAAGACACCGCCTTCCGCCCCGACATCGTGATCGGTCATACCGGCTGGGGCGAACTTCTGTTCTTCAAGGATATCTGGCCCGATGTGCCGATCCTTGGCTTTTTCGAATACTTCTACCGCAGCACCGGCGGCACAGTGGGTTTCGACCCCGAAGAACCGACAAGCGAACACACGCCCTTCCTCATGCGGGCGCGCAACGCGGTGCCCTATGTCAGCATCGAGGCGGTCGATCAGGGCATCGTGCCGACGAAGTGGCAGAAAGACCGCTTTCCGGACAGCTTTCACCCGAAGCTGGCGCTGTGCCATGACGGAATCCGCACCGATCTTCTGCGCCCTGACCCGACGGTGACGCTGCCGCTGGGCCGCCTTGGCCGCCAGGCCACGCGCGGGGACGAGATCTTCACCTATGTGGCGCGCAACATGGAGCGCACGCGGGGCTTTCACACCTTCATGCGGGCGCTCCCGCAGATCCTGTCGGCCCGTCCGCAGGCGCGCGCCGTCATCGTCGGCGGCAACGAAACCTCCTATGGCCCCGCCACCAAGACACCCGGCGGCCTGCGCGCCGATATGGAGCGCGAGGTCGGCCACCTGATCGACTGGGACCGCGTGCATTTCTTGGGCCGCATCCCCTATCCCGACTTCAAGCGCGTCGTGCAGATCAGCCGCTGCCATATCTATCTGACCATGCCCTTCGTCCTGAGCTGGTCACTGCTTGAGTCGATGTCGATGCAGGCGACCATCGTCGCGTCCGACGTGGCCCCGGTGCGCGAAGTGATCGACCATGGCCGCAACGGCCTGCTGGTGGACTTCTTCGACCCCGACGCTCTGGCCGCACGGGTCGTCGAGGTGCTGGCCGCGCCGGGCGATTACGCCGGTCTTGGCGTGACGGCGCGGGCTGACGTGGTCGAACGGTACGATTTCCTCAAGGTCGCGATGCCCTTCCAAGCCGACCTGGTCAACGGCATGGCACCGGGGGCGGCGCCGATCGCGGTCTAGTTTTCGACCGCGTTGGCCACCCCGAAGGCCGATCCGATGAGGCCAAGCACGGTGCGCAGGTTCGTCACCGGGCTTTCCGTCGCCATGACCAGATCGCCGTGATGGATGGGGAACTTGCGCGCGGCGAACAGTCCGTCGGCCGTGGTCAGATCCAGCGTGAAGACAACCTGCCGCTGGCTTGGCCCGTTGGCCCGGACAGCCGATGCGGGATAGTCCCGCAGCACCAGGATACCGGCGGGATCGGCGCGGGCGTCGTTGACGCCGCCCATGATCGCCAGTGCCTCGATCGCGGTGAGGTGGTCGCGGGGGAACGGGTGTTCCGCCTCGCGCCCCGCCGCGCCCAGCGACAGGAAGAACCGCGCGTCTTCTTCAATGAAGACCTTGTCGCCACCCGTCAGCCGTGTGTCGAGCGCGGGGTTCGCGAACAACCGGTCGACCGAGATGCCATAGACCTGCTGTGCCCGGACAAGCCGCACCTGCGGATTGCGCAGACCGGTGGCAACGCCGCCCCCGGCGGCGATCAGGTTCATCACGGTATAGTTGCGATCCGGCAGCGGGTAGGATCCGGGGTTCGCCACCCCGCCCACGAGATCGGCCGAGTTTCCACGCCCCTCGCTCAGCGTCAGCTGGACCTGGGCTGACGGCACGATCGCCTCGACCGCGGTTTGGATCTTGGCGCGCGCATCGTCGACCGCTTGTCCCGCGACCGTCACATCGCCCAGATAAGGCACGAAGACCGACCCGCCCGGCGACACGCGTACATCCGGCAGATCGACCGCGCGTTCCTCGGGCGCGGTCAGGAGCGAATTTTCCCCCCGGTCCCAGATGCGCAGGCCCAGCGAATCGCCCGGGCGGATGATCTGGTCGGTCGCCCCCTGGCTCGCGCCGATCCAGGACAGGCGCGCACCATCTCCGCCCGGCCAGCGCGGCAGGGTGTCGAGAAAGGCGCGGGTCACGGGATAGACGGCGAAATCGGCGGCAGGTTCGGTGGCGGCCTGCAGGATTTCCGTCTGAACCGCGGCCCCACGCGGCACGGTCGTGCAACCCGCCAGCACGGAGATCGCCAGAACCAATGACAACCGATACGGGCGGAACAAACGCGCCAAACTTATCCCCAAGACAGCCTTAGGGATTGATTCACTCATAACTCATACACTTTCAAGTTGTTATCTTCGGAATAGGAAATTTTCCTTTGGCATTCGATGCAGGTCTGCACGCGGAACGGGTGCCGGTCAGGGGGTCGGGCATCAGCCCCGGCAAACGGATCATGGACATCGCGGTGGCGTTGGTGCTCCTGCCGGTCGCCGTACCGGTCATGGCGGTCTTGGCGATGATCCTGCTGGTCATGCAGGGCCGGCCGGTCTTCCACATCTCGTGCCGCTGCACCGCACAGGGGCGGACCTTCGGCCTCATCAAGTTCCGGACGATGAGTGTCGCGCAGAACGATAGCGGCGCCTCGGGCGGCGACAAGGCGGCGCGCATCGCGCCGCTTGGGCACTGGCTGCGGGCGCACCGGCTGGACGAACTTCCGCAGCTTATCAATGTCCTGCGGGGAGAGCTCAGCCTGATCGGGCCACGTGCGCCCCTGCCCGAATATGTCGACCGCTTCCCCGATCTTTACGCCCGCGTCCTGCGAAACCGTCCCGGGCTGACTGGGCTGGCCACCGTTGTCTTTCACAGTCATGAGTCGCGGTTGCTGTCAGTCTGCCGGACAGCAACGGACACCGATGCCGTCTATGCGCGGCGCTGCATTCCACGCAAGGCGCGGCTGGATCTGATCTATCAGCGGCGGCGTTCGGTGATGCTGGATCTCTGGATCCTGGCGCGGACGCTGCGTGTCGTCTTCCGGCCCCGGAGGGGACAGGTCACGCGAATGCAGAAAGGGGTGAGGCGGATGATGACTGTCGGGCGCATGTCGCACAGGGGCGAAGCGAAGGATGACAAGTCCCGTTCGGGTTGCTATCCCGAACAGGGAATCCGACCAAGGACGCTCGCGCGTGAAGATCACCGAAACCGCCCTGCCCGGCCTGCTGATTCTTGAACCCGACAGGTTCGGAGACGACCGCGGCTTCTTTTCCGAAAGCTGGAGCCGCCGCCGCCTGGCCGAAGCCGGAATCGACATCGACTTTGTTCAGGACAACCATTCCCTGTCTGCCACCGCGAATACCGTGCGCGGTCTGCATTTCCAGCGCCCGCCACATGCACAGGCCAAGCTGGTGCGCTGCGGTCGGGGTTGCCTGTTCGACGTGGCGGTTGATATCCGCCGGGGCAGTCCGACCTATGGCCGCTGGACCGGGGTCGAACTGAGCGCGCAGAACGGCCGCCAATTGCTGATCCCGGCGGGGTTTCTGCACGGCTTCGCCACGCGGGCGCCCGAGACGGAAATCATCTACAAATGCTCGGATTACTACGCGCCCGATTGTGAAGGCTCGGTGCGCTTCGATGACCCCGATCTCGCCATCGACTGGGCGCTGACCGGCCCCGCCATCCTGTCGCCGAAGGATGACGGCGCGCCCGCCTTCCGTGATCTGGACACGCCCTTCGGGTGGGCCGGCGCGTGACGACGATACTTGTGACGGGTGGCGCGGGTTTCATCGGATCGGCGGTGGTCAGGCTGGCCATCGCGCGCGGGTTTTCCGTCGTAAATGTCGATGCGCTGACCTATGCAGGCCGGCGGGAGAACGTCGCCTCGGTCGCGGACCACCCGGCCTATCGGTTCGAACATGTCGATATCCGCGACGCCGCCGCGCTGGACCGCGTATTCGCTGACCATGACCCCGATGCGGTGATGCATCTGGCCGCCGAAAGCCACGTCGACCGGTCGATCGACGGGCCGGGCGACTTCATCCAGACCAATCTTGTCGGCACGTTCAACTTGCTGCAGGCCGCGCGCGCGCATTGGGAACGCAAGGGCCGACCCGACGCGTTCCGGTTCCACCACATCTCGACAGACGAGGTGTTCGGGTCGCTGGGCGAAACCGGCGTCTTTCTCGAGACCACGCCCTATGACCCGCGCAGCCCCTATTCCGCGTCGAAGGCCGGGTCCGACCATCTGGTGCGCGCATGGCACCATACCTATGGTCTGCCGGTGGTTCTCACCAACTGCTCAAACAATTATGGCCCGTTTCACTTTCCCGAAAAGCTGATTCCCAAGACGATCCTCAGCGCGCTGCGCGGCGCGCCGATCCCGGTCTATGGGCAGGGACTCAACGTGCGCGACTGGCTTTTCGTCGAAGACCACGCCGAGGCGCTGCTTCTTGCGGTCACGCGCGGACGGGTCGGCGAAAGCTACAACATCGGCGGGCGGGCCGAATGCCGAAACATCGACCTTGTCCGCATGATCTGCGCCATCCTCGACCGCAAGCGCCCGGGCGCGCATCCCCACGCCGATCTCATCACCTTCGTGACCGACCGCCCCGGCCACGACGCGCGCTATGCGATCGACCCGGCGAAAGCCTGCGACGAGCTGGGATGGGCGCCTTCGGTCACGCTGGACGAGGGGCTTGAACGGACGGTGGACTGGCATCTGGCGCATGAAGACTGGTGGCGACCGCTTCTCGATCTCGAAGGGGTCGGCAGCCGGGTCGGCACGTCGCGATGACGGTCCTTGTCTTCGGGCAATCGGGTCAGGTGGGATCGGAGCTGGCCCGGCTGGCGCCGGATGCGCGCGTTCTGTCCCGGGCCGAGGCTGACCTCGCCGATGCGCAGGCCTGCGCAGAGACGATTCGCCGCCTGCGCCCGCGGGCCGTGATCAACGCCGCCGCCTATACCGCCGTCGACCGCGCCGAAACCGAAACGGCGCTGGCCCGCGTCATCAATGGCGAAGCCCCCGGTGCGATGGCCTGCGCCGCGCGCGAGATCGGCGCCGTCTTCGTGCACATCTCGACCGATTACGTCTTCGACGGGTCGGGGGACCGACCCTGGCGACCCGAGGATACACCTACGCCCGTCAACGCCTATGGCCGGACCAAGCTCGCAGGCGAAGACGCCGTGCGCGCGGCGGGCGGGGTGCATGCGATCCTGCGGACATCCTGGGTGTTCTCGGCCTTCGGGCAGAATTTCGTGAAGACGATGCTGCGCCTGGGTAAATCGCGGCCCGCGCTGTCGGTGGTGGGCGACCAGATCGGCGGCCCCACCCCGGCCGCCTCGATCGCGGGCGCTTGCCTGACGATCGCCGGGCGCCTGGGTGACCAACCCGATCTCAGCGGAACCTACCACTATGCGGGTGCGCCGGACGTGTCCTGGCACGGTTTCGCCTCCGCCATCTTCGCGATGACCGGGCAGGTGCCGCAGGTCACGGCGATACCCTCATCCGGCTATCCCACCCCGGCCGCGCGACCGATGAATTCGCGTCTGGACTGTTCGGCCACCGAAGCGGCCTTCGGTATTCCCCGGCCCGACTGGCAAGTGGGGCTGCGCGAGGTGCTGAGAGAGCTCGGCCATCGGGCCTGAGACGTTTCGCACGCGAAACATTCAGAAATACGATCTGAGGAACTCGGCGATCTCATGGGCAAGGTCATCAGTGACGCGGTCGCCGGTCAGTTCCAACCGGTTGCGGGACGGATGGAAGCGCAGGGTCAGACCTTCGACCAGCGGGATCTCGACACTCTCGACCGCAGCCGCGCGTTCCCTTGGCGGGGGGTTCACCGGTTCTGGCGCGGGGGGCGCAACCTCTGCAAGGGCACCGATCAGGATCTGCACTTCGGTTGCTGGGGTTGGCCGCGCGTTGCGCGCCAGCGCCACGCGCAGGCGGGGCGCAAAGCCCGGATCGCGCACCATTTCGCGCGCCATGGCAAGGCCCAGTTTTTCGCTGATCGCGGTCGGGAAGTTGAGGATATCGTCGAACGCCTCGACCAACCCGACGAAGGTGCCGATCTTTGACCGCTTCGACCGGGTCGTCGACGCATAAAGCCCGCGCAGCGCCGCCCGTCGGTCGGAAAAGACACCCTGTTCCACCGACTTGAGCGCGATGCGAGCGCGTTCATAATGGCTGAGATCAACGCGGATCTCGTTTTCTTCCACCATCGACAGGTAGGCGTCCTGCGCCGTCTCGGGGCGCACGACAAGGGCGCGGGCGACCGCAAACCGCGGATCGTCAGTGTCGCGATGCAGACGCCGCAGCGCGGTCAGACGCCGCCAGCCGGAAATCAACCCGTAGCGGGGTTCGCTCTCGTCACGGTCAAGGCGGACGATCTCGATCGGCAATTGCTGGCCACGCGACTGGATCGAAGCCATGAGTGCCTGAAGTTCGTCTTCATCCTGCACGAGACGGTCACGGACAAGGTAATCCCCGTCGATCCGATCAACAGGGATCAGATCGATCAGCTGCCCTTGTGCCCGGGCCTCGGCAAGTGTCTGTGCCTCCTGCATGATCCGGATCCTGCATTGTGCCGAGTGAAGCGTAACGTCCTGACGCCGGTTTTCCCAGACCGCAGATTGCCCCGTCGCGTGCCGGGGCCTAAGCTCGGCCCGTCACGGCACGAGGGCGCGATGCAATACTGGCTCTTCAAATCCGAACCCGACACCTGGTCGTGGAATCAGCAGGTCGCCCGCGGTCCCGTGGGCGAGGAATGGTCCGGCGTCCGAAATTTTCAGGCGCGCAACTTCATGCGGCAGATGGTGCCCGGCGATCTGGGCTTTTTCTATCATACGCAGACCGAACGGGCGATCGTCGGCGTGGTCGAGGTGATGGCCCCGGCCCATCCCGACAGCACAAGCGATGACCCCAGATGGGAGTGCGTCGACATCAAGGCGGTCAGGCCGTTGCCAAGAAAGGTGACGTTGGAAGAGATCAAGGCCGACCCGAGGCTGGCCGACATGGCGCTTGTGCGGTTTTCGCGTCTGTCGGTGCAACCGGTGACCGCTGAGGAATGGACGTTGATCTGTAGCCTGGCAGGACTGGAAAGCATGTAAATGGAAGGGTCCCGGACACATGACCGGAACCCTTCCTACCCCACGCGCTCCCATACCACCGCACGTGTTCGAAACTGGATCCGGTCATCCTGACCTCGACTGTCTGATAGCATGTCGGATCGGCCGTACAAACTGCCAAGTGTCTCTCATTCGCGTCAACTTGGCAGAGGTTGTTAGGATTTTTTGGGAGTTTCGATTGAAGAAATTTATCACTGCCTGCGCGTCTTGCATGTCTCGTTCAAATTCCCATTTTGACGGTTTATTGCTGGTAACAAGGGTTTCGGGACATGACGAACGAGGTCTTCTCCCACACGGATCATGCCGTGGGTCGCCTGCGCTCCGATGGTCCTTTGAGCGGCCGCCTGCTGGCTGATCACTTCGGTCTGGGTGCGGAACTGGCTTTCGATCCGCTTCAGATGGGTTGGGTCCGCGCGGATGTGTCCGACGATTTTCACCCGCAGACCGGTCTTCACCCCGGTTGGCCGCAGCCGGTCACTTCCGAGACACGGATCGTCCTGCGGCCCTGGGACAGCGCCGAAAGCGACTTGTTCGCCACCCTTCTGGATGACCCGCGCCTGTGGGAACACATGCCGCAGCCCTATCCCGGGCAGATCACCCGCGACATCGCCGACGGCCTGATCGCGCTGTCCAATGATGGCGCATTCCACCATGTCCGCGCGATCGAGGTCGATGGCGTCGCAGTCGGACAGGTGCGTCTCGAATACAGCGACCGGGGCAGCGAACTCAGCTACTGGATCGGGCGCAGCCACTGGCGGCGCGGGATCGCCGGGCGCGCGGTGCGCAGGTTTCTGGAAACCGCGCCGGTACGGGGGCAGCTTCATGCCCGGGTGCGTCCAGAGAATGTCGCGTCGCTGCGGCTGCTGGAACGTGCGGGCTTTCGCCGTCAGGACGCGGCCTGCGATGGGTCGGACTGGGTGATCCTGCACCGCTGACGGTCAATCAAGCCGCACACCCTGGGTCCGCCCGTGTCGGGTGGTGCGATCGAGAATGCGGTCCTGCCGTGCCCATTTGTTGATGATGGCGCGCGCGTTCCGGCATCCGGCTTGATGAATTTCGCGCGCTGCAGCGATCCCGTGGGCGGCGTGCAGTCGTTCATGGGCGTAAAGCGCCGCCTCCATCCGCTGCCAGATGTCGAGATCGCGGGCCGACAGGCGTTCGGGCTGTTCGAGGCGGGGCATGGTGATGGTGGTGGTCAGGGTGACCTCGCACCTCGTGCTCCATTCGATCCACCAGCGGGTATATCCCCAGAACCCGTTGGGACCGTTCTGCGCCATCTCGCGGCGCAGTTCGCCGAGGTTGCCTCCGGAAACCGGATAATGGATCAACCTTTCGGTCATTTGCGGTGCGGCCACCACAGGGGTGGCCGCAACAAGTGTCAGGATGACCAGAAAGATCCGGATCAATAGCGGTAATGTTCCGGCTTGAACGGGCCCTGCGGCGCCACGCCGATGTATTCGGCCTGATCGGCGCGCAGTTCCGTCAGCTTCACCCCGATCCGCTTCAGGTGCAGGCGTGCAACCTTTTCATCCAGATGCTTGGGCAGGACATAGACCTTGTTTTCATACTGGTCGCCCTTGGCCCAGAGTTCGATCTGCGCAAGAACCTGGTTGGTGAAGCTTGCCGACATCACGAAGCTGGGGTGGCCGGTCGCGTTGCCCAGGTTCAGAAGGCGGCCTTCGGACAGAAGGATGATCCGGTTGCCCGAGGGCATCTCGATCATGTCCACCTGTTCCTTGATGTTGGTCCACTTGTGGTTCTTGAGCGCGGCGACCTGGATTTCATTGTCGAAGTGGCCGATATTGCCGACGATCGCCATGTCCTTCATCTCGCGCATGTGCTCGATGCGGATCACGTCCTTGTTGCCGGTGGTGGTGATGAAGATGTCGGCGGTCTTCACCTCGTCTTCCAGAAGCGTCACTTCATAGCCGTCCATCGCCGCCTGCAGGGCGCAGATCGGGTCGACTTCGGTCACCTTCACGCGGGCACCTGCGCCGCGCAAGCTGGCGGCCGACCCCTTGCCCACGTCGCCATAACCGCAGACCAGCGCGACCTTGCCCGCCATCATCGTGTCGGTGGCGCGGCGGATGCCGTCGACCAGCGATTCCTTGCAGCCATACTTGTTGTCGAACTTCGACTTGGTGACGCTGTCGTTGACGTTGATCGCCGGGAAAGGCAGGTGGCCCTTTTCCATCATCTTGTAGAGACGGTGCACACCTGTGGTGGTTTCCTCGGACACGCCCTGGATCGCGTGGCGCTGTTTCACGAACCAGCCCGGAGTTTCGGCGATGCGCTTGCGGATCTGCGCGAAGAGATATTCTTCCTCTTCGCTGGTGGGCACGGCGATCAGATCGTCTTCGCCCTCTTCCACCCGCGCACCCATGAGGATGTAGAGCGTGGCGTCACCGCCATCGTCCAGGATCATGTTGCAGGTGCCTTCGGGGAACTGGAAGATCTTGTCGGTATAGGTCCAGTAATCTTCCAGCGTTTCGCCCTTGATCGCGAACACGGGGGTTCCGCCGGCAGCGATGGCGGCGGCGGCGTGATCCTGGGTCGAGAAGATGTTGCACGACGCCCAGCGCACATCGGCGCCCAGCGCGGTCAGGGTTTCGATCAGCACGGCCGTCTGGATCGTCATGTGAAGCGAACCCGCGATGCGCGCGCCCTTGAGCGGCTGCGACGGGCCGTATTCTTCGCGAAGCGCCATCAGCCCCGGCATTTCGGTTTCGGCGATGTTCAGCTCCTTGCGGCCGAAGTCCGCAAGCGCGATGTCTTTGACGATATAGTCCTGGGCCATCCGTGGCTTCCTTGATCAATCCATTTAGGCGTGCAGATAGCACTCACAACCCTGCGGAACAATGCCAGAGCAGGACATCGCCCGGTTTTTCCATGGTTGGCGCCGCCTTGGCAGCATCGGGGGCTTTATCTGCGGCGCGGGCCGTTCCAGACTGCCGCGACGGATCGGATCATGCGATCCGCCCAAGAATGAAGGACGCGACCTTGCCCAAACCCGCCCGCGCCTGGCAACGCATGCTTTCGGGACGCCGTCTGGATCTGCTGGATCCCACGCCCGTAGATATCGAGATCGAGGACATCGCCCATGGTCTGGCCTTCGTCGCGCGCTGGAACGGGCAGACCCGGGGCGACTTCGCCTATTCCGTCGCCGAACATTCCCTTCTGGTCGAGGAGATTTTCTTCCGGTTAGGGCCTGATAACTCTCCGAAGTGGCGGCTGGCGGCGCTGCTGCATGACGCGCCGGAATATGTGATCGGCGACATGATCTCGCCGGTGAAGGCGGCGGTCGGGCCGGGCTATGGCGCACTGGACGACCGGGTTTCGGCGGCGATCCATCTGCGGTTCGGCCTTCCCGCGACGCTGCCCGCGCAGATCAAGCGCCAGATCAAGGCCGCCGACCGCATCAGCGCCTGGATGGAAGCAACGCGCATCGCGGGCTTTTCCGAAGCGGAAGCGGATCGTTTCTTTGGCAGGCCGGATGAGGCTCTGATCGGGGATTTAGACATCATTCTGCGCCCTCCGGTCGAGACGCGGGCCGCCTATACCGCGCGCCACGCCCAGCTGCTGGGGCTGATCGGATGATCCGCGTGACACGGGCCGGACGGCTGCATCTGGGGGGCATGGCCGATCTTCTGAATGCCGTGATCGCCAAGGGCGGCACGACCGCCTTCGTCGACCCGGTGACGCGCGACGACCTCGGCACCTGGATGGCGCACGCGCCCGACAGATCGGCCTGGCATGTGGTCGAAGATGACGCGGGCCGCGTGAAAGGGTTTCAGTGGATCGAACAGCATGACGGCCTGCCCGACGATACCTGCGACATCGCCACGTTCGTGGCGCTCGATGCGCAGGGGCTGGGCGTGGGGTCCGCACTGTTCCCGATCACGCGCGATGCCGCGCGGGATCTGGGATATGCCTTCATCGCCGCCGTGATACGGCAGGACAATACCGGGGGCCTCGCCTACTACCAAAGCCGGGGCTTCGAGGATTGGCGCCGCTGGGACGACGCGCCCGTCGCCCCCCGGATCATCAAGCGTTTCAAGCTTTAGGCGCGTCAGCGCGGGCTGCGCTTGGCCAGAATGCGCTGCAGGGTGCGGCGGTGCATGTTCAGGCGGCGTGCCGTCTCGCTCACGTTGCGGTCGCAGAGTTCATAGACGCGCTGGATATGTTCCCAACGGACGCGATCCGCGCTCATCGGGTTTTCCGGTGGCGGCGGCAGATCGCCACCGTTCGACAGAAGCGCGTTGGTGATGTCGGTCGCGTCGGCGGGTTTCGACAGATAATCAGTCGCCCCGATCTTCACCGCCGCGACCGCCGTCGCGATGGCACCATATCCGGTCAGCACGACGACGCGGCTGTCAGGCCGCCTTTCGCGCAGCACCTCGACCACGTCGAGCCCGTTGCCGTCTTCAAGTCGAAGATCGACCACGGCATAGGCGGGGGGGCGGGCCGTCGCGATCGCGCGGCCTGCTGCAACGGTCATCGCTGTCTCGATCTCGAATCCACGCTTCTCCATCGCCTTGGCGAGGCGGCGCAGAAAGGGTTCGTCGTCATCGACAAGCAGAAGGGATTTGTCGGGGCCTATGTCGTGCGTGGCTGGCTCGGCCATGCTGTCTCCTAGCGGCTTTCAGAGCGTCATAGTATCGCGCCGTCCGCCAAGGTCAATTTTTTGTGCAACTTTCAGGCGTTGTCGATGAAACAGGCGGTCGTCTCGGCCATCCGGTCCGCCGTGGTGTCGCCGCGGAAGAATTCGACAAAGCCGTGTCCGGGCAGCACGAGATAACTGAAGTTCGAATGATCGACGAGGTAATAGTTATCGGTCGCGGGGTGGGCCTTGTAATAGGTCTTGTAAGCCCGGCTTGCGGCGGCGACCTGTTCGGGGCTTCCGGTCAGGCCAATCATCTTGTCATGCAGGTTGGCGGTGAAGTCGGCCAGGACCTCGGGCGTGTCGCGCGCCGGGTCGATCGAAATGAAGACCGGCGTCACGCTCAACCCGCGTTCCGCAAGCAGATCGACCGCATCGGCATTGCGCGACGCGTCCAGCGGGCAGACATCGGGGCAGAAGGTATAGCCGAAATAGAGGATCGACGGCTCTGTGATGACATCGGCGTCAGTGACCGTCCGGCCGGTTGTATCGACCAGCTCGAAGGGTCCGCCGATGGCCGCGTCGCCCGCGATTGCCCCAGTCCGGCACGCGGCAAAGCGGTCGTCCGAGGCGGGCCGCGCCAATTGTGTCGCGACCCATGTCCCGCCAAGGCCTGCGACAACGACGGCAACGGCGATATAGGCGTAAAGACGGGTCACGGGCAAACTCCTCAAGGTGTCTGTTGTTGATCGCGGTGCGGTTGGGGCATACCTTCGCCTTCGGCACATGCAAGTCACTTAAGGTCGCAATGGCGGATTCCAACACAGGCCTGTTCGGCACGCAGGAGCGCAGCAACTGGATCCGCCTGCGCACGCTGATTTTGCTGCGCTGGGTCGCCATCGCCGGGCAGCTAGCCGCGATCACGGTCGCGCAGCGGATGTACAACCTGCAGCTCGAGCTGGGCCTGTGCTATCTGGCGGTGGGCGTGTCGGTGATCGGCAACCTGATCGCGATCTTCGTCTTTCCGGAAAACAAGCGCCTTTCGGAAACCGAAAACTTCTTGATGGTGTTGTTCGATCTGCTGCAGCTGTCGTTCCTGCTGTATCTCACGGGCGGGCTGCACAACCCTTTCGCGCTGCTGCTTCTGGGGCCGGTCACGATTTCGGCGACGGTGATGTCGCTGCGGTCGACGACGATCATCGGCGGCACGGCGATCATCCTTGTCACGCTGCTGGCCGAATTTCACCTGCCCCTGCGCACCGATCAGGGGTTCGTTCTGCGGATACCGGATGTCTTCGTCTTCGGGAACTGGGCGGCGATCATCATCGCGGTGATCTTCATGGGCGCCTATTCGCGCCGTGTCAGTTCGGAAATGCACGCGATGAGCGAGGCGCTGATCGCCACCCAGATGGCCTTGGCGCGGGAACAGAAGCTGACCGATCTGGGCGGCGTCGTCGCCGCGGCGGCGCATGAGCTGGGCACGCCGCTGGCCACGATCAAGCTGGCCAGTTCCGAGCTGTACGAGGAATTGGCAGACCGTCCCGACCTGCGCGAGGATGCGTCGCTGATCCGCGATCAGGCGGATCGCTGCCGCGACATCCTGCGCAGCATGGGGCGCGCGGGAAAGGACGATCTGCACCTGCGGCAGGCACCCTTGTCCGCCGTGGTGCAAGAGGCGGCCGAGCCGCACATGCGCCGTGGCAAGACGATCCTGTTCGAGGAATCGCCCGGACCGGGCGGCGGGCCGCAGCAGCCGTCGATCCTGCGCAAGCCCGAGGTGATCCACGGCCTGCGCAACCTGATCCAGAACGCCGTCGATTTCGCGCGCGCGACGATCTGGGTGGAACTCCATTGGACCGACGACACGATCTCGGTCCGCATTCTGGACGACGGGCGGGGATTTCCCGCGCATCTCATCGGTCGCATCGGCGACCCCTTCGTGCGGCGGCGTCGCAGCGAAAGCGACAACCGCACCCGCCCGGAATATGAAGGGATGGGCCTTGGCCTGTTCATCGCGAAGACGCTGCTGGAGCGCACCGGGGCCGAGCTGACCTTTTCCAACGGCAGCGATCCCTACCAGACCGTGACCACTGACAGGAATCGCCGCGGCGCCATCGTCGAGGTGATCTGGCCACGCGAAGCGATCGATGCGCAGATCGGCGACAATGCCATCCCTATCGGCCTGAACCGGCCGATCGAGGTCTGAACATCAGCAAGGTTAACACTTTCTTAACCTCGTCGGCCCACCGTGAGGCTTCCGTCGCGGGCGGGGGGCACCATGTGGGAAGTCGATATCGGCGAAGCGATTCTCGCCCTGGCCGTTGCGGCGATCGCCGCCACCTGGGCGCTGAACATCCTGTCGCGCAACACGACATCCGGTGCGGCGGCACAGCTTTCGGGCCGGGCTGACGCGGTCTTCCTGTTCGACGGCGGCGATCTTCTGGCGCTGAGCGATGCCGCGCGGGCCACACTGGGGCGCAGCGGATCAGATGTGGGCTGGGAACAGGTCTCGGACGCGGTGCGCTTCCGCTTTCCCGGCTTTCCCGCCGCGCCGCCCGCGCCCCGCGACATGCCGATATCGCTGCGTCCGACCGATCCGCGCGACGCTGCGCGGCTCGACATCGAACAGGTCGACGGGATCACCCGCATCGTGCTTGCCGACGATGCGGCGGCTGTTCAGGGCGGGGATGCGCATATCCTGCGGCGCGCGCTGAACGACGCACCCTATCCTTCGTGGCGGGTCGACGGCGAAGGCCGGGTGGTGTGGTTCAACAGGGCCTATGCCGATCTTTTCGCGCAGGTGCGCGACGGCAGCCCCGCCGTCGATATCCAGATCTTCGGCGCCACCCATGCGGGCAAGGCCCCCGACACGACGGTGCGCGCGTCGATCCTGCCACGCACGGGCCACAAGGCGGTCTGGTTCGACGTCACCATGCGGGCCGATGGCAACGACCGGATGTTTCACGCCGTCGATGTGAGCGCGGTGGTCAAGGCCGAGATCGCCCAGCGCAACTTCATCCAGACGCTGGCCAAGACCTTCGCGCAGCTGTCGTTCGGGCTGGCGATCTTCGACCGCAACCGCCAGCTTGCACTGTTCAATCCCGCGCTCATCGACCTCACGGGGCTGAGCGCGGAATTTCTCAGCGCGCGGCCGTCGCTCGCGTCGTTTTTCGATGCGCTGCGCGAAAACCGGACAATGCCCGAACCCAAGAACTACGGAACATGGCGCGAAAAGGTCGCAGAGCTGGATGCCGGCGCGCGCCACGGCACCTATCACGAGACATGGACGCTGGCGAACGGGTCAACCTATCGCGTCAACGGGCGGCCCCATCCCGACGGCGCCGTCGCCTTCCTGTTCGAGGATATCTCGGCCGAAGTCGGACTGACCCGGCGGTTCCGCGCCGAGCTCGAACTCGCGCAGGCGGTGATGGACCAGATCGAGGATGCGATGGTCGTCTTCTCGCCCAGCGGGCGGATGAAGGCCAGCAACCGCGCCTATCGCCTGTTATGGCAGACCGACCCGGACACCGGTCTGGCCGAAGTGACCGTGGTCGATGCGATGCGGATCTGGCACGATGCCGGCGGGCCAAGCCCCGTCTGGGGCGAACTGCGCGACTTCGTTCTGGGCCGCGACGACCGGACACCGTGGTCCGCCACCGTCCCCCGGCGCGACGGTGCTGCCATCCTCTGCCTGATCGACCCGATCGCGGGAGGGGCGACCATGATCCGCTTCCGCACGGGCCTGCCGGAAGAGCAGCCTTCCGCTGACCCCGGCGACATCGCGGCGGGCTGATCGGGGGAAGCCGCTTGCGGCGGTCACGGGGTCGCGCCATTGTCTTTTCATGACCCTGTTTTCCGCCGAATTGTCCCTTCGGGACGAAGCGCAGACGCGCCGCCTTGCCACCGCGCTGGGCGCGCATCTGCGGCCGGGCGACGTGATCCTGCTGTCGGGCGATATCGGGGCGGGCAAGACCGCCTTCGCCCGCGCGCTGATCCGGTCGCTGCAGGACGTGCCCGAAGATGTGCCGTCGCCCACCTTCACGCTTGTGCAGGTCTACGACACCCGGCAGGGCGAGGTCTGGCATGCCGATCTCTACCGCATCGCCCGCGTGTCCGAGATCGAGGAACTGGGCCTGTCCGACGCCTTTGCATCGGCGATCTGCCTGATCGAATGGCCCGACCGGCTGGGCGATCTGACCCCGCCCGGGGCGCTTGACCTTGCGCTGAGCATCGCAGGCGCGGACGATGACACGCGCATTGCGCGGCTGTCCTGGACGGATGCGCGCTGGAGCGCGCCGGTGGCCGCCATGGTTTCGGCCTTCAGCCCGGTGGAGGCGCGATGACCGGGCGCGACGCACTGGCGGCGCGGTTTCTTGCGCGCACCGATTGGGCGGACGCCAGTCGCCGGCCGCTTGCCGGCGACGCGTCGAACCGACGCTATGAACGCCTGACCGATCCGACGACCGGCCGCACGGCCGTCCTGATGGATGCGCCGCCGGACAAGGGCGAGGATGTGCGTCCCTTCGTGTCGATCGCGCGGCATCTTTCCTCGGTCGGGCTGAGCGCCCCGCTTGTGCTGGCGGAAGACGCGGCACTGGGGTTTCTGGTGCTTGAAGATCTGGGCGACGATCTCTTCGCCCGAATCATTCCGCGTCAGCCCGATCTGGAAGCCGAGATGTATCGCACCGCGACCGATGTTCTGGTCGCGCTGCACCGGGCGCCGCTGCCCGATGTCGCGCCCTATGCGCCGCACCTGATGGCCGATCTGTCGACGCTGGCCTTCACGCGGTATCAGGCCGGGCTGGACGGCGCGACCGACGCAGAGCGCGACGACAGGTTCCGCCGGGCCTTTGCCCGTGTGCTGGAAGACACGACCGGCGGGCCGCAGGTGCTGATCCAGCGCGATTACCACGCCGAAAACCTGCTGTGGCTGCCCGAGCGCAAGGGGATCGCGCGCGTCGGCCTGCTGGATTTTCAGGACGCGATGGCGGGGCACCCGGCCTATGACCTCGTCTCGCTCCTGCAGGACGCGCGCCGCGACGTGCCCGCGCGGGTCGAAACCGCGATGATCGCGCATTTCCTCGGTGCGACGGGCCATGACCCGGCCGCCTTCCGCTCGGCCTATGCGGCGCTGTCGGTACAGCGCAACCTGCGCATCATCGGTGTCTTCGCGCGGCTCTGCATCGACCGTGGCCGCACGCATTATGTCGACCTGATCCCCCGGGTCTGGGCCTACATGCAGCCTGCGCTGGATCATCCCGCCCTGACCCCGGTGCGCAAACTGGTGCGCGACGAGCTGACCCCGCCGGGGCCAGCGCAACTGGCGCGGCTGAAATCGCTATGCCCGACGCGCTGATGATCTTCGCCGCGGGCTTCGGCACGCGTATGGGCGATCTGACCCGCGACCGGCCCAAGCCGATGGTCGCCTTGGCGGGGCGGCCGATGATCGATCATACGCTCGATCTCGCGCGTGGTGCGGGGCTGACCCGGATCGTCGCGAACGCGCATTACCATGCCGACCAGATCACCGGTCACCTGGCCCCAAAAGGTGTCACCGTGGTGACCGAGACGCCCGACATCCTTGACACCGGGGGCGGGCTGAAAGCAGCGCTGCCACAACTTGGCCCCGGGCCTGTCTTCACCATCAACCCGGACGCGCTGTGGCTGGGGCCGAACCCGCTGTCGGTGCTGCGCGATGCGTGGCGGAATGGGGAGATGGACGCGCTTCTGCTCTGCGTTCCCGCCGAGCGGGCCAAGGGGCGGTCCGTCCCCGGCGACTTTTCGGTCGACGGACAGGGCCGCGTGTCGCGCGGGGGGCCGTTCGTCTATGGCGGGGCGCAGATCATCCGCACCGATGCGCTGAGCGAGATCGGAGAGCGCATCTTTTCGCTCAACCTTCTGTGGGACATCCTTGGGCGGCGGGGCACGCTGTTTGCCGCGGGCTATCCGGGCGACTGGTGCGATATCGGCACGCCCGAGGGGCTTGCCACGGCCGAAACCCTGCTGGGGGACGCCGATGTTTGATCCGCAGGACAAGCCGCGGGTCTTTCACCTGCCGCCGGGCGTGGATTTCCCCCGCGCCCTGATTGACGGGCTGCGCGCACGCTGCGATCCGGCCGACCCGCTGGCGCTGGCGCGCGTGCAGGTCATCGTGAACACCCGCCGCATGGCGCGGCGACTGCGCGATCTGTTCGAAGATGGCCCGCCGGGTCTTTTGCCGCGCATCGCGCTGGTCACCGATTTCGGAACACCTGCCGCGCTCGCCACCGTGCCGCAGGCGGTGTCCGCGCTGCGGCGCAGGCTGGAACTGCGCCAGTTGGTGATCGCGCTGATCGACCGCTCCCCCGGCATCGCGCCGCGCGCCGCTGCGTTCGATCTGGCTGACAGCCTCGCGGAATTCCTTGACGAGATGGAGGGCGAAGGCGTCGATCCCGCCGCGCTCGACCGGCTGGACCTGTCGGGGCATGCGGAACATTGGGCACGGATGCAGGCCTTCATCGGCATCACAAGGCGGTATTTCGACGGGACCGATCCGGGCCCCGACAGCGAAGCCCGGGCGCGCCGTGTTGTCGAAGCGACGATCGCCGACTGGCAGGAAGCGCCGCCCGATCATCCGGTGATCCTTGCGGGGTCGACCGGATCACGCGGCACGACGCAGATGCTGATGCAGGCGGTGGCGCGCCTGCCGCAAGGGGCGGTGGTCCTGCCCGGCTTCGACACCGACCTGCCCAGCCAAGTCTGGGCAAAGCTTGACGACCCCCTGCGGGGCGAGGACCATCCCCAGTTCCGGTTCGCCCGCCTCATGTCGGCGCTGGGCCTGTCGCCGGATGACCTGCACCCCTGGGCGGATACGGCCCCGCCGTCGGCCGCGCGCAACCGCGCGGTGTCGCTGGCGCTGCGCCCTGCCCCCGTCACCCATGCCTGGCTCGAAGAAGGGCCGCGCCTGCCGGATCTGGACGAAGCCTTCGCCGCGGTCACCCTGATCGAAGCCCCGTCACCGCGGGCCGAGGCGCAGGCGATCGCGCTGCGCCTGCGGCAGGCCGCCGAAGACGGGCAGACCGCCGCGCTGATCACGCCGGATCGCATGCTGACGCGGCAGGTGACCGCGATGCTTGACCAGTGGGACATCCGGCCCGACGACAGCGCGGGCCTGCCGCTGCACCTGTCACCGCCGGGCCGGTTCCTGCGCCATGTGGCCGATCTGGCGACCGGGCCGGTGACCACCGACCGGCTGCTGACGATCCTGAAGCATCCGCTGTGCCATACCGGGGCGGACCGGGGCGACCACCTGCGCATGACGCGGGATCTGGAACTGCACTTGCGCGACAAGGGCCTGCCCTTTCCCGATGCCGATCTGTTGCGCGCCTGGGCCGGTGCACATCCTTCCGCCGTGCCCGACTGGGCCGATTGGGTCACGGATGCCTGCCTGTCGGGCCATGTCGCGGGCGACCGCGATCTGGGGTCGTGCGTCGCCGACCTGCGGCACAGGGCAGAACGGCTCGCGCAGGGGCCGGGGGGTGACGGCGCGGGCGAGCTCTGGGCCCATAATGCGGGCGAAAAGGCGCTTGAAACCCTGGCCGCGCTCGACGCCGAGTCCGGGCATGGCGGCGACCTGACCGCGCGCGACTTCGCCGATCTTCTGGGCGCGCTTTTGCAGCGGGGCGAGGTGCGCGACCGCGACGCGGGCCACCCTGGCATCATGATCTGGGGCACGCTGGAAGCCCGCGTGCAGGGGGCCGATCTTCTGATCCTGGGCGGTCTGAACGACGGCGTCTGGCCCGAGGCGATGCGCCCGGACCCCTGGCTGAACCGGTCGCTGCGGGCCGAGGCGGGGCTCTTGCTGCCCGACCGGCGGATCGGTCTGGCAGCGCATGATTTCCAGCAGGCCATCGCCGCGCCCGAGGTCTGGCTGACCCGCGCCATCCGGTCGGACGAGGCCGAAACCGTGCCGTCGCGCTGGGTGAACCGGCTGGAGAACCTTCTGTCGGGGCTGGAAAACGCCGGGCATGGAACGGCGCTGAGCGCGATGCATGACCGCGGGCGGCGCTGGCTGGGGCTGGTGCAGGCGGCAAACGCGGTGGAACCGGTGGACGCAGCGCAGCGCCCGTCGCCCCGGCCCCCGGTCGGGGCACGCCCCCGCCGGTTGCGGGTGACCGAGATCAGGACGCTGATCCGCGACCCCTATGCGATCTATGCGCGGCGGGTTCTTCGGCTTGATCCGCTCGCGCCACTGGTGCGGACGCCCGATGCGCGGATCAAGGGGACCGTGGTTCACGACGTCCTGGAGGCCTTCCTGAAGGGGGTCGCGGCGGGTGAACTGCCGCTGGATGCACCGGCCATGATCCGCGTGGCGCGCGCGGAACTGGCGCGCAGCGTGCCCTGGCCCACGGCGCGCGCCATGTGGCTGGCGCAATTCGCCCGGCAGGCCGACTGGTTCGTCGCGGGCGAACACGACCGCCGCGCCGTGGCCCTGCCGGTGGCGATGGAATGCAAGGCGCGGTCCGACCTGACAGACCCGGTCTTCACCCTGACCGCGCGCGCCGACCGGATCGACCGCGACGACGTCGGCAATCTGATCCTGTACGATTACAAGACCGGCACCCTGCCGACCGAAAAGCAACAGCGGCTGTTCGACAAACAGCTGCTGATCGAGGCCGCGATGGCCGAACGCGGGGATTTCGAAGCCCTCTCCCCGGCCCCTGTGATCGGGGCGAGCTATATCGGGCTGGGCGTGCAGCGCATATCGCAGGCGCCGTTGGACGAGGAAACACCGTCCGCCGTCTGGGCGCATCTGGCCGAGCTTCTGCGCAGCTATCTTTCGCCCGCCACCGGCTTTACCGCCCGCCGGTTCATCGAACGCGAATCCCATGGCGGCGATTACGACCAGCTTGCCCGCTTCGGCGAATGGGACGGCGCCGACGCCCCCGCTCCGGAAGACCTGCGATGAAGGCGCGGAACGAAGCGACAGAACACCAGATCCGCGCCGCCGACCCGGTGGCGTCGACCTGGCTGTCGGCCAATGCCGGGTCAGGCAAGACGCGGGTTCTGACCGACCGCGTCGCGCGGCTTCTGCTGCAGGGGGAAGACCCGCAGCGCATCCTGTGCCTGACCTATACCAAGGCGGCGGCAAGCGAGATGCAGAACCGCCTGTTCCACCGTCTGGGAAGCTGGGCGATGCTGCCCGATGACGCGCTGGCCGATGAGCTGGGCGAACTTGGTGCGGACGGGGCGCTGACGCCCGAACGTCTGCGCACCGCGCGCACGCTGTTTGCCGCTGCGATCGAAACGCCGGGCGGGCTGAAGATCCAGACGATCCATTCCTTCTGCGCGGGGCTCCTCCGGCGGTTCCCGGTCGAAGCGGGGATCAGCCCCCAGTTCACCGAAATCGAAGACCGCGCCGCCACCCTTCTGCGGGCCGAAATCATCGACGACATGGCGTCGGGCCCCGAGGCGAGTCTGATCGACGACATCGCAATGCTGGTGGGGGGCTCTGACCTCGACCGGCTGACCGCGATCATCGCGGGCCTGCGCGACGGCTTTTCCACCGACCGCGACATGGGCAATCTGCTGCAGATGCTTGGCCTGCCGAGTGACCTCACGGCAGACCACATCGCCGCGCAGGTCTTCACCGGCGGGGAACGCGATCTGTTCGACCGCTTGATTCCGGTGCTGGAGGGGAGCGGCCCGCAGGATCAGGGCGTCGCCGCGAAGTTGCGGCGTGTCCACGCGCCCGACCTGTCGGCGCTGAGCATGCTCGAGGATGCGCTGCTGACCGGGGCGGGTGCGAAAGAGCCGTTTTCGCCGAAGCTCGGCAAGATACCCGTCAAGGACGTGGCGAAACGCCACCCCGATCTGGTCGCCGATCTGGACGCGCTGATGACCCGCGTCGCCGATGCGCGCCCCCTGCGCATCGGATACGAGGCGGCGCGCAAGTCCGATCTCCTGCACCGGTTTGCCCGCGCGTTCCTTGACCATTACGCACAACGCAAGCTCGTGCGCGGCTGGGTCGATTTCGACGATCTGATCGGCAAGGCGCGCCTGCTTCTGTCCGATCCCTCGGTCGCGCAATGGGTGCTCTATCGGCTTGACGGCGGGATCGACCATGTTCTGGTCGACGAAGCCCAGGACACGAGCCCCGGGCAGTGGGACGTGATCGAAAAGCTCACGCAGGAATTCACCAGCGGCGAAGGCGTGCGCGCGGCGCGGCGCACGCTTTTCGTCGTGGGCGACAAGAAGCAGTCGATCTATTCCTTCCAGGGCGCCGACCCGCGCGAATTCGACCGCATGCGCGGGCTGTTCGATGCGCGTCTCGGCGGGGTCGGTCAGGTGCTGAGGTCGCTCACTCTGTCCTGGTCCTTCCGGTCGGCGCACCCGATCCTTTCGGTCGTCGATGCCCTGTTCGAGGGCGAAGCGCAGGCCGGTTTCGACGACGACGCCCACCGCGCCTTTTTCGACGTGCTGCCGGGCCGCGTCGATCTCTGGCCGCTGGTCCAAGCCGAAGAGGACCCGCCCGATACCCCATGGTACGAGCCTGTCGACCGGAGGAGTCCGCTTGACCCCGACGTCGTTCTGGCGCGCCACATCGCGGACGAGATCGCCCGCCTGATCGCGGCGGGAACGCTGATCCCCGACGGGAAAGGCGGGGCGCGCAGGCTGACCGAGGGCGACATCCTGATCCTCGTGCGGCGCCGGAAGGACCTGTTCGAGGAGATCATCCGCGCCTGCAAGGCGCGCGACCTCAGGATCGCCGGAGCGGATGTGTTGAAGGTGGGGGCCGAGACGGCGGTCAAGGACCTTGCCGCGATGCTGTCCTTTCTCGCCACGCCCGAGGATGATCTGTCGCTGGCCGTGGCGCTGCGGTCCCCGCTTCTGGGCTGGACCGAAGGGCAGCTGTTCGATCTGGCCCATCATCGGGGGCCGGGCGTCTTTCTCTGGTCGGCGCTGCGCGACAGGCGGGCGGACTTCCCGGAAACGCTCGCCATCCTCGACGATCTGCGGCGGCAGGCGGATTTCCTGCGCCCCTATGACCTGCTGGAACGGCTCCTGATCCGCCATCAGGGCCGGGCGCGGCTGCTGGCGCGGCTGGGGCGCGAGGCCGAAGACGGGATCGACGCGCTTCTGTCGCAGGCGCTGGCCTATGAACGCAGCGACGTGCCCAGCCTGACGGGATTCCTTGTCTGGATGGAAACCGATGACCAGACGGTCAAGCGCCGGGTCGATGCGCAGGGCGACCAGATCCGCGTGATGACGGTTCATGGCGCGAAGGGGTTGCAGGCCCCTGTCGTCATACTGCCCGACACGGCGCTGCGCAAATCCCCCAATCCCGACCCCGTGCAGGACCTCCAAGGCGTTCCCATGTGGCGCATGGCGAAGGATGCCGCGCCTGACGCGCTGATCGACGCGCGCGCGGCGGAAGAGGCGCGGACGACGGCAGAGAAGTTGCGCCTTCTGTACGTGGCGCTGACGCGTGCGGAACAATGGCTGATCGTGGCGGGCGCCGGAAAGCTGGACGAAAAAACCGGCGATACCTGGTATCAGCGGGTCGAAGGCGGGGTGATGCGTCAGGGTGCCGTGACCTGCCCGATGCCCACCGGTGAAGGTCTGCGCCTGCAGACCGGGTCGTGGGAGGGGCTGGCCCTTCGCCCGGAACCGGCGGCCGCAGCCGACCCGGTCGACCTGCCCCCCCTGCATCGCGGCCCGCCGCCGCCGATAACGGCGGCACCGGAAACGCTCAGCCCGTCAGACCTTGGCGGCGCGAAGGCGCTGCCGGGGGAAGAGGGGCTCGACAAGGCGGCGGCGCAGGATCGCGGCACGCGGCTGCACCTTCTGCTGGAACACCTGCCCGCCCTTCCACGCGGCCACCGGCACAGCGCGGCGGCGAACCTCGTTGGCGATGCATTCGACCTTGTCGACGAGGTCTGCGGCGTTCTGGATGCGCCCGCGCTGCAACCGCTTTTCGGCCCCGGGACGCTGGCTGAGGTACCGGTGACGGCGACGATCGGGGGGCAGCGGATGTTCGGTATGATCGACCGGCTGGTGGTCGGGCCCGACCGCGTACTGATCGTCGATTACAAGTCGAACCGCCTTGTCCCCGATCGGCCGGAGGACTGCCCCGAAGGCCTTCTGCGGCAGATGGGGGCCTATCGCGCCATGCTGGCGCCCGTCTTCCCGGACCGCCGCGTCGATGTGGCGATCCTCTGGACCCGGCCTGCGGTTCTGATGCCGCTTCCTCACGATCTGGTGCAGGCCGCGCTTCGGCGCGCGCCCAAGCTTGACCTTGGGGCCGGGCCTTCCTAGGTTCGGCTGCCAGACAGCTTTCAGGAGAAGCCCAATGCCCACCGTCGCCGTGACCGATGACACCTTCGACGCCGAGGTGCGGAAATCGGACATTCCCGTTGTCGTCGATTTCTGGGCCGAGTGGTGCGGCCCGTGCAAACAGATCGGTCCGGCGCTGGAAGAGCTTGCCGCCGAATATGACGGGCGCGTCAAGATCGTGAAGGTCAATGTCGAGGACAGCCCCAATTCCCCCGCCCAGATGGGCGTGCGCGGCATTCCTGCGCTGTTCATCTTTAAAGACGGTCAGGTCGTGTCGAACCGCACCGGCGCTGCACCCAAGGCATCGCTCCAGAGCTGGATCGAATCCTCAATCTGATCTTCGGATCCGTTTTCCGCGAAAGGGGCGCCCAGACAGGGCGCCCCTTCTCGTTCAGACCGGCCAGCCCAGCGCGCGGAAGCGCGCGGCGATCCTGTCCTGCGCCTCGGGGCGGCCCGCGTTGATCGACTGGTCCTGCCAGAACCAGTGGACATATGCGGCAAAGTCCGGCCGGTGCATGGCGACGCGGGCAAAGGCGTCTTCCGGCGACATGCGATCCAGCGACAGCGCGATATGGTGAAAGTCGATCCGCGCAAACAGGATCGCGGGCCGGTCGAACAGAAAGCCTTCATAGGCGACGGAAGAATTCTGCGTCACCACATAGGCGCAATCAGCCAGATGCACCGCGGGCGGGCGGTCATCGACGGTGAACCTGTCATGCTCCGCCCGGAGCCGCCTGAGCGCGAGGCGGTCTTCCCGTTCGTAGCGTTCCTTCGGGTGCAGCGTCGCAATCACCCTTCGTCGGGGATCGAGGCGCAGGACCGTTTCGATCATCGCAACCGGAGACATCGTCTGGAACGACCGGTGCCGCGTCAGCAGGCCCTGAAGAGGCACATAGACGTGACCGTCCGCCCGGTGCGGGGGCATCGCGGCGACCCCGTGGATGCGTTTGCGCCAGCGCGACTGGAAGCTGCGCGCTTCGTCCGGATTGCCGGAACCGTCGGGAAACGCGGTGCGCGCCACGTCCCACGCCCAGCGCCTCTCGGTCGCCTCAATCCGCCAGAAGGGATAGTGATAGGCGCGGCGAAAGGTCAGCCCCTTATGGCTTACCGGCTGGATCATGTGGACCAGCGTGTGATCGGGCAGATCGCCCGTAGCCGCAGTTTCGGGCAAAAGATGCACGTCATGGCCCCGGTCGCGCAGAACCCCTTCCATCAGCGCGATGAAGTTGTGCTGTCCGGCGCGGGCGCTGGTCAGAAGGTCATCGTCGAGAAGCATCGCGATGTCGGCCATGGGTCGGAAATAGGAAGCCCCTGCTTGAGCCGCAAGCCTTGTGCGCCTTGCCCGGGGCGTTCATAACAGACCGACCGAAAGGAAGGAGCGCGCCCGCATGTCCGATCACGGCTTTCCCGGCTGGCATGGAACCACGATCATCGGCGTCAAGAAGGGCGGCCTGGTCGTCATCGCGGGTGACGGTCAGGTGTCTTTGGGCCAGACGGTGATCAAGGGCACGGCGCGCAAGGTGCGTCGCCTGTCGCCCGGCGGGTTCCACGTTGTCGCGGGTTTCGCGGGGTCGACGGCGGATGCCTTCACGCTTCTCGAACGGCTTGAGGTCAAGCTCGAAGCGACGCCGGGGCAGTTGCAGCGCGCGGCGGTGGAACTGGCCAAGGACTGGCGCACCGACAAGTATCTGCAGAAGCTCGAAGCGATGCTGATCGTCAGCGACGGTCGGCAGATGTTCGTCATCACCGGCGCGGGTGATGTGCTGGAGCCCGAACATGACGTCACCGCCATCGGATCGGGGGGCAATTACGCCCTGGCCGCGGGCCGCGCACTGATGGACAGCGCCCTGACCGCGGAAGAGATCGCCCGGCGCGCCATGGCGATCGCGGCGGACATCTGCGTTTATACGAACGGCAACCTGACGGTCGAGACGATTCAGGCCTGACGAAAGAGATACCATGACCGACCTGACCCCCCGCGAGATCGTCTCGGAACTTGACCGGTTTATCATCGGGCAAAACGACGCCAAGCGCGCGGTGGCGGTCGCCCTGCGCAACCGCTGGCGGCGCAAGCAGCTGGCCGACGACATCCGGGACGAAGTCTACCCCAAGAACATCCTGATGATCGGGCCCACCGGCGTCGGCAAGACCGAGATCAGCCGCCGCCTTGCGAAACTCGCCCGCGCGCCGTTCCTCAAGGTCGAGGCGACCAAGTTCACAGAAGTCGGCTATGTCGGGCGCGATGTGGAACAGATCGTGCGTGATCTGGTCGATGCTGCCATCGCCATGACCCGCGACCAGATGCGCGAAGACGTGAAGGCACGCGCGCGAAAGGCGGCCGAGGATCGCGTCATCACCGCCATCGCAGGCGAAGACGCCCGCGAGGGCACGCGCGAGATGTTCCGCCGCAAGCTCATGGCGGGTGATCTGGACGAAACGGTGATCGAGCTTGACCTTGCCGACACGTCGAACCCGATGCCGATGTTCCAGATCCCCGGCCAACCCGGGGGCGACATGATGAATCTGGGCGATCTGTTCGGGAAAGCTTTCGGCCAGCGCCGAGTGCGACGCAAGATGACCGTCGCAGAAAGCTACGACGCCCTGATCGGCGAAGAGGCGGACAAGCTTCTTGACGACGAAACCGTTACCCGCACGGCGCTGAGCGCGGTCGAAGAGAACGGCATCGTCTTCATCGACGAAATCGACAAGGTCTGCGCCCGCGCCGAAACCCGTGGCGCGGATGTCAGCCGCGAAGGTGTTCAGCGCGATCTGCTGCCGCTGATCGAAGGCACGACCGTCAGCACCAAGCACGGCCCGGTCAAGACCGACCACATCCTGTTCATCGCGTCGGGCGCGTTCCACATCGCGAAACCTTCGGATCTTCTGCCGGAACTGCAGGGCCGCCTGCCGATCCGGGTGGAACTGCGCGCCCTCACGGAAGAGGATTTCGTGCGCATCCTGACCGAGACCGACAATGCCCTGACGCGGCAGTACTCGGCGCTGATGGGCACCGAGCAGGTCACCGTCACCTTCACCGAAGACGGGATCGCCGCATTGGCCCGCATCGCCGCCGAGGTGAACCGCAGCATTGAGAACATCGGCGCCCGCCGCCTTTATACCGTGATGGAGCGGGTGTTCGAGGAACTGTCCTTCACCGCCCCCGACCGGGCAGGCGATGCCGTGACGGTCGATGCCGATTTCGTCGACCGTAATCTGGGCGCGCTGGCGAAGTCTGCAGACCTCAGCCGCTATGTGCTTTAGGGTCTGCTAGGCCCTCGATCGCCGAAGATAGACGTAATACGCACCCTCGCCCCCGTGGCTGACATGCGCAGGTGCGATCTGCAGAACCGCCTGCCCGAGCGGCGGCGCCGATAACCATTGCGGCACCTGATGACGCAGCACGCCACGGGGCACGGGAATCGGTCCGTCGTCATGCTGACGTTTGCCCTTGCCGGTAATGACCAGGACCAGCCGCTTGCCCGACGCCTGCGCCGACAGGATGAACCGCGTCAGCACCGGATGCGCACGGTCCAGCGTCATGCCGTGAAGATCGATCCGCGCTTCGGGCACCAGCCGCCCGCGCGCCATGCGGACATAGGTCTTGCGGTCCATCTGGACAGGCGCAGCCGCGAACCGGTCAGACAGGGACGGCTTGAGGTCATGCGCTTCCGGCGCCTGCGCGCGCGCCGTACCGATCTGGAAGGGTCCAATACGCCTTTGCGGGGCGGGTCTGTCCCGCGTGGCGCGCAGCGGTGGGCTTGCGTCTTCCGGTGCGGGTTCAGCATGCAGGCGTTCGGCCTTTTCGACCACCTTGTGCCAGAGTTCGATCTCGTCAGGGCGAAGGCGACGGCGGCTCATGGCGCGCCGTCCGACAGAAGGGCATAGGCGCGCTGGATGGGAAGAAGCGTCACCATGCGCCCCGGATCGCGCAGGCGGCCTGCTTCGCGCCCTGCCTCGTCGCCGGTTCCGAAAAAGATGTCGGCGCGCTGCGCGCCCTTGATCGCCGATCCGGTGTCCTGCGCGATCATCAGGCGTCGCATCGGGCCTTCGCCGTCCTTTTCGATCCAGACAGGCGCGCCCAGGGGATGAAAGGCCGGGTCCACCGCCACCGTCCGCAGCGTCGTCACAGACCGGTTCATCGCGCCAAGCGGCCCCTTGTGACCGGGAACATCGGTCACGTCGCGGAAAAAGACATAGGAGGGGCTGTGAAACAGAAGCTCTTCCCCCGCCGCGCCGTTGCGGCGGACCCAGTTCCGGATCACGGCGGCGCTGACCTCGTGCGCGTTGAAGATGCCGCGCCGCACCAGTTCGACCCCGACCGAACGGTAAGGGTGCCCGTTCGCACCGGCATAGCCCACGCGCAGCATGCTGCCATCTTGCAACCGGATGCGGCCCGAGCCCTGGATCTGCAGGAAGAAAAGCTCCACCGGGTCATCGACCCAGGCGATCTCGAGCCCGCGCCCGTCCATTACGCCGCTGGTCAGGATCTCGCGCCGGGTCAGCCAGGGGTTCGCGGCGCGGGCTTCGGGTGGCATGCGGTATACGGGGTGACGGAAGCGCCCTGTGCGTACGCGTGATCCGTCAAGTTCGGGTTCGAAATAGCCGGTGAAAAGTGCCGTCGCCCCGTCGCTGATCAGGACGGGGCGAAAGAACAGTTCGAAGAAGCTGCGTGCGTTATTGCGGCCTTGCGACTGGGCGACGGCACACAGGCTTTGCCAGTCCGGCGCATCCAGATCGGCGCAGGTTTCCATGAAGGCGTCGAAGGCCGCGGTGTGATCGTCGCTCTCCCAGCCGTCCAGCTCGTCGAAGGACAGGATCGTATGCGTCACTTCGCCCCGTGCCGTATCTGCGGGTGCCATCAACGCCCCCGCCAGACACAGGACACGCAGCGCCGCCGTCATGCGTCGGTTGCGACCAGCAGCCAGTTCGGATCGTCCTTGCCCATCGTGCGGGCGAAGACCCAGGTATCCTTCTGCCGCCGCGGTATATTGGGCGCGCCTTCGACGACTTCACCTGCGCGGTCGCGTACGACCGAGGTGAGTTCGGCGACATAGCGCATGGTGATCTGCGCCTCGCCCGTGTCCTTGTTGAACTCCGCATTCACCAGCTTGACTTCGCGGACACCCGCGAACTCGGCTTCAACGGTCAGTCCCTGATCTTCGCGCGCGGCGACGACCTCGACAAAGGCCTCGAAGACATCCTCGGCGATGAACGGCTCGATATCGTCCAGCTCGCCCCGCTCAAATCCCATCACGATCATTTCATAGGCCGCGCGCGATCCATGGACGAACTCGGCAACGGAAAAAGACGGCTCGACCCGCTTCATTTCTGCCAGGGCGCGGGCGGCAGGGCTGTCTTCATCGACATAATCCACGATATCGCGGTCTGGGCCGCCTTCGATCACCTCGAAATCAGGGCGTTTGGTCGCGGTCGCGCCCCTTGAAACGGGCGGTTTTTCGAACCCTTCCCGCGTGCCGAGAACGCTACGCAGCCGAAGAATGAGAAATACGGCGATGCCTGCCAGCACCAGAAGCTGTATCAGGGACGAGTTCATTCAGAAAAACCTCTTTTGCCCTTTGGGCTTTTTGACCGGCTTGACGGGACTTATGTAGGTGACACGGGGTGATGAGTCCACCTTGTGACACCAAGTCGAAGGCAAATCCTCAATGTATCTGTTTCTGGCGTTCCTGCTGGTCCCGATGATCGAGATCGCGCTCTTTATTCAGGTGGGCGGTCTTATCGGGCTTTGGCCGACACTTGCCATCGTTGTTCTGACCGCTGTGCTGGGTGCGGGACTGGTGCGGTCGCAGGGTCTGGCGGCCCTGTCGCGGGTCAGATCGTCCTTCGGCGACCTGCGCGATCCGTCGCAGGCGCTGGCCGACGGCGCGATGATCCTGTTCGCGGGGGCGCTTCTTCTGACGCCGGGCTTTTTTACCGATACCGTGGGCTTCTTGCTCCTGATCCCGCCGGTCCGGGCCGCAATCTTCGCTTGGGCGCGGGCCCGCGTGCAGGTGCACCACTTCGAGATGGCTCCGCCGCAGGGCCCGGGGCGCGACGACATCATTGACGGCGACTGGGAAGAGGTGCGCGGTCCCCGTGCCGACAGGCGCCCTTCCTCTTCCAAGTGGTCGGAAGACCGCCTTCCCAAGGATTGAGACCCGCGGCCCAAGCTGTTACACAGCGCCAACTTCGGACCAAGCATTGAGGGCAAGATGGCAGATAACGGATCGGCAGAGGGCGTGGGCGCAGCCCAGGCGCAGGTGCCGCAGGTGCAGATGAAGATCCTGGGACAATTCATCCGGGACATGTCGTTCGAGAATATCATGGTCCAGAAGGGCATCACCGGCGAGGTGCAGCCCGACATGAACATTCAGGTCAACCTCGACGCGCGCAAGCGGCCGACCGACGGCCAGTTCGAGGTTTCGATCAAGCTCAACGTCGATTCAAAGGCCAAGGGCACCGGGAACCAACTGTTCCTGCTCGAGGTCGATTATGCCGGGATCTTCTTCCTGCAAGGGATTCCCGAAGATCAGCTGCACCCTTTCCTGCTGATCGAATGCCCGCGGATGCTGTTCCCGTTCCTGCGCCGGATCGTGAGCGACGTCACCCGCGACGGGGGTTACCCGCCACTCAACATCGACAATATCGATTTCGTGGCGATGTACCGCACCGAGCTGGCCCGCCGCCAGCAGGCCGCCACAGCCCCCAAGCACGACGCCTGAGGCCTCAGGTTCTGTTCCACACCGCTTCGTCGCCCAGCCGGGCGACGAAAGCGGCATGAGCTGCGCGTTCCTCTTCGGACAGACGGGGGGGAAGTACTCGCGGTCGAGGCGGCGCGCGCCATGCGGTATCAGCTGTGTCGTCCTGTCGATCGGTCGCCAGCGACAACGCGAAGTCGGGCTGCCTGCCGCCAATCAGTTCCAGATAGACCTCGGCCAGAATTTCGGAGTCGAGCAGCGCGCCGTGCAGCGTGCGCGCAGAATTATCGATCCCGAACCGCCGACACAGCGCGTCGAGCGAGGCGGGAGAACCCGGATACTTCTGCCGCGCGATGGCAAGTGTATCGACCGCGCGGTCGAAAGGGATGGACGGCAAGCCCATCATCCGCAATTCGGCGTTGATGAACTTCATGTCGAAGGCAGCGTTGTGAATGACCAGCCTTGCGTCGCCGACGAAATCGACGAAGGCCTGCCCGATCATCGCGAAGACAGGCTTGTCGGCCAGGAAATCATCGCCCAGACCATGCACCTCGAAGGCTTCCTGCGGCATGGCGCGCTGGGGGTTGATGTATTGGTGATATGTGCGCCCGGTGGCCACGTGATTGAACAGCTCGACCGCGCCGATCTCGACAATGCGGTCGCCGGTTTCGGGATCGAACCCCGTCGTTTCGGTGTCGAGCACGATTTCACGCATGTGCCATCCGGTCCCTGATTGTCCGGATCACAGACTGCACCTGCGCGCGGGCATGTTCAACGCTGTCGGTGACGATCACGAAATCGGCACGCGCGCGTTTCTCGGCGTCGGGCATCTGTTTGGCGCGGATCGCTTCGAACTGGTCGCGCGTCATGGTGCCCCGCGCCAGGACACGGTCGGCCTGCGTGTCGGCGTCGATCGTGACGACGGCGACGGCGTCCATGGCGGCATCACCCCCGGTTTCGAACAGAAGCGGGATGTCGAAGACAAGGATGTCGGCCTTGGCCGCTGCGATGAACCCGGCACGGTCCTGCCCGACAAGAGGATGCACGATTTCCTCGATCCGGCGCAACGCCCTCGGGTCGTCCGCGATGATCTTTCGCAGCGCGTCGCGGGATACTGTGCCGTCTTCTACCGCCCCGGGAAAGGCGGCCTGCATCGGCGAGACCGCATCGCCGCCCTTTGCGTAAAGACGGTGCACGGCTGCATCCGCATCCCAGACAGCGCAGCCTTCTTCCGCGAACAGGCGGGCCGTCGTGCTTTTGCCCATCCCGATGGACCCGGTCAGCCCAAGGCGGAACGTCATCTGAGCGCGGCAGCCCGCGTCGCCGCATCGACCACCGGGCGCTGCCCGAACCAGCGTTCGAAACAGGGCACCGCCTGATGCAGCAGCATGCCCAGCCCGTCGACGGTGGTGCAGCCCGCCGCCTCGGCCTCGGCCAGCAGACGGGTCTTGAGCGGCGTATAGACCAGATCGGTGACGATCATGCCCGGCCGCAGCGCATCAAGCGGCACCCGGAGTTCCGCCTTGCCCACCATCCCGAGGGAAGTGGTGTTCACGATCAGGTTGGCATCCTCGATGATATTGCCCGCCTGCACCCAGTCATGGACCTGCAAGCGCTTGCCGAAATCGTCCTTCAGCTTGTCGGCGCGCACGCGGGTGCGGTTCGTCAGCAGGATCTGCGGCACCCCGGCATCGGCCAACGCTGCAACCACGGCACGCGCCGCGCCGCCTGCGCCCATGACGACCGCCGTTGTTGTCTTCGCATCCCAGTCGGGCGCACCCTGACGCAGGTTTTCGATGAAGCCGTAGCCATCGGTATTGTCGGCCATGATCAGGCCGTCCTTGCGGAAGATCAGCGTGTTGGCCGCCCCGATCAGCGTGGCGCGGTCGGTGATCTGATCGGCGATGGCCAGCACCTTTTCCTTGTACGGGATGGTGATGTTGCAGCCGACGAACCCCATCTGCGGCATGAAGCGGATCACGCGTTCAAGATCGTCGGGCGCCACATCGATCGGGATATAGTAGCCGCGCAGGCCATACACGCCCAGCCAGTGCCGGTGCAGCTGGGGGGAACGCGAATGCGCAATGGGCGAGCCGATAACGGCTGCCAGTGGGATCTTTTCGTCGGTCATTGCTGCAGCACGCCCCTGATCGTCAGATAATCGAGTATCTCCAACAGGGGCATACCCAAGACGTTAAAGTGATCGCCGTCAATCCGGGTGAAGAGGCGAACGCCTTCTTCTTCCAGTTTGTAGGCGCCGACCGCCTCGCCAATGCCCGGCCAGTTGCGCGCGACATACTCGGCAAGCCACGCGTCAGACGCGGCGCGCATCGTCAGGCGGACCTGTCCGACATGCCGCCACAGCGGTTCGCCATCGAGATAGATGACGGCGGCGGACAGAAGCAAATGACGCTGACCGCGCAGAGCCTTGAGTTGTGCAAGCGCATCATCCGGGGTCTCGGGCTTGGACAGAAGCACGCCACCCGCGTCAAGCACCTGATCGCAGCCAAGAACGTATCGCCCGGGCATCTTTCCGCTGATCTTGCGAGCCTTCGCTTCGGCAAGCCCGTCCGCGACATCTCGGGGCGGTGCGCCTTCGCCGATCAGGGCGGCCTTGATCGCATCTTCGTCGATTCGGGGGCTCAATACCTCGAATGGAACGCGCGCCTGTGCGAGCAACTGTGCCCGGATGGACGACCCCGAGGCCAGGATGATGGGGATGGTCATGTGGAGAACCTCGGGGAAAGCGATGTTAACGGTTTGGTAACAGTTCTGCGACATCGTGGAAAAGGCTGCTCTCTGATCCGACCCGGGTGGATTCCGGGCGTCAGTGCGCGATTCCACGGGCGGTGGGCAGGGATAACCTGCAAGATGCGGATAAAGCGATAAACCGGCGTTTCATCCCAACTTTATCCTCAGGTTCAACGTGCGTGCTTTTCTCTTATATATATGATATTTAACAGAATAATCTACTACATCCAATATTGTTCTGATTCGATCCATGCCTCTGTCCCGGTGTGGGCAAGTCCTGAACAGGACAAGGATCCACAGCGTCGAGCAATCCTATAACATCATCATCTTTCTTTTCTTATTTCTTTCCTGTTAAGGGTTGCCCATCCCAAAAGGTGCGCCATGACCGATCTGCTTGCCGATCTTTATCCTTGGACGAAAAGCCTGCACATCGTGTCGGTGATCGCATGGATGGCTGGCCTGTTCTATCTGCCCCGTCTGTACGTCTATCACGTCGAAAAGGCGGGTGAGATCGCAGGCCTTCCGCCGCTCTTCGAGGTGATGGAGCGTCGTCTGTTGCGCGCGATCATGAACCCCTCGATGATCGCCACATGGGTGTTCGGGCTGGCGCTGGTCTTCACACCGGGGATCGTCGACTGGTCATCGGTCTGGCCCTGGACCAAGGGCGCGTCCGTTCTGGCCATGACGTGGTTTCATCATTGGCTTGGTCTTCGCCGCAAGGATTTCATGGCTGGCAACAACACCCTGACCGGCCGTCAGTACCGCATGATGAACGAAGTGCCGACGATCCTGATGCTGATCATCGTCTTCTCGGTCATCTTCAAGTTCTGACGCATTTGACTCTACCCCTCTTGTGCGTTTATGAGGATGTCGGCTGGCCCGTCCGGGCCGTTCGGCCTTCCCGTTTCCGAAATGTACTTTGCTCGACGCGCCATGCGTTCGTGCACATCAGGTGAATCCCATGACTATCGACGCGCTTAACCTTTCCGATCTCAAGGCGAACAGCCCCAAGGACCTGCTTGCCATGGCGGAGGAGCTCGAGATCGAAAACGCCTCGACCATGCGCAAGGGCGAGATGATGTTCCAGATCCTGCGCGAACGCGCGGACGAGGGGTGGGAGATTTCGGGCGATGGCGTGCTCGAGGTGCTGCAGGACGGCTTCGGCTTCCTTCGTTCGCCGGAGGCGAACTACCTTCCCGGTCCCGACGACATCTATGTCTCGCCCGACATGATCCGTCTTTACTCCATGCGCACCGGCGATACGATCGAGGGGGAAATCAAGGCGCCTGATGAAAACGAACGTTACTTCGCGTTGACCAACGTCAAGAAGATTAACTTCGAAGACCCCGAGAAGGCACGCCACAAGATCGCGTTCGACAACCTGACGCCGCTGTATCCTGACGAGCGGCTGAAGATGGAGATCGAGGACCCGACGATCAAGGACCGGTCTGCCCGTATCATCGATCTGGTCTCGCCCATCGGGAAGGGCCAGCGGTCGCTGATCGTTGCACCGCCGCGGACGGGCAAGACCGTTCTGCTCCAGAACATCGCCCGGTCGATCGAAGTGAACCACCCTGAATGTTACCTGATCGTCCTTCTGATCGATGAACGCCCCGAAGAAGTCACCGACATGCAGCGGTCGGTGAAGGGCGAAGTCGTGTCGTCCACCTTCGACGAACCCGCGACGCGGCACGTGGCTGTGGCCGAGATGGTGATCGAAAAGGCCAAGCGTCTGGTCGAACACAAGCGAGATGTTGTTATCTTGTTGGATTCGATCACAAGACTTGGTCGTGCCTTCAATACCGTTGTGCCGTCGTCGGGCAAAGTTCTGACCGGGGGCGTGGATGCCAATGCCCTGCAGCGGCCCAAGCGGTTCTTCGGTGCTGCCCGGAACATCGAAGAAGGCGGATCGCTGACCATCATCGCCACCGCGCTGATCGATACCGGCAGCCGGATGGACGAAGTCATCTTCGAGGAATTCAAGGGCACAGGTAACTCGGAAATCGTGCTGGACCGCAAGGTGGCCGACAAGCGTGTCTTCCCGGCGATGGACATCCTCAAGTCCGGCACAAGGAAGGAAGAGCTTCTGGTCGAGAAATCCGACCTGCAGAAGACCTATGTCCTGCGCCGCATCCTGAACCCGATGGGCACCACAGACGCGATCGACTTCCTGATTTCCAAGCTGAAGCAGACGAAGACCAACAGCGAATTCTTCGATTCGATGAACACCTGATCGCCCTGATCGGGCGACGCGGGGCCGCGTGATGGATACGATCTTTGCCCTGGCATCCGCCTCGGGAAAGGCGGGCGTTTCGGTAATCCGGATTTCGGGGCCAGATGCGATGCCTGCCGGTCGCGCGCTGGTCGGGGTGTTGCCGGACCCGGGCGCGCACAGGCTGCGGCGACTGCGTGACGCCGAAGGCCAGATCCTTGACGACGCGCTGGTGCTGGTCTTTTCTGCTCCGCGCAGTTTTACCGGCGAAGATGTTGTTGAACTCCACTGCCATGGCAGCACGGCGGTCATCGCCGCGGTTCTGCAGGAACTCGGGCGACAGCCTGACCTTCGGCTGGCGGAACCCGGAGAGTTCACCCGCCGCGCGCTGGAAAACGGCCGGCTTGACCTGGCGCAGGTGGAAGGCCTTGCCGATCTTATCGATGCGGAGACCGAAGCCCAACGGCGGCAGGCGCAGCTTGTCCTGTCGGGGGCGCTCGGCGATCTGGCCGCCCGGTGGCGACGTGATCTGATCCGCGCCGCGGCTTTGGTCGAAGCGACCATTGATTTTGCCGACGAAGACGTGCCCACGGATGTGACGCCCGAGGTCAACGCTTTGCTTCAGGGCGTTCTATCCGATCTCACCCGGGAAATCAGCGGCGTGCGTATCGCCGAACGCATCCGCCAGGGGTTCGAGGTTGCCATTGTTGGCGCGCCGAATGTCGGTAAATCTACGCTGTTGAATCATCTCGCCGGGCGCGATGCCGCGATCACGTCGGAAATCGCAGGCACCACCCGCGACGTGATTGAGGTGCGGATGGATCTGGCCGGTCTGCCTGTCACGTTGTTGGATACGGCCGGTTTGCGCGAAACCGAGGATGAGGTGGAAGCCATCGGCATCGGCCGCGCCCGCCGGCGCGCACAATCGGCGGACCTGCGCGTTGTTTTGTCGGAAGACGGCATATCGCCCATTCCGCTGGGGCCTGACGATCTGCTGGTGGTGCCGAAGGCCGATCTTGCCCGGGAAAAAGGCGACCTCGCCGTGTCAGGCATGACCGGCGAAGGCGTGGCGGAATTGGTGGACAGGATTGCAGCTGTTCTGAGCGCGCGCAGCCAGTCGTCGGGCCTTGCGACCCGGTCCCGTCATCGTGACGCGATGGAGCGTGCGGCGGTGTCGTTGTCGGCGGCGATGGAGCAGATGGCCCGTGGTGTCGACAGCTATGATATAGCCGCCGAAGAACTGCGGACCGCGATTCGCGCGCTTGATTCCCTTGTGGGGCGCATTGATGTAGAGGCCTTGCTGGACGAAATCTTCTCCAGCTTCTGCTTGGGCAAATGACGGAGTGTTTCACGTGAAACAGGTCGATGTCATCGTGATCGGGGGCGGCCATGCCGGCTGCGAGGCCGCGCATGCCGCCGCGCGCATGGGGGCCGAGACGGTTCTGGTCACCCTGACGCTGGGTGGCATTGGCGTGATGTCCTGCAATCCGGCCATCGGCGGGCTGGGCAAAGGCCACCTTGTGCGCGAAATCGACGCGATGGATGGCGTCATGGGCCGCGTCGCGGACCGGGCCGGTATCCAGTTCCGTCTTCTGAACCGCCGCAAGGGGCCTGCGGTGCAGGGTCCCCGCGCCCAGGCCGACCGGAAGATCTATCGCGAAACAATGCTGGCCATCACGCAGGCGCAGCCGAACCTGAGCATCGTCGAAGGTGAAGCCACCGATTTCCTGATGGATGGCGACCGCGTGGCCGGCGTGATCCTTGGGGATGGCAGTGCCATTCCTGCGCGCGCCGTTGTTCTGACGACCGGAACCTTCCTGCGCGGTGTCATCCATATCGGCGATGTCGCGCGCCCCGGCGGGCGCATGGGCGACAAGCCCTCCGTGGCGCTGGCCCACAGAATTGATGATTTCGGTCTGCCTCTTGGTCGTCTCAAGACGGGTACGCCGCCGCGCCTCGACGGCCGGACCATCGCCTGGGACGGGCTTGAGATGCAGCCGGGCGATGATGACCCCGTTTTCTTTTCGACCTTCACGCGGGCGGTGCAGGCCCCGCAGATTTCCTGCGGGATCACCCACACGAACCCGCGTACGCACGAGATCATCGCGGCGAACCTGTCGCGGTCTGCGATGTATGGTGGTCATATCGAAGGGATTGGACCCCGCTATTGCCCGTCGATCGAGGACAAGATCGTCCGCTTCGCGGACAAGACGTCGCATCAGATCTTTCTTGAACCGGAAGGCGCTGATGACCACACCATCTATCCCAACGGCATCTCGACCTCGCTTCCCGTCGATGTGCAGGAGGCCTATGTCCGTTCCATAGCTGGGCTGGAGAAAGCGGTAATCCTCCAGCCGGGCTATGCCATCGAGTATGATTACGTCGACCCCCGCGCCTTGACGATGGAATTGGCGGTGCGGGACGTTCCGGGCCTCTACCTTGCGGGGCAGATCAACGGAACCACGGGGTATGAAGAAGCGGCGGCGCAGGGGCTGGTGGCCGGTCTTAACGCCGCTTTGGTGGCGCAGGGGCGTGACGCCGTTCAGTTCAGCCGTACCGACAGCTATATCGGCGTGATGGTCGACGATCTCACCTCGCGCGGGGTGAGTGAACCATATCGCATGTTCACGTCGCGCGCGGAATTCCGCCTGTCACTGCGTGCCGATAATGCCGACCAACGACTTACCCCGCTTGGCCTGAAGCTTGGTTGTGTGGGCGTGTCGAGGAAAACCGCCTTTGTGGACAAGATGGAGCGGCTGGAGGCCGCGCGCGCTGCGCTGACGGTTGCGGAATACACGCCCCGGCAACTGCGCGCCGCCGGGATTACGGTCAACGAAGATGGGGCGCGGCGCACGGCGATGGCGGTGCTGGCCTTTCCCGACGTGAGTTTTGAAAGCCTTCTGCCCTTGGAACCCGCCCTTTCCGCAACAGACAGCGAAACCCGCCGCCAGGTGGAGCGCGAGGCGCTGTATGCAAATTACATCGAGCGCCAGATGCGGGATGTCGCAGCACTTAAGCGCGATGAAAATCACGCAATTCCTGCCGATTTCGATTTTGACGCTATCGACGGTCTTTCGACTGAGCTGCGTATCAAGCTATCGCGTGCGCGGCCGGACAATCTGGCCAAGGCGTCGCGGATCGACGGCATGACGCCGGCTGCGCTCGCGCTGATTCTGGCGCGGCTTAGGCGTCAGACGCAGGCCCGGTCCGCATGACGCAGGAGGAGGCGGCGCTTCTTGCCGAGTTGAATGTTTCACGTGAAACAGAAGCGCGGCTTGCAGCCTTTGTCGATCTGGTGGCCCGCTGGACGACCCGGATCAACCTGATTTCACGCGGCAGCCTGCCGGACATCTGGACGCGCCATGTCATTGATTCGGTTCAGGTCTTCACGCTTGCCGGTGCGGGAGGCCTGTGGGTCGATATCGGATCGGGAGGCGGGTTTCCCGGCATCGTTGCCGCGATCTGCGCGCGCGATGCACGGCCAGATGACCGTTTTGTCCTCGTCGAAAGCGATCAGCGCAAGGCCGCTTTTCTGCGCACCGCAATCCGCGAGCTTGACCTGAACGCCCAAGTCATTGCTCGCCGGATCGAGGATGTGCCGCCGCAGGGCGCCGATATACTGTCGGCACGGGCGCTGGCCGACCTCGGGGCGCTTCTGGATCACGCGAAAAGGCTCATCGCGCCCGGGGGCTGCGCGCTTTTCCCGAAGGGGGCGAGCTGGCAAAAAGAACTCGCTGCCGCGCGGGAGGCATGGCAGTTTGAAGCCGAGGCGATTACAAGCCTGACAAACCGGGACTCGGTCATTCTCAGGATCAAAGGGGTATCGCGTGGCTGATCTTTCCCGCCCCGAAGGGCCAAGAATCATCGCGCTGGCCAACCAGAAGGGTGGCGTCGGAAAGACCACGACCGCGATCAACCTGGCCGCTGCCTTGGTGGAAACCGGGTGCAGAGTACTTCTTGTCGATCTCGATCCTCAGGGAAACGCCTCGACCGGGCTTGGGATCGAACCCGCGGCGCGCGACGTGACGTCCTATGACCTGTTGATCGATGACGCGCCGCTGGAAGATGCGGTGCAGGCAACGTCGATCGAGAATCTGCTGATCATCCCCGCTACCATTGACCTGAGTTCGGCTGACATTGAGATGATCGCCAACGAAAAGCGCAGTTTCCTTCTGCATGACGCATTGCGGCAGACGGCGATGGATAGCTTTGGTTTCGACTACATCCTGATCGATTGTCCGCCGTCGCTCAGCCTGCTGACAGTCAACGCGATGGTCGCGGCGCACTCGGTGCTTGTCCCGCTGCAAAGTGAATTCTTCGCGCTGGAGGGATTGTCGCAACTGATGCTGACCATCCGCGAGGTGCGGCAGACCGCCAATCCCGGCCTGCGGATCGAAGGCGTGGTGCTGACCATGTTCGACCGCCGCAACAACCTGTCCCAGCAGGTCGAAGCGGATGCGCGTGCCAACCTCGGTGATCTGGTCTTCGAAACGATCATCCCCCGCAACGTCCGCGTGAGCGAGGCGCCCTCCTTCTCCCAGCCTGTGCTGGCGTACGATACGGCGTCTCAGGGGGCGCGGGCTTATCGTGCCCTTGCTGCTGAACTGGTCGAGAAACACAAGAAAAAGGCGGCGTGATACCGCGAAGGAGGCATCATGACAGAGAGCAAGGGAAAGACCCGCGGCTTGGGGCGTGGCCTGTCTGCGCTGATGGCAGATGTGGCTCCCCCGGTGCCTGAAGCCGGATCCGACCCGACACCGCGCAGCGCCGACCGCGTTGTGCCGATCGAATCGCTTCGCCCGAATCCCGACCAGCCGCGCCGTCGCTTTTCGCGCGAGGCGCTGGATGAACTTGCGGCATCCATCCGGTCTAAGGGGATCATCCAGCCGCTGATCGTGCGGCCGAAGGGCGAAGACATTTACGAAATCGTTGCTGGCGAACGTCGCTGGCGCGCTGCTCAGCAGGTTCAACTGCATGAGGTGCCTGTCATCCTGCGCGATTTCGATGATACCGAAGTGCTTGAAATCGCAATAATCGAAAACATCCAGCGCGCCGATCTTAACCCGGTGGAAGAGGCCGCCGGCTATCGCCAGTTGATGGACCGTTTCGGCCATACACAGGAAAAACTGGCCGAGGCGCTGGGCAAAAGCCGCAGCCATATCGCCAATCTTCTGCGCCTTCTGACCCTGCCTGACCCTGTGCAGGAGATGATTCAGGACGGCCGCCTGACGGCGGGCCACGCCCGCGCGCTGGTGACCGCCGAAGATTCCCTTTCGCTCGCGCAAGAGGTGTTGCGCAGGGGATTGTCGGTGCGCGATACCGAAAAGCTGATGAAGCGTTCGCCCGTTGGCGAGGGCGCGAAGCCGTCCAGCACGAGGAAAACCGGCGAAAAAGATGCCGATACACGCGCCCTTGAAGGCGATTTGTCGGCAACGCTGGGTATGGAGGTGGTCATAGATCACGAACCAGGGCAGGAATCCGGCCAGATCACCCTCCGCTATCGCAGCCTGAATGACCTCGACACTTTGTGCAGGTTGCTGGGCGGGTCTTAATCCGCCAGCAGCTGCCCGGTCACGGCGTTCAAAAGCGGCAGGCCGCGTCCGGTGACGACAACTCGGCCCCCGCGTTCAGTTACAAAGCCTTGTTCGCTCAGATCGGCCAAGGCCACAGCGTTCAACGGCTGACCCGCGAGCCGAGCATAGCGCCCTATATCCATCCCTTCGCCGATACGCAGTGACATCATCGCGTATTCTGCGGCCTGTTCCATGCCTGCAAGTGGCTCCCGCAGGCTTTCGCCGGTCCCGCGTTCAGCGGCAGACAGCCATGCGGCGGGGTTGCGGTGGGTTTCAGTTGCGTAGCGACGCCCACTCACCGTGATCCGGCCATGCGCGCCCGGCCCGATCCCGGCATAATCGCCATAGCGCCAGTAGATCAGGTTGTGCCGCGCCTCGGATCCCGGACGGGCATGGTTCGACACTTCGTATCTCTCGAACCCGTGGGCAGCGCAGATTTCGGCCGTCGCATCGAACATGTCCGCCGCCGCGTCATCATCAGGCAGGCCGCGCAGCTTGCCCAGACGATACCGATCGCCGAAAGCAGTGCCGTCTTCGATCGTCAGCTGATAGAGTGAAATGTGATCAATGGCCTTTGTCAGAGCCTGATTCAGCTCGGCCTTCCAATCGGCCAACGTCTGATCTTGGCGCGCATAAATCAGGTCGAAACTAACCCGGTCGAAGGTGCCCCGTGCGATGTCGAAGGCGGCCATGGCCTCGTCCACCGAATGAATGCGGCCCAGACGGCGCAGGTCGGCATCGTTGAGCGCCTGAATGCCCATCGAAATGCGCGTTATCCCGGCCGCGCGGAAGGCCCGGAAGCGCCCGGCCTCGACCGAGCCAGGATTGGCTTCGAGCGTGATTTCGGCATCGTTTGCCATCGGCCAACGCTGCGCGATGCGAGTCAGGATGGCGGCGACGCTATCAGGGTCCATCAAGCTGGGCGTGCCACCGCCGAAGAAGATCGTGTTCAGAACGCGGCCCGGCAGTTCATCGGCCACACGGTCGATTTCCGCCAGATAGGCCCGTCGCCAGCGATCCTGATCGATGCGGCGGGCCACATGACTGTTGAAGTCGCAGTAGGGGCACTTGGCTTCGCAGAACGGCCAATGGATATAGAGGCCGAAGCCCCCGTCTTGCCAGTCTTCAGCCGAAACAGGCATCGACAAAGGCCTGCACGGCGCGGCCGCGATGGCTCATCCGGTTCTTTTCCCAGCGGTCCATTTCGCCGAAGGTCAGGTCGTGGCCATCGGGCTGGAAGATCGGGTCGTAGCCATGGCCCTGGTCGCCGCGCCTCGGCCAGACGATCCGGCCATCGACTGCGCCCTCGAACACCTCGTCATGGCCGTCGGGCCAGGCCAGGACCAACGTGCAGCAGAACCGCGCGCGCCGGGGATGGGGGGCGTTCAGCGCTTCGAGTTCGTCATGCGCGCGGGTCATGGCAAGGATGAAGTCGCGGCCCGTTGGGGTTTCGGCCCAGTCGGCCGTATAGACACCGGGTGCCCCGTTCAGAGCCTGTATTTCGATCCCTGAATCGTCGGACAGAGCGGGCAGACCGGTTGCCTGTGCGGTGGCATGGGCCTTGATGCGGGCGTTGCCGACGAAGGTGGTTTCCGTCTCTTCGGGTTCGGGCAGGCCAAGATCGCCCGCTCCGATCACCGTCACGCCGTAAGGCTCAAGCAGATGTGCCATCTCTTCGAGTTTACCGCGATTATGGGTCGCGATGATCAGGCGATCCCCGGTAAAAGGCCGTGTCATGCGGTCGCGGCCCTCTGCGCGGCGACCAGTTCGCCCACACCCTTTTGCGCAAGGTCGAGAAGCTGCGTCATCTGATCGCGCGAAAAGGTAGAGCCCTCTGCGCTCATCTGCACTTCGACCAGGCGGCCCGATCCTGTGATCACAAAGTTTCCGTCCACGCCGGCCTCGGAATCCTCAGGATAATCGAGGTCGAGCACCGCCTGCCCGGCGTAGATGCCGCAGCTGACGGCGGCGATCGGATCGACCAGCGGATCTGTGATCACATCACCGGCCTTCATCAGCCGGTTTACCGCCAGCCGCAGCGCGACCCAACCACCGGTGATCGCGGCGCAGCGCGTCCCGCCATCTGCCTGCAGCACGTCGCAGTCGATCGTGATCTGCCGTTCGCCCAGCGCCACGCGGTCGACACCGGCGCGCAGCGCCCGCCCGATCAAACGCTGGATTTCCACGGTGCGCCCACCCTGCTTGCCGGCGGCAGCCTCGCGCCGCATGCGGGTGTTGGTGGCACGCGGCAGCATCCCGTACTCCGCCGTGACCCAGCCCAGACCGCTGCCCTTTACGAAGGGTGGCACGCGGTCTTCCAGCGTCGCGGTGCACAGGACATGCGTGTCCCCCACCCGGATCAGACATGACCCTTCGGCATGCCGCGTCACCCCGGTTTCGATTGAAACCGGCCGCATATCGCTTAGAGTCCGTCCCGAAGGGCGCATGATCGTTCCTTTCCATGGTTGCAGCCGGGATAGCGCCGCGGGCCTGCTGGATGCAACCCCGATTGACCTTTGCGCGGCGGCGATTTCTACTCGGTCTCCGGTCAGACAGATGGATGGCAATGGCGGAAAAGGCGAAACTTCTCGACGAGATGAACGACCGCTCACGCGAGGTCTTCCGGCGGGTGGTCGAGGCCTATCTTGAAAGCGGCGATCCAGTGGGCAGCCGCACCCTGACCCGCGCGCTGAGCGAAAAGCTCAGCGCCGCGACCGTGCGCAACGTGATGCAGGATCTCGAATATCTGGGCCTGCTGGACAGCCCCCATATCAGCGCGGGCCGCGTGCCCACGCAGCTGGGTCTGCGCATGTTCGTGGACGGTCTCCTTGAGGTCGGCGAGCTTGGCCAGGACGACCGCCAGAAGATCGACGCAACGCTCTCGAGCAACGGTTCCGATGTGGCCGAGATGTTCGACCGCGTCGGGGCGGCCTTGTCGGGTGTGACGCAGGGCGCATCGCTTGTTCTCACGCCCAAGCGCGAGGCGGCGCTGAAGCACATCGACTTCGTGTCGCTGTCGCCGGACAGGGCACTTGTGGTGCTGGTCTTTACGGATGGCCATGTCGAAAATCGGCTGTTCACGCCGCCCCCCGGACAGACGCCATCTTCGATGCGCGAAGCTGCCAATTTCCTCAACGCGCTGATCGAAGGGCGCACCCTGCGCGACCTGCGCACCGATATTCAGGCGGAGATTCACGCGCGACGGCAGCAGATAGATGCCGTGGCACAGGGGCTGGTGGAATCCGGGCTTGCCATATGGAACGAGGCCGACAATGACGCCGCGCGGCTGATCGTGCGTGGCCGGTCGCATCTTCTGAGCCCTGTGGGCCTTGAAGATGAGGTAGAGCGGATCCGGGTCCTGTTCGATGATCTCGAACGCAAGCGCGACATCGCCCAGTTTCTCGAACTGACGGAAGGCGGCGACGGTGTGCGCATCTTCATCGGGTCCGAGAACAAACTTTTTTCACTTTCTGGTTCCTCTCTGGTTGTCTCTCCATATATGAACGCGGACCGGAAGATCATTGGCGCCGTGGGCGTGATCGGACCGACCCGACTCAATTACGGGCGGATCGTGCCGATCGTCGATTACACGGCGCAACTGGTTGGCAAGATGATCGCCGACCGGACCCAGAGGTGACGTATGGCAGACCCCAAGGAAGACCCGGGCCTCGAGCAGGCCCAACCCGAAACCGCCGCGACCGAAGCAGCCGCCGAGGCGCTGTCGGATGAACTCGACCTGCTGCGGCAGGAGCGGGACGACTACAAGGACAGGTTCATGCGCGCCTTGGCCGAGGCCGAGAATGCGCGCAAACGGTCCGACAAGGCCCGGCGCGAGGCGGAACAATATGGCGGATCGCGGCTCGCCCGTGACATGCTGCCGATCTACGACAACATGAAGCGCGCGCTTGACGCCGTGACGGACGATCAGCGCGCTGCGTCCGCGGCCCTGTTGGAAGGGATCGAGCTGACGATGCGCGAACTTGTAAACGTGTTCCGCAAGCACGGCGTCGAGGTCGTTTCGCCCCAGCTGGGCGACCGCTTCGACCCGCAGATGCACGAAGCGATGTTCGAAGCCCCCGTGCCCGGCACCCGCGCCGGAGAGATCATTCAGGTCGCAGCGGAAGGCTTCATGCTTCATGACCGCCTGCTGCGCCCGGCGCAGGTCGGTGTGTCGTCGATGCCGGCGTCCTGAGGGGCGTCACCGCCGGATTTGCGTATTTGGGACGAGAAGAAGCAGGGGGCCGTCAGAGATTGGCGGCCTCTTTCAATTTATAGATGATGTCCAGCGCGTCGCGCGGGGACAGGTGATCGGGGTGGATGTCCTTGAGGATCGTCTCGACCTCGGACGCGCGCGCAGGCGAGGGCGGCGGTGCCGCCGGTTTCACGGAAAACAGTGGCAGATCGTCGATCAGCGCCTTCTGCGTGCCGCCTTCGCGGTCGCCCTGTTCCAGCGCATCCAGAACGACGCGCGCGCGGTCGATCACCGAAGGCGGCAGCCCCGCCAATTGCGCCACCTGCACCCCATAGGACCGGTCGGCGGCGCCACCGCGCACCTCGTGCAGGAAGACGACCTGTCCTTCCCATTCCTTGACCGCGACGGTGGCGTTTTCGACCCCGGACAGCTTGGCCGCCAATGCGGTCAGCTCGTGGTAATGCGTGGCGAAAAGCGCGCGGCAGCGGTTGACCCCGTGGAGATGCTCCAGCGTGGCCCAGGCGATCGACAATCCGTCATAGGTGGACGTCCCACGCCCGATTTCATCGAGGATCACCAGCGCATGATCGTCGGCCTGGTTCAGGATGGCGGCGGTTTCGACCATTTCCACCATGAAGGTCGACCGCCCCCGCGCCAGATCGTCTGACGCGCCGACCCGGCTGAACACCTGAGACACAAGCCCGATGCGCGCGCTGTCGGCGGGCACGAAACTGCCCATCTGTGCCAGCAGCACGATCAGCGCGTTCTGCCGCAGGAAGGTGGATTTGCCCGCCATGTTCGGCCCCGTCAGAAGCCAGATTGCGGCGTCATCGCCCGGTGTCAGCAGGCAATCGTTCGCGACGAAGGGGTCGCCGCCCTGTCGGCGCAGGGCGCGCTCCACCACCGGATGACGCCCGCCCGTGATGTCGAGATCGCGCGAGGTGTCGACGACGGGGCGGCACCAGTTTTCGCCCCGCGCCAGATCGGCCAGCGCGGTGGCCAGGTCGATCTCCGCGAGTGCGCGCGCGGTCTGCGCGATGTCTGCCGCGCGGCTCAGCGTTTCGCCCACCAGCGCGTCGAAGATGCGGCGTTCGATATCCAGCGCATGCTGGCCCGCGTTCAGGATGCGCGTTTCCAGCTCGGACAGTTCGACCGTCGTGAACCGGACCTGGTTCGCGGTGGTCTGGCGGTGGATGAAGGTTTCTGACAGCGGTTTCGACAGCATCCGTTCGGCATGCGTTGCCGTCGTTTCGATGAAATAGCCCAGCACGTTGTTGTGCTTGATCTTGAGCGATGAAATCCCGGCCCTGTCCGCGTAATCGCGTTGCATTCCTGCGATGACCGATCGCCCTTCGTCGCGCAGCTTGCGCATGTCGTCGAGTTCGGCGTCATGCCCCGATGCGATGAAACCGCCGTCGCGCACCAGTAGCGGCGGTTCGGCCACCAGTGCTGCATCCAGCAGCGCGACACGGTCGTGATGACCGGTCAGATCGCGGGCGGCGGCGGCAAGAAGCGGGGGCAGGTTGGGTGGCAGGGCCTGCGACAGGTGCTGTGCCTGTTCCAGCCCTGTGCGGATCGCTGCCAGATCGCGCGGGCCGCCGCGCCCCAGCGACAACCGCGACAGCGCGCGGTCCAGATCTGGTGCGCGGCGCAGGATGTCGCGCAACCGCTCACCCAGCCCCGCGTCGCCCACGAACAGCGATACCGCATCAAGACGCGCGTCGATCAGGCCTGCATCGCGCGACGGGCTGCCAAGACGCTGTTCCAGAAGCCGCGCGCCGCCTGCCGTCACCGTCCGGTCGATGGCATCGAGAAGCGATCCTGCCCGCCCGCCGGACAGAGAGCGCGTCAGTTCCAGATTGCGCCGCGTCGCCGCGTCGATCTGGACGATGCGTGCCGCCGCCTCGCGCTGGGGCGGCTGCAATCGGGGGAGGTTCCCCTTCTGCGTGATGTCTATGTAATCGACCAGCCCGCCCATCGCCGCCAGTTCCGCCCGTCCGAACATGCCGTAAGCGTCAAGCGTGGCGACATCGAAGACCGCGCAAAGCCGCTTTTCGGCTGCAGTGCTGTCGAAACTTGCCCGGCCCAGCGACGTGGTGGAAATGCCCAGATCGGCGGTCAGGTCGCGCAGGTCCTGTTCCCTGTCTTCGGTCAGGATCAGTTCGGACGGCGCCAGTCGCGCCAGTTCCGGCCCCAGCCTTGCGCGCGTGAACGGCATCACGTGAAACACCCCGGTCGAGATATCGGCCCAGGCCAGCGCCGCGTCGTCGCGAACCTCGATATAAGCGGCGAGGAAATTGTGCCTCCGCGCTTCCAGCAGCGCGTCTTCGGTCAGCGTGCCCGGCGTGACAAGGCGCACCACGTCACGGTGGACCACCGATTTCGACCCGCGCTTCTTCGCCTCGGCCGGGCTTTCCATCTGTTCGCAGACCGCGACGCGGAACCCCTTGCGGATCAGCGTCAGAAGATAGCCTTCGGCGGCGTGGACGGGCACTCCGCACATGGGGATGTCTTCGCCCAGATGCTGCCCGCGCTTGGTCAGTGCGATGTCCAGCGCTTCGGCCGCTGCCGCCGCGTCGTCGAAGAAGAGTTCATAGAAATCGCCCATCCTGTAGAACAGGAGCGCATCGGCATGCGCCGCCTTGATCTCGAGATATTGCGCCATCATCGGCGTGATGGTGCTCAAGAAACTGCCCCCCAGTCTGTGCCCCGCGCAAGACTATCCACGGTGCCGGTGCGGTGAAAGGCGAAAACGTCCCGTTGCAGCACCGCCCGCCGCCGCGCTATCACCCGGAAACGTCAGGGAGGAACCGGCGCTCATGTCCAAGACCAAGATCACCGCGGAAGAGGCGCTGGCCTTTCACCTCGAACCCACACCCGGCAAGTGGGAGGTGACCCCGACCGTCCCCATGACCACCCAGCGCGATCTGTCGCTGGCCTATTCGCCGGGCGTCGCCGTGCCTTGCGACGCAATCGCGGCGAACCCCGAAACGGCCTATGATTATACCAACAAGGGCAACCTTGTCGCCGTCATCTCGAACGGGACGGCGGTTCTTGGTCTGGGCAACCTGGGCGCGCTGGCCTCGAAGCCGGTGATGGAGGGCAAGGCGATCCTGTTCAAGCGCTTCGCGGACGTGAATTCCATCGACCTCGAGGTCGACACCGAAGACCCGGATGAATTCTGCCGCGCGGTCCGGTTGCTGGGGCCGAGCTTCGGGGGCATCAACCTTGAAGACATCAAGGCGCCTGAATGCTTCATCATCGAACAGCGCCTCAAGGAAGAGATGGACATCCCCGTCTTCCACGACGACCAGCACGGCACCGCCGTGATCTGCGCGGCGGGGTTGATCAACGCGCTGCACATCTCGGGCAAGAAGATCGAGGATGTGCGGATCGTGCTGAACGGGGCGGGCGCGGCCGGGATCGCCTGTATCGAGCTTCTGAAGTCGATGGGCGCGCGGCCGCAGAACTGCATCGTCTGCGACACCAAGGGCGTGCTGTATCAGGGCCGTACCGAAGGCATGAACCAGTGGAAATCGGCCCACGCCATCAAGACCGACCTGCGCACGCTGGACGAGGCGATGAAAGGTGCCGATGTCTTTCTGGGCGTCAGCGCAAAGGGTGCGGTGACGCAGGCGATGGTGGCCAGCATGGCCCCCAACCCGGTGATCTTCGCCATGGCGAACCCCGATCCGGAAATCACGCCGGAAGACGCCCACGCCGTCCGCCCCGACGCCATCGTTGCCACCGGGCGCAGCGACTATCCCAACCAGGTGAACAACGTCCTGGGCTTTCCCTATCTGTTCCGCGGCGCGCTGGACATCCATGCGCGCGCGATCAACGACGAGATGAAGATCGCCTGCGCCCATGCGCTGGCCGCGCTGGCGCGCGAGGACGTGCCCGACGAGGTGGCGCTGGCCTATGGCACGTCGCTGTCCTTCGGGCGCGACTACATCATCCCGACGCCGTTCGATCCGCGCCTGATCCATCGCATCCCGGTGGCAGTGGCGAAGGCGGGGATGCAGACAGGCGTCGCCCGTCGCCCCATCATCGACATCGACGCGTATGAGATCAGCCTCAAGTCGCGGATGGATCCGACCGCCAGCATCCTGCGGGGGCTGAACAACAGGGCGCGCGCCGCGCAGGCCCGGATGATCTTTGCCGAAGGCGACGACCCGCGCGTCCTGCGGGCCGCGGTGCTGTACCAGCGGTCGGGTCTTGGGGTCGCCCGGGTCGTCGGACGGCAGGACGATGTGGCGGCAAAGCTGGAAGCCGCGGGTCTGGGCGACGCGGTGAGCGAAATCGAGGTGGTGAACGCCGCGAATACCGAGCACCTCGAGGCCTACAAGGGGTTCCTCTATGAACGGCTGCAGCGGCGGGGCTTCGACCGGCAGGACATTCACCGCCTTGCCGCGCGCGACCGGCACGTGTTCTCGGCCCTGATGTTGGCGCATGGACATGGCGACGGGTTGGTGACGGGGGCGACGCGGAAGTCGGCCTATATCCTCGAACGCATCAACCATGTCTTCGACGCCGACGCCGCCCATGGCGCGGCGGGGATCACCGCCCTTCTGCACAAGGGACGCATCGTGCTGATCGCCGATACGCTGGTGCATGAATGGCCCGATGCCGAAGACCTGGCCACCATCGCTGAACGCGCCGCCGACGTGGCGCGGCACATGGGGCTTGAACCGCGCGTCGCCTTCGTCAGTTTTTCGACCTTCGGCTATCCGGTCAGCGAACGCGCCGAAAAGATGCACCAGGCGCCCGCCGTGCTCGAGCGTCGGGGCGTGAACTTCGAATTCGAAGGCGAAATGACCGTCGATGTCGCGCTGAACGCGCAGGCGCAGGCGCAATATCCGTTCTCGCGCCTGACAGGCCCTGCCAACATCCTTGTCGTTCCGGCGCGGCATTCCGCGAGCATCTCGACCAAGCTGATGCAGGAAATGGGCGGTGCCACCGTGATCGGCCCGATCCTGGCCGGCGTCGATAAGCCGATCCAGATCTGTTCCACGGTGTCGACCGCGAATGATATCCTGAACATGGCCGTGCTTGCCTCGGCCAAGGTTGGATAGCGTATGGCGGTCTGGAACCTCGGGTCGATCAACGCAGACATGGTCTATGCCGTGCCGCGTTTGCCGGTCGCCGGGGAAACCGTGGCGGCGACGGGTTTGGCCCGATACCTGGGCGGCAAGGGCGCCAACATGTCGGTCGCCGCGGCCCGTGCAGCGGCGCATGTGCGCCATATCGGGGCGGTGGGTGCCGACGGGCGCTGGGCGGTCGAACGGCTGCTGGAATACGGTGTCGACACACGTCACATCGACACGGTCGATGCGCCGACGGGGCACGCCATCGTCGCCGTCGATGCCCATGGTGAAAACCAGATCATCATCCTGCCGGGCGCCAACCGCGCCATTCCCGGAGACCTGATCGCCCGCGCCCTCACCGAAGCTTCGCCCGGCGATATCCTGCTGACCCAGAACGAAACCAACGGACAGGCGGAGGCTGCGGCCCTTGCCCGCCGCATGGGCCTGTCGGTCGTGCACGCGGCAGCACCTTTCGACGCGGATGCCGTGCGTGCGCTGCTGCCCCTGACCGATCTGTTGGTGCTGAACGCGGTCGAAGCCGGGCAGCTTCGCGCGGCGTCGGGACAGGGGCCCACCGATCTTGGCCTGCGCGACGTGATCGTCACGCGGGGGGCCGACGGCGCCACCTGGTGGCACGACGGCACCGCCACCGAGTTCGCCGCCCGCAAGGTGACGCCGGTCGACACGACCGGGGCGGGCGACACGTTCACCGGCTATGTCGTGGCGGGGCTGGACCGTGGTCTGCCGATAGCGCAGGCAATCGCGCAGGCCATGATCGCGGCATCGATCATGGTGACCCGCCCGGGCACCGCCGATGTCATCCCCGACCTGCGCGATGTGCAGGCGGTCATGGGCGTCTAGCCGCCCGCGAAGGGTGCCGCATCGCCCCAAAGGGCCCGCACCCGTTCGTCGCGCCCGCAGGCATCGCGGTACAGCTCGTAGGCGACGGATTGTCGGCGCGGACCGAATCGGGTCAGGACCAGCTTTTCGCCCTTGTAGTAATCCTGATGATACTCCTCGGCCTTGAAGAAGGTCGCCTCGGGCAGAACCGGCGTGACGATCTTGCGGCCAAGCGCCGCCTCGGCCGCGGACAGGGCCGATTCGGCCAATGACCGCTCTTCGTCGGACGACACGAAGATCGCGGTGCGGTAACTGTCACCCCGGTCGCAGAACTGCCCGCCCGGATCGGTCGGGTCCACCGACCTCAGGAACATCTTCAGAAGTTTCGCGCGCGAAACAATCGACGGGTCGAATTCGATCTGCACGGCCTCAAAATGCCCGGTCCTGCCGCCGGTCACCTGTCTGTAAGAGGGGTTCGCAACCGTGCCCCCGGTATAGCCCGAGACCACCCCGCGCACGCCGCGGACCTTCTCGAAATCCGCCTCGACGCACCAGAAACAGCCGCCCGCCACGACAAGCGATTCGGTTCCGGCCGCATAGGCCTTTTCGGTCCTGATCGCGAGCGCGACAAGGATCAGGACAGTCAGGGCGATGGGCTTGATCAGGTCGTGAATGCGCATGGGTCACCTCCTTGTCGCAGGCCACGGTGACGGGCCCCGCCCCGTCGCGCAATCCGCTGAAACCCCCTGTCACGCGCTGGTGAAGCGAATTTACCGCTTGGCGCGAACCAGAGCCGCGCCTAGCGTCCGCAAGAACGGAGAGACAGATGACCGAGCACATCACCACCCATCAGGCCGAGGAAGACGCAAGGAACGAGGCCATCCTGATCTACCTGAACGGCCGCGTCGTACCTAAGGCGCAGGCGCTGGTGAGCGTCTATGATTCCGGTTTCATGCTGGGCGACGGCGTGTGGGAGGGGCTGCGCCTTTACGATGGGCATTGGGCCTTCCTGGGCGACCATATGGACCGGTTGTTCGAGGCGGCGAAGGCGATCGATCTGGATATCGGGATGACCCGCGAACAGGTCATAAATGCCCTGTTAGAGACGCAATCCGCCAACGGCATGACCACCGATGCCCATGCAAGGCTGATGGTCACGCGCGGGGTCAAGACGCGGCCGTTCCAGCATCCGTCGCTGTCGCGTCAGGGGCCGACCATCACGATCATCATGGAACATTCGCGCCCGAAACTGCCGCGCCCGATCCGTCTGGCCACGGTGCCGCATATCCGCGGCCTGCCGATGACGCAGGACCCCAAGCTGAATTCGCATTCCAAGCTGAACTGCATCCTGGCGTGCATCGCCGCCGAAAAGGCCGGCGCGGACGAGGCGCTGATGCTCGACGTGCATGGATTCGTGAACACGACGAATGCCTGCAACGTCTTCATCGTGCGCAAGGGCGAGGTTTGGACCTCGACCGGCGACTACTGCATGAACGGGATCACGCGCGCCAAGGTGATCCAGCTTTGTCGCGAAAACGGCATTCCGGTGTTCGAGAAGAACTTTTCCCTTGTTGAGACCTACAGCGCCGACGAGGCCTTCCTGACCGGCACCTTCGGTGCACAGACCCCGGTGGGGCAGATCGACGGCCGGGTGATCGGAACGGGCCAGATGGGGCCGGTGACGGAACGGCTGCGCGCGCTCTACAAGGATCTGATCCGGCGCGATGCGGTCGAAAACAGGCTCTGACAAGGGGTTTTCATGAAAATCGCCATGTGGTCAGGGCCGCGCAACCTGTCGACGGCGATGATGTATGCCTTCGGCAACCGCAGCGATTTTGCGGCCTGGGATGAACCGTTCTATGCCGCCTACCTCGCGCATTCGGGGATCGATCACCCGATGCGCAATATAGTGATCACAAATCATGAAACTGATCCCCTGAAGGTGGCGGATCGCTGCGCAGGCCCGGTTCCGGACGGCAAACCGCATTGGTACATGAAGCACATGCCGTTCCACATGCTGCCCGGTTTTCCGCTGGACTGGGCCGAGGGCTGCGTGAACGTTCACCTGGTCCGCCATCCGGCGCGGGTGATCGCCAGCTATGCCGCCAAGCGGGAAAATCCGACGCTCTCCGACATCGGCTATCGCCAGCAGGCCGAGCTTTTTGCCCGCTTTCCCGGCCCCGTGATCGACAGCGACGACATCCGCCGTGACCCCGAAGGCATGTTGCGGAAGCTTTGCGCCGAAATCGGGCTACCTTTCGACCCCGCCATGCTGAGCTGGCCCGCGGGGCCTAAACCCTTTGACGGTGTCTGGGCGCCGCACTGGTATGGCGCGGTTCACCGGTCCACGGGCTTTGCCCCGCCCGAGGGCGATTTGCCCTTGTTAGAGCCTGAAATGGCGCGTCTTGGGCACGCGGCGCTGCCCTATTACCGCGATCTCGCCGCGCGGCGGATCTGACCGGCCGTCACTTCAGAAGCGATCCCAGCTTCATCGCGACCGCCGGGTTGCCGCTGATCTTCAGCTTGCCCATCATCACGCCGGTCATCGGGTTCAGCTTGCCGGTCAGCAGCTTTTCGAGGTTCCCGATGCTCAGCGCGATGGTGCAATCGGTCTCGCGGTCTTCGGTCGAGGCGACGCCATCGGCCAGAACGATCACCCCATCTTCACCGCAATCGAACTTGAGCGACCCGTCAAAGCCGCGCTCGGCCAGTCCGGCGTTGATGCCTTCAGCGATCCGTTCCAGCATGGCCTGCCTCCAGGAAGAAATGCCCGCCGGATGAGGGCGGGCATTTGCGACGAAAAGCAACGGTGACGTTGCTGCAGTCTCAGCCCTTCACGCGCCGGTTCCGCGCCGCGATCAGTTTCAGGCGCAGGGCGTTCAGCTGGATGAAGCCCTGTGCATCCTTCTGGTCATAGGCGCCGGCGTCTTCCTCGAACGTCACATGCGCCTCGGAATAGAGGCTGTGATCCGACCAGCGCGCCACGTTGCGTGCCGATCCCTTGTAAAGCTTCACCCGCACCGTGCCGGTCACGTGTTCCTGGCTGCGGTCGATCAGGGCCTGCAGCATCTCGCGTTCGGGGCTGAACCAGAAGCCGTTATAGATCAGCTCGGCATAGCGCGGCATGATCGAATCCTTGAGGTGCCCGGCACCCGAATCCAGCGTGATCTGTTCGATCCCGCGATGCGCCTCGAGCAGGATCGTGCCGCCCGGGGTTTCATACACGCCGCGCGACTTCATGCCGACAAAGCGGTTTTCCACGAAATCGAGCAGCCCGATCCCGTGCCGCGCGCCGTATTCGTTCAGCTTGGTCAGGATCGTCGCGGGCGACATCGCCTCGCCGTTGATGGCGACGGCGTCGCCCTTCTCGAACGTGATCTCGATGAATTCGGGCGTATCAGGGGCCTGTTCCACGGGCACGATCCGCTGGGCGACGTAATCGGGAGCCTCCTGTCCGGGGTTTTCCAGAACCTTGCCTTCGGACGAGGTGTGCAGAAGGTTCGCATCGACGCTGAAGGGCGCGTCGCCGCGCTTGTCCTTGGCGATCGGGATCTGGTTCGCCTCGGCGAATTCCAGAAGCCGCGTGCGGCTGGTCAGATCCCACAGCCGCCAGGGCGCGATCACCTTGATCTCGGGGTTCAGCGCATAGGCCGACAGCTCAAACCGCACCTGATCGTTGCCCTTGCCGGTTGCACCATGGGCGACAGCATCGGCACCGGTCATCGCGGCGATTTCGATCAGGCGCTTGGAGATCAACGGCCGCGCGATCGACGTGCCCAGCAGATACATCCCTTCGTACAGCGCGTTCGCCCGGAACATCGGGAAGACGAAGTCGCGCACGAATTCTTCGCGCAGGTCGTCGATATAGATGTTCTCGGGCTTGATCCCGAGAAGTTCGGCCTTCTGGCGCGCGGGCTCAAGCTCTTCGCCCTGGCCCAGGTCTGCGGTGAAGGTCACCACCTCGCAGCCATACTCCGTCTGCAGCCATTTCAGGATGATCGAGGTGTCGAGACCACCTGAATAAGCGAGGACGACTTTCTTGGGCGCGGACATGGGGGCAGACCTTCCTTGGGAAATGACGGCAGGCGTCTAGCGGTTTTTCCCGGGGCGAACAAGGTGGCCACGCTTGCGCGGGGGCCGCGCGCAGGGCAGAGAAGTCGCATGACCGATTTCCGCACCCGGGCCCGCGAGGCCGAAGCCGTGCTGCGCACCGTGTTTGACGTCACGCCGCTGCAGCTGAACGCGCATCTGTCCGAACGCTTTGGTGCCGATATCTGGCTCAAGCGCGAAGACCTGACACCGGTGCGCAGCTACAAGCTGCGCGGCGCCATGAACGCGATGCGCAAGCTGCCCGACCAGAAGCTGTTCGTCTGCGCGAGCGCGGGCAACCATGCGCAGGGCGTCGCCTTCATGTGCAGGCATCTGGGTGTGCGCGGCGTGATCTTCATGCCGGTGACGACGCCCCAGCAGAAGATCCGCAAGACCCGCACCTTCGGCGGCGACCATGTCGAGGTGCGTCTGATCGGCGACTATTTCGACCAGTCGCTGAAGGCGGCGCAGGCCTATGCGGCGGAACACGGGGCGCATTTCCTGTCGCCCTTCGACGATGAGGACGTCATCGAAGGCCAGGCTTCCATCGCCGTCGAGATCGAGGAGCAGTTGGGCCGTGCGCCCGATTTCGTCATCCTGCCGGTGGGCGGTGGGGGGATGTCGTCGGGCGTGGCGCAGTATTTCGGCGACCGCACCTATCCCCTGTTCGTGGAACCGAAGGGCGGGGCCTGCCTGCGGGCCGCGCTGGCTGCCGGGCACCCGGTGCAACTCGACCGCGTCGACACCTTCGTCGATGGCGCCGCCGTGGGCCGGATCGGTGACCGCACCTTCGAGATCCTGCGCAACACGCCGCTGCGCGACGTGATCGTCCTGCCCGAAGACCGCATCTGCCTGACCATCCTCGACATGCTGAACGTTGAAGGAATCGTGCTGGAACCCGCGGGTGCGCTGGCGGTCGATGCGCTGGCGGATGTGGCGCGGCAGATCCGGGGCAAGACGGTGGTCTGCCTGACATCGGGGGGGAATTTCGATTTCGAACGCCTGCCCGAGGTCAAGGAACGCGCCCAGCGCTTCGCAGGCATCAAGAAATACCTGATCCTGCGCCTTCCGCAGCGCCCGGGCGCGCTGAAGGAATTCCTCAACATCCTCGGCCCCGACGACGACATCGCGCGGTTCGAGTATCTGAAGAAATCAGCGCGCAACTTCGGGTCGGTCCTGATCGGGATCGAAACGACCGCGCCCGAGAATTTCGACAGGCTCTTCGCGCATCTGGATGACGCTGGGTTCACCTATACCGACATCACGAATGATGAGACGGTCGCCCAGTTCGTGATCTGAGGGAGGGCGCGATGGAGGTTTCGGGCAGAACGATCATCATCACCGGCGGGGCCAGCGGCATCGGCGCGGCGCTGGCGCGGCAGATGGCGGCCGCCGGTGCGAAGGTGGTCGTGGCCGACCTGAACGGCGACGCCGCGCGCGCGCTGGCCGACGGGATCGGCGGGCTGGGTCTGGCCTGCGACGTCACGCGGGAAAGCGACATTCAGGCGACGGTGCGCGCGGCGGAAGACAGGTTCGGCCCCGTGGATATCTTCGTGTCGAATGCCGGGTTCGGGGTGGGCGAACCGGATCACGCCGCTTCCGCCGCGGACGAGGTCTGGACGCGGAACTGGCAGGTGCATGTCATGGCCCATGTCCATGCCGCGCGCGCCGTCCTGCCCGCGATGATCGCACGCGGCGAAGGCTATCTGGTCAACATGGCCTCGGCCGCCGGGCTGCTGAACCAGATCGGCGACGCCGCCTATTCCGCGACCAAGCACGCGGCAGTGAGCTTTGCCGAATCGCTGTTCATCACGCATCGCGATCAGGGCATCCGGGTGTCGGTGATCTGTCCGCAATACGTGGCCACGCCCCTGATCGGGCTGAGCGAGGCAGATGTGCAGGAGGGCGGCAGCCTCATCACGCCGGATCAGGTTGCCAGCACGGTGATGGAAGGCATCGCCGAAGAACAGTTCCTCATCCTGCCCCACCCGCAGGTGGCCCAATACACAAGGCTGCGCGCGGCCGAGCCGGAAAAGTGGCTGGCCGGCATGCGCGCCCTGCGCGCCAAGGCCCTGCGCGATCTAGGCGGCATCGACATGAAGAACCTGCACAAGCTGATCTGACCCTTCAGCTCAGGTGCGCCGCGATTCCGTCAAGGAAATGGGCTTTCGACACCTCGTAGGTCTGCAGCAGTTCGGTCGGGTCGAAGCAGCCTTCGCCGTCACGCAACGCCTGCGCAGCGCCTGCCGTGCAGGCCTGCGTGACTGCGCTGAACCCGAGGTTGGACGCGCTGCCCTTCAGGGAATGCAGGTCATCGGCGATCTGTTCGGGCGAAGCGGCGTCTCGCAGCCGGTCGATGATGCCTTCTACTTCGTCGACGAAGATATCGATCACCTCATCGAAGTCGTCCTCTCCTATGTCGCGGCGCAGTTGCGCGATCCTGTCCCAGTCGATCATGGCGAAACCTTTCCGCCCCCGCGGCCGTTCTGCCTGCGGCGGGTTAAGCGCAGGTAAAGCCGCGCATTTGAACTGATCGGATTGTCGGCTTCACCCTTCGTTCATTCCCGACAGGCACCGTGCCCCGACGCGCCAAGTTGTGCGGTGCATCAGGGTAAATGTTGGGATCGCGGGTGATGACGGGTCAGGCTCTCTCTCTGGCGGCAGAGGCCGGCAAGGCGCCGATCGGGCGGGTTCTGGTCGTCGATGACAGCCGGTTGCAGCGCAGCATCCTGGCGAAATCGCTGCGCCGCGCGGGCCATGACGTGATCGAAGCCGACAGCGCCGATGCCGCGCTGGCTATCTGCGCCGCCACCCCGCCCGACATCGTGTTCAGCGACTGGGTCATGCCGGGGATGTCGGGGCTCGACTTCTGCCGTGCCTTCCGCGCGATGAAGCGGGACAGTTACGGCTATTTCATCCTGCTCACCTCGAAAAGCGATGCGCATGACATCACGCAGGGCTTCGAGGCGGGCGCCGACGACTTCCTGATCAAGCCCGCCATACCCGACGATCTGCGCGCCCGCATTTCCGCCGCCAAACGCATCCTGACGATGGAGCGGGAATTGTCCGAAAAGAACCGGATGATTTCCGACACGCTGGCGCAGCTTCAGGCGGCATATGAACGCATCGACCAGGACCTGCTGCAGGCCAAGACCATTCAGGAATCGCTGGTGCCCGAGGTGGAAGGCCGGTTCGGCCGGTCACGCGTCAGCCTGCTGCTGAAACCCTGCGGGCATATCGGCGGGGATCTGGTCGGCATGTTCAGCCCGGGCAAGAACCGGGTCGCCTTCTACAACATCGACGTGTCGGGGCACGGGATCACGTCTGCCATGATGACCGCGCGGCTGGGCAGTTACCTGAGCAGTTCGCATCTGGATCAGAACGTGGCGGTGGAAAAGCGGCTGGAACGGTTCTTTGCCCTGCGCCAGCCATCGGAGGTCGCGTCGATTCTGAACGCGCGGCTCGCAGCGGATACCGGGATCGCGGAATACTTCACGATGGTCTACTGCATCGCCGATCTCCGGTCGGGCGACATGCGGCTGGTGCAGGCGGGGCACCCGCACCCGCTGCTTATCCGGGCGGACGGGACGCGGGAATTTCTGGGCCATGGCGGCGTGCCTGTCGGGCTTCTTCCTGATGCCCGGTTCGACCAGATCGATTTCCGCATGAAGACCGGCGATCGCCTGCTGCTCTATTCCGACGGCATTTCCGAATGTGTCATGCAGGATGGCAGCATGCTGGATCAGGACGGTCTTCTTTCCCTTGTCGACGAGATCGACAGCGATTCGGGTCGTGAATTCCTTGATGACCTGTTCTGGCGCCTCTCGGCCCGCATGCGCCGCGACAGCGGGATGGAAGACGACGTGTCGGCGACGCTGTTCGAATATCTGGGTGGCGAAGGCTAGGCGAGCAGCCCGGCGAAGAACCTGTCGCCCGCATTGCCCAGAAGACGCGCGGCATCGCCCGGGCTGGCCCAGACCACCTCGTGACCGGGTTCGGTCGGCGGTCCGATGCGACGGGTCGGCGTCGCGGTGTAGATGTGGCACACCTTTTCCGCCCAGAGATCATATTCCGGCATATAGGCAAAGCGCCGGAAAACCCCGATGCGGCGCGGCGCGGCGATCAGCCAGCCGGTTTCCTCGTATACCTCGCGGTGCAGCGCGACGATCGGCGCTTCGCCCGGATCGATGCCGCCGCCGGGCAGCTGGACATCCGGTTCCGGCATCATCTGCACCGTCAGAAGCAGCGCTCCGTCGCGCGGCAGCAGGGCATAGATGCCGGGCCTGCGGACATAGCGGCGGCCGGTTTGCGGGGGTTCGCCGAAGCGGCGGATCATGATCAGGCCCTTTTCAGTCTGCTTGCTGCCCTTATATAGGCGCGATATGCCACGCCAAGGCACGTGAAGGACATTCCATGACACTCGGCACCCAAATCGCGTGGGACGACACCGTCCTGCCCTTCCAGCTTGATGCCTCTGACATCAGGGGACGCGTCGCACGGTTGGACGGGGTGCTGTCGGGTATCCTGCGCCAGCACGCCTATCCACCCCAGATCGAAGCGCTTATCGCCGAGATGACGCTGCTGACAGCGATGATCGGTCAGACGGTCAAGCTGCGCTGGAAGCTGTCGTTGCAGGTCCAGTCAAACAAGGCCGCGGTGCGCACCATCGCGACCGACTACTACGCCCCCGAGGAAGAGGGGCAGCCCGCCCGCATCCGCGCCTGGGCCAATTTCGACGCTGAAAAGCTGACGCCGGGCAATGCCTTCGATCAGGTGGGCGAAGGTTACTTCGCCATCCTCATCGATCAGGGGCCCGGCACGACGCCCTATCAGGGGATCACCCCGCTGACCGGCGGGTCGCTTGCGGCCTGCGCCGAATCCTATTTCGCGCAGTCCGAGCAATTGCCGACGCGGTTCCGTCTTGGATTCGGCCTGTCCACCGAACCGGGCGTGCCTGCCCATTGGCGCGCGGGTGGCGTGATGCTGCAGCACATGCCCAAGGCATCGCCGTTCGTGGCCTCGGGCGCGGGTGATGACGGGTTGTTGCGCGCCGTCGATCTGATGTCCGGCGATGAGGGCGAGAACTGGAATCGCGCCAACATTCTTCTCGACACCGCGGAGGATCTTGAACTGGTGGGTCCATCGGTGCCGCCCACCGACCTGCTGGTGCGCCTGTTCCACGAAGAGACGCCGCGCGTCTTTGATGCGCAGGCGGTCCGCTTCGGCTGCACCTGTTCCGAGGATCGCGTGCGGCAAAGCCTGTCGATCTATTCCGCCCGCGATATCGGCAGGATGACGACCGATGAAGGCATCGTGACCGCCGATTGCCAGTTCTGCAGCGCGCATTACCGGCTCGACCCCGCGACGCTGGGCTTCGATGCGGCCCGGCCCCCCGGCGACGGACATGACGGCTGAGATCGAATCCCGGCTGCGCGCGGCTCTGGCGCGCCCGGGCTACGATTCGTCCGACTTCGACCTGAACCCCGGCGCGGTTCTGCCGGAAGGACGCATCCTGCGGCCCGCGGGCGTGCTGGTCGCGGTCACGGTCTTCGGAGGGGCTGCTTCGGTTCTGCTGACGAAACGGTCCTCGATGCTCAGACATCATCCGGGACAGATCGCCTTTCCCGGCGGCAAGCAGGACCCGGGCGACCCCACCGTGATTGACGCCGCCCTGCGCGAGGCCGAGGAGGAAATCGGCCTGCCCCGAAATGCCGTGCGCGTGCTGGGCACGCTGCCTGCGCATGAAACGGTGACGGGGTTCGCGATGACACCCGTCGTCGCTCTGGTCGATGCGCCTTTCGCCATCCGCCCCGAACCGGGAGAGGTGGACGAGGTGTTTTCAGTCCCGTTGGGCCACGTCACCCAACCGGACCGGTTCCGCATCGAAGCGCGCCGTTGGCGGGGGCAGCGGCGGCATTACTTCACCGTTCCCTATGGCCCCTATTACATCTGGGGCGCGACCGCGCGTATCCTGCGCGGGCTGGCGGCACGGATGAACGGATGACACGGCTGACCGCAGACTGGCTGACCCGGCCGCAGACCCGCGCGGTCATGCAGGCCCTGACAGGGGACGGCGCGCAGGCGCTGTTCGTCGGTGGCTGCGTGCGCAACGCGCTGCTTGGAGCGCCGGTCGACGACATCGACATCGCCACCGACGCGCATCCCGAAAGGGTGACGCGGCTGGCCGGGAAGGCCGGGTTGCGGGCGGTGCCCACGGGGATCGATCACGGCACCGTCACGGTGATCGCCGACGGGATCCCGCACGAGGTGACGACCTTCCGCCGCGATGTCGAAACCGACGGGCGGCATGCCGTCGTCGCCTTCTCCGACCGGGTGGAGGAAGACGCGGCGCGGCGCGATTTCACCATGAACGCGCTTTACGCCACACCGGACGGGGCGCTGATCGATCCCGTGGGCGGCCTGCCCGACCTTGCCGCGCGGCGCGTCCGGTTCATCGGCGACGCCCATGCCCGGCTTGCCGAAGATCATCTGCGCGCGCTGCGCTTCTTCCGGTTTCACGCGTGGTATGGCGACGCGGCTGAAGGCATGGATGCCGAAGCGCTCGCCGCCATCGCCGCGCATGTCGATGGGCTGTCGATCCTGTCGCGCGAACGGGTCGGGGCCGAGATGATGAAGCTTCTCGCCGCGCCCGACCCCGCGCCCGCCATGGCGGCGATGCGGCAGACCGGCGTGCTGGGCGCGATCCTGCCGGGCACGGACGACCGCGCGCTGGGCCCGCTGGTGCATCTTGCGGACGAGGCCGGTTTGCCCGCCGACCCGGTGCTGCGGCTGGCTGCGTTGGGCGCTGACTTCACCGACGCGCTGCGCCTGTCGCGCGATCAGGCGCGGCGGCTGCAGCTTTTGCGGATTTGGGCGGAAAGCCCGGCACAACCCGGGGAACTGGGCTATCGGCTTGGTGCCAATGACGCGCTGGCCGTCATCGTGTTGCGTGCCGCGCTGATGGAAGTACCGCCCGAGGGCGATGCGGCGCAGCGCCTGCGCCGCGGCGCGGAACAGATCCTGCCCGTGACCGCCGCCGATCTGATGCCGCGCTGGCAGGGCGCCGCGCTGGGCGCCACGCTGCGGCGGCTGGAACAGGACTGGATTGCATCTGGCTTCACGCTGACGCGCGACGACCTTCTGGCGCGGGCCGACGCACCAGAAAAGGGATGACAGAACAGGCAAACTGGCCTAGTCCTGAAGCCCTCGCACGACGGAGGGATGCAGATGTATTTCGGGCTCTGGTTCACCTGACCGCCAGTCCCTGTCCCGAATGACGGGTCGGCATCGGCGCTGTCCCTTTCGCACATCTGCCCTATTTCGCTCGTCAGGAGCTTCCGTCATGTTCCGGTTTTTTGAAAATCTCGTCGATCCTTACTGCGCCTACCCTGAGAAGGACACGCCGCCCACACGGCTCTGGCCGTTCCTGCGCGACTATGCCCAGCCCTTCCGCCGGGTCTTTGCCTGGACGGCCGTGCTGTCTGTCGCCGTCGCGGCGGTCGAAATCTTTCTGATCTACTACATGGGTCGGCTCGTCGATCTGCTGGGCGGGTCACCGACCGAATTCTGGGCCGACCATGGATCCGAGCTGATCCTTGTGGCGCTGTTCATCCTGTTCCTGCGGCCTGTGATCCAGGTCAGCCAGGTGCTGCTTCTGAACAACACGGTGCTGCCCAATTTCGGCACGCTGATCCGCTGGCGCGCGCACAAACATGTTCTGCGCCAGTCGGTCGGCTGGTTCGAAAACGATTTCGCCGGTCGCATCGCCAACCGCATCATGCAGACCCCGCCTGCGGCGGGCGAGGTGGTGTTTCAGGTCTTCGACGCGATTTCCTTTTCCATCGCCTATCTGATCGGCGCGGCGATCCTTCTGACCACCTCCGATCCGCGCCTGCTGCTTCCGCTGCTGGCGTGGTTCGTGCTGTATGGTCTTCTAGTGCGCTGGACGATCGCGCGCGTCGGCCCAGCCAGCCAGGCCGCGTCGGATGCGCGGTCGACCGTCACGGGGCGGGTCGTGGACAGCTATACCAACATCCATTCGGTGAAGATGTTCGCTCACCACCACAAGGAACTGGATTACGCGCGCGACGCGATCGAGAACACCCGCCGCACTTTCCAGACCGAAATGCGCATCTACACGCTCATGGATGTGTCGCTGGTCACGCTGAACGGGTTCCTGATTGTCAGCGTCGTGGGCTGGGCCATGTTCCTGTGGATGACCGGAACAGCCAGCGTTGGCACTGTCGCCGCCGCTGCCGCGCTGACGCTGCGGCTTTCGGCGATGACCGGCTGGATCATGTGGGCGCTGACCACGTTCTTCCGGCAATTGGGCGTCGTCGCCGAGGGGATGGAGACGATCGCCCAGCCCATCGATCTGGTCGATGCGCCGGACGCGGAACCGCTGAAGCTGACCGAAGGCCGGATCGAACTGCAGGGCCTGTCGCATCATTACGGGCGCGGGCGCGGGGGTCTGGACCGCATCAGCCTTGATATCCGGCCGGGCGAAAAGATCGGGCTTGTGGGCCGGTCGGGCGCGGGCAAGACGACGCTGGTCAAGCTGTTGTTGCGGTTCTACGACGCCGAAGGCGGGCGTATCCTGATCGACGGTCAGGACATCGGCCGCGTGACGCAGGACAGCCTCCGCAGCGTGATCGGCATGGTCCAGCAGGACAGCTCGCTTCTGCACCGGTCGGTGCGGGAAAACATCCTCTACGCCCGTCCCGACGCCAACGAGGACGAGATGATCGCCGCCGCGAAACAGGCGCAGGCCCATGACTTCATCCTGTCGCTGGAAGACCCGCAGGGGCGACGCGGCTATGACGCCCATGTAGGCGAACGCGGCGTGAAACTGTCGGGCGGCCAGCGCCAGCGCGTGACCTTGGCCCGTGCCATCCTGAAGAACGCGCCGATCCTTCTGCTGGACGAGGCGACAAGCGCCCTCGACAGCGAGGTCGAGGCGGCGATCCAGGACACGCTGTATGGCATGATGGAGGGCAAGACGGTCATCGCCATTGCGCACCGGCTGTCCACCATCGCCCATATGGACCGGATCGTCGTTCTGGATGACGGCCACATCGTCGAAGAGGGCACGCATGCCGAATTGCTGACCCGTGGCGGGCTTTACGCCCAGTTCTGGGCGCGGCAGTCGGGCGGGTTCCTGAACGCGGACGCGGCGGAATGATCGGCGAAGCGCTCAAGACCTGGTTCGCGACCCGGATCGACCCCGAAGACCCGGCCCCTGCCCCGCCGCCCGACCGGCTGGGCGCGTTCCTCATGTGGGCGCTTCAGGGCTGCTGGTGGCCGTTGGGAATCGCATCGGCCGGGTTCGCCATCGGCGGCATGTTCGAGGCGCTGGTGATGTTCCTTCTGGGCCGCATCGTCGACGCCACCGTCGCGGGCGGGCCGGGCTTCTGGTCGGCGCATACCGGTCTTCTGGTGCTGACCGCGGTGACGCTGGTGGTGCTGCGGCCGGTGTTCTTCGGCATCTCGACCGCGTTCCAGTCGATCACGATCATGCCGAACCTCTTTGCCCGGGTGATGGCCCGGCTGAACCGCCACACGCTGGGCCAGTCGGTGACGTTCTTCGACAATGATTTCGCAGGCCGCATCGCGCAGAAGCAAATGCAGACGGCCAACAGCATCGTGTCCGTCACGCAGGAAACGGTGAACGCCGTCACCTTTGCCGTGTCGGCCGTGCTGGGGATGCTGGTGCTCAGCGGCGCGGTGGATTTGGGCATGCTGGCGATTCTGGTGGTCTGGCTGGCCGCCTATGTCTGGCTGCTGTGCCATTACCTGCCGCGCATCCGTGTCCGGTCGGCCGCGCGGGCGGCGGCGCGGGCGGGGGTGACGGGGCAGGTCGTCGACACCGTCACCAACATCAAGACGGTCAAGCTGTTTGCCCACGACGCGTTCGAAGATCGCGCCACGCTCGACAGTCTGGCGCAGTATCGTCTGCGCGCGGTGGACTGGGCCGCGCTTGCGGTCGTGTTCCGCGTGCTTCTGTTCGTGCTGGCGGGGACGCTGCCGGTTCTTATGCTGGGCTATGGGCTGGTGCGCTGGCAGGCGGGGGCGGTGACCAGCGGCGATCTGGCCGCCATCGGCGGCATGGCGATCCGGCTGGCGCAGATGACCGGTTGGGTCAGCTGGACGCTGATGGGCATCTATGGCGATCTGGGCGAAATCGAAGACGGCATGCGCACGCTCAGCCCCGCGCATGCGCTGACCGACCGGCCCGGCGCACCGTTGCTGAACGTAACCGACGGACGGATTGAGTTTGACCGCGTCTCCTTCGGCTATGGCCGCCGCGCGGGCGGTGTGCGCGACATCGCCCTGACGGTGGCGCCGGGCGAAAAACTGGGCGTGGTCGGCGCGTCGGGGGCGGGGAAATCGACGCTCGTCTCGCTGCTGATCCGGCTTTACGACGCCGAGGCAGGCAGCATCCGCATCGACGGGCAGAACGTGTCGGATGTGACGCAGGAGTCCCTGCGCCGCCACATCGGCATGGTCACGCAGGAAACCGCGATGTTCAACCGGTCGGCCCGCGACAACATCCGGTACGGCCGCCCCGACGCGACCGAGGCCGAAATCGTCGCGGCGGCGCAGAAGGCCGAGGCGCATGAGTTCATCCTGTCCTTGCGCGATCACAAGGGGCGCAGCGGATACGACGCGCATCTGGGTGAACGGGGCGTGAAGCTTTCGGGCGGTCAGCGCCAGCGCATCGCGCTTGCGCGCGCCGTGCTGAAGGATGCGCCGATCCTCGTTCTTGACGAAGCGACAAGCGCCCTCGACAGCGAGGTCGAGGCGGCGATCCAGTCAGCCCTTGCCCGCGTGATGGTGGGCAAGACAGTCATCGCAATCGCGCACCGGCTGTCCACCCTGTCGGAAATGGACCGCATCGTGGTGCTGGACGACGGCGGGATCGCCGAGGAAGGCACCCATGACAGCCTGATGCGCAATGGCGGGCTGTATGCCCGCTACTGGACACGGCAATCAGGCGGGTTCATCCGGACCGAAGCGGCAGAGTGACCCCTTGGATAGCGTTCTGACCATCGACAGGCTGGGCCATCAGGGTGACGGGATCGCCCCGGGCCCGGTTTACGCGCCGCGCGCCCTGCCGGGTGAGGTGGTGCAGGGCCGCATCGAGGGCGACAGGCTTGTCGACATGCGGGTCGTCACGCCGTCATCCGACCGGGTGCGCGCGCCCTGCCGCCATTACGCGGCCTGCGGCGGTTGCGCCCTGCAGCATGCGGGCGATGGGTTCGTCGCCGGATGGAAGCAGCAGGTTGTCGCCACGGCGCTGGCCGCGCAGGGGATAGAAACTGCGTTCCGGCCCATCCACACCTCGTCCCCCGGATCGCGGCGGCGGGCGACCTTCGCGGCGCGGCGGACGAAGAAGGGGGTCACGGTCGGTTTTCATGGCCGTGCCTCGGACACCATTGCCGATACCGACGCCTGCCACATCCTCCACCCCGAGGTTCTGGCGGCGCGCGCCGCCGCCGCCGATCTGGCGCTGTCAGGCGGCAGCCGCAAAGGCGCGCTGGCGGTGTCGGTCACGCGGTCGCGGATGGGCGCCGACATCGCGGTGACGGGGGGCAAGCCGCTGGATGACGCGCTCCGCCAGACGCTGCCGGGCATCGCCCGCGCCCATGATCTGGCCCGCCTGACATGGGACGGTGAGGTCGTCGCCCTGCGCCGCCCGCCGGTGCAGGTGTTCGGGCGGGCCGAAGTCGTGCCGCCGCCCGGGGCTTTCCTGCAGGCCACGCCCGACGGGGAAGCCGCGCTGCTCGCGTCAGTGCGCGATGCCGTCGGAGCGGCACAGCGGATCGTGGATCTTTTCGCGGGTTGTGGCACCTTCGCGCTGCCGCTGGCCGAGGGGGCCGATGTTCTTGCGGTCGAAGGCGATGCGGCGATGACAGCCGCGCTCGACAAGGGATGGCGCGGGGCGCAGGGCCTGAAACGCGTGCAGGCTGAGGCGCGCGATCTCTTCCGCCGCCCGCTTCTGCCTGCGGAGCTGGCGCGCTTCGACGCCGCCGTGATCGACCCGCCCCGCGCGGGCGCCGAGGCGCAGACGCAGGCGCTGGCCCAGGCGCAGGTGCCGGTCATCGCGTCTGTCTCCTGCAACCCGGTGACGTTCGCGCGCGATGCAGGAACGCTCATCCGGTCGGGGTATCGCCTTGAATGGGTGCAGGTGGTCGATCAATTTCGATGGTCACCCCGCATCGAGCTTGCAGCCCGGTTTGCCCTTTCCCATATGGCCGCCTGAAGCAGGCAGGGAGCCGTACATGACCTTTCGCGAATCGCTGGCCCGGTGGCTGGAACAGCCCTGGGTGAGCAACGTCATCATCGGTGTGATCATCTTCAACGCCATCCTTCTGGGGATGGAGACGTCGCCCGCCATGATGGCGCAGGCGGGCGATCTGATCCTGGCGCTCGACAAGGTCTGCCTTGGCATCTTCGTGGTTGAAATCCTGCTCAAGCTGGTCGCCCACGGGCACCGGTTCTTCCGCAGTGGCTGGAACATCTTCGACTTCGTGATTGTGGGCATCGCGCTGGTGCCCAATGCGCAGGGCCTGTCGGTGCTGCGGGCGATGCGGATCCTGCGGGTGCTGCGGGTGATATCCGTCGCGCCGCGCCTGCGGCGGGTGGTCGAAGGATTCGTGATCGCCCTGCCCGGCATGGGCAGCGTGTTCCTTCTGATGGCGATCATCTTCTATATCGGCGCGGTGATGGCGACGAAGCTGTTCTCGGCCGCATTCCCCGACTGGTTCGGAACGCTGGGGCAATCCGCCTACACGCTGTTCCAGATCATGACGCTGGAAAGCTGGTCGATGGGCATCGTCCGCCCGGTGATGGAGGTCTATCCCTTTGCCTGGGCCTTTTTCGTGCCCTTCATCATGGTCACCACCTTCGCGGTGGTGAACCTTCTGGTCGGTCTGATCGTCAATTCGATGCAGGACGCCCATGGCGCCGAGGAAGGTCAGAAGACCGACGCCTACCGCGACGAGGTTCTGTCCCGGCTCGAAGCGATCGAACGACGCCTTGCCGCACAGGCGCATGACAAAAGTTGATTTTGCGCGGCGGCGGCTTCAAGCTAATCCATCGCCAAACAACGGCAGCGGGACAGGCCAGCAACATATGAAACGGCGCACATTCGGGTTGCTGGCGGTATCTGGGCTGGCGCTTGGGGTTTCTGGCTGTTCGAGCAGCAAGTTCCGCACCTATCGCGGGCCCGAGGTGACGTCGGTTGTCGTCGAAAAGACGGCGCGCAGGATGCATCTTCTGCATAACGACGAGGTGCTGAAGTCCTACGACATCTATCTGGGCTTCGCGCCCGAAGGGCACAAGCAATTCGAAGGGGACGGAAAGACGCCGGAAGGCATCTATTACATCGACCGACGCAACCCCAACAGCGCCTTTCACCTGTCGCTGGGGATTTCCTATCCCAACGCGGCCGACATCGCCTTTGCCCGCGCTCAAGGCAAAAGCCCGGGGGGAGACATCTTCATCCACGGCCAGCCCAACGGCGCGGCGAAGGCCAAGCGCGGCGACTGGACATGGGGCTGCATCGCGGTCCGCAACCGCGAAATGGGAGACATTTATGCGATGGTCCGGAACGGAACGCCGATCGCTATTCGACCGTGAGTGTTCCGGGCGCACCGCCCATCACCAGCGTCCACCAGATCTTGCCGTTCTGTTCCTGGAACCACGAAAAGCCCATATTCACGGCGCGGCGTTCGAGGATGACGGCGCGTGTGCCGGGATCTTCCATCCAGGCCGCCAGCGTTTCGAGTTCGGTCTCGTAGGTTTCCGAGATGACCTCGCCCAGCATCGTGCCGGAATAGCCCACACGGCGCACCCGATCGATCGGCGACGATCCGTCCGAACCGAAATGCCAGGGGCGGTTCTGGATCGACATGTCGCGCGAATGGGTGGCGGCGGCGGCGTTGAGTTGCGCGTTGAGCTGCACGGGCACTATCCCCGATGCCTGACGCAGCGCGTTCACCGAATCAAGCATACGGAACTGCAGCTTGTCGGCATCGACAGGACGGATGCGGTAGACTTTCGGAAGCGGCGCTCCATCGGCGCCCAGCTGGCCCGACGGCTGCGGTGCCGCACATCCGCCCAGCCCGAGAACAACTGCGAAAGTCAGGATAAGCGCGCGCAACATGACAAAACCTTCCGTCTGGACGCACTGCTCTTATCTGGGTTTGCCAGTCCGATCAAACCCACAAAACCGCGATGTCGCGCCCCTGCTCCTGCTTTGTGCCGGGATTGAGGTTTTCGCGCACTACCGCGCTTCTTGCCGCCGTCCGGATCGTCGTCTGCGGTAAGATATGCGATCCGTCGACAGACTGATTGCCTGCGGCGGTTCTCCGTCGGCGACCCTGCTGCGGTGTAGGGGCAGGCCACTGCCGTATCGTCCCGAACGCCCCGGAACGTGTGCCACCCGGTCTGGGCGCTCCCATGCCTGTGGAGGGCCGCACCAGCGCCATTGCGGGCGCGACAAACCCTTGGCGAAGCAAAGGCTTTGCCGGGATCCTGTGTGTCTGCACGTCACTGTCCGGAGTGGCGGTCGGCGGATCGGGCACCTGTTCCAGCGCCGGATACACCCCTGCGGCCTCTGCGTTGGCATGGAACGCCGCGCAGGTGTTGCTTATTTGACGACATTTCCGCGCGGCTGGGCAGAGAATCACGAACAACCAATTGCAATCGGGCTGATTTGTTGGTTAGACAAAAGCCACGAGGTAAGTCTTGAGTGCACGGGCTGCGCTGTCAAACCGTGCGAAACTGGAGGTTAATATGAAGAAACTCGTTCTCGCTGCTGCTTTCACTGCTGCCGCATCGACCGCTTTCGCAGGCAATCTGTCGGAGCCCGTCGTCGAAGCACCGGTGATCGTGGAACAGGCAACCGGCACGTCGCAGGGCATCATCCTGCCGCTGGTCCTGCTGGTCCTGGTGGCTGCTGCAGTCGCAAGCAACTGATTTCCGGAAACGGAAAACGGAAAACGGAAAAAGGCGGTGGATTCCACCGCCTTTTTTTGTGTCTCGGGCCGTCTCTCAGTCGAGCCAGCCCCTGAGGTTTTCCCCGATCACCGCTGACAGCGCGTCGATATGGGCGTCGTCGTCGTTCAGGCAGGGGATGTAGGTAAAGGTCTCTCCGCCGGCTTCTTCAAAGCTTTCGCGGATTTCCTCGTTGATCTCTTCCAGCGTCTCGATGCAGTCGGCGGAAAAGGCCGGCGCGCAGACGGCGATGTTAGTCTTGCCTGTCTCGGCCAGACGCGCAACTTCTTCGACGGTATAGGGCTTCAGCCATTCCTCGGGACCGAAGCGCGACTGGAAGGTGGTCGTGATCTCGGTGTCGTCCCAACCAAGCCGTTCCTTCAGCAGGCGCGTCGTCTTCTGGCACTGGCAATGGTAGGGATCGCCCTCCATCAGATAGCGCTTCGGCACGCCGTGATAGGAGCAGACCAGGATGTCGGGCCGCTTTTCCATCCCGGCATAGGCCCGCTCGATCGACTGGGCCAACGCCTCTATGTACTTGGGATGGGCGAAGTAGGGCTCGACCGTGCGGGTGGTCGGCTGCCACTTCTCCTCCATCAGGGCGCGGAAGAACTGATCGTTCGCAGTGGCTGACGTGGCGCCCGCGTAATGCGGATAAAGCGGGAAGAACAGGATCTTGGTGCAGCCTGCATCCACCATGGCGCGCACCTTCGACTTCGTCGACGGATTCCCATAACGCATGCAGAAATCCACCATGACCTGATCGCCATAGCGGTTCTGCATCGCCGTGCGGATCTTTTCTGTCTGCGCCTTGGTGATCGTCATCAGGGGGCTTTCGCCCGCTTCGTGGTTCCAGATCGACTTGTAGGCATGGCCTGAACTGAACGGCCGCTTGGTCAGGATCACCAGCTGCAGGAGCGGCTGCCAGATCCATGCGGAATAGTCGATGACCCGCTTGTCCGACAGAAACTCATTCAGATAACGCCGCATCGACCAATAGTCGTAATTGTCGGGCGTGCCGAGATTGGCCAGCAGGACGCCGACGCGTTCGCCCGGCACCGGCGGGTGATCCGCCGGGGCATGTGCAGGGCATGTGGCTTTCTTTGTCGTGTCCAGCATTCTTGGCTTTCAGTTGCGATCGATTGAGGGTCAGATAAAGGCTTTTCCGCCCGGGTCAATCGGACAGAGGTTTTTCCGTCGTCCCGAGGGCCTGCGCCAGCCGCGCCTGCGCTGATCCCGGACGCAGCGCCTTCTGCTGGGACTCGGCCGGCGCCCAACCGGTGAGCGTGACCAGATCGAACCGTGCAAGAAGCGATCCAAGGGGCCTTTCCTGCATGTCCCGGCAGATCGCCCCGGCCCGGTCAAAGACGGCGCGGCGGGTCGGGTAGCGCAGTCGGTCGGCCATTGCGTTGCCTTCGCCCATGGCGCGCAGATCGTGCATCAGGTGACGCAGATCACGGTACTCGGCGGTCAGGGTCTGTGTATCGGCGACCGGCAGGGCAAGGCCCGCGCGCTGCAGCAGAGCGCCCAGATCGCGGAGTTCGGCCATCGGCAGGATGCGCGGCGACAGGCCGCCCGTCAGCTCGATTTCGGCTGTGGCCAGTGCAGTTCGCAGATCGGCCAGCGTCTCTCCCCCCGGCAGGATCGCAAGGCAAAGCCCGTCGGGCCGCAGGGCGCGGCGGCACTGGACAAGCTGGCCCACCGGATCGTCGGCCCAGTGGAGGCACATGGCGTGGATCACCAGATCATGTGCCTGCGGGTCAAGTGTGAGAACGTCGTCGTCGCGCGTCACGTAGGCACCAGGGAAGGCATCGGCCCACAGGCCTGGATGACCCGTCACCACCGCGATGTCCGTAAACCGCCTATTAACCATGGAAAGGCGATCCTTCGCCTCGTCCACCGCGGTGCGGTGCAGGAACAAATCGCCCGATGCGCGGGCGCGGTTCCGCATCAGCGCGGCGCGGTCGGTCAGGCGGGGTGTTCCGGTCATGTTGGATAGCTAGGATGATGTGGTCGGGTTTGCAAACGGCCTTGGCGGCAGTCTTTCCGCCCCGCTGCGTCGCCTGCGGCGCGATGGTTGACCGCGATTTCGCGCTCTGCGGGGGATGCTGGGGCAAGATGCCCTTCATTTCGGGGCTTGTCTGCGACGCCTGCGGGGTGCCGCTGCCCGGCGCGGGCGACGGGCTGCGGACCGAGTGCGACGATTGCCTGATCACGCCACGGCCCTGGTCGGCGGGGCGGTCGGCGCTTTTGTACCGCGACATGGCGCGCAAGCTGGTGCTGGGTCTCAAGCACGGCAGGCGCACGGAAATCGCGCGGCCCGCCGCGATCTGGATGGCGCGCGCCGGGCAGGACATCCTGAAGCCCGGCATGATCGTGGCGCCCATCCCGCTCCACTGGTCGCGGCTGGTCAGGCGCAGCTTCAACCAGTCGGCGGTTCTGGCTGACCGCGTCGCCCGGCAGACAGGCCTGCCGCATCTGCCCGATCTTCTGCGCCGGGTCCGCGCGACGCGGTCGCTTGACCACCGCACGGTGGCGGCGCGGTTTGCCGAGCTTGACCGGTCGATCGAGGTGCATCCGCGTTATGCGGCCCGCATGCGGGGGCGGCCCGTGCTGCTGGTCGATGACGTGATGACCTCGGGTGCGACCTTGGCCGAGGCGACGCGCGCCTGCCATGCGGCGGGCGCAGGCCCGGTTTTTGCCCTGACACTGGCGCGCGTTGCAAAAGAGACATAAATCCCCGAGAACGGACCAGAAGCCCTTTTTCGGGATCATCGCCATGCAGCCTGTCGAAATCTACACCGCGCCGCTTTGCGGCTATTGCCACGCCGCCAAGCGGCTTCTCACCGAAAAGGGCGTCGCCTTTTCCGAGATCGATCTGGGCCGCCAGCCCGACCGGCGGGCCGAGATGATGCAGCGTGCGGGTGGTCGCCACACCGTGCCGCAGATCTTCATCGGCGCGACCCATGTGGGCGGCTGCGACGATCTTTATGCGCTGGAACGCGCGGGCAAGCTGGACGGGATGCTGGCGGCCTGATGCGGGCCGCGCTGATCCAGCTCTGTTCGTCGGACGACCCGGCGGCGAACCTGCCCGTGACGCAGGATCTTGTCGCGCAGGCGGCGGCGCAGGGCGCGCAGCTGATCGCGACGCCCGAAGTCACCAACTGCGTCTCGGGCAGCTGTGATCGACAGAATGCCGTCCTGCAGCACGAAGGCGATGACATCACCCTTGCCGCGCTGCGCGCGCAGGCGACCGATCTGCGGATCTGGCTGGTCATCGGGTCGCTGGCGCTCAAGACCGATGATCCCGACGGACGTTTCGCCAACCGGTCCTTCCTGATCGGCCCCGATGGCGGGATCGTTGCGTGGTACGACAAGATCCACATGTTCGACGTGCAGGTCACACCCGAAGAAACCTATCGCGAATCGGCGGGCTTCCGTCCGGGCACGCGGGCGGTCGTCGCGCAGGCGGGCGATCTGCGGATCGGGATGACCGTGTGCTATGACGTCCGCTTCGGGCACCTTCATCACGCCCTGGCGCAGGCGGGGGCGCAGGTGCTGACGGTTCCGGCGGCCTTTTCGCCGGTGACGGGCGCGGCGCATTGGCACCCCCTTCTGCGCACCCGCGCGATCGAGACGGGCTGCTATGTCCTTGCCCCGGCGCAATCTGGGCAGCACGGCTCGACCACCGGACACAGGCGCAGCACCTATGGGCACAGTCTGGCCGTGTCCCCCTGGGGCGAGGTGCTGGTGGACGCAGGGGAAACCGGCCCCGGTGTTCACATCGTCGAACTGGACGCTAAGTCAGTGGAAGAGGCGCGCCGCAAGGTGCCGTCCCTCACCCATGTACGAGGTTTCGACGGACCCTGATGACCGACGATACCGGCCCCGTGGCCGTGACCCTGTTCAGCGAAATCCTGACCGCGGATCAGCTTCTGCGGAACAGGTTGAGCAAGGTCTTGCCCAAGGGCATGGAGATCTCGCATTTCTCGGTCCTGAATCATCTGGCTTTCGTCGCCGATGAAAGGTCGCCCGCGCAGCTGGCCAAGGTGTTCCACGTCACCCGGGGCGCGATGACTAACACGCTGTCGAAACTGGAATGGGCCGGGTACGTGCATATCCGCCCCGACTGGGACGACGCGCGGCGCAAGATGGTGTCGATCAGCCCGGCGGGACGGCGCGCCCGCGAACAGGCCATCGCCGCCATCGCGCCGGTCATCAACCGGATGGTGTCCGAGGTGGGGACAGACAAGGTGCGCGGCGCGATCCCGGTCCTGCGGGACCTGCGCCGCAAGCTGGAAAGCGACGATTAGGGTTTCAGCGCCGCGGTGACATAGTTCACCGACAAGTCGCGGTCGGAAATGCTCCACGTCCACGTGATCGGGTTGAAGACATATCCCTTGCGGTCGACGGGGTTCAGCCCGGCCTGCCGCATCAGGTCGAAAAGCTCGTCCGGCGTGATGAACTTCGACCATTCATGCGTGCCCTTGGGCAGCCAGCGCATGACGTATTCCGCCCCGATGATCGCCATCATGTAGCTTTTGGGGTTCCGGTTGATCGTGGAACACAGGTGCAGCCCGCCGGGTTTCAGCAATTCGCGGCAGGCGGTGAGATAGGCGAGAGGGTCAGAGACGTGTTCGACCACCTCCATGTTCAGGACGATGTCGAACTGCTCGCCCGCGGCGGCCATGTCTTCCGCAGTCGTGTGGCGATAGTCGATCTGAAGCCCGGATTGTTCGGCGTGAACCTGCGCCACCGGGATATTGCGCGCGGCGGCATCCGCGCCCACCACATCGGCGCCCAGCCGCGCCATCGGTTCGCACAGAAGACCGCCACCGCAGCCGATGTCGAGGATGCGCAGACCTGCGAAGGGCAGCGGCACCGTCAGATCACGGTCGAATTCCCCCGCGATCTGCGACGTGATATAGTCAAGTCTGCAAGGATTGAGCATATGGAGCGGCTTGAACTTGCCATTGGGGTCCCACCATTCGGCCGCCATCGCTTCGAACTTGGCGACTTCGGACGGGTCCACCGTGCTGCGTTCCGCTTGCATTTGCCTCTCCATATGCTCTTTTGGCTCTCGCGACCTATATAGGCCTGTGATGGACAAATACCCGGACCAAAAGCGCGCAGTCCAATACCTGTATCCGCCGATCGATCCCTTCGATCAGCGGATGCTGGACGTGGGCCAAGGCCATCAGGTCTATGTCGAACAATGCGGCAACCCCGACGGCGTGCCCGTGGTGGTTCTGCATGGCGGCCCAGGCGGCGGCTGCAGCCCGGCGATGCGGCGCTATTTCGATCCGCGCGTCTTCCGGATCGTGCTGTTCGATCAGCGCGGCTGCGGGCGGTCGCGGCCGCATGCGTCGGTTCAGAACAACACGACATGGCATCTGGTCGAGGATATCGAAAAGATCCGTCGCACGCTCGGCATAGACGCGTGGTGTGTGTTCGGCGGAAGCTGGGGCGCGACGTTGTCGCTGGTCTATGCGCAGGAACATCCCGACCGGGTTCTGCGCCTTGTCCTGCGCGGTGTCTTCCTGATGACGAAGGCGGAACTCGACTGGTTCTATGGCGGTGGCGCGGGCCGGTTCTGGCCCGAAACCTGGGCCCGCTTCGTATCGGTCATTCCCGAAGCGGAACGCGACGACCTGATCGCTGCCTATCACCGGCGGCTGTTCAGCGGCGATATGGCGAAGGAAACGCGTTATGCCCGTGCCTGGTCGGCGTGGGAGAACGCGCTGGCCTCGATCCACTCCAACGGCGCTGCGGGCGAAAGCCCTGGGGACTATGCCCGCGCTTTCGCGCGGCTCGAGAATCACTATTTCATCAATGGCGGCTTCCTTGAATTCGACGGTCAGATCCTGTCGCACATGGGCCGAATCAAGCACATTCCGGGCGTCATCGTGCAGGGCCGCTACGACATGATCTGCCCGCCCGAGGCCGCCTGGCGTCTGGCCCAGGCCTGGCCGGGTTGCGACCTGCGGATGGTGCGCAACGCGGGCCATGCCCTGTCCGAACCGGGGACCAGCGCGGAACTTGTCCGCGCCATGGACCGCATCGCGCAGGAGCTGGGCTGACAATGTCGCGCCTTGTCGATCGCCGTGCGCTTTTCACCACCGGTGCCGCCGCCGCGCTGCTGACGGCAAGCGGCGTGTCGCTTGACGCGGCACCGCGGCGGGGCGGGCGGCTGCGGCTGGCGGTGCCGCGCGGTGATCTTTTCGATGCCGCTGCGCGCGGGGCGCTTTACGACACGCTGACCGATGTGGGCGCCGACGGGCTCCTGCGGGGCGAACTGGCGACTGACTGGACCACAGACGCGCAGGCCCGCGAGTGGCGTCTGACCCTGCGCCGCGATGTACTTTTCCACGACGGGCGGCCCTTCACCGCTGAAGATGCCGCCGCGGCGCTGATCCGCCACGGGTTCGCCGCGCGGATAGGAGCCGATGGCGACGTGCTGAGGGTGTCGCTTGATGCGCCCGATCCCGATCTGCCCTACCGGCTGGCCGATCCCGCGCTGGTGATGCAGGCCCCGGGGGTCGAAGACCTGCCCTCAGGAACAGGGCCTTACGCCCTGCAGAGCCTGCGCCCGGGCCGTCACCTGATCGCCGACCGCGTGGCGCCGCATCACAAGGACGGTCAGTCGGGCTGGTTCGACAGCGTCGAGATCGCGGTGATCCCTGATGCCGCCGTCCGGGCCGAGGCGCTGCGCGACGGGTTCGTTGATGTCGCCGCCCTGCCAGATGCGGCGCTGCTGGCGGACCGGCCGGGCCTTCTGTTCCATCCGTCATCGGCCGACGCGGTTCTTGCCGCCGGTCAGGGCGTGACGTTGCCGCGCAATATCGGTGCGCGCGCGCCCCTCGATGACGGGCGGATCGCACAGCGTTGGTGGCAGGCCTGAGACGGGGCTTGCAGTCGCTGCCGTTCCCGCCTATACGACCTTCAACAGCGGCGCGCCGGGGTCCAAACCCGGGGCCCACCGGAAAAGTCTGACGGGCCGCGCGCCCGTTTTTTTATTGTCGGAACCCATGTCCAACACCCTTATCGCCAAAAGCGCGATGGATCGCCGGATCGCCGAGATCATCACCCCCGTCATCGAGGACTTGGGGTTCGAGGTCGTGCGCATTCGCCTGATGTCGGGCAAGACGCCGCTTCTGCAGATCATGGCCGATCGCGCCGATGGCGGGATCGAGGTGGACGACTGCGCCGAGATCTCGAATGCCGTCTCTGCGATTATGGACGTGGAAGACCCGATTCTCGATGCCTATACGCTCGAAGTGTCGAGTCCCGGCATCGACCGCCCGCTGACGCGGCTGAAGGACTTCGACACCTACGAAGGATACGAGGCCAAACTGGAAACCGCCGATCTGATCGATGGGCGGCGCCGGTTCCGCGGTGTCCTTGCCGGGATCGAGGAGGACGAGGTCCTCGTGAACGTGGAAGAAGGCACCATCGGGCTGAAATTCGACTGGCTGTCGGATGCCAAGCTTGTGCTGACCGACGACCTGATCCGCGAAATGCTGCGTGCCCGAAAGGCCGCGGGCATCCTGAACGAAGACGCTTTCGACGAGATTGAAACCGAAACCTCGGGTGAGGAGGACTGAACCCATGGCGATTACCTCGGCCAACCAGCTCGAGCTTCTGCAGACCGCCGAAGCCGTGGCGCGCGAAAAGATGATCGACCCCGCTCTGGTCATCGAAGCGATGGAGGAAAGCCTCGCCCGTGCGGCCAAGAGCCGTTACGGCAGCGAAATGGACATCCGCGTGAAGATCGACCGCAAGACCGGTCGCGCCATCTTCACCCGCGTGCGCACCGTCGTCGAGGATGACGCGGTCGAAAATTATCAGGCCGAGATGACCGTCGCGCAGGCCGGGCAATACATGGAAGACCCCAAGATCGGGGACACCTTCGTGGAAGAGGTCCCGCCGGTCGACATGGGCCGCATCGCCGCGCAGTCGGCCAAGCAGGTGATTCTGCAGAAGGTCCGCGAGGCCGAGCGCGAACGCCAGTACGAGGAATTCAAGGACCGCGCGGGCACCATCATCAACGGTGTCGTCAAGCGCGAGGAATACGGCAACATCATCGTCGACGTGGGCGCGGGTGAAGCCGTGCTGCGCCGCAACGAAAAGATCGGCCGCGAAAGCTATCGCCCCGGCGACCGCATCCGCGTCTTCATCAAGGACGTGCGCCGCGAACCGCGCGGGCCGCAGATCTTCCTGTCGCGCACCGCACCGGAATTCATGGCGGCGCTGTTCAAGATGGAAGTGCCCGAAATCTATGATGGCATCATCGAGATCAAGGCCGTGGCCCGCGACCCGGGTTCGCGCGCGAAGATCGCGGTTATCAGCTATGACAACTCGATCGACCCGGTCGGCGCCTGCGTCGGCATGCGCGGCAGCCGCGTGCAGGCCGTCGTGAACGAACTGCAGGGCGAAAAGATCGACATCATCCCGTGGAACGAAGATCAGCCCACGTTCCTGGTCAACGCGCTGCAGCCCGCCGAGGTGACCAAGGTCGTCCTTGACGAAGAAGCCGGCAAGATCGAGGTCGTGGTGCCGGAAGAGCAGCTGAGCCTCGCAATCGGCCGCCGTGGCCAGAACGTGCGTCTGGCGTCGCAGCTCACCGGGCTCGACATCGACATCATGACCGAGGAAGAGGAAAGCAAGCGCCGTCAGGCCGAGTTTGAAGAGCGCACCAAGCTCTTCATGGATACGCTCGATCTCGACGAATTCTTCGCGCAGCTTCTGGTGTCGGAAGGGTTCACCAACCTTGAGGAAGTGGCCTATGTCGATCTCGACGAACTGCTGGTCATCGATGGCGTAGACGACGGCACGGCCGAGGAACTGCAGGCCCGCGCCCGCGACTATATCGAAGAACAGAACCGCAAGGCGCTGGAAAACGCCCGGGCGCTGGGCGTCGAAGACAGCCTGATCGAGTTCGACGGGCTGACGCCCCAGATGGTCGAGGCGCTGGCCAAGGACGGCGTCAAGACGCTGGAAGACTTCGCCACCTGCGCCGACTGGGAACTGGCGGGGGGCTGGACGACCGTCGATGGCGAACGCGTCAAGGACGATGGTCTTCTGGAACCCTTCGACGTGTCACTGGAAGAGGCACAGCATCTGGTGATGACTGCCCGCATCCTGCTTGGCTGGGTCGACCCTACTGAACTCGAAGCCGGTGAAGATACCGACGAAGAAGAGGAGGCCGGGGCCTGATCTCAGGTCCCGGAGGAGCGCGATGGGACGCGGCGGCGCATCCACGGACCGGACGGACGAAGCCGAGCGGCGCTGCATCGCCACGGGCGAGGTGCAGCCGAAAGGCGGCCTGATCCGGTTCGTTGCGTCACCCGAAGGCGTCGTGGTGCCGGACGTGCTTGAAAAGTTGCCCGGTCGCGGTGTCTGGGTCGCGGCGGATCGCGCCGCGCTCGACAAGGCGGTGGCGAAGAAGCTGTTCGCGCGCGCGTTCAAACAGCCTGTGACCCTGCCCGATGGCTTGGTCGAAGAAGTCGAGCGTCAGCTTGTGCGCCGGCTTGTCGGGCTGATCGCGCTGGCGCGCAAATCGGGCGAGTCCGTCGCCGGATACGAGAAGACGAAGGACTGGCTCGACAAGGACAAGGCGCGCGTCCTGATCCAGGCATCAGACGGATCGGGCCGGGGCAAATCGAAACTGTCCACGCCGCAGGGCGGGCGTTTCATCGGCTGGCTTACGGCCGACGAACTGGGCATGGCTTTCGGCCGCCAAACTGTGATACACGCCGCCCTCGGCTCTGGTGGACTCGGACAACGTGTTGTAGAGGAGGCGCAAAGGCTTAAAGGCCTGCGCCCGACGAACGACGGCGGCACCCGCCGCCGGGAAGGAAAAAAGGCTTGATGAGCGATAGTGACGGCAAAAAGACTTTGGGTCTGCGCGGCAGCGGGCGTCCGGGGAACGTGAAACAGAGTTTCAGCCACGGCCGCACGAAGAATGTCGTGGTCGAGACCAAGCGCAAGCGCGTTGTCGTGCCGAAACCGGGCGCCGCAAAGCCGTCGGGCCCTCTGGGTGCCGCGCTGGGCGATCCGTCCAGACGCCCCGCAGGCATATCCGACGCCGAACTGGAACGCCGCATTCAGGCGCTCACCGCCGCGAAGGCACGTGAAGCCGGCGAACAGGCCGAACGCGAAGCCGAAGAGAAGGCCCGCGCAGCAGATCGCGACCGTCGCCGCGCCGAAATCGAAGCCAAGGAACGCGAAGAGCGTGAGCTGGCCGAGAAGGCTCGCGCGAAGGCGGAAGAGGATGAACGCCGCCGCGCCGAAGCTGAAGAACAGGCCCGTCGTGCCGCCGCCCCCGCTGCAGCAGCGGCGCCGGCGGCGACCGATGAAGCCGCGCGCAGTGTCGCGGGTGCGCCCAAGGCCGTCACACCCCAGATGCGCAAGACTGACCGCGAACGCGAAGAACGCGGCCGCAGCGTCAAGGCGCGCGAAGATGCAGGCCGCCGTTCGGGCAAGCTGACCCTGAACGAGGCGCTGTCCGGCGAAGGCGGGCGCCAGCGGTCGATGGCCGCGATGAAGCGCAAGCAGGAACGTGCCCGGCAGAAGGCCATGGGCATGGTCGAACGCGAGAAGATCGTGCGCGACGTCAAGCTTCCGGAAACCATCGTGGTGTCGGAACTGGCCAACCGCATGGCGGAACGTGTCGGCGACATCGTCAAGTCGCTGATGCAGATGGGCATGATGGTCACGCAGAACCAGACCATCGACGCCGACACCGCCGAACTGATCATTGAGGAATTCGGTCACAATGTTGTCCGCGTATCGGATGCCGACGTGGAAGACGTGATCGAAACGAAGGCAGACAGCCCCGAAGACATGAAGCCGCGTCCGCCCGTGATCACGATCATGGGTCACGTCGACCACGGCAAGACATCGCTTCTGGACGCGATCCGCAGCACCAACGTGACCCAAGGCGAAGCCGGCGGGATCACCCAGCATATCGGCGCCTATCAGGTGCAGACGAAGGACGGTGCAAGACTGACCTTCCTTGATACACCGGGTCACGCCGCCTTCACGTCGATGCGGTCGCGCGGCGCGCAGGTGACGGATATCGTTGTCCTGGTGGTTGCGGCGGATGACGCCGTGATGCCGCAGACGGTCGAAGCGATCGCCCATGCGAAGGCAGCCAAGGTGCCGATGATCGTCGCGATCAACAAGATCGACAAGCACGACGCCAACCCCGACAAGGTGCGCACCGATCTCCTCCAGCACGAAATCGTGGTCGAGAAGATGTCTGGTGAAGTGCAGGATGTCGAAGTCTCGGCCATCACCGGTCAGGGGCTCGATAACCTGCTGGAAGCAATCGCATTGCAGGCGGAAATCCTTGAACTCCACGCCAATCCGGACCGCCCTGCGCAGGGCGCCGTGATCGAGGCGAAGCTTGATGTGGGCCGTGGCCCCGTGGCGACCGTTCTGGTGCAGAACGGCACACTGCGGCAGGGCGACATCTTCGTCGTGGGCGAACAATGGGGCAAGGTCCGCGCCATGGAGAACGATCAGGGCGAACGGATCAAGGAAGCCGGCCCCTCGGTCCCGGTGGAGGTTCTGGGCCTCAACGGCACACCCGAAGCAGGTGACGTGCTCAACGTGGTCGAAACCGAAGCTCAGGCGCGCGAAATCGCGACCTATCGCGAGAAGGCCTCCAAGGACAAGCGGGCCGCCGCCGGTGCAGCCACCACACTTGACCAGCTTCTGGCAAAGGCCAAGGCGGATCAAAGCGTCGCGGAACTGCCCATTGTGGTGAAGGCTGACGTACAGGGTTCCGCCGAAGCTATCGTGCAGGCGATGGAGAAGATCGGCAACGACGAGGTGCGCGTGCGCGTCCTGCATTCGGGCGTCGGCGCCATTACGGAAACCGATGTGGGCCTTGCCGAAGCGTCGGGCGCGCCGATCCTCGGCTTCAACGTCCGCGCCAACGCGCCCGCACGCAGCAGCGCCAACCAGAAGGGTGTCGAGATCCGCTATTACAGCGTGATCTACGACCTTGTCGACGACATCAAGGCAGCGGCCAGCGGTCTTCTCTCGGCCGAGATCCGGGAAAAGTTCATCGGCTATGCGAAGATCAAAGAGGTCTTCAAGGTCACCAAGGTCGGCAAGGTCGCCGGCTGTCTGGTCACCGAAGGCGTGGCGCGCCGGTCGGCGGGCGTGCGCCTGCTGCGCGACAACGTCGTGGTGCACGAAGGCACGCTCAAGACGCTCAAGCGCTTCAAGGACGAAATGGCCGAGGTCCAGTCGGGTCAGGAATGCGGCATGGCCTTCGACAATTACGACGACATCCGCGAAGGCGATGTCATCGAAATCTTCGAGCGCGAAGAGATCGAGCGCAAGCTGGCTTGATACCTCGGATCGGATGCGAAGGGCCCCGTCGATACGGGGCCTTTTTTCTTGATATCAGCGCTCCATCGCGCCCTTGCCAGCAAGGATCTTGGGACGGGCCTTCAGGATCCGCGCCTGACGCGTGGCGGAGGTTCGCGCAGAGGCAAGAAGGATCGTGTAGCTTCGCTGTCGTCCGGGCGTGAGTGCGTGGAACGCCTCGGCAAGCTCCGGATCATCATCGAGTGCCGCGATGAGTTCCTCGGGCAAATCGAACTGGCTTTGCTCCTTCGGCGGCAGTCGCCCTGCCGCTGCATGCTCCTTCGCCTCTTCGACCAAGGCCCGGATGACCGGCGCGAGAGCATGAACCCGGGCTGTTTCGGAAAACCGGATCATGTCGGCATGGCGAGTGTTCGGCCCCTGCCGTTCCAGCACGCCCTCGGGATCACTCAGCAGCGCCGCGTTGAAGAAGCTCAGCCGGAAATCGCTCCTGTGCGCGCCCAGGATGGCGACGTTGCGGCCTGCGTGCCTGTAGCAAGGATGCCCCCACTTGACCGTTTCTTCCAGCCCGGCTGCGATGAGGAGATGGCGAAGCGCCGAGAGCCCGTCGGCCCAGGCCTGTGTTGAACAATCGGGCGTGGCAAAGCGCGGACAGCGCCCGCACCCCTTCTTAAAGTAGTCCTCGATTTCGGCGATCATCGGGCATTCTCCAGAGGGAACAATAATGCCCTGCCCCAATCACAGCCAGTCCCTCAGGATCGGGATCAGCGGAATATCCGCGGGCGGCATGGGATAGCTGCGCAGATCGGCTGCCTTCACCCATTTCAGCGCCTGACCTTCCTGCGACATCGGCGTGCCCTTCCACTTCCGGCAGGCAAACAGCGGCATCAGCAGGTGGAAATCGTCATAGGAATGGCTGGCGAAGGTCAGCGGCGCGAGGCACGAGGCCCAGGTGTCGATGCCGAGTTCCTCCTGCAATTCGCGGATCAGGGCCGCTTCGGGCGTCTCTCCGGCTTCGACCTTGCCCCCGGGAAATTCCCACAGGCCCGCCATCGACTTGCCTTCGGGGCGTTGCGCCAGAAGGACTCGGCCGTCGGCGTCAATCAGCGCGACGGCCGAGACCAGCACCACTTTCACGACCGGTAATCCGCATTGATCGCGATGTAGTCGTGGGTCAGGTCGCAGGTCCAGACGGTTGCCTGACCTGCGCCCAGACCGATATCGACGCCGATCTGCAGGTTTTCACCCTTCATGTGGGCGGCGGCATCGGCTTCCTTGTAGCCGGGCGCGACCCAGCCGTTTTCGGCCACCAGCACATCGCCGAATCGGATCGACAGGCGGTCGCGGTCTGCCGCCGCGCCCGACTTGCCGATGGCCATGACGATGCGGCCCCAGTTCGGGTCCTGTCCGGCGATGGCCGTCTTGACCAGCGGCGAATTGGCGATCGACATCGCATGCGTCTTCGCCTCGGCGTCGCTGACGGCACCGGTCACGCGGATCTCCACGAATTTCGTCGCGCCTTCGCCGTCGCGCACCACCTGATGGGCAAGATCCAGCATGACGGCATGCAGCGCGTCCTCGAAGGCCTTGTCCCCCGTCGCATCGACACCAGAGGCCCCCGTCGCGGCAAGGATCAGGCTGTCGGAGGTCGAGGTGTCACTGTCCACGGTGATGCAGTTGAAGGTGACATCGCTCAGCCGCGACACCACCGCCTGAAGCGCGCCCTGTTCGACCTTCGCATCGGTGAAGATGTAGACCAGCATCGTCGCCATGTCGGGGGCAATCATGCCCGATCCCTTGGCGATGCCCGCGATCTGCACCGTCTTTCCGCCGATCCCGACGCTGCGCGCCGATCCCTTGGGAAAGGTGTCGGTCGTCATGATCGCGCGCGCCGCGGCGGCGATCCCGTCCGGGGACTGCGCGGCGACCAGGTCACCGATCTTCGCGACGATCCGGTCATGGGGCAGCTTTTCCCCGATCACCCCGGTCGACGAGGTGAAGACGCGCCCCTCCGGCACGCCCGTGGCCTGCGCCACGGCGGCGCAGATCGCCGCCACTGACGCTTCGCCCGCCTTGCCGGTGAAGGCGTTGGAATTGCCCGAATTCACGATGATCACGCCGCCGCCCGTGCTGTCACCGCCAAGTTTCGCCTGACAATCCATAACGTTGGCCGACCGGGTGAGCGACCGCGTGAAGACACCAGCGATGGATGTGCCCGGCGCAAGGCAGGCCAGCATGACGTCGGTGCGCCCTGCATAGCGCACACCCGCTTCCGCGGTGGCGAAGGTGACGCCACCGATGGCGGGCAGGTCGGGAAATGCCGCCGGGGCAAGCGGGCTGACCTTGGTGATCTTTGCCACGATATCAGTCTCTCAGAAGGTCGAAATTCATGATCAGCGACTGGTCGAAGTCACCGAGATCGGTCCGTTCGACCTGCGCGGCTTCCGTCAGCGCATCGATATGGGCACGTACCGCGTCGCGCTGGATCTCAACCGCCAGTTCGTCGCGCACCTCGTCCAGCGTGGGAGCCGCGGCCTTGCGGGCATCGTTCAGCCGGATGACATGCCAGCCGAACTGCGTCTGCACGGGCTTCGAGATTTCGCCGACCTGCAGCGCGATCACCGCCGCTTCGAAATCGGGAACCATGCGGCCCGGTCCGAACCAGCCCAACTCGCCTCCCGACGGCCCTGAAGGCCCGGTCGACCGCGTTCTGGCCATTTCCGCGAAATCCGCGCCTGCGGCCAGTTCGTCGACGATGGCCTGTGCCTCGGCCTCGGTTTCGACAAGGATGTGGGCGGCGTTGTATTCCTCGCCCGCGGTGCCGTCGGCATAGCGCGCGGCATAGGCAGCGGCGATCTGGTCTTCGGTGGCGGCACCTTCCATCACGCGCTCGACCTCTTCGGCGGCGACGAGGGACCGGCGTTCATTCTCCAGCGACAGCTGCACCGCGCGCCCGGGTTCCCCGGCATGGGCCTGGGCCAGCGCTTCTTGCTGGATCAGCTGATCGAGGATGCCGGGAAACAGGATCGCCGGGTCAATCTGCTGATACTGCGCGGGCAGGGTGCTGTAGGCAACGATCATGTGACCCAGCGTGATCGGGGTTCCGTTGACCGTAGCTACCACTGTTTCGGCGGTCGGCGTATCCTCGGCCCGGGCGGGAAGGGTTGTCAGGCAGACAACCGCCAAGGCGGTCAGGAACGGGGCTGCTTTGCGCATCAGGGCTTCCTATTCGCGGGCCGTGCCGGGGGCGCGGCGTTGACACTGTTTCCACTGCCGCTTACATCGCGTGCAAGGCCAAGGCAGGGCCGTCTTCTACCGACGTATCTACGGGCGAAGTGCGGGGCGGGCAAGACTGGCCCTGCAACCGGGGCACATACGGGTTGGAGTAGACATGCTGGGACTGGGAACGATCGCGAAGAAGGTCTTTGGCACTGCCAATGACCGCAAGGTGAAGGCCACCCGCCCCATCATCGCGAAGATCAATGCGATGGAGCCCGAATACGAGGCGCTGTCGGATCAGGGCCTCAAGGACAAGACCGAAGAACTGCGCAAGCGCTACGCCGACGGCGAAAGCCTTGACGCGCTCTTGCCCGAAGCCTTCGCCAATTGTCGCGAGGCGGCAAAGCGCGCGCTTGGTCTGCGCGCCTTCGACGTGCAGCTGATGGGCGGACTGTTCCTGCATCAGGGCAACATCGCCGAGATGAAGACGGGCGAAGGCAAGACGCTGGTCGCGACCTTCCCGGCCTATCTGAACGCGCTCACGGGCAAGCCCGTGCATGTGGTGACGGTGAACGATTATCTCGCCAAGCGCGACAGCGACTGGATGGGCAAGGTCTTTGCCGCGCTGGGGATGACTACTGGTTTCATCCATACCGGCCTGTCCGCCGAGGCCAAGTTGGCCGCCTATTCCTGCAACGTGGTCTATGGCACGAACAACGAGTACGGCTTCGATTACCTGCGCGACAACATGAAATCGGATCTCGGTGAGGTCTGGCAGAAGCATCACTTCTTCGCCATCGTCGACGAAGTCGACTCGATCCTTATTGACGAGGCGCGCACGCCGCTGATCATCTCAGGCCCCGCACAGGACCGCAGCGATCTTTACATTGCAATCGACAAGCTGATCCCGCTGCTGTCGCCTGACGATTACGAGGTCGACGAAAAGGGGCGGCAGGTCTCTTTCACCGATGCCGGGAACGAGGCGCTGGAACTTCGGCTGCAGGAAGCCGGCCTGCTGCCCGAGGGGCAATCGCTGTATGATCCCGAAAGCACGACCATCGTGCACCATGTCAATCAGGGTCTGCGCGCGCACAAGCTGTTCAACAAGGACAAGGATTATATCGTCCGCGATGGCAGCGTTGTCCTGATCGACGAATTCACCGGCCGCATGATGGCCGGGCGCCGATTGTCCGAAGGTCTGCATCAGGCGATCGAGGCCAAGGAAGGCGTGCAGATCCAGCCCGAGAACGTGACGCTCGCCAGCGTGACCTACCAGAACTTCTTCCGGCTGTACGACAAGCTGGCCGGCATGACCGGCACTGCCGCGACCGAGGCAGAGGAATTCAAGGAAATCTACGGTCTGGGCGTGGTCGAGGTGCCGACCCACCTGCCAATCGCGCGGATCGACAAGGACGACATGGTCTATCGGACCGCGACCGAAAAATACAAGGCTATGATCGACGAGATCAAGAAGGCCAACGAACGCGGCCAGCCCGTTCTGGTCGGCACCACCTCGATCGAGAAGTCGGAAATGCTGAGCGGTCTGCTCAAGGCCGAAGGCATCGTGCACAACGTGCTCAACGCCCGCTATCACGAAGAAGAAGCCAAAATCATCGCCGAGGCGGGCAAGCTGGGCGCCGTCACCATCGCCACCAACATGGCCGGCCGCGGCACCGACATCCAGCTGGGCGGCAATGTTGAACTGAAGGTGCTTTACGCGATCACCGCCGATCCGCAGGCCGACCCCGAAGCGGTGCGCGCCCGGATCGAGGCCGAGCATGCCGAGGAAAAGGCCAAGGTCCTTGCAGCCGGGGGTCTTTTCGTCCTTGCTTCGGAACGTCACGAAAGCCGCCGCATCGACAATCAGCTGCGCGGCCGGTCGGGCCGTCAGGGTGACCCGGGGCGCACCGTGTTCTTCCTGTCGCTGGAAGACGACCTGATGCGCATCTTCGGGTCGGAACGGCTCGACAAGGTGCTGACGACGCTGGGCATGAAAGAAGGCGAGGCGATCATTCACCCTTGGGTGAACAAGTCGCTGGAACGCGCGCAGGCCAAGGTCGAAGGCCGCAACTTTGACATGCGCAAGCAGGTTCTCAAGTTCGACGACGTGATGAACGACCAGCGCAAGCTGATTTTCAAGCAGCGGCGCGAGATCATGGCGGCCGAGGAAGTGTCGGAAATCTCGACCGACATGCGGCACCAGTCGATCGAGGATATCGTTCTGACGCACATGCCCCCCAACACATATGCCGATCAGTGGGACCTTGACGGTCTTCAGGTGGATGTGGGCGAAAAGCTTGCCCTCGACGTGTCCGCCGCCGAATGGGGCGCGGAAGACGGCGTCGACGATGACGTGATGATCGAACGCCTGACATCCGCCAGCGACGCCCTGATGGAACAGAAGCGGCAGGCCTTCGGCGAAGCGACCATGCGCGACATTGAAAAGCAGGTGCTTCTGAACACGATCGACAGCAAATGGCGGGAACATCTGCTCAAGCTCGAACACCTGCGGTCCGTCGTGGCCTTCCGCGGCTATGCGCAGCGCGATCCGCTGAACGAGTATAAGAACGAAGCGTTCATCCTCTTCGAGGGACTGCTCGACAGCTTGCGTGAAGGCGTCACGCAACAGCTTTCCCGCATACGGCCCCTGACCGAAGAGGAACAGAAGGCCATGCTGGCGCAGCTTGCCGCGCAGCAGCAACGCCTTCAGGCTGCCGCCGATGCTGCGGCCCCCGCCGCGCCCGCGGAAGGGGCCCTGCCGGGCTTCGTGGAAAGCGATCCGTCGACCTGGGGCAAGCCGGGGCGCAATGATCCCTGCCCCTGCGGATCGGGCAAGAAGTTCAAGCATTGCCATGGGCGACTGGCCTGACCGGGAATAGCCCCGGTCCGGCCACCATTGTTCCCCTGACAGGCCACAGGATGGCCGTCTTTGCCGCGCAGATTGTTCGCCACAGGACGACAATCCGTCCGCGGCAGAGGTTTCTGAGCGATGGTGAACAAGCGCCGGATCATAACCGTTGGCGGCACGCTGATGTGCGCGCTGGGTATTGGGTATTTCATGCAGATGGGCGCGCCCGCCGGCGCGTCGGCGGCAGCCGTTTCTCCGCCGCCCCCGGCGCCACGCATTAAGGACGGCGGGACCGGAGTTACACAGTCCGGCTTCACGCCGCTCACCGCCCCGGTTCTGCCGCCTGATTCGGCTGAACCACCCGCGATTCCCGCGGTGACTATGCCGGTCACGACCCCGGCGCTCGCCCCGGTTGAAACCCCGTCGGCCGATGCCGGGCCTGTCGTGCCGGTCGCCTTCGATCCGGCCGCTGCCGATGACGCCGACGCGCCCGCTGCAATCGCCGATCCCGCACCGGCCTGCGACATCATCGCGACCGCCGAAGCCGAAGCAGGCGCGATGGCGCGCGTTACGGTGTCGGCGGCCTGCTTGCCGGGCGAACGCGTCGTCATCCACCACAACGGCATGATGTTCACCGAAATCACCGATGCTGAAGGCCGGGTCGAGGTCAGCGTTCCCGCTCTGGCCGAAATGGCGGTCTTTATTGCCGAATTCGGCAGCGGTGACGGTGCGGTCGCCATCGCCGAGGTATCGTCGCTGGCCTTCTACGACCGCGTTGTCCTGCAATGGGCGGAGAATGTCAGCTTCCATGTCCATGCCCGCGAATTCGGGGCCGAATACGGGGCCGACGGCCATGTCTGGGCGGGTGCTGCCCGCGACATGACCGCCGCGGCCCTTGGCGAGGGCGGCTTCCTGACCGTTCTGGGCAACCCCGACGCCTTTGCCCCGCGTCTGGCCGAGGTCTATACCTTCCCGACCGCGACAGCCGCGCGCGACGGCAACATCGACCTGACCGTCGAAACCGAGATCACCGCCGACAATTGCGGCCGGCTGATCGAGGCGCAGGCGCTCGAGATCAGGGCGGAAGGCGAACTGCGCACACGCGATCTGTCGCTCAACATGCCGAACTGCGATGCGATCGGGGATTTTCTGGTGTTGAATAATCTGATGGATGACCTGAAGATCGCTACCAAGTAACCGCAAGGGCGATACGGTGATTTAATGAGTGCCTGGGGACGCGCGGCGATCATCGCCGCGCTTGCCGTTTCATCGGGGGCGACGCCAGTTCTCGCCGAGGATGTCACGCTGACCTCGCGCGATGGCGGGGTCGAGATATCGGGAACCCTTCTGGGCTTTGACGGTGAATTCTACCGGTTGGACACGGTCTATGGCGAACTGACCGTGGATGCTTCGGGCGTGACCTGCGATGGTCCGGGTTGCCCCAGCCTGACCGACTTCGTCGCCGAGGTCGACTTTTCCGGATCCTCCACCATCGGTGAGGTGCTGATGCCCGCGCTTCTGGAAGGCTTCGCGCTGCGCAACGGCTATACCGTCGCACGGGAAGAGGTGGACGCGACGCGTTTCGTCTACCTGCTGGGCGATCCCGACACGGGCCGGACCGAGGGGCGTTTCACGTTCCGCGTGACGACAACGGATGAAGGCTTTGCCGATCTTCTGGCGGACGAGGCGGATATCGTCATGGCGCTGCGCGAGATCCGGCCCGAGGAACGCGCCCGCGCGGAAGAGGCGGGGATGGGCGACATGACCGGCTCGGCCCGCAGCCGGGTCCTTTCGTTGGACGCGATGGTTCCCATCGTCGCGCCGGGCAATCCGGTCACGGCGATGTCCACCCTGCAGCTGGCCGAGGTCTTTGCGGGACGGATCGTGAACTGGTCCGATCTGGGCGGGCCGGACGCGCCCATCGCGCTGCACCTGCCCGATCCGGGATCGGGTCTGGCGCAGGCGGTCGAGGACCGGCTGATGAAGCCCGCGGGGCTGGACCTGGCCGGGGGGATCGTGCGCCACCTTTTGACCAGCAACCTGCCGCGGGCGGTTGCGATCGATCCTTTCGCGCTGGGCATCGCGAGCTTCGCGGAAACCGGCCGCACGCGGGTGCTTGACCTCACGGGAAGTTGCGGCTTCACCCTGACCGCGACGCGGCGCAGCGTGAAGACCGAGGATTACCCCCTCACCTCGCCCATGTTCCTCTATCTGCCGGCGCGGCGGCTGCCGAAGCTGGCGCGCGATTTCCTCGCCTATACGCGGGGACCGGCGGCGCAGATCGTGATCCGGCGGGCCGGGTTCATCGATCAGGCGCCCGAAGAGATCCCGATCAGCCAGCAGGGCGACCGGTTGGCCAATGCGATCGCCGTGGCGGGGCCCGAGACGACGCTGGACGAAGTGCAGCGCATGGTGGCGAGCCTGCGGCGCAAGGTGCGGCTGACCACGTCGTTCCGGTTCGAGGCGGGGTCGAGCCGTCTGGACGCGCAGTCGCGGTCGAACGTGGAGCAATTGGCGCGTGCGCTCGAGGCGGGGATGTATGATGCGCGCACGATCACCTTCGTCGGCTTTTCCGACGGGGACGGGCCGGCGGCGGCGAACCTTGATATCGCGCGGCGGCGGGCCGAGGCGGTGCGCGACGCGGTCCGTGCGGCGGCCGAGACGGTGACGCCCGGGCGGGTCGCGCTGGAGGTGGCCGCCTATGGCGAGGCGATGCCCATGGCCTGTGACGATACCGATTGGGGGCGGCAGGTGAACCGGCGGGTCGAGATCTGGCTGCGGTAGCGTCCCACGATGGGACGCCGTTGTGCCCCAATGATATCAGGGGCTTGCAGGGCTGGATTTACGATTTCTTCACGAATCGAGATATCCGGCGGCCCGGAAGCTGAGTTCGCGCGACTTTCCGACGATCAGGTGATCATGCAGCGTCAGGCCCAGCGCAGAGCAGGCGGTCTGCACCTGCGTCGTCATGGCGATGTCGGCCTGACTGGGCGTCGGATCGCCCGAGGGGTGGTTGTGCACAAGGATCAGCGCCGAGGCGTTGAGTTCCAACGCGCGCTTGGCGATTTCGCGCGGATAGACCGGGACATGATCGACGGTGCCCTTCCCCTGTTCTTCGTCCGCGATCAGCACGTTCTTGCGGTCGAGGAAGAGCACGCGGAATTGTTCGGTGTCGCGGTGCGCCATGGTGGTGTGGCAGTAATCAAGAACCGCGTCCCAGCTGGAAATGACGTGGGATTGCAGGATACGCGCGCGCGCCATGCGCTGGGCGGCGGCCTCGACGATCTTCAATTCGGTGATGACCGCGTCGCCAACGCCGGTCACGTCCAGAAGCCGCGCAGGGGCGGCGGACAGGACGCGGTTGAAATCGCCGAAGCGGTCGATCAGCGCGCGGGCGAGCGGTTTGACATCCTGCCGGGGGATGGCGCGGAACAGCACGAGTTCCAGCAGTTCGTAATCCGGCATCGCCTGGGCACCACCTTCGCGAAAGCGTACGCGCAGGCGCTGGCGGTGGTCGGCGATGTAGCTGGGCAGTTTCTCGCCCCGCGCCAGTGGCGCAGGCGCAGCTTCGTCAAAGAGCGGCAGGGGGGGCTTCGTGGAAGGCGGGTGTCCGGGTCATGCGCGCGACTCTGGCCCAGGCGTGGTGAACAGCGGGTTAACGCGCGGCGGTGCGGTGGAGAACAAAGGCTTCCTCCTCGACGCCTCCGGTCGTCTCGGGGCCCAGATAGGTCAGCCCGACACGATGGCAGAGCGCGACCGAGGCGGTGTTGCGTCGGTCGGCCCATGTGCGGATCGTCGTGACGTCGGGTTGGTCCCAGACCACACCGATGGCCAGGCGCATCGCCTCGGTCGCGAGCCCCCTGCCCTGTGCCGCGCGCGCCAGCGTGATGCCCAGTTCCACATTCACGCCGTCTTCGGACTGGTGCAGGCCCATGTCCCCGATCAGCCGCCGTTGCGGGTCGGAAATGGCGATCTGGGTCCAGTCCCCGCGCGTCAGCAGCGGCACGCCGGACATGGCCTGCAGGAACGCCCACGCCTGGTCGTCGGTCATTGCCGACCAGCCCTGATAGCGCGCGACCTCGGGGTCGCCCCGATAGGCCTGAAAGGCGGCGAGGTCCGCCGCCGTCAGGTTGCGCAAGGTGACGCGATGGCCCGTGGCGAAGTCTGTCATCGCCCGACCCTGTGGCACGCGGGCCGGGCGCGCAAGAGCCTCAGCCCTTCATGCTGTCCCAGAAGCCCTTGACCGAGGAAAAGAATGACTTCGTCTCGGGGTTGTTGTCTTCCGACAGCTTCTCGAATTCTTCGAGCAGTTCCTTCTGCCGCGATGTCAGGTTGGTGGGGGTTTCCACCGCCAGTTCGATGAACATGTCGCCCACGCCCTGACCGCGGAGTGCAGGCATGCCCTTGCCGCGCAGGCGCATCTGGCGGCCCGACTGGCTGCCTGACGGGATCTGCACGCGGGCGCGGCCGCCGTCGATCGTCGGCACCTCGACCTGACCGCCCATCGCTGCCTTGACCATGCTGACCGGCACGCGGCAATGCAGGTTCACGCCGTCGCGTTCGAAGAGCCTGTGGGGGTCGACCTCGACGAAGATGTAGAGATCGCCCGGGGGGCCGCCGCGCATGCCCGCTTCGCCTTCGCCGGCAAGGCGAATGCGGGTGCCGGTTTCCACGCCCGAGGGGATGTTCACGTTGAGCGCACGTTCCTTTTCGGTGCGCCCGGCGCCGCCGCAGGCGGTGCAGGGGTTCTTGATGATCTGGCCCAGACCGCCGCAGGTTGGGCAGGTGCGTTCCACCGTGAAGAAGCCCTGCTGCGCGCGCACCTTGCCCATGCCCGAACAGGTGGGGCAGGAGGTGGGTTCGCTGGCGCCTTCCGACCCGGTGCCCGAGCATTTCGTGCAGGTGGCGAGCGTTCTGACCTTGATTGTCTTCTGCAGGCCCGAAAACGCGTCTTCGAGGGAGATGCGCAGGTTGTAGCGCAGGTCTGCACCGCGCGCCGCGCGCTGGCGCCCACCGCCGCGCCCGCCCATGAAATCGCCGAACAGATCGTCGAAGACGTCGGAAAAGGCGCTGGTGAAATCGCCGTTGGAAAAGCCACCGTTGCCGCCGGGGCGCGGGCCGCCACCGCCCATGCCACCTTCGAAGGCGGCGTGGCCGAAGCGGTCATAGGCCGCCTTCTTGTCGGCGTCCTTCAGGACCTCGTAGGCTTCGTTCGCTTCCTTGAAGCGGGATTCGGATTCGGGGTTGTCCTTGTTGCGGTCGGGATGCAGTTCCTTGGCCTTGGTGCGGTAGGCCTTCTTGATCTCGTCCGCCGAGGCACCACGGGATACCCCCAGAACGTCGTAATAGTCGCGTTTTGCCATGGGTGTCGCCTTGATGGGCCCGGAACGTCAAGGGGCCGGTCCGGGTGGGACCGGCCCGCTTCCGTCCGGATCAGTGCAGCGCCTTACTTGCGCTTGTCATTGTCGAGGTCTTCGAAGTCGGCGTCGACGATATCGTCGTCCCGGCCCCGGTCGGCGGGGCTGGGTTCACCATCGGCTTCGTCCTGGCTGGCCTTGTAGATCGCTTCGCCCAGCCGCATCGCGGCTTCGGTCACGTTCTGGATGCCCGAGCGGATCTTTTCGGCGCTGACGCCATCCTTCTCGAGATCGTCCTTGAGGGCGGCGATGGCCAGCTCGATCGCTTCGACCGTCGAGGGATCGACCTTGTCGCCATGTTCCTCGACCGATTTTTCGGTCGAATGGATGAGGCTTTCGGCCTGGTTCTTCGCTTCGACCAGGGTGCGGCGGGCCTTGTCGGCCTCGGCGTTTTCCTCGGCGTCCTTGACCATCTTTTCGATGTCTTCGTCGGACAGACCGCCCGAGGCCTGAATCGTGATCTTCTGTTCCTTGCCGGTGCCCTTGTCCTTGGCGCCGACGCTGACGATGCCGTTGGCGTCGATGTCGAAGGTGACTTCGATCTGCGGCATGCCGCGGGGCGCGGGCGGGATGTTTTCAAGGTTGAACTGGCCGAGCATCTTGTTGTCGGCGGCCATTTCGCGTTCGCCCTGGAAGACTCGGATGGTCACGGCGTTCTGATGGTCTTCGGCCGTCGAGAAGATCTGCGACTTCTTCGTGGGGATCGTGGTGTTGCGGTCGATCAGGCGGGTGAAGACGCCGCCCAGCGTTTCGATGCCGAGCGACAGCGGCGTGACGTCGAGCAGGACCACATCCTTCACGTCACCCTGCAGGACGCCGGCCTGAATGGCCGCGCCCATGGCGACGACTTCATCGGGGTTGACGCCCTTGTGGGGTTCCTTGCCGAAGAACTTGGTCACTTCCTCGACGACCTTGGGCATGCGGGTCATGCCGCCGACAAGGACGACTTCGTCCACGTCGGACGCCGAGATGCCCGCATCCTTGAGCGCGGCCTTGCAGGGGTCGATCGACTTCTTGATGAGATCGCCCACGAGGCTTTCAAGCTTGGCGCGGGTGAGTTTCATCACCATGTGCAGCGGCTGGCCCGAATTGCGGTCCATCGAGATGAAGGGCTGGTTGATTTCGGTCTGGCTGGCCGAAGAAAGCTCGATCTTGGCCTTTTCAGCGGCTTCCTTCAGGCGCTGGAGCGCCATCTTGTCCTTGCGCAGGTCGGCACCGTGCTCCTTCTGGAACTCGTCCGCGAGGTAGTTGACGATGCGCATGTCGAAGTCTTCGCCACCCAGGAAGGTGTCGCCGTTGGTCGACTTTACCTCGAACAGGCCGTCGTCGATTTCGAGGATGGTGACGTCGAAAGTGCCGCCGCCGAGGTCATAGACCGCGATGGTCTGGGTGTTCTTCTTGTCGAGACCATAGGCGAGCGCGGCCGCCGTCGGTTCGTTGATGATGCGCAGCACTTCGAGGCCCGCGATCTTGCCGGCGTCCTTGGTCGCCTGGCGCTGGGCGTCGTTGAAGTAGGCCGGCACGGTGATGACCGCCTGGGTCACTTCCTCGCCCAGATAGCTTTCGGCGGTTTCCTTCATCTTCTGAAGGATCACGGCCGAGATCTGCGAGGGGCTGAACTTTTCGCCGCGGGCGCGGACCCAGGCGTCGCCGTTGCCGCCATCGACCACGTCGTAGGGCAGGTTCTTCTTGTCCTTGGCGAGGTGATCGTCGTCGTAGCGGCGGCCGATCAGGCGCTTGACGCCGAAGATGGTGTTGTCGGGGTTCGTGACCGCCTGCCGCTTGGCCGGCTGGCCCACAAGGCGTTCGTTTTCGGTGAAGGCGACGATCGACGGCGTGGTGCGCGCGCCTTCGCTGTTCTCGATCACCCGGGGTTGCGCGCCGTCCATGATGGCGACGCAGCTGTTCGTCGTCCCAAGGTCGATACCGATGACTTTGGCCATTTTCTTTCGATCCCTCTGCAATTCAAGGCGATGTCCCGAGGCCCCGACCCGCTGCGGCATCGGGACCACGATTGTGCGGGGTCTGTTCCCCGCGTCGAGGCGTATATAAGGAGGGTGATATGTCCCTGCAACCGTCCCGCGCCGGTGCGGGCGGGGAATTTGCGGGGCATTGTCAGTGCAGGGCGACGGGGGAGCGGCGAGGATGCGTGTCAACCTCAGAGGGTTCGACATCCGCAAGTTGTATCTGGACGAGGCCCGGCAGCGCGCGGTGCTCGACGATATCCGTGCCGTGGCGCGGGCGGCGCCGTTCTTCCGGCCCGACACGCCGATGGGCCGCCCGATGTCGGTGCGGATGACGGCGGCGGGGCGCTACGGGTGGTTTTCCGACCGCAAGGGATACCGTTATGTCGACCGGCATCCCGGCGGCGGGGACTGGCCGCCCATTCCCGACAGCTTGCTGGCGATCTGGCGCGATCTGGTGGGCGACGACCGGTTGCCCGATTGCTGCCTTGTCAACCATTACGGCGAAGGCGCGAAGATGGGCCTCCACCAGGACCGGGACGAGGCGGATTTCTCCTGGCCCGTGGTGTCGGTGTCGCTGGGCGATGACGGGCTGTTCCGCATGGGCAACCCGACGCGCGGGGGCAAGACGGAGTCGGTCTGGCTGGCGTCGGGGGATGTGGTCGTGATGGGGGGCGAGGCGCGGCTGGCCTTTCACGGGATCGACCGTATCCGCGGGGGGTCGTCGCGGCTGCTGCCAAAGGGCGGGCGGCTCAACCTGACGCTGCGGGTGGTGGACTGAGACGCCTCAGCGCCGCGCGTACCAGCTGACCGAAACGTGGCGGCGGGTGTAGAATTCGCCCATCAGCCCCAGCACGATGAAGCAGCACGACACGATCAGCGGATATTCCCAGCTGGAATTGCGGGGCATGTAGTTGATGAACGCGAAGCCGCGCGCTTGGTCGATGATGTGGAAAAGCGGGTTCCAGTCGAACATCGCCAGCATGTAAGGCGGCAGGGAGTTCGCCACGAACATCTTGCCCGAGGCGATCATGTTCGCGCGCTTGTAGATCAGCGCCACGATCTTGGTAAAGGTGGGCAGCCAGGGTTGCAGCGCCAGAAGAACGATGCCCAGCGCGCAGCCGTTGAACCAGGCCAGCAGGAACATCAAGAAGGCGCTTTGCCAGTCTTCGAATTCCAGCGGCGTGATGATGACGTGATAGCCGAACATGATGATCAGCAGCGTCAGCGTCTGGATGTAAAGCGCGCCGATGGCCGCCGACCCGATGGCGACAATGGTGTTCATGGGCGCGTGTTTCATCATCGCGCTGGTGGCGCCTTCGGCCCCCATCACCGCGCCCAGCGCCTTGATGTTGGTCATGTAGAGGAAGATGCCCGACATCAGGAAGACAAGGAAATCGCCCCGGATGCCGCCCGGACCGCGCAGGCCAAGAAGCGTGAACATCACGTAGAAGACCGCCACGAAGATAACGATCTGCAGCATGTTCACGCCGAGCGCGAGGAACGCGTTGCCGTGTTGCTTGCGCACGTCCCGCACGACCGAGTGATAGACCACTTCGAGCATCTGGACTGCGGCACTGAACCGAGTCCTGCGGCGGACCTGATCGAACATGCGGGAAAACCCCTGAGACTGCCTCGTTAATGCGACGGACTTCTTGCCGTTCTGTTACCTGCGCAGCATAAAGGTTGGGCCGTGATTTATCAACAACTCCGGTCCGGAGAGGGTGCAATGTCCTATGACGCCTTGATCCCGGTGATGCGACGTCTGGCGATCGAGGCGGGCGCGGTCATCCTGAAGGTCTATGAGTCCCCCGATTTCGAGGTGCGCGCCAAGTCCGACGCAAGCCCGGTGACCGAGGCCGACGAGGCGGCGGATGCCCTGATTTCGGCCGGGTTGCGCGACCATTTCCCCGACCTGATGCTGGTGACCGAGGAGCAATCCGACAGCCATGCGCAGACCGGCGATACCTTCCTGATCGTCGATCCGCTGGACGGCACGAAGGAATTCATCAACCGGCGCGGCGATTTCACCGTGAACATCGCGTTGGTGGAAAACGGCGTGCCGACGCGCGGCGTGGTCTATGCCCCGGCGCAGGGGCGGATGTTCTACACCCGCCCCGACGGTCAGTCGGTCGAGGAGACGGGGGATCTCGACCCTGGCCGCCCGGGCGAAGTGACCCCGATTGCGGTCGGGCTGCCGGACAACCGGGCGCTGATGGTGGTGGCGTCGAAATCGCACCGCGATCAGGCGACCGACGATTACATCGCGCAATATGCCGTGCGCGACATGAAAAGCGCGGGGTCCTCGCTCAAGTTCTGTCTGGTCGCGGCGGGCGAGGCGGATCTTTACCCCCGCCTTGGTCGGACCATGGAATGGGACACGGCGGCGGGCCATGCGGTGTTGGTGGGTGCGGGCGGGCTGGTGGTGCGCTTCGACGATCATACGCCGCTGACCTATGGCAAGCCGGGGTATGAGAACCCCTTCTTCATTGCCCATGCGCCGGGCGTTCTTCTGAAAGGTGCCTGATGTCGGTCCTCATCGCGATCCCCGCGCGCTATGCCAGCACGCGTTATCCCGGCAAGCCGCTGGTCCCGCTGACCGGCGCCGATGGCACGACGCAGACGCTGATCGAACGGTCGTGGCGTGCGGCGATGGCGGTGCAGGGTGCCGACCGCGTGGTGGTGGCGACCGACGATGACCGCATCCGCGAAGTGGCCGAAGGCTTCGGTGCCGAGGTGGTGATGACATCGCCCGAGGCCCGCAACGGCACCGAACGCTGCGCTGAGGCGCATGAGCGTCTGGGCGGCGGCTTCGACATCGTGGTGAACCTGCAGGGCGACGCGCCGCTGACCCCACCGTGGTTCGTCGAGGCGCTGATCGACGGCCTGCGCGCGGCCCCCGCGGCGGAAGTGGCGACACCGGTCCTGCGCTGCGACGGCGCGGCGCTGAACGGGTTTCTGGACGATCGCCGCGCCGGCCGGGTCGGTGGCACGACGGCGGTCTTCGACCGCGACCGCCACGCGATGTATTTCTCGAAAGAGGTGATCCCCTTCACGTCGCGCCGCTATGCGGACGACGAGGCGACGCCGGTCTTTCACCATGTGGGCGTCTATGCCTATCGCCCCGGGGCGCTGGCCGCCTATGCCGGCTGGCCGACGGGGCCACTGGAAGATCTTGAAGGGCTGGAACAGCTGCGCTTCATGGAGAACGGGCGGCGTGTGCTGTGTGTCGAGGTCGAGGCGCGCGGGCGGCAGTTCTGGGAGCTGAACAACCCCGAAGATGTGCCCCGCATCGAGGCGATGATGGCGGCCATGGGCCATTCGTGAGCGCGGTCGCGCTGTCCATCGTGGTGGTCAGTCGGGGACGGCCCGATGGGCTGATGCGTTGCCTGACCGGGATCGCGCAGCAGCGTCACGTCCCGTTCGAGGTGATCGTGGTCGCCGATCCGGCGGGGGTGGCACGGGTGCGGCAATGGCCGCAGGCCGAGCATGTGAAGATCGTGCCCTTCGATGAGGCCAATATCTCGGCCGCGCGGAATGCGGGGATCATTCAGGCGGCGGGCGAGGCGGTTGCCTTCATCGACGACGACGCGGTGCCCGAACCGACCTGGGCGGGGCGGATGGCGGCGGCTTTTGCCGATGACGGGGTGGCGGCGGCGGGCGGCTTCGTTCTGGGGCGCAACGGGATATCGTGGCAGTGGCGCGCGCAGTCGGTCGATGGGGCGGGGCGGACCGCATCGCTGGAGATCGGCGGAGACCCCTTGGTGCTGACCCCGGCGGGAGGCCGCGCGATCAAGACGGAAGGCACCAACATGGCCTTCCGCCGGTCTGTGCTGGCCGGGCTGGGTGGGTTCGACCCGGGCTTTCGTTACTTTCTGGACGAGACCGACCTGAACCTGCGGCTGGCCGCGACCGGGGCGGCGACGGCGATCCTGCCGGGGGCGGTGGTGCATCATGGCTTCGCGGCAAGCGCGTTGCGCCGGGCCGACCGCGTGCCACGCGACCTGCGCGAGATCGGGGCGAGCTGGGCGGTGTTCCTGCGCCGCCATTGCTCCGAGGGTGACCGTGCCGCCGTCTGGCAAAGCGTGCGCTTGGCCGAACGGCGCCGGGCGCTGCGCCACATGGTGGCAGGACGGCTCGAGCCGCGCGACGTGCGGCGGTTGATGGCGGGCCTTGACGCAGGCCATGCCGAGGGCCGGGAGCGCCCCGTGTTTGCAGCCGCGCCACTCGGCCCGGCCGAGACGGCGTTCCTGACCTTTCCGTCTGACCCCGGGCGCGAGGTCCTGTGGCTGTCGGGGCGGCCGTGGCAGGCGCGCAGTCTGCGTGAAGAGGCCCGCGCGGCGGTGGAGGCGGGGCGCATCGTGAGCCTGTGCCTGTTGTCGCCCACGACGCTGTATCACCGGGAGCAGTTCCGGGCGGAAGGCTTCTGGGAACAAAGCGGCGGACAGTTCGGGCGCAGCCTGCGCAGCGACCCCGTTTTCCGTGCATGGACCATGGCGGCGCGCGTCACGCGCGAACGGGACCGCCTGAAACCTTGGCGCGAGGGAGGCTGAGGCGTCGGAAACACGCCCCGGCGATCAAATTCGGCTATCGTGACGTGTCGGACAGGCTAGAATCGTTAATTGAATTAGCGCATAAGTCATCAAGAGGCATCAAAAGTTAGAAAGCCATACAGGGCCGGGATCAGATTGGGACGACATGCGTAAGAAGGTAACGAAGGCGATTTTTCCTGTGGCGGGTCTCGGGACCCGTTTTCTTCCGGCGACCAAGGCCATCCCGAAAGAGATCATGACGTTGGTCGACCGTCCGCTGATCCAGTACGCGATCGACGAGGCGCGCGCGGCGGGGATCAAGGAGTTCATCTTCGTCACGTCGCGGGGGAAGGGTGCACTCGAGGATTATTTCGACATCGCGCCCAACCTCGAGCAGGAACTGCGCAAGAAGGGCAAGAAGGACCTGTTGGCGATCCTGAGATCAACCAACATGGATTCGGGGGCGATCGCCTATATCCGCCAGCACAAGGCGCTGGGGCTGGGCCATGCGGTCTGGTGCGCGCGGCGGCTGATCGCCGACGAACCTTTCGCGGTGATCCTGCCCGATGACGTGATCGCGGCGGAAACGCCCTGTCTGCGGCAGATGGTCGATGCCTATGCCGAGACCGGGGGCTGCATGGTGGCCGCGATGGAGGTGCCGCCGGAGAAGACCGGATCCTACGGTATCCTTGACGTGGGCGACAGCAACGGGCCGGTGGTCGAGGTGACGTCGATGGTGGAAAAGCCCAAGAAGGGCGAGGCACCGTCGAACCTCGCCGTGATCGGGCGGTATATCCTGACGCCGTCGGTTCTGAACAACCTCAACAAGATGAGAACCGGCGTGGGTGGGGAAATCCAGCTGACCGACGCCATCGCGCAGGAGATCGGCAAACCCAAGGGCGCTGGCGTGTATGGGCTGCGCTTCAGCGGGCAGCGGTTCGACTGCGGGTCGAAGTCGGGCTTCCTGCGGGCGACGGTGGCCTTTGGCCTTGCACGGGACGAATTGCGCGACGATCTTGCCGATTATCTGCGCGAAATCGTGCATATGGACCGCGCCGCAGAATAACCGGAACCGGACATGTCAAAGACCATCCTTGTCACCGGAGGCGCGGGCTATATCGGATCGCATGCCTGCAAGGCGCTGAAGGCGGCGGGCTGGGTTCCGGTGACCTATGACAATCTCTCGACAGGCTGGCGCGACGCGGTGCGCTTCGGCCCGTTCGAGGAGGGCGATCTTACCGACCGTGCGCGGCTGGACGAGGTCTTCGCGGTGCATAAGCCGGTCGCGGTCATGCATTTCGCGGCGATCAACCTTGTGGGCGACGCCATGCGCATCCCCGGCACCTATTGGCGCAACAACGTCATGGGCGGCCTGACGCTGGCCGAGGCTGCGGTGGCGGCGGGCTGCATGAACTTCGTCTTCTCGTCCACCTGCGCGACCTATGGCGATCAGGACAATGTCCTGCTGGACGAGACGACGGACCAGAAACCCACCAACGCCTATGGATCGTCCAAGCTGGCGATGGAGATGATCCTGCGCGACTTCGCGGCGGCGCATGGTCTGAACCACGTGATCTTCCGCTATTTCAACGTGGCGGGCGCCGATCCTGATGGCGAGATAGGCGAACATCACCGCCCAGAGACGCATCTGATCCCCGTCATGCTTGACGCCATCGCCGGCACGCGCCCGGGCCTGACCATTCACGGCACCGATTACGCGACGCGCGACGGCACCTGCATCCGCGATTATGTCCATGTCAGCGATCTGGTCGCGGCGCATCTGCAGGGGCTGGACTGGCTTCTGGCGGGCAAGGGCAACCGCGTCTTCAATCTGGGCACCGGGACAGGCTTCACCGTGCGCGAGGTGATCGACGAGGCGGGCGCGGTCACGAACCGCCCCGTCCCGGTCACCGAAGGGCCAAGGCGCGCGGGCGATGCCGCCTGTCTTGTGTCGGGGTCGACCCGGGCCGAGGCGGACCTGGGCTGGAGGCCCGAACGGTCGGACATGCGCACGATGATCGCCGATGCCTGGCGTTGGCATCAGGGCCCGGGATACGAGCGCTAGATCAGGATCACCGCGTCGGCAAGGCCCGTGGTCGATGACAGGTTCTGCAGCACGATCTGGTTTCCGTCGAAGAAGTCGAAGACGACCTGTCCGCCGGTGACGCGCGCGAAGGCGGCGACCACCTGCGCGGGGGACAGGGCGGGGCCATCGGGCAGCACGTCGCGGTCTATGGCGATGCGGTCGGCGTGGGAGAAGGTGAAATCCTCGATCACGTCGCGGCCGCCGTTGAAGACGAAGGTGTCGTTATGGGTGCCGCCGCGCAGCGTGTCGTTGCCGGGGCCGCCATCAAGCCGGTCGGCATGGGCGCCGCCGTTCAGGACATCGTTTCCGTCGCGGCCGAAGAGGTGATCCTGCCCTTCCCGTCCGAAGAGGCGGTTCGCGCCGCTGTCGCCCAGAAGCGTGTCGTTGAAGCGGCCCCCGGCCAGATCCTCGATCGAGAGAAAGGTGTCGCCCGCCGCCTCGCCCGTGTTGCGCGCGGGGTCGAGCAGGTCGACCAGCAAAGCGGTGAGCGATTCTGAATACTGCGCGCGGTCGCGGTTCGGCCCGCCGATCAGCACATCGGCACCCGGCCCGCCGAAAAGGACATCGTCGCCCACGCCGCCATCCAGCGTGTCATCCCCCTGCCGCCCGAAGATGTAATCGACATTCGCCATCCCCTGGATGCGGTTCGGGCCCTGCGTGCCGCGCAGGTTGTCCATGCCCTGTGACCCGATCAGGTTTTCGACCGAGACGAACGTGTCGCCCGCTGCGATGTTGGTGTTGATCTGCGGAAAGAGAAGATCGACCCGGAGCGAGCCTACCGATCCGGTGTAATCTGCAGTGTCGGTGCCGGGTCCGCCCTCAAGCCGGTCGGCGCCCGGGCCGCCGTTCAGCAGATCATGGCCCATGTCGCCGCGCAGCAGGTCGTTGCCGCCGCCGCCCGACAGGATGTCGTCGCCCGGGCCGCCGGTCAGGGTTTCAGCGCCGTTCCCGCCATCGAGGATGCGGGCGGCGACGGCGACAGTGGTGTCGATGTGCCAGAGATCGAAGAGATCAGCGCTGGTGAAATCCTGCCGCGTGAGGGGTTGGCCATTGGCGGTGACGATCTGCACGGTTTCCCCGCCCACGATCAGGCGGATGCCGTTCGCCTGCGGCTGGAACGTGATCGCATCGGGCGAGGCGTGCCGCGTCATGCCCGAAAGATCGAGCCGGTCGATACCCACTTCGAAATCCTGAATGCGGTCGGTTTCCCCATCGGCGATCAGCACGAAGATGTCGGCGCCCGGCCCGCCGAACATCGTGTCGCGCCCCGGACCGTCGAGAAGGATGTCGCGCCCTCCTTCACCCCGCAGGTTGTCGTTGCCGGGGCCGCCCAGCAGGATGTCGTCGCCTGCCGTGCCCGCCAAGGCCCCTCCACCGGCCGCGGCAGTCAGGATCTGCCCGCCCGCGATGTCGGCGTCGATCACGTAGCCTGCGGGCAAGCCGCTGCCCTGATCGGCGGCATAGACGCGGATATCGCCGGTTCCGGTCACATGGGCGGTCAGGGCGGTGGGGTTCGACAGACCCTGTCCTGCGATATGCGCCGTGGTATCAAGCCCGACAAGCCGCCCCCCGGGCAGGAGCGTCATCACCGTCAGCCCGTCATCGGACCCCGCGGCAATGACATAGACCCTGCCCTGAGACTCGGCCACGGTGAGCGCGGTGACTCCCTGAAACCTTGTGTCGAGCGTGTCGTTCACCTGATCGGTGACGACCAGTGCGCCATCGGGGTCAAGCCTTATGACCGAGACCGAGCTTGTGCCCGCAGCCCCTAGGATCGCGTAGGTGTCGCCCTGAAAGGTGACGGTCTGCACATGGGTGGGCTGTGCCACGCCAAGGCCCCATCGGCCCCAAGCCGCGCGGTGCGGTCCGCCATGCCCTGTGGGGTGATGCGGAAACTCGTCAGGCTGTGATCCTGATGCGAAGCGGCGAGAAGCCAGGTCTCGCCCCCCGCCTGTGCGGTGGTGAGGGTGAGGTGGTCGTGCCCCGGGCCATCGGGGATAAGCCGGAGGCTTTCGGTCTGGGTAAAGCTGCCGTCGCCCTGGCGGTGCCAGGCCGTGATACTGTCGGACCCCCGCGCGGCGGTGAAGACCAGCGCGGTATTGCCAACACTGACCGGCGCGAGAGAGACGACGCTGCCCGCCTGCGGGCCAAGCCCGGTCAGCGGCTGCATCTGCCCCGTCGCGGTGACGCGATAGAGCGCCGCGCCCGCGCCACCCATGCCGCCCGCCCAGATCAGGCTGTCGGTGCCGTCTTCCCACGGCGCGAGGACTGTCGGCAGGGGCAGGCCCTGTCCCGGGGGGAGCGTGACCTGCGTGCGGTGGGTCAGCCCCGTGCCAAGCGTCCAGGACGACAGCGCCGTCGCCCCCATGTTGCCCGCGATCAGATGCGTTTGCCCGCCCGCCGTCACGAAGGCGAGATCGGACAGGCCCGACGAAAAGGCCTGCGGCACGGCCGTCAGACGATGCAGAAAGCTGATCCAGCCCATCCGCTTGCACCCCTTTTGTCACCCGGATGGCAGGCTGACGGGGCGGCTGGGCGGAGGGCGGACTGCAAAAGCGGCAAGGCTGTGGCGTTTACCCGGAATTTATCTCAAAGCGCCTAGGGTGCTGCCGTTCCGAGGCGAAAGGCAGGCGATGCTGCACGTCAAACCCCTGCATCTGTCATCGCCCCTGCCCGTGCGGCGGGGCCACAGGCCGCATGTCACCATCCTGATGGCGACGTGCGACGGCGCGCGCTGGCTTCCGGCCCAGCTCGAATCGTTTCTGGCCCAGTCGCATGGGAGCTGGTCGCTCTGGGTCAGCGATGACGGGTCGACCGACGCCACCCGCACCATCGTCACCGATTTCGCGCGCCGGCATCCGCGCCATGACGTGCGGCTGTTCGACGGGCCTTGCCGGGGGGCGGCTGCGAACTTCCTGTCGCTTCTGCTGCATCCCGATCTGCAGCCGGGCATCGTGGCGCTGTCGGATCAGGACGATGTCTGGCTGCCCTTCAAGATCGACCGCGCGCTTGACCGGATCGCGGCGGCGGGGGACGGGGCAGTGCTCTATGGCGGGCAAAGCCTGCATACCGGCCCCGATCTGCGCATCACCGGGCGGTCGCGGACGGGTGGGGCGGTGGCGTCCTTCGGCAATGCGCTGGTGCAGAACCTGGTCAGCGGACACAGCGCCGTGCTGTCGGCCGAGGCGTTGCGGATCGTGCGGGGCGCGGGCGATATGGGGGCGGTGCCGTTTCACGACTGGTGGCTTTACCTGCTGTTGTCGGGCGCAGGCGCAAAGGTGATCGTCGATCCGGCGGCGGTGCTGCTCTACCGGCAGCATGACTGTAACCTGCTGGGCGCGCATGCCGGGCCGCGCGCGCATCTGCGGCGGATGCGGGCGATCGCGCGGGGCGATTACCGCGCCTGGGTCGATGCCAACATTGCGGCGCTGGGGCAGGTCGCGCCGCTTCTGACGGGGGAGGCGCGCGGGGTGCTGGACCATCTGCGGGACCTTCCCCGGCGGGCCGGGATGTCGCGGCTGCGGTCGCTGCGGGCGGCAGGGGTGCGACGGCACGGGAAGCTGGAGGATGCGATTCTGGGCATGGCGGTGCTGGGCGGACGGATGTGAGGCGGATTTTCCGCGCGGCGCGGTCGCGGTTAAGTCGCGGTTAATTTGCATAAAATAAAAACAAAGACTTATGTATATGTATAGGTTCCAAGTGGGAAACCAGCTTAGGTTCCAATCATGAGCCGCTCATCATGTCACGGACCCGGAAGAACTGAAGAGACGACACAGGGAGATGTCCGAAGCGTAGAGGGAGGCGATTGCCGGGTTCAAGAACACCTAACCTTTTTCTTTGTCTTGGATTCTGAGGTGGAAACGCCCCGCCCCGAATTCATCCGCCCATAATCTGGAGGGTCCCAAGGGGGAGCCGAAGGTCGGTCAGACCTGACCTCGGGCGCAGTGACGCTACGACATTCATCCACATCTATACCCGCGCAAGGATATTCTTGACGGTTGAAGGATACCACTTGCCACCTCGGGAGGTCTGAACGCCTGAGCGGTTCAATGTGTCTGCAATCTGCTGAAGAGTGCGGCCAGCATCACGCAAGGGCAAAACGGTATCGAGAACCTTGGCAGCATGGGCGTCTGCCGTCTGACGTGCTGCTTCATTAGCCTTGTCGATGTTGCCACGGTTGCCCCCAAGCTTGCCTGTTCCCTTCATTGGGGCGAGTGCCGCCTTGGTCCTAAGACTGATGAACTCACGTTCCTGTTCAGCAAGGGCAGCATAGATGTGAAGCTGGAACTTGTCTGCATGGGGCATAGTCGCGACCGTAAGGGCCAGACGCTTGCGCTTCAGAAGGTGCGCAATGGTTTCAACATCACGACTGATACGGTCCAGCTTTGCCACCAAGAGCGTTGCCCCCGACTTTTCGGCTAACTCGATAGCGTTCCAGAACTCTGGGCGACCATCCCTGTCTGCGACACCGCCAAAGGTGCTGCCATCGCGGCCCGAGTCCACGTCCTGAAACTCTCCTAGAACCTCGAAGGGGACTTCGGCATAGGTGGATAGGTAGAGATCGATATCACGGCGCTGGGCGTCCAATCCAAGACCACTGTCACCCTGACGGCGAGTGCTGACGCGGGTGTAGATGACGAACTGCTTCACGGTCGAATCCTCTGATCTTGCTGTATGTATAAATATACATCATTGGACTCGATTTGTATATGCTTGTTAATGAGTTGCCAGAAATCGAGGATCAAGGACAACGGCTAGTAAGGTGGCAGCCTACATAACCAACACGTCCCTCACAAACGGCTGATGATCCGCCCTACCCGCCCACGATGGGAACATGTGCCCCACCCTGACGGGGGAATGAGGCACGGTGGAAATGGAGATGAAAGAGGATGGGTGACACACGGCTATTGATACGCACTGGTGATGCCAAGCCGAATGCCCACAAACCCGACCAAAATAGTAAGCTAATAGTTGCCAACGTTCAATTATCGACATGGCGGCCAAGACCTAGTTAACTATCACTAATGACGGCGAAATCACTGGGCGGCGGGCCTCCATATGACCGATGACACCAACCTGCCCCAAATAGATCGTTGGCACTCGCGCCCGCTCGACGTCCACCGCTGGTCGAACCATCCAGAGATCAAGGCTCTTACCGAGCAACTGTATGTCGAATGCGGCATCAATACCCTCGACAAAGCCGGGAACAGAAAGCCAAAGAAGACCGCGAAGGATATGCTCCGGGTGCTGTTACTCGACCTCTATGTCGCGTGGCTGAACGATCCTTCCCTCGCGCTGGGCTTCTCAAAGAACAACAATAGCTACAGCACCGGCAGCCGGATGGACCGCATCCACATCGGCAACAACATCATCAAAGTCGAAGAGAAGTTGGTCGCAGTCGGTTATGTCGAAGAGCTGGATTGGTTCCACGACAAGACCGGTAAGTGAACCGCGCCGGGTTTGCCGGAGGCTGATTTCGGTTAGTTACGCGGCCATGGCGTCAGTTTCCAGGGCTGCATAGAATTGGGCTTCGGCTTCCGCGGGTGGGATGTTTCCGATGGGTTCGAGCAGGCGGCGGTTGTTGAACCAGTCCACCCATTCGAGGGTCGCATATTCGACGGCCTCAAAGCTGCGCCAAGGTCCGCGTCGGTGGATGACCTCGGCCTTGAACAGGCCGTTGATCGTCTCGGCCAGCGCGTTGTCGTAACTGTCGCCCACGCTGCCGACCGAAGGTTCGATGCCTGCTTCTGCGAGGCGCTCGGTGTAGCGGATGGACAGGTATTGGGAGCCGCGGTCACTGTGATGAACCAGTCCCGTACCCTTGGCTGGCCGGCGTTCGTGGACCGCCTGTTCCAAGGCATCAAGGACGAACCCCGCATGCGCCGAGGTGCTGACACGCCAGCCGACGATCTTGCGGGCATAGGCGTCGATGACGAAAGCCACATAGGCGAACCCCTTCCAGGTTGCGACATAGGTGAAATCACTGACCCAGAGCATGTTCGGCGCGGGCACCCGGAACTGGCGGTTCACCTTGTCCAGCGGACAGGGCGCCTTCTTGTCGGGGACCGTCGTCCTGTGCGGCTTTCCCCGGATAATGCCTTGAATACCCATGACCTTCATCAGCCTCGCGACCGTGCAGCGGGCAACGTCGAAGCCCTCACGGCGAAGCTGCCGCCATATCTTCCGGACGCCATAGACCCGCCAGTTCTCTTCGAACACGCGACGAATCTCGGGGCGCAGTGCCTCATCCCGGCGCGCCCGCTCCGACCGCCGGGACGGATCGGCCCGCTTTGCCAGATGTTCGTAGTAGGTGGACGGGGCGATCGGCAGAACCGTGCAGATCGGCTCGACCCCGTGCGCATCCCGGTGCGCGTCGATGAAACCCACCATCACTTCGACCGGCGGTCGAGCTCCGCCATCGCAAAATAAGCCGACGCCTTCCGCAGGATCTCGTTGGCTTGGCGCAACTCGCGGTTCTCGCGCTCGAGCGCCTTCATCTTCTCGGCCATCTCGGTCGGCACGCCAGCGCGTCGGCCGCTGTCCACCTCGGCCTTCTTGACCCAGTCGTTCAGCGTCTGCGGCGTGCAGCCAATCTTTGCCGCAATCGACATCACCGCCTGCCAGCGCGATCCATGCTGGCCCTCATTGTCGAGAACCAAACGCACCGCTCGTTCGCGCACTTCGGGGGAAAACTTGTTCGTTGTCTTGCTCATGATGCTCCATCCTACTCAGGAGTTGGAGCCTCCGGCAAACCCGGCGCGGTTCAATGCTCCAATTGTGGCGTTTCTTGAAGCTGACGAGGCGTCCATCTTGGGCACTCTCGTGCAGCATCATGGCTTTGCTCTCGAGCACCAGCAGCGCGGTGCCTGGATTAGCCAGATCCGCTTTCTCAAGCCGGCTCTGTCGGACCTCGCGCGCGGTCACATCCTGTTCGAGTTTGCGATCCCGCGAATGGGAAAGCGGGCGGATGTTGTTCTTCTTATCAACGGCACGGTCTTTGTTCTCGAATTCAAGGTAGGCGTGGGAACGGCGGTGCAAAACTGGGCCACGGTAGCGGCGGGATCGTCTCGCTGCGGGCGGAGTAAAATCCTGCCACTTTTCCCTTCTTGCAGCAGCAGGGAGGGTGGGGAGATCTATACCGTGGAACTTTACAAGAAGGTTCGCTTGGCGTGTGCCGAGGGCATGAGCAGGCGTGCAGCAGCGAAGCATTTCAACATTTCGCGCGGGACAGTTGATAAGATGTTGGCCTTCTCGGTGCCGCCTGGCTATCGGCGGGACAAGCCGATCAGGCGGCCGAAGCTGGACGGGTTCACCGAGTTCATTGACGCCTGGCTTGAGGCCGACAAGACCGTGCATCGCAAGCAGCGTCATACGGCCAAGCGGATATGGGAACGCCTTCAGGCCGAGCATGGCTTCACCGGCGGCTATACGATCGTCAAGGATTACGTGCGTGAGCGTGAGCGACGGACCCGGGAGATGTTCGTCCCGCTGGCCCATCTGCCAGGCCATGCGCAGGCAGACTTTGGCGAAGCGGTTGTCGTCATCGGCGGTGTCGAGCAGAAGGCGTATTTCTTCGTCATGGATCTGCCGCACAGCGATGCCTATTTCGTGCGGGCCTATCCGGCGGCGACGGCGGAGGCCTGGATAGACGGCCATGTCCGCGCGTTTGCCTTCTTCGGCGGGGTGCCGCAGTCGGTGCTTTACGACAATGACCGCTGCCTGGTCTCGAAGATCCAGCCGGACGGCACGCGAATCCGCGCCGCTCTGTTCAGCGGCTTGCAGTCGCATTACCTGTTTCGGGATCGCTATGGTCGACCCGGCAAGGGGAACGACAAGGGCGCTGTCGAGGGGATGGTTGGCTACGCCCGTCGCAACCACATGGTGCCGATCCCGCACTTTGCCAGTTGGGACGCTTTCAATGCCGATCTTGAAGGGCAGTGCCGCGAGCGCCTGACGCGCATCCTTCGTGGTCACAAGGAGACGATCGGCGAGAGGCTGCAGCGGGATCTGGCGGCGATGCGCCCCCTGCCTGCCGCCCCTTTCGACGCCTGCGACCAAGCGGGCGGCAGGGTCAGCTCCCAGTCGCTCGTGCGCTATGACACCAACGACTACTCGGTCCCGGTTGCCTATGGCCACCAGGATGTCTGGATCCGCGGCTATGTCGATGAGGTCGTGATCGGCTGTCGCGGGGAGGTGATCGCCCGACACCCGCGCTGTTACGATCGCGAGGACATGATCTTCGACCCGGTCCACTACCTCCCGCTGATCGAGCGCAAGATCAATGCGTTGGACCAGGCCGCGCCTCTGGCAGAATGGGACTTGCCCGAAGAGTTCCAGACTCTGCGCCGCCTGATGGAGGGACGCATGCTCAAGATGGGTCGACGCGAGTATGTGCAGGTTCTGCGTCTGCTCGAGACCTTCGAGATGGATGACTTGCATGCCGCCGTGAAGAAGGCCCTGAAGCTGGGCGCGGTCGGCTTCGACGCCGTGAAGCACCTCGTGCTCTGTCAGGTGGACAAGCGCCCCCCAAGGCTTGATCTCGATGTCTACCCCTACCTGCCGCGAGCGAACGTCGAGACGACGCGTGCGGCCAGCTACATGGCCTTGATGTCGGAGGCGGCGGAATGACCGAGGCCCCGAAGATCCTGCTTGCCCACCATCTGAAGACGCTGAAGCTGCCCACATTCTTGCGGGAGCACGAGAAGGTTGCGCGCCAATGCGCCGCCGAAGGGCTGGACCATGTCCAATTCCTGTCGCGCCTCGTGGAACTGGAACTCATCGACCGCGAGCGGCGGATGGTCGAGCGCCGCATCAAGGCTGCGAAGTTCCCGGCGACCAAGAGCCTGGACAGCTTCGACTTCAAGGCGATCCCCAAACTGAACAAGATGCAGGTGCTGGAACTGGCGCGCTGCGAGTGGATCGAACGGCGCGAGAACGTGATCGCCCTCGGCCCCAGCGGAACCGGCAAAACCCACATTGCCTTGGGCCTCGGGTTGGCGGCCTGCCAGAGGGGTATGTCTGTCAGCTTCACCACCGCCGCGGCCCTGGTCAACGAGTTGATGGAGGCCCGAGACGAACGTCGACTGCTGCGGGTCCAAAAGCAGATGGCTGCCGTGAAGCTGCTGATCATCGATGAACTGGGCTTCGTACCCCTGTCCAAGACCGGCGCCGAGTTGCTTTTTGAGATGATCTCACAGCGCTACGAGCGCGGGGCCACGCTGATCACGAGCAATCTGCCCTTCGATGAATGGACCGAAACCTTCGGCACCGAGCGGCTGACCGGCGCGCTTCTCGACCGATTGACCCACCATGTCAACATCCTCGAGATGAACGGCGAAAGCTATCGCCTCGCTCAAAGTCGCACACGCAAGCCCGGCGACAACACCTGATCCAAGGCATCATACTTGGACCTGACGGTCCAAGGCGGCCAGTCACCCGCCAGCTAAATGGAGGGCGCGGCTGCCTGGCCACCGCTCATCCCCCACCTCCCGCTCAAATCCAAAGTGGCCCAGTTTTGCGCCGCCTCGTGGCCCAATTTTGCTCCGCCGTTGACAGGCTGGGGGTGCGCGGATCGCTTGACGGCTTGTCGAAGACGCTGAAGCGGCAGAACCCCGAACCGGTGGTCGAGAAGGTGTCGAACCCCGCCGAGATGACGCGCGCCATCGCGCGGCTTGACCGGTTCAACCTGACGCGGACGCCGAATTTCGAACCCCGCCGGGGGGCCGCGACGCCCGCCTATGTCGCCGCCGCGCGCGCGCCGCTTCTGTTCATGCCCATCAAGGGCGGCCCGGAGTTGAGTGTCGAGGACTGGCTTGCCGGTGTTGACGGGGTGGCCACGCGCGATCTGATCCGCGACATGACCCAGCGCGACCTGAAGCTGTGGATGCGCGACCGGCCCGGGCATCGGCGGTTCACCGTGCTGGCCCATCCGCTGGAACGCGCGCACCGGGTGTTCTGCGAGCGGATCCTGTCCACCGGGCCAGCGGCCTTCGGGCGCATCCGGCGCATCCTGCAGCGCAGTTTCGATCTGTCGGTGCCCGAGATGATGCCCGATCCGTCATACGGGCCCGACCGGCACCGCGCGGCGTTCGAGACCTTCCTGACCTTCCTGCGGGCCAATCTGGCGGGGCAGACCACCGTGCGCGTCGATGCGGCCTGGGCCGGTCAGGCGCAGGTGCTGCAGGGCTATTCCGAAGTGGCCCTGCCCGACGAGATCATCCGCCCGCACGAAATGGCCGAGGCGCTGCCGCGTCTGGCGGCGGCGGTGGGGGGCGCGCCGCACCCCGTTCCGGTCATGCGCGCGGCGACGCCTGTTTCCCTGCAGTCGATCCATGACCGCGCGCTGGAAGCGCTGGTGCAGGACATCTACCAGCGCGACTATCAGCTGTTCGGGTTCCGCGACTGGACGCCGGATCAGGCGGCCTGAACCGACTGCCCTTCGGTCAGAATGGCATAAAGCGCGGCGGGGTCGCGGTTCGCCCGCAGCTTGGCGCAAAGCGCGCTGTCGCGCAGGGTGCGCGACACCAGCGCCAGCGCCTTGAGATGTTCGACGCCTGCGTCTTCGGGTGCCAGAAGCGCAAAGGCCAGATCGACCGGCTGACGGTCGATCGAGGCGAAGTCGATGGGCTTTTCCATCAGGACGAAGACGCCCACGACGTGGTCGAGGCCGGCCAGACGGGCATGGGGCAGGGCAACGCCATGCCCCACGCCCGTCGGACCCAGGCTTTCGCGTTCGAGAAGGGTATCGACCGTCACCTCGGGTTTCAGCCCATAGGCGACAAAGGCGAGATCGCCGATCTCCTGGAAAAGACGTTTCTTGCTGGAAGCGGCCGAAATGACCTTGATCGCTACCGGTTTCAGGATGCTGGACAGCTGCATCTCAATCCTGTTCCTGCGGCCTGCCTGACTGCGGCGGTGCCGATGGTTACTGAGACGGGTCGATCCAGCCTATGTTGCCGTCTTCACGGCGATAGACCACGTTCAACCCGTTCTTGCGTTCGTTCTTGAAGATCAGGACCGGGGCACCAGCCAGCTCCATCTGCATCACGGCTTCGCCCACGGAAAGAGACGGAATCTGCGTCTCGGTCTCGGCCACGATGATGGGCTGCAGCGATTCCGGTTCCGATTCCTCACTCATGTCTTCGGAGGCGAGGATATAGGAGGATGCCCCGAACAATTCAACGGGTTCGGTCCGGTCGCGGTGGTGGTTCTTCAGACGGCGCTTGTAGCGGCGCAGCTGCTTGTCCATCTTTTCGCAGCAGGCTTCGAAAGCGGCGTAGATTTCCGTGGCATGGGCCTTGGCCTGCGCGGTGAGGCCGGTGGACAGGTGCACCGTCGCTTCACAGACATATTCATGCGCCGAGCGGGAAAACACCACCAGCGCGTCGGTGGGCCGGCCTGCATACTTGGTCAGGACTTCGCCCAGCTGGGTCTTGACGTGGGTCTGCAGCGCTTCGCCGATGTCGATCTGCTTTCCGACGATTTGGTAACGCATGTCCTCTCCTTCTCGGTTATGCGACAAACACCCTGCCAGCCGGTTGGTCCGGCCTTTTTCGTGTGTCTTTTCCGTGGGTTGATGGCTTCTCATGCGGCTTGGGCCGGGTATGCGCGCGACCCTCGTCCGAAGAGCGGTGCAGGATCGGGTGCGGGGCGCGGCACATGGGAACCATACCCCATTTGACCCATTCTTCGGGCCATGTGTCAACGAAAAGAGAAGTCCGCCGCGGGGATCGGCAGGGGTGGGTCGGGTCAGGAGATGCGGAAACTGTCGCCCAGATAGACGCGGCGCACGTTTTCGTTGTGCACGACCTCATCGGGGGTGCCCGACATCAGCACCCGGCCATCGTGCAGGATATAGGCGCGGTCCACGATCTCGAGCGTTTCGCGCACGTTGTGATCGGTGATGAGCACCCCGATTCCCCGCGTCTTCAGATCTGCGACAAGATGGCGGATATCGCCCACGCTGATCGGATCGACGCCCGCGAAGGGTTCGTCGAGCAGCAGGTATTTCGGATCGGCGGCAAGGCAGCGCGCGATTTCCACCCGTCGCCGTTCGCCGCCCGACAGCGCCAGCGCGGGGGCGCGGCGCAGGTGTTCGATGGAAAACTCGGACAGGAGTTCCTCGAGCCGTTCGCGCCGCTTGTGCCGGTCATCGACCGCGATGTCGAGAATGGCAAGGATGTTGTCCTCGACGCTGAGACCGCGGAAGATCGACACCTCCTGCGGGAGGTATCCGATACCCAGCCGCGCGCGGCGGTACATCGGCAGCATGGTGACGTCGCGCCCGTCGACGGTGACCTGCCCGCCTTCGGGAAAGACGAGGCCCGCGATGGTGTAGAAGGTGGTCGTCTTGCCCGATCCGTTGGGGCCGAGCAGCGCCACGACTTCGCCGCGCGCGAGGTCCATGGAGACATCGCGGATCACCAGCCGCTTGCGGTAGGATTTGCGCACGCTGCGCACCCGCAGACCCGAGGACCCTTCGGTCACCGTCAGGTCCGGGCGGCCTGCCATCAGTCGCTGCCCGATTGCAGGATCGTCCTGACGCGGCCCGACATCTGCGCGGTCCCGGTGATGAGGTTGATGACTGCCCGTTCCGAGGTGAGCGCGCTGCGACCCTGCGTGAGAAGCACGTTGCCGGTCATCACGATCACGCCGTCGTCGATGGTGTAGTCCGCCCGCTCGGCCTCGGCCGCATCGGGACCGCTCACAAGGGTCACGCCGCCCGTCGCTTCCATCCTGTCGATGCCGTCGCTGGCGGACTTGTAGACGATCAGCACGCGCGGCGCGGCCAGCCGCATGTCGCCCTGCCCGATCACCACGTTTCCGGTGAAGACGGCCTCACCGGTTTCCTGATTGACGTCAAGCGTGTCGGCGGTGACTTCGACCGGCAGGCTGGGATCGGCCTTGATCGCACCGAAGGCGACGCGGGTTTCCTGCGCGGATGCCGTGGCGGCAAGACCGACGGCCAGACCGGCGGCAAACAGAACGGCGACAATCGGACGAAGCAGCGACAAGGAGATCATCTTTCGGTAGTCTCGGGGTCGTATAGCAGTTTCACCCCGTCCTTGAAAAGAAGATGTGCCTCGCCCGTTCCGGGATTGCGGGTGAGCATCATCGCGCCCGCGTCGATCCGGCCCATGGGCGACAGGCCGCTCACGGCGCCGGGGCTTTCCACCGACAGTTCGGTGAGTTCGGCCCGCAGTTCCTGGCTGCGCAGGACGAAGCCCGTGCTGGTGGCAAGATCGACGTCGCCCAGCAGGACCGCGCGGTCCCGCTCTGAAGAAAACGTGCCCCGGTCGGATGACAGGGTCACGGCATTGCCCGACAAGAGCGTGATCTGCCCGCGCATGCCCTCGGCGCGGGTGAGATCGCCGTCCTCGTCGGGGCGGATCAGCTCGGCGGCAAAGAGGATGTTCTCGCCCGCGTCGGTCTGGCCCGCGAAGAAGGGGGAAGTGATCACCTGACCGCCGCGCAGCCGGTCGGGCAGTTCCCCGTCACCGAAGGGCAGTGATCGGGTCGGATCGACGCTGCGCGACAGCAGGAACAGCGTCGACAGAAGCGCCAACGCCGCCAGCGGCAGCGCCACCTTGAGAACCGCCACCAGCCGCGAATATCCGTCCATGACGAAGGCCCCTCAGCCCAGACCGATGCGCAGGCAGTCGTGGATGTGCAGCAGGCCTTCTGCCTGCCCGGTCCCGGCCGGATCGACGACGAACAGGCAGGTGATCTTGCGCCGGTTCATCAGCGCCACCGCAGTTTCGGCGAGCGCGTCGGGCCCGATGGTGGTGGGGCCCGGCGTCATCACCTGCGCGGCGCGGGCCGCCAGAAGCCCGTCGCCCATATGGCGGCGCAGGTCGCCGTCGGTGACGATTCCGGCCAAGCGGCCGTCTTCGCCGCGCACGCCGACGACACCGAAGCCCTTGCGGCTGATTTCGATCAGCGCCTCGGACATGGGCGTGTCGGTGGCGACCATGGGCAGCCCGTCGCCCGTATGCATCAGGTCGCGCACCTTGGACAGCCGCGCGCCCAGCTTGCCGCCGGGATGGAACTGGCGGAAATGTTCGGGGGTGAAGCGGCGGTGTTCCATCAGCGCCACCGCCAGCGCATCGCCCAGCGCGAGCGTCATGGTGGTGGAGGAGGTGGGCACGATGCCAGTGCCGCAGGCTTCGTCGGCTTGCGGCAGGACAAGTGCAACGTCGGATTGCCGCAGAAGCGTCGACCCCGCCCGCGCTGCGACCCCGATCAGCGGGATGGCAAAGCGGCGGGTATAGGCGATGAGATCGGCCAGTTCCGGCGTTTCGCCCGAATTGGACAAGACCAGCACCGCGTCGCCTTGGGCCATCATGCCCAGATCGCCGTGGCTGGCTTCGGCCGGGTGGACGAAATGCGCGGGCGTCCCGGTCGAGGCCAGCGTCGCCGCGATCTTGCGCGCGATGTGGCCGGATTTGCCCATGCCGCTGACGATGATGCGGCCGCGCGCGTTCAGGATCGTTTCGACCGCGCGGTCGAAGCTGTCGTCAAGGCCGGCTTCCAGCAGGGCGAGCGCCTGTGCCTCGATCCGGATGACCCGTCGCGCGGTATCGAGGTAGGACCCGGTCATGAATGCGCGAAGATGTCGATTTCGGGCCAGCCTTCGACATCGAGCTTTGCGCGCGTCGGCAGGAAGTCGAAACAGGACTGCGCGAGATCCATGCGCCCTTCGCGCACCAGCATGGCGTTCATCGCCACCCGCAGCCGGTGCAGGTGCAGGACGTCGGAGGCGGCATAGTCCAGCTGCGCGGATGTCAGCACCTCTGCGCCCCAGTCGCTGGTCTGCTGCTGCTTGGAGATGTCGATGCCCAGAAGCTCCTGCAGCAGGTTCTTCAGCCCGTGGCGGTCGGTGAAAGTGCGCACGAGGCGGCTTGCGATCTTGGTGCAATAGACGGGCGCCGTGGTCACGCCGAAGGTGTGGTAGAGCACGGCGATGTCGAAGCGGCCGAAATGGAAAAGCTTCAGTACCGCCGGATCGGCCAGCATGCGGCAGAGGTTGGGTGCTTCAGACTGGCCCTTCGCGATCTGGATGATGTGGGCATGCCCGTCGCCGCCCGACAGCTGGATCACGCAGAGCCGGTCGCGGTGCGGGTTCAGCCCCATGGTTTCGCAATCGATGGCGACGACCGGGCCAAGGTCGAGCCCGTCGGGCAGGTCGTTCTGATAAAGGTGGTTCGCCACGCGTGCAGTCCTTCGCCGTTTCCCGCCCAGATACGGGCTTTGATGCGTGAAAACAACTGCCGCAGGGTCAGAGTGGGCAGCACCCCGCCGCAGCGCATATGCTGGTGCGCACAAAGGGGAGGATGACGATGCGCGCCTATGACCGCGACGACCTGATGTTCCAGCTCTGGGAGGTGGCCGAGCTGGCCAGCCTCATCGAGGACAGCGATCTCGACCGCGCGGCGGTGATGGGCATCCTCGACACCGCCGACCAGATCGCGGGGGATCATTTCCTGCCGCTGGGCCGCCTGCTGGACGAGGAGGAACCGCGGTTCGAGAATGGCCGCGCGATCATCCCCGAACCGGCGGTCGCGGCGATCCGCGCGCATGCGGCGGCGGGGTTCATCGCATCGGGCTTCGAACCCGCGCATGGCGGGATGGGCCTGCCGGAAATCGTGCATCAGGCGGCGGCCTACGTCTTTTCCGCCTCGAACATCTCGCTTGCGGGCTATGGGCTGCTGACGGTGGGGGCCGGGCGGCTGATCCAGTCCTTCGGGACCGAGGCGCAGAAGCGCCGCTACCTTGAACCGATGGCCGAGGGGCGGTTCTTCGGCACCATGTGCCTGAGCGAACCGCAGGCGGGATCGTCGCTGTCCGACATCACCACGCGGGCCGAACCCGTGGGCGACGGAACGTATCGCATCACGGGCCGCAAGATGTGGATTTCGGGTGGCGAGCAAGAGGTGACCGATAACATCGTTCACATGGTGCTGGCCAAGATCCCCGGCGGGCCGCCGGGGGTGAAGGGGATTTCGCTGTTCATCGTGCCGAAGCGGCGGGCGGACGGGGCGCCCAACGACGTCACGCTTGCCGGGCTGAACCACAAGATGGGCTATCGCGGCACCACCAACTGCGCGCTGAACTTCGGCGAGGCGGGGACCTGCATCGGTGAATTGCTGGGCGAGCCGCACAAGGGCCTGTCCTACATGTTCCAGATGATGAACGAGGCGCGCATCGGCGTTGGCATGGGCGCGACCGCGCTGGGGCAGGCGGGGTATCAGGCCTCGCTCGCCTATGCGCGCGAACGCCCGCAGGGCCGCGCGGTGGGCGCGAAGGACCCGACCACGCCGCAGGTGCCGATCATCGCGCATTCGGATGTGCGGCGGCTTCTTCTGGCGCAGAAGGCGGCGGTGGAACCGGCGCTGGCCCTGTCGCTGTACTGCGCGCGGCTGGTCGATCTGCACGCGCGGGGCGATGCGGGGGCGGGGCAGCTTCTGGACATGCTGACGCCGATTGCCAAGTCGTGGCCGTCTGAATTCTGTCTCGAGGCGAACAAGCATGCGATCCAGGTTCTGGGCGGGGCGGGTTATACCCGCGATTACCCGGTGGAGCGGTATTACCGCGACAACCGGCTGAACCACATCCACGAAGGCACCCACGGCATCCAGGGGATGGACCTCTTGGGCCGCAAGGTGATGATCGACGGCGGCGCGGGGTTCCGCGCGCTGATGGCGGTGATCCGCGCCGACATCGCGGCGGCGCAGGGGTCGGACCTTGCCGCGCGGCTGGCCGCCGCGCTCGACCGGGTCGAGGCGGTGACGGCGCAACTGGCCGCCGGGGTCATGCGCGATCCCGACCGGGGGCTGGCGAACGCCACGCTCTACCTCGATGCCATGGGACATGTGGTCATGGGCTGGATGTGGCTGCGCCTGACCCGGGCCGCGACCCGTGTCGCTGCCCGCGATGGAGACAGCGCCTTCCTGCGGGGCAAGCATCAGGCGGCGCGGTATTTCGTGGCGCGTGAGGTGTCGCGCGTCGACGGCTGGTGCGACGTGCTGGCGGCAAACGACCAGAGCGCCTTCGACATGGAGACGGAATGGTTCTGAGCGGCAACATCGTTTGACAGGGCCGCGCGAAACCCGCGAGATGGGGGCGCAAGACGCATCCCTGAAAGGCCCCCCGCATGACCGACACCGGCGGCAGAACGCCCGACCCGCAGACCCGAGACCGCATCCTTGGCGCGGTGTCCGATCTCTTCGACGACGAGATCGCGTTCCTCGCGGATTTCGTGCGCATCCCCAGCCTGCGCTTCGAAGAGGCCCCGGCACAGGATTTCATTGCCACAGCACTCCGCGACCGGGGGTACGAGGTCGATGAATGGCAGGTGAAGCTGGAAGACCTTGAACCGCTGCCGGGGTTCGGGCCGATCCACGGTGACTTTTCCCGTGCGCGCAGCGTTGTGGGCACGCACCGCCCGGATGTGACGCAGGGGCGGTCGCTGATCCTGCAGGGGCATCTCGATGTCGTGCCGACCGGCCCGCATTACATGTGGACGCATCCGCCCTTTGACCCCGTGATCGCCGATGGCTGGATGTATGGCAGGGGCGCGGGCGACATGAAATCCGGCACCGTCGCCGCGATCTTCGCGCTGGATGCGCTGCGCCATGCCGGGTTCGAACCCGCCGCCCGCGTTCACCTCCAGTCGGTGATCGAAGAAGAAAGCACCGGTCTGGGCGCGCTGTCGACGCTCCAGCGGGGCTATCGCGCCGATCTGGCGCTTCTGCCCGAACCGTCGGACCATACAGTCAACCGTGCACAGATCGGTGTGCTGTGGTTCCGCATCGCGGTCCGGGGCCGGCCCACCCATGTGGCCGTGGCCCGCGAAGGATCGAACGCGATCATGGCGGCCTATGACATGATCCGCGCGCTGAAGGGCCTTGAGGCAGACTGGAACGCGCAGGCGGCCGACCATCCCGTCTACGCCGACGTGCCGCATCCGCTGAACTTCAACGCAGGCAAGATCGAAGGCGGCGACTGGGCGTCAAGCGTGCCGGCCTGGTGCAACGTGGATTGTCGCATGGGGGTGCTGCCGGGGCAGGATCTGGATCAGGCCAAGGCCGCGATCGAATCCTGCATCCGCGACGCCGCCCGCGATCACCCCTTCCTGTCCAACAACCCGCCGCAGCTGATCTGGAACGGGTTTCAGGCCGAAGGGTATGTCTTGGGGCCCGAGGCCGAACCGGGCCTTGCCACCCTGCGGCACGCCCATGCGGCGGTCTTCGGCGAAGATGTCCGGATGGCGGAACGCAAGATGACCGCGCTGACCGACACGCGGTTCTATGGCCTGTATTACGGCATCCCCGCCTTCTGCTATGGCCCCGAGGCGCAGAACATCCACGGCTTTGATGAGCGGGTGAGCCTTGCGTCCGTGCAGCGCACGACGGAAGTGCTGGCGCTGTTCATCGCGGAGTGGTGCGGGTTGAACCGGGTGGGTGGGTGAGTTTGGGGCGGGTGGGCGTTACTGGCGTTTCAGAGCGTTACCGATTAATCCTTCCCAGTAAACGGTGTTATGCTGCCGTTTCGTCCGTTACCACTCCTTATAGGGGGTAACGGCGGTAACGCTGGCCCTGCATCACTGAAGTGCCACCCTTCTGCGGCGCTGTCATCTAGAATTGCGACATGATTTCGCATTGCAGGTAAACACCGTCTCCGTCGTAGGAATAGCGGAACTCGTCTTCTTCGAGGCCCGAACAAGGAATTCCGCTGATCGGCTCTGCCTCCGCGTTCAGGACGCGTTTCTCTGATACGAAGTCGCAGAGAAACCTATCCTGGCATTCGAACCGATCAAGCCGGACGATACCGCATTCGCCCCTCGGACCACCATTGGATATCACCCACCGGGTGTCTGAAACCTTCTCGAAGGTGTCGGACCACTCATTGACGAACAGCTTGCATGTTCGGGCCTCCTTCTGAACTTCAAGCCGTATCATCGCCTCCAGAGCATCGATTGAACGCTCTTCGCAAAGGCTCACAAACGTTTCAGTCTGCTTTGAGATATCATCAATTTCTCTGGGGTCGCTGTTCGCCGCCTGCCTTCGAAATTCATCGACATCGAATTCACTTAGTGCCTCCGCAGGTAGTTTCTCGAGGATGGCGGTTGCAGCTTCGTCATTGCCAGAAGCTATAAGCCTCATTGCTTCTATGGAGGCCTTCATCATTGGAACAACTACTGGGCAAAACTCATCTAACTCGTCTGAGCCGTTTAGTTGGTCAGCGGCGGTCGCAACCCTTTTGGCTACCTCTTGCTCCAGGTTCTCCGGCTTCACCTTCAAAGACATGGAAGTCTGCGTGAAGTTGCACTCCCACTTCCCAGACGATTGCTCTGAACACCTGTAGGTGAGAAAATCATCCTCCACCCCGACTAGCTGCCCAAAGGACGGTTCAGCCAGAGCGTGGCCCGAAGCAAAGGTAAGAAGCGAGAATAGGAGCCAAGTGCGCACTGGGAAAACCTCAGATCGAAGAGTCGGGCCGCCCATCTTCTCTCGCAAAGAAGAGAACACTTACGCTGAGCGAGCCATTGAAATCAGTCTCGTTCAACTCGATGAAGGCAGTCAATCAAAACAGACTTGGGACTCACGGCCGCCCGACGCTAGGTCGGTCTCATTCAACGGAAACTCGACCGCCGCGCTGGGCGCGGCAGGAGGCCGAAAACGGTAGAAGGGCGGGCGCGGATAGCGGCGGCTTAGAGGGCCAGATGGGCTGCTTACCGCGATCAGAAAAGGCAACATCTGGGGGGGTAAAATTACCAGTCACCCACCCAAATTACTGATTTTATTTGGATAACCGACTTTAACTGGTGCCCAGGAGAGGACTCGAACCTCCACGACCTTTCGATCACTGGTACCTGAAACCAGCGCGTCTACCAATTCCGCCACCTGGGCAGGTGTCGTGAGGCGTGCGTTTAAGGGTGGGCCGGGACGGTGTCAAACGGATTCTGAGGGGTGTTGCGCCGGATTTTGCGGCCCGTTCGCGCCGCTTCGGATGCGCGGCGATTTTGCGCCTTGTTGCACCGGGGGGCAGAGGGTAGATCACGGGCCGACGTCCCAGTGCAGAGGCTGCGAACCATGTCGAACCTCGTGACCATCTATGGCGGGTCCGGTTTCGTCGGGCGCTATATCGCGCGCCGGATGGCGAAGGCAGGCTGGCGGGTGCGGGTCGCCGTGCGCCGCCCGAACGAGGCGATGTTCGTCAAGCCTTATGGCGCGGTCGGTCAGGTCGAACCCGTGTTCTGCAACATCCGCGACGATGCCTCGGTCGCGGCCGTGATGACGGGGGCGGATGCGGTGGTGAACTGCGTCGGCATTCTGGCCGAGGGCGGGCGCAACACGTTTGAGTCGGTGCAGGCCGAAGGGGCCGCGCGGATCGCGCGGATCGCGGCGGAGCAGGGCGTGGCGCGGATGGTGCATGTCTCGGCCATCGGAGCGGATGCGAATTCCCCCAGTGCCTATGCCCGGACCAAGGCCGCGGGCGAAGCGGCGGTGCTGGCGCACATGCCGGGGGCCATGATCCTGCGCCCCTCCATCGTCTTCGGACCCGAGGACCAGTTCTTCAACCGCTTCGCCGCGCTTTCGCGGCTGGGCCCGGTGCTGCCGGTGGTGGGCGCGGACACGCGGTTCCAGCCCGTCTATGTCGACGACGTGGCGCAGGCGGCGGTCAAGGGCGTCACCGGCAAGGCGCCGGGCGGCGTCTATGAACTGGGCGGGCCCGACGTGAACACCTTCCGCGCGCTGATGGAGCAGATGCTGCAGGTGATCCGCCGTCGCAAGCTGATCGCCAACATCCCCTTCCCCGTCGCGCGGATGATGGCGCTGGGCTTCGACATGCTGAATTTCGTGTCCTTCGGGCTGATCCCCGCGCAGATCACGCGCGATCAGGTCAAGAACCTTGCCCGCGACAACGTGGTGTCCGAGGGCGCGAAGGGGCTGGCCGATCTGGGCATCCGGCCCACCGCGCTCGAGGCTGTGCTGCCCGAGTATCTCTGGCGGTTCCGTCCTTCGGGGCAGTACGAGGAAATCAAGGAAAGCGCGAAGAACCTGCGCAACTAGGTGTAGGCGATCACCAGCAGCACGACCCCGAGGATCACTCGGTAGATCACGTAGGGCGTGAAGCTGACCGACCGCAGAAGCCGCATCATCACCCCCAGCGCCAGCAGTGCCGCCACGAAGGCGAAGGCGGCGGCGATGGCTGCGTCGCGGGCCAGCGCCATGTCGGCCTGCCCGATGACATCCAGCCCCAGCAGCGCGCCGGACGCCATGATCGTCGGGATCGACATCAGCATCGACAGCCGCGCCGCGTCGGACCTGCCGTATCCCAGAAGGCGCGCGCCGGTGATGGTGATGCCCGCCCGCGACGTGCCCGGGATCAGCGCCACCGCCTGCCAGAGGCCCATGACGACGGCATGCCGCAGCGTCCAGCGGTCGGCAGTGCGGTCCTGCGCGCCTTTTTGGTCGGCCCAGTAAAGGACGATCCCGAAGATCAGCATGGTCCAGCCGATCACCGCCACCGACCGCATCGCATCGGCAAGGCCGGTGACGTGCAGAACCAGCCCCGCAATCACCACCGGCACCGTCGCGATGGCAAGGCACAGCGCAAGGAAGGCGCCCGCCGTATCCACCTTGCCGCGCAACAGCCGCCCCGTGCCTGCCAGCGCCAGTTTCACGTCGGACCAGAAGAACAGGATCACCGCGAAAAGCGTGCCGACATGCACCGCGACGTCGATGGCGAGGCCCTGATCTTCGATCCCCGACAGGCCGGGCAGCAGGATCAGGTGACCCGAGGAGGAGACCGGCAGAAACTCGGTCAGGCCCTGAATCACGGCGACCAGGATCAGTTGGAACAGCGGCATGACGGGCGATTCGCTTTTCTTGCGGCAGGATGCGCTAGCTTTAAATTCTTGTCCTGCCTTGCAAAGCGCACATTTAGGTCCGCTTTGATACCTAAAAATGCAGCCGCGTGGCGGGATTGTCCGGGTAGCGCGCGAACTTTCGCCTTATAAGGTCAGTATTGCTGACTTTTAATCCCTTTCGACTTGTCATAAACAATCTGCGCGCGGGAGGGCGCATCTTCATCCCAGCGGAGGCCAGGGCCATGGCGAAGCAACCCATGTTGAAATTCGTGACTGTCGCGCGCGACATGCCCGAAAAGCGTGGCGCAGACGAACGGCGGCAGGATTTCCATGAAATCTATGCCGAATATGCCGACGCTAAGGCCAAGGAACAGGCCGGGCGCTGCAGCCAGTGCGGCGTGCCCTATTGCCAGACCCATTGCCCGCTGCACAACAACATCCCCGACTGGCTCAAGCTGACGGCCGAGGGCCGGTTGCGCGAAGCCTACGAGATCAGTCAGGCCACCAATACCTTCCCCGAGATCTGCGGCCGCATCTGCCCGCAGGACCGGCTCTGCGAAGGCAATTGCGTGATCGAGCAATCAGGCCACGGCACCGTCACCATCGGGTCGGTCGAGAAATACATCACCGACACCGCGTGGGAAGAAGGCTGGGTCCAGCCGATCCGCCCGATGACGGAGCGCACGGAAACCGTTGGCATCATCGGCGCGGGCCCCGGCGGGCTGGCGGCTGCCGAAATGCTGCGCCGCGCCGGTCTGCAGGTCACGGTCTATGACCGCTATGACCGCGCGGGCGGGCTGATGACCTATGGCATTCCGGGCTTCAAGCTCGAGAAGGACGTGGTCATGCGCCGGATCGAACAGCTTGAACAGGGCGGGGTCGCGTTCGAGCTGAACTGCGATGTGGATGCCGATATCTTCGCGGCTCTTCAGGGCGAACATGACGCGATCATCATCGCGACCGGCGTCTACAAAAGCCGCGATCTGGACCTGCCGGGGTCGGATGCGGCCGGTGTGGTGAAGGCGCTCGACTACCTGACCGCGTCCAACCGCAAGAGCTTCGGCGACGCCGTGCCCGAATTCGACAGCGGCATGTTGAATGCCGAAGGCCGCAGCGTCGTCGTCATCGGGGGCGGCGATACCGCGATGGACTGCGTGCGCACCGCGATCCGTCAGGGCGCGACCAGCGTGAAGTGCCTGTACCGCCGCGACCGGGCGAACATGCCCGGATCGCAGCGCGAGGTGCAGAATGCCGAAGAGGAAGGCGTGGTCTTCGAATGGCTGTCCGCGCCTGCGGGCTTTGCCCTGACGGGCGGCGCGGTGACAGGTGTGCAGGTGCAGAAAATGCGCCTTGGCGCGCCCGATGCGACGGGCCGCCAGATGCCAGAGGTGATCGAGGGCGCGGATTATGTCGAAGAGGCCGATCTGGTCGTCAAGGCGCTGGGGTTCGAACCCGAAGACCTGCCGCTGATGTTCGGACAGCCCGAGCTCAAGGTCACGCGCTGGGGCACGATCCGCGCCGAGTACCAGACCGGTCGCACCGCGCTGAAGGGCGTCTATGCCGTGGGCGACATCGTGCGCGGTGCGTCGCTGGTCGTCTGGGCGATCCGCGATGGCCGTGACTGCGCGGAAGCGGTGCTGGCTGATCTGGGCGTCGGCAGCGCCGCCATCGCGGCGGAATGACAATGCCACCGGCCCGTGCATAGGCGACCGCGATGAACGCGCCCGTCCCCTACGATATCCGGCCCGTCCTGCAGGACGATACGCTCCACGCCTGGTTTCACCGGGGCGAGGGGTCGCGGCTGGTCGTCTCGTTTGCGGGCATCGGCGGCGTTCCAAGCGCCACGCAAGGTTACGAATTCGCGCGGACGGCCACGGGCAACGGACGCTATCACGCGCTGTTCTTCGTCGATCCGGGGCGCACCTGGCTGAACGGCGAAGGGCTGATCGACCGGATCGTCACCGAGGTCGAGCGTCGTGTGGCCGAGACCGGGGCGACGCAGGTCATCACCATCGGCCATTCGATGGGCGGGTTTTCGGCCGCCGTTCTGCCGGCCTTCACGCGCGTCGATCTTGCGGTCTGCCTTTCGCCGCAGGTGTCGGTGCATCCTGACATCGTCCCGGACGAGGACCGCTGGAAGTTGTGGCGCAGCCGGATCGCAACGCATCGCATCACCAGTGTCGCCGACTGCCTGCAGGATGCGACGCGCTACTATGTCTTCTTCGGCCAGCACCCGCGCGAGGCGCCGCAGCGCGACCGCTTTCCGTTGGGGCCGAACATCTGTCTCTTCACGATGCCTAGCACCGTGCACAACACGCCGCGCCGGATGAAGGTGCGCGGTGTGCTCGATTCGATCATCGGGGCCGTCTTCGAGGACCGCACGCGACTGGTGCGGCGCATCGCCAAGCAGGACCTGAATGCCCGGCAGATCATCACGCCCACGCGCGGGATGCTCCGCTATGCCAAGATGGACGCAGCCCGCGCTGCCGAACTGGAAAGGACGACGACATGACGACCTTCGACGCCAATTGGGCCGCCGCCGAGGAAGCCAAGCGCAAGTGGATGGCCGAGAACGGCCTGTATTCCGAAGAGGAAGAGCATTCGTCCTGCGGCGTTGGCCTTGTCGTTTCGCTGAACGGCAAGAAGAGCCGCCAGGTGGTGGAACACGGGATCAACGCGCTGAAGGCCGTGTGGCACCGCGGCGCGGTCGATGCCGATGGCAAGACGGGCGATGGCGCGGGCATTCACGTGCAGATCCCCGTGCCGTTCTTCTATGACCAGATCGAACGCACCGGCCACAAGCCGCGGCTGGATCAGCTGATCGCCGTGGGTCAGGTGTTTTTGCCGCGCACCAATTTCGGCGCGCAGGAAACCTGCCGCACCATCGTGGAAACCGAAGTTCTGCGCATGGGCTATTACATCTATGGCTGGCGGCACGTGCCGGTGAACGTCAGCGTGCTTGGCGACAAGGCCAACGCGACGCGCCCCGAGATTGAACAGATCCTGATCGCAAATTCCAAGGGCGTCGACGAAGAGACGTTCGAGCGCGAATTGTATGTCATCCGCCGCCGGATCGAGAAGGCCGTGGGCGGCGAAGGGATCCACGGACTTTACATCGCGTCGCTGTCCTGCCGGTCGATCATCTACAAGGGCATGATGCTGGCCGAACAGGTGGCCGAGTTCTATCCGGACCTGAAAGACCCCCGGTTCGAGAGCGCCTTCGCGATCTATCACCAGCGCTATTCCACCAACACTTTCCCGCAATGGTCGCTGGCGCAGCCGTTCCGCATGCTCGCCCATAACGGCGAGATCAACACGCTCAAGGGCAACGTCAACTGGATGAAGAGCCACGAGATCCGCATGGCGTCTTCGACCTTCGGCGAGATGGCGGACGACATCAAACCGATCATCCCGCAGGGGGCGTCGGATTCCGGCGCGCTCGACGCGGTGTTCGAGGTTCTGGTGCGCGCGGGCCGGTCGGCACCGATGGCCAAGACCATGCTGGTGCCGGAAAGCTGGTCGAAGCAGGCGGTGGAACTGCCCAAGCCCTGGATCGACATGTATGCCTATTGCAACGCGGTGATGGAGCCGTGGGACGGCCCCGCGGCGCTGGCCATGACCGACGGTCGCTGGGTCTGCGCCGGGCTTGACCGCAACGGTCTGCGCCCGATGCGCTATGTCATCACTGGGGATGGCCTCCTGATCGCGGGGTCCGAAGCGGGCATGGTGCCGGTGAACGAAGCCGTCGTGCGCGAAAAGGGCGCGCTTGGCCCGGGCCAGATGATCGCCGTCGATATGACGGAAGGAAAGCTTTTCAACGACCGCCAGATCAAGGACCGGCTGGCGGCGGCGCAGCCCTTCGGCGACTGGGTTGGCAAGATCAACGATCTGGACGAGGCGATGTCGGGGATCACCGAGACGCCGCTGTTCACCGGGGCAGAGCTGCGCAAGCGGCAGATCGCGGCGGGCTTCACCATCGAGGAACTGGAACAGATCCTTGCCCCCATGGCCGAGGATGCGAAAGAGGCGGTCGCCTCGATGGGCGACGACACGCCGCCCGCGGTCCTGTCCAAGATGTACCGCCCGCTGTCGCATTATTTCCGGCAGAACTTCAGCCAGGTGACAAACCCGCCCATCGATTCCTTGCGCGAATACCGGGTGATGTCGCTGAAGACGCGGTTCGGCAACCTCAAGAACGTGCTGGACGAAGACAGTAGCCAGACCGAGATCATCGTGCTGGAAAGCCCCTTTGTGGCCAATGCCCAGTGGGATGAACTGGTGCGCCATTTCGATGCGCCGCTCTGCGAGATCGACTGCACGTTCGAGGCGGGTGAGGGTGCGCTGAACGCCGCCCTGCGCCGCATCCGGTCGGAAGCGGAAGACGCCGTGCGGTCCGGCGCGGGCCATATCGTGCTGACAGATCAGCATTCGGGCCCGGGCAAGGTGGCGATGCCGATGATTCTGGCCACCAGCGCGGTGCACAGCCACCTGACGCGCAAGGGCCTGCGCACCTTCTGTTCGCTGAACGTGCGCAGCGCGGAATGCATCGACGCGCATTATTTTGCCGTGCTGATCGGCTGCGGCGCGACGGTGGTGAACGCCTATCTGGCGGAAGACAGTCTGGCAGACCGGATCAGCCGCGGGCTTCTCGACATGTCGCTGAGCGACGCGGTGCGCCGCTATCGTGAAGCGATCGATCAGGGTCTGCTGAAGATCATGGCGAAGATGGGCATCAGCGTCGTGTCGTCCTATCGTGGCGGGCTGAACTTCGAGGCTGTGGGCCTGTCCCGCGCCATGGTCGCCGAATATTTCCCCGGCATGCACAGCCGCATTTCCGGCATCGGCGTCACCGGCATTCAGACCAAGGCCGAAGAAATTCATCATAAGGGCTGGTTGTCTGGCCTCGACGTGCTGCCCATCGGCGGCTTCTACAAGGCGCGCAAGTCGGGCGAAACCCACGCCTGGGAAGCGACGTCGATGCACATGATGCAGACGGCCTGCAACCGGGCGTCGTATGAGTTGTGGAAGCAGTATTCGGCCAAGATGAAGGCGAACCCGCCGATCCATCTGCGTGATCTGCTGGCGATCAAGCCTTTGGGCGCGCCAGTGCCAATCGAAGAGGTCGAAAGCATCACCGCGATCCGCAAACGGTTCGTGACGCCGGGCATGTCGCTGGGGGCGCTGTCGCCCGAAGCACACAAGACCCTGAACGTCGCGATGAACCGCATCGGGGCCAAGTCGGACAGCGGCGAGGGCGGGGAAGATCCCGCGCATTTCGTGCCGGAACCGAACGGCGACAACCCGTCCGCCAAGATCAAGCAGGTGGCGTCGGGCCGGTTCGGCGTGACGGCGGAATACCTCAACGCCTGCGAGGAACTGGAGATCAAGGTCGCCCAAGGCGCGAAGCCCGGCGAGGGAGGACAATTGCCCGGCATGAAGGTGACCGCGCTGATCGCGCGCCTGCGCCATTCGACCCCGGGCGTGACGCTGATCAGCCCGCCGCCGCACCACGACATCTACAGCATCGAAGACCTTGCGCAGCTGATCTACGACCTCAAGCAGATCAACCCGCGCGCCAAGGTCACGGTGAAACTGGTGTCGGCCTCGGGCGTCGGCACGATTGCGGCGGGCGTGGCCAAGGCCAAGGCCGACGTGATCCTGATCTCGGGCCATAACGGTGGCACAGGCGCTTCGCCCGCGACCTCGATCAAGTATGCGGGTCTGCCGTGGGAGATGGGCCTGACCGAGGCGCATCAGGTCCTTGCCATGAACAACCTGCGTGACCGCGTGACCCTGCGCACCGATGGTGGGCTGCGCACGGGTCGCGACATTGTCATGGCGGCGATGATGGGGGCTGAGGAATACGGCATCGGCACCGCCGCGCTCATCGCGATGGGCTGCATCATGGTGCGTCAGTGCCAGTCGAACACCTGTCCGGTGGGCGTCTGCACCCAGGATCCGGCGCTGCGGGAAAAGTTCACCGGGAATGCCGACAAGGTGGTGAACCTGATCACCTTCTACGCGCAGGAAGTACGGGAAATCCTCGCTTCGATCGGGGCGCGGTCGCTGTCGGACGTGATCGGGCGCGCGGACCTGCTGACGCAGGTCAGCCGGGGTGCCGCGAACCTGGACGATCTTGACCTCAACCCCCTGCTGATCACGGTCGATGGGTCGCAGAACATCGTCTATGACCGCAACAAGCCGCGCAACGTGGTGCCGGATACTCTGGATGCGGAAATCGTACGCGATGCAGCGCGGTTCCTGCAGGACGGCGAGAAGATGCAGCTGTCCTATGCGGTGCAGAACACGCACCGCACCGTGGGCACCCGCACGTCGAGCCATATCGTGCAGAATTTCGGCATGAAGAACGCGCTGCAGCCCGATCACCTGACGGTCAAGCTGCAGGGCAGCGCGGGCCAGTCGCTGGGTGCCTTCGCGGCGCCGGGGCTCAAGCTCGAAGTGTCCGGCGACGCCAACGACTATGTCGGCAAGGGCCTGTCGGGCGGCGTGATCGTGGTGCGCCCGCCGATGGCAAGCCCGCTCAAGGCGGACGAGAACACGATCATCGGCAACACCGTCCTGTACGGCGCGACCGACGGTTACCTCTTCGCGGCGGGCCGTGCGGGCGAACGCTTTGCAGTGCGCAACTCGGGCGCGAAGGTGGTGGTCGAAGGCTGCGGGTCGAACGGCTGCGAGTACATGACCGGTGGTGTCGCCGTGATTCTGGGCAGCATCGGTGCCAACTTCGGCGCGGGCATGACCGGGGGCATGGCCTATCTCTATGACCCCGAAGGCAAGGCGCAGACCCTGATGAACATGGAAACGCTGGTGACCTGCCCGGTCACGGTGGATCACTGGGAACATCAGCTCAAGGGCCTGATCGAACGCCACGCGAAGGAGACGGGCAGCCGCAAGGCTGCCGACATTCTCCAGCACTGGGACGTGGAGCGGACGAACTTCCTCCAGATCTGCCCGAAGGAGATGCTGATCCACCTGCCCGCGCCGCTGGCGATCGAGGAAAAGGCGATGCCGGCCGAGTGAAGCCGCGCCGTCTGAGCAACGCAAAGCCCCGGTCCTGTGCCGGGGCTTTTTGTTTCAGGACTTTTCGGATTGTGGCCGGGCTCATATAGACGATCCATGGCGAAACGGGCTGGCAAGACGAAAGGCAGGCAATCCGGCGCGCGGGCCGCGCGGCGCGGGCCTGTCAGGCTTGTCTGGTTCCTGCTGCTGCGGGCGACCACGGTTGTGATCCTTGGCGTCGTCGCGCTGGTCTGCCTGTTCGCGTTGGTCAATCCGCCGACGACGCACACGATCTGGTCCGAGGGGCGCCGCCTGGGCGGGGTCGAACAGACGTGGGTGCCGCTGGATCGGGTGGCCCCGGTGATGGCGCGCGCCGTGGTGGCGGCCGAGGATGCGAATTTCTGCCAGCACTGGGGGTTCGATGTCGAGGCGATCCGCACTGCGATCAACGCAGGGGCGGGGCGCGGCGCCTCGACCATCAGCCAGCAGGTCGTGAAGAACGTGTTTCTCTGGCAGGAACGGTCCTGGCCGCGCAAGGCGCTCGAGGCCGCGATCACGCCTGCGGTCGAGGCGGTCTGGAGCAAACGGCGCATCCTCGAAGTCTATCTCAACGTGGCCGAATTCGGCGAAGGCGTCTTCGGGGTCGAGGCGGCGGCGCAGCATCATTTCGGCGTCGCCGCGAAGGACCTGACCGATGTGCAGGCGGCGCGGCTGGCCGCCGTGCTGCCCGCACCCAAGCAGAGATCGGCCTCGCGCCCGTCCGAGTTTGTCCGCAGCCGTGCGGCGCGGATCCTCGACGGGGCGGCTACCATCCGCGCAGATGGGCGCGCGGCCTGTTTCGAGGATTGAAAACCCCCCGTCCATTGGGCACACAGGGTCAGCCCTTTTTGAAGGTTCCGACCATCATGGCCCGATTGTTCCACGTTCCCCTGTCCCCCTTCTGCCGGAAGGTGCGGCTGAGCCTTGCCGAAAAGAAGATCGAGGTGGAACTCGTCGAGGAGCGCTATTGGGAAAAGGACGCCGATTTCCTGCGCCGCAACCCGGCGGGCAAGGTGCCGGTGATCAAGCTGGATGGGCGCATGATGTCGGAAAGCGCCGCGATCTGCGAATACATCGAGGAAACCCGGCCCGAGCCGCCGCTCATGCCGCGCGACGCCGAGGGGCGGTTCGAAATGCGACGTCTGGTGTCGTGGTTCGACGACAAGTTCCACAACGAGGTGACGTCGAAGCTGCTGTATGAGCGGGTCAACAAGAAGATGATGAAGGCCGGCTATCCCGACAGCGGCAACGTCAAGGCCGGCGCGCGGGCGATCAAGTATCATCTCGATTACATGGCATGGCTTTTGGACCATCGCCGCTGGCTCGCCGGCGACACGATGACGCTGGCCGATTTCGCGGCCGCCGCGCATCTGTCATCGCTTGACTATATCTCGGACGTGGACTGGAACCGCAGCGCGGTGGTCAAGGACTGGTATGCCAAGATCAAGAGCAGGCCCGCCTTCCGGTCGATCCTGGCTGATCAGGTGCCGGGCTTTCCGCCGCCTGCGCATTATGCCGACCTCGATTTCTGATCATCCGGGTCGAGGGGGGCTCTGCCCCCCGCCTTCGGCTCCCCCCGGGATATTTTTGAACCCGAAGAAGCATGGACCGGCTTAAGGACAGGCTGGTTGCGCGGGCCCTTGAGGAAGGGTTCGTGGCGGCGCGGGTCTGCCGGCCCGATGCGGTGCCGGACGTGCCCGGGCGGCTGCGCGCCTGGCTGGAGGCCGGGTATCACGGGGAGATGGGCTGGATGGAGCGGCGGGTGGAGTGGCGGGGCGATCCGGCCGCGCTCTGGCCCGGGGCGCGGTCGGTGCTGATGCTGGCCGAGAGCTATGCGCCCGAGACCGACCCGATGGAGCGGCTGGGCTGGCGGGACCGGGGGGTGATTTCGGTCTATGCGCAGAACCGCGATTACCATGATCTGGTCAAGAAGCGGCTGAAGCGGCTGGCGCGCTGGCTGATCGCCGAGGCGGGCGGCGAGGTGAAGGTGTTCGTCGACACCGCCCCGGTGCCGGAAAAGGCGCTGGGACAGGCGGCGGGGCTGGGCTGGCAGGGTAAGCACACCAACCTTCTGAGCCGGGATTGGGGCAATTGGGCCTTTTTAGGGTCTGTTTTCACAACGCTGGAGCTGGAGCCCGACGCGCCGGAGGTGGATCATTGCGGGTCGTGCCGGGCCTGTCTTGACGCCTGTCCGACGGGGGCCTTCCCGGCGCCTTACGTGCTGGATGCGCGGCGGTGCATTTCGTACCTCACGATCGAACATCACGGGCCGGTGGACGAGGGCCTGCGCCCCCTGATGGGCAACCGCATCTATGGCTGCGACGATTGCCTGGCGGTCTGTCCGTGGAACAAGTTCGCGGTGGCGGCGCGCGACATCGGCTATGCCGCGCGCGCCGATCTGGTGGCGCCGCGTCTGGCCGACCTCGCGGCGCTCGACGATGCGGGGTTCCGGGCGCGGTTTTCCGGATCGCCCATCAAGCGGATCGGGCGGGGGCGGTTCGTGCGCAACGTGCTTTATGCCATCGGCAATTCGGGGGATGCGGCCCTTGTGCCGGTGGCGCAGCGTCTGACCGGTGACCCCGATCCGGTGGTGGCCGATGCCGCCGCCTGGGCGGTGAAACGTCTGTCGGAATGACGCAAAGGGACAAGACCGGTCGCGGCGGCGCACTAGAACCGGCAAAGCGATAACGAAAGGGGCGGGCAATGGCCATTCTGCTGGGCGTGGATACGGGCGGCACCTATACCGATGCCGTGCTGATCCGGGACGGCGCGACCATCCTTGCCACGGCGAAGGCGCTGACGACACGGCAGGATCTTGCCATCGGGATCAGCGAAGCGGTCGATGCCGTGCTGAAGGCCGCTTCTGTCGCGGGTGGCGATGTGGCGATGGCGGCGCTGTCGACGACGCTGGCCACGAATGCGCTGGTGGAAGGGCAGGGCGGGCGCGTCGGATTGGTCTTCATCGGGTTCCGCGCGAGCGATCTCGAGCGGCACGGCGTGGGCGAGGCGCTGAAGGGCGACCCCTGCGTGGTGATTGCGGGCGGGCACGATCATGCGGGCGGCGAGGCGGCGGCGCTGGACGAGGCGGCGCTGGAGGCGTTCCTGCGGTCGGACGCGGCGCGGGTCAGCGGTTGGGCCGTCGCGTCGCAATTCGCCACCCGCAATCCGGCGCATGAGCTGCGTGCCGCGGCGATGATCCAGCAGATCACCGGTGCGCCGGTCACCTGTTCGCATGATCTGTCGGCGCGGCTGAACGGGCCGAAGCGCGCGGTGACGGCCGTGCTGAACGCGCGGCTGATCGGGATGATCGACCGGCTGATCGCGCGGGCGGGCGACGGGTTGGCGGGCCTTGGCGTCACCGCGCCGCTGATGGTTGTGCGGGGCGACGGGGCGCTGATGTCGGCGGCGCAGGCGCGCGCGAAGCCCATCGAGACGATCCTGAGCGGGCCTGCCGCGTCGATCGTGGGCGCGCGCTGGCTGACTGGGACGGACGAGGCGATCGTGTCCGATATCGGCGGGACGACGACGGATGTCGCCGTTCTGCGGGGCGGGCGGCCGGCGATCGACCCGGATGGCGCGCAGGTGGGCGGCTTCCGCACCATGGTCGAGGCGGTGGCGATGCGTACCACGGGGCTGGGTGGCGACAGCCAGGTGCATGTGCAGACCGAAGGGCTGCAGGGTGGCGTGCGGCTGGGCCCGCGCCGCGTCGTGCCGGTGTCGCTGATGGCGGTGGACGCGGGCGCGGTAGTGCATGCGGCGCTCGATGCGCAATTGCGCAGTTCGGTGCCCGGGGAACATGATGCGCGCTTCGTGCGGGCGGTGCCGGGGGTGTCGGCGGCGGGGCTGGGTGAGCGCGAGGCGGCGTTGCTGGACCGGATCGCCGACAGGGTGCATCCCTTGGGTGCCGTGCTGCGCAACCGGATGGATCACGGCGCGCTGACGCGGTTGATCGACCGGGGACTGGTGCAGGTGGCGGGCGTGACACCGTCGGACGCCGCGCATGTGCTGGGTCTGGCGGGGGCCTGGGACAGCGGCGCGGCGGACAAGGCATTGGCCCTGATTGCACGCAAGCGGGTGGGCAGCGGCGAAAGGCTGGCCCCGGATGCGGCGGGCCTTGCGCGGATGATCGTGGCACAGTTGCAGGCGGATACGGCGATTGCGCTGCTCGAGACCGCCTTCGCAGAAGAGGCAGACGCCTTCGGCCTGCCACCAGCGGATCTGGCGCGCCATGTGCTGACGCGGCGCGGGCTGGACCATCACCGCGGGCTGGTGCGGGTCGATCTGGCGCTGGGCGTGCCGGTCGTGGGGCTGGGCGCGTCGGCGCCGACCTATTACCCGGCGGTGGGCGAACGGCTGGGCTGCGAGATGATCCTGCCCGAACACGCGGGCGTCGCCAATGCCATCGGGGCGGTGGTGGGGCAGGTCATGGTGCGGCGGACGGGGACCGTCACGTCACCGTCAGAGGGGCGGTACCGCGTCCATCTTGACACCGGGCCCGAGGATTTCGGCGACCCGGCGGCGGCGCTTGGACGGATCGAGACGGTGCTGGGTGAAGCTGCCGAGGCCGAGGCCCGCGCGGCGGGGGCGACCGACATTCACCTGCGGGTGGGGCGTGATGTGCGCACCGCGCAGGCGGAAGCGCGCGAGATCTTCGTCGAGGCGACCGTGACGGTCGAGGCAAGCGGGCGTCCGCGGGTGTCGGTGGGGTAGGGGGTTTCCCCTCACCCCGACCCTCTCCCCCGGGGGGGAGAGGGGGTCTGTTGCGCTGGCGGGGATGTCAGCCTGTCATTCCGCCGCTGCGCGTTTCGGCAGGACCCAGCCGGGGCGCACCCAGTGGCAGGTATAGCCGTTGGGGATGCGCTGCAGGTAATCCTGATGCTCGGGTTCGGCTTCCCAGAAATCACCCACCGGTTCCAATTCGGTCACCACCTTGCCGGGCCAGAGGCCGCTGGCGTCCACATCCGCGATGGTGTCGAGCGCGACGGCCTTCTGCGCTTCGTCCACATAGTAGATGGCTGAGCGATAGCTGAGCCCGCGGTCGTTGCCCTGCCGGTTCGGCGTCGTGGGGTCGTGGATCTGGAAAAAGAATTCCAGGAGGCGGCGATAGCTGATGCGGTCGGGATCGAACCAGATCTCGATCCCTTCGGCATGGGTGCCGTGATTGCGGTAGGTGGCGTTCGGCACGTCGCCGCCGGTATAGCCCACCCGCGTCTTCACCACGCCGTCCATGTGGCGCACCAGTTCCTGCACGCCCCAGAAGCAGCCGCCTGCCAGAACCGCGCGTTCAAGTCTGCCGGTCATGCGATATCCTCCACCTGATCGAGATAGGCACCATAGCCTTCGGCCTCCATGTCGTCACGATGCACAAAGCGGAGTGACGCCGAATTGATGCAGTAGCGCAGCCCGCCCCGGTCGCGCGGGCCGTCGGGAAAGACATGGCCCAAATGGCTGTCGCCATGGGCCGACCGCACCTCGGTCCGGATCATGCCATGGGTGCGGTCTTCGATTTCAAGGACATGGGCGGGTTCAATGGGCTTGGTGAAGCTGGGCCAGCCGCAGCCCGACTCGTATTTGTCGGACGAGGCGAAGAGCGGTTCGCCCGAGACGATATCGACATAGATACCCGGTTCCTTGTTCTTGAGGTATTTGCCGGTGCCGGGGCGTTCCGTGCCGCTGCGCTGGGTGACGTAGAATTCTTCGGCCGACAGGGCGGCGATACGGTCGGGGTCCTTGGTCCAGGATGGCATGATGCGCTTCTCTCGTGGTCATGATATGGTGTGTAATCTGGTGTATCCGGCGCGAAAGGGAAGACGGATTTCATGCGGCCCGCGCCGGGATGGTGGATGATCCGCCCGCCGCTCCGGGCCGTATCACCGGTGTTGGACACAGGAGGGTGCGATGCTGCGCGTTGTGGCGATCATGGTCTGGGCGTTGGTGGCGCCGGTGGCGCAGGCGGGCGGGCTGACGGCAAGCTTTCCGTCGATCGACGGGGGGACACTGAACCTCGAAGACTGGCGGGGGCGGCCGGTTCTGGTGGTCAACACCGCGTCGAACTGCGGCTTTACCGACCAATATGCCGATCTGCAGGCGCTTTATGACCGTTTCCGCGACCGCGGGTTGGTGGTGCTGGCGGTGCCGTCGGACGATTTCAACCAGGAACTGGACAGCGCGTCCGATGTGAAAACGTTCTGCGAGGTCAATTTCGGTCTCGACCTGCCGATGACCGACATCCTGCCGGTGCGGGGCGCTGGGGCGCATCCCTTCTTCCGCGCGGTGCGGGACGAGACGGGGTTCGAACCCCGCTGGAACTTTCACAAGATCCTGATTGACCCTGAGGGCCGCGTGGCGGGCACCTGGGGGTCGGGGACGCGGCCCCTGTCGGGCGCGATCGTGTCGCAGGTGGAGCCGCTGCTGAACTAACGCGCGCCGGGTGTCCAGACGAGGCCCGAGGATGATTGCTGACGGCTGGGCGGGACGCCGAAGGCCCGCGCATAGCTGCGCGAGAAATGCGAGAGGGTCTTGAACCCGCAGGCGGCGGCGACATCGCTGATCGACAGCGTCGTCTGGCGCAGGAGGTCGCGGGCCTTTTCCAGCCGCATCGCCATGTAATGCCGCTTGGGCGAGGTCTGCAGGTTCTGCTGGAACAGCCGTTCAAGCTGCCGCGTGGACAGGCCCACCAGATCGGCGATCTCGTCCGGGGTCATCGGGTCTTCGATGTTGTTGTCCATGATCTGCAGCGCCATGGCGAGCCGCCCGTGGCGGACGCGGTGCGCCACCGACCCGATGCGGCGCTGGGCCTGTGTCTGGCCACGCGGATCGGCATAGACCATCTGGTCGGCGACCCAGTTGGCCAGTTCCGGCCCATATTCGGCGTGCACGCGATACAGCATCATGTCCATCGACGCGGCACCCCCGGCGCAGGAAAAGACGCGGCCATCGACGGCGTACAGAGAATCCTCGACGATCAGGTCGGGGACGAGTTCCGCCAGCGCGCTGCGGTATTCCCAATGCGTTGTTACCCGCTTGCCGCGCAGAAGCCCCGCCCGCGCCAGAAGCAATGCCCCGGCCGAGAGCGAACCGTAATCCATGCCCTTCTTGGTTTCCCGGCGGAGCCAAGCCAGAAGCCGTGGTGTGGCACCGCGCGCTGCCTCCTCGCCCGCGCAGAGGATCAGCGTTTCATCGCGGCGCAGGTCGGACAGGCCGCTGTCCACCGCCACGGTGACGCCGTTATAGGCCGGGCAGGGCGCGCCGTTTTCCGACAGGATGCGCCAGGCATAGAATTCCCGCCCCGAAGGGTGGCGGTTGGCAAGTGTCAGCGCCTCGAGCGCACAGGCAAATCCCAGCTGCGAATAGCCCGGCACAAGGACGAAGGCATAGCGACGGGGGCCATCCGGGGGAGGCACGCCCGCGTCAGGCCGCGAGGGCCGCGTCGAGAAGGCCCTGAAGGCTGTGCTTGCGCGGGTCGTTTTCGACGCGGGCGATTTCATCGGCGCCCTTCATGGCGACAAGGGTGGACTGGCGGCGCACCTTCATGCGCCGTTCGGCCCATTCCGAGGGGCCGTAGGTATCCCAGTCGACATCGACAAAGGTCAGCCGGCGGTAACCCGGGTTTTCGCGGAGGAGGTCGGCGAGGATTTCCTCCTTCATGCGGCAGGTCCAGGACCACGACGTGCGGAAGTTGTAGATCACCGTGTCGCCGGTTTCCCGCAGCGCGCGCGGCAGGGTCCGGTCATAGGTGACCGCCTCGTAGGCGGCGTGGGCGGGCAAGGGCGACAGGGTCAGCGCGGCGGCGGACATCGTCAGGAACTGGCGGCGGATCACGGGGCGGGGTCCCTTTGCTCACTTTGTCTCGGGCGACACCTTAGTGCGTCCCGGCTGGCGGGCAAGCTGGACCGCAAGGATGCCCAGCGTGATGATCGCGACGCCGAGGATGTCGCGCGGACCCAGCCTTTCGCCCAGCAGGACGGCAGCGATGGCGACACCGAACACGGGGTTCAGGAAGTGGAAGGTCGCCGCGCGGATGGCCCCGATGCGGTTGACCAGCAGGAACCAGACCAGCGTGGCCGCGAGGCCCGGCACCAGCGTCGTGTAGATGAAGGCGAACAGAAGCGGCCATGTCGGATTGATGCGCGGCGTTTCCACCGCCAGCGCCACGACGAACAGCGTGGCTGCCCCCACCAGCATCTGCAGGCCCACGACCATGAGGAAATTGCCGCCCGACATCGCGCCGCGCAGCGCCAGCGTCGCGAAGGCCAGCGCCATGACCCCGATCCCACAAAGCGCGACACCGTACAGATCGACGCCCGCGCTGATCCGTGACCCCATGATCAGCGTGACGCCGACAAAGCCCGCCGCCAGCCCCGCGATCCCCAGCGCGCCCAGCTTTTCGCGGAAGATCAGCCAGGTGGACAGCGCCACCAGAAGCGGCATGGTCGATGCGATGATGGAGGCAAGCCCGGCTTCGACCGTCTGCATGGCCACGAAGTTCAGCCCGAGATAAAGCGCGTTCTGGCAGATCCCGAAGAGGATCGTCGCCTTCCATTGTGCGCGCGTCAGCCGCCAGGACTGCCCCAGCGCCCAAGCGATTCCGACGCCGAGCAGACCCGAGATCAGAAACCTGAGCGATAGCGAGTACAGCGGCGAAGCATCGGCGACGATGATCCGGGCCGAGGTGAAGGCCGACGACCACATGAGGGCAAAGGCCAGCCCCATGGCGATGGCGCGCAGGTCCATGACGTATCCCTCCCGGTTGGGAGCGACCCAACCGGATTTCCTGAACATGTGCAAGGCTTGGGCGGTGGCTCCGGGCCCTAGACGGGAAGCTTCGCCGCCATCCGCCGGATGAAATCGGCGCAGTCGCCCGGGGCCGTCAGCGGGATCATGTGGCCCCGGCCGGGCAGTTCGGCGTAATCCGCGCCTGTCTTTTCGGCCAGCGCCTTGCCGTGAATGGCAGGGTCAAGAAGCGCGTCCGCCGCGCCGAAAAGGATGCCCATGGGCACCGTCAGTTCCTTTTCGCGGCCCACGACATCGCCGGTCGAGGCGCGGCTGCGCGCCATGTCCTGCGCGGCGGCGATGAAGCTTTCGGGGCGGCGGCCCAGCATGCCCCCGCCGCGTTCGATGAAGCCTTCGCTGACCGGTTCGGGGGCGAAGACCTCGGCGAAGATCTTCTTTTCCATCAGCAGGGCCATGGCGCCGGACAGGGTGTGCCCGATCACCGGGATCAGCCAGGGCGGCCTGATGTCGATGCCCTTGAAGGCATCGGGCACTTTGTCGATCGGCGCGGTCGCGGGACAGATCAGCGCCAGCGCGCCGACGCGGTCGGGATGGTTCAGCGCGAGCGCCAGCGCGATGGCCCCGCCCAGCGAATGGCCGACGATCAGCGGCTGACCAAGGTCTTCGGTTGCGATGAAGTCGGCGATCATGCGGGCCTGTTCGGCCAAAGTCGCCTGATCGGCGCCATCCCTTTCGGACCAGCCGCAGCCAGGCCTGTCGATAGCGATGACGCGGAAATCGTCTTGGAGCGCGGGGGCCAGCGCATAGGTGAAGTTCTCGAGGTTCCCGCCCAGCCCGTGGATCATCACGACAGGCTGCCCCTTGCCCCGGTCGATCCAGTGGATCTTGCCGCCCCGGACGCGGGTCATTCGGCCCCGTCTCGGGCTGTGCGCGGCAGCGGCGCTGCCGACGAACTGGGTGACTATGGCCACCAGGAGGATCAGGAGGACGACGACAAGACCGACATATCCGAAAACCGACATTCCGGCACCTTTCACGTGGCAGGTGGCGGAAGTGTCCCCCGCCTGCCGCCGATGCGCAACCCTGCGCATGACACGAAAAAGGGCCACCCGAGGGCGGCCCTGTTCTACCTTCCGGTCCCGGGGGGGGGCGCGTCAGCCGTTGACGCTGTCCTTCAGGGCCTTGGCGATGGTCACCTTGACGACCTTGTCGGCCGGCTTCTTGAACTGGTCGCCGGTGGCGGGGTTGCGCACCATCCGCTCGGGGCGTTCGCGGCAGTAGATCTTGCCGACGCCGGGCAGGGTAACGGCACCGCCATTGCCCACTTCGCGCGTGATGAGGCCGGTGATCGCGTCCAGCGCCATGCCCGCGGTTTTCTTGTCGCTGCCCATTTCTTCGGCCAGTGCGGCGACGAGTTGGGTCTTGGTCATCGGTTTTGCCATTTTTCTGGTCTCCTTCGTCCGCCCGAATTATTGGGGCCTCGTGACATTAATTTAACGGTATGTTGTGGGTAAACACAACGAATAGTGGGCGGTTGCAAGCAGAAAACGGCTGTTTTCGGCTTTTCCGCAGGGTCAGAGGAAGGCGGTTTCGTCGAAAGACCGCAGTTTCCGGCTGTGCAGACGTTCCAAAGGCATGCCCCTCAGCCCCTCCATCGCGCGGATTCCGATCTTCAGATGGCGCCCGACCTGGCGTTTGTAGAAGTCCGAAGCCATGCCGGGAAGCTTGAGTTCGCCATGCAGCGGCTTGTCGCTGACGCATAGAAGCGTGCCATAGGGAACCCGGAAGCGGTAGCCGTTCGCGGCGATCGTGGCGCTTTCCATGTCAAGCGCGATGGCGCGCGACTGGCTCAGCCGCTGCACCGGGCCGGTATGTTCGCGCAGTTCCCAGTTGCGGTTGTCGATGGTGGCGACGGTGCCGGTGCGCATGATCCGCTTGAGGTCGAACCCTTCGAGCTGCGTCACCTCGGCCACGGCGCGTTCCAGCGCGATCTGGATTTCCGCCAGCGCCGGGATCGGCACCCAGACCGGCAGGTCGTCGTCGAGCACATGATCTTCGCGCAGATAGGCATGCGCCAGAACGAAATCGCCCAAGGCCTGGCTGTTGCGCAGGCCCGCGCAGTGCCCCACCATCAGCCAGGCATGGGGGCGCAGCACGGCGATATGGTCGGTCGCCGTCTTCGCGTTCGACGGGCCGACGCCGATGTTCACCAGCGTGATCCCGTTCCCGTCGGGCCGGGTCAGGTGATAGGCGGGCATCTGCGGCAGCTTCAGCGGATGCGGCAGGGGCGAGTCCGGGTCGGTGATACGGGCGTTTCCGGTGCTGACGAAGGCGTCGTATCCGCTGTCGGGATCGGCAAGGGAGGCGCGGGCAAAGGCCTCGAACTCTTCGACATAGAACTGGTAGTTGGTGAAGAGCACATGGTTCTGGAAATGCACCGGATCGGTCGCGGTGTAGTGGCTGAGCCGGGCGAGAGAATAATCAACGCGCTGGGCGCTGAACGGGGCGAGCGGTTGCGTGCCGTCGGGCGACACATAGGTCCCATTCACGATATCGTCGTTGGTCGATGACAGGTCCGGCACGTCGAAGACGTCGCGCAGGGTGAAGTCAGCGGCACCTTCCTGCGGCACTGTGATGGTCGCGTCGTTCTGCACCGCGAAGTGGATCGGGATCGGCGTGATGGACGGCCGGATCGTCACCGGGCGGCCGTGATTGCGGATCAGCAGGTCGATCTGCTGGGTCAGGTAGTTGCGGAAGAGATCGGGCCGCGTGATCGTCGCGGTATAGGTTCCGGGGGCCGAGACATGGCCGAAGGACAGACGCGTATCGACCTTGGCATAGGTCGCCGTGGTGAAGCGGATCTCGGGGTAATAGGCGCGGATGCGCCGGTCGGGTGCGCCGGTCTTCATCACCTGCGCGAAGCGGTCGCAGAGCCCGCGCACCGCACTGGAATAGAGCCGTTCGAGATGCGCCACCGCCTTGTCCGCATCGGAATATTCGCCCGCGTCGGTCAGGCCCAGAACTTCGGTTTCGGTCATAAAAGCGGCTCTAACAGGGGGATTTCGCGGAATGTGCGGACGTCGATCAGGCCCTTGTCGGAAATCCGCAGTTCAGGGATGACCACCAGCGCCAGCAGCGAATGCTGCATGTAGGCGTTGTTCAGGCTGCAGCCGCAATCGACCATCGCCTGCACCATGCGGTCGGCCTTGGCTGCCACCTCGGCCGCCGGGCTGTCGCTCATCAACCCCGCGATGGGCAGTTCGACAAGGGCCAGTTCCTGCCCGTCGCGGAAGACGGTGATGCCGCCGCCCACCTGTGCCAGACGGTTCGCGGCCATCGCCATGTGATCCCGGCAGGTGCCGACGACGATCATGTGGTGGCTGTCATGCGCGACGGTCGATGCCATCGCCATCCGGCCCGTATAGCCGAAGCCCGACACCAGCGCATTGGTCACGCCGCCCGTCGCGCGGTGGCGTTCCACCAGCGCGATCTGGCAGACGTCGCCTTGGGTTTCGACCAGCCCGTCGGTGACCGCCATGTCGCGCTGAAGCGCCTTGGTCGGGGCCTGATTTTCCACCACACCGATCACGTTGGCGCGCACGGCATTGGCGCCTTCGGGTGCGTGGATCTTGAAATTTTCCCCTGTCAGAGCCTGTTTCACCCGGACCGTGGCACGCGCAGGGGCGGGCCAGTCGTAATGCGGGCAGTCGACAAGGCAGACGCCCGCTTCGGCCACCTTCACGCCGCGCGCCCAGACCTCTTCGATGGGCAGGCTGCGCAGGTCGGAGGTCATGATCAGGTCGGCCCGCCGCCCGGGCGCCAGGCTGCCCAGTTCGCGTTCCAGCCCGAAATGGGTCGCGGTGTTGATCGTCGCCATCTGCAGCGCCACCAGCGGATCGCAGCCGCAGTCGATCGCGTGGCGCAGCACGCGGTTCATGTGGCCTTCGTTCACCAGCGTGCCGGAATGGCAATCATCGGTGCACAGGATGAAACCCCGCGGGTCCAGCCCCTTTTCGGTGACGGCGGTGATCTGCGCCTTCACGTCATACCACGCGCTGCCCAGTCGCATCATCGCGCGCATGCCCTGCCGCACGCGGGCGATAGCGTCAGCCTCGGTCGTGCCTTCGTGATCATCGGCAGGCCCGCCCGCGACGTAAGCCGCGAAATCAGTCCCTAACAGGGGAGAAGCGTAATGCCCGCCCACGGTTTTGCCGGCGCGTTGCGTGGCCGCGATTTCCGCCAGCATCTGCGCATCGCCCGCCGCGACACCGGGGAAATTCATCATCTCGCCCAGTCCGATGATACCGGGCCATGTCATCGCCTCGGCCACGTCTTCTGCGGTGATCTCGTACCCTGTCGTCTCGAGCCCCGGGGCCGAGGGCGCGCAGGACGGCATCTGCGTGAAGATGTTGACGGGCTGCATCAGCGCCTCGTCATGCATCATTCGCACGCCCTGCAGACCCAGCACGTTCGCGATCTCGTGCGGGTCGGTGAACATGGTTGTCGTGCCATGGGGAATGACCGCGCGGGCGAATTCGGCGGGGGTGAGCATGCCGGACTCAATATGCATGTGACCGTCGCAAAAGCCCGGGATCATGTAGCGCCCGCGCGCCTCGACGATCTGCGTTTCGCGGCCGACGCAATGGCTTGCATCAGGCCCTATGAAGGCGATCCTGCCCTTTGCCACGGCGATATCGTGGTCGGGCAGCGCCTCGCGGGTGTGGACGTTGACCCAGATGCCGCGGCGGAAGACGACATCCGCCGCCTTGCGCCCCGCGGCGACGGCGACAAGGTGGGCGGCCACATCCGCCCAGGCGGGAAAAGCTGCATGATCCATGCGGGAAGTGTCGCGAGTTTCCGGTCGCGCGCAACCCCCGTCTTGCGCAGGCCGGGTCTGATCCCGCAGGCTTTGCCCATGGATTACGATTCGATAGATGCCGAAGGGTTCGGCCGGTCGCTGAAGGGCATCGGCCTCAACATCCTTGTGCGCGACGTGCAGGCGACTTCAGCCTTGTTAGAGACTGTTTTTGCCATGTCCTGCCATCAGGTGACGCCTGATTTCGCCATCGTGCGGTATGGCACGCAGGTCTTCCAGCTGCACGCGGACGGTACCTATCATTCGAACCCGCTCCTCGGTCTCATCCCCGAAAACCCACCGCGCGGCGGCGGTATCGAGATCCGGCTGTACGACACCGACCCCGACGTGGCCGCAGCGCGGGCCGAGGCGGCGGGCCTCACCATCCTGCAGCCGCCCACCGACAAGCCCCATGGCCTGCGCGAGGCCTATATCCTTTGCCCGGACGGTTACGCCTGGGTGCCGTCGCGGCCGAAGACCGGCTGAGCGCGTCGCAAACGGGCTTGCGCGCGCCCGCGCCCCGGGCCAGCGTGGCCGCCGGGAGGATCGAAGATGAGTGTCACCAACCTGCGCCCCAACATGGATCACTGGGCCGAACGCGTGGACCTTGCAGCCGCCTTCCGCTGGACCGCGCGGCTGAACCTGCACGAGGCGGTCGCCAACCATTTCAGCCTTGCCATCCATGACGACGGCACGCGGTTCCTGATGAACCCCAACCAGATGCATTTCGCCCGCATCCGCGCCAGCGACCTGATCGTGGTCGACGCGAACGACCCCGAAACGCTGACCGGACCCGATGCGCCCGATCCCACCGCCTGGGGCCTGCATGGCGGCATCCATCGCCACGTGCCCCATGCCCGCTGCGCGATGCATGTGCATTCGATCTTCGCGACCGTGCTGGCGAGCCTTGCCGATTCACGCCTGCCGCCCATCGACCAGAATTGCGCCACCTTCTTCAACCGCATCGTGATCGACGAAAACTATGGCGGGCTTGCCTTCGAGGAAGAGGGCGAACGCTGCGCCGCGCTGTTCGATGACCCGAAGAAGAAGGTCATGGTCATGGGCAATCACGGCGTGCTGGTGATCGGCCAGAGTGTGGCCGAGACCTTCAACAGGCTCTATTATTTCGAGCGCGCGGCGGAAACCTATATCCGCGCGCTGCAGACGGGGATGGCGCTGCGCGTGCTGCCCGACGACGTGGCCGAGAAGACGGCGCGCGAGCTCGAGGCCTACCCTGAACAGGATGTGCGGCATCTGGCCGAACTCAAGTCGATCCTCGACGCCGAGGGATCGGATTACGCAAGCTGACCGCGCGGGAGAACGCGATGCAATACGGGCTGACCGAAGAACAGGAAATGATCGTCTCGACCGTGCGGAGTTTCGTCGAGAACGAGATCTATCCGCATGAGGATCTGGTGGAACGTACCGGCGAGGTCCCCGCCGAAATCGCCGCCGAAATCAAGCGCAAGACGATAGACCTTGGCTTCTACGCCTGCAATTTCCCTGAAAGCGTGGGCTGTGCGGGCCTCAGCCACCTGGAATTCGCGCTGGTGGAACGGGAACTGGGACGGGGGTCGATGGCGCTCAACCATTTCTTCGGGCGGCCGCAGAACATCCTGATGGCGTGCCAGGGCGAACAGATCGAGCGGTACCTCATGCCCGCCGTGCGGGGGGACCGGATGGACGCGCTCGCCATGACGGAACCGGGCGCGGGGTCGGACGTGCGCGGCATGAAGTGCAGCGCGCGGCGCGACGGCGGCGACTGGGTCGTCAACGGGACGAAACATTTCATCTCGGGCGCCGAACACGCGGATTTCGTGATCGTCTTCGTCGCCACGGGCGAGGATGACACCCCCAAGGGCCCCAAGAAGCGGATCACCTGTTTCCTTGTCGACCGCGGGCATCCGGGCTTCACCATCCGCGACGGATACAAGTCGGTCAGCCACCGCGGCTACAAGAACATGATCCTGGAATTCGACGATTGCCGCCTGCCCGATGCGCAGGTCCTGGGCGAGGTCGATGGCGGGTTCGAGGTGATGAACACCTGGCTCTACGCGACCCGCATCACCGTGGCGACGATGTGCGTGGGCCGCGCGCGGCGCGTCTTTGACTATGCGCTGGATTATGCCGCCACGCGCGAACAGTTCGGCCAGAAGATCGGAAAGTTTCAAGGCGTCAGCTTCCAGATCGCCGACATGATCACCGAAATCGACGCAGCCGACCTGCTGACGCTGGCCGCAGCTGACCGCCTCGACAAGGGCCTGCCCGCCAACCGCGAGATCGCGTCCGCCAAGCTTTATGCGTCGGAGATGCTGGCGCGTGTGACCGATGCGGCGATCCAGGTGCATGGCGGGATGGGGTTGATGGACGATTATCCGCTGGAGCGATTCTGGCGCGATGCGCGGGTGGAACGCATCTGGGACGGCACGTCCGAGATCCAGCGCCACATCATCAGCCGCGATCTGCTGCGGGCTCTGGGGGCATGAGCGGTTTCGTCTTGCCTGCGGCAAGCCGACAGGGGCGAGGGGGCTCTGCCCCCTCGCGCTCCCCCGGGATATTTGGAGCGAGAGGAAGAAGGGAGGCCGCGCAAGCGACCCCCCTTCGGGAAGAGAAGCTCTCTTCCCCTCGCACGGTCATCGGCGTCCCCGCCTGTACCGTGATGCGAGAGTCGCTGAAGACGGTTAAGAAACCGTTGCTTCCTCTCGCTGAAAATATCCCCGCCGGAGGCTCCCGCAGTTTCCACCAGAACAGGGGCCGGGCGTGATGCGCGAACTGTCCCGTTTGTTGAACCCTTCCCTGATCGCCGTGATCGGGGGTGGCGCGTGGTGCGCGGGCATCGTCGGTGCGGCGCGGCGGATCGGATACAAGGGGCGGATCGTCCCGGTGCATCCGGAGGGCAAGATGATCGCCGGGCTGCAATCGGTGCCGTCGCTGGCGGAAATCGGCGCGCCCGTCGACGCGGCCTTCATCTGCGTGAACCGGCACGCCACCATCGGCGTGGTCGAAGAACTGCGTGCGCTGGGCGCGGGCGGGGCGGTCTGTTTCGCGTCGGGCTTCCGCGAGGCGCTGGCAGAATCGGCTGATGGCGGCGATCTGCAGGACCGGCTTCTGGAGGCCGCGAGGAACATGCCGATCCTCGGGCCCAACTGCTATGGCTTCGTCAATGCGCTGGACGGGGCCGCAATCTGGCCCGATCAGCACGGGATGCAGCCGGTCGAACGGGGCGTCGCGATCCTGACGCAGTCGTCCAATATCGCGATCAACCTGACCATGCAGCGCCGGGCGCTGCCCATTGCCTTCATGGTCACCTGCGGCAACCAGGCCCAGACCGGGCAGGCCGAGATTGCGCGCGCGCTTCTGCGCGACCCACGCATCACCGCGCTGGGCCTGCATATCGAGGGGTTCAGCGATCTGGCGCAGTGGCACGCGCTGGCGCAGGAGGCCGCGGCGCGGGGCGTGCCCATCGTGGCGCTGAAATCCGGCGCGTCGGAACAGGCGCAGCGGGCGACGGTGTCGCATACCGCCTCGCTTGCGGGCAGCGATGCGGGCGCGCAGGCGCTGCTTGACCGGCTGGGGATCGCGCGGGCGCAAGATATCCCGACCTTCCTCGAGACGCTGAAGCTGTTTCATCTTTACGGGTGTCTCGACGCGCCGACGCTGAGCGCGATCAGCTGTTCGGGGGGCGAGGCGAGCCTTGTCGCCGACAGCGCGGTGGGGCGCGATCTGTCCTTTCCTGACCTGACGCAGGATCAACACATCCGCCTGCGCGCGGCGCTGGGGCCTATGGTGGCGCTGGCCAATCCGCTGGATTACCACACCTATATCTGGCGCGACGTGGCGGCGATGACAGCGGCCTGGGCGCCCATGGCGGATGCGCATGTCGGCATGACGCTGGCCATCGTCGATTACCCTCATACTGACGCGACCGACTGGGAATGCGCAACGCAGGCCGCGATAAACGTGCGCGCGGCGACGGGGCGGCCCGTGGCGGTGGTTGCGACCCTGCCCGAACTGATGCCGGATGATGTGGCGCAGCGGCTGATGGCGGCGGGCGTTCTGCCGGTTTCAGGACTGGAAGAGGCGCTGGGCGCGGCCGAGATCGCAAGCCGGAAACCCCAATTAGAGCCTGATACGGCGCTGGAACCGGGGCCAGCGCCCGAGGCGTTGCGCCTGCTGGACGAAGCGGAGGCGAAAGCGGCGCTTGCGATACACGGTGTGCCGGTGCCGGATGGTGTGGTCTGCGACCGTGCGGGCCTTGGCGCGGTGACGCTCGATGGGCCGCTCGCGCTCAAGTCGCTGGGGCTTGCGCACAAGTCCGAGGCAGGGGGCGTGAAACTGGGCCTCCGGGCGGCCGATCTGGTGCAGGCGGCGTGGGACATGCCGGGTGACCGGTTCCTTGTGGAGCGGATGGTGAACGGTTCGGTGGCCGAACTCCTGATGGGTGTCACGCGCGACCCGGCGCATGGGTTCGTGCTGACGCTCGGCGCGGGCGGGGTGATGACCGAAGTGATCGGCGACACGGCCTCGATGCTGGTGCCGTCGGGGCGCGCGCGGGTGGAACAGGCTCTAAATGGGTTGAAATGGGGCAAGCTCCTGCGCGGGTTCAGGGGCAAGCCGCCCGCCGACATGGGCGCGATCATCGATGCGGTCATGGCGCTGCAGGGCTTTGTGGCGGCCCATGCCGACACGCTGGAGGAAGTCGAGGTCAATCCCCTGATCTGCACGCCCGACAGCGCGGTTGCCGCTGATGCGCTGATACGGAAAGGATGACGACATGAACCCGATCAGAACGCGCCGCGACGGCGCCATCCTCGAGGTCACGCTCGACCGGCCCAAGGCGAATGCGATCGACCTCGCCACCAGCCGCATCATGGGCGAGGTCTTTGCGGGGTTCCGTGACGATCCCGACCTTCGGGTGGCGATCATCACCGGCGCGGGCGAGAAGTTCTTCTGCCCCGGCTGGGATCTGAAGGCGGCGGCGGATGGCGACGCGGTCGATGGCGATTACGGTGTGGGCGGTTTCGGGGGCCTGCAGGAATTGCGCGACCTGAACAAGCCGGTGATCGCCGCGGTGAACGGGATCGCCTGCGGGGGCGGGCTGGAACTGGCGCTGTCGGCGGACATGATCCTTGCCGCCGATCACGCGACCTTCGCCCTGCCCGAAATCCGGTCGGGCACCGTGGCGGATGCGGCCAGCATCAAGCTGCCCAAGCGCATCCCCTATCATATCGCGATGGAGCTGCTGCTGACCGGGCGCTGGTTCGACGCGGAAGAGGCCCATCGCTGGGGTCTGGTGAACGAGATCGTGCCGGCGGCAAGCCTCATGAGCCGGGCGCGCGAGGTCGCCGCCCTGATCGCCAGCGGCCCGCCCCTTGTCTATGCCGCGATCAAGGAGATCGTGCGCGACGCGGAAGATTCGAAGTTCCAGGACGCGATGAACCGCATCACCAAGCGGCAGTTGCGGAGCGTCGATGTTCTTTATTCGAGTGAGGATCAACTGGAGGGCGCCCGCGCCTTCGCCGAAAAGCGCGATCCGGTCTGGAAGGGGCGCTGAGCCCTCTGGCCTTTGCTGCAAGGCGCTGGCAGGTTGCGGGCTGATCCATTTTGAAAGGGCAGGACGATGGGCGATCCGCGTGTCGTGATCGTGGGCGCAGGTGCGGCCGGCGTGGGCGCGGGCATGGCGCTGGCTGATGCAGGCGTCGATTTTGTCATCCTCGAGGCGGCGTCGCGCGTGGGCGGGCGGGCCTTTACAGATACGCAAAGTCTGCCCGATCCGTGGGATCAGGGGTGTCACTGGTTTCATTCGGCGGATGTGAACCCGCTGGTTGCCCATGCCGACGGGCTGGGTGTCCGCTATCACCCGCGCGAGGGGTTCGGCGAATACCGATACTGGCAGAAGGGGCGCTGGCTGGACGAGGCCGGACGGGACGCGCAGGACGCGGCCCTCGATGCGGCGGTCGCGGCGATCTATGCCGCAGGGGCCGAAGGGCGCGACGTGGCGGTGTCGGAGCTTTTGCCCGATATGGGTGACTGCAACGCCGGGCGGCGGCATATCCTGCAACTCATGGCAAGCCATGACCCCGAGGATGTCTCGGCGCTCTGCTATGCCGATTATGCCGACACGCATGCCAACTGGCCGGTGATCGACGGGTACGGCACGTTGATCGCAAGGATGGCCGAGGGCCTGCCCGTCCGGCTGAACACGCCGGTGCGCGCGCTGCGCGAACGCCCCTGCGGGGTGACGGTGGTGACCGATGCCGGCGACATCGCCGCCGATGCGGTGATCGTGACGGTGTCGACGAACGTGCTGGCGACGGGGGTCATCGACATCTCGGTGCCGCAGGCGCGGCCGGTTCTTGATGCGCTGGCCCATGTGCCTTGCGGGTTCTATGAGAAGATCGCCGTGGCGCTGAAGCGGCCCATCGACATGGAGGATGGCGTGTTGTCCTTCACGGTCGAACCGGACGGGCAGCCGCCGGTCAACTGGCAGCGCCCGGTGGGGCGCGATCTGCAGTTGCTGGGCCATCTGGGCGGCACGCCCGCGCGCGATCTGGGCCGGGCGGGGCCGCAGGCCATGGCAGATTTCGGGCTGGAGCAGTTGACGCTGGCCTTCGGCACCGATTTCCGGGACGAGGTGCAGGCCATCGTGTCCACGGGCTGGCAGGCGAACCCTTTCGTGCGCGGCGCCTATAGCGAGGCGCGCCCGGGCCATGGCGCCGACCGTCACGCGGCCATCGCGGCGCGGACGGGCCGCGTCGCCTTCGCGGGCGAGGCGCTGTCGCCCGATGCGCAGACCACCTGCCACGGGGCCTGGGCCTCGGGTCAGGCGGTGGCGCGGCGGCTGCTGGCAGAAGAATTGCGCGTCTGAGACCGGGAAGGGGAAAGACCATGCACGATGTCGATGTTGTCGTGATCGGCGCGGGGGCGGCAGGGGTCGGCGCCGGACAGGCGCTGCGCGACCGCGGCCTGTCTTTCACCATCCTCGAAGCGGGCGACCGGGTCGGCGGGCGGGCCTTTACTGACACTTCGTCGCTTCCCGTGGCGTGGGATCAGGGTTGCCACTGGATGCATTGCGCCGACGTGAACCCGCTGGTGGCTGAAGCCGACCGCGTCGGCACGACCTACCTGCGCGAGCTGCGCGAAGGCAGCTATCGCTACTGGTGGCGGGGCGGTTGGCTGAAAGGCGACGATCTGGCCGCCGCGGACCGGGCGATGGAAGGGGCTTTCGAGTCGATCTATCACGCCGCCGACCAAGACCGTGATGTACCCATCGCCGAGGTTGTGGCGGCAGATGGCCCCTATGCCGCGGGCGTGCGGCATGTGCTGCAGTTGATGGCGTCAGGCGACCCCGAGAATGTCTCGGCCGCGGGCTACGGCGATTACAGGGATACCGAGGTGAACTGGCCCGTCCTGTCGGGCTATGGCGACCTGATCGCAAGGCTGGCCGCCGACCTTCCGGTGCGCACGGGCACGCCCGTGCGCGCGGTGGACGAGGTTCCGGGCGGCGTGCGCGTCACGACCGACCGGGGCGATCTGACGGCGCGCGCCGCCATTGTCACCGTTTCGACCAATGTCCTGCGATCGGGCGCGCTGCGCCTGTCGGGGTCGGGGGCGCAGGCGATCAGCGATTTCGCCGAACAGGTGCCTTGCGGGTCCTATGAGAAGGTCGCCGTGCTGCTGAAGCGCCCGGTGCCCGAGGTGGAAAAGGCGCTGTTCTTTACCATCGACCCGGTCTCGCTGCCTCCGGTGAACGTGCAGATCGCGGCGCAGACGCCGCGCCTGCTGATCTCGCATCTGGGTGGCAGCCTTGCGCGCGGGCTGGCGAAGGAAGGGCCTGCGGCGATGCAGGCCTATGCGATGGAGCGTCTTAAGATGGCGCTCGGCCGCGAAATCGAAGACGAGGTCGAAGGCATCGCCACCACCGGGTGGGAAGTGAACCCCCTGACCCTTGGCGCCTATTCCGCCGCGCGGCCCGGTTTCGCGCAGGCAAGGCGCGACATGATCGCAGCCGATCCCGGCCCCATCACGCTGGCGGGCGAGGCGCTGTCGCTGTCCTTCCAGGCCACGGCTAATGGCGCCTGGGCGTCGGGGCGCGACGTGGCGCGGCGGCTTTTGCCTTAGGCCTTGCGGAAGGTGGCGATCAGCGCATTGTCGTCCTTGTGCGCGCCGGTGGCTTTCGGCCCGTAGATCGACACCTCGTCCAGATGCAGGTCGCGGATGCGTCCCATGAGCGTCTGGAACGCCCGCTCGAAGCCCGCTCTTTCATAATGCCGTGCGTTGATCGAGATGGCGAAGACCGCGCCCCGCCGCGCCACTGGCAGAAGCGGCGCAAAGCCTTCCGGGCCAATATGGCCGTTGGTGAAGGTACCCGACGACACGATCCCGGCATAGGTGCCGGGGGCGACAGGAAGCCCTTCGAGCAGGTTCGCGGCGATCAGGTCGCGGTAGATGTCCTTGGCTTCGGCCCGGCCCAGCATTTCGGCGCTGATGTCGGTGGCGTCGATGGGGCCGATCCCCATGTCGGCCAGAACCGCGCCGCACAGCCCCGTGCCCGCGCCCACATCCAGAACCGGCCCGCGCCCATGGGCGGCGCGGAAGGCCTGCGCGGTGTGGATGTGAAGCTGATAATCCTCGGCTGTCGCGAAGCTCTGATCGTAATCCGCGGCCCAGTCGGCATAAAGCTTGCGCGAATCCTCGGGAGAGTGCAGCGCATAGGCGTCGGACAGGTTGGGCGGCTTTCTGGTCATGCGCCATCAAAGACGCGTTCGCAGATTCGGATCAAGCGGCGTCGAAATCCAGCACCAGTTTCGCCGAGGTCGGCCGTGCCTGACAGGCCAGAGTGAAGCCTGCGTCAAGCTCCCACGTTTCCAGTGAATAATTCGCGGCCATCTCGGCGCTGCCTTCCGCCACCTTGCAGCGGCAGGTGCAGCACATGCCGCCCTTGCAGGAATAGGGCAGTTCCAGCCCCTGCCGCGCGGCGGCGTCGATCACGGTGTCGTCGCCCGCTTCGAACCGGAAGGCGCGGCGCGTGCCGTCAAGCATGACCTCGACCGTGACGCCCGCGGCTTCGGCGGCACGGGCCGCGTCCGACTTGGGCGCGCGGGGCGCTTCGCCCTCCTGGAAAAAGCGTTCGAAGTGCACGCGGTCCTTCTGCACACCTGCACCCTCCAGCACCGCCGCCACATCGTCGATCATCGCGCCGGGGCCACAGAGGAACACGCTCTCGGCGCCCGTCAGGTCCACCGCACCGGCCCGGCCCAGCGCCAGAACCTTGTCGCCCGTGATCCGCCCGTTCAGAAGGGCGACATCCTGCGGTTCGCGGCTCAGCACATGGATCAGGGTGAAGCGGTCAAGGAAGCGGTCCTTCAGCGCATCCAGCGTGTCGCGGAACATGATCGTGTCGGTCCGCTGGTTGCCGTAGATCAGCGTGACGCGCGCGCCGCGCGCCAGCGCGTCGCCCGCGATGGCGACCATGGGGGTGATGCCCGACCCGGCGGCGATCAGAACGATGTCGCGTTCATCCTTGCAGACGAACCGCCCCTCGGGCGGCATGACCGACAGGGTATCGCCCGCCTTCAGCCCCTGGGCAAAGGTCGAAAACACCCCGTCCTCGACCCGCTTGACCCCAACGGTCAGCGGCTGTCCCGGCAGGCTGGCGATGGAATAGGACCGGCGGGTATCCACGCCACCCACATCCCTGCGCAGGGTCAGGTATTGTCCCGGGGCAAAGCGATAGGCCTCGCCCAGGGCCTCGGGCACGTCGAAGCTGATCGCGACGGCATCGGGGGTTTCCTGGGTGATGGCACGGATGGAAAGGGTGTTGAACATCGCGGGGGTCCTCAGATGCACTTGAAATAGTCGAAGGGCTCAAAGCAGGCGGTGCAGCGGTACTGCGCCTTGCACGCGGTCGATCCGAATTCGCTGATCCGTTCGGTCGCGGTCGAATTGCAGCGTGGGCAATGCACCGTCACTTCGCCGAAAAGCGCCAGTTTAGAGCCTGATGTCTCCTCGGGCGGCGCGATCCCATAGGCGCGCAGCTTCTCGCGGCCCTCTGCGCTGATCCAGTCGGTGGTCCAGGCGGGCGACAGGACGCGTTCGATCCGCGCCACGAACCCCGCGCCCAGAAGCGCGGCCTCGATTGCCATCTCGATGGCAAGCGTTGCGGGACACCCCGAATAGGTGGGCGTGACCTTTGCCACCGCCACGCCGTCCACGATCGCCACGTCGCGCAGGATGCCCAGATCGGCGACCGTCACGCAGGGCACTTCGGGGTCGGGCACCGCCGCCGCCGCCTCCCAGGCGCGGCGCGCCTCGGGCGATATGGCGGTGATTACCACGTCGCCCCCGGATGGGCGCGATGGACCGACTGCATCTCGGCCAGCAGGTGGCCCAGGCTTTCGCCATGCAGGCCCCGGCGCCCCCCCGTCTGGGGGTATTGCACCACGGGGCGCGACAGCAGCGCCTGACCGAAGATATGGTCGATGATCGCCTCCCATGCCGGTTTCACGGCGGCCCGCGACGGCAGCGCATCGACGCCTTCCGCGGAACCTTCCTCGAAGAGTTCGCCCGTGTAGATATGCAGCGCCTCGACCGCGTCGGTCATGCGGCGCGCGCTTTCCTCGGTCCCGTCGCCCAGCCGGATCACCCATTCGCCCGCATGGCGGATGTGATAGGCCATCTCCTTGACTGCCTTGCCGGCGACACCGCGGATCACCTCGTCGGCACTGTCGGCGGCGGCCTGCCAATAGGGATGCATAAAGGCCGCAAAATAAAGCTGGCGCAGCATCGTCTGGGCGAAATCCTCGTTCGGGCGCTCGCAGAGAAGAAGGTTGCGATACTCCCGCTCACCGCGCAGATAGGCCATGTCGTCCTCGGTCCGGCCCTGGCCTTCGAGCGTCGCGGCGTAATCATAGAGCGTCCGCGCCGTGCCGATCAGGTCCAGCGCCATGTTGGGCAGGGCCAGGTCTTCCTCGAGCATCGGCGCATGGCCGCACCATTCGGACAGCCGATGCCCAAGCACCAGATGGTCGTCGGCCAGTTCCAGAACCGCGTCGAACAGCGCCATCACATGTGCCCCACTTCGTCGGGGATGTCGTAGAAAGTCGGGTGGCGATAGATCTTCTCGGCGGTCGGCTCGAAATTCTCGGCCGCCTGATCGGGGTCGCTCGCCGTGATCGCGGCCGATGGCACGACCCAGATCGAATTGCCTTCGCCGCGCCGCGTGTAGACGTCACGCGCCGCCTGCAGCGCCATCACCTCGTCCGCGGCATGGATCGAACCGACATGTTTGTGGGCCAACCCGTTGCGGGGCCTAATGAACACTTCCCAAAGGGGTACTTCGCCGGACATGGGCAGACCCTCTCCTCTTCTTCGGGTTTCCAAATATCCCGGGGGGTCAAGGGGGGCAGCGCCCCCCTTGCGTCACCCGAAAATCACTCCGCCGCCATCTTCCGCGCGCGGCGCTTGTCGGCATGGGCCAGGGCCGCTTCGCGCACCCAGGCGCCGTCATCCCAGGCCTTGCGGCGCGCCTTGATGCGGTCCTTCGCCATCGGCCCGTGGCCTTTGACCACGCGCCAGAATTCGTCCCAGTCGATGGGGCCGTGATCGTAGCCGCCCTTGTCCTCGTTCCACTTGAGGTCCGGGTCGGGGATGGTCAGGCCAAGGTATTCGGCCTGCGGCACGGTGGCGTCGATGAATTTCTGGCGCAACTCGTCGTTCGAGAAGCGCTTGATCTTCCACTTCATCGACTGGTCGCCATGGGTGCTGTCGCTGTCATGGGGCCCGAACATCATGATCGACGGCCACCACCAGCGGTTCAGGCTGTCCTGCGCCATCGCCTTCTGCTCGGGCGTGCCGCGTGCCAGCGTCATCACGATCTCGTATCCTTGGCGCTGGTGAAAGCTCTCTTCCTTGCAGACGCGGATCATCGCGCGGGCATAGGGCCCGAAGGAACAGCGGCAAAGCGGGATCTGGTTCATGATCGCCGCGCCATCGACCAGCCAGCCGATCGTGCCCATATCGGCCCAGCTGAGCGTCGGGTAGTTGAAGATCGACGAATACTTGGCGCGACCGTCCAGAAGTTCCTCGGTCATCTGTTCGCGCGAGACGCCCAGCGTCTCGGCCGCGGCGTAAAGGTAAAGCCCGTGCCCGCCTTCGTCCTGCACCTTGGCCAGCAGCGCCGCCTTGCGCTTGAGGCTGGGGGCGCGGGTGATCCAGTTGCCTTCGGGCAGCATGCCGACGATTTCGGAATGCGCGTGCTGGCCGATCTGGCGCACCAGCGTGCGGCGATAGCCTTCGGGCATCGCGTCGTTGGGTTCGATCTTTTCTTCCGCGTCGATGCGTTTCTGGAAGGCCTCCAGAAATTCCGGTGATTCCGTGGTGCGCCCATCCGCGCCGATCAGACCCTGGCTGTACATGTGCTGAGGCTCCTCCAAACCGATGGGGGGAATATATGTTACGAAACTTATCGGCGCAACGAATTTTTGTAACACTTGCCAGCGGCCCCGCGCGGCCCCATCAAGGGGCATGGCCAAGACATTGCTTTCCTTCGGACATGGCTATTCTGCGCAGGCGCTGGCGGCTTTGCTGATCCCGCAGGGCTGGCGCGTGATCGGCACGACCCGCGACACCGCCCGCGCGGATGCGATTCGCGCCACGGGGGCCGAAGCGGCGGTCTTCGGGACAGATGACGTGGCCCGCGCGCTGGGCGCGGCCACGCATATCCTGACCTCTGCCGCGCCAGAAGCCACGGGCGACCCGGTGCTGGCGGCATATGGTGACGCCATTGCCGACGCGGCGCCGCGGATCGAATGGGCCGGATATCTCTCGACCACCGGTGTCTATGGCGACCATCAGGGCGGCTGGGTGGATGAAACCACAGCGCTCACCCCCGCGACGCGCCGCGGCCAGTGGCGGAAAGACGCGGAAGAAGCCTGGGCCGCGATCCCCGGCTTGGCCCTGCACATCTTCCGGCTTGCGGGCATCTACGGCCCCGGGCGCGGCCCGTTCGAGAAGGTGCGCCAAGGCACCGCCCGGCGGATCGTGAAAGAGGGCCAGGTCTTCAGTCGCATCCATATGGACGACATCGCGCAGGTGCTGGCGGCGTCGATCGCGCGGCCCAACCCCGGCGCGGTCTACAACCTGTGCGACGACGATCCGGCACCGCCCGAAGACGTGATCGAACATGCCGCGCGTCTGCTGGGCCTGCCGGTGCCGCCCGCCGAGGCCTATGAGACCGCAGAGATGACCGAGATGGCGCGCAGCTTCTACGCCGAAAGCAAGCGCGTGCGGAACGACCGGATCAAGGACGAGTTGGGCGTGCGGCTGATCCATCCCGATTACCGGTCAGGGCTTGCCGCACTGCTGGCAGGCGGCGATTAAACGCGCTTGCCCTGCATCAGGCGTGGCAGGTCGCCGGTCAGACCGGCGGCTTCGCGGATGAAGGCGCGGCGCAGGCCGGGCAGGGCGTTCACCACCCCCATGCCGATGTCGCGGCCCAGCCGCAGCACCGGGTTGTCGTTGGAAAAGAGCCGGTTGAACGCATCCGTCGCCAGCGCCAGCGTCGCGGTGTCGAAGCGGCGCCATTGCTGGTAGCGGGCCAGCACGTCCGGCGCGCCGATATCCTCGCCCCGCCGCGCGGCAAGTGTCAGCACTTCGGCCAGCGCGGCGACATCGCGCAGGCCCGCGTTCAGACCCTGCCCCGCGATGGGGTGCACGCCATGGGCCGCGTCCCCGATCAGCGCCAGCCTGTCACCGACCAGCGCCTTGGCCAGCGTCAGGTTCAGTGGATAGGTGAACTGCTTGCCCGCCAGCCGGATGTCGCCAAGGAAGCTGCCGAAGCGCGGGCGCAGTTCGTCGAGATAGGCATCGTCGTTCAGCGCGTTTATGCGCGCGGCCTCGACCTCGGCCTCGCTCCAGACGATGGACGACCGGTTGCCGGTCAGCGGCAGGATCGCCAGCGGCCCGGGCGGCATGAAGAACTGGTGCGCTATGCCGCCATGGGGCTTTTCATGTTCCACCGCGCAGACAAGTGCGGTCTGCCCGTATCCCCAGCCCATGCGGCCGATCCCGGCGCGCCGGGCCGTGCCGCTTTGCCGTCCGTCCGATCCGACCAGAACCCGCGCGGTCAGGACGCGCCCATCGTCAAGCGTCACTTCGGCGCTTTGGCCCTGAACATCCTGCGCGGTCACCCGTGCGCCTGCGATATGGGTGATGCGGGCCTCGGCCCCCATCGCGTCAAGGAAGGCGCGGCGCAGGTGCCGGTCTTCGACCATGAAGCCCATCGGGCCTTCCTCGATCTCGGCGTGGTCGAATTCCATCAGGAAAGGCGACGGCCCTTCGCCCGCGCGGCCATCGGTGACCTTGATCCCCAGCATCGGCTGGGCGTGATCGGCCACATGGTGCCAGATGCCGATCGCCGCCAGCAGCCGTTTTGAGGCCAGCGCCAGCGCGTAGGACCTGCCGTCGAACCCTTCGTCGCGGCGGGCGTCTTCGTCCAGCGCGTCGATCACCGTCACGGTGAAACCCGCCTGCGCCAGGGCCAGTGCCAGCGCGGGGCCGTTCAGACCGCCGCCGACGATCAGGATATCGCTGTCCGTTGCCATGGCCGGGAATATGACCTGCGGTCCGGGATTGTCCATGCGCGGTCCTGTCGCTACCGTCAGCCTGTCAGGTGGAAGGGGATGCGCAAGATGCACGACTGGCTGGGCATGAAGGTGGCGGAACTGGGCCGCGGGATCGGGCGGGGCGAGATCAACCCGGTGGACCTTGCCGAAACCTTCCTGACCGCAATTGCGGACCATCCCGAAGCCGACCGCATCTATGCCCGACTGACCCCCGACCGTGCGCTGGCCGAGGCCGAAGCGGCGGCCAAGCGCGCCGCGCAGAAGCAGCGGCGGTCGGTGCTCGACGGCGTGCCGATCAGCTGGAAGGACCTTTTCGATACCGCTGGCACCGTGACCGAGGCGGGCTCCGCCCTGCTCCGCGGCCGTGTGCCCGACCGCGATGCGGCCGTGCTGGCCAACGCGACGCAGATGGGCCTTGTCTGCCTTGGCAAGACGCACATGAGCGAACTGGCCTTCTCCGGGCTGGGGATGAACCCGATCACCGCGACACCGCCCTGCGTGAACGACCCCGGCGCTGTGCCGGGCGGGTCGTCTTCGGGAGCGGCGGCGTCGGTCGCCTTTGGACTTGCCCCCGCGGGCATCGGGTCGGACACCGGCGGGTCGGTGCGCATTCCGGCGGCGTGGAACGATCTGGTGGGGCTGAAGACCACGGCGGGGCGGCTGACGCTTGAAGGGGTCGTGCCGTTGTGCCTGAAGTTCGACACGATCGGCCCGCTGACCCGCAGCGTCGAGGATGCCGCCCTACTGCTCGGCGCGCTGGAAGGCAAGCGCGCGCCCGATCTGGCGGGGGCCAGCCTGAAGGGGCGCCGGTTCGCGGCGCTGCAGACCGTGGTTCTGAACGATATCCGCGAGGCACCGCTGGCGGCCTATGAGAGCGCGCTGCAACGTCTTGCCGATGCCGGCGCGGTGATCGAACCGCTCGACGTGCCCGAGCTTGCCTCGGTCATGGGCCTGTCGGGTGTTCTCTACACGACCGAGGCCTATGGCCTCTGGCGCGACGTGATCGAAGCCAACCCCGACGCCATGTTCCCGGAAATCCTGACCCGGTTCCGGCAGGGCAAGGCGCATTCCGGGGCCGATTACGTTGCCGCCTGGGCGCGGATCGAGGCCGCGCGCGCGGCCTGGGATGCGGCGACCGCGCGCTATGACGCGGTGCTGGCGCCGACTGCGCCGATCCTGCCGCCCGACATCGCCCGGCTGAGTTCCGACCGCGATTACTACGTGACCGAAAACCTTCTGGCGCTGCGCAACACGCGGGTCGGCAACCTCATGGGGCTCTGCGCGCTGACGCTGCCCACGGGGGTGCCGTCCTGCGGGCTGATGCTGATGGGTCGTCCCGGGCTGGACGAGGCGCTTTTGCGCATCGGCGCGGCGGCCGAGGCGGCACTGGCCTAATTGCCACAACGCCCTTGAGTCGTTCAGCTTTTTCTGGACTGGGCGGGATGGCGCATGTAACTTCCGGTCAAACGGGGCGGAAATGACCCCGGACCAGAGGCAGCAGTGATGGATTTCCCCGCGCGGTTCGCGAACCTACCGGCCTATGCTTTCCCGCGTCTGCGGGCGCTTCTGGACGTGCATGAAGCCGGTGGCCCGGTCACCCACATGACCATCGGCGAACCCAAGCACGCCTTTCCATCCTGGGTGACCGACGAAATCGTGGCCCACGCCAAGGGGTTCAACGATTACCCGCCGAACGAAGGCACGCCGCAACTGCGCGGCGCAATCAGCGGCTGGGTCGCGCGGCGCTATGGCGTGACGCTGGACCCCGAGACGCAGGTGATGGTGCTGAACGGCACGCGCGAGGGGCTGTACAACGCCGCCATGGCGCTGTGCCCGGAGACAAAACAGGGTGGCAGGCCGGTGATCCTGTCGCCGAACCCGTTCTATCAGGTCTACATGATCGCGGCGATTTCCGTGGGGGCCGAACCGGTCTTCGTGCCCGCGACGGGGCAGTCGGGGCATCTGCCCGATTACGGATCGCTGCCGGCGGATGTGCTGAACCGCACCTCCATCGCCTATATCTGTTCGCCCGCGAACCCGCAGGGCGCTGTGGCGACCGAAGGCTATTGGCGCGACCTGATCGCGCTGGCGGAAAAGTACGATTTCCGCATCTTCGCCGACGAATGCTATTCCGAGATCTACCGCGACACGCCGCCGGTGGGCGCGCTCGAGGTCGCGGCGAAGATGGGGGCCGACCCCGACCGCGTCGTGGTCTTCCATTCGCTGTCGAAGCGGTCGAACCTGCCGGGGCTGCGGTCGGGCTTCATGGCGGGCGGTGCGCGCAGCATCGCCGCGGCCAAGGTGTTGCGCGCCTATGCCGGCGCGCCGCTGCCCGGGCCGATCCAGGCGGCGTCGGCCAAGGTCTGGGCGGACGAAGATCACGTGGTCGAAAACCGCCGCCTTTACGCCGAGAAATACGCCATTGCCGACGACATCCTGGGCCATGTACCGGGATACATGAGCCCCGAGGCCGGTTTCTTCCTGTGGCTGCCCGTCGCCGATGGCGAGACGGCTGCACTGAAGCTCTGGCGCGAGACGGGGGTGCGGGTGCTGCCCGGTGCCTATCTGTCGCGCGACGCGGACGGCGACAACCCGGGGCAGGGATACATACGGGTCGCGATGGTGGCCCCGAAGGACGAGATGGCGCAAGGGCTGACCCGCCTGCGCGACTGTCTCTTCGCATGACGGACGAGGGACGAAGATGGCTTCACTGAATACCCGCGGCCGCGATCCATTGCTGGACAGTTCCATGCAGGCCGCCATCGAACGGCGCAGCAAGGAGCTTGTCGGCTTTGTGCTGATCGCGCTGGGCGTGATGGCGGGGATGATGATCGGGTCCTACACACCGGACGATCCGAACTGGATGGTGTCGACCGATGCGCCGGTGCAGAACCTGCTGGGCCGTTTCGGCGCGTCGATTGCCGCGCCCTTGTTCATGATCGTGGGCTGGGGCAGCTGGGCGATCGCGCTGATCCTCGTTGTCTGGGGTCTGCGGCTTGTGCTGCACCGGGGCGAAGACCGCGCCATGGGGCGGCTGATCTTCGCGCCGATCGCGGTGGCGCTGTGTTCGATCCATGCCGCCACGCTGGTGCCGGGGGCCGACTGGAAGGCCGTTCATTCCTTCGGGCTGGGCGGTCTGTTCGGCGATACGGTGATGGGCGCGCTGCTGACGATGCTGCCCTTCGGGACGATGGCGGAAATCCGGATCCTGTCGCTGATCATGGCGCTGGCGATGGTGATCATGGGGCTGTTCGTGCTGGGCTTTTCCCGGCCCGCCGTGATGCGCGTCCTGCGCTATGTCGCGCTGGGCATCGTCATGGTCTATGCCGGGCTCATGACGGTTCTGGGCCGGGGTGCCGGGCAGGCGGTTCAGCTTGCACAGGCATTGCAGGCGCGTCAGGCCGAACGCCGCGCGCAGGCCGCATTGGCGCCCGATCCCGTGGTCACCCGCGCGCACAGCGCCATGGCCGAACCGCCGCTGCACCGCCCTGCTCCCCCGGTCGTGCGCGCGCCGGTGGTGCCGCCGCGCGTCACCGCCGAACCCGAACCTGCCCCGCGCGGCGGGCTTCTGGGGCGGATGCCGTCGCTCTTGCGGCGGAGCGAACCCCTGCCCGAACCCGAACTGGTGGAAGCAGCCTTCGCCCCGGATGCGATGGCCCCGGGCGAAGACCGCATCCGCGCCAAGATTTCCGACGCGGTCCGGTCGCGGCTGAGCGCGCCGAAACCCGCCGCGCCGCCCGCGCCCGAACCGCTTCTGACGCGCGGTCTGGGGCGCAGGCCCGAACCGCTGATCTACAAGCCCGCCGTCCTGCCGCCCGCGCCGCCCCCCTATCTGGACGAGATCGAGGAGGACGAACCCGGCATCGCGCCGCTGCCGCTCGAGGAACCCGAGACCTTCGCCGCCGCGCGCATCCCGGTCGCGGAGCCGCGCAAGGTCGTGCAGAACCCGGCCCGCCGTGCGCCCGCCCCGTCGCGCCGCGCGCAGGCCGAGGCGCAGCCCGGGCTGGCCTTTGACGAGACGGCGTCGGATTACGAGCTGCCGCCGCTGAACCTTCTGGAAAACCCCATCGAGATCCAGCGCCACCACCTGAGCGACGAGGCGCTCGAAGCCAATGCGCGCATGCTGGAAAACGTGCTCGACGATTACGGCGTGAAGGGCGAAATCGTCAGCGTCCGCCCCGGCCCCGTCGTCACGATGTACGAACTCGAACCCGCGCCGGGGCTCAAGGCCAGCCGCGTGATCGGTCTGGCTGACGACATTGCGCGATCGATGGCGGCCTTGTCGGCGCGGGTGTCCACCGTGCCGGGCCGCAGCGTGATCGGGATCGAACTGCCGAACGAGAACCGCGAAAAGGTCGTTCTGCGCGAAATCCTGGCCAGCCGCGATTTCGGAGATTCGAACATGCGCCTGCCGCTGGCGCTGGGCAAGGATATCGGCGGGGACGCGATCGTCGCGAACCTGGCCAAGATGCCCCATCTTCTGATCGCGGGCACCACCGGGTCGGGCAAGTCGGTCGCGATCAACACCATGATCCTGTCGCTTCTCTACAAGCTCTCGCCCGAGGAATGCCGGCTCATCATGATCGACCCCAAGATGCTGGAACTCAGCGTCTATGACGGCATCCCGCATCTTCTGTCGCCCGTCGTCACCGACCCAAAGAAGGCGGTCGTCGCCCTCAAATGGGTGGTGGGCGAGATGGAGGAGCGCTATCGCAAGATGTCGAAGATGGGCGTGCGCAACATCGAAGGCTATAACGGCCGCGTGCGCGAGGCCCTGTCGCGGGGCGAGATGTTCAGCCGCACCGTGCAGACCGGGTTTGACGACGAGACCGGCGATCCCGTCTTCGAGACCGAGCAAATCCAGCCCGTGGCCCTTCCCTATATCGTCGTCATCGTCGACGAGATGGCCGACCTGATGATGGTGGCGGGAAAAGAGATCGAGGCCTGCATCCAGCGTCTGGCCCAGATGGCGCGGGCGTCGGGCATTCATCTCATCATGGCGACGCAGCGCCCGTCGGTCGACGTCATCACCGGCACGATCAAGGCGAACTTCCCCACCCGCATCAGTTTCCAGGTCACTTCGAAGATCGACAGCCGCACGATCCTGGGCGAAATGGGCGCCGAGCAGCTTCTGGGCATGGGCGACATGCTGTACATGGCGGGCGGCGCCAAGATCATCCGCTGCCACGGCCCCTTCGTCAGCGACGAAGAGGTGGAAGAAGTGGTCAACCACCTCAAGGCCTTCGGGCCGCCGTCTTACGTCAACACCGTGCTTGACGGTCCGGACGAAGAGAAAGAGGCCGATATCGACCTCGTCCTCGGGCTGGGCGGCAACACCGATGGTGACGACGCGCTGTACGATCAGGCGGTGCAGGTGGTGATCAAGGACCGCAAGTGTTCCACCTCCTACATCCAGCGCAAGCTGGGCATCGGCTACAACAAGGCCGCGCGGCTGGTCGAACAGATGGAGGACGAGGGGCTTGTGTCCTCTGCCAACCATGTCGGCAAGCGCGAGATCCTGGTGCCCGAACACGGCTGACACAGGGCGTCGCGCTGACGTGATGGGCCGGGGTCTTGGGGTTTGCCGGGGGAAGGCGTAGATTACCGGCATGAAACGGATGTTCGCCGCCACCGCCTTTGCCCTGTTCAGCGCCGCGCCTGCGGTGGCCGATCAATTGCCGCTGTCGGCGATTTCGGCCTATCTGAACGACCTGCAGACGGGGCGCGCGGCCTTCACCCAGATCAACGATGACGGTTCGCTGGCTACGGGCACGCTGTTCATCCGCCGCCCGGGGCGGATGCGCTTCGAATACGACCCGCCGGAAGACGCGGTCGTGGTCGCGGGTGGCGGCACGGTGGTGATCTTCGACCCCAAGTCGAACACCGAACCCGAAACCTATCCGCTCAACCGCACGCCGCTGTCGATCATCCTGGAGCGTCAGGTGGACCTCGGCCGGCGCGACATGGTGGTGGGCCACGACTTTGACGGCACTGCGACTGTGATCACCGCACAGGACCCCGAGAACCCGGAATACGGCAATATCCAGCTCAGCTTCACCGGCGATCCGGTCGAGCTGCGCAAATGGGTCATCACCGACGGAGCGGGCGCGCAGACGACCGTGATCCTTCAGGATCTCGCGACCGGGTTGTCGCTGTCCGACACGCTGTTCAACACCACCACGGTCGGCGAACGCCAGAACCGCTGATCAGCCCCGCGCCCGGCGGCACCCGGCAAGCTGGCTTTCATACATGTCCGCGCGCGACTGCACCTGTGCCGCGACGCGCAACAGCCAGCTTTTCTGGTTGTGGGTGCCACGGGAATAGCCGGTGCGGCCTTCGTGATAGGCCAGATACTGGTTGCGCGCGTCACTGAGCGGGATGCCCAGCCGGTCGCGCGACCCGGCCATGTACCAGCCCATGAAATCGGCGGCGTCACGGATGCGTTCGCGCCGCGCGCCTGCGCGCCCGGTGTCGCGGCGGTATTCGTCCCATGTTGCGTCGAGCGCCTGGGAATAGCCGAAGGCCGACGACATGCGGCCCATGGGGATGATCCCCAGGGCAAAGCGGTGCGGCGGGCGCGCCTGCGATACGAACCTGCTTTCGTGATAGATCGTGGCCATCTGCACATGCATCGGCACGCCCCAACGGCGTTCGGTGGCCCGGAAGGCCTGCAGGTATTCGGGCCGCTGGCTCACGATGCTGCAGGCATTGTCCATGTTGCGCGGGGCCGCGTTGTGGTCGCGGCTGCCGCATGACGCAAGCAACAGCACCAGGCCCAGGGTGCAAAGCAATCTGCTCATCTGCCTCTCGAAGATTTTTCTTCTTGTTGGGGCCATTCTAACGCAAAGCCCGCCCAAGGGGAAATCACTTTTCCCTAGAGCAGAACTGCCAGCAGCAGCGGCAGGGACAGCACCGAGACAAGCGTGGAGACGACGACCAGCCCCGCGACCGCCTGCGCGTCGGCTCCGTATTTCGACGCCAGAAGGTACGAGGTGACCGCAACCGGGGTCGAGACCTGCAGCACCAGCACCGCGAAGGCCACATCGTCCAGCGCGAAGGCCCGCCCCACCGCCCAGGCCAGCCCCACGCAGAGAGCGAGCTTGAGAACCGAGACCACGAGCGCCCGCCCCGCCCCCGCGGTGTCGAGCCGCGCCACCGCCACCCCCAGCGTGATGAGCATGAGCGGGATCGCCATCTGTCCGATCAGTGACAGCGTGTTGGTGAGGAACACGGGCGTCTCCCACCCCTGCCAGAGGAAGAGCGCCCCCAGAAGCGTCGCACCCACCAGCGGTTCCTTCACCACCTTCCACGGCGATCCGCCGCCCGCCACCAGCCAGACGCCGAAGGTGAAGGACCAGACCGCCATGACAGCGAAGACGACGACGGCGTAGTCGAGCCCGATCTCTCCGAACGCAAACAGCGCAAGCGGCAGGCCGAGGTTCCCGGTATTGCCGAAGATCACCGGGGCAAGCCACGTCCGCAGATCAAGTCGCATCGCCGCGATCAGCGCCCAGGCCGCCAGCGTGACCGCCCCATAGGCCGCGATCGACGCCAGCGTCAGAGCGGTCAGCGCCTGCGGGTCGACATCGGTCTTCATCAGCGACACGAAGATCAGGCAGGGCACGCCCAACGTCATCGACAACTGCGTGACGAACTCGATCCGGTATTCGAAGCCCAACCTGACCCAAGCGTAGCCGATCGCCGCCAGCAGAAAGACCGGCGCGACGATTTCCAGCACTGTCAAGGCGAGGTTCACAGACTGTTTCCCCAGATTCCCGTTTCTGCATTGGACAAGTCGTGTGAGAACCGGCTAGAGCCTATGCCCGAGGGCTGCAAGATCATGATCGCAACACGTGCAAAATATCATCTTGGGCAGGTGGTCAGACACCGCAAGCACCCGTTCCGCGGTGTGGTGTTCGACGTCGACCCCCAATTCGCGAATACCGAAGAATGGTATCAGGCGATTCCCGAAGACAGCCGCCCCCGCAAGGAACAGCCGTTTTATCATCTTCTGGCCGAGAACGACCAAAGCTATTACGTGGCCTACGTGTCGGAACAGAACCTTGTCGCGGATTATTCCGGTGAACCGGTCGAACACCCCGATATCCCCGAGATGTTCGGCCCGTTCGAGGATGGTGCCTATCCGCTGCACTTCCACCTGAACTGACGGGGGCTGTCGCCCCCGTCGTCAATAGCCCAGCGCGCAGCCGTCCTTGCGCGGATCGCTCGCGCCTTCCAGCACGCCGTCTTCGCGGATGACGATGGCCTGTGCACCGCCGATCGGGGTGTCGGGGATCTCGACCTCATGGCCCATGTCGGTCAGCGCGCGGCGCACGTCGTCGCCATAGCCCCGTTCGACCTTCATGACGCCTGCGTCCGAGAACGCCCGCGGCGCGTCGAGCGCCGACTGGATGTCCATCCCGAAATCGCGCAGGTTCGACACGACACGCGCATGCCCGCAGGGCTGATAGGCGCCGCCCATCACGCCGAAGGGCATGGTCACGCGCCCGCCTTCCGTCAACATGGCGGGGATGATCGTGTGCATGGGCCGCTTGCCGCCCGCCATTTCGTTCGGGTGACCTTCCGCCAACGTGAAGCCCGCGCCGCGGTTCTGGAACAGGATGCCGAAGCGGTCGCTGGCGATACCCGATCCGAAGCCGTGATAGATCGAATAGATGAGCGACACCGCCATGCGGTCGCGGTCGACCACGGTGATGTAGATCGTGTCCTTGTGGACCGCTTCCGACACCTGCGCCGGGGCGGCCATGGCCCGCTTCGGATCGATCAGCGCGGCAAGCTTCCGCGCCGTCTCCATCGACAGCATGTGATCGAGCCGGGTCGTGTGGTCAGGGTCGGCGATGAAGCGGTTGCGCGCGTCATAGGCGAGCTTGGCCGCCTCGGCCTCGATATGGGCGCGTTCGGCGCCGAACGGGTCCATCGCGGCGATGTCGAACTGCGCGAGGATGTTCAGCATCAAGATCGCCGTCGCGCCCTGCCCGTTGGGCGGATGCTCCACCAGGTTCGCACCCTTGTAGCCGCCGCTGACCGGCACTGGCGCGTCGCACCGGGTCGCGGCGAAATCTTCCATCGTGTGGACACCGCCCAAGGCGCGCAGGCTTGCCACCATGTCTTCCGCGATCTCACCGGTATAGAAGGCGTCGCGCCCGTCCTTGGCGATGCGGCGCAGCACCTCGGCCTGACCGGGTGCGCGGAACATGTCGCCCACCTTTGCGCCGCGGCCCTGCATCAGGAACAAATCGCGGGCACGGCCCTGCAGGTTGCCCTTGTCGTCGGCCCAGTCGAAGGCGACGCGCGGCGCGACCGGCACGCCTTCGTCGGCATAGCGGATCGCCGGGGCGAGGATGGCGTCAAGCCCGATCTTCCCGACCGTGTCCGACAGGTGGCAGAAGGCGTCGATGGCCCCGGGCACCGTCACCGCATGCGCGCTGTAGGTGGGCACGTTGGTGTGCCCTTCGGCGCGGAGCGCCGCAGCGCTGGCGGCGGCGGGCGCGCGGCCCGATCCGTTCAGGGCCTTCACCTCGGCGCTGCCGGGCAGGGAATACAGAACGAAGCAGTCGCCGCCGATCCCGGTCATCTGCGGTTCGCAGATGCCAAGGATCACCGCCCCCGCGATCGCCGCATCCATCGCGTTGCCGCCCCGTTCGAGCGTCTCGACCGCGACCTTCGCGGCCAGCGGGTGCGACGTGGCGCACAGGCCGTTCGTGGCCAGCACCTCGGATCGTCCGGGTTTGTGGAAATCGCGCATGATGCCTGCCCTCCCTGGCTGCGTGACGGCACGACATAAACCGGTGCAGGGGTCTCTGCCAGTGGTCACATCGCATTTCAGGGGGAAGGTCCTCGGCGCCGCGTACTGGGTGGGGGCTGTTAACACGCGACGCCGAGGGAAGCTATTTGCAGCTACGGGATGATGTATGCCCCCCGACGTGGCCGGAAGTGGGGAGTCATCTGGGCAGTTTTGTGGCGTTTGGTCCGCGCCCGGGCATCAGAGCGTTCTTGGCCGGCGCGCCGACGCAAGCGCACCCTGCCTGTCCACGCCGGAACGCCATGGCGCGGCCCGACCGGGCCGCCGGACCTTCCCGTCAAGGCGCGAATCGCAGGGTCAGCCGGTTCAGCCCGTTCTGTCTGCGATACTCGAGCCCGCTGGTCAGGCTGCGGATCAGGAACCAGCCGAAGCCGCCTTCGGGCAGGGCATCGACCGGCAGGGACAGGTCCACCGCTTGCCCCGCGGGCAGGCCGCCACCGGGAAAGGGGCGGCCCGGGTCGCAGATCTCGACCCACAGCTCCTGGCCCGACAGACCGCCGCGCAGCGTGACGCGGGCGCCGGCCAGCCCGGCACAGGCATGTTCGGCGACGTTGTTCAGCACCTCGCCCAAGGCGATGGCCACGTCGCCGCGCAGGTCCGGGCCGACGCACATGTCGCCCAGACGGCTGTCCACATGTGCCAGCGCGTCGGCCACCGCCCCCAGCGTTGCGGGAAAGCTGAGGCAGAACCCAACCCGCCCGGTGCCACGCCCCGCTCTGCAAACGAGACTGCCCAACATCAGCCGTCGGTCGCCGACAGCGCCGCCTCAACATTCGGATAGATGCGGAACACGGTGTCGAGCCGGGTCAGGCGGAACACTTTTTCCACCGTCCCGCCCAGCCCGCAGAGGTCAAGCCGCCGTCCGGGTTCCAGCGCCTTCATCGCCGCGACGACGGCGCCGAGCCCGCTTGAATCGATGAAGCTGACCCCTGACAGGTCGAGCACGACACGGTCCGGCCCCCCCGCCATGGCCTGCCGCATCGCGTCCTTGAACCGGATGGCGAGTGCCGCGTCGATTCGCGTTTCGGTCACGGTGATCAGACGGACACCGTCTGCATCGCGGCTTGCAAGGGTCATGGAACGGTCCTACGTCTGACAGCACATGCGCAAGATAGCGGCCAAGTCTTACCATTCGGTTTGCCCGGCCGGGTCGGAGGACAGGACATGAACGACGTTGTGATCGCCGGTGCCGCGCGCACCGCCATGGGCGGGTTTCAGGGGGTGTTCCGCGACATGACGGCCGCCGATCTGGGCGGTGCCGCGATCCGTGCGGCGCTGGCCGATGCCGGGGCGGCGACGGTGGACGAGGTGCTGATGGGCTGCGTGCTGCCCGCGGGGCAGGGGCAGGCACCCGCGCGGCAGGCCGGGTTCGCCGCGGGCTTGGGCGAAGAGGTGCCCGCCACCACGCTCAACAAGATGTGCGGCTCGGGGATGAAGGCGGCGATGATCGCCTTCGACCAGATCGCGCTGGGCCATGCGGGCACGATGATCGCGGGCGGCATGGAATCGATGACGAACGCGCCCTACCTTCTGCCCAAGATGCGCGGGGGCGCGCGGATCGGGCATGCCTCGGTGATCGACCACATGTTCCTCGACGGGCTGGAAGACGCCTATGACAAGGGCCGCCTCATGGGCACCTTCGCCGAGGATTGCGCGGAAGCCTTCCAGTTCACCCGCGCGGCGCAGGACGAGTACGCGTTGCAGTCGCTGTCGAACGCGCTGGCGGCGCAGGCGTCGGGTGCCTTCGACGGTGAGATCGCAGCGGTGACCATGACATCCCGTCAGGGTGAAACGCAGGTTGCCGCCGACGAACAGCCCGCCACGGCGCGACCCGAGAAGATCCCCCAGCTCAAACCCGCCTTCCGCAAGGACGGCACGGTGACGGCGGCGAATTCCTCGTCCATCTCGGACGGGGCGGCGGCGCTCGTCCTTGCCAGCCGCGCGGCGGCCGAGGCGCAGGGCCTGCGCATCCGCGCGCGCATCCTCGGCCATGCCAGCCATGCGCAGGCGCCTGGCCTTTTCACGACCGCGCCCGTTCCGGCGGCGCGCAAGCTGCTCGACCGGCTGGGCTGGAAGACCACCGATGTCGATCTGTGGGAGGTGAACGAAGCCTTCGCCGTCGTGCCCATGGCCTTCATGCGCGAAATGGGTCTGCCGCGCGACGTGGTGAACGTGAACGGCGGGGCCTGCGCGCTGGGCCATCCCATCGGCGCCTCGGGCGCGCGGATCATGGTGACGCTTCTGAACGCGCTGGAAAGGCGGGGCGCGAGGCGTGGCATCGCCGCCATCTGCATCGGCGGCGGCGAAGGCACCGCCATCGCGATCGAGCGCGTCTGACTTCCTCTCGTTCCGAATACGCAAACTCCGCAGGTGACAGCCATGACCGACTACAGGGGTCTTGCCCAAACCATCGCCGCCCTGACCGAGGGCGAAACCGATACCGTCGCCCTGATGGCGACTGTCGCCTGCGAAGTGCATCACGCCGACGACCGCTTCGACTGGACCGGCTTCTACCGGGTGGTCGCGCCGGGGCTGCTGAAGATCGGTCCCTATCAGGGCGGTCATGGCTGCCTCATCATCCCGTTCGACCGCGGGGTCTGCGGGGCCGCGGCGCGCACCGGTCAGGTGCAGCTGGTGCCCGATGTCGATGCCTTTCCCGGTCATATCGCCTGCGCCGCCTCGACCCGGTCGGAATTGGTGATCCCGGTGCGCAACGGCACGGGCGATCTTCTGGGCGTCTTCGATATCGACAGCGACCTGCCCGACGCCTTCACCGAAGACGACGCCCGCGAACTGGGCGCGATCCTCGACCGCGTTTTCGCAGGCGCGGCCTGAGCGACAAGGCCGGATCCCGATTCGAGACGTGAAATTTCGCTTTGAAATTTCATGTCCCTCGGGCATCGTGAAATTCGAAACCAGTTTTTCACGAATCGATGACCGACCTGACGCCCGTCACTTCAACCTCCCTCGGGGCCGACCTGCGTGCGTTGCGCAAGGCGCGCGGGCTGACGCTGAGCGATCTGGCCGACAGCCTTGGCCGGTCGGTCGGCTGGCTCAGCCAGGTGGAGCGCGACCTGTCCAGACCTTCGGTCGACGATCTGCGCCAGATCGCGGCGTCGCTGGGCGTGCCGCTCTCGCTCTTTTTCGGGCAGGCCCCCGCACCCGTGGACGAGGCCGGTTTCATCGTCCGGCGCGGCGCGCGGCGGCCCATCGGCTCGGGCGAGGCCGGGCTGACCGAAGAATTGCTGTCCCCTGATCTGACCGACGCCTTCGAAGTGGTGCATTCCACGTTCGAGCCCCGCAGCGCGCTGTCCGCGCCGACGGTGCGGCCGACGCAGGAGGTCGCCTATATCCTGTCCGGTCGGCTTGACCTCGATATCGGCGGGCGGCGCTTCACAGTGAACCCCGGCGACAGTTTCCGCATCCGGGGCGAGGCCTTCCGCTGGGCCAATCCCTATGACACACCCGCCGTGGCGATCTGGGTGATCGCCCCGCCGGTCTACTGACACCTGAACGCGAAGGACCCATGGCATGAGCGATTTCCCCACCCAGGCCCGCGTGGTCATCATCGGCGGCGGCGCCGTCGGCGCCTCGTCGCTCTATCATCTGGCGAAGGCCGGGTGGACCGATTGCGTGCTGCTGGAAAAGAACGAACTGACCGCCGGTTCCACATGGCACGCGGCGGGCAATGTGCCGACCTTCTCGACCTCGTGGTCGATCATGAACATGCAGCGCTATTCGACGGAACTCTACCGGGGCCTCGGCGCGGCGGTGGATTATCCGATGAACTATCATGTCACGGGGTCCATCCGGCTGGCGCACAGCAAGGAACGGATGCAGGAATTCCAGCGCGCCAAGGGCATGGGCCGGTATCAGGGGATGGATATCGACATCCTCGGGATCGACGAGATCAAGGGCCGCTATCCCTTCGTCGAGACGCATGACCTGAAGGGCGCACTTTACGATCCGAACGACGGCGACATCGACCCGGCGCAGCTGACGCAGGCGCTGGCCAAGGGCGCGCGCGACATGGGCGCGAAGATCCTGCGCTTCACCCCCGCGACCGGCATCAGCCGCGATGGCGACGACTGGATCGTGCATACCGAAAAGGGCGATATCCGCTGCGAAATCGTGGTGAACGCCGCCGGCTACTATGCCCAGAAGGTGGGCGAATGGTTCAAACCCTTCGGCGGGCGCACCGTACCCATGATGGTGATGAGCCATCAATACATGCTGACCGAGGAAATCCCCGAACTCGACGCCTGGACCCGCGAACAGGGCCACAAGCTGCCGCTTCTGCGCGACGTCGATTCCTCCTACTACCTGCGGCAGGAAAAGCACGGCTTCAACCTTGGCCCCTATGAACGCAACTGCCGCGCCCACTGGGCCGATCCGTCCGACCCGATGCCCGAGGATTTCAGCTTCCAGCTTTATCCCGACGATCTCGAACGGCTCGAATGGTATATCGAGGACGCGATGGCGCGCGTGCCGATCCTGGGCACCGCGGGGGTGAGCAAGGTGATCAACGGCCCGATCCCCTATGCACCCGACGGCCTGCCGCTGATCGGGCCCATGCCCGGTGTGCCCAACGCGTTCGAGGCCTGCGTCTTCACCTTCGGCATCGCGCAGGCGGGTGGCGCGGGCAAGGTGCTGGCGGAATGGGTGACCGAGGGCCAGACCGAATGGGACATGTGGTCCTGCGACCCGCGCCGCTATACCGACTACACCGATCACGATTACTGCGTGGCAAAGGGGGTCGAGGTCTATGGCCACGAATACGCCATGCACTTCCCCTGGCACCGCTGGCCTGCCGCACCTGACCGCAAGACCTCGCCCGTCCATGACAAGGTGAAAAGCTTGGGCGGCCAGATGGGCGCCTATAACGGCTGGGAACGCGCCAACTGGTTCGCAGGGCCGGGCGACGACACGTCCGAGGAAGCCACCCAGACCTGGAACCGCACTGGCCCGTGGGAGGCGCGCATCCGCGAAGAGGCGCTCGCCGTGCGCGACCACGTCGGCGTGCTCGACCTGCCGGGCTTTTCGCGTTTCGACCTGTCGGGCGCCGGTGCCGCAGACTGGCTGCGCGGTCGCATCACCGGCGGGTTGCCCAAGGCGGGGCGCATGAACCTCGCCTATTTCGCCGATACCCGCGGCCGCATCCTCACCGAGATGAGCGTGCTGCGCCATGGCGAGGATGACTTCACCCTGATCACCGCCGCCGTGGCCCAGTGGCACGACCGCGACATCCTGCAGCCCGCGGCAGAGGCGGGGCTGACGCTGACCGACCGCACCGGCGAACTGGACACGCTGATCGTCACAGGACCCAAGGCGCGCGATCTCTTCCAGACGATCGGCGCGCAGGCCGACCTGTCGCTGCCCTGGCTGTCGATCCAGGAAGCGATTGTCGCGGGCCGCCCCTGCCTTCTGGCGCGCGTCAGCTTCGCCGGGGAACTCGGCTGGGAAATCCACGCCCTGAACGCCGACACGCCCGCGATCTACGACGCGGTGCTGGCGGCGGGTGCCAAACCCTTTGGCATGTGGGCGCTGAACAGCTTGCGCGTCGAAAAAGGATACCGCGCGTGGAAGGGCGACCTGTCCACCGATTACAGCCTGCTCGAAGGCGGGCTCGACCGGTTCGTGAAGCTCGACAAGCCGCAGGATTTCCCCGGCAAGGCGGCGCTTCTGTCCGAAAAACAGCGCGGCGTGAAGAAGCGTTTCGTCACGCTGACCGTGGACGCGGGCGAGGCGGACGCGCCCTACATGTCGACGCTCTGGCATGACGGCCAGATCGTGGGCGAAACGACCAGTGGCGCCTGGGGCTACCGCGTGGGCGCGTCGGTCGCGCTGGGCATGCTGCGCGCCGATCTGGCCGAACCGGGCACGAAGATCGAGGTCGAAATCTACGGCGAACGCCGACAGGCCATTGTCCAGCCCGACCAACCCCTCTGGGACCCTGAAAACGAAAGACTGCGCGCATGAGTGCCATTACCCTTCTCGACGGTTCCATCGGCCAGGAACTTGTCCACCGTCACGGCGCGCAGGCGACGCCGCTCTGGTCCACGTCGGTGATGATCGACCGGCCCGCCCTCGTCGGCGATCTGCACGGGGATTATTTCGCCGTGGGTGCCACCGTCGCCACGACGAACACCTACGCGGTGCTGACCGACCGGCTGGCCAAATCGGGGCTGGAAGGGCAGATCGACCGCCTGCTCGACTCGGCGCTGGCCGAGGCGACGCGCGCGCGCACGGCGCATGGCGGGGGGCGCATCGCAGGCTCGCTCGGCCCCATCGGCGCGTCGTACCGCCCCGATATCAAGGTAACGGCGGATCAGGCGGCGGCGATCTACGGGGCGAACGTGCAGCGGCTCGACCCCGGCGTCGATCTCTGGCTGATCGAGACGATGTCCTCGGTCAACCACGCCGAAACCGCGCTGGAAGCCGTGAAGCGGTTCACCGCCAAACCCGTCTGGCTGGCCGTGTCGGTCGATGATGACGACGGATCGCGCCTGCGCTCGGGCGAGGCCACGGCCGAGATCGCCGCGATGATCGCGGCCCTGCCCGAAGGCCAAAGACCGCAGGCGATCCTCGTCAACTGTTCGCGCCCCGAAGCGATCGCAGCGGGGATCGACGCGCTGAAGGACACCGGCCTTCCCTTCGGTGCCTATGCCAATGGCTTCACCCGGATCACGCCGGAATTCCTCAAGGAAAACCCCACCGTCGATGCGCTCAGCGCGCGCCGCGATCTCGATCCCGACGCTTACGCCGATTTCGCCATGGGCTGGGTCGCACAAGGCGCCACCATCGTCGGCGGCTGCTGCGAGGTCGGCCCTGCCCATATCGCCGAACTCGCCCGCCGCCTGAAGGACGCCGGTCATGACATCGCCTGACCCTGTCTTCCTCTCGCTTCAAATATCCCGGGGGTCTGGGGGCAGAGCCCCCAGCCTTTCCCGTAGTCACAGAAAGGCCGCATCATGACCGATCTCCCGCAAAAAGCCTGCGCCGTCATCATCGGCGGCGGCGTCGTCGGCTGTTCCGTCGCCTATCACCTCACGAAACTCGGCTGGACCGATGTCGTGCTGCTGGAACGCAAGCAGCTGACGTCCGGCACGACGTGGCACGCCGCGGGCCTCATCGCGCAGCTGCGCGCGACGGCGAACATGACGAAGCTCGCCAAGTATTCCCAGGAACTCTACGGCAGTCTCGAGGCCGAGACCGGCGTCGCCACCGGCTTCCGGCGCGTGGGGTCCATCACCGCCGCGCTGACGGGCGAACGGCTCGAGGAACTCCACCGCTCCGCCGCCATGGCGCGCGCCTTCGGGGTCGAGATCGCGGAAATCTCGCCCAGCGAGATCAAGGAGCGTTATCCGCACCTCAACATCGACGGCGTCACCGGCGGCGTCTATCTGCCCAAGGACGGGCAGGGCGACCCGGCGAACATCGCGCTGGCGCTGGCCAAGGGCGCGCGGCAGCGCGGCGCGGTCGTGGCCGAACGCGTGAAAGCCACCGGCGTCACCCGGCAGGGCCGCCGCATCACCGGCGTCGACTGGGCGGCCGAGGACGGAAGTCAGGGCCACATTGCCTGCGATCATGTCGTGAACTGCGCGGGCATGTGGGGGCGCGAGGTGGGGCAGATGCTGAACACCCATGTGCCGCTGCAGGCCTGCGAGCATTTCTACATCGTCTCGGAACCCATCGCGGGCCTGACGCAACTGCCCGTCCTGCGGGTGCCCGACGAATGCGCCTATTACAAGGAAGACGCGGGCAAACTCATGCTGGGCGCGTTCGAGCCGCTGTCGAAGCCCTGGGGTCCGATCCCCGAAAGTTTTGAATTCGATCAGCTGCCCGAGGATTTCGACCATTTCGAACCGATCTTGGAGATGGCCGTGAACCGTATGCCCATGCTGGGCGAGGCGGGCATCCACACCTTCTTCAACGGCCCCGAAAGCTTCACCCCCGACAACGCCTATCTTCTGGGTCTGGCGACCGAGATGGACAATGTCTGGGTGGCGGCCGGGTTCAATTCCATCGGCATCCAGTCAGCGGGCGGCGCGGGTATGGCGCTGGCGCAGTGGATGGAGGATGGTGCGAAACCCTTCGATCTGGGTGATGTGGACATCGCCCGCGCGCAGCCCTTCCAGACCAACCACACCTATCTCAAGGCGCGGGTGTCGGAAACGCTGGGGCTCCTTTACGCCGATCACTACCCCTATCGGCAGAAGGCCACCGCGCGCGGCGTGCGCCGCACGCCCTTCCACGCGCATCTGGCCGAACGGGGTGCCGTCTTCGGTGAGCTTTCGGGCTGGGAACGTGCCAACTGGTATGCCCGCGACGGGCAAGAGCGCGAATACCGCTATTCGTGGAAGCGGCAGAACTTCTTCGACAACGTGGCCGAGGAACTGAACGCGGTCCGCACCAACGTGGGCATGTACGACATGTCCTCCTTCGGGAAGCTCCGCGTCGAAGGCCCGGATGCGGAGGCGGTCCTCAACCGCGTCTGCGGCGCGAACATGTCGGTCCCTGCGGGCAAGATCGTCTATACGCAATTCCTGAACGACCGCGGCGGGATCGAGGCGGATGTGACCGTCACCCGCCTGAGCGAGACCGCTTACCTTGTGGTCACCCCCGCGGCCACGCGCCGGGCCGAGCAGACGTGGCTGATGCGTCACATCGGCGACGCGCGCGCGGTCGTGACCGATGTCACGGCAGCGGAAGGTGTGCTGGCGGTCATGGGGCCGAACGCGCGCACACTCCTGCAGGCGGTCAGCCCCAATGATTTCAGCAACGACGCCAACCCTTTCGGCACCGCGCAGGAGATCGAGCTGGGTCTGGGCACCGCGCGCGTGCACCGCGTGTCCTATGTGGGCGAACTTGGCTGGGAGATCTATGTCGGCGCCGACATGGCCGCGCATGCGTTCGAGACGCTGTGGTCAGCGGGCGAAGGCATGGGGCTCAAGCTCTGCGGCATGCACATGATGGATTGCGCGCGCATCGAAAAGGCCTTCCGCCATTTCGGGCATGACATCACCTGCGAAGATCACGTGCTGGAAGCGGGCCTCGGCTTTGCCGTCGCGACGGGCAAGCCCGACTTCATCGGCCGCGACGCGGTGCTACGCAAGAAGGACGAAGGACTTGCCAAGCGGTTGGTCCAGTTCCGGCTGACCGACCCGGAACCGCTGCTGTACCACAACGAACCCGTGCTGCGGGACGGGCAGATCGTGGGCTACCTGTCGTCGGGCGCCTATGGCCATCACCTGGGCGGGGCCATCGGCATGGGCTATGTCCCCTGCAAGGGCGAAAGTGCCGACCAGCTTCTGGCCTCGGCTTTCGAGATCGACGTGGCAGGCACGCGGGTGCGCGCCGAGGCCTCGCTTAAGCCGATGTACGACCCCAAGTCGGACCGCGTGCGCGCCTGAGCCGAAGCCCGTCTTTCCAATCCCCGCCCCCCGCGATAGGAGGGCGGGGAAAGGCCCCCCGATGACCGCGATCAACCCCGAAAACCGAGACACCCCGCAGGGCCTTGCCTTCGCGGTCTCGGCCTATTTCCTCTGGGGATTCCTGCCGCTTTACCTCAAGCTCCTCGACCATATCCCGGCGGTCGAGATCGTGGCCCACCGCATCCTGTGGTCCGTTCCGGTGGCGGGGCTGGTCCTGATCGTGCTGCGCCGGACGAAGGACCTCATGACGGCGCTCCGCACGCCGCGGATGCTGGGCATGGCCTGCGTGACGGCGGCGCTCGTCTCCGTCAACTGGGGGGTCTATGTCTGGGCGATCAATACGGGTCAGGCGCTCGAGGCGGCGCTGGGATATTTCATCAACCCGCTCTTCAGCGTGGCACTGGGCGCGCTTCTGCTGCGCGAAAGGCTGAACCGTCCGCAACTGGCCGCCATCGCGCTGGCGACCGTGGCGGTGGTGATCCTGACGGTCGAACAGGGGCGGCTGCCAGTTGCCGCGCTGTGCATGACGCTGTCCTGGGGGTTCTATGCCTTCTTCAAGAAATGGCTGGCCATCGGCCCCAATCAGGGCTTCCTGCTCGAGGTGCTGATCCTGTCGCCGCTGGCGCTGGGCTGGCTGATCTGGCTGGCGGCGCAGGGGTCGGGGAGCTTCGCCATGTCCTGGGGCGACACCCTGCTTCTGATGGGGTCGGGCGTCGTCACGGCGGTGCCGCTGATCCTCTATGCCAACGGCGCGAAGCTGGTACGCCTGTCGACCATCGCGATCCTGCAATACATCGCGCCGACTATGATCTTCCTCAACGCTGTCTTGGTCTTCGGCGAACCGATGGACCGCGCGCGGATGATCGCCTTTCCGCTGATCTGGGCCGCGCTGGCGATCTATTCCTGGACGCTGATCCGGCAGATACGCCGCGCCTGACTTGCCGCCGCGCGGCCTGCGCGCTAAGCCGCCCGGCATGAGCTATGACCCGCCACAGACGCCGCTGCAGATCCTCTACGAGGACGCGCACCTGATCGCGGTCAACAAGCCCGAGGGCCTCTTGTCCGTCCCCGGGCGGGGCGAAGACCTGGCCGATTGCCTGCTGAGCCGCCTGCAGGCGGCCTTTCCCTGCACGCTGCTGGTGCACCGGCTGGACCGTGACACATCCGGCGTGATGATCTTCGCCCAGACGCCGCATGCCCAGCGCAACCTTGGCCTGCAATTCGAACAGCGCAAGACGAAGAAAACCTATGTGGCGCGCGTCTCGGGGCGGCTGTCGCCCCGCACCGGCACGGTCGACCTGCCCATGTGCGTCGACTGGCCCAACCGGCCCCTGCAGAAGATCGACCATGTGAACGGCAAGGCGGCCCGGACCGACTGGAAGGTCCTGCGCGACAGCGAAGAGGAAAGCCGCGTGCGCCTCTTCCCCCGCACGGGGCGCAGTCACCAGTTGCGCGTGCACATGCTGGCGCTGGGGCATCCGATCCTGGGTGATCCCTTCTATGCCAGCGGCGCGGCGGCAGACTTCCCGCGCATGATGCTGCATTCGGAAGAGCTGCGGCTGGCCCATCCCGAAAGCGGCAAGGGCATGCGGTTCCGGGCCGAGCCGGAGTTCTGAACCTCAGACGTCGACGCGCAGCCACCCTTCCGGCCAGATGTCGCGGTTGACGGTCCGGGGGTCGGCATACCAGCGCGACGGGGCCACGACGCGCTTGCCCGGATTGGCGTTCAGCCATGCCGCCCACCACGAAAAAGATGAATTCGCGCAGATGTTGTGCCGGCACAACGACATGAGCCGCATGTCCCCGTAATCGGTGGCGTCGCCGTTGATGTCGACCACGACCTTTTCGACCGGCAAGGGCAGGTTGTCGCGCGCCCAGCCGGGTTCGTCCGAGAAGACGAAGACGACCGGGTCGGCCTCGACCCCCTCGAGCACCCGCGCCAGCGCCCTTTCGTAATAGGCCTGACTGCAGACCGCGTGGCCCGGCAGCGTCGTGTAATCGCCCCGCCGCACATGGAGCGAGATCGCCCCCGGCGTCGCGCCGATCCGCGCGGCCATGTCGGCATTGGCGGGCGACGCGAAATCGCCAAAGGTGAAATCGGCCCTGATCCGGTCGGCGACATCGGCGAAGTAACGCTCGCTCTGCCAATAGCCGTGCAGGTAGACATTGTCGCCCAGCGTCGCGAAGCGCGGGTTGTAGCCCAGCCCGCGTTCCCGCACGAAGCGCGGATCGCGCCCGAAGGCCCGCCACAGGGTATGGCGCAGCGGATAGTCGCCCTTGTGCGGGGGCAGCCTGTCGGGCGTCACAAGTGGCAGATCGAAGGCCTCGGTGATCGCATGCCGCCCCAGCGACGCGACCGACCGGACATCGAGCGCGAGCGGCACGCCCAGCCGCAGCGCCAGCGCGCGGCCCGCCGCGTACTGGAACATCTGGTTGCCGAGCCGGCCGTGCAGGCGGGAATAGATCATGGCCCCCTTTACGACGGGTCGGGTCAACCCGCCACCCTGCTTCTTCTCGTCCCAAATACGCAAAGACGACAAAGGCCGCCCCCGTGGGACGGCCTTCGCGTCAGCGCGGGATGCGCCTCACTCGGGCGTCCAGCCCGAGACCGCCTTGACCTCGAGGAAGTCCTCGATGCCCCAGGTGCCGCCTTCACGTCCGTTGCCCGACTGCTTGATGCCGCCGAAAGGTGCCCCGGCAGAGCGGCTCTTGCCGTTCATCTCGACCATGCCCGACCGCAGGCGGCGCGCCAGACGGTTGGCGCGGGCGCTGTCCTGTGTCTGGACATAGTTCGTGAGGCCATAGACCGTGTCATTAGCCATGGCGAGGCCCTCTTCCTCGGTCTCGAACTTCATGATCGACAGGACCGGGCCGAAGATTTCCTCGCGCGCGATGGTCATGTCGGGGGTGACGTCTGCAAAGACGGTGGGGCGTACGTAATAGCCCTTGTTCAGCCCGTCGGGCCGGCCGACGCCGCCCGCCACCAACCGCGCGCCTTCGTCGATACCCTTCTGGATCAGGCCCTGGATCTTGGTCCATTGCAGTTCGTTCACAACCGGGCCGATATGGCGGCCTTCCTCATGCGCGCTGCCGACCTTGACGCCTTCGGCGACTTCCCGCGCGATCTCGACCGCCTGATCGTAGATCGGTGCCTGCACCATCATGCGGCTGGGCGCATTGCAGGACTGGCCGGTGTTGTTCATCATGTGCAACACGCCGCGCTTCACCGCCTTGTCGTCGGCATCGGCGAAGATGAGGTTCGCGCCCTTCCCGCCAAGCTCCAGATGCACCTTCTTCAGCGTGTCTGCGGCGTTTTTGGAAATCGCGATGCCCGCGCGTGTCGAACCGGTGAAGCTTACCATGTCGACATCCGGGTGCCCCGAAAGCTGCGTGCCCACGCCCGCGCCGTCGCCGTTCACAAGGTTGAAGACGCCCTTGGGGAAGCCCGCCGCATCGACGCATTCCGCGAAGATCATCGCGTTGATCGGGCTTTGTTCGGATGGCTTCAGCACCATGGTGCAGCCCGCGATGGCGGCGGCGCCGAATTTCAGCGTGATCTGGTTTTCCGGCCAGTTCCACGGCGTGATCAGCGCGGCAACGCCCACCGCCTCATAGATGATCCGGTCGTTCGGCGCATGATCGCCCAGCGGACGGTCGAAGCGGAAAGACTTGGCCGCCTTGAGGAAATTCGACAGGTGCCAGCTGCCCGCCGGAACCTGGCTCTGGCGGGCCATGTCGATGGGCGCGCCCATCTCTGCCGCGGTGGCCTGCGCCATGTCCTCGGCCCGGTCGTTGTAGATCGCGAGAAGTTTCTCGACGAGCGCGATGCGCTCTTCCGGGGGCGTCGCCATCCAGCCCGGCAGCGCCGCCTTGGCCGCCGCCACGGCGGCATCGGTATCGGCCTTTGATCCCAGCGAGATGACCGCGCAGGGCTCTTCCGTCGATGGATCGATGACGTGGAAGTCGTTCGGCACCGCGGGATCGACCCATGCCCCGTTGATGTAGAACTGGCGTCTTTCGATCATGACTGATCCTCCCGTCTGTGTTCACATGCCCGACCGCACGGTCGGGGAATCGCCGGCACTGTGTCACCGCAGGCCGCGTGGAGCAAGAGAGGGGATGAAACCCGGCGCCGTGCCGCCTTGGGCCTTTCCCCCTTCACCCGAACCTGTGGGCGGGATACTACTCCCAGCAGGGCTCCCGACGATTGATCGACATGGGCGCTGCCAGGCAACAGGACAGGCACATGCGACGGTTCAGAAATCTTCAGTTTCGCGAGGCTTGGCTGCGCGAGCGTCTCGCCGCCCTGCCCGCCGGAACGCGGCTTCTGGATGTCGGCGCAGGTGAATGCGCCAACAAGCGTTTCTGTAGCCACGTCGATTATGTTTCCCAAGATATCGCACAATACGATGGACAAGGCGACGGAGTCGGACTGCAGACGAAAGTCTGGGACACGGCACAGATCGATATCGTGTGCGACCTCTATGATATCCCCGAGGATGAGAAGTTCGACACTGTTCTATGCACCGAGGTGCTCGAGCATGTGGTTGATCCGGTGCGCGCAGTCGAGAAACTGGTCAGCCTTGTGCGTCCTGGCGGGACAGTGATCATCACGGCCCCTTTCAACAGCCTGACACACTTCGCGCCGTACCATTACGCAACGGGCTTGTCTTCGTACTTCTATCGGTACCACTTCGAACGTCTCGGACTGCAGATCGAAGAATTGAGCCCGAATGGTGGCTATTTCGATTTTCTCGACCAGGAACTCGGTCGCGTTCATAAGGTGCGGCGCAGCTTTTCGGGTTGGCCACTGGATCCATTGTCCTTCATCCTTGTTGCTTTGGCGCGGCTGAATATCCGCCTTCTGGCGGCTCTGGATGGTCCGCGCGCGCTGCGCAAGTCGGCTTCCCTTCAGACCTTTGGCTGGCACGTTATCGCCCGCCGGCCTGACTGAACGATGATCCCGGTGCGCGTGGCCGGGCACAAGACATCCGCGAGGGAGTGACGCTCAGCCGTGACTGCGCCCGTGATTGCCCCCTTGGCCTGGGAGGAATGGCGTCTACGCGGCTAGGTTTGACCCTGCGGACGAAAGGCGATCCGCGCGCGGTAGATCATCCGCTTCCATTCGCGCGACAAGTTGCCGGCGCGTCTTTTCTTCTGGATGGTCGAGCCGCCAAGCCCCGTCGTCAATTCTGCCACGGCGCAGGGCAGAACAGTGTGCACCGGCTGCCCGGTAATCCAATGCATCTGCAAGAAGGTGTCGACCGGACGGTCGATCGTTTCGCTGGCGCCCAGCAGGCGGCGGGCGGCATCGCGGCCGACCACCTGCGCCACCGTCTGCAGCCCGATGCGGCGCGGCAGGATCAGACGCAGTTTGCCTTCCCGATCGATCTGCGGACCTGTCTCGCGGGCCTTGGCTGGTAGGCGTATATAGGCCCCCGTCAGATCCTGCCGTGCCAGCAGGGCTTGCACTTGCGGCCAGATGCCGGGATCGGGGGCGGCGTCGTCTTCGAGGATCAATGCGTGATCCCAGCCTTCAGCAACGATCCGCGCCCAAGCGGCGCGGTGCGACAGGAAACAACCCAGTTCGCCCCCGCCCAACGCAAAGGGATAGCGCGGCGCGTGCAGGTCACCGGGGTGCACCCGGACATGCGCCACCTGCGCCGGGTCGCGGCCATCCACCGCCTCGACCAGTTCGGCACCGGGCAGGTCGCGCAGCAGCCTTTCGGCGTTCGGGCGGCGTGCCGTGCTGGACGACATGTGGATGATCAGCGAGTGCATGCGCCTCAATAGCGCGCCCGCATGGCCCTCACCAGAGCCAGAGACCCCCGCAAACGAAAAGGGCCCCCGCATCGCGGGGGCCCCGATACGTCAGCGCAGGAGTTGGCCTTACTCGGCCCCTTCCTCTTCGCGCTTGCTCTTTTCTTCCTTGGGCAGTTCCTCGCCCGTCTCCTGGTTCACGACCTTCATCGACAGGCGGACCTTGCCGCGGTCGTCGAAGCCCAGAAGCTTGACCCAGACCTCCTGGCCTTCCTTCAGGACGTCGGAAGGATGGTTCAGGCGGCGGCTTTCGATCTGGGAAACATGGACCAGGCCGTCGCGCTTGCCGAAGAAGTTCACGAAGGCGCCGAAGTCCACGATCTTGACGACCGTGCCCTTGTAGACGCCGCCTTCTTCCGGCTCGGCCACGATGGACCAGATCATGTCATAGGCCTTCTTGATCGACTCGCCGTTGGGCGACGCGATCTTGATCACGCCGTCATCGTTGATGTCGACCTTGGCGCCCGAGACTTCCACGATCTCGCGGATGACCTTGCCGCCCGACCCGATCACTTCGCGGATCTTGTCGGTGGGGATGGTCATCGTCTCGATCCGCGGGGCGTGGACCGAGAAGGCATTGGCCGAAGTCAGCGCCTTGGCCATTTCGCCCAGGATATGCAGGCGGCCGTCCTTGGCCTGGGCCAGCGCCTGTTCCATGATCTGGGGCGTGATGCCCGCGACCTTGATGTCCATCTGGAGCGAGGTGATGCCCTTGTCGGTGCCCGCGACCTTGAAGTCCATGTCGCCGAGGTGATCCTCGTCGCCAAGGATGTCGGTCAGGACCGCCCAGGACCCGTCGTCTTCGAGGATGAGACCCATGGCGACACCGGCGACCGGCGCCTTGAGCGGCACGCCCGCATCCATCATCGACAGCGATCCGCCGCAGACCGACGCCATCGACGACGACCCGTTCGATTCCGTGATCTCGGAGACGACGCGGATCGTGTAGGGGAAGTCGGTCGGCGCCGGCAGCACCGCTTGCAGCGCGCGCCAGGCCAGCTTGCCGTGGCCGATCTCGCGCCGGCCGGGCGAACCGACGCGGCCCACTTCGCCGACCGAATAGGGCGGGAAGTTGTAGTGCAGCAGGAAGTTCGACTTGAACGTGCCGTGCAGCGCGTCGATGAACTGTTCGTCATCGCCAGTGCCCAGCGTGGTCACGACCAGACCCTGCGTTTCACCCCGGGTGAACAGCGCCGAGCCATGGGTGCGCGGCAGAAGGCCGGTTTCGCACACGATCGGGCGGACGGTCTTCGTGTCGCGCCCGTCGATCCGCTTGCCACCCTTGACCACGTCGCCCCGCAGGATCGACGCCTCGAGCTTCTTCAGCGCCGAGCCGAGGTTGCTGTCGGCCAGCTGTTCTTCGGTCAGCTGGGCCTTGATCGCGTCGCGCGCGGCGGCGACGGCCGACGTGCGCTCCTGCTTGTCGGTGATGGCGAAGGCGGCGCGCATCTGCACCTCGCCCGCGGCCTTCACTGCAGCATAAAGCGCGCTGTAGTCCGGCGCGTGGAAGTCGAAGGGTTCCTTCGCCGCGTCTTCGGCCAGGCTGATGATCAGGTCGATCACCGGCTGGATCTGTTCGTGCGCGAAGGTGACGGCGCCCAGCATCTCGGCCTCGGTCAGCTCATAGGCTTCCGATTCCACCATCATCACCGCGTCCTGGGTCCCGGCGACGACCAGATCGAGCCGCTGTTCGGGGTTCAGACGCAGGTCGTGCATGTCGTCCACGGTGGGGTTCAACACGTATTCACCATCGACGAACCCGACGCGGCAACCCGCGACCGGCCCCATGAAGGGTACGCCCGAAATCGTCAGCGCGGCGGATGCCGCGATCATCGCGACGATGTCGGGATCGTTGACGAGGTCATGGCTCAGCACGGTGCACATGACGAGCACTTCGTTCTTGAAGCCCTCGACGAACAGCGGGCGGATCGGGCGGTCGATCAGGCGCGCGGTCAGCGTTTCCTTTTCGGTCGGCCGTGCCTCGCGCTTGAAGAAGCCGCCGGGCACCTTGCCCGCGGCGTAGTATTTCTCCTGGTAATGCACGGTCAGGGGGAAGAAATCCTGTCCGGGCTTGGGTGCCCTGGCGTAGGTCACGTTCGCCATGACGCTGGTCTCGCCATAGGTGGCGATGACCGACCCGTCGGCCTGACGGGCAACTTTACCGGTTTCCAGTGTCAGCGTTTCTTCGCCCCACTGGATGCTTTTTCTCGTGATATCAAACATCTGCGTTTCCTGTTAGGGAGCACTCCCGGCCCTCCGGGTCTCCCGTGTCCATGGCGGCCCCATTGCCGCCGACCCCTATCCTGCTGCGTCCGCCGGGGTCTTTAGCGTCACGTCTCAGATACGCGGCCCAATACAATGCTTTGCATGATTTGCAAAGCGGTCTTGGCGCGATGCCGTGTTGCGCTCAGCTCAGGGCGGCAGTCTGCCAGAGGCGGATCTTGATCCCGCCATGGTCCACGAAGGGGCCGGGCGGTGCGAATGGCAGGCCGGTGGCGTGGGCGAGTTTCGGTTCGGATGTGACAAGGCCGACGCGCCAGCCTGCAAAGCCGTCCTTCAGGCGCGCGCCCAGGGTCGCGTAAAGCCCGAACAGCGGTCCCACCGCCCCGATCCGTCCGCCATAGGGCGGGTTGACGATGACAAGGCCGGGCGGGCCTTCGGGTGGCACGATGTCGCCGATGGGCTTCATCTCGAACCGGCAGAGATCGCCGATGCCGGCGCGGTCGGCATTGGCGCGGGCCATCGCGATGGCACCCTGATCGCGGTCGGAGCCGTGAAAGCGCAGGTCGGTCCCGCGCGGCGCGACCGCTTTCATCGCGGCGAAAGCCCCGGCGTCGAAGGTGGCGAGGTCTTCGAACGCGAAGGTCCGCGCGCGCCCGGGCAGAAGGCCGCGCGCGATCTCGGCCGCCTCGATCACGAAGGTGCCCGATCCGCACATCGGGTCAAGGACCGGTTCCGTCCCGTCATAGCCGCAGGTCCGCAGGAAAAGTGCGGCCAGCGTTTCGCGCATCGGGGCCTTGTTCACCTGTTCCTTCAGGCCGCGTTTGTGCAGCGACGGCCCTGAAGTATCGAGCGAAATGGTGGCAAGGTCGTCTTCGATCCGCAGGCGCAGGACGATCGCCGCGTCGGGTGACAGCGTCAGGCCCGCGTCCCGCAGCGCGCCTTCCATGCGCTGGGCGGCGGCGCGGTCATGGTAGATGCGCGACTTGCGGCAGGTGGCCTCGACCCGGACGGGGCGGTCCGGGCGCAGCCAGTCGCCCCAGGGCAGCTTGCCTGCCCGCTTGTCCAGTTGCGCCAGATGCATCGCGCGGAAGGATGCGACGCGCGCCAGAACCCGCACCGCGCCCCGCAGGGTCAGGTTGGCGCGCCAGACGTCCGGCCAGTCGCCGGTCAGGGTCACGCCGCCGGGGATCGTGCCCGCGACGGCGAAGTCCGCTGCGCGCGCCTCGTCGGCGAGAACGGCTTCGAGACCCGGTGCGGTGACGACGAAAATCTCCATCCGATTGCCTTAGCGCCCCGCCCCGATGGCCGCAAAGCCAAAGCGCGGACCTGCCTCATTTTCGCCACGGACTGGCGGTACCGTCCGCACGGGCCGGACCGGACAGGGCGGTGCGCCGCGCTGGCGCGTCCAGAGAGCAGAGGATACCAGATGCGATACGTGATGCGCGTGCTGTGCGCCTTTGTCTTCCTGCTTGTCGGCTGCGGCGAGACGATCAACCCCGACAATCCCGCGCGTATCCTCGCCATCGGAGATTCGCTTCTGGCGTCGCATTCCTCAGAAGGGGCGTCTGTCTCGGACCTGGTCGAGGCGTGGCTGGGCGAACAGGTCATCGACCGCTCGGTCTCCGGCGCCAGGGTGGTGAACCCGTTGCCCGTCAGCAGCGCGCTCGGCATGCGGATCTCCGAACAATACCCGGGCGGGCAATGGGACTGGGTCATCCTGAACGGCGGCGGCAACGATCTGTGGCTGGGCTGCGGCTGCATGGCCTGCGACCGGCGGATGAACCGGATGATCACCCCGGATGCCGGGCAGGGAGATATCGTTCAGCTGGTCGACCGCATCACCGCATCGGGCGCGCAGGTGATCTATCTGGGGTATCTGCGCAGCCCCGGCACCGGCTCGCCCATCGAACAATGCCGTGACGAAGGCAACGAACTGGAAGCGCGGTTGTCGCGCATGGCGGCGGCTCGGTCGGGGGTGCATTTCCTGTCGCTGGCCGACCTCGTGCCGCTGGGTGACCGGAGCTATCACGCCGGAGACATGATCCATCCGTCGCAGAAGGCGAGCGATGCGATCGGCGCACGCATCGCCGATTTCATCCGTCGGGCCGAGGCGACGGCCCCCTGACGCGAAAACGCCCGCCGATGGGCGGGCGTTCCGGGGTCGTTCGTGTCGGGTGCGCTCAGCGGCGCAGGCCCAGCCGTTCGATGACCGACTGATAGCGGCCCTGGTCCTTTGCCTTGAGGTAATCCAGCAGCTTGCGGCGCTGGGCGACCATCTTCAGCAGGCCGCGGCGGCCGTGATTGTCTTTCTTGTGGGTCTTGAAGTGTTCCGTCAGCGTCGCGATGCGCGAGCTGAGGATGGCGACCTGAACTTCGGGCGAACCGGTGTCGCCGTCCTTGGTCGCATATTCCTTCATCAGGTTCTGTTTCACTTCAGCGGTAATCGACATCGGGGTCTCCTTCTGTGGTTTGGGGTCATGGCGCAGGCCGGGATGTCGTCCAGCACAGGCCCGTGGAGGCTCCGCCCGATTCCGGGCAGATGGGGGCGTATAAGCCCGCGATGCCCGTTTGCAAAGGGATTTCGCGATCAGGCCGCGCGCAGGCCCAGCGCCGCCGCGTCGGTCGGGGTGATCAGCGCAATGTCGCAGGAATCGGGAACGTCGCCGCGCAGCATGGCGACATGCTGCCCGTTCACCCAGAGATCGGTGACCGCAGGTTCGTGCGCATTGGGCAGGAGTTCGACCGCCGGGTCGGGCAGGGCAGGGTCGTCCCAGACCACGACCAGCCGGTCGGCCCCGGCGTCGTAGTCCATCACCGTGGCCGGATCGGCCTGCACCCAGGTGCCGAAGACCAGTGTATCCGCCCCGTCGCCGCCGGTGACGATATCGCCCGCGCCCGCGATGATGGTGTCATCATCGCCGCCGCCGTTCAGGAAATCGGTGCCGTCGCTGTCTTCGAAGACGACGCCCGAGATCAGGTCGTTCCCCCACCCGCCGAACAACGCGTCTTCGCCCATGCCGCCGGCCAGAGTGTCGTTGCCCAGGCCGCCATGAAGCGTGTCGTCCCCCCCCTCGCCCAGAATGAGGTCGTCGCCCGCCGAGCCCTGCAGGCTGTCCGCGCCGTCGCCGCCGAGGATCGTGTCGTCGCCGTCATGCCCGAAGGCTTCGTCGCCGTCCGCACCGCCCAGGATCAGGTCATCGCCCGCTTCGCCGTGCAGCGTGTCGTCGCCTGCGCCGCCGTTCAGCGTATCGTCACCCTCCATCCCGTGAAGGGAATCGTCGCCCGTCCCGCCGTCGATGCTGTCATCGCCGCCATAGCCGCCGATTTCGTCATCGCCGCCCTGTCCAAGGATCACATCCGCCAGATCGGTGCCCGACAGCGTATCGTCGCCGTCGCCGCCCGTGATCGGCACCGGGCCGGGCGCGTCGCCCGGATCGGGAAGGGGTTGGATGGCAGGCTGGTCCGCCGCGATGGCATCGTCGTCGGGCAGGTCCGCATCGTCGTCATCGCCGTCCATCATGCCCGCAAGACTGGCCGCGCCGACCGCGATCAGCCCGAGTATCCCGGCCAGAAGAAACATCGCCCGCCCCACATGCAAACCGGCCCCCGCCGGGGCGGAACAATCTCATGCCGGGGCGCGCAGGGTCAAAAGGGATCGAAGGCGATGGTAAAGCGGTTAACCCGCGACCCAGAGTTCCGGCGCCTGCGCATAGGCGACGTAAAGCGGGTGGCGGGGGTGCCCGCCCTGGCTTAGCCCGAGGTGAAACAGATCGTGCCCCGCCCCGCGCAAGAGGCCTTCCACCTGCGGCCCCCGGCCCAGATGCGCGCCATGCGTGCCCCAGGCGGCGACGACGCGGTCGGCCCAGCCGGCAGCCTGCAGGATCGCCTCGTCGTTGAGCGGCCCGACCGGATCGGCGGCGGCCCGCATCAGGCGCGGATCGGTGTCGCGCCAGGCGAAGATGTTGGTCACCTGGAACGCGCCATAGCCCAGCGCCCGTGCGCGGCGTTCGCAGCGTTCGACCGTGGGGTCGTTCTGCACCTCGGTCGCCGTCGAGGGGTTCAGCATCACGAAGGTCACGCGGCCGCCCGCGTCGTCCCATGTCCGCGTCAGGCTGTAGCGGTAGCGTTCGCAAGGGCTGTAGACCGCGACCGACGGCGCATCACCCTTCACATGGGTGCGGGTGATCACCGTCACGCCACGAAAACCCGTGACGGGTGCAACTCACCCGCCTTGTAGGTGCCGACGGCGACCGCGCGGCCCTGGAATGACGCCCATGCCTCGTCCCCGTATTCGACGTCCGAGGCATGGACCATGCCGGGATTGCCGTTGCGCAGGCGTGCCGCCCCTTCGGCGGTGCAGCGCAGTTCCGGCAGATCGGCAAGCCCGTCTTCCAGCGGGCGCAGATGGGTGTCGAGTTCCGGCGTGCGCGCCAGCGCCTCGATCCGGTCAAGCGTCAGACCTTCTTCCGCGGTGAACGGCCCCGACCAGACCCGCCGCAGCGTGACGACATGGCCATGGCAGCCCAGCGCCGCGCCCAGATCGCGGGCGATGGCGCGGACATAGCCACCCTTGCCGCAGGTCATCTCGAGCGTGACGTGATCGGGGTCGGGCCGATCGGTCATGACCAGTTCCTCGACCCAGAGGGGGCGCGCCTCGACCTCGAATTCCTCGCCCTCGCGGGCGAGCTTGTAGGCGCGTTCCCCGTCGATCTTGACGGCCGAGAATTTCGGAGGGACCTGCATGATCTCGCCCACGAAGGCCGACAGCGCGGCCTTGATCTCGTCGTCGGTGGGGCGCGCGTCGCTGGATGCGATCACCTCGCCTTCGGCGTCGTCGGTGTTCGTCGCCTGACCCAGCCGCATCGTGAAGGTGTAAGTCTTCAGCGCATCGGTGACATAGGGCACGGTCTTCGTCGCCTCGCCCAGCGCGATGGCAAGAACGCCCGTCGCTTCGGGGTCGAGCGTGCCGGCATGGCCCGCCTTCTTCGCGTCGAAGGCCCAGCGCACCTTGTTCACCACGGCGGTCGAGGTCAGCCCCGCGGGCTTGTCCACCACCAGCCAGCCGGAAATGTTGCGCCCCTTGCGTGCCATGCGCCCCCCTTTTCGCGACCTGAACGGCGCGCGGGGCTTACCCCGGGCATCGGGTCGGGGTCAATCGCCGAGCGGCGCGACCACACCGACGACCGGCCCCATGCGGAAGCCCGCATCGTCGCGGCCGATCTGCGGGGCATAAAGACGCGAGATGTTGCCATCGAAGTACAGCGCCTGGTCGAGCCCCAGATCGTCGCGGAAGAAGCGCCCGAATTCGTGGAAGGTGACCGGATTGCGCGAGATCACGAAGACCGCGCGCGCCCCGTCATCGGACGTGCCGACCCCGTTGCGCACGAAGCGTGACGTGCTGTCTTCCAGAAAGCGGGGGTGCAGATCGCCGTCGATAACCAGCATCGGCCCCGACTGCGTCGCGAAGCGGCAGTCGCGAGGTGCAGCGGCGAAGGCTTCGGTTTCGATCACCCGCGCCGCGCCCTGTTCGACGCAGAGAAGACCGTTGGGCACCAGCCCGAAATTGCCGGGGCTCGCCCCGCGCATCAGCCGCTGCCGTTCGATGCCGTTCTCGACAAAATACCCCACTGGCGCGCGGTCTTCATGATACATGCCCGCGTTCATCGCGAAGACAAGTGTCTCGCCCTGCGCCTGCAGGGCTTCGTCGATGGCGGTGAAATGTCCGTAGACCGTGCCCTGATCGTCGGCCAGAAACAGTCGCAGATCGGCGGTGGCCGCATCCACCTCGCACACTGCATAGCGGTTCGTGCCCTGATCTGCTGCGCGGCAGGTGACCGGGTTGGCCTGCGCGGCGCTGGCCGCAAGGATCAGGGCGGCGGCGGCTGTCGCCTTCACGTATCCACGTCCCGGCGCACTGCGTCCTGAGACATCATGCGGCGCGTGTCGTCCATGCGGTCGAAGGTCTCGTCGATCTGGAACCGCAGGTCGGGCGTGTATTTCAGCCCCAGCCTGCGGCCGACCTGACGGCGCAGTTCCGCCTTGTTCCTCGCCAGAAGCTTCAGCACCGTGTCGGCCCCCTTGCCGCCCAGCGGCAGGACATAGGCCGTCGCGATCTTCAGATCGGGCGAGGTGCGTACTTCGCCCACGGTGATGGACAGGCGGTTGAGTTCGGGGTCGTGCACGTCGCCGCGCGCCAGCACCTCGGACAGGGACCTGCGGATCAGTTCGCCCACGCGCAACTGACGTTGCGACGGGCCTGCGCCTTCGTGATGATGGTTTCTCGACATTCGCCAGACTTAAGGCCTTGCCCGCCCTTTGCCAAGCAGCCGCAGCTTGGGTATGAGGGCCGGACAGGGCCAAGGACAGGTGCAGGATGACCAGGATGACACAGCTTCCCGGATTGGTGGTGACGGGCGCGTCCGGGCGGATGGGCCGGATGCTGGTGCAGATGATCGCGGCCAGCGACAAGGCGCGTCTTGTGGGTGCCGTGGAACGGTCCGGCCATGACTGGATCGGGCAGGACATCGGCACTGCGATGGGCGGCGCGGCGCTGGGCGTGCGCGTGACCGACGACCCGCTCGAGGCCTTCGCGCAGGCGCAGGGCGTCATCGACTTCACCGCGCCGCGCGCCACGCTCGACTTCGCGCAACTGGCCGCGCAGGCGCGGCTTGTCCATGTGATCGGCACAACCGGCTTCACCGAAGACGAACTGAACGCGCTCAAGCCCGCCGCGCGCCATGCCGTGATCGTGCGCGCCGGCAACATGAGCCTTGGCGTCAACCTTCTGGTGCAATTGACCAAACGCGTCGCCGCCGCGCTTGACGCCGATTACGACATCGAGATCGTCGAGGCGCATCACAACCTCAAGGTTGATGCGCCGTCGGGCACCGCGCTGATGCTGGGCGAGGCGGCGGCCGAAGGGCGCGGCGTTGCGCTGGCGGACGTGTCCGACCGGGGCCGCGACGGGATCACCGGTGCAAGGCGGCGCGGCGATATCGGTTTCGCCGCGATCCGGGGTGGCGATGTCATCGGCGAACATGACGTGATCTTCGCGGGGCCGGGCGAACGCATCGTCCTGCGCCATCTGGCAAGCGACCGGGCGCTGTTCGCGCGGGGCGCGTTGCGGGCCGCGCTCTGGGGGCAGGGCAGAGCGCCTGGGGAATACGACATGATGGATGTGCTGGGCCTGTAGGGCATTGGCGGAAATCTGCGGATTCGCGTGGAATCGTGCGCAGATTCCATCTCCCCCGGATGATCCGGTTGGTGTAAATGCGCGTAACAGTTACATCGATCACCGCAAACGGTCCGAATTCTGTCATCATGCGCATCCCTGTCGTCGCTTTCCTTCTTTCGTTGGCAGCCGGCCCCGCTCTGGCGGAATTCCAGAAGATTTCCAGCGCGACTCAGTTCACGCAGATCGTGACGGGCAAGACGCTGACGCGTCCGCTGGTCAGCCTGACCGTGACGCCCGAAGGCGCTATCGCCGGAACGGGCGCATCTTGGGAGGTGACGGGCGAATGGCGCTGGCAGGATGGCTATTTCTGCCGCGACCTGTTCTGGGGTGGCATGGATCTGGGCTTCAATTGTCAGGAAGTGCAGGTCAGTCAGGACCGCATCCGCTTCACCTCGGACCGCGGGCAGGGGCAGTCGGCGGTCTTCCGCCTGCGCTGACCTAGAAGTCTACCGCGATACCCTTCTTTTCCCAATCGCCATAGCGGACGGGCTCAGGCCCTTTGCGCCCGCCCAGTTCCGGCGGCAGGTCGATCGCCTTGGCCATGCGACGGCGTTCTTCCGCCTCGGCCAGCGCGCGGCGGGCGGCGGGGGGCAGATCGTCTTCTGTGCGGTCGTCGGTCATGCCGCTTCCTTTGTGCGATATGCCTTGATATACGCCCGGCCGGTGCGGGGGCAAGGCAGGCAGGGTCACGGATGACGGAACGCGCAACTGCTGCGCGGCGCGCGGCGCTGCATCTTCTGGACGCTGTTCTGGGGGATCATCGCCTGATGTCGGAATGCCTGTCGGCAGGCATGCTCGACCGGATCGACGCGCCCGACCGCGCCCGCGCCCAACGGCTCGCGCAGGAGGTGCTGCGCAATCTGGACCGCTGCGACCGCCTGCTGGCACGCCACCTGCGCAAGAACCCGCCGCTGCATGTGCACAACGCGCTGCGGCTGGGCGTGCTGGAACTGGCGCAGGGGCAGGCGGCCCATGGCGTGGTCAGCGACATCGTCACGCTGGTGGGCGGCCACAAGCGTCATGGTGCGCTCAAGGGGCTGGTCAACGCCGTCCTGCGCAAGCTGGCCGACGAGGCCCCCGCAGAATGGCCGCGCCTGCGGGCGCCGCATCTGCCCAACTGGCTGCGCCGCCCGCTGCGCGATGCCTGGGGCGCCGAGGCCGTCGCCGCGATGGAGGCCGCGCATCTGGCGGGTGCGCCGCTTGACCTGACGCTGAAGGACCCGGGCGATCCCTTGGCCGACACGCTGGGCGACCGCTTGCCCACCGGCAGCATCCGCCTGCGCGACGCGGGCGCGGTCACCGCGCTGCCGGGCTTTGCCGACGGGCGCTGGTGGGTGCAGGACGCCGCCGCCGCGCTGCCGGTCCGCGTGCTGGCCCCGCAGCCGGGTGAACGCATCCTTGACCTGTGCGCCGCCCCCGGGGGCAAGACGATGCAGCTGGTCGCGGCGGGCGCGCAGGTTGTCGCCGTCGATTCCTCGGACACGCGGATGGCGCGGGTGCGCGACAACCTCGCCCGGACGGGGCTGAGCGCCGAATTGCGCGTGGCTGATGCGCTGGAGGAAACAGGGCAATACGACGCTATCCTTCTGGACGCGCCCTGTTCGGCCACCGGCACGATCCGCCGCCATCCCGACCTGCCGCACGCCAAGGACGGGTCGGAATTCGGCGCGCTGATCGACCTGCAGGCGGCGATGATCGACCATGCCTGGACGCTGCTGCAGCCCGGCGGGCGGATGGTTTTCTGCACCTGTTCCATCCTCCCCGACGAGGGCGAGGCGCAGATCGACGACGCGCTTGACCGCCTGCCGGGGGCCATGATCGACACCGCCGCCGTGCGCCTTCCGGGGGTGGACCCCGACTGGATCACGCCCGAAAGCACGTTGCGCATCCTCCCATCGGCCTGGGACGACCGGGGCGGCATCGACGGGTTCTTCATCGCCTGCCTGAAGAAACCGGGCTGAGGCGCGCCATTCTGCGGTGACTTGCGCCTTCCGTGCCGCTATGATCGCGGCACAAGCGCCAGAGAGCGTAGAGGCAGAGCATGGTATCCAACCCCCGGCAAGGCGATCGGCGCGCACGGTTCATGAACCGCCTTTTCGCGCGTCTGAGCACTCGCCAGACGGCGGCGACGGGGTTCGTGTCGCAGCCCGAACCGCGCACCATCGGATCCTTCGCGCGGGGCCGACAGATGGTGGCGGGGAACCTTCTGTTCGCGGGCTACCTGATCGAGGCCGAGGATTGCGATCTCTGGGAAGTCGCCCCGCCCGACACTGCCTATGAGGATGAGATCCACGGCTTTGCCTGGCTCGACGATCTGGCGGCGGTGGGCGATCCGCGGGCGCGGGCGCTGGCGCAGAAATGGGTCTGGGGCTGGATCGACCGCTATGGGGCGGGCCATGGCCACGGCTGGTCGCCCGATCTGACGGGGCGGCGCGTGATCCGCTGGATCAACCACGCGCTGTTTCTGCTGCGCGGGCAGGACCGGGACGCCAGCGCCGTTTTCTACCGGTCGCTGGCGGGCCAGACATGGTATCTGTCGAAACGCTGGCGCAGCGCCCATCCCGGCCTGCCCCGGTTCGAGGCGCTGACCGGCCTGATCTATTCGGGCCTCGCGCTGGAAGGGAAAGAGGCGCTCGCCGCCCCGGCCATCACGGCGCTGGCGCAGGAATGCGCCACTCAGATCGACGCTCAGGGCGGGCTGCCCACGCGCAATCCCGAAGAGCTGCTCGACGTCTTCATGCTGCTGACCTGGGCTGCCGCCGCGCTGACCGAAGCGGGGCGCACCCCGCCACAGGCGCATGTCGATGCCATCGCGCGCATCGCGCCCACCTTGCGCATTCTGCGCCATGCCGATGGGGGCCTTGCCCGGTTCCACGGCGGCGGGCGCGGCCTTGAAGGGCGGCTTGACCATGCGCTTGCGGCGAGCGAGGTGCGCGAGGCCGCACCGGGCGGGCTGTCGATGGGCTATGCGCGGCTGTCGGGCGGGCGCACCAGCGTCGTGATCGACGCCAGCGCCCCGCCGCAGGGGGCGGCGTCGCTGAATGCCCATGCCTCGACGCTGGCATTCGAGCTGACCTCGGGGCGCAGGCCGCTCATTGTCAGTTGCGGATCGGGGGCGTCCTTCGGGGCCGAATGGCGCCGCGCGGGCCGCGCGACGCCGTCGCATTCGGTCCTGTGCCTTGATGGATTTTCCAGCGCGCGGCTCGGCACCATGCCGACGGGCCGGGGCGAACCGCTGGTCGAAGCTCCGCGGAACTTGCCGTTCGAACTTGACCGGCTGGGCGACGGGGCGCGGTTTCAGGGCGGGCATGACGGCTATGTCGCAAGTTATGGGCTTACCCATGCCCGCACGCTGGACCTGACCTTCGATGGCCGGGGCCTTGCCGGTGAGGACCTTCTGGTCGCCATGGACGACGCCGCCAAACGCGTCTTCGACCGGCAGATCGACGGGCCGAAGCTGGGCGGCGTTCCCTTCGACATCCGCTTTCACCTGCACCCCGAGGTCGACGCCACCATCGATCTGGGCGGGGCGGCTGTGTCGATGGCGCTCAAAAGCGGGGAAATCTGGGTTTTCCGCCATGACGGGGCCGCGGGTATGTCGCTGGAACCCAGCGTCTATCTGGAAAGCGGGCGGCTCAAGCCGCGCGCGACAAAACAGATCGTTCTATCCGGCCACGCGATCGAGTATGCGACCCGCATTCGCTGGTCACTGGCCAAGGCGCAGGACACCGCGATCGGCATCCGCGACCTGGCCCGGGACGAGCTGGAATTCAACGACTGACCGCAAAGGCCCCCTGCCCATGACCGACCGCCAGACGCTGCGCCGCGCGCTGATCTCCGTATCCGACAAGACCGGGCTCATCGAGCTCGGGAGCGCGCTTGCCGCGCGGGGGATCGAGTTGCTGAGCACGGGCGGTTCGGCGAAGGCGCTGCGCGACGCGGGCCTCGCGGTGCGCGATGTGGCGGATGTGACGGGCTTTCCCGAAATGATGGACGGCCGGGTCAAGACCCTGCACCCCGGCGTGCATGGCGGTCTGCTGGCGCTTCGCGACAACGCCGAACACGTCGCCGCGATGGAGGCGCACGGGATCGGTGCCATCGACCTGCTGGTGGTCAACCTCTATCCGTTCGAGGCGACGGTGGCAGCTGGTGCCGATTACGACACCTGTATCGAGAACATCGACATCGGCGGCCCCGCCATGATCCGTGCGGCGGCCAAGAACCATGCTTTCGTGACGGTCGTGGTGGATGTGGAGGATTACGCGCCGCTTCTGGCCGAACTTGACGCGCAGGACGGGGCCACGACCTATGCCTTCCGTCGCCGCATGGCGCAGATCGCCTATGCGCGCACCGGGGCCTATGACGCCGCGGTCAGTACCTGGATGGCCGACGCGATCGGCGAGACGGCGCCCCGGCGGCGCGTGGTCGCCGGACGGCTCGCCCAGACCCTGCGCTATGGCGAGAACCCGCATCAGGCGGCGGCCTTCTATACCGACGGCAGCGCGCGGCCCGGCGTGGCGACGGCGGTACAACATCAGGGCAAGGAATTGTCCTACAACAACATCAATGACACCGACGCGGCGTTCGAACTGGTCAGCGAGTTCGCGTCTGAGGACGGCCCCGCCTGCGTCATCATCAAGCACGCCAACCCCTGCGGTGCCGCACGCGGCGCGACCTTGGCCGAGGCTTATACAAAGGCCTTCGACTGCGACCGCACCAGCGCCTTCGGCGGCATCGTCGCGCTGAACCGGACGCTTGATGAAGAGACCGCTCGCGAGATCACGGGCATCTTCACCGAAGTCGTGATCGCGCCCGCGGCCACCGACGCGGCCATGCGTATTTTCAACGAGAAGAAGAACCTGCGGCTGCTGACGACGGGTGGTCTGGCCGATCCGCGCGCGCCGGGGCTGGCGTGGAAACAGGTCGCGGGCGGGCTTCTGGTGCAGGACCGCGATACAGGTCACGTGGCTCCCGGCGATCTGCGGGTAGTCACGAAACGGCAACCGACCGAAGCCGAGCTTGCCGATCTGCGCCTTGCCTGGATCATCGCCAAGCACGTCAAGTCGAACGCCATCGTCTACGTCAAGGACGGCGCGACCGTGGGCGTGGGCGCGGGCCAGATGAGCCGGCTGGACAGTTCCACGATCGCCGCGCTGAAGGCCGCCCGCATGGGCACCGATCTGGGCTTGGTCGAAAGCCCGGCAAAAGGGTCGGTCGTGGCGTCGGACGCGTTCTTCCCCTTCCCCGACGGGCTTCTGGCGGCGGCCGAGGTGGGGGCCACGGCGGTGATCCAGCCCGGCGGGTCGATGCGCGACGCCGACGTGATCGCGGCGGCGGACGAAGCCGGACTTGCCATGATCTTCACCGGCATGCGCCATTTCCGGCACTGAGGAGAACCCGATGCGGCTGCTGTTCTGGGCCGGGTTCTGGGCCTTCCTGATCGACCAGATCAGCAAGTACGTTATGCTGCATGTGCTGAACCTTGGCAGCGTGCGGGCCATCGACGTGGCTCCGCCGCTTCTCAACCTGCGCTACGGCGAAAACCGGGGCATCAATTTCGGCCTGTTCGGCGATGCGCCCGACGCGATGCGCTGGGTGCTGATCGGTTTTGCCTTCCTTGTCATTGCCGCCGTCTGCTGGTGGGTGCGCCGCCATGACGACAATCGTCTGATGATGCTGTCGGCGGGCTTTCTGGTGGGCGGCGCGCTGGGCAACGTGGTCGACCGGCTGGTCTACGGTTTTGTCGTCGATTTCCTGAACATCTCCTGCTGCGGGATCGACAACCCCTTCGTGTTCAACATCGCTGACATCTTCATCTTCGCGGGCGCGATCGGTCTGATCCTGTTCGAGGGGCGCGGCGCGCGCAAAAACCCCTCGTGACCTCGCGGGAAAGATGGTCTAACAAAGGGCCAAGAAAACGGAGAGTGGCGATGGCACTGCCGCGTACGGCATTGATGATCCTGGCCCTGACGGGTCTGACGGCCTGTTCCGGGCAGGGTCTGCGCGATCTGCGCGGCAGCGGCAATGGCCCCGATGAATTCATGATCCTGCCGTCCAAACCGCTTGTCGAACCGCCCAGCTATTCCCTGCTGCCCGATCCGACGCCGGGCGGTACCAATCTTGTGGACCAGAACCCGATGGCCGATGCGGTGGCGGCCTTCGGGGGGCGGCCCGAAGCGATCGAACCGCGGGGCGTCGCGGCGGCTGATGCGGCGCTTGTCGCCTCTGCCAGCCGTCACGGCGTGCAGGAGAACATCCGCGAAGTCACGGCGCAGGAAGACGAACAGTTCCGCAAGCGGCGCGGGCGGCTCACCTCGATCCAGCTGTTCCCGGTGGACCGCTACGCGCAGGTCTATCGCCCGCAGCAGATCGACCCATGGCAGGAAGAGCGGCGGTTCCGCCGCGCCGGCGTGCCCACGGTCACCAACCCGCCGCAGGCGCGCTGATCCTCACGTTTCCGCCAAGTCGGCTTGAACGGCGCAATCTGCGCCGTACTTCTATTCGCGTGATGCAAGGAGTGCTGCGCATGTTGCGATCCCTCGCCCTGGGCACCGCGCTGATCTGGGGCTCTGCCCTGTCGGCGCAGACCATCGATGACGCGGTGACGACGTTTCAGCTTGGCAACGGCATGGATGTCGTCGTGATCGAGGATCGCCGCGTGCCCGTGGTCCAGCACATGGTCTGGTACCGGGCCGGGTCGGCTGACGAACCGGTTGGGGAATCGGGTGTTTCGCATTTTCTCGAACACCTGCTGTTCAAGGCGACCGAGAACCTTGAGGCGGGCGAATTGTCGGCCACCGTCGCCGCCAATGGCGGCCGCGACAACGCTTTCACCAGCTGGGATTACACCGCCTATTTCCAGCGCGTCGCCGCCGACCGGCTGGGCCTGATGATGCAGATGGAAGCTGACCGCATGGTCAACATCCGCCTCACGGAACGCGACATCGTCACCGAGCGCAATGTCATCATCGAAGAACGCAACCAGCGGACCGAGAACAACCCCCGCGCGCTGTTTTCCGAACAGATGAACGCCGCGCAGTTCCTGAACCACCGATACGGCGTTCCCATCATCGGCTGGATGCACGAGATGGAGACACTGGACATGGACGATGTCATGTCCTTCTACCGCACCCATTATGCGCCGAACAACGCGATCCTGATCGTGGCGGGCGATGTCGATCCCGAAGAGGTGCGCCGCCTGGCCAACATCCATTATGGTGCGATCCCCGCCAATCCCGACATCGCGCCGCGCGTCCGGTCGACGGAACCGCCGCAGACTGCCGAACGGCGTCTGATCTTCCGCGATGCCCGCGTCGCGCAGCCTTATGTTCAGCGGTCCTATCTTGCGCCCGAACGCGACCCGGGCGCGCAGGAAAAGGCCGCCGCGCTCACCATCCTGGCCGAGGTGCTTGGTAGTGGGACGACGTCCTATCTGGTGGACAAGCTGCAGTTCGAAGCCCAGGTCGCGGTCTTCGCAGGCGCGTTCTACCGGGGCGTTTCGCTGGACGACACGACCTTCGATTTCGTGGTGGTGCCCGCCCCCGGCGTGACGCTGCAGGAGGCCGAGGATGCGATGGATGCGGCCCTTGCACAGTTCCTGATCGACGGGGTCGATGCCGACCAGCTTGACCGGATCAAGATGCAGCTGCGCGCGTCGGAAATCTATGCGCGCGACAACGCCGAAGGGCTGGCCAGCCGCTATGGCTCGGCCCTGACCAGCGGGCTGACCGTCAAGGACGTGCAGGCCTGGCCCGGCGTCTTGCAGGCCGTGACCGCCGAAGACGTGGTCGAGGCCGCTCGCGCCGTCCTGCGGCGCGAGGCTTCGGTCACCGGCTGGCTGATGCAGGCAGAGGAGGCGATGCAATGATGAAGCGTGTTCTGGCCGCGGCTTTCGCCTGCGTTCTGGCCCTGCCCGCCTGGGCGGGCGTGCAGATCCGCGAAGTGACCTCGCCCGGTGGTATCACCGCCTGGCTGGTCGAGGATCATTCGATCCCCTTCATGGCGCTGGAGCTGCGGTTCCGGGGCGGCACGTCGCTCGATGCGCCGGGCAAGCGGGGGGCGACGTATCTCATGACCGGCCTGCTCGAGGAAGGGGCGGGCGATCTGGATGCGCGCGCCTATGCCCGCGCGCTGGAATCGCTGGCGGCATCGGTCGATTACGACGCGTCGGATGACGATGTCTCGGTCTCGGCCCGGTTCCTGACGGAAAACCGCGACGAGGCGGCGGCGCTTTTGCGCAAGGCGCTGGCGGAACCACGCTTTGACGAAGACGCCATCGAACGGGTGCGCCAGCAGGTCCTGTCGGGGCTGCGGTCGGACCTTGCCGATCCCAACGATATCGCCAGCGCGGCGTTTTCCGCCATGGCCTATGGCGATCACCCCTATGCCACCGACGGGAAAGGCACGCTGGACAGTGTCGCGGCGCTGACGCGCGACGATCTGGTCGCCGCCCATCGCGGCGCGCTGGCGCGTGACCGGATGTTCGTGGGCGCGGTGGGCGACATCACGGCGGAAGAACTGGGCGCGCTTCTCGACAAGCTTCTGGGCGATCTGCCCGAGACCGGCGCGCCCATCCCCGGCCCGGCCGATGTGGTGATCGAAGGCGGCGTCACAGTCGTGCCCTTCGACACGCCGCAATCGGTGGCGATGTTCGGGCAAGTCGGCTACCCGCGCGATCACCCCGATTTCTTCCCGGCCTTCGTGCTGAACCACATTCTGGGCGGCGGCGGGTTCGAAAGCCGCCTGATGACGGAAGTGCGCGAAAAGCGCGGGCTGACCTATGGCGTCTATTCCTACCTTCTGCCCAAGGACCTTGCCGCCGTCTACATGGGCAGCGTGGCGTCCGCCAGTGACCGCATCGCCGAAGCGGTCGAGGTCATCCGCGCCGAATGGGCGCGCATGGCGTCTGACGGTGTCACGCCTGCGGAGCTGGACGCCGCCAAGACCTTCCTGACCGGCGAATACCCGCTGCGGTTCGACGGGCACGGGCGTATCGCCAGCATCATGACGGCGATGCAGATGCAGGACCTTGGTATCAACTATATCGCCACCCGCAACGACAAGGTCGAGGCGGTGACGCTTGACGATGTCGCGCGCGTTGCGGCGGACCTGATGAAGCCCGACAATCTGCATTTCGTGATCGTGGGACAACCCGCGGGGTTCTGACCCCGCGGGACTCGACTCCTGCGATGGGCAGGGCTAGATGAGAACATATAGTGAACATCTGGCTGCCACTGTCCCATGTCGAAACGCAGGATCCTGTCCGTGTGGTTTCCGCGCCTTGGCGCGGAACGGCTGCTCAGGGTGCAGCGGCTTGAACCCGACACGCCCCTTGCCGTCATGGACGAGGTGCGCAATGCGCAGGTCATCTCGTCGCTGAGCGCGGCGGCGCAGGCCGCGGGGCTGCATCTTGGCCAGCCGGTGCGCGATGCCCATGCGATGTGCGCCCACCTTGTCACCCGCCACCGCAACGCCCCGGCCGAGGCGGCCTTCCTCACCGCGCTGCGCCGCTGGGCGGGCAAGTTTTCGCCCTGGGTGGCGGAAGAGGCGCCCGACGGGCTGGTGATCGACCTGTCCGGCTGCGCGCATCTGTTTGGTGGGGAAGAGGCGCTTCTGCGGGTCGTCGAAGCGGATTGCGCCGATCTGGGCCTGTCGGTGCGCATGGGTCTGGCCGACACGCTGGGCGCGGCCTGGGCGCTGGCGCGCCATGCCGGGCAGGGGGCCGCGCCTGACCGCTCGGGCGATGCGATCCAGCAGGAGGCGCGCGCCACCCGGTCGCGCGCCGCGCGGCGGCGGCCGGTTCCCGGTGTGCAGGCCGTGTCGGTGGCGGCGGGCATGATCGCGGCACCGGGGCAGAGTTACGGCGCGCTGGCGGGCCTGCCGGTGGCGGCGCTGCGACTTGACGCCGATACGGTGGCGCAGCTGGGCCGCCTTGGCCTGCGGCGCATCGGCGATCTGCTGGGCCAGCCGCGCGCGGGGCTGGCGCGGCGCTTCGGTACGGGGCTGGTCATGCGGCTCGATCAGGCGATGGGGTCGGCGCCCGAACCCGTGTCGCCCGCGCGCCCGCCCGACCATTTCGCGGTGCGCATGACGATGCCGGAACCCATCGGGCTCGAATCCGACCTGCTGGCGGCGATCGACCGGATGCTGCCCGTTCTTTGTGACCGCCTGCGTGCGAAGGGGCGCGGGCTGCGCACGCTGCGGCTGGAAGCGCACCGCACCGATCAGGCCGCCGAGGTGGTGACGCTGGGCCTTGCCCGCCCCAGCGCCGAACCCGACCGCATCCGCCCCCTTCTGGCGATGAAGCTTGGCCAGATCGACGCGGGCTTCGGCATCGACATGCTGCGCATCGCCGCGCTGCAGACCGAACCCGTCCACGACCGCACGATGGTCGGCCACCGCGAGGCCGGGCGCGCCGTGGCCGAACGGCTGGCTGCCAATACCGCGCTTGATGACCTGATCGGGAAGCTGGGCGCGCGCGTGGGGCTCGAGGCGATCACGCGGCTGCATCCGGCATCAAGCCATATCCCCGAGAAGACGCAGAAGACCCTTGCCGCCGCATGGTCGGAGCCCGCGCGCGACTGGCCCGCCCCCCCGGGGCCACGGCCGCTGCTGCTGTGGCGGCCCGAACCGGTTCACGCCCCGGACGCGCCGCAGATGCCCGCCCGCTTCCGCTGGCGCGGCCGCGACCGGGACCTGGGCGAGGCGACGGGGCCCGAACGCATCGCGCCGGAATGGTGGCTGGACGATCCGAACTGGCGCAGCGGCGTGCGCGATTACTGGGTGGTCACCACGGCGCAGGGCGAGAGGCTGTGGCTCTTCTATGCGCATGGCGGAACGATGTCGTCGGGCTGGTTCTGTCAGGGTGCCTTCGCCTGAGGGTGGGGGCTTGAACGGATCGCCCGGGTCGCGGTATGTTCTGGCGGTATAGAATTGGAGTATCAACGATGGCGACGACTGCGAAACGGAAAACGTCCCTGACCCTCGACGCCGGGCTTCTGGACACGGCGCGGGACCTGTGCCTCAACGTCTCGTCCGTCGCGGAAACGGCCCTGCGCGAGGCTGTGGAGCAGGCGCTGCGCCGGAAATGGGTGGAAGAAAACGCCGACGCGCTTGCGGCACAGGCCGAGTGGCATGCCCGCCACGGGCATCCCCTCGCCGATATTCTGGTCGGACCCGGGGCCGCCTCGTGGAAGACCTGAAACGATTCGACGTTGCCGAATGGAACGGTGTCAGGATGGTCGTTGTCGAAAGCGATCTTCTGACGCCCGATCCCGCAATCGTGGTCATTCCCCTTCTTTCCGATTATCCGGCGGCTCGGCAGCTCAACCCCGTGATCGTCCATGACGGTCAGTCGCTGGTCCTTGCCACGCGGCTGATCGGTGCCGTGCGGCGTCCGGCTCTGCGTCGTGTGGGCCGTGTCGCCGATCAGGGCGACAGGATCATCCGCGCCATTGATGTCCTGATCAGCGGTGTCTGACGCATCGGAAAATATCCCCGGACCTTTCCCTTGCGCGTCCCCCGCTTTCACCCCAATTGACCCCGAATGGACGCCCGCATGGGTCGGCCGGAACGGGGGCATATCTTGGATTTCATCCTGATCGCGGGCGGCTTTGTCGCTCTGATGTTCGGCGGCGAAATGCTGGTCAAGGGCGCGGTGTCGGTGGCGTCGCGCATGGGTATCTCGCCCATGGTGATCGGGTTGACGCTGGTGGGCTTCGGCACTTCGACGCCGGAACTTCTGACCAGCCTGCAGGCCGCCTTCGCCGGGTCGCCGGGCATCGCCATCGGCAACGTGGTCGGGTCGAACACGGCGAACGTGCTGCTGATCCTTGCCGTCGCCGCCCTGATCGCGCCCATCGCGGTGGCGCGCGACGCCTTCCGGCGCGACGGCAGCGTGATGATCGTGGCCAGCCTTGCCTGTCTTGCCGTCGTCCTGTCGGGATCGGTGGGGCGACTTGGCGGCGGGCTGCTGGTCGCGGGCCTTGCGGTCTATCTGGTCTATACCCTCTGGTCCGAACGCCGCCGACCTTCCCCCGCGGGCGAGGTCTATGCCCATGAGGCCGAGGCGGTTCCCGGCGGATCGCCGGGTCTTGGCGCCTCGCTCGGCCTGTTCGTTCTGGGCCTTGCCATCACGCTGGCGGGGGCGCGGTTCCTCGTGCAGGGCGCGGTGGGGATCGCAACCGATTTCGGTGTGTCCGAGGCGGTGATCGGCGTCACCATCGTCGCCATCGGCACATCGCTGCCGGAACTGGTGACGTCCGTCATCGCCGCCCGCAAGGGTGAAGCCGACGTGGCGCTGGGCAACGTGATCGGGTCGAACATCTTCAACATCCTCGGCATCCTTGGGGTGACCGCGCTGGTCCATCCGCTCAGCGTGCCTGCCGAAATCGCCACGCGCGACATCTGGGTGATGCTGGTGGCGGCGGGCGCGCTGATCTTCGTGGCCGTGTCGGGTTGGCGCATCAACCGCACCGAAGGCGCGGTCATGCTGGGCCTTTACGCCGCTTATCTAGGCTGGCTGGTGGCGACGCTTTAACCTTCCCAGAGTGCGGTTCCGGGGTGGAACTGCGACCACGCGAACCAGAAGGCCTGATGGCTGCCCAGATCGGCACCTGACGCATCCACCGCCCTGACCCCGCCTGCGTCAAGGACAAGGCGCACGTTCTCGAAGGCGATCTCGCGCCCCTGTTTCAGCGCGATCAACGCCGCACCGCGTGGAAAGGCGACGGGCGTGCCCGACGCGGTCACGACGCCGATCACGTCTTCATGCACGCCAAGGCGCGGGTCCACGTCGCCCACCGGAAAGATCGGCCCGTTCGCGTCGCGCCCGTTGCGGAAGTCGAAGTTACGGCCCAGCGCCAGCGCCTCGACCAGAACGGTCGTGTCGGGATAGGCGGCCTTCCAGCTGCCCCAGTCCGACGTGATGACCGTGGCCTGCTTCAGCTGCAGGCCCCGTTCCGCCAGTGGCCCCGTCACCGCGCGGCCCAAGAAGGTGTCGAAGACCGACATCGTCTCAATATCGTACATCACCTTGTTCGACCGGATCAGCAGGCCCGAGGTGCGCAGCACCGGGCGGTCGATGCCCGGCGGCAGATCGTCGGTGAACCACGCCTGCGCCGATCCGCAGAGCGTGCAATAGGGTATGCCGAGGTCCCGCCCGCCCAGCGTGTCGTTCACCATCTCGCGCACTTCCATGATGCGGCGGGGATAGGCGCGGGCCTCGCCGTTCACGACGACGCCGAAGATTATGTCATCGTCCTTCAGCCAGGTCGCCTCGTCTGCGGTGCTGACGGGGGGGTTGTCTGCGGCGGGGATGCAGTTGCAGGGCATGTCGGTCCGGTCATAGGGCCGGTCATCGATCAGCACGCCGCCCCAGGACACCATCCGCCAGTCGATGTCGCCTTCGATGAACAGCTTGTCCCAGCCGGGCACCAATGCGGTGAAGATCGCCCCCTTCGTGGCAAGGTAGTCCGGCGGCGCGGGGATTTCCCACGCCATCAGGTGATCGGTCAGCAGGCCCCAGTGGTTGCTGTCGGGCGCGTCCTTGCCCAACAGGCCAAACCCGGCCCCGGCCAGTGACGCGGTCAGCCCCGGCCCCGAGACAAAGCGCATCAGGTCCGCGACAAGCCATGCAAGACGCGGATCACCCGACGCGGTGATCGCTTCCAGCGCCGCGATCTGCTCGGCCCCCCACGAGGCCTGAGCGGCGGTATCGACGAACGCCGCCTGCACCGCGGCCAGAAGGTCTGGCGACAAGGGCCCGTCCGGGATCGCAGGCGGCTGGCCGAACTCGGCGATGACGTAATCGGGCAGTGGTTCCTGCGCCGGGGCCGTGGTGGCGAAGGCGGTCAGAAGCGGCAGGGCAAGGATCAGGTGGCGCATGGCGGGTTCCCCGGTGACGATGCGCGCAATCTGCGCCCTTTCCCCCGTCCGCGCCAATCAACTGACGATCACCCTTGGGTGAAGTCAGAAGGTGCCGACCTGCGTCGCGATCAGCAGCGCCACGATCAGCGCAAGAACCGGTATCGCCACGGCAACCACGAAGATCGGGCCATAGGCCTCGCGGTGGGTCAGACCGGCGATGCCCAGAAGCGTGACGACCGCCCCGTTATGGGGCAGCGCGTCAAGCCCGCCGGTGGCCAGCGCCACGATCCGGTGCAGAGCGGCGGGGTCGGTCCCTTCCGCCAGCGCGAGGTCGAGATACCGCGCCCCCAGCGCGTCGAGCGCGATGGACATCCCCCCCGACGCCGACCCGGTGATGCCCGCCAGCACGCTCGCCGATGCCGCAAGACCGGTCAGCGCGCCGCCCGGCACCTCCGCCAGCGCCGCGTTCACTGCGCCGAAGGCGGGCAGCGACGCGACCACCGCGCCGAAGCCCACAAGGGCGGCGGTGTTGAACAGCGGCAGAAGCGCCGCCTGCGCGCCCTGCCCCAGCACTGCCTTCGGGTCGGTCAGCCGCCGCCAGCCCAGCGCCAGCGCCAGCAGGATCGCCAGCGTCAAGGCCCCGATCAGCGCCCAAAGGCCGATGACCCTTTCGGGGCCGGTCCCGCCCCAGGCCGGATCGGAAAGATAGGTCATGTCGAGCCGCGGCAGCACGGTTTCTGCCAGCACCCAGTTCGCCGCGAAAACCGTCAGGATCGGGGCGACCGCCACGCTGAGCGGCGGCAGGTCAGGCCCGTCGCCGGTATCGCCCGCTTCGTCCGGCCAGTCCGTTGCCCCTTCCCGGCGGGCGAGGAGACCCAGATAGACCAGCCCGCCCACCGCCATGATCAGCCCCGCGATCACGCCCAGCCCCGGCGCTGCGAAGACGGTCGTCCCGAAATAGGGCATCGGGATCGCGTTCTGGATCGCGGGCGACCCGGGCAGCGCGCTCATCGTGAAGGTGAAGGCACCCAGCGCAATGGCCGCCGGGATCAGCCGGCGCGGCAGATCGGCGGCCCGGAACAGCGCCATCGCCAGCGGATAGACGGCGAAGGCCACGACGAACAGCGACACGCCCCCATAGGTCAGCGCCGCGCAGGACAGGACCACCGCCGTCAGCGCCTGCCCCGGCCCCAGCCGTGCGACGATGGCGCGGGCCAGCGCCATGGCGGCACCCGATGCCTCCATCACCTTGCCAAAGACCGCGCCCAGCAGGAACAGCGGCAGAAAGGCTGTCACGAAGCCCCCGGCCGCGGGCATGAAGCGCTGCGTCAGCGTGGCTGCCAGAGGGTCGAAGGCGAAGGCGGCCGCCAGCAGCGCCATCACTGGCGCGGCCAGAAGAACCGGCCAGCCGCGATAGACGACCCAGATCTGAAGACCGAGCGGCAGAAGAAGGGTGACGAGCGCCAGCATGACGCCAGTCTAGGCCTGCGCCCGCAAACCTGCCGCGCGCGTATTGCCGCAGTGCAGCATTCGCGATGTTCAGTGTCAGCCGACCGGTTTGCGCATGCTCATCCGGCCTTCGACGATCTGCGCGCCTTGGCGCTGGTAGAAGGCAATCCCACGCGCGTTTTCACGCCGAACGTGCCAATCGATGCGGCAGGCGCCCGCTTCGGCTGCGCGGGCTGCAATCCAGTTCATAAGCGCCGTCCCCAGTCCGCCGCCGCGGTGGTCGGGAAGAACAAACAATTCCTTCAGCTCCATCTGGACCCAACGTTCGGGACGCGGGTCGCTGACCGACTGGAACAGCGCGACGGCTGCAAGCCCGACCGCGCTGTCGCTGCCCGACCGGGCGATGGCCAGCCGGTGCGGTGTGTCTGGCGCCAAGAGGCGACCGATATGCCGCAAGACGGTGTCCCGGTTCGGAAGGGGGGCTTCCGGCACATCGTGCCGATAAAGTTCCACAAGCAAGGGCACCAGTCGATCCGCGTCAGCGGGCTGCGCCCAGTCGATCGTGTATCCCGCCTTGTCCAAGCGATCTGCTCCCCTCAAACCCCCTTCAGCCCCGCCTGCACGAAATCCGCCGCCAGATCGGCATAGGCCGCGCGGGACAGGCCGCGCCCCGGGCGGTGCCACATGTAGAACCAGTTGAGGATCCCGAAGACCGTCATCGTGACCGCCCGCAGGCGGTCGGGCGACAGGTCGGGGCGGTCGGCTGCCACGGCGTCGGCCATGATCGTGACCAACCGCCGCTGATGGGCGACAAGCGGCGCCTGCATCTCGGGCGGAAGCGTCGCGAGCGCGTCAAGCTGCAGCTTGTGTTCGGCATCAGCATCTTCATAGGCCGACAGGATCGCGCGGATCAGGCCCGGCAGGCCGTTGCCCTTCGCCTCGTCCACCACCGCCACCAGTTCCGACAGGTGGGTGTCGAGGATGTCGAAGAGCAGCGCCTCCTTGCTGTCGTAATAGTGGTAGATCAGCGCCTTCGACACGCCGCATTCCCGCGCCGCGCCCGTCATCGAGGCACGGTCATAGCCATGGCGTGCGAAATAGGCGGCAGCCCCCTTGCGCAGGCCGCCGCGCTTTTCGTCGTGATCGCGTGCGATCCCGCGCGGCATCAGTCTTTCGGGCGCTTGTCGAGGATGCGCACCGCCTTGCCCTGGCTGCGTTCCACGCCGCCCGGGTCGGCCACATCGACCTTCACGGAAATCCCGATGATCGACTTGATCCGGTGGGCGAGGTCCTTGGCCGCCACCGCCCGCGCTTCGACCGCTTCCGACCCTTGCGCCGCTTCGGTCAGGATGCGCATCTGGTCCATGCGGTCGGGGCGGCTGAGTTCGATCTGGAAGTGGGGCGCCAGCGCCTTCACCTCCATCAGCTGTTCCTCGATCTGGGTCGGGAAGACGTTGACGCCCCGCAAGATGATCATGTCGTCGCTGCGGCCGGTGATCTTTTCCATCCGCCGCATGCTGCGCGCGGTGCCCGGCAACAGGCGCGTCAGGTCGCGCGTGCGGTAGCGGATGATCGGGAAGGCCTCTTTCGACAGCGAGGTGAAGACGAGTTCCCCCATCTCTCCGTCAGGCAGGACCTCACCCGTGACGGGGTCGATGATCTCGGGGTAAAAGTGGTCTTCCCAGATGTGCAGGCCGTCCTTCGTTTCCACGCATTCGTTGGCGACGCCGGGGCCCATGACTTCGCTCAGGCCGTAGATGTCGACGGCGTGCATGTCGAAGGCGTCTTCAATTTCGCGCCGCATGGCGTTGGTCCAGGGTTCGGCGCCGAAGATGCCGACCTGAAGCGGCGACTGGCGCGGGTCGAGGCCCTGTGCTGCGTATTCATCAAGGATCGACAACGCGTAGGACGGCGTGACGGTGATGCCCTTGGGGCGGAAATCCTCGATCAGGCGAACCTGCCGCTGGGTCATCCCGCCCGAGATCGGAACGGTCGTCAGCCCCAGCGCATCGGCGCCAAGGTGAATGCCCAGACCCCCGGTGAACAGGCCATAGCCATAGGCGTTGTGCAGCAGGTCGCCGGGTTTCAGACCCGAGGCGCGCAGGGACCGCGCGACCACTTCGCCCCAGACCTTCAGGTCACGTTCAGTATAGCCCACCACCGTCGGCTGGCCCGTGGTTCCCGACGACGCGTGAATTCGTGCCACCTGTTCGCGCGGCACGGCGAACATCCCGAAGGGATAATTGGCCCGCAGGTCCAGCTTCGTCGTGAAGGGAAACTTCGCAAGGTCCGCCAGCGTCTTCAGATCGTCCGGGTGCACGCCCTTCGCGTCGAACGCGGCCTTGTAATGTGCAACGTTCTCATAGGCGTGGCGGAGCGACCATTTCATCCGCTCAAGCTGAAGCGCCGCGATTTCGTCCCGGCTGGCGATCTCGATCGGGTTCAGGCTGTCCTTCGGGGGGGTGAGGTCTTTCATCAGGCTTTCTCCAGCAGAAGCGCGATGCCCTGTCCGACGCCGATGCACATGGTGCAGACGGCGCGGGCCATGTCGTTGTCGGTCATGGTCAGGGATGCGGTCAGCGCAAGGCGCGTGCCCGACATGCCCAACGGATGGCCCAGCGCGATGGCCCCGCCATGCGGGTTCACGTGGTCCGCATCATCGGGCAGGCCCAACTGGCGCATCACGGCCAGCCCTTGCGCCGCGAAGGCCTCGTTCAATTCGATCAGGTCGATGTCTCCGATCCCCAGCCCGTGCTGCGCCAGCAGCTTTTCGGTCGCGGGCGCAGGGCCAATCCCCATGATGCGCGGCGGCACGCCCACGGTCGTCATGCCGGTGATCCGCGCGCGGGGGGTAAGGCCGTATTTCTTCACCGCCGCCTCGCTGGCGACGATGACCGCCGCAGCACCATCGTTCACGCCCGACGCGTTTCCGGCGGTCACGCTGCCGCCGTCGCGGAACGGGGTGGGCAGTTTCACCAGCTGTTCGATGGTTGTCGCGCGGGGGTGTTCATCGGTATCGACGATGACCGGATCACCCTTGCGCTGGGGGATGCTCACCGGCGCGATTTCGCGCGCCATGCGCCCCGACGCGATAGCCGCAAGCGCGCGGGTCTGCGACCGCAGCGCGAAGGCGTCCTGATCGGCGCGGCTGATCGAATAATCGGCGGCGACATTCTCGGCCGTCTCGGGCATCGAATCGGTGCCATAGGCCTTGTGCATCGCCCGGTTCACGAAGCGCCAGCCGATGGTGGTGTCGTAGATTTCCGCCTTCCGCGAAAAGGCCGCGTCGGCCTTCGGCATGACCAGTGGCGCGCGCGACATCGATTCGACGCCACAGGCGATGACGACATCCGCCTCGCCCGTGCGCACGGCCCGCGCGGCGGACCCCACGGCATCAAGCCCCGATCCGCACAGCCGGTTGATCGTGCCACCCGGCACCGTATCGGGCAGGCCCGCCAGCAGCACCGCCATGCGCGCCACGTTGCGGTTGTCTTCGCCCGCCTGGTTGGCGCAGCCCGCCAGAACCTCGTCCACGGGCATGTTGGGATGGGCGCGCATCACTTCCGCGATCACATGCGCCAGCAGGTCGTCCGGGCGCACGCCCGACAGCGCGCCGCCATAGCGGCCGATGGGGGTGCGAAGCCCGTCGCAGAGATAGGCGTGTGTCATGTCTCTTCCTCGAAATGCTGGCCCTTGATGATGCGTGACAGGCCCCGGAAGAGCGCCACCTTGCGCCCGTCCCCGCCTGTCACAATGATGTCGTAGACGCCCGAGCGTCCCGTTTTCGCCGCCTCGGCCGCGACCGCCGTCAGGCGTTCGCCCTTCCGCCCCGGAGACAGGAACGTGATCTGGTTTTCCTGCGCCACGGCAAGCTGGTTGTAGCTGTTGCACGCGAAGGCGAACGCGCTGTCGGCCAGCGTGAAGATGTATCCGCCGTGGCAAATGTCGTGCCCGTTCAGGTGGTGATCCTCGACCGTGAAGGACATGGTCGCCGTCCCCGGCCCCACGGCGTCAAGCGTCATGCCCAGCCACTTGCTGGCGCGGTCATTGGCCCACATGGCCTGGGCGCTTTTGCGGGCGCGGTCTTCGGGTGTCATTCTGTCCCCCTCCCCGTGGCGACGCGGTCACCCTGCATAAAACCGACCATGCGGTCAAGAGTGTTGATTTCCCCCATCCGACCGGGCATTGTGCCGACACGATCAGGGGAGGGACCGACGATGCTGAGACCGGCCAGCTATGCCATGGCGCAATGGATCGAACCCGGGGCGGGCGCGCGCCCGGTGATCGGGCCGGTGACCGCGACACGGATCGCCGAGGCAGGCGGCGCACCGCTCGACGTGCAAGGCATGCTCGACTGGGCGCGGGGCACAGGCGGCCCGGCGCTGCGCGCGATGACGTTCCATGACCGCGCGAAAATTCTCAAGGCGCTCGCCACCTATATCGCGGGCCGCAAGGAAGAGCTTTATGCCCTCAACCCCCTCACCGGGGCCACCCGTGCGGACGGTGCCATCGACATCGAAGGCGGCATCGGCACGATGATGGTGATCGCCGCGAAGGGCCGTCGCGAAATGCCCGATGGCCATGTCTATGTCGATGGCGGCGTCGAGGCCCTGTCGCGCGGCGGCAGCTTTATCGGCCAACACATCGCGGTGCCGCTGCAGGGCGTCGCGGTCCACATCAACGCCTTCAACTTCCCCGTCTGGGGGATGCTGGAAAAACTCGCCCCCACGCTGCTGGCCGGGGTTCCCGCCATCGTGAAACCCGCGACGCAGACCTGCTACCTGACCGAGGCCTGCTTCCGCATGATCATCGACAGCGGCCTGCTCCCCGACGGTGCCGTGCAGCTGGTGATCGGCGGCGTGGGCGACATGCTCGACCGTCTCGGCGCGCAGGACGCTGTGGCCTTCACCGGGTCCGCGGACACGGCGCTCAAGCTGCGCTCCAACCTCAATCTCATGCGCCACTCGGTCCGCTTCCATTCCGAACAGGACAGCCTGAACGCCACGATCCTTGGCCCCGATGTCGCGCCCGGCAGCGCCGCCTTTGACCAGTTCATCAAGGAAGCCGCGCGCGAAATCACCGTGAAGGCGGGCCAGAAATGCACCGCGATCCGCCGCATCATCGTGCCGCACGGCGCGATGGACGACGTCGCACAGGCGCTGATCGCGCGGCTGGGCCAGACCGTGGTGGGCGACCCTGCGGCCGAAGGCGTGCGCATGGGCGCGCTCGCCTCGCCCGACCAGAAGGCCGACGTGCTCTCCAAGCTGCGCGCGCTGGCGGGCGAAACCGTCACGCTGACGGGCGATCCCGAGGTGCTCGACCTCGTGGGCGCGGGCCCCGAAGGCGCCTTCCTCAAACCGACGCTCCTGCGCTGCGATGACCCTGATGCGGCGCGGGCCGTGCACGAACTCGAGGCCTTCGGCCCGGTTTCGACCCTGATGCCTTACCGCGACCTAGCCCATGCAAGCCAGCTCGCCAATCGCGGCGGCGGGTCGCTCGTCGCGTCGCTCGTCACCGATGATCCCGCCGTCGCGCGCGCGGTGACGCTGAATTCCGCCGCCTGGCACGGGCGGCTCTATATCACCGGCGCCTCCAGCGCGAAGGAATCCACCGGCCATGGCGCGCCCCTGCCGCACATGGTGCATGGCGGCCCGGGCCGCGCCGGGGGCGGCGAGGAACTGGGCGGCATCCGCGGCGTGCTCCACTACATGCAGCGCACCGCGGTGCAGGGCAGCCCGGACGTCATCGCGGCCATCACCGGCCAATGGGTGCCGGGCGCGGCCGAGGTCAAAGGCCCCGACCATCCCTTCCAGCGCACCTGGCACGAGATCGCGATAGGCGAGACGATCCACACCGAACCCCGCACCGTGACGCTGGACGATATCGAACATTTCGCCCATTTCACCGGTGACACCTTCTATGCCCACATGGACGAAGACGCCGCAAAGGCGAACCCCTTCTTCCCGGGCCGCGTCGCGCATGGCTACCTGCTTCTGTCCTTCGCGGCGGGCCTGTTCGTCCAGCCCGATCCCGGCCCGGTGCTGGCGAACACGGGCCTCAACGCGCTGTCCTTCCAGAAACCTGTCAGCCCCGGCGACAGCATCGCGGTGCGGCTTACCGCGAAACGCAAGACCGGCCGCACCGACACCTATGGCGAGATCGCGTGGAACGTCACTCTCACCAACCAGGACGGCGATCAGGTCGCGGAATACGAACTCCTGACCATGGTCGCCTACGAACGACCCTGATCTTCTTCGGGTTCACAAATATCCCGGGGGGCCGCGCGCCAGCGCGGCGGGGGCAGAGCCCCCTGCGACGTCAGTCGAGCCTGCGCGCCTCGTCGATCAGCATCACCGGGATGCCGTCGCGGATCGGAAAGGCAAGCCCCGCAGGGCGCGAGATCAGCTCCTGCCGGTCCGCGTCATATTCCAACGTGGCATGCGTGCTCGGGCAGATCAGCGCCTCGAGCATGCGGCGGTCGAAGACCGGGGCGGGGGCGTTCGTCACTGGATCATCTCTTCGCTCGACCCGCCGCGCAGCGCGAATTCGATCAGCGTGATCAGCGTCTCGCGCCGCGTGGCCAGCGACGGCGCTTCCAGAAGCGCCTGCTTGTCCTCGGGTTCGAGGTCGAGAAGCATGGACAGCGAATTGATCAGCAATTCGTCCTCGGCCTCGCGCAGGGTTTCCCAGTCGGTCGACAGACCCCGCGCAGAGAAATAGCGCTCCAGCAACTTCATCAGCCGCGGCCGGTCGAAGCCCGCGTCCTGTTCGGTCGGGCCCATGTCACGCTCGAACCCGTCCCAGCGCACCTTGCAGCGGCGGTAGGGCGTGAACCCCGACACTTCCTCGATCACGCGGTAGCGCGATATGCCCGTGAGGGTGACCAGATATCGCCCGTCCTCGGTTTCCGAGAACTGGGTGACGCGGCCCGCACAGCCGATGGCGTAGAGTGCCTTTTCGCCACCGCGGCCTGGGTTGGGCTGGATCATGCCGATGAGCCGCCCGGAAGTCTTGAGCGCATCCTCGAACATCTGGAGATAGCGCGGTTCAAAAATGTGGAGCGGAAGACGCGACCGGGGCAGCAGAAGCGCCCCGGGGAGGGGAAACACGGGAAGTGTTTCGGGAAGATCGACGGCTTTGACCATGAATTGGAACTAGCCTGCCGCAGCCGTCAGGCAAATATCATCGAGCTGAGCTTGCGCCGCCCATGCAGAACGATCGGATCATTGGCCTTGAGCGCGTCGAAAATCGTGAACAGCTGCGTCTTGGCGGCGCCGTCGTTCCAGTCGCGGTCGCGGCGGAACAGCTCCAGCAGGTGATCCACCGCCTCGGCGGTCTGACCTGATGCCATCAGCGCCGTCGCCAGATCGAAACGCGCCTGCGCGTCGGCCGGGTCGGCCTCGACCGCCGCCATCAGATCGGCCAGCGGCCCGGCATTGGCCGCCTGTCGCGCCAGGTCGATCTGCGCACGCGCGGCTTCCAGCGGCGCGCTGGTCGCGATCTCGGCGGGCGCGCCGTTCAGGATCGCCTCGGCCTGATCGGTATCGCCCAGAGCGACATAGGCGCGGACAAGCCCGCCATAGGCATCCGCATACACCGGATCTTCCTCGAGAATCGCGGCGAAGGTCTGCGCGGCATCCTCGGCGGCACCTTCGGCCAGCATTTCTTCGGCGGCGGCAACCGCTTCGGCCAGCGCGTCGCCCGGGGCCTCGCCCCCGGCGGTCTTGATCAGCCGGTCGATGAAGGCCTTGATCTCCGACCCCGGGACCGCGCCCTGAAACCCGTCGACGGGCTGACCCTTCCAGAAGGCATAGACAGTCGGGATCGACTGGATGCGCAACTGTCCCGCAAGGCGCTGCGCCTCGTCCACGTTGACCTTGACCATCTTCACCGCGCCCTTCGCGCCGGTGACCGCAGCCTCGAGCATCGGGCCCAACGTCTTGCACGGCCCGCACCACGGCGCCCAGAAATCGACGATCACCGGCACCTCGGACGAGGCGTCGATGACATCCACCATGAACGTCGCCTCGGTGCTGTCCTTGATGAGATCGCCCGCTGCGGGGGCCGTCTTGTTCAAACCCAGCTCGATCATCTTCGGCGTCCTTTCGGCGATTCGATCCGTCGCGCCCTTATATGAGGGCGCGGGGCACGGTTTCAAAGGTCAAAACTGGCGAAGACCGGCGCGTGGTCGCTTGGCTGGTCCCAGCCGCGTGCGGCGCGTAGGATGCGGCTGGAATGGCCTGCATTCGCGATGTCCCCGGTGGCCCAGATGTGGTCGAGGCGTCGGCCCTTGTCGGCGGCGTCCCAGTCGGGCGCACGGTAGGACCACCACGAATAAAGCTGGCCTTGGGGAATGTTTGCCCGCGTGACGTCGACCCAGCCGCCCGCATCCTGCGTGGCGCCCAAGGCTTCGACTTCCTCGGGCGTGTGGCTGACGACCTTGAGCAACTGCTTGTGCGACCAGACGTCATCCTCGCGCGGGGCGATGTTGAGATCGCCGACAAGGATCGCCTTTTCCGGCCGGTCCCCGTGGAACCAGTCGCGCATCCCGCCGAGATAGTCGAGCTTCTGGCCGAACTTTACGTTCGCCTCGCGGTCGGGAATGTCGCCGCCTGCCGGGACGTAGAAGTTGTGGATCGTCACCCCGTTCTCGAGCCGCCCCGCCACGTGCCGCGCATGGCCCAGATCGGCAAAGTCGCGGTCTCCCGCGTCCGTCATCGGCAGCTTCGACAGGATCGCGACGCCGTTATAGCCCTTCTGCCCCCGCGCGATCATGTGCGTGTAACCAAGCGCGCGGAACGCCTCGACCGGGATCTTGTCGACCGGCGACTTGCATTCCTGCAGGCACAGGATGTCGGGCGCCTCTTCCGCCAGAAGGCGGGCAACGAGCCCCTCGCGCAGGCGGACCGAGTTGATGTTCCAGGTGGCAAGCGTGAAAGGCATGGGCAGGCTCCGTCATCAGGCGGGGCGACCCTAGCGCCGCCGCCGCCGGGATGCCATGCCCGATCCGACGCCGTGGGGCGCGATCAGCACCTTGCCCGCGCGCCCGCCCTTCATCGTGTAGGCGACTGCCTCGCGCACGTCCTCCAGCGCGAAGTGGCGGTCGATGGGCACATGCAGCGCGCCGGTGGCCACAGCGCGGGTCAGGTCGGCATAGACGCCCATACGCTCGGCCCGCGATGCGCGGCCGAACCAGTGCACCAGCCAGAAGCCGCGCACCCGGATGTCGCGGAAGATCAGCGGACCGGCCGCGATCTGCGCGTTCTGCATCGACATGGCGCCGTAATTGACCAGCGTGCCGCCGTCTTCCAGCGTCTCGGCCAGCCGCCCGAAGGTTTCCCCCGCCACCGCATCGAGGGCGAGCTTCATCTTCGCGCCGGTCCGCTTGCGCACCTCGCGGGCAAGGTCGGGGCCATCGACGAAAACCTCGGTCGCGCCCGCCGCCAGCAATTCGGGCGCGGCGCTGTCGCGGCGCACGACGCAGGCCACGTTGATGCCGCGCGCCTTGGCCAGTTGCACCACGTAATGGCCGACACCCGAATTCGCCGCCGACTGGATGATCCAGTCGCCTTCCTTCAGGTCGACATATTCGGTCAGCAGCAGATGCGCGGTCGCCGGGTTCACCATCAGCATCGACAACTGGTCAAGATCGCCTTCGGGCAGCGGCACAAGCTGGCGGATGTCGGCTGTCGTCTCGCTCACCCAGCAGCCCGCGCCGGGGGGCAGCAGCACAAGCTGGCCCACCGCGATGCCTTGGCCGTTCACCTCGGTCACGCGGCCCAGGCCTTCGTTGCCGGCGGTCGCGGGCAGGGGCGGGCGCACGCCGTATTCGCCGGCGATCTGGATGTAATCCGACGGGTTGATGGGCGAACGCAGGACCGCGATGCGCGCCTGTCCCTCGGACAGGGCGGGGCTGTCTTCCTCGACCACCTCGAGCACCTTCACCGGATTGCCGAATTCCCTGTAGATCGCGCGTTTCATTCTGTGGTCCTCCCTCGGTCGGGGCAAAGTCTGGCGCGGCCCGCCCGGTGTGAAAAGCCGCGCCGTTGCGTCAGGTGGAAAAAAGGCCGGACCTTGTGGTCCGGCCAGTCCAACAGGGAGGTTTGCATGTCAGTGCCCGGACATGCACGGGACAGCTTCATGATTGAACATGACCCAAGCGTGCTTCTTTGATCTGGGTCAAACACAGGTTGCAGATGAAAAAAGGCCCGGGTTTGAACCCGGGCCAGTCCAACAGGGAGGTTGCAGGCCATGACCCGGGCCTGCGGCGGGAACAGTCATGCGACGAGACGATACCCGCCCGATTCGGTCACAAGAAGGCGCGCATTCGACGGATCTGGTTCGATTTTCTGGCGCAAACGGTAAATGTGGGTTTCCAACGTGTGCGTCGTGACCCCCGCGTTGTAGCCCCAGACCTCGTGCAGCAGCACGTCGCGCGGCACCACGCCGTCGGTCGATCGGTAGAGGAACTTGAGGATGTTCGTCTCTTTCTCGGTCAGGCGGATCTTCTTGTCGTCCTCGGTGATCAGCATCTTCATCGAGGGTTTGAACGTATAGGGCCCAAGCTGGAAGATCGCGTCTTCGGATTGTTCGTGCTGGCGCAGCTGGGCGCGGATGCGGGCCAGAAGGACCGGGAACTTGAAGGGCTTGGTCACGTAATCGTTCGCCCCGGCGTCCAGCCCGAGGATGGTGTCCGCATCGCTGGTGTGCCCGGTCAGCATGAGGATCGGTGCCTTGACGCCCTGCTTGCGCATAACGCGGCAGAGTTCCCGCCCGTCCGTATCGGGCAGGCCGACATCGAGGATGACAAGGTCATAGAGCGCCTCTTTCGCGCGGGACATGGCCTGCGCGCCGGTGCCCGCTTCGAAGACGTCGAAATCTTCGGTCCTGACAAGCTGTTCGCTCAGCGCCTCGCGCAGGTCCTCGTCATCGTCGACCAGCAGGATCTTCTTCAGTTGGGCCATGGGTCAGGTCCCTCCGTTGTCTCTCACGCAAATGAGAGGGCGAAGCGCCTTCGGCAAGAAATGCTGCATGTCTTTCACGCTGACGTGTTCCCCCTGACGCAAATGTTTCATATGTAGGCCCGGTATCTCCGCGCAGACCGGACCCAACCCTTCCATGTCGCTGATCCCGCAGATCCCGGAACTTCTGGCGCGCGCGCGCGCCGATCTGCGCATGGGGCTGCCCGTCGTGCTGACAGGTGACGGCGGTGCGGCACTGGTGGCGGCTGCGGAAACGCTCGACAACGCGCGGCTTGCGGCGCTGCGGGCGGCCGATCCCGACCTCGTGCTGGCGATCACCGCGCGGCGGGCGGAGACGCTGAAGGCGCGCGCCTATGACGGCGATCTGGCGCGGCTGCGCCTGCCGCGCGACGCGGGACTGAACTGGATCGCAGCGGTGGCCGATCCGGTGGATGATCTCGCCCATCCGATGAAGGGGCCGATGACCAGCTGCCGCGACGGCGATGCGGGCCTGCACCGGCTGGGGATCGCGCTGGCGAAATCCGCGCGGCTTCTGCCCGCGGTCGTCGTGGCCCGCGCCGATGAGGCGGCGCTGGCGCAAACGGGCGGGCTCACGCGGATCGCGGCGGCGGCGGCCGCGCCGCACATCGCCGAACGCAGCGCGCTTGCCCCCGTGGTCCATGCCCGCCTGCCGATGGAGGCGGCCGAGGCCGGGCGGCTCCACATCTTCCGCCCCGAAGACGGCGGTGAGGAACATTACGCGATCGAGATCGGCCGCCCCGACCGCGACACGCCGGTGCTGGCGCGGCTGCATTCGGCTTGCTTCACCGGCGACGTGCTGGGCAGCCTGAAATGCGACTGCGGCCCGCAGCTGCGCGCGGCGCTGGCGCAAATGGGGGCGGAAGGCGCGGGCGTGCTGCTCTACCTGAACCAGGAGGGGCGGGGCATCGGGCTTGCCAACAAGATGCGCGCCTATTCGCTGCAGGATCAGGGCTTCGACACGGTCGAGGCGAACCACCGGCTGGGCTTCGAGGATGACGAGAGGGATTTCCGCCTAGGCGCCGACATCCTGCGGTCGCTGGGCTTTTCGGCGGTGCGGCTGCTGACGAACAACCCCGCCAAGGTCGAGATCATGGAGCGGACCGGCATCCGCGTCGCTGAACGCGTCCCGCTCAAGGTGGGGCAGACGCGGCACAACGCGCATTACCTCGCCACCAAGGCGCGCAAGTCGGGGCATCTGCTGTGACACCGCTCGACATGGTGCTGACGCCGACCGGCCTGCGGTTTCTGGGGCAGACGTTTCCCTGCACCATCGGGCGCGGGGGTATCCGCCGGAAGAAGCGCGAAGGTGACGGCGCGACGCCGCGGGGCGTGCACCGGCTGGTCGGCATGCTCTACCGGCCCGACCGGATGGCGCGGCCCGCGGACTGGGCGCTGCCGATCCGGCCCGGCGACCTGTGGTCAGACGATCCGCGGCACGAGGATTACAACCTGATGGTCCGCGCGCCCTATCCGCACAGCCATGAACGGCTGCGCCGCGCCGATCCGCTTTATGATCTGGTGATCCTGACCGACTGGAACTGGCCCTACCCGGTCAAGGGGCGCGGGTCGGCGATCTTCATCCACCAGTGGCGGCGGCCGGGGTTCCCGACGGAAGGATGCATCGGGCTGCGGCGGGATCACCTGCACTGGATCGCGCCGCGCATACGGTATGAAACGCGGCTGATCGTGGCGTGACGGCACGGCGTCCCATGATGGGACGCCTGCCGAATCGCGAAAAATCAAGGACTTGCAGAGGCCGATTCAGGGTTTGTTAACAATCAGACCCGGATCACTCGGGATAGGCCCGCTGGGCTTTCGCGGTGGCGAGCTTGGTCTTGCCCGCCTTTGCCGTGGCGGTCCATTCATAGGTATGTGTCCCGCCCGGCGGGCAAGGACTGCTGTACTTGAAGACGCCGAAGGGCATCTTGCCATCACCCGTGACCTTCACCTTGCCGCCGCCGTGGTTGTAGCCGGGCACGTTGAGGTCTTTCAGCTTGAACTCGATCTCGGTCGTCCCGGCAGGCACCCCCGACAGGACGAAGGCGGGGCTGCCCACGCGGTTCGGGTTGCCGGATGTGCACGAGGGGATATCGCCCCAGTCGAAGGCAATCCGGAACTCTGCCAAGGCCGGACCGGCGCCGAGGATGGCAATGAAAGCGGCGGCGAGAATGCGCATCAAATCGTCCTTTTCATGAATGCAGGTCCAATGGCGGCGAATACCGCCCGGGTGTCAAGGATGCGCAAGCGCCTGTCGTCTCAGTCTCTCTCGCCGAAAATGGCCGATCCCACGCGCACATGGGTCGCGCCCAGCCGGATGGCGGTTTCGAAATCCCCGCTCATCCCCATCGACAGGCCTGCAAGCCCGTTGCGCTCGGCGATCTTGGCGAGAAGCGCGAAGTGCAGCGCCGGTTCCTCGTCCACCGGCGGGATGCACATCAGCCCCCGCACGGGAAGATCGAGCGCGCGCGCCTCGGCCACGAAGGCATCAGACTCGGCGGGCAGGATGCCGGCCTTCTGCGGCTCTTCGCCGGTGTTGACCTGAATGAACAGGTCGGGGCAGGCACCGATCTCCTGCGCCAGCCGCGCCAGCGCGGTCGCGAGCTTCGGCCGGTCGAGCGAATGGATCGCCTGTGCCAGTTCCATTGCCTGCCGTGCCTTGTTGGTCTGCAAGGGGCCGATGATGTGCAGCTCGACCCCGGCATAGTCTTCGCGCAGCGGGGTCCAGCGGGTGGCGGCTTCCTGCACGCGGTTCTCGCCGAAAATGCGGTGCCCGGCGTCAAGCACGGCGCGCACGCGGTCTTCGGGCTGCATCTTCGACACGGCGATCAGCGTGACCGCGGCTTCGTCCCGTCCCGCGGCGGCACAGGCCCCCGCGATGCGCGACCGGATCTCTTCAAGCGACATGTCCTGTCCCCCTTCTGTGCCGGTGTCATGCCATGAGGACCGGGTAAAAGGAAAGGGCGGGTCCGAAGACCCGCCCCCCCGATGTCTGGCTTGCGCCGCTTCGGATCAGAAGCGGAAGTAAGCGCCGGCCTGAACGGTCGTGGTGTTCGCGCCGTTGCCCGAAGCTTCGCGTGCACCTGCGGTCAGCGTCACGCCACCGCCCAGATCGTGGGCGACGTTGAAGCCGTAGCCGGTGCCGTCGTGTCCGAGATCGTAGGGGTTGTCTTCGCTGGTGACATAGACGATCACGTTGGTCGCCGCGCCGATGTCGAAGCCGGCGTAGATGCCCACTTTGCTGACGTCCAGGCCCAGACCCTCGTAGTTTTCACCCGAAGCGTAGCTGACGGTCAGATCCATGAAGCCCAGATCGCCGATGACGCTGATCATCGTCAGGTCGCGGCCGAAGGTGCCGGGACGCTCTTCGTCGTTGTATGCTGCCGAAACGGTCCAGTCGCCGAAGGTGTAGAAACCGCTGATTGCGGCGTTCGTTTCACCTTCACCGCCCAATGTGTTGGTCGATGCATCGGAGTACGACACGTGGACGCCCCAGTTGCTGCCCGAGTAGATCACTTCGACGCCGTTCACACCTGCGCCTGACGACGAATAGGCATCCCAGTTAAACGCATTGCCGCCCATATTGGCGGTGACCGACGCGAAGCCAGCACCGTCGATGCCGATGTCGGCGGTCGGCGTGTTGGCCACGTTATACAGGCCCGTAGCACCTTCGAAGGCGCCGACGATGTTGCCCACACCCAGCGTGAAGCCGTTTGCGCGAACGAAGAAGCGCGCGCCGTTTATGCCGCCAACGCCTGCTGCGTTGTCGCGGCTTTCAGCTTGCATGCGGAAGCGTGCGCCGAAGGTCACGCCGCCGTCGGTTTCGGTCGACATGTCGAACTGGAGACGCAGACGCGAGGTCAGCGTGGTGCTGCCGGTTGCAGTGTTCGAGTTTGCGTCGTTGTAGTCCAGACCAAAACGGCCGTAACCGCTCAGACGAACATCTGCTGCTGCCATAGAGGCCGATGCGACCAGGGCAGTAGTCAGGAAGAGAACTTTTTTCATAGTTTTTCCCTCGGTTTTCGATTCACATGCCCAGACCGAATGATCCCGACTGGGTATGAAAGCGGTTTCATACGTTCGGGGGGCAGTTGGCAAGGCTTCGGCGTCCCACAATCCGGAAAGGCACGGAAATTGGTGCAGCTTTGCCACAGTCACTGCCGGCGGGCCGCCTGCGGTGGGCCTGACGCGCGCGCCCCTGCGTGCAGCGCGTCGCGCGCGGGCACTATCCACTTGCCCCACCGCGCTGCCTTAGGTAGGACACATTTCAAGGTATCGACGGGAAGGCATCCATGGGCATCGGAACGCTGGGCAAGGTGACGCTGACGCTCGCGTTGTGCTTGGTGCTGGCGGCCTGCGGCGGCCGCAGCCCCTTCGGAAGGGTCACTGTCGGCAACGAGGCCGAAGAAACCTCGGTCGCCCGGGAGCCGGGGGCCAATACTCCGGGTGGCTTGGGCGCGACCGATGAGGGTTCTTCGTTCTGGGACCTCCTGCGCCCGGGCCGTGGTGACCAGTCGGTTCAGGTGAACCGCTACCTGTGGACCGCATCGCTCGACGTGCTCAACTTCCTGCCGATCCAGTCGGTCGATCCCTTCACCGGGGTGATCGTGACGGGCTTCGGCACGCCCCCGGGTGGCGGGCGCGCCTATCGTGCCACGGTACACATCACCGATCCCGCGCTCGAGGCGCGGTCGCTGCGCGTGGCGATCCAGACCCAGAGCGGACCCGTCGCTGCCGGAACCGCCCGCGCGGTCGAGGACGCAATCCTTGCGCGGGCACGTCAGCTGCGCATCGCGGACAATCGGTTCTAGAAACCCGCAGCGATCCGCATTAATCACGGCGCCGGGCTATGACCCGGCGTTTTCAGTTTCAGGGACAGACCATGGCGCGCTACACCCCCGCCCAGATCGAACCGAAGTGGCAGCAGGCCTGGGAAGATGCCCGGACCTTCCTCGCGCGGCCCGATCCGTCGAAGCCGAAATACTATGTGCTCGAGATGTTTCCCTATCCGTCGGGGCGCATCCATATCGGGCATGTGCGCAACTACACGATGGGCGACGTGATCGCCCGCTACAAGCGCGCCCAAGGCTTCAACGTGCTGCACCCGATGGGGTTCGACGCCTTCGGCATGCCGGCCGAGAACGCCGCGATGGCCAGCGGAGGCCACCCCAAGGACTGGACCTACGGCAACATCGACGACATGGTCGCGCAGATGAAGCCGCTGGGCTTCGGGCTTGACTGGTCGCGCATGTTCGCGACCTGCGACCCCGAATATTACGGCCAGCAGCAGCGGCTGTTCCTCGACATGCTGAAGGCGGGGCTGGTCTATCGCAAGAACGCGGTGGTCAACTGGGACCCGGTCGACATGACCGTTCTGGCCAACGAACAGGTGATCGACGGCAAGGGCTGGCGGTCGGGCGCGGATGTGGAACGCCGCGAACTGACGCAATGGTTCTTCAAGATCAGCGAATTTTCCGAGGAATTGCTGACCGCGCTGGAAGGGCTGGAGGACTGGCCCGCCAAGGTGCGCCTGATGCAGGAGAACTGGATCGGCCGGTCGCGCGGGCTGCAATTCGCGTTCTCGCTCATCGACGGGCCGGACGGCCATGACCGGGTCGAGGTCTACACGACCCGCCCCGACACGCTGATGGGCGCGTCCTTCGTGGGCATTTCGCCCGATCATCCGCTGGCGAAGCTGCTCGAGAAGGACAACCCCGACCTTGCCGCCTTCAACGCCGACTGCCGCAAGGGCGGCACGACGGAAGAGGCGTTGGAAAAGGCGGAAAAGCGCGGCTTCGACACCGGACTGCGGGTGCGCCACCCGTTCGATGCGGCGTGGGAACTGCCCGTCTATGTGGCGAATTTCATCCTGATGGATTACGGCACCGGCGCCATCTTCGGCTGCCCGGCGCATGACCAGCGCGATCTGGATTTCGCGCGCAAGTATGACCTGCCGGTGGTGTCCACCTATGTGCCCGCGGCGGGCGAAGACGGCTTCACCCGCCCCGAGGCAGGGGGCGAGGCCTATGTCCCGCCCAAGACGGAGAAGGTGCATTACGTCAAGGGCTTCGCCGGAGAGGCGCTGCAATCGGGCGCCGAGGCGGTCGAGGCCGCGATCGCGTTTTGCGAAGGCAAAGGCGTGGGGCAGGGTGTCACCAAGTATCGCCTGCGCGACTGGGGTCTGTCGCGTCAGCGCTATTGGGGTTGCCCGATCCCGGTGGTGCATTGCGACGCTTGCGGCGTGGTGCCCGAAAAGGCCGAAAACCTGCCCGTCCGCCTGCCCTATGACGAAGACGGCACGCCCATCGACTTTTCCATCCCGGGCAATCCGCTCGACCGGCATCCGTCGTGGCGCGACTGCGCCTGCCCCTCTTGCGGCGGACCCGCGCGGCGCGAAACCGACACGATGGACACCTTCGTCGATTCGTCGTGGTATTTCGCGCGCTTCACCGCGCCGGATGCGGATACGCCCACCGACATGGGCGCGGCCGAGTACTGGATGAACGTCGACCAGTATATCGGCGGCATCGAACACGCGATCTTGCACCTGCTCTATTCGCGCTTCTTCGCGCGGGCGATGGTGATCACCGGCCACCTGCCCGAGAAGTGCAAGGAGCCCTTCGACGCGCTCTTCACCCAAGGGATGGTGACGCACGCGATCTACCAGACCCGCGACGCGGCGGGGCGGCCGGTCTATCACTTCCCCGAGGATGTCGATCTGCGCGAAGGCCGCGCCTTCCTGAAGGACGGCACCGAGGCCGAAGTCATCCCTTCCGCCAAGATGTCGAAGTCCAAGAAGAACGTCGTCGATCCGGTGAACATCATCGACCAGTATGGCGCCGACACCGCGCGGTGGTTCGTCCTGTCCGACAGCCCGCCCGAACGCGACGTGGAATGGACGGCGGCGGGGGCCGAGGCCGCGAACCGGCATCTGGGGCGCGTCTGGTCGATCAGCGACCGCATCGCCGGGATGGAAGACGGCCCCGGCACGGGTGACGATGATCTTCTGCGCGCCCTGCACCGCTGCATCTTCGACGTGACGCAGGGCGTGGAAAGCTTCGGCTTCAACGCCGCCATTGCGAAGCTGTATGCCTTTACCAACACGCTGTCGAAATCGACCGCGTCGAAGTCGGTGCAGCGGCAGGCGGTGATGGCGCTCGCCCAGCTCATGGCGCCGATGACGCCGCATCTGGCCGAAGACATCTGGGCCCGGCAGGGCGGTGAAGGGCTGTTGGCTGATGCGCAATGGCCCAAGGCCGAGGACCGCTTCCTCGTCTCCGACACGGTGACCCTGCCCATTCAGGTCAACGGCAAGCGGCGGGGCGAGATCACGGTGCCGAAGGACCTGCCCGTATCCGAGGTTGAAAAAGCCGCGCTGAACGTGGACGGTGTGATCAGGGCGCTGGAAGGGGCCGCGCCCAAGAAGGTGATCGTCGTCCCGGGCCGCATCGTCAATGTCGTCGCTTGACCGCAGAACGTTCCTGATCGCGCCGCTGGCGCTGGCCGCCTGCGGCTTTACCCCGGTCTATGCCCCGGGCGGAACGGCGGCGACGCTGCGCGGTCAGGTCATGGTGCAGGCCCCCGGCACGCGCGACGCCTTTCTTCTGGTGCAGGAACTGGAACGCCAGCTGGGCCGCAGCGCTGATCCTCAATACGGGCTGAAACTGTCGCTGACGGTCACACCCGAAGGGCTCGCGGTGACGCGGTCGGGGTCGGTCACGCGCTACAACCTTGTGGGGCAGGCGACCTACGCGCTTGTCCGCATCGCGGACGAGACCGAGATCGCCAAGGGCGAGGTCGAGAACTTCACCGCCTATTCCACCGCCGGATCGACGGTCGAGACGCTGGCCGCCGAACGCGACGCGCGCGAACGGCTGATGACGATCCTTGCGAGCCAGATCACCGCGCGGCTTTACGCGCAGGCCGACCTGGCCTGAGGCGATGAAGCTTTCCCCGCGCGACGCCGCCGCCTATTTCCGCAAGCCCGATCCCGACCGCCCCGGCGTGCTCATCTTCGGGCAGGACCCGATGCGCGTGGCGCTGCGCCGGGCCGAGGTCGTGAAGGCCCTGACCGGCCCCACCGCCGAAGAGGAGATGCGCCTGACCCGGCTGACGGGGGCCGACTTGCGCGGCGACGCGGCGGCGCTGATCGACGCGGTCAAGGCGATCGGCTTCTTCCCCGGCCCCCGCGCCGTGGTGGTCGAGGACGCCACCGAGACGACGCTTCCCGCGCTGCAGGCCGCGCTGGACGACTGGCGGCCGGGCGATGCCAACCTTGTGGTGACAGCAGGCGCACTGCGCAAGGAATCGAAGCTGCGCAAGCTGTTCGAAGGGCATCGCTCGGCATTCGCTGCGGCGATCTATGACGATCCGCCGGGGCGCGGGGATGTCGAGCGGATGCTGGCGGAAGCGGGCCTGCCGCCGCCGTCGCGCGACGCGGTCGAGGCGCTTCTGGCGCTTGCGCAGGGGATGGGCCCGGGCGATCTGACCCAGCTTGTCGCCAAGATCGGGCTTTACAAGCTGGGCGATTCCGCGCCGCTGTCGCCCGCCGACATCGCCGCCTGCGCGCCGCTGTCGGTCGAGGCTGCGGTGGACGACCTGATCGACGTGGTGGCCGATTGCCGCGAAGACCGGATCGACCCCGTCCTGTCGCGGCTGCGCGCGCAGGGCCAGACAGCGGTCGGCATCTGCATCGCGGCGGGGCGGCATTTCAACCTGCTTTATCGGCTTGCGGGCGATCCCGGCGGGCCCGAGGCCGGGGCGGGCCGGGTGCGCCCGCCGCTCTTCGGCCCACGCCGCGACCGGCTGGTGCGGCAGGCCCGGTCCTGGGGCGCCGCGCGTCTGGAAGAGGCGCTGACGCTGATCGTGGACACCGACCTTGCCCTGCGGTCCGCCGCGCAGACCGCGCCGCAGATGGCGCTGGTGGAACGGATGCTTCTGCGCCTGTCGCGGCTCGGGCAGCGGCGCTAGCGGGCGTGCCTGCGGGCGAAGGCGGACAGGACAGCAGCCATGCGCCCGGTATATCCCTTGGGGTCGCCCTGCTTGAAGAAAGTGATCACGTCGGGGTCAAGCCGCATGGCCACCACCTGTTTCGCCCTCGCCTGCCCCCAATCGACATCACCCATGTCGGGGATGTCGTCATAGTCGATCGCGTCATCCGGCGTCGCGTCATAGGCCGCGCGGGCAGCCTCCGACAGGCCGGGCGCTGAGCCGGTGTCACGAGCGATGGGGTCCTTGCGTTTCATACCGCATCCTTTCACGGTCGTTGGCCTTGCGGGCAGAAATGATGCGGATCGTCTCTCCGCGTGTCGTGTAGGCTATCGCGAACAGACGTCCGTCGATCCGGCCGAAGGTGATCCACCGGGACTCCCCGTAATCGAAGCGGTCATCCGCGAATGTCACGCGCGCCGGATCCTGGAAGACGGACAGGATGTCGTCGAAGCTGAAGCCGCGCTTTGCGCGGTTTTCTTCGGATTTCGCGGCATCCCATTCGAACCGGATCATGCCTGCCTGCGATTGTAATACGAAAAGTATTTCAATTCAAGTCGTCCCCGGATCGGCCTTGTCCGACCCTGCGCAGTCTGCCGCGGAGTGGTTAATGATCCCTTCCGTCCCACCTTGACCCCGCCCCCGCAATCGCCAATCTGCCGCCAACCATCACAGGGGGGACAGGATATGTACGAAGTCGTCGGAAGGGTGCGCAGCCGGGGGTTCCGGGTGCTCTGGGCGCTGGAAGAGATGGGCGTGGCCTACAAGCATGTCGATGTCGGCCCGCAAAGCGACGAGGCGCGCGCCTATCATCCCGCGGGCAAGATCCCGGTGATGAAGGACGGCGATGCGGTCCTGACCGATTCGGTCGCGATCATGTCCTACCTGTCGGACAAGCACGGCCAGCTGGGCGCGCAGGCGGGCACGGTCGACCGCGCGCGGCTTGACGCGATGCTGCACCAGCTGAACGAAACGCTGGACGCGCCCTTGTGGATGATCGCGCGCCACACCTTCATCCTGCCCGAGGACCAGCGCTGCCCCGAGGCCGTCGCGGTCGAGAAAGAGCTTGTCCAGCGGTCGATGAACCGGCTGGGCGACGGGCTGACCGGCCCCTTCCTGATGGGCGACCACTTCACCATCGCCGATATCCTGTGCGTGCATTGCCTCAACTGGGCCTTCGGCATGGGCATCGCGGTCGAGCATGAAAAGCTCAAGACCTACGCGAAGGACATGCGCGCGCGCCCGGCCTTCACGAAGGCGGGTCAGTCCTGAGCCAACGCGCCGCGGCCCGGCCTGCCTGCAGGCCGGTCGCGAAACACGCGGTCAGGAGGTAGCCGCCCGTCGGTGCCTCCCAATCCAGCATCTCCCCGGCGCAGAACGTGCCGGGGATTGCCTTCAGCATCAGCCCGTCATCCAGCGCGCCAAGCGCCACGCCCCCGGCGGTGGAAATCGCGCCGTCCATCGGCGCGAGGCCCCGGTGCGGGACGGACAGCGCCTTGAGCGTTGCGGCCAGTGCGGCGGGGTCGCGCGGCAGGGGGCGGCCAAGCTCCTGCGCGAGCGCCAGCGAAACGGGCGGCAGGCGCAGCCGCTTGCGCAGATGGGTGGTCAGGCTGTCCTTGCCCTGACCCGCCAGCCTTGCGGCAAGGGCCGTTTCGTCCAGATCGGGGCACAGGTCGACGGTCATCGCAGCCCCTTCCCGGATCGCGGGCGACAGGGGATAGACGCCGCCCCCCTCCAGCCCGCTGGCGGTCAGCACCGCCTCGCCGCGCGATGTGACGTCGCCCGCCCGGAACGCCATCGCCTTGAGCGGCGCACCGAACTGCGGCGCCATATGCGCCGACCAGGGCACCACGATCCCCGCATTGGCGGCGCCGAAAGGCGTGACCGGGACGCCGCGCGCGCGCAGGATATCCGCCCAGGCCCCGTCCGATCCCAGCCGCGCCCAGCTTGCCCCGCCCAGCGCAAGGATAGTGGCGTCGGGCGTGACGCGTTCCGTCCCGCCGGGCGTGTCGAAGACCAGCGCGTCGCCGTCCCAGCCCGCCCAGCGCCAGCGCGTGCGGAAGACAACGCCCTGCCCCGACAACTGCGCCAGCCATGCCCGCAAGAGCGGCGAGGCCTTCATCGCCACCGGAAAGACCCGGCCGGTGGACCCGGTGAAGACGGGTTGTCCCAGCCCATCGGCCCAGGCCTTCACCGCATCGGGGCCGAATTCCGCCAGCATCGCGGCCAGCCTGTCCGCCGCCCCGCCATAGGCCGCGGCGAAGGCGTCTGCCGCTTCGTCCTTCGTCAGGTTCAGTCCCGACTTGCCCGCCATCAGGAACTTGCGCCCGATCGACGGCTTGCCCTCGGCCACCGTCACCGCATGGCCCGCGTCAGTCAGCGCCTGCGCCGCCATCAGCCCCGCCGGGCCGCCGCCGATCACCCATGCCGTGGCCATGCGCGCCCCCTTGAAACCCCGACCCCGCGAAGCACCTCAATGCCGCGATGATGGACCAGCCGCAAGACGATCCCCTCTGCCCGCTCTGCCTGCGCCCGATCCCGCCGGGCGCGCCGCAAAGCCTGCACCACCTGATCCCGAAGCTGAAGGGCGGCAAGGGCGGGCCTGTCGTGCTCATGCACCACATCTGCCACCGCGAAATCCACGCCACTCTGACCGAGGCCGAGCTTGCCCGCGCCTATTCAACGCCCGAGGCGCTCCGCGCCCACCCAAGGCTGGCGAAATTCGCCGCTTGGGTGGCGAAGCGGCCGCCGGGGTTTTCCTCGAAGGTCCCGGGCAAGCGGCGAGGGCGGTAAGGGGGCGGGGAAACTCCCCCCCGGCGGGCAGAACCCCCGCCGCCGATCCCGCCGGGGTGGCAGGATAACTTTCGTCCGGCGGACAAAGGTCTCTTCCTGACTACTGCCCTGGTCGCATCGGCCTCTATGGCAGCAGCAGATGTGCGGATCAGCGGTAACGCCCGCTTTGGCCTGGACTACAACGACGAAAACGCCGGAACTCCGGCAGGCAAGACGACGCTCACCTCGCGTCTGCGTCTGCAGTTCGATATTGCGACGGAAACCGACGGAGGCGTGACCTTCGGTGGCCGCATGCGTATGCAGTCTTCCAGCGCTGACGGCACTGCAGGAGTTGGCGCTTGGAACGGTGCGCGCTTCTTCGTGGCGGCCAACGGCTTCACGCTCGGTGTTGGAAACATTCTCGGCGCTGTCGACAACATGTTTACTCTCTACCAAGACGCAAACAGCCCGACTGTTGGTATCGGCGTTGATGGTGCAAACTACGACTATCTGGTCGGCACTATGAACGGGCTTTCCCTGTGGGATGGCTACAGCTCGGGCGGTGCCGGTGTGAACGGCGTCGAATTCATTTACGACGCTGCCAACTGGCAGGTCCACGTGTCGTACTCGGATCGTGCGACCATTGAGGCTGACGGTGCCGAACGTCTTGCGATCAGCGGCTTCTACAGGTTCGGTGACTGGACCGTCGCCGCAGCCTATAACGATGAGCGCCCCGTTGGCGGTGGTGACGGTCGGGACCTGACCATCGTAGGTGTCACCGGCGATCTGGGCTTCATGAACGTGACGCTGAACTATGCACAGGGCGAAAACTACATCGCTGCCGGTGTGGATTCATCCAAGTTCACCTTGTCGGCAGGCTTCGACATCGGCGCGGCGACCAACATGATGGTCTACGTAACCGACGAGGACAGCCCGGGCCAGCCCACTGACGGCACCGGCTACGGCTTTAACGTTTCCCACGACCTTGGCGGCGGCGTGTCGCTGGTTGCCGGTCTGGAGGAAACCACAGGCGTAGTGAGCAACACCACCGTTCAGGCAGGCGCCTACTTCCGCTTCTGATCGGCTGAAAACATTCTCCGGGGCGGAATTTCGATTTCCGACATTTCCGCCCCGGAATTGACTTATCTGTTAACCAAAATTGGTTGACAACCCTATGGAGCCTACATTTAGTAGAGCTTCATGGGGTTATTGTCGTTTTTATCAGGGGAAATAAACTTCACCGCACGATATGTATAGTTTTTATTTATTAATTTTTTAAATGAAATACCATAAGCTAGAAAAAAGAATCGCTGAAGGAGTTCGCACATGATCCCGCAGGACAGGCAGTCTGCCCGCAGCCAGAAGGCTTCGAACCGGATCACGTTCGGACAGTTCTTCCGCGACTGGTACGTCCCCTATGCCGAGGTGCGGAAGAAGACGCTCTTCCAGGAGGAATACACCTTCCGCAAACATTTTGCGGACAGTCTCGGGACGGTCCGGCTTGTCGATCTGACGTCGAACCGGCTGGACGACTGGCTGACCGAGCATATCCGGACGGGCCTGAAGCCCTCGACCATCAACAAGCACATCGCCTTCGTGAACCGGCTGATCCGTCTGGCCGAGAAATGGTCGCTCATCGACAGCAAAAGCTATTTCGCGCTGCGCATCGACAAGCTGAAGACCGGCGATTACACCCAGCGGTTCCTGGAGAAGGACGAGGTGGACCGCCTTCTGGCGGCGGCGCGGCGGGATACGCATCCCTTCATGTACGACGTGACGAAGGTGCTGCTTCTCACCGGATGCCGCATCGGCGAATTGCGCAAGGCGCGCTGGCCCGATCTGGACGACAAGGCGCGCATCTGGCGGGTGCCGGTGGCAAAAGGCGGGCGGTCGCGGCGCATCTATCTTAATGCCGCGGCGATGAACACGTTCCGCGAGATCTTCCTGAAGGCGAACCATCTGGGTCTGAAGACAAAGCCCGACAATTTCATCGTGGCCAACCCGAAGACCGGGGACTGCTATGACAGCTTCTATGCATCGTGGTACCGCGTGCTTGACGATGCCGGGCTATCGGGCGTGCGCCTGCATGATCTGCGTCACACCTATGCGAGCGTCCTGATCAACAGTGGCGCGACCATTTACGAAGTGCAGAAGCTTCTGGGCCATTCGTCCGTCAACATGACGCAGAGATATGCGCAGCTGTTTCCCGACACGCTGCACGAAAAGGCGGAAATGGCCGCGTCCTTCCTGAGGGCGTGACGGTCACGCCCCCCGGCACATCCGCTTGATCCCGGCCGCGATGGCCGGGTCGGCCGCCAGCGTGTCGGCGGCCAGCGCGTGGGCGGTGGGCAGAAGCTCGTCCGCCTCGGTGATCCGGTCGATGAGGCCGAAGGTCAGGGCCTCATCCGCCGTCCACCTTTGCCCGGCCATGAGCATCAGCCGCGCGCGCGCCGGACCCACCAGCGCGGTCAGCCGCCCGGGGTCCGACGGCTGCGGCAGGAAGCCCAGTTTCATCACCGGGTAGAAGAACTTGGCCCCCGGCACCGCGATGCGCAGATCGCAGGCCAGCGCCATGCCCATCGCGCCGCCCGCCAGTGTGCCGTTGAGCGCGGCGATGGTCAGACCCGGCAGGGCGGCGATGGCGCCCGACAGCTCCTCCCAAAGGGGTGAGGTGGCGAGGCCCGCGCGCGCAGCCTCCAGATCGGCGCCGGCGCTGAAGACGCGGCCCTGCCCGGTGAGGATGACCGCCCGGGCGTCCTGCGCCGCGCGCATGACGCGGACGAGTTCGCCCAGCATGTCGGGCGTCAGCGAATTGGCCTTGTCGGGCCGCGCCAGCGTGACGGTCCAGAGATCGCCTTGGGTCTCAAGCTCGATCATGCCAGCCCCACCGCCGCCCGGATCGCCGGATCGCGGAGCGACATTTCCTGCCCCAGATGCGCGTCACCGCCCGGGCCGCACATCCACACCAGCGCGCGCGCGGGCCAGTCGGGCGGGATGTGGTCGGACCAGTTGAGCTGGCTGACCGCGTTGATGCCAGACGCCTTGATCTCGCGCTGCATCTGGGTGGCGACGGTTCCGGGCGACAGGCCCATGGCGCGGATGCCGTGGCCGCTTTCCTCGAGATCGAGGCAGCGCGTCAGCATCGCCGCCCCGGCCTTGGAGGCGCAGTAATGGCTCCAGGCCTCGACCGGGTTCGAGGCGGCACCCGAGCTGACGGTGATGACGGTGCCGCCGCCTGCCTTGCGCATGGCGGGAAGCACGGCGCGGATGCCGAAGAAGACGCCCTTGAGGTTGATGTCGATGGCCTGCGCCCAGCCTTCGGGATCGACGCGCGCGATATGGGCGATGGGTTCGATCACACCCGCGTTGTTGATCAGGATGTGCGGCCCGCCCAGACGGTCGCGCGTGGCGGCGGCGGCGGCCTGCATGTCGGGCCATGAGGCGACGTCGCAGGGCAGGGCAAGGGCCACATCGCCGAGATCGCGGGCCAGATCGGAGAGCGCGTCGCCGCTGCGCGCGACCAGTGCGACGCGCGCGCCCGCCTCAGCGAAGGCACGCGCGGCAGCGGCGCCGATTCCGCGGCTGGCCCCGGTGATCATCACGGTCTGCCCCGTCAGCGTCATGGCGGTGTCCTTTCCTGTCCTGCCCGTCCGCGCCATGGGTAAGGGCGGCGGCAGGGAAAGGCCAGAGGGCAGGCCGCATTCCCCTTGACCCGGGCGGTGCGAGTCAGGACCATGCCGCCAGATCAATTTCCCCCATGAAAGGGTGTTTTCCGATGCTTCATTCCCTGTTCCGCGGCCTGTCCGCATCCGCGCTGGTGGTCCTGTCGGTGCAGGCGGCGCAGGCCGACCTTACCGCGCAGGATGTCTGGTCGGACTGGCGCGCCTATCTCATCGGCACCGGCTATACCGTGACCGGGACCGAGGCGATGGCGGGCAACACCCTGAAGGTGAGCGATGTCGTGCTGAGCATCGACCTGCCCGAGGACGATGGCGCGATGACCCTGACCATGGGCGCGCTGAGCTTCACGGAAAACGGCGATGGCACGGTCAGCGTGGACATGCCGACCCAGATGCCCCTGCGCGTGACCGGCACCGACGGTGTCGATGGCGTGCCGTTCGAGGTGCTGGTGAACTACCGGCAATCGGCGCCGACGATGACGGTCTCGGGCGATCCTGCGGACATGACCTATACCTACACCGCCGCGTCGGTGGGGCTGACGCTTGATTCCCTGTCGTCGGACGGCGTCGCGGTCTCGTCCGACGATGTGCGCGCGACGTTTTCGCTGGGCAACGTGATCGGGACGACGCGGATGCAGGTGGGCGATCTGCGCCGCTATGTCCAGAAGTTCGAGACGGGCGCGCTTGCCTATGACATCTTCTTCCGCGATCCCGAAGGCAGCGGGGCGTTCACCATGACGGGCGCGGCGGACGGGCTGGGGATCGACGGTGTGTCGGACATTCCGGGAGAGCTGGACACCGAGAACATGTCCGACATGATCAAGGCGGGCTTCGGCGGCACCGGGACGCTGACCTTCGGGCCGGGGTCGTCGAAGGTGAACTTCGCCGAGGACGGCGAGACCTTCGCCTATGATTCGGCGTCGCAAGGCGGATCGCTGAGCGTCGGGCTGACGCGGGACGGCCTGAATTACGACCTGACGCAGCGCGGCGTGGCGATGAACATGATGGGGTCCGAGATTCCGCTGCCCATCGCTCTGACGGCGGCCGAATTGGGCTTCCGCCTTGCCTTTCCGACGCTGGCCTCGGACGAACCGCAGGATTTCCGGCTGGCGTTGAAACTGGCCGATTTCACCATGTCGGACATGATCTGGTCGATCTTCGACCCGGCGGTGCAACTGCCCCGCGACGCCGCGACGCTGGATATCGATCTCGCCGGGAAGACCAGGCTTCTGGCCGATATCTTCGACCCGGCGGTGGCCGCGCAGCTGGAGAGCGCCGATGCGCCTCCGGCCGAGCTCGACGCGCTGTCGGTGAATGCGCTGACGCTGCGCGCGGTGGGTGCGGAACTGACGGGCAACGGTGCCTTCACCTTCGACAACACCGATCTGGTGAGCTTTGACGGCATTCCGCGCCCCGAAGGCGTGATGAACCTGCGCCTTGTCGGGGGCAACGGGCTGCTGGACAAGCTGGTCGCCATGGGCCTTTTGCCCGAGGGAGAGGCCATGGGCGCGCGCATGATGATGGGCCTGTTCGCGGTGCCGGGATCAGAACCCGACACGCTGAATTCGAAGATCGAGATTAACGATCAGGGCCATATCCTCGCCAACGGCCAGCGCATCCAGTAACCGCGCGGCTGCCGCGCCATGGGGCCGCCCGCAGGGGCGGCCCTTTTTGCATGCCCCGGGGCCTTGCGGCAGGGGCGGGGCGCCGCTAGGTCCAGATCAGACACTGGCGACAGGACCTTCTCCCATGACCGAGCGTTTGGACGATCTCTGCGCGGCGCTTCTGCAGACCGCGCGTGCCGCCGGGGCTGAAAGTGCCGATGCCATGGCCGTGCGCAGCGCGTCGGTCGCCGTGGACGTGCGGCTGGGCCGGCTGGAACAGGCCGAACGGGCCGAGTCGATCGATCTGGGCCTGCGCGTCCTGATCGGGGGTCGTCAGGCCTGCGTATCGACGTCCGACACCCGGCCTGCCACGCTGGCCATCCTTGCCGAGCGCGCCGTGGCCATGGCGCGCGAGGCCCCGGAAGACCCCTATGCGGATCTGGCCGATCCGGCTGATCTGGCGTCGCGCCGCGACGCCGACGGTCTGGAGCTTGCCGATGCCGCGCCGGAACCCGCGCCCGAGGCGCTGCTGGACGACGCGCGCGCGGCGGAAGCGGCGGCGCTGGCGGTCGCAGGCGTGACGCAGGTGCAATCGGCGAGCGCCGGCTATGGCGCGAGCGACATCTGGCTTGCCGCGACGAACGGCTTTTCCGGGGGATACCGGCGCACCGACCGGTCGGTGTCCTGCGTGGCCATCGCGGGGACCGGCACGGGGATGGAGCGCGATTACGACGGTGACAGCCGCACCTTCCAGTCCGACCTGCGCGACGCGGGCGAAATCGGCCGCCGCGCGGGTGACCGCGCGGTCGAACGGCTGCACCCCCGCAGGCCGAAGACCGGGACCTATCCGGTTCTCTTCGACGAACGCATCGCGTCGTCGCTGATCGGGCACCTGACGGCAGCGATCAACGGCAGCGCCATCGCGCGCGGGTCGTCCTGGCTGCGCGACGCGCTGGGCCAGCCCGTCCTGCCCGAAGGCCTGTCGCTGATCGAGGACCCGCACCGTCCGCGTATCGGCGGATCGCGCCCGTTCGACGCCGAAGGACTGCCCACCCGCCGCCGCGCGGTGGTGGAGAACGGCGTGCTGACCGGCTGGACACTGGACCTTGCCACCGGGCGCAAGCTGGGGATGGTGTCAACCGGCAACGCGGCGCGCGGCACGTCCGCCCCGCCGTCGCCCAGCGCGTGGAACCTCGAACTCACCCAAGGCACGGTCAGCCGCGCCGACCTGATCCGCGACATGGGCACCGGGCTTCTGGTGACCTCGATGATCGGATCGACGATCAACCCCAACACGGGCGATTATTCGCGCGGTGCCACGGGCTTCTGGGTCGAGAACGGGCAGATCGCCTATCCGGTCAACGAATGCACCATCGCGGGCAACCTGCGCGACATGCTTTTGCGGCTGATCCCGGCCAATGACGCGCGGCCGTGGCTGAGTCGGGTGGTGCCGTCGCTTCTGGTCGAAGGGATGACCCTTGCAGGTGACTGACCTCGAACTGCTGATCGACGCCGCGCTGGAAGCGGGCCGCATCGCGTCGCCGCTGGCGGGCGGGCGCGCGAAGCGCTGGGAAAAGTCCGGCAATGCCGGCCCGGTGACCGAGGCCGACATCGCCGTGAACGAGATGCTGGAAGACCGCCTGCGCGCCGCGCGGCCCGATTACGGCTGGCTGTCGGAAGAAACCGAGGATGACGATGCGCGCCTGTCGTGCGACGCAGCCTTCGTCATCGACCCGATCGATGGCACGCGCAGCTTTGCCGAAGGATCGCGCACCTGGGCGCATGCGCTGGCGGTGGTGCGGGGTGGCGTGGCGGTGGCGGGGGTGATCTATCTGCCGCAGCGCGATCTGCTGTATGCCGCGGCGCGCGGCGCGGGGGCGGCGCTGAACGGGCAGGCCATCGCGCCCGGAGAGCGGGCCGAGGTGGACGGCGCGCGCATGCTGACCAATCGCGGGTCGCTCGACCCACAGCATTGGCGCGGGGATGTCCCGGTGGTGGAACGCGCTTACCGCCCGTCGCTGGCCTATCGCATGGCGCTGGTGGCGGAAGGGCGGTTCGACGCCATGCTCACTGTCTTTCCCGCTTGGGAATGGGACGTGGCAGCCGGTGCGGTCATCCTCGACGAAGCGGGCGCGGCGGTGACCGACCGGGCGGGTGCCGCGCTGCGGTTCAACAATGCCCATCCGCGTTTGCCCGGGATCGTGGCGGGGGGCCGCGCGCTGCATGCCGGGCTGATGCGCGCGCTGGCCCCGGCTTGACCGGTGCCGGGGCGTGGCTCAGGGTGCCCGAGAGGGCAAGGCGGAGCGGGCATGGCGCAGATCCGGATAATGGCGACCGGGGGCTAGGCCGATGGCACGGTCACTCAGTTTTGCGGCCTATCGGCTTGTGTCGCGGGGGCGGCGCCCGCCCCGGGGGCAGGCGCGGCCCGACCGGCCGGCGGGAACAATCGTGTGGTTTCACGCCTGCAGTGCCGCGCGCAGCGCGGTGGCGCGTGACATCGCCGCCAAGCTGCGGATGCAGAGGTCGGGCGTCGCTGCCGTGCTGACGCTGGCGGGCGACGGGCGGACGGTGGACCGCGACGGCATGGATTGGGCCGAAGATCTGGGTGCCGACCACCCCGAGACTGCCGAGGCCTTCCTGACCCACTGGCAGCCTGATCTGTGCGTGTGGATCGGCGGACGTCTTCTGCCCAACGTGATCTTGCAGGCGCGGCGCCGGGCCCTGCCGCTGATCCTTGCCGATACCGAATCCGCCGACCTGCCTGCGCCGGGGGGCTGGCGCGGGCGGCTTGCGCGCGAAAGCCTGACCGCCTTCGATCAGGTCTTCGCCGCGGATGACGACGCGGCCGCGCGGCTGGGCCTACTGGGTGTGGCGGACGGGCGGATCACGCGCGGATCGCCCCTCATGGTCAGCGGCACGCCCTTGCCGGTGAACGAGGACGCCATCGCCGATGTGACGGACCTGCTGGTGGGCCGGCCCGTCTGGCTGGCCGCGCATCTGCACCCCGACGAGGTAGGTGAGGTTCTGGCCGCGCAGGCAAGCGCGGTGCGCCTGTCGCACCGGCTTCTGCTGGTGGCGACGCCTGCATGGCCTGACGGCGCACCCGGCCTGATCGAGCGGGCGCGCGCCATGGGCCTGCGCACCGCCGACTGGGACGCGGGCGAAGCCCCCGACGATCTGACGCAGGTTCTGGTGGCACCGGGCGGACGGCACCTTGGCCTGTGGTATCGCGTGGCGCCGGTGGCCTTCATCGGGTCGTCTCTGGTGCCGGGACAGGGTGGACGCGACCCGTTCGATGCGGCGGCGATGGGGTCGGCGGTGCTCTATGGCCCGAACGTGCGCGACCACCTTGCCGCCTATTCGCGGCTGGCCTCGGCGGGGGCGGCGCGGATCGTGAAGGATGCCGCCGGCCTGTCGGTGGGGGTGATGCAGACCATCGCGCCCGACCGCGCCGCGTCGATGGCACTGGCCGGGTGGGAGATCGTGTCAGAAGGCGCGGGCGGGGCCGACCAGCTGATCGACGCGATTCAGGACCGGCTCGACCGGGCGGGGCTGGGCTGATGCGGCCGCCCGCCTTCTGGTTCAACCCGCCGCGTGCGCCGGGCTGGCAGGCGCGGCTTCTGGCGCCTTTTGGCGCGCTCACGGCGCGGGCCACCGCGCGGCGGGTGGCGCGGGCGCCGGAGTATCGGGCGGGCGTGCCGGTGATCTGCGTGGGCAACCTCAATCTGGGCGGCACCGGCAAGACGCCCACGGCGATCTGGCTGATGGAGCGGCTGCGCGACAAGGGTCAGGAACCGCATGTCCTCAGCCGGGGTTATGGCGGCAGCCTCAAGGGGCCGCTGCAGGTTCAGCCCGGGCGCCACAGCGCGGCGCAGGTGGGGGATGAACCGCTCCTCATGGCCGCCTTCGGCGAGGTCTGGGTGGGCGCCGACCGCACCGCGACCGCCAAGCTGGCCGTGGCGGCGGGCGCCACCGTCCTCATCATGGATGACGGGTTCCAGAACCCGGGGCTGCACAAGGACTACTCGGTCGTCGTCGCCGATGCGGTGCAGGGCTTCGGCAACGGGCGTTGCGCGCCTGCGGGGCCGTTGCGCGAACCGGTGGCGGCGGGGCTGGCGCGGGCCGACATGATCCTGACCATCGGCGACAGCATGGCACAGGGTGTTTTCGCCCAGACCTGGCCCCTGCCGCCCGCGCTGCCGCGGGTGCGCGCCGCACTCGAACCGCTGCGTACGGGGATGGCGTGGTCGGGCACGCCCGTTCTTGCCTTCGCGGGGATCGGGAACCCGTCCAAGTTCTTCGCGACGCTGCGGGCGCTCGGGGTCGATGTGCTGCGGGCTGAGGCGCTTGACGATCACCAGACGTTGTCGGCGGCGCTCCTGTCCCGGCTCGAAGGCGAGGCGCGGGCGCTGGGCGCGCAGATGGTGACGACGGAAAAGGACGCGGTGCGCCTGCCGGCGGCCTTCCGGCACAAGGTCATCACCCTGCCGGTGCGCCTGAACGTGGAAGAGGAAGACGCGGTCATGTCACGCATCAGGGGCGCGCTGGGCTTGCCGCAAACCTTGTAAGTTTCCGGCCCGCTTTCCTTGAAAGAAAACCGGCGCTCAGCCGTCTTCGCCGAGCTTCGGGGCAGGGCGGTGCAGCGCAAGCTCCGCGTCCGAGAAGCGGAAGGGCGATCTCACCCCCGGCACGCCGTCCAGTTCGATCTTCATGCCGCGCGCCTGCACTTGCGGGTCGGCCATGACATCGGCCAGATCGTTGATCGGCCCGGCGGGCACGCCTTCGGCCTCGCAGGCCGCCAGCAGGTCGTCGCGCGCACGCAGCTTCGTCGCGTCGTTCAGGCGGGTGATCATCGCGCCCCGGTTGGCGATGCGGTCGCGGTTGTGCCGGTAGGCGGGGTCTTCGGCCATGTCGGTCAGCCCGAGGATGCCGCACAGCCGCCGGTATTGCGCGTCATTTCCGGTGGCGATGATGATGTGGCCATCGGCGCAGTCGAAGACCTGATAGGGCGTGAGGTTCGGATGCGCGTTGCCCATCCGGCCCGGGGCCTTGCCCGTGGTCAGGTAGTTCATCGCCTGGTTCGCGGTGACCGCCACCGCGACATCCAGAAGCGCCATGTCGATCTGCTGGCCGCGCCCCGTCTGCGCGCGCTGGTGCAGGGCGGCAAGGATCGCGGTCACCGAATAAATGCCGGTGAAGATGTCGGTGATCGCCACGCCGGATTTCTGCGGCTGGCCGTCGGCTTCGCCCGTGATGGACATGAGGCCCGACATGCCTTGAATGATGAAGTCATATCCCGCGCGGTGGGCATAGGGCCCGGTCTGGCCGAAACCGGTGATGGAGCAGTAGATCAGACGCGGGTTCACCTTCGACAGGGTGTCGTAGTCGAGCCCGTATTTCGCCAGCCCGCCCACCTTGAAATTCTCGATCACGATATCGGCGTCGCGGACGAGGTCGCGCACCTTTTCCTGCCCCTCACGCGTGGTGAAGTCGACGGTGACCGACGCCTTGCCGCGATTGCAGGAATGGTAATAGGCGGCCGAGACATCATCGCCGCGGGTCACGAAAGGCGGGCCCCAGGCGCGGGTGTCGTCGCCTGCGGGGCTTTCGACCTTGATCACCTCGGCACCCAGATCCGACAGCGTCTGACCGGCCCAGGGGCCGGCCAGGATGCGCGCCAGTTCGATGACCTTCAGACCGGCAAGGGGGGCGGTCATCACTCGGCCAGCGCCGCGTCGATCAGGCCCGACATGTCGGCATAGGACATGTTGCCGTAGGTCTTGCCGTCGATCACGAAGCTGGGCGTCGATTCGATGCCGTGTTCTTCCGCGTTGGCCTGAAACCACGCAACCAGCGTGAGCGCCTTGGTGTCGTCCAGCAGACATGCGTCAAGCGCCGCCGCGTCAAGCCCGACAAGGCGGCCGATCTTGCGCAGTTCCTCGGCGATCAGCGCGGGGTCGCCCGCGCGGGCCCAGGTGTCTTGGCCCTGATAGATCAGGTCTGTCATGGCGAAGAACCTGTCCGGCCCCGCGCAGCGCGCCAGCATCGACGCCCAAAGGCCGAAGCGGTCGAAATAGACTTCGCGATAGACGAACTCGATCTTGCCGGTGTCGATATAGTCGGTCTTGAGCTGCTTGAACGGCCCGTTGTGGAAGGTCGCGCAATGCGGGCAGGTATAGGACGCGTATTCGATCACCGTGACGCGGGCGTCGGGATTGCCAAGCGTCATCTCGGCGATGGTCGAGATGTCGACCTCGGCCGCCTCTTCGGTGGGCGCGGCCGGTTCCCCGGTGGTCGCCGTGGCGGCCGGTGCTTCTGCAACCGGCGTTGTCGTGCTGTTGCCGCCGAAGACGAGATAGGCGGCGATGCCGAGGGCCAGCACGGCTGCGGACAAGGCAACGAGACGGTTCATGACATCCCTTTCAGTGTTTGCGGTTCGATAGAACGTTAAGGCCCAGACGTTCAAGGGCCTGTCGCAGCCCTTCATCGTGAATGCCGGTCGCGGTCTGGGCCGCGCGGCGTTCCGCGATCGGGTCGGCCTGCGGGGCCTGCGGTGCGGGCGCGGGGCCGAAGACGGCCTGTCCTTCGGCGAAGCCGGTGGGCGCGGTCTGGGTGATGCGGATGCGCGCGATGGCGTTGTAGCCATAGGCGGCGTTGACGCGGGCGCGCAGCGCCTCCTTCTGCATCTCGAGCATCGGGGCCTGCGCGCCGGTGGTCAGGACGGTCAGCGTCGCGCCGAAGGATCCGCGTGGATAGCTCACCTCGACCGGGCGGCAGAGGCGGGCGAGGTCTTCGCCCGCGATCTCGGCCCAGTGGGTCAGCACGCGCGACACCGCGAAACCCCGGCTTTCGCCCACGCGGCGGAGGTCAGTGGACAACAGCGCGCCGGTCTGGCGGAATCCCTTCGTGGTGCTGTTGCGGCGGGACATGGGCGTGGTTTCCTTGTGATCCGCACTATTCTAGACCTTGGTCCGATGGGCACCAGCGAAACCGCAGAGGAAGGGCATAAATCTTGCGTGACGTGACGCCCCGCACTGAAGACCTTCTGGATTGGTACGATGCCCATGCCCGGGTCCTGCCGTGGCGGGTGTCGCCTGAGGATCGTGCCGCAGGTGCGCGCCCCGACCCCTACCGCGTCTGGCTGTCCGAAATCATGTTGCAGCAGACCACCGTCGCCGCGGTGAAGGACTATTTCTACCGCTTCACCGCGCGCTGGCCGACTGTCACGGCGCTTGCGGCGGCTGCGGATGCCGAGGTCATGGGCGAATGGGCGGGGCTGGGATATTACGCGCGGGCGCGCAACCTTCTGAAATGCGCGCGCGTCGTGGCGGGCGATCTGGGCGGGGTGTTCCCGGACACCCATGACGGGCTGATCGCCCTGCCCGGGATCGGCCCCTATACGGCCGCCGCCATCGCCGCCATCGCTTTCGACAGGCCCGAGACGGTGCTTGATGGCAACGTCGAGCGCGTCATGGCGCGGCTCCACGACATCCACGCCCCCCTGCCCGGATCGAAAGAGACCCTGCGCGCCCGCGCCGCCGCCCTGACGCCGGATGTCCGGCCCGGTGACTATGCGCAGGCGGTGATGGACCTTGGCGCCACGATCTGCACGCCGCGCAGCCCGGCCTGCGGCCTCTGCCCATGGCGGGCACCCTGCGCCGCGCGGGTGGCTGGCACAGCGGCGGACCTGCCGCGCAAGACCCCGAAGAAGGCCAAGCCCGTGCGACAGGGCACGGTCTATCTGGGGCGGCGCGCCGACGGCGCATGGCTGGTCGAGACGCGGCCCGACAGGGGCCTTCTGGGCGGTATGCTGGGCTGGCCCGGCACCGACTGGACCGAGGCCCCGCCCGAGCCCGCGCCGCCCTGCGACGGGGATTGGCGCATTCTGGGCGCGCAGGTGCGCCATACCTTCACGCATTTCCACCTGATCCTTGACGTGATGATCGCCGCGTTGCCCGCCGATGCGGCCCCGGGGCGGGGGTATTTCCTTGACGCCCGTGCCTTCCGGCCCGGCGACATGCCCACGGTCATGCGCAAGGCCTTCGACCTGACGCGTGACAGTGGCCCGGCCCGCGCGGTATGATCATGCCAAAGAGACGAGCAGCCGGAGGCCCCGTGGCCATGATCGCCCCCGACCAACTGGCGCGCTGGCAGCGCGTCGCGCCCTTCTGGGTTTCGCTGGCGCTTCTGCCGCTGGCCTGGATCAGTGCCGCGCAGGGCGGCTGGAGCGTGCTGCTTCTGCCGGTCGTGACATGGTATCTGTTCGCCGCCGCGGATGGGGTTCTGGGGCTTGATACCGAGAACGCCGATCTTTCGGCGACGGATGACGATCTGTTCTGGTATCGCGCGGTCACGCTGATCTGGGCGCCCTTGCAGTTCGTGACGTTGTTCGGGCTGATCTGGTATGTGACCGCCACGGATCACCTGACGAGCTTCGAGAAGATCATGATCTTCTTCGGGATGGGCGTGATCAGCGGGACGGTGGGGATCAACTATTCCCATGAGCTGATGCACCAGAAGGACCGCGCCGAGCGCTGGCTGGGCGATGTCCTGCTGGCGATGGTGCTCTATTCGCATTTCCGGTCGGAACATCTTCTGGTGCATCACCGCTATGTCGGCACGCCGCGCGACCCGGTGACGGCGCGCTACAACGAAGGGTTCCACCGCTTCTATCCGCGCGTGCTGAAGCAAAGCCTGATCTCGGCCTTCCGGGCCGAAGCGGCGCAGCAGGCCCGGCGCAACCGGCCTTGGCATGACCTGTCCAACCCGTTCTGGCGCTATTGGGCGCTGCAGGGCGCGATGCTGGCGCTGGCCTTCGCCATCGGCGGCTGGTCGGGGATTGCGCTGTTCCTTGTTCAGGCGGGCACGGCGATCTGGCAGCTGGAACTGGTGAACTACGTCGAACATTACGGGCTGACGCGGAAACATCTGGGCGACGGGAAATACGAACACGTCCTGCCGCGCCACAGCTGGAACGCGGCGCAGAAGGCGTCGAACTGGCTGCTGATCAATTTGCAGCGCCATTCCGACCATCATTACAAGCCCGACCGGCGGTTCCCGCTGTTGCAGAACCATTCGGACAGCGATGCGCCGCAGCTTCCCTATGGCTATCCGGTGATGACCATGGCCGCGATGATCCCGCCGGTCTGGCGGCGGATCATGAACCCGCGCGTGAAGAAGTGGCGCGCCATGTATTACCCCGAGATCACCGACTGGCGGCCCTATGACCGCCACGCAACGCCCCGGCCGCGTTAGACCGACCAGACCTCGACCGGCCGGTCGAGACCGCGGATCGCCTGCGCGCCGCGCGGCTGCAGCGCTGCGGTGATAGCGCCGTCGGCGCCGTCGGTCTTCAGCACCTCGCCGCGCAGGTGGTCGCTGACGACCAGCGTCGCCTCCATCGTGCGGGTCAGTTTTTCAAGCCGGCTGGCCACGTTGACGGTGTTGCCGATGACCGCGTATTCCAGCCGGTTCGCGCCGATATCGCCCACGACCACAGGTCCGAAATGCAGGCCGATGCTGATGCGGATCGGGTCTTCGCCCGCCGCGGCGCGGTCGGCGTTCCAACCGGCCATTGCGCCGATCATGGCCTGCGCGCAGGCCAGCGCGTTCATCGCGTCGCGGTCGCCCGCGAAGGGCGTGCCGAAGGTCGCCATCAGCCCGTCGCCCAGGTATTTGTCGAGCGTGCCGTGGTGGCGGAAGACCTCCGCCTCCATCCGCTGGTGAAAGCCGCGCAGAAGGGTGATCACCGCTTCGGGATGGCGGTCGCCAGCGATCTGCGTGAAACCCACGATGTCGACAAACAGCACCGCGACATCATGGGTGCGGATCTGCTTGAGCGGTTCGTCGTTTTTCGACAACTGGTCCACCACGTTGGGCGAGAAATAGCGCGACAGGTTCGCGCGTTCGCGCTCCAGCGCGGCGTTGTCGAGCAGCAGCCGGTTGAACCGCCGGACAGAGATGGCCAGCGTCGCGGCGACGATCAGGAAGACGACGACCTCCTGCACGCGGATGTCGAAATTGACGAGATTGGGGTCCATGCGCTGCAGAAGATCGGCGTCCGCGCCGAAGGCCGCCGCCGCCGCGTCGGTCAGGTCCTGGATCGTGCGCCCGAAATACCAGACCAGCCCCGCCGCCGCCAGCCACAGCGCCGCCGTCCAGTTCCCGATGGCCAGGATCGTGCGCCAGGAATAGGCCAGCGTGCCCCCGGCAAGGATCACGAAGAAATAGACGAAATTGCCGAATTCGAAGGACATGGCGGTGGGCCAATCCTGTGGGGCGAAAGGGTTGGGCAATGCCAGAGCCACGGTCATCAGCAGCAGATCGACGAAGATCAGCGCCAGTTCCGCGCCTGACCGCCCGACCCGTCCGACCCGCCACATGGCGCAGCCGTTGATCGCCAGAAGCACCAGCAACCCGTGAAAATAGAGGACCGAGATATCCGCGACAAGGAAAGGCAGCATCACCGCGATCACGGCCAGCGCGATCCACCGCGCCCGGATCGCAAGGTCGAGCCCTTCGCGCTTGTGCCGCGCCAGTGCTTCCTCGGTATAGCGCGAGGGGCGTTCGAGATCGGCTGCAGTGACCCGGGGCGGCAGATCGGACTTGGTGAAGTTGGGCATGTGCGATGCCGTCTCGGCCATGGGGTGTCCTTTCCGGTCTGACCCTTCACGTCAGATAGGATATGTTAAGATATCTTACATCTTTACCATGTCGCTTCAGGCAAGAAAAAACCCCGCGCCGGGGCGCGGGGTCGGTGTCTTGCGGCCTGTGCGGGCGCGGGGTCAGGCGACCCGCTTGCCCTTGACCGGCGCCCAGAGGCGCTTGTTGGTGAGGTAGAGCAGCACCGACAGCACCGTCAGGAACAGCACCCCGACGAAGCCCGCCTGCTTGCGCGCCATCATCTTCGGTTCCGCCGTCCACATCAGGAAGGCGGAGACGTCCTTCGACATCTGCTCCACCGTCGCGGGCGTGCCGTCGGCATATTCGACCGAATCGTCGTAGAGCGGCTGCGCCATCGAGATGTAGCCGCCCGGGAAGGCGGTGTTCTTGTAGAGGGTGGTGCCTGCTTCTTCCTTCTCGTCGCCGGTATAGCCGGTCAGCAGCGACGCGATGTACTCAGCCCCACCCATGCCCTTGAAGAGCTGGTTCAGACCCAGACCATAGGGCCCGCTGAAGCCCGCGCGCGCCTTGGCCATCAGGCTGAGATCGGGCGCATTCGACAGACCGGACTTGGGGAAGTGGTCGGTCGGCGTTGCCGGGCGGAAGTCGTCGAGTTCGGGGTCGAAGACCTCGAAGTTCGCGGCATAGGCGCGGACCTGATCCTCGGGGAGGTTCGGCCCGCCCTCGTCACCCAGCGTGCGCAGCGGCACATAGCGCAGCCCGTGGCAGGCGGCGCAGACCTCGGTGTAGACCTGAAGCCCGCGCTGGAGCTGGTTCTGGTCATAGGCGCCGAAGGGGCCTTCATGGGCGAATTCGTAGTCGATGACTTCGCCTGCCTTGCCCGCGGCAAGGACCGGGCCGGCGGTCACGGCCAGCGCCGTGACCAAACCGATCGTCAGTTTCTTGATCATCACTCTCGGTCCTTTTCTCATTCGGCCGGCGTGGCCGCAGGCTGACCCGATGCGCTGCCCGAAGTCTTGGGGTAATGCGCGGCGAAGTCTTCCTCGATCGTGGCAGGCTGCGGCAGCGGCTTCTCGATCACGCCAAGCAGCGGCAGGATGATCAGGAAATACGCGAACCAGTAGGTCGACCCGATCAGCGCGATGTAGGGGTAGATCCCTTCAGCGGGCATCGCACCGACCCAGGTCAGCACGACGAAGTTCACGATGAAGAGCGAGAACCACCACTTGAACATCGGGCGATACCGGCCCGAGCGCACCGACGACGTGTCGAGCCAGGGCGCCAGCGCCATGACCACGATCGCGCCGAACATCGCCAGAACGCCGAAGAACTTGGCGTCGATGATGCCTGCGGTCAGGAAGTCTGCCGCGATCACGATCCAGACTTCGCCGTCGAAGGCGCGCAGGATCGCGTAGAAGGGCAGGAAATACCATTCCGGCACGATATGCGCGGGCGTCACCAGCGGGTTGGCTTCGATGTAGTTGTCGGGGTGGCCGAGATAGTTCGGCATGAAGCCGACGATCGCCCAGAACACCGCGAGGATCACCGCCAGAGCGAAGAGGTCCTTGATCACGAAATAGGGCCAGAAGGGCAGGGTGTCCTTCTTCGCCTCTTCCTTCGACCCGCGGCGCACTTCGACCCCGGTGGGGTTGTTGTTGCCGGTGGTGTGGAAGGCCCAGATATGGACGATCACAAGGCCCAGGATCACGAAGGGCAGCAGGTAGTGCAGCGAGAAGAAGCGGTTCAGCGTGGCATTGTCCACGGCGGGCCCGCCCAGCAGCCAGGTCTGCAGACCTTCACCGATGAAGGGGATCGCGCCGAACAGGCCGGTGATGACCGTAGCACCCCAGAACGACATCTGACCCCAGGGCAGAACATAGCCCATGAATGCGGTGCCCATCATCAGCAGGTAGATCAGCATGCCGATGATCCACGTGACCTCGCGCGGGGCCTTGTAGGACCCGTAGTAGAGACCGCGGAAGATATGCGCATAGACCGCGATGAAGAACAGCGACGCGCCGTTCTGGTGCAGGTAGCGCAGCATGTAGCCGCCGTTCACGTTGCGCATGATGTGTTCGACGCTGGCGAATGCCATGTCGACATGCGGGGTGTAGTGCATCACCAGAACGATGCCGGTGATGATCTGCAGCATGAGGCAGAACACGAGGACAATCCCCCAGATCCACATCCAGTTCAGGTTCTTGGGCGTGGGGATCATTATGGTGTCGTAGATCAGGCTGACGACGGGCAGGCGGCTGTGCAGCCACTTTTCACCCTTTGTCGTCGGCTCGTAATGATCGTGCGGAATACCGGCCATTGCGCGCTTCCTTATCCCAGTTTGATCGTTGTTTCGTCGACGAATTCGGCGACCGGAATCGGCAGATTCTCGGGCGCGGGGCCGCGGCGGATGCGGCCGGACGAGTCATAGTGCGACCCGTGGCAGGGGCAGAACCAGCCGTTGAAGTCACCCGCGCCGTCGCCCAGCGGGACGCAGCCCAGATGCGTGCACACGCCCATCATCACCAGCCATTCGCCGGCTTCGTCCAGCGCGCGGTTCTCGTCGGTCGCGGGGACGTCGCCGATGTTGACGTTGCGCGCGATCCGGTCGGGAAGGTCAGACAGTTCGACCGCGCGGGCCTCGTCGATCTCTTCCTGCGTGCGGCGGCGGATGAAGACCGGCTTGCCCAGGAACTTGACGCTGATCTGGGTGCCGACCTCGACGCCGCTGATGTCGACGCGGATCGACGACAGGGCCTGCACGTCTGCCGAGGGGTTCATCTGGTTGACGAGCGGCCAGATTGCCGCCCCTGCGGTGACCGCGCCTGCGCCCGCGGTGGCGTAGTAGAGGAAATCCCTCCGGGTGCCTTCGTGCTCTTCTGCGTGGGACACGAGGTTATCTCCAGTTCGGGGCCGGCAAGGGCCAATACAGCATGATGGCCCTGCCAAGGCAGAGCCGTCTCGCGGGGCTATTTAGCGGGGTGCCCCGGGGTCGTCCAGTCGTAGAGCATGCGCATGAAGTCGCAGGTGCGGCGCCGCCCGCCCGCGGGTCATCACGCGGGCGCGGTCGTGGCCATCGACGGGCGCTGCCCGAAGGTGTCGAACCAGCTGGCCAGATGCGGCCGCCCGTCGCGCCAGTTGCGTGCGCCGTGCCGCAAGTCGAGATAGCCCAGCGCGCAGCCCACCGCGATCTGGCCCGCGTCGACCGGCCCCGCCAGATGCGACATCCAGCGCTGTTCGATCGCGTCGAGCGTGCGCGAGACCTTGGCCCATTGCCCGTCCAGCCATTGCTGGGAGCGCTGAGCCTCGTCGCGGAAGCGGGTCTCGTAGACCATGAGCACCGCAGCGTCGAGAATACCGTCCGCCGTCGCCTCGAGCACGAGGATGTCCCAGAGCCGTGATTGCGGATAGAAGTCGTGATCGCTCAGCGTATCGATGAAGCGGCAGATCACACGGCTGTCGTACAAGGTCGGGCCGTCTTCGCGCACCAACGCGGGGATCTTGCCCAAGGGGTTCACCGCGATCAGGTCGCGCGCGGGGCCCATCGGCGTGGTCGTCACCTCGACCTCCGCGATGCGGCCGGTCAGCCCCGCTTCGGCGATCATCACGCGGACCTTGCGCACGAAGGGCGACGCGCCCGAGGTCATCAGTTTCATGTTCCGTCCTTTTCTGGCGTCCCTGCGCCGCGCATCAGCGCGGCCAGCAGGCGCGTGTCGGTGCCGATGCCGAAGGCGTCCACCCCGTCGGCGGCGCGCAGGCGCACATCGTCCGCCTTGTTCTGGTTCATTTTCCAGGTGCCGTCCACCGCTTCGACATCAAGACGCGCGGGCACGATCTGGCGCATCATACGCTCCATCACGCCTTCGGTCATCTTGTCGGTGGTCCAGGGCATCTTGGGCAGAAGCCGGTCTTCGAAATGCGCCGACTGCGCGTCGATCAGTTCGCGCAGGTCGGCGTCAGGAAGAAGCTGCAGCCGCCCGGTCAGGTGAACGGCGATGTAGTTCCAGGTGGGCACCTGATCGGGAACACCGTACCAGTCGGGCGAGACATAGGCATCCGGCCCCGACACCGCGATGCGCGCGGGCAGCGGGCCGCCCTGCAGCGCCCGCGCGATGGGGTTCGACCGGACAAGATGCAGATGCGCCGACGTTCCCGCGTCGTCCAGCAGGAACGGAACATGCGCCAGCATCGGTGCGGCGTCGGGCGCCGACACGGCAAGGATGCCGAAGCCCCGTTCGCACGCCCAGGCGAGGTTGCGGTCGGGCGACTCAGTATGGAAGACGGGATTGGGGTGCATCGGATGCGTCCTTTCACCGGCCATGCGTCGCGCAGGACGCGCCCTTGCGCAAGGGCCTGCGCGCTAGCCCCTGCCCAGATAGGCGGCCAGGCTTTCCGGCGGATCGGCGAGCACCGCGGCGGTGGGGGCCGGAGGATCGGCGCGGCCCTCGGCCACAACGATCACTGCGTCCGCGATGCGCGCGGCGTCGGCGGGGTCGTGCGTCACCATCAGAAGCGTCGCGCCGGTGTCGCCGGCAATCTGCGCGACAAGGTCGAGCATCTCTTCCTTCAGCGCGGGGCCGAGCGCCGAGAAGGGCTCATCCAGCAGCAGAAGCGGCCTGCCCTGCACCAGAACGCGCGCCAGCGCCGCGCGGCTTTGCTGCCCGCCCGACAGCTGCGCGGGGCGCCTGCCGCCCAGTCCGCGCAGCCCCACGTGTTCAATCGCCAGCGCCACCCTTGCCTGCGCCCCTGTGTCAAGCCGCAGCCGCGGGTCGATGCCAAGGCCCACGTTCTGTTCGACCGTCAGGTGGGGAAACAGGTTGCCGTCCTGAAACAGCGTCGCGCAGGGCCGTTGCCCCGGGGGCAGGATGCCGATGTCGCGGTCCTGCCACAGGATGCGGCCCGCGATCAGGTCGTGAAACCCGGCGATCCCGCCCAGAAGCGTGGACTTGCCCGCCCCGGACGGCCCCATGACGGCGATGCGCGCGCCCGCCGGGACGCTCAGGTCGGCCGCCACGCGGAAGCCGCCATTGTCGATGAGCGCGCTCTCAAGCTTCAGCATGTCGCTGCCCCATCCTGTCGCAGGCCCAGAAGGCCGCGAGCGCCAGCGCCAGCAGCAGAAGGGCCGCGCCTGCCGCCGCCTCTGTCCGGTAGCTGCCCATCAGGCGATACATCTGCAAGGGCAGCGTCGCGGTGTCGGGATCGGCGAACAGCGCGATGACCCCCAGATCGCCCATCGACAGCGCCGCCGTCAGCCCCGCGGCGAATCCCAGCCGCGCCCGCAGCCGCGGAAGCAGGACAAGGCGCAGGAAGGCCGGCCCCCCCATGCCGAGCGACAGCGCAAGGCGGCCCTGACCTTCGGCGATGTCGCGCGCACCGGGGATCAGGATGCGCAGGGCGAAGGGCAGCGCCATCAGCGCGTTCACCAGCGCCGTCACCGGCAGCGCCAGCGCAAAGGGGTCGGCCACCGGGTTCACCAGAATGAAGGCCCCCGTCCCGATGACAAGGGGCGAGACCGCGATGCCCAGCATCGCCGCCGCTTCGGGCAGGGCGCGGGCACCGGTGGCTGCGGCCCAGGCCATCGGCAGCGCCAGTGCCAGCAGCAGCAGGGTCGAAACAGCGGCGATCGCGACCGACACCGCCGCCGCCTGCCAGACCTGCGGCGGCAGGCGCATCAGCCCCGGCACCCCGTCGGCGACGATCGCCGCCAGCGGCAGGACAAGGAAAACCGCCGCCGCCGCGATGAGACCCGCGTCCAGCAGGCGCAGCCCTGCGCTGCCGCTGTCCCAGCGCCGCACCGGCCGGTCAAGCCCGCCGCCCGTCCCGTCGAAGGGCGACAGCCACAGCGCCACCAGCGCCGCGCCGCCCGCCAGCGCGATCTGGATCACCGCAAGAAGCGCCGCGCGGCCAAGGTCGAAATCGAAGCTGAAGGCCTGGAAAATGGCGAGCTCCACCGTCGTCGCGCGCGGGCCGCCGCCCAAGGTCAGCGCGACCGCGAAGCTGGACAGGCAGATCGCGAAGATCACCGCCCAGATGCCGGGCACCACCCGCGCCAGCATCGGCCGTTCCAGCCAGCGCGCGGTGTCGCGCGGGGCAAAGCCCAGGGCTGCGGCCAGCCGGAACCGTTCCGCCGGGATGTCGCGCCAGCCCTGCAGGATCAGCCGCGTCGCCAGCGGCAGGTTGAAGAAGACATGGGCCAGAACCACCCCGTGCAGCCCGTAGATCTGCAGGGGCGGCAGGCCGAACAGGCCAAGCGCGTCGCTGATCCAGCCGCTGCGTCCGAAGACAGCCAGAAGCCCGAAGACCGCAACGATCACCGGCAGGATGAACGGCGCGCCCAGAAGCGTCACCAGCACCGCGCGCCCCGGAAAGCTGCGCCGCGCCAGGGCGCGTGCCACCGGAATGGCCAGCGCGACCGACAGCGTCGCCGACAGCACCGCCTGCAGGACGGAAAACCGGATCGCGGCCCAGTCGGCGGGGCCAAGGCCGCGCCCGCCTTCGGCGCGGAGCGCGACCGCCGCGACCGTGCCGAGGATGATCGCGGCGACCAAGGCCGCCGCGGCGATCCCCGCGCCCCGGCCTAGCGGCTGAGCGCGGCCAGCCATTCGGCCAATGCGGCGTCGCGCATCGCGGGCACCTCGGCCGCGGGGACAAGCAGCGCGCGGTCGGGCGTGATCAGCGTGCCGAATCCGTCGGGCAGGCCCGCATCGGGCGTGACCGCCGGATACATCCAGTTCGTCGTCGGGATGACCGACTGGAAGGCGTCGGTCACCATGAAGGCGAGGAAGCGGTCGGCAAGTTCGGGCTGGTCGGTCGCGGCAAGCTTGGCCGCCACCTCGATCTGCATGTAGTGGCCTTCGTCGAAAGCGGCGGCGGTCTTGGTCGCGTCGTCTTCCGCGATCAGGTGATAGGCGGGCGAGGTGGTGTAGGACAGGACCATGTCGGCTTCGCCTTCAAGGAAAAGGCCATAGGCCTCGGACCAGCCGGGGGTGACGGTGACGATGTTGTCGGAAAGCCCCTCCCATATCGCGGGGGCCTCAAGACCATAGGCGGTCTTGACCCACATCAGCAGGCCAAGGCCCGGGGTCGATGACCGCGGGTCCTGGATGACGATCTTCAGGTCGCTGTCGGCTAGCGCGCGGAAATTCGCGGGCGCGGCAAGGCCTTCGCTGTGGACGAAGGCGAAGTAACCCCAGTCGAAGGGCACGAAGGTCGCGTCGTCCCAGGCGATGGGCAGATCGAACGCCGCCGTGACGGAATGCGGCGCGAAAAGGCCCGTTGCCGCCGCCGCTGCCGTCAGGTTGGTGTCGAGGCCCAGCACGACATCGGCGTCGCTGCGCGCGCCTTCCAGCTGCAGCCGCGCCAGAAGCGCCGCGCCGTCGCCCGCGCCGACAAGGCGCAGGTCGCAGTCGCAGACGGCTTCGAACGCTGCCTCGATCTGCGGGCCGGGGCCCCAGTCGGCGACGAAGCTGTCATAGGTATAGATTGTGAGTTCGGGCTTGTCGGCCCAGGCAGCGGTTGCCGTCAAAACGCCCGCTGCAAATGCAAGATACTTCATTGGCATCCTCCGTTTGCGGCGACGGGGCAAGGGAGGAGTCTGCATCCTTTACCTTCCCTCCGCCGGTATGATCCGGTTCAGGTTCAACGGGTTCGCATCGCGCGTCTCAGCCCTGTCGCCAGGGCACCCCGAGGTAGGTGGTGGTATAGTGTGCTCCGTGGGTGGGGGCAAGGTGGCGCGGTGGGGGTGACAGGCGGGGCAGGGCGCACTAGCTGGCGCCCATGCAGCCGCGTTTCATCGGACACGAGATCTATCGCACATCCACCTACGGCACGTGGCACCCCCTGCGGGTGCCGCGCGTGTCGACGGTGATGGACCTGTCGCGCGCGCTGGGCTGGCTGCCCGACGCGCAATTCGTCACCTCACCCCGCGCGAAGCCCGCCGCGCTGACGGCCTGGCACCGGCGCGAGTATATCGACGCTCTGCAGCGGGCCGAGGCCGCGCAGGCGGTGAGCGCCGAGGACAAGGCGCGCTTTCACATCGGCACGGTGTCGAACCCGGTCTTCCCGGAAATCTTCCGTCGCCCCGCCACCGCCGCGGGCGGGTCGATCCTGGCGGGCGAATTGCTGGCGCAGGGCGGGGTGATCTACAACCCCGCGGGCGGCACGCATCACGGCCTGCCCGACCGGGCCAACGGGTTCTGTTACCTGAACGATCCCGTCCTTGCGATGCTGTCGCTGCGGGCGCGGGGGGTGCGCCGGATCGCCTATGTCGATATCGACGCCCATCACCCCGACGGGGTCGAGGCGGGCTTCGGCGGCGACCCCGACTGCCTGATGATTTCCGTGCACGAGGAAAACCTCTGGCCGAAGACCGGGCAGTTGCACGACGACGCGGGCGGCAATGCGCTGAACCTGCCCGTCCCGCGCGGGTTCAACGATGACGAGATGGCGCTGGTGCGCGACCGGCTGATCCTGCCCGCCGTCGCCGCGTTCCGGCCCGATGCGGTGGTCCTGCAATGCGGGGCGGACGCGGTCGAGGATGATCCGCTGTCGCACCTGTCGTTGTCGAATAATGCCCATTGGGACGTGCTGCGCGGCCTGATGGGCATTGCGCCGCGCCTGCTGGTGCTGGGCGGCGGGGGGTATAACCCGTGGACGGTCGGGCGGCTCTGGACCGGGGTCTGGGGCGTGCTGAACGGGCACGAGGTGCCCGACCGGTTGCCCGATGCGGCGCAGGCGGTGCTGCGGGGGCTGACGTTCCGGGGCAACCGGCGGGGGAAGAACCCGCCCGGGGAGTGGTTCACGACGCTGCGGGATGAGGCGCGCGGGGGGCCGGTGCGGGACGAGGTGCGGGAGCGGGTGCGGGTTCTGGTGGCGCGGTCGCGGGTTTGGGTCTGAGTGCCCGGCGATGTTCGGCGCGGGCGCCTGGTCAGGCCGGGCTGGCCACCAGTTGCTGTCCCTCGAACCCCACGATCCGCGCCGTGACGATCTGCCCCTCGGGCTGCGCATCGGCAAACGTCACCTCGGTGAATTGTTCTGTCCGCCCCATCACCGGGCTTTCCATTAGCACCGCGTGCACCCGCCCCACCTGTGCCGCCAGATGCCGTGCCACCGCCGCGTCGCCTGCCGCGCGCAGACGGGCCGCGCGGTCCTTGATGGTACGGCCCTCCACCTGCGGCATCCGCGCCGCCGGCGTGCCGGGGCGGGGCGAATAGGGGAAGACATGCAGCCAGGTCAGGCCGCAATCCTCTACCAGCTTCAGCGAGTTTCCGAACGCCTCTTCGCTCTCGGTCGGGAAGCCTGCGATGATGTCGGCGCCGAAGGTCATGTCGGGGCGCAGCCTGCGCGCCTCTTCCGAAAACCGGATCGCGTCGTCGCGCAGGTGCCGGCGTTTCATCCGTTTCAGGATCAGGTCGTCGCCATGCTGGAGGCTCAGATGCAGATGCGGCATCAGGCGCGGTTCCGTGGCGATGGCCAGCATCAGGTTGTCGTCCACCTCGATCGAATCGATCGAAGAAATCCGCAGGCGCGCCAGATCGGGCACCAGCCGCAGGATGCGCATGACCAGATCGCCGAGGCGCGGTTCGCCGGGAAGGTCCGCGCCCCAGCTGGTCAGATCGACGCCGGTCAGCACGACCTCGTTGTAACCCCGGTCCACCAGCCGCTTGATCTGATCGACCACGACTCCGGCGGGGACCGAACGTGAATTGCCCCGCCCGAAGGGGATGATGCAGAAGGTGCAGCGGTGGTCGCAGCCGTTCTGCACCTGAACATAGGCGCGCGAACGTGTGCCGAACCCGTCGATCAGGTGGCCTGCGGTCTCTGTCACCGACATGATGTCGTCGACCTGCACCGCTTCCGTCTCTCCGATGAAATCAGCGGCAAGTCCCGCCCATGTCCCGGGGCGCATCTTTTCCGTATTGCCGATGACGGCGTCGACCTCGGGCATGGCGGCGAAGGTCTCGGGTTCGGTCTGGGCCGCGCAGCCGGTCACGATCAGCCGCGCGTCGGGGTGCGCGCGGCGCAGGCGGCGGATTTCCTGACGTGCCTTGCGCACGGCCTCGGCTGTCACGGCGCAGGTGTTCACCACCACGGCGTCCGTCAGCCCGGCCTGTGCCGAAAGCTCTTTCATCGCTTCGGTCTCGTAGGCGTTCAGGCGACAGCCCAGCGTCGTGAAGACGGGCGCGCCCATGTCAAAGGCCCGCCAGAAACGCGGGCGTCAGCACGCCCGAGAACACATGCGCCGTCGGCCCGGTCATCCAGACGCCGTCTTCGGCCCAGTCCACCATCAGCGTCCCGCCGTCCAGATCGATGCGCACCCGCCGCCCCGTCAGCCCCCGCCGCGCCGCCGCCACCGCGACCGCGCAGCTTGACGACCCCGAGGCCAGCGTGATCCCCGCCCCACGCTCCCACACCCGCATGCGGAGGTGGTCGGGGCCCACGATCTGGGCCACCTGCACATTGGTGCGTTCAGGATACAGCGGGTGATGCTCATAGCGCGGCCCGAAGGTTTCGAGCGGGATCACCCCGGCATCCGGCACGAAGAAGGTGCAATGCGGATTGCCCATGCCGGTGGCGACTGGGTCGCCTTCGATCGGCAGGTGAAGGGTATCCATCGCCTCGGCCAAGGGGATCTCGTCCCATGTCAGCTGCGGCTGGCCCATGTTTACGGACGTCAGACCGCCGCCCGCATCGCGCGCGAACAGATCGCCGCGTGCGGTGGTCAGGTGCAGCGCGTCCCGCCCGGTCTCGTCCATCACGAACCGCGCGATGCAGCGCGTGGCGTTGCCGCAGGCGGCGGACATCGACCCATCGGAATTCCAGAAGGTCAGGTGCACGTCGCCCGGGCCGTCCGCCGTCATCACCGCCAACTGGTCGAAGCCCACGCCGCGGTGCCGGTCGGCCAGCGCGCGCGCCAGATCGGGCGTGACCGCGGCATCGCGCGCGCGGGCATCGACCACGACGAAGTCGTTGCCCAGCCCGTGCATCTTCATGAAGGGCAACCCGGTGTCGCGGTCTTCGGTCATTGCGGCGATATAGCCGCGCCGCGCCCCCGAATCCAGAGAGACGTCCAAACCACCCCGCCCGGGTCTTGCCCATGGCCCGTCTTGTCCTTATGAGACCCCTTGCCGGGGCCGCGCCCCGGCTGCGATCTTCAAGGTTGATCCCGGCCCCGGGTTCGGCGTAAGGAGCGCAGACGAACGGCCCCTGAGTCGTTCCAAGGAAGTGGGCCGTTAGCTCAGTTGGTAGAGCAACTGACTTTTAATCAGTGGGTCGCAGGTTCGAATCCTGCACGGCTCACCACTTTCTCTAGTTACAACAAAGAGTTAGTCGCCCAGCGACTGACGCGTTGTGTGTAAGTGAAAGTTATAGACAGTTATAAACAGAATTTTGCTGCAGAGTGCCGCGACACGACAAGCGCGAGCCGACAAAGCCAGTGCCGGCGGGCAGGGTTCGCTTTGGCAAGCTAAAATTTGCTTTGGGTAGCTTCAAAAAAAATTGATATATTTAAAATCATAGATTCAGTGCTTTCCATTGGGTAAAAGTAAAAGTGTGAACGAAAGGCTAAAAAATGAAGCTCCCAGTCGCAGCTTTGGCAGGTGTATTGCTCTTGGGAGCATGCACGGAAGACACCCGATCCCCGACCACCACAGGCATTCCTTCATCGGGGGCTTGTTCGGAAATATCCGGAGACTGGCAGGGACAAAAAACTGGTTCTGGCTACCAGGGTCCAATAACAATTTCAATTGAAGAGAACTGCTCTCATCGTTGGGTTGGCACTTCTGGTCTGATTACTCCCGGTCGTTTGCGGTCTACTGCTACAGGATTTTCTTATTCCAACGTTGCTGGATCACGTGGCCTCGTTTCGGTTTCTGGGAACACTATGACTTGGGTGAATACCTACACTGGAAACAACTATGAAGTGGTTGTTAGCCGTCAGTAGTCGAATGCGATTATCTCATTTGTCCGTTGAGTTCTGCCTGCTCTGATCCCAGTCTGGGCAGACTCCAGAGGGTGTCTGAACAATTGTAGTGATGTCCACATGCGACATAATTTCTCTGCCCTGACAAAGTCGATCATAGCAGGTCCACGATCTTGCGCCGCGCCTCGCTGTCACCGTCGATGTATCGCTGGGTGACAGCCAACGTCGAGTGCCCCGCCAGAATCGGGACATTCCGTAGCGACCCATGTACCGTCACGATCTTGATGGCGGTGTTCCGCCTGCAAAGCCTGCGTTTGACAGGGGCAATGGCCGATTTTGAACAATGCCGACGGCCCCCAACCACCGGTGGCCGGGCGCACAGGTTCTGTCGTTGTCCTGCCATCTGCGGGACAAGCGGAGGTCACGCGATGGGCTGTTGCGTTTCGAAAGGGGCCCTGTCGCCCGTGGAGCTGTGTTGGTGCGGCAGCTAGGACGTGACCGTGATGCGGGCGCACATGCTGACGGAAGGTCACCTGTGTCACAGGTGCGGTCGGGTTTGTTACCACGCCTATGACGTCGACGTGCGACCTTCAGACCTCAAACGGGCGCACCTGAATACAGCAGGTGCAGCCAGATATCCGAAGCAGGATCAGGCCAAGAATCGGTGATCGTCAGGCTGCCTTATCGGTCGCAGATGGTCTTTTCCTTGCCAGCTGAACTGATTTCAGTCTTCGCCGAGCTGGAAACAGGGACTTTTCGCCATTGTCGGCAGCGTTGCTTCCCGACGCGAGAGCGGACGAGGCAAAAGCCAGTGACGCGACAGTCGATGCGATCAACGCTTTCTTCATGGTCTCTCCCTTGAATTCAAGACGCCTGATCCGACACGGCGGAAGCCGGACCTCAGGACGTAACATAGGCTCCGGCGCCGCTGGTGCAAGGTCTGGCTGGCGTGGAGCGCATGAGTTTCAGGGCGCTCCCGTCGCGCCTCTGGGTCGGGTTTCAACGGCAAAACATGCTTTATGTCATAGGCTGCCCATGCTGCCAGCGCGCTGCCTGACGGCCTTTGCCGATGTGATGGCCGGGACGCGCAAACACGGGCGGCAATGGATCTGCCTTTCAGATTTGCAATCCCGTAACACCACTCTCTTGCTCTGCGCCCGAGGCTGCGCCACGCCCTTCCTGACGATCTGCCCAAGGGCGATCCCCCAAACCCCCGTTCACGAAAAAATCAACCGTCCGGTCGGTTTTTCCTGCAAAATGGTTACAAACGCCCTTCTGCCGGGGGGCGGGGCTGCGCATAGTCGGTGCGGGGAAGGACCGGTCTTGACGGGAGACGATGATAGTAAGTATGCTATCTAAATATCCGTGACCGAGGGAGGGGAAAGGATGTCCGAACAGCTGGGCACGCTGGAGGAGCTGCCGCAGGAGTATCGCGACGACATGGCGCGCGCGGGTGTCGCGCCGCTCTGGCCGATGATGCGCAACGTGCTGCCGCATGGCGCGCCGAAGCCCGTGACGAAGCCGGGCCACTGGTCCTATCCGGCGCTGCGGCCCCTGCTGTTGCGGGCGGGCGAACTTACCCCCGTCGAAAAGGCCGAGCGCCGCGTTCTGGTGCTGTCCGATCCGGGCCGTGGCACAGGGGCGATGCAGGCGACGTCGTCGATCTATCTGGGCATGCAGCTTCTTCTGCCGGGCGAAAGCGCGCCCGCGCACAAGCACACGCCGTCGGCCGCGCGCATCGTCGTGGAAGGCAAGGGCGGATACACCGTCGTCGATGGTGAGAAGCTGCCGATGCAGGACGGCGATCTGGTCCTGACCCCCGGCGGCGACTGGCACGATCACGGGCATGACGGGTCGGAACCTGTCGTCTGGCTCGACGCGCTCGACCTGCCGCTGTTCGTTTATCTTGAAGGCTCCTACGCGATCGAAGGGCCGCTTCAGGCCCAGCGCAACCGCCCCGATGCAAGCGCGGTGGAATACCTTGCCGCGGGCCTTGCGCCGTCGCGGCGGCTTGGATCGAGCACGCGGCGCTATCCGATGATGCGCTATCCTTGGGCCAATACCGAAGCAGCACTGCGCCGGATGGCGGAGTATGCCGAGGATGGCGTCGCCGAGCTTGACTACATCAACCCCGAAACGGGGCGCGACGTGCTGCCGACCATGGGCTTCACCGCGATGATGCTGCACGCGGGCCAGACCGACGCGCCGCCCCTGCGGTCGGCGAGCGCCGCCTTCCATGTCGTGAAGGGCCGCGGCGTCACCATTATCAACGGCGACCGCATCGAATGGGGTCCGAAGGACACCTTCACCGCCCCCGTCTTCGCCGACATCACCCATCAGGCGGCCGAGGAAAGCTTCCTTGTCCGCATCCATGACCGCCCGCTGCAGGACAAGCTGGGCTATTATGAGGAACGCGCAAGATGACCGCGACTTTGTTCACCCTGCCGCCCGCCTTCACCATCCCCGTGAACGGCGAAAGCGCGGCCTATCCCGTCGCGCGCATCTTCTGCGTGGGGCGCAACTATGCCGCCCATGCCAAGGAAATGGGGCACGAGGTCGACCGGGAAAACCCGTTCTATTTCACCAAGTCGCCCGCCCACGCGATCCACACGGGTGCGACCGTGCCCTATCCGCCGGGCACCTCGAACTACCATTTTGAGATGGAACTGGCCTTTGCCATGGGCGCGCCCGTGTTCCGCGCGACAAGGGCCGAGGCCGAAGCGGCGGTCTATGCCTATGGTTGCGCGCTCGACATGACGCGGCGGGACCGGCAGCAGGATGGCAAGGACAAGGGCCGCCCCTGGGACATGGGCAAGGACGTGGAACAATCCGCCGTCTTTTCCCCGCTGACCAAGGCCGCAGATGTGGCACCTCTTGGCCCGCAGCGCATCCATCTGGAAGTCAACGGCGCGACGAAGCAGGACGCGACGCTGGACGAACTGATCCATGACGTGCCCGAAATCATCATGGACCTGTCGCGCTATTACCACCTTCGCCCGGGCGACGTGATCATGACCGGCACGCCTGCGGGCGTCGGGCCGGTCGTGGCGGGGGATGTCATCACCGGGGGGATCGACGGGCTTGACCCGATCGCGCTGACCATCACGGCGGCCGAATGACGGATCGGGTCGTCATCGCGGGCGGCGGGATCGGCGGGCTGGCCACGGCCATCGGGCTCGCGCAGAAGGGCATCGCGTCGGTCGTGCTGGAAAAGGCCAGTGAGCTGGGCGAGATCGGCGCGGGCATCCAGCTTGGGCCGAACGCGTTCCACGCCTTCGACACGCTGGGCGTGGGCGACCGCGCGCGGGAAATGGCCGTCTATATCGACAACCTGCGCCTGATGGACGCCCTGAGCGGGGACGAGATCACGCGCATCCCGCTCGACGGTGCGTTCCGCGAACGCTTCGGCAACCCTTACGCCGTGGTGCACCGGGGCGATCTGCACGGTGTCTTCCTGCAGGCCTGCCGCGATCATCCGCTGGTCGACCTGCGCACCAGTGCCGGGGTGGTCGGATATGAACAGGATGCCGACACCGCCAGCGCCATCCTCGATACCGGGGAACGGGTGAGCGGCCGCGCGCTGATCGGGGCGGACGGGCTGTGGTCGAAGATCCGGGCGCAGCTTGTGGGCGACGGGCCGCCGCGCGTGTCGGGGCATACGACCTACCGGTCGGTCATCCCGACCGAACAGATGCCCGAGGACCTGCGCTGGAACGCCGCCACGCTTTGGGCCGGGCCGAAATGCCATATCGTGCATTACCCGCTGTCGGGCTGGAAGCTGTTCAACCTTGTGGTCACCTATCACAACGACGCCCCCGCGCCTGTCGCCGGTCAACCGGTCGATCATGACGAGGTGCGGCGCGGGTTCGACCATGTCCATCCCCGTGCGCGGCAGATCATCGACATGGGGCAGGCCTGGAAGAAGTGGGTGCTGTGCGACCGCGATCCGGTCATGGGCTGGGTCGACGGGCGGGTGGCGCTTCTGGGCGACGCGGCGCATCCGATGCTGCAATACTTCGCGCAGGGTGCCTGCATGGCGATGGAGGATGCCGTCTGCCTTGCCCACGAGATCGGGCAGGCTGACGACCCCGCGCAGGCGCTGATGCCCTACCAGGACCGCCGCCGCCTGCGCACCGCGCGCGTGCAGCTGCAATCGCGCGCCATCGGCGAACATGTCTACCACCCCGCAGGCGCGCATGCCGCCCTGCGCAACGCGGTGATGGGCGCGCGCGGGCCGCAGGACTGGTACGACCAGATCGAGTGGCTTTACGGCTCAACCGGCCTCGACGGAGCAATTTCCGGTGAGACGGTGCGAAAAATCGCGTGATGCGCGACAAGGACGTGGTATAAGTCAGGCAAAATAAAACGAATAAAGCACTATAATGCAAAATTCGATCATCAGGGAGGATGCGAATGTTTAAGAGACGGAGTGTGATATCCGCGGCGCTGGGTCTTGGCCTTGCGACCATGGTCGGCGGGGCCGCCGTTGCACAGGAAGTGACGCTGAAGCTGCACCAGTTCCTGCCCGCGCAGGCCAACGTGCCGAAACTCGTTCTCGATGTCTGGGCCGACAAGGTCGAGGCCGATTCGAACGGCCGTATCAAGATCGACCGGTTCCCGTCGATGCAGCTGGGCGGCAAGCCGCCTGAACTGATCGATCAGGCCATCGACGGTGTCGCCGATATCGTCTGGTCGGTGAACGGTTTCACCCCCGGCCGCTTCCCGCGCGCCGAGGTGTTCGAACTGCCCTTCTTCACCACCGATGCGGCAGCGGCGTCTTCGGCCTATTGGCAGATGTTCGAGACCCACATGAAGGACACCGACTTCAAGGATGTCCATATCCTGGGCACCTGGGTGCATGGCCCCGGCATGCTGCACACCAACCGCCCCGTGGCCACGCCCGCCGACATGCAGGGCCTGAAGATCCGCGGCGCGTCGCGCATGGTGACGCAACTGCTCGACGTTCTCGGCGCGACCTCGGTTGGCATGCCGGTGACGGCGATCCCGGAATCGCTGTCCAAGGGCGTGATCGACGGCGCCGCCATTCCGTGGGAGGTGACGACCGCGCTCAAGGTGTCGGAACTGGTGTCGAACCACACCGAATTCGAAGGTCCGGCGCTCTACAACATCTCGTTCGTCCTTGCGATGAACAAGGCCAAGTACGACAGCCTGCCCGACGACCTGAAGGCGGTCATCGACGCGAATTCGGGGCATGACTTCTCGGTGTTCGCGGGCACGACACAGGCGGCGGCCGACGGCCCGGCGCGGCAGCTGGCGGTCGATCGCGGCAACAACATCATCACGATCAGCGCCGAGGAAACCGCCAAGTGGGCAGAACTGGCGCAGCCCGTCTACGACAAGTGGGTCGAGGACATGAAGGCGATCGGCGTCGACGGTCAGGCCATGATCGACGAGGCGCGCGCGCTGATGGCGGGCTACACGAACTGAAACAGGCAGGCGCGCGGGTCTGATCCCGCGCGCCCGACCTGTCCATGTCCAACGGAGGAGATAACGACATGACCAAACGCAGAACCCTGCTGGGCCTCGTGGGCGCGGCCGCCATCGCGGCGCTGTCCACCGGCTTTACGGCGACCAGCGCCATGGCGCAGGAAGTCACGCTCAAGCTGCACCACTTCCTGCCCGCGCAGGCCAACGTGCCGCGCCTCGTGCTCGATGTCTGGGCCGACAAGGTCGAGGCGGATTCGAATGGCCGCATCAAGGTCGAACGCTATCCGTCCATGCAGCTGGGCGGCAAGCCGCCGGAACTGATCGACCAGGCCATCGACGGCGTGGCCGATGTGGTCTGGACGGTGGTGGGCTATACCCCCGGCCGCTTCCCGACGACCGAAGTCTTTGAACTGCCCTTCATGATGACCGATGCCCGCGCGGCCAGCCGCGCCTATTGGGACATGTTCGAGACGCACATGAAGGACGGCGAATTCGCCGATGTCCACATGATCGGCACCTGGGTGCATGGCCCCGGCATCTTCCACACCAAGGACCCGGTGACCAAGCCCGAGGACCTGCAGGGCATGAAGATCCGCGGAGGCTCGCGCCTCGTGAACTCGCTTCTCGAACGGCTGGGCGCGACGCCCGTGGGCATGCCCGTCCCGGCAGTGTCCGAGGGCCTGTCGAAAGGCGTGATCGACGGGACCACCATCCCGTGGGAAGTGACGACCGCGCTCAAGGTGTCGGAACTGGTGTCTAACCATACCGAATTCACCGGCAACGCACTTTATGTGCTGACCTTCGTGCTTGCCATGAACAAGGACAAGTACAACAGCCTGCCCGATGATCTGAAGGCGGTGATCGACGCCAATTCCGGTGCCGAATTCTCGGTCTTCGCGGGTGGCACGCAGGCGGATTCCGATGGCCCGGCGCGGCAGATCGCGGTGGATCGCGGCAATGCCATCGTCACCCTCTCGGCCGAGGAAACCGCCCAGTGGCGCGAGATCGCGCAGCCCATCTATGACCAGTGGGTCGCCGACATGAACGGTCGCGGCATCGATGGTCAGGCGCTGATCGACGAAGCGCGCATGCTGATGGAGAAATACGCCACCACCAACTGAGGCTGGCGCATGACACGGGCCACGGCGCGACCCGCGCCGTGGCCCTGATCGTCCCAAGAGGGGCACAAAGCGGGGGTCGCGATGCACAGGCTGATGATGGGACTGGCCCGGTTCTGGGCCATCATGGGCGGCTTCGTCCTGACGGGGCTGGTTCTGCTGATCTGCGTGTCGGTGGCAGGCCGCGCGCTGAACGGGTTCCTGAACGGGGACTTCATGACCTCGGTCGCGCCGGGGCTTTCGGCCTGGCTACTCGGCCTTGGCATCGGCCCGGTGAACGGCGACTTCGAACTGGTCGAGGCGGGCGTCGCCTTCGCGATCTTCGCGTTTCTGCCGTTGTGCCAGCTGACCAACGGGCATGCGGCGGTCGACATCTTCGCCAACCAGTTTCCGCGCTGGCTTGACCGGACGCTGCGCACGCTGACCGAAGTGTTGTTCGCCGCAATCCTGATCCTGATTGCCGAACGGCTTTACGACGGGATGATGTCGAAGATGCGCTTTGGCGAGACCACCTTCCTCATCCAGTTCCCGATCTGGTGGGCCTATGCCGCGAGCTTCGCGGGGTCCGTGATGACCGCACTGGTCGCGGTCTACGTCGCCGCCGTCCGGGTGGCCGAATATGTGACCGGGCGCGACATGCTGCCCGCAGGCGAAGGGGCAGAGCATTGAGTTCGCTCGAGATCGGAATGTATTCCTTCCCGGCGCTGCTGGCGCTGGTCTTCCTGCGCGTGCCCATCGGGCTGGCGATGTTCGTCACCGGACTTGTCGGTCTGATCCTCGTGACCGACAGCACCAACATGGCGTTCTCGCGCCTGAAGAACGAAACCTTCTCGACCTTTTCCAGCTATTCGCTGTCGATCGTGCCGATGTTCCTGCTGATGGGGTATTTCGCGACTTTGGGCGGCATGTCGTCGGCGCTGTTCAAGGCGGCGGAAGGGTTCCTTGGCCACCGCAAGGGCGGTGTCGCCATGGCCGCCATCGGGGCCTGCGCGGGCTTCGGCGCGATCTGCGGATCGTCGCTGGCCACTGCCGCCACGATGGGGCGCGTAGCGCTGCCGGAGCTGCGGCAATACGGCTACGCGGGCGGCTTTTCCACCGCGACGCTGGCGGCGGGCGGCACGCTGGGCATCCTGATCCCGCCCTCGGTCGTGCTGGTGATCTACGCGATCCTGACCGAACAGAACATCGCCAAGCTGTTCCTTGCGGCCTTCATCCCCGGCATCATGGCGGCCATCGGCTATGTCATCGCCATCTCGATCTATGTGCGCGTCTTTCCGGGCAGCGCGGGCACCCGCCCGTCTGTGCCGATGGGCGAACGCTTCCGCGCCCTGTTCGCCGTCTGGCCGGTGCTTCTTGTCTTCATCGCCGTCGTGGGCGGCATCTATGGCGGCATCTTCACGCCGACCGAAGGTGCGGCTGTCGGCGCGCTGGGCACCGGGATCATCGCGCTGGTCAATGGCGGGCTGAACTGGCGCACGCTTCTGGAAAGCTTCACGGTCACCGCGCGCACGACCGCGATGATCTTCTTCATCGTGTTGGGCGCGGCCTTCTACAACGGCTTCCTCGCACTGACGCAGGTGCCGCAGGAATTGTCGAACTGGGTTGTCAGCCAAGGCTACAGCCCTTGGATGGTGCTGACCATCATCCTCATCTTCTACCTGATCTTCGGCTGCCTCATGGACAGCCTGTCGATGATCTTGCTGACCATCCCGATCTTCTTCCCGGTCATCAGCGTGCTCGATTTCGGGATGACAGAGGAACAGGTGGCGATCTGGTTCGGCATCCTTGTCCTCATCGTGGTCGAGGTGGGGCTGATCACGCCACCCGTGGGCATGAACCTGTTCGTGATCAACGCGATGGACCGCGCCACGAAGATGATCGACACCTACAAGGCCGTCATGTTCTTCGTGGCGACGGATATCGTGCGGGTCATCATCCTTGTGATGTTCCCGTCGATCACGCTGTTCCTGATCAGCTGACGACGGGGGGCATGCAAGAAAGTGCAGGTCGCGCCTTGCGGCCTGCCGGCTTCCGGCGTAATATTGTGCAATATTATTCCTAAAAGACGCCGCGCATGCCCGATACTGCCCAAGCCGCCGATGATATCTCTGCCCGCCTGATCCGCGCCGTGGGCGAACGGGTGCGGCGCGCGCGCGAACGGCACAACATGCCGCGCCGGGTGCTGTCCGAAGTCTCGGGCGTGTCGCCGCGCTATCTCGCCCAGCTCGAGGCGGGCGAGGGCAACATTTCCATCGGACTGCTGCAGCGGGTGGCGCAGGCGCTCGACCACCGGATCGAATGGTTCCTGTCGGAGGATGACCCGTGGTCGTCCGAGACGCTGCGCATGGCCGATCTGTTCCGTGCCGCGACGCCCGACCAACGCCGCGCGGTGATGTCGGTGCTGCAGCCCGAAACCGGCGCGGCGGAACGCGGGCGGCGCATCTGCCTTCTGGGCCTGCGCGGCGCGGGCAAGTCGACGCTGGGCCGCATGGCGGCGCAGGTGCTGGGACTGCCCTTCGTCGAACTCAACGAAGAGATCGAAGCCCAAAGCGGCATGCCTGTGGACGAGGTCATGGCGCTTTACGGGCAGGAAGGCTACCGCAAGCTGGAAGCGCAGGCGCTTGACCGGGTGACGCGCGACCATGCCGCGATGGTGCTGGCGGTGGCGGGCGGCATCGTGGCCGAACCCGACACCTTCGACACGCTTCTGCGGCGCACGCATACGATCTGGGTGCGCACCTCGCCCGACGAACACATGTCGCGCGTCCGCGCGCAGGGCGACACGCGCCCTATGGCGGGCAATCCCGAGGCGATGGAACAGCTCAAGTCGATCCTTCTGTCGCGCAGCGCGCAATACGAACGCGCGCAGGCGCAGCTTGATACCGCGGGGCGGGCGGTCGACCGGTCGCTGGCGGAACTGCTGGCACTGATCGAACGGCAGGGCTTTCTCGCCTAGCCGCGCAGCCAGCCATCGGCAAAGCGGATGTCGTCCAGCCCCGCGAACCGCGCGACGCGGGCCAGTTCCGCCATCAGCCGCGCCTGCCGTGCATCCGACCACCGCACCCCGGCTTCGGGCCAGAGCGCGCGCACGGCCAGCACGCCCGCGTCGCGCTCCGCCTTCATGTCGATGCGGCCCACCATCCGGTCACGCTCCATCAGCGGGAAGACGTAATAGCCGTAGATGCGCTTTGGGGCGGGGGTGAAGACCTCGATCCGGTAGTGGAAGCCGAAGAGCCGCTCTGCCCGCGCCCGGTCGCGCAGCGCGGGGTCGAAGGGTGATAGCACGCGCAGGCGGCCGGGCGGTTCGGGTGCCGCCGCGGCGGCCTCGTCCGCGCCGGGCCGGGCGAAGCAGCGGCGCAGAGACCCATCCGCGCCTTCCACCTCGATCTCTTCGATCCGGCCTGCGGCCAGTTCGGCGGCGCACCAGGTCTTCGCCTCTCCGGGCGTGACGGTGGCCCAGAAGGCCGCGATCTCGCCGCTGGTCGCAAAGCCCAGCCGGTCAAGCGCCGCGTTGCATTTCCAGTCGATGGTCTCGCCCTCGTCGGGGTGGCGGGCGGGGTCGCACAAGGCGCGCTCGATCACACGCTCGGTCAGGTCATATTGTTTCTGGAAATTCCGGCGTCCCACCACCGTCAGCACCCCCGCGCGCCAGAGGTATTCGAGCGCCGTCTTCGACGGGTGCCAGTCCCACCAGCCGCCTGATCCCTTGCGTTCACCGGTCCCCACATCCGATGACGACACCGGCCCGTGATCGCGCACATGGGCCAGCACGTCGTCGAAGCGCGTGTGAAAATCGTTGCGGTGCCAGTCGGCCCAGCGGGTTTTCAGCGCGTCCGCATCGCGGCGGAACCGCAGCTGCCAATGGGGATAGAACCGCATCGGGATCACGGCGGCGTCATGCGTCCAGTGTTCGAACACTGCGCGGTCGCGGGCCTGCAGCCGGTCCAGCGCCTGCGGACGGTACGACGTCCGGCGCGAGAACAGGATCATGTCATGCGCGCGCGCCAGCGTGTTGATGCTGTCAAGCTGGACAAAGCCCAGCCTTTCGATCAGCGCCAGCAGATCGGCGCCTTTGGCGGGGCCCTGCGGCAGCTCGGCCAGCGCATGGCGGTCCACAAACAGCCGCCGCGCCGCGCCGTTGTCCAGCCGCAGCAGCGCCATGGGCCTAGCGCCGCCGCAGCGTATCGCCGTAGGAGATCGCGGGCGTCAGCGTGACCTGCTGTTCGATCGCCGCATCCGGGTCGGCGAGCCGCGCCGCGACGATTTCCGCCGCGCGCCGCCCGATTTCCAGCCGGCAGGCATCCATCGTGGCAAGCCTGCGCGGCAGGCCCTGCAGAAGCTCCACCCCGTTGAACCCCGCCAGCCCGATCTGTCCGGGCACGTCGATGCCCTTTTCCAACAGGTAGAGAAGCCCGCCCGCGCCGATCATGTCGTTGGAGTAATAGAGGAAATCAAGCTCGGGCGACCGCGCCAGCATGTCCGCCGTCATCTCGCGCCCCTTGGCCAGCGCCGAGCCGCCGGAATAGAAGGCGCGGTCCTCGATCTCGACCCCGTTGCGGGCCAGCGTTTCGGTGAAGCCTTCGAACCGCTTCCGCGCCCGGTGATCAAGCGGCATCTTCGTGCCCATGAACCCGATGCGCGTATACCCTGCCTTGAGGATCGCGCGCGCCATCTCGCGCCCCGCGCGGCGGTGGGAAATGCCGACCATCGCGTCGATGGGCGTGCCGTCGCTGTCCATGATCTCGACCACGGGGATCCCGGCCCCCTTCATCATGGCGCGCGCGGCGTCGGAATGTTCCAGACCCGCGATGATCACCCCTGAAGGCCGCCAGGATAGCATCTCGTAAAGGACGCGTTCTTCCTTTTCGGGCAGATAATCGGTGACACCCACGACCGGCTGCAGGCCCGTCCCTTCCAGCACCTGGTTGATCCCGGTCAGAACCTCGGGGAAGACCATGTTGGACAGCGACGGGATGATCACCGCGACAAGGTTCACGCGGTTCGACGCCAGCGACCCGGCGATCTTGTTGGGGACATAGCCCAGCTCCTTGGCGGCGGCGAGAACCTTCTCCCGCGTGGCGTCCGACACGTCTCCGCGGTTGCGCAACACCCTGCTCACCGTCATTTCCGACACGCCCGACGCCTCGGACACGTCGCGCAGCGTCAGGGGGCGTTTCGTGTCGGTGGTCATGTGCGGGCCTCGGTCAGGTCTGCCCCAGTGGTAGCGCAAACCGCGTCGATCCGGCAAGCACGCAACAGGCATGACAAGCCCGGCGCGGCACGTTAAGAAGGCCGCGGTCGGCCTCGTGGCTCAACAGGATAGAGCAGCCCCCTCCTAAGGGGCAGGTTGCAGGTTCGAGTCCTGCCGGGGCCACCAGTCTTTTCCCAGTTCAAAAGTCTGGCTGCTTCCTTTCTGGAAGTTCAGCAAGATCAGTGGCTTGACCCACCGTTATCCCATAACATCCCCCCGTTATTGCCTGTCTGGTCGGGACGGTCGCAGGGTTGGTGCATGGCCGATCCTCTTGGGGGAAAGGCGCTCTCACCTGCCCCGAAAGGATAGACCCATGCACCGCAAGTTCATCGCCACCGTCGCGGCCGCCGCCCTTGTCATCACCGGCCTTTCGGCCGTGCCCGCCCGCGCCGATGTGAATGACGCCGCCAAGATCATCGCGGGGATCGCCGCGCTTGCACTCATCGCGAAGGCCATCGAAGACAGCAACGACCGCAAGGCGGCGCGCCAGCAGCATTATACCCACCGCCCGGTGCAGCAGCACCATCATCAGCCGGGGCTGAAGCCGCGCCCGCTGCCGCATCAGGTGGCGCGTCCCGGCCTGCCCGATCACTGCCTCTTCACGGCCCAGACCGCGCAGGGGCCCGCCCATGTCTTCGGCGCGCGCTGCCTGCAGCGCAATTATGTTCAGGCCAATACCCTGCCGCAGGCCTGCGCCCAGCAGGCCTGGACCGACCGTGGCCAGCGCTGGGTCTACAATGCTGCCTGCCTGCGCAATCAGGGCTACCGGCTCGCCTCGCGTTGAGCAGGCGCGGCGCCCCGCGCCCCGAGGGCGCCGCGACGGGAAGGGAACCGCGGACCTTCACGCGGTTCCCTTTTCTCTTGCGTGCCGGGTTTGGATGCGGTCCACCGGGGGGATGGATGGACCGGATTTTTCCCTTGAAGAAGCGCTTTTTGCGCAGGGCGTCGCCCGCATCGCCGGGGTCGACGAGGTCGGGCGCGGCCCGCTGGCCGGGCCGGTGACGGCTGCGGCAGTGATCCTGACGCCCGGCGACATCCCCGAAGGGCTGAACGATTCCAAGAAGCTGACCGCCGCGATGCGCGGACGGCTTGCCACCCTGATCGGCGCCCGGGCGCAGGTCGCCGTTGCCCATGCCAGCGTCGAAGAGATCGACGCCCTCAACATCCTGCGCGCGAGCCACCTTGCCATGACCCGCGCCATCGCGGCGCTGACCCCTGCGCCGGACGCGGTCCTGATCGACGGCAACCTGATCCCGGTGGGCCTGGCCCTGCCCGCGCAGGCGGTGGTGAAGGGCGACGCGCGGTCTCTGTCGATCGCGGCGGCGTCGATCATGGCCAAGGTGACCCGCGACGCGATCATGGTGGATTTGGCGCAACAGCACCCGGGTTACGGCTGGGACCGCAACGCGGGCTATCCGTCACCGGCGCATCTGAGCGCGCTCCGAAATCTGGGCGTGACCCCACACCATAGGCGTTCGTTCAGGCCCGTCCACCACATCTTGTATCAAGAAAATCATTAAGTAACTGATTCAAAAAAGAATTTGACGGCGAATCGGCTTTGAATCATCTTTGCCGCCAAGGAACGAGTGCGATCAACGCACCGGGACAGAGGCAGAAAATGACGAAGACCGACACACAGGGCGCAACCGCGCTTCCCCTGAACACGATTCTTTCGGGCGATTGCATCGAGGTGATGAATGGCCTGCCCGAGGCGTCGGTCGATCTGATCTTCGCCGATCCGCCCTATAACCTGCAGCTGAAAGGTCAGCTGCACCGCCCCGACAACAGCCAGGTCGACGCGGTGGACGACCACTGGGACCAGTTCGCGTCCTTCGCCGATTACGACCGCTTTACCCGCGGCTGGCTGGCCGCCGCGCGCCGGTTGCTCAAGCCCAATGGCGCGATCTGGGTGATCGGCAGCTATCACAACATCTTCCGCGTGGGCGCCACGCTGCAGGATCAGGGGTACTGGATCCTCAACGACGTGGTCTGGCGCAAGTCGAACCCGATGCCCAATTTCCGCGGCAAACGCTTTACCAACGCGCATGAAACGCTGATCTGGGCGTCGCGCGGGGAAGGCGCGAAATACACCTTCAACTACGAGGCGCTGAAGGCGCTGAACGAAGGCGTGCAGATGCGCAGTGACTGGGTCATTCCGCTGTGCACAGGGCATGAGCGGCTGAAAGACGACCACGGCGACAAGGCGCATCCGACCCAGAAGCCCGAGGCGCTTCTGCACCGCGTGCTGGTGGGCTGCACCAATCCGGGCGACGTGGTCCTTGACCCGTTCTTCGGGACGGGGACGACCGGCGCGGTCGCCAAGATGCTGGGCCGCGACTGGATCGGGATCGAACGGGAAGAGGCCTATCGCCAGGCGGCGGAAAAGCGGTTGTCGAACATCCGCCGCTTCGACCGCGAGGCGCTGCAGGTTTCAGCCTCCAAGCGGGCCGAGCCGCGCGTGCCCTTCGGCCAGCTGGTCGAACGCGGGATGCTGCGGCCGGGCGAGGCGCTCTATTCCCCGCGCGGGCAGGTGGCCAAGGTGCGCGCCGACGGCACGCTGATCGGCCATGACGTGAAGGGATCGATCCATCAGGTCGGCGCGCATCTCGAAGGCGCGCCGAGCTGCAACGGCTGGACCTACTGGCATTTCAAGCGCGACGGCAAGACCGTGCCGATCGACCTCCTGCGCCGCCAGATCCGCGCCGAGATGGACAACGCGTAACCTCCGCAGACCCAGACTTACCGCCGGCGCCCGGTCCTTCGGACACGGGTGCTCACCTCGCCCCGCCCCACAAGGCGGGGCGTTTTTCATGGCTGCCGCCGCCGCGACGCTTTATGTCGGCGGGGCAGATGGCAGCAAACTCAAAGGGGGGAAGATCATGCCCAAGGGATACATCATCGGCCATGTCACGGTGCATGACGCCGGGGCCTATGCGCCCTATTCGGCGCGCAACAACGATATCTTCCCGCGCCACGGCGGGCGGTTCCTTGTCCGCGGGGGGAAGGCGGAGGTGGTAGAGGGCGAAACCCATGCCCGCCATGTGGTGATCGAGTTCCCGTCCTATGACGCCGCGCTCGCCGCCTATAACGACCCTGAGTATCAGGAGAACATGAAGACGCGCCTCGCCTGTTCCGAGGGCACCATCATCGTGGCCGAAGGCTGGGAGTGACAGGGGCAGGGGCGGCAGGGGGGCTCTGCCCCCCTCGCGCCTTGCGGCGCTCACCCCCCGGGATATTTGTGAACCCGAAGAAGATGCGGGCGTTGAGACCTTGTTAACCCGCGCCGTGCCAGTCTGACTTGGCGGTACAGGCGGGGACGCCGATGACCGCACCCGGAGAAGCCCCCTGCCTTGTGATGAGTGCAGGGGGTGGACCCCGGGCGAGGGTCCGGTCTTCTCTGGGTTTCAAATATCCCCGCCGGAGGCTCCCGCCCGGGCAACGGGCGCGCCGGTCCGAATTGTGTCATCACCGGGGACAGTGGCCCCGAAAATTCCCTTTTGTCGAACGACATCCGCCGCGATCGACAATCAGTTTCCGTCTCAGGGACAAACGTCCACAGACAGGAGAGCAGGCGATGATGAATGCAGAGACAGCCACCCCGATGATGATCGAAAGCTCGGTTCTGAGTTTTCTGGCCGAGGAGCGGCGCAAGTCGGTGTCGGCGCGCGAATGGCGCTTCCGTGTGATGGGCTACGGATACTCCGTGCGCGACGTGGGTGGGCGGCAGATGGTGACCAAGCTGCCGCAGGGCCGTTTCCTGGGCGTGCTGCCGACCGATTTCGCCTGATCAGCGGCCGGGGATTTGGGCCCGCCTTGTGGCGGGGTCCCAGCCGTCGATGGCCTCCATCGCCTCTTCCGCCGTTTCCACGAAGCGGAAGAGCGTCAGGTCCTCGGGCGAGATGGTGCCGGCATCGGCCAGACCTTCCCAGTCGATGATCTTTTCCCAGAAGGCGCGCCCGAACATCAGGAAGGGCACGCGCTCCATCCGGCCCGTCTGGATCAGGGTCAGCGCCTCGAAGGTTTCGTCGAGCGTGCCGAACCCACCCGGAAAGACGCAGATCGCCCGCGCGCGCATCAGGAAGTGCATCTTCCGGATCGCGAAATAGTGGAAGTTGAAGCTCAGCTCGGGCGTCACATAGGCGTTGGGCATCTGTTCATGCGGCAGCACGATCGACAGGCCCAGCGATATTCCCCCCGCCTCGGCCGCGCCGCGGTTGCCTGCCTCCATCACGCCGGGGCCGCCGCCGGTGGCGATGACGTTCTCGCGGCAGCCGGTGGCGACGGACCGTTCCGTCATCGCCCGCGCGAAGCGCCGCGCCTCTTCGTAATAGCGCGACAACTCGCCCAGCGTCTTTGTCCGCGCCTTGTCCTTCTGCGCGGGTTCGGGGATGCGCGCGCCGCCGAACAGGACCACCGTGCTTTGCACGCCGCGTTCGGCCAGCAACAATTCGGTCTTCAGCAGTTCGAGCTGCAGCCGCACCGGGCGCAGTTCGTCGCGCAGCAGGAATTCGTCATCTGCGAAGGCCAGCCGGTAGGAGGGCGACGAGGTCTGCGCCGTGGGCGGCAGTTCCCCCGCCGCGATGCGGTCGGCGCGCGCGTCGCGGAAGCGGCTGTTGCGGCTGTCGGTCATCGGGTCGGTCCTTGTGGGCGTCGCCCGGGAGCCTATAGGGTCCGCCACGACAAGGCCAAGGGAAGGACGCGCGGATGGACTGGAAAAGCACGATCGCGGCAGCGGCGACACGCATCGCGGGCCATGTGCGGGTGACCCCGGTGATGATGGCGGCCGATCTGGGGCTGGACCGGCCGGTCGACCTGAAGTTCGAGCAGATGCAGCATACCGGCAGCTTCAAGACGCGCGGCGCTTTCAACACGCTGTTGTCGTCGGACGTGCCCGCGGCGGGCGTGGTCGCGGCGTCGGGCGGCAATCACGGGGCGGCGGTGGCCTTTGCCGCGCGGCGGCTGGGGCATGCCGCCACGATCTTCGTGCCCGAAATGGCGGGTCCCGCGAAGATCGCGCTGATCCGCGACACCGGTGCCGATTGCCGGATCGTACCGGGGGCCTATGCCAATGCGCTCGACGCCGCGCTGGCGCACGAGGCCGAGACCGGCGCGATGCAGGTGCACGCCTATGACGCGGAAAGCACCGTGGCAGGCCAAGGCACCGTCCTGTCGGAATGGGAGGCGCAGGGCTTGCAGGCCAATACCGTCCTGATCGCCGTGGGCGGCGGTGGGCTTTTGGCGGGTGCGATGGGTTGGCTGGGCGGCGCGCGCCGCGTGGTGGCGGTGGAACCCGAAACCTCCTGCGCGCTGCATGCGGCGCTGGCGGCGGGCGGGCCGGTGGATGTGGAGGTGTCGGGGATCGCGGCCAATGCGCTGGGGGCTAAGCGGATCGGCACGATCTGCCATGGGCTGGCGGTCGAGACGGGCGCGCTGTCGGTCCTTGTCACCGACGACGCCATCGCCGGCGCGCAGCGGCACCTGTGGCGGCAATTGCGCCAGCTGGTGGAACCGGCGGGGGCGGCGGCGCTCGCCGCACTGACATCGGGGGCCTATGTGCCCGCGCCCGGCGAACGGGTCGCGGTTCTGGTCTGCGGGGCGAACCCCGCGCCCGACCCTTTCGGCTGACGCTTATGCGTTGCCCGGCGTGGCCTGCGCCGATATAGGGGCCACAATCAGACGAGGAAGGGGAACCGCATGTCCAACGCCCGGCTTGAAGCCGCCATCGAAGCCGCCTGGGAGGCGCGCGACACCATCACCCCCGCCACCACCGGCGAGACGCGCGACGCGATCCAGGACACGCTGAACGCGCTGGACAAGGGTGCGCTGCGCGTGGCCGAGAAACAGGCCGACGGCAGCTGGCACGTGAACCAGTGGGCGAAGAAGGCGGTGCTGCTGGGCTTCCGGCTCAAGGACATGGAGGCCCAGTCGGGCGGACCTCAGGGCGGCGGCTGGTGGGACAAGGTCGACAGCAAGTTCAAGGGCTGGGGCGACGACGACTGGAAGGCCGCCGGTTTCCGCGCGGTGCCCAACTGCATCGTGCGCCGCTCGGCCTATATCGCGCCGGGCGTGGTGCTGATGCCGTCCTTCGTGAACCTTGGCGCCTATGTGGACACGGGCACCATGGTCGATACCTGGGCCACGGTGGGCAGCTGCGCGCAGATCGGGAAGAACGTGCACCTGTCGGGCGGCGTCGGGATCGGCGGCGTGCTGGAACCGATGCAGGCGGGCCCGACGATCATCGAGGACAATTGCTTCATCGGGGCGCGGTCGGAAGTCGTCGAAGGCGTGATCGTGCGCGAAGGGTCGGTCCTTGGCATGGGCGTCTTCATCGGCCAGTCCACCAAGATCGTCGACCGCGAGACGGGCGAGGTCATGTATGGCGAGGTGCCGCCCTATTCCGTGGTCGTCGCGGGGTCGATGCCGTCGAAGAACGGGATCAACCTGTATTGCGCGGTCATCGTGAAGCGTGTGGACGAACGTACCCTGTCCAAGACCGGCATCAACGACCTTTTGCGCGACTGATTTCCTGTTTCACATCCCTGACGGGAACGTGACGCGGCGGCAGTGACTTGTGTGTACTGTGGGCCCATGCACGCGGATATACCGCGTGCATGGACCTGATCTTTGCATATATCGCCGGGCTTCTGACCCTCATCAATCCCTGCGTGCTACCGGTGCTGCCCATTGTGCTGGCCACGGCGCTGAACGCGAACCCGCGCGGGCCGCTGGCGCTGGCTGCGGGGATGAGCCTGTCTTTCGTCGCCTTCGGGATGCTGGTCGCGACGGTCGGCCGCTCCATCGGGCTGACCGAGGACCGGCTGGCCGACGCGGGTGCCTTCGCCATGCTGGTCTTCGGTGCGGTGCTTCTGACGCCGCCCCTGTCGGCGCGGTTCGAGGCCGCGCTGGCGGGCGTGTCGGCGCGGGCCGACATGACACTGTCGCAGTCAGGTGCGGGCGGGCTTGGCGGGCAGTTCCTGGGCGGGCTGCTGCTGGGCGCGGTCTGGTCGCCTTGCATCGGGCCGACGCTGGGCGGGGCTATTGCGCTGGCCAGTCAGGGCGAAAGCCTGCTCTGGGCCTTTCTCATCATGTGCGCCTTCGCCGCCGGTGTCTCGACCCTCATCCTCGGGATCGGGCTGGGCGGACAGGAACTGATCCGGTCGCGCGCGCAGGCCCTGCGCGGGGTGGCCGCGCGGTCAAAGACCATCCTTGGCGTGGTCTTCGTGGCGGTAGGCCTCATGATCCTCTTCCGGCTGCATCACGCCTTCGACCGCTGGGCGCTGCAGGTCCTGCCGCACTGGTTCACCGATCTTTCCGTAAGCTTCTGACCCCTGAAGGAGATAGACATGAAACGACGCGACTTCCTGATTTCGGCCCTTGCCGCCTCTGTCGCGGTGCCGGGCGCGGCCCTCGCGATGGAGCTCAAGACCATCGAATTCGACGACACCGACCCGATCGCCGCAGCCCTTGCCGAAGGCCGGACGGTCTTTGTCGATTACACGACCGACTGGTGTTCGACCTGCGCGTCGCAGCTTCGCACGATCAATGCGCTGCGCAGCGAAAACCCCGAATACGACGCCAACATCGTCTTCGTACGGGTGGATTACGACATCTTCGGCAAGGCCCCCGTCACCACCGCCCGCAACATCCCGCGCCGGTCGACGCTGATCGTCCTGAAGGGTGACGCGGAACTGGGTCGCATCGTCGCCGGCACCGGCAAGGACGCCATCAAGGCGCTGATGGACACCGCACTCACGGCTGCCACCACGTCGTAAACGGGGCTGTTGCGGGCCGCGCGGCTGCGTTATATCGCGGGCATGCAAGACATGCCCGAAAAACGCAGCCGCCAGCAGGTCTATACCCTTCTCGTCCAGATCGGGCGCAAGACGGGCGATGGCCTGCCCAAAGGCAGCACCGGTGCCGCGCTGATGATCTATGCCAGCGGCGTGGACGAAGCCGAGGCCGTGCGCGAAACCGTGGCGATCCTGAAACAGGCCGATACCGCGCCGCTGGACGTGACGGGCTATGGCACGCTCGACGAACGGCTGGCCGAAGGGCACGAGATCGACGCCGAGGAACGCGCGCTCATGCAACGGGCGCTCGATGAGAACGCGGTGATCGTGGCCCAGATGACACCTTTCTTCGGTGACGATCAGGCCGCGCGGTAATCCGCCAGCACCTGCGCGTCATAGGCGCGCAGCACCGGGTATTGCGTCGGGCCGTGATCGGGCAGGGCCGACGCGTCGAACGGTGCCAGAAGGCTTGCCCCCAGAATGCGCGGCTTGCGCCGCAGCCGCCCGATATGCAGGCTTTCGGTGAAGGTGCCTGCCGCCTGTATCGCGTCGTGCCGGGGCAGCAGGACCTGCGCATAGCGGATCGTGCCTTCGATGTGCAGCCGGGCGGCGGCCGAGGCGCCGGACAGATGCCGCGCGGGCACCAGAACCGCCTCGTGCCCGAAGAGGTATTCCACCTCGTTGCCGCGGATCAGCAGGTTCTGCTGCGGCGAGACAAGGATATCCTGCCTCAGCCCGAAGAAGGGCGCGCGCAGAAGGACCGGCGCGAAGGCGCCGCGCGCGGGCACCGTGCGGTCGATGCGGGCCAGCACTGGCACGGCCTGTCCGTCATCGGTCAGAACCAGATCGCCGCGCTGCAGCCGCCCCACCGGCACATGTCCGCGCGGCGTGGCGACCGGCGTCGCCGGGTGCAACCCGGGCGAGGGGCCGACGCAGTCGACATGGTCCGCGACGGCGATGAAGTCGATATCCTCGCTCAGGCTCAGATGGCCTTCGCCCATCGCCAGCGCGCGCAGGTCACGCAGCGGGATGGGGCGTGGTGCGCGCAGCGTCTGCAGCGTCAGATCGCGCGTCGCTGTATTCTCGACCGCAGCGAACCCGCGTCCTGCAGGCGCGTCCCAGGCATAGGTCAGCCGCACGAGATCGGTGCGCCCGGTTTCGGCATGGCTGACCGTGACATGCTGCAGATCGTCGCCATTGGCGATGACCAGCGACAGCCCGCCGCCCGGCAGCGCCTGCAGCGTGATCTGCAGGGGCCGGTCGCCATCGAGCCGGAACATCAAAAGCGGGCTGGGCCGCCGCCGCGGGGTGAGCCGCGTCTCGATCATGATGGTGCCGTGCGGCACCAGCGCATCGGCGGGCACCGGGCGCAGCAGTGCCTGCGGAGACATCCCCGCGCCGGTCAGCCCGGCGGGGTCGAACAGCCGCGACTGCGCGTCGTGAAGGCCGATCCAGCCCATGTCAGGCGGTGGCCCTGACGGGCGTCGGTATGGTAGCGTGCCCCTCGGTCATCTTGGTGAGCCTGCTCGCTCTTGTCTGCCCTGTTGAGGGCTTGTTCGTTGCCGCCAGCTAACATGGGCCGGTGCGCCCTGTCGTCCCCGGGGCTTGGCATCGGGGCGATTTGCGGCCAAGTGTGGCGCAATCCCCGCAGAAAAGGACCCGGACATGACCCCGACCGACGCCGCCGACCTGACCGCGCGCCTGATCCGCTGCCGCTCGGTCACGCCGGAAGAGGGTGGCGCGCTTGCCCTTCTGGCCGAGGTGCTGGTCGATGCGGGCTTCGACTGCACCCGCGTCGACCGGGGCGGCATCGCGAACCTCTATGCCCGCTGGGGGCAGAAGGGGCACGCGCGCAGCTTCGGGTTCAACGGGCATACCGATGTCGTCCCCGTGGGCGACGCGGCCGCCTGGACGCATGACCCCTTCGGGGCCGAGGTGGCAGATGGCATCCTTTACGGCCGGGGCGCGACCGACATGAAATCGGGTGTCGCCGCCTTCGCCGCCGCCGCCATCGACTTCGTCCGCGACACCCCGCCCGACGGCGCGGTCATCCTCACCATCACCGGCGACGAGGAGGGCGACGCGACCGATGGCACGCTGGCCCTTCTCGACTGGATGGAGAGGGAGGGCGAGTCGATGTCGGTCTGCCTTGTGGGCGAACCGACCTGCCCCGAGCAGCTGGGCGACATGATGAAGATCGGGCGGCGCGGGTCCATGACCGCGTGGTTCACGATCACCGGGCTTCAGGGCCATTCCGCCTATCCGCACCGCGCGCTGAACCCGCTGCCTGCCATGGCGCGGCTGATCGACCGCCTTGCCTCGCATGAACTCGACCGGGGGACGGATCATTTCGATCCCTCGACGCTTGCCGTGGTCACGATCGACACCGGGAACCCGGCCACCAACGTGATCCCGGCGGAGTGCCGAAGCGCGGTCAATATCCGGTTCAATGATCTGCATACAGGCGCGGGCCTGACCGACTGGCTGCACGGCGAGGCGGACCGCGTGGCAGAGGCGTTCGGCGTGAAGATCGACATGCGCGTGAAGGTGTCGGGCGAGGCCTTCCTGACCCCGCCGGGGCCGCTGTCGGACCTTGTCGCGCAGGCGGTCGAGGCGGAGACTGGCGTCACCCCCGCGCTCTCCACCACCGGCGGCACGTCGGACGCCCGCTTCGTCAAGGCGCATTGCCCGGTGGTGGAATTCGGGCTGGTCGGCCGCACCATGCATCAGGTGGACGAATGCGTTGAACTGGCGCATATCCATCAGCTGAAGGCGATCTATTCGCGCATCCTGAAAGAGTATTTCGCATGACGCCGATCGCGGTGGCGCAGACCATGCCTGCGGTGATATAGGTCCCATGACATGAGCCGTATCCCAACCAAGGCCGAACTCCTCGACTGGATCGCGGCCAACCCGACCCTCAATTCCAAGCGCGAGATCGCCAAGGCCTTCGGCATCAAGGGCGCTGAACGCATCGATCTCAAACGCGTCCTGAAAGAGCTCGAGGGCGAAGGTCATCTTGAAAAGCGCAAGCGCACCTACCGAGACCCCGACCGCCTGCCGCCGGTCAGCGTGCTGCAGGTCAAGGCGCCCGATGCGCAGGGCGATCTGTTCGCGCGGCCGCTGGAATGGCACGGCGAAGGGGTGGAACCCATCGTCCTTCTCATCCCGCGTGACAGCGACCCGGCGCTGAAGGAAGGCGACCGCATCCTTGCCCGCCTGACGCAGGTGCACGAGGAAGACCACAATTACGAAGCCCGTCTCATCCGCCGCATCGGTGTGGCCGCGAAGAAGATCCTCGGGATCTTTCGCAAGACGGCCGAGGGCGGGCGGATCGTGCCCATCGACAAGGCAGGGCAGAACGAATGGCTGGTCGCCCCCGGCGCGATGCACGGGGCGAAGGACGGCGAACTGGTCGAAGGCGAACAGGCGGGGCCGAAGGACCGTCTTGGCTTGCCCAAGGCGCGCATCGTGGGCCGTCTGGGCGATCCCAGCGGGCCGAAGGCGGTGTCGCTTATCGCCATTCACCAGCACGGCATCCCCGACGATTTCCCCGACCGGGTGCTGGCCGAGGCCGACGCCCAGAAGCCCGCGGGCCTGAAGGGCCGCGAAGACCTGCGCGACCTGCCGCTTGTCACCATCGATCCGGTCGATGCGCGCGACCGAGACGACGCGGTGCTCGCCCAGGCGGATGACGCCTCCGACAACGCAGGCGGCCATGTCATCTGGGTCGCCATTGCAGATGTGGCGCATTACGTCACGCCGGGATCGGCGCTGGACGGCGAGGCACGCAAGCGCGGCAATTCCTCCTATTTCCCCGACCGCGTGGTGCCGATGCTTCCCGAAAGGCTGTCGGGGGACCTCTGTTCGCTGCACGAAGGCGTGCCGCGCGCCTGCGTCGCGGTGCGCATGCGCATCGACGCCCACGGCAACAAGATCGACCATCGCTTCGTGCGGGGCCTGATGCGGTCGGTTGCATCGCTCAATTACGCCGAGGTGCAGGCGGCGGTCGACGGTGACCCCAACGACCGAACCGGCCCGCTGGTGGTGCCGGTGCTGCAACCGCTCTTCGCCGCCTACCACGCGCTGAAGCGCGCACGTGACGCGCGCCAGCCGCTCGACCTCGACCTGCCGGAACGGCGCATCATCCTGTCCGACGAAGGCCAGGTCCTGTCGGTCAGCTTCCGCGACCGGCTCGACGCGCATCGGTTGATCGAGGAATTCATGGTCCTGGCTAACGTGGCGGCGGCGGAAACGCTGATCGCGAAGAAGTCGCCCCTTCTGTTCCGCGTGCACGAGGAACCCTCGCCCGAAAAGCTTGACGCGCTGCGCGAAACGGCGGCTGCGGCAGGCTTCACGCTGGCCAAGGGGCAGGTGCTGCAGACGCGCCACCTCAACCAGCTTCTCAATCAGGCCGCCGGGTCGGATGACGCGGAGCTGATCAACCTGTCCACGCTGCGGTCCATGGCGCAGGCCTATTACAGCCCGGAAAACTTCGGCCATTTCGGCCTCGCGCTGCGCAACTACGCGCATTTCACATCGCCCATCCGGCGCTATTCCGACCTTGTCGTGCACCGCTCGCTTGTCTCGGCCCATGGCTGGGGCAAGGACGGGCTTTCCCCCGACGAGATCGACGATCTCGACGCCACCGCGCAGCACATCTCGGACACCGAACGCCGGTCGATGATGGCCGAACGCGACACGACCGACCGTTACCTTGCCGCCTATCTCTCGGAACGCGTGGGCAACGAATTCGCGGGGCGCATCAGTGGCATGGCCCGCTTCGGCGCCTTCGTGAAGCTCGACGAGACCGGCGCCGACGGGTTGATCCCGGTGCGCAGTCTGGGGCGCGAATTCTTCCATTTCGACCGCGACGAAGGCACGCTGATGGGCTCGGATACCGGGCTGACGCTGGCCATCGGCCAGCGCGTCACCGTGCGTCTGGCCGAGGCGTCGCCGGTCACAGGGGGGCTCGAACTCGAACTTCTCGCCATCAATGACGCGGCGCTGCCTCAGGGTCCCCGCCGGGACGGTCGCGGCAAGGCGCCCCGGCGCAAGCTGATGCAGGGCAAGCGCAAGACGGCGAAGACGGCGCGCAAGGTCGAACGCAAGCGGCGTGGATGACGGTGCGCGGGCAGGTTTCCGCCCCCGCCCCCGCAGGGGCTTTCGTCGCGGTGCCCCTTTGCGCTAGGTTGCGCCCGAGCAGAAAAGTCTCCCGAGGCATGCAATGCACCTCCCCAAGGCCCTTGGTCCGGCCGCCCTGTGCGCGATGGTCTGCGCAGGCGCGCTTTCGGCCGGTTCCGTCGACATCTCGCCGCGCCCCGAATCGCGCGCGGTGGTCACCCTTGCCAGCAGCGGCACAACGGCAGTGATGCGCAGCCCGCGCCCCGCCGCCCGTCCCGATGCGACGTCGGCTTCCGCCCGGCCCGCCGATACGGCCGCGTTCCACGACTGGGTCACCGATTTCCGGCCCCGGGCACTGGCTCAGGGCATCGACGCGGCGGTCTTCGACCGCGCCTTCCAAGGGATCGAACCCGACCCGAAGGTGATCGACCGCGACCGCAACCAGTCCGAATTCTCCAAGGCGATCTGGGACTACCTCGACAGCGCCGTGTCGGACTCGCGCATCACCGGTGGCCGTTCCGGGCTGCGCGATCACGCCGCAACGCTGGCCGCGATCGAAGCGCGCTACGGCGTCGAAAAGGAAATCGTCGTCGCGATCTGGGGCCTCGAAAGCGCCTTTGGCGCGGTGCGCGGCAGCGACAGCGTCATGCGGTCGATGGCGACGCTGGCCCATGACGGCCGCCGCAAGGCCTTCTTCGAAGAGCAGCTGATCGCCGCCCTGCGCATCCTGCAATCGGGCGACACCACGCCCGCGAACATGCGCGGCAGCTGGGCCGGGGCCATGGGCCATACCCAGTTCATGCCGACCTCGTATCTGGCCCATGCGGTCGATTTCACCGGCGACGGACGGCGCGACATCTGGTCCGACGACCCCACGGACGCGCTTGCCTCGACCGCGGCCTATCTCGCCCATTTCGGCTGGACGAAGGGCCAGCCCTGGGGGGTCGAGGTGCGCCTGCCCGACGGGTTCGACTTCCGCCTCGCCCGGCGCGATCTGGAAAAGCTGCCCTCGGCCTGGGCGCGGCTCGGCGTGCGTGACATGGACGGGACCGCGGTGCCCGATCACGGGCCCGCCTCGGTCCTGCTGCCCGCGGGGGGCGACGGCGTCGCCTTCCTCATCTTCCGCAATTTCGAGGTGATCGAACGCTACAACACGGCGGACGCCTATGTAATCGGCGTGGGTCATCTGGCCGACCGCATCGCGGGTGCCGGCCCCTTCCGCGGCGACTGGCCCCGCAGCGACCGTGCCCTCAGCTTGGGGGAACGCAAGGAACTCCAGGAACGCCTCACCGGCGCGGGCTTCGACACGCAAGGGGTCGATGGCCGCATCGGCCCGCTCACCGTCGACGCGGTGCGCGCCTATCAGGTGGCGCATGGGCTCATGCCCGACGGCTACGCATCGCTCCGTCTGCTTGAACGTCTGCGGTAGCGCGCAGATCCCCTGCTTCTTCGGGTTCACAAATATCCCGGGGGGAGGCCCGGAACGGGCCGGGGGGCAGAGCCCCCCGCGCCGCTCACCCCGCCGCGCCCGGCAATCCCGCTTCCGCCGCGATCTCGGCCCGCGACTTCCGCGCGCGCTCGGTCGCCGACTTCAGCTGCCCGCAGGCGGCCAGGATATCCTCGCCCCGCGGCGTCCGGATGGGCGAGGCATAGCCTGCCTTGTAGATGATGTCGGCAAAGGCGTGGATGCGGTTGTTCGACGACCGCTTGTAGGGCGCGCCGGGCCATTCGTTGAAGGGGATCAGGTTCACCTTGGCGGGGATGCCCTCAATCAGCTTCACCAGCCGCCGCGCATCGGCGTCGCTGTCGTTCACCCCGTCCAGCATCACGTATTCGAAGGTGATGCGTTCGGAATTCGTCAGCCGCGGATAGGCGCGGAGCGCATCGAGCAGTGTCTCGATGTTCCAGCGCTTGTTGATGGGCACCAGACGGTCGCGCACCTCGTCGGTGGTCGCATGGAAGGACACCGCCAGCAGGCAGCCGATCTCTTCTGCGGTGCGCGCGATCTCGGGCACGACGCCGCTCGTCGACAGCGTGATGCGGCGGCGCGACAGGGAAATTCCCTCGCCGTCCATCGCGATCTTCATCGCGTCGCGTACGTTCTCGAAATTGTAAAGCGGCTCGCCCATGCCCATCAGCACGATGTTCGACAACAGGCGCGGCCCGTCCTCGCCCGTGCCGACGCCGGGGCGGGGCCATTCGTCCAGATCGTCGCGTGCCAGCATGATCTGGCCCACGATTTCCGCCGATGTCAGGTTGCGCACCAGCTTCTGAGTGCCGGTATGGCAGAACGAACAGGTCAGCGTGCAGCCAACCTGGCTCGAGATGCAGAGCGTCCCGCGATCTTCCTCGGGGATATAGACGACCTCGACCTCGTGCCCGCCGGCGATGCGCACCAGGTATTTCCGGGTGCCGTCGGCGCTCACCTGACGCGTCACGACCTCGGGGATCTCGATCACGAATTTTTCGTCCAGGTCCGCGCGATAGGCCTTGGCAAGGTTTGTCATCGCGTGGAAATCGCGCACACCCCATTGGTAGATCCACTGCCAGATCTGGCCCACGCGCATCTTGGCCTGCTGTTCGGGCGTGCCATGGGCGATCAGCGTCTCGCGCAGTTGCGCGCGGGTGAGACCGACAAGGTTCACCTTGCCGCCTTCGGGCAGCTTGCGGGGGATGGTCAGGACATCCTGTGTGATCGGTGCCTCGGCGGACATCGGCGGGCTCGCTGGCAAGGGGTGCGGATGCGCCTTCATATAGGCGTTGCGCGGAAATTCAAAAGAAATCGCCGGGCAGAGGCCCGGCGATGGCGCGCGGCAGGCCCTGTATCAGCCCTTGCAGCGGGCCTCGGCGTCTTCCACGGCGGCGGTGAATCCCAGAAGCGAGAAGGTGTCGCGCGTCTGCGTGCCGCGCGCCGAGCGTGCCGTCAGCACCGCCTGCGCGCCGCGCTTCATCGCCGCAACGATGGCCGTGTCGTCGCTGGCCGAGGCTGGCCAGGCCCATTCGCCATCAGTGAACAACTCGAACGACGCGTCGCCGATGGTCAAGTTCACCGTCGATCCCGGCGCGAAGGGATAGCCGCCGGTGAAGGTGACCTGCCCCTGCACATCGGCACCCGGGCGGTAGAAGACGAACAGCAAGATGTCGCCCCGCCGCGCTGCCACGACGCGACCGTCGCGGGTGTTCACCGTTTCCTTGGGCGCCGATACACCCCAGCATTCGGTGGGGTCGCTTTCGACGAAAACGCTCCAGTCCGTGTTCGCGGCGACGCGGTTGGTGCTTTCGGCCTGCGCATTCGCGACAGTGGCCAGTGCGGCCAGGCAAAGCCCCAGAATCGGACCCGCGAACAGGCGGGCGGGTGTCCGTTGCATGTATCCAGCCTCCAAGCTGTCCTTTACCTCAAATCGTCCGGCCTTCGACGTGGCCCTTCTTCGGCCATCTGTTTCCCTGCGCCGGTTTATCTCTCGACAGAAAGCACAGTAGCGTAATATCCGCCACAAACGAAAGAGCGATTGGCAGGATTTTGCCCAGAAAGGAATGCGGATTCATGGACAAGGCGGTTCCGATGGTCGAGGTCCGGCGCGGCGGCCTCGTGGAAAGCGCGCATGCGGGCCACGCCGTCATCTGCGACGACACCGGTCAGATCGTCGCCGCCTGGGGCGATCCGGGCGCGGTGATCTATCCGCGCAGCGCCTGCAAGATGATCCAGGCGCTGCCGCTTCTGGAAAGCGGCGCGGCGGATCGCGCGGGGCTGACGCCGGAACACCTCGCGCTTGCCTGCGCGTCGCACAACGGCGCGGCGATCCATACGGGCCGGGTGGCGCGCTGGCTGACCGATCTGGGCCTCGGCGAGGCCGACCTGCGCTGCGGATCGCACCTGCCTTATGACGAGGACACGGCCCATGCCATGATCCGCGACGACGAGGCGCCCTGCCAGATCCACAACAATTGCTCGGGCAAGCATGCGGGCTTCCTGACGCTGGCGCGCGACATGAAGGCGGGGCCCGAATATACCGAGGCCGACCACCCCGTGCAGACGGCCGCGCTCGAAGCCTTCGAGCGCGTGACGGGCGAGGCCAGCCCCGGCTGGGCGGTCGATGGCTGTTCGGCGCCCAATTTCCAGACCACGCTTCTGGGGCTCGCCCGCGCCATGGCGGGCTTTGCTGCCGCCACCGATGGCGCGAAGGTCCGCCTGCGCGAGGCGATGATGACCCATCCCGATCTGGTCGCGGGCGAAGGGCGCGCCTGCACCGAACTCATGCGCGCGGTCAGCGAACCTGTGGCGCTGAAGACCGGGGCGGAAGGTGTGTTCATCGCGATCCTGCCCGGGCGCAAACTGGGCTTCGCGCTCAAGATCACCGACGGCGCGACGCGGGCCAGTGAATGCGCGACGGCGGCGCTTCTGGTGCGGCTCGGTGTGCTCGACCCCGCGCACCCGGCGGCGCGGGCGCGGCTCAACCCCCCGATCCTGAGCCGCCGGGGCCTCTACGCGGGCGAGATCGCGCCGGTCGCGGGGCTGGCGGGCGCGGACGTGTGACGAAAGACGCCGCCTTCTGGGACCGCTTTGCGCCGAAATACGCGGGGATGAAACTGCGCAACCCCGCCGCTTATGAACAGACGCTGGACGAGGTGCGCGGCCATCTGAGCCCGGGCGATCATGTGCTGGAACATGGTTGCGGCACCGGGTCGACCGCGCTGCGCCTTGCCGGGGACGTGGCCGACTACACCGCCGCAGATTTCGCGCAGGGCATGATCGACATCGCCGAAGCCAAGCGGCGTGCGGCGGGGGTGGAAAACCTCAGCTTCCTCACCGCCGGGATCGACGATCCCCGCTTCCGCGACAGCCCGCGCGACGTGGTTCTGGCGTTCAGCCTGTTGCACCTGCTGCCCGATCTGGGCGCGGCACTGGAGGCGATCCGGGGGCAGGTGAGGCCCGGCGGGCTGTTCATCTCGAAAACCATCTGCGTGGCCGAGATGCCCGTCTGGGTGCCGCCGGTCCTTGCGGTGATGCGGGTCTTCGGGCGCGCGCCTTACCTGCATCGGTATTCCGGCGCGCAGATCGAAGCGGCCATCGCCCGCGCGGGCTTCGACATCGTGACCTCGCGCATCTTCGGCGATGTGCGCTATGCCCGCTTCATCGTCGCGCGCCGGAAAGCTTGACACTTTCCGGCCCGGTTTCCTTGCCAGAAACCGCTCAGCCCGGGACGAACTCTGCTTTCGCATAGCCTTGCAGATACAAAAGCGCCGTCAGGTCGCCGTGGTTCACCCGCAAGTCGCATTGCGCGGCGACCGCCGGTTTCGCATGCAGCGCCACGCCCGCACCCGCGCGGCCCAGCATGCCGAGATCGTTCGCCCCGTCGCCCACGGCGATCACGTCCGCCTGCGTGATCCCCAGCCGCGCGCTGATCTCCTCCAGCGCCTGCACCTTCGCCTCGCGTCCGAGGATCGGGCGCGCCACCTCGCCCGTCAGCACGCCACCGTCTGCCAGAAGCGTGTTCGCTCGGTTTTCGTGAAAGCCCAGCATTGCCGCGATGGGCCCGGTGAACGACGTGAACCCGCCCGACACCAGCGCCGCATGGCCGCCATTGGCCCGCATCGTGGCGACCAGTTCGCGGCCCCCCGGCATCAGTTCGATCCGCGTTGCCAGCACATGACCGATCACCGCCTCGGGCAGGCCCTTCAGCAGCGCCACGCGTTCCGTCAGAGCGCCTTCGAAGTCGAGTTCCCCATTCATCGCCCGCGCGGTGATTTCCTTTACGTAAGCGCCCACGCCCGCTTCTTCCGCCAGTTCGTCGATGCATTCCTGCCGGATCATCGTGCTGTCCATGTCGGCCAGCAGCATCTTCTTGCGCCGCCCCTCCGCCCCCTGCACCGCCAGATCAACGCCCATGCCCTGCAGATCGGCCCAGACATCCCACTGGTTTCCGGGCCTAACGGGCAGCGGAAACTCCGCCGCCTCGTCCAGTGCCAGCCACACTGCGTCACCGCCGCCCCATGCGTTGCGGAGGCTTTCGACCAGCGAAGGATCGAGGCCGCGCGCAGCGGGCGCGGTGAGAAGAGTGGCGATGAACATGGGCTACAAGTTTCCGATGATGCGCAGGATGTGTCGTTTTCGACCTCTCAAGCGGCGTTCTAGCGCCGTTTTTCCCCTTGCGCCAGACCATGCGCCCCCGTATCCCCACAGGTGGGACACCCCTCCCCAACGAGGGGCGCTTATCTGGAAGGATAGCATCAATGACGACCACCACACCCGGCCCGCGGCCGGCAAATCCGCGGTTCTCCTCCGGCCCCTGCGCCAAACCCCCCACATTCACGCTCGACGCGCTGGCGGACGCCCCCTTGGGCCGGTCGCACCGCGCCGCTGTCGGCAAGGCCAAACTGAAGGCCGCGATCGAGGAAACCCGTGACATCCTCGGCGTACCCGCCGATTACCGCATCGCGATCGTGCCGGCGTCCGACACCGGCGCCTATGAGTTGGCGATGTGGACCCTGCTTGGCGCGCGGGGGGTCGAGATGCTGGCTTGGGAAAGCTTCGGCGCAGGCTGGGTCACCGACGCGGTCAAGCAGCTGAAACTCGACGCGACCGTGCGCACCGCCGAATACGGCGAGATCGTCGATCTGACCGAAGTCGACTGGAACAAGGACGTCTGCTTCACCTGGAACGGCACCACCTCGGGAGTGCGTCTGGCCAACGGCGACGCGATCCCGGCGGATCGTGCAGGCCTGACGCTGTGCGACGCGACGTCCGCCGCCTTCGCGATGGACCTGCCGTGGGACAAGCTCGATGCGACCACGTTCAGCTGGCAGAAGGTGCTGGGCGGCGAAGCCGCGCATGGCATGCTCATCCTGTCGCCCCGCGCGGTCGAACGGCTGGAAACCTATACCCCCGCCTGGCCGCTGCCGAAGATCTTCCGCCTGACCTCCAAGGGCAAGCTGAACGAAGGCATCTTTCAAGGCGAAACGATCAACACGCCCTCCATGCTCGCGGTCGAAGATTACCTCTTCGCGCTGGCCTGGGCGCGGTCGGTCGGCGGGCTCAAGGGCCTGATCGCCCGGGCCGAGGCCAATGCGCAGGCGATCTTCGATTTCTGCGACGCCCGCGACTGGATCGACAACCTTGCCGCCGATCCCTTGGTGCGGTCGACCACCAGCGTCTGCCTCAAGTTCACCGACCCGGCCATCCGCGATGGCGGGGCCTTCGCCAAGGCGGTGGCCAAGCGGCTGGAAACGGAAGGCGTCGCCTTCGACATCGGCGCCTATCGCGACGCGCCCCCGGGCCTGCGCATCTGGTGCGGCAGCACGGTCGAGACCGCGGATATCGCGGCGCTCCTGCCGTGGCTCGACTGGGCCTATCAGGCCGAGATCGCCGCGCAATCCCAGGCCGCCTGACACCCTACCCGCAGGATGGGTGCTCTGCACCCATCCCGCCATTCAAAGGACCACCCCCATGGCCCCCAAGGTACTCATTTCCGACGCGCTGTCGGACGCCGCCGTCCAGATCTTCCGCGATCGCGGCATCGATGTCGATTTCCAGCCCGATCTCGGCAAGGACAAGGACAAGCTCGCCGAAATCATCGGCCAGTATGACGGTCTCGCCATCCGGTCAGCCACCAAGGTGACCGAGAAGATCCTCGAAGCCGCCACCAATCTCAAGGTGATCGGCCGCGCCGGGATCGGCGTCGACAACGTCGACCGCGAGGCGGCGTCGAAGAAGGGCGTCATCGTGATGAACACGCCCTTCGGCAACACGATCACCACCGCCGAACATGCCATCGCCATGATGTTCGCGGTCGCGCGGCAAATCCCCGAGGCCAGCGCCTCGACCCATGCGGGCAAATGGGAAAAGTCGCGCTTCATGGGCGTCGAACTCACCGCCAAGGTGCTGGGCGTGATCGGCGCGGGCAATATCGGGTCGATCGTCTGCGACCGCGCGCGGGGCCTGCGCATGAAGGTCATCGCCTATGATCCCTTCCTGTCGGACGAGAAGGCCACCAAGATGGGCGTCGAGAAGGTCGAACTTGACGATCTTCTCAAGCGCGCCGATTTCATCACGCTGCACGTGCCGCTCACCGACGCGACGCGCAATATCCTGAGCCGCGAGAACCTTGAAAAGACCAAGCCCGGCGTGCGCATCATCAACTGCGCGCGCGGCGGTCTGGTGGACGAGGCTGCTTTGGCCGACATGCTGAAAACCGGCCATGTCGCGGGCGCGGCCTTCGATGTCTTCAGCGTCGAACCGGCGACCGAGAACTCGCTGTTCGGCCTGCCCAACGTGGTCTGCACGCCGCATCTGGGCGCCGCCACGACCGAAGCGCAGGAAAACGTCGCCCTGCAGGTGGCCGAGCAGATGTCGAATTACCTGCTGACGGGGGCGGTGGAAAACGCGCTCAACATGCCCTCGATCACGGCGGAAGAGGCCAAGGTCATGGGCCCTTGGGTGAAACTTGCCGGTCATCTGGGCGCCTTCATCGGCCAGATGACGGACGAACCGATCAAGGCGATCAACATCCTTTATGACGGTGTCGTGGCCGAGATGAACCTCGACGCGCTGAACTGCGCCGTGGTGGCGGGCATCATGAAGCGGGTGAACCCCGACGTGAACATGGTCAGCGCGCCGGTGATCGCCAAGGAACGCGGCATCCAGATTTCCACCACCAATCAGGACAAGTCCGGCTCCTTCGACGGTTACATCAAGGTCACCGTGGTCACAGCGGTGCGCGAACGGTCGGTGGCGGGGACGTGTTTCTCGGACGGCAAGCCGCGCTTCATCCAGATCAAGGGCATCAATATCGACGCCGAAGTGGGGGCGCACATGCTCTACACCACGAACGAGGACGTGCCCGGCATTATCGGCATGCTGGGCCAGACCATGGGCCAGAACGGCGTGAACATCGCCAACTTCACCCTTGGCCGCGCCCTGCGTGGGGGTGAGGCGATCGCCCTTCTGTACGTCGACGATCCGGTGCCCGCGCCGGTGCTCAAGAAGCTGGAAGCGACAGGCCTGTTCAAGCAGGTCAAGCCGCTGGCATTCGAAGTGGCCTGACCGTCGCCGCAGGTGACTGAAAGGACGCCGCCCCCACCCGGGGGCGGCGTTTTTCGTCCCGGGGCGGAAACCGACCAGACAGCGTCGCCTTTCACTGCGACCGGGAAGCCGCGCAGCCGCATGAGGGCGCATCGGATACCCCCGTGCGAAAGGCCCCGGACGATGCAGGACGAAGCCCTTTTCCCCCTTCTGTCGGCGATGGCCGCCGTCTATGCCGCCGAGCCGCGTGAAGAGGCCGGGCGCACCGCGCGCCTCTTGGTCGAACAGGGGCCGATGCATCTGGGCGACCGTTATCCCAATGACGCGGTGCTGGCCGAAATGGCCGCCGCGCTCGACGCCTCCGACCACCCCGCGCTGGCCGCGATCCGGGCTGGGCTGCACCTCATGCCCTGGGGCGACAACCCGGTGGCGGCGCAGGTCGGTGCCGCGGGCGACGTCTATGTTGTCTGCACGCTCATGGGCCCCGATGGCCCGATCCCGTCGGACGATCTGCGCATGGGTCTCTTCTGGCAGCGCCCCGGCACCTATTACCCGCTGCACGCCCATGACGCGGACGAAACCTATGTCATCCTTGCCGGTGACGCCGAATGGACAGCAGGCGATGACACCCGCCTGCGCGGCGCGGGCGAGGCGATCCACCACCCGTCCCTCATGCCGCATGCCTTCCATGCCGGCGACCGCGGGTTCCTCGCGCTGTGGCGCTGGAGTGGGGACGTGAACACCCATTCCTACACCCTGCTCCCCGATCCCAAGGCGGCGGTCGCGGCCTGATCGCCTTACATTCGTTGCTATGTTATCTAAATCATGGCATGCTCCTCCCCGAGCGGACGCGAAACCAAAAAAGAAACGCGCCGCAAAAAGGGAGGAAGTAACATGCGTATCAAGTCATGGATCGCCGGTCTTGCCACCGGTCTTGCACTCAGCGTCGCCACCACGGCGCAGGCGGAATGGGCACCAAAAGGCCCCCTGACCCTCGAGATCGGCTTCGGCGCCGGTGGGTCCACCGACACGATCGGCCGCATCGTCGCCAAGGTGATGAAGGAACAGACCGGCTGGAACGTGATTGCCGAGAACAAGCCCGGCGGCGGCGGCATCGCCATGTTCACCGGCATCGCGAACCGCCCCGCGGACGGTCAGACCATCGGGCTGGGCGTCAACATGCCGATCCTCGTCAACCTCGTCACGCGGCCGGGCGAGATGGCCTTTAACCTCGACAGCTTCGACTATCTCGGCACTGCCGGGCGGGCGCAGCTTGCCATGATCGCGCGCGCCGACGCGCCCTTCGATGACGTGGCGGGCCTTGTCGAATACGCCAAGGCGAACAACGCTCCCATCGCCTTCGACGCCAAGCCGCAGGAACTGGCCATGCGCAAGGTGATGCAGGCCGCAGGCGTCGAGTTCCAGTTCCTGTCCACCAAGGGCGGGGCCGAGAACGTGCAGCTCATCCTTGGCGGTCAGGCCATTGCAGGGTTTGAGGCGGGCGAACATCTGCCCTTCCTCGAAGCCGGTCAGCTCAAGATGATCGCCTCGATGAACAACGAACGGCATAATTACGCGCCCGACACGCCGACGCTGGTGGAACAGGGCTACCCGATCTATGTGGACCCGGTCTTCTTTTTCGCCACGGCCAAGGGCACGCCCGAAGACGCGCGCGCGGCGCTGACAAAGGCGCTGGCCGACGCGCTGGCCAGCGAAGAGGTCGCGACCGTCGTGCTGAACTCGCTCAAGTCTCCGATCCTGAACATGGGTCCGGACGGAACCGAGGCGATGCTGCGTGACGGGCTGGAGAATGTCGGCCAGCTTTTCAAGTAAGTGATGCAGACCGACCGCATCACCGGGGCCGCCCTGATCTGTCTGGGCGGCCTGCTGATCTGGTGGATCATCCCCTGGCAGGCCGAGGAAGTCGGCTATGGCTGGCTGCGCCCGCGCACGCTGCCCTACATCATCGCGGTCAGTCTTGCGATCTGCGGCGCATGGATGATGTTGCGCCCGGTGGCCGAGGCGCTGCCCCACGCCAACTGGCCGCGCGCCGCGCTCTATGCCGGGATCCTGATTGCGGGGCTCGCGCTCATGTCGCGGTTCGGGTTCCTGTGGGTCGGGCCGCCGATGGCGCTGGTGCTGATGCTGATCGCGGGTGAACGGCGGCCGCTCTGGCTGACGGCCGGCGCGGTGGGCACGCCTGCCGCGATCTGGGTCTGCGTCGCGGTCCTTCTGGAACGGCCACTGCCATAGGATGTTGGATACCGCCACCATACTCGCCGGTCTCGGCGATGCCTTCCAGCCGGTGACGCTCCTGTACGTGCTGGCAGGCGTCATCATGGGCCAGTTCGTCGGCGCCGTTCCGGGGATCGGGCCGGTCATGGCCACCGCCATCGCCATTCCCTTCACCTTTGGGATGGACCCGCTTGCGGGCATCGGGTTCCTTGTCGGGATCAACAAGGGCGGGCTGGTGGGGGGCGCGATCCCGGCGGTCCTGATCAACACGCCCGGCACGCCCGACGCGGCGGCGACCGCGCTTGACGGCTATCCGATGGCGCAGCAGGGCAAGCCGCTCAAGGCGACCAAGATGGCGCTCTATTCCTCGGTCACGGGCGACACGTTCAGCGACATCGTGCTGATCACGGTCTCCGCGCCCCTTGCCATCCTCGCGCTTCGCATGGGCCCGGTCGAGGTTCTGGGGCTGATGCTTCTGGCTTTCGCGGTGATCGCGTCGCTGATGGGTGCGTCCATCGCGCGGGGGCTTGCGGCGGCCGCGCTGGGCCTTCTGGCGGCGATGGTCGGAACCGATCCGGAACATGCCACGCCCCGCCTCATCTTCGGCAATTTCGAAGTCTATGACGGCCTGCCGCTGGCCGCCGTCGCCATCGGGATGCTGGCGATCTCGGAACTTCTCGCCCGCCTCGCCCGCACCCGCAGCGCGCAGGCCGCCACCATCGACATCCCCCGCGACCAGCTGCCCGAGGACCGCCGCGTCTCCTTCGCGGAATACTGGGCCTGCCGCTTCACCGTGCTGCGCGGCGCAGTGATCGGCACGCTGATCGGCGCGCTGCCGGGCATCGGGTCGACCGCGGCGGCCTTCATGTCCTATGCCTCGGCCAAGCAGGTCAGCCCCGACCGCGCCAGCTTCGGCCGCGGCAACATCCACGGCATCGCCGCTGCCGAAAGCGCCAATTCCGCGGTCATGGGGGCGAACATGATCCCGATGCTGACGCTTGGCATTCCCGGCAGCGTGAGCGCGGCGCTCATCGTGTCGGCCTTCATGATCCACGGGGTGCAGCCGGGGCCGTTCCTGTTCGAACAGCAGGGGCGGCTGATCTACGGGCTTTTCGGCGCGATGATCCTTGCCAACATCATGAACCTTCTGGTGGGGCAGGTGGGCATGCGCCTCTGGGTGCGGGTCATCACCGCGCCGGAAAGCTTCGTTCTCACCTCGGCGCTCCTGTTGTGCTTCGTCGGCGTGTCGCTGGCGGCGGGCGGGCTGTTCGGCATCGGCGTGATGCTGGCCTTCGCGGTGCTGGGCTTCGTCATGACCGCCTTCGGCTTTTCCGTCGTCGTCTTCATCATCGCCTTCTTCCTTGGCCCGCGGTTCGAGATTTCGCTGTCGCAGACGCTGGCGCTTCTGAACGGCGACCCCTTGTGCCTGCTGGACTATCCCTTCGGATTAGCCATGATCTTGGCGGCACCGGTTCTCGCGGTGTGGCTGGCACGTCGCCGCGCCTGACAGGAAGATTTCGCATGACCCGACCCATTTACGCCGTGGGCGATATCCACGGCCAGCTTTCCATGCTCGACGATGCGCTGGCGCGGATCGAAGCCGATGGCGGCGCGGCCGCGCCGGTGGTGTTTCTGGGCGATTACGTCGACCGCGGCCCCGACAGCGCGGGTGTCCTCACCCGGCTTGCGGGCGGCATCGACGCAGGCCGCGACTGGATCTGTCTTCTGGGCAATCACGACCGGATGTTCCGCGGGTTCATCGGCGACACGCCGCGTGGCGACCCCTACCTCATGGTCGGGTGGGACTGGTTTCACCCCCGCCTCGGCGGGGCCGACACGCTCGCCTCCTACGGGGCCGGACCCGAGGAAGGCGAACGCGTCTTCCGCCTGCACCGCCGCGCCCGCGCCGTGGTGCCGCAGCGCCATCTCGACTTTCTCGACAGCCTGCATACCCATTATGAACGGGGTGGGCTTCTCTTCGTCCACGCGGGCATCCGCCCCGGTGTCGCGCTCGAGGACCAGACCGAGGATGACCTGATCTGGATCCGGACCGAATTCCACAACCACACCGACCCCCACCCGTGGTTGGTGGTGCATGGCCACACGCCGGTGCCGAAGGCCACGCATTACGGCAACCGCGTGAACCTCGACACCGGGGCGGGTTATGGCGATCCGCTGACCGTGGCCGTCTTCGAAGAGGGTCAGGTCTTCAACCTCACCCCGCAGGGCCGCGTGCCGCTGCCGCCGCCGCCCTAGGCGACCGCCGCCTGAGGCGCGCGCGGCCGGCTGCGCATCAAAAGCCAGGCCATGATCGCGATGTTCAGACCGTTCCAGACGATCCCGTTGATGAAAGCGAGCTGATAGCTGCCCGTCTGGTCATAGATCCAGCCTGACATCCAGCCGCCCAGCGCCATCCCGAGGATCGTCATCATCATCACGAAGCCCACCCGCTGCCCCGCTTCGCGCGCGGGCATGTATTCGCGCACCACCAGCGCGTAGGACGGCACGATCCCCCCCTGCGCCAGCCCGAACATCAGGCTGATGACGTAAAGCGACACCATCCCGTCCCAAGGCAGGTAGAGAAACAGCGCGATGCACTGCAGCACCGACCCGATGAGCAGCGTCATGACGCCGCCCAGCCGGTCGGCGACCAGCCCCGAGATCACGCGGCTTACCACGCCGCCCAGCAGCATCAGCGACAGCATCTCGGCCCCCACCGCGGGCCCGTATCCAAGGCCCACGCAATAGGCCACGATATGCACCTGCGGCATCGACATCGCGACGCAGCAGCCGATCCCGGCCAGCCCCAGCAGGTATTGCAGCGTGCGGGGGCTCAGCCCCACGCTGCGGGCGCGCAAGGACGCCGCCGCTTCGGACGCCCCGTGCGCCGCGTCGGGCACCCGGCGGCGCAGCATCAGCGACAAGGGCACGATCACCACCACCGCGATGATCGCCAGCGTCAGATAGACCTGCCGCCAGCCGCTGTCGGCCAGCATGTCGGCCAGAAGCGTGGGCCAGATCGCGCCCGAGAGGTAATTCCCGCTTGCCGCCAGTGCCACCGCGATCCCGCGCCGCCGCAGGAACCAGTGCGAGATGTCGGCAATCAGCGGCCCGAACCCCACCGCCGTGCCGAGGCCCAGCAGAAGATGCGTCACCGACAGCACGGCCATCGACGGCGCGAAGGTCGACAGGACGAACCCCGCCGCGATCACCACCGCCGCCCCGTTCAGGGCGAGCGTCACGCCGAACCGGTCCACGACGCGGCCCAGCCACAGGTTGCCTAAGGCAAAGCCGATCATGGTCAGCGTATAGGGCATGGAAGACGCCGCCCGGCCCGACCCGAATTCGGCCTCGACCGCCGGCATGATGACGATGATCGCCCACATGCCCACATTCGCCACCATCCCGATGGACAGCGTGATCAGCAGGCGTGCCCATGAATAGGCGCTGTCATGGATGGAATGGCTCATGCGGGCGACGCTAGTCGCCGGGTGCGCGCCTGTATAGGTCAAGTTTCACCCCGCCACGGGGTCACCGCGCGCGCGGACCGGCATGGACGCCGCCCCGCGACCAGGGCTAGGCTGTCCCGGCCCCGATCAAGGATGCAGACGTGACCGCCCACCCCTTCGACGCCGCCCTCCGCGACCGCATCGCGGCGCGCCTTGCGGCTTTTCCGCGCCAGCCGGTCGATCAGCCCGGCCTGCGGCTCGCGGCGGTCGCGCTGGTGGTGACGCGCCTGCCCGAGACCGGTGAAGGCGCGGTGCTGGTGACACTGCGCCCCTCGGGGCTCAACCGCCACGGTGGACAATACGCGCTGCCCGGCGGACGGCTTGACCCGGGCGAGACGGACGAGAACGCGGCGCTGCGCGAGTTGGACGAGGAACTGGGTCTGCGCCTGCACGTGGGCGCGATCCTGGGCCGCCTCGACGATTTCCCGACCCGCTCGGGCTTCCGCATCGCGCCGCTGGTGATGTGGGACGAGGCCGGGGTGCTCGCCCCCGACCCGGCGGAGGTGGCCGAGGTCTACCGCCTGCCGCTCTCCGAACTCGACAGCCCCGACATCCCCCGCCTGACCCAAGCCCGCGAGGGCGACCAGCCCGTCATGTCGGCCTTCTTCCCGACCTTGGGCCACTTCATGTACGCCCCCACGGCGGCGATCCTCTACCAGTTCCGCGAGGTGGCCTTGCGGGGGGTGCCGACGCGGACCGCGCATTTCGAGCAGCCGAGGTTTGCGTGGAAGTGAGGGGGGGTAAACCCGTCATCCTCCGGATGCCGGACCCACCCATTCTATTGGAATGATACGCCTTCTACGGATTGTGTCGCCCTTTCATGTGGGACGATCACCTTGCAACCATCCCGCGCCTGCAGCACTTCTACGGATACGGTCCAGCAATCATCGATGCGGTGTTCTGACAGGACCTCCGCTGTGGGACCCGACATCACTTCCTTGCCATCCTTGAGCAGCAGCAACCGGTCGCAGAACCGGGCGGCAAGTGTCAGATCGTGAAGCGCCATGACAGCCACAGCTTGACGCGTCTGCGCATAGGTCCTGAGGTGCCGCAGGATCAGCAGCTGGTGGTGCAGGTCGAGGGCTGACGTCGGTTCATCAAGCACAAGAAGGCGAGGGGCGCGGAGAACACGTTGCGCCACAAGGACCATCTGTTGCTGCCCACCGGAAAGCCGATCCATGCTGCGGCCTTCCAGATGAGAAAGTCCAAGGTAGGACAAGACATGGGCCGCCTCCTCCAGATCAGCCTGGGCAACGCGCCAGCCAAGAGCTTCGCGCCTGCCCAGAAGAACGGCCTCAAGCACGGACAGACGCGCATTCATCTGAAAGGCTTGCGGCATGAAGCCGATCTGTTCTCGCGGCAACGGCATGCCGTTCCATTTGGCGTGCGGTTTGTCGAGACCGGCAAGACTGCGCAGAAGGGTGGATTTTCCAGCACCGTTCGGGCCGATCACCCCGAGCACCTGGCCCGCTGGGACCACGATCTGCACGGGATGCAGGATTTGCGTGCGACCCATGAACACGGAAGGCAGGTCGGCACCGAGCATCATCTTGTCCCCGTCGGCTTGAGCGTCAGGATGACAGCCATCAGCATCGGGATACCCGCAATTGCGGTGATGATGCCCACGGGGACGATCGCGCCGGGCGAGATCAGCTTGCCGATGACGGACGCCGCAACAAGGATGACCGCTCCCATGAGCGCGGCGGTCGGCAGGGCAAAGCGGTGATCTTCGCCCACGACCGCACGCGCGATATGCGGGGCGATCAACCCGACAAACCCAATCGTGCCGGTGAAACAGACGGCCCCCGCCGTCAGGGCGGCGACCAGCAGAAAACCGCGCCTTCGCAAGCGGTTAACGTCTAGCCCGAGGCTGGCGGCATTGGCGTCGCCCATGCGCAGCGAGGTCAGATTCCACGCATCGCGCAGCACCAATGGCAGACACACCAGCAAGATGGTGCCGCAGACCAGAACGGAGGTCCAACTGGCTTTCAGGAGGCTTCCGAACAGCCAGAAGACAATCTGTTGCAAGACCTCGGGCGAGGCCATGAACTGTGCGAGCGATTGCAGCGATTTAAAGAAGAACAAGACCGCGATTCCCGCCAGAACCAGAACCTCCGGAGCGGAACCCTTGACACGTGCGACCACGTAGATCAGCGCGGCGGCGGCAAGGGTCATGGCAAAGGCGGCAATCGGTGTTTGCAGCCATTGCGGAAGCCCCCATAGTGCGCCGACCAGGATCGACAGGGCCGCACCGAACCCGGCGGCAGCGGAAAACCCAAGGGTGAATGGGCTGGCAAGGGGGTTGTTCAGGATGGTTTGCATCATCAATCCCGCCAGACCAAGCGAAGCGCCGACCAGCGCTGCCATGATGCTTTGTGGCAAGCGGATGTGCCACAGGATGGCCGCGGCGCCGCGGTCTTCGCCCGCCGGGCCTGCCCAAAAGGCCTTGTTCAGATCGGCCAGCGACATGCCCGATGGTCCGGTGACCAAATCGGCTGCAAGCAGGGCGCAAAGCAGCATGGCTGCCCCAAGAAGTGCCGCCATGCGCGCCCTGATCTGGCGGGCATAAAGCCCGCCAGAGGTCATGGCTGCATCCGTCATTGCAGCTTTTGCACGAAGATCCCGTCCAGTGGGATGGGCAGCCAGTCTGCGTAATAGGCGGCAAGCTCGGCCTGCGGATCCACATCGGCGAAAGCCTCCGGATGCAGGACCTTACCCAGATAGCGGGCAAAGACGAAGTCCGACAAGGAGCGCGCGCCACCATGGTAGATCGCATGAACTTCGCCCGCTTTCGCGGCCGGAAGGTCTGCCCAGCCCGGACGGGTCAGATAGGCTGCCATCTTTTCCTGAGCCGCCGCCGCGTCGGCCTTGAAGCCTACCCGCACAGCCTCGGGCGCGTTCATCCATTCCGACCCGGCAAGAAGGATGACGTCTGGTTGCTCTGCAAGAACATATTCGGGTGCCAGAGGGCCCCAGTTTTCAATCCGACCCTTTGCGATGTTCAGCCCGCCGACCAAGTCGATCACGCCCGCCCACATGCCTCTGCCATAGGAATTGCCGACCTCGGCCGGACCTCTTCTGGCCAGTTCGACATAGACCTTCTTCGGCGCGCCACCCGCGGCAGCCACCCGTGCGATCGTATCGGTGATCATGCCTTCGTACAGTCCTGCCAAGGCTTCGGCCCGATCTTCGGTGCCCATCAGCGTGCCGATCACGCGGGTCGAGGCCAGATGCGCCTCCAGTGTCTGGGCGTTGTAATCCACCACGACAACCGGGATGCCTGCGGCCTCCAGCTGCGCGATGCCTTCACCAAGGGCATCAAACTGCCAGCCTGCCAGAAGCGCGACATCCGGGTTGGCAGCGATGGCGGCTTCCACGCTGAATGTGCTGCTTTCGGTGTCGCCGACATCGGGAAGCGTGTCGATCTGCGGATAGACGGCCTTGTAGGCTTCCCATTGCATAGGGCGCCATTCCGCCCAAGGCGTGCGGGAGATCGCCACGACCTTGTCGATGCCGCCCGGGCCGGTGATCGCGATGAAGTCTTCATAGTAAAAGCCGAGCAGAACCCGATCAGGAGTATCGGCCAGAATGACAGTCCGGCCCTTGAGGTCGGTCAGGGTGATTTCGGCCCAGGCGGGCAAGGCTGTGGTCAAGGCAATTGCGCCAAGACCGATGAGTTTGAACACGGATTTCATAAGATTACCCTCAGGTAATGCTGACGCAGCAAAGGCGCAGCAAGTTGCATTGATCGACGAAGATTGTGGCGATCAAGCCAGAGGGGGGGCGCGCACCGGTGTTGCCGGGTTGGTGGTGCGGCCAAAACCACGCATATGTGCCGGGACAAGGATAGCCGCGGCAGCGCGCAGTTCCATCTCGGCAAAGCCTGGAAGGGGGGCCGGAAGCAGAAGTGACCCTGCCAGATTGCAGGCAGGGCAATCGCCTGCGTCAAGCCCACCGTCAGCATTACCGGGTGCGATGCAAAGGTCGGCAAGGGTCAGACCCATTTCCGCCAGATCGGCCGACTGACTGATCTGCGCGGCCGTCGGCATATGTCGATGAGCAAGGCCGCCAAGCAGGAGACCTATCGCGGACAGCAGGAAAATCGTGGTCCTTGCAAGCGCAAGGGGCAGAGTCCATTCCATGGCTTTGCCTAGCATTTTGCGATGAAGTGGCAAACGCATAATTCTCTAACTTGCGACTGGCTTGTCAGGCGAAGCTTCTCGACTCCGCATGGCAAAGGCAAAGGCAAGGGCATCCAGGGCTGGGGGGCAACCCTGTTCGCGCAGCTCGAACAGGCCGAGCTTGCGTGGCGGTGAGCGGGGTAGGGTGGGTGGTTCCGGCGCATCTCGCCGGCCTCACCAACCCTACGGACACACCCCCCTCAAAAATCCAGATTCACCACGTTCAGCGCGTTTTTCTGGATGAATTCCCGCCGGGGCTCCACCACGTCACCCATGAGCTTGGTGAACAGGTCGTCCGCTTCGGCCATATCCTCGACCCGCACCTGCAACAGCGTGCGCGCCGCCGGATCCAGCGTGGTTTCCCAGAGCTGGTCGGGGTTCATTTCGCCCAGACCCTTGTAGCGCTGCAGCGACAGGCCCTTTTCGCCCTCTTCCAGGATCGCCTTGAGAAGGTCCAACGGCCCGTGCACCAGCTGCCCGCGATCCTTGCGCACCAGCGTGGCGGGGCGGCCATAGGTTTCCTGCAGGCTTTGCGTGAAGCTGCCCGACCGGCGCGCCTCGCCCGACCGCAGCATGGGGCCGTCCAGCGTGCGTACCTCTTCCACGCCGCGCAGCATCCGTGCCAGCCGGACGCCCATGTCCTGCGTGATCCGCCCTGTCCAGCCGCGTTCATATTCCAGCGCGATCAGGTCGAGCCGCGCCGCCACGCGGTCGGCCACGCCCTGCAGGTCGGCCTCGACCGCGCCGGGCACGAAGGCCCCCGCGATGGCCGCCTGTTCAAGGATGTGGCGCGGGTAGTGGTTGGGGAAGGCATCCAGCACGCGCTTGAGCTGCCGCGCCTCTTCCACCACGCGGACAAGGTCCTGTCCCGTGATCTCTTCGCCCGTGCCCAGCCGCAGGACCGCGCCTTCGACGCCCTGCTGGACAAGGTAATCGTCCAGTGCCGCCTGATCCTTGAGATAGACCTCGGACTTGCCGCGCGCGACCTTGTAAAGCGGCGGCTGCGCGATGTAGAGGAACCCCCCTTCGATCAGCTGCGGCATCTGCCGGTAGAAGAAGGTCAGCAGAAGCGTCCGGATATGCGCGCCGTCCACGTCGGCGTCGGTCATGATGATGATCTTGTGATAGCGCAGCTTGGCGATGTTGAATTCGTCGCGCCCGATCCCGGTGCCCAGCGCCATGACAAGGTTCCCGATCTCCTGGCTACCCAGCATCTTGTCGAAGCGCGCGCGTTCCACGTTCAGGATCTTGCCCCGCAAGGGCAGGATCGCCTGCGTGCGCCGGTCGCGCCCCGTCTGGGCCGACCCGCCCGCGCTGTCGCCTTCGACCAGGAACAGTTCCGACTTCGCCGGGTCCTTTTCGGCGCAGTCCTTCAGCTTGCCCGCAAGGTAGTTCACGTCCATTGCCGTCTTGCGCCGCGTCAGTTCGCGCGCTTTCCGCGCGGCTTCACGCGCCAGCGCGGCCTCGATGATCTTGCCAACGATCATCCGGGCGTCGGTCGGGTTTTCCTCGAACCATTCGCCCAGTTTCTCGCCCAGAAGGTTTTCGACCGCCGGACGCACTTCCGACGACACCAGCTTGTCCTTGGTCTGGCTGCTGAACTTGGGGTCCGGCACTTTGACCGACAGGACACAGGTCAGCCCTTCGCGCGCGTCATCGCCGGTGAAGGTGACTTTTTCGCGCTTGGCGATCCCGCTGTCCTGCGCATAGCGCTGCAAGACCCGCGTCAGCGCGCCCCGGAAGCCCGCGAGATGCGCGCCGCCGTCCCGCTGGGGGATGTTGTTGGTGAAGGGCAGGACGTTCTCGTGATAGCTGTCGTTCCACCACAAAGCCGCCTCGATCCCGATGTTGTCGCGTTCACCGGTGATGAAGATCGGCTCGGGCATCAGCCCGGTCTTGTGCCGGTCGAGGTATTTGACGAATTCCTGCACGCCGCCGTCATAGTACAGCTCGCTGCGCAGCGGCTGCGCCGGGCGTTCGTCTTCGAGGATGATGCGCACCCCGGAATTGAGGAAGGCCAGTTCCCGCAGGCGCCGCTCGAGCGTCTCGAAACTGTAGTCGAGGTTCGAGAATGTCCCGGTCGAGGCAAGGAACCGCACCTCGGTCCCCGTGCGCCCCTCCGACGGGCCCACGGCGCGCAGGTGTTCGACCGTGTCGCCATGTTCGAACCGGGCGACATGTTCCTTGCCCTCGCGCCAGATGCGAAGCTCCAGCCAGACCGACAGCGCGTTCACCACGCTGACGCCCACGCCGTGCAGACCGCCCGACACCTTGTAGGAATTGCTGTCGAATTTGCCGCCCGCGTGCAGCTGGGTCATGATGACCTCGGCCGCGCTGACGCCTTCGCCTTCGTGGATGCCCACGGGAATTCCGCGCCCGTTATCGGTGACCGAGACGCTGGAATCGGCATGGATCTTCACATGCACATGGTCGGCATGACCGGCCAGCGCCTCGTCGATGCCGTTGTCCACGACCTCATAGACCATGTGGTGCAGGCCCGACCCGTCATCGGTATCGCCGATATACATGCCGGGGCGCTTGCGGACCGCCTCTAACCCCTTGAGAACCTTGATAGAATCGGCCCCGTATTCTTCGGGTGATCGTGCCGCGTCGGACATCCGCGAAATCCTTCTGTCTTGCCCGTGATTTATACGATTTCTGGTGGGGGATGTCACGCTTCTGCCCCAGATTTTGTGGTTACAGGAAGGGAATCGCCAACCCCACCAGAACCATGGCCCACCCGGCGGCAAGATTGGTGATCCGAAGCGCCCGGGGCGACGCCACCAGCCGCCGCGCCCGGTCGATGAACAGCGCGAAGATCAGGTTTCCCGCCAGCGGAATCACCACCGACATGCCCACGATCACCGCGATATCGGCGGGCGTGATCCGGTCCAGATCGAAGAACCCCGGCAGCACGCCCATGTAGAACAGGATCGCCTTGGGGTTGCCCAAAATCGCGACAACGCCCGCCACGAACCCCGCCCGCAGGCCGGGCCGCGTCAGGCGACGGTCGCTGTCGATCGCCGCATCCGCGCTGCGGATCGCCTGCCAGCCCATCCACAAGAACACCGCGCAGGCGACCCAGCGCAGGACGGTCATGACCCCGTCCACTTCCGCCACCACCCAGGCAAGGCCCAGAATAGCAAGGAACGGCCAGACGATGTCGCCCACAGACACGCCCACCGCCAGCGGCCATGCCGCCTGAAACCCGCCCGACATCGACCGAGCGATCAGGGCGAGCCAGACCGGCCCCGGCGTCAGGAACAGGACCAGAAGCGCGCCGGCATAGAGCACAAGCTGCGGCAGGGTCACGGTCATGTCGCCGCCTTCACATGGCTTTCGCCGTGCTCTTCCGTCACTTCCAGATACTGCGCCCGCGCGCCCAGTTCGCTGAACAATTCCGGCCCCGTCCCCGTCATCCAGGCCTGCGCGCCCAGCGCACAGACCTCGTCATAAAGCGCCGCGCGCCGTCCCGCGTCCAGATGCGCCGCGACCTCGTCGAGCAGCAGGATCGGCGGCGCGCCGATCTCGTCCGCGAGTGCCCGCGCATTCGCAAGGATCAGCGACACCAGCAGCGCCTTCTGTTCCCCGGTGGAACAGTCGCGTGCGGGCACGCCCTTGGCGGCATAGACCGCGTTCAGGTCCGTCCGGTGCGGCCCGACCAGCGCGCGGCCTGCGCCCATGTCGCGGAACCGGCTGTCCGCCAATGCCGCGCGCAGATCGTCCTCGCCCCCGGGCATCTCGCCTTCGCTTTGCTGCAACTCGAGATCGGCCGCCGGAAAGGCCGTCGCGGCCCCGTCCTGCGCGTCGCGCAGCCGCGCCAACGTAGCGACCCGGGCCGCGTGGATGCGCGCGCCTGCCCCGGCCATCTGGCGTTCCAGCGCGGCATACCAATGCGCGTCGCGCACCTGGTCTTTCAGCAATCGGTTGCGGTCGCGCATGGCCTTGTCATAGGCCAGCACCGCCTCGGCGTGATCGGGAAAGAAGCTCATCACCATCCGGTCGAGAAACCGCCGCCGCCCGTCCGCCGCCTCGATCCAGAGCCGGTCCATGGCCGGCACCATCCACAGCACCCGCGCGATCCGCCCCAGCGCCACCTGCGGCGCCGCCTTGCCATCTATCGTCACGGACCGCGCCGCGCCGCCTTCCGACCAGGTCTCGATTTCGTGCGCATGGCCGGGCGTCACCACCTGCGCCCCCAGCTTCCAGCCGATCGCATCGGGGCGCCGCGCCATTTCCTCCGCGCTCGCCCGCCGCAGGCCACGACCCGGCGAAAACAGCGATACCGCTTCCAGGATGTTCGTCTTGCCCGCCCCGTTCGGCCCCCAGATCGCCACGGGCCGCCCGTCGCAGGCGATGCGCGCGCGCCGGTGCGACCGGAAGTGAGACAGGCTCAGGTGAGACAGGAACAGCATCCTGTCCTTCCTCTCGCTTCAAATATCCCCGCCGGAGGCATCGCGGCAAAGCCGCGATCAAACCCGCATCGGCATCACGACGTAGACCGCGCTCTGGTCGTTGCCTTCGCGCATCAGCGTGGGGTCGCCCGAGGAGTTGAACAGGAACACCGCGTTCTCGCGGTCCACCTGGCTCGCGATTTCCAGCAGATACTTGGCGTTGAAGCCGATCTGCAGCGGGTCGTCGCCATAGGCCACGGCCAGTTCCTCTTCCGCCGCACCGCTGTCAGGGGCGTTGACCGACAGGATCAGCCGGTCTTCCGACAGTTCCAGCTTGACCGCGCGCGACCGTTCGGAACTGACCGTCGCCACCCGGTCCACTGCCTGCGCGAATTCCGCTGCATCGACTTCCAGCCGCCGCGTGTTGTTCTGCGGGATGACCCGGCTGTAATCGGGGAAGGTGCCGTCGATCACCTTCGAGGTCAGCGTGATCTCGGGCGTGGCGAAGCGGATCTTCGTCTCGCTCACCGAAACGGCGATCTTCGCCTCGTCGTCGTCCAGCAGCTTGCGCAATTCGCCCACCGTCTTGCGGGGCACGATCACGCCGGGCATGCCCGCCGCGCCGTCGGGCAGGTCGGCGTCGATCCGGGCCAGCCGGTGGCCATCGGTCGCCACGCAGCGCAGCACGCGGCCGCCATCGGCCTCGGCCACATGCAGGTAGACGCCGTTGAGGTAATAGCGCGTCTCTTCCGTCGAGATCGCGAATTTCGACTTGTCGAAAAGCCGCCGCAGCACGGTCGCCGGGGCCGAGAAATTCGACTGGTATTCCGACGATGCCATGACGGGGAAATCTTCCTTCGGCAGCGTGGCGAGAGAGAAGTTCGACCGCCCCGCCTCGACCGTCAGCCGCCCCGCCGCGCCGTCGGCGGTGAGCGTGACCAGCGCCCCGTCGGGCAGCTTGCGCACGATCTCGTGCAGCGTGGTGGCCGACACCGTGGTCGCGCCCGCGCGCTCCACCTTGGCCGGGGCCTTGTCGACCACCTCGATATCCAGATCGGTCGCCCGGAAGCGCACCATGTCGCCTTCGGCCTCGATCAGGACATTGGCAAGGATCGGGATGGTGTTGCGCCGTTCGACCACAGATTGCGCCTGAGACACCGCCTTCAGAAGCGCGCCGCGTTCAATGCTCAGTTTCATATGCCGTCCCTGTCGATGTCCCGGGATGGGAAAGGTAGCGGTTTGCCGCCACGGTACAAGGGTTTTTCGACTGTTTTTCCGGGGGTCCCGGCTGGAATCGCGGGCTGGCAGGGGCGCTCCCCATCGCCGCGATTGCCGCGTGCCCGGCGCCGTGGCACTCTGCCCGCGACAAGGTCAGGGAGGATGCCACATGTCGATCACCGCACAGGCCGCGCGCGCGGCCGCGGACCAATACCGCGAGGAAGGCTTCGCCATACTCCGGCAATTCGTGGACGGCGACGAACTGACCCGCCTTCGGGCGGAAACGGCACGCATGTACGACGAAGGCATGACGCATCCCACCACCTTCCGGCACGGAAACCTCTGCTTCGAAATCCTGCCCGAACGCGACTTCGGCCGCCGCTATGTCATTCAGGCCTACTGGATGAGCTGGATTTCCGACTACTACGAACGCTTCCGCCGGTCCGAGGATACGTTCACCCTTCTCGAACCCTTCCTTGGCCGCGACATCAAGCAGATCGCGCAGCAGATCCACTGGAAACCGCCGGGCGCAGGTCTCACGGGTTATCGCTGGCATCAGGACCTGCGTTTCCGCCCCAAACGCGAGGAGTTCCGCGAGATCGAGGAATCGTCCGTCACGATCGGCCTCGCCATCGACCCGTCGACGCGGGAAAACGGCTGCTTGCAGGTCATCCCGCGGTCGCACCGCATGGGGTATCTCGGCCTGTCCGACGACGGCGACGGCCAGATCATGAAAGGGATAAGCAGCGACGACCAGCTGCGCGCGGCAGGCCTTGAACCCGCGGATGTCGTCTGGCTCGAACTCGAACCCGGCGATCTGGCGATCTGGGGACTGATGACGGTGCACGGGTCGCTGCCCAACACCTCCCAGAATGACCGCGCCTTCGCGCTGTCGTCCTATGTGCGCGCCGACACCACCGACCGGGGCGAATGGGTCTTCCGCGACGGCGTGTCCACGCCCATCGGCGACACCCCCGCCCTGTGCAAGTACGAGGCGCTCCGCGAACGCCCCGAACCGCATTACATCGATCAGAAGTGGTACGCCTGAGGCCCCGGGGCCTCAGCCTTCCAGCGACCGGCGCAGGATCTCGATATCCTCGGCGATCTGGCCGTCGGTCGCTTTCAGCTCCTCGATCCGGCGTACGCCGTGCATGATCGTGGTGTGATCGCGCCCACCGAAGCGCCGCCCGATTTCGGGCAATGACCGCGAGGTGAGCTGCTTGGCCAGATACATCGCCACCTGCCGGGGCCGGGCATAGCTGCGCACGCGCTTCGGCCCGATCAGATCGCTCATCCGGATGTTGAAATATTCGGCCACCTGACGCTGGATATCCTCGACGGTGATCTTGCGTTCGGATTGCTTGAGCACATCGGCAAGGCAGTCCTGCGTCAGGTCCATGTCGATGGGTCGGCCCACCAGCGACGCAAAGGCGAAAAGCCGCGTCAGCGCCCCTTCCAGGACCCGCACATTGGTCGAAATACGCTGCGCCAGAAATTCGAGCACGCCGCCCTCGATCCGCAGGTCGGGATAGCTGTCGCGATAGACCTCGACCTTCGACTGCAAGATGCCGAGGCGCAGCTCGTAATCGGTGGGGTGCAGATCGACGACCAGCCCGCATTGCAGGCGCGACTTCACCCGGTCTTCCAGATGCTTGATCTCGCCCGGGGCGCGGTCGGCGGAAATGATGATCTGCTTGTTCTGGTCCACCAGCGCGTTGAAGGTGTGGAAGAATTCCTCCTGCGTGCTGTCCTTGCCGGCGATGAACTGGACATCGTCCACCATCAGCACGTCGACCGACCGGAAGAGATGCTTGAAATCCATCATCCGCCGTTCGCGCAGCGCCTGCACAAAGCGGTACATGAACTGCTCTGCCGACAGATACAGCACGGTCAGTTCCGGCTGGCGCGCGCGCAGCTCCCACGCGATCGCGTGCATCAGGTGCGTCTTGCCCAGACCGACACCGCCATAGAGGAACAGCGGGTTGAACGTCACCGGCCCGCCTTCGGCCACGCGGCGCGCGGCGGCATGGGCCAGTTCGTTGGGCTTGCCCACCACGAAGGTGTCGAAGGTGAACCGCGCATCCAGCGGCGCCGCCTGCAGGCTTTCCACCACCGCGGGGGAAGGGGCGCCCTTCGCAGCATGCGCGGGGGCCTTCGCCGCCGCGCGCGCCGGCGCCCGAGCCACATTTGCGGGCGCATGAAAGGACAGGCGCTGCACCTTTTCGCCCGCACTGTTCAGTTCATACAGGATCAGGTCTGAAAAGTTCTGACTGACATAATTGCCCAGAAAGGTCGTCGGCACGTTGAACAGGGCCACGCCATCTTCCAGCGACGCGAATTCCAGCGGTTCGATCCAGGTGGTGAAATTGTTCCGTCCGACCGTCTTCAACAACCGCTGGCGCAATTGGCCCCATTTTTCTTGTGTCATGCGTGCTTCAACGTCCCTGTATTGCCATTCGGCGCGTTCTTCGATGCCCGGCTCGAAAGCCGACGCGGACCACAGGCATAGGAATACTACCCGCCGCACCCCATGCGACGGCGCCCCATACCAAGGCGCACACCGGTTCATAGTCGAGCCGCACGGGCCAATGGCCCGCTTCCCAACGGCTCTGCGCCCGGCGCAGCAATGTAATGACAGGGCCGCACGGCAGAGCCTGCCTGCCTGCGGCGTCCGTCGAACGGTGAGTGCAGCACCACCTGTTCAACTGTCATCCGGTCTGCGGTGCGATCCGCGGCCCGGATGGCCTGTCCCCCCAGCGAGTGGAATCGCTGCACCCTTGGTAGCAAGCCGTCTTGCACCCCATCAATCAAACTATGCGCTTGACTCAGGAAGGGTGGCAAAGGAATCGCCGAGCTGCCCACCACAAACGAAAAATGCCGCCCGGGGGCGGCATTTCAGTGCAAAAGCATGTTTTTCATGTATCGAAAACAGGCCTCAGCCCAGCGATTTCACCCGCGACGACAGGCGCGACATTTTGCGCGAAGCGGTGTTCTTGTGGAAGACGCCCTTGGTGACGCCCCGCATCAGTTCGGGCTGGGCGGCGCGCAGCGCGGCGCCTGCGGCGTCCTTGTCGCCAGAGGCGATGGCCTCTTCGACCTTGCGCAGGAAGGTACGGATGCGCGACCGGCGGGCCTTGTTGATGGCAAAGCGGGCTTCGTTCTGACGGGCGCGTTTCTTGGACTGCGGCGTATTGGCCATGTCTTGTGTTCCCTCTTTCGGGTCTGATCGGTTCTCAAGCGTGCGAACGCCGGATCAGATCCGGGGGACGAAGTGTCCAGTCTGGCCAAGGCGGGCCGCACGCGCATGTATGGCGGCGGCTTATAGCCAAGATCGCCGATTGTTCAAGCGCTTTGTCGACGGGCGGGCCGCATCACAGCCCGAAGGCGTCGCGGATCTCCGCAGCGATCCGTTCGGGGTCGGCCTCCGGATTGTCGACGATCAGGTCATAGCCGTCCTCGCGCGAAAAGCTGTCGACCTGTCCCCGCGCCAGCCCGATCTCGCGGTCGCCGCGCGCAGCCTCGCGCGCTTCCAGAACCTCCAGCGGCAGGAAGAACCCGACGAATCGCAGATCGGCGAACGGCAAGAGGTCGCGATAGATCGCGATCTCGCCCCGCAGCATCACGTCGTCCACGATCAGATCGTTGCCCGCCCGCGCCAGCGCCGCGACGGACGCACGCATCCCCGTAAGCAGCCGTTCGCAGACCGGGCCGGTCCGCACGATGATAGTCCGGTGACCTTCGATCTGCACGGCATCAAAGGCCAGCCCGTCGGGATGCCCGATGAGGCTGTCGGGCAGCATGTCCAGGAAGGCGTCCATCGCCACGTGTATCAGGGGTCCCCGGGCGATCTTCTGCAGCGCGCGCGCCGCGCTCGACTTGCCCGAGCTTCCCGGCCCGTTCAGGACGATGACCCGGGGCCGCGCGGCCGTCACTTGTCGCGGAACTGGGGCGTGCGCTTTTCAAGGAAAGCCGCCATGCCTTCCTTCTGGTCCTCGGTCGCGAACAGCGCGTGGAACACGCGGCGCTCGTAGTTCAGACCTTCGGTCAGCGTCGTCTCGAAGCTGCGGTTGACCGCTTCCTTCACGGTCAGTGCCGCGACCTGCGACTTCTCGGCGATCTTCTGGGCGGCGCTCATCGCCTCGTCCATCAGCTTCTTGGCAGGCACGATCCGGCTCACGAGGCCTGCGCGTTCCGCTTCCTCGGCGCCCATGAAGCGGCCCGTGAGGTTCATGTCCATCGCCTTGGCCTTGCCCACGGCGCGGGTCAGCCGCTGGCTGCCGCCGAGGCCCGGGATGACGCCCAGGTTGATCTCGGGCTGGCCGAACTTCGCCGTGTCCGACGCGATGATGAAATCGCAGGCCATGGCCAGCTCGCAACCCCCGCCCAGCGCATAGCCCGACACCGCCGCGATAACCGGCTTGCGGATCGCCGCGAGCCGCCGCGCCGCATCGGCGAAGAGATCGGCATAGAAGACATCGACATAAGACATGCCCGACATCTCCTTGATGTCGGCGCCCGCGGCGAAGGCCTTCTCGCTGCCGGTGATGACGACGCAGCGCACCTTGTCGTTCTCGTCCGCCTCTTCCAGCGCGGTGCACAGCTCGCCCAGCAGCTGCTGGTTCAGCGCGTTCAGCGCATCGGGTCGGTTCAGCCTGATCAGGCAGACGTGGTCTTCCGTTTCGACGATGATGGTCTCAAAAGCCATGGTCGGCAGCATCCCTGGTTCTGTCTGAGGGTGGTTTCCTAAAGCCCGCCCCCTTGGGGTTCAAGCTATCTTTGGCATTGGGCGCAGAAGAAGGACGACCGCCCCGACTGCACGATTCGCCGGATCGTGCCATCGCAGCCGGGCCGACGGCAAGCCTCGTCTTCCCGGCCATAGACGTCAAAGGCATGCTGGAAATAGCCCAACTCGCCATCCGCCTGCCGGAAATCCCGCAAGCTCGACCCCCCAGCCGCGATCGCCTCGGCCAGAACCTGCCGGATCACCGGCACCAGCTCCGCGACCCGCGCCGCCGCGATCCGACCCGCACGGCGCCCCGGATGGATGCCCGCGCGGAACAGCGCCTCGCAGACATAGATGTTGCCCAGCCCCGCCACGATCCCCTGATCCAGCAGCGCGGCCTTCACCGGTGTCATCTTGCCCCGGAAGGCTTTGACCAGATGATCCTCGTGGAAATCGTTGCCCAAGGGTTCGGGCCCCAGCACCGACAGAAGCTTGTGCCCTTCGGCCCCGTCGGTCGCCATCAGGTCCATCGCGCCGAAGCGGCGCGGATCGTTGAAGGTGATGCGCGCGCCGCCTTCCATGTGCAGCACGACATGGTCATGCTTCTGCGGCGCGGGATGGTCATGCACGAAGCGCCCCAGCGGATCGCCCGACACCAGCATCCGCCCGCTCATCCCCAGATGGACAAGCAACGTCTCACCGGTCGACAGGTCCGCCAGGATGTACTTCGACCGCCGCCGCAGCCGGTCCACCCGCGCGCCGGTCAGCCGCTCGGCCATGCGCGGCGGAAAGGGCCAGCGCAGGTCTGGCCGGTTCACATCGGCCCGTGCGATCACCCGGCCCTCCATCACGGGGGCCAGTCCGCGCCGGACCGTTTCAACCTCGGGCAATTCGGGCAAGTGTGACCTCGTCAAAGGGGCGCATTGTGCCCGCCGGACAGGGCCCTATAACAAGGGCGAAACCGGCAGACGGCAAGAGCGCATGACAGAAAGCCCCGACAACACAACCCATTTCGGCTTCCAGACCGTGCCCGAGGCCGAAAAGGCCGGGCGCGTGCGCGGCGTCTTCAACTCGGTCGCCTCGAAATACGACGTCATGAACGACGTGATGAGCGCGGGCGTCCACCGGCTCTGGAAGGACGCGATGATGGACTGGCTGGCACCACGCCCGGGCCAGCGCCTGCTCGACGTCGCGGGCGGCACCGGCGACATCGCCTTCCGCTTCCTCAAACGCGCAGGATCCGGTCACGCCACCGTGCTCGACCTGACCGAACCCATGCTGATCGAAGGCCGCAAGCGGGCCGAGGCCGAACGCATGGCGCAAAGCCTCGACTGGATCGTGGGCGACGCGATGGCGCTGCCCTTCGAGGACAATACCTTCGACGTCTACACGATCAGCTTCGGCATCAGGAACGTGACGCGGCCACAGGACGCGCTGGCGGAAGCCTACCGCGTCCTGCGCCCCGGCGGCCGGCTCATGGTGCTCGAATTCAGCCACTTGCCGAACGATGGGCTGCAGAAGCTTTACGATCTCTACAGCTTCAACGTCATCCCCCGCATGGGCCAGATCATCGCGGGCGACCGCGACAGTTACCAATACCTCGTCGAATCGATCCGCAAGTTCCCCGATCAGGACACGTTTCTGCAGATGATCCGCGACGCGGGTTTCGGGAACGCCAAGTACCGCAACCTCTCCATGGGCATCGCGGCGCTGCATTCGGGGTGGAAGATTTGACTGCCCCCCACCCCCGCAAGGCCTCCTGATGCGCGGCCCCCACAACATCTGGCGCCTCATCCGCACCGGGGCCACGCTCGAACGCACCGGCGCCATGCGCGTCGTGCTCGATGCCTTCGATGCGCCCAAATCCGTGCGCGTCGTCGCGCACGCGCTCGGCTTTCCGTTCCAGTGGCTGGGCTACAAGGGCGATCCGGCCATGCCGCCCGCCACCCGCGCGATCACCGCGCTCGGCCCTGCCTATATCAAGTTCGGCCAGATCCTCTCGACCCGCCCCGATGTGGTGGGCGAGGACATGGCCAACCAGCTCCGCGTCCTGCAGGACAAGCTGCCGCCCTTCTCGGTCATCGACGCCCGGACCGAGGTGGAGCGCGAACTCGGCATCCGCATCGACGACGCCTTCTCCGAATTCAGCGACCCCATCGCCGCCGCCTCGATCGCGCAGGTCCACAAGGCCCGCCTGCGCAGCACCGGCGAAGCCGTTGCCGTCAAGGTCCTGCGCCCGAATGTCGAACGCGCCTTCACCCGCGATGTCGACGCCTTCTACTTCGCAGCCTGGATGGTGGAATTCTTCGCGCCCTTCTCGCGCCGCCTGCGCCCGCGCGACGTCATCGCCCATTTCGACGGCGTGGTGCAGGGCGAGCTTGACCTCCGCCTCGAAGCCGCCGCCGCTTCGGAATACGCCGCCAATACCGAACGCGACGAAGGCTTCCGCCTGCCGCGCGTGATCTGGCCGCTGTCGAACCGCCGCGTGATGACGCTGAGCTGGGCCGAAGGCGCCAACATGGGCGACAACGCCGCACTCGACGCGGCGGGACATGACCGCCGCGCGCTGGGCGAACGTGTGCTGCGCCTGTTCCTGAACCATGCGCTGCGCGACGGCTTTTTCCACGCCGACATGCATCAGGGCAACCTCAAGGTCGCGCCCGACGGGGCGATCATCGCGCTCGATTTCGGGATCATGGGGCATATCGACGAATATACCCGCCGCGTGTACGCCGAGATCCTCTATGGCTTCATCCGCCGCGACTACAAGCGCGTCGCCGAAGTGCATTTCGAGGCGGGCTATGTTCCCCCCGACCGCGATGTCGATGAATTCGCCCGCGCGCTCCGCGCCGTGGGCGAACCCATCTTCGGCATGGACGCGACGCAGATCTCCATGGGCCGCGTCCTCGCCTATCTGTTCGAGGTGACGGAACGCTTCGGCATGGAAACCCGCACCGAACTGATCTTGCTGCAGCGCACCATGGTGGTTGTCGAAGGCGTTGCGCGGTCGCTTCATCCGTCGGTCAACATGTGGGAAGTCGCCCGCCCGGTGGTCGAGGATTACATCAAGGGGTCGATCGGCCCCCGCGCCATCCTGACCGATCTCGCCAATACCGCGCGCGTGCTCGCCCGGTTCGGCCCCCGCCTGCCGCGGCTGGTCGAGGATGCGCTGATCCGGCAGTCGCAATATCAGCCCAAACCCGAAAAGCGCCGCTTCTGGCGCTATGTCTTCGTGGGCATCATCGGGCTTCTTCTGGGTGCCAGCGGCGTGATCGCATTGATGGAACTTTTCTGACGGAAATCCGTGCTAGCATCACGCGCATGGCCCGCCCGAATCCCCACCGCCCCTTCACGCCCGACCCCGAACAACTGGCCCGCGTGCCCGATGTCAGCGGCAATTCCATCAACGGGCTGGGCGAGGCCGACTTCCGCCGCCCCGACGTCGTCTACTGGGCGACCGACATGACGAAGATCCCGCATGGCAAGATGCAGGAATACTTCTACATGCGCTCGAACGCCGCCGACGGCTTTGCCGAGGCGCGCGAAAAGCGCCGCCTGATCAACGAAGCGCCCCTGCCGCCGCTGGCCCCGACACAGACGGACCGCGCCCCCGAAGACTGGACGGCGATGCTGTCGCGCTTCACCCGGGACGGCGATTGCGAAATGACGGGCGTGGCAGCTATGAACCCCGACTGGGCCTATGCGGGCGTCACCATCCCGCAGGCCAATGTCATCGTCATCGGCGTGCAGCACGATTACGACCAGATTGCCACCGCGCCCGACTGGCCCGCGGGGCGCGAGGTGCTCGAACAATATACCCGCGCCGGGGCCGCCGCGAAGAAGATCGCAGGCTGGCTGCGCACCGAAGGCTGGGAGGCGGAACCGGTCACCGGCCCCCTTTGCGGGACGACCACGCTGATCCCACCCGCGCTGGCCTGCGGCTTCGGCGAACTGGGCAAACACGGGTCCATCATCAACCCTGAACTCGGCGCGTCCTTCCGGCTCTCTGCGGTCTTGACCGACGCGCCCTTCGCGCCGACCCCGCCGCGCGATTTCGGCGTGGACGAATTCTGCGGCAACTGTCGCATCTGCGAGGACGCCTGCCCGCCCGAGGCGCTTTTCCCCGAGAAGAAGACCGTGCGCGGCGTGACCAAGTGGTATGTCGATTTCGACAAATGCATCCCCTTCTTCAACGAAACCCATGGCTGCGGCATCTGCATTGCCGTCTGCCCCTGGTCGCGCCCCGGGGTCGGCCTGAACCTTGCGGCGAAACTGGCCCGCCGGGCAGAGCGCACCGGCGGGGAAGGGTGAGCGCCGCACCCCTGCTTCTTCTCGTCCCAAATACGCAAATCCCGCCCGGGACGCGGGCCAAAGGTTAACGCGGTGTAAATCCGCCCCCGCAAGCGCCTGATTTCGTTGGGCTGTCAGGCCGTCCCATCATGGGACACCCCCGCCAATCAAGCACGACCTTGCCGCTCTGCCCCGACCGCATCGCCTCGAACCCCGCCCCGAAATCGCGCGCGGCAAAGCGGTGCGTGATGACCCCCCGCACGTCCAGCCCGTTCTCCAGCATCGCGATCATCTTGTACCAGGTCTCGAAGATCTCGCGCCCGTAGACGCCCTTGATCGTGATCGCCTTGAAAACGATCCGCGACCAGTCCACCGGGGATTTCCCCGGCGGAATGCCCAGCAGCGCGATGCGGCCCCCCATCACCAGCGTCTCGACCATCTGGTCGAGCGCGGCCTGATTGCCCGACATCTCCAATCCGACGTCGAAGCCTTCCTTCATCTTCAGGGCACCTTCCACCTCGCGCAGGTCCTGCCGCGCGACATTCACCGGCACCACATCCGCCACCCGCGCGGCCAGGTCCAGCCTGTCCTGATTGACGTCCGTGATCACCACATGCCGCGCGCCCACATGCCGCGCGACGGCGGCGGCCATGATGCCGATGGGCCCCGCCCCGGTGATCAGCACATCCTCGCCCACCAGATCGAAGGACAGCGTGGTGTGGACCGCATTGCCCAGCGGATCGAGGATCGCGCCGATTTCGTCGTCGATCCCGTCCGGGAGGGGGACGACATTGAAGGCGGGCAGGCGCAGGTATTCGGCGAAGGCGCCCGGTTCATTGACCCCGATCCCCCGCGTCGCGGGGTCGAGGTGGAACTTGCCCGCGCGGGCCTGCCGGCTTTTCCGGCCGATCAGGTGGCCTTCGCCCGAACAGCGCTGCCCGATCTCCAGCCCCTCGACATTGCGTCCGATCTCCACGATCTCGCCCGCGAATTCGTGCCCGGTGATCAGTGGCACGGGAACGGTCCGCTGCGCCCAGTCGTCCCAGTTCCAGATATGGACATCGGTGCCGCAGATGCCGGTCTTGTTGATCCGGATCAGCACGTCATCGGGCCCGATCTCGGGGATGGGCGCGGTCTGCATCCAGAGCCCCTCGCGCGGCTCGGCCTTCACAAGGCATGTCATCTTGTTGGTCATGTCAGGACTCCGGTGGCGCGGCCTGCCGCCTCAAACGCGGTCAGGGCGAAGGTGAGGTCGTCGCGGGTCAGCGCGGCATTCATCTGGGTGCGGATGCGTGCCTGCCCGCGCGGCACGACCGGGAAGAAGAAGCCCGAGACATAGACGCCTTCCCCGAACAACCGCGCCGCCATGTCCTGCGCCAGCCGCGCCTCGCCCAGCATAACGGGGATGATCGGGTGTTCGCCGGGTAAGAGGTCGAAGCCCAGCTTCGTGAGGCCCGCGCGCCAGAACCGCGCGTTGTCGAAGAGTTGCGCCCGCAGGTCGTCGCCCTGTTCCACAAGCTCCAGCGCCGCGATCCCCGCCGCCACGATCGCGGGCGGCAGCGAGTTGGAAAACAGGTAAGGCCGCGCCCGCTGGCGCAGCAGGTCGATCACCGGCTGCGGCCCGGCGACATAGCCGCCGATCGACCCACCCAGCGCCTTGCCGAGCGTGCCGGTCAGGATATCGGCCCGCACGCCCGCATGATGCGGCGTCCCATGCCCCTGTGGCCCCATGAAACCCGTGGCGTGGCAATCGTCGACCATCACGACAGCGTCGTACCGGTCGGCCAGCGCGCGGATGTCGCGCAGGGGGGCGAGATATCCGTCCATGCTGAAGACGCCGTCGGTGGCGATCATGATGTGGCGCGCGCCGTCCGTGCGGGCGGCTTTCAGCCGGGCCTCCAGATCCTCCATGTCGGCGTTCGCATAGCGATAGCGCCGCGCCTTCGACAGGCGGATGCCATCGATGATGCTCGCGTGGTTCAGCGCGTCCGAGATGACGGCGTCTTCCGGGCCAAGGAGCGGCTCGAACAGCCCGCCATTCGCGTCGAAACAGGCGGCAAACAGGATCGCGTCGTCCATGCCCAGAAAGGCGGCGAGCCGCGTTTCCAGTTCGCGGTGTAGATCCTGCGTGCCGCAGATGAACCGGACCGAGGCCATGCCAAAGCCATGGTCGTCCATCGCGGTCTTCGCGGCGGCGATCAGCGCGGGGTGATCGGCCAGACCAAGGTAGTTGTTGGCGCACAGGTTGATCACCTGCCGCCCGCCCACGTCGATCCGCGCGCCCTGCGGCGAGGTGATGAGGCGTTCGCGTTTCGTCAGCCCCTCGGCCTCGATCTGCGCCAGCGTGTCGGTCAGGTGGGCGAGGTATGCGGACATGGGGCGACTCCGTTGGCTGCGGGTATTCTGCCATAACGGAGGGGATTCCGGAATGGGGGATATCCGGCTTGACGGAAAAAATCCGAAATGACGGAAGCGGATCGCGACGCGCGATCCGGCCCGGAAACCGACGCGGTTTCCGCGCGCCCGGAGCCTGCGTCAGGCTCCGCCCGATTTTCCGCGTCGGAAAATCGCCTCAGGCGTCGCGCACAACCAGAAAGGCCCGCGCCGGGCCGCCCTGCGCGCTGATCCGGTGCGCCACATCGGCGGCATAGCGCGCCGTGTCCCCGGGCCCCAGCGTCTGGCGCACCTCGCCAGACCGGACCTCGACTGAGCCCTCGATCACGGTCAGCTGCTCGCGCGCCCCGCGCCGGTGCGGCCGGCTGTCGAGCACGCCGCCTTCCGTGAATTGCAGCTCGTAAAGCTCGTGATCGCCCGCGTCCTCGGGTGGCGACAGGATCAGGATGCGGCAGCCTTCGCCGCGCCGGTCGATGCTGGGGGTCTGGGCGGCGCGGATCACCTCGATCCGGGCAGGGCCCGGCCCCTCGTCCAGCAGCCCCGCGAAATCCACCTGCAGGGCCCGCGTCAGGTTCCACAGCGTCGCGATGGTGGGCGAAGATTCCCCGCGTTCGATCTGGCTCACCATCGACCGCGACACGCCTGACAGCTTCGCCACCGCATCCAGCGACAGGCCCTTTGCGCGCCGCGCCTCGCGCAGGCGGGCGGGCAGCTGGCCCAGGATGCGGTCGGGATCCTCCGTCATGACGGATATGTCCTCCGCTTTCGCGCCGCCTGTCAAGCGGGCTGCGACGCCGGGTCAGGGCTGACGGCGGCGGGCGCACGGCGCATACTGCAGACCGAATCCGGGAGAGAAGGGAAGACCCGCATGAAAGACATCGTCATCCTCGACGGCGCGCGCACGGCCATCGGCACCTTCGGCGGCGCGCTCGCGTCCACCGCGCCCATCGATCTGGCCACCGTGGCGACCGAAGCGGCGCTGGAACGCTCGGGCGCGGAGCCCGGACAGATCGGGCATGTGGTCTTCGGCCATGTCATCAACACCGAACCGCGCGACATGTATCTGTCGCGCGTGGCGGCGATGCAGGCGGGTATCCCCAACGGCACGCCCGCGATGAACGTGAACCGCCTCTGCGGGTCGGGCGCACAGGCCATCGTGTCGGCCATCCAGTCGCTGGCGCTGGGCGACGCCGATTTCGCGCTGGCGGGCGGCGCGGAAAGCATGAGCCGTTCGCCCTTCATCGTTCCCGCCCAGCGCTGGGGCCAGAAGATGGGCGACGTCAAGACGCTCGACATGATGCTGGGGGCGCTGAACTGCCCCTTCGGCACCGGGCATATGGGCGTGACGGCGGAAAACGTGGCGCGCGAACACCAGATCACCCGCGAAGATCAGGACGCCTTCGCCCTGCAAAGCCAGATGCGTGCGGCCGCCGCGCTGGACGCGGGATTCTTCGCCAGCCAGATCGCCCCGGTCGAAGTGATGGTCAAGCGCGACAAGGTCCCCTTTGTCCGCGACGAACACCCCAAGGCCACGACGGCCGAGGCGTTGGCGGGCCTGCGTCCGGTCTTCCAGAAGGACGGGACCGTCACGGCGGGCAATGCAAGCGGCATCAATGACGGTGCGGCGGCGCTTGTTCTTGCCAGCGCCGAGGCCGCCGAAAGGGCGGGCCTCAAGCCCCGGGCGCGCGTGCTCGGCTATGCCCATGCGGGCGTGCGCCCCGAGGTGATGGGCATCGGCCCGGTTCCGGCAGTGCGCATCCTGATGGAGCGCACGGGGCTGTCTGCTGCCGATTTCGACGTGATCGAATCGAACGAGGCCTTCGCGGCGCAGGCGCTGGCGGTGAACAAGGAACTGGGGCTGGACCCCGCGAAGGTGAACCCAAATGGCGGGGCCATCGCGCTGGGCCATCCGGTGGGCGCGACCGGCGCGATCATCACGATCAAGGCGCTGTACGAGCTGGAGCGGATCGGCGGACACCGCGCGCTGGTGACCATGTGCATCGGCGGCGGGCAGGGCATCGCGCTGGCCATCGAACGGCTTTGAGACGGCAAGCCCCGGGGGCTTTGCGCCCCCGGACCCCCGCAGGATATTTGTGAACCCGAAGAAGCAGGGGGCCCGTGCAGCGGGCCCGTCCGGAGGCGACATGGCGCATGCGTCCATCCTTGGTGCGATCGGGGCGACGCCGTCGGTCTGGCTTGACCGGATGGTGGCGCGGCGCGGGCTGTCGGGGCGCATTCTGGCCAAGCTTGACTATCTGAACCCCGGCTTTTCCAAGAAGGACCGCGCCGCTTTGGGCATCATCGACGCGGCCGAGGCTGCGGGCGCGCTGGGGCCGGGGCAGACGGTGGTGGAGCTGACCAGCGGCAACATGGGCACGGGGCTGGCCATCGTCTGCGGCATCCGGGGCTATCCTTTCGTTGCCGTCATGTCGCGGGGCAATTCGGTGGAACGCGCGCGGATGATGGCGGCACTCGGGGCCGAGGTGGTGCTGGTCGATCAGGCCCCGGGGTCGGTGCCGGGGCAGGTGTCGGGCGCGGATCTCGCGCTGGTCGAGGAGGCCGCGCGCAGGATCACCGCCGACCGCGCCGCTTTCCGCGCCGACCAGTTCCACCACCCCGGCAACGCGGCGGCACATGAGGCGGGGACGGGGCCCGAGCTTTGGGCCGACAGCGGCGGCAGGCTGACGGCTTTCGCCGATTTCGCCGGGTCGGGCGGCACCTATGCGGGCACGATCCGTGCGCTGAAGGTGCTGAACCCGTTCTTGCGCGGTTATGTTGTGGAACCCGACGGGGCCGAGGCACTGGCGGGCCGCCCCGTCACCCGGCCCGATCATCCGATCCAGGGCGGCGGCTATTCCATGGCGAACCTCGCCTTCATGGGGGATGCGCCGGTGGATGGCTACCTTTCGGTCTCGGGCGAGGCGGCGCGCGACACCGCGCGCGCCCTGGCGCGGGAGGAAGGCATCTTCGGCGGTTTCTCGGCCGGGGCGAACGTGGCGGTTGCGCTCGACCTGCTGGGGGGGCGCGAGGCAGGCGGTGTTGTCGGTGTCGTCATCTGCGACAGCGGGCTCAAATACCTGTCAACCGATCTCTGGGACTAATCCAGCCCCGCCAGATGCGCCTCGCCCCGCGCGCGGGCGAGCGCGATCTGCTTATGCCGTTCGCGGAAGCGGGCCTTGTCTTCGTCGGTGGTCTCATGCGCGCACTGGTGGCAGGACACGCCGTCCTCGTATTCCGGGCGATTGCGGTCTTCTGGCAGGATCGGGCGGCGGCAGCCGTGGCACAGAAGATGCGGGCCTTCGCGCAACCCGTGGCCCACGCTGACGCGGTTGTCGAACACGAAGCAGTCGCCCTTCCAGGCGCTGTCCTCTTCCGGCACCTCTTCGAGGTATTTCAGGATCCCGCCCCTGAGGTGAAACACCTCCTCCACCCCCTGACCCAGCAGGTAGTTCGTCGATTTCTCGCACCGGATGCCGCCAGTGCAGAACATCGCGATCTTGCGGTTGTGGAAGCGGTGGCGGTTTGCTTCCCACCACGCGGGGAAATCGCGGAAGCTGGCGGTGCCCGGATCGACCGCGTTCTCGAAACTGCCGATGGCCACTTCGTAATCGTTGCGCGTGTCGATCACGGCGACCTCCGGGTCGCGGATCAGGGCGTTCCAATCCTTCGGGTCCACGTAATGGCCCACGCGGGCACGTGGGTCGATGTCGGGTTGCCCCATCGTCACGATCTCGCGCTTCAGCCGCACCTTCATCCGGGCGAAGGGCGGATGATCCGACCGGCTTTCCTTCCAGTCCAGATCGCCGCAGCCCGGCAACGCGCGGATGTGCTCCAGCACCTCGGACACCGCCGCATCCGGCCCCGCGATGGTGCCGTTGATCCCCTCGCGCGCCAGCAGCAGCGTCCCCTTCACGCCGCTTGAACAGCACAGCCGCGCCAAGGGCCCCTGCACTGCGGCGGGGTCGTCGAAACGCGTGAAGTGATAAAGGGCGGCGATCCGGTACATGGGCCGCCAGATACGGCAGTCCGGCCCCGCGCGACAAGGGCCTGCATTGACGCGGGCACGCCACGACCATACCCCTTGACCCAAAGGAGGCCGCCCATGACCCATGCCCTCATCGTCATCGACGTCCAGAATGATTTCTGCCCCGGCGGGGCGCTTGCCGTGCCAGAAGGCGACGCCATTGTCGCGGGCATCAACGCGCTCATGGCGGATTTCCCGGTAGTCATCCTCACGCAGGACTGGCACCCGGCGGGCCATTCCTCTTTCGCGTCTTCGCACGCCGGCAAAGCCCTCTACGACATGACCGACATGCCCTATGGCCCCCAGGTCCTCTGGCCCGACCACTGCGTGCAAGGGACCCAAGGCGCCGCCTTCCACCCCGGCCTCGACACCACCCGCGCCGACCTGATCATCCGCAAGGGCATGAACCCCGCCATCGACAGCTATTCCGCGTTCTTTGAAAACGACCGCACCACGCCCACCGGGCTCGAAGGCTACCTGCGCACGCGTGGCATCACCGACCTTACCCTCACCGGCCTCGCCACCGATTTCTGCGTGAACTACTCCGCCCTCGACGCCGCGCGCCTGGGCTTCACCGTCACAATCCGCGAAGACCTCTGCCGCGCCATCGACCTGAACGGCTCGCTTTCCGCTGCCCACGCCGCGATGCGGGATGCCGGCGTCTCCCTGACCTGAAGGACACCAGAATTGGACATCGCCACCCGCGTCTGGAACCACAAGTGGAAGATCGACCCGATCGTGCGGTCGCTCATCGACACCGATTTCTACAAGCTGCTCATGTGCCAGTCGGTCTTCCGCAACCGGCCCGACACGCAGGTGACCTTCTCGCTCATCAACCGTTCGACCCACATCCCCCTCGCCGATCTCATCGACGAAGGCGAATTGCGCGAACAGCTCGACCACATCCGCTCCCTCACCCTCAGCCGGGGCGAAGGCACATGGCTGCGCGGCAACACCTTCTACGGCAAGCGCCAGATGTTCCGCCCCGACTTCATGGAGTGGTTCGAAGGCCTCCGCCTGCCGCCCTACCATCTCGAGCGCGTCGGCGATCAATACGAACTCACCTTCGAAGGCTCCTGGCCCGAGGTGATGCTCTGGGAAATTCCCGCCCTCGCCGTGCTGATGGAACTGCGCGGCCGTGCCGTGCTGAACCAGATGGGCAAGTTCGAACTTCAGGTCCTCTACGCCCGCGCCATGACCAAGCTGTGGGAGAAAATCGAACGCCTGCGCGCCGCACCGGGGCCGCGCATCGCCGATTTCGGCACCAGACGGCGGCATTCCTTCCTCTGGCAGGACTGGTGCGTGCAGGCCATGGTCGAAGGTCTGGGGCAAAGCTTTGTGGGCACCTCCAACTGCCTCATCGCCAAGAACCGGGATCTGGAGGCCATCGGCACCAACGCCCACGAACTGCCCATGGTCTATGCGGCCCTTGCCGACAGCGACGAGGCACTGGCCCGCGCCCCCTATGACGTGCTGAGCGACTGGCACGAGGAACATGACGGCAACCTCCGCATCATCCTGCCCGACACCTACGGCACCGAACAGTTTCTGGCCAAGGCCCCTGACTGGCTGACGCAATGGACCGGCATCCGCATCGACAGCGGCGACCCGGCGGAAGGGGCCGAGGCCGCGATCCGCTGGTGGCAAGAGAGGGGGGAAGACCCGAGGGAAAAGCTCGTCATCTTCTCCGACGGGCTGGATGTGGACAAGATTTTGGAGCTTCACGCGCGGTTTTCAGGCCGGGTGAAGGTGTCCTTCGGCTGGGGCACGCTGCTGACCAACGATTTCCGGGGGCTGACGGCGGATGACCGTCTCGCGCCGTTTTCGCTCGTGTGCAAGGCGGTGTCGGCGGATGGGCGGCCGACCGTCAAGCTGAGCGACAATCCGAACAAGGCGATGGGGCCGGAGGGCGAGATCGCGCGGTACAAGCGGGTGTTCGGGGTGGGGGAGCAGGTGGAGAGGGAGGTTGTGGTTTAGGGGCGGCTAATCTGCCGCCCCTAAAGAAGAATATACTATCGGTGCCGCGAAGGCAGCTGAAGCTGATATCGGATCATGTCGCCGAGAATTGGATAAATATCGTTATGTTTCGCTCCAAATCTCATATACCCACCTTGATAAGAGCCGATGTCTCGATTTGCTGTTGTGTCTTGATCTGGTAACCAGTCTGCTAGGTCCTGCAGCCCGTAGCGATCAATCTCCTGGGCGGTAAGATCATAGTAACGCCAAATCGGATTCTGATGGCTGAAGTCAATGGAAGATAATTTTTCAATGTAGCTCGCAAAGAGATCATCTCCATTATTAGGTCTCCGATTGCTGTACAGGAGATCGTAGACGATTTTTGCCAGGGCTTTCATGACCACTGGTTGTGCCGCAACAGTCTTTTGCTTCGACTTTTCTTCCCCAAAACCAGGAATTTCCGCGATTTGCTCCCAAAGCTGTTTCACCGACCGCTCTCTCGGCTCTACGTCTGCAGGCGTTGCGCCTGAAATGTTAGACTTGTTGAGAAAGGCAAGAGCGCATACCGCTACGATATCCTTCATCGGGAGATCGCCCTTGTCGATCTCCCAGTCCTTTATCTCGCGGTCGTTGACGCGAATCAATCCATCCGCCACCAGGTTCGACTTGATGAACTGAGTTATTGGATTCGAGCTGTCGAACTCGAGCGCCATGCTGGTCGAAACCTTCTTTCCCAACTTGTTCAAGTCGTGAAAGAGTTGCCGCTCTTGCTCGATGTCAAGGCCAAGGTGAACCTCAACAGTGAGAGTGGAGTATGAGCGAGTTGCATCGTATGTTTCGTTCCACACAGTCATTTCTTCTTGTGAAACTTCTGTGCCTTTGTTTGGGAAAAGCACCGCAGACTTCGCTGGAGATCTTCCGCTCTGCCGAACTTGTGTGAGAAAGTCCATCACCATATCCGCGGCTGCACGCCTGTGTTGACCGTCGATCACCCATAGTGTGTGCCGCTCTGCAAGGAAAACCTTAAAAGCAGCAGTTTCACCCATGTTGGTTTGAAGTCGAATTCCCCTTATTCCGCCGTCACCTGTGCCTCCATATGGAACTCCCCGGATATTGCAAACCAAAGGTTGGAGAGAAAAGTAGGGCTGTGTGCCCAGCTGTTCGAGAATGCCCTCGAAACTCTCAATCACTTCCTTTCCTTGAATTTCTCGGCGAAGCTTGGCCGCAGATACAAGCCCGCGAAGCATGTACTTCGCTAGATTCTTTGCGTGATTGGTATCCAACGGTCTTTGGGCGACAGGCCCAACTTCTCGATCATTGGCGACATCGGAAATTTTAAAAAACTGGCGGAAGGGAACCGACATCGTGAACACTCGGTGCCCGAGGTTGTGTCCGATAAACACGTTAAATGGGCGTTCGTTGACGTCTCCATCCGTGGTCAAAGTGTCCAAGTCGCCAAGATCACTGGCTCCGACCAATGGCTTAGGCATGCCGTCGTTTGAGGGATACATAAAAATCTCCTGGTTGATTCTTTGCGTCCATTATGGATGATATAAAATACACCAGGCGTCAAGAGAAAATCATCCAGGAGGAAAAAGGTGGTGGTGCGCGCTTCAGCAACCGTAGGGTGGGTGAAACCCACCATCCCCACCAACCACCCGCGCCATGGTGGGTTTCACCCACCCTACATCCCTAACAAACCCTGAATCCGCCCCTGTAACCCCTTGATTTTCCGTGGCGGGCGGGCCGTCCCATCGTGGGACGCCCCTCAATCCTCCACCCGGCCCCGCGCTGCCTTCACCTCGCCCCGCACCTTCTTGGCCTTGATCCGCCGCTCGACCGATCCTTTCGTGGGCTTGGTCGGACGCCGCCGTTTCGGAACCACCGTCGCCGCCCGGATCAGCTCGGCCAGCCGGTCGCGCGCGATCTCGCGGTTGCGGGCCTGCGACCGGGTGTCGTCCACCTGAATGACGATCGCGCCCTCTTTCGTCCAGCGCCGCCCCGCCAGCCGTTCCAGCCGCCGTTTCACCGGATCGGGCAGGTTGGGGCTGCGCGCGGCCTCGAACCGCAGCTCGACCGCCGTCGACACCTTGTTGACGTTCTGCCCCCCGGGGCCGGAGGCGCGGATGAACTGCTCGGTCAGTTCCCAATCGGCGATGCTGATCTGATCCGTGATGCGCAGCATTGGGTCCCCGGGCATGCAAAAAGGGCCGTCCCGAGTTCAGGACGGCCCTTTCGAAAGTAGCGGAGGTGGGTCGGTTAGACCACCTGGTCAATGCGGGGTTACTCCCGCCGAGGGCTGCCTCAGCAGGCGACCTCCCACACTGTTCCGACCTCGATCCCCAATCCCTTTCTAGACACTGAAGCACCTCCTTTCCTTGTTGAACTCACCCGAATCGTCTCATGCTTTCGGCTGAATCCAAAGCGGAAAATCAGGCGGGGCGGTAATTTTCCCCGAACCGCTGCACGATCAGGCGGAACGGCACCAGCGCCAGCAGCGCAAGCCCCAGTTTCACCCCCCAATCGGCGATGGCCAGCGACACCCAGAGCGGTGCGAGAGGCCCGACGCCAAGGATCGGCAGCACCTCGTTCGCCCAGGCGACATCGGTGCCGGGATGGATGAACGACACCGCGTCTGAGAACGAGATCGAGAAGAACAGCGCGGTGTCGACCGACGACCCGACCAGCGTCGATGCCAGCGGGGCGACCCACCACTTGCGGTCGCGCAGCGCCGAGAAGATGCCGACGTCCAGCAGTTGCGCGGTCAGGAACGCAAGGCCCGACCCGACCGCGATGCGGACGGTCACGAGCGGGCCGTATTCGCCCATGATCTGCGTGCCGATCAGCGAACAGGCAACGCCGACGAGGAAGCCGGTAAAGACCACCCGGCGCGCAGCCGTGGCGCCGTAGAGCCGGTTCATCAGGTCGGTGACAAGGAAGGCGAGGGGGTAGGTGAACGCCCCCCAGGTCAGCCAGTTGCCGAAGAGGAACTGGACGAGGATGTTGGAGGCCACGACGATGGCGGCCATGGCAAGAATGCCGGGAAGATATGTGCGTGTCATGTCAGCTTCCGTTTTGACAAGGTTGCGGAGACTTGGCCCGCTCATGCGGGCGCGTGGTCCCTAGCCCCTTGCCGGGGCGCTGGCAAGTCAGTTCGCCGCCAGAACGTTCCGGCATTCCTGCGGCAGGTCGGCCAGCACCAGCTCGCGCCGTTGCCGCGGCGTGGGCGCGTTCGGATCGGGCGGCGGCGGGTTGAGGATGTTGTTCACCCAGTCCTGCGCCTCGTCGCAGCCGTCGCCGGGGGGCGGGGCGTCCTGATCGACGCAACCGCGCATGCCGCGCGGGCATTCGAGCCGCACGTGGAAGTGATAATGATGCCCCCACCACGGCCGGACCTTGCGCAACCAGGCGCGGTTGCCCTTTTCGTCGGCGCACATCTGCACCTTGGCGCCGGGGAAGACGAAAATGCGCGCCACGCGGCGGTCGCTGGCGGCGGCCCTGATGATTTCGTGGTGCTGGCGTGTCCACGCGTCGTTGACATAGGCGCCTTCCGCCCGGCGCAGCGAGATGGACGAGATGTCCTCGCGCTGCTGGCGCGACAGGCCGAGGTTGGATGCGGGCAGCATCCAGATGTCGACATCAAGCCCGATCTGGTGGCTGGAATGCCCGGTCAGCATCGGCCCGCCGCGCGGCTGGCTGATGTCGCCGATGTACAGGCCGCGCCAGCCCGGCTGGGTCGCGGCAAAGCGCGACAGGTCCTCGATGAAGGTGATGACCTCGGGGTGACCCCAGTTGCGGTTGCGCGACAGCCGCATCGCCTGCCATGTCGGCCCGGTTTCGGGAAGTTCGGCCGCCCCGGCCAGACACCCCTTGGCATAGCTGCCCAGCGGCTCGGCCGGCTGGGTCGTGGCGGTGCGCTTGGCGCCGAACAGCTGCTTTGCCGCAGGTTCCGCCTGCGCAGGCAGGGCCAGCGACAGGATCAGGGCGGCCGCGGCGGCAAGGCGGGTCAGCATCAGTCGGTCTTCTCTCCGTCCGGTTTGACCCAGATCAGCAGCACAAGCCCGATTGCGAAAAGCGCGACAAGGGGGGTCACCCCCAGCCGCTGGTCGCCCGTGATGTCCGATGTCACCGCGATCAGTGCAGGGGCAAGAAAGGACGTCGCTTTGCCAGACAGCGCGTACAGGCCAAAGGCCTCGGTCATCCGTTCGGGGTTGCCCTGCCGGGTCAGCATGTTCCTGCTCGAGCTTTGCAGGACGCCGCCGGCCGCGCCGATCAGAAGACCGGCCAGATAGAAGAGCTGGTCGGGCAATGCGCTGCCTTCGGGCACGGGCGTGCCGAAAACCGACGTGGGCGTGAGCCCGATGATGAGGATCGCGGTCAGCATCAGGATGAGGCAGCACAAGGCTATAACCGGTTTCGGGCCGATGGCGCGGTCGACATACCCGCCGATCCAGCAGAAGACCGCGCCGCTGATCGCGGCGGCGATCCCGAAGATACCGATTTCGATGATCGACCAGCCCAGCACGCCCGCGGCGTAGATTCCGCCGAAGGTGAACATCCCGTTCAGCCCGTCGCGATAGAACATCGACGAGCCCAGATAGGCCAGAAGGCTGGGATTGCGGGGCAGGTTCTTGAGTGTTGCGCCCAGTTCGGAAATGCCCTTGCCGAAGCGGTAGGCGAGCCGCGTCCCGTGCGGTTCGTCCCGGACCCAGAGGAAGAATGGGATCATGAAGACCGCGAACCAGACCGCGGTCAGCGGCCCGACGATGCGGGTGTCTTCCTTGCTGGCGGGATCAAGCCCGAAAAGCGGTGTCAGGCCCACCATCGTCTTGCCGTTGGCACCTGCCTGAAACAGCGCCAGCATGATCGCGAGGGCGACGACCCCTCCGACATAGCCGAAGGCCCAGCCCGAACCCGAAATGCGGCCCAGTTCCTTCTTCGACCCCATCGAAGGCATGTAGGAATTGGTGAATATCGTTGCGAACTCCATCCCGATAAGGCCGATCCCGAAGAAGACAAGCGTCAGCACGGGCGAGAACGCCTCGGGCGCGGACCACCAGGTGCCCATCGCGCCTACGAAATACATGACCGAAAACAGCCAGATCCATGGCATGCGCCTGCCGGTGCCATCGGCGACCGACCCGAGCACAGGCGCCAGAACCGCAATCAGGATGCCCGTCAGCGTCAGGCCATAGCCCCACCAGGCCTGGGCCTGGGCGGCCGCTGCAGGTTGGGACATACCGCCCGCCATGAGATGCCCCGCGGCCACCTGCGCGAAATAGGGACCGAAGATGAAGGTCAGCATCAGCGTGTTGTAGGGCTGGCTGGCCCAGTCGAAGAAATACCAGCCCCAGATGCGCCGCTTGACTGAAATGCCGCCGAACCCGGCGGGATGCGCCACGTCTGTCATGAAGACCCCCTGTTTTGACGGGATGAGACACGGGAAATGTGACATGGGCAAGTCTTTCTGCCTGCTTGCCCTTTGCCCGGGGGCGGCTTACCTCTGTCGCACCGCGACGGGAAAGGACGCCACCATGCTTGCCATCTATGGACCGCTGCAACTGATCCTTGGCGTCGTCTATTTCGTGATGATCGCGCACATCATCATGTCGTGGCTGATCAACTTCAACGTCCTGAACGCCCGCCAGCCGCTTGTCGATCAGATCTGGAGCGGGTTGAACCGGTTGCTCGAACCGATCTATCAGCCGATCCGGAGGGTGCTGCCGGACACGCGGCCGCTTGACCTTGCGCCGCTGGTGGCGCTGATCATCGTGATTTCGCTGCGTGCCTATATCCTGCCGGTGATCTTCGGATTTGCCTGACGGGCCTTGTTCACCGAATCTTAGTATGGGACAGTCCCTGTAAGAGCAGACAATAAACGCCTTACAGGTCCAATCCCCCCCATGCAGGCTGCCGCCACGCTTTTGCGCGATGTCTTCGGCTTCGACGCCTTCCGCCCGGGTCAGGAAGAGATCGTCACGGCGGTGACAGCGGGCGAACCCGTGCTGGCGATCATGCCGACGGGCGGGGGCAAGTCGCTCTGTTTCCAGCTGCCCGCGCTGATGCGCGACGGGGTGACTGTGGTGATATCGCCCCTGATCGCGCTGATGCGCGACCAGGTCCGTGCGCTGCAGGAGGCGGGTGTGAACGCGGGCGCGCTGACATCGGGCAACACGGCGGAAGAGACGGATGCGGTCTGGGCCGCGCTCGAGGCGGGGGAGCTGAAGCTGCTCTACATCGCGCCGGAACGGCTGGCGTCATCGGGGGCGGTGGCGATGCTGCGCCGGATCGGCACCAGCCTGATCGCGGTGGACGAGGCGCATTGCGTCAGCCAGTGGGGCCATGACTTCCGCCCCGATTACTTGCGCATCGGGGCGGTGCGGCGGGCGCTGGGCGTGCCGTTGGCCGCCTTCACCGCCACGGCGGATGCCGAAACCCAGGCCGAGATCGTGCAGAAACTGTTCGACGGGACCCCGCCGCGCAGTTTCCTGCGCGGGTTCGACCGGCCGAATATCCACCTGGCCTTTGCCACCAAGGACAATCCCCGCCGCCAGATCCTTGGTTTCGCTGCTGCGCGGCGGGGGCAGTCGGGGATCGTCTATTGCGGCACCCGCGCCAAGACCGAAACGCTGGCGCAGGCGCTGCGCGAGGACGGGCACAACGCCTGTCACTATCACGGCGGGATGGAGGCCGAAGACCGCCGCATCGTCGAGACGCGCTTTTCCCGCGAGGACGGGCTGATCGTGGTGGCGACCATCGCCTTCGGCATGGGGGTGGACAAACCCGATATCCGCTGGGTCGCGCATGCCGATCTGCCCAAGTCGATCGAAGCCTATTACCAGGAAATCGGCCGCGCGGGACGCGACGGGGCGCCTGCCGAAACGCTGACGCTGTATGGGCCCGACGACATCCGCCTGCGCCGGTCGCAGATCGACGAAGGCCTTGCGCCGCCCGAACGGCGCGCGGCGGATCACGCGCGGCTCAACGCGCTTCTGGGTCTGGCCGAGGCGCTGGAGTGTCGCCGCAGGACGCTTCTGGGATACTTCGGGGAAACCGAGGTCACCTGCGGCCTGTGCGATCTTTGCGATGCGCCCGCCGATACCTTCGACGGCACGACGGCGGTGCGGATGGCGCTGTCGGCGGCGTTGCGCACCGACGAATCCTTCGGCGCGGGTCACCTGATCGACATCCTGACCGGAACGGTGACGGACAAGGTGCGGGCGCGCGGCCATGACGGGTTGCCCACTTTCGGGGTCGGCCGCGACTGGGACCGCCGCCAGTGGCAGGCGATCTTCCGGCAGATGATGGGGCGCGATCTGGTGCGCCCCGATCCCGAGCGCCACGGCGCGCTGCGCATGACCGACGCAGCACTTCCCGTCCTGCGGGGCGAAGCGCCGGTCACGCTGCGCCGCGACAGCATCGCCGCCGCTGCGCGGCGGCCCGTGGTGCGCGCCATGGTCTCGGACGAGGATGCGCCGCTTCTGTCTGCGCTGAAGGCCAAGCGGCGCGCGCTGGCCGAAGCGGCGCGCGTGCCTGCCTATGTCATCTTTCCAGACCGCACACTGGTCGAGATGGCCGAGAAACGTCCCCAAAGTCTCGACGAGATGGCGCGCATCGGCGGTGTGGGCGCCAAGAAGCTGGAAAGCTATGGCACGACCTTTCTGGCGGTCATCACCGGAGAGGCGGCGGTGCCCACCCATCCTGCGCGCCGCAAACTGGCCGGGCGTGATGCGGGCAATCTTTACGACCGACTGCTGGCCGTGCAGGCCGATCTGACGCGCGGGGAAAGCGGTTCGGACAAGCCGCTGAGCTGTTCCGCATCGCTTCTGGCGAAGGTGGCCGAATTGCGCCCGGTGGACGAAGACGCTCTCGAACGGCTGCTGGGTGACCGGCGGGCGGAACGCTTCGGGGCGGCGTTTCTGGACGTGCTGCGCGCAGCGGGCTAAGTCCCGCAAGGACGATGCACGAGAGGGGATAGACGATGCTGGTTGTGATCTCGCCCGCGAAGCGGCTGGACTGGGATGCCCGCGACGTGGACATGACCGCGCCGGATTTCGCGGAAGACGCGATGCGGCTGGCGAAGACGGCGCGCAATCTGACGCTGGACGACCTGCAGAACCTGATGGACATCAGCCCCGATCTGGCCCTGCTGAACCGTGACCGGTTCCGGGACTTTTCCGATACGCCCGAAGCAGGGGCGCTGCGGCCTGCCGCCTTCGCCTTTGCGGGCGACACCTATCAGGGGCTCGAGGCGGGCAGCCTCGATCCCGACGAACTGGCCTTCGCGCAGGACCATCTGCGCATCCTGTCGGGGCTTTACGGGATGCTGCGCCCGCTGGACGGCATCCTGCCCTACCGGCTCGAGATGGGCAGCCGCCTGAAAACGCGGCGCGGCGCGAACCTGTACGATTACTGGGGCGACCGGATCGCGCAGGCGCTGAACGCGCAGGGCGCGGCGCTGGGCACCGACGTGCTGGTGAACTGCGCAAGCCAGGAATATTTCGGAGCCGTCGATCCCAAGGCGCTGAAGCTGCGCGTGATCACCCCAGTCTTCATGGAGGACAAGCCGAAAGGCCCCAAGATCGTGTCCTTCTTTGCCAAGCGGGCGCGCGGCGCGATGGCGCGGTTCATCGTGACGCGCCGCATCACCGACCCCGCGGCGCTGGCCGATTTCGATCTGGGCGGATATGTCTACCGGCCCGACCTGTCGGCGGCGGACAAGCCCGTCTTCATCCGCCCGGCCGAGGCCGCGGGCGCCGCGGCCTGAGCGGGGGTCAGGCCGACGCTTCGTCATCCGCCTGCGGCGGGCGGCAGTCTGCAGGGCAGGCGGCCAAAATGCGCGCGCGGATCGCCTGCTTCTGCAGCGGCTTGGTGAGGTAGAAGTCGAGCCCCGCCTTCAGGATCGCATCACCATCCCCGGTCAGGGCATGGGCGGTCAGCGCCACGATGGGCGTGCGCCGCCCGGTGCCCTGTTCGGCGGCGCGGATGTGGCGCGTCGCCTCGCGCCCGTCCATCGCGGGCATCGAGATGTCCATGAAGATCAGATCGGGCGCGAAGTCCGCATGGGCCGCCACGGCTTCGGCCCCGTCATTGGCGAAGCGCAGGTCGATGTCGAGATCCCGCACCATGCCCGAAAAGACCAGCCGGTTGGTGCGGTTGTCTTCGGCGGCAAGGACGCGCATGGCGCGGCGGGCGGGTTCCCCGCTGGCGGGTGGCTCGGGCACGGCAGGCCCGGGCGCGACTTCGGGCGGCGCGATCTCGAGAAGCGCGCGCAGCGCCTGCCGCCTTGCGGGCAGTGTCAGCACGCGCACGCGCCCCGGATCGGCAAAGCCCGACAGGTCGGGCGCGCGTTGATCCGTCGCCAGCACCACCTGACAGCCATGGTCGAACGGGGCGGCCTCCATGTCGGGCGGTGCCTCGCCCAGGATGACGAGCGCCGGGGCCTGGGGCAGGGCCGCGCGCACCTCGTCCGCCGTTGCGGCGGTGAGAACATCGGCGCCCATCCGCGCCAGTTGCCGGGCAAGGACCGCGCGGTGTACCGCGCGCGTCTCGACGATCAAGACCGGCCCGGCGATGGGTGCATCGGCGGGCGCGGGCCAGTCCCCGCCCAGCGGCAAGGTCAGGTCGAAGCCGAAGCACGACCCCTGCCCGGGATCGGAATGCAGCCAGATGTCGCCCCCCATCAGCCGGATCAGCCGCTGCGAGATGGCAAGGCCCAGCCCCGTGCCTTCGTAGCGGCGGTTGCGGTCGTCATCGACCTGGTTGAATTCGCCGAAGATATGGGCGGTCTTGTCCGGCGGCACGCCGATCCCCGTATCCTCGATCGTGATGCGCAGGTCGGCGGTGCCGACCCGTTCGCCGGGGCGGCCCGTGGCGCTGACCAGCACATGGCCCGCATGGGTGAACTTGACCGCGTTGCCCACAAGGTTGGTGAGCACCTGCCGCAGGCGACCCGGATCGCCGGTGAAGTCGGCGGGCAGACCCGGGTCGTAATCGACCGCCATGGTCAGCCCCTTGTCGCGCGCGGCGGGCAGCAGCAGCGTGGCGACGTCGTGGATGCAGCGTTCGAGATCGAAGGGTTCGGGGTGCAGGACCAGACGCTCGGCCTCGATCTTGGAGTAGTCGAGCACGTCGTTGATGATGACCAGAAGCGCCTCGGCCGAGGTCTTGATCGTGTCGACGTAAAGCCGCTGTTCGTCGCCAAGGGCGGTTTCTGCCAGCAGGTCGGCCATGCCGACCACGCCGTTCATGGGCGTCCTGATCTCGTGGCTCATGTTGGCAAGGAAGGCCGACTTGGCGCGGTTCGCGGCCTCGGCCCGGGTGCGGGCGGCCTTCAGGTCGGCCTCGGCCCGGACGCTGTCGGTGATGTTGAGCGCGAGGCTCACCACGTCGCCGCCATGGCCGCGCTGGTCAAGAAGGCGGATATACTGGTTGTTCCAGAGCCGGATCACGACAGGTTCCGGCACGGGCGACACCCAGCGGTCGGTCATCCGGGCGCGCCAGTCCGCCGGGCTGAGGTCTTCGGTGTTCACGATCCCTTCGTCTGTCAGAAGCTGCAGGATGCGGATGTAACTTATGCCGGGTCCCACCTCCTCCAGATCCTCGAAGACCGAGAGATAAGCGGTGTTGGCCCCGATCATGCAGCCATCGCGGTCGAAGAAGGCGAACCCGTCTTGGATCGACTGGATCGACAGCCACAGACGACGCTCTGCGATTTCGATCTTCTCATTCGCGACGGTGAGGTCGGATTTCACGCGGGCGTTTTCGTCACGGACGGTCGCAACCTCGGCCTGGGTGACGCCGATCTGCCGGGTCAGCGCCAGCGCGTGTTGGCCCAGCTTGCGATTCGCGGCGTGAAGTTCCGCCTGCTTGAGTTCCAGCAGGCGTTCGGCCGCCAGACGGGCGCGGCGTTCTTCGGCAAGTTTGTTGGCCATGGTCATTTCAGATGATTCCGGTCGGGACACCGGGGCGGACCTTGCCGGGGTGTGGTTGATTTTGGCTTAAAAACGGCCCGCGCATCACCCGTGTTGCCAGACCGCCTTTGCCCGTGTCACCCTTGGAGCGTATAGATTTCAGACCGAAGGATTGACCCGATGGCCCGTTTTCCTGGTGCCCTTGCCGCATGGCTTCTGACCGCGACGCTGCTTTCGGCGCAGGGCGCGGTGCCCGACAACCGCTTCGTGGTGACGGGTGATGTCGATTTCTACGGTTCGGACCTCGACTCGATCTTCGACACCGACCTGCAGACCTGCGCGCGCGCCTGCGCGATCAATCCCGATTGCCGGGCGTTCACCTTCAACGGCCGGTCGAATGCGTGCTTCCCGAAATCCGCGGTCAGCGACCGCACGCCCTTTGTCGGTGCGATTTCCGCAGAACGCGTGCCGACCGATCCTGCGGTTCTGGCCGGGGCGGATGCGTTGGCCGCGCGGCTGGCCTTCGTGGACGAGGGCGATCTTCGCTATGCGGGGGAACTGACCCGCGATATCGCTTTCGAGAATCCGCTGTCCGCGCAGACGTTGGAGGATGTGCTTGCCGCCGCGCAGGCCAGCCGGGGCGCGGGCGACACCCCGGGCGCGCTGCGCTGGCTGGGCATGGCGGTCGCGATGACCGACCGGGCCGATCTGTGGACCGAATACGCCTGGATGACGCTGTCGCTGCCCGACCGCGGCTGGCAGGACCAGCAGCGCAACCTGCGGCGTGCGCAACTGGCAGCGCTCAACGGTTATCTGCGGGGCCAGACGGGCGCGATCCGCGCCGGGGCGCTGGCGGCGATGGCCGAAGGGCTTGAACGGCAGGGCCGCCACCGCGACATGATCGGGGTTTTGCGCGTGGCCTTCGACGACGCCCCGCGCGAGGATATCGCGGCCGCGCTTGACCGGGCGATCGGGCTTTACGGGTTCCGCATCCTCGACACGCGCGTCGAAAGCGACGCCGCCGCGCCGCGTATCTGTGCCGATTTCTCGGAACCTCTCGTGCGGTCGGGCGTCGATTACGAACCCTTCGTGCAGATGGGTGACGCGGCGCTGGCGGTCTCGGTGGACGGATCGACGCTCTGCCTCGACGGGGTGGAGCATGGCGCGCGCTACCGGATGACCTTCCGCGCGGGCCTGCCCGCCGCCTCGGGCGAGGCACTGACGAAGGACGTCACGATCACGCAATACGTGCGCGACCGCAGCCCGCAGGTGCGCTTCCCGGGGCGGACTTATGTCCTGCCCAAGGCCGCCGACGCCGCAATCCCGGTCGAGACGGTGAACCTTGCCCGGGTGGAACTGCGGCTGCGCGCGGTCTCTGATCGCAACCTTCTGCGCGCGGTGCAGGACGGCTATTTCGGGCGGCCCTTGTCGAAATGGGAGGACGACGCCTTTTCCGCCGACATCGCGCGCGAGGTCTGGACCGGCACGGGCGAGGTGCGGATGGAGCTGAACCGCGACGTCACCACCCGCCTGCCGCTGGGCGAGGTTCTGGCGGGCCTTCCCACGGGGATCTATGCGCTGAGCGCGCGTGACCCCAACGGCGACGAATGGGAAGGGGCCGGGGCGATGCAATGGTTCGTGCTGTCCGATCTGGGCCTGACGGCCTTCGCGGGCACCGACGGTCTGCACCTGAACGTGCGCGCCCTGTCGGATGCGGGCCCGCGCGACGGCGTAACGCTGACGCTGGTGTCGCGCGCGAACGAGGTTCTGGGCACCACAATCACCGATGCCGAAGGCTGGGCGAGCTTCGCCGCCGGACTGACGCGCGGTTCGGGGGCCGGTGCCCCCGCGCTGGTGCTGGCCGAGGACGGGACCGACGATCTGGCCTTCCTGACGCTGACCGATCCCGCCTTCGATCTGTCCGACCGCGGCGTCGAAGGGCGCGCATTGGCCGGGCCGGTCGATGTGTACCTGACGCCCGACCGCGGTGCCTATCGCGCGGGCGAGGTGATCCATGCCACGGCGCTGACCCGCGATGCGCGCATGCTCGCGGTGGACGGGCTGCCGCTGGTCGCCACGCTGTCGCGCCCCGACGGGGTGGAACATGCGCGTCTGGTGTCGGACGGCGGTGTCGCGGGCGGGCATGTCTTCGCCTTCGGCCTTGGCGAAACCGTGCCGCGCGGGACCTGGACGCTGGCGCTGCGCTCTGATCCAGAAGGGCCGGTCCTGGCCGCCCGGCAGGTCCTGGTCGAGGATTTCCTGCCCGAACGCATCGACTTCACGCTTGGCCTGCCAGACGCGCCGCTCCGCCCGGGCGACGCGCCGCCGCTGAGTGTCGAGGCGCGCTATCTCTTCGGCGCGCCGGGCACCGGTCTGACGGTCGAGGGCGATGTCTTCCTGCGCGGCACGCGCGAGCTGGCGGACTGGCCGGGATACCGGTTCGGCCGCCATGACGACGTGCCGCGCACGCGCAACAGCTATTTCTCGGGCGGGCCGACCGACGGGAACGGCCGCGCGGTGGCCCGGATCGAAATCCCCGAGATCGACGCGACGGGCGTCCCGCTGACCGCGACCGTGGTCGCGCGCATCGCCGAAGGATCGGGGCGGCCCGTGGAACGGCGGCTCAGCGTTCCGGTGCAGCCTTCGGGGCCGGTGATCGGTATCCGCCCGCTGTTCGAGGACGTGGTGCCCGAAGGGTCGGATGCGTCGTTCCAGGTCGTGGCGCTGTCGCCCGACCTCTCCGCCCGACCCATGCAGCTGCGCTGGACGCTGAACCGGGTCGAGACGCGCTATCAATGGTTCCAGCTTTACGGATCGTGGGACTGGGAGGCGGTCACCCGCCGTACCCGCATCGCCACGGGCGAGATCGCCTTCGACGGCAGTCCGCTGCGCCTTGACGCGCCGGTCGACTGGGGCCGCTACGAGCTGATCGTCGAAGCTGTGGGCGGCGAGCCGGTTTCCGCTTCGCAGGATTTCCACGCGGGCTGGTATGCGCCCGCCGACAGTTTCGACACACCCGACACGCTGGACTTGTCGCTTGACCGGCCGGGATACGCGCCGGGCGACACCGCGCGGCTGCGTATCGTGCCGCGATATGCGGGCACCGCGCTGATCACGGTGCTGTCGTCCGAGGTCATCGCCCGGCAGATCGTCGAGGTGACCGAGGGCGAGAACCTGATCCCGATCGAGGTGACCGATGCCTGGGGCGCGGGCGCCTATGTCACGGCCAGCGTGATCCGGCCCATGGATGTGGCGGCGGGTCAGAACCCGGCGCGGTCGCTGGGTCTGGCCTATGCGGCGGTCAGCCCCGGCGACCGGCAGCTTGCCGTGACGCTGGACGCGCCCGAGGTGATCCAGCCCCGCACGACCCAGCGCGTGGGCCTTCGCGTCGATGGTGCCACGGCGGGCGATCCGGTCTGGGTGACGCTGGCGGCGGTCGATCTGGGCATCCTGAACCTGACCGGGTTCGAGGCGCCCGATCCGTCGGCCCATTACTTCGGCCAGCGTCGGCTTGGGGTCGAATTGCGCGATCTCTATGGTCGTCTCATCGACGGGATGAACGGGGCGGCGGGGATCGTCAGGTCCGGCGGCGACGGCAATGCCGGTCTGCGCATGAAGGCCCCGCCGCCGACCGAGAAGCTGGTGGCGCAGTTCACCGGCCCCGTCCGCGTGGCCGAAGACGGAACGGCCTGGGTCAATCTGGACATTCCCGCCTTCAACGGCACCGTCCGGCTGATGGCCGTCGCGTGGAGCCCTCGCGCCGTGGGTCAGGCCAGCAGCGACATGATCGTGCGCGATCCGGTGGTGGCGCAGGTCAGCCGGCCGCGCTTCCTTGCTCCGGGCGACACATCGCGCATGCGGATCGAGCTGATCCACGCCGAAGGGCCCGCAGGCGCGGTGCAGATCGCTATTGACGCGCCCGGTGCGGTGACTTTGTCGGCCCGCGCGGCCGAGACGGTGCTGACCGAACAGGGGCGGCAGACCATCGACCTGGCGCTGTCGTCGGACGTGATCGGCGACCACGCGCTGCGGCTGTCGCTGACCACGCCGGGGGGCGAGGTGCTGACCCGCGACTATGTCCTGCCGGTGCGCGCCAATGACCCCGAGATCGCGGTCACGCGCCGCTTCTCGCTGGGCGCGGGCGAGACGTTCACCCTGGATACCGCCGTCTTCGCCGACATGCGGCCGGGCACGGGGTCGACGCTTGTCTCGGCGGGGCCACTGGCGCGGTTCGACGCGCCGGGTTTGCTGACGCTTCTGAACCGCTATCCCTATGGCTGCACCGAACAGGTGACGTCGCAGGCGATGCCGCTTCTCTATCTGAGTTCCGTGGCGCAGGCGGCGGGCCTCGGGTCGCAGGGCGACATCGACCGGCAGGTTGAGGCCGCCATCGGCCAGATCGTGGCGCGGCAGGCGTCGAACGGGGCCTTCGGGCTTTGGAGGGCGGAATCGGACGGCGATCTCTGGCTGGATGCCTATGTCACCGATTTCCTCGGACGCGCCCGGGTCGAAGGGCACAGGGTGCCTGACCGGGTGTTTTCCATGGCGCTCGACAACCTGCGGAACCGGCTGAACTATGCCTCCGACTTCGAGAGCGGGGGCGAGGATATCGCCTATGCCCTTCTGGTGCTGGCGCGCGAAGGGGCGGCGTCGATGGGTGACCTGCGCTATTATGCCGATGAACGCGGCGACGCCTTCGGCAGCCCGCTGGCCGCCGCGCAGATCGGTGCGGCGCTGGCCGCCTATGGCGACCAGTTGCGGGCCGACCGGATGTTCGCGCAGGCGCAGCGGCAGCTCGATGCGCTGCAGGGCGACGGGATGCCGGTCTGGCGCGCGGATTACGGCACGCGCCTGCGCGATGCGGCGGGTGTGCTGACCCTTGCCGCCGAGGCGGGCAGTCAGGCGATCGACCGCGACGCCCTGACGACCCGCGTCGCGCTGACCGACACGCGGCGGTCCACGCAGGAGGCGGCCTGGTCGCTTCTTGCCGCGCATGCGCTGATCGCGTCGCCGGGGGCGCAGGGCCTTGCCGTGAACGGCGTGGCGGTGGACGGGCCCTTCGTGCGGCTTCTCGAAGACCGCATGACCGAAGGGCTTGCCATCACCACGACACTTGAGGCGACCGATCTGACGCTGACCACCATCGGCGTGCCGGTGATCGCGCCGCCTGCAGGCGGCACCGGCTACGCCATCCGGCGCGAACATTTCACGCTTGACGGTGAACGGCTGGACGCATCGGCTCTGCGGGTCGGCCAGCGCTTCGTGACGGTGCTGACCGTCGATCCCGCCAGCGATCTGGGCGCGCGGCTCATGGTGGACGATCCGCTGCCCGCGGGGGTCGAGATCGACAACCCCAGCCTGTTGCGGTCGGGGGATGTGCGCGCGCTTGACTGGCTGACGCTGTCCGAAGCGCGGCATGCCGAATTCCGCTCCGACCGGTTCCTCGCGGTGGTCGATCTTCGGGGGCGGGACCGGGTGACGCTGGCCTATGTCGCCCGCGCGGTCAGCCCGGGCGCGTATCACCACCCCGCTGCGTCGGTCGAGGACATGTACCGCCCGACCCAGCGCGCGCGCACCGATACGGGCCGGGTGACCATCGCGGAATGAGACGCGCGGGCCTTGCCCTGATCCTTGCCGGCGGCCTTCTGGCCGCGGGCGCAGGCACGCGCGACGCGGTGTCGGACTGGGTCGACCTGACCGACCTGCCGCCCGTCCTTACGGATACCTCGGTCGAAGTGCTGGCGCGCGACGGCACGCTTCTGCGCGCCTTTCCGGTCGAGGACGGGCGCTGGCGGCTCGCGCTGTCGCTGGCCGGGACGGACCCGGCCTTCATCGACATGCTGATCGCCTATGAAGACCGGCGCTTCCGGTCGCATGGCGGGGTCGATGCGCTGGCGCTGCTGCGTGCGGCGGGGCAGGCCGCATGGAACGGGCGCGTCGTATCGGGGGGATCGACGCTGACCATGCAGGTGGCGCGGCTGCTCGAGAACGGCAGCACGGGGCAATGGCCGGGCAAGCTGCGCCAGATGCGCGTGGCGCTGGCGTTGGAGCGGCGGTTTACAAAGGATCAGATCCTGGGGCTTTACCTTTTGCACGCGCCTTACGGCGGCAATGTCGAAGGGCTGCGCGCGGCGTCGCTTGCGTGGTTCGGGAAGGACCCGCGCCGCCTGACGCCGGCCGAGGCGGCACTTCTGGTCGCCCTGCCGCAATCGCCCGAGGCGCGCCGCCCTGACCGGCATGCAGAGGCCGCCCGCGCCGCGCGTGACCGCGTGCTCGACCGCAGCCTGCGGGCAGGCCTCATCGACGGGGCCGGGGCAGAGGCGGCGCGGATCGACCCGATGCCACGGCGCCTGCGGCCCTTCCCGGCCCTTGCGCCGCATCTGGCCGAACGCGTCGCGGCGGGCGCGCCCGACCGCCGGGTGCACCGTACGACGATCGATCCCCGCATCCAGCGCGGGGCCGAGACGGCGCTGGCCGCCGCGATGCGGGACGCACCGCCGCAGGTGTCGGGCGCGGTGGTGGTCGCCGATCACCGCACCGACGAAATTCTTGCGCTGGTGGGCTCGCCCGACCATACCGACACCGCGCGGCAGGGCTTTGTCGACATGACGCAGGCGGCGCGGTCGCCGGGATCGACGCTGAAACCGCTGGTCTATGCGATGGCCTTCGACCGTGGCCTCGCCCATCCCGAAACGTTGATCCATGACGGCCCGGTCAGTTTCGGCCGCTATGCGCCACAGAACTTCGACGGCGTGTTCCGGGGCGATGTCCGCATGCGCGAGGCGCTTCAGGTCTCGCTCAACATCCCGGTGATCAAGCTGACCGATGCGCTGGGGCCCGCGCGGGTGATGGCGGCGCTGGCCCGGGCAGGGGTGAAGGCGGAACTACCGGGTGGCAGGCCGGGGCTGGCCGTGGCGCTGGGCGGGCTGGGGGTGAGCCTTCAGGACATGACCCAGCTTTACGCGGGGCTGGCCCGGGGCGGGGTGGCGGTGCGGCTGACCCATCTGGCCGGAGAGGGGGGGGAAGACGGCGCGCCCATCGTGTCGCCCACCGCCGCGTGGTACGTGGGCGACATCCTTGCGGGCCTCGCACCGCCGGCGGGTGCGCCCGCGCGTGCGGTCGCCTACAAGACCGGCACGAGCTACGGGCACCGCGATGCCTGGGCCATCGGCTGGGACGGGGCGCATGTTGTGGGCGTCTGGCTGGGCCGTGCTGACGGCACGCCGGTGCCCGGAGCCTATGGGGCGGATGCCGCCGCGCCGGTCCTGTTCGACGTCTTCGCGCGGATCAAGCCCGATTTCGCCGCGCTGCCCGCGCCGCCGCCGCAGGCGCTACTTCTCGGGGCGGCGTCGCTGCCGCGCCCGCTGCAACGGTTCGAGGATCGCGGCACCGATCCGGCGGCTGCCGACCGCCCGGTCCTGACCTTTCCGCCCGACGGCGCGGCACTTGCCCCGGGGCCTGACGCGCTGACCGTCAAGCTGCGCGGCGGGCGCGCGCCCTTCACCCTGTTGGCCGACGGTCTGCCCGTCGCCACCGGGCAATTTGCGCGGGAAATCGAAGTGCCGCGCCCCGGTCCGGGGTTTTCGGCGCTGGTGCTGGTGGATGCGGACGGGCGGTCAGACCGTGTGACGATCCGGCTGCTTGATTAACGCCGCCCTTCGCGCAGCCAGCCCGCCAGCAGGAACCCCGACGCCAGCAGCAGAACAAGCCATGCAGGCAGAAGCGGGATCTGCGTGACGTTCAGTGTCTCATACGCGTCGCGGGGGGTCAGGCCTATCCAGCCGCGCCCTGCGGCGGGGCGGCCTTCGCGCACGTTGCGCAGGCCCGGCACGCCGTCTTCCAGCCGCAGCACGCCGCCGCGCAGGCTGGCGACCACGGGGTCGACGATGTCGCCCGTGGCGATGGTTTCCTCGAATTCACGGGGCGCGGCAGGGCCAAGGCCGATCACCGCCTCGCGGTCGCCTTCGGCCAGGCGGTAAAGCCCGATCTCGGGGCCGCGCCATGTGGCCTCGAACCGGCCCGGGCTCACTTCGGCCAGCGGCACCTCGACCGTTTCGCCCGACGGCGTCGTGACCGTCACCGCGCCCACATCGGTCCCAAGGCTGCGGCGGATGATGCGCATGGTCTGGCCGGTCGCATCGGCCCAGAGCGCTTCTTCCTCAAGCTCGGGTTCCTTCATCATCCAGTGCGCCAGACGGCGCAGCAGTTCGAGCTGCGGGCCGCCGCCCTCGTATCCCCGGCTCCAGAGCCAGGCGTGATCGGAGGCCAGCAGCGCCACCCGCCCCTCGCCCACCCGGTCGAGGATCAGCAGCGGGCGGCCATCCTTGCCCTCCATCACGATGTCGCCGCTTTTGGCGGTGACGTCGATCTGGCGCAACCACGACCCCCATGTATCGCCCGCACCCAGATCGGCGGTCACCGGGTGGCGCTGGCCGAGTTCGGACACGGTGGGGCGGTAGCGTTCGTCGATCACGCGGGCCGTCGGTTCGCCCGGCACGATCGAGGCGAGCGGCGACCGGTACAGGCTGTCGGCGCCCGCGAAATCGGGACCTGTCGCCATCAGCACCGCACCGCCTTCGCGCACGTAATTCGCGACGTTTTCCAGATAGATCGACGGCAGGATGCCGCGCCGCTTGTAGCGGTCGAAGATGATCAGGTCGAAATCGCCGATCTTTTCAAGGAACAGCTCGCGCGTGGGGAAGGCGATGAGGCTGAGTTCGTTGACCGGCACGCCGTCTTGCTTTTCCGGCGGGCGCAGGATGGTGAAATGCACCAGATCGACCGCGCTGTCGGATTTCAGCAGGTTGCGCCAGGTGCGGCTGCCCTGATGCGGTTCGCCCGACACCAGCAGCACCCGCAGCCGGTCGCGCACGCCGTTCATCTGGATGAGCGCGGTGTTGTTGCGGTCGGTCAGTTCGCCGTCGGCCATGGGCAGCGTGAACTGCAACACGTTGCGCCCGCCATGGGGCAGCGTCACCGGCACGTCGAGGTCCTGCCCGATGGGCACCTCGACACGCTGCGGCTCGCCCCCGTCAATCGAGATGTCGAGCGGCGCCATGACCAGCCCGGGGGGCACGTCGCCCGTATCCTCGACCCGAAGGGTCAGGGTCACGGTTTCGCCGATGATGGAGAAGGCAGGCGCGTTGCGCACGATCAGGCGGCGGTCCCAGTCGCCGTCCCGCCCGGTCAGCAGGACATGCAGCGGCGCGGGCAGGTCGGGCGCGCGGTCGATGTCGTGCAACCGCCCGTCGGTGAGCGCGATGATCCCCGCGATGCGGGCGCGCGGTTCCTCGGCCAAAGCCTCGGCGATGGCGGTCATGAGTTCGGTGCCCGCGTCGCCTTCGCCGTCTGCCAGCGTGATGCGGCGCAGTTCGGTATTGTCGCGCGCGGCGATCCGTTGGGCGAGGTCTTCCGCCGCCGCGTCGGTCTGGGCGGGGCGGTCCGACAGCGACTGGCTGGCGCTGCGGTCTTCCACCATGATCACGATGTCGGAGAGCGCGGCGCGCTCTTCCTCCTGATAGGCCGGACCGGCAAGCGCCGCGACGATCACCGCGGCGGCCAACATGCGCAGCCCCCAGCCAGACAGGCCGCGCAGGCCCGCCAGAAGGACGGTCGCCAGCGCCACCGCCATGACGGCGTAGAACGCGGACCACGGGATCAGCGGGTCGAAGACGATGGTCCCGGTCATTGGCCCAGCCTGTCGAGAAGGGCAGGCACGTGCACCTGGTCGGATTTGTAGTTGCCGGTCAGCACGTGCATCACAAGGTTGATGCCGAAGCGGAAAGCCAGTTCGCGCTGGCGTTCCCCGGCGAAACCCCGGCCCACCGGCACCATCGGGCGGCCCTGTTCATCGACGGCCCAGGCGGCGGCCCAGTCGTTGCCGCCGATCACCACCGGCGTCACCCCGTCATTGAGGTTGCGGAAGGGCATGCCTTCGATCTGTTCGGCGTCGGGCGGCGCGGCTTCGACCCAGATGTCGCGGCCCGCGTGGCGGCCCGGGAAATCCTGCAGCAGGTAGAAGGTGCGCGTGATCACGTGATCGGGGGGCAGCGGTTCGAGCGGCGGAATGTCAAGCGGTGCGGCCAGTTGCTGGAGCCGGCGACCGTTCGGACTGGCCGCGCCGAAGCCCGCGATGTTGGCGTCGCGCGTGTCGAAGACGATCATGCCGCCCGAGCGCAGGTAATCGTTCAGCCGCGCATAGGCGCCATCGCTGGGGCGCGGCTGGTCGGGCGTGACCGGCCAGTAGAGGATCGGGAAGAAGACAAGTTCGTCGGTTTCGAGGTTCACGGCCAGTGGGTTCGTCGGCTCGACCGAGGTTCGGAAGAACAGCATGTCGGACAGCCCGCGCAGGCCCGCGTCGGAAATCCTGTCGATCTCGCTGTCGCCGGTCAGAACATAGGCAAGGACGACTTCGCCCGTCGCGGCGAGCGCCAGCGCCTCGTCGCTGTCCTGTGCGTGGCCGGGGCGTGGCAGGATGATCAGCGCCAGTGCCAGCGCGGCGGTCGTGCCCACCGCGCGCGCGCGGCCCAGCCGCCCGGACAGGGCGAGCGCCGCGATCACGTCCAACAGAAGAAGCCCGATCGCGGCGGTGAGCAGCAGCCCGCCCAGGGGCAGTTCGGCGCGCACCGCCATGCCTGCGACCGGGACATCGGCAGGCCAGATCGCGGGGGCCAGCGCATCGCCTGCCGCCACCACGTTGCGGGCCAGCCACCGGTCGCCGCTGTCGTAGAGACCGGGCAAGAGGTCAGGCCCAAGCGCCTCGGTCACCAGCCGCGGGCCGTCGACGCCCGGCATGGTGCCCGCGTCGCGCAGCCGCCCGAAGCCGTCCATCACCAGTTCGGGCTGCCAGACCGTGCCTTCGAGGTCTTCCGCCGCCGGTGCCTTGGCCGAGGACGACACGGCCAGCCGTTCGAGCATTTCGACGAAGAGACCCGACAAAGGCAGGCTCGACCATTCCGCATTGGCCGTCACGTGGAAGAGAACGATCTGGCCCTGACCCACCTCTTTCCGCGTCACCAGCGGGGTGCCGTCGGCCAGTTGCGCGATGACGCGGTCGGCCAGCGTCGGGTCGGGCTGCGCCATGACCTGCGCCGTGACCGACACGTCGCCGGGCAGCGCCAGACCGAAGAAGGGCGATCCTTCCGGGAAGGGGGCCAGCGCCTTGGGCTCCCCCCAGCTCATCGCGCCGCCGACGGTGCGGCCGCCTTCGCGCAGGCGCACGGGCATGAGGGGGTCTTCCTCCTCGCGGCTCACGTCGCTGGCGGCAAGGCGCGGCCCGGCAAAGCGCAAAAGCATGCCGCCCGCCTCGATCCATCCGGTCAGCGCCGTGGCCTCGGCGGGCGACAGGGTCGCCACATCGGCCAGCACGATCACGTCGGGATTGGCGGGCAGAAGATCGGTGATCGACCCCGACAGAAGGTCTGCCGTGGGGATCAGCGCCTGTTCGAGGTAATGCAGCGGCGACAGCAGTTCGAGACCTTCGCGATCCTCGCGCGCGGCGATCAGCGCGACTTCGCGCCGCCGCAGGCTGTCGTCGGACAGCGTGGTCGCCCCGGCAGACCGCTGGCCCTGAACCTCAAATCGCGACAGCCGCCCGCGCAGTTCGGCGGGCAGCACCAGCGCGGTCTCGGCGGTCAGGGCATCGGCCTCGAAGACCGGGGTCGCGGTGGCGAGCACCCGTTCGGTCCCGGCCGGATCGCGCCCGATGGCGAGAAGTGTGACCTCGCGCTGCGCGCCGGCCATGGGGCGGAGCGCGGTCAACTGGATCGCGCCGTCTTCGAACCGCGCGGGGGCCAGCGCGAAGACCGGCTGATCGGTCTGGTAGGCGCGGACATCGCCGCGGGCCTGAAGATCGGAAAGGAGCCTGTCGCGGCCCGGGTGGGCAAGGCCGTCGCTGATCCAATGCGTGTCGAAGCGCGCGTCGCCAAAGGCCGCGATCAGGTCATCGACCCGCGCCTCGCTGCCCTGCCAGGGCTGGGGGGCAAGGCCCGGAAGGCGCGAGCGCCAGACATCGGCGGCCTGAAAGACCGGCGCCTCGGGCTGGGCGAGCGAGACGACCGCGACGGTGCGGCCCGCGCGCTGCGCATCGGTCAGTTGCGCGTCGATAAGCTGGGCGCGCTCGGCCCAGCGGGGGGCGCCGGCCCAGCTGCCATCGACCAGGATCAGAAGCGGCCCGGTTCCTTGGGCGCGGTCGTCGGGGTTCAGGACCGGACCGGCAAGGCCAAGGATCACGGCAGCGACCGCCAGTGTGCGCAGCAGCAAAAGCCACCACGGCGTGCGGTCGGACACGCTTTCGTCGTCCTTCAGCCCCAGCATCAACGCGACACCGGGGAAGCGGCGCCGGATCGGCGCGGGCGGCACCGCGCGCAGGATCAGCCACAGGATGGGCAGCGCGATCAGCCCCAGCAGAAGCCAGGGCGCGGTGAAGCCGATGCCGCCCAGAATGGTCATGCCGTGCCCCCGTCGAGCGCGCGGTAAAGCCAGAGCAGCGCCGACTGCGCACTGTCGGACGTGTGGTGAAGGCCCAGCCGCCAGCCGGTCGCGCGGGTCAGATCGGCCAGTTCGGCCTTCCGCGCGGCGAGACGGTCAAGATAGCGGTCGCGCAGGTCCGACGCCTTGAGCGTTTCATGCGCCATGGTGCCGCCGATGCTTTCGAAGATGGTGCGGCCGCGGAAGGGAAAAGCCTCTTCCACCGGGTCGAGGATCTGGAACAGCACGCCGCGCACACCGCGATCCGCCGCCTTGGTGAGCGCAAGCCGCACATCCGTCATGTCGCCCAGAAAATCCGACACGAAGACGGCGCGCGCGTGCGGGATCATCGCGCGGTGCTCGGGCGGGGCGTAGTCGGCGGGCGAATCCTGCGTGAACATCTGCGCAAGGCGCACGATCTGCGCGCCGCCGCTGCGGGGCGGCAGCGAGGTGCCGGTCAGGCCCACCCGTTCCCCCGCACGGACCAGCAGGATCGCGGTCGCCAGCGCGATGAGCCGCGCGCGGTCGATCTTCTGTGGCAGGTCGGCGGCCGAGGAAAACCGCATCGACGCGCCCTGATCGACCCACATCATCACCGATTGCGCGATCTGCCATTCGCGTTCGCGGACATATTGCGTGTCGCCCTTGGCCGAGCGGCGATGGTCGATCAATCGGCGGGAATCGCCCGCCTGCGCCGGGCGGTACTGCCAGAAATTGTCCCCCATCCCGGCGCGGCGGCGCCCGTGTTCGCCCAGAAGCACGGTTCCCGCCAGATGTTCGGCCCGCGCCAGAAGCGGCGGCAGGCGCGATGCCTCGCCTTCGGCCCTGGCGCGCAGGTCGAGCGGATCGGTCACGCCGCGGCCTCGGCCCGGGCAAGGCTGGCGGCGGTGCTGTCGATCAGATCGGCCAGACTGTCGCCGCGGGCACGGGCGGCGAAGTTCAGCGCCATGCGGTGGGACAGGACGGGCCGCGCCATGTCGAGCACGTCTTCGGCACTGGGGGCAAGGCGCCCCTGCAGCAGCGCGCGTGCGCGCACCGTCAGCATGAGCGCCTGCGCCGCGCGCGGCCCCGGGCCCCAGGCGACGGTGTCGCGCACCCGCGCGCTGACGCCGGGTTCGTCGGGGCGGAAGGCGCGGACGAGATCGAGGATCATCTCGACCACCGCGTCGCCGACGGGCATGCGGCGCAAGAGCTTCTGGGCCGCCATAAGCTCACCTTCGGCGAAGACCTGCGTGGATTGGTCTTCCTCGACCCCGGTCGTGGCCAGCAGGATGTCCTTTTCGGTCTTGCGGTCGGGATAGGGCACGTCGATCTGCACGAGGAAGCGGTCAAGCTGCGCTTCGGGCAGGGGATAGGTGCCTTCCTGTTCGATCGGGTTCTGCGTGGCCAGGACGTGGAAGGGTTTCGCCAGCGGCCGGGTCTGGCCCGCCACCGTCACCACCTTTTCCTGCATCGCCTGCAGCAGCGCGGACTGGGTGCGCGGGCTGGCGCGGTTGATCTCATCCGCCATCAGAAGCTGGCAGAAGATCGGGCCCGGAACAAAGCGGAAGGCGCGCCCGCCATCCTTTCCGGTGTCGAGGATTTCCGAGCCGAGGATATCGGCAGGCATCAGATCGGGCGTGAACTGAACGCGGTTGCCGTCAAGCCCCATGACGGTGGAGAGCGTTTCCACCAGCCGCGTCTTGCCCAGCCCCGGCAGGCCGATCAGCAGCGCGTGGCCCCCGCACAGAAGGGCCGTCAGCGTCAGGTCGACGACGCGTTCCTGCCCGATGAATCGCCGGGTGATCGAGGCGCGCGCCTCGGCCAGCTTGACCTCAAGGGCTTCGATCTCAAAGACGAGGTCATCGGGCTGGGACATGACATTCCTTTCAAGGGGCGTATATGGTCCGTGACGGATAAGTGTATCTCGCATCGGTGAAATGGCAAAAGCTATGAGCGGACAAAAGGCCGTTACCCCATCGGCCGAGGGGCTGGCTGCCTCGGTCAGGGCAACGAAAACGCGCGGGTTGCCGCCGGTTCACCTGTGGAACCCACCCTTCTGCGGCGATCTCGACATCCGGATCGCGCGGGACGGGACGTGGTTCTATCTGGGCACCCCGTTCGGGCGGCCCGAACTGGTGAAGCTGTTCGCGTCGATTCTGAAGAAGGAAGGCGAGAAATATTACCTTGTCACCCCGGTCGAGAAGGTCGGCATCCGCGTCGATGACGCGCCCTTCGTCGCGGTGGATTTCGACGCCGAGGGGCAGGGCCGGGACCAGATCCTGTCCTTCCGCACGCAGGTGGGCGATCTGGCCCCGGCGGGCCCCGATCACCCGATCCGGGTGGAGCGCGATCCGGAAACGGGCGAGCCGTCGCCCTACGTCCTGGTGCGCACGAACCTCGAGGCGCTGATCGACCGCAAGAGCTTTTACCGGCTGGTCGACCTGGGCTGTCATCACGACGGCTGGTTCGGCATCTGGTCAGGCGGGCAGTTCTTCCCGATCATCCCGTCAGGGGACCTCGACGGCATCTAGCGCCGCTGCGACAGGATCACGCCCGCCCCGACGATTGCCGCGCCGATGGCCTGCGCCCAGCTCCAGTCCGAGCCGAGCGCGAGCAGGATCAGCATGACGTAGAAGGGCGCGATGTTGATGTGAAAGCTGGCCACCGCGATGCCGAGACGCCCGACCGAGGCGATGAAGAGCACCTGGCTCAGCGCCATGCCGGCCATGGCGTAGATGGCGAGAAGGCCCAGTTGCGCGGGGTCGATCGCGGTCGCGGGCGTCATGTCCTGCCCGAGGATCGCCGCACCGGCCAGCAGCGCCACCGTCATCGCGCCGCCCCCCGCGAGCGTCACGGTGGACCGGCCAAGCGCCGAGAGGTCGGGAAAATCGCGCACCGTCTCGAAGCTGCCCCAGGAAAACAGGAAGCACGACGTCACGGCCGCCAGCGCGCCAAGGCCCAGATCGGCCGTAAGCCCGCCCGCGCCGCTGGCGATGATGCCGCCCACAAGGCTGAAGACGAGGCCGAGGATGAAATTCGCCCGCAGGCGGCGCTGGCCGGTCGCGACCTCGATGATCGTCGCGGCAAGCGGGCAGGTCGAGGCGATGATGGCCACGGTCACGGGATCGGTCAGGTCCTGCGCGATCAGCAGAAGCCAGGCCCCCAGCCCGAAGCAGATGCTGCCCACCCGCAGCCCTTTCCCCCAGCGCGCCCGCATCAGCGGCCCGGGCCCTTCGAGAAGCAGCCAAAGCCCGATGAGGAGCCCCAGCGCAAGCACGAAGCGCGCGGTGATCAGCGTCAGCGGCGGCCATGTGGCAAGCAGGATTTCCGCCGCCGGAAAGCCTGCGGACCACAGCACCATGGAAGCCACGCCCAGTGCGTTGCCGCCCAGAACCTGCGCACGCGGCAGGCCGGCCGTGCCGCCGATGGGATCGGGCGCCGTGGTCATGTCCGGTCCTTTCCATGGGGTCCGCGCCGCGGTCCGGCGTTCTTTCGCATTGCCCGCAACACCGAAGGGGGTCTGTCGCGTTTCCGACCCTTTGTCGTTTTCGGGTCACGGGCGCGGGGGGGCTCTGCCCCCGTCGCCCGTTCCGGGCGACTCCCCCGGGATATTTGGAAACCCGAAGAAGCAGGGGACGCTTCTACGCCAGAAGGGGGGTGGGGCCCGTTACGGGCGCAGTTCTTTCCACTGGCCGGGTTTGATCCCCTCCACCGTATGCGGGCCGACCGACCAGCGCACCAGCCGCAGGACCGGCAGGCCCACATGGGCGCACATGCGCCTGACCTGCCGGTTGCGGCCTTCGGTGATGGTGAGGCGCAGCCAGCCGTCAGGCACCGCCTTGCGGAAGCGCACGGGCGGGTCGCGCGGCCAGAGCCAGAGGGGTTCGTCGATTTGGTCAACCGTGGCGGGACGGGTGGGCCCGTCGTTCAGGGTGACCCCGTCGCGGAGCGCGCGCAGGGCGGCATCGTCGGGCGTGCCTTCGACCTGGACCACGTAGGTTTTCGGCGTGTGTGATTTCGGATCGGTCAGCCGGGCCTGCAGGATGCCGTCATTGGTGAGCAGCAGAAGGCCTTCGCTGTCGCGGTCGAGCCGGCCTGCGGGATACATCCCGGGCATGTCGAGCACGCGCCCCAGCCCCGGCCAGTTGCCGTCATCGGTGAACTGGCTGAGCATGTTCATCGGCTTGTTGAAGGCGATGAGGCGGGTTTCGCCTTTCGGGATGCGCGGGCGGGGGCGCGGGCGGCTCATGCCTGCCCTGCCTGCCACTTTGCCAGCCAGCGTTTCGGGGCCATCTCTTCCCAGGTGCGGTGCAGGCGGGCGCGGGCCCAGTCAGGGTCAATTCGCCCCGCGGCGACGAGGATCAGGCCGTGGCTGGCATAGTGGTCGTGGTGCAGGAAGGTGGCGGGGTCGGCGGCGATCAGCGCCTCGCGTTCCTCGATGGTTCCCTTGAAGACGGCAGCGTCGATCATGGGCGACCACCAGACCCACATCTTGCCATGCGCCTTGAGGTTGGGGTTGCCCCAGCTGACCGCGTCTTCCACCTTCGGCAGGTTCAGCGACAGGGCGAGGGTGCGCAGGTCGGGCCAGGTAGCGATCATGGTTTTGCCTTGCTTCGGTCTTGCCGCGCCTCTTCAAGCATTTGCGATCTGCCGGCCTTCAAGGCTTGGTGTCGGGGGGTCTGAATGCAGAGGTCAAGATTGAGCGGCGGTGCATGCTGGGCAATCAGTGTTTTTTCTGCGGCTGCGGGCTGCGGGTTTGGCGTGACCGCAAGAAGTAGGTTTTCATGCATCCATAGAGACAATCGTTCCTCGGAAGCATAATCAAGCCCCCAAGTCGGCGGGGAATTCGGTTTGGGAAGGTAGGTCGCTGTCAGTTCGAGCTGGTCACTGAGAAGATAAGCCAAGCTCTTGCGTGGAGAATGGTTCCTCGTCTTTCCAGCGAAATGGCACCGACCCAACAAACCGCGCTTGCCTGCTGCCTTGCCGATGTAAATCAAGCCTTCGCGACATGGTTCGATCCATGGAAGCACGGAGTTCGGCTGGAGGAACAGCGCATACAGACCTGTCACCGGTTCAAGAGTAATGTCGCGTCGTGCTGTTCTTGGCCAATCGTAGGGGTTCAACATCGACATCGGGCCTTGCTTGCTCAATGCGCCTCGGCCCAGTTGGCGCCTTTCCCGGCATCCACCGTCAGTTTCACGGCGAGCTTCACCACCGGATCGCAGGCGCCTTCCATCACGTCGCGGGCGCGGGCGATGGTGTCGTCCACCGCGTCTTCGGCCACCTCGAACAGAAGTTCGTCATGGACCTGCAGCAGCATCTTCGCGGGCAGGCCTTCTATGGCTGCCTCCATCCGGATCATGGCGCGGCGGATGATGTCGGCGGCGGTGCCCTGAATGGGGGCGTTGATCGCGGCGCGCTGGGCGAAGCCTGCGGTCGGGCCTTTTGCGTTGATCTCGGGCGTGTGGATGCGGCGGCCGAAAAGCGTCTGGACATAGCCCTTGTCCTTCGCGAAGGCCTTGGTCGCGTCCATGTAGTCGCGGATGCCGGGGAAGCGTTGGAAGTAGCGGTCGATGAAGCCCTGCGCCTCGGCCCTTGGTATCCGCAGGTTGCGGGCGAGGCCAAAGCCCGAAATCCCGTAGATCACGCCAAAATTGATCGCCTTGGCGCGGCGGCGGATGTCGGGGGTCATCTCGGCCAGCGGCACGTCGAACATTTCCGACGCGGTCATGGCGTGGATGTCGAGCCCGTCGGCAAAGGCCTGTTTCAGCTGCGGAATGTCGGCGATATGGGCAAGGATGCGCAGTTCGATCTGGGAATAGTCGAGGCTGACAAGGACGCGCCCCGGTTCGGCGACAAAGGCTTCGCGGATGCGGCGGCCTTCTTCCGTGCGCACGGGGATGTTCTGCAGGTTCGGGTCGGTCGAGGCGAGGCGGCCCGTGGAGGCCCCCGCGATGGAATAGGAGGTGTGGACGCGCCCCGTTTCCGGGTTGATGTGGTCCTGCAGAGCGTCGGTATAGGTGGATTTCAGTTTGGACAATTGCCGCCAGTCAAGCACACGGCCCGGCAGGTCGTGTTCGGTGGCGAGGTCTTCGAGCACGTCGGCCCCGGTGGCATAGGCACCCGTCTTGCCGCGCTTGCCGCCGTCGAGGCCCATCTTGTCGAAGAGAATCTCGCCCAATTGCTTGGGGCTGCCGACATTGAAGGGTTCGCCTGCCAGTTCGTGGATTTCCGATTCCAGCGCCGCCATCTTCTGGGCAAAGGCGTTCGACATGCGGCTCAGCGTGTCGCGGTCGACCTTGATGCCCGCCATCTCCATCCGCGCCAGCACCGGCACCAAGGGGCGTTCCAGCGTCTCGTACACGGTGGTGACGCGCGACAGGTGCAGCTGCGGGCGGAACGTCTGCCAGAGCCGGAGGGTGATGTCGGCGTCCTCGGCCGCATAGGCCGTCGCCTCGTCGATGGGGACGTGATCGAAGGTGCGCGCGGACTTGCCCGACCCCAGCAGCGGCTTGATCGGGATGGGCGTGTGCGACAGGTAGCGTTCCGACAATGCGTCCATGCCGTGGCCGTGTTCGCCCCCGTGCAGCGCGTAGGACATCAGCATCGTGTCGTCGATGGGGGCCACGTCGATGCCCGCCCGGGCGAAGACCTTGGCGTCGTATTTCATGTTCTGACCGATCTTGAGGATCGCGTCGTCCTCGAGCACCGGTTTCAGCATGGCAAGTGCCGTGTCGCGGTCGATCTGGCCTTCGGCCAGCGCGTCCGATCCGAAAAGATCGCCCGACTGCCCGGCCTTGTGGGTCAGCGGAATATAGCAGGCATGCCCCGCATCGACGCAAAGCGATATGCCGACGATCTCGGCCTTCATCTCGTCAAGGCTGGTGGTTTCCGTGTCCACCGCCACATGGCCCACGGCGCGGATGCGGTCGATCCAGACCTGAAGCGCGGCTTCGTCGCGGACGCAGTCATATCTGGCGGCGGCGAAGGCGGGCGCATCGGGGGACGGGGCGGCGTCGGGCGCAGGCGCTTCGGGGATCGCGGGGGCGGCAAGGCCCATCCGGTCGGCGATGCGCTTGGTCAGCGTGCGGAATTCCATCTGCGAGAGGAACTCCATCAGCCGCTCCGGGTCGGGGTCGCGCACTTCGAGATCGTCGAGCGTGAAGTCGAGCGGCGTGTCGCAGTCGAGCTGCACGAGTTTCTTCGACAATTCGATCTGGTCGCGCATGGCGATAAGCGTTTCGCGGCGTTTCGGCTGGGGGACTTCGGAGGCGCGGTCGAGAAGCTCTTCCAGCGAGCCGAATTCGTTGATGAGAAGGGCCGCCGTCTTGATGCCGATGCCGGGCGCGCCGGGGATGTTGTCGACGCTGTCGCCCGCCAAGGCCTGCACATCGACGACGCGGTCGGGGTAGACGCCGAATTTCTCGTGCACTTCCTCGCGGTCGATGATGCGGTTCTTCATCGCGTCGAGCATCACGACCCCGTCGCCGACAAGCTGCATCAGGTCCTTGTCGGAGCTGATGATGGTGACGCGTCCGCCCGCGTCGCGCGCCTTGCAGGCGAGCGTGGCGATGATGTCGTCGGCCTCGTATCCTTGCAGTTCCTTGCAGGCGATGTTGAAGGCCAGCGTTGCCTCGCGCGTCAGGGGTATCTGCGGGCGCAGGTCCTGGGGCATCTCTTCGCGGTTGGCCTTGTACAGGTCGTACATGTCGTTGCGGAAGGTGTGGCTGCCCTTGTCGAAGATGACGGCGACATGGGTGGGCGCGTCGCCGCCGTTGTTCGCCTCGACATAGCGGAAGAGCATGTTGCAGAAGCCCGACACCGCGCCGATGGGCAGGCCATCGGACTTGCGCGTCAGCGGTGGCAGCGCGTGGTAGGCGCGGAAGATGAAGGCCGATCCGTCGATCAGGTGCAGGTGGTGTCCCTTGCCGAATGCCATCGTCGTTCTCCTGTCTCGCCGGGGTTGTTTCTGGCGCTTGTGCGGCGCGAAGTCCAGCAAAGGGCGGCGTCAGGGCACAAGGTGCGTCCGGTGCGCGATCCTGACGGACAGAGGCAGCGGCGTCCATGCGCCGAAGGGCAGGCCCGCCCGGCGCAGCATGGCCCCGACCCAGGCGTTGCAGGTGCGCAGGAGGTGAAAGCGGCCCGTCGCCTCGAAGAAAGCATCGGTGGTGGAAAAGCCGGGATGATCGACGGGAATCGGTCCTCCGCCCGCATCCCGCGCGGCGGTGGCGAGGATGGCATCGACCAGTCTGTCATAGGTGGCCGTGTCCATCTGGACGCGCCATGTCGGAAAACCCGGATCGATCGGCCCGGCAAGGCTCAGCCGCAGGACGGACGCATCGCCCGCCACGGCGCGCAGCGTCGCGCGCAGCGACAGGTCGTGCCATGTGGCGGTGGTGGTGTAGAAGTCGCGTGCGCCCCAGCCCGCGACCAGCCAGTCGGCGCCGGGATGGCCGAGCGGCAGGTCGGGCCCGCCGAAGGCGGCGAACCGCGCCCGCGTCGCATCGTCAAGCGGCAGGAGGATGTCGGTGTGGATCGGTCCGGCCAGAAGGTGGATCGTCACCGGCCCGTCCGGGCGAGCCTGCCCCGCCGGGGCGATCAGCGCGCCGATCGTCGCCGCAAGGACATAAAGCAGGGGGCCTGCGGCAAGGATCAGCGCAAGGCGGACAGGCGTCCTAATCGACCTTGCCCTCGAAGTCCTTGTGGATGTAGCGGCAGTCGCAATAGGGGCATTCGACCCAGCCCGTGTCATGCGGGATCTGCAGCCAGACGCGGGGATGGCCCAGCGCGCCTTCGCCGCCGTCGCAGGAAATGCGGTAGTTGTCCACGATCCTGGTTTCCGGGGCTGCGATGGTCATCTGCGGGCAGGTCCTTGCGGTTGCTGGCGGTCGGGCGATGCTCTAGGGGATTTATCGGGCAAGCCTGACAGGGGCAAGGGGCAGGGTGACACAGGACGCGATCCGCATCGAGGCTCTGGTGAAAACCTACCGCGCGCGCCGCGGGGGCGAGGACAAGACCGCCCTGAAGTGTGTCGATCTTGCCATCCCGCGCGGGTCGGTCTTCGGGCTTCTGGGGCCGAACGGGGCGGGCAAGTCGACGCTGATCAACATTCTGGCCGGTCTGGTGAAGAAGACCAGTGGCCGCGTCGTGATCTGGGGCTTTGACCAGGACGTGAACCCGCGCCAGTCGCGCGCGGCGATCGGGGTGATGCCGCAGGAACTGAACCTTGATCCGTTCTTCACGCCGCGCGCCGCGCTCGAGGTGCAGGCGGGGCTTTACGGCGTGCCGAAGGCGCAGCGGCGCACGGACGAGATCCTTGCGATGGTGGGCCTGACCGACAAGGCCGAGGCCTATGCCCGCACGCTGTCGGGCGGCATGCGGCGGCGGCTGCTTCTGGGCAAGGCGCTGGTGCATCACCCCAACATCCTTGTGCTTGATGAGCCGACCGCGGGTGTGGACATCGAACTGCGCCAGATGCTGTGGGAGAACATCCGCAAGCTCAACCGCGACCGCGGCATGACGATCATCCTGACCACGCATTACCTCGAAGAGGCCGAGGAGATGTGCGACGAGATCGCCATCATCAACCAGGGTGAAGTGGTCGCGCGGGACACCACCGCGCATCTTCTGGCGCGACTTGACGCCAAGACGATGGTGATCGAACCCGACGGCCCGGTGGACCGGCTTCCCGAAGGCGCAGGCATCGAGGCCGCGCGGCGCGCGGACGGGTCGATCGCGCTGAGCTACCGGCGCGGCCAGACAGGGGCCGAGGCGGTGCTGGATGCGGTGCGCGCGGCGGGCATCACGATCCGCGACGTGCGCACGGAAGAGCCCGACCTGCAGGATGTCTTCCTGTCGCTGACGTCCTCACGCTGAGGCGCGCGCCCGGTTCCTGCGCAAGGCGGATTTCGACGCGAAATCCGGGTGGGAAACCGACGCGGTTTCCCCCCTTGCGGATCGGTCTGCTCGGCGCGGAAACCGCGTCGGTTTCCATCCGTTTTCCACGCCGGAAAACGGGGACTCGAAAAAGAACAAAACGTGAATATACTTGCGACTCACCATGGTCGCCGAATTGTCCGCCACCTCGAACTTCTCCTTCCTCCACGGGGCCTCCCACCCCGAGGAATACATGGACATGGCCGCCGAACTGGACCTTTCCGCCGTGGCCATCGCGGATGAAAACTCGGTCGCGGGAATCGTGCGCGCCCATGCCCGCGCGCGCGAGATCGCGCGGCTGGTGGCCGAACGTCGCGCCTGGGAGGCGGCCCATGATCCGATCGGGCCGCCCCGGCCCGATGCGATCCCCGCGCCGCCGTCCTTTCCCGTCTGCGCCGCGCCGCGTCTCATCCCCGCCGCGCGGCTGGTGCTGACCGACGCGCCGTCCGTCACCGCCCTGCCGCGCGACCGGGCGGGATGGGGCAACCTGTGTCGCCTGCTGTCGCGCGGCAAGCTGCGCGCGCAGAAGGGGGAGTGCGACCTGTCGCTCTCCGATCTGGCCGACTTCGCCGGGGGGCTGGAGCTGATCCTCTGGCCCGGTCCGCATATGAAAGGTGCGGGCGGCTGGGCGGCGCTGATGCCGCGCCTGCAGGCCTTTGCCGGGCGCATGCACCTCGGCCTCGCCCCGCGATACGACGGGCGCGACCGCGACCGCTTCGCGGCGCTTGCGCGCGAGGCCGACGCGCTGGGTCTGCCCACGCTTGCCTCTGCCGCGCCGCGCATGCACCGGGCGCGGCGGCGTCGGCTGGCGGATGTCCTGACCGCGATCCGGCTGAAGACCCGGGTCGACGATCTGGGGCGCGCGGCCCTTGCCAACGGCGAACAGCGCCTGCGGTCCGGGGCCGAGATGCGGCGGCTTTTCGCGGGATTCGGGGATGCGGTCGACCGCGCGCAGGCGCTGGCCGACCGGCTGACCTTCTCGCTTGACGAATTGCGCTATGAATATCCGCACGAGGTGGCAGAGGGCGAAACCCCCGATGCCCGCCTGCGGCGCCTGGCCCATGAAGGGCTGCGCTGGCGCTACCCGGGCGGCGCCTCCGACCGCGTCAAGGCGCTGCTGGAGCACGAGCTGACCCTGATCGCCAAGCTGCGCTATGAACCTTACTTCCTGACCGTGCGCGACGTCGTCCACTTCGCCCGGTCGCGCGGAATCCTGTGTCAGGGGCGCGGATCGGCGGCGAATTCGGTCGTGTGCTATTGCCTCGGGATCACCTCGGTCAGCCCCGAAGTGGGCACCATGGTGTTTGAGCGCTTCGTGTCCGAGGCCCGGGACGAGCCCCCCGACATCGACGTCGATTTCGAACATGAACGGCGCGAAGAGGTGATCCAGTGGATCTATGACCGCTATGGCCGCCACCGCGCGGGGCTTTGCGCCACGGTGATCCATTACCGCGGCAAGCGCGCCATCCGCGAAGTGGGCCGCGCCATGGGCCTGACCGAGGACACGATCAGCGCGCTCTCCTCCCAGCTCTGGGGGTTCTTTTCGACGAAGGGCATCGAGGCCGAGCGCATGGCCGAGATCGGGCTTGATCCGACCGACCCGCGGCTGATGCAGACGCTGGCCTTGGTGCACGAGATCAACGGCTTTCCCCGCCACCTGTCGCAGCATGTGGGCGGCTTCGTGATGACCGAGGGGCGGCTGGATGAACTGGTGCCCATCGAGAACGCGACGATGGAAGGCCGCACCGTCATCGCCTGGGACAAGGACGACATCGACACGCTCGGCATCCTCAAGGTCGACGTGCTGGCGCTCGGGATGCTGACCTGCATCCGCAAGGCCTTCGACCTGATCGAACGGCACCACCGCACACGATATGATCTCGCCACGCTGCCGCCCGAGGACGCCCGCGTCTACGACATGCTCTGCGCCGCCGACAGCGTGGGCGTGTTTCAGGTGGAAAGCCGGGCGCAGATGAACTTCCTGCCCCGGATGCGGCCTCGCAATTTCTATGATCTGGTGATCGAGGTGGCCATCATCCGGCCCGGCCCCATTCAGGGCGACATGGTGCATCCTTACATCCGGCGGCGGAACGGCGAGGAGAAGGTGAGCTTTCCGTCCGACGAGTTGGGCGCGGTGCTGGGCAAGACGCTGGGCGTGCCGCTCTTCCAGGAACAGGCGATGCAGATCGCCATCGTCGGTGCGGGTTTCACCCCCGATCAGGCGGACCGGCTGCGCCGGTCGCTGGCCACCTTCAAGAAGCATGGCAATGTCAGCGAATTCCGCGCGCTGTTCCTGCGGGGCATGAAGGCGAACGGCTATGACGACGATTTCGCGGAACGCTGCTTTTCCCAGATCGAAGGCTTCGGGTCCTACGGGTTCCCCGAAAGCCATGCGGCCAGTTTTGCGCTGCTGGTCTATGCCAGCGCCTGGCTCAAATGCCATCACCCTGGCATCTTCGCCTGCGCGCTTCTGAATTCGCAGCCCATGGGCTTCTACGCGCCCGCCCAGATCGTGCGCGACGCCCGCCAGCATGGGGTCGAAGTGCGGCCCGTCTGCGTCAACGCCAGCTTCTGGGACAACGTGATGGAACCCGACGGGCAGGGGGGCCTCGCGCTGCGGCTGGGGTTGCGCCAGATCATGGGGCTGGCCGAGGAAGAGGCCGCCTGGCTGACGGCGGCGCGCGGCAACGGATACCGCGCGGTCGAGGATGTCTGGCGCCGCGCCGGGCTGGGGGCGGCGGTGCTCGAACGGCTGGCCGAAGCGGATGTCTTCGCCGCGCTGGGCATCGGGCGCCGCGACGCGCTCTGGGCCGCGAAGGCGATCGCGGCGGACAGGCCGCTGCCGTTGTTCGCGGGCGATATCGACGGCGAAGGCATCAACGAACCGGCGGCCCTTCTGCCCCGGATGACGGCGGGGGAAGAGGTGGTCGAGGATTACGTCGCCACGCGCCTGTCGCTTCGGGCGCATCCCGTGGCGCTGCTGCGCCCCGTTCTGACCCCGGGTGCCGCCCTGCCTGAGATGTCCGTGCCCGGTCGTGCGGCGCCCGATTTCTCGCGCCTCAGCTTCACGCGGGGAAACCCGGATTAGGTGGTGACGAAGCGCACATCCTCGCCCGGGGTGAAGATCGCGGCGCTGAGCCGTCCGGTCGCATAGGCCCCGGTGTCGATCGAGATGCGCCCGTCCTCGGCGCGCGGTTCGTCGACGATGCTGTGACCATGCACCACCCAGAACCCGTCCTGCCGTGGCTTGCGCAGGAAATCGGGATGGCCCCAGACGAAGGTCGCCTCGTAATGGCTGTCCAGCGGCTGATCGGGGTTCGCCCCGGCATGGGCGATCACCACGTTGCCCGACCACTGCACCGCCGGAAGATCGGTCAGCCAGCGCAGGCCCGCATCGCCCAGCCGGTCGAACATCGCGTCGCGCGCATGGCGCAAGGCCTCTTCCCCGGCGGTTTCGGTCAACCCGGACAAGCCGAAGCTCGCCAGGGTCTGCAGCCCGCCGTTGCGCAGCCAGCGCCCGCCCTTCGCCTCGGGTTCGAGAAGGAAGGACGTCATCATCGCCTCGTGATTGCCGCGGATGCAGACAAGTTCGGGCCGGGCCACCAGATATCGCAGCACTTCGGCGCTGTGATCGCCTCGGTCGATGACGTCGCCCACAAGGAAAACAGGGCGATCCTGCGGCAGGAGCGACACGATTCGTTCAAGCAGATCGATGCGGCCATGCACATCGCCGATGACACAAAGTGGAAGCTCCGGGCAGGCGGGATCGAACAACGCAGTGCTGGCGCGGCGTCCCAAAAGACCGGACAACCATGATGGCGACATAACCAATCCCCTATAAACAGGCACGTCTTTGCCAACTTGTCCGGGGAATGGACAGGGCAAAATCAGTGTAAATTTGTCACACTTTCGATATAGGCGCAATGTCGCGCAGGCGTTTTACAATCATAGGGGCTGCACCGGCCCTGATCTTTCGGCTATAGAGCTTGAAAAAATCGAGTAGGAAAACATCTGCCGATGCGTCGTCTTGCCCTCGCTTTCGGAGCTATCTGTTGTGCCAGCGTGGCGTCGGCGCAGCAGCCCATGGGCGTGGGCTACAACACTTACGGCTTTCCCGGCCTGATCGATATGCCTACCGCGGGCGTGCCCGAGGATGGCGATCTGGCCTTCACCACGTCCTGGTTCCAGAACAACCTGCGCAATACGCTGACGTTCCAGATCACGCGGCGGCTGTCGGGCAGTTTCCGGTATTCCATCATCGACGGGTTCAAGGGAAATCAGGCCGCGCCCGGCCCAGGAAGTGAACTTTTCGACCGCAGCTTCACGCTGCATTATCAGCTGCTTGATGAGACCGCCCGTCGCCCCGCGATGGCCGTGGGGATCAACGACTTTCTCGGCACCGGCATTTATGGCGGCGAATATGTCGTCATGTCGAAGACGTTCGGGTCGCGGTTCCGCTTCACCGGGGGCATGGGCTGGGGCCGCTATGCAGGCGTGGGCAGCTTCAAGAACCCGCTGTCCGTCTTTTCGGACCGCTTCCTCACGCGCCCCGTGGGCACGACAGGCCCCGGCGGCCAGGTCGAGTTCAACGAACTGTTCCGCGGCCCCGCGGCGCTGTTCGGTGGTGTCGAGTACCAGGCGACCGACCGTCTGCGGTTCACGCTCGAATATTCCTCGGATGCCTATCCCTTCGAGAGCCCGTCAAGCTTCGACCGCCGCAGCCCGGTGAATGTTGGTGTGAGCTATCAGTGGCGCCCGGGCACCACGGTCGAGGCGCATTATCTCTATGGCTCGGAGCTGGGGATCCAGCTGACCTTCGCGCTGAACCCCAAATACCCCCCGCGGGGTGACGGCGCCGATACGGCGCCGCCCGCGGTCGTCAACCGCGCCACCGCGAGCGCCGAACAGCTTGGCTGGCGGCCGGGGTTGGACTGGGCCACCTCGGCGCAGGAGGTGGCGGGCGTCGAAGCGCGGGTCCGTGCCGGGCTGGAACAGACCGGGCTTGGCCTGCACGGGCTGTCGCTGACCGCCACGGGCGCCCGTGTCGAGGTCGAGAACGAAACCTATCGCCAGCAGGCCCAGGCTGTTGGCCGTGCCGCGCGCGTGCTTACCGCCGCCCTTCCGCCGTCGGTCGAGACCTTCACCATCGTGGTGATCAAGAACGGGCTTGCGACGACGCAGGTCACCCTGCGGCGCAGCGACATCGAGACCTTGGAATTCGAATTCGACAATTCCTGGTCGGTCTATGCCCGCGCCGGTATCAGTTCGGCCGACGGGGCCGTCATGCCGCTGTCGGATCGCTATCCGCGTTACAGCGGCGGGTTCGAACCCTATATCAGCCCCAGTTTCTTCGACCCCGACAACCCCGTGCGCGCCGACTTCGGTGTGCAGTATCAGGCAAGGTTCGAACCGGCGCAGGGATGGGTTGTGCAAGGGATCGTTCGCAAGCGCCTTTTCGGGAACCTCGCCGATGCCACGCGGCGTTCGGACTCGGTCCTGCCACGCGTGCGAAGCGACTTCAGTCTCTATGATGCCGAAGGCGATCCCGCGCTGATGGAGCTGACGGTCAACCGGTTCTTCAAGCCGGGGCGCGATGTCTACGGCCGCTTCAGCGCCGGTTATCTGGAACGGATGTTCGCAGGTGTCTCGGGCGAACTGCTCTGGCAGCGGAGCGACAGCGACTTCGCGCTGGGGGTCGAGCTGAACTATGTCCAGCAGCGCGACTTCGACACGCGTTTCGGCCTTCGGGATTACAAGATCGCGACCGGCCATGTGTCGGCCTATTATGACATCGGGAACGGGTTTTTTGGACAGGTCGACGCGGGCCGGTATCTCGCGGGGGACTGGGGCGCGACGCTCACGCTTGAACGGCGGTTCCAGAACGGCTGGAGAGTGGGGGCCTTCGCGACCTTCACCGATGTGTCTTCGGCCGATTTCGGCGAAGGGTCCTTCGACAAGGGGATCTTGCTGACGATCCCGATCGACTGGGTCTCTGGCCAGCCGGGGCGTGACAACGTGAACGTCACGATCCGTCCCACGACGCGGGACGGTGGCGCGCGGCTGGGTGTTTCGAACCGTCTCTACGAGATGATCAACGACAGTCAGGGCACGGAACTGAAAGACGGCTGGGGGCGTTTCTGGCGATGAGGATCTGGTCCTTTCTTGCCATCGTTGCGGTCGCGGGCTGTGGACTGGTCGGGGGCGTGCCGCGTGATGTCGTGATCACCGTGTCAGGCGAAGAGGACCGTGTTCCGCAGGTTCTCGTGTCGATCGAAGGGTTCAACTATCAGTCGGTTTTTTCCCTGCAGTCACGGAACGATGATGTTGCGACCTTCGTGAACGCTCAAGGGGCATCGGTTTCGCTCCGCGACGGGATGCTGGTGGCGACGCGCGGCTTTTCCGCCGACATCATGAGCGCTGATGCATCCGCCAGCGCGCGCGCGCTGGTCTCGGGCGGGCCGGGCGACTTCTATCCCCGGTTCCAGACCACACTGGACGGAGAGAGCGCAGTCCAATATCAGACCCAGCAATGCGAGATGGCCGAGCGGGTGACCGAGACGATCACGATTTCCGACCGCGTTCACGATACCGTGCGCTTGACCGAACGCTGCTTTCTTCCGGACGGGGCCGAAATCAACACTTATTGGCTGGGGCGCAGCGGGACGGTCTTGAAGTCGCGGCAGTGGATGGGACCCTGGCTGGGACACATGACGATAGAGCGGCTGGGCTAAGCAGGACCGCAAGGACAAGGGGCTAAGACATGATCGGCAGATTTTTGACAGCGGCTTTGACAGCGACCGTTCTGACGGGCTGCGGGATCACCTATACCAGCCCCAAAGTGCGCGACGCCGCGACCGACGCGTCCGTGCGCGTCGTGCCCCTGACAGCGCAAACGGTCGTTGTCGCCAACCGCGATCCGTTCCGGCCCAAGACGCTGCCCGCGATCTATTCCCAGACGGCGGGCGCAGGCGGTGCGGCCCTGGGTCTTGGCGCGCTGCCCGAGGCGCCCACCTTCCCCGAAGAACGGCTTGAGCCGCTGGAACTGCGGGTCCCCCCCGCGGTTCACGCGCCGCCCTACCGCATCGGCGTGGGCGATGTCTTGCTGATTTCGACGACCCAAAACGCGAGCACGATCGCCGAACTTTCGGGCCTGCTTCGCGCTCAGGGTGCCCGGCAGGGTTTCACGGTGCGCGACGACGGCGCGATCGCGGTTCCGGATGTGGGCACCGTGCAGGTTGCTGGACTGACCCTTGAGGAGGCCGAGTCCCGGCTGTTCGAGGCGCTTGTGTCGAACCAGATCGACCCGTCCTTCTCGCTCGAGGTGGCCGAGTTCCGGTCGAAGCGTGCGACGATTGGCGGTGCGGTCGGCAGCCCGGCCATCGTGCCGATCACGCTCAATCCGCTCAACCTGCGCGAGGCGATCACCCAGGCGGGCGGACTGCAGACCCGCAACGAGGAATATGCCTCGATCCGGATCTATCGCGACGGGGAACTCTACCAGATCCCGGTCGAGGAGTATCTGCAGCGCACCAACCTGCAGGAACTGACACTCCTTGACGGTGACGCGGTCTATGTCGACATCAACTACGACCTCGATCGCGCGCTGGAATTTTACCAGCAGGAAATTGACGTGATCAACCTGCGGCGAACGGCTCGGCAATCGGCCCTTGCAGAGCTTCAGGCCGAGATTTCACTGCGGCGCGCGGAGCTGGGTGAAGCGCGCGAGAATTTCGAGAGCCGGATTGAATTCGACGCGGTCGAACGCGATTATGTCTATCTCGCGGGGGAGGTGGGCCGGCAGAGCCGCTACACCATGCCCTTCGAACGCGAGGTGACCCTTGCCGATGTCCTGTATGGATCGGGCGGGTTCCACACGACGACCGGCGATTCCAGCGAGATCTACGTTCTGCGCGCATCGAGCAACCCGGCCGAATTCGGCGCTGTGACGGCCTGGCATCTGGACGCGTCGAACGCGGTCAACCTGACACTGGCCACGCATATGACGATGCGGCCTAACGACATCGTCTTCATCGAAGAACAGCCGATCACGAAATGGGGCCGCGCGCTTCAGCAGACCTTCGGCCTGTTCATCGGTGCCGCAACAAACGCCATTGCGAATTAAAGATTTGGTGACGAATCGCAGGCGACGATCCTGTCCAAATCCCGGGCGGATCGCTGCCATGTGGCTGTGTTATGTTATGAAATGCTTCCGCAAAGCCGATTTTGCGTTGTCGGGACAGTGATGGATCGCGCCTACAAGCCAAACTTACACAATCCTGTTGAACTCTTGGCGTACGGGTCTATCCATTAACGTAGGGTAAATTGTTGCCCCTAGGGTAAATCGTGTTTGATTTCGAGTCGATCATCGCCGCGTCGGAAGCGGGTTCTGAGGCGCGTCGGGACACCAAGCGTTTGTATTTCGCGGTGAAGCGGGTGTTTGATGCGGTGGTCTCGCTCTTGCTTCTGCCCTTGACGGCAATCGTGGCGGTCATGTTGCTTCTGCTGAACCCTATCTTCAACCCCGGGCCGCTTTTCTACGCGCAACCCCGGATGGGCCGCGACTGCCGCGCCTTCATGGTGCTATAGTTCCGCACCATGCAGCCAGCCGAAAGGGTTGCCCGTGGCGCTGACGATCCGGTCGAGACCGACAGGATGCGGCCGTTTGGCAGGTTCCTGCGCAAGAGGCGGCTTGATGAACTGCCGCAGATCCTGAACGTTCTTCGTGGAGATATGAGCCTGATCGGCCCACGTCCGGATTATTTTCACCATGCCCGCCGGTTCGTCCGTCAGGTGCCCGGCTATCGAGAGCGCCATTCGATCCGACCGGGCATCTCCGGTCTCGCGCAGGTCGAGGTGGGGTATGCGCAAGGTCTGGACGCCACTCTGAGCAAGGTCAAAGCAGATCTAGTTTATATTCAGAACGCGGGCTTCCGCATGGACGCATGGGTGTTCTGGCGCACCCTGCGTGTCGTGTTCGGTGCGAAGGGTCTCTGACAACGGTCCGATTGCATTGCGATGCAGACCCGCATATGCGATGAAAGTCGGAGTAATTCCCAGATCGAGTGCCGAGATTGATGCTAGATAAATTCAATAGATCTTCACCATCGTCACGTGATCGTGACCCCCGAGGTGACGAGGACGAGATTGATCTGCTGGCGATGCTGTCTGTTATATGGCGGGGAAAGTGGATCATCGCGGCATGTGCGGCGCTCGCACTGCTGGTCGGAGGATACTATGCCTACGTGCTGGCCGTGCCGAAGTATCGGTCGACTGCGACTCTGGCGCTCGAACTCAGGAACGAGCAGATCGTCGATATCGAGAGCGTCTTTTCGGGCGTGTCAGGTGAACAATCCGCGATCAATACTGAACTTGAAGTTATTCGGTCCCGTGGTCTGCTGCAGCGTCTAGCCGAAGATCTGGAGCTTGCCAACGACCCCGAGTTCAATGGCGCGCTGAGACCCGAGCCTGGCTTTTCTCTCAGGAAACTGATCGCGGGCATCGCAACCGCGAGGGGCGACGGCGTACAATCCGGTGCCGTGACCGCAGAAGAAATTTCTGCCTCCGAAGAAATGCAGCGCAACTCCATCGTCGGTGTCTTGCGGGATGCGATCGACGTCTCGAACCTGCGTCAGACCTACATCTTCGAGATCTCGGCCACGACCGAGGACCCGCGCAAGTCGCAGCGGATCACGAACGCGCTGGCCGAACTCTACATCCAGGATCAGATCGACGTGAAATTCAGCGCGACCGAGAACGCGGTCGCCTGGCTCTCCGAACGTGTTGTCGAACTTGAAAACGACCTCAGGGAGCGCGAGGACAGGATCAAGGACATGCGTGCCAACATTGGGTTGGTGAGTGTCGAGGCGATGGACGCGCTGAACCAGCAATTGCGCGACCGGCGGTCCCGGCTGGCGGATGCGGAAGCCACCGTCGCGTTGCAGGAGGCCCGGCTCGCCGCGTTGACGGAACTGCGGGCGTCGGGATCAGCTGCCGAGATCGCAGCGCAATTCGACGACCCGACCCTTGTGCGTCTGGCGCAGGATATCGAAGCTGGTTCCGCCAATGCCCGCCAGCTGTTCGACAGCCGGGCCGACCTGCTGACCGGCAGGTTTGCGGCCAACCTTGAACGGCAGCGCCAGCAGGCTGCGGCCCTCACTGCAGCCTTCACCGAGTTGTCGACGACCGTGGAGACGCAATCCCAGCAACTTCTGGAACTCCAGAGGCTGGAGCGTGAGACCGAAGCGACCCGCACGCTTTACGACACCTTCCTGAACCGGTTGAAGGAAACCTCGGTTCAGCGCGGCCTGCAACTGGCCGACAGCCGCGTTCTGTCCGAGGCAACACCCGGTCGTCTTGTCGAGCCCCAAAAGAGGCGGATTCTGGCCTTGTCGATCGTTCTGGGCACCATGCTCGGGATCGCCATCGTCCTGGCCCGTCAGTTCCTGAACAACGGCTATCGCACGTCGGAGGAATTGGAACGCGACAGCCGGATGACGATTCTCGGGCAGATTCCGCTCATGCCGATCACCAAGCGGACGGAACTGATCGACTACCTGAACGACAAGCCGACTTCTGCCGCGGTCGAGGCGGTGCGGAACATGCGGACCTCGGTCCTTCTGTCCAACATCGACCAGCCGCCGCAGGTGATCCTGTCGACATCGTCGGTTCCGGGCGAAGGCAAGACGACGATTTCGATCGCGCTGGCGCATAACCTTGCCGGCTTGGGCAAGCGGGTGCTGCTGCTCGAGGCCGATATCCGCAGGAGGACCTTCGGGGAATACTTCGACATCCCCATGGTCAGGGGCGGTCTGATCGCGGCGATGACGGGTCAGTATCCGATTGAGGATTGCGTCGTGCGCGATCCGCGCATGAACATCGACATCATGATGGGCGAGAAATCCTCGATCAATGCCGCAGACCTCTTTTCGTCGGAACGTTTCCAGGACTTGATGAACGAATTGCGGGCGCGCTACGACTTCATCATCATCGATACACCGCCTGTCCTTGTGGTGCCGGATGCCCGCGTCATCGGGCAGGTGGCTGATGCCATCATCTTCGCGGTGGCCTGGGACAGAACGTCTCGCGCTCAGGTCACCGAGGCGCTCCGCCAGTTCGCGACCGTCAATGTGCGCGTGACCGGCCTTGCCCTGTCGCAGATCAGCCCCAAGGGGATGAAGCGCTACGGCTACGGTGGTCGGTACGGGGCGTATTCCTCTTATGGCAAGGCCTATTACGACGCCTGATCCTCAGCGGCGGAAACTGTCCTGATTGTCGAGGAACCAGCCGTAGGTCTCCTCGATCCCGTCCTGCAACGCGATCCGCGCGCGCCAGCCCATGTCAGCCAGCCGGGTGACATCCATCAGCTTGCGCATCGTGCCGTCGGGCTTTGACGGGTCGGTTGCGATCCGACCCCGGAACCCGGTGACCCCGGCCACCATCCGCGCCAGTTCAAGGATCGACACGTCGATGCCGGTGCCCACGTTGATATGGCTGAGCATGGGTTCGGTATTGGCCTCGTAGACGTCCTTCGACAGGTCGAGCACGTAAAGCGACGCCTCAGCCATGTCGTCGACATGAAGGAACTCGCGCCGCGGCGTGCCGGTGCCCCAGATCGTTACCTCGTCGAGGCGGGCTTGGGCCGCCTCGTGGAAGCGGCGGATCAGGGCAGGCAGGACGTGGCTGTTTTCCGGGTGGAAGTTGTCGCCGGGGCCATACAGGTTCGTCGGCATCACGCTGCGGTAATCGGTGCCGTGCTGCCGGTTGTAGCTTTCGCAAAGCTTGATGCCCGCGATCTTGGCGATGGCATAGGGTTCGTTGGTAGGTTCCAGCACGCCGGTCAGCAGCGCATCCTCGCGCATCGGCTGGGGCACCGCGCGGGGGTAGATGCAGCTTGACCCCAGTTGCAGAAGCCGCGTGACCCCGGCGGCAAAGGCCTGATGGATCACGTTCGACTGGATCATCAGATTTTCATAGATGAAGTTTGCCGGATAGGTGTTGTTGGCGTGAATGCCCCCCACCTTGGCGGCGGCCAGGACCACCACGTCCGGCTTTTCCGTCTGCATGAAATCCCGCACCGCCGCCTGATCGGTCAGGTCCAGCTCGGCATGGGTGCGGGTGATGGTCTCGGCCCCGCGCGCCTGCAGCTTGCGCAGGATCGCGCCGCCCACCATGCCACGATGGCCTGCGACGTAGATGCGGGTCATCGCCTCAGCCCTCCAGCGACACCGGCAGGTCGAGACCATGCGCCTTGAGAAGCGCGTGGCGCCGGGCGGCCTTGAAGTCTTCCGCGACCATCTCGGCGCACATCTCGCGGGCGGTGATCTCGGGCTCCCATCCCAGCCGTTCGCGGGCGCGGGTCGGGTCGCCCAGCAGCGTCTCGACCTCGGCAGGCCGGAAATAGCGCGGGTCAATCCGCACGACCACGTCGCCCTGTTTCAGCGCGGGCGCCTTGTCGCCGGTGACCGAAACGACGGTCGCGATTTCGTCCACGCCTTCGCCCGTGAATGCCAGCGTGATCCCCAGATCCGCAGCCGCCCAGGTGATGAACTCGCGCACGCTGAATTGCTGGCCGGTCGCGATCACGAAATCTTCCGGTGCGTCCTGCTGCAGCATCATCCACTGCATGCGCACGTAGTCCTTGGCGTGCCCCCAGTCGCGCAGCGCGTCGATGTTGCCCATGTAGAGGCAGGGCTCGAGCCCCTGCGCGATGTTGGCGAGCCCCCGCGTGATCTTGCGCGTCACGAAGGTTTCGCCGCGCCGCGGGCTCTCGTGGTTGAAGAGGATGCCGTTGCAGGCATAAAGCCCGTAAGCCTCGCGGTAGTTCACCGTGATCCAGTAGGCATAGAGCTTGGCCACCGCATAAGGACTGCGCGGGTGGAAGGGCGTCGTCTCCTTCTGCGGCGTCTCCTGCACAAGGCCGTAAAGCTCGGACGTCGAGGCCTGGTAGAAGCGCGTCTTTTTCTCGAGCCCGAGGAACCGGATCGCCTCCAAAAGCCGCAGCGCACCGATGGCGTCGACGTCGGCTGTGTATTCCGGGGCCTCGAAGCTGACCGCGACATGGGATTGCGCCCCGAGATTATAGACCTCGTCGGGCTGCACCTCCGAGATGATGCGCGTCAGGTTCGACGTGTCGGTCAGATCGCCGTAATGCAGCTTCAGCTTGGCATGGTCGGTATGCGGATCCTGATAGATGTGGTCGATCCGCTGCGTGTTGAAAAGCGAGGCGCGCCGCTTGATGCCGTGCACCTCGTATCCCTTCTCCAGAAGGAACTCCGCCAGGTAGGACCCGTCCTGTCCTGTGATCCCGGTGATCAGCGCGCGTTTGGTCATGTGTCCTGCCTTTGGCCTTCGCATCCTGGAAGGGGCCTAACGCATCCTTGATCGCATCTCCATGCAAAACACGTCGGTGGACACTGCGGGACGCGCGTTCAAACCGCGGCGAGGTGGCTGGCATCCGCCTTCAGGCGCACCTGCTGTCCCATCAGGTCAAGCAGGACCCAGACGCGCCGGTCCGGGGTGATCCGGTCTATGGTGGCGATGAAGTCCGTGAAGGGGCCGTGGGTCAGGACCACCGTATCGCCGGGCTGCAGTTCTGCTTCGGGCTGCAGCAGGCCATCGCCGTCGCAGCGCGCCATGAGACCGAGAACCAGATCGTCCGGCACTTGCGCCGGCGCCGCCCCGAAGCTGACAAGGCGCGACACCCCGAGCGTGCCGTTGACCGACCGCCAGTTCGGGTTCGCGGGATCCAGCCCCACGAAGGCGTATCCGGGGAAAAGGGGGCGCTGTTCCGTGACGAACTGCTGCCCGCGGCGCAGCGTCTCTTCGATGCGGGGCAGGAAGACGCCAAAGCCCTGACGGAGCAGGTTGCGTTCCGCGATGCGCGCCGAATTCGGTTTGAGCTGGACCAGATGCCAGGTCGTCCTTGCCTTCGTTGTCATCGTCGTCCCCACCGACTCATCCTGCCAAAGGTGACAGGGCCCTTGATCATTTCAACCCCGCGTCTTGCACAAACGGAAGGTTTCGCCTGTTGCGGCGGTCCTATGCCCGAATTGTGACACGGCATCGACAAGCCTTGCGGCGCGCATGTATGTCAGGGGGGCAAGACAAGGAGAGGCGCGATGCAGGACGACCAGGTCCACTGGGACGATCCCGGGTTCGACGAATTCATCGAGGAGGAACTGTCCGGCCTTGCCGACCGGGCGCAGGCGCGGGGGATCTGCCTTGATTGCCTGAGCGACCGGCTGATCTTCGAGGTGATCGCGGGGCTGGTGCGCGGCGGCGTGCCGGATACCGAAATCCTGGCCTTGGTCGAGGATGCCCTCGAAGATGCCGAGCGGGAAGAGGAAGACGAGACCGCCCAAAGGCCCCCGCGGGTGCATTGAAGACCCCGCGCGCCTGTCGCGCGCGGGATCCGTTCGTTCAGTCTCAGGCCGCCAGATCGAAGCGGTCGGCGTTCATGACCTTGGTCCAGGCCGCGACGAAGTCGGCCACGAACTTTGCGGGCGCATCGTCCTGGGCATAGACCTCGGCATAGGCGCGCAGGATCGAGTTCGACCCGAAGACCAGATCGACACGCGACGCGGTCCAGCGGGTTTCGCCCGACTTGCGATCGACGATGTCATAGGTGTTCGGCCCTTTCGGAACCCACTTGAAGCCCATGTCGGTCAGGTTGACGAAGAAGTCCGTCGTCAGCGCGCCCACGTGGTCGGTGAAGACGCCATGCGCCGCGCCGCCGTGGTTCGCGCCGATCACCCGCATGCCGCCCAGAAGGCAGGTCATTTCGGGGCCGGTCAGACCCATCAGCTGCGCCCGGTCGAGAAGCAGTTCCTCGGCCGCGACGGCATAGTCACCCTTCATCCAGTTGCGGAACCCGTCGGCCAGCGGTTCGAGAACCGCGAAGCTGTCGGCATCCGTCATCTCGGCCGTGGCGTCGCCGCGACCCGGTGTGAAGGGCACGGTGACGTCGAAGCCCGCCGCCTTCGCGGCCTTTTCGACACCGGCATTGCCGGCCAGCACGATCACGTCGGCGACCGATGCGCCGTGCTTGACGGCGATGGGTTCCAGCGCGGCCAGAACACGCGCAAGGCGGGCGGGTTCGTTGCCTTCCCAGTCCTTCTGGGGGGCAAGCCGGATGCGCGCGCCGTTGGCACCGCCGCGCAGGTCCGACTGGCGGAAAGTCCGCGCGCTGTCCCATGCGGTGGTGACCATGTCGGCGACCGACAGGCCCGAGGCCAGAATGTCCGCCTTGACCGCCGCCGCATCATAGCCGGTGTTGCCCGCCGGGATCGGATCCTGCCAGATCAGGTCTTCCTGCGGCGCTTCCGGGCCGATGTAGCGGTTGCGCGGGCCAAGATCGCGGTGGGTCAGCTTGAACCACGCGCGGGCGAAGCAATCGTCGAAATAGGCGGGGTCGGCCATGAACTTCTGGCAGATCGCGTTGTAGATCGGATCGACCTTCATGCCCATGTCGGCATCGGTCATCATCGGCATGACGCGCTTGGTCGGATCGGTGGTGTCGACCGGCATGTCTTCTTCCTTGATGTCGATCGGCTCCCACTGCCATGCGCCAGCGGGCGACTTGGTCAGTTCCCACTCATAGCCGAAGAGCAGCTTGAAATAGCCCATGTCCCACTTGGTGGGGTGGGTCGTCCAGGCGCCTTCGATGCCGGAGGTGACGGCGTTGGTGGCCTTTCCGCCAAGGTTGGGGTTCATCCAGCCAAAGCCCTGGTTCTCGATCTCGGCCGCTTCGGGTTCGGCGCCAAGCGCGCTTGCGTCGCCGTTGCCATGCGCCTTGCCGACGGTGTGGCCGCCGCAGGTCAGCGCCGCGGTTTCCTCATCGTTCATCGCCATGCGGGCGAAGGTCACGCGCACCTGTTCGGCGGTGTTCTGGGGGTTGGGCTGGCCGTTCACGCCTTCGGGGTTCACGTAGATCAGGCCCATGTGCACGGCGGCCAGCGGGTTGGCCAGCGTGTCGGGCTTCATGATGTCTTCGTAGCGCTGCGCCGCGTCGCCGACGAACTCGCTCTCCGAACCCCAGTAGACGTCCTTTTCCGGGGCCCAGATGTCTTCGCGGCCGAACGAGAAGCCGAAGGTCTTCAGGCCCATCGATTCATAGGCGACGTTTCCAGCCAGCAGGATCAGGTCGGCCCAGGACAGCTTGTTGCCGTACTTCTTCTTGACCGGCCACAGCAGGCGGCGGGCCTTGTCGAGGTTGCCGTTGTCCGGCCACGAATTCAGGGGTGCAAAGCGGATGTTGCCCGCACCGCCGCCGCCGCGGCCGTCCTGCAGGCGGTAGGAGCCCGCGGAATGCCATGCAAGGCGGATCATGAGGCCGCCGTAATGGCCCCAGTCGGCCGGCCACCAGTCCTGGCTGTCGGTCATCAGCGCGGTCACGTCAGCCTTCACGGCGTCGAAGTCCAGCGTCTTGACCGCTTCGCGGTAATCGAAACCCTTCAGCGGGTTGGTCTTGGTGTCGTGCTGGTGCAGGATGTCGAGGTTGAGCGTCTTCGGCCACCAGTCGGTCACGCCGGTCTGACGGGTCGTCATCGACCCATGCATCACCGGGCATTTGCCCATATCGTTTCCGTCCATGATCTTTCTCCTCTTGCTGCCGCCTTGGCGGTCGTGCGCGCGCCGAACGGGCGCGGGGCAACGTGGCTGTCCAGCCCGCTGCGGTCGAATCGCGGGGCCGGTCACGGGTTCTTCTAGCAAGAAACTGGAATAAATCTAATTTGATATTTCAAATTCATGCGATAAGTTTTTCATATGAAAAATCTGACCCTCAAACAGCTCCGTTACTTCGATGCGTTGGCACGGCACCGCCACTTCGGCCACGCTGCGGAAGCCTGTGCGATATCGCAGCCCGCGCTGTCGCTGCAGATGAAGGAACTGGAATCGGCCTTCGGCGCGCCTCTGATCGAACGGAGCGCGCGGGACATCCGCCTCAGCCCGCTGGGCGAGGATCTGGTAACCCGCGCCCGCGACATCCTGCGCGCGGTCGATGACCTTGAAGAGCTGGCGCGCTTGGCGCAGGGGCCGATGTCGGGGCGGTTGCGGCTTGGCGTGATCCCGACGGTCGCGCCCTATCTTTTGCCGCGCGTGATCAAGGCGCTGACGCGGGAATATCCTGATCTTGACCTACGTCCGCGTGAAACGGTGACGCAATCCCTGCTGGAGGACCTGAGCGCCGGGCAGCTTGACGCCGCGATCCTCGCGTTGCCGGTGTCGCAGTCGGCGTTGCATGAAGAGCCATTGTTCGAAGAGGAATTCGTGCTCGTCCGCCACCGCGACGACGCCGACAAGCCCGTGCCGCCCGCGCAGGCCCTGCGCGAGATGCGGCTTTTGTTGCTGGAAGAGGGGCATTGCTTCCGCGATCAGGCCATCGCCTTCTGCAACCTGTCCTCTGGCCCCCGGCGCGAGATGATGGAGGGAAGCTCGCTCACCACGCTGGTGCAGATGGTGGGAGCGGGGATCGGGGTGACGCTCATCCCCGAAATCGCGGTGCCCATCGAACAGGGGGCCGCCAGCGTATCGGTCGCGCGGCTGCCCAGCCCGCGCCCGAAGCGGCGCATCGGCATGGTCTGGCGGAGGTCGAGCCCGATCGCCGACAGGTTGTCGCAGATCGCGCAGGTGATCCGGGGGGTGTTGCCTGCGGGTCAGTAATCGCGTTCGAAGAAGATCCCGATCGAGCTTTCGTCGTTCGCGCCGACGCTGCCCCGCACGGTCAGCGACGGGGTCAGGTCGATGTTGAGCGATACCTCGCCCGTCCCCGCACCGCCCACGACGACATCGGTATAGATGTTGTCCGAGATGTACCTGCCTGCCCGCACGGCGGCGCTGCCGGTCTCATCCGTGACGACGTCGAAGTCGTCGAGGTTCAGGCCCCCGCGCAAGCGCCCCACCAGATCGGCCCCGCCCCGGCCCGCCAGCGTGGCCACCGCCGAGGCAAGTTGCAGGGTCTGGAAGGTCGACAGGTCCCTGAGGTTGCGACCGAAGAACAGAAGCGCCAGCACCTCGTCCTCGGGCCGTTCGGGCGAGGCGACGAAGCGCACGTCCGGGGCGGATGCGGGGCCATCGATCACGATGCTGGCGGTGCCGTCGCGCGTGGTACTGGTGGCCACGAAGCGCAGGAACGGGTCGAGCCGCCCGCCCATCGTCACCTCGCCCTCGGTCAGGTCGAACCGCTTGCCCAGAACGGCGACGCGTCCCCGCACAAGGCGGAAGGCGCCTTCGGACCGGACATCGACGGTGGTGCCGCTGACCCGCATGGCGCCCGCGACCTCGGCGTCGAGGCCGCGTCCGCGCACGAAGAACCGCCCCGGCACGCTGATCCCGACGTCGAGGCCGTAGACCGGAGCCGTGCCCGTGTCTTCGGTCTGCCCGGCGAGGCCCGCGCGCAGGCGGGTCTGATAGACGGCGGCGGGTTCGTTCACATGCGTGATCGGTGGCACCTCGCCCGACAGGGCGAGCGCCGAGGGTTCGACAAGCACCGTGCTTTCGCCCAGCGTGACGTCACCCGCGATGAGTGCGCCGCCCGAGACCGGCCCGGTGACGGTCATGTCGGCATTGGCGACGATGCGGAAGAGCCGCGGATCGACAAGGGTGAAGCCGCGCAGCGCGATGCGCAGGTTTGCGGGCAAGCCCTGGTCGAGGCCAAGCGTCCCCGACACCTGCACCTGTCCGCCGGTGGACTTGGTCGCGGTCACGTCCAGCGTTGCCCGCGCGCCCTGCAGGTCGATCCGCGCGGTGATGTCCGACAGCGCGATACCCTGTGCCGGGGCGACGAAACGCGCGCCCTGCGTCGTGATCTGACCCGACAGCGCCGGCAGGCCGGGTTCGCCGCGCAGGGCAAGGTCATAGCGCGCGGTGCCCGCAAGGCTGCTCGGGCGCAGGAACGGTTCGCTCAGCGACAGGGGCGCTGTTCCCCGGATCGTCAGATCGACCTTGCCGTCCGCCACGATGCGTCCCGCCGTGCGCGCCTCAAGCCCGCCTGCGCCTTGCGCGGTCGCGTCGATCAGCCAGTCTGCACCTTCGGGCCGCGCACTGGCGCGCAGCGACAGCGGGCCGCGCAGGTCGGGGACCAAGGGGCTCGCATCGGGCAGATCGGCCGTCAGCCGCAATTCCGCCCCCGGCCCGGTGAACTGGCCTGACAGGTCCAGCGTCAGCCGGTAGGGGCCGTCGATGCGGCTGTCGGTGCGCCAGTGGCCGCCTTCGGTCTGGTCGATGCGCCCGCGCGCGGCGCTCACGCCTGTGAATTGCGGCGTGACCAGCGCGACGTCCGACAGCCGCAGATCATAGGTCAGCGCGCTGCCCTGCGCTGCAAGCCGCCCCTGCGCCGTCGCCTGCGCCTGGTCGTTGACGGCGGACAGCGTGCGCAGGGTGATCCCGTCGGCGTCGCGCGTGGCGTCGAGTGTCAGTCGCGTCTGCCCGGCCAGAACCGCATCCGCCGCCTCGACGCCAAGGCGCAGGTCCTGTGTGGTGCCGGTGGCGGCGACGTCGAAACTGCCTTCGATGGGCGACATGCGCCCGCGCGCCGTGCCCTCGACCCGCCCCGCCAGATCGCGGCCTGTCAGCCCTGCGAAGCGCGCCATGTCCTCTGCCCGGACCGACAGGTCGAACGCGATGTCGAGCGCGTCTTCCAGCCCCGAGAAGACCGCCGACCCCGTCAGCCCGTAATCGGGGCCGGACAGAACCAGATCGGACAGCGTCAGCCGGTCGCCCTCAGTATAGGCCATCTGAGCGGTCAGGCGTGTCTCATCCCCCAGCGCGGTGTCGAGCCCCGGCGTGCCCGTGGCAATTCCCGACGCGACCGCCGTGATCAGCGTATCGAGCCGCGCGGGCCCGTCCGTGGGCAGCGCGATGGTCCCGTCAAGGTCCAGTGTCATGTCGGCGATGCGCAGCCTGTCGCGCTTTAGATCGGAAAAGCCGATGTCGCCGGTCAGCCGGTCGCCGCTTGCCGCATCGAATTCAAGCGTGAGGGTGGCGCTGTCGATCCGCGTTTCCGCCCCTGTCAGTGGCAGAAGGACCGGCCCGCCGCGCGGGTCGCCCACGACCGCGTTGATGTCGAGCGCCAGCGGCCAGCCTTCGGCGTTGAGCGCGACCTGACCCTCCAGCCGCAGCTTGGCCGCGTCAAGCTGCACGAGGTCGAGCGTCAGGCTGCCATCGGCGCCACGCAGGCCTTTGGCAGACAGGTGCACATCGGGGCCGAAGAAGGGGCGATAGGCCGGTTGGAACAGCGCGGTGACATCGCCGCCCAGATCGGCGGTGAAGCTTGTGCCGCCGTCTTCGGCACCGGTCAGGGTGACCGTGCCGCCCAGCCGCTGCACGCCGTCGGTTGCCAGCGCCAGCCGCGTCGTCAGGTCATCCACCGGCCCGGACCCGGTCGCCGACAGGGTCAGTGCGGGCCGGCCGGGCACGCCCATCAGGTTTGCCGCCAGACCGTTCGCCGGTTCGTCGACGAGGACTTTCAGATCCACCCCCCGCGTCGCCGGATCATAGGCGAGGTCGATCGCGAGGTTCCCCCCGTCGCCATCGAGCCTGCGCATGTCGAAGCGCAGCGCGCCGCCGCCCCCTTCGAGCCGCGCCGCCCCGTCCACCGCCAGCGTCGCGGTCTGGCCCAGCACCGGATCGGCCAGCGAAAGCCGGTCGATCCGGACGGTGCCGATATTGACCGTGACGGGCAGGTTGGGCAGGGCGAATTCCGTCGTCTCGGCCGGGGGGAGGCCGGTGTCTGCGGGGACGGGGGGGCGCAGGATCTCGACCCGTTCCGCCGCCAGCGTCTCGACCTCAAGCCGCCCGCGCAGAAGCGCGGTGCGCGTCCAGACCAGTTGCGCATTCTCAAGCCGGAGCCAGATGCCGTCGTCGTCGGCGATGGTCAGCGATTGCAGCCGCGCGGTGGAGGACAGCGCGCCGGTGAACCCGGTCACGCGCACTTCGCGCCCTGCGCCGGACAGCGAATCCTGGATCAGCCGTTCAAGGAAGGTGCCGTCGTCCTGCGCCATGACCGGCGCGGTCCCAAGGCCAAGGCAGGTTGCAGCCAGAAGAAGGATGCGCCGCAGCCCCATCAGAAGGCCTGCCCTATGCCGATATAGATCTGCGGCCCTTCGTTCCCGGGGCCCGAGACGGGGGCGGCCAGATCGACCCGGATCGCGCCGACGCCGGTCTGATAGCGCAGGCCGAAGCCCGCGCCCGAATGCCATTGGCCGGTCGACCCGTCGGGAAAGGCTTCCGGCCCGATATAGCCGGTGTCGAAGAACCCCGCCGCGCCGATCCTGTCGGTGATCTCGAAGCGCAGCTCGGTCGACAGGCCAAGAAAGGCGCGCCCACCGCTGCGCAGACCGCCGCCCAGATCAATGGCGTTCGACTGGAAGGGTTGCCCGCGCACCGTGCCGCCCCCGCCCGAATAGAACAGCATGTCGGACGGCGCCTGTGCCAGCGCCAGTCCGTCGAGCGACCCAAGCTGCACCCGCGCGGCGACCGTCAGGCGGTCGTCTGCGCCGAAGCTGCGATAGCCGCGCAGATCGGCGGTGGTGAGCAACCCGTCATCCGACCCCGTGAGCCCGAACATCGGGGTCAGCCGCAGATCGGCATACCAGCCGTTCTTCGCGTCAAGCGGAGCGTCGCGGTAATCCAGTCGCGCGCCCAGATGCAGGGTCAGGAAGTTGTAGTCGCGCTGCCCGAAGGCATCGTTGCTCAGCCCGCGCATCAGGCCGATGGCGACATCGTATTCCTGCTGCGGGCTGGCATAGCGCCGGAGACCGGTAAAGACATGCAGCGTCCGGGACGAAAAATCGACGTCGTTGCGCGTCTCGGCCTCGCTCTCGATGTAGAAGTCGGTGTCCTGGTTGAAGGTGGCAGGGCGGTCGAACCGGATGCGCAGGCGCGTATCCTCGCCCCCGCTGTCGCCGCCGATGCCTGCAACCTCGGCCTCGACCCGCAGGCGCTCGGCCCCGCCCAGAAGGTTGCGATGCTGCCAGTAGCCCGACAGCGTCAGCCCCTCGAACGAGGCGAGTTCCGCGCCGAACCCGAAGGACCGTTTCGGCCGGTCGCTGGCGGTGAGGATCATGTCGATGGTGTCGTTCGGCCCGTCCGTCTCGGACGGGTCGAGCGTTGCCGACCCGAAGGTGCCCGTCCGGCGCAGACGGCGCTCTGCCGCTGCGATTTCGGCCGGATCATAGCGGGCACCGACAGGCAGGCCCGCGATGGCGCGCAGCCGGTCCGGGCGCACGTCGGACCCTTCGCGCACGATCACTTCGCCGAAGCGGTAGACGCGCCCCGGCGCAAGGCGCAGCACGGCATCGAGCCGCGACATCCCGTGCCGCGCCACGATGTCCTGCGATGCAAGCGCTGCGCGCGCATGGCCCAGCGCCTGCCAGTCCGCGATGCCCTGATCGACGGCGGCGCGGATCTGGCCCAGTTCGGCCGGCGCGTCGGGGGCGAACCCGGCGGGCGGCCTGCTGCCCGGCGCGCGCGGCGCGATGTCCGCCCGACCAAAGCGGAAAGGCGCGCCGGTCTGCACGCTCACCGCGACGCGTCCGACGCGCGGCGGCAGATCCAGTTGCGAGATCGACGCCGCCTCGCGCCCGTCGATGCGGATGGTGACGATGCCGCCGTAATGCCCCGTCTCGTAGAGCGCGGACACGAGGACGCCGTAATCGGCCTGCGCCGCCGCGACGATGTCCTGCGGTTCGGGCGGGGTTTCCTGCGTGGTCAGCTGGACAAGGCGCGATGCGGCCGACAGCCGGTCGCGCAGGTCGCTGCCCTGCACCTGCAGGTCAAGCTCGAAGGCCCACAAGGGCAGCGCCGACAGGGCCGCAAGGGCCCCGGCGAACACAATCCTCAGTGGCAGGTCGAAACGCACTGGCACAGCCTTCGATCATGATCCGGCGTGCTTGGCCTCGCAGCTGTCGCACCGGCGCGCCCCACACGCCCTTGCCGTATTCCTGCCTACCATCGAACGGCCCGCGGATAAAGGTTCGGCGGTGCCGAATTCGGGCGTTTCCCGCCCTTTACCGCGGCGTGACCCGGCATAGGTTCGCGCATATGCACAAGATATTCTGCCTGATCCTTCTGCTTCTGCCCGCAGCCGCCGCCGCGAATGACTGGGATGCGCTGTCGCAGCCCGGCGCCATGGCGGTGATGCGCCATGCGCTGGCGCCCGGCACCGGCGATCCGGCGGGCCTCACCATCGGGGATTGCGCCACGCAGCGGAACCTCGATGACCGTGGGCGCGAACAGGCGCGCGCGATCGGACAGGCCTTTCGCGACCGGGGCGTCACCTTCGACACCGTCTTTACCAGCCAGTGGTGCCGCACACGCGACACGGCGGAATTGCTGGACATCGGCCCGGTGACCGAGGCACCGTCGCTCAATTCCTTCTTCGGCGATTTCTCGACCCGCGACCGGCAGACCGCCGAGACGCGCGCCCTCATCGCGGCCACCCCGGGGCGGCTGATGCTTGTGACGCATCAGGTCAATATCTCGGCCCTGACCGGACGCTCGACCCGGTCGGGCGAGGTTCTGGTGATCCGGTTGACCGGCGACGGGGCCGAGGTTCTGGGCAGCATCCTCATCGCGCCCTGACGCGTGACGGTTTTGTAACCGGTTCTTGACAAGGATCAGAGACGCCGCCGCCGTCAGCGCCCAGACTCCCCCTCACCCAAGGAGACTCACGCCAGACGAGGAGGAGACCGATGGCCCAAAGCAAGGCAGGCGCAGCCGATGCCAACCCGTTCGCCGAGATCATGACCGAAAGCATGCGCTTCTTCACCCAGCGCTTGCAGCAGGATCTGGAAACCCAGCAGGCCATGCTTGCCTGCACGACGCCCGCCGACCTGATGAAGGTGCAGGCTGACTTCTTCGGCAGGGCGGTCGAGGATTACGGCGCCGAAGCCGCGCGCATGGCCGAACTGGTCGCCAAGGCGGCGGGTCAGCCGGTGACGGTGCTGAAGACCGGGCAGAAGCGCGATTACGACGACATTCCGCTCTAACCGCCCTTGAGGCGGGCAAGAAGCACCACCTCGCTGTCCTCGCGGATGGGCTGGAACCAGCTGTCGTTGTAGACCTTGCCGTCGATGGCGACGGACACGCCGCGATCCAGCTGCGGGCGCAGCGCAGGATACCGAGCCGCGAGCGCGTCGAGCAGTTCGCGCAAGGTCGTCGCGTCGACCTCGACCTCGGTCCGGTCTTCGGTGGCGGCCGCCAGCGACCCCCAGACCCGCACCTTGACCATCAGGCGCCCTTGATTGCCGCTAGAACCTTGGGCGGTGACATGGGCAGGTCGGCCATCCGTACGCCCGATGCCGCCGAGACCGCGTTGGCGATGGTCGCAAGCGGCGGCACGATGGATGTCTCGCCCACGCCGCGCACGCCGTAAGGGTGGCCGGGGTTCGGGATTTCGAGGATCACGGTGTCGATCATCGGCAGGTCGGAGGCAACCGGGATGCGATAGTCGAGGAAGCCCGCGTTCTGCAGCGTGCCGTCGGCGCCGTAGATGTATTCCTCGTTCAGCGCCCAGCCGATGCCCTGCACCGCGCCGCCCTGGAACTGGCCTTCGACGTAAGCGGGATGCACCGCCTTCCCGGCATCCTGGAACACGGTATAGCGCAGGATCTTCACCGCGCCTGTTTCGGGGTCGACTTCGGTATCCACCATGTGCGTGGCGAAACTGACGCCCGCGCCTTCGGCGTTGACCTCGTAATGCCCGGCGATGGGGCCGCCCGTGTTCGACGCAATGGCCGCGATCTCGGCCAGCGTCATGGGCGGGTGGCTGCCGGCGTTGGGGCCTGCGGGGTGGGCCGCGCCGTCCTTCCATTCCACCGCGTCTTCCTCGATCCCCCAGACCATCGCGGCGCGCTTGCACATCTCGCGTTTCGCGTCGCGGGCGGCCTCGATGGTGGCAAGGCCGACCGCAAAGGTCACGCGACTGCCATCGGTCACGTCGTTGAGACCAAGCGATGCCGTGTCGGCGATGACGGTGCGGACCTGGTCATAGGAAATGCCCAGTTCCTCTGCCGCCATCATCGACATGGAGGCGCGGCTGCCGCCGATATCGGGGTTGCCCTCGATCACGTTCACCGTGCCGTCGGGCGCGATGTTCATCGACACGCAGGTATTGCCGCCGAAGTTGAACCAGAACCCGCAGGCGACGCCACGCCCCTGATTGGAGCCAAGGGGGGCGGTCCAGTGCGGGTGATCCTTCGCCCGGCGCAGCGTCGCTTCCAGCCCGATGGCGGGATAGGTCACACCGTAGGACGCGCGCGTGCCTTCCCGCGCGGCGTTCTTCAGCCGCACCTCAAGCGGGTCGAGGCCGAAGCCCTTGGCGAGTTCGTCGATGGCGCTTTCCACCGCGAAGGCGGCCATGGGCGCGCCCGGCGCGCGGTAGGCCGCCTGTTTGGGGCGGTTCGTAACCACGTCCCATCCCACGGTCTTCACGTGGTCAAGGTCATAGGGCGCGAAGGCAGACATGGCGCCGAATTCCACGGGTGACCCCGGATAGGCCCCGCCCTGATAGCGCAGCTCGGCGAAGCCCGCGGTGATGCGGCCGTCTTTCGTCATGCCCAGCTTGATGTCGATGGAGCTCGATGCCGTCGGCCCGGTCGCGCGCAGGACTTCCGAGCGCGTCATGACCATCTTCACCGGCCGCCCCGACTTGCGCGCCAGCGCCAGCGCGACGGGTTCGAGGAACACGGTCGTCTTGCCGCCGAAGCCGCCGCCGATCTCGGATGCGGTCACGCGCAGCTGGCCCTGTTTCAGGCCGAGGATCGCGGCACAGGTGTCGCGCACCATGTACTGCCCTTGGGTGCAGCACCACAGATCGGCCTGACCGTCCGGGCCCATCTGGGCAAGGCAGGCATGCGGTTCGATATAGCCCTGATGGGTCGCTTCCGTGCGATAGGTGCGTTCCAGCACGCGGTCGGCACCGGCCAGACCTGCCCCGATATCGCCGTGGCCGAATTCATAGCGCGCGACGACATTGGACGACATGCCTTCGGGCACGGTCTCGTTCGCGCGGCCCTCATGCAGGACGGGCGCGCCGGGCTTCATCGCGGCGTCCACGTCGGTGACGTGGGGCAGGACCTCGTAGTCGACCTTGATCAGCTTCAGCGCCTTGCGCGCGATGGCCCCCGAGGATGCGGCAATGGCCGCCACCGCGTGCCCGTCATAGAGCGCCTTTTCCCCCGCCATGCAGTTGTCGAGGATGTCGGCGATGAAATCATTGTCCCCGATCACCGGGAAATCGGCGCGGGTGACGACGGCGTGCACGCCGGGGATCGCCTCGGCCGCGCTGGTGTCGATGCGCTTGATCTTCGCGTGCGCGTGCGGGCTGCGCAGAACAAGGCCGATAAGCATGCCCGGTGCGGTCATGTCCGCGCCAAAGCGGGCGCGGCCCGTGACCTTGTCGATCCCGTCGGGGCGCAGGGGGCGCGTGCCGACGACGGTGAACTGGCGGGTTTCGGATTTGGTGTCGAGCGCCATCAGGAAGCCTCCCTCATCTCGGCTGCGGCGTCCATGACGGCGCGGATGATCTTGTCGTATCCGGTGCAGCGGCAGAGGTTTCCGGCCAGCCAGTAGCGGGCTTCCTCCTCGGTCGGGTCGGGGTTGCGTTCGAGCAGCGACTTCGCCGCGACAAGGATGCCCGGCGTGCAGATGCCGCACTGAAGGGCCGCGTGTTCGATGAACTTGCGCTGCAGGGGGTGCAGGGTTTCGCCCTTCGCCATGCCTTCGATGGTGGCGATCTGCGCGCCTTCGGCCTCGGCCCCCAAGACAAGGCAGGAACAGACCAGCCGCCCGTTCATCGTGACCGAACAGGCCCCGCAGTCACCCGTGCCGCAGCCTTCCTTGGACCCGGTCAGGCCCAGCCGGTCGCGCAGCACGTCGAGCAGGGTTTCCTCGGGATCGCAGAGATATTCGACCGGATCGCCGTTGATCGTGGTGGTGACGTGAATGCGGCTCATGCCTGTTCTCCTGCGCGGGTCTTGGCGATGGTGGCGGCGCGGCGGGCGAGGACACCCGCGACGTGGGTCCGGAATTCGACCGTCCCGCGCTTGTCGGCGATGGGTTTCGCGGCGGCGGAACAGGCAGCGGCCAGCGCATCGAGTGCTGCGTCGTCCAGTTTCGTGCCGATGATCGCCTGCGCGGCCTCTGGCACCAGAATCACCGTGGGCGCGACTGCGCCCAGCGCCACGCGCGCGGCGGTGCAGGTGCCGCCCGCATCCAGCGTCAGCGAAACGCCGCAGCCGACCACGGCGATGTCCATTTCGGTGCGTGGGATGAAGCGCAGATAGGCGTCGCCGGAACGCGCGGGCCGCGCGGGCAGGAAGATCGAGGCGACGAATTCGCCGGGCTTCAGATTGGTCTTGCCCGGGCCTGCGGGGATGTCTTCGACGGCCACGTCGCGGGTGCCCGCGGCCGAGGCCAGCCGCGCCACCGCGCCTGCGGCCACCATCGCGGGCACGCTGTCGGCGGCGGGCGAGGCGTTGCAGAGGTTGCCTGCCATCGTCGCCCGGCCCTGAATCTGGGTCGATCCGATCAGGCCGGCCGCTTCAACCACACCGGGCCACGCGGCGACGAGGGCCGCGTTTTCCGCCATCTCGGCGCCCGAGACCGCGGCACCGATGCGGAAGCCGCCGTCCTCGGTCGTGATCTCGCGCAGCGCGCCGATGCGCTTGATGTCCATGACCGCGTCGGGTTCGGCGAAGCCCGATCGCATCCGCACCAGAAGGTCGGTGCCTCCGGCCAGAACGCGGCAATCGCCCGCCTGGGCGGCCAGCATGGAAACGGCATCGTCGAGCGTTGTCGGCGCTAGGTATTGCATGTCTTGCTCCCTGGCTTTGGGACGTGCGGGCAAGGATCATGCCCGGGCCGTCCTGTTGCGGCAAGGGTAGGACAGACCATGCGCCCTTGTCCATGCCGCGACGCCGCACCCTGCGGCAGTCGGGCGCAGGGCGGCGGAAAAGCTGTATCCTATCTGTGCTTTTAAGGGCCGTTGTCTGGAAGAAAGGTTGAACGCATGTTTCGCGGACTGGCTCTGTCGATCCTTCTGATCACCGTCGGCATGATCGGCGCGCCTGTCGCCATTCTGGCGTTGGTGTGACGACACGGCGCGCGGGGGGCGCCTGCCGCCGCCCGCGCGCCCGTTTTTTTCTCTGGATTTCGCCCCCGGACTGATCGCAGAAGGAACGTGATCGATCGGGGGACCACACCATGCTCGACACTACCATGATCGCGGGCGTCCCGCGCCAGCGGCTTGACCGGATCGCGATGCGCGAGGCGGCGGCCTTTGCCGACGCGCGTCCACGCACGCGCGCTGCGCTGGATGCGGGCGCGGACAGCTATCTCGGCGGCGTGCCGATGCACTGGATGACCGACTGGCCCATGCCGTTTCCCATGCTGGTGGCCGAAGCGCGGGGCGCGCGGCTGACCGATCTTGACGGGCATGTGATCGACGATTTCTGTCTGGGCGACACGGGGTCGATGTTCGGCCATTCGCCCGCACCGGTGGCGCGCGCGATCCGCGCGCAGGCGGGGCAGGGGCTGACCTACATGCTGCCGACGCAAGCCGCGCTCGAGGCAGGGCGCCTGCTGACCGACCGCTTCGGCGATTTCCGCTGGCAGATCGCCACCACCGCAACCGACGCGAACCGCTTCGCGCTGCGGGTGGCGCGTGCGGTGACGGGGCGGGCCAAGGTGCTGGTCTTCAACGGCTGCTATCACGGCACGGTCGATGACGCGATGGTCGAACTGCGCGGTGGCCGCACGCAGGCGCGGCAGGGGCTGGTGGGGCAGGTCGAGGACCTGACGCTTGTCGCCGACTGCGCCGAGTTCAACGATCTGGGCAGCGTCGAGAAGGCGCTGGCCAAGGGCGACATCGCCGCGATCCTGACCGAGCCGGTGATGACCAATTCCTGCATGGTGCTGCCGCAACCCGGGTTCCTTGAGGGTCTGCGCGATCTCGCCACGCGGCATGGCGCGCTGCTGATCATCGACGAGACGCACACGATCTCCTCGGGCCTTGGCGGTTATGCGCGGGTGCACGGGCTTGACCCCGATATCCTTGTCGTCGGCAAATGCGTGGCGGGCGGCGTGCCGACCGCCGTCTGGGGCCTGCGCGCGCCTGTAGCGGATGCCTTCGCGCGCTACAACGACACGCGCCTGCCGGGCCATTCGGGCATGGGCACGACGCTGTCGGCCAACCCGCTGCAATTCGCCTGCCTGCGCGCGACGCTGGGCGAGGTGATGACGCAGGCGAACTATGCCCGGATGGAGCGCGGTGCCGCACGGCTGGAAGCCGGGCTTGCCCGCGCCATCACGCGGCATGGCGCGCCGTGGCATGTGGTGCGGGTGGGCGCGCGCGTCGAATTCATCTGTGCGCCCGGGCCATTGCGCAACGGGACCGAGGCCGCCGCCGCGCATATGGCCGAGGTCGAGGCGGTGGTGCATACCTGCCTTCTGAACCGGGGCGTGCTGATCGCGCCCTTCCACAACATGATGCTGGTCAGCCCGGCGACCACGAAGGCCCAGATCGACCGCCTGATCGCCGCCTTCGACACTTTGCTGGCCGAATTGTTCGAAAGGCAAGCCGCATGACCTGCCCCTCCGGTGCCACGCCCGAAGAAGCGCAAGCCTTCCTTGATGCCCATCCCGAGATCGAGGCGATCGACATCGTCCTGCACGATTCGAACGGGATCGGGCGCGGCAAGATCATCCGGCGGCACGAACTCATGTCGCTCTACACCTCCGGGCGGCACATGCCGATCTCGATCCTCGGGCTCGATATCTGCGGCGAGGATGTGCACGAGACGGGGCTGATCTGGGATCAGGGCGATGGCGACCTGCGCGCCTGGCCCATCCCCGGCTCGCTGGTGCCGCTGCACGGCACGACCCCGCCGCGGGCCGAGGTGCTGATGTCGCTGTTCGAGCTCGACGGGCGGCCGATGACGTCCGACCCGCGCCATGCGCTGGTGCGGCAGGTCGAAGCCTTCGCCGCGCGCGGCCTGCGGCCTGCCGGCGCGTTCGAACTCGAGTTTTTCCTGCTCGCGAACGACCGCGACGAACGGGGCCGCGCGCAGCCTGCGCGCGACGTGCTCGACCGCCGCGCCAGCCGCAAGACCGAGGTCTATTCGGTCGATCACCTGCACGGGATGCTGCCGCTGTTTTCCGACGTCTATGCCGCCGCCGAAAAGGCGGGGATCAAGGCCGAGACGCTGATTTCGGAATACGCGCCCGGGCAATACGAACTGACGCTGCATTACCGCGAAGACGTGATGCGCGCGGCGGATGACCTGATCCGGCTGAAGCGCATCGTGCGGGCGCAGGCGCGGGCGCATGGCGTGACCGCCTGTTTCATGGCCAAGCCGGTCGAGGATTACGCCGGCTCGGGCATGCATTTCCACGTCTCGCTGCAGGACGATGCGGGCCGGAACGTCTTTGCCGAAGACACGCCCGGACAGTGGCAGCCAATCCTTCTGCATGCGCTGGGGGGCCTGCGCGCCACGATGGGCGAGGCGATGCTCGTCTTCGCGCCGCATCTGAATTCCTGGCGCCGTTTCGCCAATCAAAGCTATGCGCCGGTCTCGACCGCGTGGGGCGTCAACAACCGCTCGGTCGCGCTGCGCGTGCCGGAAGGCGACGTGCGCGCGCGGCGGATCGAACACCGCCCGTCAGGCGTGGATGCGAACCCCTATCTGGTCGCCGCGACGGTTCTCGCAGGGATTCTGCACGGCATCGACCACCGGATCGACCCGGGCCCCGAGACGACCGGCAACGCCTATGCCGAGGATGCGGGCGGCCCCGAGATCCCGCGCGACTGGGGGTCGGCGATCCGCGCCGCGACCGGGTCGCGCTTCCTCAAGGACGCGCTGGGCGAGGAAATGCACCGCACCTTCACCGCCGTGAAGGCCGCCGAATATGCCCGTGTCGCGCGCACCGTGTCGGATGTGGATTTCGACCTTTACCTGCACACGGTCTGACGCCGTTCACCCCGTGATGGGCGGTGGTCTGCGCCGTGCGCCCGAGATCGCGTTGCCCGCGATCGCGGCGAGCAGGACGCCGCCGCCGATCAGGGTGTTGAGGGTCGCCGTCTCGCCCATGAACAGCCAGACCCAGAAGGGGCCGAGCAGAACCTCGGCCATCGACAGCAAGGCCAGTTCCGCCGCGGGCAGGCGGCGCGATCCCAGCGTATAAAGGATCAGCCCCGCGCCCACCTGGAACATGCCCATGCCCATGGCGATCCCGCCGTCGCGCGGCGTCAGGATCAGGGGCAGGCCCAGCACAAGGCAGATGACGAGCGTGATGATCGTGGCGAAGACGCCCGACAGGAACACCGCTGGCAGCATCTCGCCCGACTTGCCCCAGCGCAGCGCGATGGTGAAGACGGCAAACCCGAAGGCCGAGGCAAGCGCGGCAAGACTGCCCGCCAGCGCCGCGCCGTGGAACTTGTCGGCGACCATGATCGCGATGCCGAACAGCGCGACGGCAATGGCGATGGTGGTCGCGCGGCGTACCGGTTCGCCAAGGATCACGCGGCCCAGCGCCGCCGCCATGAAGGGCGCGGTCGCGAAGAGAAGCATGGCGTTGGCCACCGACGTGACCTGCAGGGCATAGATCGCGCCGGAATAGGCCCCCACCAGCGACAGCCCCGCGATCACCGCAGGCCAACCGATGCGCCGCGCCTGCGCGAAGGGGCTTTCGCCCGAGCGCAGGCGGATCACGACATAGAGAAATGCTGCCAGCGCGGCCGAACGGTAAAGCAGGATTTGCCAGACCACCGCATCCTCGATCAGCCGGATGCCAAGGCCGACGGTCGACCACAAAACGCCTGCGATCAGGACATAGATAACGCCCGCGCCGCGCGATTCCGATGGATCGGCGGGATCGGCTGTAGCGGTCATGTCCTTGCCCCGGTCTTCTGGTCCTCCGGTGCAAGGCTAGGCGGCGCAGCGTGCAAAGAACCGTCCGAAAGCGACGTGCGAGGGGTGCCCATCCGACCGGTCGGAGGGTGGATCGCCATCCGCTGTGGCGTCAGCCTTGCCTGCCGCGCAGCTTGCCGGCCGTCACGCCGCGCTCAGGTCTTCCATCTTCGCGTCGGGCGCGTTCTTCATCACTGATGCGATCCCGTTATCGCGGGCGCTGTCACTGCTGTAGCTTTCGCTGGTGCCGATGATCTGGCCGTTCGTGGCCTTGAGGTTGAACATCGCCTTGCCGGACGTGGTGGTCTTGCGTTCGAAGCGGGCGTCATGAGCGGCGTTCTTGCGCACCGAGGCAATGCCGTTCATCGCGCTCGCCTTGCGCTTGTAGCCTTCGCTGGCCAAGATGATTTCGCCGTTTCCGGCCTTGAGGCGGAAACGGAATTCGCCCGCCTTGTCCTTGTAGAGCTCGAATTTGCCGGCCATTCTCTCGGTACTCCCCATTCTGTCCGCGTGCTCGGACAAGTTTGAGACGACCTCGGATTTTTTTGCAACCCTGAGTTTTCTTGTTCCGCGGGGGGGTCAGGCGGGTTTGTCTGCGTCGTCCTGACCATGGGCAAGGGCGCTTGTTTCGGGCGTTGCGTTGCGCGCGGGGGGCGCGAAGACGAAGCTGCCCTTGGCGTCGCCCGTGACCGGCGCGCGCATGGCCATCCGCCACAATGTGAAGGCGAGAAGGATTACATGGGCGACGAGCGAGGTGAGAAACAGCCCCTCGGACCCGATCCGGCCCATGCCGACCCCCGCGACCAGTGGGCCGATGATCGACCCGAAGCCGAAGACCATCAGCAGGCCGCCGCTCACCTCGATGGCGCGGCCGGGCGGTGCGTGGTCATTGGCATGGGCCAGGATCACGGGATACATCGCGAATACGGTTGCGCCGAACAGGCTGACAAGCGCGAGGTTCGCCCAGGGCGCCTTCGGCATGAACAGGATGAAAAGCGCGTCGGCGACGATGGCCAGGACCGCGATCCCGGCAAGCACGCCGCGCCGGTCGAAACGGTCGGACAGGTATCCGATGGGCACCTGAGACACCGCGCCCGCAAGGATCGGAATACTGGCGAAGAGCGCCACCGTCGTCAGGTCAAGCCCTATGGCGTGGGCATAGACCGCCGACAGCGTACCGAAGGCGCTGTTCGAAATGCCCACGAACAACACCCCGAAGAGCGCCACGGGAGACAGCCGCCAGAGTGACATCAAGTCGATGCTGACATTGACGAGCGGCGCGGGTGTCGCTGTGGACGACACCGCGGTCGGGATCAGGGCGAGGCAGTAGAAGATCGCGCCAAGCGCGAAGAAGAAAAACCCGGTCGTGTCGCCGAGGGTCAGCGACATCTGCCCGCCGGTCGATGCGACGAGGTTGATCATCGTGTAGACGCCGAAGACCCGTCCGCGCGATGATGGGCTGGCGCGGTCGGACAGCCAGCTTTCCACGATCATCGCCGCGCCCGCAAAGCAGAACCCCGCGATGGCGCGCAGCACGATCCACCACACCGGATCAAGCAGGATCAGTGACAGAAGCAGTGCGATGGCCGCCGCCGAGGACAGGACGCTGAAGGACCGGATATGGCCGACCCGCGCCACCAGACGCGGCGAAAAATAGCATCCCGCGATATAGCCCACCGCCCAGCCCGTGCCGAGAAGGCCGAGCGACAGGGCGGAAAACCCTTCATGCGTGCCGCGCACCGGCAGGATCAGCCCGTTGATCCCGCCCGCGAAGAGCAGGAAGGCCGAGCCCAGAAGCAGGGCGCTGATCGGTAGAAGCTGGCGTGTCATTCCGCCGATAGCCCTCTTGTCGGTTCCAGTCCGGCCAAGCCTAACAGATCGGCGCCGATGTCCAATACACCGGTTCCGGCACGTGTTTGCCGCCATGCGGCATTTCCGGTTTGACATATACCCGCGGCCTGCGTTCTGTGCCGCCATGCGCATCTTCGTCACCGGTTCCGCGGGTTTCATCGGTTTTCACCTTGCACGGCTCCTTCTCGAGGAAGGGCACGAGGTGCACGGCTTCGACGGTATGACGGATTACTACGATGTCCGGCTCAAGCAGCGCCGCCAGCAGATGCTGCTGCAATCGCCTCGCTTTCGTACAACCGAGGCGATGCTCGAGGACCGGGAGGCGCTTGACCGCGCCGTCGACGCCTGCGCGCCCGAGGTGATCGTGCATCTCGCCGGTCAGGCGGGCGTGCGCTACAGCCTAGAGGCGCCGCGCGCCTATATCGACGCGAACGTGACCGGGTCTTTCCACGTGAACGAGGCAGCTAGGCGGCACGCGGTGCGGCACCTGCTGATGGCCTCGACGTCGTCCGTCTATGGTGCGAACACCGACATGCCCTATGTCGAGACGGACAAGGCCGATACCCAGCTCACCATCTATGCCGCGACCAAGAAGGCGAGCGAAAGCGTCGCGCATGCCTATGCCCATCTCTACGATATCCCGACGACGATGTTCCGGTTCTTCACGGTCTACGGGCCCTGGGGGCGGCCCGACATGGCGCATTTCAAGTTCGTGGCGGCGATCCTCGAAGGCCGGCCGATTGACGTCTATAATCACGGCGAGATGTATCGCGATTTCACCTATGTCGATGATCTGGTACGCGCCATCCGCCTGCTGATCGACGCGGCTCCCGAACGCCCCGCGACGCCCGAGGACATCGCCGAGGGCGACAGCCTGTCGCCGGTCGCACCCTATCGGATCGTGAACATCGGCAATTCCACCAAGGTGCGGCTGATGGATTTCGTTCAGGCGATCGAGGACGCGCTGGGCGTGCCTGCCCTGAAGACTTTCATGGAGATGCAGCCCGGCGACGTGCCCGCCACCTGGGCGGATGCAACGCTTTTGCAGCACCTGACAGGCTATCGCCCGCAGACCGATGTGCGCGATGGGATTGCGCGCTTCGTGGACTGGTATCGCGAGTATCACCGCCGATGACGCCCATCGCGCAGAAAATCGCCCTTGCCCTGACGGCTTTGATCGCTGTCGTGATCACCGCGATCTCTTTGAACCCTGCCGGTTTCGACACTCCTTTTCCCGGCGGGGACAAGGGTCATCACCTGATCGCCTATGCGGCGCTGATCTTTCCGCTGGCTCTTGCTGCAAGGTCAAGCCTGAGCTGGGCAGTTCCGGCCGCGTTGGCGCTGGGGGTGGTGATCGAGCTTGTGCAGCCCGTCGCGGGGCGCATGCGCGAATTCGGCGACATCGTCGCCAATGGGCTTGGCCTGACGCTCGGGGTGATTCTTGGCCTCGCGCTGGCGCGCATGCTGACGCGGCGGGCAGCCGGTCGTGCGGACTGATTCGCCTTTCAAGGCCCGGGCGGAGAGCTGAAGGGGTGCCTGCGCGCGTATTGCGTGACAAGAATGCAGCCATTCTTGCGGAAAACAGGTGTTTGCTTCATACTAAAGATAGGAAAGTCTGGTTTTGGGCGGGTGAGGCTGATATGCCTTAACCCATGTTATTTACGGAGAGTGCCATGAAGAAGATTGCCATCATCGCCGCAACAGTGTCGGCCCTGTCGGTTCCGGCTTATGCCGATGCTTTCGGTCCGGGCATCACCGGTGCACACAAGGCATCCGCCACCGAGGTATGCGGAAGCCGTGGGGCCAGCGTCGCGGGCGCCAGCCTGAACGAGTCGGGCCAGCTGGTCGTGACCTGTGGCCGTGCCACCACGACGAGTGCGGGCTCCGAAGCCGGCGGCGGTCTTTTCGTGGCAGGCGCTCTGTCGACGACCGCGATTGCCGCGATCGTCGCGACCGTGGTTCTTGGCGCTGTCGCCGCGGGCGGTTCGTCGTCCACCCCGACCACGACCCCGTAAGGCATTCGCCTTAGACCTGTCTGGCGTAATCCGTGCCGAATTTCAGATGGCGCGCCGAAGGGCGCGCCATTTGCCTTTCGGGTGCCCGATCTCGTCGCCCGTGCGCGGACGGTCGCGCCCCGTGGCAACCCGCGCCTTCCGCTCGCCCGCCTGACCGGGTAGAACCCTGACCAAAGGCAAGACCGAAGGCAGGCGCATGACGACCCCGAAACCCGTGATCCTGTGCATCCTCGATGGCTGGGGCCTGTCCGTGGACGCGGCCGCCAATGCGCCGCGCCTTGCAGCAACGCCCACCTTCGACGCGATGATGGCCGATGAACCGCATGCGACGCTTGTCACGCATGGCCCCGATGTCGGGCTGCCCACGGGGCAGATGGGCAATTCCGAGGTGGGCCATACCAACATCGGCGCGGGCCGGGTCGTGGCGATGGACCTTGGCCAGATCGATCTGGCGATCGAGGATGGCAGCTTCTTCACGAATTCCGCGCTGGGCGATTTGATCGCACGGCTGAAAGACACCGGCGGCACCGCGCATCTGATGGGCCTTGTCTCGGATGGTGGGGTACATGGCCACCTGAACCACATCGTCGCAGCCGCGCAGGCGATCACGACAGCAGGCGTTCCGGTCGCGATCCATGCCATCACCGATGGCCGCGACGTGGCGCCGAAATCGGCCTATGGCTATCTGCGCGAGCTGGAAGACCGCCTGCCGCCGGGCGCGCGCATCGTCACGCTCACGGGGCGGTATTTCGCGATGGACCGCGACCATCGCTGGTCGCGGGTGGCCGAGGCCTTTGCCGCCATGGTCCATGCGCGCGGACGTCACGCGGCCGATGCCCATTCGGCCGTGACGCTGGGTTACAACCACGGGGAAACCGACGAATTCATCTCGGCCACCGTGCTGGCAGATTACGCGGGAATGCGCGACGGCGACGGGCTTGTCTGCCTGAACTTCCGTACCGACCGCGCGCGCGAGATCCTGTCGGCGCTGGCCGATCCGGCCTTCGACGCCTTCGACACCGGCGCCCGTCCGGCCTTCGCCGCCTGCCTTGGCATGGTCGAATATTCCGACCTTCACAACAGCTTCATGACCACGGTCTTTCCCGCGCGCGACATCGTCAACACGCTGGGCGCCTGGGTGGCCGCGCATGGATTGCGGCAGTTCCGTCTGGCCGAGACCGAGAAATACCCCCATGTCACCTTCTTCCTGAACGGCGGCCGGGAAGACCCCTTTCCCGGCGAAGACCGCTGCATGCCGAAATCGCCTGATGTCGCCACCTATGACCTGCGACCCGAGATGTCGGCCCCCGAAGTGACAGACCGCCTGATCGAGGCGATCGACCGGGGCTATGACCTGATTGTGGTGAACTATGCCAATCCCGACATGGTCGGCCATACCGGCGATCTGAAGGCCGCGATGCGCGCGTGCGAGGCAGTGGATCAGGGGCTGGCGCGCGTTCTGCCAGCGCTGCGCGCGGCCGGCGGCGCGATGATCGTCACCGCCGATCACGGCAATTGTGAAATGATGGTCGATCCCGTTACCGGGGGTCCGCATACGGCGCATACGCTCAACCCCGTACCGGTTGCATTGGTCGGCGGGCCGGAAGGCGCTCGGTTGCGCGACGGGCGGCTGTCCGATCTCGCGCCCACTGTGCTGCAGCTGATGGGTCTGCCCAAACCGCCCGAAATGACGGGCGAAAGCCTGCTGATCTGATGCGGTGGCTCGCTCTCGTCCTGTGGTGCCTCACGGCGCTGCCTCTGGCGGCCCAGACCGACCCTGCCGAGGCGGCCCGCGCCGCCGCGCGCCAGATCGAGGCCGCGGCCCTGTCCCTGCAGGAGGCCGAGAGCGCGCGCGACCGTGTCCGCGCGCTGACCGAAACCGTGCAGGCCTATGAGGCGGGGCTGGCCGCCATGCGCGACGGGTTGCGCCGCGCCGCCCTGCGCGAGGCGCAGCTGTCGCGCCAACTGGAGGCGAGCGAGGCCGAAATCGCGGCGCTTCTGGGCGTTCTCACCACCATCGGCGCGGCACCCGCGCCGGTGTTGATGCTGCATCCCGGCGGGCCTTTGGGCAGTGCACGGTCCGGCATGATGCTGGCCCAGGTGACGCCGGGACTGAACGCGGCTGCGGAAAAGCTGCGCCTGGATCTGGAAGAAGTGCGCACGCTGCGCCTGTTGCAGGAGGATGCGGCAAAGACGCTTGAAGACGGTCTGGCGGGCGTTCAGGCGGCCCGCGCCGAACTGAGTCAGGCTGTCGCCGACCGCACCGACCTGCCGCGCCGGTTCACCGCCGATCCGATGCGCACCGCGATCCTGATCGCGTCGACCGAAACGCTCGAAGGGTTCGCGAGCGGATTGGCCGAGATCGCCGAGGGCGAGGTCGCGCCGACTGCGGCCACCGCACCGAAGGGCGAGGTGCCGCTGCCCGTGCAGGGCGTTCTCCTGCGCCGCGCAGGTCAGGCGGATGCCGCGGGCGTCGTCCGGCCCGGCATTCTTCTGGCGACGCGGCCGCGGGCGCTGGTTTCTGCCCCGGCCGCGGCGACGATCCGGTATCTGGGTCCGCTTCTCGACCTGGGCAATGTCGTCATCCTCGAACCGCAGGCGGATACGCTGTTCATCCTGTCGGGGTTGTCCGAGGTGTTCGGCGAGCCCGGACAGGTCATCCCGCAGGGCTCACCTGTGGGTCTGATGGGCGGCTCGGACCCCGAGACTGGGTCGATCCTGTCAACAAGCGGTGAGGGCACTGGCACTGACCGCACAGAAACGCTCTATATAGAGGTAAGGGAACGGAACGAACCGGTCGATCCTGCCCAGTGGTTCCGAATCGACAGCAATGGATAGGCATAGATGAAAAATTTTCTGATCGTCGCTTTGGCCGGGATCGTCTCGGGCGCGATCGCGACCACGCAGGTCGCGGGGCCCCTGCTGGCGCAGGAACCGGCGCGCAACAACAACGTTTATGAACAGCTCGATCTTTTCGGAGACATCTTCGAACGTATCCGCGCCCAGTACGTGGAAGAAGTGGACGCAGGCGAACTGATCGAGGCGGCGATCAACGGCATGCTGACCTCGCTCGACCCGCATTCGAGCTATCTGTCGCCCGAGGATACCGCGCAGATGCGGGTGCAGACGCGCGGCGAATTCGGCGGCCTTGGCATCGAGGTCACGCAGGAGGAAGGCTTCGTCAAGGTCGTCTCGCCCATCGACGGGACACCGGCGGACGAAGCCGGGATCGAAGCGGGCGACTTCATCACCCATGTGAACGGCGAAAGCGTGCTGGGGCTGACGCTCGATCAGGCGGTCGAGATGATGCGCGGACCGGTCGGGTCGGAAATCGTCATCACCGTCGTGCGCGAAGGCGAAACCGAACCTTTCGACGTGGCGATCATCCGCGACACGATCAAGCTGACCGCAGTGCGGTCGCGTCTTCAGGGTGAAACGGTCGTGCTGCGGGTCACGACGTTCAACGATCAGACCACGCCGAACCTCGAAGCGGGCCTGAAGGACCAGATTGAAGCCGCAGGCGGGATCGACAACGTGAACGGTGTCGTGCTTGACTTGCGCAACAACCCCGGCGGGCTGCTGACCCAGGCGATCCAGGTGGCGGATGCCTTCCTTGAAAAGGGCGAGATCGTCTCGACCCGGGGTCGCAACCCCGAAGACGGCGAACGCTTCAACGCCACGCCGGGCGACCTGATCGCGGGCAAGCCCATCGTCGTGCTGATCAACGGCGGTTCGGCTTCCGCGTCCGAAATCGTCGCGGGTGCGCTGCAGGATCATCGCCGGGCCATCGTCGTGGGCACCAAGAGCTTCGGCAAGGGATCGGTGCAGACGGTCATGCCGCTGCGGTCGGACGGCGCGATGCGCCTGACCACGGCGCGCTATTACACGCCGTCGGGCCGGTCGATCCAGGCGCTGGGCGTGTCGCCCGACATCGTCGTGGAACAACCCCGGCGCGCCCCGGCCGAAGAAGAGGAAGCCGCCACCAATCGTGGCCGGTCCGAGGCCGACCTTCGGGGCCGTTTGAACAACGACAGTCTGTCGGAGGATGAACTCCGCCAGATCGAGGCGGACCGTGCCAAGGCGGAAGAGACGGCACGCCTGCGCGAAGAGGATTATCAGCTGGCCTATGCTGTCGACATCCTCAAGGGCCTGTCGGCGATGGCGCCCGCCCGGTAAAGTTGCATCACGCAACGCAAGGGGGCGCGCGGGGCAACCCGCGCGCTTCATCGTTTCGGGAAGCCGATAATCGTTGCAAGGGGCTTCAGGCTGCGCATAGTCGACCCCGATGTCCGCCGCCTTGCGGGCAAAACGGGAGGATAAAGAATGCAGTTCACCAAGATCGCGGTTGCCGCCGCACTCACGCTTGCGCTGGGCGCGACAGCCGCCATCGCCGAGACGCGCATCACCTACAAGTCGGCCAAGGTCGAGACGTCCTACTACCAGATGGGCGTGCAGATCGCCGAGGCGATGAAGGCCGGATCGGGCGATTCGATCATCGTCACGGTCGAGGAAAGCCAGGGATCGGTGCAGAACGTGATGGAAGTGCGGGCGCGCGGCGCCGATTACGTCTTCACCACGCCGCCGGGCCTTGTGGGCGCGGCACAGAAGGCCACCGGGCCCTTCGCCGACAAGGGCGATCCCGCCTTCGACGAGATCCGTGCGCTGTTCCCGATCCCTTCGCTGACCATGCACTTCGTGGTGCGCGCCGACAGCGGCATCGAGAGCTTCGCCGATCTTGAAGGCAAGACGATCCTTCTGGGCAAGGGCACCTTCAGCGCGACCGAAGGCGAGAAATACCTCCAACTCTTCGGTCTCGAAGGCAAGGTCACGCTGGCCGATGTGGAACTGTCGAACGCCGTGCCCGCACTGAAGAACGGGCAGATCGACGGCTTCGTGACCGCCGGGTCCTTCCCGGCGCCGAACGTGATCGAAGCCGCGGCGTCGATGGGCGTGAAGGTGCTGTCGCTGAACGAAGAGCAGATCGCCGCCACCAAGCGGTCGCGCCTCGTGATCCCGGCGGGCACCTATTCGGGTCAGGGCGCCGACATCATCACCACCTCGCTGTCTGTGGGGGCCTTCACCACCACCAAGATGGACGAGGAAACCGCCTATCAGCTGACCAAGACCTTCTGGGAAGGCAAGGCGACGATGGGCGCGGCCGCGCCCTGGTGGAACGGCGTGGATGCCGGCCTGATGGGCGACATCAACGTGAAGTTCCATCCCGGCGCGATCCGCTATTATAAGGAAGCGGGTATCGCGCTGAACGACGCGCAGATGTAAGCGTCAGAGCGAAACAAAAGGCCGGGCGCAACCCGCGCCCGGCCCTTTTCATGGCCGTCCCATGCTGCATGACGATCTCCCCATCCGGTTCAAACCGCTCTGGCTGCTGCTGGCGGCGGTGTCGGTCGCGTTCCATATCGGGCTGATTTTCTGGGGGCTGGTCCCCAACCTTGTCAGCCGCCCGCTGCACATGGCGCTGGTGTTGCCTTGGATCTTCGTCTTTGCCGCGCGCACGCCCTGGCAATTGTGGTCGGGCATGGTCTTCGCGGCCCTTGGCATGGCGGCGTCGATCTGGATCGCGGTCAGCCATGACCGGCTGTCCGACCAATACGGCTTTCTCGAAAACGGGTTCCAGATCGGCGTCGCCGTCGTCCTTCTGGTCTGCGTGATCGAGGCCGCGCGCCGCGCCATCGGCTGGCCCTTGCCCATCGTCGCGATCCTCGCGCTGGCTTATGCCTTCTTCGGCGATCACATTCCCGGCCAGTTCGGCCATTCGGGCACACCGCTCAAAAGCTTTCTCGGCACGCTCACCATCGCCGAAGGCGGCATCTGGGGCAGCTTGACCGCCGTGTCGGTGGGTGTCGTCGCGATCTTCGTGATCTTCGGCGCGGTGCTGAACGCGGGTGAGGCGGGGCAGGGCTTCATGAACGTGGCCGCCGCGGCTGCGGGGCGGCTGACCGGCGGTGCGGCGAAGGTGTCGGTCATTTCCTCGGCGCTCTTCGGGTCGATCTCGGGGTCGGCCTCGGCCAATGTGGCGTCGACCGGTGCCATCACGCTGCCTGCGATGACGAAGCTTGGGTATCCCAAACGCCTTGCCGGCGCGGTCGAGGCGGTGGCGTCGTCGGGCGGGCAGATCATGCCGCCGCTCATGGGGGCGGGGGCCTTCGTCATGGTGGAACTGACGGGCGTTCCCTACACGGGCATCATGGCAGCGGCGATCCTGCCTGCGGCGCTTTACTTCCTTGCCGTCTGGGTGGGTGTGAACGCCTATGCACGGCACACCGATCTGCCGGGCCTTGACCGCGACGCGCAGCCGGGCTGGCGTGATGTCGCCATCACCTCGGCCTTCTTTCTGGTGCCTTTCGCGGTGCTTCTGTGGGGGATGTTCGGGCTGAAGGTGACGCCGCAATACGCGGCCTGCCTGGCTATCCTTGCCGGTGCGATCCTGCTCTTCACCGACCGCAGGCTGGGCTTCGATCTGCGGGCGACATGGGCGCGGTTCGAACATGCGCTTCTGACCGCCGCGCGACAGATCGCGCTGATCGCGTCGATCATCCTCTGCGCCTCGATCGTCATCGGGGTTCTGTCGATCACCGGGCTGGGGGTGAAGATCACCTCGCTGATCCTGTCGGGGGCGGGCGGCATGCTTTGGCCCGCGCTTTTGCTGACCGCGCTCGCCTGTCTTGTGCTGGGGATGGAGGTGCCGACGACCGCGGCCTATGTCATCTGCGTCTCGGTCGCGGGGCCCGCGCTGATCCAGTTGGGGCTGGAACCCTTGCAGGCGCATCTTTTCGTCTTCTGGTACGCGCTGTTGTCCACCATCACGCCCCCGGTCTGCGGCGCGGTCTTCATTGCCGCCGGCATGGTGCGCGAGGACTGGCTGCGCGTCGCGCTGACGGCCATGGCGCTGGGCGTGGGGCTTTACATCATCCCGCTGGGCATGATCGCGAACCCCGATCTGATCCGCATCGCGACTGACCCGCTGGGCGCGGGCGTCGCCTTCCTGCGGGTGGCGGTGGGGCTGACGGCGATTTCCTACGGGCTGATCGGCGTGCGCGGGCTTGTGCCCCGTGCAGGCCTGATGGCGCTGGGCGGCGCGATCATCTTCGCGCCGCTCTGAGCGTCACATCGTTTCGAGACAATGCCGCCGGAACGCGCGCTTGAGCATGTCGAGCTCGGCCCGCAGCAATTCGACCTCGGCGCGGATGTCGTCGGCCAAAGCTTCGCCCGCGATCAGGGTGATGTCGGCCAGAACGGTGTCGCCGTCGCTGATGACCAGCGTCTGCACGCCGTCGGCGATGGCCTCGCGCGGGATGGGCAGACGCACGCGCCAGCGCCCCTTGGCATCTTCGGGTGACAGTTCCAGGCCCGTCACCGCGCGGTCCATGTGGCGCACGGTCAGCCTCGGGTCGGCCGAGCCTTCGCTCCGGGTCAGAATGCCTTCCCAGATGCCTTCCGACAGCCGGGTCTTGGTCAGTTCGAACATACTCGCCTCTTGGGTCATCAGATCGCCGCCCGCATCCGGCGCGAGAAGGTCAGGTCGCGCAAGGTGACCTGGTTCATCTCGGGCCCTTCGAAGATCAGGTCCATCCATGCCTTCTCGATGCGCTTTTCGTTGATCCCGGAATAGGCCAGGTCGAATTCGACCATCACCTTTTCCTCGGCCAGAGGCAGTTCGCGCACGATCTGTTCGGTGTTGGGCCCGTGCCGGATGTTCAGGCGGGCGAAGATCTCGATGGGTTTTTCCATCTCGACGATGGTGTCCATGCGGATCAGGTGATCCTTCGTCAGCCCGGTGATCGCGGCCTTGGGCAGATCGACCACCAGCGACAGGAAACTGCCGTCGAAGCGGAAGACGTCCATGCGCAGGCCGTAAGGGGCCAGATCGGCCTCGCGCGTGTTGCGAAGCTGGCGCAGCGTCAGTTCCGACCGCGCGCAGTCGTGGAACAGCGTCACCTCGCTGCCCAGCATCGACTTCGTGTCGACCGACGACATGCCCTTGGCGGCGATGGGTCCGCGCCACGCCTCGGGGCGCCAGCCCCAGTCGGTGCCGAAGGAGCGGGGAAAGGCGTTCGACCCGATCACCGGAAGGGCCAGCCGTTCGTCGGCGGCGAAGATCACTTCGTTCAGGAAGCCGCGCAACTGGCGCGCGCGATAGCGGTGGCGGCGCAGCGTCACAAGGTCCTGTCGCGTCGAATCGCGTGCCGCGAGACGCCATTGACGCAGCATGCGCCCATGCAGGATTCGGTCGATCATACCGCCTAACTGGAACACCATTGACCGATCACCCGCACTTTCTGATTCAGCAACAATCTAGCCAAATCGTTTCCGTTTGATAAACCTAGAAAATCACGCGAAGGGCCGCGGCGTTACCCGCCGGATACAGGGGCGGGCGTCGCCAGCCGCGTGCCGGACGCCAGATCGCGCAGAAGTGCCGCCCCCTCGCCGCGCAGGGCAGGGCTGTCTTCCGGGGCATAGAGCGACAGCGCCACCACCTGCCCCCCTGCCGTGAAGACCGATTTCCAGCGGGTCGCCGACAGGCCGGGCGAGGGCGGCGTGCCGTCCCGGGCCAGGATCAGCGGCTGGGTGCCGGACATCGCTTCGTGTAGAATCTGCGCCCCGTTCAGACCGGCCTTGAGGCTTGCCATGTCGGGCCGCGGGCCGCCCTGTGGCAGCGGCGTCGCCGTGATCGTGATCAGCGCCAGTGCCAGACCGCCATAGGGCCCCTGACCCCCCAGCGTGTCACAGCGGGCAGCCAGCGCGAAATCTTCGCGCAGGCTGCGGGGGTCGATGCAATAGCCAAACGGCATCACCACGCGTACGGCGCCGCCCGACAGCGGCGCCTCACCCAGCGGGGGGGTGCCCGAAGACGCCCCCGCACCGAACCCTGCCCCCGGGTCGCATCCGGACAGGGACAGGGCGGTCAGGCCTGCAAGGGCTGTGCCCTTACAGGTCCATGTATTCATGCGACTCGGCCTTGCCGCCGGGATGGGTGACCGCGCCCTTGTAGGTCGCGCCCACCGTCTGGGCGTATTTCCAGATCGCGCCGCTGGAATAGATCGTCGGGCGCGGGCCTTTCCAGTCAGCCTTGCGCGCGGCGAGTTCGTCGTCCGACAGCGCGACCGAAAGTTCGCCCTTGATCGCGTCGATCGTGATCATGTCGCCGTCACGCACCAGTGCAATGGGTCCGCAATACGCCGCCTCAGGCCCGACATGGCCCACGCAGAAGCCGCGTGTCGCGCCCGAGAAGCGCCCGTCGGTGATCAGCGCGACCTTCTTGCCCATGCCCTGACCGGACAGGGCGGCGGTGGTCGCCAGCATCTCGCGCATGCCGGGGCCGCCGGCGGGGCCTTCGTTGCGGATGACGATGACTTCGCCTTCCTTGTATTCGCGCTTCTGGACCGCGTCGAAGGCGTCCTGTTCGCATTCGAAGACGCGTGCGGGGCCGGTGAAGACCTGATCGGCGGCGGCGATGCCCGCCACCTTCACGATAGCGCCTTCGGGGGCAAGGTTGCCCTTCAGGCCCACGACGCCACCGGTCTTGGTGATCGGGTTCTCGATCGGATAGATCACGCGGCCATCGGCGTCGCGGTCGATGAGGTCGAGCTCTTCGCCGATGGTGCGGCCCGAGGCGGTGATGCAGTCTTCGTGGATCAGGCCCGCCTTGCGCAGTTCCTTCATCACGACCGGCACGCCGCCCGCCTCGTAGAGGTCCTTGGCCACATAATCGCCGCCGGGCTTGAGGTTCACGAAATAGGGCGTGTCCCGGAAGATCTCGCAGACATCGTCAAGGAAGAACTCGATCCCCGCTTCATGCGCGATGGCCGGCAGGTGCAGGCCCGCATTGGTCGACCCGCCGGTGCAGGCCACGACCCGCGCGGCGTTCTGCAGCGATTTCAGCGTGACGATGTCGCGCGCGCGGATGTTCTGTTCGATCAGCGCCATGACCGCGCGGCCCGAAGCCTCGCCATACTGGTCGCGGCTCTCGTAAGGGGCGGGCGCGCCCGAGGAGTTCATCAGCGCAAGGCCGATCGCTTCGGACACGCAGGCCATGGTGTTGGCGGTGAACTGGCCGCCGCAGGCGCCCGCGCTCGGGCAGGCGATGCGTTCCAGCACGTCAAGCGCCTTGTCCGACAGCCCGCCCGCCTGATGGCGGCCGACGGCTTCGAACATGTCCTGCACGGTCAGGTCGCGGTTGAGGTATTCTTCCGGCACCTCGGCCACCTTGGGCGCGCGGCCCGGCAGGATCGACCCGCCATAGATGAAGACCGACGGAATGTTCAGACGCACCATTGCCATCATCATGCCCGGCAGCGACTTGTCGCAGCCCGCAAGGCCGACGATCGCGTCATAGCAATGACCGCGCATCGTCAGTTCGACCGTATCGGCGATCGCCTCGCGCGAGGGCAGCGACGACCGCATGCCTTCGTGACCCATGGCGATGCCGTCTGTGACGGTGATCGTGGTGAATTCGCGCGGCGTGCCATGCGCTTCCTTCACGCCGCGCTTGACGGCCTGCGCCTGGCGGTTCAGCGAGATGTTGCAGGGCGCGGCTTCGTTCCAGCAGGTGGCGACGCCGATCAGCGGCTGATGAATCTCGGCCTCGGTCATGCCCATCGCATAGTAATAGGACCGGTGCGGCGCGCGTTCGGGCCCTTCGGTCACGTGGCGGCTGGGCAGTTTCGACTTGTCGAATTTCGGTGTCAGCATGCGTGGTCTCTCCTCACCTGGCGACTTTCGAAATAGCGTTGCGTCCTTCGCCACACAAGGCCGTTCGGTGCCGCGTGCAGGGGCGAACAGTCGCCGTGCAGGCCTGCCCGCCTTGTAATCGGTGGATCGCATGCCTACCGTTCCGGGACCGGCTCCCGCCTGTCGCGGTGGGCCTTTGCGGCTGAAAACGCATGGAAAACACCCTTTTTTCGTTCATCTGGAAGTACTCCAAACGTCAGCAATTCGTTCTTCTGGCAGTGACGCTGGCGACGTTTCCGTTCCTTTACGCCTCGCTCGAACTGCCCAAGCGGATCATCAACGACGCCATCGGTGCCGAAAGCGCGCAGATTGATCTGTGGGATTTCAGCTTCACGCAGGTGGAATACCTCCTGATCCTCTGCCTTGCCTTTCTGGCCGCGGTGCTGGTGAGCGGGCTGATGAAGATGCGCCTGAACACGATGAAGGGCGTTCTGTCCGAACGGATGCTCCGGCGGTTCCGCTATCAGCTGATCAGCCGCATGCTGCGCTTTCCGCGGCCCTATTTCCGGTCGACGAGCCAGGGCGAACTGGTCGCCATGGTCACGTCCGAGGCCGAACCGATGGGCGGGTTGATGGGCGATGCGGTCGCTCAGCCCGTGTTCCTTGCGGGTCAGATGCTGACGATCCTGACGTTCCTGTTCATGCAGTCGGTCTGGTTCGGGCTGGCGGCTGTCGCGCTCATCCCGCTGCAGGCCTGGCTGATCCCGATGCTGCAGCGCCAGATAAACCAGCTGAACAAGAAGCGCATCATCGAGGTGCGCCACCTCGCTTCCGAGATCGGGGAAAGTGCGGCCGGCATCAGTGATCTGCGGGTGAATGGCGGCTGGCGCTATCGCCTGTCCGAGATTTCCGAACGTCTGGGCCGCCTGTTCGAGATCCGCTTCAAGATCTACCAGAAAAAGTTCTTCATGAAGTTCCTCAACAACTTCATCACGCAGCTGACGCCGTTCTTCTTCTATCTCGTGGGCGGGTATCTCGCCATCCGGGGCGAAATCACCGTGGGTGCGCTGGTCGCGGCGATCGCCGCCTACAAGGATATCGCTAGCCCCTGGAAAGAGCTTCTGGATTACTACAACCAGGTCCAGGACATGTCGCTGCGCTGGCAGACGGTGACGGAACGCTTCGATCCCAAGGGCACGCTGGACGAAAAGCTGTTCGAGGGCGAACCCGCAGACATCCCGCATCTGCGCGGCACGATCTCGATCAAGGACGTCACGGTGCGCGATGCCGACGGCAACACCGTGCTTGAGGACATCACGCTTGACATACCGCCCGGCGCCCGCGTCGCGATCCAGAGCCGCAGCGATGCCGAACGCGCCGCCTTCGCCGAGCTTCTGACCCGCGAAGTGATCCCGTCGCGCGGGTCGGTGACTATTGCGGGCCATGACCTGATGGGCCTGCACCAGATGGTCCTGTCGGCGCGGATCGGGCATGCCCATTCGCGCCCCTATCTGTTCGAGGGCACGCTGGGCGACAACCTTCTCATGCCGCTCCGGATCAAGCCGATGGCCGGGGGTGCCACCTCGCGCCGCCGCAACCGCCGCCGGCTCGAGTCGCAGCTGTCCGGCAACAGCACCGATCCGCTGGACGCCGACTGGGTCGATCCCGGATTGGCCGGGCTGACCGACGGCGAGGACATCCGCGACTGGTGGTTCACGCTGGTCGAAGCGATGGGCATAGACGAAATGATGTTCCGCCGCACGCTCAGGTCGCAGTTCGATCCGGCCAAGCATCAGGTCCTCGCCCGACGGATCGTCGGGTTGCGTCCGCTGGTCCGGGAACGGCTGCGCGAGGCGGGGCTTGACCAGCTCGTTCATCGCTTTGCGCCCGACCAGTTCAACCCGGGCATCCCGCTGGGGGGCAACCTGCTATACGCCACGCCGCTGCGCGAGATTTCCCAGGAAGGGCTGGCCGCCGAGGGCCGGTTCCTGACGATCCTTGCCGAAAACAAGCTGGCCGACGATGCGCAGACCATCGCAATCGCCGTGATCCAGACCCTGCGCAAGACCTTCGGGCGCGACGGCACCGACCATCCCCTGTTCCGTCGCCTTGGCATCGCCGAGGAGACCTATCGGCGCCTGACCCAGATCGCCGAGGCGATGGAGGTCGGCGCCCGCGCCCGCGTGCCCGACGCCGACCGCGCGTTGCTGCTGACCGTGCCTTTCCTGCTGAGCGCCGAACAGATCGGCCCGGCGTTTCCCGAGGAATACAAGAAGAAGATCCTCCAGATCCGCCGCGACAAGGCCCCGCTCCTGCGCAGGCTGATGGGCGATCAGTTCGTGGCGGTGGACGAAGACGCCTATCTGCCAAGGCTCAGCGCGCTTGAAAACGCGCTGTTCGGGAAAGTGTCGATGATGGCGGGCTCGCGTGCCGAAGAGATCGAGGGCCTTGTCGCCAAGGCATTCGAGGAAGCGGGTCTGCGCCGCCTGATGGCGGAGATCATCTACGACATGCCGACGGGTCTGGGCGGGGCGAACCTGCCCGCGGTGCTGCACGAACGCGCCGCCTTCAGCCGCGCGGGGATCAAGCGGCCCGATATCCTGATCCTCGACAAGGCGCTGGCCAGCCATGACAGCGACAGCCGGTCGCGCACGCGGGACAAGCTGCGCAACCTGCTGCCCAAGACGACGATGATCTTCATGGAAGACAGTTTCGCCCACCCCGCGCGTTACGATCTGTACATAGAAATCCGCAATGGCCGCATCGACGGCGTGCGTGACGGCCATGACGATGCCGGTACGGCAGGTGGCGACGATCTGCGCCGCAAGCAGCGGCTGATCGCCCAGACCGCGCTGTTCGGCAATCTGGATGCGCGCAACCAGCGCCTGCTGGCCTTCAGCGCGCAATGGTTCGACGCGCGGGCGGGCGAGGTGATCTTCCGTGCCGGCGAGAAGGCGGATGCCGCCTATCTCTGCCTTGACGGGCAGGCCGAGATGCACTGGCCGGAAAAGGGGCTGGGGTCGCGCCCCATTGCCAGCATCGGCCCCGGCCGTGTGATCGGTGACCTGTCGATCATCCTGCGCGAGGCGCGCCAGCTGAACCTGATTTCCGTGACCGACACGAAATGGCTGCGCATCGGGGCCGAGGAATACCTTGCCGTCGTGGAAAACGACCCATCCGTCGCGCTGGGCCTTCTGCAGACGGTGGCGGGGCACCTGAACGGGGTGGCGGCCCTGCTGCGCAACGCCCGACTTGGGGCGGACGTGTCATCGGACGGGTCGCTCGAGGCGCTGGAGCGTTAGGATGTCGCGCCCGCCCTACAGCGCGCATGAAATCCTTGTCGGCCCGGCGCGGGGGCGGCCGGAACTCTGGCGACTTCCGGTGGGCGTTGTCCTGATCGTCGGGCTGTCGTTCTTTCTGGGCGGGCTCATGAACGCGGCCCTGCAGGTGGTGGCGCCGGGTCTTGCCGCATCCCTCGAACAGGACGGCGCGGTGGGCGGGACGCCTGCCGCGCTTCTGATCCTGCTGGGCGGGTTCATCGTCCTGACGGTGGCGACGGCGGCCGCGGTGCGCCTGCTGCACCGGCGCAGTCTGGGCAGCGTCCTTGGCCCGCAGCGCGCGCTGATCCGGGATTTTCTGGCCACGGCGAAGGGGCTTGCGCTTCTTCTGGTCGTTCTTTGGGTCCTTGTGCCCTACGATACGGGCGCGCCGCTGGAACCGAACCTCGCCCCCGGTCCGTGGCTCATGCTGCTGCCCTTGTCGCTGATTGCCGTGCTGATCCAGACCAGCGCCGAGGAGATCGTCTTCCGCGGCTATCTCCAGCAGCAGCTTGCGGCGCGGTTCTCGTCGCCCTTCGTCTGGATGCTGGTGCCGTCGGCCCTGTTCGCCGTGGGCCACTACCTGCCGGTCGAGGCGGGCGACAACGCGGTCTACATCGTGGTCTGGGCGGGATTGTTCGGGGTGCTGATGGCCGATCTGACGGCGCGGGCGGGCAACCTTGGCCCTGCCATCGCGGTGCACTTCGCCAACAACGTCTCGTCGCTTCTGATCGTGTCATTGCCTGACATGCTGGACGGGCTGTCGCTTTACACCATTGATGTCGACATCGCGACGCGCGACGCGCTGGTCACGATCATGCCGATCGACTTCGTGACCATGATCCTGATGTGGCTTGTCGCGCGCATCGCGATCCGGGCCTGATTGCATTTCCGGCCCCCCGCGCGTATCTGACCCCTAACCCGAGCCTGCAGGAATGTGGCGATGAACTGGATCACCAACTATGTCCGGCCGCGGATCAACTCGATCTTCTCGCGCCGCGAGACGCCAGAGAACCTTTGGCAGAAATGCGATGAATGCGGCACGATGCTGTTTCACCGCGAACTGGCCGACAACCTGAACGTCTGCACCGCCTGCGGACATCACATGGCGATCACGCCGCGCGCGCGCTTCGCGGCCCTGTTCGACGGCGGCATCTTCACCGAGGTGAAGGTGCCTGAACCCAAGGCCGATCCGCTCCAGTTCCGCGACCAGAAGAAATACCCCGAACGCATGAAGGCCGCCCAGAAATCGACGGGCGAGAAGGAGGCGATGCTGGTCGCCACCGGAGAGATCGGGCGCACGCCCATCGTCGCCGCGGCGCAGGATTTCTCGTTCATGGGCGGGTCGATGGGGATGTATGTCGGCAACGCCATCATCGCCGCCGCGCAGGAGGCGGTGAAGCTCAAGCGCCCGCTCATCCTGTTTTCCGCGGCAGGCGGGGCGCGGATGCAGGAAGGCATTCTGAGCCTGATGCAGATGCCGCGCACCACCGTCGCGGTCGAGATGGTGAAGGAAGCCGGGCTTCCCTATATCGTCGTGCTGACCCATCCCACCACGGGCGGCGTGACCGCGTCCTATGCGATGTTGGGCGATGTGCAGATCGCGGAACCCAATGCGCTGATCTGCTTTGCGGGCCCCCGCGTGATCGAACAGACGATCCGCGAGAAGCTGCCCGAAGGGTTCCAGCGCGCGGAATACCTGCTCGATCACGGTATGCTCGACCGGGTCACGAAACGCACGCAGATGCGCGACGAGCTGATCTCGATCACGCGGATGCTTCTGGGGCTGAGCCCCGCGGTGAAAGGCGAACTGCCCGCCCCGCCGCCCGCCGAGCCGCAAGCGCCCGAGGCCCCTGCGGCCGAGACCCAACCCGCCCGGCCCAAGGCATGACCGCGCCGTCATCGGACGTCATCCTCGAACGGATGATGTCGCTTCACCCCAAGATCATCGACCTGACGCTGGACCGTGTCTGGCGGCTCTTGGCCGCGCTCGGCAATCCGCAGGACGCGCTGCCGCCGGTGATCCATGTCGCGGGCACCAACGGCAAGGGATCGACGGTTGCCATGCTGCGCGCGGGCCTCGAAGGCGCGGGCAAGCGCGTCCACGTCTATACCTCGCCCCACCTCGCACGGTTTCACGAACGTATCCGGCTGGCAGGCGACCTGATCACGGAAGCACACCTGACCGAGGTGCTCGACGAATGCTATGCCGCCAACAACGGCGAGACGATCACCTATTTCGAGATCACGACCTGCGCCGCGATCCTTGCCTTTTCGCGGGTGCCTGCGGATTACGTCCTGCTGGAAGTCGGTCTTGGCGGGCGGCTTGACGCCACGAACGTCATCGCGCGCCCGGCGCTGACCATCATCACGCCGGTGTCGATGGATCACGAAGCCTTCCTTGGCGACACCATCGGGAAGATCGCGGGCGAAAAGGCCGGGATCATCAAGCGCGGCGTGCCGTGCGTGGTCGGCCCGCAGCATGAAGACGGGCTTGCGGTGATCGAGGCGAAGGCCGCGTCGTTGGGCGCGCCGGTGATCGCGCATGGTCAGCACTGGCATGTCTGGGAAGAACGCGGGCGTCTGGTTTTTCAGGACGAAAGCGGGCTTCTGGACCTGCCCCTGCCCAATCTGCTGGGCGCGCACCAGATGCAGAACGCGGGCGCGGCGCTGGCGGCGCTGCGGCACCTGGGCTTCGGGGAGTACGTCTGCGAGGCCGCCGTCACCCGCGCCGAATGGCCCGCCCGGATGCAGCGCCTGAAGACCGGGCCGCTGGTCGCGGCGGCGCAGGGGGCCGAGCTCTGGCTGGACGGCGGGCACAACCCTTCGGCGGGCGAGGCGCTGGGCGACCTGCTGCGCAAGATGCCCGGCCGGCCCGTGCATCTGGTCTGCGGCATGCTGAACACCAAGGATATCCGTGGCTATCTGCGGCCGCTGGCCGGTCTCGCGGCAAGCCTGAGCGCCGTGTCGATCCCCGGCGAGAAGAACACGATCCCCGCCGAAGACACCGCCGCCATCGCCGCATCGGTCGGGCTTGAGGCGCGTGTCGCCGACAGCCCCTTGTCAGCGGTGCAGGACATCGCCGCGCGGCACCCCGATGCGCGCATCCTGATCTGCGGGTCGCTCTATCTGGCAGGTGTCGTGCTGCGCGAGAACGGCTAGGCCTTCCACTTCGCCGCCGCCGCGCGCGCCGCGCGGGCGAGCCACAGCACATCGATGCCCACGGCGAGGAACTGCGCCCCCATATCGCGATAGCCTTCGGTCACCGTGTCTTCGGTGCCGAGGATACCGGGGGCCTTTCCGGCAGCGGCGATGCGCGCGATGGCGCCGCGGATCACCTCCTGCACCTCTGGCGCGGTGGACTTGCCCTGGAACCCCATGTCGGTGGACAGGTCCGCAGGCCCGATGAAGACGCCGTCGACGCCGTCCACCGACAGGATATCGTCAAGCGCGGCGATGCCTGCGCGGCTTTCCACCTGCACCAGAAGACAGGTCTGGTCGTCGGCGGTGGTGACGTAATCGGAGATCGCGCCGAACCGCGTCGCGCGTGCCGCCGCCGCGCCCACGCCCCGCGTGCCGAAGGGCGGATAGCGGCAGGCGCGCACCAGTGCCTCGGCCTGGTCCTTCGTTTCGACCATGGGCACCAGCACTGTCTGGGCGCCGAGATCGAGCACCTGCTTGATCATCCAGGTCTCGCCGATGGGTACGCGCACCACGGGTTCCGCGTCCGACGCCGCAAGCGCGACCAACTGGTCGCGGATCGACCGCAGGTCGTTGGGCGAATGTTCCCCGTCGATCACCAGCCAGTCGAACCCGGCGGTGCCCATGATTTCGGCGGTGATGCCTTCGGCAAAGCTCATCCAGCAGCCGATGAGGTGGTCGCCCGCCTTCAGGCGCGCTTTGAAACGGTTGGTCGGTGCGGGCATTCTGATCCTCATTCAAAGGCTAGGGAGACATGGCCGAAGGGGCCGAAATCGGCCTCGATCTCTGTCCCGGGCGGGCATTCCACGGGCCGGATGAACGACCCCGACAGGACGATATCGCCAGCCGCGATGCTTTGACCATAGGCCTGCATGCGCCGCGCCAGCCATTGCACCGACGTCACCGGATCGTTCAGCACGCCCGCGCCAAGGCCGGTTTCTTCCACCACGCCATTGCGGGTGACGATGGCGCCCACCCAGCGCAGGTCGTGGGCGTTGGGCGCATGCCGCTCAGGCCCAAGGACAACGCCCGCATTGGCGGCATTGTCGCTGATCGTGTCGACGATGATGCGGGCTTTGCCCGTCGCAGGATCGGCCCGCAGGATGCGCGTGTCGAGGATTTCGAGCGAGGGTGTCACGTAATCCGTCGCGGCGATGATTTCTTCGCGGGTGGCGTCGCCCGACAGGGGCGCTTTCATGACGAAGGCGATCTCGGCCTCGACGCGCGGCTGGATGAAGCGGCCCTTGGGGATGGTCGCGCCGCTGTCGAACGCCATGTCGTCAAGCAGCACGCCGCTGTCGGGCGTGTCGATCTTCAGCGCGTCCTGCATGGCGCGGCTGGTCAGGCCGATCTTCCAGCCGATCCTGTGCCGCCCCTGCGCCATCTTCGCCGCCACGAACGCGGCCTGAACGGCGTAAGCCTGATCCAGCGTCATGCCCGGGAACCGCAGTGACAGAAGGCCGGTCTGCTGGCCCGTCACCTCGGCCCGGACAAGGCTTTCAGCGGCTTGTGCAATCTCCTCTGGGGTCATTCGTCTTCCACCGTGTTGCGCAAGGTCCCGATCCCTTCGGCCTCCACCTCGACCACATCGCCGGGCGCGAGGTATCGCGGCGGATCGAACCGCGCGCCCGCCCCCGTGGGCGTGCCGGTGACGATGATGTCGCCCGGCACCAGCGTCGTGAAGGTCGAGATATAGGCGATCTGTTTCGCCACGGGGAAGATCATGCGCGACGTGCGATCGTCCTGCCGCACCTCGCCGTTGACGCGCGTGGTCAGCCGCACATCGGTGATCTGCGCGGGATGGGTGAAGGGCACGAGCCACGGACCCATCGCGCCGCTTTGGTCGAAGTTCTTGCCTTGCGTGACGTTGAACTTCGCGTGCCGCACCCAGTCGCGCAAAGTGCCTTCGTTGGTCAGCGTCAGCGCCGCGATGTGCGAGAGGGCCTCGGCCTCGGCGATATGCCGCCCGCCCTTGCCGATCACCACCGCGATCTCTCCTTCGTAATCGAGCTGATGGCTGGCTTTCGGCCGGATCAGCGGCCGGTCATGGCCGGTGAAACTGCGCGGGAAGCGGATGAACAGCGACGGGTTCGGCGGGGCCTCTTGCCCGTCCTTGTACTCGGCGTTGCGGTCGGGAAAGTTGACGCCGACGCAGATGATCTTTTCGGGGTCGGGGACGGGGATCTGGTAGGTGAAGTGCCCCGGCAGATGGGTCGGCGCCATGGTTTCCGCCGCCTTGGCGAGGTCGAACAGACCATGCGCCGCGATCACGTCGCGCAAGCTTCGCCAGTGAGGGAAGAGCGGCGACAGGGCGGTGAAGCCGCCATCGGTGATCATGCCGAAGAGCGTCTCGCCCCCGGCGGTCACGGTCGCGAAACGGGCGGTCATGGCAGGGTCCTTTCGATGTCGCGGATGACCTCGGCCGCCAGCATGACGTCGTCGCGGGTGCAGTCGAACTGCCCGACCTGAAAGCGGATCATCTTGCGGCCCTGATGCATGCCTTGGGTGATGTAGATGCGACCGTCGGCGTTGACGGCATCGACCAGCCGCTGCTGGCGCGCGTCGTCGCCCGGGGCGCAGAAGCTGAAGATGCTAAGGATCGGGTCGGTCACGATCTCGAATCCCTCCAGCGCGCGGATCGCCTCGCAGACCTCGCCCGCCCAGGCGACATGGTTGCGGATGCGCGTGCGCAGGCCGTCCAGCCCGTAGGCGCGGATCAGGAACCACAGTTTCAGCGCGCGGAACCGGCGGCCCAAGGGAATCGTCCATTCGGAATAGTTGGTCACCGCGTCGCCGCTGGTCTTGAGGTATTCCGGTTCGATCTTCAGCGTGTTCAGCTGTTGCGTGGGGTCCTTCAGGAACTGCACCGAACAGTCGAACTGCGCGCCCAGCCATTTGTGCGGGTTGAAGACGATGCTGTCGAAGCCTTCAACACCCTGCCAGAAGGCCTCGCGGTATTCGGGGCAGATCATCGCCGATCCGGCCCATGCGGCATCAAGATGGGTATAGAGGTTTTCGGCCCGGGCCACCTCGAGAACCTCCGCCAGAACATCCGACGCGCCGATGCCGGTGCCGCCGGTGATCGCGATGATCCCGGCGGGAACATGGCCCGCCGCGCGGTCTTCCGCGATGCGCTTTCGCAATGCGTCGGTGTCCAAGGCGTAGTTGCCACCCGGCACCGTGCCGATCTTGACGAGGTTCTCTTGCCCGATCCCCGCCACCCAGCACGCCCGGTCGATCGAGGAATGCACCTGGTCCGAGCAATAGATGCGCAGGCGGCCCATCCCTGACAGCCCCTCGCGGTTGCCGCGCCACTGGGTTGCGCGTTCGCGCATGGTCAGGACGGCCGAGAGCGTGGCCGACGAGGCGCTGTCCTGGATCACGCCGGAGACGCCTTCGGGCAAACCCAGCGCCTGCCGCAGCCAGTCGATCATCGCGCCTTCGACTTCCGTCGCGGCGGGCGAGGTCTGCCAGAGCATGCATTGCGCGGCGATGGTCGTGACCAGCATCTCGGCCAGCATGGACGGCGGAGCGGCATTGGCCGGGAAATAGGCGAAGAAGCGCGGATGCTGCCAATGGGTCATGCCGGGCATCACGATGCGTTCGAAATCCGCCATGATGGCGTCCATCGCCTCGGGGGTTTCGGGCGGGGCGGGGGGCAGTTGCGCGGCGATGGCACCGGGGGCCGTCTGGGCGCGGACGGGCCGGTCGCGCAGTGTCGTGTGATAGTCGGCCGCCCAATCTGCGATGTGCTTGCCCCAATGGGCGAATTCGTCCCAGTTCATGTCTGTCCTTTCGGCGGTGCCGCCCCCTCACCCTGACCCTCTCCGCCGAGGGGAGAGGGGAATGGCGCGCGGTTCGTCATGGCGCGATGATGGGTTGTGCCTTGAGTGCGGATTGCACCGGTTCGACGCCTGCAAACAGGCTGCCTTCCTCGAACCAGCTGCGCGGCGCGGGCGCGCCCCAGAGGGTCTGGCGCTGGGGGTCGGTCAGGCTCCAGCGGATCGGTTCGAGATCGGGGTCGCAGGTCTGGTAGTCGGAGCAGTAGATTTCGATCCGGTGGCCATCGGGGTCGCGGACATAGAGGAAGAAGGCGTTGGAAATGCCATGCCGCCCCGGCCCGCGTTCGATGTTGGAGACGTAGCCGGTGGTCGCCATCAGGTCGAGCAGGTCGATGATGTTGAGCGGATTGGGCACCCAGAAAGCGGTGTGGTGCAGGCGGGGGCCGAGCCCGTTGGTGAAGGCCACGTCATGCACGCCGCCCTTGCGGTGCATCCAGGCGGCCCAGACTTTGCCGCTCGCGTCATCTTCGGTGTATTCGGTCACGCGGAAGCCGATGTCGTTGTAGAAGGCGACGGACGCATCGACATCCGCCGAGAACATGTTGAAGTGGTCGATGCGGAGCGGCTTGACCCCTTTGTAGAGCTTGTAGTGCTGATGGATCGTCGGCAGGCGGTCCATCTTCACATAGAATTCGAGCGGGATGCCCCAGGGGTCGCGGGTGCGGAGCACACGGTCCATGTGGGGCCGGGTCACCCATTCGACGGGAAGGCCGCGCGACCGGAAATAGTCATGCGCGCGATCGAGATCGGGTTCGTCGAACAGCTTGAAGGCCAGAGCGTAGACTTCCGCCCTGTCCGACTTCACCACCGACAGGCAGTGATGGCCGCGTTCCTCCATCGCGCGGAAGGTGATGCGGCTGTCGTCTTCGTGCGTGATCTGCAGGCCCAGCGTGTCGGCATAGAAGGCGCGCGAGGCGGTGAGGTCGGTCACGCCGTAATCCACGTGGCTGAGCCGCAGGATGTTGAAGGGCGGATAGAGGTTCGGGGCGGGGACGGGCATCTTTTTGCGCTCCTGTCTGGGGTTCGGATGCGAGGGGTTCCACCCCTCGCGCTCCCCGGGATATTTGGGGCGAGAGGAAGATCAGGCGCCGAGTTTCGGGATCTTGTGCGCGCCGGTTGCGAAGCCGATGTGTTTTTGCTCCATGTAGAAGTCGAAGGACCAGTCGCCCCCGTCACGTCCGATGCCGCTGGCCTTGACGCCGCCGAAGGGCGTGGGCAGGTGGCGGACGTTTTCGCTGTTCACCCACATCATGCCCGCTTCCAGACGATCCGTCACGCGCAGTGCGCGGGTGAGGTCGTTGGTCCAGACATAGGCGGTCAGGCCATAGGGAATGTCGTTGGCGATTTGCAGCGCTTCGTCTTCCGTGCCGAAGCGGATGGCGGTGAGGACGGGGCCGAAGATTTCCTCCTGCGCGATTCGCATGTCGTTGGTGGCATTCTCGAACAGGGTCGGGGCCACGAAGTGGCCGGGGCCTTCCAGAACCGTGCCGCCCGCGCTGATGGTCGCGCCGTCGGCCTTGGCGATGTCGAAATAGCTGGCAACCTTCTTCAAGTGCGTCCCATGGATCAGCGGGCCGACTTCCATCGCGGGGTCGAGCGGGTGGCCGACGCGGATGCGGGCCACGCGGTCGCGAAGTTTGGCCAGAAACCCGTCGGCGATGCTGTCCTGCACCAGCAGGCGCGACGAGGACGTGCAGCGTTCGCCGTTCAACGAATAGATCATGAAGATCGCGGCATCGAGCGCGCGGTCGAGGTCAGCGTCGTCGAAGACGATCACCGGGTTCTTGCCGCCCAGTTCGAAATGCACCCGTTTCAGCGTGGGCGCGCCCTGCGCCATGATCGCGCTTCCGGTCTTCGATTCGCCTACGAAGGCGATGGCGCGGATCAGCTTGTGTTCCGTGACGGCGCGGCCCGCTTCCTCGCCCATCCCGTTCACGATGTTCCAGACGCCGGGGGGCAGACCCGCCTCTTCGGCGATTTCCAGAAGCAGCTTGGCCGTGACGGGCGAGAACTCGGCCGGTTTGTGCACGACCGTGCAACCGGCGGCCAGCGCCGGCGCGATCTTCCAGGTGGACAGCATGAAGGGCGTGTTCCACGGCGTGATGACTCCCACGGGGCCGATGGGAACGCGGGTCGTGACGTTCATCAGCGTGGGCGAGGGCAGCATCTGCCCGTCGCGCGCGCCGGGCGCGCGGTCGGCGAAAAAGCGGAAGTTCTCGGCCCCGCGCAAGGCCGCCTTGGCCATGAAGCGGATCGGCTGGCCGGTGTCCCAGCTTTCCGCCACCGCGATGTCGTCCGCGCGCGCCACGATGGCGTCGGCGATGCGGTGCAGGAGTTTCTTGCGCGCGTCACCCTCCATGTCGCGCCATGTCGGGAAGGCGTTGTGCGCCGCCTGTGCCGCGTCGTCCACATCTGCGGCGTCGCCGCGCGCCACCCTTGCGATCAGGGTTTCATCGACGGGCGAGCGGGTCTCGAACACCTGCCCCGACCGGGCGGGCCGCGAGGTGCCGCCGATATGGTTCATGATGCCCGTTTCACCCAGCCGGGTCAGGATCGGGGTCAGCCGGGCGAGATTGACTTCCAGATCAGACATCCCGGTCCTCCTTTGCCAGATGGTCGCGGATCGTGCCCGCCTTGGGCGAGAGATCCGCGTCGATGTCGCGCATCTCGAGCGAGAGCGCGATGGAATGGCCGGCCATGGCCGGGGCGAGATGCGCCTCGGCCGCGGCGAAGATCGCCTGCGCGGCGGCCTGACGGGTGGGCAGATCGCGACCCGCGCGCAGACGGACCGAGATGTCGACATAGCCGTGCGCCGGGTTGCCGTCGGCGATCGAGACATGATCGACGCGGAGCGCGCGCACCCGGATTCCGGCCATGGGAAAGACGCCCGTGTCGATCGCGGCGCGGCGCAGAACGTCGCACAGCGCCACGATGTCGGTGCGGTCTTCCATGTTGGATGAGTAATCCAGCAGGATGTGCGGCATCGCTATTCCCTCTCAACTAATTAACATGTTATATAAAATTCCGGACCGGGTCAAGCGATTTGCGCCGATCCCATTGCTTAACATGTTGTCTCGCGGCAATATCCGGCCATGACAGTTGTATCCAGCTTGCCTTCCACCGCGCGTTCCCTGCCCATTGCGCTGTTGCGCGCGCGGGAAAAGGTGATGGGTCCGTTCCGCGCCATGTTGTCGGATGTGGACGTGACAGAACAGCAATGGCGCGTGCTTCGCGTGTTGCACGAGGGTGGGCCGCTCGACCCGACGCGGATCGCCGAACAGGCCTGCCTGTTGCTGCCGAGCCTGACGCGCATCCTGCAGAAGCTCGACGAGAAGGGGCTGATCCTGCGGGCCGCGGACGAACATGACCGGCGCAAGCAGGTCATCAGCATCACGCCTGCCGGGATCCGGCTGATCGACGAGAACCTCGCGCGGAGCATTGCGATCACCGAGCGTCTGCGCAACCGCATGGGTCCGGCGAAGTTCGAGGCGCTGCTTGACCTTCTGAACCATCTCGACCGGATCGAGATGAGTGACTGACGGCATCGCGCTGCCTGAAATTTGTGCAAACTGTTCCCTGCAGGGCGTCAGACTGCCTGATAAGCGGCAAAGCCTGCGGGCGGGCGCTGGCAATCCCGCTTCGGGCGCTGTGTGATCGGCCAGCGTCGGGCGTCCGGAAGAGGGAGAGAGCATGCCAGAAAAGCCGGTTTTCTTCGACGAGATGCGCGGTCCTTCGGGGGACGAGACGCGTGACCCTTATATCGACTATTGCGCCTGGATCTCGACCGAGGATGTGAACCACCTGCGCCGCAAGTCCGCACAGGCCGAAGCGCTGTTCCGTCTGACCGGCATCACCTTCAACGTCTACGGGATGGAGGATCAGACCGAACGCCTGATCCCCTTCGACATCGTGCCGCGCATCATCACCGCAAAGGAATGGGCGGTGCTGGAAAAGGGAATCGAACAGCGCGTCCGCGCGATCAATTCCTTCCTGCACGACATCTATCACCGCCAGGAAATCCTGCGCGCGGGCCGCATGCCGGTCGAGATGATCGCGCAGAACAAGGCGTTCCTGCCGCAGATGATCGGTGTGGCGCCGCCGGGCAACATCTATACCCATATCGTCGGCACCGATCTGGTGCGCACGGGCGAGAACGATTTCTACGTGCTGGAAGACAACGCGCGCACCCCGTCGGGCGTGTCCTACATGCTGGAAAACCGCGAAACCATGCTGCACATGTTCCCAGAACTGTTCAGCCGCAACCGGGTGCGCGCGGTCAGCCATTATCCCCGCAGCTTGCGCCGGTCGCTGTCGGCCAGCCTGCCGCCGGTCTGTGACGGGGCGCCGACGCTGGCGGTGCTGACGCCCGGCATCCACAACTCGGCCTATTTCGAACATGCGTTCCTTGCCGACCAGATGGGCGTCGAACTGGTCGAAGGGCATGACCTTCGGGTGGTCAACGGGCGCGTGGCGATGCGCACGACGCAAGGCTATCAGCCCATCGACGTGCTCTACCGCCGCGTGGACGACGATTTCCTTGATCCGCTGAACTTCAACCCCGACAGCATGCTGGGGGTGCCGGGCATCCTCGACGTCTATCGCGCAGGCGGCATCACCATCGCCAACGCCCCGGGCACGGGCATCGCCGACGACAAGGCGATCTATTCCTACATGCCGGAAATCGTGGAATTCTATACCGGGGAAAAGGCGATCCTGAAGAACGTGCCGACCTGGCGTTGTTCCGAAGCGGATGCGCTGGCCTATGTCCTCGATCATCTCGACGAACTCGTGGTGAAGGAGGTGCACGGCTCGGGCGGCTACGGGATGCTGGTGGGCCCTGCTACCTCGAAGAAGGAACTCGCCGCCTTCCGCCGCAAGCTCGAGGCGAAGCCCGCCAACTACATCGCGCAGCCGACGCTGTCGCTGTCGACGGTGCCCGTGCTGACGCGGGCAGGCCTTGCGCCGCGGCATGTGGACTTGCGGCCCTTCGCGCTGGCCTCGCCGCAGGGGGTCGAGATCATTCCGGGCGGGCTGACCCGGGTCGCGCTGAAGAAGGGGTCGCTGGTCGTCAATTCCAGCCAGGGCGGCGGCACCAAGGACACCTGGGTGCTGGAGGACTGAGGCGATGCTGGGCAAGACCGCAAACGGTGTCTTCTGGCTGATGCGCTACATGGAGCGCAGCGAGAACGCCGCCCGCATGATCGATGCAGGCCTGCGCATTTCCATGACGCGGTCGAGTGCGGCGGAAAGTGAATGGACCTCGATCCTCACGGCGATGGGGCTCTTGGGCACCTATCTTGGCCGGCACGAGGTGGTGGAAGGCCCGCGCGTCATCAACTTCCTGCTGCGCGACACCGAAAACCCCGGCAGCGTGCTGTCGTCGGTGGAAACCGCGCGCACCAATGCGCGCATGGTGCGCACCGCGCTGACGCGCGAGGTGTGGGAGGCCGTCAACGAATGCTGGATGGTGCTGCGCGACACGCTGGCGCGGCCTGTCGCATCGCAGGACCTGCCCGAGGTGCTGAAGATCGTCCGCCAGCGCAGCGCCTATGTGCGCGGTGCCACTCATGGCACGATGGTGCGCAACGACATCTACGACTTCGCCCGCATCGGCACCTTTTTTGAGCGCGCCGACAACGCTGCGCGGGTCCTCGACGTGAAGTACTACATCCTCTTGCCGTCGATCATGCATGTGGGCACGGCCACCGACAACGTGCAGTGGGAAACGATCTTGCGCGCCACGTCGGCGGTGCGCGCCTATCAGACTCTGCACGAAGGCGAATACGACCCGCGCAAGATCGCGCGGTTCCTTATCCTCGACAGGCGGCTGCCAAGGTCGCTGGCCTTCTGCTATGGCAAGATCGCCGACAACCTGAGCTATCTGGCCGAAGATTATGGTCAGCGCATGCCCAGCCATGACATGGTGCAGCGGATCAGTGACCGCTTCGCGTCAACCTCCATCGACCAGATCTTCGATTACGGCCTGCACGAATTCGTCACCGAATTCCTGTCGGACAGTCAGCAACTGGGTCGCCAGATCGAAATAGATTACAGGTTCTACGAATAGCCCATGCGCCTGAAGATCAAACACACCACTTCCTACAGCTATGACGCGCCAGTGCCCTATGCGCTTCAGCAGCTGCGCCTGCGCCCCAAGTCGCGCAGCACGCAGACCGTTCATTCCTGGCAGGTCGAAATTAGGGGCGGCCGCAGGCAGGTGTCGTTCGAGGACGAGCATGCCAACAGTGTCGATCTGATCAGCTTCGATCCCGGCGTGCGCGAGATCAATGTCACCTGTCAGGGCGAGGTCGAAGTCCGCGACACCGCGGGTGTCGTGGGGCGCCATACGGGTTTCGTACCGCTCTGGCTGTTCCAGCGCACCACGCCGCTGACCGAAGCCGGGCCGCGCCTGCGTGCCCTTGTCGCCGCGTTCGAGAAGCCCGAAGACAGCCTTGCCGCGCTGCACGCGCTGTCGGAACATGTGCTGACGCATGTGCGCTACGACACCGAACAGAAGGCCACGGACATTGGCTCCGAAGCGGTGGTCGAAGCCGGGTACGGTGTCTGTCAAGACCATGCCCATGTCTTTATCGCCGCGGCGCGCGCGCTGGGATACCCCGCCCGCTATGTGAGCGGTTATCTCATGCTGGACGACCGCACCGAACAGGATGCAAGCCACGCTTGGGCCGAGGCGCATGTCGACGGGTTGGGCTGGGTCGGGTTCGACATATCGAATGGTATGTCGCCCGATACGCGCTATGTCCGCGTGGCGACGGGTCTGGATTATCTTGGGACGGCACCTGTGTCGGGGATGCGATTCGGCAAGGGGCGTGAACACATGCGCGTCAGGCTGCATGTGGAACAATAAGGCGCGGATGCGCAGGGGCGGGGCGGGCAGAGGCAAATGACGTATTGCGTGGGCATGCTGCTTGATCGCGGGCTGGTCTTCATGTCGGACACCCGGACCAATGCCGGGCTCGACAACATTGCGACGGCCAAGAAGATGCACACGTGGGAGGTGCCGGGTGAACGCATCATCACGCTGATGACTGCCGGGAACCTTGCCACCACACAGGCGGTGGTCGGTCTTCTTGACGAACGTACGAAGGCGCCGGCGGACCGCCAGCCTTCGATCCTCGAGGCGCCGTCGATGTTCCAGATCGCGCGCGAGATGGGGCGCACCCTCAAGGAAGTGATCGCCGACAATCTGAGCGGTCAGCAGGAGGCGGCGGCGACCTTTCAGGCGACGATGATCATGGGCGGCCAGATCAAGGGCAACTCGCCGCGCCTGTTCCTGATCTATCCCGAAGGCAACTTCATCGAGGCCTCTGCCGACAACCCGTTCTTCCAGATCGGCGAGACGAAATACGGCAAGCCGATCCTTGTCCGGGCTTATGAGCCGAAGATGACATTCGAGAACGCGATCAAGCTTCTGTTCGTGAGCTTTGACAGCACGATCAAGTCGAACCTGTCGGTGGGCCTGCCGCTGGATTATGTCATCGTGGAACGCGACAGCATGCGCATCACCCATCAGGCGCGGGTGCACCGGGACGATTCCTATTACCAGACCGTCTCGACCGGCTGGGGCGAGGCGCTGAAGACCGCCTTCGGCAAGTTGCCGGATTTCGCCTTCGACTGATCGGGCTCAGGTCTCGATCTCGCGGCGGAGCGCGCTTGCCTGCGCCTTTCCGCGGTCGAATTCGATGCGGAGGCGGGCGATATCGTCCGGGGTCAGTTTCGCGGCGTTCGAATAATCTTCGCGCCAGTCGGGTGGGCCGGGCCAGACGAGCGATGACGCGCACGTGCTGCGGGGGGCAGTTGCTTCCGCGAGAAGCGACAACGCCTCGGCCAGAGTGCGGTCTTGCGATGCGACGTCGCCCGGCAGCCCCGCCGCATTGCCAAGCGGCACGTCGCTGAACAGAAACCGCGCAACGCCTGCCCGTTCCACAATGTCGCGCGCGGCTCCCATGATCACGGTCGGTATCCCCGCGCTTTCCACCGCGCGGGCGGCCAGCGCGCAGGACTGGTGGCAGACCGGGCAATTGGGCACGAAGACTGCCGCCTCGACGCCATGCACCTTCAGCCGGGCGACAAGGTCGGGGCAGTCCACTTGGGTCGTGTGGCGCTGCGACCGGTTGGTGGGGAAAAGGAACACCCGATCTGCCGCGCGCACCCGCCCCGCCGCCGCCGCCCGCGCGAGCGCGGCGAGCGGCAGCCATGTGCCCGGGTCTTCGGCGGTGGTATGCGCGCGGTCGATGGCCACATGCGAAATGCGCAGATCGGGGACCGGGTCGGCGGGCAGATCGGTCACCGCATAGAACTTGGCCGCCGCGTTATAGGGCGCGCGCGGGCCCTGATCGCCCTTGGCCGGATCGAAGGGTGCGGCGGTTGTCACCACGGCGACCACCATGTCCGACAGGGGCCGCTGCAGCGGCGCGAAGGGCGCGTCGTCGTTGCGCGCCCAGTCATAGGGAGCGCCATATCCCAGCGCGGCGTAATAGGCGCGGGTGCGCGCGATATAGTCGATCGGTGCGCTCACTCCGCGGTCTCGACCGGGCCACCCTGCTTTACCCAGTCGGTGAAGCCGTCCCTCAGATGTGCGGCGGGAAAACCCATGTCGTTCAGCGTGGCTGCCGACAGCGCAGACCTCCAGCCCGAGGCGCAGTGCAGGACATAGGTCTTGCCGTCCTGCCCGAAGACGTCCTTGTAATAGGGGCTGTCAGGATCGACCCAGAATTCCAGCATGCCGCGCGGCGCATGGACCGAACCGGGAATCCAGCCCGACCGCTGACGTTCGCGGATATCGCGGATATCGACGATGACAAGGTCGGGATCGCCATGGCGCGCGATCAGGTCTTCGGTCGTGACCTCGTCGATGCGGGCGCGGGCGCGGACGACAAGGTCTGCGGCGGTGGTGGTCAGTTTGGGCATGGGGCTCTCGCGTTATGTTGATGGCGCAGGCTGCTTTGCGGGAGCCTTGGCGTCAAGCTGTGCGCGCGGTACTCCGTCTTTCCGGTCCGCCTGATTTTCCGGCCGATGGACGGCGCGCCGCGGCTGGGAAGCTCAGACCGTCTCTAGGATCAGCGTGCCTGCGAAGACTTCGCGTGCGACGGACTGGATGGTGCGCGCGATGCGCGGTGTCGCCTCGTCCAGACTGGTCGAGCGCGTGACAAGGCCGACCGAGCGCAGAATGCGCGGCCCTTCGAGCGATACGACCGCCACATCGGCGTCGTCCGACCTGATTTCCGAGCGGACATAGAGAGCTGGCAGGAACGCGATCCCCATGCCCATGCCCGCCATCAGCCGGATGGCATGCAGACTGGTGCCTTCGTAATCCGACCGCAGCTTTGCACCGTTCTGTTCGCAGATCTCGGCCACCTGTTGGCGGAGCGCGAAGGCTGGGCCCAGCGACAGCACCGTTTCGCCCTTCAGCGCACTGCGCGGAATGCGGGATTGTGCGGCAAAGGGATGGTCGCGCGCCACGACAAGGTCGAGCGGTTCGCGGAACAGGCGCACCGCCATCATGTCACCGCGCACCGGAAGCTGGACGAGGATCATGTCGTAATCGCCCTGCGACAGTCCCTGCGTCAGGGCATCGGGCGCGCCTTCGCGGATGTAGACGCTCAGATCGGGATGGCGCGCGTGCAGCCGCGCGATCACATGCGGCAGGATATAGGGCCCCAGCGTGGCCGATGCGCCGAAGCGGATCAATCCTGTCAGACCATTGCGCGGCGCCTCGAACCGGTTCATCAGATCCTGCGCCGCCGCCAATATGGAGCGGGCGCGTTCGTGAACCTCGCGCCCCGCCGGGGTCAGGATCACGCCCGGGCGACTGCGCTCCACCAGCGTCTGACCCAGCCGCTTTTCTAGGTTGGCAAGCTGGATCGACAGTGACGGCTGGCTGACATCGCATTGCTCGGCCGCGCCCCGGAAGCTTCCGGTTTCGGCCAGTGCCACGAAGTATTCAAGCTGTCTGAGGCTGGGACCGTCGCGCATCACGTACCTGATAATCACAAGAACTCGTCCTCACCGCCTCCTTCGGCGTCGAATGCCGGCGGAGGGGCCGATCCGTCGCTGCCCGGCGCATCCGAGCGGAACAGCTCGTTCGGAAGCCAGGTGGCAGTTTCGGGCAGAAGCCACAGAATGCCAAGGGCCACGAGCTGCAGCACGATGAACGGCAGGGCGCCCCGGTAGATCTGCGGCGTCGTGATCGTCCGCGGCGCCACGCCCCGCAGGTAGAAGAGCGAGAAGCCGAAAGGCGGGGTCAGGAACGACGTCTGCAAGAGAACCCCCATCATCACGCCCAGCCAGATCGGATCGACGCCCATGATCAGAAGCACCGGCGCGGTGATCGGCACGACGATGAACAGGATCTCGAACGTGTCGAGGAAGAAGCCCAGCACGAAGATGATGAGGAAGACCATCAACAGCGCCCCGGTCTGGCCGCCGGGCATGCCTTCGAGGAAGTTGCGCACCATCTCGCCCCCGCCCATCTGGGTGAAGACAAGCGCGAAGGCGGTGGCGCCCAGAAGGATGATGAAGATCATCGACGTGATCGACATGGTGGTGAGCGAGGACCGGAAGACGGTTTCGAGATACATGCCGCCCCGTTTGCGCGACGCCGCGATGGCAACAAGCGCCAGCGCCAGCACGACAAGCATGAAGTTCAACAGCCCGGTGCCCCCGAAGAACACCGCCACGATCCCCAGCGCGACCAGAAAGCCCAGCCAGAAGATCATCAGCTGACGGTCGCGGCGGGGGTCGCCTTCGGCCCCCAGCATCGCATCGGCCAGAAGCTTCACTGCCGCAAGGAACAGCGCCCCCACGGCGCCGACGCTGGCACTTTCGGTCGGTGTGGCGACGCCCGACACGATCGAGCCGAGCACGGCGACGATCAGCGTCACCGGCGGGATCAGCGAAGAGACGACGCGCGACAGAAGGCCTGCGCGTTCCTCGGCCGTCATGGCGACGGGCGGGCAGGTTTCCGGCGCGACGATGGCCCGCCAGATGACATAGAGCGCATAGAGCGTCGCGAGGATCAGCGATGGGATCATCGCACCTGCGAACAGATCCCCCACCGACACCGTGTCGGGGGCGAAGTTGCCCAGCGACAGCTGCGCCGCGGAATTGGCGCCCTGCAGGATGTCGGCCATGAAGATCAGCACGGTCGATGGCGGCAGGATCTGCCCGAGCGTCCCCGCTGCGCAGATTGTCCCGCAGGCCAGCTTGGGGTCATATCCTGCGCGCATCATCGCGGGCAGCGACAGAAGGCCCATGGTGACGACCGTGGCGCCCACGACGCCCGTCGCGGCGGCTAGCAGCGCGCCCACCAGAACGACCGACAGCGCCAGACCGCCGCGCAGCCGCCCGAAGACCTGACCCATCGTGGTCAAAAGCGACTCCGCGATGCCAGACCGTTCGAGAACCACACCCATGAAGACGAACAACGGCACGGCCACCAGAACCGGGTTCGTCAGGACGCCCCAGAACCGGTTCGGCAGGGCGGCGAACAGCGCGCCGTCGAAGGCGCCGACCCAGATCCCGGCAAAACCCACCAGAATGGCCAGCCCGCCCAGCGTGAAGGCCACAAGGTAGCCCGACATCAGAAACAGGATGATCAGCAAAAACAGCCCGGCGGCCATCATCTGGCCCAGAAGCGCCACGTCCATCTTCGTCGTCCCCTTGCGTCAGAGTGCCTGGTCCGGGCTGTGCCCGGCATGGTCGAGCGCGTAGCGCCCGTGCCCGGCGAGCACGAGGATGCCGCGCATCACGAAGGCCGCGCCTTGCAGCGCAACCAGAGCGACGAAGCCCAGCAGGCAGGCCTTGAGGATCCAGTAGTTCCCCATGCCCCCGGGGTTCAGCGATCCTTCGTCTGCGGCGTAGGATGCGGTCCAGAACGTCCAGACGCCCTCACCGAAGATCCACAGGAAGGGGACGAGCAGCAAAAGCGTCATCACAAGGTCTGACAGCGCGCGGCGGCGGTTGTCCCATCCGGCATAGAAGACATCGACGCGCACGAAACCGCCCGACATCATCGTGTAGCCTGCGCCAAGCACGATCACCGCGACATGGGTCCAGATGTAGGATTCCTGCAGCCAGATCAGCCCGGTCCCCATGGCATAGCGCAGATAGACCGTTGCGAAGCACAGAACCACGGTGCCCAGCGCGGCCCAGGCGGTGATGTATCCGCTGATCCGGCAGATGCCATCTATGAGGCTGACGCCACCGGCAACGGCGCGCACCCAGCCGGGCTCTGGCCTGGTTGTTTGTCCTGGCATTTCCTGCCCCCCTGATTGTGCGAGCCGGGCGGATGCCCTTGTCTCCGCACCCCCTGTTGCAGCGGGCGGGCCCCCTCAGACCCGCGTCGCATGGACGTGACTTTGCGACGACCAAGGGGAAATCAACCGGCGTGAATAAGTTTTTTTAACTGTTTTTGGATCAGGTCGGACGTTTCCATAAAAGATTTCAAAACAGCGGCGGATCGGTTCCCGTCGCATTGCCGCAACCCGCCCGCCGCCCATATGCGCCCAATCTTCGGAGCCTCAGGCGAGGGGGCCGAAGGGTGCAACCAAAAGGGAGGCTCGAATGAAAAGACGCGACTTTTTGACGAAATCGGTCCTGGCCGGGACCGCGACCGCCGCGGCGACGCTGGCAACGCCGGCCATCGCATCCGGCGTGATCGAATGGCGGATGGTGCATTCCTGGCCCAAGGGCCTGCCGGGCGTCGGCGTGGGCGCCGACCGGCTGGCGCAGCGGATCGAGGCCATGTCGGGTGGCCGCCTGAAGATCAACGTCTTCGCCGCAGGCGAACTCGTCCCCGCGCTGGGCTGCATGGACGCCGTCATGGACGGCACCGCCGAGATGGGCCATGACGCGTCCTTCTACCACGTCGGCAAGCACCCGATGCTGGCTGCGTTCTTCGCCGTGCCCTTCGGCATGACCGCCGACGAACAGGCGGCGTGGCTGCTGCATGCGGGTGGTCAGGCGCTCTGGGATGAACTGAACGACCAGTTCGGCATCCTGTCGGTCCCGGCGGGTCAGACCGCCAACCAGTCCTTCGGCTGGTTCCGGAAACCCGTCGAATCCGTCGCCGATTTCCAGGGTCTGAAGATCCGCATGCCGGGCCTCGGCGGCGAGATGGTGCAGAAGCTGGGCGCGACGTCGGTCCTGCTGCCGGGCGGCGAGATCTTCGCGGCGCTGCAGTCGGGTGCCGTCGATGCGGCCGAATTCATTGGCCCCGTGAACGACCTGCCGATGGGCTTCCACCAGGTGGCCAAGTATTCCTATGGCCCCGGCGTGCAGGAACCGGGCGGCACGGTCCAGCTGATGCTGAACAAGGCGAAGTTCCTCGAACTGCCCAGCGATCTGCAGGAAATCATCCGCGCCGCCTGCCATGCCGGCCACGAGGACATGAAGGTCGAATACGACCTGCTGTCGGGCCGTGCGATGGAAGTCCTGCGGGTCGAGCATGGCGTGGAATTCCGCCGCCTGCCGCGCGATGTCCTCGAGGCGCTGGGCAAGGCCGCCGGTGAGGTGATCCAGGAATCCTACGACAACGGCGACGAACTGACCCGCCGGATCTGGGACAGCTATCTCGCCTCGCGCGCCGACACGATGCGCTTCCTGCGGTTCAACGAACAGGCGTTCCTGAACGCCCGCACGCTGGACTATCCCTTCCCCGGCCCGCAGCCGACCTGATCGCTGCGTGCATGATCTTTGGCGGTCCGGCCCCCCGGCCGGGCCGCTTTCTTGTGGGCAGGCCGCGCGGCAGTTCGGCAACATCCATGTGCAAAACACCTGATTTCGCGGTTACGAAGGCGCAAACCCCCATATGCGGTTGATCCAATGGGCGGTTGCGTGTATCCGATGCCTCACAGGTGCATAGACGCGGCACTGCATCACTGACGCAGACAACGGGGCAGACACGCCAAGGCTGGTTTGCCCCGTTTCCGTCTGCGATCATGGAGAGGCAGGGAAAAGGCGTCAGGTGCGCAGACGCGGTCTTTGCATCATGCCCCGAAGGACACGTCCTGACGCCTTCCCCGATACGTCCGCCCGAAGGCTTCCGTTCCGGATAAGGGGCTTTCCCGAGAGTCGTCCCCTTGCTGCCCCCGGTTCCAAAGAACCTGACCAGCCGCCGCGCAGACCCGAAGGCCCATCCCGGCCGCCGCACCGCCACAAGGACGACGCGACCCGCAAGCAACCGATCCGGCATCTTCCGACTGTCGGGTTCATCAGACCCGTCTGCCGGTGCCCGCCGCCCGGGATCTCCGCGGTTGCAGACCCGTCCGAAGACCGCCCCGCCACCTGCGAAAGCCCCTTCGGGCCCTTGCGATCCGGCCCTTTCCCGAAGGTCTGTGCCGGTAAGACAAGGGTCACACCGGTGCCCCTTTCGTGCAACAGAATCTTGACGGCGGGATGAAATTTCCTGTGGGTAAGATATTGAATTCATTGGTGGAAAATCTGTGGATATCGGAATTTGCGCAGGCTGGGCAACGACTTGCCGCAGGTGCGAAACCGTCCCGCGCTGCATCCGCGAAAACCGCCTTGAACCGTTTCTGAAAGGCCTTGGGCAGGGGGGAAGGCGGCGAATCGGCCGCTTCAGGCCGCGGCGAGGAAGATCATGTTGGCCAACCCCCAGAACGTCATGTGGTAATGGGTGGCCTGGGTGCCTTCGTGACAGAACCAGTAGCTGAAGTAGTCGCCCACGATCAGGAACCCCGCCCAGATCGAGGTGAAGACCAGCGCGCCCAGCATGGCGATGGCCTTGGCCGTCTCGGCCGACCCCACCCCCGCCAGCGCCAGCACAAGTGTTGCGACACCCGCGATCAGCAGCGCCGCCGCGGTGAGTTCCGCCAGCACTGCCAGCCGGAAGGCTGCAAGCTGCACGCGCCGGTCGGTGACGGCGCGGTGGCCGACGCGGGCGAATTCCTCGGGGTATTCGGCGCGCAGACGCTCCATCGACATGACCTGCGCGGTATAGAGTTCGTTGTTCAGCGGATAGCGGAGATTGCTATAGACGCCGACAGACAGCCACAAGGCGATGGCCGCGACCGAAACCGTTTGCGCGATCAGGCTCGTTGTCTCGAACATCCGGTTTCTTCCATGGTGCGCATAGAAAAGGGGCCGCTGTTTCCAGCGGCCCCCCCTTTTTCGGTGTGGATCAGGTCCAGGCCAGACGGTCCAGGTTCACGTCAAACGAGATGTGGTGTCCACCACCCACGATGTTCGACTTGGTGTGGTTGTAGAGCGACCGCCAGTAAGGCTGGATCGTCACACCGTCGTCCTGCAGGATCTTCTGGCCCACGGCCATCAGTTCGCGGCGCTTTTCCACATCCGCGGTGGCCAGCGCCTTTTCGAGGACGGCATCGAATTCGGGGTTGGAATAGCCGAATTCGTTCCAGGCCTCGCCCGAGCGATAGGCCAGCGCCCGGATCTGCACGCCCAGGGGACGGTGGTTCCAGTTGGTCGAGCTGAACGGATATTTCGTCCAGTCGTTCCAGAAGGTAGACCCGGGCAGCACGGTCCGGCGCACGTTGAAGCCCGCGTCGCGCAGCTGCGCCGCGACGACGTCAGTCGTGTCCTTACGATAGCCGTCGTCGATCGAGATGATTTCCATCTCGAAGTCGCCCATTCCCGCTTCGTCCAGAAGTGCCTTGGCGGCCGCGGGATCATGCGGCAGCGGCGGCAGTTCCGCATATTCCGGGTGCACCGGCGCGACGTGGTGGTTTTCGCCCAGCTTGCCGCGACCGCCATAGCCCAGCTCGAGAACCACGTTGTTGTCCACGGCCAGCATGATCGCCTTGCGCACGCGGACGTCGGCATAGGGCTTCTTGCCATCGACTTCGGCCAGCTGGTTGGGGCGGACCACAATGGTCGATCCCGACACGGTTTCATGCTGGGTCCAGCCGTCGAGCGCGCCCATGATGTCGATGAAGTCGCCGTCGACCGAATAGAGCATGTCGACTTCGTCCGATTCCGCCGCGGCCACCCAGGCCGAGGGATCGGTGCCGAAGTCGATGTATTCGATCTTGTCCATCCAGGCGCCGTTGCCTTCGTTCCACCAGGTGTGGTTGGTGTTCTTCACGAGGACACCGCGCACGCCGACCTCGAGGCTTTCGGGCAGGAAAGGGCCAGTGCCGACGGGGTTTTCGAGCATTGTATCAGCCGAGAAGCCCTGCGGCACGATCGCGGCAGGGTAATCCGCCATCCCGGGGATGAGCGAAATGTCCGACCGCGGCAGCATCAGCTTCACGGTGTGGCTGTCCACCACAACGATGGCACCGTCTGCGGCCTTGCCGGTCGCATCGTCGATGAGCACCGAGAACCGGCCCGCCATCGAGTTGCCCTCGACTTCCTTGTCGCACCAGCGGGTGACGTTGTAGGCCACGTCGTCAGCGGTGAAATCGGTGCCGTTGTTCCATTTCACGCCCTTGCGGACGTTCAGGGTGTATTCGGTGGCGTCGTCGTTGATTTCCCAGCTTTCCAGAAGCTGCGGGGTGAACGTGCCGTCATTTTCGTAACGGACGAGGTATTCGAGCCACCCGCGCGAGAAGTTGGAAATCTCGCTCCAGTCGAAGGTGCGGGGGTCCTTCAGGCCACGGACCGACATCTGGATGCGGATCTCGCCGCCCATTTTGTGCGCGCCAGCATGGGCCGGCGTGGGCGCGGCCATGCCGAGCATCGCATAGGCGGTCGCGGTTGTGGCGCCGAAGGCCGAGGCCGTGGCCAGGAATTCGCGGCGGCTGATCTGATCGCTGCCGACTTTCGCGGCGCTGTCGACCACGACCTTGGGCAGCGGTTTTCCGGTGCGCGTGAAAAAGGTCATTTTCTTCCTCTCCGTTGGTTGGTCCGTTTTGGCGGCGGCATCTGTCGACCGCGGCCTTGTTATCGTTGAAGCCGGAAGTGCCTGTCCCGTCCGGGGCACGTGGCCGAGGCAACGGGGGCATCCTCCGGGGTGTCTGCAACCGGGCTTCCGGGCTTTCTCCCCGGTCCGGACCCGATCGCTTCCCGCCGCATCGTAAGTGCAAGCCGTCCCGCGATGCAATACTGGGCTGCGGGACGGAATGTCACGATGGCGACATTTTCCGGTCTGTTCCGGACATGCCCCGATGCCGCTGCATCACCGTGCGCGTCCGAAGAGCCGTTCGAGAAAGCTGTAGAACCACTCGGCCTGCGCGGCGTCGTGCTGCAGCATCAGCTGCGTTTGAGTCTCGCGGTCCTGCGCGCCGGGCTTGCCGTAATTCGCCGTCGGCCAGTTCTGCCAGCGGCGGAAGCCTTCGATTGTCTGTTCGGGGTGGAACTGGAAGCCGTAGACATTGTTTCCCAACCGAAAGGCCTGATGTTCGAAACTGGCGCTCCGGGCAAGGTGGACGGCCCCTTTCGGCAGGTCGAAGGTATGGTAATGTGCCTGCGTGCAGAAAAGCGGGCCCGGCATGAAATCGGGGTCCGCACCTGTGGGCGCGATCTCGTAATAGCCGAATTCATGCAGCCCGCTGTCCGGCGCACCCGCCCATTCGCCCTCATGATACGCGATCATCTGCGCGCCCTGACAGAGTCCGAGGGTCGGGATGCCTGCGTCGAGCGCCGCGCCGATCCAGCGGTATTCCTCGTTCAGGAAAGGGTGCAGTTCGGTGTCGTAGGCGTTGTAGGGTCCGCCATAGATCACCGTGCCGGCGACGTCGTCGGTCACATCGCCAAGCAGGTCGCCCCGGAAGGGGCGGCGGATGTCGGGGGTGAAACCCGCCTGTGTGAGATAGGTCACCACCCGGTCGTCGGGGGGATCGTCGCCGTGGCGGACAAGGACAACGCGCTGGGACATGAGCACCTCCGGTCAGAGAATCGTCGTTGCGTGGCCTGTTTATCGCCGGTCCGTGCCTGGGACCGAGATCAGACTTTCAAAGCGTCGCGCGCAGCGCAAGAGTGAAGCCAAATACCGAAGGAGAGCCGCGATGAAATCCCTGACCCCCAGCACCCTTTCCCCTCCGTTCGGACGCTATGCCCATGGCGTGGAACTGCCGCCGGGTGCGCGGATCGTGCGGACATCGGGGCAACTGGCCCTTGCCGCGGACGGATCGGTGCCTGCGGGGGCCTTGGATCAGGCCCGTCTGTGTTTCGCCAATATCGCCGTGATCCTCGCCGAGGCGGGGATGGGCCCGGACGCGGTCGTGCATCTGTCGGCCTGGGTGACGGACCGCGCGCATATGGCCCATTACATGGCCGCGCGCGACGAATTTCTGGCCTGGGTTCCGGCGGACCGGCTGCCCGCATCCACGCTGGTGATCGTGTCAGGCTTTACCCGGCCCGAGTTTCTGGTCGAGGTCGAGGCGATGGCGGCGCAGCGATAGGTGACAAGGCCGGGTGGCTCTGCCCCCCGGGCCCCCCGAGATACTTGGGGCGAGAGGAAGATCAGGGCTGGTGTCTGTCCGGGTGTGCGGCCTGAAAGGCGGGGTGCGCTTCGCAGGCGGCGACGGCGGCCATGGTGCGGGGCAGGTCGTCGATCTGCGCGCCCCAGCGGCGGGCGTTGTAGACCTGCGGCATCAGGCACACATCGACGAGCGAGGGCGCGTTGCCGCAGGCGAAGGGGGTCTGGTCGAAGCCTTCTAGAAGCGTCTCGAAGGCCTGCATTCCGGGGCGGATGAAGCGTTTCATCCAGTCGGCGCGCGCCTCTTCCCGCCCCGTGATCTCGACCGCGTAGGCGGCAACCGAGAGGTTGCAGACCGGGTGGATGTCGACGGCGATGGCATGGGCCGCGGCCTGCACCTTTGCGCGGTCTGCGGGATCTTTCGGCAGAAGGCCAAGGTTCCGCGTCGTGTCGAGATAGTCGAGGATCGCGAGCGACTGCGTGAAGCGGTGCCCGTCGATTTCCAGCACGGGCACGAAGCCCTGTGGATTGCGCGCGAGGTGTTCCGGGGTGCGGTGCTGGCGCGTGGGCAGGTCGACGGGGACCGAGGTATAGGCGATCGCGCCGAGGTTCAGCGCGATGCGCAGCCGGTAGCTGGCCGAGGAGCGCCAGAAATCATAGAGAACGACGTCAGTCATGGCTGTAGCCCCTTGCGGTGGTGAGAAGATCGCGCAGGACGCCCAGATCGCCGATCTGGTTGGCCATGAGCAGGATCAGGCGGGCGTTGAGCGCGTGGCTTTCGGCTTCGCTCAGGCCCTCATGTGCGTCCATCAGGGCGTTGTAGACATCGTCCTGCCGGGGGCTGAGGCGGTCGGGATAGATGGTCATGCGGCCTCCGGTGTCTTGCCCATGGCGCGGGCGACGGCCCTTGCCACGTCTTCCGCCGAAGGGTGGCGGAAGGCGGCGGCGACATGGCCGTCCGGGCGGAAGAGATAGGCGATGTCCGACCCGTAGCGGCGGGTCGCGTGGCCATGGGTGGCGGTGAAGCAGGGGTAGTCGGCGGCGCGCTGGCCCACGCCGATGCACCGGAAATCCGGCACATCGGGCAGGGCGACGTCGCCGAAGCCCACGAGGGTGAAATCGCCCTGAACCTCGCGCAGAAGCCAGGTTTCCCCATGATCCCCGGCAAGCGGCGCGTCGATCAGCGGGCTGCCGGGTGGCACCTGCGCGGCCCCCGGCGTTTGCAGCGCGAAGCCTTCCAGCGAACAGGGCATGGAGAGGCGGCCCGAATTCAGGATGCGCCGCGCGAAGGGCTGGTCATGGGCGAGACGCAGGGCTTCGGCGCGGAAGAGCGCCTCGATGGGCGTCTTGGGGGTCATGAAGTTCGTGGCGCGGGACGAGTTCAGGATGTTCTCGGCCGAGCCATGGCTGCGTTCGTCGTGGTAGGTGCCGATCAGGTCCGCATTGGCATGGCCCGCGATCACGGCGGCGAGTTTCCAGCCGAGGTTGTCCACGTCCTGGATGCCACCATTGCCGCCGCGCGCGCCGAAGGGCGACACGACATGCGCGCTGTCGCCCACGAAAATCACGCGGCCATGCACGAAGCGGTCAAGCTTGATGCAGCGGAACTTGTAGACGCTGACCCAGTCGAGGCGGAAGGGCTTGTCGCCGACGATGGCGCGGATGCGGGGGATGACCTTGTCTTCCGACGCTTCAAGCTTGGCGTCGGCATCGACATCGAGCTGCAGGTCGATGCGGTAGATGTTGTCGGGCTGCATGTGCAGAAGCGCCGACTTGCCGTTGTGGAAGGGCGGGTCGAACCAGAACCAGCGTTCGGGCACGGCGGCGTCGCCGAAGGGACTGTCCTTCATCTCGATATCGGCGATCAGGAACTGTTCCTGGAAGGTCTGGCCTTCGAAGGACAGACCCATGCGGTTGCGCGTGGGCGATCCCGCGCCGTCGCAGGCGATCATCCAGTCCGCTTCCAGCGTGTAGGGCCCGTCGGGGGTTTCGATGTTCAGAACCGTGTGGTCGCCGCGGTCGGCATGGTCCACGACCCGGTTCTTGAAGCGCAGGTCGATCAGGCCGGGGAAGTCGCGGGCCCGGTCGATCAGGTATTCCTCGACGTAATATTGCTGGAGGTTGATGAAGGCGGGGTATTTGTGCCCGTCTTCCGGCAGGAGGTCGAATGCATAGACCTCCTGGTTCCCGTGGAACTGGCGGCCGATCTTCCAGGTGACGCCCTTTGCCAGCATCCGTTCGCCCACGCCCAGCCGGTCGAAGATTTCGAGCGTCCGTTTGGCCCAGCAGATCGCGCGGCTGCCGACCGAGACCACGTTGTTGTCGTCGAGCACGACCGATGGCACGCCGCGCTGGGCGAGGTCGATCGCCATGGCAAGACCGATGGGCCCGGCGCCCACGATGGCGACGGGGTGGCGCGGTTCGGCCTGAGTCAGGCCCTTGGGCGGAACGTAGGGGTAGGGGGTGTAGTCATAGGCCATCGGAATACTCTCCCTTCACCAGCTTGCGGATCGTCCAGACCGCGGTGCCGCCGAAGAAGGCGCCCGCGACGCCCACCACCTCGAACAGCGCGGGGCCCTGGGGGATGCCGCGATAGGCGATGCCGCCGATCATCAGCGCAAGTCCCGCCACGCTGAAGGCGAGGCGGAACTGCAGGTCTGACTTGGTGGGGCCGAACTTGGGTTTCACGGGCGGTCAGCCTTGCAGCGCCGCCCACATCTCGAGGTCGCGCTGCGCGGTCCAGATGCGGGGGGTGTCGATGCCGCGCGCCTCGTCATAGGCGCGGGCGACGTTGAAGGGCAGGCAATGTTCGTAGATCGCGTAATCGCTGAACTTGGGGTCGCATTCGGCGCGGCAGGCATCCCAGGCTTCCTTCAGCGTGCCGTTGCGTGCCGCGACGCGGGCGACGGGCCGGAAGGTGCTGTCGACGAAATCGCGGGTGTTCTCGATGGCGCGGTCCACCATGTCGCGGCCCATGAGCGCGTCGCCCCGGCCCGGCGCGATGGCGTCGACCCCGAAGGCCCTGATTTCATCCAGCGTATCGCCCCAGTCGGCGAAATGCCCGTCGCCGCAATAGCAGGCCGAGTGGTATTCGACGATGTCGCCAGTGAACATCACGTTTGCATCGGGTACATGGATGACGACGTCACCCGCGGTATGCGCGCGGCCCAGATGCATCAGGTCCACCCGGCGGTTGCCGAGATAGACGCTCATCGTGTCGCTGAAGGTGGTGGTGGGCCAGGTCAGGCCGGGGATGCTTTCGTGGCCTTCGAACAGGCGCGGGAAGCGCTGGAATTCGCTGTCCCAGTCTTCCTGTCCGCGTTCGACCACCATGGCGCGGGCCATGTCCGACATGATGATCTGCTGCGCCCCGAAGGCCGAGGCGCCCAGCACGCGGACCGCGTGGTAATGGGTCAGCACCACATGGCTGATCGGCTTGTCAGTGACCTCGCGCACCTTTTCGATCACTTTGTTCGCAAGGCGTGGTGTCGCCTGCGCCTCGACGATCATGACGCTGTCATCGCCTATGATGACGCCCGAATTCGGGTCGCCTTCCGCGGTGAAGGCCCAGAGGCCGTCGCCCACTTCGGTGAAGCTGATCTTTTTCTCGGTCATGTCGCCCTGCGAGGCGAAGGCTTTGGCCATGGGTCTTTTCCTTGATCGTTGCGCGCCGGGGAGGCTGCGGGAGCCTCCGGCGGGAGTTTATCTGGCAAAGTGAAGCATCAGCGTGCGTAGGGGTCTTTCGGTGCGGGCAGCAGTTTGCCGGTGCAGTCGCCGAAGCCGATGCGATAGCCGTCGCCCTGCGCATGGCCGCGCAGCGTGAGCGTGTCGCCGTCTTCGAGGAAGCTGCGGGTGTCGCCGGTGGGCAGCGTGATCGGTTCCTTGCCGCCCCAGCTCAGTTCCAGAAGCGAGCCTCGGGCTTCCTTCGTTGCCCCCGAAATGGTGCCCGAGCCCAGGAGGTCGCCCACGTTCATCGGGCAGCCGCTGGTCGTGTGATGGGCCAGTTGCTGGGCCGCGGAAAAATACATCTCGCGGTAATTGGTGCGCGCGATGGTGGTGGCGGGTTTGCCTTCGGGGGCAAGATCGACGGCAAGGTCGATGTCATAGAGCATCGGCCCGCAATCCTTGAGGTGATCCAGCAGCTCGAACTCCCGCGCGGGGGTGTCGGTGCGGAAGGGTTCGAGCGCGGCCTTCGTCACGATCCAGGGGCTGATCGAGGTGGCGGTCGCCTTGGCCTGGAAGGGGCCGAGCGGCTGGTATTCCCAGGCCTGGATGTCGCGGGCGGACCAGTCGTTCAGGAGGACATAGCCGAAGATCATGTCGTTGGCCTCGGCCACCGTCACGGGGCCGTCCGAGGCCTGACCGACGATCGCGCCCATTTCGAGTTCCAGGTCGAAGCGGCGCGAGGGCAGGAAGGCGGGCTTGTCGTGGTCGGGCGATTTCAGCTGGCCCCAGGGGCGGCGGATATCGGTGCCCGAGACGACGACTGACGAGGCGCGCCCGTTATAGCCGATGGGGATATGCAGCCAGTTGGGCGGCAGGGCGTTTTCCTGGCCACGGAACATGGTGCCCACGTTGGTCGCGTGGTGGCGGCCCGAATAGAAGTCGGTGTATTCGCTGACAAGGAAGGGCATGTGCATCTCGGCCCCCGCCATCGGCACCAGCAGGGGTTCGACCGCTGTGCAGTCGGGCGATCCTTCGGCCAGCAGTTCGATCAGGCGCGCGCGCAGGGCGGCCCAGAGCTCGGGGCCTTCCTCCATCACCTCGTTCCAGAAGGGCACGTCGAAAAGGGGGTAGTCGGCCAGGTCCACCAGCCCTGCTTCTTCGGCCGCGGCCATGTCGAGGATCATGTCGCCGATGGCCACGCCGCAGCGCGGGTCATGCGCCGGGGTCGAGAATACGCCATAGGGCAGGTTGTTCAGCGGAAAGGGATGGTCGGGCGCGTTGGCGCTCTCCACCCAGCTTTTCATCAGGGGCATCGCGTTTCCTTGGGGCTGGCGGCGGGGCGATGCCCCGCCGTGGTCGTCACTTCTTGCCGGGCGTGCCGTCGAACTTCTTCTCGAGGCTGTCCCAGCAATCGATATAATCGTCTTGCAGCGGCGCTTCCTGCGCCGCGAAGGCCGTCAAGTGCTGCGGGAAGCGCGTTTCGAACATGAAGGACATGGTGTTGTCCAGCTTTTCCGCCTTGAGATCGGCGTTCGAGGCGCCCTCGAAGGCGTTCTTGTCGGGCCCGTGGGGCAGCATCATGTTGTGCAGGCTCATGCCTCCGGGGACGAAGCCCTTGGGCTTGGCGTCGTACTGGCCATAGATGTTGCCCATCAGTTCCGACATGATGTTCTTGTGATACCAAGGTGGGCGGAAGGTGTTTTCGGCCACCATCCAGCGTTCGCGGAAGAGCACGAAGTCGATGTTGGCCGTGCCCGGCACGCCCGAAGGCGCGGTCAGCACCGTGAAGATCGACGGATCGGGGTGATCGAAGAGGATCGCGCCGACCGGGCAGTAATTCCGCAGGTCGTATTTGTAGGGGGCGTAGTTGCCGTGCCAGGCCACGACGTCGAGCGGGCTTTGCCCGATCTGTGTCTGATGGAACTGGCCGCACCACTTGATGGTGAGGGTGGAGGGCACCTCGCGGTCCTCGAAGGCGGCGACGGGGGCCTTGAAGTCGCGCGGGTTGGCAAGGCAGTTGGCGCCGATGGGCCCGCGGCCCGGCAGTTCGAACTTTTGGCCGTAGTTTTCGCAGACGAAACCGCGGCAGGGGCCTTCCAGCACCTCGACCCGGTAGACAAGGCCGCGCGGGATGATCGCGATTTCCTTCGGCTCCACGTCGATGATGCCGAGTTCGGTGGCGAAGCGCAGGCGGCCCTCCTGTGGCACGACCAGAAGCTCGCTGTCGGCCGAGAAGAAATAGGCGTCCTTCATCGACCGGGTGACAAGATAGACATGGCTCGCCATGCCGACCTGCGTGTTCACGTCGCCTGCCGTTGTCATCGTGCGCATGCCGGTCAGCCAGGTGAGCTGTTCACCCGCATGCGGGACCGGATCCCAGCGGTATTGGCCCAGACTGATCACGTCGGGGTCCACGTTGGGGGCCGATTTCCAGTAGGGCAGGTCGATCTTGGTGTAGCGCGCGGAATGCTTGACGCTGGGCCGGATGCGGTAGGTCCAGGTGCGTTCGGGCGGGTTCGCGGTGAAGGCGGTGCCGGACAGCTGTTCGCCGTAAAGGCCGTAATTGCACTTCTGCGGGCTGTTCATGCCCTGCGGCAGGGCGCCGGGCAGGGCCTCGGTCTCGAAATCGTTGGCCCAGCCGGGCATGTAGCCTTCGGTGGTGCCGACGGGCGTGCTGGCCTGGATCAGGCCATGCGGGTGCGATGGACGATTCATGTGCAGATCCCTCCAAATCCGGTTGCGTCAGTAATAGTTGATTTTGTAACCAACAAGGTGGAGGACAGTGAGATGACAAAAAAAGATGAGTTCGACCTGCAACTCTTCGTGCCCTACCTGCTCAATCAGGCGGCCGAACAGGCCAGTCTCGATTTCCAGCAGGTCTACAAGGGGCGCTATGGCATGCTGCGCACGGAATGGCGCGTGCTGTTCCACCTTGGCATCTACGGCGAGATGACCGCGACCGAGATCGGCGACCGTGCCCGCATGCACAAGACCAAGATCAGCCGCGCGGTGCAGAAGCTGACCGAACGGCGTTATCTTGCCCGGGTGCGGGACGATGCCGACCGCCGATCGGAGTGGCTGTCGCTCACGCCGCAGGGGCGGGTGGTCTATGACGATCTGCGCCGCGTGGCCGAAGAGTATGACACCGCGCTGACCACCGGATTTTCCGTGCAGGACGTGACCCGCCTGCGTTCGATGTTGCAGGCGCTGGCGCAGCGGGGGTGAGAGTTGACAAAACTAAAAAACTGGTTATATAGTAAGATCATGGATCACACGCTTTCCTCACACGCCGCTGCCCTCTCTGCCTTGGGCCATGATGCGCGGCTGACGATCTTCCGCCTGTTGGTGCGGGCCGGTGCGCCGGGCCTGAACGTGGGCGATCTGTGCCACGAAACGGGGCTTGCGGCCTCGACCCTTGCGCATCATCTGCGTACGCTGGTCGCCGCGGGCCTTGTCCTGCAGGAACGCGACGGGCGCGAGGTCATCAACACCGTCGATTTCGACGCGGTTCGTCGGACACTTGGTTTCCTGACTTCGGAATGCTGCACGGGCGTCACCTTGTCGGTGCGCGAGGACGCAGCCTGACAGCGGATTTTTTTTGTCCCTGACATAACCATAAAACCGGAGATTTCATCATGAGCATCCTGACCACGGAACCCGCCGCCCCCGGCCGAATGGACCGCGGCCTGACCATGGCGCGGCGTCATGCGATCTGGCTGGTCACGCTGGCGCTTCTGGGCGCACTGATGGTCTTCGTACCCGAACAGGGCGCGGCCTCGCTGCGCTTTGTGATCGATGCGGTGGCAGGGACGATCCTGTTTCTGCTGGCCTCGGTGCTTCTGGCCGCCTATGCGGGTGCCACCGGGGCCGACAACCTGATCGCCCGCGCCTTTACCGGCGCGCCCGCGCTGATGGTCCTGTCGGCGGCCCTGGTGGGCGCCCTGTCGCCGTTCTGTTCCTGCGGGGTGATCCCGCTGGTGGCAGCGCTTCTGGCGATGGGGGTGCCCCTGTCGGCGGTGATGGCGTTCTGGCTGGCGTCGCCTCTCATGGACCCATCGATGTTCGCGATCACCTCGGGGATCATGGGCGTCGAATTCGCGGTGGCCAAGACCGTCGCCGCCATCGGCATCGGACTTCTGGGCGGCTATGGCGTCCTGCTGCTCGAACGGCGCGGCTGGCTGAGCGATGCGCTGCGCGATGGCATCGGCAACGGCGGCTGCGGCGGTGCCAAGGTGCGCGCACCCAAACCCGTGGTCTGGGCCTTCTGGCAGGACGATGCGCGCCGCGCGAAGTTCTTGCGCGAGGCAACGGCGACCACATTGATCCTTGGCAAGTGGCTGGTCTTCGCCTTCGTGCTGGAAAGCCTGATGGTGGCCTATGTTCCGGGCGAGGCGATCGCGCGCAGCGTCGGCGGCGAAGGTCTGGGCACCATCGCACTGGCGGCTCTGGTGGGCGTGCCTGCTTATCTGAATGGCTATGCCGCCTTGCCGCTGGTCGCGGGCCTGACCGAACAGGGGATGAGCGCGGGCGCCGGCATGGCCCTCCTGCTGGCGGGCGGTGTGAGTTCGCTGCCGGCGGCCATCGCCGTCTGGGCGTTGGCGCGTCCGCCGGTCTTCGCTCTCTACTTGGGATTCGCGCTTCTGGGTTCGATGCTGGCCGGTCTTGCTTGGCAGGGCTGGATGGGCTGAGCCGCCCTGCTGTCAGAAGTCGATCTCGACCCCCGGCAGGCGCAGCGCCTTCATCATGTCGCGCAGCTCCTGCCGCGCCGCGATGTTCGACATGTTGAGCTGCGCCACGCCAACGTCGCGCAGATCAAGCAAAGTCAGGCCGCGCGGAAACAGCTCGCGGAAGATGACCCGCTCGGAAAACCCGGGGGCGATGCGGAAGCCGATGCGCTTCGACAGCATCTTCAGCGCGTTTTCCATCTTTTCCTTGTTCACCATGCGCTGGGTGCCGACGCGGTTGCGCATCACGATCCAGTCGATGGGCTTCAGCCCGGCCTGCGCCCGCAACTGGCGCGCGTTCCAGACCATTTCGGAATAGACCGATGGCCCAAGGATCTTTTCCCCGCGTGAATCGATGCGCGCCAGAAGGTCGAAATCGACGAAGCTGTCGTTCAGCGGCGTGATCAGCGTATCGGCGAGAGAATGCGCCACCTGGCTCAGGCGGGTATGCGAGCCGGGGCAGTCGATCAGGATGAAGTCGGCGTCCGGTTCCAGCTGCGTGACCGCGGCAGAGAGACGGTGGTCATAGATGTTCTCGCCGGGCTTGAGGTTGGTCCCGTCGATGTCGGGCAGGTCGTGAAAGTCGCATTGCGGCAGGTCGAGCCCGCTTTCCTCGGCAAAGCGGCGGCGGTTCTCGACATAGCGCGCCAGCGTCCGCTGCCGCAGGTCGAGATCGAGGCACGCCACCTTGTGCCCCAGCCGCGACAGGGCCGAGGCCACGTGCATCGACGCCGTCGATTTGCCGGCGCCGCCCTTTTCGTTGCCGACGACGATGATATGCGCCATGCCCATTCCCCGGTTCTGCCCGGGCGCCCCTTATCTGGTGGGTTCACCCTTGTTTTGGCGCAATATACGGAAAGGGGCGGGAGGTGTTAAGCGGGAAATGGCGCAAGGCGCGGCTTGGACGCAGCCATCCGCACCTGCGGGGCGCTTGCATGTGCCGCCCGGATCAATCGATCAGCGCATCGCTGCGTTGCTTCTCCCGTTCGTGGTGGACGGGCAGCGTTCTGCCGTAAAGCTGGCGGGTCCGTTCGACGCTGCCGACCATGCCCGGCGAATCGACATACGAGAAAATCGCGACATGCCGCGGTGTCGGTCCGTCCAGCGGGGCGACACGGTGCAGCGAGTACCGGCCCTTGAAGATCTGCAGGTCTCCGGGTTCGAGGTTCAGCGACACCACCTTGTCCGAGGTCCCGTCGAGCACTTTCGAGACCTCTTCGAAATGTTCGTTCGCGCTGTCACGGATCATCGGGGCGTATTGGAAGGCGCCTCCGCGGTCGGCGTTCTGCAACGCGAGCGTCACCGTGAAATTGTTCGTGTCGAAGTGCCAGGGAAAGCCGTTGCCTTCATCGGCCGTGTTCACGATCACGTCCGCAAGCGGATCGGCATAGCGGAAGAACCGGTCGGCGGGCTGCTGCAGGCATTCGCGGATGAAGGCGTCGAAGCCCGGGCAGTCGAACACCGTGCGCAGTGCACCATCGTGCCGGAAGTTGTCGGCGGGAATGAACGCGTTCGAGCGGTCGAAGAACTTCCTGCGGGGGTCCGTTTCAGGCAGGCCGGGATCGTCCGCAGTGAAGTAGGCGTTGGTGCGCGAATAGTTGCGGTGCGCCCGGTCGGCCACGCCATCGGCTTCGGCGACGGCGGCGGCGATGCCCGTCTGCGTCAGAAACCCTTTCAGAACCGCGCAGCCCTGCGTGCGAAGGGCCCCGCGCACGCCTGCGATAACGGCGTCGAGTGCCGGTCCGGCGCTGGAGATCGGGTAGAGCCCGAGATCGATCAGGTCTTCGGCCTTGTGGGTCATTGCCTTCCTCGTCGCATGGACAACTTGCGCCCACAGCAACGCCCGGGGACTACGCCCGATCTATAACGGATGCGACATCCGGGATGGCGTTTCCCTGTGCCGCGGATCTGGGTGTCGCCACGAAAGCAGAACGCCGCCCCCCGGGGCGGCGTTCGCGGTCTCGCAGAGGGGCAGGGTCTCAGAACCCAAGGCCCTCGTATTTCTTCTTGAACTTCGACACGCGGCCGCCGGTGTCCAGCAGGCGGGCGCCGCCGCCGGTCCAGGCCGGGTGCACGCTGGGGTCGATGTCGAGCGACATAGTGTCGCCTTCCTTGCCCCAGGTCGATTTCATCTGAACCACGGTGCCGTCCGTCATCTTGACGGAGATGATGTGGTAATCGGGGTGAATGTTCTTTTTCATCGCGCGGCCCTTCCCTTATGCCCCAGCATTGCCGGGCTTGTAGTTGGTGTCTTCCGCGATCCGGGCCGACTTGCCGCGGCGGGCGCGCAGGTAATACAGCTTGGCGCGGCGGACACGGCCGCGGCGCACCACCTCGATCGAATCGATGTTGGTGGAATAGAGCGGGAACACGCGCTCCACGCCTTCGCCGAAGGAAATCTTGCGCACCGTGAACGATCCGGCGATGCCCGAACCGTTCTTGCGGCTGATGCAGACGCCTTCATAGTTCTGCACGCGGGTGCGGGTGCCTTCGGTCACCTTGTAGCCGACGCGCACGGTGTCGCCGGCCTTGAAATCGGGGATCTTCTTCCCCAGCGAGGCGATCTGTTCCGCCTCGATCTGCGCGATCAGGTTCATCGCAGCTTCTCCTAAATGGCTCGTGGTTGATCCACGAAGGTTTGGTGCACCTCAGAGCTCTTGGTCTTCACCGGGTCCGGATCATGCCGCCCGCCAGAGTTCAGGTCGCTTGTCTTGTCTGCGCGCTTTCTGGCAAGAGGGCCCGGAAGCACGGGCCACGCCAAAAGTGGACAGAGCCGCCGGGGCGACTCTGACGGGGTGGGCTATAGGCGCGTTGATGCATGGGATCAAGGGTAAATCGGCCTGCCACCCCCGGGGGCGACAGGCGAAGGGATGCGCTCAGGACCGGCCTTCCATCAGGTGCACGACATAGTCGTCCATCGTGATCGTGCCGGTTTCAGCCGTGCGGGCGCGGTCGGCTTCGGACAGGGCGTCCTGAATTAAGTCGATGCGCTTCCAGCTGGGATGGGGTTGGCTGCCATCGTCGGCCGGCACATAGGGCGAGGCCCCGACCCGGACATGTTTGTGGATGTAGCGCGCGCAGTTCAGGAAACAGCTTTCCACCGCGACGCGCACTACCATCTTCGCACCCGGCCAGCGCGCAAGGTCGGGATCGTCGGACGACAGCGTGGCGTCGCCCTGTACCCGCACGCGGTTGGGTGTCTCCATGTCGATGAACAGCATGCCCACCTTGCCAGTTTCCGCCGCATTCCCGGCGCTGAGGAACATGCCGTTGCCGTCATAGATCGGGAAGACCAGCGTCCTGGGGTCGGCGACGAGGACGACGCCCCGCGGCCCGCCCTTGTAGCTGACGGTGGGGCGGCCATGGCCATCGACCGTGGACAGGAAGAAGAAGTCCCGGCTTTCGATGAAATCGGCGTTGGGGCCTTCGACCACGTCCCAGACGATCGCGTTCTGCACCGTCTGCGCCAGTTTGGTGGCGCCATGCCGGTCCTGCATGCCGCGCTGGCTGTCGGTATAGAACTCCGTCATTCCCCGGCCTCCACCCGCGCTTCGACCGGGCGCGGGCTGGTGGCGGGCTTGGGGTTGGCCGCCAGGGGTCCGGCGAAGCCTTCCAGCACGTGCCGCGCAACGTCCGGGCGATAGTAATGGCCTGCGGGGTCCGCGAAGACCTTGGCGCCTTCGATCATCATCAGATCGATCTCGGCGATGGCCAACCCGTCGGTGTGTTCGTCGATCGGATCGGTCAGGCGGTAGCCATCGGGTGCGAACACCGCCGCCGCCCCGCCGCCGGGATGCACCACGCCGCGCAGATCGGGATTGCCCATGCAGATGTCGTCGAGGCTCTCCTCGGTAATGATCGAGTTCGCGGCCAGAACAAAGCAACCGCCCTGCATCGCATAGGACTGGCTTTCGTTGATGTTGGCCTCGGCCGAGAGCGCATAGGCCGGGCGATGCCCCTTGAACATGCCGAAGGATGGCCAGCAGGCGACGTGGATCTGTTCGCCCAGCTGATACATGCCCTGCCGGTTCACGGGCTGGATGTTTTCCCAGCAGCACAGGCCGCCCACCTTGCCGAAGGGGGTGTCGACCACCTTGATGTCGGTGACCGGGCCTTCGCCCCAGACGGTGCGCTCCATATGCGTGGGGCGCAGCTTGCGCCGTGTCATGACCAGGTCGCCCCGGTCGGAAATCAGCGCCTGCGCGCAATAGATCGAGCCGCGGTCACGTTCGGCAAAGCCCAGCATGACCCAGCAATCGGCGCGCTTTGCGGCGTCCTGAATGGCCTTCATCTCGGGGCCGTCGGTGGTGATGGCGTTCATCCGGTGGCGCATCACGATGTCCATGGCGACCATGGGGGGCTGCAGCCAGATGGTGAAGGGATAGCCGGGCAGCCAGACTTCGCCGAAGGCGATCAGCTTGACGTCCTTGCGGCCCGCCTCCTCGATCAGGGCGATGGTCTTGTCCAGGGTGCCCTTGGCGTCCATCCAGACGGGGGCGGCCTGCACGGCGGCGACTTTGATTGTCATTGGTGTGTGTCCTCTTCTGTCAGGTCTTCAGAAGAAAGGTAAGACAGGCGGCAAGCCCCGGATCAGTCCCCTAATGGGTACCTTTCAGGCGTCAGGACGCGCTTTCTCGCCATGCGGCCGCCATGGCCGTGCGGTTGGACGTCCCGAAGAAGCGGTTCAGCGCCTTGAGGTGCTTGCGCACCGCCGCCTCGCCAGTGTCGAGCGCCACCGCGATCTCGGCGTTCGACAGGCCTCGCGCGGCCAGACGGGCGATGTCGTTCTGCCGCCCGGTCAGCCCCTCGTGCCGCTTGGGCAGGTTCAGAAGCTTGGTCGAGATGCGCGTGGCATGGGGGGACATGACGCACATGCCCTCGGGCGTCAGGCGGCGGGCATTGGCCTCGGTCAGCGTGCCGAGATAGAGGATACCGGCCAGATCGTCCGCCCGGTAGAGCGGCAGCGCGGCGAAACCGGTCAACCCGAACCGGCCCGAGACGCGCTGGTAAAGCTGGCTGCTGGTCCAGCGTTCGCCAAGGCAGGTCACGGTCGAACAGGGTGCCCCGGTGCGGCGCATGTGATCCAGAACCGGGTCGATCCGCATGCCCGTCACCTCGTAGGCGCGGCTGAAGGCATCGGGCATGCCCAGGATCACGCCGGTCTTCGGGTGCAGGGTTTCGTCGAAGACATAGAGGCCGACGCAATCCATGCCGGATGCGCGCAGCGCAAGCTCGGCAACCTGGGCGAGGTCCTTCTCGCGCTGGCAAAGGGGTTCGACCATGGCGCGCGACAATAGCCCGAATCGAAAACCTGTCAAAGCGCGTTACGTGTTGCGCCGGTCCCTGTCCGCGACGTGGCGCGCCCACAGATCGGGGCGGCGCGCGCGGGTGATCGCCTCGGCCTGTTCGCGCCGCCAGCGCGCGACCTTCGCGTGATCGCCCGAGGTCAGCACCTCGGGGATGGTGCGGCCTTCCCATTCGGCGGGGCGGGTATAGTGCGGATGTTCCAGCAGCCCCGCGGAAAAGCTTTCCTCTTCGGTCGAGGCGGCGTTGCCCAGAACGCCGGGGATCAACCGCACGGTCGCGTCGATCAGCGCCTGCGCGGCGATGTCGCCGCCGGTCAGGACGAAATCGCCCAAGCTCACCTCGGCGATGTCGTAATGGTCGATGACGCGCTGGTCCAATCCTTCGAACCGGCCGCAGATCAGCGTGACGCCGGGCCCGCGCGCCAGCGTCTGCGCCATCGTCTGCGTCAGCGGTCGCCCCCGCGGGCTGAGATGGATGAGCGGCGCGCCGCGTGGCGCGGTTTCGCGCGCGGCTTCGATCGCGGCCGCCATCACGTCGGGGCGCAGGACCATGCCTGCGCCGCCGCCCGCGGGCGTGTCGTCGACGTTGCGGTGGCGGCCCTGTCCGAATCTGCGCAGGTCGATCACCTGCAATTGCCAGAGCGCGTCTTTCAGGGCGCGGCCCGTCAGGCTTTCGCCGAGGATGCCGGGAAAGGCCTGCGGCACCAGCGTGATGACCTGTGCCGTCCAGACGCCTGCCAGCGCGTCTTCGGCCATCAGGTCGCGCGGGCGCAGGCTGGCGCGGACCTGTTTGCGCCCGTGCGACCGGCTTGGGGCGTCGTTTTCGACACTCATGCCAGCCCCACCTCGCGCAGAAGCGCCTCCTTGGCGAGGCGGCGCGCTGCCTTGTTGGCGACATGGCGGTTCAGGCGCAGCAGCTCGGTCAGGATGTCGGGCGCGGGGCGGAGATTTGCGGGTTCGGGCCGGGTCAGGCCATCGCGGATGTCCTGCGGCACCTCGCACAGATCCAGAAGTGGCGCCGCGGGACCGAAGACCCGGCCCGCCACATCCTCGAGCCGGGCGCGGTGCACCGGGCGGCCTGTCGCCTGCGCGACGCCGTCGGCGATGCCGTCGAGATCCGCGGCACCGGCGAAACGGTGCCGGAAGTCTTCCAGCTCCATCACCATGTCCGAGGATTTGACATGTTCCCAATAGGCGCTTTCGAGCCAGGCGCGCGGATCGCGCGTGAGGAAGAAGAAGACGATCTCGGCCTGCGGGAACAGGTTCGAGGCTGCGGTGACGATGTCTTCGGACAGCGTCAGGATGGCGCGGTAGTCGGTCACGCCGGGGCGGCCCGGCAGGTGGCCCGACAATTCCTCGGACGACAGGCACAGAACGCGGCGGTTCATCGGCGGCTGATCCTGCAGCAATAGCACCATGCGCGCGGCAAAGCGGGCGCGGTCCAGCGGATCGCCGGTCACCGAATAGGCGCGCGCCGCGCCGACCACGTCGCGCATCATGGGTTTGAGGATGCTCGCCATCACGCGGCGCAGGACGGGGCGGTTCAGCCGCAGCGTCTGCTGGATGCTGTTCGACCCCGTCTTGTGAAAGCCGGCGTGGATGACGACCTTGCGCGGCATGTCAGAACAGCCCCTCGGGCGGGTCGGCGACAATGCGGCGCGCGCTCAGGTCGACCGTGGGCACCACAGCAAGGGTGAAGGGCAGAAGGACGGTCGCCCGGCCCGTGCCGGTGTCGATTTCGAGCAGGTCCGACGCGCCGTGGTTCTGCACTGCCGTGACCCGTCCCAGCCGCGCGCCGCCGGTGTCGTGCACGTCAAGGCCGATCAGGTCGGCATGGTAGAATTCGTCATCGGGCAGCGACGGAAGCCTGTCGCGCGGCGCATAAAGGCGCAGGCCGCGCAGGGCGTCGGCGGCCTCTTTCGTGGTGACGCCCGCGATGCGCGCGGCGAATCCCGACGCGATGGTTCCCGTCAGCTCCAGGTCGAAACTGCGCGTGCCGCTTTCGTCGGTCAGGGGGGCATAGGCCGTGATATCCTCGGGCACGGCGCAGAAGCTTTTCAGCCGCACGTCGCCGCGCACGCCATAGGCCCCGGCGATCGCGCCAACGCAGATCAGGTCTGACGGTTGCGGCATCTGGGCATCCCCGAATGAAAACGGCAGGCCACGCCTTTGTGGCCTGCCGTTCAGGTCTTGTGAAGGGGCAGGCCTCAGGCCTCGGCGCCCTCGGCTTCGGCGGCCTTCGCAGCCTTGGCGGCCTTGGCCGCGGCGCGGTCCTTGGCTTTCTTGCCCGGCTCGGCCTTCTTGAGGTTGGCGCGTTCGGTCTTCGCTGAGTGACCCGCCGCTTCGAGGAAGCGCGCGACGCGGTCCGTGGGCTGGGCGCCCTTCGACATCCAGTACTGCACGCGTTCGATGTCGATCTTCACACGGTCTTCGCTGTCCTTGGGCAGGAGCGGGTTGTAGATGCCCAGCTTCTCGATGAAGCGGCCGTCGCGCGGCATGCGCGAGTCGGTGGCAACGATGCGGTAGAAGGGGCGTTTATTCGACCCGCCGCGGGCCAGTCTGATCTTCATTGCCATTGTGGTGTCTCCTTGTGAATGGCGGGCAGGACGGGGGGCACCCGGCCTACGATTGGTGTTTTTCGTGATGCTTGATGACTTCGCTGATGATGAATTTCAGGAAAGCCTTGGCGAATTCGGGGTCGAGATCGGCCGCCTTCGCCAGGTCTTCGAGCCGTGCGATCTGAGTGGCTTCGCGCGCGGGATCGGACGGGGGAAGATCGTGTTCGGCCTTGAGCTTGCCCACGGCCTGAGTGTGCTTGAAGCGCTCGCCCAGCGTGTAGACAAGGATCGCGTCCAGCCGGTCGATGGACTGGCGGTGCTCCTTCAGAAGGGCGGCGGCTCGGGTGACGGGGTCGGTCATTGCGGTCTCCGGTGGCGGTAGACAAGGGTTTCGTCGGGTGTCTCGCCCCGCGGCAGGGGCGCGTCTGCGTCCAGAACCGCGCCCAGGCGTTCTGCCAGCCGACGCGAGCGCAGATTGGCGGGATTGGTGTAGCTGACCACGCTTTGGGCATCGGTTTCGGCCCAGTACCAGCACAGCGCGGCGCGCGCCGCTTCCCCGGCGATGCCCTTGCCTTCGGCGGACGCATCCACCGTCCAGCCCAGTTCGGGTTCTGGATAGGCGTCGGGAAACAGGAACCCGACCTCGCCCAGAAAGCCGCCCTGCCGGTCGGTCACGGTCCAGATGCCGAAGCCGTGCAGCACCCAGCCTGACAGGTTGTTGGTGAAGTAACTCCATGCCGCGTCGCGGTCGAAAGGGCCGCCCATGTAGACAGTGCGCGGCTCGGCCAGCATGGCGGCGAAGGCGTCGAAATCGCCCGCCTCGTGGCCCCGCAGGACCAGCCGCGGGGTGTCGATCCGCGGGATATGGGTGGTCAGGGGCGTCATGCCGCGCGCTCCTGCTGCGCCAGCGTCGGGTGGCGGTAGATGCGGACCTCGTGCACCTCCATCAGGGTGCCGTCGCGTTCGTGCACCGCGCCCAGCCGTTCGGCCAGCCGGACCGACCGCGTATTCGCCGGGTTGACGTAGGAGATGACCCCGTCAAGGCCCTGTTCGCGCGCCGCGAAATCTCGCGCCGCCTGCGCCGCCTCGAAGGCGAGGCCCTGACCTTCGAAGCCTTCGTAGATGTGCCAGCCGAGTTCGGGTTCGTCCCATCCGGCGTTGAAGATCATGCCGACGCGGCCCGCTGTCTGCCCCGTTTCGCGGTGCTCCAGCATCCACATTCCGTATCCGCGGAGGACCCAGTGGCCCAGCATTGACAGGAGCGCGCCCCAGGACTGATAGACACTCATCGGCCCGCCCACCCATTTCGACCGGTCCGAGCGGCCGAAGGCCGCCATCGCGTCCCAGTCGGCCTCACGGGGGGCGCGGAGGATCAGGCGGTTGGTGGTGATCACCGGAATGTCGGGGGCGAAAGCGGTCATCAAGCCCTCGCCGAAAGGAACGTGCGCGCATTGGGGAGAAACTCTGGCGCTTGGGCCGCGATGTCTTCCTTCAACCCCAGCCGCTCCACCATGCGCAGCGATGCGGTGTTGTCGCGGTCGATCCGGGCGATCAGCGGCACGCCGCCCGTTTGCGCCCAAGCGTCCATGACGGCGCGGGCGGCTTCGGTCGCGTAACCCTGGCCTTCGCGCGATGCGTCCCAGAGTGTCCAAGTCATTTCCGGCGGGTCGGTGTCGAGGACCTGCATCACACCCACATGGCCGAAGGCCGCGCCGCCATCGGTGATCGCGTATCGCCCGAACCCCCGCAACACCCATTGCCCCGCCATCGCGAGGAAGCGTTCGGCCACCTGGTAGACCGGTTTCGGGCCGCCGACGCCCGCCGTGCGGGGGCCGGTGTAATACGCAACATAGCCGTCCAGATCGCGCAACTCGAACGGTCGCAGCGTCAGGCGCCGGGTCGTTATGATCGCGGGCAGCTTCATTTCTTCTTGCCAAACCCCGACAGTCCGGGGGGAAGGGACAGTCCGCCTCCCAGACCGGGCAGCTTGCCGCCCATCTGGCGCGCTGCGGCTTCGAGCGCCTTGGGGTCCATGCCCTGAGCCAGCTGGTCCGGCGACGGGCCGCCCTTGCCGAACATGCCCTTCATGGCCTGCTTCAGCATCCCGCCTTTGCCCATCTTGCCCATCTTCTTCATCATGTCCGCCATCTGGCGATGCATCTTCAGAAGCTTGTTCAGCTCGCTGACTTCCATCCCCGATCCGGCGGCGATGCGCTTTTTCCGGCTGGCCTGAAGCATGTCGGGATTGGCCCGTTCGCGTTTGGTCATCGAGTTGATCAGTGCGATCTGGCGGCGCAGGATCTTGTCGTCGAAGCCCGCGTCCTGCGCCTGTTTGGCCATCTTGCCCATGCCGGGCATCATGGACATCATCCCTTCCATGCCGCCCATCTTCAGCATCTGTTCCAGCTGCATGCGCAGGTCGTTCATGTTGAACTGACCCTTCGCCATGCGGCGCATCATCTTCTCGGCCTGTTCGGCCTCGATGGTTTCCTGCGCGCGTTCCACCAGCGCGACGATGTCGCCCATGCCAAGGATGCGGCCCGCGATGCGCTGCGGCTCGAAGGTCTCGAGCGCGTCCATCTTTTCGCCCAAGCCCACGAACTTGATGGGCTTGCCGGTGACCGCGCGCATCGACAGCGCCGCACCGCCGCGCCCGTCGCCGTCCATCCGGGTGAGCACGACGCCGGTGATGCCGATGCGGTCGTCGAAGTTCTGCGCGGTGTTGACCGCGTCCTGACCGGTCAGGCCATCGACGACCAGCAGCGTCTCGCGCGGCTTGGCGACGTCGCGGACGGCGGCGACCTGGTTCATCAGCTCGTCGTCGATCGACAGCCGTCCGGCGGTGTCGAGAAGGTAGACGTCATAGCCGCCAAGGGACGCCTGTGTCTTGGCGCGTTTCGCAATGGCGACGGGGTCTTCACCCTTGACGATGGGCAGGGTGGCGACGCCGATCTGCGCGCCGAGGATGGCAAGCTGTTCCATCGCCGCCGGGCGGTTGGTGTCGAGCGAGGCCATGAGGACCTTCTTGCCCTCGCGTTCCATCAGGCGCTTGGCCAGCTTCGCCGTCGTCGTTGTCTTGCCGCCGCCCTGCAGGCCCACCATCAGGATGGGCGCGGGCGGGCTGTCGATCTTCAGCGCACCGGGTTCGCCTTCGCCGCGCAGGACGTTGATCAGTTCGTCATGGACGATCTTGACGACCTGCTGGCCCGGTGTGACCGATTTCGTCACCGCCTGACCGGTGGCCTTGTCCTGAACCGCCTTCACGAAATCGCGCGCCACGGGCAGGGACACGTCGGCTTCCAGAAGGGCCACGCGCACTTCGCGCAGGGCGGTCGCGACGTCCGCTTCGGACAGCGCGCCCTGCTTGGTCAGCCGGTCGAATACGCCAGAGAGACGTTCGGACAGATTCTCAAACATGCTCCCACGCCTCCTTGCGCCGGTTGATCCATGCCCCTCCCAGATAGGCAGGGGCGGCGAAATGCACAAACGCCCCCACGGGCGCAACGCGCTGGTGGGGGGCGATCCCGGGCAGGCCGGGACCGGAAGACACAATGCTCCCGGATGTTCAGGCGGGGCGATACGCCCGGATCGGCCCCGAGTCAAGGCAGAGGGCACAAGAGCGATCAGACTTGTAGCGATCGCTACATTTCTGTATGGAAAGTGTAGCAACTGCTACGCGAGGTGTTCATGTCGATTTCCCCCTGTTTTTCCGGGCCGCCGCTGACAGCGCGGCAGATGTCGGTCGCCGCTCTGTGCGGATTGGTCCTGTGGCTGGCGGCGGCGCTGCTGTTGAGGGTGATCGGCCCCATGGGCGTCTATGACGGTGCCGCGCGCGTCGCGCTCTATCTTGCGATCATCCCCGGAACGGTGCCGGTCCTGTGGCTGATGCGGGCACTGGCCCGCCTGAAACCGGGTCAGATGGTCCCAGCCATGGCGATGGGCACGGGCACCGCCACCATAATGGACGGGATCGCGCTGGCGTGGTTTCCGGGTCTCTATGGCGCGGGGGTCGCCCTGCATGCCGGCGCGAGCGGGACCATCCTGTGGGGCGGCGGCGTCGGGTTGCTTCTGGCCTTCTGGTTCGACCGAGCGCGCCGCGGCCCGGCCTGAGCGGCGCTGCGACAATCTGCACAGGGGTCATTTGACAGGGATCAAGGTCCGCAACCATGGCGATCGCCAGCGTCGACATGAACGCGCGCAAGTTCGAATCTAGGAGACCCCAGATGAATTTCCGTAATGCCCTGACTCTGGGCACCGTTGCCACTCTGATGCTCGGCACGACTGCCCGGGCCGACGACCTCCGCGATGCGGCCCGCGACTTGTTCACCCCGGTGCCGTCCACCATTCCTGCGCTCAACGACAACATCGTCACACCCGAGAAGATCGATCTCGGCAAGGCACTGTTCTTCGACCCCCGCATGTCGGCATCGGGTGTCTTCTCGTGCAATTCGTGCCACAACCTCGCTACCGGCGGGGACGACAACATGCCGGTCTCGATCGGCCATGGCTGGCAGACCGGCCCCCGCAATTCGCCCACAGTGCTGAACGCGGTGTTCAATACCGCGCAGTTCTGGGATGGCCGCGCGCCCGACCTTGCCGAACAGGCCAAGGGCCCTGTGCAGGCTGGGGTCGAGATGGCAAACACGCCGGAAAACGTGCTCGCGACACTCAACTCGATGCCGCAATATGTCGGCTGGTTCCAGGCCGCCTTCCCAAGCGAGGCGGACCCGGTCAGCTTCGACAACTTCGCAAAGGCGATCGAAGCCTTCGAGGCGACGCTGATCACGCCCGCACCTTTCGATGCCTGGCTCAACGGCGACGACAACGCCCTTAACGCCCAGCAGAAGCGCGGGCTCGAGGTGTTCATCGAAGCGGGCTGCGCCTCTTGCCACAATGGCGTGAACCTCGGTGGCAACGGCTATTATCCGTTCGGGCTGATCGAACGTCCGGGTGCCGACATTCTACCCGAGGATGACAAGGGCCGCTACCAGGTCACGGCGACAGTCGATGACCAGTATGTCTTCCGCGCCTCGCCGCTGCGCAACATCGCACTGACCGCGCCTTACTTCCACTCGGGCAATGTCTGGAGCCTGCAGACCGCGGTCGAGGTCATGGCGGAGTCGCAGCTGGGCACCGATCTGGCGGCCGAGGAGAGCGAGGCGATCACTGCCTTCCTTCAGTCGCTGACCGGCGAGATGCCGGCAGTCGTCTATCCGGTGCTGCCGCCCGAAACTGCTTTGACACCGCGTCCGACGGGCGAAGTCCTGCCCTGACCAGCGTCAATCGAGGGCCGGGCGGCAGATGCCGTCCAGCCCCAGACTGCGGACAAGGATCAGCCCTTCGACCAGAACGAAAAGCCGTGCGGCCTGCCATTGCCGCGCGGCGTCCGTTTCCGCGTCGATCTGCGCGGCGATCCAGCCGATGAAGCCCAGCCCGATCTGCCCGCCCACCGCGCGGAAGAAGGGATCACCCTGACCGGCCCGCGCGGCGATCTGCAGCCAGAGCCGCAGGTAGGGCCAAATGTCGTCCTCCAGCGCCATGTCCAGAAGCAGAGGCTGCAGCCGATCCGCGGGCAGGGGCGCGGGCGCGGTGCGCGCCTGCAGCAGGCCCGTCAGCCGCTCGGCGACATGGCCGATCACCGCGGCGATCAGGCTGTCCTTGTCGCCGAAATGATAGATCAGCATCCGGTCGCTGGTGTCTGCGGCCTGCGCCATCGGCCGCAGGCTGGCCGCCTCCAGACCCCGGTCCAGCACGAAATCCGCCAGATCGTCGAGCAATGCGGCCTTGCGCATGTCCATGTCGCGGCGCACCCGGCTCAACCGCCGGTGCCGCGCCGCCCCGCGCCCCTTTCGCGGGTCGCCTGCAGCCAGCCGTTGATCGCCGAGACCGCGCGCCGCGGCCCCTGGCCGCTGGTATAGGAGGCGATGATCGGAATGGGGCCCGCGCTCATGCCCCGGTCGAACATCAGGACCGGGCGGTTCATGATCGTGCCTTTTGAGCCGCGCGTCGTGTCAAGCTGCGCCTCGGCCAGTTCGGAGAGCGGGTGAACCTCCTGCGTATAGCGCAGGACCGAGCGCCGCCTGACGATCACCTCGGCGGTCGTGGTGTCGAGGATCACCTGCACCCTTTGCACGAACACGACGAGACCCATGACACCCAGTCCGCCGCCGACCGCAGCGAAGAACAGACCGATCACTTCCCCCTGCGTTACAAGGAAAAGGCCCGGGCCCACGAAGGCCAGAATGAAGAAAACCAGCATGATGCCGAGAAACCAAGGCGTTTCCTCGATGATCAGTTGTTCAGGAGTGTTCCGCACGATTTTCATGCGCGCAGCCTAGTGACAGGGCGCGGTTTCTGTCAAAGCCCGTGTCCGGTCAGGCGCCGGTATTCCGACCTTGCAGAAAAGAACGGAAATCCGGATACACTGCGCCCGATGTGGATCAGCGCACATGTCGCGGAGGCGCCTCGATGGACAACTGGGACGAAGTGCGCACCGCCTATCAGGTCGCCCGGCTGGGCACCGTGAGCGGCGCGGCCGAGGTTCTGGGTGTCCACCATGCCACGGTCATCCGCCACATCGACGCGATCGAGTCGCGGCTGGGCGTGAAGCTCTTCCAGCGGCACGCGCGCGGCTATACCCCGACCGAGGCCGGGCAGGACCTTCTGCGGGTCGCGCAGGCCACAGACGACCAGCTCAACCAGCTTGTCGCCCGTCTCAAGGGGCAGGGGGATGCGGTCACCGGGGAACTGGTTGTGACCTCGCTGACCTCGTTCGCGCCGCTCGTCGCGCCCGCGCTGGCCGAATTCCAGCGCCAGCATGAAGGGGTGATCGTGCGCTATCTGACCGGCGACCGCCTGTTCCGCCTTGAATACGGCGAGGCGCATGTGGCGATCCGGGCAGGGCAGGTCCCCGAGCAGCCCGACAATGTCGTCCAGCCCTTCATGCGCCTGCGCGTCGCCCTTTACGCAAGCCGCGACTATGTCGCGCGGCACGGTCTGCCTGACGGCGAAGGCGATTTTGCCGGGCATCGGTTCGTCGGCATCGATGACGCTGCGAACCGTGCGCCCTTCAACAAGTGGCTGCGCGACATCGTCCCGGCCAGCCAGATTGTCTTCCGCACCATGGATACACATGCACTCGAGGCGGCAGTGCGCGCGGGCGCGGGCATCGGGTTCTTTCCCCTCCACGAGGGCGAGGCTGACGACAATCTGGTCCGCGTCATGGATTCGCGCGACGATTGGTCGGCGCCGCTCTGGCTGGTGACCCATGTCGATCTGCACCGCACGACGAAGGTGCAGACCTTCCTTGCCTTCCTCAAGGCGCGCGCGAAGGACTGGGAGGTATGAGCCCAGCCCTCAGGGGCCATGCCGCCATGCTGGCCTTTTCGGCGCTGGTGGCGGGGTCTTTCTCGCTCGGTTCCATGGCCGCCAACGAAATCGCGCCGGCGGCGATCAACGCGGCGCGCTTCGCCATCGCGGGCGTCGTCATCGGGGTGGCGGCGGTGCTGTCGGGGCGCCTGACCCGCGCGACCTTCCGCGCGCCATGGCGATACCTCGTGCTGGGCGGGCTGTTCGCCGTCTATTTCGTGTTGATGTTCGAGGGGCTGAAGACCGCGAACCCGGTCAGCGCGGCCGCCGTCTTCACGCTGACGCCGGTGATGGCGGCGGGCTTCGGCTGGCTTCTCATGCGACAGGTGACGACGCGCTGGATGGCGCTGGCGCTGGCGATCGGCGCGTCGGGGGCGCTCTGGGTCATCTTCCGCGCCGATCTCGAAGCCTTGCTGCGCTTTCGCATCGGCGCGGGCGAGATCACTTATTTCTGGGGCTGCGTGGCGCATGCGATCTATACGCCGATGGTGCGCAGGCTGAACCGGGGCGAACCGGCGGTCGTCTTCACCTTCGGAATGCTTCTGGCGGGCTTTGTCGTCCTGACCGTCTGGGGCTGGTCCGACATCCGGACCACCGACTGGACGGCGCTGCCGTCGATCGTGTGGATCACACTTCTTTACATCGCGATCTTCGCAAGCGCGGCCACCTTCGTGCTGTTGCAGTTCGCGACGCTGTGCCTGCCGTCTGCCAAGGTGATGGCCTATACTTATCTGACGCCAAGCTGGGTGATCTTGTGGGAGATCGCGCTGGGCCGCGGCGCGCCGGGGGCGTTGATCCTAGGCGGCGTCGCGCTGACGGTTCTGGCGCTGGTCATGCTGCTGCGCGATCAGGACCGGCCGACGGACCAAGCGGACGCCTGATGCGGTCAGGGCGCGTCGCCGATCCTTTCGCGTTCGAGGAACCGTTCGAAGGCGTCGAAATCGACGGGTTCGAACAGGCCAAACCCCTGAATCCAGACCGTCGCCGCGCGCATGGCGTCGGGTTCGAGGCGGCACCACTTCACCCGCCCGCGCTTGTCCTGACTGATGAGCCCCGCGCGGGTCAGGATCGCGAGGTGCTTGGAAATCGCCGCCAGCGACATCTCGAAGGGTTCGGCCACGTCGGTCACGGCCATGTCGTCTTCGAGCAGCATCGACAGGATGCGGCGGCGTGTTGGGTCGGCCAATGCGGCGAAGACGGCGTCAAGCTCGGTGTCCATCCGCCCAGCCTAAGGCAGAGCGGCCCGGTATCGTCAACCATCCGGTTGAATATGCCCCGGTCCCGCGATTGCTGCATCGCGGGGGTGCGACGGATCGGCAGGGATATCGGGGCTCCTTAAATATATATTTTAAATCAGATGCTTAATCCGTATCCTGCGCTGCAGCGCCGGTGATTGACTCAGGCGCCACGCCAGTCTAGCAACGCGCTGAACCATCCGTGGGGTATCACGGCCCATGACCGAGCCTGACCAGACGCGCAAACTGGCCGAACTGGACGCCCGGATCGCTGCTGCCAAGGCGGCGCAGGCCCCGAAGCCCCGGATGGAAGAGCATTATTCACAGGCCGAGCATGCCTGGCGGATGGTGCTCGAACTCGTGGCGGGCCTGGGTATCGGGTTCCTCATGGGGTACGGGTTGGATACGGTTCTGGGCACCACGCCGTGGTTCATGATCGTGTTCGTCTTTCTCGGCTTCGCGGCCGGCGTCAGATCGATGCTGCGCAGCGCGAACGAGATGCAGGAAAAACACGCGGCCAAGGCTGCGGAAGACGGTTCAGGGGCGCCGGGCGCCGACGACGAGGGGACGTGAGCGAATGGCAAGCGAAGACGCAGGTCTTGTGTTCAAACCGATGGATCAGTTCATCGTCAAGCCGCTGTTCGGCGGCGACGTGATCCATTGGTACACGCCGACCAACGGAACGCTTTGGCTGTTTGTTTCGGTGATGGCAGTCGTGGGCCTGATGGTCCTGACCACCTCGCGCCGGGCGATCGTGCCGTCGCGCGGTCAGTCGGTCGCGGAACTCGCCTACGGCTTCGTGTACAAGATGGTCGAGGATGTGACCGGCAAGGACGGGCTCAAGTTCTTCCCCTACATTTTCACGCTGTTCCTCTTCATCCTGTGCGCAAACTTCCTCGCGCTCATCCCGATGAGCTTTTCGACCACCTCGCATCTGGCCGTGACGGCGGTTTTGGCGTTGGCCGTGTTCGTAACGGTCATTGTGGTCGGCTTCGCCAAGAACGGCGTGGGCTTCCTCAAGCTGTTCTGGCTGACCTCGGCGCCGCCGGTCATGCGCCCGGTTCTGGCCGTGCTGGAGATCATGCTGTTCTTCGCCCGCCCGGTCAGCCATTCGGTCCGTCTGTTCGGTGCCATCATGGCCGGTCACGCCGTGGTGAAGGTCTTCGCGGGCTTTGCCCAGATCACCGCCGCCGCGCCTGTCGCGATCCTTGGCGTAGTCGCCATCTACGGGCTGGAGGTCATGGTCGCGGCGATCCAGGCCTATGTCTTCACCATGCTGACCTGCGTCTATCTCAAGGACGCCCTGCACCCGCATCACTGAAGATGCGTGACCTCACGCATCTTCCCCGAATTCAAATCATTCCATCGTAAGGAGAACAAGGACATGGAAGGCAATATCGCAGAACTCGGCCAGTATCTCGGCGCAGGCCTCGCGGCCATCGGCTCGGGCTTCGCAGCCATCGGCGTGGGCAACGTGGCGGGCAATTTCCTTGCCGGCGCGCTGCGCAACCCCTCGGCCGCTGCATCGCAGACCGCCACTCTGTTCATCGGCATCGCCTTCGCGGAAGCTCTGGGGATCTTCGCGTTCCTCGTCGCTCTGCTGCTGATGTTCGCCGTCTGATCTTCCGGAAGTCTATCCTTACGGTCGGGCGGTGTGCATGCGCGCGCCGCCCGGTGTAACGGCACCTTCCCAAGGAGGACGACATGGCAACCGAGACGCTTGGCGATGCTGCGGGCAAGGCGGCTGACGCCGTCGGCATGCCCCAGCTCGACATCACGACCTTTCCGAACCAGATCTTCTGGTTGCTGGTCACGCTGGTCGCGATCTATCTGATCCTGACCCGGATCGCGCTGCCGCGGATCGCGGCGACTCTGGGTGAACGTCAGGGCACGATTACGAACGATCTGGCCAAGGCCGAGGATCTGAGGGCGCAGGCCGCACAGGCCGAAGCCACCTACAACAAGGCCTTGGCCGAAGCCAAGACCGAGGTGCAGCGCATCTCCGCCGCGGCACGGGCCGACATTCAGGCCGATCTGGACCGCGCCATCGCCAAGGCTGACGCCGAGATTTCGGCCAAAGCGGCCGAGTCCGAGAAGGCCATTGCAGAGATCCGCGCGGGTGCCATGGACAATGTGCGCGCCGTCGCGACCGAAACCGCGGCCGAGATCGCCGCGGCCATGGGCGTGTCCGCGGATGCCAAGGATATCGAGGCCGCTGTCGCGGCCCGGGTGAAGGGATAGGATCATGCGCATCACTCTGACCGCAGGCCTCACTTTCGCCGCCGTGACCCCGGCTTTCGCCGCCGAGGGGCCGTTCTTTTCGCTGGCAAATTCGGACTTCGTCGTTCTGATCTCGTTCCTGCTGTTCGTCGGCGTCCTTGTATATTTCAAGGTGCCGGGAGTGATCGGCGGCATGCTCGACAAGCGGGCGCAGCAGATCAAGGCCGATCTCGACGAGGCGCGTACGCTTCGGGAAGAGGCGCAGACGATCCTTGCCACGTTCGAGCGCAAGCAAAAGGAAGTGCAGGCGCAGGCCGACAAGATCGTCGCCGCGGCGAAAGAGGAAGCGGCCCGCGCCGCCGACCAGGCCAAGATGGATCTGCAGGAGTCGATCGCGCGCCGCGTTGCGGCCGCCGAGGGCCAGATCGCGTCCGCCGAAGCCGCCGCCGTGCGGGAAGTGCGTGACCAGGCCATCACCGTTGCCATCTCGACGGCGCGCGAGGTCATCGCCAAGGGACTGACCGCACAGAAGGCCAATGCCCTGATCGAAGACGCGATCAAGGACGTCGACGCCAAGTTGCACTGACGGCACCGACCGCCACAGGAAAGCCCCGCAGTTTGCGGGGCTTTTTCATTTGCGGGCCGCAGTGCACAGGACGTCGGCCCCCCATGCAGGCGTGCCGTCACCGTGGACAGGTCGGGGCCGGACTCAGCCCCGCAGTTCTTGTTCAAGCCGTTTGCGGGCGATGGCTTCGTGCCGGTCGGCCCTGCGCTGGTCGGTGAGCGCCTGCGCCACATAATCGAGATGCGCTTCCACAGCGGCCCGGGCCGCGTCGGGGTCGCGGGCCTGCAGGGCGTCGTTGATGGCGCGGTGCTGGTCCAGAAGGGCGCTGCGTGTCGTGCGCTGGCGGAACATGACCTGTCGGTTGTAGAAGACGCCCTGCCGCAACAGATCATACATTGACCGCATCATGTGCAGCATGACGACGTTGTGGCTGGCCTCGATGATGGCGGTGTGGAACTGCGCGTCAAGCACGCCTTCCTCGTCCGGGTTCCGCTTGGCGTGGGCCGCCTCCATCTTTTCAAAAACAGTCTGGATGACCTTCAGGTCGCTGTCCGAGGCAAGCCGCGCCGCGCGTTCTGCGGCCAGACCCTCCATGTCGCGCCGAAAGGACAGGTAGTCGAAGACCGCCTCGTCATGGGTTGCAAAGAGACGGGTCAAAGCAGGCGAAAACGCCGATCCCAGCACATCGGCCACGTAGATGCCCGACCCTGCGCGCGTCGTAACAAGCCCCTGTTCCTGCAATTCGGCCACTGCGTCCCGCAGGGACGGGCGCGACACGCCCAGACGTTCGGACAATTCGCGTTCCGCCGGCAGCCGTTCGCCCGGCCGCAGGATGCCGCGCAGGATCAGAAGCTCGATCTGGCGGACGACCGAAGTCGACAGTTTCTCGGGGTGCACGGGTTCGAACGGCATGGCTTATCCTGAATTTGGTCAAACCATATGACCAGCCCCATGCGGCGGCAATGCGTGGAAAGGTCCTGTTAACCATGTTGGGGCAGTATGACCCATGCGTCTGTTTCTTCCCCTGATCCTTCTGGCTGCCTGCAACACGCCCACCGCGCCCTTCCGGGGGATCGACCCCGTGCGCGTCACAGTCGACGGCAGCACCTTCGATGTCCGCATCCGCGACGATCTGGCCGAGGCGATCCGCGTCAATGCCCAGTACGCGCCCCGGCTTGGCCCGATCGAAGGGCGCGCCGCCCGCGCGATGCAGCAGGTCAGCGGATGCGCGGTGCGCCGTGTCACCGGCGACCAGGCCTTGCTTCTGGGCCAGCTTGACTGCCCTCGGCCCGACTGATCCTGCAGTATATTGTGGATAAGGGGCCGCGCACTGCCACATCCAGAGGTAGAAGCGTTGACAGGGGGCGTCGTGGCACTCACCCTGATCCGATGTTCGGAATCATGGGGGCCCAAGCCCGTTGCGCTTCAGCAAACTGCGACTGACCGGCTTCAAGAGCTTTGTCGATCCCACCGATCTCTTGATCGCGGATGGGCTGACCGGGGTTGTCGGTCCGAACGGGTGCGGCAAGTCGAACCTGCTCGAGGCGCTGCGCTGGGTCATGGGCGAAAACCGCCCCACCGCCATGCGCGGCGGCGGGATGGAGGACGTGATCTTCGCGGGCGCTGCCACCCGCCCCGCGCGCAACTTCGCCGAAGTCGGGCTGATCATCGACAATTCCGAACGCCTCGCACCGTCGGGGTTCAATGACGCCGACAGCCTGGAAATCATCCGCCGCATCACCCGGGACGTGGGCAGCGCCTACAAGGTCAACGGCAAGGACGTGCGCGCGCGCGACGTGCAGATGCTGTTCGCCGATGCCTCGACCGGGGCGCATTCCCCCGCGCTGGTGCGGCAGGGGCAGATTTCGGAACTGATCAACGCCAAACCGTCGTCGCGCCGCCGCATCCTCGAGGAAGCGGCGGGCATATCGGGTCTCTATCAGCGCCGCCACGAGGCGGAACTGAAACTGTCGGGTGCCGAGACGAACCTCGCCCGTGTCGATGACGTGATCGAGCAATTGGCGAACCAGTTGCAGGCGCTGGCGCGTCAGGCCCGGCAGGCGGCACGCTACCGCGAGATCGGCGAACAGTTGCGCCATGCCGAGGGGCTGCTTCTTTATCGCCGCTGGCGCGAGGCCGACGAGGCCCGTGCCGAGGCCGAGGCGGCGCTGCGCGCGCGCACGACCGCGACGGCGCAGGCCGAAGCCGCCGCGCGTGCCGCCGCGAAGGCCCGCGCGACCGCCGAAGAGGCCCTGCCGCCGCTGCGCGAGGAAGAGACGATCGCCGGCGCCGTCCTGCAGCGCCTGTCGATGGAACGCGACCGGCTGACCGAGGAAGAGGCGCGCGCCCGCGACACGATCGCGGCCCTGACCGCCCGCATCGGGCAACTGGCCCATGACATCGACCGGGAAACCGGCCTGAACCGGGATGCGGGCGAAACGATCCAGCGGCTCGAATGGGAACAGCGCGAACTCGCCAAGGCGTCGCAGGGGCATGACGACCGGTTGGCCGAGGCGCAGGCCGCCGCGAAAGAGGCAGCAGCCCTCCTGCAGGACCGCGAGGCGCACCTGACCCAGGTGACCGAGGATGTCGCGCGCCTTGCCGCGCGGCACCAGTCGGCGCATCGCCTGCTCGAGGATATCCGCAAGACCCTGGCCCGCGCCGAGGGCGAGGCCGACAAGGCCCGCGCCACCGTCGCCGCCGCGCGCGACACGCTGGCCCGCGCGGCCCAGGACCAGACCCGCGCGACCCTGGCCGAGGCCGAGGCGCAGGACCTCGCCCGCCGTGCGGACGAGGCGTTGACCGCCGCCGACACCGCGCGGTCCGACACCCAGTCGCGCGAGGCCGAGGCGCGCGCGCAACGCTCGGCCGCCGAAGGGGAACTTGGCGCACTGCGTGCCGAGGTGGGCGCGCTGGCCAAGCTGGTGCAGCGCGACACTGCCGAGGGCGGGCAGGTCATGGACGCCCTGACCGTCGCCCCGGGCTTCGAAAAGGCGCTGGGTGCGGCGCTGGCCGATGACCTGCGCGCCCCCGCCGTGGGCGCTGACGGCCCTTCGGGTTGGGTCACGCTGCCGCCCTATGACGCGGTGCAGCCCCTTCCGTCGGGTGTGCAGCCGCTGTCGGACCATGTGCGCGTGCCGCCGGAACTGGCGCGGCGGATCGGGCAGATCGGGCTGGTCGATGCCGATGACGGCCCGCGTCTACAGGCGCTGCTGCGGCCCGGGCAGCGACTTGTTTCCACGGAAGGCGATCTCTGGCGCTGGGATGGCTATCGCGCCTGGGCCGAAGACGCGCCGAGCGCGGCTGCCCTGCGGCTTGAACAGCTCAACCGGCTTGAGGCGCTCAAGCAGGAGACCGAGCGTGTGACGGCGCGCGCCGATGCCGCGCGGCTTGCCCATGACAGCCTGCAGAAGCGGCTGGCCGACCTGACCGCCGCCGACCGCGCCGCGCGCGACGCCCGGCGCGAGGCTGACGCGAAGGTGGCCGAGGCTGCCCGCGCACTCAGCCGGGCCGAGGCCGACCGCAACCTGGCCGAAGGGCGGCTCGAGACCGCGAACCTTGCCGTCGCCCGCCATGACGAAGACGCCTCCGCCGCCCGCCTGCAACTGCGCGAGGCCGAACAGGCGGTGGCCGATCTGGGCGATCTGGCCAGCGCGCGGGCCGAGGTCGAGGATATCCGCATCACCGTCGAAGCCGCCCGGATGACGATGATGACCCGACGGTCCGCCCATGACGAAGTCCGCCGCGAAGGCGAGGCGCGCACGCGCCGGTCGCAGGAGGTGACAAAGGACCTCAGCGGCTGGCGACACCGGTTGGAAACGGCGGAAAAGCGCAGCGCCGAACTGGCCGAACGCAAGGCGCAAGGCGAAACCGACCTTGCCGCCGCCAGCGCCGCGCCCACCCGCATCGCTGGGGATCGCGCCCGCCTGCAGGATCAGATCGCCACGGCCGAGGCGCGCAAGGCCGAAGCCTCGGATGCGCTTTCGCAGGGCGAGGCGGCGCAGCGCGCCGCGGTGCAGGCCGAACGCGACGCCGAACGCGCCGCCTCCGAGGCGCGCGAGGCCCGCGCCCGCGCCGAAGCCCGCGCCGAGGCCGCGCGTGAAACCGTGAGTGCCGCGGCCGAACGCATCGCCGAAGACGTGCAGATGACGCCGAACCAGCTTTTGACGAAGCTTGACGTTAATCCCGGCGACATGCCCGGCGCCGACCATCTGGAGACCGAGGTCAACCGGCTCAAGCGGCAGCGCGACGCGCTGGGCGCGGTGAACCTGCGCGCCGAAGAGGATGCCGCCGAAGTTCAGACCGAACACGACACGCTGGTGAAGGAAAAGACCGATCTCGAGGATGCGATCCGCACGCTGCGGGCCGGGATCGCCAGCCTCAACCGCGAAGGCCGTGAACGGCTGCTGACGGCCTTCGAACAGGTCAACGGCAATTTCACGCTGCTGTTCACGCATCTTTTCGGCGGGGGCGAGGCGAACCTCGTCATGGTCGAAAGCGACGATCCGCTGGATGCGGGGCTCGAGATCATGTGCCAGCCGCCGGGCAAGAAACTGTCCACGCTGTCCCTTCTGTCCGGGGGAGAACAGACGCTGACGGCGCTGGCGCTGATCTTTGCGGTGTTCCTTGCCAACCCCGCGCCGATCTGCGTGCTCGACGAGGTCGACGCACCGCTTGACGATGCGAACGTCACGCGGTTCTGCGATCTTCTCGATGAGATGTGCCGCCGCACCGACACGCGGTTCCTGATCATCACGCATCATGCCGTCACAATGGCTCGGATGGACCGCCTGTTCGGGGTGACGATGCAGGAGCAGGGCGTATCGCAGCTGGTCTCGGTCGATCTGAAGAAGGCCGAGGCGATGGTCGCCTGAGGGGCGGTGCCGTCATTGTGATTTTCATTCGGGCCCCGGGTGCGTAGCCTGAGCCCGATGACACGCAGCCTCACACTCGCTCTCTGTCTTGCCGTGGGCATGATGGCCTCGGCACAAGAGCAGTCCCCGGACTGGAAGCTGCTGCCGGGGGATATGCCGCTGTCACCACTGGAGCTTGGATCGTTCGCAGATGGCGGGGCGCTGACCTTTCACGACGACGGCGTTTCGCGGTTTTCGCCCGGCGGATCTTATTCCTATACCTATGCCAATGACGGCGGAACGGCTTTCGGCACCTTCGACATCCGCGATGACGGGCGTGTCTGCATCGACTTCCGCAACGGCATGGGGCGCTGCGATCTGTATGTACGCAACGGTCTGCGGCTGATCTTGCTGACCGAGCGCGGCGACCGCTTTCCCGTCAAGATCGAGCTTGGCATTAAGCCCTGAAAGCCGTGCGGATTCTGCGCGTGACGTGGCGGAGCGACTCTCCTACACTCGCCTGTAAGACGCAGGAGACAGTGTGATGACTTTCCAGTTTGACAGCGAAAAGATGACCGCCGCCGCGTGGTTCCGCAGGTTGCGCGACGACATCGTGGCCGCGTTCGAAGGGCTGGAAGACAGCCACACTCAAGGCCCGCTGAGCGACCGCGCCCCGGGCCGGTTCGAGGTGACCGAGACAAAGCGCCAGGGCGACGCGGGCGAAGATGCCGGCGGCGGTTTGATGAGCGTCATGCGCGGCGGGCGCGTGTTCGAGAAGGTGGGCGTCAACGTCTCGACCGTCCACGGTCGGCTGGGCGACCGGGCGCAGGCGGCGATGATGGCGCGCAAGGGCCTGCCGGGGATGAAGGAAGACCCGCGGTTCTGGGCCAGCGGCATCAGCCTTGTCGCGCATATGCAGAACCCGCATTGCCCGGCGGTGCACATGAACACGCGGATGTTCTGGACACCCCATGCCTGGTGGTTCGGCGGCGGGTCGGACCTGAACCCCTGCATCGAATATGCCGAGGATACCGCGCATTTCCACGCCACCCAGCAGGCGCATCTCGACCCGCACGGGGCGGCGCATTATCCGCGCCTGAAGGAGTGGGCGGACGAGTATTTCTTCGTTCCCCATCGGGGCCGCGCCCGCGGTGTCGGCGGCATCTTCATGGACGATTACTGCACCGGCGACTGGTCGGCGGATCTCGCGCTGACACAGGATATCGGCCGCGCCTTCCTGCCTGCCTTCGTGCCCCTGATCGAAAAGCGCCGCGTGCAGGATTGGAATGACGCCGACAAGGACACGCAACTGATCCATCGCGGTCTGTATGCGGAATACAATCTTGTCTACGACCGTGGCACCAAGTTCGGTCTGGAAACCGGCCATGATGCGAATGCGGTTCTCATGAGCCTGCCACCCCTGGCCAAGTGGGTCTGAACTTGACGCCGGGGACCGCTGCGGTTCTGCCGAAGACCGGGTTCCTTGCCGGGGCCTCGCAGGACCTGCGGGATCTTCTGGCGCGTGTCGCGACCGAAGTCGTGCTGAGCGGGGACGACGTCCTGTTCGAACAGGGTGATGATGGCGACGCGCTCTATGTCGTCGTGGCGGGGGGCATCGAGTTGTCCGTGGTCTCGCGCGAGGGGCGCAAGCTCTCGCTCGACGTGGTCGGCCCGGGGGCGATGTTCGGGGAAATCGCGCTGTTCGATCCGACCGCCCGCACTGCCAGTGCCACGGCCGTGGGAGAGACACGCCTTCTTCGGGTGCGCAACGGCGACATCCTCGGTGAATTGCGCAACGCCCCGGAACTGGCCATCGACCTTGTCCGCCTGGCGGGCCAGCGCATGCGCTGGATGGGGCGGCAGTTGCACGAACAGGTCTTCCTGCCCATGCCCAGCCGATTGGCGTGCAAGATCCTGCATCTGACCGAAACCGAATGGGGCGCGGGCGATACGCTCGACATGTCGCAGTCGGAACTGGCCGATTTCGTCGGTGCCACGCGCGAGGCCGTGTCGAAGACGCTGTCGGGCTGGAAGGCCCGCGGCGTGATCGAGGCAACGCGCGGCGGTCTGCACATTCTCGACCGCGAGGCGCTGCAGACGCTGGCCGATTTCGATTACATCTGATCTCTCCGGTTTTGTCGAAAGATCAGAAATTCTTTCGAAAGACGCGCGTCCTGTGACCCACTTCACAGAACGAATCCGAATCATGGTGCAGGTTTGATCCATGGACGGGCGAAACGCCCACCGAACCAGAGGACAAACCGATGCAAACGCCGCAGATGCAGACAATCACCCCGACCCGCCAGGGCCCTTCGGTGAGAGCCATCCTGGGCTGGATCGCCGAGACCGACCGCAAGTTCCGCGCCCAGCAGGCCCGTATCGACCGCTACGCCGACCGGTTCTGAGGCAGGGCCCGACAGGCCGGGGTCAGGGGGTTTTCCACCCTGCTTCGGTCAGGGCCTCGCCGTAGCCCGAGGCGACCCTCATTTCAGGACCCAGCCCTTTTTGAAGCAGTAATTCGTGCATCCGCCCGAGTTTCCAGCATGGCACATGCATTATCATGTGATGCTCGAGGTGGTAATTGACCCAGTATGGGGCAAGAAAGGCCCGGGCGGGGAAACCCGCCCGGGTCGTCCGCACGTTCTGAAGGGGGTTTTGCGATTTTTCGGTCGCGCCATGTTCTGCGATGTTGCGGATGCGCAGGACCAGCTGGAACCATGTCAGGAAGGGCAAAAGCCAGAAGGCAAGGCCCCACCACCAGTCGCCCACGATCCCCATCACCAGCATGATGCCGATGAAGACGGGAAAGGATTTCCACAGGTCCCGTGCCTTGAAGGCCTGCGCGAAGTCGGTCTTTGCCGCCCGGGTGGCATCGTCGTCGCCCGCCAGCCGCACGGACATGAAGATCTGACACCAAAGCTGCTTGACCCCCGTCTGCCCGGTGATGTCGCGCACGAATTTCCGCAGGAGCGAGGCGCGCGTTGTCGGGAATTTCTCGGACAGTTTCAGGTCGGGGTCGCGGTCGGTCTGGGTGTGGCGGTGGTGCGTCAGGTGATAATGGCGATAGGCCGCCAGCTCCGCGAGAATCGGTCGCCCGCACAGCCATTCGCCCGCGAAATCGTTCAGCCGCCGCGACCGGAAGAGCGCGCTGTGCGCCGCCTCATGCATCAGGATCGCAAGGCCCAGTTGCCGCGACCCGATCACCGCGACCGCCAGAAGGAAGGTCAAGGGATTGGGCCAGACGCCGAAGACCGCGACCGCCCCCGCGATCACGCCCCAGCAATGGACGACAAGCCAGATGCCCATAAGGTCGGACCGTTCGGCCAGCGGCCGGATTTCATCGGATGTCAGATAGGCCTTGCCGGGTGTCATCGACCGGTCCTCCCGCCCCTGATGATCTCAAAGCCGGGCAGGTCCTGTCAAACGCAGCGCGACGTCACGAATGCCAGTCGAAGAAGCCCGGCCCCGCGCGGTCGAGCAGCTTTGCCGCCATGGCCCGCCCCATGTCGGGGCCATCGGCGATGGGGCCTGTCATGTCGTCGGACAAGGCCTGCGACCCGTCGGGGCGCAGCACCTCGCCGCGCAGGCGCAGGGCCCCGCCGTCAAGTTCGGCAAGCCCGGCGATGGGCGTTTCGCAAGACCCGTCGAGCCGCGCGAGGAAGGCGCGTTCGGCCGCCAGCCGGTACCCGGTGGGGATGTCGTGGATCGCCTCGAGCATCGCGGCGGTGCGGTTGTCGTCGGCGCGCCGTTCGATCCCGATGGCCCCTTGCGCCACGGCGGGCAGCATGTCGTCGGCCGAGATCGCGTGTTTCGGCACCTCGTCCATGTTCAGGCGGTTCAGCCCGGCCATGGCAAGGAAGGTGCATTCGGCGACGCCCTCTTCCAGCTTGCGCAGGCGGGTCTGCACGTTGCCCCGGAATTCGACCACCTGCAGGTCCGGGCGGCGGTTGAGAAGCTGCGCGCGCCGCCGCAGGCTTGACGTGCCGACCACCGCGCCGGGGGCCAGATCGGCGATGCCGGTCTTGGTGCCCGAGATGAAGGCGTCGCGAACATCCTCGCGCGGGAGATAGCAGTCGAGAAGCAGCCCCTTGGGCTGGTCCACGGGCATGTCCTTCATCGAATGGACGGCGATGTCTATCTTTCCTGACAGAAGATCCTCTTCGATCTCGCGGGTGAAGAGGCCCTTGCCGCCGATCTCTTTCAGGGGGCGGTCCTGGATCTGGTCGCCGGTCACCTTGATGACGACGATGGCGAAGGCTTCTTCCGGTAGATCAAAGGCTTGCGCCAATCTGCGCCGGGTTTCATGCGCCTGCGCAAGGGCAAGCGGAGAGCCACGGGTGCCGATGTTCAGCGGTGAGGCGGGCGAGGGCAGGTCGATTTTCATGGCGATATCATTAGACGCGTCAATTTGCCCTGACAACTGCCTGACCTTGACAAAATGCCGCTGAGACCGGACCAACGTGCCAAGACCCCAAGGACGGACCTGATGACCAAGACTTTGTTGCGTGCCCTCGCGGGCGAAACCCTGCCCACCCCTCCGATCTGGATGATGCGGCAGGCGGGCCGCTACCTGCCGGAATATCGCGCCACGCGGGCGCAGGCGGGGGATTTCCTGAGCCTGTGTTACAACAGCGAACTGGCGGCCGAAGTGACGCTGCAGCCGATCCGGCGGTACGGCTTTGATGCTGCGATCCTGTTCGCCGACATCCTGCTTCTGCCGCAGGCGCTGGGGGCGGACCTGTGGTTCGAAACCGGAGAAGGCCCGCGCCTGTCGACGGTGACGACGCAGGCGGATTTCGATGCTCTCAAGGGGCGCGAGGATATCCACGACACGCTCGCGCCGATCTACGAGACCGTGCGCATCCTGCGCCGCGAACTGCCGTCCGAGACGACGCTGATCGGTTTTGCCGGTGCGCCCTGGACGGTGGCGACCTACATGATCGCAGGGCGCGGCACGCCCGATCAGGGCCCGGCCCACAGGCTGATGGCCGAGAACGAGGCGCTGTTCGCCGCGCTGATCGACAGGCTGACCGAAGGCACGATCGACTATCTCTCGGCCCAGATCGAGGCGGGCGCGGAATGCGTCAAGATCTTCGACAGCTGGGCGGGGTCGCTCAAGGGCGACGCGTTCGACCGCTATGCGCTTGAGCCCTGCCGCCGGATCACCGAGGCGCTGAAGGCGCGTCACCCGGGCATCCCCGTGATCGGCTTCCCGCGCGAGGCGGGCGAGAAATACGTGGGCTTCGCCAAGGCCACGGGCGTGGATTGCGTGGCACTTGATTCCGCGGTCGATCCGGTCTGGGCGGCGGCGCATGTGCAGGTCGACGGCTGCGTTCAGGGCAATCTTGCGTCGTCGCACATGGTGACGGGCGGGCAGGCTCTGGTCGATGAAACCCGCCGCATCGTCGAGGCCTTCCGCGGCGGCCCGCACATCTTCAACCTCGGCCACGGGATCACGCCCGAGGCCGACCCCGAAAACGTGCAGCTGATGATCGACACGGTGCGCAGCGCCTGATTTGCGTCTTGACGGGGCAGGGCGCGTGGCTTACCTGCGCACCTGCCCATGGCGTGGTAGCTCAGTTGGTGAGAGCGCCGGATTCATAACCCGGAGGTCGGCGGTTCAAATCCGCCCCACGCTACCAAGGGCTTTCCCCTACAATCCCAAGTCCGCCAGCCGCCGTTCCTGACGCGCGATCAGGCGTTCGACTTCCGCCACGGCCTGCGGGCCGAGCGACCCGCCGGGCTTGCGCAGCGTGGCATGCGCGATGGCCCCGCGGCGGGCAAGGATGTGCTTGCGGATGGCAAGGCCCTGACCCGGCTGCGCCTCGTACCGCACGAGCGGCAGATAGGCGTCGAAGATGTCCATCGCACGCTCGGGATCGCCGGAGGTGTGGGCCGCGACGACCTGTGCCATCATCTCGGGGTAGGAAAAGCCGGTCATGGCACCATCGGCGCCGCGCTGCATCTCTTCGGGCAGGAACTGCCCGCCATTGCCGCACAGGATCGAGATGCGCCGCGCACCCGCGTCGGACGCTGCCCGCAGCTTCGATATCTTGTCGAGGCCCGGCCAGTCTTCGTGTTTCAGCATGACGCAGGTGGGGCAGTCGGCCACGATCTGCAGAATGACGTTGACGGGCACGAAGACGCCCGTGACCAGCGGGAAATCCTGCAGCACGAAGGGCGTGTCGCCCAATGCCTCGGCCACGTTGCGGTAATAATCGACGATCTGCGCGTCGCCCTGCAGGGTATGGGGCGGCGCCACCATGACGCCCGCCGCGCCCGCATCCATCGCCTTGGCCGCAAGCGCCTTCATCGGGGCAAGGCCTGCCGCCGACACGCCGACGATCACCGGCACGCCCGCGCGGGCCACGGTGCGGCGGATCACGGTTTCGGATTCCGCGGCCGACAGCTTGCCCGCCTCGCCCATGATCCCGAGGATGGTCAGCCCGGTCGCCCCCTTTTCGACGTAGAAGTCGATCAGCCGGTCAAGGCTGTCTTCATCCAGCGCGCCGTCGGGGCGGAAGGGTGTGGCGGCGATGGTGAAGACGCCGCGGGCGGTTTCGTCAAGCATGTCGGTCCTCCGTCTGGCGCCGGGTAAGCCCGAGCGCGATCTGTGTCAGGGCCTGCGCGACCCCTGCCTGGCAGGGGTCGACCACGGGCAGGCCGGTCTCTGCCTCGATGATGGGGCGATAGGCGGCCATCCCCGCGCAGCCCATGATCAGAACGTCTGCGCCGTCGCGGTCGCGCAAGGTGCGGCCGGTCTCTATCATAGCCGACAGGCAGCGGTCGGGATCGGCCAGATCGGCGACGCCAAGGCCCAATGCCCGGTCGCCCGCAAGCCGGTCGGTCACGCCCATCGCCCCGAAGGCGCGCAGGTGGCGCGGGATCGACGCGGGCAGGATGGCGATGACGCCGAACCTGTGGCCCAGCGTCAGCGCGGTGGTGACCGCGGCTTCCTGTATCCCGGTCACGGGCAGGCGGGTCCGGTCGCGCAGCGCATGCAGGCCCGGATCGCCGAAACACGCGATGACGAAGCCCGCCGCATCGGCCTGTGCCGCGGCCAGCCGCAGCATGGGCGCAATAGTCAGATCGGCCTGCGCCTGGCTTTCGATGCCGGGCGGGCCCTCCGCCAGCGTCAGGCAGCGGATGGGCGTGCCCCAGGCTCGCAGCGGCTCGACCGCCCGGTCGATGCCTTGGGTGACCGTTTCCGATGAATTCGGGTTGATGACGTAAAGCGTTGTCATGCGCCGGGCCGCGTCGCGGTCTGGATTTCGATCTGATAGCCTTCGGGATCGTCGAAGACGAAGGCGCGGATGCCCAACTGGTCGTTCACGAACAGGCGCGACAGGTTGGGCATGTCGATCTCTTGCGCGTAAGCGTACCAGGCGTCCACGTCCGCCACCCGCAGGCACAGCTGCACGGGCCGTGTTTCGGCCCATTTGTGCATGCCGCGCGCCTCATCCACGAGGCCGACATGCGCCCCGGGGCAGAGACGGTAGATCTTGCACCACCCCTGATCGATGGCGAGCGTCAGGCCAAGGACGTCTTCATAGAACCGCATCGCGCGCTGCAGGTCGCGGTAATAGAGGAAGGTGATCGCAAGCTGCGCGTCGCCGTCAGGTCTGGGCATGTCGGGCCTTTCCGTCAAAGGGCGGGCGGGCCAGCCAGCGGCCCTGCCCGGGACGGGCGCGGCACTCGCCGTCCGCGACGATGACCTCGCCGCGCAAGAGGACAGTGGCGGGCCGGGCGGCAACGCGGTGGCCTTCCCACGGGTTGTAGCCGACATTGTCGTGCAGGTCGTCGGCGCCATAGGTGAAGGGCGCGTCGTCCCAGATCACGAGGTCTGCGTCGTATCCTTCTGCGATCCGGCCCTTGCCCGTCAGGCCATAGATTTCGGCGGGGGCCTCGGCCGTCAGGCGCACGAAGCCCAGCGGATCGGGCCGGTCGCCTGTCATCATGGCGTCGAACATCAGCGGCATCCTCACCTCGAGCCCGGGCAACCCGTTCGCGATCCGGTCGAACGGCGCATCGGGACCGGCCGAAAGCTTGCCCGTGCCGTCATAGCGGTAAGGCGCGTGATCCGACGATACAAGGTCCAGCGTGCCGTCGCGCAGCGCGTCCCACAGCGCCGCCTGATCGTCGGGCAGGCGCTGTGGGGGCGAACACATCCACTTCGCCCCATGCGGCCGGTCGAGCACCGTTTCGTCCATGAACAGGTAATGCGGACAGGTCTCGGCCCAAACCGGCGCGCCGCGGGCGCGGGCGGCGCGCACGGCGGCAGCGCCTTCGCGCGTCGAGATGTGGAACAGCATCACCGGCTGGTCCATATGTTCGGCGAAGCGGCAGATGCGCTCGACCGCCTCGATCTCGGCCATGCGGGGGCGGGATGTTGCGTGATCGCGGGGGGTCGTCCGGCCCGCGGCCAGCAATTCGGCACGGGCGCGCGCGATGATCGCGTCGTTTTCGGCATGCACGCAGACAAGCCCGCCCGCCTCGCGGGCGACCGCCATCACCGACAGGATCTGCGCGTCGCCCAGCCCGATATTGTAGGTGGTGAAGATCTTGATCGTGCGGTGCCCTGAGGTCAGCAGCCCGGCAAGGTCGGCGTCGAACCCGGGTGCCGCGGTGTCGGCGGCGATGATGTGGAAGGCATGGTCGATCATCGCGCCACGGGCCGCGCGCGCGGCGTAATCCGCCATCGCGGCGCGCAGGGGCTGCCCCTTGCCTTGGGCCGCGAAGGAAATCACAGTCGTCGTCCCGCCCATCGCCGCCGACCGGTGCGCGGTCTCGAATGTGTCGGCGTTCATCAGGCCCATGCCGGACATCTGTTCGATATGGGCATGGGGATCGACACCGCCCGGGGTGATCCATCGCCCCCGCGCGTCGATCTCGGCCCGTCCTGCGCCCACCTGACCGATGGCCGTGATGCGGCCCTGCGACAGCCCCAGATCGCCTTCGATCACGCCGGACGGGCAGACGATGCGCCCTCCGCGCAGGACAAGATCGTGGGTGCCGGGCATGGTTTCTCCTGACGCGGGGTGCGGGCATCAAATCACCCTCCCGCAGGCGTGAAAAGCCCCCTCGCGCCCCGCCATTGACCCCCCGCCCCGGTTGCGCCGATGATGCCCGCGCAGTCAGCCGAAGGGTCCGCAGATGACGCAATCCGTTCTCGACACGCAGAAGACCGCATCGCGCCTTCTGATCGGCGGCGCGCTGGCGGTGGTCGTCATCGTGGGGGCTGCTGCGCTGGTTCTGCTTTTCAGCCTGCCCGATGCGAACCTGTTCAACGAAAAGGTTGCGCGCCTTTTCGTGGAAACCGACCTGACGTCCGAGGCGGACATCCGTCTGCTGGAAATCCTGGCCCAGTCGGGTACCGCCTTCGAGGGCGTGCTGGCAAGCTACCGCGTCATCATCGCGGTGCTGCTGGTCTTCGGGGCAGCACTTCTGGCGGCGACGCTGGTCTTCCTTATCCTTGTGCTGACGCTGAACCGGCGGATCCGCGACATCACGCGGCAAGGGCTCGAGATCGTGTCGCTGACCATCGCGCGCGACCGCAACGCGGTGCTTTTGAACGACTTCGAATTCACGCTGACCCCGGCGGCCATCGAAACGCTGGCCGTTCTGGCCGAGGCGCGGCTTGACGATGACATCCTCACCGGGGCCGAGATCGAGGCGATGATCTCGGGCCGCAACGCCGCGGATTGCGACGAAGCGGCGGGCGCCACCCGCATCAAGCGGCTGCGCGACGCGCTGGGCAGCCAGATCGTGGGCGAACTTCTCGTGCGCAACGTGGCGCGCAAGGGCTATGTCCTGTCAGTCGACAAGAAGGTGCTGCGCATCAGCTAGTAGCGCAGGAAAAACGCCCCTGCATTGCCCTGACGGGACGCCAGCCCCTCCTGCCCGAAGACCGACACGACGCTGAGGAGTTCCCAGCCATCGGCGGCCAACCGCGGCGCGATCTGCGTGGCGGCAGCGCCGGTGCTGCCGCACGCCGACTGGGGCAGGGCGATGACGCCGTAATGCAGCTGCATGGGCTGGCCGCGCTTGGCCTTGTAATCGGCATAGCATTGCGCCTGCGCCGCCCCGGCGACGGTCAGGGCGGCAAGGAACGGAACCACGAAACGGAGGGTGCGGGTCAGGATCATGGCCACACCTTCCTATGCCGGTGGTCGGTTATGCAATAACAGATGGGTGCCGACCTAGCTGTAGCAGCCCGCCACCCGCCCGCGCAGCTGCACCAGCGCCAGAACCGTGTCGATCGTGGGCGTGGGCGTGCCCGTCACGCGCCCCAGTTCCTGCACCGAACCGACCAGCGCGTCGATCTCCATGGGCCGCCCCATGTCGAGGTCCTGCAGCATCGAGGTGCGATGCGCGCCCACCGCCGCGCCACCGTCGATGCGGCGGTCGACGTCGATGGGGAACTTCACACCCAGCTTCTCGGCGATCTCCTGCGCCTCGAGCATCATGGACCGCGCCACCGCGCGCGTGCCGGGATCGGTGCAGAGCACGTCGAGCGTGGCATGCGTCAGCGCGCTGATGGGGTTGAACGACAGGTTCCCCCAAAGCTTCACCCAGATTTCGTCGCGCAGGCGCGGGCGCACCGGCGCCTTCAGCCCGGCCTTGCCCAGCGCGTCGGACAGGCGCTGCGCGCGCTCGGACTTCGATCCGTCGGGTTCGCCCAGCGAAAAGCGGTTGCCCTCGATATGCTTGATGACACCCGGCGCGATCACTTCCGCCGCCGGATAGACGACACATCCCAGCACGCGGTCGGGGCCGAAGCCTGTCCATTGCCGGTCGCCGGGATCGACGCTTTCAAGGCGTGTGCCTTCCAGCGGCCCGCCGATCTTGTGGAAATACCACCAGGGCACGCCGTTCACACCGCTGACGATGGTCGTCTCCGGCCCGATCAGGGGCTGCATCCGGTCCACCACGCCCGGCACAGAATGGGCCTTGAGCGTGACTATGACGTAATCCTGCGGGCCAAGGGCGGCGGGGTCTTCGGCGGCGGTGACCTGCACCACCGTCTCGGCGCCGCCTTCCTCGATCAGTTTGAGGCCATTGGCCTGCATGGCCGCCAGATGCGGCCCGCGCGCCACAAGGCTCACATCCGCGCCCGCTTCGGCCAGTTTCACGCCCATGTAGCCGCCGATCGCGCCGGCGCCGAAAATGCAGATCTTCATCGCTGTCCCTTCACGCACCCGGTGTTTTGCCGGGCGCGTCCCTTACTTCTTCTCGTCGAAAACACGCAAATGTCCGGCGCCGGCCAAAGGGCGCGGCGCCGGAATGTCTCAGGCCGTCTCCACCAGGCCCAGCTTCTCGGCCAGACCGATGCGCTGCAGCTTGCCGGTCGCGCCTTTCGGGATCTCGGCCAGGATCACCACCTTGCGGGGCACCTTGAACTCGGCCAGCTTCGTGCGGGCGAACTCGCGGATCTCGGCTTCGGTCGCCTCCATCCCGTCGCGCAGGACGACCGCCGCGGCGACCTCTTCGCCCAGCTTGGGATGGGGCAGGGCGAAGGTGACGACCTGCTGCACCGCGGGGTGATCCATCAGCACGCCATCCACCTCGAGCGGCGAGACCTTCTCGCCGCCGCGGTTGATGATCTCCTTCAGACGTCCGGTCAGATGCAGGAAACCGTCCGCATCGAAGGCACCCTGATCGCCGGTGCGGAACCAGCGCTTGCCGGCCACTTCGAAGAAGTTCTTCGCATTGGCGTCGGGGTTGCTTTCATAGCCCGGGGTGACGTTAGCGCCGGAAATGACCACTTCGCCGGTGCCCTCGATCAGGTGGTTCTCGGTTTCATGCGCGATGGCCACTTCGGGGCCCGCCGCCACGCCCACCGCGCCGGGCTTCTGCCGGTCGAAGGGATTGCAGCACATCTGGTGCGTCGCCTCGGTCATGCCATAGGCCTCGATCACCGGGGCACCGAAGGTCTCGCGCAGTTGCTCCATCACCTGCCCCGGAAGCGAGGCCGAGGAGGACCGCAGGAACCGCAGCGGTACCTCGGCGATGGCGTCGGCGTTGCGGGCGGCGCGCGTCAGGATCGCCTGATGCATGGTCGGCACGGCGGTGTACCATGTGGGGCGTGCATCGCGCATCCAGCCGAAGAACTTCATCGCGTCGAAGCCCGGCGCGCACCAGATCGACCCGCCCGCCTGAAGCGAGGCCGAGACCGCCGCGATCAGCCCGTGGATATGAAACAGCGGCATCACGTTCATGCAGCGGTCGGCGGCCGTCAGCTTCAGCGACACCGCGATGTTGTGCGCCGAGGCCGCGACGTTCGATTGCAGCAGCGGCACGATCTTCGGCCGCGACGTGGTGCCCGAGGTGTGCAGGATCAGCGCGACATCGTCTTCCCCGGGGGTGCCGTCGGGGGCCGGTGTGCCGCCCGCGTCGCCGGTCAGCCGGAAGCGGCCCGCTTCCATCCCGGCGTCGGTCTCCGCGCGCAGGATCGTCAGGCCCAGACGGGTCGCGGCGGCGAAGGCCGGCCCTTCCTCGCCCGCGGCCAGGACGATGGCGCGCGCGCCGAGGTCGTCGAGGTAGAAGGCGAATTCGTCCTCGCGATAGGACGGGTTCAGCGGCGCGGTGACCGCGGCCTGCGCGATGGTGACGAAAGCGGTCGCCATTTCGGGGCCGTTGGGCAGCACGATGGCCACCCGGTCGCGCGGGCCGATGCCATGGGCGCGCAGGGTGGCGCGCACGTCGTCCGCATGGGCGCGCAGGTACCCATATGTCAGCCAGTCGCGCCCCGGCGCGCCGATGGCGGGCGCGGTGTCGGGATGCGACGTCAGAAGGGCGGTCATCGTATTGGCCATGTCGGTCTTTCCTTGTTCTTGGGTCTTGCGGTCGGGGGCGGCGTCATTCCGCCGGGGCAACACCCCTGCTTCCGGTCCTGCGCAGGGATTTAATCAACGGCAGCGCGAAGAAAAGCAAGGCGATGGCGATGAAGCTGCCCGACAGCGGGCGTTCCACGAAGGCCAGCACGTTGCCCTGTTCGGCGATCAGGGTCTGGCGGAAGCTTTTCTCCATCAGGGGGCCCAGCACAAGCGCCAGCACCAGCGGCGCCAGCGGGTAATCCGCCTTGCGCAGAAGATAGCCCGCGACGCCGAAGCCCGCGATCAGCCAGACATCGTGCATCTTCTGGCTGGGCGCAAAGCCGCCCACGATGCACAGAACCAGCACGATCGCGCACAGCACCGTGAACGGCATCCGCAGCGCCCAGACGAAGATCGGGATGAGCGCGATATTGATCGCGACCGCGGCGAAGTTGGCCGTATAGAGCGACGAAATCAGCCCCCAGACGAAATCGGGTTCCTCGATGAACAGCATCGGGCCAGGAACCAGACCCCACATCACCATGCCGCCCAGAAGAAGCGCGGTGGTGGGCGATCCCGGAATGCCCAGCGTCAGCATCGGCAGCAGCGACCCGGTCGAGGCCGCGTTGTTCGCGGTCTCGGGCGCGGCGACGCCTTCGATATTGCCCTTGCCGAAGCTTTTGGGGTTCTTCGAGGTCTGCCGCGCGATGCCGTAAGCCATGAGCGACGCGGGCGTTGCGCCCGCTGCGGGCAGCATGCCGACGAAGAAGCCAAGGAAGGACCCGATGCTCATCGCCTTCCACAGGCGGTTCATCTCGCGCAGACCATTGCCCAGTTCGCGCCAGGTGATGCGCGCGGGCGTGACCTGCGGCGCGGTCTTCGAGGTCTCGATAGTGTAGAGCACCTCGCCCACGCCATAGACGCCGATGGCGAGCACGAGGAACGAGATGCCGGCATAGAAGCCGGGGATGTCGCCGAAGATCAGCCGCGGCTGGCCCGAAATGAGGTCGAGCCCCACGGTCGACAGCACAAGCCCCAGACAGATCATCACGATGGTCTTGAGCTTGTCGTCACCCCCCAGCCCCACGAAGGTGGTGAAGGCCAGAAGGACCAACGCGAATTCCTCGGCCGGGCCGAAGGCCAGCGCGACATTGGCCAGCGGTGCCGCGAACAGTGTGAAGAGGACGATCGAGATCGTGCCGCCCACGAAGGATGCGACGGCCGCGGCGATCAGCGCCAACCCCGCCTTGCCCTGCTGCGCCATGGGCCGGCCGTCAAATGTGGTCGCGACCGCGGTCGAGGCGCCGGGGATGCCGAGCAGGATCGACGAGATCGCGCCCCCATACATCGCGCCGTAATAGATCGCGGCCAGCAGGATGATGGCCGAAGACGGCGGCACGATGAAGGTCAGCGGCAGCACGATGGCCACGCCGTTGACCGAACCAAGGCCTGGCATTGCGCCGATGAACAGGCCCGCGGTCACCCCGATGATCACGATCATCAGGTTCAGGGGCGACAGCGACGTGGCGAAACCGTCGGCAAGAAGGGCAAGAACATCCATGGCGGGTCTTTCAGAAGAAGATCGCGTAAAGCGGAAGGAAGAGCGGCTCGGTGATCCCCTTGGGCAGGAGGATCTTCAGCGCCGCCTCGAAGAAAAGGAAGGTGACGACCGGCGTCACAAGGCTCAGCGACAGGGTCAGCGTCCAGCCGTGCCCGCCGAAGATGCGCAGGTACCACAACAGGAACAACGGCAGCGCCACGTAGGCGCCCGCGATCGGGATCAGCGCGATGGTGACCACCAGCGCGATCACGACCGCCAGCAGCGGACGCAGCATGGTGCTGTCCATGGTGAAGCTGGCCCGGGCATCGGGAAGGAAGGTGCGCAGCAGGATCAGCCCGGAACAGGCCAGCATGATCGCCGACAGCCAGAACGGAAACGCGCCGCCCCCGGGGCCGCCGGTCATGCCGTTCCAGCCGATGGGCAGCACGGTCGCGTGCCACATGAAGTAAAGCGACAGTGCCATGAGGCTTATGGCAATCAGACGGTCTGCGGTCAGCATCGGTTTCCCCCGGATTTCGGTCCCTGCCGGACCATCCGGACCGGCAGACAGGCTCGGGCCGCCTGGGGGCGGCCCGATCATTCACCCAATGGCAGGCATCGGGATCAGCTTCCGGCTTCGATCGTCTCGAGGATCTTGGCGTGCTTGTCGCGTTCGGCCAGGAAATAGGCCTGAAGATCATCGCCGGTCAGGAAGGCGGGCATCAGCGCCGATTCCGCGACATAGGTCTTCCATTCCTCGCTCTGGCTGACCTTCTCGAACATGGCGGTGTAGTAGTCGACCGCTTCCTGCGGCATGCCCGGAGGCGCCACGAAGCTGCGCTGCATCGCATAGACAATGTCATGGCCCAGTTCGCGCGCGGTCGGCACGTCGGGGAAGGCGGCCAGACGTTCGGGGGTGAAGGCGACCAGCGGAACCGCCTTGCCGGCCTTGTAGAAGCCCAGCGCCTCGGACGGGTTGTTCACGGTCGAATTCACGTGGTTGCCGATGAGGTTCTTGGCCACTTCGCCGCCGCCCTGGAAGGGGACATAGGTCATCTTGATGTCGAAGGCACCTTCGATCATCGCGGTGACAAGGCTGTCTTCCTGCCCGGTGCCGGTGCCGCCCATCTTCCAGCCTGTTCCTTCGGCCTTCACTGCGGCCACGTATTCATCGAGCGTGGTGATCCCGCTGTCGGCGTTCACCCACAGCAGGAAGGTGTCTTCGGCCATCCGCGCGACCGGCGTGAATTCAGCGATGTCGACGCCGATGTCGGTGCGCAGCGGGGTGGTGTAATAGCTGTTCAGCGTCGCCATGATGACATGCGCGTCGCCCGACTTGTCCTTGAGATAGCGCAGCGCCTCGGCGCCCGATCCGCCGCCCTTGTTCACGGGCAGCATGGGCATGTTCGACAGGCCCTCTTTCTGGATGATCGACTGGAACAGGCGCGCCAGACGGTCCGCGCCGCCGCCCTGACCGGCCATGATGACCATCTCGACGGGCTTCTGCGGTTTCCACCCCTCGGCCAGCGCGGTGGTCACGCTGCCTGCAACCATTGCCGCGGATGCGGTCATCGCCAGGACGACGCGGCGTGTGAACGTGTGTGCCATGTAAGCTCCTCCCTAGGACAAAGGACCTGCGCATCTGCGGCAATAGGGCGCAGTAAACTCGGCAAGTCATGGGAGGAACATAGGCAGGCGAAATTTTATTTCAGGTACAATCGAGTTTCTATGTTAATCCTTGCGCACACAATCTTGATTTGTGTAATAATGTAAACATGACAAAGACACTGGTCGGTCCCCAACTGCGCCATCTGCGCCGCCGCGCCGGGCATACCCAGGCAGAGATGGCCCGTCGGCTGGGCATCAGCCCGGCCTATGTCAACCTGTTGGAAAACAACCAGAGATCGCTGTCGGTGCCCGTGCTTCTGGCGCTGACCGAACATTACGGCGTCGACATGCGGGCGCTGGTGCAGGATACCGATGTCACCACGCTGGCCGATATCCGGGCGGCGATGCGCGACCCGGTCTTTTCGGGGGAGCCGCCGGATCTGGCCGAACTGCGCGCCGCGCTCGACCATGCCCCGGGGCTGGTGGAGCGATTCCTCCAGCTCTATTCGAGCCACCGCGCGCTGGTCGACCGGATCAAGCGGGTCTCGGGGCCCGACGCGCCGTTTCTGCCGGTGACACCCGAGACGGCGATTCACGATTTCTTCCGCGAACACGCCAATCACTTCGATGGGCTGGAACGCGCGGCCGAGGCGCTGCGCGACCGCATCGGCGGCAGCGCCGACGACATCTATACCCTGCTCAAGCGTCAGTTGCGGGCCGAACACGGGGTCGACACGCAGGTGGTGCGTGCCACCGACATGCCCGATGCGCTGCGGCTGTTCGATGCTGACGCGCGCAACGTCACCCTGTCCGAAGCGCTGGATCATCCCAACCGCGTCTTCCAGCTCGCGCATGTGCTGGCCCTGCTGGAGGCGCGCGACGATCTCGACGCGCTGGTCGAGCGCAGCGGCATCGCGACCGAGGCGGGTCGCGCGCGCCTTCGGGTGGAATTGGCGAACTACTTCGCGGCGGCCATGCTCATGCCCTATGACGACGTTCTGCGGCTGGCGCAGACGGCGCAGTACGACATCGACCGCATCGCGGCGGCCTTCGGGGTCAGTTTCGAACAGGTCTGCCACCGGCTGACGACGCTGCAGCGCGATGGCGCGCGGGGCGTGCCCTTCTTCTTCCTGCGGGTGGACCGGGCGGGCAACGTCACCAAGCGGTTCAACGCGACCCCCTTTACCCTGGCCGAGGAAGGCGGCGCCTGCCCGGTCTGGGATATTCACGCCGCGCAGAACGCGCCGGGCATCATCGTGCCGCAATTCGTGGAACTGCCCGACGGCGGGCGGTTCTTTACCATTTCACGCAGCTCGGACCGCCCGATGATCGGGCGGCGCTTCCGCACACGGCGTCTGGTGGTGACGATTGGCTGCGAGGTCGCGCATGTGGACCGCATCGTCTATGCGCGCAGCTTCAACCTTGAAGACCCGACGCTCTTCAGCCCCATCGGGATCAACTGCCATGTCTGCCCGCGCCAGGCCTGCGGGCAGCGCGCGCACCAGCCGGTTCACGTGAACCTGCCGCTTGATGCGCACAGACGGGGCGGCACGCGGTATGAAAGCTGACGCCGCCCCGCCGGTCAGGCGACGCGACGGCCTTCCGACCAGACGCCATGCGGGGCGGGGCAGCCGCCATGCAGGCGCACGCGCACCAGATCGGCACGCAGCCCCGGCGCGATGCGCCCGCGATCCGTCAGCCCGACCGATTCGGCCGGGGCGCGCGTCACGCAGGCGACGGCGCGCGGCAGGTCGTCCCAGACTTCGGCCAGACGGAAGGCGGCCTGCAAGAGCGCGGCAGGCACATAATCTGACGACACGATGTCGAGCAGGTCGCGCCGCGCCAGGTCGACGGCCGAGACATTGGCCGAATGCGATCCGCCGCGGATGATGTTGGGCGCGCCCATCATCACGGCGATGCCCGCGTCGCGGCAGGCCTGCGCGGCCTCGACCGTGGTGGGAAACTCGGCCAGCCGCACGCCATGGCCGACCGACACGGCGACCTGATCGGCGGTCGTGTCGTCATGGCTGGCCAGCGTCGCGCCGAGACGGCGCGCCTCTTCGACCGCGCCCGCTTCGTGCGATATGCCGACCAGCGCCTGCAGTTCGGTCAGCTGGGCGACGTGTTCGATGAAATCGGCCTCGGTCATGCCCTTCTTGCCGATGAGATAGGCGCGCAGCTGGTTGATGTCGCGGAATTGGCGCTGCCCGGGGGTGTGATCCATCAGGCTGACCAGCCCGACCCGGTCGTCAGGCGTGAATTCGGCGAATTCCTCGAGCAGCGTCTCGGAACAGATTTCGGCGCGCAGATGCAGGTAGTGGCTGATGCGAAGCGCGCCTTCGTCGCGCAACTCGAGGATTTCGGTCGCCATGCCGCGCGCATATTTGTGATAGCGCCCCTTGCCCGACAGGATCGACCCCACACGCAGCGCGTCAAAGACCGTGGTGATCCCGGTCGCGGCAAGTTCGGCGTCATGGGCAAGGATCGCGGCCCGGTGCGGCCAATCCACCTGCGGGCGCGGTTCGATATGGCGTTCGAGGTTGTCGGTATGCAGTTCGATCAGACCCGGCAGAAGGAAGGCACCGCCGCAATCTTCTGCCCCGCGCGGGACATCGGTGCCTTCGGTGACAGTGGCGATCCGACCACCTTCTATCTCGACCCGCCCGGTCATGACGCGGTGGTCAAGGACAAGGCGCGCATTGGCCAGACACAGCGACACGCCGCTGTCCGGGGTCTGGTCGGCCACAAGCGGGCCGGGAAGGGGGGTGTTCATGTCGCTCACTCGGGTTGGCTTGCGCCCGGGCCGGTCGCCCGGGCAGGCGCGCTGATTGACGCGGTTTCGTGACATCCGCATGACAGGCCCAGCGCGCGCCGCGCCTGATCCACGGTCGCAGCCAGATCGCCGTCATTGGACAGGGTCACGACGTGCACGCCTTCGGGCCAGTCGCCGCCCCGGCGCACGAGGCGGTCGCGGATCGCGTCGGGCCGTTCGCGGCCGCGCGCGGCCAGCCGGGCGGCCAGCGTTTCGGGCGAGGCGGTCAGGGACAGGATCGTCAGACGCGGCGACAGCGCGGCCGCTTCCGCCAGCACCGCGCGGGACAGGTTCACAAGGCAGTCGCGTCCTTCGTCCAGCGGACGCAGCGCTGACCGGCGGATGCCATAGCGATGGCCATGCGCCTGCCAGGACAGGGCGAAGGCGCCTTGATCTTCCAGCTGTGCAAAGGCGTCACCGGTCGCTTCCTCATGCACTTCGCCGCCGGCTTCGGCGGGCCGCGTGATCGTGCGCCGCACCAACTCCAGCCCGGGCACGGCGTCGGCCAGCGCCTGCATGACGCTGTCCTTGCCGACGCCGGATGGCCCCACAACCGCGATCAACCGGCCCGGCGTCATACCGCGCGCCCGGGGACGAAGGCGGTCAGGTCCACCTCGCGGGTGCAGACCTGCGCACGGGCTTCGGCATCGTGGAAGATGCCCACGATGGCCGCCCCCCGGTGACGCGCCGCCGAGATGAGGTCGAGCACAACTGCCCGGTTCACGGGGTCAAGGCTTGCCGTCGGTTCGTCGAGAAGGAGCACGGGGTATTCATGCGCGAAGCCCCGCGCGATGTTCACCCGCTGCTGTTCGCCGCCCGAAAACGTGGTGGGCGACAGCCGCCAGAGCCGTTCGGGCAGGTTGAGCCGCGTCAGCAGATACGCGGCGCGGTCGCGGGCGGCGGCAGTGGGTGTGCCCAGCGCCAGAAGCGGTTCGGCCACCACGTCGATCGTGGGCACGCGGGGGATCACGCGCAGGAACTGGCTGACATAGCCCATTGTTTCGCGCCGCAGCCGCAGGATGTCATGGGGCGAGGCGGTGACGACATCCGTTCCGGCAATGCGCAGGCTACCCCCGGCGGCAAGGTAATTGCCGTAGATCATCCTCATCAGCGTGGATTTGCCCGCGCCTGACCGGCCGGTCAGGGCGACGCATTCGCCCGCCTCGACCCGTAGCGACAGGTCCCGCATCACGTCGATCCGGGCGGAGCCTTGCGTGTGCAGCTGGAAGGTTTTCGACAGGTTCTCAATCTCGATCATCGCCATGTCACACCTGCAGGACCGAACTGACCAGAAGCTGGGTATAGGGATGCTGGGGATCGTCCAGCACCTGATCGGTCAAGCCGGTCTCGACCACGCGGCCATCCTTCATCACCATAAGACGGTGCGCCAGAAGGCGCACCACCGCAAGGTCATGTGTCACCACGATGGCCGACAGGCCCAGATCGCGCACCAGCCCGCGCAGCAGGTCAAGAAGCCGCGCCTGTACGCTGACGTCGAGCCCGCCGGTCGGTTCGTCCATGAAGACAAGCCGCGGCTGGGTCACGAGGTTACGCGCGATCTGCAACCGCTGCTGCATGCCGCCCGAAAAGGTCGTGGGCCGGTCGTCGATGCGGCCGGCGTCGATTTCCACCCGCCCCAGCCAGTCGGCGGCCTGCGCCCGGATCGCGCCGTAGTGTCGCGCGCCGACCGCCATCAGCCGTTCACCCACGTTGCCACCGGCGCTGACGTTCATGCGCAGCCCGTCGCGGGCATGCTGGTGCACGAAGGCCCAGTCGGTGCGGCCCAGCATGCGGCGTTCGGGTTCGGACATGGCCAGCACGTCGCGCGGGCCGTCGGCGCGGGTGTCGAAGATCACCTGCCCCCGGTCGGGGGTCAGGTGCCCGGCCAGGCAGTTGAGCAGCGTGGTCTTGCCCGACCCACTTTCGCCGACGATGCCCATGACTTCGCCGGGGAACAGATCGAAGCTCACATCGGTGCAGCCGACATGCGCGCCATAGGTCTTGCGCAGGGTCTTCACGGACAGAAGCGGTGTCATGCGGCCCCCCTTTCGTGGCGGCTTTCGCAGTAATCGGTGTCGGAACACAGGAACATCCGCCCGCCCGCGTCGTCGGTGACGATCTCGTCGAGGTAACTGTCCCCTGATCCGCAGAGCGCGCAGGCATGCGGGGCCTTGGAGGCCTCGAACGGGTGATCCTCGAAGTCGAGGCTCACGACATCCGTATAGGGCGGCAGGGCATAGATGCGCTGTTCGCGCCCCGCGCCAAAAAGCTGGATCGCCGGGCAATCCGACAGTTTCGGATTGTCGAATTTCGGGATGGGCGAAGGGTCCATCACGTAACGCCCGGCCACCTTCACCGGATAGGCATAGGCGGTCGCGATGGCGCCGTGGCGGGCGATATCCTCGTACAGCTTCACATGCATCAGCCCGTATTCCTCCAGCGCGTGCATGCGCCGCGTTTCCGTCTCGCGCGGTTCGAGGAACCGCAGCGGCTCCGGGATCGGCACCTGATAGACAAGGATCTGATCCTCGCCCAAGGGCGTTTCGGGGATGCGGTGGCGGGTCTGGATCACCGTTGCCTCGGTCGTGCGGGTGGTGGTGGCCACCTGCGCGGTCTTCTCGAAGAACTTGCGGATCGACACGGCATTGGTGGTGTCGTCGGCCCCCTGGTCGATGACCTTCAGCCGATCCTCAGGCGTCAGGACCGATGCCGTCACCTGCACGCCGCCGGTCCCCCACCCATAGGGCATCGGCATCTCGCGGCTGGCGAAGGGCACCTGATAGCCGGGGATCGCCAGCGCCTTGAGCAGCGCGCGGCGGATCATCCGTTTCGTCTGTTCGTCCAGATAGGCGAAATTATAGTCGGTCACAGCAGCCCCCGTTCGGTCAGGTCGCGGGCGAGCCTGTCCGCGCCGGTGAAGTGCAGCGCATCCATGCCTGCGGCCCTTGCGCCTTCGACGTTGTGTGCGCCGTCGTCGATGAAGAGACAGGCCTCCGCTGACAGGCCCGCGCGCTGGCACAGAAGTTCGTAGATGCGGCGGTCGGGCTTCATCACGCCCTCCCGGCCCGAGACGATCGTGACGCCGAACACCTGCCCCAGTTCGGGATGCACCCGCAGGCCCACGGGCCAGGTTTCCGCCGACCAGTTGGTAATCGCGTGGACGGCGATGCCGCGATCCTTCAGGCGATGGAGCAGGTCCCATGTCCCGCCGATCTTCAATGGGACGGTCAGGTGGTAGAGATCGACATAGCGCACGAAGCGGTCGCGGTCCTCCGGGTCGGCAACTTCGCGCGCGAGGTCGGCAAAGGCTTCGCCGCCATCGGCCCGTGCGTTCAGCGCGCGGAAGTTCGTGCGCGCGAGAAAATCCTGCGCAGCTTCCTCCGAGCCCAGTTCCGCGGACCAGGCCAGGTGGGGCTGCCAGTCGACCAGTACGCCGCCGATGTCGAAGACGACGGCCCGGGTCATTCCGCCGCCTCGCGCGTATCAACCACGCCCGCCTCGCGGCGCAGCTTGCGCACCAGTTCCAGTTCCGACTGGAAGTCGACGTAGTGCGGCAGCTTGATGTGTTCGAGAAACCCCGTCGCCTGAATGTTGTCGCCATGCGACAGGACGAATTCGGTGTCCTGCGCGGGGGCGCCGACATTGTCCTCGCCCAGTTCTGCCCAGCGCAGCGCGCGGTCCACCAGCGACATGGAGATCGCCTTGCGTTCGGACTGGCCGAAGACCAGACCATAGCCGCGGGTGAATTGCGCGGGTTCCGTCTTCGACCCCTTGAACTGGTTGACCGTTTCACATTCGGTCAACTCCACCTCGCCGATCTCGATGGCGAAGCCCAGTTCTGGCACCTCCATCCCGACCGCGACGCGGCCGATGCGCAGTTCGCCGACGAACGGGTGGGTGCGGCCATAGCCGCGCTGGGTCGAATAGGCCATGCCGAGGGTGAAGCCTTCGTCCGACCGCGTCAGCGCCTGCAGACGCAGCGCGCGGTTGGCGGGAAATTCCAGCGGCGCGCGGGTCAGGTCGGGGGGCGTGGTGTCGTCGCGGGGGTTGTCCTCGATCATGCCTTCGCGCCCGATGACATCGGCGACGCGCGGCTTTGGCGCCGGGTCGGGCGCGGCGACGGGGGCGTCCGGCACCCCGCCTTCCGCGGCCAGTGCGAAGTCGATCAGGCGGTGGGTATAGTCGAAGGTTGGCCCCAGCACCTGCCCGCCCGGCAGATCCTTGAACGTGGCCGAGATGCGCCTGTCGCAGGCCATGGTGCCGGTATCGACGGGCAGGCTCGACCCGAAGCGCGGCAGCGTCGTGCGATAGGCGCGGATCAGGAAGGCGGCCTCGATCAGGTCGCCGCGTGACTGCTTGATGGCGAGCGCGGCAAGGTCGCGGTCGTAAAGCGATCCTTCCGCCATGACCCGGTTGACCGACAGCGCCAGCTGTTCGCGGATCTGCGCGACGCCCAGTTCGGGGATGTCCGTGTCGCCGCGCCGTTCCTCGGCCAGCCAGGCATGGGCATTGTCGATGGCGCGTTCGCCGCCTTTGGTTGCCACATACATCAGAACACCTGCGTGGTCCGGGGCAGGGCCGCGACACGGTCGCCTGCGGTGAACAGGAAATCGACGCCGAGCGGAAACCGTGTCGCATTGTCGCGGAACGCTGCACGGTCCGGAAGCGATAGGCATGCGCTGTCGCGGATGCCGGGCCCTGTCAGGGTGGCACCCTCTGCAGTCAGTTCCCGCATTTCGACGATCAGCGTGGCCGATCTGTCGGGGTAATCGGGGCTGCCCTGCCGGAACCGGTCGAGCGGCAGAAGATCGGCCCAGTCGCCCAGCACGAAGTCGGCGCTGTCCGCCCCGACCAGCGGCGCGCCGATGTGAAAGGCGACCCAGGCGCGGATTGCATCCGTGTCGTAGCGTCCCGCAAGATGCAGCGGCGTCGTCGGATCGCACAGCGTCAGCAGGACCGCGGCCGCGGCGAGCGACATCGGGACAGGTCCGGTCGCTCCGGTCACGCGGGCGATCTGCCCGGGTCGCGCCATCGCGGTCAGGATCGCGCGGAAGGCGCGGGCAGCGTCCGGGGCAGCATCCGTGAACCCGCCGTCAAGTGCGTCGCGCATCAGTCTTCCCCCCTCACCAGCGTCGTGAATTCGACCCGGGTGGCGGCGGCCTTGGCGGCGCGGGTGTCGCGGCGGGCCTCGGCCTCTGCGGCCAGCGGTGCGATTACTGCGGCGTCGATCCGCGCCGCATCCGGCCCCTGCATCAGCGCATCGACCAGCGCCGCAACCTGCGCGCAGGTCTTGCGGCGGCCCTGGACATAGCCATGCCCGACCTCGCCCGAGGCGAGGCGCAGCGAACAGCGCGTCACCGTCATCTCGCCAAGGTTGAAGGCCGCACCGGTGCCGCTGGCGCGGCCTTGCACCATGATGGTTCCGATTTCGGGCGTGCGCAGCATCTCGAACGCCGGGGTCGGCGCGGCTGCGTCCATAAGGGCCGCGGCGCGTCCTTCGGGGGCCTTGGCCAGAAGGCTCAGCCAGCGCCTACGTGCCGTAATGTTGTCATCTGTCGCTTGCATCTCGACAACTTCGCAAATGAGTATACAACTAGACATATTCTGCCAGAACCAGTGCCTAACCGCCAGAAGAGATTTGTGAACCTTGCGTGACAATGACCGGAGGACGCCGCTCTGGCAGGCCATTGCGCAGACATTGTCGGCCGGGATCGCCGACGGCATTTATGCAGAAGGTGCACGTTTGCCGACCGAGGCCGAGCTTGCCGCCCGGTTCGGCGTCAACCGCCACACCGTGCGGCATGCGCTCAAATCGCTGGCCGACAGCGGCCTTGTCCGAAGCCGCCGGGGCGCGGGCGTCTTCGTGACGGCGACACCCACCGATTACCCCATCGGGCGGCGCGTGCGGTTCCACCAGAACGTGCTGGCGGCAGGCCGGACCCCGGAAAAGCGCTTCCTCCAGATCGAGGACCGCGCCGCGACCCCGGCCGAGGCTGCGCGCCTGCAGATAGAGACGGGCGCCGCGATCTGCATCTATCACGGGCTGTCGCTGGCCAGTGGACAGCCCATCGCACTGTTCGCCAGCCAGTTCCCCGCCTGCCGCCTGCCCGGCATCGCGCGGGCCCTGCAGGAAACGAACGGCGTGACCGAGGCACTGGCGCGCTGCGGCGTCGGCGATTACACGCGCGCCAGCACCCGCATCAGCGCGCGATCCGCAAGCGCCACGCAGGCGCTGCAGCTTCATCTGACCGAAGGCGCGCCGCTGATCTACGCCACGGGGCTGAATGTCGATCCCGAGGGAATGCCTGTGGAATTCGGCATGACGTGGTTCGCGGGCGACAGGGTGACGCTCACGCTGGGCGAAGGGGTCTAACCGCCGTACTTCTCCAGAAACGCCTCGACCCGCAGGCTGCGGAAATCGGCAAGCGTTTCGCGCAGGCGGTCATGGCTCCAATCCCACCAGGCCAGCGCGATCAGACGCTCGGCGATTGCGGGCGGCTGGCGGTCGCGCAGCTTCACGGCGGGTGTGCCCGCGACGATGGTGTAGGGGGCGACATCCTTCGTCACGATGGCGCCCGATGCGACAACCGCGCCGTCGCCCAGCGTCACCTCGGGCTTGATCATGGCACCGTGACCGATCCAGGTGTCGTGGCCCACATAAGCGCGGCGCGCGGCGCGGGCGGCGAAGAAATCGGGATCGTTCGCGGCATCGTCCCAGTAATCGGCTGACCGGTACAGGAAGTGATGGCAGGCAGCGGTGTCCAGCGGATGATCGGTCGCGCCGATGCGGGTGAAGCTGGCGATATTGGCGAACTTGCCGATGGTCGCGTTGGCGATATCCGCATAGCGGTCGCAATAGGAATAGTCGCCGATCTCGGCATTTGCGATGCGGCTGCCCTGCCCGATCTCGACAAAGCGGCCGCAGGTCGTGGCGACTAGTGTCGCACCGTCATGGACAAAGGGCGTATCTGCAGACAGGCGCGCCATCAGTGCCGCCGTTCGGTGCGCCCGATCAGCCGCCCGCGCAGCCAGCCGGAGAACCAATCCATCATGATGACCATCAGAACCACCAGCACGATGTAATAGGCGACCTCTTCCCAATCCTTCTGGGTCTGGATCGCCTGCGTCAACAGAAGACCGATGCCGCCCCCGGTGATCGCGCCGATGACCGTGGCCGACCGCGTGTTTGACTCGAGATAGTAGAGCACCTGGCTCAGAAGCACCGGCATCACCTGCGGAATGACACCGAAGCGGTATCGTTGTAGCGGCTTTGCCCCGGTCGAGGCGACGCCTTCGATCTGCTTGTCATCGACGTTTTCCAGTGCCTCGGAGAACATCTTTCCGAAGCTGCCCGCGTCGGTGATCGCGATGGCGAGCGCGCCCGTCAGCGGCCCCGGCCCGAAGGCGCGCGACAGGATGATGGTCCAGATCAACCCGTCGACCCCGCGCACGAAATCGAACAGCCGCCGTGTCACCTGCCGCACAAGCATCAGCGGCGAAAAGTTCGCCGCGGCAAGGAAAGCCAGCGGCAGGGCGACCAGCGCCGCCGTCATGGTCCCGAGGAAGGCCATCAGGATCGTCTCGAAGATCGCCCAGAAGACGTCTCCGTGCCGCCACATGGTGTTGGTCCAGAAATCCGACACCATGTGCGCGAAGTTGGACCGCTCCGGATCGACCCTGTCTCCGGACATCGCCAGCCCGGCGAGTTCCCCGAATGACTTGCCATAGAACGGACTGTCGAGCGTGAACAGGAAGAGTTCCCAGCCGAAGGAATAGTGGAACACCTCGGTGCGGGCTCGGGTCATCGACATGCGCCCGGCCTCGGTGCTGATCGTCACGCGGGTGCCCGAGGCGTTGATCCATTCGGGCACTGGTCCGTCAGGCAGGGCCATCTGCACCCGCCCGCCCACGAGCGCCATGTCGATCACGCCATAGCCGGGGTGCACGTAGCTGACTTGATCCTTGCCGGTGAAGGTCACGGAATGACCATCGGGCAGCGTCACCTCGGTCACCTCGCCGGTGATGGTCACCCAGTCGGGTGTCATGCCGTCGGGATAGGTGCCCTTGGTCTCGCCTTCGATGGCGATGCTGACGTCGCCGCTGCGGTTGTCGCGCGTCACATGGGTCTTGTGGCTGACGAAATCCGACACGAGGATTGCCGCATTGTCGAGCCGCAGCCGCTGGGTCAGGCCCGGAATGTCGAACGAAAAGAAGATATAGGTGAAATAGACCAGCAGCGCCGCGGGCACGCCCAGAGCGATCATCCGCTTGCGCCGAAGCAGTCTGGTCACGTCGGACATCACGGCGCCGGTTACGGGAGCATCGATTGCGGTCATGGTTCAGCGCCCCTTCACGAGCCGGTCACGGAAATGGCTGGACGTCTGGTCAACCACCACGATGGTCAGGAACAGCACGATGAAGATGGCGACCACCTCGTCGTAGCGGCCCTGTCCCCATTGCATGGCGAGCCTGAGGTCCTGACCGATGCCGCCTTCACCGACGAAACCCAGAATGGCAGAGGCGCGGATGTTGATTTCGAAGCGGAGCAGCGCATAGGACGACCAGTTGGGTGCGACTTGCGGCATGACGCCGAATACCATGCGCTGGATCCAGCTTGCGCCGACCGATTGCAGCCCTTCGATCGGCTTGCTGTCGGCGTTCTCGGCCACTTCGGAAAAAAGTTTTCCCAAAGCGCCCGTCGTGTGCAGGGCAATCGCAATCATCGCGGGAACCGGGCCGCCGCCCATAACGAAGATCAGCACCAGCGCGATCACGATTTCCGGAAACGCGCGCAGAACGTCCATCATGCGGCGGAACAGACCGATCAGCCGCGGCCAGCGCGCCAGCCCCCGCGTCGACAGCAGGGCGAACACACCGCCCGTCAGTGCCCCGATCAGGGTAGCCGCGAGAGCGATGTTGAGCGTCTCGATCAAAGAGGGGACCGCGCCCAACATGAGGCCCGGCAGGTTCTGTATCTTCTGTCCGGCCTCGCGGACCACTTCGCCGGGAAACTGGAAAATATTGCCGATGCCGTCCCAGAACCCGCCCGCGCTGCGCGCATCAGCAAGGTTGAAGCCCGAGACCATCAGCGCGACGAACACAACGACAATGATGCCGCTGTACATCCGCTTTCGGCGGACCAGGTCCATGTAGCTGTCCTGCGACCGTTGCAGGTCTGACGTGCTGTTCAGGGTCGCATCGCTCAAGGACAATCCTCCGGACAAGGAACGGGCGGGGATGCTGCCACCCCCGCCCGAAAGGGTCGGTTACTGCTTCGCCTGACGGACGGCGATGATCGACTCGTAGGCTTCGTGCGTGATCGGCACGAAGCCCGAGGTTTCGCCTGCGGCCATGTTATAGGCGCATTCCGGGTCCTTGCCGTGCAGCTCGTTCAGGAAGGTGACCATTTTCTCCTTCACGTCGGCGGGCAGGGCGCGGCGCAGGACGATCGGACCTTCGGGGATTTCCTTGGACTTCCAGATCTCGACCAGATCGTTCATGTCCACGAGACCCGCGTCGACTGCCTTGCGCAGCGCGCCCGAGTTATAGCCGTCTTCCCAGTTGCCCTGGCCATCGGCCCAGGTCACGCCCGCGTCCACGTCACCATTGTTCACGGCGACGATGGTCTGCTCGTGGCCACCGGTGAACTTCACTTCGCCGAAGTAGTCGCCCGATTCCATCGATGCGCCGATCGCGGAGGGAATTTCGACGGAGGGGATCAGGTAGCCCGAGGTCGAGTTGGGGTCACCGAAGCCGAACACCTTGCCCTTCATGTCGGCGAGCGAGGTGATGCCGCTGTCCTTGCGCGCGAAACCGATCGAGTGATAGCCGACCGAACCGTCGAGGTTGGCCTTGACCATGACGACGTCAACCGCTTCGGGGTCGGTCAGGTAGGTCTTGGCATAGGCCGATGCGCCGAGCCATGCCATGTCGATGGTGCCGCCCAGCAGGCCCTGGATCACGCCGTCATAGTCGGCGGGGGTGAACAGCTTGGTCTCGACGCCAAGAATGTCCTGAACGTAGGCGCGCACGCATTCGTTCGAGGTCATACGGTCCTGAGCGTTTTCACCGCCGAGGACGCCGATCCGGAATTCGGAAATCGCGTGACCGCCGGCGAAGGCGGGTGCGGACAGTGCAGTGGTTGCCACGAGGGCTGCCATCAGTTTCTTCATAGTCTTGGTTCTCCGTAGGTGATGAGAGAAGATGTCCCGCCTAGGGCGGGGTGGTGCTGGATCAGACCGTAGCCTTGGCCCTGCCGGCCGGAACGTCGGACCTGTCCAGTGTCTTGATCTCGGTCGACGTCGCGGCCTCCGAGAAATCCGCACCTGCGCCATAGATGTCGCGTGCGACGCCGGTGGTGAGTTGCTCGGGCATGCCGTCAAAGACGACGCGCCCGTCGCGCATCCCGATCACCCGGTCGCAATAGCGCCGCGCGGTGTCGAGCGTGTGAAGGTTGCAGATGACCATGCGGCCGTCTTCCTCGTGGATGCGGCGCAGCGCATCCATGACGATCTGCGCATTCATCGGGTCAAGCGATGCGATGGGTTCGTCGGCAAGAATGATGTCGGGATCCTGCATCAGCGCGCGGGCAATTGCGACGCGCTGCTGCTGGCCGCCGGACAGGGCTTCTGCCCGCTTGGGCGCCTGCTCTGCGATGCCGAGCCGATCAAGGATCTCGATCGCGCGGTGAATGTCCGAGGTCGGGTAGAGGTTGAACATCGTCGCCAGCGTCGAGCGGCGGTTGAGCGTGCCATGCAGCACGTTCGACACCACGTCCATGCGCGGGACAAGGTTGAACTGCTGGAAGATCATGGCGCAGCGCGCCTGCCATGCACGGCGGTCGGACCCGCGCAGCGCAGTGATCTCAGTGTCCTTGAAGGTGATCGTGCCCGATGTCGCGTCAGCCAGACAGTTTAGCATCCGCAGAAGCGTCGACTTGCCTGCCCCCGAACGCCCGATCACGCCGATCATCATGGGACGGTCGATCTTGAGGGTGACGGCATTGACGGCCGTCCTGTCTCCAAACCGCTTCGTCAGTCGGTCGATTGTCAGCATGGATCACCCCGTTAAAGCTGACGCGGGGTCTATCGGCGGTTTGATTCCGAGATGTGACGGTAGGGTTTCAGATTTGTGACATCGGGGTTTTTCGGTCAGTCCGGGTCACGGGCGCGCAAGGCGGTGCCCGCTTTCTGTTCGAAGACCTGGATCATCGCCCCCTTGTCGAGATGCCCAAGCCCCTGCGTAAGGGTCTCGCGGTAGCTGGCAGTCGCCGCCGCAAGCACCGGCGCGGACAGGCCATGTTCCACGATCAGCGCCTCGGCAGCGACAAGGTCCTTGTGCGCGGCCTGCATCGGATATCCTTGGTCGAAGACGCCCTTCAGGATGTTGGGCAGGAAGAACTCGCTAGCAAACGACCGGCCCGTGCCGGAATTGACCACTTGTGCAATCTGCACAGGGTCAAGCCCCAGGCGCGCGGCGATGGGCATGATTTCGGCCACACCGGCGATGTTGATGTTGAACAAAAGCTGGTTGACGAGTTTAGTAAGCTGGCCAGATCCGACCGGGCCCATATGCTCGATCCGGTTGGCTATGGTGCCCAGCGCCGCCCGCAACGGGTCGAGCCGGGCGACATCGCCCCCCACCATCATGGTGAGCATGCCGTCCTCGGCCCGCGCCTGCATGCCCGACACCGGCGCGTCCAGAAATCCGATGCCAAGGTCGCCCAGACGCGCGGCCAGCCGCAGCGCGGCGGCATGTGTCGTGGTCGAGGTGTCGACAACTACCGTGCCCGGGGCCAGCGCCTCTGCGATGCCTTCGGGGCCGAACAGCACGGTGTCGACGACGTCCCCGTTGGGCAGGCAGGTCACCAGCACGTCGCAGGGGGCAAGATCGGGGGCCCGGTGTACAAGGCGAAGACCTTCGGCCGCATCGCGGGCCGGGTCATGGGCGGTCAGGTCAACCGCCTGCGCCAGTCGCCGCGCCATGGGCAGGCCCATCTGGCCCAGTCCGACAAATCCCCATCGCATGTCGCTGTCCCCCGTCTGTTCCGGGCGCAGACTGGCATGGCGGTGCGGCGGCGGCTAGGGTGATGAAACGCCAAACCGCACGGGGTAGGGCATGACGGACCGGACCATCCTTGTGGCCGATATCGGCGGCACGCAGGCGCGGCTCGCGCTGGCGCGGGGTGGTGCCGTTCTCGCCGGGTCGTTGATGCGTGCTCCGGTTGCCGACCATGCCTCGCCCGCCGCGCTGATCGGGGCCTATATCGCCGAGCGGAAGGCGCGGCCCCTGCGGATGGTGCTGGCGCTGGCCGGGCCGGTGTCGGGGGATCGCGGGCAGCTGACCAATGGCGACTGGGCCTTCGATGCTGGGGATCTGGCGCAGGTGACGGGCGGGCCGGTGCGTCTGGTCAACGACCTGACGGCGCTGGGCCATGCGCTGCCGCACCTGCGCCCCGATCAGGTCAGCCGGATCGCGGGCGACCCCCCGCGTGCACCCCGGCAGGCACTGGTGATGGGCGTCGGCACCGGTTTCAACCTTGCCCCCGTGCTGTTCGAGGAGGGCCGGGCCCACGTTCTGGCCTGCGAATACGGCCATGTCGCGCCCCCGGCCCCGGTGCTGCGTGCGCTTGGCTGCGACGCCGCCTGCATCGAAGACGCCTTTTCGGGTCGCGGCTTCGACGCGCTGGGCGATCCCGTGCGCTTTGCCCGGGCGCTGGGCGTGCTGGCGCGTGAGTTGCGTATCGCCTTCCAGCCCGATGGCGGCGTCTGGCTTGCGGGCAGCGTGGCGCGGGCTGCGCTGTCGGGCGACGGACGCACGGCCTTCGTGACCGAGGCCACGCGCCCCGCCGAGGCCCCCGAGCCCGCGTTGTCGCTCATCACCGACGATGCCGCGGCCCTTGCCGGATGCGCCCGGCTTTGACCGCCGCTTTCGCGGGTCGCCGTGCCTGTGCTAGCCAAGGCGCAAAGGAAAGGGCCCGCGCATGATCGTGCAATGGAACTGGAACACCTCGAACGGCTACAAGGTGGCCATCGCGCTGGAAGAGATGGGGCTGGAAAACCGCATCCATCCCGTGAACATCGGCCGGGACGAACAGTTTTCCGACGCCTTCTCGGCGCTGACCCCCAACAACAAGATCCCCGTGATCGTCGACGAAGGCGGCCCCGGCGGCGCGCCGATCACCATCTTCGAATCGGGCGCGATCCTGACCTATCTCGCGCGCAAGTCTGGGATGTTCTGGCCCAAGGGCGAACGCGACCAGATCGAGGCGCTGCAATGGATGTACTGGCAGATGTCGGGGATGGGCCCGAACTTTGGCCAGTTGCATCATTTCAACCGGGTGGCCCCCGACGATCAGGTCTATGGCCGCCAGCGCTTCACGACCGAGGTGCGGCGCCTTTACGGCGTGCTGAACCACCGCCTTGAAGGCCGTGATTTCATCATGGGCGATTATTCCATCGTGGACATGATGTGCTGGCCCTGGGTGGCGCGGCATGAATGGCAGAAGGTCGATCTGGCCGACTTTCTCAATGTGAAACGCTGGTTCGACGCCATCGGCGCGCGCCCCGCGGTGATCAAGGCGCGCGCTGACCTCGATTCCGCCTGCAAGGCGGCGGCCGGTTAACTCATCTCGGCCAGCAGGCCCGCATTGCCGCCGGCGGCGGTCGTGTCCACGCAGACATGGCGTTCGATCCGCAGGCGCGCGGTCAGGTCATCCTCGGCAAACAGCGGGATGAGCCGCCCGTCGCGCGTGGCAAGCGCCCGGCGCATCGCGCGCAAGGTGTCGTCATCGGCCCAGGAGATCACCGCGTCGAAGCCGTCCAGCGTGGTGAGCGCGCCGGGGTCGAGCACACCGTCCAGCGTGGTGTCACCCGAAAGCCCCGGTGCGATGCCGATGCCCAGGCATCCATTCGCGCGCGCCGCCTGCATCTGCGCCCGCGCCGCGCCCGCATCCGGGCCGAGGCAGAGGACAAGCCCCCGACCGAATTCCGACAGCCGGTTCGATTCGCCTGTGGGGCCGGGCAGGCTGACGGTCGTCAGCACGGTGTCGGGCCGGGGCAGGGCGCGGAGCAGCGCCTGCACCACGCTTGCATCCACCATGCGCCCTGCCGCCACCTCGGCCGCCTTGCGCGGGGCCTGCGTGAAGCGTGGCACGTAATGCGGCCCGCCCGCCTCTGGCCCGGTGCCCGACAGCCCCTCGCCCCCGAAAGGCTGCGATCCGACGACCGCCCCGATCTGGTTGCGGTTGATATAGATGTTCCCCACCGCCAGCCGACGCGTGACCTGTTCGACCCGGTCGTCGATCCGGCTGTGCATCCCGAAGGTCAGGCCATAGCCTGTGGCGTTGATCGCATCGACCACGCGGTCGAGATCGCCTGCATCGAAGCGCGCCACATGCAGGACCGGCCCAAACACCTCGCGCTTCAGATCCGCGATGCCATCCACCGCGATCACGGTGGGGGCCACGAAGCTGCCCTTCGACGGGCGGCGCAGTTCCTTCAGCACGCGGCCACGCGCGCGGGCGGCCTCGACATGGGCCTGGATGCCGCCTTGCGCGCGGCGGTCAATCACCGGGCCGATATCGGTCGTATGGTCCCACGGATCGCCCGCCGACAGCTCGTCCATCGCGCCGAACAGCATCCGCAGCACCGTGTCGGCCACGTCCTTCTGGACGTAGAGCATCCGCAGCGCCGAACAGCGCTGGCCGGCCGACTGAAAGGCCGAGGTGACGATGTCGCGCACCGCCTGTTCAGGCAGCGCGGTGGAATCGACGATCATCGCGTTCAGCCCGCCTGTCTCCGCGATCAGCGGCGCGGTGGGGGCGAGGTGATCGGCCATCGCGCGGTTGATGCGCTGGGCGGTCGCGGTCGACCCGGTGAAGCACACGCCCGCGATGCGCGGGTCGGACGTGATCGCCGTGCCCACCACCGCGCCTTCGCCCGGCAGGAGTTGCAGTGCTGTGCGCGGCACGCCCGCTTCGTGCAGAAGCGCCACGGCGCGCGCCGCGATGAGCGGCGTCGCCTCGGCCGGTTTGGCGATCACGCCATTGCCCGCCGCCAGCGCCGCCGCGATCTGGCCGGTGAAGATCGCCAGTGGAAAGTTCCAGGGCGAGATGCAGGCGAAGACGCCGCGCGCAGGCGCGGGCTGATCCGCGCGGGCGGCGTAGTAGCGCAGGAAATCCACCGCCTCGCGCAGTTCGGCCACCGCATCGCGCGGGGTCTTGCCCGCCTCGCGCGCCAGCAGGGCGAAGATCTCGCCGAAGGCGGTCTCGTAGAGGTCGGCGGCGCGGTTCAGGATATCGGCCCGCGCGGCGGGCGCGGCGTCCCACGCAGTTGCCTCCGCAAGCGCGGCTTCCACATCTTCGGGGGCGGACAGCGTCACACTGCCGACCTCGTCCGCCGGGTTCGCGGGGTTCAGAACGGGGTGCCGTGCGCCGCCCGTCGCTTGGCCTGCCAGCATCGGCGCGGCCTCCCAAAGATGGGTGCGGAAGGGATCGCGCGCCGCCTCGATGCGGGCAAGGTCGACCGGATCGCGCAGATCGAAGCCCTTGGAATTCGCCCGCCCGGGCGCGTAGAGATCGGCAGGCAGCCGCACGGCGCGATGGGCCTTGCCCAGTTGCGCGAAGGGGTCGGCGGCCAGCGTCTCGGGCGGGATCGCTTCGTTCACGATCTGGTTCACGAAGGACGAATTCGCCCCGTTCTCCAAGAGCCGCCGCACGAGATAGGCCAGCAGATCGCGATGCGCGCCCACCGGCGCGTAGATCCGGCAGCGTGTGGCGTTGCCCGCGATGACCTTGTCATGCAGCGCCTCGCCCATGCCGTGCAGGCGCTGGAACTCGAAGGCCTGAGGGTCGTCCCCCATTTCAAGGATTGCGGCGACGGTATGCGCGTTATGCGTCGCGAATTGCGGATAGATCCGGTCGGTCATGCCCAGCAGCTTCTTCGCGCAAGCCAGATACGACACATCCGTCGCCGCCTTCTGCGCAAAGACCGGGAAACCCGCCAGCCCTTCGACCTGCGCGCGCTTGATCTCGGTATCCCAGTAGGCGCCCTTGACCAGCCTCACCATGATCCGCCGGTCCAGGCTCTCGGCCAGCGCATGGAGCCAGTCCAGAACCGGCGCGGCGCGCTTGCCATAGGCCTGCACCACCACGCCGAAGCCGTCCCACCCGGCCAGCGAGGGGTCGGACAGAACCGACTCGATCACGTCGAGCGAGAGGTCGAGGCGGTCCGCCTCTTCCGCGTCGATGTTGAGGCCCATGCGCGCGTCGCGGGCCGCACGGGCCAGCGTCAGCGTGCGGCTGACCAGTTCGGTCAAGACGCGGTCGCGCTGTGCCATCTCGTATCGCGGGTGCAGCGCCGACAGCTTGATCGAGATGCCCGGATTGGCGCGGATGTCGTCCGACCGGCATTCTGGCGCCAGCCGGTCTATGGCGCGGGCATAGGCGCCGAAGAAGGCGTCGGCGTCATGCATGGTCATCGCCGCCTCGCCCAGCATGTCGTAGGAGAAGGTATAGCCCTGCGTTTCCTTCTTCCGCCCGCGTCTCACGGCCTCGTCGACCGTTTCTCCCAGCACGAATTGCGCGCCCAGTTCCTTCATCGCGCGGCCCACGGCGGCGCGGATCACCGGTTCCCCCAGCCGCTTGACCGCACCTTTCAGGACCGAGGCCATCCCTTCCCCGTCCTGCAGCACCTTGCCGGTCAGCAGAAGCGCCCAGGTCGAGGCATTGACCAGCGGCGAGGACGACTTGCCCAGATGCGCCCCCCAGGCCGAGGGCGCGATCTTGTCTTCGATCAGCGCGTCGATGGTGCCCGCGTCGGGCACCCGCAACAGCGCCTCGGCCAGGCACATCAGCGCGACGCCTTCCTTGGTGGACAGGCCGTATTCGGCCAGGAACACCTCCATCAGGCTCGGATCGTCGCCCGCCCGGATCGCGCGGACCAGATCGGCGGCGCGCGCGGTTGCACGGGCGCGTGTCTCCTCCTCGATCCCTGCCTCTCGCATGAGCGTGTCGAGAATGTCGGCGTCGGGGGCGAGTGTCTGGGCGCGGATGCGGTCGCGCAGGGGGGCAAGCGGGGTCATGTCGGCCTCGGAAACTGGAGATGGCACAGCATATCCGATTTCGTTTGGGCAATGTGCCCTCAGATGATAGGTTGTCAGGCAATCCGACTTTTGATTGATCCATGAACAGGTCGAATGAATCTCAAATCGCAGTCAGACGGGCAACTTGACCGATATGATATCGCCATTCTCGAGGCGCTGAGCCGCGACGGGCGGATGCCGGTCACCGACCTTGCACGGCAGATCGGCCTGTCGAAGACGCCGACGCAGACCCGCGTGCGCCGCCTGACCGAGGACGGTTACATCACCGGCTTTCGCGCGGTGCTTGACCCGGCCAAGCTGGGCCATGACCACGTGGCCTTCGTCGAGGTCAAGCTGACCGACACCACCGAAAAGGCGCTGTCCGCCTTCAACGCGGCGGTGCGGAAGATGCCCGAGGTGGAGCAATGCCACATGATCGCGGGCGCGTTCGATTACCTGCTGAAGGTGCGCACGCGGGATATCCGCGCCTATCGGCAGGTTCTGGGCGAGAAGATCTCGGCGCTGCCCTTCGTCGGCAGCACGTCCACGCATGTGTCGATGGAGGCGGTGAAGGACGAGGCCTTCTGATCGGGGGGCCGGATCGTGACGCACGATCCGGACTGGAAACTGACGCGGTTTCCAGTCGGTGCAACGCCCCGGAAACCGCGTCGGTTTCGGGGCCGATTTCCGCGTCGGAAATCGGCCTCAGATGTCGAAGAAGACCGTCTCGTCCCCGTCCTGCAGGCGGATGTCGAACCGGTAAACCGGCTTGCCGTCGCGCAGTGTCCGCTTGGCGATCAGCGTCGCGCGGCGGCGTTCCCATTCGATCAGGTTCAGCACCGGATCGGTGGCGTTCGCCTCGGCCTCGTCCTCGAAGTAAAGCCGCGTGTGCAACCCAAGGTTGATGCCGCGCGCCACGATCCACAGGTTGATGTGCGGGGCCTGCACCTGACCGTTCCGCCCCGGCGCCGCGCCCGGCTTGACCGTGTCGAACCCCCATTCGCCGGTCGCGAAATCGGTGATGACCCGGCCCCAGCCGCGGAAGCCCTCTTCGACCGCGCCCGCCACCTCGGGGTGGGCATAGACGCCCGCCGCGTTCGCCTGCCACGCTTCCAGCAGCACGTCCTTCACCGGCGATCCGGTGCCGTCGATCACGATGCCTTCCACCCGGATGCGTTCGCCTTTGGCATTCGGCCCCGCGATATCCCAGCCCAGTTCGCTGCGGTAGATCTCGAACCCCGCCGCGCCGGGGGCGAGGCCGATATGCACGTAAGGTCCCGCCGTCTGCGAAGGGGTCTCTTTCAGATAGGGCAGCTTGCCGGTCATCAGTTCCCCTCCAGCCGGTTCTCGAACAGCGTGGACCGCCGCCCGCGCAGCACGATGTCGAAGCGATACGCGATGGAATCGAGCGGCACCGTCGCGTTCATGTCGAGCCGCGCGATCAGCAGATCGACCGCGGCGGGGTCGGGGATGGTGGCCACGATGGGGCATTTCGCGATCAGCGGATCGCCTTCGAAATACATCTGGGTGATCAGGCGCTGGGTAAAGCCGCTGCCGAAGACCGACACATGGATATGCGCGGGCCGCCAGTCGTTCACCCAGTTGCGCCAAGGGTATGCGCCGGGCTTCACCGTGCGGAAGAAATAATACCCCTGATCGTCGGTCATCGTGCGCCCGCAGCCCCCGAAATTGGGGTCGAGCGCGCCAAGGTAACTGTCCTTCTTGTGGCGGTAGCGTCCGCTGGCATTGGCCTGCCAGATTTCCACCAGCGTGTTCGGCACGGGCCGTGCGTTCTCATCCAGAACGCGGCCATGCACGATGATCCGCTCGCCCACCGGGTGTTCGCCGGGGCGGGTGAAGTTCGACAACAGATCGTTGTCGATCGCGTCGATGTCGGTGTGGCCGAAGACGGGGCCGGTGATCTCGCTCACTGTCTGGTCAAGGCTGATCGCGGCATAGTTCGGCGACCGTGTCACCGATGTCTTGTAATCAGGGTGCCGGGCCGGCGGATGCCAGCGCCGGTCGCGGGCATAGAATTCATCCATTCTCGGGCTCCTCCCCGTCAGTCGCCATTTCGGCATAGGTCGCCTTGGCCAGTTTCAGCGCATGGTTCGCCCGCGGCACGCCGGCGTAGATCGCGACATGCTGGAACGCTTCCAGCACGTCGCGCGGGCTTGCGCCGGTGCGCGCGGTGGCGCGGATATGCATAGGAATTTCGTCGAAATTCCCCAGCGCGGCAAGCAGCGCCAGCGTCAGCATCGATCGTTCGCGGTCGCTGATCCCGTCGCTGGCCCAGACATGGCCCCAGGCTGCTTCGCAGATCAGTTCCTGAAAGGGCGCGTCGAACGCGGTCTTGGCCGCCTCGGCGCGGTCGACATGGGCGTCGCCCAGAATGCGGCGGCGGGCCTTCATGCCCTCTTCGTATCGGTTGGTCATCCTGGTCTCCGCTTAGTAGGGCAGGCCGACATAGTTTTCCGCCAGAACCGTCTGCGCCGCCCGGTTGTCGCGCAGGAAGGCGATCTCGGCTTGCTGCATGCGGATGTCGAAGTCGCTCTGGTCGGGAAAGCGGTGCATCAGGTTGGTGAACCACCAGCTGAAGCGTTCCGCCTTCCACACCCGCGCCAGCGCGTGTTCGGAATATCGCTCGATCCCGTCGTCGTCATGGTCGAGATAATGCTGCACCAGCCCGTGATAGAGGTAGTGGATATCGCTTGCCGCCGTGTTCAGCCCCTTGGCCCCGGTCGGCGGCACGATATGGGCCGCGTCGCCGCACAGAAACAGCCGCCCCCAGCGCATCGGTTCGCACACGAAGGACCGCAGCGGCGCGATGGATTTCTCGATCGACGGACCGGTGACCAGCCTGTCCGCCTCGCTTGCCGGGATGCGGCGGCGCAATTCGTCCCAGAAGGCGTCGTCGGACCAGTCTTCGGGGCGGTCAGTCAGCGGGCACTGGATGTAATAGCGGCTCAGCATCGGGTTGCGCATGGAACACAGCGCAAAGCCCCGGTCCGAGCCCGCATAGATCAGTTCGTCATTCACCGGCGGCGTCTCCGACAGGATGCCGAGCCAGCCGAAGGGATAGACCTTTTCGTATTCGCGCCGCACCGTCTCGGGAATCGTCTTGCGGCTGACGCCATGGAACCCGTCGCAGCCCGCGATGAAATCGCAGTCGATGCGCTCCTCGCTCCCGTTCCGGGTGAAGGTGACATGCGGCGCGTCGCTGTCTGCGCCGTGGATCACCACGTCATCGACGTCATAAAGGATCGGCGCGCCTGCCGCCTCGCGCGCGGCGTAAAGGTCGCGCGTCACCTCGGTCTGGCCATAGACGATCACGCTGGTTCCCGTCAGCGCCTTGAAGTCGATGCCGAACATGTCGTCGTTGTAGGAAATCAGTGTCCCGTCATGGACCAGGCTTTCGCGGTCCATCCTTTCGCCCAGCCCCGCCTCGCGCATGAGCTGGACCAGACCCCGTTCCAGAATGCCCGCCCGGATGCGCGACAGGACATGATCCTTCGTGCGCCGTTCCAGCACCACGGTGTCGATGCCCTTGCGGTGCAGCAATTGCCCCAGCAGCAACCCCGACGGCCCGCCCCCGATGATCGCGACTTGCGTGCGCATGTGCCCCCCCTTCCGTGATTGATCCTCTTTATTGCTTGTTGAATTGGGCAAGAAAAATGAAATGATGACCGTCATACTTGCCAAAACAGGAAAGTCATGGACCGCCGCATCAAGCTTCGCCATCTCGAGACCTTTGTCGAGATCAGCCGCCGGTCCAGTCTCAAGCGCGCCGCCGACGCGCTGAACCTGACGCAGCCCGCCGTGTCAAAGACGCTGCGCGAACTGGAAGAAACGCTGGGTGCCGCGCTGATGACGCGCGACCGGGGCGGCGTGCGCATGACGCCCATGGGCGAGGTTTTCCTGCAGCACGCGCAGGCCAGTCTCGGCGCGCTGGAACAGGGGCTCGCCGGTGTCGCCCGGATGAAAAGCGGCGAGGCCGCGCGCGTCATGGTCGGTGCGCTGCCCAGCGTCGCGGCGCGGGTCCTGCCGCAGGCCAGCCTGCTGTTCGCCGATCTCGCCCAGGACAGCCTTCTGTTCTTCGAGGACGGGCCGCATGACGTGCTGATGGACCGGCTGCGGCGCGGTGCGCTCGACCTCGTCGTGGGGCGGCTCGGCCCGCCCGCATCGATGATGGGCGTGTCCTTCACCCAGCTTTATACCGAAACCGTGATCTGCGTGGTGCGCCCCGGCCATCCGCTGACCGAAGGCATCGGGGGCTTCGCTGATCTTGCGGACTGGCCTGTGATATACCCTGCGCCGCGTTCGGCGATCCGGCCGCTGGTCGACCGGCTGATGCTGTCGCAGGGCGTGGTGCAGATGCAGCAGGCCCGGGTCGAAAGCGTCTCGGGCGCCTTCGGCCGCGAAGTGGTGCGGTCCGGTGATGCGGTCTGGTTCATCTCGGAAGGGGTTGTCGCGGCTGACATCGCAGCGGGCACTTTGGCGCGCTTGCCGCTCGACACCGGCCTGACGGCTGGCCCCGTCGGCATCATGACCCGGGCCGAGGAGGAACCTTCCGAAACCGTTCGCCTGTTTCGCCAATGCATCCGCCGCGCGGCGTCTGACCTGGGTCTGTGAGAGGGGCGCGGCCCTGCTTTTCCCCCGGTTTGGCCATGGGTGGGTCCCATGACCTCCCTAATTCTGACCAGATTTTAGACGAGTTGTATCTGAGGGAAATGGGGAATGAGATCCGATGGGAAACGACCTTCGCGAATTCGGAAGCGCTGAGCGGCACACGCAGGCGCGCCGCAACGAGCGCAAGATCCGTGTTCTTGCCGTCGATGACGAGCCGAGCATCCTCGAGCTGCTCAGGACAGCGCTGAACGCGCTGGGCACCTATGACGTAACGGTCGCCGCCTCAGCCGATCAGGCCGTTCAGGTGATGGAGCGTCAGGAGCACTCCTTCGACTGCGTGCTGATGGACATCCAGATGCCCGATGTCAACGGCATCACCCTTGTGCGCGAGATGCGCGACTATGCGCGTACGCCCATCATAATGCTGACCGCCATGTCAGATCGTACCTATGTCGATCAGGCCTTTGCGGCGGGCGCCACCGACTATGTGACCAAACCCTTCGATCTTCTGGAACTGCGTTCGCGCCTCGGTACCGCGACAATGCTGGTGCTTGAACAGGACCGCGCCCGCGATAGCATCGCGGTTGCGAAGAAGCTCAAGGACGAGCTCGAGACGAACTTGCAGTTCAGCTTCGACGATCCTGTGGTGATCGAGGAAATCGACAACCTGCTCGGATATGCCGAGTTCGAGAACTACATCATCCAGTTGTCGCAGGGCCGTCTGTTCAACAGCGTCGCGACCGGTGTGAAGATCGTCGATGCGGCAGACCATTATGCCCGCATGTCGTCGAGCGAATTCCGCCAGATGATTCAGGATGTCGCCACTGCCATCGCCAAGCAGATGCGCAAGACGGGCAACTTGATCTCGTACCGTGGCAAGGGTGCCTTTGTCACCGTCAGCCACAAGCGGGCCGAGGCGCTGGATCCCGGGGCTGAAAAGCACCTCAACCAGATCCTTGGCACGCTGCGGTCCCGCTTCCGGGATACGCACGAGATCGTGCTGACCGTCGGGGAACCTGTCTCGATGCGGTCGCTGACGAAGTATGGCGCGCTGCAATCGCTGACGCGCGCGCTCGAGGTGACCTCAGGTCAGGTGGTTCCGGCCCGGCAGATCGCAGCGATGTCGCAGCGGGCGTTTTCGTCGCGCGGGCGCAGTTCGGCCGAGGCGCATCTTGAACGCCGCGCCTACGAGACGATTCTGAACGACCTTCTGCGCGACGAACCGACGCTGCGCAGTTCCTGATTGCCGCCTCCGCGGCAGGGTCAGCTTTTCCCGAAAAGGGCTGTCAGCCGGGCCTCAAGGTCGGGCCAGTCCTGCGCCGTGACGCGCGCCAGCGTGACGCGTTCCCCCGTGCGCGCAAGAAGAAGCCCGTCCGCCCCGGCACCGTCCAGATGCAGCCAGCCCGCCAACCGCCGCCCATCAAGCGCCGCGCCAAAAAGCGGGTCGAGATCCTGCGCCATGTGCAGCGACAGCTTGGCCAGCTCGCGCGCGACCTCTTGCGCGCCGCCCTGCGCGGCGATCTGGCCGGGTGAGGCAAGCCGTACCCAGCCTGTCGACAGCGCATCAAGCGCCCGGGCCAGCCCGGTCCCGATGTCGGGACCGGGATCGGCCGGTGCGGGCAGATCCAGCGCTATGGCCAGATGGGTGGCGCCGCATCCCGTGAACGTCTCGGGCGTGCGGTCAAGACGCCGCACGACCAGCCCGAGCGTGCGTGACGCGCCCAGATGCGTGGTCAGGGCCCGCGCGACAATGCGCGCGGCGTCGTCGGGCGCATCGGGCAGAGGGCCTTCCCTCCCGGGCAGGGCAAGAACGCGCCGCCCCGCCACATCAAGCCGCAGCCCCGTCCCGTCTGGATGGCGAAGTTGGATCTGCCGCGGCAGGATCGTCTCGTCGATCTCGGACAGGATTGCAGAAAGGAGCGCCTCTCGGCTTTCGTTGCTCAGACGGCGCAGCGGATCTGCCGCCTGCGGCAGCGGACCGCGCAGGCGGATCAGCCGCGCACGCACAAGGTCCGGGGGCGGTGCCGCCCGGGGCTGGGCGGGCAGGGCGGTCATGACAGGCGCGCCAGATCGCGCAGCGTCGCGCGCGCGCGCGTGGCTGCCAACTCGGCATCGGTCGGCGCGTCGAAGACGCAGAACAGCGCATCGCCCCCATCATCGGCGCGCAGGAACAGCGACAGGTGCCCGTCGCGCATTGCCGTCGTCCGGGTCAGGCGCGGCAAGCCGAGTGCCCGGGCAGCAATCCTGGCCCCGGGTCCGCAAAGGCAGGTATCGGCGGCAAGGCAAAGCGCATCCAGAACCTCGCGCGGGTGGCGGGTGGCCGAGGCGCTTGCCAGCACCAGCCGCGCGTCCAGATCACCATAGGCGACCAGCGTGCAGCCCGGCAGGTTGCGGCGCAGGGTTTCGAGTGTTTCGGTCACCGTCATACCGGACGAACCCCGGAGGATGGACGGATGCGGCGCGTTCCATCGGGCTGCGGGCGGACGCGCTGAGGCACGATGCGGTCAATCGCACCGGTGTCGCGCGCGCGGGCAAGATCGATGGGTGCCACGGGTGGATCGCCGGGTAGATCGATGCCGACGGGCAGCGCGATCTCACCGTTGAGGATCAGATCGAGCAGACCGCAAACGAAAGCTTCCGCCCCGCTGCGCACCCAGCGGTGACGATCCTCGCCCGCCTCGATCGCATCGAGCAGCGACACGGGATAGATTGCGCAGAACCGCGACCCCGCCTCGGCCCTGAGGCGGGTCATCACGCGGGAGCGGTCGCGATCATTGGTCAGCTTGTCCCAGCGCGAGACGACAAGAAGGCCGTTTCCCTTCAGGCCTTCCGGCAGACTGTCCCAGGCTGCGGCCTCGCTCTGCCGCCAGGCCTGGGTGGCGTGGGTGCACCAGATCATGATGTCCGCGGCGCCGATGACGTCACGCCAGACGGTACTGTCCCTGTTCGGATCGGAAATGCCGGGCATGTCGACCAGATCGCACAGGTGCAAGATATCGGCCTCCATCCGCAGCCGGACCAGCCGCGTGTCTTCAGGCGCGATCTCGGCCAACCCGCCCGGGGGCAGGGGGTGGAGCTCGCCCGCGTGATCCTCGCGGTCTCCGCCTTCGGGGCCCGCGCTGATCCGGACCGGCGGCAGCCGCGTCGCGGTGATACGCACGGGCAGGGGTGCGGCTCCCAGAAGCAGGTTGGTCAGCGTGCTCTTTCCGGCGCTGAACTCGCCCATGAGGGCGACTATGGGCTTGGGGCGGGCTTCCCTCATGCGGCGCAATCCGACAGGTGTTCCATCGTTTGGGCCAGATCCTGCGCCGCGCCGTTCGCCCCGGACCAGCTGATTGCGGCGCGCAGCCCGCCCTCACCTTCAGCGGCGCTGCGGGCAATGCCCGCGATGGCGTCGCGCTGCCCGGTGACGAAATCGTCGAACTGGCGCAGAAGGCCCTCGTGCAGGGTGCGCGCCTGATCTTCGGTCAGCTCGGACAGGATGGCACCGGTTTCGGCCCCGATCATGGCGCGGAAGCTGTCAGTGAAGGCGCGGTAGCCGCGCGTGCGCTGCCACCAGCCCGTCCACCAGCTGTCCTTGAAGTCGAGCGCGATGGTCTGCCCGAGGGTGATGGGCGCGGCAGGTTCGGGCGATTGCGGCGCGGCGATGGTCAGCCCGTCGACCGCAGCGCCGAAGGCGCGCGCGTAAAGCCCGGCGATGTCTTCCGCCACGGCGTCGAAGGCGGCCTGCGCCGCCCCGCGCGATTGGGTCGCGAAGACGGTATGGGCAGACCGCAGCAGCAGGCGCAGGCCCATCGGGTCGTAATGCCAACTTGGCGTGCGCCCGTTCACCTCGAGATGCCGGATCAGCGATTGCGTCGCGCGGTCGAGGAAATTGTCATGCGCCCGTGTCGCGCGCGTGCGGAACGTGTCGAGACCGCGCGCCAGCGCGTCCTCCAGTTCGGTCCGTCTTGCCGCCGCCAGCCCGGCCAGATCATGGTCGATGCGGGCGGGGTCCGGCAGGCTGCCTTCGCCGGTCGCGCTCACCTTCACTGACTGGGCCAGCCGCAACCCCGAAGCGAGGTTCATCGCCGCCCGCGCGATCCGGCTCAGCGCCTCATGGCCCGGCCCTTCGGCGATGCGCGCCGACAGCGCGGCGTAAAGGTCGGGCAGGCCCGAGAGCGTCCAGATCATGCCGGCGGCATCCTCGTCATGGTCGCCCGGGCCAAGGCGGGCCGCGGCCCAGGACATCAGCGCGTCGCGGCTGGCGTCGGGCATCGCGTTGATCTGGTTGGCCAGAACCCGCGTCGCCCAATAGGCGCTGCCGAAGACGATCTGCGCATCCTCGGGGCCGCCGCGCGCTTTCAGCGTGGCGGCGATGCTGTCGCGGATTTCTGGCACCTGCGTTGCGGGGTCCGACAGTTCGTCGATCCGGTTGACGAAGATCACGAGGTCACGCGCCCGCAGGGTCGAGATCATGCGGATCACGCCCATGTCGACCGCCGTCAGCGCCTGATGCGCCGACAGCACGACGACGCAGACCTGGCTGTCGCGCAGCGCCTGAAGCGTGACCTGTTCACGCATCATGAAGGTGTCGTTCACCCCGGGCGTGTCGCGCAGGCACAGCGGCACCGGAAGCGCGGGGGCATGCAGGAACAGATCGGCCGACCGGGTGATGTCGGCAAAGCGGCCCTGATCGGCGGATGCCATTCCCGCGTCACCGGGGGAATAGAGGTCGCCCAGACAGATGTAGCGTTCCACGAGGTTCTTGTCGAAATAGCCGTAATCGTGGGTCTGACCCAGAAGCAGTTCGAACCGGCGGCCGAGATGGCGGCGCGAGGCGTCGCGCATCGCTTCGATCTGTTCGCGGATCCTCTGCAATTCGCCCGCCGCGCCCGCGCGGTCGGCCAGTTCGCCCAGCTTGCCGCCCTTGGCCATGAGCCGGTCCCATTCATCGGCCCCGAAGAAGGTGAAGGCGGCACGGCTCGTGCCTTCGGCCATGTCGGGGCGCAGGTGAAGCGAGGTCACGACCGACGTCCAGGGGTTGACGTCTGACGGAAGCAGGTCGGCCCAGCCGGACATGGCGTTGACCAGCGTGGTCTTGCCCGACTTGACCTGCCCCAGAAGGGTAACGGCAGGTTCCAGCGCGGCAAGCTGGTCGCGCAGGCGCTGGACGGCGCGCCGGTGCGCGGCGTCGCCATGCCGCGCGAGGTCGGCCAGCGCGGCATCAAGCTTGTGCGCGCGCGCGCCCAAAGCGCCAAGCGGCTCCATCCCGCGGCGCAGCAGGCTTTGTCGCAGGGCGCGGGCCGTGTCGGCTTGCAGTGACGCGTCTTCCGTCATGGTCATGCGGTTGCCCCAGATCATCCTTTCCGCAGGTTCCGGCCGGTCCGGTTGCCCGGCGCCCGGACGAAGTTTCCCGCCGCAAGATCGCCCATCAACATGGTGAGATTGCGGCAGGCTTCCGGCGACACCGCGCCATCAGGCCACGGTGCGGTCGGCCATGTCCTTCTTCAGCTGCAACAGAAGGGTCACGGCATCGGTGGCCGCGTCTTCGGATCGTTCAAGCTGCAGCAGAAGCATCATGTCGGCGCTTTCCTGAATGTCGTCCTGAATTCCGGTCAGCGCCGCATCCTCGCGCGCGAATTCGCCCAGAAGATCGGACAGCGTCGTCGCCGTTTCCAGGCAATGTGACAGCACATGCGCGCAGTCGTCAGAGGCGGTCATGTCGAGTTCGGACAGCAGCCGGTCGGCGCGGTCCTGCAGATAGGCCAGCGCTTCGGCCAGAACCTGCGCGCGCTGCAGCTCCGCTGCCGCATCCGGGGTGGCCGCATCCGCTCCGGCATCGGCGGCAGGGGCCGCGGGGCGCGGCGGGGCTGTCCGGCCTGCCGGATGGCCCATCGCGGCGGCGTAGCGGCTCAGGAACAGAAGCGCGTTGTCGGCATCGGCGCGCCGTCCGGTTTCGACCAGACGCAGCACCGCGTCGTGCAGCGCGCGGCCACCGCTTGCGGCCCAGAGGTCGTTCTGCGTCTGCCCCGCATCGGAGCGCGCCGAAATCGCCTGATTCGTCGCGACGGGAAACAGGCTGTGGAATTCCTGCGCGACGATGACCGACAGGTCGGCCAGCCGGTCCTGCAACTGGCCCTTCATCAGCAGGTGATCGGCCTTGGTCAGCACGAGAAAACTGTGATCCTTTAGCGTGTCGGGTGCCACCGCCCAAAGCGCGCGTTCGATCGCGTCGAAGCCCTGCGTGCACCACAGCACGATGTCGGCCCGCTCAAAAGCCCAGTCCGCCACCGCGCGCATCGCCTCGGGCGGTCCCTGAAGGGTGACTTCGGTCAGGGTCATGCGGGTCAGAAGCGGCACCGGCAGTTCCACCCGCATCATCGCGGCGTCCTCGGGAAGGTCGCTGCGCACGCCGTCGGTCCAGTCCTCGATCCGCGAATCCTCGCGCAGCAGAAGCTGGCGGTCGCGCGGGCCGTGCATCACCTCGAAGGCGGGCAGGTCGGCCACGGGCCGGGGCAGGGGACGGCCCAGAAGCATGTGGATCAGGCGCGACTTGCCCACCTGAGGCTTGCCCAGGACGACCACGTTGACCGGCGTCTTCAGCCGCTCCAGCAGGCGCGCGCCATGCAGACGCGCCTCGCCCGGGACGCGGTCCGAGGCCAGAGCCGCCGCAAGCGTTTCGACGACGTGGTCCAAGATCATGGGCTGGGTCATGCGGATTTTGCGGCCTTCCGCCGGACGTGACAGAACATCGACAGCCCCTCGCGCGTGCGCCGCGCCATCAGGGTGATCCGGCCGGGCGATGTCTCGGAGGGGCCGGGGAAGGCTTCGGTCGCGGCGATGGGTCGGGGTGTGTCGGGCACCACCTCGGGCGCAGGCGCGCGGGGTACAGCGGGGGCGGGTCTGGCGGCCTCGCCGACGATCTTGATGACGCAGACCGACACGTTGTCCTGTTCCGGATCGGCCAGCGCGTCCAGTGCGCGGATCAGGCAGGCGGTGATTTCGGCGCTGGGGCGGTCGGCCATGTCCTGTATCAGGCCTTCGATCTCGCTGTTGTCGAGGAACTGCAGCCCGTCGGATGCCACCACGATGATATCGCCATGCTGCAACGTCACGGGCCGGCTGGGGCAGTCGATCCGGGGAATGGCGCTGCCGATCAGAACCGAAGTCAGGCAGTGCCGGTCGGGATGGCCTGCGCCGGTGTCTTCAGGCATCAGACCGCGCCGGACCAGCATGTCGATCTGGGAGCCGAGCGAATGGTCTTCGTTCAACTGGCGGAGGTGACCATCGCGGAAGAGGTAGAGTGGTGAATCGCCTACCGAAATCCAGTAGAGTCGGTTGCGCACCAGCACCGGTGCGACCAGCGTCGCCCCCATGCCGAAGCTGGCGGGGTTCGCGTTTGAATGCATCCGCACGCAGCTGTTCGCGGCCTGCGCGGCTTCGGTGAGGATACCTGCGATGTTGCGCTCCAGACCCTCGGCATCGCCGCTTTGCAGCTTCAGCTCGCTGAAGACCTCGGTCACGACGATCTTGCTGGCGACATCGCCCGATGCGTGCCCCCCCATCCCGTCTGCCAGCACGCAGAAGCCGACGTCATGACCCAGCGGGAAATCCGCGAGCACGGCATCCTCCTGGGCGTCGCGCTGACCCAGGGACAGGGCCGACGCGACGTCATAGGTGAAGTTAGCGGCCACTTGCATGGTCTGAGGCGCCATCCTGATCCCAGTTGAAGTCGCTGTCGCAGAAGGCCGCAAAGCGCAACGTCGTCTCTCCGATCCGAATGAGCGCACCGTGCGACATGGGCTCGGTGCTCAGGACCGGACGGTTATTGAGGCGCACCATGTTGGCCTTGCCGCCATGACCCAGATAGAAGGTGCCTTCCTCGGGGTCATAGGCCAAGGCGGCATGATTGCTGCGCGAAATCGCCGTATCCCCGAAATCGAGCCGGATCGTCTGATCCTCGCCCCGGCCGATCTGGGACACACCGGACGACAGGGTGAAGGCATGGCCGCGACCGGGGCCCGACACGATGACCAACCAGCCCACGGGAAAGCGGGGCTGGTCGACCCCGATGGCACGCTGAGCGAAGGGATCGCGCGCGGCCATGTCGCCGCCGAAGCCCAGAAGCCGCGTCTTGACGCGGCCAGCGGAAGGCGCCGACCGGCCGCTTGCGGGGGCGGGCATCTCGACCAGGTCCGCGGGCCGGGACATCGGTTCGGCTGGCGATGGTTCGGGTGAGGTAATCGCGGCAGAGCGTCCCGATACCGGTGCGGTGACACGCGCCGGGTCGGGGTGCGGCAGTTCCGACATCGCGTGCTCCGGCGGTGTCGGATCGGCATAGCGCGACCAATCTCGCGGAGGGACATGCATGGTGCCATCGGCGTCCCGGTCCGCGTTGTCGAATTCATGATCGGCGAACAGGTTGTCATCCCCGTCGGCAGCGGCCCGGTTCAGCAGGTCGTCAAGCCGGTCGGGGCCTTGGCGGGACAGGGGCGCATCATCCTCGCCCGTCAACAGGCGCTCGACGAGGTCGTCTGTCCCGCTCTCTCCGGACGAGACGCGGGTATAGGTGCGGTTGGCGGCCACGGTGCCCACGCGGCCTGAGTCGCTTGCGCGTTCGTCGATGATCGATCGGATGAAATTCATGTCGCGGGTCCTTGCTGCGGCGTCAGACGGTGCGGCGCGGACGCGCCGATGCGCTGCCGCCTGCGATTCGCTGGATCAGGGATTTCAGGAAACGCGGCCGCGCGGGCAGTCGGGGCTGCTGTGCAACGGCTTCGGCCGGGCACCGGGCGCGTTCGGCCTCGGACAGGGCGCGCTCCTGCTCCTTGAGCCAGGCTTCGACGTCGTGGATCGGATTGCCGAAGATATCGACCGGGGTGCCCGGTTCGAGGCGGTTGCCCGCCATTTCGCGCGCCGTCATCGGCCCGCGGATCGGGCGGAGACTTGCCGGGCGCATGCGCGCATCGCCGGGGCGGCCCTGTTCGAGGTCGCGGTTGGTGTCCTCGACCAGTTGCGAAATGGCCTCCGCGATCCCGGACTGGGCCGCGTCTTCACTCGGGGGTTCGTCCGATTCGATCTCGTTCAGCCAGTCATTGGCGGACTGCACGCGGTTCTCGGGGAAGACTTCGAGCGCCTTGTCGATCATCCGCAGAAAGGTCCTGCCGAAGCCCTTGATTCGGCCTTCCAGCGGGAGATAGGGGTCGGCGGCGTCCGCGGCGATGGCGGCCAGCCGGTCCTGGCTGTGAGGCGGCGCCTCGCCGGTGATGACATGGTAGAAGGTCGCACCGAGCGCGTAGAGATCGCTGGCCTGCGTCTGGCCGACACCCGAGATGTAGAATTCCTGTGGCGAATATCCGTCCTTCACCGCCAGAAGCGCCGAAAGGGCGCGATGCGCCTTGGTCATATGTTCGCGGGCTGCGCCGAAGTCGATCAACGTCAGGTGGTTGTCCCAGTCCAGCAGGAAGTTGTCGGGCGAGATGTCGCGGTGAAGGATGTCCTTGCCGTGGATGTAGCGCACCGCCTTCAAGGCCTGCATCATCAGGTCGTGGATGAGCGCGGGCGTCAGGCGTTCGGGTTCTTCCTCGATCACGGTCAGCAGGTCGATCCCATCCAGATAGTCGAGCGCCATGTAGGCGGTGCCGTTTTCCTCGAACACCTGATGGACGCCGACGATGTGCGGATGGCTCAGCCGCGCAAGACGGCGCGCCTCGCGCAGGAAATGGCGGCATATCGCGTCGAACTGTTTGGACTGGTCGCGCAGCCGCGCGGCGACCTGCCCGTCCTTGCGGTGACATATCGTGTTGGGAAAGCATTCCTTGATGACGACGCGCCGGTCCAGACTGTCGCGGGCGAGGTAGGTTATTCCGAACCCGCCGCGCACCAGATACCGTTCGACGATGTATTGGCCGTGAAGCAGCGACGTCCCCGGTGCCAGCTCATCGGTTTCGCTGTCGTCGTAGATGATCTGTCTTGTCTGCATCCTGACCCACCGCCTGCCGTCTGCCTGCGCCCGGGTCGACACGCATGCGCATCCCGGGCAGTGGCTGACCATTGCCCGGAATTGTGCTCACAACGTGGAGTCGGCGGGACAATCCGGGGGCAACGATCACGGATCGCGCCCCCGCGCGGGGTCAGTCGTCGGCGGGTGCGCGCGTATAGTCGTCGTCCGACACGTGTTCGAGCCAGTCGGCGGTCTGCCCGTCAAGCGCCTCCTGCATGGCGACATGGGACATCATGGTGTCAGGTGTGGCGCCGTGCCAGTGTTCCTCGCCCGGCGGAATCCAGACGGTATCGCCGGGCCGGATCAGGCGCGGAGCCGCGCCACGCAATCCGATCAGGCCGATGCCCACCACGACATGCAGCGTCTGTCCCAGCGGATGCGTGTGCCAGGCGGTGCGTGCGCCCGGTGCAAAGGTCACCCGAAGCGCGCGCAACCGCGCGGGGGCAGGGGCCTCGACAATCGGGTCCTGCCAGACCGTTCCGGTGAACCATTCGGGCGGAACCGGGCGCGTCGGGCGACCGGCGCGGTGGATATCCATGATCTGTCCTTTCCCTGTGCCTGTGCCTGTGCACGCCCAACTGTGATCTGCGCGCTGCCGCCTTGCAAGATGCCTGACACTGGTCATGTGCCTGCCCAGTTCTGGGCGCATTCGGATTGTATTCCAGAGACCGGGACAGGATCGGGCGCCTTGCGCGGCGCTTCCGGCCGGTCTTCCGACAAAAACAGCATTGGCCGCTGCCTGCCCGGCGACGGCAGAGAGACAGCATGAGAATTCTTGCGGTAGATGACGATCCCAGTATCCTCGAGGTGCTCGACGCGACGCTGAACGCGCTGGAAGGGCATGAGGTGACGACCGCCCTCTCGGGTGCGCGCGCGCTGCGGATACTCGACGGCGACAGCGAGCGCTTTGATTGCCTGCTGGTCGACATCCAGATGCCCGAAATGAACGGGATCGACCTGTGCCGCGCAGTGCGCGCGCGCAGCGCCTATGGCAGGGTGCCCATCCTGATGCTGACGGCAATGTCCCAGCGCACCTACATCGCCGAGGCCTTCCGCGCCGGGGCGAGCGATTACATCACCAAGCCCTTCGACCTCATCGACCTGCGCACGCGGCTGTCTTCGGCGCTTCGCGACCAACGCCGCGAGGAACAGGCAGAGATACGCCGTGCCGATGTCGATTCTCCGATCGAGGTGCGCGGCGTTTCGCGCGTGCTGGGCCATTCTGAATACGAAAACTACGTGCTTCAGATCTCGCAGAGCCTCGGGTCGAAATCCTCGGTCGTGGCCATCAAGATCGCGGGGATCGACGCGCATTTCGCCGCGCTCGACGCGGACCGATTTCAGGCGATGATCAGTCACGTGGCGCGGGTCATTTCCAAGCTGACCCGGCAGAACGGGCATGTGATCTCGTATCGCGGGCAGGGTGTGTTCCTGTGCATCCGGATCGGTCGGCAGGATCCCTTGCCGGCTTCGTTCGAGGCGATGATCAACCGTCATATCCAGTCAGGCGAAGCCATGATCGGAATCGGTCGCCCTGTCCTGATCGTCCTCGGCGAAACGCTGACGCTGCACAGCGGGTCGAAGGCCCGCGCGCTCGATACGCTGACCTGGGCCATCTCCTCGGCCGAGGAAAAGAGCCTGCGTCTCGATCCCGCGCCCAGCGTGTCGAAACGTGTCCTGTCCAACGAAACTCGGAGCGAAGCCGAGCGCCTGTCGGACCGGCGCGCCTATTCGCGGCTGCTGGGCGACGTGCTGAACAGCGATCTGGGCGCAGCAGCCCCTCTGCGTCGGGCCAATTAACATCAAATTGAAGACACAAGGTTACCGCAATCGCCGGGCTATCTGTCGGTCAGAGCAGAACAAGACCGTCAGGACCACTGAATGGCGTATTTGGATGCAAGCGTGGACGAGCTGCCCGGTGCCGGCCTTCCGTCACCCGCCGAAAGGCAGCTCAAGGATTATGTCCATAACATCAACGTCCTGATCTGGCAGCGTCAGGGCATCTTCCTAGCGGCCACCGGCCTCAGCGCCTATTACTTCGATCCCGTCCGGGCGGTGGCGTTGTACGGTGTCGTCCTGTTGACAGAAGTGCTTGATCTCCTTCTGGCCAAGCGCATCGAAGGCTGGACCGACCGCGATCCGCGCAAGGCGCGCGCGTTCCTGATTTGGATCCTCGCAAATACGGTGATCAGCGCGCTGGCCATCAGCGCCTTCGTCTTCACCATCGCACTGCAACAGCAAGGCGCGGGGCATTTCACGCCGCTCTTCTTCCTATTCGCCGCTGCCGTCTTCGCTGCGATGAACAATCACCAGCTCATGCCTGCGCTCGTAGTGCGTCTGTCGATCTACGTGGTGACCTTCTTCCTGATCGTGCTTCTGGACATCTGGCGCTTCGATCCGCCACTGAAGTCGGAGCCTTGGCTGCAATTCTTTACCGTTCTCTTTGTGGTCTACTTCATCGCGGATTGTTCGTTCGCCTTCGTTCGGCTGTACCGCCAGCGGCTCCAGCAGCTCGAAGAGCTGGAACTGGAGCACGCCCGCACCAAGGCCGCCTACGAGGTGAAGTCGAAGTTCATCTCTACCGTCAGCCACGAGCTGCGCACGCCGCTGACGTCGATCAAGGGATCGCTCGACCTGCTCAATTCCGGGGCGCTGGGCGAGACGCCCGAAAAGATGGCGCCGATGCTGAACATCGCGGGCAAGAACGCCAAGCGGCTGGCCGACCTGATCAACGACCTGCTTGATCTCCAGAAGATCGAGGCGGGCGAGATGGTCTACCGGTTCGAACGTATCTCAGTCGGTGACCTGATCCGCGACGCCGTCGAGGCCAATCAGGGTTTCGCCGACAGCCTTCAGGTTGGCCTGATGGATACGCCGCCCGAAGAGTCACTCTTCATTCAGGGGGACGAGGCACGGCTGATGCAGGTGATGTCGAACGTGATCTCGAACGCGCTCAAGTTCTCGCACAAGGGGTCTGCAGTCCGGGTCTACTCCGAACGCATCGACCGGCGCGTACGCATCTGTGTGAAGGACAGCGGCATCGGCATTCCGGCCGGCGCCAAGGAGAAGGTTTTCGGCAAATTCACGCAGGTCGACAATTCCGACCAGCGCCGCGTGGGCGGCACGGGGCTGGGGATGAACATCACCAAGCAGATCGTCGAACAGCACAAGGGCGATATCGACTATGTTTCGCGCGAGGGGAAAGGCACGACCTTCTTCATCGAGTTCGACGTGGTCGATATCGAACCTGCCGTCGCCGCCTGACCCGCGCAAGGCCGGTGTGTAACAATCCCGCGTCAGCCAACGCGGGATTGCACGTTTTTCCGGCAAAGTCTGTTGCACGGCCTCAACACAAAGGCGATCGTGGCCGTTGCGCGGCACAACCATGGCAAAAGTCCGGTGGACCCGGAATGCGCTTTCTGTCTTACTGAAACAAAACGATAAGACTGAGAGCAGGTCATGAAGCATTCCCGAACGACCGGGCCGGTGCAGCCGGCTTGGTCGGTCTTTCCTGAACTTGCGCCGGCCGAACCATCGGCCGCAGGGCTTCGCCGGCTCCGGCAAGAACAGCCCGTTCTGTCCCTTGTTTCCCGGGACGGACAGGCGACCGACAAGGGGCATATCCGGTCAAGCGTCCTGTCTTTCTCGAACCTGCACCGGCATGGAGATCTGTTCGCGGCCTACATGCGCGCCCGCAAGGATGTGTTCATCGACCGTCTGCACTGGACCCTGCCGGTTGCCGACGGGATGGAATTCGACCAGTACGACACGCCGCTGGCGCGCTGGGTCGTGATCCACGAATTCGGAGAGGTTCTGGCGGGCGTGCGGTTTATGCCGACCACGGCGCAGGTCGGGCTGCATTCCTATATGCTGCGTGACGCGCAGCTGGGCCTTTTGCCCCATATTCCGACAGATGTGCTGTTCTTCAAGGCCCCCGTTCATGACCGCATCTGGGAGGCGACACGCCTGTTCATCACCGATGCCGTGCCCGGTCACCGCCGTCAGGCCGTGCAGGCGGAACTGATGCGCGGCTTCGCCGCCACGGCGCGGGCGGGTGGGGCCGGTCATGTCATCGGCATCGTGCCAGCGGTCTGGTCGCGCTGGTTGCGCAGGCTGAATCTCGGCGCCGTTCCGGTGGGGCCGCAATTCTCGATCGACGGGACGCGGTCGCAGGCGGCGCTCTTCAACGTGTCGGGCCTTGCCGCCCGTGGCGTGATGAGGTTCAATTCCCGGCATGCGCCTTGCTTTGTATCTCGCACTTTTTCTGTCCGGGACCGGCCTTTCGGCGGGGCCGCTCGAGCAGGAGATGGCGCTTGCCAAGCAGATTCTGACTGAATTGCAGGAACAGTCGATACGCGACAACCGCGAATACTGCGGCCTGATCGGGCGCGACCTGCAGGGTCGCCTTGTCGTGACCGAGGCCGTGCGCGGCAGCCGCGCCCGCTGCCGCTATCCCGATCCGCCGTCGGGCACGGTTCTTGTGGCCAGTTATCACACCCATGGCGCTTTCCTGAGCGACTACGACAACGAGGTTCCCTCGGCGATCGATGTCCAGACCGAGATGATGAGCGGCACGCGTGGCTATATCGCGACGCCCGGTGGGCGGTTCTGGATGATCGACGGGCCCACCGGGACGGCACGCCTGATCTGCGACGCCAAATGCCTGCCCTGGGACCCCAGATATCGCTCGTGGATCGCCGGGACGGTGAAATCCCGTTATTCCTACTACGATCTCGTCCGGCGGCAAGAGTATCGCTAGGGGCGCTTGATCTCGCGCCAATCCGGGGCCGTGCGGCCGCGATACTTGACCGTCAGTTCCAGATCGGTGTCGTTCTCGTCATAGATACCAAGCACGATGCCGCGCCGCCCGCTCTTGCCGCGCATCTCCATCAGCTGCGCTTCCGACCGCGTGGTGCGCTGGGCGGGCCTGCGCGCCCAGGCGAAAAGCCGGTCATACATCGCCGCGATGACGTCAGCATGGGCCTCGCTCTCGCCCAGGTCCACCAGTTCGTCGAGGTCGTTTTCCAGATCGAAGAGGATCGGCCGGTGGCCGCCTTCGCAATGGATCAGCTTCCACCGCTTGTCCGCCACCATGAACATCACCGCATCGCGCACGCTGGCGTTCAGAAGCTTCGCGATGGGCGATCCGGCATAGTCGTATTCGCAGATCACGTAGTCGCGCAGCGTCTCGCTCCGCGCACCGTGCAGGATCGGCAGCAGGCTTTCGCCTTCAAGGATATGCCCCGGCACGTCGCCGCCCGCCACCTCGACGAAGGTCGGGGCAAGGTCGATCGCTTCGACCAGCGCGTCGCAGACCGTGCCGCGGGTCGCGTCGGCCTCAGGTGACGGGTCGTAGATGATCAGCGGCACCTTGGTGGACGTATCGTGAAAGAAGGTCTTCTCGCCCATCCAGTGATCGCCGAGGAAATCGCCGTGATCGGATGTGAGCACGATCATCGTGTCCTCCATCCGCCCCGTCCGGTCGAGCCAGTCGAACAGAACGCCCATCTGGTCGTCGCATTGCTTGATCAGGCCCATATAGGCCGGGATCACGGCGTCGCGGACCTCGGGCTTCGAAAAGCTTTTCCCGATCTTCGTGTCCATGAAGGCCCGCAGCACCGGGTGGGCGTTGTCGTATTCCGCCTGGGACCGCACCGGCGGGGGCACGTGGTTCGGCCCGTACATCTCGTGATAGGGGGCGGGCACGATGTAGGGCCAGTGCGGCTTGATGTACGAGAGATGGCAGAGCCATGGTGCGTCGGCCCCTTCGATGAACTCCATCCCCCTGCGGGTGAGGTATGGGGTTTCGCTGTCGCGTTCGTCGATGTTCGCGGGGTGAACCGCGTTCTTCAGGAACCAGCCCGACAGCACGTTGCCTTCGGCATCCAGCGCCGAATTGGCAAAGTCATGCCAGGGGTTGTCGCTCTCGTAACCCTGATCGCGCAGGTAAGCGTTGTAGCGTTTCGCCCCGTCCGGGTCATAGGCCCCGTCCGGCCCTTCGGGCAGCATCCCGTCGTCGCGTTCGAAGACATCGAAGCCGCATTCGGCCACACGGGCGCCGATCAGGCTGTCGGGCTCGAGCCCCAGCCGTTCCATCCCTTCGGCATCGGCGCGCATGTGGGTCTTGCCGACAAGCCATGCGCCCATGCCTGCGCGGCGCAGGTGATCGCCCAGCGTCATCTCGCCCACCTTGAGCGGAATGCCGTTCCACGATGCGCCGTGCGAATGAACGTATCGCCCCGTATAGGTCGACATCCGCGACGACCCGCAGATCGGCGACTGGATATAGGCCCGGGTGAAGCGCACGCCCTTTTCCGCCAGCCGGTCGATGTTCGGCGTGTGCAGATGCGGATGGCCATAGCAGCTCAGGTAATCCCAGCGCAGCTGGTCGAACATGATGAACAGGATATTCTTCGTCTTGGCCATGGTGCCCCCCGTTTGGTCTGATTGGGCAGGGAATGGGCGCAGGATGCAAGACACAAGGCCTCTGGCGTCACGACAAGGGTCATCTGGTCCTAGCCGGTTGCGCGCCAGGTGATAACGCTCCGGGAGGGGCAGAAGGGGAAGCCATGACGCGGCCTGTCACGCTTGCGATCAACGGATTGGGACGGATCGGGCGCACGGTGCTGCGGCAGATCGCAGCCCGCGACGACGATGTCTTCCACGTCGTGGCAGTCAACGACATCGCTGATATCGGGATGATCGAGTACCTTTTGCGCTTCGACAGCGTCTTCGGCCCCTTCCCGGGCCGGATCGACCGGCAGGGCGACGATCTGGCGGTGAACGGCCGCACCATCCGCGTGTCGCGCGAGCCCGACCTTTCGGCTGTGGACCTGCGCGGCGTCGATGTGCTGCTGGAATGCACCGGCAAGGCGCAGACGCGCGACTGGGCGCTGCGCGGACTCTCTGCCGGGGCGGCGTCGGTGCTGATATCCGGCCCCTCGCCCGCGGCGGAAGTGACCGTTGTTCTGGGGGCCAATGACGAAAGGCTGGGCGGGGCGCGGATCGTGTCGAACGCCAGTTGCACGACGAATGCGCTGGCTCCGCTTCTGGCGGCGCTCGACGCTGCCTGGGGGGTCGAGACCGCGCATATGACGACGATCCACTGCTATACCGGCAGCCAGCCCACGATAGACGCGCCGCGCGACGATGCCGCGCGCAGCCGCGCGGCGGCCCTGTCCATGGTGCCTACCACCACCAGCGCCACGAAACTGATCGACGCCGTCCTGCCGCATCTGGCCGGGCGCATCAGCGGCGCGGCGGTGCGCGTGCCGGTCGCCAGCGTGTCGGCGATCGACCTTGTGGTGCAGGCGCGGGCCCTGCCGGAAGGCGATCTCACCGGAGCCCTGCGTGCCATGGCCGAGGCCTCACCCGTCATGGGCTGGACGGACTGGCCCAACGTGTCGTCCGACCTGCGCGCGCGGCCTGAATCGGTCGTCCTTGCTTTGCCCGAGACCGAACGCATCGGCGCGCATCAGCTGCGCGTGTTCGGCTGGTACGACAACGAATGGGGGTTCTCGGCGCGGATGCTCGACATGGTCTAACGTATGGCCGCCCGGAAACTTTGAAAGTTTCCGAGCCGTTTTCCATGAAGGAAAACGGTGCGCGCCTCAGTCGAAGGTGCCCGCGACGCGGCCCAGAAGCATGAAGGCGCGCGCGGTGCGGGTTTCGCCCATTGCGGCGATTTCTTCGTCGGTCGCGGTCTTTTCGAATTCGATCAGCATGCGGTCGAAACGGCGCAGGAAGTGGTGCGCCGTGTCGCGGAAGATCGGGTCCTGCTTCATCCGCCCCGCCGTCAGCGCAAGCGAAGACCGGTCGCGGATACCCCCCAGCGCCGCGACCTCGCGCCCGCGCGCGCCGGACGCGAAGTTTCGCCAGATCTCGGGGCGGGCACGGTCGGGGCGCAGATCGTCCATGTAGATGCCGTCCTGAGACAGAAGCGTCAGCACATCCTGACTCGCTTGGATAAGCTGCGCCGTCGCACGGTCCTTCAGGGCGCGGCGCAGGGCGGCGAAGCCTTCCTCGTCCTCGGCGGTTTCGGGAAAGTTCAGCGCGCGGATGAAATCCGGCGTGGCCAACGGTGGTGCCAGATCCTCGACCCGGGTCCCGAGTTCAAGCGAAGCCTGTGCGCTCGACTCGGTCGGCTCGGGCGCCGTGGGACGCGCGATGCGGCGCGTTGAGGAAAAGGTCGCCAAGGCCGTCTCGGTCTTCTTCGCGGTCTCTGCGATCTCGTCGAGCTTGCGCGTGACGGACGGCTCTGCCGTGATCGTACCGCGTGCCTGACTTTGTGACAGATAGGCTTGGCGGATCGCGTCGATTGCGCCCTGCAGGCGTTGGCTTTCTTCACGCATGACACGGCTTGCACGGGCGGCGGTAGCGGCCACCCAGATCATCGCGACGGGCATGAAGATCGCCATCAGCGTGATGAAGGAGCGGATCCCGTCGAACTCGGATTCTGCCCCGGACGGCATGACCACAAGGAACACCGTCACCCCGATCAGCCACAGCGCGCTCAGGATGACGGCAGCGATCTCGACCCCCGTGACGCCGCCGGTCCGGCCCTGCGCCGAATACAGTCCGATCGGCGTCTGGCGGCCGTCCTTCGGTCTGTCATTCTGCCCGGCCATCCCTCTGCCCGTCACGAATAGACGACGCGAAGGACTTCGTAGGATTTGTCGCCGCCCGGAGTGCGCACCTCGACGCTGTCGCCTTCATCCTTCCCGATCAGCGCTCGGGCGATGGGCGAGCGGATGTTGAGAAGGCCTTTCTCGACATTGGCCTCGTGTTCGCCGACGATCTTCCAGGTCTTTTGCTCGTCGGTGTCTTCGTCCACCAGCGTTACCGTCGCGCCGAACTTGATCGGGCCCGACAGCTTCGCGGGGTCGATCACTTCGGCCAGACCCAGCACGCCCTCAAGCTCCTTGATGCGGCCTTCGATAAAGGACTGCTTTTCGCGCGCCGAATGGTATTCGGCGTTTTCGCTCAGGTCGCCATGTTCGCGCGCCTCGGCGATGGCCTGAATGATCGCGGGGCGCTCAACGCTTTTGAGCGTCTTCAGCTCAGCCTCGAGCGCGGCATAGCCCGCGGGCGTCATGGGGATTTTATCCATCGCTGTGATCCGGCATGAGCAGAGGGCCGCATCGCTGGGATGCGGCCCGGGTTGACGTGGGTCTTGCGCCATTAAGTGACAGAAGGCGGGGTCGGTTTGCAAGAGGGCCGCGGGGTCGAAGCATTACACCTGCGCGCAGCCGGATGCCATGGGCGCGCAGGACGCCGGAAAACGCTGTTGTAACGCTGTGTTTCGATTGACCTCCGGGCGCCGCGAACGGTAGTCAGGCGCGACATAAAATTGCGCAAGCGTCAGGGAACCAGAGCGAGGAGAGCCGCCAATGGCCGAGATCGAACGCGAAGCCATGGAATATGACGTCGTCATCGTGGGGGCGGGCCCCGCAGGCCTGTCGGCTGCGATCCGCCTGAAACAGCTCGATCCCGATCTGAGCGTGGTCGTTCTTGAAAAGGGCTCGGAAGTCGGCGCACATATCCTGTCGGGCGCGGTGCTGGACACCAGCGGTCTCGACGCGCTGATGCCCGACTGGCGCGATAAGGGCGCCCCGATCACCGTGCCGGTGCGGGAAGACAACTTCTACATGCTGGGCGAAGCGGGCCAGATCCGCATCCCCAACTGGCCGATGCCGCCGCTTATGAACAACCATGGCAACTACATCGTGTCGATGGGCAATGTCTGCCGCTGGATGGCCGAACAGGCCGAGGCGCTGGGGGTGGAGATCTTCCCCGGAATGTCGTGTTCCGAACTCGTCTATGGCGACAAAGGCGAGGTGAAGGGCGTTATCGCCGGGGTCTTCGGGCTGGAACCCGATGGCAGCTATGGCCCCGACACCGAACCGGGGATGGAACTGCACGGCAAGTATGTCTTCCTGTCCGAAGGCGTGCGCGGATCGCTCGCAAAGGAAGTGATCGCGAAATACGACCTGTCCAAGGGCAAGCAGCCGCAGAAATTCGGCCTTGGAATGAAAGAAATCTGGCAGATCGACCCTGCCAAGCACCGCGAGGGCACCGTCACCCACACGATGGGCTGGCCGCTGGGCGGCAATGCGGGCGGTGGGTCGTTCATCTATCACCTGGACAACAACCAGGTCTATGTGGGTTTCGTGGTTCACCTGAACTACAAGAACCCGCACCTTTATCCCTACATGGAATTCCAGCGTTTCAAGCACCACCCGATGGTGGCCGACCTGCTGAAGGGCGGCAAGCGCGTGGCCTATGGCGCGCGCGCGATCAGCGAAGGCGGATACCAGTCCATGCCCAAGATGGTGGCGCCGGGTGTGGCGCTTCTGGGCTGTTCGGTCGGCATGGTCAACGTGCCGCGCATCAAGGGCAACCACAACGCGATGCTGTCGGGCAAGGCCGCGGCGGAAGCCGCGCATGTCGCCATAAAGGCGGGCCGCGCCAGCGACGAACTGACCGCATACGAGAAGACCGTGCGCGAAGGCCCGATCGGGCAGGACCTGAAGAAGGTCCGCAACGTCAAGCCGATCTGGTCGAATTATGGTCTTGTCGCCTCGCTGGTGGGCGGCGGGTTCGACATGTGGACGAACACGCTGGGCTTTTCGCTGTTCGGTACGATGCGCCACGACAAGACCGACGCCGCCGCGACGGAACCCGCGTCGAAGCACAAGCCCATCGAATACCCGAAGCCCGATGGCACGCTGTCCTTCGACCGGTTGACCAATGTCAGCTTCTCGATGACCAACCACGAAGAAAGCCAGCCGCCGCACCTGCGCCTGAAGGATGCGAGCGTCCCTATCGGGGTCAACCTGCCGAAATACGCCGAGCCCGCACAGCGCTATTGCCCGGCGGGCGTCTACGAAGTGGTGACCGAAGAGGGCAAGGACCCGCGCTTCGTCATCAATTTCCAGAACTGCGTGCACTGCAAGACCTGCGACATCAAGGATCCCAGCCAGAACATCAACTGGGTGACCCCGCAGGGCGGTGACGGGCCGAACTATCCCAATATGTGAGCATTTCTGTCACAATGGCGGCACCCGGCGGGAGCTGCCATTGAAACCACCCCGAAACGGTCCTAGCCTTCACCCTTTGATGCTGTTTTGCGCGAGGATTCCGGGTCATGGGTTTCATGCGGCTGGCGGCCTTTGCCGCGCTTTTGTCGACCACAATGCTGGCGGCCCCCGCCGCACAGGCTTTCTCGGGATCGGGCGCCTATCTCGCAGGGCGTCAGGCCGCAATCAGCAACGATTTCGAGGCTGCCGCAGGCTATTTTGCCCGTGCGCTGGCGCGCGACCCGGGCAATCCGGCCCTGATGGAACAGACTGCCCTGTCCTATCTGGCCATCGGCGCCATCGACCGCGCCCTGCCCATCGCCGAGCGGATCGAGGAACTGGGCCTGAAAAGCCAGATCGCCCACATGATCGTGGTGGCCTCACTGGTGGACGCGGGCGACTATGCCGCAGTCCTTGCGCGCGATCCAGAAACGCAGGGCATCGGCCCGCTTGTGGACGGGCTTGTCACAGCCTGGGCGCATCTTGGTGCGGGGCAGGTGGCCGAGGCGCTTTCCGCCTTCGACGCCGTGGCCGACCGCGGCGGACTGCGGAGCTTCGCGCTCTATCACAAGGCCATGGCCCTCGCCATGATGGGGGATTTCGAAGGGGCAGAGACGATCTTCGCCGATGATGCCGCAGGCGCTGCCCTGATGATGCGGCGCGGCACCATCGCCCGGGCCGAGATCCTGTCGCAGCTTGACCGCAATGCCGATGCGCTGGCCATTTTGGTCGATTCCTTCGGAGGCGATTTCGACCCCGGCCTGACCACGCTGGCCGACCGTCTGGCGACTGGTGACCGCGTGCCTTTCGCGCAGGTGACCTCGGCCCGCGACGGGATCGCCGAGGTGTTCTTCTCGGTCGCCGCCGCGCTCAACAACGAGGCGGGTGATGAATACACGCTGGTCTACGGGCGCGTCGCCGAATACCTCCGCCCGGACCATATTGACGCGATCTTGCTCAATGCGCAGCTTCTCGACGGCCTTGCCCAGTACGACATGGCGGTCGAAACCTACAAACGCATCCCCGTCTCGAGCCCCGACTACCACGCTGCCGAACTGGGCCGGGCCGAGGCGCTGCGTCGCGCGGGCAAACCCGACACGGCGATCGAAGTGCTTGCCCGTCTGGCAGTCGATTACCCCGATCTAGCCATGGTGCATTCCTCGCTCGGCGACCTTTACCGGCAGCAGGAAAAGCATGTCGCCGCAATCGCCGCCTATGACCGCGCCCTCGCCCTGACCGAGGACGGCGCGCGCAGCCAGTGGTTTCTCTTCTATGTCCGGGGGATCAGCCACGAACGCCTTGATCAATGGGATCGGGCCGAGGCCGATTTCCGCGCCGCGCTGGCGCTGAACCCCGACCAGCCGCAGGTGCTGAACTATCTCGGTTATTCGCTGGTGGAGAAGAAGATCAAGCTGGACGAGGCGCTCGACATGATCGAGCGCGCGGTCGCCGCCCGGCCCGACAGCGGCTATATCGTCGACAGTCTGGGTTGGGTTCTCTACCGCCTTGGCCGCTATGACGAAGCGGTGGGACACATGGAACGCGCCGTCGAGCTGATGCCGGTCGATCCGGTGGTCAGTGATCATCTGGGCGATGTCTACTGGGCCGTCGGCCGCTACCGCGAGGCGGAATTCCAGTGGAAGCGCGCGCTGAGCTTCATCAAGCCCGACGACACCGACAACGAGGCCAACCCCGACCGCATCCGCCGCAAGCTCGAAGTCGGCCTTTATCAGGTGCTGGACGAAGAAGGCGCGCCGCCTCTCAAGGTCGCGAATGGCAACGGCGGCTGATGCGCGGGGGCCGGTGCTGGCCCCGGCCAAGATCAACCTTGCGCTTCATGTCACGGGCCAACGCGCGGATGGGTATCACCTGCTCGACAGTCTGGTGGTCTTCGCCGATCTGGGCGACCGGCTGACATTCGCCCCGGATGCCGCACCGCTCCGCCTTGATGTTACGGGGCCAATGGCGGCGGGTGTGCCCACCGACGACAGCAATCTCGTGATGCGCGCCGCGCGGGCAGCCGGGGTGACGACAGGGCGGATCACTCTGGACAAGCACCTGCCCGCAGCGGCGGGGATCGGGGGCGGGTCGTCCGACGCCGCAGCGATGCTGCGTCGCCTCGGCCATGTGCCCGCCGATGAAGGCCTGTCGCTGGGCGCGGATGTTCCGGTCTGCCTGCGCGCGCGCGCCACCCGCATGTCCGGGATCGGCGAAATCCTTGACGACGTGCCGGGCCTGCCGCCCGTTCCGGCCGTGTTGGTCAATCCGCGCGTCCCCGTCCCCACGGGGCCGGTCTTTCAGGGCCTTGCATCGAAGACCAACCCGCCCATGGGGGCCTTGCCCGACCGGCCCGACCTGCCGGGCCTGATCGGCTGGGTGGCCGCCCGGCGCAATGATCTGGAGCCGCCCGCGCTGACCCTGCAACCGGTGATCGGCGACGTGCTGGGCGCGCTGCGCGCCGAAGGGGCCGCGCTGGCCAGGATGAGCGGATCGGGCGCCACCTGTTTCGGGCTGTTCACCGGGGCGGAACTGGCCGGGGCAGCCGCCCGCGCCATCGCCACGGCGTATCCCGGGTGGTGGGTCAGGGCCTGCCGGCTCACCTGAGCGTCAGTTGAGCCGCGACACCACGTAATCGGCCAGATCGTGCAGCATGTCGCGGATCGGGTGCGCGGGCAGCGTCAGGATCGACGCGCGCGCGGTCGCGGCCCAGGCATTGGCGTCCTCGCGCGTCGCGTCGAGCGTGCCGTATTTCTCCATCAGCCGCAGCGCCTCTTCGAGGTCGCCGTCGACCTGCTTGCCCTTCTCGACCGTGCGCACCCAGAAGGCGCGTTCTTCCGTCGTGGCCTGCGCCACCGCCTTGATCACCGGCAAGGTCAGCTTGCGTTCGCGGAAATCGTCGCCGACATTCTTGCCGGTCTGCGCCGCATCACCCTGATAGTCGAGCAGATCGTCCGCGATCTGGAACGCGATGCCCAGCGCATCGCCATATTCGAACAGCGCGCGCACAAGGGTCTCATCCGCGCCCGCGATCACGCCGCCCACTTCGGTCGCGGCGGAAAACAGCGCGGCGGTCTTGCCGCGCACGACGCGCAGGTAGATGTCTTCGGTCGTGGCGAGGTTCTGCGCGGCGGTCAGCTGCAGCACCTCGCCTTCGGCGATGGTGGCAGCCGCGTCCGACAGGATGCGCAGCACGCGCATGTTGCCGGTATCGGTCATCAGCTGGAAGGACCGCGCAAAGAGATAGTCGCCGACAAGCACGCTCGACTTGTTGTCCCACAGCAGGTTCGCGGTGGGCCGCCCGCGCCGCTGGCGGCTTTCGTCGACGACGTCGTCGTGCAGAAGCGTAGCGGTGTGGATGAATTCGACCGTCGCCGCCAAATGAACATGGAACGGCCCCGGATAGCCGCAGAGCGTCGCTGCCGCCAGCGTCAGCATCGGGCGCAGACGCTTGCCGCCTGCTTCGACCAGATGCGCCGTCACCTCGGGGATGCGCGGGGCATGTTCCGACGCCATGCGTTCGCGGATCAGCACGTTGACGGCGTCCATGTTGGACGCCAGCGCCTCGGCCAGACGTTCCTGAGGTTTCAGCGACACCGCACCGTCCATTCCGACCCCTCGCCGGTCTCGACAACCGGGCCCCCGTGTTCTTAGATCACACCCATGAAGGAACTTCTCCGCACGACCGATCCCACCGTGATCGCCTTCGCGTCCGCCCTTCTGGCGGGCGAGGGTATAGACTGCTTTCCCGTGGACGTAAACATGAGCGTGCTGGAAGGCGGCATCGGTGCGTTCCCGCGCCGCATGCTGGTGCGCGAAGACGATTACGACCGCGCCGCGCGGGCGATGCGCGACAACGGCATCGACGTCAGCACGTGACGGCGCGGTCTTCCGAGGGCCTGTCTCAGGATGCGTTCCTGGGGGGCCGCCTGCGGCTGTGGCAGCCCGTGTCGGGCTACCGCGCGGGGGTGGACCCGGTGCTTTTGGCCGCGGCGGTGCCCGCGCGGACGGGCGAGCATGTTCTCGATCTGGGCTGCGGCGCGGGGGCGGCGATGCTGTGCCTTGCCGCGCGGGTGCCGGGGCTGGTTCTGGCCGGGGTGGAACGGCAGGCTGAGTATGCCGCGCTCGCGCGGCGCAACGCGGAAGATGCCGGTCAGCAGGCCGAGATCGACGAGGCCTGCCTGACCCGACTGCCGCCCGCACTCACCGCGCGCAGTTTCGACCATGTCATCGCCAACCCGCCCTATTTCCACGCCGCCGCCGGTGCCGCCGCCCCCGATCCGGGGCGTGCTGCCGCCCGGGGCGAAGAGACGCCGCTGGCCGCATGGGTCGAGATCGCGGCGCGCCGTCTCAGGCCACGGGGGTATCTCCACCTGATCCAGCGCGCCGAACGTGTGCCCGAGCTTCTGTCGGTGGCCGGCGCGCGGCTGGGGTCGCTGGAACTCCTGCCGCTGGCGGCGCGGGACGGCCGCGCGCCCGACCTTGTCATCCTGCGCGCGCGCAAGGGGGGCAAGGCGCCGTTCCGCCTGCATGCGCCGCTGATTCTGCATGAAGGGGCGGTGCACCTGCGCGACGGCGACAGTTACCGCCCATGGGCGCAGGCGGTTCTGCGCGATGCGGCGCCGTTGCCCTGGCCGCAGGTGCGTTGAAACCAGCCGGTTTCAGAAAGTGTAAACCAAATGATGCACGCGCAGCGTGACAGAATGATGAAGCTGTGCTCCACTGACCCGGCAACCAACCCACAGGAGGACTGCCATGAGTGTCAGCGCGCATTTGTCGGAACTGAAGAAGAAGCACCAGATGCTCGATTCCGAAGTCGAAGCAGCGCAGCGCGCGCCCGGGGTGGACGGTCTGCACCTCGCCAAGCTCAAGAAGAAGAAACTGCGTCTGAAGGAAGAGATCGAGCGTCTGTCGAACTGACACCGATCAACGGCCGAAGCTGGCGCGCGCGGCGATCGCCGCGCCGCCGGTGATCAGGATCGCCGACACGGCCAGTGCCCATGTCGGCGCGGCGATGCCTGTCGCCACAAGAACCAACGTCGACAACAGGGGCGCGGCATAGGATGCGGTGCCCAAAAGCTGGATGTCGCCACGTTTGACGCCGATGTCCCAGACATAGAAGGCCAACCCTACTGGCCCCAGACCCAGCGCGATGGCCGCCGCCCAACCGGTGGCACCGCCCGGCCAGACGGTGTCTTCCAGCGCCAGATGCAGGACCGCCGACAGAAGCGCCGTCGCCAGACAGAACACCGCGACCGTCGCTGTCGGTGCCGTGCCGATCCGGCGCGAGATGACGGAATAGCCGGCCCATGTCAGCGCACACAGAAGCGCCAGCCCATAGCCGGGCAGCGCCTCGGCCCGGAAGCCCGTGCCGCCGCCGGTGACGATCAGCGCGGCCCCCAGGAAGGCCAACGCCGCCCCCGCCAGATGCCCGGCGCGCAGGCGTTCCCCGGGCAGGAGGCCCGACAGGATCACGATCAGCAGCGGCCAGAGATAGGCGATCAGCCCCGCCTCGGCCGCGGGCGCCAGCCGCAGCGCCGAGAAGTAGAGCGCGTGATACCCGAAAAGTCCCGCCGTCCCGAAGGCATAGACGCGCCACGACACAGCGCGCAACTGCGCGAAACCGCCTGTCATCGCGACCCAGATGAGCCCGATCGCGCCGCCGATGGAAAAGCAGATCGCGTTCAGAAGGAAGGGCGGTGCAGGTGCCGTACCCACCGTGAAAAAGGCAAGCAGCGACCAGAGCAGAACTGCCCCGAACCCGATCCCGGTGGCGGCAAGGCGTGTCATTCGGGGGCCACGTCCGCGGCGGGAATGATGGTCAGGCTTTCGGTGACTGACGCGGTCTTGTCGATCTCGGCCACGATCCAGTCGCGGAAGGCGCGGATATGGGGGCGATCTTCCGCGCCCTTCGGGCAGAGAAAGCGGAAATGCGCCGTGGTCGACAGTGCCACCCGGTAGGGCGCGACAAGGCGGCCTTCGTAGATATCCTTGATCACCAGTGCCCGGCGGCCCAGCACGATGCCCACACCGGCCAGCGCCGCGTCGACCGCGTGATCGGCCTGCGAAAAGTGTGGCCCGTGCAGCGGCCTGTGGTCGATGCCCACGGCGCGGAACCAGGCGGGCCAGTCGCAGGGCGGGTCAAGAAAATCTATCGAATCGTCGAAGATCAGCGGTGCGGTCTTCAGGCTTTCGGGCGTGGGGTAGGCACGCGCGAGATCGGGTGTCATCACCGGGGTCACCCATTCGAAGGCCAGCGGAAGGGCATAAAGATCCGGATCGGGGCCATAGCCGAAGCGGATCGCCACGTCGATTTCGTCGCGGTCGAAATCCATGATGCGCAGCGACGCGATGAAGCGCAGGTCGATCTCGGGATGCGCCTGCGCGAACTGGTAAAGCCGCGGCGCCAGCCACTTGGCGGTGAAGGCAGGTCCAGCCGTCACGTTCAGCGTGGTCGTGTCATGCAGGCGGCGCGTCGCACGCCAGGCGGCGTGCAGGCGCTGGAACGCATCCTCGACCCCCGGGGCAAGGGTGCGGCCTGCCTCGGTCAGCTCTACCGCGCGGTTCAGCCGCTTGAAGACGGGTTCGCCCAGATGGTCTTCAAGCGACTTGATCTGAAAGGACAGCGCCGCGGGCGTCACGTTCAGCTCTTCCGCCGCCTTGGCGAAAGACATGTGCCGCGCGGCGGCGTCGAAGGCGCGCAATGCGGTCAGGGGTGGCAGGCGATCGGGCATGTTCGGTTAAATAGAGCTTGTGTGAACCCTTGGAAAGTCTCGTTTGTCGGGCGGGCCTGCATTGGCCATGTTGCAGGGCAGGATCTCACCGTACCTACAAGGACCGAAACCATGATCGAGACGCAAGTCACCCTTGCCACCCGCCGCGCCTATGAGGTTGCGCATGCTGAACGCGCGCGTGCCATCCGCGCCGCGCTGGGCTGGCTGTTCCCGTCGACTGCCGCGCGCTGAGGCGGGCCGCAAGAAAAAGGGGCCGGTCCTGCGACCGGCCCCTTTGCATTCGCGGATGATGCGGTTCAGACGAAGAACTGCGCGCCGTTGGCCGAAATGGTCGACCCGTTGATGAAGCCCGAATTCTCGGACGCAAGGAAGCTCACGCAGCGGGCGATTTCCTCGGGCGTGCCAAGGCGGCCCGCCGGGATGCCCGCGATGATCTTGTCGCGCACGGATTCGTCGATGGCCATGACCATCTCGGTCGCAATGTAACCCGGGCAGATCGCGTTCGCGGTGATGCCGAACTTGGCCCCTTCCTGGGCCAGCGATTTCACGATGCCGAGATCGCCCGCCTTGGTCGCGGCATAGTTCACCTGACCCGCCTGGCCCTTCTGGCCGTTGATCGACGAGATCACGATGACGCGGCCGAACTTGCGATCGCGCATGCCCGGCCAGACCGGGTGGACGGTGTTGAAGACGCCGGTGAGGTTCGTGTCGATCACGTCCTTCCACTGCTGCGGCGTCATGCGGTGGAACATCGCGTCCTTCGTGATGCCCGCATTGGCGACGACGGTGTCGATCGGGCCCAGATCGGCTTCGACCTGCGCGATGCCCGCGGCCGAGGCGTCGTAATCGGCCACGTTCCACTTGTAGGTCTTGATTCCGGTTTCCGCGGTGAACTTCGCGGCGGCTTCGTCATTGCCGGCGTAAGTTGCCGCCACCTGATAGCCGTCGGCCTTCAGCGCCTTGGAAATCGCTTCGCCGATGCCCCGGCTGCCGCCGGTGACGAGTGCAACTCGTGCCATATTGGGTCTCCGTCCCTTGTCTGTCTGGTAAGGTTCTTACATTTCGAAGCCCGGATGCGCAACAATGTTGCTTTGCGAAATTGTCGCGGCCGGGGTGTCGGCAAGGGCGCCGCGCGGCGCCCCCGCCCTTGTCCGGATCAGGGACGTTCGATGCACATCGCCACGCCCATGCCGCCGCCGATGCACAGCGTGGCGAGGCCCTTCTTCGCACCGCGGCGCTTCATCTCGAACAGCAGCGTGTTGAGGATGCGCGCTCCGCTCGCGCCGATCGGGTGGCCGATGGCGATGGCGCCGCCGTTCACGTTCACGATGGCCGGATCCCAGCCCATGTCCTTGTTCACGGCGCAGGCCTGCGCTGCGAAGGCTTCGTTCGCTTCGACGAGGTCGAGGTCTTCGGCCTTCCAGCCGGCCTTTTCCAGCGCCTTGCGGCTCGCGAAGATCGGGCCGACGCCCATGATCGACGGATCAAGCCCTGCGGTCGCGTAGGAGGCGATGCGGGCAAGAGGTTCGATCCCGCGGCGTTCCGCGTCATCCGCGCTCATCAGCAGGACGCCCGCCGCTCCGTCGTTCAGGCCCGATGCGTTGGCCGCCGTCACGCTGCCGTCCTTGGTGAAGGCCGGGCGCAGTTTCTGCATGGCGTCGATCGTCGCGCCGTGGCGGATATATTCGTCGCTGTCCATCACCACGTCGCCTTTGCGGGTCTTGATGATGAAGGGGATGATCTCGTCCGCGAACTTGCCGGCCTTCTGGGCGGCTTCGGCCTTGTTCTGGCTGGCGACGGCGAATTCGTCCTGCATTTCGCGGCTGATCTGCCACTGCTGGGCGACGTTCTCGGCGGTTTGGCCCATGTGATAGCCGTGGAAGGCATCCCACAGGCCGTCGCGGATCATCGTGTCGATATAGGTCATGTCGCCCATCTTGTGACCGGCGCGCAGGTTGGCGGCGTGCGGCGACAGGGTCATGTTCTCCTGCCCGCCGGCGGCGATGATCGCGGCGTCGCCCAGCTGGATGTGCTGGGCGCCCAGCGCCACGGCGCGCAGGCCCGACCCGCAGACCTGGTTGATGCTCCAGGCGGCGCTTTCCTTCGGCAGGCCTGCATTGATATGCGCCTGGCGCGCGGGGTTCTGGCCCTGCGCCGCGGTCAGCACCTGGCCCAGGATGGTTTCCGACACTTCGCCCTTGTCGATGCCGGCGCGGTCGACCAGCGCCGACAGAACGGCGGCGCCCAGATCATGCGCGGGTGTGTTGGCGAAGGATCCGCCGAAGCTGCCGACGCCGGTGCGGGCGGCGGATGCGATAACTACATTGGTCATGGGTCCTGTCCTCTGGCCTTGGATGCTGCGGCGCGGGCAGCGCGCAGGCTGGCACGGTCCCCTGCGGTCCGGCCTTCGGGGGCGGGATAGCGAATCGCGCAAGGTGCGGCAACAGACAGGGTGTCTCAGGCGGCGGCCTCGTTCGTGGGTTTCAGCCAGGGCGGGCGCACCGTGGGTGCACCGAAGAGATAGCCCTGAAGGCAATCGACGCCGAGTGTGGCAAGCGTCTCGGCCTCGCCCCGTGTTTCCACCGCTTCGGCGATCACGGCGAGATCAAGACTGCGCGCCATGGCGATCAGCGCGCGCGCCAGCATCGCGGTATCGGCGTCGCGGTCGATCCCGCGCACGAACTGGGCGTCGATCTTGACCGCGTCGAACAGAAGCTGCCGAAAGTGGCGCATCGCGATGTCACCCGATCCGAAATCGTCGAGCGCGAAAGCGATGCCGAGCGGGCGCAGGTCGTCGATGAAATCGGCGACGAGTTCCGGCACCCGCATGACCGAGGCTTCCGACATCTCGAGGATCAGCCGTTCGCCGATATGCGCGTCGCGGGCAAGGAACCTCTCAAGGATGCGCCGCCACGCCTTGTATCCGATGGACCGCGCCGACATGTTGATCGACAGCCGCAGCTTGGCATTGCCTTCCAGCGCCTTCAGCCCCAGCCGCAGCGCCGCACAGTCGAGTTCACGGCCAAGCTCGGTCTCTTCCACGACGGTGATGAAATCCCGCGCGGGGATCACCCGGCCCGTGGGGTCGAGCACGCGGATCAGCCCTTCGTAGAATCCGGTGTCATGGGGCGGGCGGGCCTGCATCACGGGCTGATAGGCCAGCATCACCTCGCCCGCGGCGACGGCGCGGGCGACCATGCCGATCACACCGCTGTCGCGCCGGTGCAGAGCCGATTCGAGCGGGCTGCCCGCACCGGCCGGCACATCGGCCATCGCGCGCCTGTCCTTGCCTGCCATGCCCCCGCCTTTCACTGACGATCCCGCGCGCAGCTTCTTCGCGCGGACCTAACAAGCCGTTAAGCTTCGGATTCGACACGAATTGCCGTGATCTTCGCGGCGGAAAGGCAGGGCGCGATGGAACGCTGCGGCTGGGCGGGGCCCGAACAGATTTATCTCGATTACCACGATACCGAATGGGGCGTGCCGGAACGCGATGCGCGGGCGCTTTGGGAAAAGCTGATCCTCGATGGCTTTCAGGCGGGGCTGTCCTGGATCACCATCTTGAAAAAGCGCGACAATTTCCGCGCGGCCTTCGCGGGATTCGACCCCGAAACGATCGCCGGGTGGGGCGAGGGCGAGATCGCGCGCTGCCTTGCCGACCCGGGCATCATCCGCCACCGGGGCAAGATCGAGGCGACATTGGGCAATGCGCGCGCCTTCGTCGCTATGCAGGACCGCGGCGGCTTCGACGCCTTCCTGTGGGATTACGTGGATGGCCGCCCGATCCAGAACCGCTGGGCCAAAATGGCCGAGGTGCCCGCGTTCACTCCGCTGTCCGAACGCATTTCCAAGGACCTGAAGAAGGCGGGGTTCCGGTTCTGCGGGCCGACTATCGTCTATGCCTTCATGCAGGCGACGGGGCTGGTGAACGACCACCTTGTCACCTGCCACCGCCACGGCCCCTGCGCCGCGATGGGCTAAAGGCGCGCCAGGATGCGGTCTGCTGCCATCCCGGCCCAGATCGCATAGGTGGCGGGGCTGGGGTGAAAGCCGTCTTCGGCCATCAACGTGGGGTCGTCGGGCAGATCGAAGGTCAGCACATCGCAGGCCGGGTGTGCAGCCGCCAGCTTGCGCAGGCCGTCGTCCAGCCGCGCGGCGTGCCGCCCCAGCGTCCAGCGCAAGGGCTGCGGCAGAAGCGGAAAGCGGTCCATCGGCGGAAGGCCGGTCAAAAGGACATGGCGCGCGCCGAACTCCTGAGTCAGCCGGTCGATCAGGTGCCGCTGCTGCGACAGCCAGACGGGCCGCGGCAGGAACCGCGTGGTGTCGTTGACCCCCAGCGCGACCAGCACCGCGTCGAACGGCCCGGTGATCCGGTCCAGCCTGCGCAGCGCGTCGCGGGTCATGTCGCCGGTGCGCGCGTGCAGTTCCCAGTCGACCGCGACATGGGGCGAAAGCCGCGCCACCAACTGCCCCGCCAGCGCCTGATCCTGATGCGGCGCGCCGACACCCGCGGCGGAACTGTCGCCCAGAATCAGAAGCCGCAGCGGCTGGCCCTGTCCGATGCGCCCCGCGCGGGGGCCTTCCGCCTCGGGCAGGCGCAGGGCGCGGGTGCGCACCTGCAGCGCCTGCGCCGCCAGCAGGGGCAGCAACGCCGCGCGCGCGGGCCAGTCGATCAGGACGTGCCTCACCGGAAGCCCGGCGTGCCCGCGTCCTGCGGGTGGCGGGCAAGGTGTTTCGCCTTGATCCCTTCGCTGGTGTCGCGACTGCCGTCATGGCTCCAGCCCGGGGGGGCGACGGCATACATGATCCGGTCGCGCAGGCTCAGCCCCGGTTGGGTCACGTCGCGCCAGATGGCCAGCCATTCGTGGAACGCGACCCGCAGCGGGTTGAAGGTGCCGAGGTTCTGCACCAGCCCGTAATCGGGTTTCTCGCGGTCGAGTTCCGGCACGAAGGTGCCGAACATCCGGTCCCAGATGATGAAGACACCGGCGTAATTGGCGTCGAGGTAACGCGGGTTGCGCCCGTGGTGGACGCGGTGGTGCGACGGCGTGTTCATCACCGCCTCGACCCAAGCCGGCAGTCTGCGGATCGCCTCGGTATGGATCCAGAACTGGTAGATCAGGTTCAGCCCGCCGCAGAACAGCACCATCGCCGGGTGGAACCCCAGAAGGACCAGCGGCGCGCGCATCACGATCATGAAGGTGAAGGTGCCGGTCCAGGTCTGCCGCAGCGCGGTCGTCAGATTGTAGTGCTGGGAGGAGTGATGGTTCACATGCGACGCCCAGACCCAGCGGATGCGGTGCCCGAAGCGGTGCACCCAGTAATAGCGCAGGTCGTCCAGCACGAAGCACAGCGCGACGACCCACCAAGACGTGCCAAGATCCAGCGGCGTCAGCGCCCAGAGCGTCATCAGGAAGGCCCAGGCGACAAAGCCGAGGATCAGCCCTTCGGCCACGTTGCCAGCCCCCATGATGAGCGAGGTGACCGCGTCGCGGGTTTCATACCGCCCGCCGCGCCCGGGCCATGCGATCCACAGAAGCTCGGCCAGGATCGCGGCGATGAACAGCGGCACCGCCAGCTGCACGACGTCCGGGTAGCTCAGCGTGTCGGTCATGGCTCCTCCATCATGCGTTTCCAGACCAGCCGCGCGTCTGCGTCAAGCCGCAGGCCTACCCGGGGTGCAGTGAAATCGGCAAAACGGATGTCGAGACCGGAGGCGGTCTCACTGACCTGCGCGTCCGAGAGGCGACGGGCGGTGGTGTCCGCGCCCATGGCCCAGAGCAGGCCCGGCCCCCTGTCGGTCAGCACCAAGGCGGCATGCGCATCGCTGCTGATCCAGACGGAGCGGACAACATCTTCGGGGAAGTGGCGCAGCCAGTCCGCCTGCGAAGTGTCTTCCGACAGCGCGCGGCGGCGGCCGAAGCCCAGCCAGATCGTCAGGATTGCGATCCCGGCGATCCCCAGAACGACCATGGCCAACAGGATTTCAAGCGGCACGACGCACCCCCCTTCCACCGTCAGTGAAACGGAAGGCGCGCGGCCCTGTCAAAGGGGGCGTGGCGTCAGGGCTGCGTTCTCAATGCGCCATGAGAACCGGCACCTTCGCCTGTTCCAGCATGTTGCGGGTGGCCCCGCCCAGAATCGCCTCTCGGAAGCGCGAATGGCCATAGGCCCCCATGACGATCAATCCGGCTTCCTTGTCCTGCACGTGACGGTTGATCACGTCGGACACGCGCGGCAGCGTCTTGGCCAGCACGTCGATTTCGCAATGCACGCCTTGGCGCGCCAGCATCTGGCCGAGGAACCCGCCCGGGTCCGACCGTTCGGGGCCGTGCTGGGGCGGGTCGATGACGACGATGCGCACCAGTTCGGCATTGCGCAGGAAGGGCAGGGCGGCACGCACCGCGGCCATCGCCTCGCGGCTCTGGTTCCATGCGATCACGACAGTCTTGGGGCGCGTCATAGGGTCGCCCTTGTCCGGTACGATCAGCACCGGCGCATCCCCGTCGAAGAGCGCAGCTTCCACCACCGCCTCCATCTCGGCGCCGCGGCCTTCACCATAGGGCTGGGCCAGCACGACAAGGTCCGAGAACCGCGCGCGCAGCGCCACGTGGCGTGCGATGTCCGCCAGCTGTGCCACGCCGTCCTCGACCGACCAGCGCACGCCGGATTTCTGCAGAAGGTCCTTGGCGAAGGCCGCGACCTCGCCCGCCTCGACACGGGCGCGGTCCAGAGTTTCCTGCAATATCATGGCGTTGGCGCCAGCATAATAATACCCCGACTGGGTCCGGTCGACGCCGAGGCACAGCGCCTCGACATGTGCGTCAAGCTCGGTCGCGAGCGCGGTGGCATGCGCGACGGGGGCCGCGGCGTGGTCGGCATCGGTGAGCACGGTCAACAGCGATTTGTAGGACATCTTGCACCCCTCTTCTGGTGAATGGATTGTCACCACCATAGGCGCGGGACCCGCGTCGGGGCCTTGACGGAGGTCAATCGTTCCGCGCAGGGCGCTTGATGCAGATCAAGGCATCCCCGCCCCCCCACAGGCGATGACACACCCAGTCTGAATCCGTCCGACGCGGCGCTTCGAATCGCGCGGGACAAGACGAAGGGACGAAACATGTTGAATTATCTCAAGCTGATCGTGCTGGGGCTCATCACGCTGTTCGCGATGATGGCCGCCTCTTACGCACGCGATCTGGCCTACCAGGTTCATGCGCTCATCGTGATGCTGGTGGCTGCGGGGCTGTTCCTGTGGACGCTGCGGCGCACGGACGAACCCGCAGCGGGACGCGATCTGTCGCTGGAATACAATGACGGGGTCATTCGTGCAGGCGTGATCGCCACCGCCGGTTGGGGTGTGGTCGGCTTTCTTGTTGGCGTGGTCATCGCGTTCCAGCTGGCCTTTCCCGCGCTGAACTTCGAATGGGCGCAAGGCTATCTGAACTTCGGGCGGCTGCGCCCCCTGCATACGAGCGCGGTGATCTTCGCCTTCGGCGGCAACGCGCTGATCGCGACGTCACTCTACGTCGTGCAGCGCACCAGCGCCGCGCGGCTCTGGGGCGGTAACCTCGCCTGGTTCGTGTTCTGGGGCTACCAGCTCGTCATCGTGCTGGCGGCGACGGGCTACATCCTTGGATCGACCCATGCCAAGGAATACGCCGAACCCGAATGGTATGTGGACTGGTGGCTGACCATTGTGTGGGTGGCCTATCTGGCCGTGTTCCTCGGCACGATCGTGAAGCGGAAGGAACCCCACATCTACGTGGCGAACTGGTTCTTCCTGTCCTTCATCGTCACCGTCGCGATGCTGCACGTGGTCAACAACCTTGCCATTCCGGTGTCGATCTTCGGGTCGAAGTCGGTGCAGGTCTTCTCGGGCGTGCAGGATGCCATGGTGCAATGGTGGTATGGCCACAACGCCGTGGGCTTCTTCCTGACGGCAGGCTTCCTCGGCATGATGTACTACTTCATCCCGAAACAGGCCGAACGTCCCGTCTTCAGCTACAAGCTGTCGATCATCCACTTCTGGGCGCTGATCTTCATCTACATCTGGGCCGGTCCGCACCACCTGCATTACACCGCGCTGCCTGACTGGGCCTCGACGCTGGGCATGGTGTTCTCGATCGTGCTGTGGATGCCGTCCTGGGGCGGCATGATCAACGGCCTCATGACGCTCTCGGGTGCCTGGGACAAGCTGCGCACCGATCCGGTGATCCGCATGATGGTGATCTCGGTCGGCTTCTACGGCATGTCCACTTTCGAAGGGCCGATGATGTCGATCAAGGCGGTCAACTCGCTGTCGCATTACACGGACTGGACGATCGGGCACGTGCATTCCGGCGCCCTTGGCTGGAACGGCATGATCACCTTCGGCGCGCTCTACTTCCTCGTGCCGGTGCTGTGGAAGCGGGAACGGCTTTACAGCCTCAGCCTCGTGTCCTGGCACTTCTGGCTCGCGACCATCGGGATCGTGCTCTACGCCGCCTCGATGTGGGTCACGGGCATCATGGAAGGCCTGATGTGGCGCGAAGTGGATGCAAACGGGTTCCTCGTGAACTCGTTCGCCGACACGGTCGCCGCCAAGTTCCCGATGTATGTGGTGCGCGGTCTGGGCGGGGTTCTGTTCCTCGCGGGTGCGGTCATCATGTGCTACAACCTCTGGATGACCGTGAAGCGGGCGCCGGCCAAAGAGGCCAGCCTTGCCACGGCCGTTCCGGCCGAATGACGAAAGGCTTGGACAATGGCACTTCTTGACAAGCACAAGATCCTTGAGACCAACGCCACGCTTCTTCTGGTGTTCTCGTTCCTCGTGGTGACGATCGGCGGCATCGTGCAGATCGCACCGCTCTTCTGGCTCGAGAACACCATCGAGAAGGTGGACGGCATGCGGCCCTACACGCCGCTCGAACTGGAAGGCCGGGAAATCTATCTGCGCGAAGGCTGCTATGTCTGCCACAGCCAGATGATCCGGCCGATGCGGGACGAGGTGGAACGCTATGGCCACTACAGCCTCGCGGCCGAGTCGATGTACGACCATCCGTTCCAGTGGGGCTCCAAGCGGACGGGGCCCGACCTCGCCCGCGTCGGTGGCCGCTATTCCGACGACTGGCACGTCCAGCACTTCCGCAATCCGCAAAGCGTGGTGCCGGAATCGGTCATGCCGAAATACGGCTTCCTCGAGCAGCGGATGCTCGACGGGCGCTATGTCGGTGATCTGCTGGCGACCCATGCCATGATCGGTGTGCCCTACGATGATGCGATGCTTGAGAATGCCAAGGCCGATTTCATGGCTCAGGCGGATCCCGACAGCGATTATGACGGGCTGCTGGAACGCTATGGCGACAGGGTCAACGTTCGCAACTTCGACGGACAGCCGGGCGTCTCAGAGGCGGATGCGCTGATCGCCTACATGCAGATGCTGGGCACTCTGGTCGATTTCTCGACCTTCACGCCCGACGCGAGCCGCTGAGGAGGGAACCGGACATGGAAACCTATACCTTCCTGCGCGCCTTCGCCGACAGCTGGATGCTGCTTGCGATGTTCGCCTTCTTCATCGGTGTCGTTGTCTGGGTCCTGCGGCCCGGCAGCAATGCGACGCACCGGGATGCGGCCAATATCCCGATGCGGCATCAGGACAAACCCGCCCAATCCGAGGAGGCGCGGCCATGAGCAATAAACCCTCTCAATTGCAGAAGGGCGATCCGACGACGACCGGCCATGAATGGGACGGCATTCAGGAGTTCAACAACCCTCTGCCGCGCTGGTGGCTCTGGACTTTCTATGCCTGCATCGCATGGGGTATCGGCTATACTATCGCCTATCCGGCCTGGCCGGGGATCAGCGCTGCCACCCCGGGTCTGCTGGGCTATTCCAGCCGCGCCGAGGTGGCCGAGGAAATCGCTGCGGTCGAAACCCGCAACGCCCCCGTCAACGAACGTCTCGAAGGGGTCGAACTGGCGTCGGTGGGGGACGATGCCGAGCTTTATTCCTATGCCGTCTCGTCCGGGGCGGCTGTCTTCCGGACATGGTGCGCCCAGTGCCACGGGTCGGGGGCGGGCGGGGTTCAGGCCTCGGGCTATCCGAACCTGCTGGACGACGACTGGCTCTGGGGGGGCGACATCGACGCGATCCACCAGACCATCGCCTATGGCATCCGGAACGAGGAATACGACGATGCCCGCTATTCGGCGATGCCCGCCTATGGCGACATGTTCACAGCCGAAGAGATCTCGCAGGTCGTGAACTTCGTCCAGACTCTGTCGGGCGGCACGGCCAACGACCCTGCACAGGTCGAAGCCGGGTCGGTCCTTTATGCCGACAACTGCGCGGCCTGCCATGGCGAAGCCGGAGAGGGCGACATCACTCAGGGTGCACCGAACCTTGCCGACGCGATCTGGCTCTATGGCGGCGACTACGCGGCGCTGACCTACACGGTCACGAATGCGCGCTTCGGCATCATGCCCGGCTGGCAGGACCGCCTGTCCGAAGCGGAAATCCGCGCCGTCGCGCTGTACGTCCACCAGTTGGGCGGGGGGCAGTAGGCCTGCAAGGAATGTCCCGGCGGCACCGACATCCGCCGCCGGAACAGCGCCGGCGCCCCGATCTGTTCGCGCGTTTCCCGGGGCGTCGGCGCAAATGACAAGAAGGGGTCGCACCTGTCGGTGCGGCCCCTTCTCAGTTGCGGCAGAACGCCGCCGCGCCGCGGAAAAAGATATCTGGACGATGCGCTTTTTGACTCAGGTCAAGGTTTCAGCCTGACCCCGGTGCCAGAAACAAACCAAAGCAGAAGTCTGAATCCGGAGTCAGTCAGGTGTCCGATAGCGCCCAACCGCAACAAAGCCTCTATGCCGCGCGCGAACCGATCTTTCCCCGCCGCGTCTCGGGCAAGTTCCGGAACCTCAAGTGGATCGTGATGGCGGTGACGCTGGGCATCTACTATGTCACGCCGTGGATCCGCTGGGACCGTGGCCCGGAACTGCCGGATCAGGCGGTGCTTCTCGATCTCGCGCACCGGCGGTTCTATTTCTTCTGGATCGAGATCTGGCCGCACGAGTTCTATTTCGTCGCGGGTCTGCTGATCATGGCGGGGCTGGGCCTGTTCCTGTTCACCTCGGCGCTGGGCCGGGTCTGGTGCGGTTATGCCTGCCCGCAGACCGTCTGGACCGACCTCTACATTCTGGTCGAACGCTGGATTGAAGGCGACCGAAACGCACGGCTGCGGCTGCACCGCCAGACGGGCTGGGACCTGCGCAAGGCCCGGCTCAGGATCACGAAATGGACCTTGTGGCTGCTGATCGGGCTGGCGACCGGGGGGGCATGGGTCTTTTATTTCGCGGATGCGCCGACGCTGCTGCGCGATCTGGTGACGCTGCAGGCCCATCCCATCGCCTATACGACGATGGCGATCCTGACGGGCACGACCTTCCTGTTCGGCGGCTTCGCCCGCGAACAGATCTGCATCTATGCCTGCCCCTGGCCGCGCATTCAGGCCGCGATGATGGACGAGGACACGATCACCGTCGGCTATCGCGCCTGGCGGGGCGAGCCGCACAAGCATTCCGAAGAGGTCAAGGCCGGCGCCGAGATGGGCGACTGCATCGACTGCATGGCCTGCGTGAACGTCTGCCCCATGGGGATCGACATCCGCGACGGGCAACAGCTCGAATGCATCACCTGTGCGCTGTGCATCGACGCCTGCGACGACGTGATGGCCAAGATCGGCAAGCCGCGCGGGCTGATCGACTACCTGGCCCTGTCCGACGAAGAGGCCGAGCGTGAACACCGCACGCCGAAATCGGTCTGGCGGCACATCCTGCGCCCGCGCACCATCCTTTACACCGTGCTTTGGTCGCTGGTGGGCATCGGCCTTGTCTTCGCGCTGTTCATCCGGGCGCCCTTCGACATCACCGTCGCACCGTTGCGCAACCCGACCCATGTGGTCATGTCCGACGGGTCGATCCGCAACACCTATGACGTACGCATCCGCAACAAGTACGGCGAAGACGGCACCTTCCGGATCGTCGCGAGCGGGCATCCCGCCATGATCGTCGATCTCGAGGGCGTCGATGGCAAAACGGTGACCATCGCTCCGCAAGAAATGAAACTGCAGCGGGTCTATGTGACGGTACCCGCAGGCACCGGCCCGGCGCTGGCCGAACGCACCGATTTCCGCTTCTGGATCGAGGATGTGAACAGCACCGCACGTGAACACAAGGACACCAGCTTCTTTGGACAGGGGAACTGACGGATGGCACAGCGCGAATTCACGGGACGTCATGCGGCGATGGTCTTTGTTGGAGCCTTCGGGATCATCTTCGCGGTGAACATCGCGCTGGCGGTGAACGCCGTGCGGACCTTCCCGGGGCTCGAGGTCAGGAATTCCTATGTGGCGTCCCAGACCTTCGACGTCCGCCGCGATGCGCAGCTGGCGCTGGGCTGGGAGGTGCAGGCGGTGGCGCAGGATGGTCGCGTCTTCCTGTCCATCACCGACCGCGACGGCAAGCCGGTCGAGGTCGCGGCACTGACCGTAGTTCTTGGCCGCGCAACCCATGTGAAGGACGACATGGTGCCCGAATTCGTCTTCGACGGGCAGGCCTATGTCGCTCAGGCCGAACTGGCCCCGGGCAACTGGAACATCCGCATGACGGCGCGTGCGGAAGACGGAACCGACTTCGCGCAGCGCGTCATCCTGCATATCCGCGGCTGAGCCGGCCATGCCCGCCGACGGTGTTCTTCCGCCATCTGCCGCAGCCTGCCCGGGCTGTATCGCAACGCCCGTGCGCGCGGCCGAATTGCCGCTGCCCGATGCCCGGCTGTCGCTGTCGCTTCCGGGCATCCACTGCCAGGCCTGCATCGCCACGGTCGAGCGCGCGCTCGAAGCCGTGCCGGGCGTGCGTTCGGCGCGCGTGAACCTGACCTTGCGCCGCGCGATGGTGGATGCCGCGCCGGACATGACCGCGGCCGACCTGATCCCGGTGGTCGAGGCGGCAGGCTACGAGGTGCACGAACTCGATCAGGGGGCGCTTCAGGCGACGGCCACCGACCGCGCGGGGCGCGATCTGCTGATGCGCATGGCGGTGGCGGGCTTCGCGTCGATGAACGTGATGCTTCTGTCGGTGTCGGTCTGGTCGGGGGCCGATGCCGCGACGCGCGACATGTTCCACTGGATTTCCGCGGCCATCGTCTTTCCCGCCATCGCCTTTTCGGCGCAGCCCTTCTTCCGCAGCGCGTGGTCCGCGCTGAAGGCGCGGCGGCTGAACATGGACGTGCCCATCGTTCTGGCTATCGTGCTGGCCCTCGTGACCTCGCTTTGGGAAACGATGCTGTCGGGCCACCACGCCTATTTCGACGCGGCCATCGCGCTGACCTTCTTCCTTCTGGGGGGGCGCTATCTCGATCACCGGACGCGGGCCGCGGCCCGGTCGGCGGCCGAGGAACTGACCGCCCTTGAAGTGCCGCGCGCGCTGCGGTTCGAAGACGGCGCGCCGCGCGAAGTCGCGGTGGCCGACCTGCGGGTGGGCGATCTCCTGCTGGTGCGCCCGGGCGGGCGCATGCCGGTCGACGGCGCGGTGGTCGAGGGGCATTCCGAACTCGACCGGTCGCTGCTGACCGGGGAAACCGTGCCTGTGGCGGCAGTCCCGGGTCAGGCCGTCAGCGCGGGCGAGGTCAACCTCACCGGTCCCCTGACCATCCGGGCCAGCGCGGTGGGGCAGGACACCTCGCTGCACCGCATGGCGGACCTTGTCGCCATCGCGGAATCGGGGCGGTCGAACTACAACTCTCTCGCCGACAGCGCGGCCAAGCTCTATGCGCCGGGGGTGCATATCCTGGCGGCGCTCAGTTTCCTCGGCTGGTATCTGGCGACCTGGGACGGGCGCACAGCGCTCAACGTCGCGGCGGCGGTGCTGATCATCACCTGCCCCTGTGCGCTGGGCCTTGCCGTGCCCGCGGTGACCACGGCGGCGTCGGGGCGGCTGTTCCGACAGGGCCTCCTGATCAAGAGCGCGACGGCGCTCGAACGTCTGGCTGCCGTCGATACGGTCGTCTTCGACAAGACCGGCACGCTGACCGCGGGCGCGCCCGAGGTGGTGAACCTGTCCGCGGTCGATCCCGGCGCGGTGGCGGTGGCGCGGGCGCTGGCCGAAGGATCGGCGCATCCCCTGTCGCGCGCCATCGCGCGCGCGGCAGAGGCCGCCGGGATCGCCGCCGCCGAAGTGACCGGGATCGTCGAGGTCCCGGGGTACGGGACCGAGGGCACGCTGCCCGACGGCCGCCGCGTGCGGCTGGGCCGCGCGCCCTGGGTCGGGGCCGAGGCGGGGGCACAGACCGAGGCCTGGCTGGGCATCGGCGGTGCCGCGCCGGTGGCTTTCGGGTTCGCCGACCGGCTGCGCCCGGGTGCCGCCGAGGTCGTCGTGGCGTTGCAGGCGGCAGGTCAGGACGTCATCTTGCTGTCGGGCGACAGCACGGGCCCGGTCGCCGATCTTGCCCGGCGTCTCGGAATCGCAAACTGGGAAGCCGAAGCCCTGCCGCAGGACAAGGCCGCGCGCATCGCCGAACTGGCCGCGCAGGGTCGCCATGTGCTGATGGTGGGCGACGGGCTGAACGATACCGCCGCTCTTGCTGCGGCGCATGTCTCGATCTCGCCCGCCTCGGCGCTCGACGCCGCACGTGTGGCGTCGGACATCGTGCTGCTGGGAACCGACCTCGCGCCGGTCTCGGAGGCGCTGCGGACGGGCCGGGAGGCGGTCAAACGCATCCGCGAGAATTTCCGGATCGCGACGGTCTACAACATCGTCGCCGTGCCGCTTGCGGCGGCGGGGCTGTGCACGCCGCTCATCGCCGCATTGGCGATGTCGGTCAGTTCGATTTCCGTGTCGCTCAACGCGCTGCGTCTGAAGTGAGGGCGGGGGAATGTCGGTTCTGAGTTACCTGATCCCGATTTCTCTGGTGCTGGGGGGCGTGGGCCTGCTGGCCTTCGTCTATACCGTCAGGTCGAACCAGTATGACGATCCAGAAGGCGACAGTCGCCGCATTCTCAGCAAGGACTGGGACGACCGGCCTAAGCCGTGAGGGGGGCTCTGCCCCCATCGCGCGTGCCGCGCGATTCCCCCGGGATATTTGATGCGAGAGGAAGGCCGGGGCCTTAAGAGGCGGGGCCGATGGTGAAACAGGTGACATTGCGCGCCTGAAGCCTGCGGCAGGCAAGATCCGCCCCTTCGCGCGTCATCCCGAGGAAGTTGGCGTCGAAGCCGCGCGGGCTCTGCACCACCTTGCGCAGGCTGCCGTCGAGCGTCGTCATCTCGGCCAGCGCGGTGCGCAGCAGGACGCGTTCGGCCTCGTATCGGCTGCCGAAGCGGCCCACGTTGATGCCCCAGTGCTGACCGCCAGAGGTGGACAGGCGGGTGACCACTTCGGGTTGGTTGTCTGCCACCTCGTCCACGGGATCGTCTTCGGTCAGGGCGGCGGTGACGAGCGTTTCGGGGCGCAGTGCCGGTCGCGGCGTCGCCTCGGGGGTGCGGCTGGCGGTCTCAGCCGGAGGCTGCACGGCGGCAAGGGTTTCGGCGATGGTGTCGGCCAGTGCCCCGCGATTTTCGCGCGCGGTCTCGATCACGCCTTGCGCGACGAGGACCGGTTCAGAGGCGGGCCGGGCCTGAGGTCGCAGGCTTTTCTGAACCGCGCCGCTGACGCGGATCGTCTTGCCTGCGCCACCCGGCGTGTCACCTGACGTGTCCGCCTCGGCATAGACCGGCGGCGTGGGCTGCCGCAGCGGCGCGCTCGAGGGCGCCCGGCGGAAGCCGAGATCGAGCAATTCCGCGATGCGCGCATTGCGCGACACGGTCGACTTGCCGCCGAAGACCGTGGCGATGACGCGTTCGTTGCCGCGCTGGGCCGATGCGACAAGATTGAAGCCCGCCGCGCGGGTATAGCCCGTCTTGATGCCGTCCGCGCCGCGATAGGCATCGAGCAGGCGGTTGTTGGTGTTCGACACCTGGCGGAGTCCCGCGTCGGTCGAACGGCGCGAGAAGATGTTGTAGTATTGCGGATAATCGTAAAGCAGCCGCCGCCCCAGGATCGTCATGTCGCGCGCGGTCGACATGTGGCCCGCTTCGGTCAGTCCGTGGGCATTCTTGAAGGTCGTGCGCGTCATGCCCAGCGCCTTGGCCGTGGCGTTCATACGGCGCGCGAAGGCGGCTTCCGATCCTTCGATCGCCTCGCCGATGGCGGTGGCGGCGTCGTTCGCCGACTTCACCGCCGCGGCGCGGATCAGATAGCGCAGCGCGATCTTCTGGCCCGCTTTCAACCCCAGTTTCGAGGGCGGCTCTGCCGCTGCCTTCTGCGAGATGCGCACCTGGGTGTCGAGCGAGATTTCGCCGTTCTTCACCGCCTCGAACGCGATGTAGAGCGTCATCATCTTGGTGAGCGAGGCGGGATGCAGCCGCGTTTCGGCATTGTCGGAGTGCAGCACTTCCCCGGTCCGGGCGTCCATCACCATGGCTGCATAGGGCGCTGCCGCCGCCGCCAAAGGCGACAGGACGCAGACCCATAAGGCCAGAATGAATATAAGACCCGAACGGGCCGGCTTGCCTTGCCGCGCCTGCACTTGAGCTGCCTCTTTTTGCCTCAGGCCGCCGGTTTGTCCGGCTGGCACATATTGTGTTTGACGAATTTTAACACAGGCATGTGACAAAAGAAAGGCATAAGAGACAAAGATTTAGGCCGGTTTTCGGCCCGTGCCCCCAACATCTGGTAGGTACCTGCCGCGCCGCCGCAAGAGAGCCCATTCACCCGTCCTCGATCGCCGCGACAAGTCCCGGCAGGCCGCCCAGATCGGTCAGTTCCCGGAAGCGCGGTTCGCCCAGCGGGGGCGGTGCAGCCTCGAGCGCCCATTCGATGCCATAGGGCACGAAAACGCCCCAGCCGCCGGTTTCCACCACCGGCAGCACGTCGGATCGCATGGAATTGCCGACCATCATCGCGCGATCCGTCCCGGCACCGTGATCGGCGAAGATGCGGGCATAGACGGCGGGCGATTTCTCGGACACGATCTCGACCCCGTCGAACAGATCGCCCAGCCCCGACTGGGCCAGCTTGCGTTCCTGATCGAGAAGGTCGCCCTTGGTGATGAGCACGAGCCGGTGCGACGCGGCGAGCGTCTCGACCGCCGCGCGGGCATGGGGCAGAAGCTCGATCGGATAACGCAGAATGTCCTGGCCTGCGGAGATCAGTTCGCGGATCACCCCGGCGGGCACACGGTCTTCTGTCACCTCGAGCGCGGTCTCGATCATCGAGAGCACGAAGCCCTTCACGCCATAGCCGTAATGGCCGATATTGCGGCGTTCGGCGTCGAGCAGCCGCTCCATCAGGTGGTCGGGGTCGGCGTGATCGCGCAGCAGTTCCGCGAAGCGGTCCTGCGTCAGACGGAAGGCCCGTTCGTTGTGCCAAAGCGTGTCGTCGGCGTCGAAGCCGATGCAATCGAGGTGCCGGGTCATCGCCGGTACGGGCCGTTTGTCGGGGTCGGCATGATGCTCACTCTTTTCTAACCCTGCCCGGGCGTTATATACGCTTGTCTCGACCCGCAGGAACACAAGACGCAACCAACTGCCATGACCCGCCCGAACTGGACCATGACCAAGTCGCCCGAGGATCCCGTGGATACCTCGATCCTGACTGACGTGCGTCCCAAGACGAAGCGGCCGCCGCTGTACAAGGTGCTGCTTCTGAACGACGACTACACGCCGATGGAATTCGTCGTGCATGTCCTTGAACGCTTCTTCGGGATGAACCATGCGCAGGCGTTCGAGATCATGCTGACCGTCCACAAGAAGGGCGTCGCCGTCGTGGGTGTCTTCAGCCACGAGATCGCAGAAACAAAGGTGGGGCAGGTCATGGACTTCGCCCGCCGCCATCAGCACCCGCTCCAGTGCACGATGGAGCGTGAGGACTGATATTCCCCGATGACTGCGCGCCTGACGCTGGCCCTTGACACGGGCGCACTGCGCCTGCCGGACGGCGGGAAGATCGCCGTCTTTGATCCGCGCGACGCGGCCGACCTGTCGTCATTGCCCCGGGACCGGGTTCTGGTGGTGGAACCCTTCCGGCCCGATCACCAGCGCTGGCAAGCAGAGGGGTTCGACGCGGTGGCTGCGACGCCCGCAGGGGAACGCTTCGCCGCCGCCATCGTCTTCCTGCCGCGGGCCAAGGCGCTGGCGCGGGCCCGGCTGGCGCAGGCGGCCGGCCTCACGGACGGGCCGGTGATCGTGGACGGGCTGAAGACGCACGGCGTCGAGTCCATCCTGCGCGATCTGCGCGGGCGCGTTGCGGTGTCAGACGCCATCGCCAAGGCGCATGGCAAGCTGTTCTGGTTCGACGCCCACGCGGCGGACCTGTCCGATTGGACGGCGGCCGAGGCCCGGGTCGATGGGTTCATCACCCGTCCGGGCGTCTTTTCCGCCGATGCGGTCGACGACGGGTCGCGCCTGCTGACCGCTGCGCTGCCGCAGCGGCTGGGCGCGCGGGTCGCCGATCTGGGCGCAGGCTGGGGGTTTCTGTCGGCGGCGGTGCTGGAGCGGCCCGGTGTCGAGGTGCTGCATGTGGTCGAGGCGGACGCCACGGCCCTTGACTGCGCGCGGGCCAATCTGGCCGATCCGCGCGCGCATTTTCACTGGGCCGATGCGACCACGTGGCGGCCCGATGCCCCTGTCGACTGTGTCGTCATGAACCCGCCCTTTCATCAGGGGCGCGCGGCGGACACCGATCTGGGCCGTGCCTTCATCACCGCCGCAGTGCGTGTTCTGGGCCCGCAGGGGCAGCTTTACATGGTCGCCAACCGCCACCTGCCCTACGAGACGGCCCTGCGCGCCGCCTTCCGCGACGTTACGGAACTGCCCGGGGATACGCGGTTCAAGCTGTATCAGGCGGCGCGGCCCTCTCGCCCCCGGGTGTGAATCCCGCTAGGCTGCCCCATCAACCCGGGAGACCCGCATGTCCTTTTCGATCGCCGGCAAGACCGCCATCGTGACCGGGGCCGCCAACGGCATCGGGCGCGCCATCGCCCTCCACTTCGCCGATATGGGCGCGAACGTCATGTTCGCCGATATCGACGAGAAGGCGCTGATCGAAGAATTGGGTGAACGCAGCGAGGAGGGCAATGTCCGCTATTTCGCAGGTGACCTGCGCGAGAAGCTGGCCGTGGCGAACCTGCTGTCGGCCACGATCGACGCTTTCGACCAGGTTGATATCCTCGTGAATGCGGCACGGTCGGTCACGCCGTCGGATGCGTTGTCGCCCGAGGACGATTCGGTGATCGAGCTTCTGAACCAGAACCTCATGCCCGCGCTGCGGCTGACGCAGATGGTCGCCCGCCGCATGATCCGTCAGGCCGAAGGGCAGACCGAAGGGCAGGTGGGATCGATCATCAACCTCAGCTCCATCGCGGCGCGGCGCACGCATCCGAACCTTCTGGGCTATTCGGTGAGCTCGGCCGCGCTCGACCAGTTGACGCGGTCGATGGCGGTGGCGCTGGCGCCGCACCGGATCCGGGTGAACGCGGTCGCCTTCGGGTCAGTGATGAGCGCGTCGCTCCAGGGCACGCTGAAGGACAATTCCGAATACCGCAGCGATATCGAGCGGCATACGCCGCTGGCGCGGATCGCGGCGCCGGGCGAACTGGCCGATGCGGTGCAGTATCTCGCATCCGAAGGATCGGGCTTCATGACCGGGCAGATCCTGACGCTGGACGGCGGGCGCACGCTGCTCGACCCGGTCGCGGCACCGGCGCATTAAGGTTAATCCTTTTTCAAGGCCTTGCGGGGCACCGTCCGGACGCCGCCATCCCTGGCGGCGAAAGGGGGTGATGAAACTGAAACAGGAAGATTACTGGAAATGGATGGTCCTTCTGACGGCGGCGACGCTGGCGGTTGCGGTCATCCGGCTCTGGATCGGCCGATAGGCCGAAAAAGAGTGGCCCGGCAGAGAAGCACCTCTGCCGGGCCTTTTTGGTGATGAACCTGAAAAGGAACATACTGGAAGACCCAGAATATAGTCTTTCCTGAAGATTCGGTAAAGAACGCGGATCAAAGCTGGTTAAGAAGCGCCGCGGTCGGCCAGCCATCGGCCGGCAGTCCGAGCCGCGCCTGTTCGGCGCGCACGGCCGCGCGGGTGCCCGCGCCCAGGATCCCATCGATGCCCCCCACGTCATGCCCGCGTGCCGCGAGCCGTTCCTGCAGCCGTTTCATCTGGTCGCTGTTGAGCCCCGGTTCGGGATTGCCGGCGTCGAAGACAGGCGCGCCGTCCAGCCGCGTCGCGAAATAGGCGGCGGTCAGCACATAGGTAAAGCTCTGGTTCCATTCGAAATAGACCCGGAAATTCGGATAGGCGAGGAAGGCGGGCCCCTTGCGCCCCTGCGGGATGATGACCGAGGTGGGCAGATCGCTGCGCGCGAAATCGCCCTGCCGCGCCCGCACGCCCAGCGCCGCCCAGTCGGCGGCGGTCATCTGCGTCTGCAGCCCCGTCAGCGACCAGTCCAGATCCCCGGGCAGAACCACCTCCTGCAGCCACGGCTCGCCCGCGCGCCAGCCCAGGTGCTGCAGCATCTTGCCCCCCGACATCAGCGCGTCCGGCACCGATGTCTTGAGATAGACATGACCGTCGCCGTCGCCGTCTACCCCGTTGTCGAGGATGTCCTGCGGCAGCATCTGGACCATCCCGATCTCGCCCGCCCAGGCGCCGGTGGTGGTGGCGGGATCGAAATCACCCATCTCGTACAGCTTCAGCGCCGCGAAGATCTGCGGGCGGAACAGGTCGGGGCGGCGGCAGTCATGGGCCAGTGTCACCAGCGCGTTCAGCGTGTTGAAATCACCCTGGAACGATCCGTAATCGGTCTCGAAGGCCCAGAAGGCCAGAAGCACCCCGCGCGGCACGCCATAGTCGCGTTCGATCCGGTCGAAGATGGCGGCATGGGCGCGTGCGTTCTGCCGCCCCCGGTCGATACGGTTCTGCGAAATCAGGCGGCGCGAGAAATCCGTGAAGGGCATCTGGAAGACGCCCTGCGACCGGTCGGCGCGCAGCACCTTGGGGTCGATCGCGGCGCTTCGGAAGAAGGCCTCGGCGCTGGCGGCGTCATGCCCCCGCGCAACCGCTTCGGCCCGCAGGCCCGCGACGAAGTCGGGGAAGGGGCCGCCGCAGGCGGCCCAGGCCGGTGCGGCCATCAGCAGGGAAAGAACGGCGGACGTCACTCGCATGCACACAAACTCCTCTGGAGTGGTCCGATCCTATCCGGACCTCAGAGGATGGCAATCACGATCACGCCAGCCAGCCCGGCGGCCCAGCTGCGCCACAGGATCGTGACCGCCCCTGCGATGTCGTCCGCGCCGATGTCGCGGCGCGCGGTCCCGTTCACCCAAGGATAGTCGCGGCGCGCCCCGTCATAGACGCGCGGCCCTGCCAGCGCGAGGTCGAGCGCGCGGGCCATCGCCGCCTCTGGCCAGCCCGCATTGGGCGACTTGTGACGCCTTGCATCCGCGATGATGCCGCCCCACCCGCCGCGCCCACCGCCGACCGCCCAGATCAGCGCCGCCGTCAGACGGGCCGGCGCGAGGTTGAGCAGGTCGTCCAGCCGCGCGGCGGCCCAGCCGAAGGCCTCAAACCGGGGGGTGCGGTAGCCGATCATGCTGTCAGCGGTGTTCACCACCTTGTAGATGAGGATGCCCGGCAGGCCCGCGACCAGAAACCAGAAAGCGGGCGCGATGACGCCGTCGGACAGGTTTTCGGCCGCGCTTTCGATGGCGGCGCGGGCGATGTCGGGCGGCTCCATCGCTTTGGTGTCGCGCGACACGATGCGCGCCACCATCAGCCGCCCGTCCCCCACCGACAGCCGCAGGCCATCGGCCACCGCGCGCACGTGATCGACCAGCGATCTTTGCGCCAGAAGGATCGCGGCGATTATGATTTCCACCAAAGGCCCTGCCTGCGTCAGCACCAGACCGAGGGTGCCTGCCCCTGCAACAAGTGCAAGGACCGCAAGAACCCCTTTCGCGCGCTGCCCCGCGCCGCGGTTCAGCCGCGCATCAAGCCACCCCACCGCGCGGCCCATGAGCACCGCCGGATGCGGCACCCGCGACCAGAGCCAGCGCGGCTCCCCCAAGGCGGCGTCGAGCGCCATCGCGGCGGCCAGAAGCGTCGCGGTCACAGCGCGGCCTCGACCCGCGCCCAGTCCCCGGGCGCGGGCAGGCCGAGGCGGATCAGCCCCGGGTCATGCGGAAAGACGCGGGTCCAGATGCGCGCCCGCGCAAGGCGGTCCTGCCAGACGGCGGCATCGGGCACCCGCGCCAGCCGGAAAAGATCGGTGCCGCCCAGAACTTGCGCGCCAGCGGCAGACAGCGCCCGGTCCAGCCGCCGCGCATCCTCCGAAAGCCGCGCCCGCGCCGCCTGCGCCCAGCCGGGATCGGACAGCGCCGCCGCCCCGATCCGGAGCGCCGGACCCGACACCGCCCATGGCCCCAGCATTGCCCGAAGCCGCGCGATGGTTTCGGGCCGTGCGATGGCAAAACCCAACCGCAGCCCGGCCAGCCCCCAGAACTTCCCGAAGCTTTTCAGCACCACGACACCCTCGCGGTCGGCAAGGGATACAAGACTGAAATCGGGCACCACGTCGCAGAAGCTTTCGTCGATCACGCACAGCGCGGCGTCGGCATCCGCCGTGGTGTAGAGCCGTCCGTCCGGGTTGTTGGGGTGCACCAGCACGCGTGCCTCGGCGTGGCCTTCGCAAACGCGGGTCCAGCCTTCCGTGACGAAGGCCGCTTCATGTTCGTTGTAGGTGGGCGCGTCGATCCTGACCCGGTGCGGCTGCGCCAGTCTCGGCATCGCCGCGATCAGCGCCGAGGCCCCCGGTGCTGCCAGCACATCGGCCGCGTCCGGCACCCCCCAAAAGGCGCGCGCCGCCGCAACCAGCCTGTCCTGCGCGACCCGGTCGGGCAGCGCGGTCCAGTCGCGCGGGTCGATCGGCGGCAGCGGCCATGGCACGGGATTGATGCCTGTCGACAGGTCGATCCAGTCGGCGCGCGTCCCGCCATGGCGCGCCATCGCCGCATCGAGATTGCCGCCGTGGTCGCGTTCCGCCTGCATGAACCGGCCCTTCTGCCCCGTGTCGGGTTGACGCTACGTGACCCCGGCCACGCCCATCCCCGACCCCTTCCATTAAGGTTTTGTTAACCATTTGGAAGCATGTCTTGCCCACTGCGTAAAGGGGCGAGGGGTGTCTCTTTAAGCAAGCCCGGAAGCAAGAAGCATGAAGATTCTGATCGTGGAAAGCCGCGCCGAACTGGGTGCGATCTGGCGACGTCATCTCGAACGTCAGGGGGCGCTTGTCACGCTGACCACGACGCAGGGGGATGCGATCGAGGCGCTGTGCGCGCATGACTTCGACGTCATCGTGCTTGACCTCGTGATCGAGGGTGGCAGCGCGCTGGCCATCGCGGATTTCGCCAGCTATCGCCGCCCGGATGCGCGGGTGATCTTCGTCACCAACACCAGCTTCTTTTCCGACGGGTCGATCTTTGCGCTCAGCCCGAATGCCTGCGCCTTCGTGCGCAGCTCGACCCCGCCCGAGGATCTGGCCGCGATGGTCGATTACTATGCCGCGCCCAGGGTGTCGCGCGCATGCGGCGTGAGGTAATCCAGCACCGGGTTGATCGGAATGATCCGGTGCGGATTTATGCTGTCGTGGCTGTAATGATAGTGCCGCACGATGTGGGTGAAGTTCACCGTCTCTGCCACGCCGGGCCACTGATACAGCGCGCGCGTGTAGGCCCATAGATTGGGATAATCCACGATCCGGCGGCGGTTGCATTTGAAATGCAGGTGATAGACCGGATCGAAGCGGATCAGCGTGGTGAAGAGCCGCCAGTCCGCTTCGGTGATGCGGTCGCCCATGAGGTAGCGGTTCGACGACAGCCTGTCTTCCAGCCAGTCGAGGCTTTCGAACAGCGGCACGACGGCGGCGTTGTACGCTTCCTGCGTCGTGGCGAAGCCTGACTTGTAGACGCCGTTGTTGACACTGTCGTAGATGCGGTCGTTCACCGGTTCCATGGCCGCGCGCAGGGCTTCGGGCCAGTAATCGTCGGTGTTGCCGGTGATCCGGTCGAAGGCCGAATTGAACATGCGGATGATTTCGGAACTTTCGTTCGACACGATGGTCCCGCGGGTCCGGTCCCACAGGATCGGCACGGTGACGCGACCCGAATAGGTCGGGTCGGCACGGGTATAGACCTGATGCGCGAAGTCGAAGCCGAACAGCCGGTCGCCCGTCGCGCCGTGGTCGTCGGTGCGGAAGGTCCACCCGTCGTCGAGCATGTCGGGATGCACCACCGACACGTCGATATGGTCGGACAGGCCCTTGAGCGCGCGGAAGATCAGCGCCCGGTGCGCCCAGGGACAGGCGAGCGAGACATAAAGATGATAGCGCCCGCTTTCGGCGGGAAAGCCCCCCACGCCGGTCGGCCCCGGGGTGCCATCGGCCGTGATCCAGTTGCGGAACTGCGATTCGGACCGGACGAACTTGCCCCCGGTCTTGTCCGTGTCGATCCAGCCCTTGTGCCAGACGCCGTCGATTAGCAGCCCCATGAGGTTTTCCTTTCGCTGTGCGTCCGCCAACCCTAACCCGATGCCGCCCGCCACGGCCACGCCGCCTCACGCGCATGCGGCCTGCGCTCATGCACAGGCGTTGCGTCTATGCACCGCCCGGGCCGGAAACGGCCTTTCGTGACGCGATTGCTTGATTTTTCATCACAAAAGCGCAGCTTCTCGACGAAAGTCGATCAAGAACGGACCAGACCATGACGACGTTTCTGCCGAAAGAGGTTCAGGCAGGTCTCGATGCCGCCCGGATCGTGGCGCTGCGCAAGTCCTCGCGCCTGCGGGTGGAGGCAGGCGATGACAGCTACCGCGTGCTGCGGCTCTGGTCCGACGGCTTCACGGTCGAGGCCGATGTCGTGCCGCCCTTGCGCGGTCTGGTCGATCTTTATGACGGGGCGAACCATCTATACCAGTGCCTGATCATCGCCGCCGACGCCGAAGGCGGTGAGATGCGCTATGATTTCAAGCGCTCGACCGAGGCGCATGACCGCGCCCCGCTGGATTTCTACCGTTCGCCGGACGCGCCCATCGCCCTTCTGGGCAAGGACTGAGCGTCACTGCAGATCGCCGAAGGCCCGGGCCAGACGGTCGACCGCCTCCTGCACGCGGGCGCGCGGCGTGGCGATGTTGAAGCGCAGGAACGTCCCGCCCCCCGCGCCGAAGGTCGGGCCGTGGTTCACCGCGATCTTCGCGTCGCGCTCGACCCTGCGGGTGAATTCGGCCATCTCCATCCCGGTGTCGGCGAAATCGACCCAGGCGAGGTAGGTCGCTTCGAGGTTCATGGATTTCAGCCCCGGAATGGCGTTCACGCCCGCGTCGAAGATGCGGCGGTTGCCGTCGAGATAGGCGACAAGCTCGTCCACCCAGGCCGCACCTTTGGGGGAATAGGCGGCCGTCGCCATGAAAAGCCCGAAGGAATTGGGCGACAGGCCAAGGCCCATCATCCGGGCCTGAAAGCGCGCGCGCAGGTCCGGGTCGGCGATGATCACGTTGCCCGCATGGCTGCCCGCGATGTTGAACGTCTTGGTCGTGGCCGTCATCATGATCAGCCTTTCGGCGATCGCGGGATCGACCAGCGCCATCGGAATATGCCTGTTGCCCGGCATCACAAGGTCATGGTGAATTTCGTCCGAGACAAGGATCAGGTCATGCCGCTTGCAGAAATCGGCGATCTCCTGCGCTTCGTCTCGCGTCCAGACGCGGCCGCCCGGATTGTGCGGCGAGCAGAGGATGAACATCCTCTCGCGCCCTGTCATCTGCGCGTCCCATGCGGGGATATCGAGGACATAGCGGCCGCCGTCGTTCGCCATGTTGCATTCGACCACCTCGCGCCCGTTGGCGCGGATCACCTTGGCGAAGGCATGATAGACCGGCGTCATCAGCACCACACCGTCGCCCGGTTGGGTGAAGGTTTCGACGCACATGGCCGTGCCGTTGACGAGGCCATGCGTGGTGAAAATCCACGACGGGTCCACGTCCCATCCATGACGCGTCTTCATCCACCAGCGGATCGCGTCCAGATAGGCGCTGTCATCGCCGAAATAGCCGTAGATGCCGTGGTCGATCATGCCGCGCAGGGCGTCCTGGATCACCTGCGGCGGGCGGAAATCCATATCGGCCACCCACATGGCGATGCCGTCCTCGGCGCTCACGCCATAGAGCTTCTCCATCATGTCCCACTTCACGCAGTGGCTGCCGCGGCGGTCGATGATCTCGTCGAAACTCATGGGGGCTCTCCGGTTATGGGGTCGCCGAAAGCTAACCTGTGAAGCGCCGGACGCAAGGGGCGTTGCGGCGCGCGGGCCGATCGCCTAAATCGGGACCCATGAAAAGACCTATCGTTCTGCATCCCGATCCGCGCCTGAAAACGCGTTGCGCCCCGGTCGACGACCTGTCGGTCGACCTGCGCCGCCTTGCCGACGACATGCTCGAAACGATGTATGACGCACCCGGCATCGGCCTTGCCGCGCCGCAGGTGGGCGTGACCACGCGACTGATCGTGTTGGACTGCGTGAAACCCGACGAGGCGCCGCCGCGCCCGCTGATCATGTTCAATCCGCAGATCGTCGCCGCCTCGGACGAGAAGAACACCTACGAGGAAGGCTGCCTGTCGATCCCCGAACATTTCGCCGACGTGACCCGTCCTGCGGAAGTCGAGATCGCGTGGATCGACCGCGACGGTAATCCGAAGAGCGAGGTCTTCGGCGGTCTCTGGGCCACTTGCGTCCAGCACGAGATCGACCATCTCGACGGCAAGCTCTTCATCGACTACCTCACGCCACTCAAGCGGCAGCTCATCACCCGCAAGATGCAGAAACTGAAGCGCGAGCGCACCCGCGTATGAGTGTCCGCCCGATCCTGCGCTGGCCCGACCGCAGGCTGCGCGTGGCGGCCGCGCCGGTTGCAGGCATCACCGACGACATCCGCGCCATCTGGACCGACATGATCGACACGATGGAGGCGATGCCGGGCTGGGGCCTTGCCGCGCCGCAGATCGGCGTGATGCTGCGGCTGGCGGTGGTGGATACTTCGGATGACCGCGGGCAGGCGGTGCGTATCGCCAATCCCGAAATCCTCGCGTCCTCGCCGGATCTTGCCGAACTGACCGAGGCAAGCCCCTGCCTGCCCGGCATCTCGGCCCCCGTGCGCCGCCCCGCGTCGGTGACGGTGCGCTATCTGGATGAAACCGGCGAAACGGTCGAACGCGATTTTACCGGTCATGATGCGGTCAGCGTGCAGCACCAGATCGACCATCTGAACGGCCAGCTCTACATCGACCGGTTGTCGAAGGTGAAGCGGGACATGGCGCTGCGGCGTCTGAAGAAGGCCGGCGCATGAGGGTTGTCTTCATGGGCACGCCGGACTTCTCGGTCCCGGCGCTCGACGCGCTGCATGCGGCGGGGCATGAGATCGCGTGCGTCTATACCCAGCCCCCGCGCCCCGCGGGCCGGGGCCAGAAGGACCGCGAAAGCCCGGTTCACGCCCGCGCCGCTTCGCTGGGCCTGCCCGTGCGCCACCCCGTGTCGCTGAAACCGGCCGAGGCGCAGGCGGACTTCGCCGCACTCGCCCCCGAGATCGCGGTGGTGGTTGCCTATGGCCTGATCCTGCCGCGCGGGGTCCTCGACGCGCCCGCGCGCGGCTGCCTCAACATCCACGCAAGCCTTCTGCCGCGCTGGCGCGGCGCGGCACCCATCCACCGCGCGGTGATGGCGGGCGATGCCGTGACGGGCGTCTGCATCATGCAGATGGAGGAGGGGCTCGATACCGGGCCGGTCCTGCTCCGCGCGGCGACGCCCATCGGCACGACCGACACGACCGGCGTGCTGCATGACCGGCTGGCGGAGATGGGGGCCCGGCTGATCGTCGAGGCGCTGGCCCGGCTGGGCAAGCTGACGCCCGAAGCCCAGCCCGGGGACGGCGTCACCTATGCCGCCAAGATCGACAAGGCGGAAGCGAAGATCGACTGGACCCGCCCCGCGGACGAAGTCGACCGGCAGATCCGCGGCCTGTCGCCCTTTCCCGGCGCCTGGACCGAGATTGACGGCGAACGGATGAAGATCCTCGGCTCGGAACGGGCGCAGGGCAGCGGCGCGCCCGGTGAAGTGCTCGACGACCGGCTGACAATCGCCTGTGGCACGGGCGCGGTGCGGCTCTTGCGGTTGCAGAGGGCGGGCAAGGCCGCGCAGGATGCGGCTGTGTTTCTCAACGGGCGGGCTGTGCCGCCCGGTAAATGGTTGGCCTAGCACGAAAGGACAGGCGGGCATGTTGATCACCTTCATGGGCACGGTCGTGATCGCGGGCATCATCGGCTACGCGTCCGAAAAGACCGGCTGGACGAAGAACGGCTACCTGCAATCCATCATCATCTGCATCGGCGGCGCGATCCTGTTCTATGTCGTGGGGCGGATGTTCGGCATCAGCTTCGGCAGCCCGGGCATGAATGCGATCATCGCTTCAGTGGGCGCGCTGATCATCGTGCCCTTCCACTGGCGCGGGCGGGGCTAGGGCCATGCCGATCGTCTGGCTGATCATCCTGGGCGCGGCGGCGGGTTTTCTTGCCACGCGGCTCATGCGGGTCGAGACCGACATCGTCACGACCATCATCATCGGCATCGCCGGCGCGCTGATCGGCGGCCTTGTCCTGCGCTTCATCGTGACAGCGGGTTCGCTTGTCGGCGGGCTGGTGGGTGCTGTGATCGGCGCGATGCTGCTGATCTGGCTGTGGGACCGGTTCATCCGGAAATGAGCGCTTCGCGCGCTTCATGCAACACGCGCTCTGGCCGCGCAGGCCCCGGGGCTCTGCCCCGGACCCCGGGATATTTGGAAACCCGAAGAACGGGGGACCACGCCCGTGCTTCTTCGGGTTCACAAATATCCCGGGGGTGAGCGCCGCAAGGCGCGAGGGGGCAGCGCCCCCTAACCGGCGGAAGGGGCCGGGCGGCGTTTGGGCTTGAAGGGCGCCATGCCCGCGCGCGCCAACTCGTCGGCGCGTTCGTTCTCGGGGTGGCCGGCATGGCCCTTGATCCATTCCCAGGTCACACCATGGCGCGCCTGCGCGTCGTCGAGGCGTTGCCAGAGATCGGCGTTCTTGACCGGCTTGCGGTCGGCGGTCTTCCAGCCGTTGCGCTTCCAGCCGTGGATCCAGCCGGTCACCCCGTTCTTCACATAGGCGCTGTCGGTGACCACGGTTATCGTGCTGGGCCGCCCAAGCGTTTCCAACGCCATGATCGCGGCCATCAGCTCCATGCGGTTGTTGGTCGTGTCCGCCTCGCCTCCCGAGAGCTCGCGTTCCTTCAGGACCGCCTCGCCTTCGACGGCGCGCAGCAGGACGCCCCAGCCGCCGGGGCCGGGATTGCCGGAGCAGGCCCCGTCGGTGAAAGCGAACAGATCGGCCATGTCAGAGGAAGACCCCGACAGACAGGCAGGCCACGACGATGGCAGTCAGAAGGACACGCAGGCGCATCCACCAGGGCGGGGCGAGGTTCCACATCCAGAACGCATAGTCGAGGATGAGAAGGCCGAGAAAGCCGAAGATCAGGTTCGTCGCGGCGCTGACCGGACCACCGCCCGTCATGAAGAAGGCCCAGAGGGCGGGGATCACTGACAAGAGGTATCCCATCGTGGCGCGGGCGTCCTTGGCGCGGGTCGCGAAGCCCCAGAGGACGCCGGACATGAAAGAGAGGATGACCGAGCCGTAAAAGAGCTGCACATAGGGGCCGACGAAGCGCGGGCCAAGCGCCCGCGTGCCCCAGTCGGCCAGCGGCGGCAGCAGGATCGTCAGCGCGCCCCAGAGGAACGGGATCAGTCCCGCGAGGCCAAGGACGAGGGCAGCTTTGGGTATCCGCATCATGCCCGCGTTCTGGCACGGCGCACGGAACAGTCAAGTCTTTCCACGCCCGGTGAGAGCGTCCCAGCATGGGACGCCTGTCCGTCTTCGGGAAATCAAGGGCTTACAGGGGCCGATTCACGATGCGTTAACATTCGAAGCGAAAACCGCGGTGGGAGAAGACCGCCGCACCAGTGACCAATGGGCATGGGCGTCGGTCAGCGCGATCACCTGCGCCATGCGCGCCGCGTCGGTCGGGCGTTCAGATGCGTCCCGCGACGGTGACGTGGTCGCTCACGTCGGTTCGCGCAGGACGCGCGGGACCTTGAATTCGACGGTCTCGACCGCGGTCTCGACCATCTCGACATGCACGTCGAAGCGGTCGCGGAAAGCGTCGATGACTTCGTTCACCAGTTCTTCCGGGGCCGAGGCACCGGCGGTGATGCCGACCGACCGGATGCCCGAGAGCGCGCGCCAGTCGATATCGGTGGCGCGCTGGACAAGCTGGGCATAGGCACAGCCCGCCCGCGCGCCCACCTCGACCAGACGCTGCGAGTTCGACGAATTGGGCGCACCCACGACCAGCATCGCGTCGCAGCGCGGAGCCATGGCCTTGACCGCTTCCTGCCGGTTCGTGGTGGCGTAGCAGATGTCTTCCTTGTGCGGGCCGACGATCGCCGGGAAGCGCGCCTGCAGCGCCGCGACGATGTCGGCGGTGTCGTCGACCGACAGCGTGGTCTGCGTGACGAAGGCAAGGCGCGCGGGGTCGCGGACCTGCAGGGTCGCCACATCCCCGACCGTTTCGACCAGCAGCACTTCGCCTTCGGGCAGCTGGCCCATGGTGCCGATCGTCTCGGGGTGGCCTTCATGGCCGATCATGACCATCTGAAGTCCGTTCTCAAAGTGGCGCGCGGCCTCGATATGGACCTTGCTGACCAGCGGGCAGGTGGCGTCGACATAGATCATTTCGCGCCGTGCGGCTTCGGCAGGAACCGCCTTCGGCACGCCATGGGCCGAAAAGATCACCGGGCGGTCGGGCGGGCAATCGTCAAGCTCCTCTACGAAGACCGCGCCCTTGGCGCGCAGGCCGTCCACCACATATCGGTTGTGCACGATCTCGTGCCGGACATAGACGGGCGCGCCCCATTTCTGCAGGGCCATTTCCACGATCTTGATGGCGCGGTCGACGCCCGCGCAGAAGCCGCGCGGCGCGGCGAGATAGAGCGTGAGGGGCGGGCGGCTGGTCATGGCTTTCTCCTTCGCGGGACCAGAGGTAATCGCTGCAGTCGCGACGGTCCAGACAGAAGGCTTGACCTTCCAGCGGGGAAGCCGGTTTTCTGCAGGTCCAGAGCGCAACCGGGGGCAAGGATGACGGGCAGGTTCAAGGGAGTGACGGGTCTGGTGGCTGCGCTTGCCATGGCGGTGGCGGCGCTTGCGGTGGCGCAGTCGCGGCCTGCGGTCGCGGATGCCGGGCTTCTGCCGTGGCGCGATGCCGAGGTGGTGGCGCAGGGGCGGGTCATCTATGCCGATCACTGCGCCGCCTGCCATGGCGCCGACCTGCAGGGAGAACCCGACTGGCGGATGCGGGACGCGGATGGCTACATGCCCGCGCCGCCCCATGACGAAACCGGTCATACTTGGCACCATCCCGATGCCCAGCTTTTCGCGCTGACGAAGTATGGGGTCGCGGCGCTGGTGGGGCAGGGCTATCGTTCGCGCATGCCCGGCTATGAAGGCGTTCTGAGCGATGACGAGATCCTTGCCGTTCTGGCCTATATCAAGAGCACATGGCCCGATCGCGTGATCGAGATCCATGACGGGATCAATGCCGGGGCCGGCGGATAATCTTCGATGAGCGCCTTCCCCATAAGGGCAAGTTGGCACAAGCGCATTCAGGTCGCCTTGACACAAAGATGCAATTCTGGTGCACCTATCGCGGCAAGGGTCGTGTGAAACACACCGGCGCAGCCACTGGGGGGACGTTGATGACGCGCAAACCGCCAGACCGGATGCCCGACGCGGCCCGTCTCCGGCTGCGGGTGTTGCGCAACACGTTTTCGCCTGTGGCGGTCGAAGGGCTTGCACGCGAGGTGCTGACGCATCTGTCGGTCCAGTCCGACGCGGACCGCAGCGCGCCCCGGGCCGCGATCTTGACGCTGTGCCGGGCGCTGCGGGCGCCGCATCCCTATTCGGCGCGGATGCAGATCGACCAGCTCCTGTCCTCGGGGCTGTCGATCGATACGATCTTCCGCAAATACCTCGCGGCGGCGGCGGTCGAACTTGGCCGCCAGTGGGAGGACAGCGATGTCAGCTTCGCCGAGGTGGCGGTGGCGCTGGCGCGCATCCACGCGATCCTCGATGATCTGCGCCTGCGCTTTCCGGGTCCGCGGGTGGCGCGACAGCGACGCATCGCCTTTGCCGCCGTGCCGGGCGAACAGCACCGTTTGGGCGTCGACATGGCGACCGATCTGTTCCGGCGTGAGGGCTGGGACGTGACGCATCTCGTCGAGAACGATCACGACAGTCTGGTTGCACAGTTGGACGATACCGATTTCGTGCTGGTTGGCCTGTCGGCTGGAACCAAGGCGAGCATCGCGGCGCTGGTGCGGCTGATCCTTGCGCTGCGGGCGCGGCGGCCGGACCTACGTATCCTCGTCAGCGGGCACGTCGCGGTGGAACGCGCGCAGGTACTGGAAACATTGGGCGTCGATGCCGTCGTGGCCGATGTGCCCGAAGCATTGGCTGCGGTCAGCCATCTGGTCGGATCGACGGATTGACCGGTTACTTGCTCACCACGGCGATGTCGCGTTCCAAAATCTGTTCGCGTGGGGGGCGGCCGATGATGTCCCTCAGATCGTCCAGTTCGATGAAGTTGTCGGCCTGACGGCGCAGTTCATCCGCGATCATGGGCGGCTGGCTGCGGATCGTCGACACGACCGACACCCGCACCCCCTGACGCTGCAGGCTTTCCACCAGCGGACGGAAATCGCCATCGCCCGAGAACAGCACGATGTGATCGACCCGCGGCGCGAGTTCCATGGCATCGACGGTCAGTTCGATGTCCATGTTGCCCTTCACCTTCCTGCGGCCCTGGCTGTCGGTGTATTCCTTCGCGGGCTTCGTCACCATGTTGAAGCCGTTGTAGTGCAGCCAGTCGACCAGCGGGCGGATCGGGGAATATTCTTCGTTCTCGAGCAGCGCGGTATAATAGAAAGCGCGGAGCAATTTCCCGCGTCTTAGGAATTCCTGGCGGAGCAACTTGTAATCGATATCAAAGCCAAGCGCTTTGGCGGCGGCGTATAGGTTCGCGCCGTCGATGAACAGCGCCAGCCGTTCGTCCTTGTAAAACATCCAACAATCCTTCCGGTGGCCGCCGCGACAATATGGCCGTGAGTGGGTGAATTGGACTTCCCGCAGCAACGATACGAAGGTAATGGATCGCCCCGTTATCGCAAGTCCCTAAACGTCACGCACTTGTCACACAGGAACGGCGCATGCCAAGGCCTCCGACAGATTTGCTGATCGCGCTCGGCGGCAATTTGCCGGGCCCCGAGGGATCGCCCGAGGCCAACATCGTGCGCGCGGTGGCCGGGATGGCGGCGGCGGGGCTCGAGGTGCGCGCGGTCAGCCGGTTCTACCGGACGCCCTGCTTTCCGGCAGGGTCGGGGCCCGATTTCGTTAACGCGGCGGCCGTGGTGCGCGGTGGGGGCGACCCGGCCGGGGTGCTGGCGATCCTGCACGCGATCGAGGCCGCGATGGGCCGGGTGCGTACCCAGCGTTGGCAGGAACGGCCCATCGACCTTGACCTGATCGCGGCGGGCGATCTTGTCCTGCCCGATGCCGCGACCCAGCAGCACTGGCGCGAGCTGGAGCCCGAGGAACAGGCGCGTCTTGCCCCCGACCGGCTGATCCTGCCCCATCCCCGACTGGCCGACCGCGCCTTCGTGCTGGTGCCGCTGGCCGACATCGCACCGGGCTGGGTTCACCCGGCGACGGGGCGCAGCGTGGTGCAGATGCTGGACGACCTGCCCGAAGCCGAGCGGGCGGACATTCGCCCGATCTGAGCCGGGGCAAAACCCTGTCAACCCGCCTTGTCAAGCCCGGTCTTTGCGAATACATACGCGCTTTCTGGACTCAGATTGAAGGACTTGCCCCATGGCCCGCGTGACGGTGGAAGACTGCGTCGACAAGGTTCCGAACCGGTTCGAACTGGTGATGCTGGCAGCCCATCGCGCGCGCGAGATCGCGGCCGGATCGCCGATCACGATCGACCGCGACAACGACAAGAACCCCGTCGTTTCGCTGCGCGAGATCGCCGAGGAAACGCAGAGTGCGGATGAACTGCGCGAACGTCTCATCGAATCGAACCAGACCCAGATCGAGATCGACGAGCCCGAGGATGACCAGATGGCCCTTCTCATGGGGTCCGATCATGACCGTCCCGCAGACGACGATCTGTCGGAAGAGAAACTCCTGCGTGCGCTGATGGAGGCGCAAGGGCAGGGCTGAGCCCCGGGTGCGGACCGAATGCTGAGTGCCGACGACCTGATCGAACTGGTCCGCGATTACAACCCGAAGACCAACGCCCGGCGCATCTCGGAAGCTTATGATTTCGCCTGCGCGATGCATGACGGGCAGGTGCGTCATTCGGGCGAACCCTATTTCAGTCATCCCGTCGCTGTCGCCGCCATCCTGACCGAACAGCGGCTGGATGACGCGACGATCATCACGGCCCTTCTGCACGACACGATCGAGGACACCAAGGCGTCCTATGGCGAGGTCGCGCGCCGCTTCGGCGACGAGGTCGCGGGGCTGGTCGACGGGGTGACCAAGCTCACCAACCTGCAGCTGTCCTCGACCGAGACCAAGCAGGCGGAAAACTTCCGCAAGCTCTTCATGGCGATGTCGAAGGACCTGCGGGTGATCCTCGTCAAGCTGGCCGACCGGCTCCACAACATGCGCACAATCAAGGCCATGCGCGCGGAGAAGCAGGCCCAGAAAGCGCGCGAGACGATGGATATCTACGCGCCGCTGGCAGGCCGCATGGGCATGCAATGGATGCGCGAGGAACTCGAAGACCTCGCCTTCCGGGTGCTGAATCCCGAAGGCCGCCAGTCGATCATCCGCCGTTTCATCACCCTGCAGAAGGAAACCGGCGACGTCATTCACCGCATCACCGGCGACATGCGGCTTGAACTTGACCGCGCGGGCATCGAGGCCGAGGTCTTCGGCCGCGCCAAGAAACCCTATTCGATCTGGCGCAAGATGCAGGAGAAGGACCAGGGCTTTTCGCGGCTGTCCGACATCTACGGCTTCCGCATCCTGACCGGGTCCGAGGAAGACTGCTACCGCGCGCTGGGCGCGATCCACCGCCGCTGGCGCGCCGTGCCGGGTCGGTTCAAGGATTACATCAGCCAGCCCAAGTCGAACGGGTACCGCAGCATCCACACCACCGTGTCGGGCCGCGACGGCAAGCGGGTCGAGGTGCAGATCCGCACCCGCCAGATGCATGACGTGGCCGAAACGGGCGTGGCCGCGCACTGGTCCTACCGCGACGGCGTGCGGTCGGAAAACCCCTTCGCCGTCGATCCGGCCAAATGGATCGCCTCGCTCACCGAACAGTTCGACACCGAGGACGATCACGAGGATTTTCTCGAGGCGGTCAAGCTCGAGATGTATTCCGATCAGGTCTTCTGCTTCACGCCGAAGGGGGATGTGGTCAAGCTGCCGCGCGGGGCCACGCCCATCGACTTTGCCTATGCGATCCACACGCGCATCGGGTCGGCCTGCGTCGGCGCGAAGGTCGACGGCATCCGCGTGCCTTTGTGGACGCGGCTGAAGAACGGGCAATCGGTGGACATCATCACCGCCGAGGGCCAGACACCGCAGGCCACGTGGCTCGACATTGCGACGACGGGCAAGGCGCGCACCGCGATCCGCCGCGCCCTGCGCGAGGAAGACCGCGAACGTTTCATCCGGCTGGGGCATGAGCTGGTGCGCGCGGCGCTGGAACATGTGGGGCGCAAGGCGACGGACAAGGTGCTCGACACTGCGGCCAAGGCGCTGCGGCTTGACGGGCGCGACACGCTGCTGGCCCGGTTGGGGAGCGCCGAACTCACCACCTATGAAGTCATACAGGCGGTCTATCCCGAACTGGCCCCCCAGCGCGGCGATCCGGTGCCGCCGCGCCGCGCGGTGATCGGTCTGCAACCCGGGCAGAGTTTCGAGCGCGGGTCATGCTGCCAGCCGCTGCCGGGGGAACGGATCATCGGCATCACCTTCCGTGGCAAGGGTGTCGTGGTCCATGCCATCGACTGTGTGCGGCTGGGCGATTACGAGGATCAGCCCGAGCGCTGGATCGACTTGCACTGGCACAGCGGATCACATCCCGCCGTTTACACCACCACGCTCGATCTCACGATCGGGAACGACGCGGGCGTGCTGGGACGGATTTGCACATTGATCGGCGACCGGAAGGCCAATATCTCGAATCTCGAGTTCTTGGACCGCAAACCCGATTTCTTCCGATTATTGATCGATGTCGAACTGCGCGACGTAGAACAATTGCATTCGTTGATGCTGGCGCTCGAGGCGGAAAGCGACATTGCCGCTCTGGCGCGGCATCGCGAAACGGCACGGGCGTCCGCCGCGGCAGCAACTTGAGACGCGCAAGAGGCGCAGGAGAAGGCTAACTTGGTTTTCAAACGCCGGGAACGCAGGTCGGTCTGGCGCGCGGGTGTCGAGTTTCTCTATCCGCGCGGTGGCTGGACGCGTGCCTTCCACTATGTGAAGCACCGCGTGCGCCGTCTGCCCGACAGCCCCGAACGCATCGCGCGCGGGATCTGGGCCGGCGTCTTCACCACCTTCACTCCGTTCTACGGGCTGCATTTCATCGTGGCCGCCATCATCGCGCGGGTGATGCAGGGAAACATCCTTGCCGCGCTGATGGCCACGTTCTTCGGCAACCCGCTGACTTATGTGCCGATCGGGGTCGTGTCGCTGCAGACCGGGCACTGGCTTCTGGGGACCGAATTCGAGGAATATCACCAGCGGTCCTTCGCGGGGAAGTTCGTCGATGCAGGTCATGACCTTTGGTACAATCTCAAGTCGGTCTTCACCGGAGAAACCCCCGACTGGTCGCATCTGGCCGTCTTCTATGACGAGGTCTTCTTTCCCTATCTGGTGGGCGGCATCCTGCCCGGCGTGGTGGCGGCGACGATCTGCTATTACCTGTCCGTGCCGCTGATCCGCGCCTATCAGCATCGCCGCAAGGGCGCGCTGCGCGCCAAGCTGCTGGAGCTCAAGAAAAAGGCCGCCGCCAAGGCTGACGCGAAGCGCAAGGCGGACTAGATTTGATCAAATTTCCGAATCGGGAGCGTTTCGCATGACCGGCCTGCCTCATCTGCGACTGGGCGTGAACATCGATCACGTCGCCACCGTCCGCAACGCCCGGGGCGGCGACACGCCCGACCCGCTGCGCGCCGCGAAGCTCGCGGAAGAGGCGGGCGCGGACGGGATCACCGCGCATCTGCGCGAGGATCGCCGCCATATCTCGGACGCCGATATCGAGGGGCTGATGGAGGTGCTGTCGGTGCCTCTCAACTTCGAGATGGCGGCGACGGCGGAAATGCAGGCCATCGCGCTGCGCCATCGCCCGCACGCCGTCTGCATCGTGCCCGAAAAGCGCGAGGAGCGCACAACGGAAGGCGGCCTTGAGGTCGCGCGCGAGGAAAACCGGCTTGCGCATTTCATCGCGCCCCTGCGCGAGGCGGGCTGCCGGGTGTCGATCTTCATCGCCGCCGACCGCCGCCAGATCGAGGCGGCGCACCGGATCGGGGCCGAGGTGATCGAACTGCATTCCGGCGCCTATTGCGACGCCCATCACGACGGCGACTTCGCCCGCCGCGACCGCGAACTGGAGGCGCTGCGCGAGATGTCGGCTTTTGCGCACGGTCTTGGCCTCGAGGTGCATGTGGGCCACGGGCTGACCTATGACACGGTGCAGCCGGTCGCGGCCTTCCCGGAAGTGCGCGAGCTGAACATCGGTCATTTCCTGATCGGCGAGGCAATCTTCCGCGGCCTCAAACCGGCGATCCACGAGATGCGGCGCCTGATGGACGGGGCGCGCGCGTGATCTCCGCGGGCGCTGGTCCGCGCCCCGGGCCGTGATGACGCCGCGCCGCCTTGTCTATCTGGCCGTTGCGCTGGTTGCGGTCCTGGGTGGCATCTTCGTGCTGGAACGGCAACGCGCCGGGGTCGCGATCACACAGACGCGCGTCGGCGAAACGCCGGTCACCGTTTTCGGAACGGGCGGTCCTGTCGTCGTCGTCGCCCATGGCTTTGCCGGGTCGCGGCAGATGATGCAGGGCTATGCGCTGACGCTGGCGCGGGCGGGCTATCATGTCTTCACCTTCGATTTCGAAGGGCATGGCCGCCACCCGGTGCCCATGTCGGGCGACGTGAATTCCATCGACGGCACGACGCGCCTTCTGGTGGAACAGACGCTATCAGTTGTCGCGGCGGCGGGGTCGGACGGGCCGGTGGCGCTTCTGGGTCATTCCATGGCGACCGATATCCTTGTGCGCGCGGCCCTGGACGCGCCGGATCGGGTCGGGCCGCTGGTCCTTGTCTCGGCGTTCAGCCAGGCCATCGACGCGACCCATCCGGGTGACATGCTGTTCATCACCGGCGCCTGGGAAGGCGGCCTGCGCGCCTTTGCGCGCGAGGCTGTCGCGATGGTCGATCCCGCGGCGGGCGAAGGCGACATGGCCCGCGCGGGCGATGTGCGCCGCATGGCCGTGGTCGCGCCTTACGCGGAACATGTGGGTGTGCTGCACAGCCGGGCGGGGCGGGCGGCGGCGGTCGACTGGCTGAACGGGTTTTACGGGCGCGACGTCACGGTGCCCGTGCCGCCGACAGGGCCGTGGATTCTTGCGCTGTTGTTCGGGCTGGTGGCGCTGGCGGCGCCTGCGGCGCGGCTCTTGCCCCGCCGCCCAGATCCGGTGCGGGCAATGCCGGGGCCGGTGGGCTTTGCCGCCGCCGTGCTGCTGCCTGCCGTGGTCGCGCCGCCTCTGGCGGTGCTGGCGGACCCCGGGGTCCTGCCGGTGCTGGTGGCGGATCATCTGGCGATCCACCTTGCGCTTTACGGCGCGATCCAGCTTGCCGTGCTGCGCTGGCTGGGCGTGGCCTTCGGGCCGCTGCGGCCCATCGCGACACTGGCCGTGCTGATCTGGGGATTGGGGGTTCTGGGCTTCATGCTTGACCGTTATGCGGCGAGCTTCTGGCCCATCCCGGAACGCCTGCCTATCGTGGCGGCGCTGGCGCTGGGTGCCGTGCCCTTCATGCTGGGCGACGCGCTTGTCACCGATGGCGGGCGCGCGGGCCTCTTGCGACGGGTGCTGGCGCGGGTGGCGTTTCTGGGGTCGCTGGGGTTTGCCGTCGCGCTTGATTTCGAGGGGCTGTTCTTCCTGCTGATGATCGCGCCGGTGGTCGTGCTGTTCTACGCGGTCTTCGGCCTTCTGGGCCGTTGGGCGGCGCGGCGGCAGGGCGCGATGGGCGCGGGGCTTGGGCTTGGCCTGTGCCTTGCCTGGGCGCTCGGCGTCAGTTTTCCGATGTTTCTGGCCACAGGGTAGGGGCGGGCATGATCCTTGGCATAGGCACCGATTTGGCCAATATCGAACGGATCGAACGGACGCTGGCGCGCTTCGGCGACCGGTTCCGCGACCGTGTCTTCACCCCTGCCGAACAGCGCAAGGCCGAACGCCGCAGCGATGTCGCGGGCACCTATGCCAAGCGCTGGGCCGCGAAAGAGGCCTGTTCCAAGGCGCTGGGCACCGGGTTGCGCATGGGTATCGCGTGGAAGGACATGGGCGTCACCAACCTGCACACCGGCCAGCCGGTGATGCAGGTCACCGGCTGGGCGGCCGAACGCCTGCGCGAGATGACGCCCGAAGGGCATGAGGCGATCATCCATGTCAGCCTGACCGACGATCACCCTTGGGCGCAGGCCTTCGTGGTGATCGAGGCGCGCCCCAAGGGCGCGGACGCGCCTGCCTTGACTTACCCCGGTGCTGCCCGCATGTAGCGCGCGACCCCATCCGAAGGAACCTGTCCGCATGGCCGCCACGGAGAAGAAGAAACCCGGTTTCATCGTCGAAACCGTGAAAACCGTCGTCTATGCCCTGCTGATCGCCGGTGTGTTCCGCACCGTGTTCCTGCAGCCCTTCTGGATTCCCTCGGGGTCGATGAAGGAGACGCTGCTGATCGGCGATTTCCTCTTCGTCAACAAGATGGCCTATGGCTGGTCCTATGCCTCGTGCCCCAGCGTGCGCATCCCGGCGGTCGGGCTTGATATCGACGCCGAAAACCTTTGCGGGTTCCTGCGGGGCAACAACAGCCGCATCTGGGGCGAAGAGCCCGAGCGCGGCGATGTCGCCGTCTTCCGCCACCCGGTGACGGGCCGCGATTTCATCAAGCGCGTGATCGGCCTGCCCGGCGACCGCATCCAGTTCAAGGGCGGCGTGCTCTTCATCAACGAGGTGCCGGTCGAGCTTGAAGACGCGGGCATCTTCGAAGAGGTGGTGGAGCTTCAGGGCCCCGGCCGCGTGCGCCCGCGCTGCGCGAACGGCGTGGTCGGCATGGGCGGTATCTGCGAAAAGCCGCGCCAGATCGAAACCCTGCCCGGTGGGCGCGCGCATGTCGTGCTGAACATCGAGAACCGGTCGACCGACAACACCGGCGTCTATACCGTGCCTGCCGGGCATTTCTTCTTCGTCGGTGACAACCGCGACAATTCTTCGGATTCGCGCATCCCGCAAAGCGCGGGCGGTGTGGGCTTCGTGCCTTACGAAGACCTTGTCGGGCGGGCCGACCGGGTGTTGTTCTCGTCCGCGGGCGCGTCGCTTTTCGCGTTCTGGAGCTGGCGCGGCGACCGCCTCTTCCACCGGATCGAATGAAGCTCTCGGGTGAACTGACGGCCTTCGAGGACCGGATCGGCCACAGATTTGCCGACCCCGCCCTATTGGTGCGCGCGGTCACCCATGCGTCGGTCGGCACCCCCCACCGCGAAGACAACCAGCGGCTCGAATTTCTGGGCGACCGGGTTCTGGGTCTTGTCATGGCCGAGGCGCTGCTGGAAGAGGACCTGCAGGCGCGCGAAGGTCAGTTGGCACCCCGCTTCAACGCGCTGGTGCGGAAAGAGACCTGCGCCAATGTCGCGCGCGACATCGGTCTTGGCAATGTGCTGCGGCTGGGCCGGTCGGAAATGCTGTCGGGCGGGCGGCGCAAGGAGGCTCTCTTAGGCGACGCGATGGAGGCGGTGATCGCCGCGGTCTACCGCGACGCGGGCTTCGCTGCGGCCAAGGCGATGGTCCTGCGCCTGTGGGGCGCGCGCATCCGGGCCGTCGAGGACGACGCCCGCGACGCGAAAACCGCGCTTCAGGAATGGGCGCAGGCGCGCGGCATGCAGCCGCCGCTTTACGTTGAACTGGGCCGCGAAGGGCCCGATCACGCGCCGGTCTTCACCATTGCCGCGCGCCTGGGCGATGGGCGCGAGGCGCAGGCGCAGGCCGGGTCGAAGCGGCATGCCGAACAGGACGCCGCGCGGGCGCTTCTGACGCGGGCCGAGCGGGAGGAGGGGTGACCCCCCTGTCCCCCGAACAGCGCGGCGCGGCCTTCATGGTTCTGGCGATGGCGGCTTTCGCGGTCGAGGATGTTCTGTTCAAACAGGCGACAACGGACACGCAGGTCGGGGTTGCGCTTCTGTGCGTGGGGCTGGGCGGGTTTGCCATCTTTGTCTTCCTGTCGCTGCGGGCGGGCGAGGCCATCTGGCACCCCGCGATCCTGTCGCGCGCGCTTGTGGTGCGCACCGTTTTCGAACTGGCGGGGCGGCTGGGCTATGGTCTGGCGCTGGCGCTGACGCCGCTCTCGAGCACCTCGGCCATCTTGCAGGCGGCGCCGCTGGTCGTCACGCTGGGGGCGGTGGTGTTCTTCGGCGAAAAGGTGGGCTGGCGGCGCTGGCTTGCCATGGCGGTGGGGCTTGCCGGTGTTCTGGTGATCCTGCGCCCGGGGCTGGAGGCGTTCGAGCCTGCGTCGCTTTTCGCGGTGCTGGGGTTGATCGGTTTCGCCGGGCGCGATCTGGCGACGCGGGCCAGCCCGCCCGCCATGTCGACCGCGCAACTGGGCAGTCTGGGTTTCGCCGTCCTGATCTTCGCGGGGCTTGTCTATCTGGTCTGGGTGGGCGAGGCGCCGCGCCTGCCGGGGGCGCAGTCGCTGGGGCTGCTGGCGGCCGCGTCAGTCTTCGGCGCGGCGGCCTATGGTGCCTTGACGCTGGCGATGCGGGCCGGGTCGGTTTCGGCGGTCGCGCCCTTCCGCTATTCGCGGCTGATCTTCGCCTTTCTGCTGGCCTATGCGGTCTTCGGCGAACGCCCCGATGCCGCGACTTGGGCCGGTGCCGCGCTCATCGTGGGGGCGGGACTTTATGCCCTGTCGCGGCAGGGGCGCTCATGACGCTGGCGGGCGGCGGCGTTTTCCGCTAGGACGCGCGACCTGAGGCCCAAGGAGTGACCATGACCACACGCGCCGGATTCGTCGCCCTGATCGGCGAGCCCAATGCGGGCAAGTCCACGCTGATGAATCGCATGGTCGGCGCGAAGGTGTCGATCGTCACGCACAAGGTGCAGACGACGCGCGCGCGTATCCGGGGCGTGGCGATGGAGGGCGAGGCGCAGATCGTCTTCGTGGACACGCCGGGCCTGTTCCAGCCGCGCAGGCGGCTGGACCGCGCCATGGTCAAGGCGGCGTGGGGAGGGGCGGCGGATGCCGATCTCATCGTGCTGCTGGTCGAGGCGCATCGCGGGCTGACAGACGGGGGCGCGCGGATCCTCGAAGGGCTGGCCGATCTGCCGCGGGGGCGCAAGGTGGCGCTTGCCATCAACAAGATCGACCGGGTCGAGGCGCAGGCGTTGCTTGCCCTGTCGCAGCGGCTGAACGAGGCCTATCCCTTCCTGCGCACCTTCATGATCTCGGCCGAGCGGGGGTACGGGGTGGACGACCTGCGCCGCTGGCTGGCGGATGAACTGCCCGAAAGCCCGTGGCTTTACCCGGAGGATCAGCTGGCAGACCTGCCCATGCGGATGATCGCCGCCGAGATGACGCGCGAAAAGCTGACCCTGCGGCTGCATCAGGAGCTGCCCTATCAGCTCACCGTCGAGACCGAGAGCTGGCAGGAACGCGACGACGGATCAGCGCGGGTCGATCAGGTGATCTATGTCGCGCGCGACGGCCACAAGGGTATCTTGCTGGGCAAGAGCGGCGAGACGATCAAGGCGGTCTCGAAAGCATCGCGCGCGGAGCTGGAAGAGTTCCTGGGCCGCAAGGTGCATCTGTTCTTGCAGGTGAAGGTGCGGCCCAACTGGCAGGACGAGGCGGAACGCTATACGGAGATGGGTCTCGATTTCCGGGACGGGAACGCGTGACGCGGCTTGCGTCGTCGTTCTGGGTGCAGGCCTATCTGACGCGGCTGCGGTTGGCGGACATCCCGGCCTTCGTCACCGCCCATGGCGACGACACGGCGGGCGCGGTTCTGGTCAAGCTCAACACGCTGGACGGGCGGGCGCGGGCCTTTCAGCGGTCTTTCGATCTGACGAGCGGCGCGCGCGTCTGGGTGGTGCTGGCCGAAGGCGAGGATGCGGCGGTCGAGGCTGCGGTGGCCCGGCAGCGGAGCTTCGACCCCGATCTCTGGGTGATCGAGGTGGAAGACCGCGCGGGACGGCACCTGCTGGGCGAAGAGGGGCTGGAGTAGCGCGGGGCGGAACGCCCCGGACCCCGGCTTATGTGCAACCGGAAAGAAGCGGCAGTTGCGCTTTGGGTCGGGCCGGGGAAAGGTCGGCGCATGGAATGGCGCGGCGAAGGTATCCTGTTGACGGTCAGGCGGCATGGGGAAAGTGCCGCGATCATCGACGTATTCACCGAGGAGAAGGGCCGTCATGCGGGCGTTGTGCGCGGCGGCGCAAGCCGGAAGATCGCCCCGATCCTGCAGCCCGGCGCGCAGCTGGATGTCGCCTGGCGCGCGCGGCTGGAGGACCATATCGGCGCCTTCACGGTCGATCTGATCCGGTCGCGCGCGGGCGCGGCGATGGGCGGGCGGCTGGCACTGGCCGGGCTGAACGCGGTGACGGCGCTTCTGTCGTTTTGCCTGCCCGAGCGCGAGGCGCATGCGGCGCTTTACCGGCGGACTGGGATGTTGCTGGACCTGCTGGGGCAGGACGAGATCTGGCCGCTCGCCTATCTGCGGTGGGAGCTTGCGCTGCTGGAAGAGACGGGGTTCGGGCTCGATCTGTCCGTCTGCGCGGTGACCGGGGCGGATGAGGGGCTGGTCTATGTCTCGCCCCGCACGGGGCGCGCAGTGAGCCACGCGGGCGCGGGGGACTGGGCCGACCGGCTGCTGCCCCTGCCGCCGGTTCTGCGGGGCGAAGGCGCGGCGGAAGATGCCGAGATCGTCGCCGCACTGGGGGTGACGGGGTATTTCCTGGGGGAAAAGCTGGCCAAGACGCTGGGCGAAAGGCCCCTGCCGCAGGCCCGCGCGCGGCTGGTCGAGGAACTGGCGCGGCGGGTCTGACCGCCGCGCCGGATCGGTCAGCCCAGAAGCCGCCGTGCGATGACCTGTGCCTGAATTTCCGCGGCACCTTCAAAGATGTTGAGGATGCGGGCGTCGCAGAGGACGCGGGAGATCTTGTATTCCAGCGCGAAGCCGTTGCCGCCGTGGATCTGCAGCGCGTTGTCGGCGGCGGCCCATGCGACACGGGCACCCAGCAGCTTTGCCATCCCGGCCTCAAGGTCGCAGCGGCGGCCGTTGTCCTTCTGGAAGGCGCTGAAATAGGTCAGCTGGCGCGCCACCATGATTTCGACCGCCATCATGGCCAGCTTGTTGGCCACGCGCGGGAAGTCGATCAGCGCCTTGCCGAACTGCTTGCGGTCCTCGGCATATTGCATGCCGAGGTCCAGCGCCGACTGCGCCACACCGATGGCGCGGGCGGCGGTCTGGATGCGGGCGCTCTCGAAGGTCTCCATCAGTTGCTTGAAGCCCTTTCCCTCTTCCATGCCCAGAAGGTTTTCGCCCTTCACCTTGAAGTCATCGAAATTGACCGTGTATTCCTTCATGCCGCGATAGCCGAGGACCTCGATCTCACCGCCCGAAAGGCCGTCGTCGACGAAGGGGGTGTCATCCGTGCCCGGGGTCTTTTCGGCCAGGAACATCGACAGGCCGCGGTAATCGGTCGTGTCGGGGATGGTGCGGGCGAGCACGGTCATGACATGGGTGCGCGCGGCGTGGGTGATCCAGGTCTTGTTGCCGCGGATGATCCAGTCGCCGTTGTCATCCTTGACCGCGCGGGTGCGCAAGGAGCCCAGATCCGACCCGGTGTTCGGTTCGGTGAAGACGGCGGTGGGCAGGATTTCCCCGCTTGCCAGACCCGGCAGCCAGCGGGCCTTCTGGTCTTCGGTGCCGCCCGCGATGATCAGTTCGGCGGCGATTTCCGTCCGGGTGCCGAGCGAGCCCACGCCGATGTATCCACGGCTCAGTTCCTCGGACACCACGCACATCGATGCCTTCGACAGACCGAAGCCGCCGTATTCTTCGGGGATGGTGAGGCCAAAGACACCCATTTCGGCGAGTTCGTCGATCACCTCCATCGGGATCAGTTCGTCCTTCAGGTGCCATTCATGGGCGTAGGGTTCGACCTTTTCGAGCGAATAGCGGCGGAACTGGTCGCGGATCATCTCGAGCTCTTCCTCGAGCCCGCTTGCCCCGAACATGACGTTGGCCTTCTGGTCCTGCATCAGGGCCACAAGGCGCATCCGCGCGGCCTGCGTGTTGCCCGACTGGGTCAGGGTCATCACGGCGGGTTCCATCAGGGCGCGCATGTCGTCCTGGGTCAGGCCGATATCCTGCAGGCGCAGGATTTCGCCCTGGTTCATCGGGATGCCGCCATAGATCTGCCAGAGGTATTCACCGAAGGCGATCTGATGGATGAGCTGTTCGATTTCGCCGAAGCGGCCGTCGGCCTGCAGCTTTTCGGCCCAGGCCTGCATCTGGCGCAGCGATTCGACATACGTGGCAAGCCAGGCAAAGCCATGCGCCGCGGTCTGCTCGGCCTCGAGCCGGGCGGCCGAGATGCGTCCGCCCTCGGTCACGCTGTCGGCAAGGCGGGCTTTCGCGGCGGCAAGAACCGCGTCCGCGGGCGCGATCGCGCTGCGCGTCAGCGCCAGAAGATCGGGAAGGATCACAGGGGCTGTGATCGTCAGGTCCTGTCCGTCATGGGCCATGGTCGTCATCCTTTTCGCTCTGCCGGATCACTTAGGGCCTTCGCAGGTGCAGCGCAACAAAAATACCGAAATACCGCACAGCTCTGACCGAAAGTTACGCGGCGAATTTGCTGATGCAGGCCGCACTGCGCCACAGTAAAGGGGGCGGATGGGGTCTGTTCTTTCCATTCTTCCGCTGCAGGACATAGCGCTTGCCCTTGCCGTCGCCACCTTCGCGGGCGTGGTCAAGGGGCTGGTGGGCTTTGCCATGCCGATGATCCTGATTTCGGGTCTCAGTCTCATCCTGCCGCCCGAGGTTGCACTGGCGGGCCTGATCCTGCCCACGCTGGTGGCGAACGCCATGCAGGCGCTGGCGCAGGGCTGGCGCGCGGCGGCCGAGTCGGTGCTGCGGTTCCGGGTGTTCCTTGTCGTGGGCGGTGTGGTGCTGGTGGGCAGCGCGCAGCTGGTCGGCGTCGTGCCGCAGCATGTGCTTCTGCTGGGGATCGGGTTGCCCGTGACGCTGTTCGCGGTGATGCAGCTGGTGGGGGTGCAGTTCCGCCTTGCGCAGCGGTCGCCGCGGATCGAAGCCGCGGTGGCTGCCTTCGCGGGCTTCATCGGGGGGTTTTCGGGCGTCTGGGGGCCGCCGACGGTGGCCTATCTCACCGCGCTCAACACACCCAAGGCGGATTCGATGCGGGTGCAGGGGGTGATCTATGGCCTGGGCGCCGTGGTGCTGGCGGGCGCGCATCTGGGATCGGGCGTGCTGAACACGCAGACCGCGCCCTTTTCGGCCAGCCTGATCCTGCCGGCCATGCTGGGCATGTGGATCGGGGGGCGCCTGCAGCGGCGGGTCGATCAGGCGCTGTTCCGGCGGCTGACGCTGATCGTGCTGGTGGTGGCGGGGCTGAACCTGATCCGCCGCGGGCTTTTGGGGATGTAGAAAAGCCCCGCGCCTTGGGCACGGGGCTTTTGGTTGTCCTTGCGCGTTCGGCTCAGCCGATGGCGGCGGCGCGCACGTCGTCGTCGATATGCGGCAGATATTGCGCGAAGTTGTCCGCGAACATCTGCACGAGCTTGGCCGCCTGCGCGTCATAGGCCGCCTTGTCGTCCCACGTGCGCCGCGGTTCGAGCAGGAGTTCCGGCACACCCGGCACGGATTTCGGGACCTCGAAGCCGAAATTGGCGTCCTTGCGGTATTCGGCCTCGGCCAGCGTGCCGTCGAGCGCTGCGGTCAAGAGCGCGCGCGTCGCCTTGATCGGCATGCGGTTGCCCGTGCCGTAGGCGCCGCCGGTCCAACCGGTGTTGACCAGCCAGCAGGTCGCGCCGTGCTGGGCGATCTTTTCGCGCAGGAGGTTGCCGTAGACCTCGGGACGGCGCGGCATGAAGGGGGCGCCGAAGCAGGTCGAGAAGGTGGGCTGGGGTTCGGTGACGCCGCGTTCGGTGCCCGCCACCTTGGCGGTGAATCCCGACAGGAAGTGATACATCGCCTGGGCCGGCGTCAGCCGCGCGATGGGGGGCAGCACGCCGAAGGCGTCGCAGGTCAGCATGATGATGTTCTTGGGGTGCCCGCCCAGCGCCGTGGCCGACGCGTTCGAGATGTATTCGAGCGGATAGGCGCAGCGCATGTTCGCCGTCAGGCTGTCATCCTCGAAGTCGAGCTCGAACGTCTCGGGGTCGAAGATCATGTTCTCGATGATCGTGCCGAACTTGGTCGTGGTGGCATAGATCTCGGGCTCGGCCTCTTCGCTCAGCGAGATGGTCTTGGCATAGCAGCCGCCTTCGAAGTTGAAGGTGCCGCGATCCGACCAGCCGTGCTCGTCGTCGCCGATCAGCACGCGTTCGGGATCGGCCGACAGTGTCGTCTTGCCGGTGCCCGACAGGCCGAAGAAGACGGCGGTGTCGACCGGGTTGCCCGGCGCGTGGTTGGCCGAGCAATGCATCGGCATGATGCCCTTTTCCGGCAGCAGGTAGTTCAGCAGCGTGAAGACCGATTTCTTGTTCTCGCCCGCGTATTCTGTGCCGCCGATCAGGATCAGCTTGCGGTCGAAATTCATCGCGATGACGGTTTCCGAACGGCAGTCGTGCTTCTTCGGGTCGGCCTTGAAGCTGGGGCAGTTGATGATCGTGAAATCGGCGGTGAAGTCATCGAGTTCCGCGCGGTCGGGGCGGCGCAGAAGGTGGCGGATGAACAGCGAATGCCAAGCCAGTTCGGTGACCATGCGCACGTTGATCGCATGCGCGGGATCGGCGCCGCCGATCAGGTCCTGCACGAAATAGTCACGGCCCTTCATGTGATCGAGCATGTCGGCATGAAGCGCGTCGAAGCCTTGCGCCGACATGGCGGCATTGTTGTCCCACCAGATCTTGTCGGCGACGCTGTCGGTCTTCACGACATGCTTGTCCTTGGGCGACCGGCCCGTGAACTTGCCCGTGGTGACCAGCAGCGCGCCGCCCCGGCCGAGCGTGCCTTCACCGCGCTGGATCGCGGTTTCCACAAGCGCCGGTTCCATGAGGTTGTAATGCACCTGGCCAAGCCCGGTGATGCCCTGATCTTCAAGCCGGAACCGCGGGTTCACCCGTCCTGTGGTCATGTCTGTCGGTCTCCTGTGACGGCCGCATGGATCCCGAGGGGGCGGCGGGTGGCGCGCTCATAACACGAGGTTTCGAGGAGTGAACAGGTCGCTTCCATGCAGTTAGCGCCACCAATTTCGGGGTTAGCGCAATCAGGCGCCGACCTTGGGCGACAACCTGCCGGATAGAGGCTTTGTTAGGGAAATTGTGTCCCAATCGACACCATTGACAGGCCCGGACCGCAGTTAAGGATTGATTCGGAAGGCCAAAACAGCGATGAATGCGAAAAAAATGCAGGTACAACGAGCAGTATAAGGGCTAACCCCATGTCAAAGATTGCACTTGTCGATGACGACAGGAATATTCTGACGTCCGTTTCCATGACACTCGAAGCCGAAGGGTTCGAGGTCGAGACCTACAATGATGGTCAGGCGGCGCTGGACGCGTTCAACAAGAAACTGCCGGATATGGCCGTTCTCGACATCAAGATGCCGCGCATGGACGGGATGGACCTGCTGCAGCGGCTGCGCCAGAAGACGACGATGCCGGTGATCTTCCTCACCTCGAAGGATGACGAGATCGACGAGGTTCTGGGCCTGCGCATGGGCGCGGACGATTATGTGAAGAAGCCCTTCTCGCAGCGTCTGCTGGTCGAACGCATCCGCGCGCTTCTGCGGCGGCAGGAGGCGGTGAACGGCGATCTGATCGGCGACACGCCCGAAACCAAGGTGATTGAACGCGGCAATCTCCGCATGGACCCGCTGCGCCATTCCGTGACGTGGAAGGGGCAGGACGTGTCGCTGACAGTGACGGAATTCTTGCTGCTGCAGGCGCTGGCACAGCGCCCGGGCTTCGTGAAAAGCCGCGACCAGCTGATGGACGTCGCCTATGACGATCAGGTCTATGTCGACGACCGCACCATCGACAGCCACATCAAGCGCCTGCGCAAGAAGATGCGCAGCGTGGACGAGGAATTCTCGGCCATCGAAACGCTCTACGGCATCGGGTACCGCTACAACGAAGAATGACGCCCTCGCCCTGACAGGCCTTCCGGAAGGTTGAAGTTGCGCGACACGAGTCCCCCCCGTTCCGACCCCCGAGGCGACGTCGTTCTGGGCGATGACTGGGTCGCGCCCGAAGGCATGGTCGAGAAGGAAATGCAGGACAGCCGCGCAAGGCGCCGGCTGCTGTCTTGGCGGTCATCGCCGCTGACGCGCAAGATCGTCATGTTCAACCTGATCGCGTTGAACGTGCTGGCGGCGGGCATGCTGTGGCTGACCGCATCGCGCGACGGGTTCGTTGTGCAGCGTGTCGGTTCGCTCGTGTCCGATGCCGCGCTCATCTCCGACGTGATCGAGGCCGGCCTGCCCGCGGGCGCGCCGGTCAGCCTGGCCACCGGCGATGGTATCGATGTCGAAGCCACCGTCGCCGCCCTGCGGTTGCGTGCGGGAACCGAGGTGTTCATCTTCGATGCGCAGGGCACGCTTGTCGCAGACGTGATGGGCGCGGGCTTTGGTCCAATGATCGACGCGATTGTCACGCCGTCGCCCGGGCCGAAGCATATAACCGACGCGCTGATGTGGCTGTGGTCCGGCGTGTCGTCGGTCGTCTCTCCGCAGACGGCACCGCCGCCTCCGGTCGTGGACCAGGTCGCGGCCCTTGTCGCCCCCACGGTCGAGAGCGGCGCACAGCTGCGCCGCGGCCTGCAGGCCGATGGGGGGCGCGTCTTCGCCGCGACCAGCCCGATCGAACGCAACGGCGCGATTCTGGGCGTCGTCGTCGCCATCAGCGCCTCGGGCGAGATCGACGCGATGCTGCGGGCCGAACGCGAACGCATGCTGCAGATGTTCATCATCGCAACGGTTGTGTCGGTTGTTCTCAGCCTTGCGTTGGCGTCGACCATCACCAACCCGCTGGCCGATCTGGCCGAGGCGGCGGAACTGGGTCGCGACCGCGACAGCGGCAAGAAACGCCCCAGCCGCATCCGCATCCCCGACCTGACCGCCCGCCCCGACGAGATCGGGCGCCTGTCGGGGGCGCTGAGAGGCATGGTCTCGGCGCTCTACAACCGGATCGAATCGAACGAACAATTCGCCGCCGACGTCGCGCACGAGATCAAGAACCCGCTGGCGTCCCTGCGCAGTGCGGTCGGCACGCTGCGCATGGTCAAGCGTGAGGATCAGCGCGACAAGCTGCTTGACGTGATCGACCATGACGTGCGCCGCCTTGACCGGCTGGTGAGCGACATCTCGAACGCCTCGCGGCTCGACAGCGAGCTGGTGAAGGAGGAGGAGGAGGAATTCGACCTTCTCCAGATGATCGAGAACCTCAACCAGTATCTGGGCGAGGATGCGCGGTCGAAGGGTATCGACTATATCACCGACATGCCGGATCTGCCGATCCTGATGACCGGGCTCGAGGCGCGGCTGGCGCAGGTCTTCGTAAACCTGATCACCAACGCGATTTCCTTCTGCGAGGATGGAGATGCGATCCGCGTCTGGGCCCGCAAGCGCGAGAACCGCATCCTCGTCGTGGTCGAGGATACCGGGCCGGGCATCCCCGAAGAGGCGCTGACCAAGATCTTCAAGCGCTTCTATTCGCAGCGCCCCGAGGCGCATTTCGGTAACAACTCGGGCCTCGGTCTGGCCATCTCCAAGCAGATCGTCGAGGCGCATGGCGGCGTGATCTGGGCCGAGAACATCCGCCCCACTTCGGCCGACATCACGTCCGAACCGCTCGGCGCGCGATTCGTGGTCGGTCTGCCGGTCTGAGAGGCCGGGTGTGGGGGATGACGCTCCGCTTCTGATACATGCGACAGCCGTTGCGCTCGGGCCGCGTGCCGTTCTCATCCGTGGGGCGTCGGGTGCGGGCAAGTCCGCGCTTGGCCTGCAGCTGATGGCCCATGGCGCGGAGCTTGTCGCCGACGACCGGACGGAACTGCGCGCCGAAGGCGGTCGCGTGATCGTCCGGGCGCCCGCCGCCATTGCCGGCCTGATCGAGGCGCGCGGCATGGGCATCTTGCGCGCGGTGCCCCGGGGGCAGGCCGCGGTCGCGCTTGTCGTCGATCTTGACCGGGTTGCGGGCGACCGTATGCCGCAGGTGCGAAAAACATCCCTTCTGGGTATCGACCTCCCCCTTTTCCACAGCATCAATGGCCCCCACTTTGCAGCGGCGATTCTGCAATATCTCAGATGCGACCAGGGAGAGGCCACATGACCGGGGCCCGGCAGCACACAGGCCCGCGCACGGTGCTTGTCACCGGTCCTTCGGGGGCGGGACGGTCGACCGCGATCCATGTGCTGGAAGATCTGGGCTTTGAGGCGATCGACAACCTGCCGCTGCGGCTGCTGCCCCGTCTGATGGAGGAGGCGACGCAGGGTGGCCGCCCGATGGCGCTTGGCATCGACACGCGCAACCGCGACTTTTCGGTCGCCGCCCTGATCGAGGTGATCGACCGTCTGTCCGCGGATGACGATGCGGGGCTGTCGGTGCTTTATCTCGACTGCCGGGCCGACCTTCTTGTACAGCGGTTTTCGGAAACGCGCCGACGCCACCCGATGGCCCCGGCGGAAAGCCCGGCACTGGGGGTGGACCGGGAACTCGACCTCCTGCACCCGATCCGCGCCCGCGCCGACACGCTGATCGACACGTCCGATCTCAACGTCCACCAGTTGCGCGCCGAGATCGAGACGCTTTACGCCCCCGGCGAAGGCCGCGCGCTGGCCGTTTCGGTCCAGTCGTTTTCCTACAAGCGGGGGTTGCCGCGCGGGCTCGACATGATCTTCGACTGCCGCTTTCTTGCCAATCCCTACTGGCAGGCCGATCTGCGTGCCCTAGATGGCCGCAACAACCGGGTGCAGGGCCATGTCGCCGCCGATCCCCGGTACGCACCATTTTTCGAAAGGGTTCTTGACCTGACGCGCCTGCTGCTTCCCGCCTATGTCGAAGAGGGCAAGGCGCACCTGTCCATCGCCTTTGGCTGCACCGGCGGGCAACACCGGTCGGTCGCGCTGACCGAGGCGCTGGGCGCTGCGCTCGCGCAGGATGGCTACCAGGTGTCAATAAGGCACCGGGAACTCGAACGGCGCCACAACGGGTAAGAGGGGCGGGAGTGATCGGGATCGTCATCGTTGCCCATGGGGGTCTGGCCCAGGAATACCTGGCCGCCGTGGAGCATGTGGTGGGTCGCCAGACCGGGTTCCGTGCCGTTTCAATCGAACCCGACCATGACCGCGCCGCCAAGCAGCTGGAAATCTGCGCTGCCGCCGATGATGTGGATACCGGTGACGGGGTGGTGGTGGTGACCGATCTGTTTGGCGGATCGCCGTCGAATCTCAGCCTGCGGGCCTGCGTGCCGGACAACCGGCGCATCGTTTATGGCGCCAACCTGCCGATGCTGATCAAGCTGGCGAAAAGCCGCCACAAGACCGTGCCCGAAGCGGTGCGCGCGGCGCTCGAGGCGGGCAAGAAATACATAGACAGCCAGAACGTCGGCCATTAGGTCGGGCCAGAGCGCCCGCGCAGACGGGACAAGAGGACAGACCGGACGGAAGATGGCGCATCGCACCCTGAAGATCGTGAATGAAAAGGGCCTGCATGCCCGCGCCTCGGCCAAGCTGGTCGAGGTGGTCGAAGCCTTCGACGCCATCGCCGAAGTGTCGCGCGACGGCTTGTCTGCCTCGGGCGACAGTATTATGGGACTGCTGATGCTGGCGGCGTCCAAGGGCACGAGTATTGACGTGGACACGTCGGGACCCGATGCTGAGGCGCTGGCAGATGCGCTCGAGGCGTTGGTCGCCGACAGGTTTGGCGAAGACCGGTGACCGGGTGCAGGCGCCACGGGGCAGCGCAGGCGGGAGGAGCGCAGTGGTAGACACGGCGCAAAACAGGGCAAGGCGGGCTGCGCCCGCGCGGGACACCGCGACCGTCGAGATCTATGATCGGCGTGCATTGACCTATGCCAACAGCTTCGACAACCGCGCGACCGCGCTGACCATCAAGACGATGGAATGGTTGACCGGCAAGCTGACCATCCTGCGCATGGTCAACCGGTTCGAGAAGCAGAACGCGAATTACCGGGGCCAGCGGTTCTGGCGGGGCGCGCTGAACGTGATGGGCATCGATCTTCTGACGCCCGAAGACCAGCTGGCCCATATCCCGACCGAAGGCCCCGTCGTCGTGGTGGCGAACCACCCCCATGGCATGGTGGATGGCATGATCCTGGCCGAACTGATCGGCCGGGTGCGCACCGATTACCGCATCCTGACACGGTCGGTGCTGACCGGGCTGGACGAGGCCGCGACCTCTTTCATGATCCCGGTGCCTTTCCCGCATGACCCCGACGCCCAGCGCAAGATGGTCGAGATGCGCGGCCGCGCCATGGATCATCTGGGCGAAGGCGGTGTCGTCGCGCTGTTCCCGTCGGGTGTGGTAATGTCGTCGGACACCTGGTTCGGGCCTGCGCAGGAACGCGAATGGAACGTCTTCACCGCCAAGATGATCCGCCGGTCGGGCGCGCGCGTCGTGCCGATCTATTTCCCCGGGCACAATTCGCGCGCCTACCAGATCGCGAACAAGCTGTCGCCCGTGCTGCGTCAGGGGCTGCTGCTGCATGAAATCGTGCGGTCCTGCAACCGGCCGCAGGCGCCGCTCATCGGGCCGGCGCTGAGCGAAGACCAGATGGCGCGGCTCGAAACCGACCCGCGCGGCTTCATGGCTTGGCTTCGGGACCACACCCTTGCTCTGGGCCGGACGGGCGGGTAGGCGCCCGATTTCTTTCAAAGAAATCGGCCCGGAAAGTTTGTAACTTTCCGCCTCAGCGGGTGGGAACCGGCATCTCGCCCCGGTAATCGTAGAAGCCGCGTTGCGTCTTGCGGCCCAGCCACCCCGCCTCGACATACTTGGTCAGAAGCGGGCAGGGCCGGTATTTCGTGTCGGCCAGCCCGTCATGCAGCACGTTCATGATGGCGAGACAGGTGTCGAGCCCGATGAAATCCGCCAGCTCCAGCGGCCCCATCGGGTGATTGGTGCCCAGCTTCATCGCCTTGTCGATGGAATCCACCGATCCGACCCCTTCATACAGGGTGTAGACCGCTTCGTTGATCATCGGCATCAGGATGCGGTTGACGATGAAGGCGGGGAAATCCTCGGCGCTGGCGGCAGTCTTGCCCAGCCGATCGACGACGCCGCGGCAGGTCTGATAGGTGGCCTCATCCGTCGCGATCCCGCGGATCAGCTCGACCAGTTGCATCACCGGCACGGGGTTCATGAAGTGGAAGCCCATGAATTTCTCGGGCCGGTCGGTGCGCGAAGCCAGCCGCGTGATCGAGATGGACGAGGTGTTCGAGGTGAGGATCGTATCGGGCTTGAGGTGCGGCAGAAGGTCGTCGAAGATTGCCTGCTTGACGCTTTCGCGTTCAGTCGCGGCCTCGATGACAAGGTCGGTCTGTCCCAGATCGCTCAGCTTGAGTGTCGTGCTGATGCGCCCGATCGCGGCTTTGGCGTCGGCCTCGGAGATCTTCCCGCGCGAGGCCTGGCGCATCAGATTTCCCTCGATCAGGTCGAGCGCGCGGCGCAGCGCGTCTTCGCTGATGTCGGTCATCAGCACGTCATACCCGGCCAACGCCATCACATGGGCGATCCCGTTGCCCATCTGGCCCGCGCCCACGACGCCCACCGTGCGAATGTCCATCTGCCTGTCCTGTCTTGCTGCTGACGCACGATAGGCCCGTGCGGGGTCTAACAGCAAGGGGCGCAGGCCGGGAAAACTTGTCTCGAATGCTGCCATTAGCGGATTGGAAAGGCTTGGCAGCGAATCTGCCTGAGGGTGAGATTCAGGGGTGAGAACCAATGCGATACGATGTGCCGGGCGCCAAGGCGCTCGATTATCAGTCCTGCAATTACGGAACGCGGCGGCTGTGGTTCCGCGGCCCGCAGCGTCAGGTGGAGCCAGGCGCCTATGTTGCCATTCTCGGCGGGTCCGAGGTGTACGGGAAATATGTGGCCCGTCCCTTTCCCGACTTGCTGGAGGACCGTCTCGGTCTGCCGGTCCTGAACCTCGGCGTGATGAACGGGGGGCTCGACGCGTTTCTGCATGCGCCGCAGATTCTGGCTCTGGCCGGGGCGGCGCGGGTGACGGTGGTGCAGGCGACGGGCGCGCAGGCGCTGTCGAACCGCTATTACCGCGTCCATCGGCGGCGCAACGACCGGTTCCTCGGGCCGTCGCCCGCATTGTCCGCATTGTTCCGCGAGGTGGACTTCACCGATTTCAGCTTTACCCGACACATGCTGTCCACGCTCGCCATGGTGTCGCCCGACCGCTATGCGCTGGTGCGCGACGAGTTGCGCGCGGCCTGGTCGGCGCGCATGCGGCTTCTGCTGCGCGATCTGGCCTGCCCTGTCGCGGTCCTGTGGCTGCGCGAAGATGCGGTGAGCCATCCGCTGCGCGAGGCGGGCTTCATCGGTGCCGACATGATCGACGATCTGTCGGACCGCGTCGCGCAGGTGGTCGAGGTGCCGCTGATCCGTGCGGGCGATGATCTGGAAGGCATGATCGTGCCGGAGCTGGAGATTCCCGCGGCCCGGCGGATGCTGTCGCTGGCGGCGCATCGCGACATCGCCGGGGCGCTGGCCGAGGCTTTGGGCCCGCTTCTACGCGCATGAAAAAGGCCCGCCGAAGGGGCGGGCCTTGTCAAAGCCGTGGCTTTGGATCAGCCAAGCTTGTCTGTCAGTTCCGGCACCGCCGAGAAGAGGTCTGCGACGAGGCCGAAATCGGCGACCTGAAAGATCGGGGCCTCTTCATCCTTGTTGATGGCGACGATGATCTTCGAATCCTTCATCCCCGCCAGATGCTGGATCGCGCCCGAGATGCCGACCGCGATGTAAAGATCGGGGGCGACCACCTTGCCGGTCTGGCCCACCTGCCAGTCGTTCGGTGCATAGCCCGAATCGACCGCGGCGCGGCTGGCGCCGACGGCGGCGTTCAGCTTGTCGGCCAGTTTCTCGATGATCTCGAACTGCTCTTTCGAGCCCACGCCGCGGCCGCCGGACACGACGATGCCTGCGCTGGTCAGCTCGGGGCGGTCGCTGGCGGCGACCTTGTCCTCGATCCATTCGGACAGGGCCGGGTTATCGCCCGCGCCGATGGCCTCGACCGGAGCCGATCCGCCCGCAGGTGCGGCGTCGAAGGTCGCGGTGCGGAAGGTGATGACCTTCTTGGCATCCGACGACTTGACCGTCTGGATCGCGTTGCCCGCATAGATCGGGCGTTCGAAGGTGGACGCGTCGATCACCGCGGTCGCATCCGAGATCACCATGACGTCCAGCAGCGCGGCGACGCGCGGCAGGATGTTCTTGGCGTCGCTGGTGGCGGGGGCGATGATATGTTCGTATCCGCCCGCCATCGACGCGATCAGCGCCGCGGCGGGTTCCGCCAGACGCTTGCCATACAGCGCATCCTCGGCCACGAGGACCTTGGAGACGCCCTGAATGGTGGCCGCTTCCTTGGCGGCGTCGGCAGCTTTCGCCCCCACGGCCAGAACGGTCACGTCGCCCAGAGCCTTGGCCGCGGTGACGGCCTTGGCGGTTGCGTCCATCGACAGGACGCCGTCGTTGATTTCAGCCAGCAACAGAACAGCCATCACACGAGCCCCGCTTCCTTGAGTTTCGACACGAGTTCGTCGACCGAACCCACCTTGATCCCGGCGGCGCGCGCCGCCGGTTCGGTTGTCTTCACCACCGACAGCCGCGGCGTGACATCGACGCCGTAATCGGCCGCCGTCTTTTCATCGAGAGGCTTCTTCTTCGCCTTCATGATGTTGGGCAGCGAGGCATAGCGCGGTTCGTTCAGGCGCAGGTCGACCGAGATGATGGTCGGCATCTTGACCTTGATGGTCTGCAGGCCGCCGTCCACTTCGCGGGTGACCACGGCGTGATCGCCTTCGACGCCCACTTCCGACGCGAAGGTCGCCTGCGACCAGCCCAGCAGCGCCGACAGCATCTGACCCGTCGCGTTCATGTCGTTGTCGATCGCCTGCTTGCCGCAGAGGACGAGGCCGGGCTGTTCTTCCTTGACGACGGCGGCCAGGATCTTGGCGACGGCCAGCGGTTCGATGTCCTGATGCACGTCATCGGAGGCCACGACGAGGATGGCGCGGTCGGCCCCCATGGCAAGCGCGGTGCGCAGGGTTTCCTGGGCCTGCTTCACGCCGATCGACACGGCGATAACCTCTTCGGCTTTCCCGGCCTCTTTCAGGCGGATCGCCTCTTCGATGGCGATTTCGTCGAAGGGGTTCATCGACATCTTGACGTTGGCGAGATCGACACCCGATCCGTCCGCCTTGACGCGGACCTTCACGTTGTAGTCGATCACGCGTTTGACAGGCACCAATACCTTCATCTGCGTCTTTCTCCTCATTCCCGCCCGGACGCGGCAAACGACTCGGGCTCAGATTTGGCTCCGGGGTTTGATACCGGGGCAGGGGGCGCGGAAACAGATCAAAACCGTCACGTTTCGGCGCGGGGACGTCGCGTAATTGACGCGACGGCTGTTTACGTCAAGCGGTGGCGGCTTACCGGTTCGCCCCCGGAATCCAGAGCACATCGGCGCGGCCTTCGTCGTTGGCCATGCGGGCGGCGACGAAGAACCAGTCGCTCAGCCGGTTGAGGTATTTGACCGCCTCGTCGTTCACGGCTTCCATCGTGGCAAGTTCGACCGCTTCGCGTTCGGCGCGCCGCGCGACGGTGCGGCAGACATGGAGCGCCGCCGACAGCCGCGACCCGCCGGGCAGGATGAAGCTGCGCAGCGGTTGCAGATGGGTGTTCATCACGTCGATCTCGGATTCGAGCCGCGCGACCTGCGCGGCGATCATCCTCAAGGGGGGGTATTCGGACTCCGCGTCCTTTTCCATGTCGGGACGGCACAGATCGGCGCCGAGATCGAAGAGATCGTTCTGGATCGCGGCAAGCTGCGCGTCGATCGCGCCTTCGGCATCCAGCCGGGCGACGCCCAGAAAGGAATTGAGTTCATCGACCGTACCATAGGCGGTCACCCGCATCGCGTGCTTTGCCACCCGCGCGCCGTTGCCCAGCGCCGTTTCGCCCGCATCGCCCGTCTTGGTATAGATCCGGTTCAGAACGACCATGGCTTATTCTCCAAACCCGAAAAACATGAAGGCCGCGATCATCAGGACCGCGACGAACTGCGCGGCCAGACGCCAGCGCATCATCTTGTTGCCGTATTTCTTGTTGGTCTCGCCCCCTTTGGCGAAACTGCCGATGCCCAGCATCAGGATGACGACGACCGCCGCCATCGCCAGCAGGATCATCAGGAACAGGGGATTGTCGGCCATATCACTCTCGTTCGCTTGGGTCAGGGTGTCGATCTAGCGGAGCTTTGACGAAAAGCGAAGGGTCGCGTCAGATTCGCGCAGATATCGCGTCAAGGGCGCGGTCCGGCAGGGTGCGGTGCAGGATCGCGGCGATATGGGTCGCGCCGGTTATGCGGTAGCGCGCCCGGGGGCGCGGGCTTTCCAGCGCGCGGATCACCTGCGCCGACACCGCCGAGGGCGGCAGTTCGAAAGTATCCTTCCGTCCGGTGCCATTATAGAGCCGTTTGAGCAGGCCATTCTCGTAATCGGCCCGGCGGGGCGAATTTTCCCAATCGATCCAGCGTTCGAAGAAGGGAATGCCCTTGACGCGGAACATGGTCGTGATCGGCCCCGGCTGGATCAGCACGACATGGATGCCGGTGCCGCGCAGTTCCACCCGCATCGTGTCCGACATCGCCTCGAGCGCGCGCTTGGTCGCGGCATAGGCCGCGCGCCACGGGATATAGGTGAAGCCCAGAGCGGACGAACATTGCAGGATGCGCCCCTGCCCCTGACGGCGCATGACCGGGATCACCTGCCGCGTCAGGTCGTGCCAGCCGAAGAAGTTCGCTTCGAAGATTTCGCGCAGGCCTTCGGTCGGCAGATCCTCGGCCGCGCCGAAAAAGCCGTGCGCGCCGTTGTTGAACAGCGCGTCAAGCTGTCCGCCCGTGGCCTCGAGGACTTCGCCCAGACCGTCGCGGATTGTGCCTTCGTCTCGGTAGTCGATGCGCGGGGCCTCGAAGCCTTCGCCGATCAGCCGCGCGCAGTCTTCGGGTTTGCGGCAGGAGGCAAAGACGCGCCAGCCGCGCGCTTTCAGCGCGCGGGCCGCATCCTCGCCGATGCCGGAGGAACAGCCGGTGATCAGGATCGTCTTCTGGGTCATGTCGCGCGCTCCGCCGGGGATGCGACACTAGATGGCGCGGACAGGGCCGGTTGGCAATCAGCCCGAAGACGGACCAAGCAGGAAATCGGCCATCCAGCCGACGATCCCGTCTTCTGTGCGCAGCTTGACCCAGCCGATCCCATCGTCGGCGATGACCTCGACTTCGTCCCCGCGCACAAGGCTGCCCATGACGCCGAAGCTGGTGCCCGGGCCGCTGCGCATGTTCACGCGGTCGCCGGTGACCAAGCGCATGTCGGCCGGACGGGGTTGCAGGAAGACGGCTGGGACTGCCGGGTCGGCGCCCTCATCTCCAAGCTGTTGCAGGGGTCGCGCGAAGAGTGTGCCGCTCTGTTCCAGCGAGACGAGCGTGACTTCGGGCGGGCTGTCGGCCGCCACGACCTCTGCGACCGGCACGGGATCGCTGCGTGGCGCGACGGTCACGTCTTTAACGGCCAGCGCCACCTCGACGGGCACGGCGATGGGCGGCGTCGCGGGTTTGGCGGCTTGGGCCAAGGCGCGCTCGGCTTGCGCCGTGGCGCGGGCTTCGGCCGCGGCCGCCATCAGGTCGGCCTTGCGCGGCACGAAGTCGGAGCCGCCGCTTTCCTCATAGAAAGCCCAGCCGAGAAAAACAAAGGTCAGCAGAATGAACTTCTTCAAAACATCCCCCCAGGGAAACCATTCCAGAACCTGTGCGACCCTCATGGCAGCGGGGCCGCGCAGCACAGGTTAGCAGAAAAGGCGATTCGATGCGCCCCTTCACCCGAAAAACTGCATCCATGGGCGCAAGCGGCGCGGGGCGTGACCCAGCGACCACGCCGCTTGCCGCGCCGCGCAGGCCCGCGTATCACAGCATCTATGACCGATCTGACGGACGACTCCAACATCAACCCCTCGGAAGTGGCCGAACCGCTGCGCCGCGCCATTGGTGAGCGGTATCTGACCTATGCGCTGTCCACGATCATGCACCGCGCGCTGCCCGATGCGCGCGACGGTCTGAAGCCGGTTCACCGCCGCATCATCTACGCGATGAGCCGCCTGCGGCTGAACGCGGGCGGGCGGTTCCTGAAATCGGCCAAGATCAGCGGCGACACGATGGGCGATTTCCACCCCCATGGCGACGTCGCGATCTACGACGCGATGGCGCGGCTCGCGCAGGATTTCAACGTCCGCTACCCGCTGGTGGACGGGCAGGGCAATTTCGGCAACATCGACGGCGACAACCCCGCCGCCAGCCGCTACACTGAAGCCCGGATGACCATCGTGGCCGAGGCGCTGCTGGAAGGTCTGGACGAAAACGCAGTCGACTTCCGCGACAACTATGACGGCCGCCTGACCGAACCGTCGGTCTTGCCTGCGACTTTCCCCAACCTTCTGGCGAACGGGGCTTCGGGCATCGCGGTGGGGATGGCCACGAACATCCCGCCCCACAACATCGCGGAACTGTGTGACGCCTGCCTGCATCTGATCAAGAAGCCCGATGCGGACGATGACACGCTTCTGAACTTCGTGCCCGGCCCGGATTTCCCCACCGGCGGCGTCATCGTTGAAGACCGCGCGACGCTGGCGCAGGCCTATCGCACCGGGCGCGGCAGCATCCGGCTGCGCGCGACATGGGAAGTCGAGGATCTGGGCCGCGGCCAGTGGCAGATCGTGGTCACCGAAATCCCCTATCAGGTGCAGAAGTCCAAGCTTATCGAGAAGCTGGCGGAAATCATCCAGACCCGGAAGGTGCCGCTTCTGGCCGATGTCAGGGACGAAAGCGCCGAGGACGTGCGCGTCGTGCTTGAACCGCGGTCGCGCAATGTCGAACCGGATGTGCTGATGGGGATGCTGTTCCGCAACTCGGATCTCGAGGTGCGATTCGCGCTCAACATGAACGTGCTGATCGACGGGCTGACACCCAAGGTCTGTTCGATGAAGGAAGTGCTACGCGCCTTCCTCGATTTCCGGCGCGAGGTGCTGATCCGCCGGTCGCGCCACCGGATGGAGAAGATCGACCACCGGCTCGAGGTGCTGGAAGGGCTGATTGTCGCCTTCCTCAACCTTGACCGGGTGATCGACATCATCCGCTATGACGACGACCCCAAGGCGGCCCTGATGCGGGAGGACTGGTCGAAGGACCATCCCCGCGCCATGACCGAGAAGGATTATGTCCCCCCCGGTCCGGGCGAAGGGGAGCTCAGCGACCTTCAGACCGAGTCGATCCTCAACATGCGCCTGCGGTCCTTGCGAAGGCTCGAGGAGATGGAGCTTCTGCGCGAACAGGCGGCCCTGATGGAGGAGCGCGCGGGCCTCGAGGACCTGCTCGAGGACGAAGTCCTGCAATGGGCGAAAATCGCCGATCAGCTGCGCGAGACGAAGAAGACCTTCGGCAAGGATTACCCCGGCGGCGCGCGGCGCACCCGCTTCGGCGAGGCGGGCCAGATCGAAGACGTGCCGATCGAGGCGATGATCGAACGCGAACCGATCACGGTCGTCTGTTCTCAGATGGGCTGGATCCGGGCGATGACCGGCCATATCGATCTGGGCCGCGAATTGAAGTTCAAGGACGGCGACGGGCCGCGGTTCATCTTCCATGCCGAAACCACCGACAAGCTGCTGCTCGCGGGGTCAACGGGGCGGTTCTACACGCTGACGGTGGCGAACCTTCCCGGCGGGCGCGGCATGGGCGAACCCGTGCGCCTGATGATCGACCTGCCGAACGAAGCCGGGATCACCGATCTGATGATTCACCGACCGGGCGCGAAACTGATCGTTGCCTCGGACGCGGGCAATGGCTTTGTGGTCTCGGAAGACGAGATGGTCGCGCAGACCCGCGCGGGCAAGCAGGTGATGAACCTTGCCCCCGGCGAAAAGCTGACCGTGGTGCGGCCGGTGTCGGGCAATCACGTCGCGGTCGTGTCGCAGAACGGCAAGTTCCTTGTCTTCCCGCTGGAAGAGCTGCCCGAGATGGCGCGCGGCAAGGGTGTGCGCCTGCAGAAGTACAACATGGCGCGCGGCAAGCAGGGGGCGCTGGAACTGGACGGCGGGTTGAGCGACCTGACCACCTTCGACTGGGCCGAGGGCCTGCGCTGGGAAATGGGTGGCGGCAAGACACGGCATGAAACCGACCTGACCGAATGGCTGGGCAAGCGCGCGGGCATCGGCAAGCGCGCGCCGCACGGGTTCCCGAAAACCTGGACGTTCTGATCAGACAGGCTCGGCCGTCAGCCAGACCCCGCCTTGAGGGCGCAGCGTCAGGATCATCACCGGCTTCGGATCGCGGCCCGGGACGCGGGTGAAGCGGAAGCGTGCCAGCAGCGTGGCAAGGATGATCACGGCTTCCTGCAAGGCGAAGCTTGCCCCGATGCAGATGCGCGGGCCGTCGCCGAAGGGAAGGTAGGCATAGCGGTCGATGCCCTTGCGGTGCGCGAACCGGTCGGGGCGGAAGGCGTCGGGTGCCTCCCACAGCTGATGGTGTCGGTGCAGCGCGTAGATCGGCAAGATCACGGTGTCGCCGGGGCGCACCTCGCGCCCGCACAGGGTATCGGCCGCCATCGCCGTGCGCGACACCATCGCCGCGGGGGGATAGAGGCGCAGGGCCTCGTCGATGATGCGCCGGATCAGCGGCAGGTGCTCGACATCCGCGCCGGTCGCCGCGCGCCCGCCGGTCAGGACGGACTGTGCCTCGGCCCGCGCCGCGTCCTGCACCGCGGGGTCGAAGGCGCAGAGATAAAGCGCCCAGCCCAGAGACAGCGCCGTCGTCTCGTGCCCCGCGACGATGAAGGTCAGCAGGTTGTCGCGCAGCTCGGCGGTGTTCATGCGCCGCTTCGTTTCGGGATCCTCACCCGCCAGCAGCAGGTCGAGAAGGTCTGGCACACCCTTCGCCCCCCGCGCCGCGCGGGCGTCGATGGCCTGGTCCGCCACGCGCTTCATCTCCTTCAGGCCCTTGCCGGACAAAAGCCGCCCGGGCCGCGGCACCCAGTCGGGAAAGCCGAGGATATCGAACAGCGACACCTTCCCCGCCTCGTCGATATAGGCTTCTATCGCGGTGTGGACGCCGTCGCGGTCGAAGGAGCCGTCCCCCGAGAAGGTAACGTCCGAGATCACGTCGAAGGTGGTGGTGACCATCTCTTCGAACAGGTCGACCGCCTTCAGCGGCCCCGCCGCCGCGATCCGGTCCGCGCTGCGTTCGGCCGCCGCCGTCATGATGGGCGCAAGGTTCATCACGTTGCGGTGCGAGAAGACGGGCGCGGCCGTGCGCCTCTGCCAGCGCCATTCGGCCCCTTCGGCGATGAAGAGGCTTTCGCCGATGGCGGGACGCAGCAGGTTCTTCGTCACGATGGACTTGGGATAATCGTCGACCTTCTCCAGAACGATTCGCCGGATCGCGTCGGGGTCCATCACCATGTGCCAGCGCTTGCCGGTCTTGCCCGACACCATGGGCTGGCGCGTGGCGATGTCGGGGATGATGGACAGGACGTTGCTCCGCGCTGCCTGAAGGCTGCGCAGAATGCCCCAGGGTTCGGTGACGAGGGGCACGCGCACCGGTGTGGCCGCGATGGTGTCATGATGGGTCATGTGTATCGCCGCCCGGGTCGGAACATCGTGCTTGATATAGTCCGTCGATCTGTCGTTCAAAGGTTTGCACCAGTCCCGGTTAGCCTCTAGGGTGCCGGCCAAACCGGAAGCTGGAGTCCCGATGATCCGTATCCTTGCCCTTCTCGCCGCACTGGCAGTCGCGGCCTGCGCCCGGCAGGACGTGACCGAGGCACCGCTGAAGGATCTGGGCGAATTCCGCCTTGGCCACAATGTCGTCGTTGCGCCGAAGATGCAGAAGGTGCCCATCTCGCGCGAGGCGACCGAAGAGGAATGGATCAGCTCGCTCACCAATGCCTTCGCCGAGCGGATGGGGCGCTATGAGGGATCGCAGCTTTATCATCTCGGCGTGTCGGTGGAAGGCTATGCGCTGGCCCCGCCGGGCGTGCCGCTGGTGGCGACGCCCAAGTCGGCGCTGGTCATCCTTGTCACCGTCTGGGACGATTCCGCAGCGACGAAGCTGAACGAAGAGCCCGAACAGCTCGTGATCTTCGAGGATTTCGGCGAAGGCGCGATCGTAGGGTCGGGCATGGTCAACACCCGCGAAGAGCAGCTGCAGAACCTGTCCGTCAACGCGGCTGCACGGCTTGAACGCTTCCTTGCCGAAATGCACGAGGAAAAGGGCTGGTTCGCGCCACGTGAAACCCCTGCCGAAGAGGTGCCCGCAGAGGTTGCGGCCGTGCCCGCCGCCGCTCCGGAAGAGGGTTGAAACCCGTGCGGGCGACCCGGCCAACCGGCGCTTGATTTTCCCGAACGAACAAAATACATCGCCCGCGCAGAGGAAACCGGGTGACGCAACCCCATTTGACAAAGGGCGCCAAGAGCGATGGGCAAGGCAAAGTTCGAACGCAACAAACCGCACGTGAACATCGGCACGATCGGCCACGTTGACCACGGCAAGACGACGCTGACGGCGGCGATCACGAAGTATTTCGGCGACTTCAAGGCCTATGACCAGATTGACGCGGCGCCCGAGGAGAAGGCGCGGGGGATCACGATCTCGACCGCGCATGTGGAATACGAGACCGAAGCGCGCCACTACGCGCATGTGGATTGCCCGGGCCACGCCGACTACGTGAAGAACATGATCACGGGTGCGGCACAGATGGACGGTGCGATTCTGGTCTGCGCGGCGTCGGACGGCCCGATGCCGCAGACGCGTGAGCATATCCTGCTCGGCCGTCAGGTCGGCATTCCGTACATGGTGTGCTACATGAACAAGATCGACCTCGTCGACGATGAGGAACTGGTCGAGTTGGTCGAGATGGAGCTTCGCGAGCTGTTCTCGAGCTACGAATATCCCGGCGACGACATTCCGATCGTCAAGGGCTCGGCGCATCAGGCGCTGATCGGCGAGCGCCCGGAGATCGGCGAGAGCTCGATCCGCGCGCTGATGGCGGCCGTGGACGAATACATCCCGACCCCGGCGCGCGCCATCGACCAGCCCTTCCTGATGCCGATCGAAGACGTGTTCTCGATCTCGGGTCGCGGCACGGTTGTGACCGGGCGCGTCGAGCGCGGCGTGATCAACGTGGGCGACGAAATCGAGATCGTGGGCATCCGCGCGACGAAGAAGTCGACCTGCACGGGCGTCGAGATGTTCCGCAAGCTGCTGGACCGCGGGGAAGCGGGCGACAACATCGGCGCGCTGCTGCGCGGTGTCGACCGTGAAGGCGTTGAGCGCGGGCAGGTTCTGTGCAAGCCGGGTTCGGTGACGCCGCACACCCAGTTCGAGGCCGAGGCCTATATCCTGACGAAGGAAGAAGGCGGCCGTCACACGCCGTTCTTCGCGAACTACCGTCCGCAGTTCTACTTCCGCACGACGGACGTGACGGGGACGGTGACGCTGCCGGAAGGCACCGAGATGGTGATGCCGGGCGACAACCTGAAGTTCACGGTCGAACTGATCGCGCCGATCGCGATGGAAGACGGCCTGCGCTTCGCCATCCGCGAAGGCGGCCGCACCGTCGGCGCCGGCGTGGTGTCGAAGATCCTGAAGTAAACCGGTCGCATCCGACTGCGAAGGCCGCGCCACAAGGCGCGGCCTTTTTCGTTGCGGCCTAGACCCTTGGCCGTTTAGGCACCTGGTCGGGGCGGCGGCCCATGGCGATGTCGGCCTCGTCCGTCACCGCGTCAAGCGTGGCCTCGAGGCTCAGCCGCAGGCGTTCCATTTCGGCCTCGTCCGCGTCGCGGGGGACGGTTTGCGTCCATTCCCGGCAAGTCAGCACGCCCCGCGTTCCGGGCAGCGGCAGCATCAGCCGGTCCCATGTGGGCAGGCGCAGGACGCGGCTGGCGGCAAACGCCACGGCGAAGACCCGCACCCCCGACACCCGCGCCCAGGCGATAGGGACAGGCGAAAGAACCCGGTGCGGGCCGCCCGGACCGTCCGCTGCGATCCCGACGGACGAGCCTGCCTTTATCCGCCGCAGCACCTCGCGCGAGAGGGTGACATTGCGTCTGTGGCTCGACATCGGGATGGTGTCGAAGCCGAACCGCGCCTGCACCTGTCCCGCCAGCCTGCCTGCCCGCGCCGAGGTGGTCAGCGACGTGATCGGCCCGAGGGCGACGGGAAAGCAGAAACTCGCCATGAACAGGCGCTGATGCCAGAGCACCACGATCAACGGCTCGCCGCTGGCGACAGCGTCTTCCATCGGACCGAAACCGCGCCTTTCCCAATCGCCCTTTTCGTGGATGCGCCGAACATAGGCGGCGAACGCGTCCTCGATCCGGGCGTTCAGCCCGGGATGATCGGCGATGCGTTTGCGAAGTCTGGTGAGCATGTCGTCGGATCGCCATTGGGGAATCACCCCCCTTTTAGCGCCCCTTGTCCGGGGTGCAATCAGGCCCATGCCTGCGTTTCGGGTGGGTGTGCAATGGCATGCCGAAAAATATCGGCCTGCCCGGGCCATGCTGCATCTGCATTGCCGTGGGACAAAGGGGTTGCGATTCAATGCCCCCTTCCCGCCGCACTTGCGAGAGACCAAGGTTCGGTATGCCGTGGTATTCCGTTAAGCCATTCAAATTTCTTGATTTTTTCCAAAATTGCTCAATCCTTGATCAATCGCGTGGCGTCAGGGAGGGCCCCATGGACCAGATCAACTTCTCGGCCTGGGAAAACCGTGTCGAAACCCGCACCGGTGGGTTGTCGGCCCAGCTGGCTGCCATGGCGCAGGCAACGCTGGGCGGGCCTGACCGCGCGCTTGGCCCCGGCGACGTGATGCCGCCGCTGTGGCACTGGTTCGCCTTTCCGCCGACGACGCCGACCGGCGATCTGGGCCGTGACGGCCATCCGCCGCTGGGCGACTTCCTTCCCCCGGTGCGGCTGGAACGGCGTATGTGGGCGGGGGGCAGCCTTGCCTTCCACGCGCCCCTGCATATTGACGAGCCACTTACCCGCACCTCGACCATCCGCAAGGTGACCGAGAAGGCCGGCGAGGCCGGGCCGATGGTCTTCGTCACCGTGGAACACGAGATCGCGGGCCGCAACGGCCGCGCAATCACAGAGCGGCAGGACATCGTCTATCTGCAGATCCCTGACAGCTATACCCCGCCGCGCAAGATCGCCGCGCAGGGCGACACGGTGCTCGCCGACAAGATTGATATCCCGCCCACGCTGCTGTTCCGGTATTCGGCGCTGACATTCAACGCCCACCGCATCCATTACGATCTGCCCTACGCGACGCAGGTCGAACATTACCCGGGGCTGGTGGTGCACGGGCCGCTGCAGGCGACGCTGCTCATGGACGCCGCCACCCGCTTCATGCGCCGGGCGCCTGATCACTTCACCTTCCGGGGTGTGCACCCGATGTTCGCGGGGCACACGATGCGCATTCTGGCCGAAACCATGTTCCAGGACCGTCTGGTCCTGTGCACCGCCGCGACCGATGGTCATGGCGGCCATCAGGGCATGCAGGCCACCGCCTGCTGGGAGGACGAGGCATGACCGGTATTCTGAAAGGCATGCGCGTCGTAGAGGGATCGGCCTTTGTCGCCGTGCCGCTGGCGGGCATGACGCTTGCGCAGATGGGGGCCGACGTGATCCGCTTCGACCGGATCGGCGGCGGGCTCGATGCCGGGCGCTGGCCGCTCGCGCCATCGGGCGAGAGCCTGTTCTGGGCGGGGCTCAACAAGGGCAAAAGGTCGATCGCCGTCGACATGAAGTCGGAGGAGGGGCGCGAGCTGATCACCCGGATCATCACCGCCCCGGGCGAGGATGCAGGCCTGTTCCTGACCAATCTGCGTGTGCGCGGCTGGATGGATTACCCCACGCTGCGCCAGTTCCGCGATGACCTGATCATGGTCACGCTGATGGGCGACCGGCACGGGCGGCCGCAGGTGGATTACACGGTGAACCCGTCCTTGGGCATTCCCGCGATGACCGGGCCCGAGGGGTCGGACGACCCCGTCTGCAGCGCGCTGCCCGCATGGGACCTGATCGCGGGGCAACTGGTCGTGTCGTCGCTTCTGGCGGCGGAACGCCACCGGCTGCGCACCGGGCGCGGGCAGGATGTGGAACTGTCGCTCAAGGATGTGGCGGCGGCGACGATCGGACATCTGGGCATGATCGGCGACGCGGTGCTGAACGGGGGCGAGCGGGGCAAGTCGGGCAATGCGCTCTATGGCGCCTATGGTCAGGATTTCGTCTGCGCCGACGGGCGGCGGGTCATGGTGATCGGGCTGACCGACCGCCAGTGGCGCGGGCTGGTCGATGCGACGGGCACGACTGACGCGATGCGCGCGCTGGGCGCGCGGACGGGCCGCGATCTGGGCGACGAAGGCGCGCGCTGGGCGCTGCGCCACGACATCGCCGCGATCCTTGCGCCGTGGTTCGCGGCGCACCGCGTCGCCGACTTCGCCGACAGCTTCAACAAGGCGGGGCTGACCTGGTCGGAATTCCGCACCACGCGCGAAGCGGTGCGCAACGACCCCGACCTGTCACCCGACAACCCGATGTTCACCGCGCTGACCCAGCCGGGTCTGGGGCGCTTCCCGGTGCCAGGGCTGCCCACGACGTTCTCGGCCCATCCGCGCACGCCGCCCGCGCCTGCGCCCCTTCTGGGTCAGCATACCGAGGAAATCCTCGGCGATGTCGCGCGGCTGAGCGATGGCGAGATCGCGCGCCTTTTCGACCGGGGCATCGTGCAGGGGCCCGGCCACGCCGCGCCGCGTTCGGCGGCCTGAGCGGTCTCAAATCCCCCTTGCCAACATCCGGGGCCGTCGTTAGTGAACGTCTCGGCCATAGGGGTATAGCTCAGTCGGTAGAGCGACGGTCTCCAAAACCGTAGGTCGTGGGTTCGAGTCCCTCTGCCCCTGCCAATCCTTCCATCCGTCACGCAGCCGAGGGCAGGTCGCCGGTGTATTCGCCGCGCGCCGGGTAGTTCTTTTCGATCACGAAATCCAATGCGCCGACCAGTTCCGCGAAACCGGGCCTGATGAAGGGCATCGTCTGCACCGACGAGAAATAGAGCGACCGGTCGGGCGAGATCAGGAACAGCCCGGGTTCCGAAAAGAGCGCCGGTTCCTCGATCCCGATCGAGGTCTTGCCGCGCCCGGTCGAGATGAAGAGACCCCAGTCGCGGGCAGTGGCCAGCGGAAGGCTGTGCGCAAAGCGAAGATTCTGTGCGCCCGCGCGGTCGGACATCTGCGCCGTGCGGTCGGCATCGTCGCTGCTGATCGCAACGACCCCCACACCGCGATCGGTGAAGGTGGGCACGAGGGTGTCCAGTTCCTTGAGATACTTGATGCAGAGCGGGCAATGCAGGCCGCGGTAGAAAACGACCAGCGTGCCGCGGGCATTGCCGTCTGTGGCAAGATCGAAGGTGCCGCCGGACAACAGCGGCAAGGTCAGGTTCGGGGTCTTCTGGCGGGGCGTCAGCATGGGGCAAACTCCTGTTCGGTCTGGTGATGATGGACAGATAGGCGTAATCGGAGTAAGAAAAATCTCAATCTTCTGATCGAAAGCCCTGAACATGGCCGATCTCGACCGCCTGTCCGCCCTGATGGCGCGGTTTTCACTCAGCGTGACGCCGGTCGCGCCCGGCGACGCGCACCTGCTGATCCTGTCGGGTGGCGGCGCCCGCGTGCTGCGCCTGACGCCGCGCGCGACGGGCCCGGCGCGGGGCGACCGGCGCGCGGTCCTTGCCGCGGCGCGGATCGACTGGGGGACGGATGACAGCCCGCTGGCCGAGGCCTTGCCCGACGCGCTGGAACAGGCCCTGACGCCCGCCAGCGATCTGGACGCCGTGGCGGGGTTGATCTGCGCCGAGGCGGCGGCGCCGCGTTGCGGGGCGGCGTCCGTGCTGGGGCGGCTTGCCGAGATCCTGTTCGTGCACCTCTTGCGCGCGCGGATCGAGACGGGCGCGGTCCCGCGCGGCATGCTCGGTGGCCTCGCCGATCCGCGGCTGGCGCGCGCGCTGGTCGCGATCCACGACCGCCCGGGCGAGGACTGGACGAACGACGCGCTGGCGCGCGAGGCGGGCCTGTCGCGCAGCCGCTTCATGGATGTCTTCCGCGACGCGGTCGGTCTGTCGCCGCAGGCCTACCTGCGGCGCTGGCGGCTGGCTCTGGCAAGGCAGGACATCGCGCGCGGCGACCGGATCGAAAGAGTGGCGCGGCGCTATGGCTACGGTTCGGGCGAGGCGCTGGGCCACATGGTCCGGCGCGAGACCGGCCTCACCCCGCTCGAGTTGCGCCGCGCCTGACCCCGGACTTGATCTTGACTCCGGCTGCGGTTATCTGCAGCCAAACCGCAGCCTTCCCAAAGGACGCTTCATGGCCTCGACCAACCCGATCCAGTTCATCCAGCAGGTCCGTTCGGAAGTCGCGAAGGTCGTCTGGCCGACGCGGCGCGAGGTGCTGCTGACGACCGTCATGGTCTTCATCATGGCGGCGCTGACGGCCGTCTTCTTCGCGCTGGTGGATCTGGCGATCCGCAGTGGGTTGCAGGGGGTTCTCAGCCTCTTCTGATCGGGACGGCTGCGATCGGGTCTTGATCCGCGCGGCCTGTGGGAGTAATCCCGCGTCCCAACCGATACGGCGCGCTGCGATTCGAGTTGCGCGCCGCTTTGTTATTGCGGAAACGAACGAAGGACTACAGGCGTCATGGCGAAACGGTGGTATTCGGTCAGCGTGCTCTCGAACTTCGAGAAGAAGGTCGCCGAGCAGATCCGCACCAAGGCGGCCGAGCAGGACCTGGCCGACGAGATCGACGAGGTCCTGGTCCCGACCGAGGAAGTGATCGAGGTGCGTCGTGGCAAGAAGGTCACGACCGAGCGCCGCTTCATGCCCGGGTATGTGCTGGTCCATATGGACATGTCGGACCGGGGCTATCACCTGATCAACTCGATCAACCGCGTCACGGGCTTTCTTGGTACGCAGGGGCGCCCGATGCCCATGCGCGACGCCGAGGTCGAGGCGATCCTCGGCCGCGTCGCGGAAGGCGAAGAGACCCCGCGCACCCTGATCCATTTCGAGATCGGGGAACGCGTGAAGGTGGCCGATGGCCCCTTCGAGGATTTCGAAGGCACGGTGGAAGAGGTGGACGACGACAACCAGCGCCTGAAGGTGATGGTGTCGATCTTCGGCCGTCAGACGCCGGTCGAACTGGAATACGCACAGGTCGCGAAGAATTCGTGACCTGCGTGTAAGGGCGCGCAGGCGTCCGAAGACGTGGGAGGCGGCGGCCACGCGTGGCCGCACCGGACCACGGGCAAACCTGCCCCGGCGGACGCGCCGTCCGGGGTGCTGAAAAAGGAGATGGCTCATGGCCAAGAAACTGATCGGGAAGCTGAAGCTTCAGGTCCCCGCCGGCAAGGCAAACCCTTCGCCCCCCGTTGGCCCCGCGCTGGGTCAGCGCGGCATCAACATCATGGAATTCTGCAAACAGTTCAACGCCAAGACTGCCGATATGGAAGTGGGCGCGCCGTTGCCGATCGTGATTTCTTATTATCAGGACAAGTCCTTCACGATGGAGATCAAGACGCCGCCTGCGTCCTATCTCCTGAAGAAGGCAGCAAAGGTGCAGTCGGGGTCGAAGACGCCGTCGCGGTCGACCGTTGGCTCGGTGACCGTCGCGCAGGTGCGCGAGATCGCCGAGACGAAGATGAAGGATCTCAACGCCAACGATATCGAAGGCGCCATGCAGATCATCCTGGGCAGCGCCCGGTCCATGGGAATCGAGGTGAAGTAAGATGGCAAAGCTTGGTAAACGCACCCGCACTGCCCGCGAAGCTTTCGTCGGCAAGGCCGATCTGAGCGTGGAAGAGGCCGTGGCCCTGATCAAGGCCAATGCCAGCGCCAAGTTCGACGAAACCGTCGAGATCGCAATGAACCTGGGCGTCGATCCCCGCCATGCGGACCAGATGGTCCGCGGCGTCGTCGGCCTTCCGAACGGCACCGGCAAGGACGTGCGCGTCGCCGTCTTCGCCCGCGGCGCCAAGGCCGACGAGGCCAAGGCGGCAGGCGCAGACATCGTGGGCGCCGAGGACCTGATGGAAATCATCCAGGGCGGCAAGATCGAGTTCGACCGCTGCATCGCCACCCCCGACATGATGCCGGTCGTCGGCCGTCTGGGCAAGGTTCTGGGCCCGCGCAACCTGATGCCGAACCCCAAGGTCGGCACGGTGACGATGGATGTCGCTCAGGCGGTGAAGAACGCCAAGGGCGGCGAGGTCCAGTTCAAGGCCGAGAAGGCGGGCGTCATCCATGCCGGTGTCGGCAAGGTGTCGTTCGACGACCAGAAGCTGGCCGAGAACATCCGCGCCTTCGTGGGTGCCGTGGCCCGCGCAAGGCCGACGGGCGCCAAGGGGACCTACATGAAGAAGGTCTCGCTGTCCTCGACCATGGGTCCGGGCGTGAGCGTTTCGGTCGACAGCGCGATGACCGAATGATGTTAAAAGGGCGGCGCGGATGCGCCGCCCTTTTTCTCGGGTCCGCTTGGTTCTGCCTTGCCCCGGATCCTTCCGGTTCGTGACAGAGGAGCGGCAACCCCGTGCAGAACCTTCCCTTCACGTCCTACCGCATCGACGGCTCCCGCATCGCGTGTCCGCTGTGCGGGTCCGATGCCACGGAGCCGCTGAGCGACTGGGATCGCCGTTTCAAGCGTCTGAGCCATGTGAAATGCGCCGAATGTGCGCTGATCCGGCATGAATTCATGCCGTCCGAGGCGGAGCTGGCGAGGTATTATGCCAGCACGTATCGCGCCGATTACCAGAGGGCCCATGACGGCCCGTCCGAACGTCACGTCCGCAAGCGCCATGCAGAAGCAGGGCCCCGCCTTGCGCGGCTGTCGCGGCATCTGGCGCCCGGTGCGGCTCTGGTCGATTTCGGCTGCGGATCGGGCGAGTTCATCGAAGATGCGCGGGCCGCCGGGTTCGATGCCCGCGGGTTCGAGCCGGGGGCGGATTATGCCCGCTATGCCCGGGACCGCAGGGCTCTTGCCGTGGAAAACTGCGGCTGGCAGGATTATTCCGTGCCAGCGCCGGTGGACGCGGTCACCACTTTTCATGTCTTTGAACATCTCATCGCGCCGCTGGATGCCATCCGCAGAGTGCAAGGCTGGATGAAGGAAGACGGGCTTTTCTATATCGAGGTGCCCGACATGAACAACGCGCTGCACAAGGGCTTTGGCTGTCTGCACATGGCCCATACGCTGGGCTTTTCGCGCTATACGCTCGAATTGCTGGGGGCGATGGCGGGCATGGAGGTGGTCGAGGTCTTTCCGGAGTACGATATCGGCATGATCCTCCGGCGCGGCTCGCCACGACCACTCGGCGCAATCAAGGCCGATGCCCGAGATGAGATGGCCCGTTGGACCCGCCGCGACGTGCATCGCGGGTTCTGGCAGTATACGGCGCGGAAGCTAAAAAGGCGGTAGACATCCCCTCGGCCGGGCAGTATGCACCGCTTGTCCATACCGTAAAAGGGATTCGCATTAGCGGGTCCCTTTTGTGGTTTGGCCTGTCCGAGACGGCGGGTGCCCCGGTTCCGGGGCTTAATTTCCTGCCATAGACGGGAGAACCGGATTGACCGTGGGCTTGCGCCCTCGGGCGATTTTGGCAGCGCCCCGTTAAACGGACCAGACCGCTGGCTTCGGCCGGCAGACTTGAGCCGGGGGGAAACTCCCAAATTTGGAGTGAAACTGTGGATAGAGCCCAGAAAGAGAAAGTGGTCGATGAACTCGGCCAGATCTTCGAAAGCTCTGGCGTCGTCGTGGTTGCCCACTACGCCGGTATGACAGTTGCCCAGATGCAGGACCTTCGCGCGCGTGCTCGCGACGTGGGTGGTGCTGTTCGGGTTGCCAAGAACAGGCTCGCCAAGATCGCCCTTGAAGGCCGCGCATGCGCTGGCATCGCCAACCTTCTCACGGGCATGACCGTTCTGACCTATTCCGAGGATCCCGTGGCAGCAGCCAAGGTGGCCGAGGACTTCGCCAAGGGGAACGACAAGTTCCAGATCCTGGGCGGGGCCATGGGCGCGAACGTTCTGGACCGCGACGGTGTCGCGGCCGTGTCGAAAATGCCGTCGCGCGAGGAGCTTATTGCCTCGATCGTCGGTTGCATCGGCGCGCCCGCATCGAACATCGCCGGGGCCATTGGCGCACCTGCTTCGAACATCGCCTCCATCCTCAGCACGATCGAGGACAAGGCGGCGGCATGAGGCTGTCACCGGCGTCGGGGTTGATTGCCCGATGTTGGATCACATCTTGATAGAACGGAAGAGACCTGAACATGGCTGATCTGAAAAAACTCGCAGAAGAGATCGTCAACCTGACGCTTCTGCAAGCTCAGGAACTGAAGACCATCCTGAAAGACGAATACGGCATCGAATCCGCTGCAGGCGGCGCCGTGATGATGGCCGCCCCGGCAGGAGATGCCGCGGCTGCCGTCGAGGAAAAGACCGAATTCGACGTCGTCCTGAAGAACGCCGGCGCACAGAAGATCAACGTGATCAAGGAAGTGCGCGCCATTACCGGTCTGGGCCTGAAAGAAGCCAAGGACCTGGTGGAAGCCGGTGGCAAGATCAAGGAAGGCATCGCCAAGTCGGAAGCCGACGATATCAAGGCCAAGCTGGAAGCAGCCGGTGCCGAGGTCGAACTGGCCTGAGCCTGACGGGATGCGGGGCGCGATCTTTCTGCGAAAGATCGGGGCCGCGCGCTGAAATCGGGGCTGGGCCCGGGGCAACCCGGGTCCAGCTCAACCCGTCCTGGCAAGGACCCCCGCGGGGGGTCTTTCCCAGGATGCGGTTTTCGGGGATCGGGAGGCCTGCATTGGGACGCGGGCCAGGTATGGATCCCCTACGCATCATCTCGGATGGGCAGTGCGCCGTGGCCCCGACGGCGCGCGTCCGGTGAGAAGCTTGAAAGGTGACACCTGACATGGCGCAATCGTTCCTCGGCCAGAAACGTCTTCGCAAATACTACGGCAAGATCCGCGAAGTGCTGGAGATGCCGAACCTCATCGAGGTGCAGAAATCCTCGTACGACCTGTTTCTGAACTCCGGCGACGGGCCCGCGCCCACCGCGGGTGAAGGCATCATGGGCGTCTTCCAGTCGGTCTTCCCGATCAAGGATTTCAACGAGACGTCGGTGCTCGAATTCGTGAAATACGAGCTCGAAAAGCCGAAATACGATGTCGAGGAATGCCAGCAGCGCGACATGACCTATGCCGCGCCGCTCAAGGTGACGCTGCGCCTGATCGTGTTCGATATCGACGAGGATACCGGTGCCAAATCGGTGAAGGACATCAAGGAACAGGATGTCTTCATGGGCGACATGCCGCTCATGACGCCGAACGGCACGTTCATCGTGAACGGAACCGAACGCGTGATCGTGTCGCAGATGCACCGCTCGCCCGGCGTGTTCTTCGACCACGACAAGGGCAAGACCCATTCTTCGGGCAAGCTGCTCTTCGCCTGCCGGATCATTCCCTATCGCGGGTCGTGGCTCGACTTCGAATTCGACGCCAAGGACATCGTCTTCTCGCGCATTGACCGTCGCCGCAAGCTCCCGGTCACCACGCTGCTCTATGCGCTTGGCATGGATCAGGAAGGCATCATGGATGCCTATTACCGGACGATTCCCTACAAGCTTAAGAAGAACAAGGGCTGGGTCACGCCGTTCTTCCCCGAACGTGTCCGGGGCACACGCCCGACCTATGACCTGATCGACGCCAAGACCGGCGAAGTGATCGCAGAAGCGGGCAAGAAGATCACGCCGCGCGCGGTCAAGAAGCTGATCGACGAAGGCGAGGTCAAGGACCTGCTGGTTCCCTTCAAGCATATCGAGGGCAAGTTCGTCGCCAAGGACATCATCAACGAGGAAACCGGCGCGATCTATGTCGAGGCGGGCGACGAGCTGACGCTGGAATACGACCGCGACGGCACGCTGACCGGCGGCACGGTGAAGGACCTGATCGACGCGGGCATCACCGAGATCCCCGTGCTGGACATCGACAACATCAATGTGGGTGCCTACATCCGCAGCACGATGGCGGCGGACAAGAACATGAGCCGGGAAACCGCGCTTATGGACATCTACCGCGTGATGCGCCCGGGCGAACCGCCCACGGTGGAAGCGGCCAGCTCACTGTTCGACACGCTCTTCTTCGACAGCGAACGCTATGATCTTTCGGCCGTGGGCCGGGTGAAGATGAACATGCGCCTCGCGCTCGATGCGCCCGACACCAAACGCACTTTGCGCCGCGAGGATATCGTGGCCTGCATCAAGGCACTGGTGGAGCTGCGCGACGGCAAGGGCGAGATCGACGACATCGACCATCTTGGCAACCGCCGGGTGCGTTCGGTCGGCGAACTGATGGAGAACCAGTACCGCGTCGGCCTGCTGCGGATGGAGCGCGCGATCAAGGAACGCATGTCGTCGGTCGAGATCGACACGGTGATGCCGCAGGATCTCATCAACGCGAAGCCTGCGGCCGCGGCGGTGCGCGAATTCTTCGGCTCAAGCCAGCTGTCGCAGTTCATGGACCAGACCAACCCGCTCTCTGAGGTGACGCACAAGCGTCGTCTCTCGGCGCTTGGACCTGGTGGTCTGACCCGCGAACGCGCGGGCTTCGAAGTGCGCGACGTCCACCCGACCCATTACGGCCGGATGTGCCCGATCGAGACGCCGGAAGGCCCGAACATCGGTCTGATCAACTCGCTCGCCACCTTCGCGCGGGTGAACAAGTATGGTTTCATCGAAACGCCCTACCGCGTCGTCAAGGACGCGCAGGTGACCGACGAAGTCCATTACATGTCGGCGACCGAGGAAATGCGCCACACCGTGGCGCAGGCCAACGCGCGCCTTGATGACACGGGCCGTTTCGTCAACGACCTCGTCTCGACCCGCCAGTCGGGAGACTACACGCTTGCCCCGCGCGAAAGCGTCGATCTGATCGACGTTTCGCCGAAGCAGCTGGTGTCGGTCGCGGCTTCGCTCATCCCGTTCCTTGAAAACGACGACGCCAACCGCGCACTGATGGGTTCGAACATGCAGCGTCAGGCCGTGCCGCTGCTGCAGGCCGAGGCGCCGCTGGTCGGCACCGGGATCGAAGGCAAGGTCGCCATCGACAGCGGCGCCGCCATTCAGGCCCGCCGCGCCGGCGTCATCGACCAGGTCGATGCACAGCGCATCGTGATCCGGGCGACCCAGGATGTGGAGATCGGCGACGCCGGCGTCGACATCTACCGCATGCGAAAGTTCCAGCGGTCGAACCAGAACACCTGCATCAACCAGCGTCCGCTGGTGAAGGTGGGCCAGATGGTCGACAAAGGCGAGATCATCGCCGATGGTCCGTCGACCGATCTGGGCGAACTGGCGCTGGGCAAGAACGTGGTTGTCGCCTTCATGCCTTGGAACGGCTACAACTACGAGGACTCGATCCTCATTTCCGAGCGCATCGCACAGGATGACGTCTTCACCTCGATCCATATCGAGGAATTCGAAGTCGCCGCCCGCGACACCAAGCTCGGGCCCGAGGAAATCACCCGCGACATCCCGAACGTCGGTGAAGAGGCGCTGCGCAACCTTGACGAAGCGGGCATCGTCTATATCGGCGCCGACGTGGAGCCGGGCGACATTCTCGTGGGCAAGATCACCCCCAAGGGCGAAAGCCCGATGACGCCGGAAGAAAAGCTTCTGCGCGCCATCTTCGGGGAAAAGGCATCCGACGTGCGCGACACGTCGCTGCGGGTCAAGCCGGGCGATTACGGCACGGTCGTCGAAGTGCGCGTCTTCAACCGCCACGGGGTTGAAAAGGACGAGCGCGCGCTGCAGATCGAACGCGAGGAAGTCGAACGTCTGGCCCGTGACCGGGATGACGAACTCGCCATTCTCGAGCGCAACATCTACGCGCGCCTCAAGGGCCTGATCCTTGGCAAGACTGTTGCCAAGGGGCCGAAGGGCATCAAGGCGGGGTCGGTCGTCGATCAGGACATGCTCGACAGCCTGACCCGCGGCCAGTGGTGGCAACTGGCGCTGGCCGAAGAGGCCGACGCCAAGGTGGTCGAAGCCCTGAACGAGCAGTACGAAGCGCAGAAGCGCGCGCTCGACGCCCGTTTCGAGGACAAGGTCGAGAAAGTCCGCCGTGGCGACGATCTGCCGCCGGGCGTGATGAAGATGGTAAAGGTCTTCGTCGCGGTGAAGCGCAAGCTGCAGCCGGGTGACAAGATGGCCGGCCGTCACGGCAACAAGGGTGTCGTGTCGAAGGTTGTCCCGATCGAGGACATGCCGTTCCTTGCCGATGGCACGCCGGTCGACCTGTGTCTCAACCCGCTGGGCGTGCCCAGCCGGATGAACGTGGGTCAGATCCTTGAAACCCACATGGGCTGGGCCGCGCGCGGTCTGGGCCAGAGCGTGGGCGAGGCGCTGGGCGAATACCGCCGGTCGGGCGACCTGACCCCGGTGCGCGAGGCGATGAAGCATGCCTATGGCGACGACGTCTATGCCGAGGGTCTCGCGATCATGGACGAAGATCACCTGATCGAGGCGGCCCAGAACGTCACCCGCGGCGTGCCGATCGCGACGCCGGTCTTCGACGGCGCCAAGGAGGCGGATGTCAACGACGCGCTGACGCGTGCGGGCTTCGATACCAGCGGCCAGTCGGTCCTGTTCGACGGCCGCTCGGGCGAGCAGTTCGCGCGCCCGGTGACGGTGGGGGTCAAGTACCTGCTCAAGCTGCACCACCTTGTCGACGACAAGATCCACGCGCGCTCGACCGGACCCTACAGCCTCGTCACCCAGCAGCCGCTGGGCGGGAAGGCGCAGTTCGGCGGCCAGCGTTTCGGCGAGATGGAGGTCTGGGCGCTCGAAGCTTACGGCGCCGCCTACACGCTGCAGGAAATGCTGACCGTGAAGTCGGACGACGTGGCCGGCCGCACCAAGGTCTACGAGTCGATCGTGAAGGGCGAGGACAATTTCGAGGCAGGCGTCCCGGAATCGTTCAACGTTCTGGTCAAGGAGGTCCGCGGTCTGGGCCTCAACATGGAACTCCTGGATGCGGAGGAAGAGTGAGGAAATTCGCCGAATTTTCTCGGGCCCCGATTTTTCGCAGAAAAATCAGGGCCGTCTTCTCCCCCGCACCCTCTGATTTGTGAGGAATCAAATGAACCAGGAACTGACGAACAACCCGTTCAACCCGCTGACCCCGCCCAAGGTCTTCGACGAAATCCGCGTGTCGCTGGCATCGCCGGAACGCATCCTTTCGTGGTCCTACGGCGAGATCAAGAAGCCCGAGACGATCAACTACCGCACCTTCAAGCCCGAGCGCGACGGCCTGTTCTGCGCCCGCATCTTCGGGCCCACGAAGGATTACGAATGCCTCTGCGGCAAGTACAAGCGCATGAAGTATCGCGGCGTCGTCTGCGAGAAATGCGGCGTGGAAGTCACGCTGCAGAAGGTGCGCCGCGAACGGATGGGCCATATCGAACTGGCCGCCCCCGTCGCCCATATCTGGTTCCTGAAATCGCTGCCGAGCCGGATCGGCCTCATGCTCGACATGACGCTGCGCGATCTGGAGCGGGTTCTGTATTTCGAGAACTACGTGGTGATCGAACCCGGTCTGACGGACCTGAGCTATGGTCAGATGCTGTCGGAGGAGGAATTTCTCGACGCGCAGGACCAGTTCGGTTCGGACGCGTTCGAGGCCGACATCGGTGCCGAAGCGATCCGCAAGATGCTGGCCCAGATCGACCTTGAAGCCGAGGCAGAGCAGCTGCGCGCGGAACTCAAGGAAGCGACCGGCGAACTCAAGCCCAAGAAGATCATCAAGCGGCTTAAGGTCGTGGAGAGCTTCCTCGACAGCGGAAACCGCCCCGAGTGGATGGTGATGACGGTGATCCCGGTCATCCCGCCGGAACTGCGCCCGCTGGTGCCGCTCGACGGTGGCCGCTTCGCGACGTCGGATCTCAATGATCTCTATCGCCGCGTGATCAACCGCAACAACCGCCTCAAGCGCCTGATCGAACTGCGCGCGCCCGACATCATCGTGCGCAACGAAAAGCGGATGCTGCAGGAATCGGTCGACGCGCTCTTCGACAACGGCCGCCGTGGCCGCGTCATCACGGGTGCCAACAAGCGCCCGCTGAAGTCGCTGTCCGACATGCTCAAGGGCAAGCAGGGCCGCTTCCGCCAGAACCTTCTGGGCAAGCGGGTCGACTTCTCGGGCCGCTCGGTCATCGTGACCGGTCCGGAACTCAAACTGCACCAGTGCGGGTTGCCGAAGAAGATGGCGCTCGAGCTGTTCAAGCCGTTCATCTATTCGCGGCTCGAAGCCAAGGGCCTGTCGTCCACCGTCAAGCAGGCCAAGAAGCTGGTCGAAAAGGAACGCCCGGAAGTCTGGGATATCCTCGATGAGGTGATCCGCGAACACCCGGTCCTTCTGAACCGCGCGCCGACGCTGCACCGTCTGGGCATCCAAGCCTTCGAACCCGTGTTGATCGAAGGCAAGGCGATCCAGCTGCACCCGCTGGTCTGTTCGGCCTTCAACGCCGATTTCGACGGCGACCAGATGGCCGTGCACGTGCCGCTGTCGCTGGAAGCCCAGCTTGAAGCGCGCGTCTTGATGATGTCGACGAACAACGTCCTGTCGCCCGCAAACGGCGCGCCGATCATCGTTCCGTCGCAGGACATGATCCTTGGACTTTACTACCTGACGCTGGAACGCCGCGGCATGAAGGGGGAAGGCAAGATCTTCGCTTCGGCCGAGGAAGTCGAACAGGCCATGAACGCGGGCGAGGTGCATCTGCATTCCAAGATCACCGCGCGGATGACCCAGATCGACGACGAAGGCAACGAAGTGGTCAAGCGGTTCGAAACCACGCCGGGCCGCGTGCGGCTGGGTACGCTCCTGCCGCTCAACGCCAAGGCGCCGTTCGAACTGGTCAACCGCCTTCTGCGAAAGAAGGAAGTCCAGCAGGTCATCGACACCGTCTACCGCTATTGCGGCCAGAAGGAATCGGTCATCTTCTGCGACCAGATCATGGGCCTTGGCTTCCGCGAGGCGTTCAAGGCCGGCATCAGCTTCGGCAAAGACGACATGCTGATCCCGGAAACCAAGTGGCCGATCGTCGAGGAGACGCGCGATCAGGTCAAAGATTTCGAACAGCAGTACATGGACGGCCTGATCACCCAGGGCGAAAAGTACAACAAGGTCGTCGACGCCTGGTCGAAGTGCAACGACCGCGTGACCGAGGCCATGATGGCCTCGATCTCGGCCGCGCAGGTGGACGAGAACGGCGCCGAGAAGGAGCCCAACAGCGTCTACATGATGGCCCATTCGGGTGCGCGGGGTTCGGTCACGCAGATGAAGCAGCTGGGCGGAATGCGCGGCCTCATGGCCAAGCCCAACGGCGACATCATCGAGACGCCGATCATCTCGAACTTCAAGGAAGGTCTGACCGTTCTTGAATACTTCAACTCGACCCACGGCGCGCGCAAGGGTCTGTCTGACACCGCACTCAAGACCGCGAACTCGGGTTATCTGACGCGGCGTCTGGTGGACGTGGCGCAGGACTGCATCGTGCGACTGAACGATTGCGGCACCGAGAACGCCATCACCGTGGAAGCGGCGGTCAACGACGGCGAGGTTGTCGCCTCGCTCGCCGAACGCGTGCTGGGCCGTGTGGCGGCGGACGACATCGTCAGGCCGGGCACCGAGGACGTGATCGTCCGGAAGGGCCAGCTGATCGACGAACGCCTGGCCGATGCGCTTGACGAGGCTGCGGTGCAGTCGGTGCGCATCCGGTCGCCGCTGACCTGCGAGGCGGAAGAGGGCGTCTGCGCCATGTGCTATGGCCGCGATCTCGCGCGCGGGACGATGGTGAACACCGGCGAAGCCGTGGGCATCATCGCGGCGCAGTCGATCGGCGAACCCGGCACGCAGCTGACCATGCGGACCTTCCACATCGGCGGCGTCGCGCAGGGCGGCCAGCAGTCGTTCCTGGAAGCCAGCCAGCAAGGCACGGTCGCCTTGGAGAACGCGCAGCTGCTGGAAAACGCCGCAGGCGAGATTCTGGTCGTCGGCCGGAACATGAAGCTGATCGTGCGGGATGAGACCGGCGCGGACCGGGCCAGCCACAAGGTGGGCTACGGATCGAAGCTCTTCGTCAAGGAGGGATCGGTGGTCAAGCGGGGCACCAAGCTGTTCGAATGGGACCCCTACACCCTGCCGATCATCGCCGAGAAGAGCGGGTCCGCCCGCTTTGTCGACCTTGTCTCGGGCATCGCCGTGCGCGACGAAACGGACGACGCCACCGGCATGACCCAGAAGATCGTGATCGACTGGCGCGCCGCGCCCAAGGGCAACGAGCTCAAGCCCGAGATCATCCTTGTGGGCGAGGACGGAGAACCGGTGCGCAACGATGCGGGCAACCCGGTCACTTATCCGATGTCGGTCGACGCGGTCCTGTCCATCGAGGACGGTCAGGACATCAAGGCCGGTGACGTGGTCGCGCGGATCCCGCGCGAGGGCGCCAAGACCAAGGACATCACCGGGGGTCTTCCCCGCGTGGCGGAACTGTTCGAGGCGCGCCGCCCGAAGGATCACGCGATCATCGCGGAACTCGACGGTTATGTGCGGTTCGGCAAGGACTACAAGAACAAGCGCCGCATCACCATCGAACCGGTGGACGAAACGCGCGAGCCGGTCGAGTACATGGTGCCCAAGGGCAAGCACATCCCGGTGCAGGAAGGCGACTTCGTGCAGAAGGGTGACTACATCATGGACGGCAACCCGGCGCCGCATGACATCCTCGCGATCATGGGTGTCGAGGCTCTGGCCAACTACATGATCAACGAGGTGCAGGAGGTCTATCGCCTTCAGGGCGTGAAGATCAACGACAAGCACATCGAGGTCATCGTGCGCCAGATGCTCCAGAAGTGGGAGATCTCGGACTCGGGCGATACCGTGCTGCTCAAGGGCGAGACGGTGGACAAGGCCGAGTTCGACGAGGCCAACGAAAAGGCCATCGCGCGCGGCGGACGCCCCGCTTCGGGCGAACCGATCCTGCTGGGCATCACCAAGGCGTCGCTGCAGACCCGCAGCTTCATCTCGGCCGCGTCCTTCCAGGAAACCACCCGCGTCCTGACCGAGGCTTCGGTCCAGGGCAAGGTGGACAAGCTGGTCGGCCTGAAGGAGAACGTGATCGTCGGCCGGCTGATCCCGGCGGGCACGGGCGGGGCTACCAGCCGCGTCCGCCGCATCGCACAGGAGCGCGACAACAAGGTGATCGAGGCCCGCCGCGAGGAAGCGGCTGCCGCCGCGGCCTTGGCCGCGCCCATGGAAGACACCTCGGGCATGGACGCCTTCACCGCGATGGTGGACACGCCCGAAAGCCGCGACTGACCGCGAGCACACGACCAACAGCAAAGGCCCCGCCCCATGGCGGGGCCTTTCGCGTTCGAGGCCTCACATCACCTTGCCTTGGCGCAGCGCCGGGTGTTTGGTGAGGCGAAAGACGGGGCCGGGGGCGGACGGGCAAGGGATGGAGACGACAGCGCGCATCGTGGGGCTTCTGCGCTTTTCCGTGCTGACACCCACCTATTTCTCGGAACGGTTCGACAGTCTCGACCAGATCGCCGCGCATATCTTTTCGGACGAACGCATGGCGCTCAGGTTCCGGCTGTTCGAGGCGTTGTGCCTGCCGTCGCTCGTCCGGCAGAGCGATCCGGACTTCACCTGCGTGATCCTGACGGCTGAATCGCTGCCCGCCCCGCATATGGAGCGGCTGCGCGCTCTGGTGGAACCTTACACGCATCTGCGCCTGATGCCGGTGCGGACCGACAACCATTACCAGCCGATCCGGCAGGGATATGACACGGTCGATGTGCGCGACACCACGCACCGCGTCCTGTTCCGGCTCGACGATGACGATGCGGTCGATCTGGGTTATATCGCGCGGCTGCGGCGGCTGGCCGAGGGGTTCCTGAAGATGAACGACCCCGCGCGCCCCACCGCCATCGCCTTCAATCAGGGCATCTATGTGCGCCGCCGTGCCGATGGCGGAGAGAACGACGTCTTCGACGCCCGTGAACGCGCGCCTTTGTCCACGGGGACCGCGCTGGTGGCACCGGTCGGCTATCCGCGCAATCCCTACCGCTACAACCACCGCGCCATCGCGCAACACTACAACACCTATTCCGACATCTCGGTGCCGGGGTTCATCCGCACGATCCACAGCGACAACAAGTCGAAGCCGACGCTGATGGGGCCCAACCACAGGCTGAAGCCCGCCCAAGTGGAAGAGACGCTGCGCACCCATTTCGGGATCGACATGGCGACATTGAAGGCACTCTGAATGACCGACAACCTGCGCGGTGCGCTGTTGATGATGGGTGGCATGTTCGCCTTCACGGTGAACGACACCTTCGTGAAGATGATCGGGGACGAACTGCCGCTGTTTCAGGTAATCGCGCTGCGCGGTCTCGCGGCGACGGCGATCCTGATTGCCATGGCGCATGTGATGGGCGCGCTCGACTTCCGCATCCCGCGCCGGGATGCAGGCCTCATCGCGCTGCGCTGCGTGGCCGAGGCGGGGGCGGCGTGGTTCTTCCTGACCGCGCTGATCGCCATGCCGCTGGCCAATGTCAGCGCGATCTTGCAGGTGACGCCGCTGATGGTGACGCTGGGGGCTGCGATCGTCTTCCGCGAAACCGTGGGCTGGCGACGCTTCAGCGCCATCGCAGTGGGCCTGATCGGCGTGATGCTGATCATCCGCCCCGGGCCGGACGGGTTCAGCATCGCGAGCCTATATGCGCTGGCCTCGGTCCTGTGCGTGACGGTGCGCGATCTGGTGACACGGCGGCTGTCTGCGAAGATCCCGTCGCTGACGATCACCGTCATCACCGCGTCGGCGGTGGCGGCCTTCGGGCTGATCGGCGGGCTGTTCGTCGACTGGCAGCCGGTGCGCGGGATCGTGGCGCTGGAACTGGCGGGTTCGGTCCTGTTCGTGATCGCGGGGTATCTGCTCAGCGTCATGGTGATGCGGGTGGGTGACGTGTCCTTCGTGGCACCCTTCCGCTATACCAGCCTTGTCTGGGCGCTGATCCTTGGTTTCGTGGTCTTCGGGCACTGGCCCACGGCCCTGACCCTGCTGGGCGCGGCGATCGTGGTGGGCACGGGGATTTATACGCTGTTGCGCGAACGGCAGCTACGCCGCGCCGCCGCCCGCGCCATCCCGCCCCGGGTCTGAGAACACCCCCCGCACCTGTGCGTCGCGGATGGCGAAGCGGCGCGCCACATGGGCTGCCAGGTCATCGTCCATCGGGGCCAGCGTGACCGGCTTCACCCCGTCCTTCTGGCGGCTGTCGTTGAAGTCGTTATGTCCGCGGATCATCATGTCGCTGTCGTCGAAGCGCAGCACGGGCATGAAGCGCGCCAGTTTCTTGTGGGCGAAGTTCATCACCGTGACCGGCGCCCGCGCCCGCACCACGACACCCAGCGCGGCGGTCGCCAGCGCCTCGCGCAGGGGGGTCACGGCCAGCCCCCCGGGACCCGGCCGCCCGATGAAGCCACGCGCGAAATCCACCGCGAAATGACGGTTGTCGCGCAGGAGGGACGCATTGGCCTGCGCCGTGGCCCGCAGGCGTTCCACGAAATCGACCGCGACGGCGTCATCGTCGTCCATGCGGAACTGCGCCGACGGCCCGGCGGCCAGATCGCCCCGGGCTTCGTTGATCACCTCGCGCAGGACCTCGCGGTGGGGGCCCGGAGGGCGCGTCACGATCACCGCCTGTGGCAGGTCGGCCACCAGCGCGCGCAGACGTCCCGCCCAAGGGTCGAGCAGGCTGTCGCCAACAAGGATCACAAGGCGGAAATCGGGGTCGGTCTGCGCACGCAGGGGGGGCAGGGTGACCGCCTCGAACGTGCGCAGGCGGTCCCCGATCCGGTCGGGCGCGTAGAGAAACGCCTCGCGTTCCGCCACGCTGTCATGGGTGATCTGAAAGCCACCCAGCGCGGGATATGAGAACCGGCAGATCCCGAGCACCTGCATGCGCACCCCCTTGCGATGATGCGCCCAAGCTTCCATTCCGCGCCCCGGCTGGCAAGCGCAGGAAGCGGTGTTGACACTCATTCCGACTCCCCCTATACGCCCGCTATCGCGGTACGGGGGGCATCCCGTTCTGCCATCGAAACTCTAGTGGTCACGATCCGGTCCCAGTCGGCCCGATCCTCTGGAAACCCACCGCGTCGTCCCGGCAACAGGGGACGAAGGCGGTTTTTGCGTTTTGCGGACGCGCAAGGCGCGCTGAACGAAGCCGCGGGGTCGTTCCCGCATGACACATGTGTTGTTGAGACGGGAAGAAGACCCAATGCCAACGATCCAGCAGCTGATCCGCAAACCGCGGCAGCCCAAAGTGAAGCGCTCGAAGTCCCAGCACCTGGAGCAGTGCCCGCAAAAACGTGGCGTCTGCACCCGGGTCTACACGACGACGCCGAAGAAACCGAACTCGGCCATGCGGAAAGTCGCCAAGGTGCGCCTGACCAACGGGTACGAGGTGATCAGCTACATCCCCGGCGAAAGCCACAACCTGCAGGAGCACTCTGTGGTGCTGATCCGCGGCGGTCGCGTGAAAGACCTTCCCGGCGTGCGCTACCACATCCTGCGCGGCGTGCTGGACACCCAGGGCGTCAAGAACCGCAAGCAGCGCCGTTCGAAATACGGCGCGAAGCGTCCGAAGTAAGAGGATAGACCCATGTCGCGTCGTCACAGCGCAGAGAAGCGCGAAGTCCTGCCCGATGCCAAGTATGGCGACCGGGTCCTGACCAAGTTCATGAACAACCTGATGATCGACGGCAAGAAGTCGGTCGCAGAGCGCATCGTCTACAGCGCACTTGAGCGGGTGGAAACGAAGATCAAGCGCGCGCCGGTAGAGGTGTTCCACGAAGCGCTCGACAACATCAAGCCGTCGGTCGAGGTTCGCTCGCGCCGGGTCGGCGGCGCCACATACCAGGTGCCCGTCGAAGTGCGCCCCGAGCGCCGCGAGGCACTGGCGATCCGCTGGCTGATCTCGGCATCGCGCAAGCGCAACGAACACACGATGGAAGAGCGTCTGGCAGGCGAACTGATGGACGCCGTCCAGTCGCGCGGCACCGCCGTGAAGAAGCGTGAAGACACCCACAAGATGGCCGACGCGAACAAGGCGTTCAGCCATTACCGCTGGTAACATTTTTCGAGGCTGACGATCATGGCACGCGCATATCCGCTCAACCGCTACCGCAATTTCGGCATCATGGCCCACATCGATGCAGGCAAAACCACCTGCACCGAGCGGATCCTGTATTACACCGGCAAGTCCCACAACATCGGCGAAGTCCATGACGGCGCCGCCACGATGGACTGGATGGAGCAGGAGCAGGAGCGCGGCATCACGATCACGTCGGCCGCGACGACCACCTTCTGGCAGCGTCAGGAAGACCCCACCAAGGAGGGGACTTCGGACACCAAGTACCGGATGAACATCATCGACACGCCGGGCCACGTCGACTTCACGATCGAAGTCGAACGTTCGCTTGCCGTGCTTGACGGCGCGATCTGCGTTCTGGACGCCAACGCCGGTGTCGAACCCCAGACCGAAACGGTGTGGCGTCAGGCCGACCGCTACAAGGTTCCGCGCATCGTCTTCGTCAACAAGATGGACAAGATCGGTGCTGACTTCTTCAAGTGCGTGCACATGATCGAAGACCGCACCGGCGCGCGCGCCGTGCCGGTCGCGCTGCCCATCGGCGCCGAGAACCTGCTCGAAGGCATCATCGACCTCGTGACCATGGAAGAATGGGTTTACGCGGGCGAAGACCTGGGCGCCAACTGGGTGCGCCAGCCCATCCGCGCCGATCTCAAGGACCTGGCCGACGAATGGCGCGGCAAGATGATCGAAGCCGCCGTCGAAATGGACGACGACGCGATGATGGCCTATCTCGAAGGGGAAGAGCCCGACGTCGATACCCTGCGCGGCCTGCTGCGCAAGGGCACGCTGTCGCTGACCTTCGTTCCGGTCGTGGCCGGGTCGGCCTTCAAGAACAAGGGCGTGCAGCCTCTGCTGAACGCCGTGATCGACTATCTGCCGAGCCCGCTCGACGTTGTCGACTACATGGGCTTCAAGCCGGGCGACGAGACGGAAACCCGCAACATCGCGCGCCGCGCCGATGATGCCATGGCGTTCTCGGGTCTGGCGTTCAAGATCATGAACGACCCCTACATGGGCACCCTGACCTTCACGCGCGTCTATTCGGGCATGCTTAACAAGGGCGACACGCTTCTGAACTCGACCAAGGGCCGGAAGGAACGCGTCGGCCGCATGGTCATGATGCACGCCAACAAGCAAGAAGAGATCACCGAAGCCTTCGCGGGCGACATCATCGCTCTGGCGGGTCTCAAGGACACCACCACCGGCGACACGCTATGTTCCGAAAAGGACCCCGTGGTTCTCGAAACCATGACCTTCCCGGAGCCGGTGATCGAGATCGCGGTCGAACCCAAGACCAAGGCCGACCAGGAAAAGATGGCGATGGCCCTGCAGCGTCTGGCGGCCGAAGATCCGTCCTTCCGCGTCGAGACCGATCAGGAATCGGGCCAGACCATCATGAAGGGCATGGGCGAACTTCACCTCGACATCCTGATCGACCGCATGCGGCGCGAATTCAAGGTCGAGGCGAATATCGGCGCACCGCAGGTGGCCTATCGTGAAACGATCTCCAAGGGGGTCGAGCACACCTATACCCACAAGAAGCAGACCGGTGGGTCGGGCCAGTTCGCCGAAGTCAAGCTCGTCATCGAGCCGACGGAAGCGGGCGAAGGTTTCAGCTTCGAGTCGCGCATCGTCGGCGGCACCGTGCCGAAGGAATACATCCCCGGCGTGGAAAAGGGCATCAAGTCGGTCATGGACAGCGGCCCGCTTGCCGGCTTCCCGGTGATCGACTTCAAGGTCGCGCTGATCGACGGCAAGTTCCACGACGTGGACTCCTCGGTTCTCGCGTTCGAGATCGCCAGCCGCATGTGCATGCGCGAAGGCATGAAGAAGGCGGGCGCCAAGCTGCTCGAACCGATCATGAAGGTCGAAGTGGTGACCCCGGAGGAATATACCGGTGGCATCATCGGCGACCTGACCTCGCGGCGTGGCCAAGTGACGGGCCAAGACAACCGCGGCAACGCCATTGCGATCAACTCGTTCGTTCCGCTGGCCAACATGTTCGGCTACATCAACACCCTGCGTTCCATGTCTTCGGGCCGCGCGCAGTTCACGATGCAGTTCGACCATTACGAACCGGTCCCGCAGAACATCAGCGACGAGATCCAGAAGAAATACGCATAAATGTCGGTGGGTTACGCCCACCCTACCACAACCCTGTAGGGTGGGTGCCAACCCACCGTCCGACACGATAAAGGAGACCCCCCATGGGCAAGGCAAAGTTCGAACGCAACAAACCGCACGTGAACATCGGCACGATCGGCCACGTTGACCACGGCAAGACGACGCTGACGGCGGCGATCACGAAGTATTTCGGCGACTTCAAGGCCTATGACCAGATTGACGCGGCGCCCGAGGAGAAGGCGCGCGGGATCACGATCTCGACCGCGCATGTGGAATACGAGACCGAAGCGCGCCACTACGCGCATGTGGATTGCCCGGGCCACGCCGACTACGTGAAGAACATGATCACGGGTGCGGCACAGATGGACGGTGCGATTCTGGTCTGCGCGGCGTCGGACGGCCCGATGCCGCAGACGCGTGAGCATATCCTGCTCGGCCGTCAGGTCGGCATTCCGTACATGGTGTGCTACATGAACAAGATCGACCTCGTCGACGATGAGGAACTGGTCGAGTTGGTCGAGATGGAGCTTCGCGAGCTGTTCTCGAGCTACGAATATCCCGGCGACGACATTCCGATCGTCAAGGGCTCGGCGCATCAGGCGCTGATCGGCGAGCGCCCCGAGATCGGCGAGAGCTCGATCCGCGCGCTGATGGCGGCCGTGGACGAATACATCCCGACCCCGGCGCGCGCCATCGACCAGCCCTTCCTGATGCCGATCGAAGACGTGTTCTCGATCTCGGGTCGCGGCACGGTTGTGACCGGGCGCGTCGAGCGCGGCGTGATCAACGTGGGCGACGAAATCGAGATCGTGGGCATCCGCGCGACGAAGAAGTCGACCTGCACGGGCGTCGAGATGTTCCGCAAGCTGCTGGACCGCGGGGAAGCGGGCGACAACATCGGCGCGCTGCTGCGCGGTGTCGACCGTGAAGGCGTTGAGCGCGGGCAGGTTCTGTGCAAGCCGGGTTCGGTGACGCCGCACACCCAGTTCGAGGCCGAGGCCTATATCCTGACGAAGGAAGAAGGCGGCCGTCACACGCCGTTCTTCGCGAACTACCGTCCGCAGTTCTACTTCCGCACGACGGACGTGACGGGGACGGTGACGCTGCCGGAAGGCACCGAGATGGTGATGCCGGGCGACAACCTGAAGTTCACGGTCGAACTGATCGCGCCGATCGCGATGGAAGACGGCCTGCGCTTCGCCATCCGCGAAGGCGGCCGCACCGTCGGCGCCGGCGTGGTGTCGAAGATCCTGAAGTAAACGACAGACGGGCGCGCGCAACACGCGCGCCCGCACCCCGGCCCGCCAGGGCCGAAATTGAAACCGGTTCGACGAGGGACGCGTGATTTGCCCCTCCTCTCAACTGAAAGGACCAGACCATGGCGATTGCCAGCCAGAATATCCGGATCCGCCTGAAGGCGTTCGATTACCGGGTTCTCGATGCCTCGACGCAGGAGATCGTGAACACCGCGAAGCGTACGGGCGCACAGGTCCGCGGGCCGATTCCGCTGCCCAACAAGATCGAGAAGTTCACCGTTCTGCGGGGACCTCACATCGACAAGAAATCCCGCGACCAGTTCGAGATCCGCACCCATAAGCGGCTGCTCGACATCGTTGATCCGACCCCGCAGACCGTGGACGCGCTGATGAAGCTCGACCTCGCGGCCGGCGTGGACGTCGAGATCAAGCTGCAGTCGTAAGTCTGGAGGGTCATCACATGCGCTCTGGAATTCTCGCAAAAAAAGTCGGCATGACGCGTCTCTTCCTTGAAGATGGCCGTCAGGTGCCCGTCACCGTGCTGCAACTCGACAACCTTCAGGTCGTCGCGCAGCGCACCAAGGAAAAGGACGGCTACACGGCCGTCCAGCTGGGCGCCGGTTCGCCCAAGATCAAGCGCGTCTCGAAGGCGATGCGCGGCCATTTCGCCGCCGCGTCGGTGGAACCCAAGCGCAAGCTGGCCGAGTTCCGCGTGACCGAGGACAACCTGATTGATGTCGGCGCCGAGCTTTCGGCAGAACACTTCCTGGCGGGCCAGAAAGTGGACGTGTCGGGAACCTCGATCGGCAAAGGCTTTGCCGGCGTCATGAAGCGTCACAACTTCGGCGGTCTGCGCGCCTCGCACGGTGTGTCGATCAGCCACCGTTCGCACGGGTCCACCGGCCAGTGCCAGGACCCCGGCAAGGTGTTCAAGGGCAAGAAGATGGCGGGCCACATGGGCGCTGCGCGGATCACCACGCAGAACCTCGAAGTCGTGCGCACCGATGCTGACCGCGGCCTCATCATGGTCAAGGGCGCTGTCCCAGGATCGAAGGGTGGCTGGGTCACCGTCAAGGACGCCGTGAAGAAGAAACTGCCGGACGGCGTGCCCTTCCCGGCTGCGCTGAAGTCGGCCGCAGCAGCGGCACACGTGGCGGAAGCCGTGGACGCTCCCGAGGGAGGGGCTGAAGAATGAAACTCGATGTGATCACCCTGGACGGCGCGAACGCCGGCAGCGCCGATCTCTCGGACGAGATTTTCGGCCTCGATCCGCGCGCTGACATCCTGCACCGTGTCGTGCGCTGGCAGCGCAACAAGGCGCAGGCCGGTACCCACAAGACACTGGGCCGGTCGGAAGTCAGCTATTCGACCAAGAAGATCTATCGCCAGAAGGGCACCGGCGGCGCACGCCACGGGTCGCGCAAGGCACCGATCTTCCGCAAGGGCGGCATCTACAAGGGTCCGGTCCCGCGCAGCCATGCGCATGACCTGCCCAAGAAGTTCCGCAAGCTGGGTCTCAAGCACGCGCTGTCGGCCAAGATGAAGGACGGCTCACTGGTCATCATCGACGCGGCCGAAGCCAACGGCAAGACCGCGGCGCTGGCCAAGCAGGTCGCGGCACTCGGCTGGAAGCGGGCGCTGATCATCGACGGCGCGCAGGTTCACGAGGGCTTCGCCCAGGCCGCGCGCAACATCGAAGGTCTCGACGTCCTGCCGTCGATCGGCGCAAACGTCTATGACATCCTCCGTCGCGACACGCTTGTGTTGACGAAGGCGGCTGTCGAAGCACTGGAGGCCCGCCTGAAATGAGCGTGAAACCCGAACATTACGACGTGATCCGCAAGCCGATCATCACGGAAAAGTCCACGATGGCGTCGGAGAACGGTGCGGTGGTCTTTGAAGTGGCGATCGACGCGAACAAGCCGCAGATCAAGGAAGCGGTCGAAAGCCTCTTCGGCGTGAAGGTCAAGGCGGTCAACACGGTCGTCACCAAGGGCAAGACGAAGAAGTTCCGCGGCCGCCCCGGCACGCGGCGCGACGTCAAGAAGGCCTATGTGACCCTTGCGGAAGGGAATACCATTGACGTGAGCACCGGCCTCTAATAGGCACGGGCATCCTGCGCGGCCCCGGATTCGTCCCGGGGCCGTCGGTTTTCACCGGGGACCTTCGGGGCCCTACATCCACGGTGGGTGCTAGCACCCGCCCTACATAGGCGGGACCTGTCCCGCCGTCTAAACGGAAGACAGAAAGCATGGCACTCAAGTCGTACAAGCCGACGACGCCGGGCCAGCGCGGGCTGGTGCTGATCGACCGTTCGGAGCTGTACAAGGGACGCCCCGTCAAGGCCCTGACTCAGGGTCTGACGAAATCGGGCGGCCGGAACAACACCGGACGTATCACGGCATTTCGCCGCGGCGGTGGCGCGAAGCGTCTCTACCGGATCGTTGATTTCAAACGGAACAAGTTCGACGTGGCGGCAACCGTCGAGCGGATCGAATACGATCCGAACCGGACCGCCTTCATTGCGTTGGTCAAGTATGCAGATGGTGAACAGGCCTATATCCTGGCGCCGCAGCGTCTCGCGGTGGGTGATCAGGTGATCGCGTCCGCGCGCGCCGACATCAAGCCGGGCAATGCGATGCCGTTCTCGGGCATGCCGATCGGCACGATCGTCCACAACATCGAGCTGAAGGCCGGCAAGGGCGGGCAGATCGCGCGCGCCGCGGGCACCTATGCCCAGTTCGTGGGCCGTGACGGTGGCTATGCGCAGATCCGCCTGTCTTCGGGCGAACTGCGGCTTGTCCGGCAGGAATGCATGGCGACCGTGGGTGCGGTGTCGAACCCCGACAATTCGAACCAGAACCTCGGAAAAGCCGGCCGCGTCCGCCACATGGGCAAGCGTCCGTCGGTCCGCGGTGTCGCGATGAACCCGATCGACCACCCGCATGGCGGCGGCGAAGGCCGTACCAGCGGTGGCCGCACGCCGGTCACGCCCTGGGGCAAGGATACCAAGGGTACCCGGACCCGTAACACGAACAAGGCCAGCCAGAAGCTTATCCTTCGCTCGCGGCATGCCAAGAAGAAGGGGCGGTAACACATGCCACGTTCTGTATGGAAAGGCCCGTTCGTCGACGCTTACGTGCTCAAGAAAGCCGAAGCTGCGCGTGAATCGGGACGCAACGAAGTCATCAAGATCTGGTCGCGCCGTTCGACGATCCTGCCCCAGTTCGTGGGGCTGACCTTCGGCGTCTACAACGGTCAGAAGCACATCCCGGTGAACGTGTCCGAGGACATGATCGGCCAGAAGTTCGGTGAATATTCGCCGACACGGACCTATCACGGTCACGCGGCCGACAAGAAAGCGAAGCGGAAGTAAGTCATGGGCAAGGCACAGAACCCCCGCCGTGTGGCCGAAAACGAAGCGATGGCGAAAGTCCGCATGCTTCGCACCAGCCCGCAGAAACTAAACCTCGTCGCGGCGATGATCCGTGGCAAGAAGGTCGACAAGGCGCTGAACGATCTCACCTTCTCGAAGAAGCGGATCGCGCAGGACGTCAAGAAATGCCTTCAGTCCGCCATCGCCAACGCCGAGAACAACCACAACCTGGACGTTGACGAGCTGATCGTGGCCGAAGCCTATGTCGGCAAAAACCTCGTGATGAAGCGTGGCCGTCCGCGGGCACGTGGACGGTTCGGCAAGATCATGAAGCCGTTCTCAGAGCTCACCATCAAGGTGCGTCAGATCGAGGAGCAAGTCTGATGGGACAGAAGGTCAATCCGATCGGCATGCGCCTGCAGGTGAACCGCACCTGGGACAGCCGCTGGTACGCCGACACGAAGGACTACGGCAATCTTCTTCTGGAAGATCTCAAGATCCGTGAGTTCATCAAGAAAGAGTGCAATCAGGCCGGCGTGGCCCGCGTGATCATTGAACGTCCGCACAAGAAGTGCCGCGTCACGATTCACACGGCCCGCCCCGGTGTCATCATCGGCAAGAAAGGCGCGGATATCGAGACGCTGCGCAAGAAGATTGCCCGGATGACGGACAGTGAACTGCACCTGAACATCGTCGAAGTGCGCAAGCCCGAGCTTGATGCCCAGCTGGTGGCGGAATCGATCGCCCAGCAGCTGGAACGCCGCGTGTCCTTCCGCCGTGCCATGAAGCGCGGCGTGCAGAACGCGATGAGGATGGGTGCCCTTGGCATCCGGGTGAACGTCGCCGGCCGCCTTGGCGGCGCCGAAATCGCCCGGACAGAATGGTACCGCGAAGGCCGGGTGCCGCTGCACACGCTGCGCGCCGACATCGACTATGCGCTGGCCGAAGCCTCGACCCCCTATGGGATCATCGGCGTCAAGGTCTGGATCTTCAAGGGCGAGATCATGGAGCACGATCCCAGTGCCCGCGACCGCAAGGCCCAGGAGCTTCAGGATGGCCCGGCACCTCGCGGTGCGATGGGCGGCGGCCGCCGGTAAGGAGACAGGATCATGCTGCAACCAAAGCGCACGAAATTCCGCAAGCAGTTCAAGGGCCGCATCCATGGCGAAGCCAAGGGCGGAAGCGATCTGAACTTCGGAACCTTCGGACTGAAGGCGCTCGAACCCGAACGCGTCACCGCGCGCCAGATCGAGGCTGCCCGCCGCGCTCTGACCCGCCACATGAAGCGTCAGGGCCGCGTCTGGATCCGTATTTTCCCGGACGTGCCCGTCACGTCGAAGCCCACCGAAGTCCGGATGGGTAAGGGTAAGGGTTCGGTCGATTTCTGGGCCTGCAAGGTCAAGCCCGGGCGCGTCATGTTCGAGGTCGATGGCGTCGGCGAAGACATCGCGCGCGAGGCCCTGCGCCTTGCTGCGATGAAGCTGCCGATCAAGACCCGCGTGGTCGTTCGCGAAGACTGGTAAGTCCGGGGCCGCGGTTGTTCGCAGAACAATCGGGTCACGACAGAACACGAAACCCGCGCCGGGAGACCGGCGCGGGTTTTCTCATTCAAGCCGCAAAAGCAGGCCGGCAAGCAGCCGCGCGCGTTCGGGCAGGCTGTCCACGTCGATATGTTCGCTCAGCGTGTGCAGGCCACGGCCGCGTACGCCCAGCCCGTCGAGCGTGGCGATCCCCATGGCCCCGGTGAAGTTCCCGTCCGATCCGCCGCCCGCGCTGGCGCAGGGCAGATCGAAACCGATTTCGCCCGCGATCTCGCGCGCAAGGTCGTACATCGCCATCGTGCCGGGCTGATCCGGTTCCCAGACGGGGCGCGTGACGCCGCGCGTGACCTCAAAAACGACGTCGTCCGCCTCGCCCGCCAGCGCCAGCATCCGCGCAACGCCGTCGTCGAGGTCTTCTTGCCGCTTCGCCATGCTCAGCGCCTCGGCATCGCAGCTGGACGACACGCAGTTCACCCATTGCCCCGCATGAATCACGCCCACGCTGAAGGTGCAGTCCGGACCTGACATCGCCTCGATTTCAAGGATGCGGCGCGCCATCGCGGCGATGGCCGACCGACCATCGGCCAGCCGCGCGCCGGCATGGCTTGGCCGTCCGATGGTGCGCAGGTTGTAACGCGCGATCGCATAGCGTCCGATCGTGACGCCGCCATCGGGATGCGCGGGTTCGGGCACCAGAACATATCTGTTGCGCGCGGCCTCGGCCTCGATCAAGGCGCGGGTGGATGGCGTGCCGACCTCTTCGTCGGGCGTGAACAGGATCGTGACCGGCAGGGGCGTTGTCAGACCCGCGCGCGCGATCTGGCGCAGCGCCTCGACCGCGCTGTAATTTCCGCCCTTCATGTCCTGAATGCCGGGACCGTAGCAGATGTCGCCCTCGCGCCGGAAGGGGAGCTTTGCCAGCGTGCCCACCGGGTGCACCGTGTCCATGTGCCCGGCGATCAGGATGCCGGGCTGACCGGCATCCCGGTGGGGCAGGCGCACCCGCAGGCTGTCGCCGAAGCCCATGCGCCCGGGGATGCGTTCGACCAGACCCATCTGCGACAGGTCATAGGCCGCGACGCTCATCATCCGGTTTACGGCGGCGGCGTCGAAGGTGGGGCTTTCGCATTCGATCCAGGGGCGCAGGCCCGCCAGCATCGCATCGACGTCAAAGGGAAGATCAAGATGGGACATGGCGCTCACGCGGCTGGGGCCAGACGGCGTTCCACGATCCGTGCAAGGATCGAGGCACCGACAGGCAGGATGGCAGGGTCGAGCACATAGCCCGGGTTGTGCACCGGTACGGTGCCGGCATGGCCAAGTGTGCAATAGGCCCCCGGGACGGCACGCAGCATGTCGGCGAAGTCTTCAGAACCTGTCACGGGCTCTTTTCGCTCCGTGACATTGTCGCTGCCCACGATGTCGCCTGCGGCCTCCATATAGGCGTCGGACAGGTCGGCGTCGTTTTCCAGCACGTTGAAGATGTTGCGCAGGTCAAGCCGGATCTCGACGCCATAGGCCACGGCGATCCCGTCGCAAAGTTCCTGCATCCGCCGTTCGGCCAAGGCGCAGACCTCGTCCTTGAAATAGCGGATCGTGCCTGCCAGCGTCGCGGTGTCGGGCACCACGTTATAGGCCGATCCCGAATGGATCTGCGTGACCGACACGACGCAGGCGTCCAGCGGCGCGATGTTGCGCGATACGATGGTCTGGATCTGGCCCACAAGGGCGCTGGCCACGATCAGGGGGTCGCGGCTGTCCTGCGGCATGGCACCGTGGCTGCCCTTGCCCTTCACATGGATGTCGAAAAAGCTGGCCCCCGCCATCGCCGCGCCCTTCACGATGCCGAACTTGCCGGGTGCGCCGTTCGGCCAGTTGTGCATGCCGTAGATTTCATCGCAGGGGAAGCGGTCGAAAAGGCCATCGGCCAGCATGCCGCGCGCGCCGCCAAGCCCCTCTTCCGCGGGCTGGAAGATCAGCACGGCGGTGCCCGCGAAATCGCGGGTTTCCGCCAAGTGCCGCGCCGCGCCCAGAAGCATGGTGGTGTGCCCGTCATGGCCGCAGGCATGCATGACACCCGGCTTGGTCGAGGCATAGGGCAGGCCGGTCTCCTCGTGGATCGGCAGGGCATCCAAGTCGGCGCGCAGGCCCACACGGCGGTTGCCGTCGCCCTTGCCCCGGATCAGCGCCACAACGCCGGTTTGGCCGATGCCTTCATGCACCTCGTCTACCCCATAGGCGCGCAGCTTTTCCGCCACCACGGCGGCGGTGCGGGTTTCGGTGAAGCCGATTTCGGGGTTGGCGTGAAGGTCCTTGAAGATGGCTTCCAGTTCGGACCGGGCCTGTTCGATGGCGGGCAGGATATTCATGTCTCAGCTTCCTTGGGCGGCGGCGGGGGCGATTTCGGACCCGAATGTCATGCCTTGCCCCGGCGCTGCGTCCAGAAGAAGGCGGGTATAGGGGTGCTGCGGGTTCTGATAGACTGCGCGCGTGGGTCCGTGTTCCACGATCACGCCCTTCTGCATCACGATAAGCCGGTCGCAGATCTGGGCCGCGACGCGCAGGTCATGGGTGATGAACAGCATGGCAAGGTTGTATTTCACCCGGATATCGTCAAGCAGCTTCAACACCTGCGCCTGCACGCTGACGTCGAGCGCCGAGACCGCCTCGTCCGCGATCAGAACCTCGGGTTCCACCGCCAGCGCGCGGGCAATGCAGATGCGCTGACGCTGCCCGCCCGAGAACTGGTGCGGATAACGTTCGAGCGCGTCGCCTGACAGGCCCACCAGCTCCATCAGGTCGCGCGCGATCTTCAGCGCCTGCGCCTCGGCCATGCCGAAGTTCATCGGGGCCTCGACCAGCGACTGCCCGATGGTCCGCCGGGGGTTGAGCGAACGATACGGGTCCTGGAAGACGATCTGCACCTTGCGTCGGTGCGGGCGCAGCTGCGACTGGGAGATCGTCGCGATTTCCGTGCCGTGCAGGCTGATCGATCCCGACGTGGGATCGATCAGCCGCGCGATGCAGCGCGCGACAGTCGACTTGCCCGATCCGCTTTCGCCCACGATGCCCAGGGTTTCGCCCTTGCGGACCATCAGATCGACATCCTGCACGGCGTGAACGATCCGGTCTTTCGAGAGCCAGCTTGTCTTGCCGTAGACCTTGTTCAGGGTCTTTACCTCGACCGCGGTCTCACCGGTCTTGGCGCTGCGCTCGGGCGGCGTCATCGACGGGACCGAGGCCATGAGCATCTGGGTATAGGGCGCCTTCGGTCGGCGCAGCACGTCATCGCGGTCGCCGTATTCGACGATGCGCCCGTGCTGCATGACGACGATGCGGTCGGCGATTTCTGCCACCACGCCGAAGTCATGCGTGATGAACAGAACGCCCGTGCCGCGGCGTTCCTGCATTTCCTTGATGAGCTTGAGGATCTGGGCCTGCGTCGTCACGTCGAGCGCCGTGGTCGGTTCGTCCGCAATCAGGAGTGCCGGGTCGAGCACAAGCGCCATTGCGATCATGATGCGCTGGCGCTGCCCGCCGGACAGCTGGTGTGGGAAGGCATCGACCATCTTTTCGGGGTCTGGTAGGTGGACGGCCTCCATGATCTCGATGGCGCGCTGCCGACGTTCGGCCGCTGTCATCGAGGTGTGGATTTCCAGCACTTCCGCGATCTGTTCGCCCACCCGCGTGACGGGGTTCAGCGCCGTCATCGGTTCCTGGAAGATCATCGCCATGCGCGTGCCGCGCAGGTCGCGCAGGCGGCTTTTCTCGGCAGTCAGCGTGTCTTCGCCCTGCAAGAGGGTCTTGCCCCCCTTGGGGCGCAGCGCGTCGGGCAGAAGGCCCATCACGGCAGATGCCGTGACCGACTTGCCCGATCCGCTTTCGCCCACCACGCAGACGATCTCGCCCGGGGCGACGGTGAAGCTGATGTTCTCCACCGCGTTGGGGCGGTCGGCGTTCTTCGGCAGCGCGACGGTCAGACCGCTGACTTCGAGGACGTATTTCTGATCCATGCTTCTGACCTCACACGCGCTTTGCAAAGCGCGGGTCGAGCGTGTCGCGCAGTCCGTCACCCAGCATGTTCACGGCCAGAACGGTGATGGCCAGGATGATGCCGGGATACAGGATGTTGTGGGGGTAAAGCTGAAACACCGACCGACCTTCCGCCATGATGTTGCCCCAGGTGGGTATTTCCGGCGGAATGCCGATGCCGAGAAAGCTCAGGATCGCCTCGACGATGATGGCAGAGGCCACGATGAACGTGCCCTGCACGATCAGCGGCGCGATGGTGTTGGGCAGGACGTGGCGCACCAGAAGGGTGGGTGTGCGCGTGCCCGCGGTGATCGCGGCCTCGACGTAAGGCTCTTCCCGGATCGACAGCACGATCGACCGCACAAGGCGCACGACCCTTGGAACTTCGGGCACGACGATGGCGATGATGACGCTGAGCAGGCCTGCGCTGAACAGCGACACGACCGCGATGGCCAGCAAGATCGCCGGGATCGCCATGAGCCCGTCCATCACCCGCATGATGATGCCGTCCAGCCAGCGCACATAGCCCGCCAGCACGCCGATCACCATGCCGATGACGATGGCGATGGTCGCGACCGACACGCCCACGATCAGCGAGATGCGCGCGCCATAGACCACGCGGCTGTAGACATCGCGGCCCAGAGTATCCGACCCCAGGCGGTATTCCACGGTGACCCGCTGACCGGTGTCGCGGTCGCGCACCGTGGTTTCATATCCCGGTGGCTGGTTGCGGTCTTTCGGTGAAATGCCGGATGGATCGCGCGTGCCCAGATAGGGAGCGAGAAGCGCCATGAGCACGACGAGAAGCACAAGAAAGCCGCCGAACATGACCGATGTGTTCTGCGCCATCCGGCGCATGGTTTGCCGGGCGGGTGAGATCGCGACGCTGGACATCAGTAGCGGATCCTCGGGTCAAGCAGGGTATAGCTCACGTCGATGATCAGGTTGATCAGGACGTAGATGAAGGAGAACAGCAGGATCACGGCCTGGATCGTGGGGAAATCGCGGGCCAGCACCGCCTCGACCGTCAGAAGGCCAAGGCCGGGGATGGTGAAGACCGATTCCGTCACCACGACGCCTCCGATCAGCACGGCGAAGGACAGGCCGATCACCGTGACGATGGGCACGGCGGCGTTGCGCAGCGCGTGGCGCATCAGCACGCGGGTTTCCGTCTGGCCCTTGGCGCGGGCGGTGCGGACGTAATCTTCGCCCAGAACCTCGAGCACGCTGGTGCGGGTCATGCGGGCGATGAAGGCGACGAAGATGACCGACAGCGCGATTGAGGGCAGGATCAGGCGATAAAGCCAGCCGCCGACGCCTTCGCTGATGCGTTGGTATCCCTGCACCGGCAGCCAGCCCAGCTGGACCGAGAAGACGTAGATCAGCGCATATCCGATCACGAAGACCGGCAGCGAAAAGCCCAGAACCGAGAAGCCCATGATGCCCCGGTCGATCCAGCTGCCCTGCTTGTAGGCGGCAAGCGTGCCCAGCGGCACGGCGATCACCACGGTCAGAATGATGGTCAGGATCGACAGCGACAGCGTGGGTTCCAGCCGCGCCGCGATCAATTCGCTGACTTCTTTCTTGTAGAAGAAGCTTTCGCCGAAATCGCCCTGGAACATGTTGCCCAGCCAGATCACGAATTGTGTCGCGATCGGTTGGTCAAGCCCGAGGCTTTCGCGGATCTGCGCGACCTGCTCGGCGTTTGCGTAGTCGCCCGCGATGATCGTGGCGGGGTCGCCGGGGGTCAGGCGCAGCAGCAGGAAGATGAAGATGGCGACTATCAGCATCACCGGAATGGTCGCAATCACACGCCGCAACAGGTAGGAGGCCATGTCAGGTTCACCGCTGTCTGAGGAAAGACAAATCCGGCGGCGCACGACAAGGCGCGCCGCCGGTGATCACTGACGGATCGTCAGTTCTTCTCGATGTTCCAGAACGTCGCAGCGCCGGTCGGGAGAACGCCCGAGACGTTGTTCCGCATTGCGGCGCGACCGGTCCACTGACCCAGGTGGATGTGGGTCGGGTAATCGTACCACGCAGCCTGGACTTCATCGACGATCTTCTTCTGCTCTTCGACCGAGGTCGCGCGCGCGAAGGCATCACGCAGGCTTTCGATCCGCTCGTCGCAGGGCCAGCCGAACAGCGCGGTGTCGCAGCTTGAGTTCAGGAAGGCTGCGGCGACGGGGTTGAAGAGGTCGCCCGTGGTCCACGACGTGATGAAGGCGTTCCAGCCACCTTCGGCCGGGCTTTCCTTCTTCGCACGGCGCGCGACCAGCGTCTGCCAGTCCATCGACTGCATGTCGACGTTCAGGCCCACGGCTTCCATCAGATCCTTGGCGACGGGCGCCAGGTTCGTCAGAACAGCAAGGTCGGTCGAATGCATCAGCAGGATCGGCTCACCGTTATAGCCCGACTCGGCGATCAGCTGGCGTGCCTTTTCGAAGTTCGATTCCAGCAGGCCATCCATTGCCGCGGTCGATTCGAACGGCATGCCGCACCCGAACAGCGCCTTGCAGAGCTGGTAGTATTCCGGGTCACCCACAACCGCCTGGACGAAGTCTTCCTGGTTGAAGGCATAGAGCAGCGCCTGGCGCATCTTCGGGTTGTCGAAGGGCGGGTGCAGGACGTTGAAGCGGAAGGTGAACTGGTTGCCCGACGGGTTGAAGTCGGTCAGCGTCAGGTTCGGGTCGTCCTTGACCAGCGGAAGAAGGTCGTGGGACACGGCTTCGATATAGTCGATCTCGCCCGCTTTGAGCGCGTTGACCGCCTGCTGCTGGTCGCGGATCGGCAGCCATTCGACGCGGTCGACCTTGGCGATCTTGCCGCCGGCAAGGCCCGATGCGGGCTCGGAGCGCGGCACGTAGCCGTCGAACTTGTCATAGACGACCTTGGTGCCGGGTTCCCACAGGTCCTGACGGAACACGAACGGTCCCGAACCGGTGTAATCCGAGATCTGCTCGGACGAGGGCGTCATCGCCACGCGCTCGGGCATCATGAACGGCACGTTCGAGCTGGGCTTGGCCAGCGCCAGCGTGACGAGACCCGTGGGTGCGTTCAAAGTGAACTTGATGGTCTTGGCATCGACGGCTTCGATCGATGAGACGAAGCTCATCATCTTCTGGCCCATCGCGTCCTTCGATCCCCAGCGGTTGATCGAGGCGACGCAATCCGCCGCCGTGACCGGGGCGCCATCGTGCCAGATCAGGCCGTCGCGTAGCGTCATCGTGACGGTCAGGCCATCGTCGGACGTGGTGACCGTATCCACCATCTGCGGCTGAACATTGCCTGCTTCGTCCAGCGCAAACAGCGTATCATAGATCATGTAGCCGTGGTTGCGCGACATGTAGGCCGTGGTCCAGATCGGATCGAGGATCTTCACGTCCGAGTGCGGAACGGCGCGCAGAACGGTTTCAGCCTGTGCCGCAGACCCCGAGAAGGTCATGCCCAGGCCAAGTACCACCGCGGCCACGGCGCCGCAGATTGCGCTGCGTCGTGATGTTTTGAACATATCAGTCTCCCTGTCGATTTTTCGCGCAACTTACGTGCGCTGCGTCAACTATTCGGCAGAGAGGGGCACGAGTCAAACGTTGATATGTTCACTAACCGCTTGCCCCGGTCCGGGCGATGAAGCCTTGGGCGGCGAGGCTGGGCTTACGCTGCGTCAGGGAAAGGGGTTTTCCACCTTGGGCCAGTAGTTCGGATTGCGCTTTGTATAGGGGATATTCGCGTAATCCGGGGTGATGGCACCCGGCCCGGAGATGTAGATGACCTCGGACGCGATGGGGGCAAATCCCGCGTGGAAATGCTGCGACGACTTGACCACGATGATTCGCATGCTCGACAGGTCGAGCCCCAGATCGGTGAAGCACATCGGGTGGAAGGCCTGCGTGCGCCGGTCACTCAGAACCATGTGGACGCCGTCGGCTTCCAGCCAGACGCCGGTGCCCATGGGCATGGTGCCTTCGCCCATCTTCTGGACCATCTTCTCACGCACGCCGCGCACGGTCACCGACAGGTCGATGGGGTCGCCCGACATCTGGCCCACCTTGCCGCCAAGGCGTACCTGCATCGTGGCGCCGACGCCCGCATCCTGACACATGCGCACCACGACCGGATCCCAGAAGATGCCGATGGCCACGTCGCGCAGCCCCCGGTCGAGGATGTCGCGCAGAACGAAGGTCGAATCGGCGGGCGCCCCGCCGCCCGCGTTGTCGGCGAAGTCGGCGAGCACCACCGGCGTTGCATTCGCCGCCACCGCGCGGTCGACCGCCCCGCCGATATCGGGCCAGTCGATCTTGATCTGATCGCGCAGGGACCACAGCTTTTCACCGAATTCGCGCGCGACCGCTTCGGCCTTGTCCGCATCGCCGTCGGCGATGGCGAGCATCCGCGTGCCCACGCGCGCGCAGTCGCCCCAGGGAAAGCCGTGGCTCAGCGACAGCGACAGGACGCCGTCCTGCCCTTCGCGCGCCTGCATGTCGTCGACGAAGCCGCGCATAGGTGCGCGCGTCGTGTGATACATCGCGATCATCCGGCAGTCGTAGTCGCGCATCACGGGCCGGATCTTGCCTTCGGCCGTGTCGGCGGCCAGCTGGAACAGCTCGCGCGCCCGCAGATGGCCGTCGGTATGGGGATATTCCTTGTACGAGATGATCAGGTTGGCGGCGTCCAGCATCTCTTGCGTGAGGTGATTGTGCGGGTCGATTTCCAGCCCGATCACCCGGTCGCGGCCCAGGATCGCACGGGCGCGGGTCAGCAGATCACCTTCGCAATCGTCATAGCCTTCTGCGATCATCGCGCCGTGCATCGACAGCAGCAGGATGTCGGGCATGGCCTTTTCGATGTCGGCCAGGATTTCGTCGCGGTAGGTCTCGTAGGTGCTGCGGATCGTGGGCCCCGCAGGCTGGGCGAAGGCGGACAGGCTCTCAATCACGTCCCATCCGCGCGCTTCGGCCAAGGCGCGCCATTCGTGCTGGGGGGTCGAAAACAGGTTCGCGGGTTCGCGCGTCGCCTGCCGGCTGACGAAGCTTTCCTCGAAAGCCAGCCGCCCGGTGGGGATGGGGGAAAAGCTGTTGGTTTCGGTGGCAAGTCCCGCGATCAGGAGTTTCATGGCGCGCGTCCTTCAGTGCTTGTGTGGCCGTCGCGGCCACCCTAGGCGCGCATCCCGCGTCTTGTCCAAGGTTTCGATGGCACCGTTCTTGGCCCTTGTGCCAGCGTGCCCGGCTGCGGCAGGATTGCTGAACATGTCAAGCGATCCGGGGGAGGGGGCGATGACCAGCTTCGAACTGAAGGGCCTGCAGGCCCCGGCCAGCATCAGGGTCGACCGCTGGGGTCTGCCGCATATCCGCGCGGCCTCGGTCCGCGACGCGTTTTTCGTGCAGGGCTTCAACGCCGCGCGCGACCGGCTCTGGCAGATCGACCTCTGGCGCAAGCGGGGGCTCGGGCGGCTGGCTGCCGATTTCGGGCCCGGCTACCTGATGCAGGACCGCGCGGCGCGGCTGTTCCTCTATCGCGGGCCGATGGGGCCGGAATGGGCCGCCTATGGCGAGGACGCCGAAGCGATCTGCACCGCTTTCGCCCAAGGCATCAACGCCGCGGTGGACGCGGTCGAAGCCGGGCGCATGCCCCTGCCGCCGGAATTCGCCCGCATGGGCACGCGCCCCGAACGCTGGGCGCCCGAAGACGTGGTGCGCATCCGCACCCATTGCCTTGTGCGCAACGCTGGATCGGAACTGGCGCGCGCGCAGGTGCTGGCGCTGGCCGATGCGGAAACCGACCTCTTGCGCTGGCCGCTGAATCCGGGCGTGGACGCGTCGGAATGGGCGCGGAGCGCCGGGCAGGGCCTGCCGCCCGAGGCGCTGTCGGTGCTGGAACTGGCCATGGCGCCGGTCACCTTTTCGCCCGACCGGCTGAACGCAACGCTTGAAGATGCGCCGCGCTGGTCGCGGGTCAACGCGGCGAAGGCTGTGACCCGGATGCCGATGGAGGGGTCGAACAACTGGGTGATCTCGGGCGCGCGCACCGCGTCGGGCCGCGCCATCATGGCAAGCGATCCGCACCGCGCCCATGCCGCGCCGTCGCTGCGGTATATGGTGCACCTGACCGCGCCGGGCCTTGACCTTATCGGGGCGGGCGAGCCGTCGTCGCCCGGCATCATGGCCGGTCACAACGGGCACGCGGCCTTCAGCCTGACCATCTTCTGCGCCGATCAGGAGGATGTCTTCGTCCTTGAAACCGACGCCGCCGACCCGACCCGGTACCGTCATAACGACGGTTGGGAGGCGATGCGTGAGGAACATGAGACCTTCGCGGTGCGCGGCCACCCCGACCAGACCCTGAACCTTCGCTTTTCCCGCTTCGGCCCCGTCGTCTGGGAAGAGGGCGGCCGCGCGCTGTCCGTGCGCACGGTCGTCACCGAAGCGGGCAGCGCGCCCTACATGGCCAGCCTGCGCACCATGCGCGCGAAGGGCTTCGCCGCGTACCGGGACGAGGCCGTCCATTGGGGCGCGCCGACGGTGAACCTTGTCTATGCCGATACCGACGGCGATTTCGGCTGGCAGGCTGCGGGCTTCGTGCCGAAGCGCAACGGCTGGCACGGGCTTGTGCCGGTTGCGGGCGATGGGCGCTTCGACTGGCAGGGTTTCATGACTGCCGCCGATCTGCCCGGCCTCGATGCGCCGGCGCAGGGCTTTGTCCAGTCCGCCAACGAAATGAATCTGCCCGCCGACTGGCCTGCTGAGACCAGCGTGGGCCATGAATGGTTCGAAGACCAGCGCGGCCTGCGGATCACCGAGGCGCTGGCGGCGCGCGACGATCACGATCTGGCCAGCGCCTGCGCGCTGCAGACCGACACGTTTTCACCCTTCGCGCCGCGGCTTGTCGCCCTTCTGCCAGAAGATGCGCCCGGGGCCGCGATGCTGCGCGGCTGGGATGGGCGGTCCGACGCCAGCTCGGGCGCGGCGCTGCTGTTCGAATTCTGGCTGTCGTCGCACCTGCGGCCCGCGCTTCTGGCACGCGTCGCTCCGGACGAGGCGCTGCGCCGCTATCTTGCCCCCGGCAACATTCCCGTGGTGACAGAGTTTTTGGAAGGCAGGCACCCGGGCCTTGCTGCCCGCGCGGGGCTGACCACACCGCAAGCGCGCGCGGCCTTCATGGCCGAGACGCTCGCCGCCGCCCATGCCGAGGCTGTCACGCGCTTCGGCGCGCCCGACACCTGGGCCTGGGGTAACCTGCATCGCGGCGCCTTCGACCATGCGATTTCCGACTTCTCTCTCGGGTCATGGCCCAAGGGGGGCGGCAGCACTGCGATCATGATGGCCCATCACGACGCCCCGGATTACCAGGTGCGCAACGGGGCCTCGGTCCGCATGGTGATCGACGTGGGCAACTGGGACGCGAGCCTCTGGATCAACGCGCCGGGCCAGTCGGGGCTGCAGGGATCGCCGCATCTGGCCGATCTCGCGCCGCTTTGGGCGAAAGGGGAATATGTGCCGCTGTGCTATTCCGAGGCAGCGGTCGACGCGGTGACGGAAGTGGTCATCACCCTCACGCCCGCCTAGTCGCCCAGCTTGGCGTGCACTTCGTCGAGATCGATTTCACCCACCGGCATCTTGTTGGCGGGGTTGTCGAAATCGTAGCGGAAGAGATCGAAGTCCTTGTGATAGATCTCGTACATGAGGTGCATCGACAGGTCGTCGAAGTAATCCTCGACCGGGTGGGCGCGCTTGGGCCCGTGGCCTTCGCTTTCGTTGAAGCGCGGCACGTCCTTGAGCCGCACCTTCACCGGGGTCTGGACGTTCTTCAGCACCGTCTCCATGCCGGTGTTGAAATCTTCGGTCCAGAAGATGTGGTCATAGCGTCCGCCATTCACGATGAAGGTCGAGATATGGCCTGACATGGCCGACCAATGGATGTCGGGGTCCATCGGGCGGCGCCAGCGGATCGTGTCGCGCGCGAACAGAAGAAAGCGACGGAACGACTTGATCTGGTCGAAGTCGTCCTTGCCGTCTTCGCCGCCGACCTCGATCCCGTATTTCTGCACCAGAAGTGGCACGAGGTTGCCGCGATACCGCCTGCCGTTGCGCTGGATTCCGCAGATCTTGTCGAAGAATGACGACAGGATGCGGGTATAGGGGTTGCGCACGCAACTGAAGGAATAGGTCGCCTGCGACCGCACGTTGCGAGTGATCGGGTCCTGGCTCGCGTCCAGCGCCCATTTGTGCAGCCCGTCCGTGGCATCATGGATGTCGCCATCGAAGAACCGCCCGTGATCGGAATAGAACATGATCTGGCCGATGGTCGAGCAGGCGCATTTCGGCACGACCCGATACACCATGCTCTCGCTTTCGGTCATCCAGGTGCCTGGAAAGCCCATCTTCGCTGCCTCCTGCGCCGGGCCTCGATGGGCCCCGACTGCGTCTTGCCCCTAAAAAAGCAAAAATGGCGTGTTTATTCAATCGCTCTTCATCGGTATCTAATAGGAAACAACGAGTAGTTTGTGGGTGGATCGTTTCGGCCTTGGCAAAGATCGCGTATATCCTTCTGTGTCACAAGGACCCCGAGGCCATCATCCAGCAGGCCCACCGCCTGACTGCGGTCGGCGATTACATGGCCATTCATTTCGACGCCCGCGCGAAGGCATCCGATTACCGCAAGATACGCGAGGCGCTTGACGACAACCCCAACGTTGCATTCGCCCATACCCGCATCAAGTGCGGCTGGGGGGAATGGTCGCTGGTGCAGGCCTCGCTAAACGCAGTCGAAGCGGCGATCGACGCCTTCCCGCGCGCCACGCATTTCTACATGCTGTCGGGCGATTGCATGGCGATCAAGACGGCCGAATACGCGCACCGCTTCCTTGACGACAACGACTGCGACTTCATCGAGAGCTTCGACTACTTCGACAGCGACTGGATCAAGACCGGCTGGAAGGAAGAACGCCTGATCTATCGGCACTACCTCAACGAACGCAAGAACAAGCGGTTGTTCTACGCCATGTACGAGGCGCAGAAGCGTCTGGGGCTGAAACGCGACATACCCGCCGACATCCAGGTCCAGATCGGCAGCCAGTGGTGGTGCCTGCGCCGCCGCACGGTCGAGGCGGTGCTCGACTTCATCCACCGCCGCCCCGACGTGGCGCGCTTCTTCCGGACAACCTGGATCCCGGACGAGACGTTCTTCCAGACGCTGGTGCGCCATCTCATCCCGTCGACGGAAATCCGCACGCGCACGCTGACCTTCCTGATGTTCTCGGACTATGGAATGCCGGTCACCTTCTACAACGACCACTACGACCTGCTTCTGTCGCAGGATTTCCTGTTCGCGCGCAAGATCAGCCCCGAGGCGACGATCCTCAAGCGCCGCCTCGGCCAGCTTTATGCCGCCGAAGGGGTCGAATTCCGGATCTCGAACGAAGGGCGGAGCCTCTACAAGTTCCTCACTGGGCGCGGCCGGATCGGGCGCCGCTTCGCCATGCGATTCTGGGAAACCGAGGCGACGCTGGGCCGTCAGCGCGAGCTGATGATCATCGTGTGCAAGAAATGGCACGTGGCCAAGCGCCTGCTCGAGCGGATCCGCCAGCAGACCAACCTGCCCTCGATCGCCTATCTCTTCAGCGAAGAGACCACACCGCTTCCCGATCTGGGCGGGATCGAGACCACCGTCTGGAAGCGCCACCGCCACCGCCGCGCGCTGGTGCGGATGCTGTTCGATTACTACGAGACCGACCGCCTTGTTGTCTGCATGGATCCTGCGAACCTCGACTTGCTGCAGGACTTCTATTCCGACCGGTCGAAGACCAAGATGCTCGAGATCGAGTGCGACTTCACCGACGACTATCTGATCGGCCATGCCAAGCGCGTGGGTCTCGCGGGGGAAACCACGTCGCGCATGACGCTCAACCGGCTCTTGCCGACGATCCGCAACGACATGGTCTATGAAAGCGACCGGATCCGCGATGCCGATTTCGAGGATCATTTCCGGATCCGCGAAACCGACCCGGACGCTGAGAACCCCGACCACCTGGCGAACTTCCTGTCGCTGCCCCGCGACAAGGCGCAGGCGATCCTGTCGGACACCCATCTCTTCGCCGATTGACCGCGCCCGCGGCGCGCGGAAAGGTGGCCGCATGACCGAACCTGTCCGCATCCGCACCATGTGCCCGATGAACTGCCACCCGACGCTGTGCGGCATGGTGGTGGACCGGCTTGCCGACGGATCGGTCACCATCGCGGGCGACCCAGACCACCCCGACAGCCGCGGTTATCTCTGCATACGCGGTCACTCGGCGCACCAGATCGTCGGCAATGACCGGCGGCTTCTCGCGCCGCTGACACGTGACCGGCGCGGCGCGACCGACTGGTATGAGACGACGTGGGACGCCAGCCTCGACCGGATCGCGGCGGCGATCCGCGCGGCGGGCCCGCAGGCGGTCGGGCTGTGGCAGGGGCATGGCAACGCGGTCAACGACTACGGCGTCGGGGTGAAGCGCGGGCAGTTCCAGCGCTTCGCCAATCTGGGCGGTTTCCAGAACTGGAACCCGGCGATGATCTGCTGGGGGCTGGGCGGCTTCGGTCTGGGGCTGACCGGCACGCTCGAGACCTCGACGAAAGAGGATATGGGCGCACACGCGAACCTCATCCTCCTTTGGGGCGCCAACAGCGTGAGCCAGGCCAACACCATGCCCCATGTCGATGCCGCGCGGCGGCGCGGCGCGCGCGTCGTCACCATCGACGTGCGCCGGACCGAGGCGGGCGCGCTGTCGGACGAGGCGCTGGTCATCCGCCCCGGCAGCGACGCGGCGCTGGCGCTGGCCATGATGCACGTGATCCTTGATGAAGGGTTGGAGGACCGCGCCTTCATCGCCGCCCATACGCTGGGCATCGACGAATTGCGCGCTGATCTGGCCGACAAGACCCCGCGCTGGGCCGAGGCGCGGACCGGCATCGCGGCCGCGCGGATCGCCGCGCTGGCGCGCGACTGGGCGCGGACGCGGCCCGGCATGATCGTCCTGGGCGGGTCATCCATCCACAAGGGCGACAACGGCTGGGCGGCGGCGCGCGCGATCTCGTGCCTGCCCGCGCTCACCGGCGATTACGGGCGTCCCGGCGGCGGGCTTGGCCCACGCCACGGCGCGCGCAGCCACGGCGCGGGCTTCGCCGACATCTCGGCTCCGGGCCGCCGCTCACCCGGCGACTACATCCCCGACCAGATGGAGGCCATCGTCGCGGCGATGGAGACGGGGCGCCTGCGCGTCCTTCTCACGCTCGGCTCGAACATCCTGTCCTCGTTCCCTGACACCGGGCGCCTGCGCGCGGCGCTGGACCGGCTCGACCTGATCGTGGCCTATGACATCTTCCCCAACCAGACCATGCGCGAGGTCGCCGACATCGTCCTGCCGGGCACCATCTGGCTCGAAGAGCTGGGCGTGAAGGCCACCAACACGCATGTCCATCTCTGCGACCGGGTCCTGTCGCCTGCGGGCGCGGCGCGGCCACTCTACGCGCTCTATCAGGGGCTGGCCGACCGGCTCGGCATCGAAGACGTCTATCCCTGGCCCGATCAGGAGGCCGCGATCGACGCCGTTCTCGACCATCCGGCGACGGGGCGTGCGACGGTGACGGGCCTGCGCGCCAATGGCGGCCGCGCGGCGCTGGCGATCAGCCACACCGCCTATCCGACGCGGGCCTTTCACACACCCTCGGGCCGGATCGAGTTCCGGTCCGAGCGCGCCCGCGCCATGGGCCTGCCGCCGCTGCCGCATGCGCCCGATCCCACGCCGGATGAAGACGGCACTCTGGTTCTGGCGCAGGGTCGCACCTTCGCGCATTTCCATTCCTTCTACGATCACGCCCGGGCGCTGCCCGCGCTTGCCCGGCGGGAGGAGGCGCCGGATCTCTGGATCGCCCCGGCAGACGCCGCCGCGCGGGGCATCGCCGACGGCGCCCCCGTCGAGGTATCGAACCACCGCGGCACCTTCGCCGCCCGCGCCCGGGTCACGCCGCGCATGGGTCCCGGCGCGGTCTGGATGCGGGACGGCTGGCCCGGCTTCAACGCGCTCACCGACGGCGCGGCGGTACTGCCCGACGCGGCACTCGACGCCTTTCCCTTTTCGGTGGGCCAGTCGGGGTTTGGCGCCCGGGTGCGGGTCGTGTCCGCCCGCGCGGGCTGAAAGCGGGCAGGGGGCTCTGCCCCCGTCGCCCGTTCCGGGCGACTCCCCCGGGATATTTGAAAACCCGAAGAAGCACAGGACCGCTGCACTTCTTCGGGTTCATAAATATCCCGGGGGTGAGCGCCGCAAGGCGCGAGGGGGCAGAGCCCCCTGTTTCCCTGTCACAAAGGAAAAGGCCCCGCGGATCGCGGGGCCTCTGAAGGTCTTGCGCTGATCCTTGGGATCAGTTCTTGGCGTAGAATTCGACGACGAGGTTCGGTTCCATGATGACCGGATAGGGCACGTCCGACAGCGAGGGGGTGCGCACGAAGTTTGCGGTCAGCTTGGAATGGTCGACTTCGAGGTAATCCGGCACGTCGCGTTCGGCCAGCTGGATCGCCTCGAGGATCGAGGCCATCTGCTTGGAGCGGTCGCGCACCTCGATCACGTCGCCTTCCTTCACGCGGTAGGAGGCGATGTTCACGATGTTGCCGTTCACGCGCACATGCTTGTGGTTCACGAACTGGCGCGCGGCGAAGATGGTCGGCACGAACTTGGCGCGGTAGACCACGGCGTCAAGACGGCGTTCCAGCAGGCCGACCAGGTTTTCACCGGTGTCGCCCTTGAGGCGCTCGGCCTCGGCATAGATGCGGCGGAACTGCTTTTCGGTCAGGTCGCCGTAGTAGCCCTTGAGCTTCTGTTTGGCGCGCAGCTGGATGCCGAAATCGCTCAGCTTCGTCTTGCGGCGCTGGCCATGCTGGCCGGGGCCATATTCGCGGCGGTTGACGGGGGATTTCGGGCGGCCCCAGATGTTCTCGCCCATCCGGCGGTCAATCTTGTACTTGGCAGACGTGCGTTTGGTCACGGCTGATCTCCTTCGGTCTGACGTGGCCCCGGCGGGGCCGCTGTGAAGGGCGTTGTCCTCTGGGTAAAAACCCCGACAGGTCACCCCTTGCGGGGGCCACCAACACCAATGAAGCCGCGCTTATATGCGCCGGATCGGGAGAGTCAACCGCCGATCACGCCGCTTCGTGGCTCAGGATGGCCGCCTCGGATGCGGTGAGGTTTCGCCGGGCGAAGCCACCATAGGCATGCGGGTCGAGATGCACCCCCGGCACGAGGGCCACAAGGCGGTCGCGGTCGCCGTCTTCCAGGGTGCTCAGCGATGCGCTGGCGGGGTGGAAGCTTTCGGCCTCGACCCCATTGGCCCAGATCACCGCGTGTCCCGGCAGGAGCAGATGCACATAGGTCACCTCGCGCACCTTGAGGTCGGTGAAGACGGTACGGTCGTTCACGAGGTCGCGCGCGGGCACCAGCACCTCGGGCGTGTTGAACAGCGCCTGCGCCGCCGCGCCCTTCACCAACATGCGGTGCGCGGGCGACACAAGCAGTTCCTGGTCCGGCCGGTCGATCCCCAGCGCGCCGGGGCGGAACCGGATCGGGCGCAGTTCCGGCATCACGAACATCCGCGCCCCGGTGATCCGCCGCGATCCGATCCAGAGCACCTCCTGCGGGCCGTTGTCGCGCGTCATCACCCGGTCGCCTTCGTGCAGGTCCTCGATGGCGGTGACGCCGCCCGGCGTGCTGATCCGCGTGCCCGGCGTGAAGCAGATGACGCCGCCGCGGGCGGGATCGCGCGACGCGCTGCGCCTGCCCTGGAGCGAGGTATGGACCACCCAGAGGTCACGGCCCCGGGACGGCAGGTCGTCGATGAACATCAGAAGCGGCGGTGTCGCCGGTCCGGTGTCGATGAGTGTCACCGTGTAGCTGGCCCTGCCGTCGGTGACGACAAAGCTGCAATCCATGATCGGTTCCCTGACCTCGACGCGGTCGAGATCGGTCTGATGTGCCAGCGCCGCGCCGACGAGGCGCCGCACCATCCGCGCCGCGTGGCGCCGCAGGTTGCTGTCGTTCTCATTCCGGTCCAGCCGCAGCACGCTGCCGGGGCCGTCGACCCGCAACGCGTCACCCGTCCAGGCCCAGGCCGCCCCCGCCACGAGGGCATCAAGGGGCGCAGCCGAAAGGCCGTCCAGTTCCGTCTGTGACCAGGAAATGACGAACGTGCCGGTAAAGCCCGTTCCCATGCCTATGTATCTGCCTCAAGTTTTTTTATTAATGCGATGATAACAGACACGATTCTTCTGGCAAAGAATTTCTTTCCACATGTGGAAAGATTGCGGGAACGGAATGTCTGCCCTGTGGATATCGGGCCCGGGATTTGTCCACAGACGCCTTGCGGTCGCAGCCCGTGCAAGGTGCTGGTCATGGACCGGGCCAAAGGATAAGACGCCCGCACAAGGAGATTGATCATGCCCGCGATCACGCCACAGCCCGGGATCATGGATATCGCCCTCTATGAAGGGGGCGAGTCGAAGATCGACGGTGTCGCCGATGTGCTGAAACTGTCGTCGAACGAGAACCCCTTCGGCGCGAGTCCCGAGGCGGTGGCTGCCGTCGCCGCCGCCGCCGCGCAGATGCACCGCTATCCTTCGATCGACCACGCCGCGCTGCGCCGGGTCATTGGCGATGTGCATGGTCTCGATCCTGACCGGTTGATCCTGGGCGTGGGGTCTGACGAATTGCTGACACTGATCGCGCAGGCCTATGCCGGACCGGGCGACGAGGTGCTCTATCCCGTGCACGGGTTTTCCTATTATCCGATCGTTGCGCGCGCCGCGGGGGCGACGCCCGTCACGGCGCCCGAGACCGAGCGCCGCGTCGATGTCGATGCGATGCTTGCCGCGGTGACGCCCTGCACGCGGCTGGTCTTTGTCGCGAACCCGGCCAATCCGACCGGCACCATGATCGGGGCTGACGCCGTCGCCCGGCTGGCCGCTGGCCTGCCCGATCGCTGCCTGCTGGTGCTGGACGGGGCTTATGCGGAGTATGTCGACGGTTTCGACGGGGGCGCGGCGCTGGTCGATGCCCATGACCGCGTGGTCATGACGCGCACCTTCTCCAAGCTGTACGGGTTGGGCGGGCTGCGCGTTGGCTGGGCCTATGCGCCGCGCGCCATCATCGATGTACTGAACCGCGTGCGCGGGCCGTTCAACCTGTCGAACGTGGCGCTGGCCGGGGCCGAAGCCGCGATGCGCGACCGCGCCTTCGCCGAGACCTGCCGCGAGATCAATGCAACCGAACGCACGCGCCTGACCGGGGGGCTGCGCCAGCTGGGCATCGCCTGCGACGACAGTTTTGCGAATTTCGTGCTCGCGCGCTTCGCGGACGAGGCCGAGGCCGCCGCCGCTGATGCGCATCTGAAATCCGAAGGCATCCTTGTGCGGCGGGTGAAGGGCTACGGCTTTCCCGAGGCGCTGCGCATCACGGTGGGCCGACCCGAAGACGTGACCCGCGTGTTGTCGGCGCTGGGCCGGTTCCGGGGGCAGGGATGAGCGTGATCTACGACCGTGTCGCCCTGATCGGACTGGGGCTGATCGCGTCGTCCATGTACTGGGCGATCAAGCGCGCGGGCCTCGCGGGTGAGGTGACGGGTTATGCGCGATCGCCCGAGACCCGCGCCACCGCGCGCGAGATCGGACTGTGCGACCGCATCTGCGACACCGCCGCCGAGGCGGTGGAGGGCGCCGATCTTGTCGTGCTCTGCGTGCCGGTGGGGGCCATGGGCGACGTCGCGGCCGAACTGGCATCCGTGCTCAAGCCCGGTGCGACCCTGTCCGACGTCGGATCGGTCAAGCGCCACGTGATCGACGCGGTCGCGCCGCATGTTCCCGAAGGCGTGCATTTCGTGCCTGCCCACCCCTTGGCCGGGACGGAACATTCCGGGCCCCGGTCGGGCTTTGCCGAGCTGTTCGACAACCGCTGGTGCCTGCTGGTGCCGGTCGCGGGCAGCGATGCGGGCGCGGTCGACCGGCTTGCGCGGCTTTGGCGCGGCATGGGGTCGAATGTCGATGTGATGGATGCCGATCACCATGATCTGGTTCTGGCCGTCACCAGCCATGCGCCACATCTCATCGCCTATACGATGGTGGGCGTCGCCGACGATCTGCGCCGCGTGACGGACAGCGAAGTGATCAAGTATTCCGCCGCGGGCTTCCGTGACTTCACCCGCATCGCCGCAAGCGATCCGACCATGTGGCGCGACGTGTTCCTGACGAACAAGGACGCGACGCTGGAAATTCTGGGCCGTTTCACGGAAGAGCTGTTCGCGCTGCAGCGCGCGATCCGCACCGGGGACGGGCAGCTGTTGTTTGACTATTTCACCCGCACCCGCGCGATACGTCGCGGTATCATTCAAGCGGGCCAAGACACCGCCGCCCCGGATTTCGGGCGCGGCAAGGGAGGGACATGAGGCGGCTTCTGCTGGTGATCTCTGTCTTTCTGGGCGTGGTGCCCGCGCTGGCCGATGCGCCTGACCGTTCGCTCCGCCCCATTCCGCGGCCCGCGACACTGCCCGCGGGCGTGACGCTTCTGCCGACCGAAGCCATCCCGCGCCCGCGTGCGCGCCCGGCCAACCTGCGACCCGCCGCAGCCCCTGCGGCCCGGCCCGGAGCCACCGTTCCCAGCGTGTCAGCCGTCGCCTCTTCGCCCCGCCCCGAAGCGCGGCCCCGGAACCTGATTGACCGGCTGACCCGACGCCAGACCCGCGCGCCTGCAGGGTCGGTCTGCAGCGACCCGGCGATCAAGGGTGAGCGCATCGGCGCCGTGCCGGGCCCCATCGCGGGCTGCGGGATCGAGGATGCGGTGCGCATCACGTCCGTCGCGGGGGTGCGTCTCAGCCAGCCCGCCACCGTCGATTGCGCGACCGCGAAGGCCTTGCACCGCTGGGTCGAAAACGGCGTGCAGCTGTCGCTGCGTCCCAAGGGGCAGGTCGTGGAACTGCGCGTCGCCGCCAGCTATGTCTGCCGTACCCGCAACAACCAGCCGGGGGCGCGCATTTCCGAACACGGGCGCGGGCGCGCCATCGACATTTCGGGTTTCGTCATGGACGACGGCGAGGTGATCACCGTCCGCGACCATTGGAACAAGCGCGGCTACCGAAGCGAGATGCGCCGCCTGCACCGCACCGCCTGCGGCGTCTTCGGCACCGTGCTCGGCCCCGAAAGCGACCGCTTTCATAAAGATCATTTCCACTTCGACATCGCCCGTCACCGTAACGGGCCGTTCTGCCGCTAACGCAGGATCAGTCGCGGCGCGGGGCCCAGCGGCAGAGGCCCAAGCGCCACGAAGCCGCCGCGCAGGTTCAGTTGCAGATCAAGCCGTTCGGGGTTGCCGCCGAGGCGTTCCAGCATGCTCAGGCTGCGCAGCGCGGCGTCGGCCGCCTGCGGCGGCAGCGCGCCCGAGCGTTCGGCCATGGCAAGCATTTCGCGCCAGTTCTCGGCCTTCACCGTGACGGTGCCTTCGGGCCGCCCCTCGGCATCGACGGTGAACCGGCCCGCCGCCATCAGGCGCAGTTCGCCCCAGGCGGCCTCGGCAAGGCGCAGGTCGACCTCGCGGGGCTGGGGCCGGGCGGTTTCGATCGCGCTGCGGTCCCAGGGTTTGTCGAAGGTCACGCGTGCGTCGAGGGTGAAGACCTCGAACGCAGGCGGCAGGCTGCGCGAGATGCGCGCCGCCTCGCGCAGGCCGGGGCCGGGCGACAGGGCTTCGCCGCTCAGCGACAGGGCATAGGTTTCGGGCGCGTCGCCCGACTGCTGCATCGACAGCGCCAGCGTGTCGGCCCGGATCAAGTCGCCGTCGGGCGCGATCACCGACCAAGGACCGGCGGTCAGCGCCAGTTTTTCGATCTCCAGCGCCAAGCCCGGGCGCAGCCGCAGGTCGGCCGCCATGCCTTCGGCCGTCAGATCGGCGGTGCGGTCGAACCAGGACAGCCTTTGCGCGGTGTCGGGAAAGCGCAGCGTGAGGTGCCCCGGCCACGCCGCGCGGCTGTCAAGGGTGAGGGCATCCGCACTCCACGCCGCGCCGGTGGCGGGGTCTGCCAGCGCGGGCGCGTCGATCACCGTGACATGGCGCGCGGGAAAGCCGGTGGTCGTCATCTGCGCGTAATCGGCCTGCCAGCCGCGCGCGCCTTGCGCCGCGAACCACACGTCAAGCGATTGCCGCAAGCCCCAGCCCGCAGCCCACCACCAGGCCGACCAGCCCAGCGTCAAAACCAGCGCGATCCAGATCAGCCGCCGCATCTCCGCCCCCCTTTTCCCCATGCCTGCCTTGGTGTTTATAGGCCGGGTTCGCGAAGGGCCAGCCGCCATGACCATGTGGGTTTTCGGATACGGATCGCTGCTGTGGAACCCCGGGTTCCCGGTGGCCGAGGCGCGCGTCGCCACGCTGGGGGATTACGCGCGGTCCTTCTGCATGCGGTCGATCCACCATCGCGGCAGCGTGGCGCGGCCGGGGCTTGTCCTCGCGCTCGACCATGCGCCGGGGGCGGCGTGCCGGGGGCTTGGGCTGCGCGTTGCTCCGGGGGTCGAAGACCGCACGCTCGCCTATCTGCGCGAGCGGGAACTCATTTCGTCGGCCTATCTCGAACGCGAATTGCCGGTCCGCTTCGACGACGGCGGCATCGTCATCGCGCTGGTCTATGTGATCGACCCCGACCACGGCCAGTATTGCGGAGGCCTCAGCCTCGAGGATCAGGCTCAGATCATCGCGCAGGCGCACGGCGACCGGGGGCCCAATACCGAATATCTTTACAATACTGCGTCCCATCTGCACGAGATCGGGCTTGCCGACCCCGATCTCGACTGGCTGAGCGACCGAGTTCGCGCGCTTGCGGGATAAGTCCTTGGCGCGGCCGCTGCTTTGGCTGTAGTCTGCCGGGCAAGAGCAGAACAGGTTCAGGCGGGACCATGGCAAACCGTGCGGCCGAGATAAGGCCCCAGTTTTCACAGCCGATTCGGCAGATATTGACGATGTTGCTGGTGCTGGGCCTGTCGGGTCTGGGCGCGTTTCTTGCCCTGCCACAGGTTCTGCCGGTGTTCGAGGCGAACCCCTGGCTCAACGGGTTCATCTCGTTCGTCTTCGTCATCGGCGTCGTGGCCTGTTTCTGGCAGGTCATCCAGCTGATCGGTTGCGTGCGGTGGATCGAAAGCTTCGCCTCGGACGAAGGCGAACCGGCGGCTGCTGCACCCCGGCTTCTGGCGCCGCTCGCGTCGCTGCTGCGGGCGCGGGGCGCGCGCATGCAGCTCAACGCGACCTCGACGCGGTCGATCCTCGATTCCGTCGCGACCCGCATCGACGAGGCGCGCGAGATCACGCGCTATATCGTCAACCTTCTGATCTTCCTTGGCCTTCTGGGCACCTTCTACGGTCTCGCCACCACGGTTCCGGCGGTCGTCGACACGATCCGCAGCCTTGCGCCGCAAGAAGGAGAAGGTGGCATCGATGTCTTCAACCGGCTGATGACCGGGCTCGAGGCGCAGCTGGGCGGCATGGGTGTCGCCTTTGCCTCGTCCCTGCTGGGGCTGGCGGGGTCGCTTGTCGTCGGGTTGCTCGAACTGTTCGCGGGCCATGGCCAGAACCGCTTCTACCGCGAGCTCGAGGAATGGCTCTCTTCGATCACGCGCGTGAGTTATTCGACCGGAGAAGAGGCTGGCGGCGATCAGGTGGTGATGACGGGCGTGCTCGACCAGATGGCCGAGCAGATGGAGGCGCTCCAGCAGATGTTCACCCAGTCCGACATCAGCCGGTCGATGCTGGATGAACGGATGGGTGAGCTGGTCACCGCGATCGGCGCGATGGCGGCCCGTGCCGACTCCGAAACCGCCACCACCGTCGCGCTGACCCGCGTGGCGGACGGGCAGGACAGGATCGTCGAACTTCTGATCCAGCAGGCGACCGACGGCGTCGATGCCGAAAGCCGCATGCGCCTGCGGTCGATCGATTTTCAGGTGCTGCGCATCCTCGAGGAACTTTCTGCAGGGCGGCAGGAAACGCTGGCCATGCTGCGCAAGGACATCGACCGTGCGCTTGCCATGATGGACCAGCAGCCGCCCCGCGTGACGCTCATGACCCGCGCGACGACGCCCCCGCCGGGCGAAGGGGGCTAGACCATGGCGCTGTCGCGGCGCACGGGGCAACGGTTTCAGGGCTCGATCTGGCCGGGCTTTGTCGATGCGATGACCAGCCTTCTGCTGGTGCTGATGTTCGTGCTGACGATCTTCATGATCGTGCAGTTCGTCCTGCGCGAAACCATCTCGGGGCAGGAGGACCGCCTGAATGCCCTGTCGGCCGAGATCACGGCGTTGGCCGCTGCGCTGGGGCTGGAAGAACGGCGCGGGAACGAGCTGGAAGCCCGTCTTGGCGCGCTCACCGCGACGCTGAACGACGCGCAGACCGATCTGAACCGGCAATCGGCGCTGATAGCATCGCTTACCTCGGAACGCGACGCGCAGGATGCCGCGCTGGCCGAGGCGCAGACCCGCATCACCAGCTTCGAGGCGCAGGTCGCCGCCCTTCTGACTGAGCGCGACCGCGCGCTGGGCACGGTCGCCGAACTGGAAGGCCTGCGCGATCAATTGCTGTCGGAACAGGAGGCGCTGAACCTTGCGCTTGCGCGCAGCCGGACGGAAATCGACGCGCAGGCCGAAGCGGCGCGCCTTGCCGCGGCCCGGCGCGAGGCGCTTGAGGCCCTGATGGTCGATCTTCGCGCGCGCGGTGATGAGGCCGCGGCGCGCATCGGCGCGCTGGAGACCGAGGGCAGCGCGGCAGCTGCCCGGATCGACGCGCTTCAGGCGGAACTGTCCGCCGAGGAAGCCGCGCGTCTGGCCGAGGCAGCAGCGGCCGAGGCGCTGCGCGCCCGTCTGCAGAACGCCGATGCCGAACTCACTGCGATGACGCTCGCGCTGGAGGAACAGCGCCGCCGTGCGGAAGAGACACTGACGCTTCTGGCCGCCGCCGAAGCGGTGCAGGCTGATCTGGACGCGAAACTCCTCGCCGCGCTGACGCGTGCCGAGACGGCCGAGGACGAGGTCGCCGCCCGCGCTGCCATCGAGGCCGATCTGGCCGCGGCGCAGGCCGCGCTCGACGATCAGGAGGCGCTGCGTGCAAGGCTGATCGCCGCGCTTGCCGCGCAGGAGGCGGCCCAGCGCGAAGCCGCCGAACAGATGACGCTGGCCGAACAGCGCGCCGCGCTTCTGGCCACCGCGAATCGGACGCTGGCGGAAACCGAAAGCGCCTCCACCGAAAGCCAGCGGCAGGTGGCGCTGCTCAACCAGCAGGTCGCGGCGCTGCGCACGCAGCTTGGCGAATTGCAGGCCCTTCTTGACGAATCCAAGGCGCGCGATGCGGTGGCACAGGTGCAGTTGCAGACGCTGGGTGCCGATCTCAACACCGCGCTGGCGCGCGCCGCCGCCGAGGAACGCCGCCGCCGCCAGCTGGAAGAGGCCGAACGCCTTCGTCTCGAAGCCGAGGCCGCCGCACTGGCCAGAGAAAAAGAGGCCGAACGTCTCAGGCTTGAAGCGGAAGCCGCTGCTCTGAAAGAGGAAAAGCAGGATCTCGAACGCTTCCGGTCGGAATTCTTCGGGCGGCTGCGCGATATCCTCGGCGCGCAGGAAGGCGTGCAGATCGTCGGCGACCGTTTCGTCTTTTCGTCCGAGGTGCTGTTCGATCCGGGCCGCGCCGATCTGTCCGATGAAGGCCGCGTGGAAATTGGCAAGATCGCAGGCCTTCTGCGGTCGATCGCCGTCGATATCCCGCCGGAAATCGACTGGATCATCCGGGTGGACGGGCACACAGACAATGTGCCGCTGTCGGGCTTCGGCCTCTTTGCCGACAATTGGGAACTGAGCCAGGCGCGCGCCCTGTCGGTCGTGCGCTACATGATCGAGGCGCATGGCATCCGGCCCGACCGTCTGGCCGCCAATGGGTTCGCGGAATACCAGCCCATCGCCACCGGCGACAGCGAAGCGGCGCGCGCCCAGAACCGGCGGATCGAACTGAAGCTGACCGAGCGCTAGGGAACCTCGGCCGCGATCTGCGCGCTGCCCAGCACGTCATTGCCGCGCATCAGCAGCACCCGGCCCTGATATTGCCCCGCAGGCCAGCCGCCATTGGGTCGCCGCTTGCCAATGGCGCGGAAAGCTTGGGCCTGCGTGCGGTCGAGCCCGATTTCCTGCGACACGACGATGTCGCCCGGGCCGGTCATCTGCATCGACAGGACATCGCCCGCCCGGACGCCCCAGACCAGCGCATGGATCACGATCACATCGGAGGTGCGGGCGATGGCGGTTTCCGCTGTGCCCGCCTTCACCGAATCGAAATCGGGCATGTGATCGGCAAAGCCGAGGGCCAGAAGCCCGCCCGGCACATAAGGCACGGGATCGGACCAGAGCGCGGCGTCCCCCGCAGGTGCCAGCGCGCAGGCGGCGTCATCGCCGGGGCCGAAGGGGTCGATCTCTTCCCCGTTGTGGCGCAGGCTCAGGTGCAGGTGGGGAAACTGCGTGCGGCCCGAGAGGCCGATCCGGCCCAGCACGTCGCCGGTTTCGACCATGTCGCCGGGGCGCACCGCGACGCTGCCAAGCGCAAGATGGCAATACTGCGTCTCCCAGCCGTTGCCGTGGTCGATGGCGACGCCATTGCCGCAGTCGCGGCCGCCGACTGCTTCCCGAGTTGCCTCAGAATAAAGCTGATCCGCCATGCCGTCGCGCACACCGCGCACCCGGCCCGGGGCGGCGGCCAGCACGTTCACCCCCGCTTCCATCGCGCGCAGGGTGGGCAGGGCGATGTCGGTGCCGGAATGGCCGTCATAGCTCAGCGGGCCGCAGGTGAAGTCGCGTGCGCCGGGGCCGGGGTCGCGGTCCATGAATTGCTGGATATAGCAGGTGTCGCCCAGCACGCAGTCGACCGGAAAGCCGAGAAGGGGCGCGTCCTGCGCCCGCGACATGACGGGGCCCATGGCCAGCAACAAGGTGAGAAGGGCAGGTTTGAACATGACCGCATGTCTAGCCGCCCCGCCCGTCGCGGGGAAGTGGTCAGCGCATCACAGGCCCGACAGCCAATCATCCACAAGAGCATCGAGCGCGGCCCAGTCGGTGTATTCCGCATCCTTGCCGCGCCGGGTGGTCGGATCCTTCTGCGACTGGATGTAGCGCATCGCCCATGTCGTGAACCAGTTGTATTCGGTGAAGCGGAAGGCGCCTGCCACATGTTCGACCCGGGCAGGGGCCCAGCCGGTCTCAGTCCTGAAGCGGTCGACACAATCCGCAAGGCCCTCCCGGTCTTCGGGATCGTCGCCTGCTGCAGCCAGAGAGACCGAGACGAAGAGATTGGGGATCGCGTCAAGCGCCGCCGCCTCGCGCGCGGCCAACGTGACGAGGTCGGGCTGATACCGCCCGGCATGCACCGACCCGGCCAGGATTGCCGCGGCGGCACCGCCCAGCGCCGGTTCGGATTCCAGCGCGGCCTCTGCCGGCAGGAGTTCCACCGCATGCCCCGCTGCGGCGATCCGCTGTTGGATGCGGCGGGCGATCCTGCGCGTCTGCCCCTCGGTCGTCGCGTAGATGATCGTGATCTGCATCATGCGCTCCTCTGTGATTCGGGCAGAGGATGGCATGTGGCGGCGGTGCGGGCCTTGATGCGGGACAGCCAGGGATGCAAAAAGGGCGGCCGAAGCCGCCCTTTCGTCTTGTATCTGCGACGTCTCAGTCCGCGGTCAGAAGCGGCGGCTTGTTGCCCGTCAGACGCGGCTTGTCCGGCCCCGCGACCTGCAGGTCGAGCTTGCCGTCACGGACCGTGATCTTGACCACACCGCCCTTGGCGAGCTTGCCGAAGAGAAGTTCTTCCGCGAGCGGCTTCTTGATGTGTTCCTGGATCACGCGGCCAAGGGGACGCGCGCCCATCTTGTCGTCATAACCCTTTTCGCCCAGCCATTCGGCGGCTGCGCGGGTGAGTTCGATGGACACGCCCCGGTCGATCAGCTGCGCCTCGAGCTGCATCACGAACTTCTCGACCACCTGCATGATCACGGCCTTCGGCAGCGGCGCGAAGCTGATGACCGCGTCCAGACGGTTGCGGAATTCCGGCGTGAAAATCCGTTCGATCGCCGCCGTATCCTCGCCCTCGCGCCGGTCGCGTCCGAAGCCGATGGCTTCCTTGGCCTGTTCCGATGCGCCCGCGTTCGACGTCATGATGAGGACCACGTTGCGGAAATCCACCGTCCGGCCGTTGTGATCGGTCAATTTGCCGTGGTCCATCACCTGCAGCAGGATGTTGTAGACATCCGGATGCGCCTTTTCCATTTCATCGAGCAGCAGCACGCAATGCGGGTTCTGGTCGACACCATCGGTCAGCATGCCGCCCTGATCGAAACCAACATAGCCCGGAGGCGCGCCGATCAGGCGGCTCACCGAATGCTTCTCCATGAATTCCGACATGTCGAAGCGCAGGAGCTCCACGCCCAGCGAGGAGGCCAGCTGTTTTGCCACTTCGGTCTTGCCGACGCCCGTGGGCCCGGCGAACAGATAGTTGCCGATGGGCTTTTCGGGTTCGCGCAGGCCCGCGCGCGCCAGCTTGATCGCCGACGACAGCGCGTCGATGGCCGCGTCCTGGCCGAAGACCACGCGCTTGAGGCTGCCTTCGAGATCCTTCAGCACCTCGGCATCGTCCTTGGAGACGTTCTTCGGCGGGATGCGGGCGATCTTGGCGACGACCGCTTCGATCTCCTTGGTGCCGATGGTCTTGCGGCGCTTGGCCTCTGACAGCAGATGCTGGGCAGCGCCCGCCTCGTCGATCACGTCGATGGCCTTGTCCGGCAGCTTGCGGTCGTTGATGTAGCGCGCCGAGAGCTCAACCGCCGTCCGGATGGCGTCGGCGGTGTATTTCACGCGGTGGTGATCCTCGAAATAAGGCTTCAGGCCCTTGAGGATCTTCACGGTGTCGTCGACCGAAGGCTCGCTCACATCGATCTTCTGGAACCGGCGCGACAGCGCGCGGTCCTTCTCGAAGTGCTGGCGGAATTCCTTGTAGGTGGTCGACCCCATGCAGCGCAGCTTGCCGCCCTGCAGCGCGGGTTTCAGCAGGTTGGACGCGTCCATCGCGCCGCCGCTCGTCGCGCCTGCGCCGATGACGGTGTGGATCTCGTCGATGAAGAGAACCGCATCGGGGTGATCTTCCAACTCAGACACCACCGCCTTCAGCCGTTCCTCGAAATCGCCGCGATAGCGGGTGCCCGCCAGAAGCGCGCCCATGTCGAGCGAGAAGATCGTCGTCTTCGACAGGACCTGGGGCACTTCGCCGGTCACGACCTTACGCGCGAGGCCTTCGGCAATGGCCGTTTTGCCCACGCCCGGATCACCCACCAGCAGCGGGTTGTTCTTGCGGCGGCGGCACAGGACCTGAATGCAGCGTTCCACCTCGGCCTCGCGCCCGATGAGCGGATCGACATCGCCGTGGCGCGCCTTCTGGTTCAGATCGACGCAATACTTGCCCAGCGCGCTTTCCTTGTTGTTGCCGGTCGGTTCCTCGGCCTTGGACGACGCGGCGTTCTCCTCCGACGCCGACGTTCCGGTCACGGGGCGGCTTTCGCCATAGGCGGGGTTCTTGGCCACGCCATGGGCGATGAAGTTCACCGCGTCATAGCGGGTCATGTCCTGTTCCTGCAGGAAATAGGCCGCGTTCGATTCCCGTTCGGCGAAGATGGCGACCAGCACGTTGGCGCCGGTCACTTCCGACCGGCCCGACGACTGCACATGGATCGCCGCGCGCTGGATGACGCGCTGGAAGGCCGCCGTCGGCACCGCTTCGGATCCGTCGATATCGGTGACGAGGTTCGACAGATCCTCATCCACGAATTCCACCAGCGTCTTGCGCAGGTCGTCGGTATCGACGTTGCAAGCCTTCATCACGCGCGTCGCGTCCGGTTCGTCGAGCAGTGCCAGCAGCAGATGTTCGAGCGTCGCGAATTCGTGACGATGTTCGTTCGCAAGGGCCAGGGCCGCGTGGATTGCCTGCTCAAGCGTGGTCGAGAATGAAGGCACCTTGGTGCTCCCTCTGTCTGGGCCCGTCGGGGACGGCGCGGGGTGCGCATACCCCAAGGACCGCGTAAGTCCTCATGGGTTAGAGTTTGGTTGATCGCCGAGCCGCTTCAAGTTTTTTCTTGGCCAACCGGGTCACATTTGTCGTGACTGTTGTCGTGGCGCGTGAAAAAGCGGCCCGGGTCGTCAGAAGGCATCCTTGCGCTTGCGGATTTCCGCGAAAACGGCTGCCGGATCTGCCCCGTCCATCCCCAGATTGCGTTGGATTTCAGGGTCTTTTGCACGCAGGAAAGGGTTCGTCGCCAATTCCTGCGCCAGTGTCGAGGGGACTGTGGCACGCCCGGCGGCACGCGCTTCGGTGATCGTCTTGATATGTGACATAAGTGCTGAATTTCCGGGGTCAATGGTCCGTGCGAAGCGGGCATTGGCTTCTGTGTATTCGTGCCCCGAACAGACCAACGTCTCGGGCGGCAGTGCCGCAAGCTTTGACAGGCTGTCCCACATCTGCGGCAACGTTCCTTCGAACACGCGCCCGCAGCCCAGCGCCATCAGGCTGTCGGCGGTGAAGACCACCGCGCTGTCGGGGAAGTGGTAGGCGATGTGGCCCAATGTATGGCCAGACACGTCGATCACCCGGCCCGTTTCGCCGCCGACATGGACAGCGTCGCCTTCGGCCAGCTTGACGTCGAGATGCGGCAGGCGGTGCGCGTCCGATGCCGCACCCAGAACGCGGGCCTGCGGGTGGGCAGCGCGCACCTCGTCCAGTCCGCCGACATGATCCCAGTGGTGATGCGTGATCATGATGTCGCTGAGCCGCCAGCCGCGCATGTCGAGCGCGGCGAGGATCGGCCCGGCCTCGGGAATGTCGACAAGCGCGGTGGCTCCGGTGTCGCCGTCATGGGCCAGAAAAGCGTAATTGTCCGACAGGCAGGGCACCGTCACGATCTGAAGGGGCATGGTCTTTCGCCTTTTCGTTGTTAGACTGCGCTTGGGGTGCGACCCCAGCTTGACCGAACTGGCAGACGCCCGCAATGCATCAGGACGTGCAGGACTTGCGCAACTTCTACTACCGCAGCACGCTGGGCCGTGCGGTGCAGGCGACGTTGCAGGGCAGGCTGCGCGAAATGTGGCCCGAGGCGAAGGGCCAGACCGTCGCGGGCTTCGGCTTTGCCGTGCCGGTTCTGCGGCCTTACCTGTCGGATGCGCGCCGGGTCATCGCGCTCATGCCGGCGCAGCAGGGCGTCATGGCCTGGCCGCCGGGTCAGCCCAATGTCAGCGCGCTGATCGAGGAAACCGCCTGGCCGGTCGAGACGGGGCATATCGATCGCTTGATCGTGCTGCACGGTCTCGAAACATCGGAGAACCCCTCGCTCGTGATGGAGGAATGCTGGCGCGCGCTGGGCCCCGGGGGGCGCGGCATCTTCATCGTGCCGAACCGCGCGGGCATCTGGTCGCGCAGCGACCGCACACCCTTCGGTTTCGGGCGGCCCTATACGCTCGGCCAGCTGGAAAGCCAGCTGCGCCGCCACAGCTTTGCCATCGAGCAGCATGTCTCGGTGCTCTATCAGGCGCCGTCGGCGCGGCGCTTCTGGCTCAAGGCCGGGCCGCTGATGGAGCGCGTGGGCCGCCGCATCCCCACAATCCTTGCCGGCGGGGTTTTCGTGATCGAGGTCTCCAAGCGCGTGAACAACCGCAAGGGCACGCCCGTCCGCCGCGATCCGGTGCGCGCGCTGGGTGTGCTGGAAGGGCTGACCGAGCCCGTCGCCAAGCCGATCTAGGCCGTTTCGGCACGTCTTTTGTCGAAATGCCGGACAGGAATCGTCGGAAAATTTTGCCGCAGCGCGGCTTTTTCCGGGCCGTGCGGTGGGCGCAAACGGTCGCAGTTTTGGCAAGATATTGAAAAGTCTGAATAACCGGCTTTGGACAATCTTCTGATGCCATGTTGCGGGGTTGGGGAGGCTCTGCTACATCGGCGCTGATTTTGCAGGCCGGGGCATCACCCCGCGCCTTGTGACGTCCCCGAAGCCGCTTTCGGGGCCAGACAATCAAAGGGGTGGACGTGTCCGAACCAGCTTCGATTTCCGCGGGCATCGCAGATCGCTATGCCACCGCGATATTCGAGATCGCGCAAGAGGCAAAAGACCTCGACGGCCTCGAAAAGGGCGTAAACGACCTTGCCGAGGCGCTGGATGCCAGCGCCGACCTGCGCGACCTGATCTCTTCTCCGGTGATCAGCCGTGCAGAACAGGGCGCCGCCATAGACGCCATCGCAGCGAAGATGGGCCTGCACGCGGTGCTGGCGAACACGCTCAGCCTCATGTCGCAGAAGCGCCGGCTGTTCGTTCTGCCGCAGCTCGTCAAGGCGCTGCGCGCGCGGCTGGCCGATCACCGGGGCGAAGTGACCGCCGAAGTGATCAGCGCCAAGGCGCTGACCAAGGCGCAGTCCGACAAGCTGGCAAAGACATTGTCGGGCCGCTTCGGAAAGACTATCACCGTTGAAACGCGCGTCGATGAAAGCATCATCGGCGGATTGATCGTCAAAGTGGGCTCGAAGATGATCGATACGTCGATCGCGTCCCGGCTCAGCTCCCTCCAGAATGCAATGAAAGAGGTCGGATAAATGGGTATCCAAGCGGCAGAGATTTCTGCGATCCTGAAGGACCAGATCAAGAACTTCGGCAAGGAAGCCGAAGTGGCCGAAGTCGGCCGGGTGCTGAGCGTCGGCGACGGTATCGCCCGCGTCCATGGCCTCGACAACGTGCAGGCCGGCGAGATGGTCGAGTTTCCCGGCGGCATCATGGGGATGGCGCTGAACCTCGAAGCCGACAACGTCGGTATCGTGATCTTCGGCTCGGACCGCGACATCAAGGAAGGCGACACCGTCAAGCGCACCAAGTCGATCGTGGACGTGCCCGCGGGCAAGGGCCTTCTGGGCCGTGTCGTCGACGCGCTGGGCAACCCGCTGGACGGCAAGGGCCCGATCAAGGCCGCCGAACGCCGCATCGCTGACGTCAAGGCGCCCGGCATCATCCCGCGCCGGTCGGTGCATGAACCGATGGCAACCGGCCTCAAGTCGGTCGACGCCATGATCCCGATCGGCCGTGGTCAGCGCGAACTCATCATCGGCGACCGCCAGACCGGCAAGACGGCCGTGGCGCTCGACACGATCCTGAACCAGAAGGTCTACAACGAAGCCGCAGGCGACGACGAAGGCAAGAAGCTTTATTGCGTCTATGTCGCCGTGGGCCAGAAGCGGTCGACCGTCGCGCAGCTGGTGAAGAAGCTGGAAGAAGCCGGCGCGATGGAATACTCCATCGTGGTCGCGGCGACCGCATCGGACCCCGCGCCGATGCAGTTTCTCGCTCCCTATTCGGCGACGGCGATGGCGGAATACTTCCGCGACAACGGCATGCACGCGCTCATCATCTATGATGACCTCTCCAAGCAGGCCGTGTCCTATCGCCAGATGTCGCTGCTGCTGCGCCGCCCGCCCGGTCGCGAAGCCTATCCCGGCGACGTGTTCTACCTGCACTCGCGCCTGCTGGAACGGTCGGCGAAGCTCAACAGCGATCATGGTTCGGGTTCGCTCACCGCGCTGCCGATCATCGAAACCCAGGCGGGCGACGTGTCGGCCTATATCCCGACCAACGTGATCTCGATCACCGACGGTCAGATCTTCCTTGAAACGGAACTCTTCTATCAGGGCGTCCGCCCCGCCGTGAACACCGGTCTGTCGGTGTCGCGCGTGGGTTCTTCGGCGCAGACCAACGCGATGAAGTCGGTCGCGGGTCCGGTGAAGCTGGAACTGGCGCAGTATCGCGAAATGGCGGCCTTCGCGCAGTTCGGCTCGGACCTCGACGCCGCGACGCAGCAGCTGCTGAACCGCGGCGCGCGCCTGACCGAACTGATGAAGCAGCCCCAGTATTCCCCGCTGACCAATGCGGAAATCGTCTGCATCATCTTTGCGGGCACGCAGGGGTATCTCGACAAGGTCCCGGTCCGCGATGTGGGCCGCTACGAGGCTGGCCTGCTCGCCTTCCTGCGCGGCAAGCACAAAGACGTCCTCGACTGGATCACCACCGAAGATCCGAAGATCAAGGATGACGCCGCCAAGAAGATCAAGGCTGTTCTTGACGAATACGCCGCGACCTTCGCTTGACGCGAGCCCGTCTAATAAGGGGATTGGGCAATGCCAAGTCTTAAGGACCTGAAAAACCGGATCGCGTCGGTCAAGTCGACCCGCAAGATCACCAAGGCCATGCAGATGGTGGCCGCCGCGAAACTGCGGCGGGCACAGGATGCAGCCGAACAGGCGCGCCCCTATGCCGAACGGTTCAACGCCGTGATGGCGGGGCTGGCCCAGTCGGTCGGCGGATCGGACAGCGCGCCCCGGCTTCTGTCGGGGACAGGCAGCGACAAGGTGCAGCTTCTGGTGGTCATGACCTCCGAACGCGGCCTGTGCGGCGGCTTCAACTCGAACATCGTCAAGCTGGCGCGCACCCGCGCCGAAAAGCTGCTGGGCGAGGGCAAGACCGTCAAGATCCTGACCGTGGGCAAGAAGGGCCGCGACCAGCTCAAGCGCGACTATGCAAAGCTGTTCGTGGGCCATATCGACCTCGGCGAGGTCAAGCGCGTCGGCTATGTCGATGCACAGGGCATCGCCAAGGATGTCCTGTCGCGCTTCGACGCGGGCGAATTCGACGTGGCCACGATCTTCTATTCCAAGTTCCACAACGTGGTGTCGCAGGAACCGACGGCCCGGCAGATCGTCCCTGCCGCCTTCGAGATGACCGGGGAGGCAGGCGCCTCGTCGCTCTATGATTACGAACCCGACGAAGAGGCGATCCTCGCCGATCTTCTGCCGCGGGGCGTGGCGACGCAGGTCTTCACGGCGCTGCTGGAAAACGGCGCGTCCGAACAGGGCGCCCGGATGTCGGCGATGGACAACGCCACGCGCAACGCGGGTGACATGATCGACCGCCTGACCATCGTGTACAACCGCTCGCGCCAGGCCGCGATCACCAAGGAACTTATCGAAATCATCTCGGGCGCCGAGGCGCTCTGACGAAAGCGGAGACGAAACATGGCGAAAGCGAAAGCAACAGGCAAGGTCACGCAGATCATCGGGGCCGTCGTGGACGTGCACTTCGAAGACAAGCTGCCGGAGATCCTGAACGCCCTTGAAACCGATAACAACGGTAAGAAGCTGGTGCTCGAAGTTGCCCAGCATCTGGGTGAAAACACCGTGCGCACCATCGCGATGGACGCGACCGAGGGCCTCGTGCGCGGGGCGCCCGTGTCCGACACCGGCGGCCCGATCAGTGTGCCGGTCGGCAACGGCACCCTTGGCCGCATTCTGAACGTCGTGGGCGAGCCCATCGACGAAAAGGGACCCGTGGCCGCGACCGAAACCCGGTCGATCCACCAGCCCGCGCCCGAGTTCTCGGAGCAGTCGACGGAATCGCAGATCCTCGTCACCGGCATCAAGGTCGTCGACCTGCTGGCGCCCTATTCCAAGGGTGGCAAGATCGGTCTGTTCGGCGGCGCCGGCGTGGGCAAGACGGTTCTGATTCAGGAACTGATCAACAACATCGCCAAGGTGCACTCGGGCTATTCGGTGTTCGCGGGCGTGGGTGAACGGACCCGCGAAGGCAACGACCTCTACCACGAATTCATCGAATCCGGCGTCATCAACATCGACAACCTCGAAGAGTCGAAAGTGGCCCTTGTCTATGGGCAGATGAACGAACCCCCGGGGGCGCGCGCCCGCGTGGCGCTGACGGGCCTGACCATCGCGGAACAGTTCCGCGACCAGTCGGGCACCGACGTTCTGTTCTTCGTGGACAACATCTTCCGCTTCACGCAGGCGGGCTCCGAGGTGTCGGCTCTGCTCGGCCGTATCCCCTCGGCGGTGGGTTACCAGCCGACGTTGGCCACCGACATGGGCGCGCTGCAGGAACGCATCACCTCGACCAAGGCCGGCTCGATCACCTCGGTGCAGGCGATCTACGTGCCTGCGGACGACCTGACCGACCCCGCGCCCGCGACGTCCTTCGCGCACCTCGATGCGACGACCGTTCTGTCGCGCGCGATCTCGGAACTGGGCATCTACCCGGCGGTGGACCCGCTCGACTCGACCTCGCGGATCCTCGATCCCCAGATCGTGGGCGACGAACACTATCAGGTCGCCCGTAACGTTCAGGGCATCCTCCAGCGCTACAAGTCGCTGCAGGACATCATCGCGATCCTCGGGATGGACGAACTGAGCGAAGAGGACAAGCTGACCGTGGCCCGCGCCCGGAAGATCCAGCGCTTCTTGTCGCAGCCCTTCGACGTGGCGCAGGTCTTCACCGGCTCGCCCGGCGTTCAGGTGCCGCTGGAAGACACGATCAAGTCGTTCAAGGCGGTTGTCGCCGGTGAATACGACCACCTGCCCGAAGCGGCCTTCTACATGGTCGGCGGCATCGACGAGGTGATCGCCAAGGCCGAGCGCATGGCCGCCGCCGCGGCATAAGGGGAAGCCTGATGGCAGACACGATGCAATTCGACCTCGTCAGTCCGGAACGGCGCCTTGCGTCGCTTCGGGTTGTCTCGGTCCAGATCCCGGGCGCCGACGGCGACCTGACGGCGATGCCGGACCATGCGCCGCTGATCACGACGCTGCGCCCAGGTATCCTGAAGGTCGAAGGGCCGGAAGGCGTGCAATCCTATGCCGTGACCGGCGGCTTCGCCGAAATCTCGGGTCAGGCCACGTCTGTTCTCGCCGAAAAGGCCATGCCAGTGGCCGAACTGACCGCCGCGCAGATGGACGCTATGATGGCCGAGGCGAAGGCTGCCGCCGATGGCGCGACCGGTGCCGGCAAGGATGCTGCCGACAAGCTTCTGGCCGATTTCGCGGCCCTGCGCGCGGCAGCGGGCGTCTGAGCCGATCCAGATAAGAAGCAAAGGGCGGCCCCGACGGGCTGCCCTTTTTTATTGCCTCCCTATTGCCGCAATTCAGCTGTATCCTGCGCGCAACAGGCAGAACCACGCAGCGGAATGAGACGTATTGCCAGCCACTTGATCGGGATCGACCAGGGCGATCTCATGCTGTTCTCGGATTACGAGGACGACGGCGAGATGTGGACGGGTGAAGGCGCCCGCGAACGCGTTGTACCCGTAACCTTCGCGACGGCCTTCCGCGCGCCCCCCGTCGTGCACCTTTCGATGAGCCTGCTCGACATGGCGACCGGCCCTTCGGTGCGCGCCGACCTGACGGCGCGCGACATCACCGCGTCAGGGTTCGAGATCGTCTTCCGCACCTGGGAAGACAGCCGCGTCGCCCGCATCCGAGCCGCCTGGATGGCGATCGGCGAATTGCACGAAGATATGGACTGGACGCTGTACTGACCCCTCACGCCGGGGTGTAGAGCATCTCGTAAATCGGCGTCAGGGTGTCCGCCTCGAAGAGCGACGACACGCTCGTCCCGTTCCAGATGTTCAGGATCGCCTGCGCGAAGATCGGAGCGGTGGGCAGGACGCGGATGTTCGGCGCAGACTTCACTGCGGCCGAGGGCTGGATCGTGTCGGTGATGACCAGCGACTTCATCACCGAATTGGTGACACGTTCCACCGCCGGGCCGCTCATCACGCCGTGGCTGATATAGGAATGGACCTCTTTCGCGCCGTTCTCGATCAGCACCTCGGCCGCCTTGCACAGCGTGCCTGCCGTGTCGCACATGTCGTCCACGATCAGGCAGGTCTTGCCGACGACGTCGCCGATCACGGTCATTTCGGCCACTTCGCCGGGCTTTTCGCGGCGCTTGTCCACGATGGCGAGCGGTGCGTTGATCCGCTTGGCCAATTCGCGCGCGCGTGCCACGCCGCCCACGTCGGGCGAGACCACCATCAGATCGTCCATGCGGTCCTTGAACTGGGTGCGGATATCCAGCGCGAAGATGGGCGAGGCATAGAGGTTGTCGACGGGGATATCGAAGAAGCCCTGAATCTGCGCCGCGTGCAGGTCCATGGTCAGCACCCGTTCGATCCCGGCGCTGACCAGCATGTTGGCGACCAGCTTCGCGGTGATCGGCGTGCGCGCCTTGGTGCGGCGGTCCTGCCGTGCATAGCCGAAATAGGGGATCACGGCGGTGATGCGTCCGGCCGAGGACCGGCGCAGCGCGTCGCACATGATGAGAAGTTCCATCAGGTTGTCGTTCGCCGGGTTCGATGTGGGCTGGATGATGAACATGTCCTCGCCCCGGACGTTCTCGAACACTTCGACGAAGATCTCGCCGTCGTTGAAACGTTCGACACGGGCATCGACCAGCCCGGTGTGAACGCCGCGGTGCATCGTCATCCGCCGCCCGATGGCTTGGGCCAGTGGTCGGTTGCCGTTCCCGGCTATCAGCTTGGGTTCGGTGATCTGGGGCATGGCTGGGAATCCCGGGCTGGCAGCTTGAGAATGTGACAGATTCGTGATGTTGACACCGCTTAACACGGCCTTACGGTCGCGCAAAGTTCTGCAGGTGCAAAAAAGAGAGCGGGTCGCATGGCACACATCGATTATTTCTTCGCGACTGTGTCGCCCTGGACCTATCTGGCCGGAACGCGGCTCGAAGCGATCGCCGCGCGGCATGGCGCGACGATCACCTACAAGCCGCTCGACGTGCTGGCGCTGTTCGCGCGCACCGGCGGTGTCGCGCCGAAGGACCGGCACCCGGCGCGGCAGGAATACCGCGCGCAGGAACTGCGCCGCCAGTCGCGCAAGCTGGGCATGGCCTTCAACCTCAAGCCCGCCCACTGGCCGACGAACCCCGCCCCGTCCTCATACGCCATCATCGCGGCGCAGGCGGCGGGTGGCGGCGACCTGGGGCGCCTTGTCCATGCCTTCACCCGGTCCTGCTGGGCCGATGACCGCGATATCGCGCAGGATGACGTCGTGCGCGCCTGCCTGTCCGAGGCGGGCTTCGATCCGGGCCTGGCCGACAGGGGACTTCTCCTCGGGGCCGAAACCTATGCCGCCAACCTCGAAGAGTCAGTGTCCCGTGGCGCGTTCGGCGCGCCGTTCTACATCACCGACGACGATGAACGCTTCTGGGGTCAGGACCGGCTCGACGATCTCGAGGCGCATCTGGCGATTCTGAAAGGCTGAGAGCGATGAAAGACCTTCCCGCACCCGGGCATATCCACACCGGGACGATCGGGTCTGGTGCGCGTGACGTGCTGGCGATCCATTGCACGCTGGCGCATTCCGGCGCGTGGAAGGGGCTGGCCGCCGCGCTGGCTGACACGACATTCCACGTCTTCGACATGCCCGGCCATGGCCGCAGCGCCGACTGGGATGCGGGGCTGGGCGATTATCAGAATCAGGGAACGGCGGCGGCGCTGGGTCTCTTGACGCGTCAAATGGACGTGATCGGCCATTCCTTCGGCGCGACCATCGCGCTGCGTCTGGCGGTGGAACACCCCGACCGCGTGCGCAGCCTGACGCTCATCGAACCCGTCTTCTTCGCCGTCGCGGCGCAGGACGCGCCTGATCTGCTGGCCGATCACGACGCCCGCTCGGTCCCGTTCTTCGAGGCGCTCATGCGCGGCGAGACGGAAGAAGCCGCCCGCCGCTTCAATCGTTTGTGGAGCGACGGGCCCCGCTGGGCCGACATGCCCGAAGGTCTGCGCGCTGCCATGATCCGGGCGATCCCCGTGGTGCCCGCCTGCCGCGCGGCCCTCTATGATGACCGCGCCGGATTGCTGGCGCCCGGGCGGCTTGACCGCGTGACAATGCCCGTCCAGCTCCTGCGCGGTGCGACGACCGATACCGTGATCGCGCCGGTCAACGAAGGCCTTGCGGCGCGGCTGCCCGATGCGCGGTCGGTCGTGGTGCCGGGGGCAGGGCACATGATGCCGATCACCCATCCGATTGAGACTGCGGCGCTGGTGCGCGAGCTCTTCGCCCGCGCGCCGGACTGATCGCGCTGGACCGTTCCCGGGCGATTGGCTACATCGCCCGTGATCCGACATCCGAAAGGCCCCCCATGTCCGCCCACGGCGCAGCCCAGCCCATGATCTCGCACCCCGTGACCGGCCTGACCGGGTTGGCCGAGGTGCCGGGGGACAAGTCGATCTCGCACCGCGCGCTGATCCTCGGCGCGCTGTCGGTGGGCGAGACGCAGATCACCGGTCTTCTCGAGGGCCAAGACGTGCTTGATACCGCCAAGGCGATGCGCGCCTTCGGGGCCGAGGTGACGCGGCATGGCGAGGGGGCGTGGTCGGTTCACGGCGTGGGCGTCGGTGGCTTTGCCGAACCGGGTGGCGTGATCGATTGCGGCAATTCCGGCACCGGCGTGCGCCTCATCATGGGGGCGATGGCGACGACGCCCGTCACAGCGACCTTCACCGGCGACGCGAGCCTCAACAAGCGGCCCATGGCGCGGGTGACCGACCCGCTGGCGCTGTTCGGCACGCGGGCGGTGGGCCGGTCGGGCGGGCGGCTGCCCATGACGATCGTCGGCGCGGCCGATCCCGTGCCGGTGCGCTACACCGTGCCGGTGCCGTCGGCGCAGGTGAAGTCCGCCGTCTTGCTGGCGGGGCTGAATGCACCCGGGCAGACCGTGGTCATCGAACGCGAGGCGACGCGCGATCATACCGAACGGATGCTTGTGGGTTTCGGGGCCGAGGTGACGGTCGAGGACACTGATGAGGGCCGCGTCATCACGCTCACCGGCCAGCCGGAGCTGAAACCGCAGGTCATCGCCGTGCCGCGCGATCCGTCGTCCGCCGCCTTCCCGGTCTGCGCGGCGCTGATCGTGCCGGGATCGGACGTGCTGGTGCCGGGGATCGGGCTCAACCCAACGCGCGCGGGCCTGTTCACCACCTTGCAGGAGATGGGCGCGGACCTCACCTTCGAGAACCTGCGCGAGGAAGGGGGCGAGCCCGTCGCCGACCTGCGCGCGCGGTTCTCGCCCGCCATGCGCGGCATCGAGGTGCCGCCCGAGCGTGCCGCCAGCATGATCGACGAATACCCGATCCTGTCGGTCGTCGCCGCCAATGCCGAAGGCCAGACCGTGATGCGCGGCGTGAAAGAGCTGCGCGTGAAGGAAAGCGACCGCATCGCCGCCATGGCGGACGGGCTGCGGGCCAATGGCGTGACGGTCGAGGATGGCCCCGACTGGTGGATCGTGACGGGCCGGGGTGCGGGTGGCGTGCCCGGGGGGGCGGTCTGCGCCACCCATCTCGACCATCGGATCGCGATGTCGTTCCTCATCCTCGGGATGGCGGCGCAGGCGGCGGTGTCGGTCGACGATGCCTCGCCCATCGCCACGTCCTTCCCGATCTTCGGCCCGCTGATGGCGCATCTCGGCGCGCGGATCGAGGTGCGGTGAGCTTCGCCGTCGCCATAGACGGACCTGCCGCCGCCGGCAAAGGCACGATCAGCCGCGCGGTCGCCCGGCATTTCGGTTTTGCCCATCTCGACACCGGGCTTCTTTACCGTGCGGTGGGCCGCGCGGTGCTCGACGGCTCCGGTCCGGTATCGGCGGCGCGCGATCTGGACCCTGCCGCGCTCGAGAACCCCCTCCTGCGCACGCCCGAGGTTGCCGATGCCGCAAGCCGGGTCGCGGTCATCCCCGAGGTGCGCGCGGCGCTGTTGGATTTTCAGCGCGCCTTCGCCTCAAGGGCAGGGGGCGCGGTGCTTGACGGGCGCGACATCGGCACGGTGATCTGCCCCGGGGCCGAGGTGAAGATCTTCGTCACCGCCAGCGCCGAGGTGCGCGCGCAACGGCGTCTCGACGAACTTCTGGGCCGTGGGATCGCGGCGGAATACGCGCAGGTCCTTGCAGAGGTGCGGGCCCGCGACGACCGCGACAGCAGCCGCAGCGCGGCCCCGCTCAGGCCCGCCGCCGATGCGGTCGTGCTCGACACCACCGATCTGTCGATCGACGAGGCCGTGGCCCGCGCGACAGAGATCGTCGCCGCGCGCCGCTAGTCGGCCAGAACCTCTTCCGCGAAGGCTTGCGCGGTGATGAAGACATCGGTCTGCGTCAGGTACAGAAGATGTCCGTCGCCGGGATAGGTGTAGATGCCTGTCAGCCCCAGCTTGCGCGCGAAGGCAAGCGTCTGGGCGGTCGAAAAGACCGGGTCCTCGGCCCCGACATAGATGCGCACCGGCGCATGCGACAGGTCGAGATCGGACGGCAGTTCCCACAGCCGCAGGCGGGCCGCGTGGCTGCGCGCCAGCCCGGCAAGCGGCGGGCGGAACTGCCGTTCGGCGCGCAAGTCGCGCGCGCCTTCGCGGATCGCGGCACGCACCGGTTCCGGCGGGCGCGCGTCGCGGCCGTAAAGCAGGATCTGCCAGTATTCCGTCCAGATCGAGAAGACGTCCTTCCGGTCGGCCCGGACGCCCGCGCGCAGGATGTCGCCCGCCCCGGCGAGGATCGTCGGCATGCCGCCCGCCCGCTCCACCGCCGGCGAGATCGCCACGACAGGCACCCGGCGTCCATCCCGGATGCGGTTCGCGGCGAGGATCGCGATGGCCGCGCCCGAGGAATAGCCGACCAGCGCGACATCCTTGTCAGGATGGCGCGCGGCGAAGGCGGCGATTTCCTCCGCTGCCGCGTCCGGTTCCAGCACCCGGTCGAGCGGCAGCCCGTCCAGCCCCGGAAACCGGCAGAAGACCGGTGCGAAGCCGCCGTCGACCCAACCGCCCGCGGGCGCGAACATGGCCACGGAATTGAGCGCGCCGGGCACGAAGACGACGATCCGGTCGGCGCGCACCACCATGGCCGGATCGTAAAGAAGGGCGCTGCCGTCGTCCGACGGCGCGGGCGACTTGGCCGCGCCCCCTGCACAGGCGGCAAGGCCGAGGATCATGGCAAGAACGGTCAGGGCGCGCAGCATGTCTGTGACCCTATCCCATCGGACGGCGACCGCCAGTGGCCATGCGCGTTTTGACGCCCTTCCCCCGGCGGCCGCGGGAGGTTACCAAGACCACAAGCAAGAGGAGACCCGCCCATGAAGATGCAGGACACCCGAGACATCCGCGCCGACCGTTCCGTGGTCTTCGCCGCGATCCTCGACCCCGAAGTGCTGAAAGACTGCATCTCGGGCGCAGAAAGCGTGACCGGCAACGTGACCGACGGATACGAGGCCGTCGTGACCCAGAAGGTCGGCCCGGTGAAGGCCACCTTCAAGGGTGCCGTGCAGATGTCCGAGATCGTGGAGAACGAACGTCTCACCATCTCGGGCGAAGGCAAGGGCGGTGCCGCGGGCTTTGCCAAGGGTGGTGCTGTGGTGACGCTGGAAGAGGTCGAACCGGGCCTCACGCGGCTGTCCTACGATGTCGAGGCGAAGGTGGGCGGCAAGCTCGCCCAGCTGGGCAGCCGGATCATCGACGGTTTCGCCAAGAAGATGGCCGATCAGTTCTTCGACCGCCTGAAGGAAGGGCTCGAAGGGCCGGCCGAAACCGCGCCCGAGGCGGCCGAGGCTGACGAGACGCCCAAGTCGGGCTGGTTCAAGCGTCTGACAGGGCGCGGCTGACCCCCTGTCGCCGCAGCGCGCCGTGGCAAATTTGCCCATGTCGCGCGCGGAACGGACCGGGTGGTCAGGTCTTCTGACCGCCGCGTCTTGTTTCGGCAGGGGCTGCATTCTACATGGGCCTGCATGACCCGCTGGCTGCCCTTCCTCAAATCCTCGCCCCGCGTCGCCGTCGTCCGCATGACGGGGGCCATCGGCGCGGGTGGACCGCTGTCGCTGAGCGATCAGAGCATCGGGCCGGTGCTCGAGGCCGCCTTTCACAAGGGCAAGCCCGACGCCGTCGCGATCGAGATCAATTCGCCCGGCGGATCGCCGGTGCAATCCTCTCTCATCGGGGCGCGCATCCGGCGGCTGGCCGACAAGCGCGGCATCAAGGTCTATGCCTTCGTCGAGGATGTCGCGGCCTCGGGCGGCTACTGGCTGGCTTCGGCGGCGGACGAAATCTGGGCCGATCCGGCGTCGATCGTCGGCTCGGTCGGTGTGATCTCGGCTTCCTTCGGGGCCAACGACTTGCTGGCGCGGCAAGGGATCGAACGGCGCGTGCACACCGCGGGCACGCACAAGTCCTTCATGGACCCGTTCCTGCCGCTCAAGGATCAGGATGTCGCGCGGCTGCGCGGCATTCTCGACCAGATGCACCAGACCTTCATCGATCAGGTGAAGGCGGGGCGCGGCACGCGCCTGAACGGCAGCGACGCGACGCTCTTCAACGGGGATTTCTGGCTGGCGGGCCGGGCGCTGGAACTGGGCCTGATCGACGGGATCGGTCACCTGAAACCGAAGATGCAGGAGGTGTTCGGCGAAAAGGTCAGCTTCCGCCGCTACGGGCTCAAGAAGCCCTTCCTGCGCCGGATCGGCGCCGACATCGCGCAGGACGCGCTGGCGGCGATCGAGGAACGCGCGTCCTACGCGCGCTACGGTCTCTGACGTGATCCTGAAGATCGTCTCCCTGTTTCTTGTTTTCATGGCGGTGCTTGCCATGTTCGGACGGTTGCGGCTTCCCCGCATCGGGCTTGGCCGCAACGCCAAGTGCCCCTCCTGCGGGCGCCACCGCATAGGCAAGGGGCCTTGCCCCTGCGGATCGAAGGGACGCGACGCATGATGCCCTGGCTGATGTCGGCGCTGGGTCTGGTGATCCTGCTTCTGGCCGGTGACGCGCTGGTGCGTGGTGCCGTCAATCTGTCGCTGCGGCTGGGCGTTCCCGCGCTGATCGTCAGTCTGACCATCGTGGCCTTCGGCACCTCGGCGCCCGAGCTTCTGATTTCGGTCAAGGCGGTGATCGAGAACGCGCCCGGTCTTGCGCTGGGCAATGTCGTGGGGTCGAACACCGCGAACATCTTGCTTGTGCTGGGCATCCCCGCGATTCTCGCGACGCTTTACACAAGCCAGTTCAACACGCGGCGCACCTATCTCTTCATGCTGGCGTCGTCGGTTCTGTTCATCGCGCTGGCCTTCTTCGGCACCTTCACCTTCTGGTCCGGCCTGATCCTGCTGACGGGCCTTGCGCTGCTGCTGGCCGACGCCTTCCGCGACGCGCAGGCGCATCGCCGCGCCGGGGCCGCAGCCGCAGAGGCCGCGGAGGACGAGGAAGAGCCCGAAGGCGCCGATCCCGACATGCCCTATTGGCGGGTGATCCTCTATCTGGTGCTGGGCCTTGTCGGCCTTCCGCTCGGCGCCGACATCCTTGTCGACAACGCCACGATCATCGCCAAGACCTATGGCATCAGCGATACGGTGATCGGCCTGACGCTGGTCGCGGTCGGCACCTCGCTGCCCGAACTGGCCACCACCATCATGGCGGCGCTGCGGCGGCAGGCGGATGTGGCGCTGGGCAACGTGATCGGGTCGAACATGTTCAACCTTCTCGCCATCATCGGCATCGCGAGCCTTGTGGGCCCCATCCCCGTCGACCCGGAATTCCTGCGCTTCGATCTCTGGGTGATGCTGGGGGCGTCGGTCCTGATCGTGCCGTTCGTCTTTCTGGGGCGCGACATCACGCGGGCCTGGGGGATTGGCTTGACCGCGCTTTACGGGCTCTACCTTGCTATGTTGCTGACCTGATTGGGGCAAGGGACCTGAAATGACAAAGGCATTGGTGACCGGCGCGGGCCGACGTCTTGGACGGGCCATGGCGCTTTATCTGGCCGGGCGCGGTTATGACGTGGCGGTGCACTACGCCACGTCGGCCGGGGACGCCGAAGAGGTCGCGGCCGCCTGCCGCCTGCGCGGCGTGCGCGCCGTGACGCTGCAAGCCGATCTTCTGGACGAGGCGCAGGTCACGCCGCTTCTGCCGCGCGCGGCAGAAGCGCTGGGCGGACCGATCACCTGCCTGATCAACAACGCCTCGGTCTTCGAATACGACAACATCGCCACCGCCACGCGCACCAGCTGGGACCGCCACCTGGAGAGCAACCTGCGCGCGCCCTTCGTGCTGACGCAGGCCATGGCGGCGCAGGGGCTTGCGCCCATGGCGGACGAGAACGGCGAACCCCAGGCGGTGGGCCTCATCATCAACATGATCGACCAGCGGGTGCTGAAGCTGACGCCGGAATTCATGTCCTACACCATCGCCAAGATGGGCCTCTGGGCGATGACGCGCACGACGGCACAGGCGCTGGCCCCGGCGATCCGGGTCAATGCCATCGGCCCCGGCCCCACAATGCAGGGCGCGCGACAGACGCAAGCGCATTTCGCCGCCCAGCGCGGCGCGACCATTCTGGAACGCGGCGCCGACCCCGATGGCATCTGCGCGGCGCTTGGATATTTTCTCGATGCGCGGGCGGTCACGGGCCAGATTCTGTGCGTCGACGGGGGACAGCACCTTGCCTGGAATACCCCCGACATCCAGGGTGTCGAGTAGATCTGACACCCCCCCTGTCGCGCGGCTCTTCCGAAAGTTGTGCACCGCGCGGAGTCGCGTCACAGACCCGTTGCAAAAATCTTAAGAAATTCAGTCTCTTGCCTTGGAGGAAAGAAAATATCGTTCTGTTTCAGGTGCTTATTTTGTCGCCTAAATTTTAGGCAGATCGAAGAACCCCCCGGAACACAAGGAATTTTCCAAGATGAACAAAACATATCTGCAGACTTATCCACAGAAATCGTGGACAGGATTGTCCTTGCCTTTCCCCGTGCCAGATTGCAGCGACGTCCCGTGAATCATATGTCTCTCAGATGACCGGTGACGACGCGACTGACACTTCCCCGGAGCTGACCGGGCATGACCGGATTCAGGCCTATCTGAAGACGCTGAGCGGCGCGCCCGGCGTCTACCGGATGCTCGATGCGCAGTCCCGCGTGCTGTACGTCGGCAAGGCGCGCAACCTGCGCGCGCGGGTGTCGAACTATGCCCGCCCCGCCGGTCACAGCCCCCGCATCGCACGGATGATCCGCGAAACCGCCTCGATGATGTTCCTGACCACGCGCACGGAAACCGAGGCGCTGCTGCTGGAACAGAACCTCATCAAGCAGCTCAAGCCCAAGTACAACGTGCTGCTTCGCGACGACAAAAGCTTTCCCAACATCCTTGTCGCCAAGAACCATCCCTTTCCCCAGATCCGCAAGCATCGCGGCGCCAAGACCGACAGGGGCGCCTATTTCGGCCCCTTCGCCAGCGCCGGCGCGGTGAACCGCACGCTCAACCAACTGCAGAAGGCCTTCCTGCTGCGCAACTGCACGGATGCGATGTTCGACAGCCGCACCCGGCCCTGCCTGCTTTTCCAGATCAAGCGGTGCAGCGGGCCTTGCGTCGGCCTGATCTCCGGACCCGATTATGCCGCAAGCGTCGCGGATGCCGAACGCTTCCTGTCGGGCCGCTCCACCAAGGTGCAGGAGGATCTGGCCGCCCAGATGCAGGCGGCCTCGGACGCGATGGAGTTCGAACGCGCCGCGGCGCTCCGCGACCGCATCCGCGCGCTGACCCAAGTGCAAAGCGCGCAGGGCATCAACCCCCGCGGCGTGACCGAGGCGGACGTGATCGCGCTCCACCTCGAAAACGGCCAGGCCTGCGTGCAGGTGTTCTTCATCCGGTCGGGCCAGAACTGGGGCAACCGCGATTTCTACCCACGGGTCGGCGCTGATATCGACGAAGGCGAGGTGCTGCAGGCCTTCCTTGGCCAGTTCTACGACAACAAGGAACCGCCCCGGCAACTGATCCTGAGCCACGGGATCGAGGACACCGACCTGATGACCGATGCGCTGTCCCAGAAGCTGGGCCGCCGGGTCGAAATCCTCGTCCCCCAGCGGGGCGAAAAGGCCGAACTCATCGATGGCGCGCTGCGCAACGCCCGCGAAAGCCTTGCCCGCCGCATGGCCGAGACGGCGACGCAAGGAAAGCTTCTCGACGGTCTGGCCGAGGCCTTCGGCCTCGACACCCCGCCGCAGCGGATCGAGGTCTATGACAACAGCCACATCCAGGGCACCGATGCGGTCGGTGCGATGATCGTCGCGGGGCCGGAGGGCTTCGTGAAAAGCCAGTACCGCAAGTTCAACATCCGCGGCGACGACCTGACCCCGGGCGACGATTTCGGCATGATGAAAGAGGTGCTCTCGCGCCGCTTCGCGCGCCTGCTCAAGGACGATCCCGACCGCGACCGCGGTCAGTGGCCCGACCTTCTGCTGATCGACGGCGGGGCAGGGCAGGTGGGCGCGGTGGCGCAGATCATGGCCGAACACGGTGTCGACGACATCCCCATCGTGGGCGTGGCCAAGGGCATCGACCGCGATGCGGGCAAGGAGGAATTCCACCGCCCCGGCGCGCGCGCCTTCGCGCTGCGCCACAACGATCCGGTGCTTTACTTCGTCCAGCGCCTGCGCGACGAGGCGCACCGCTTTGCCATCGGCGCGCACCGTGCGAAACGGGCAAAGGCGGTGGGCGCCACCCCGCTCGACGACATCCCCGGCGTGGGTGCCGGGCGCAAGCGCGCGCTTCTCGCGCATTTCGGCAGCGCGAAGGCCGTGAGCCGCGCGAACCTCGCCGATCTGAAGGCCGTCGACGGGGTGAGCGAGGCGCTCGCCCAGAAGATCTACGACTTTTTCCACGACCGGGGCTGACACAGCCATCCCTTCCCCCCGCCGCCCGCGCACGATATGAAACGTCCATGCACTGGACGCTGCCGAATATCCTGACGCTTCTGCGCCTGTTGGCCGCCCCTGCCGTGGCGGTGATGTTTCTCTACTTCAACCGGCCCTATGCCGACTGGTTCGCGCTGATCCTGTTCCTTGGTGCCGCGATCACCGACTGGTTCGACGGATACCTCGCCCGCGCCTGGAAGCAGGAAACGAAGCTCGGCGCCATGCTCGACCCCATCGCCGACAAGGCCATGGTGGTCATCGCGCTCATGGTCATCGTGGGCTATTCCAACCACAACTGGACGGCCTGGCTGGTGCTGCCCGCCACCTTCATCCTCTTCCGCGAGGTCTTCGTCTCCGGGCTGCGCGAATTCCTCGGCGATGTGGCCGGAACGCTGAAGGTCACGAAACTCGCCAAGTGGAAGACCACCGCCCAGATGGTGGCGATCGCGGTGCTGTTCTTGCAGGGCATCTTCGAACATTATCTCGGCATGGCGGCCTATGGCATGGACCAAGCCATGGTGGATGCCATCATGGCGGGCGAATTGCCCGATCTGCAGGGCCTTCGCTGGAAGTTCGAAGGCATGGTCTGGTCGGGCTGGGTCGGGCTTGTCCTGCTGTGGATCGCCGCGGCGTTCACGCTGGTCAGCGGATTCGACTATCTGCGCAAGGCCGCGCCGCATCTGAGAGAGGGGGCATGATGGACGTTCTTTACTTCGCATGGGTGCGCGAACGGATCGGGCTGCCCAAGGAACGCATCGAGACGCAGGCCGAAACCGTCGCCGATCTGGTCGCGGAACTTTGCGCGCGCGAAGACCGCTATGCCGCCGCCTTCGCCGATCTCTCCGCGCTGCGCGTCGCGGTCGACCAGAAGCTGACCGGCTTCGACGCGCCGCTTGAAGGTGCGCGCGAAGTGGCCTTCTTCCCGCCGATGACGGGGGGCTGAGGCCCATGCGCATCGTGGTGCAGGACGCCCCCTTCGACTTCGGCGCCGAGGCCGCCGCCTTCGCCGCGGATCGTCGCGACATGGGCGCGATCGTCACCTTCACCGGCGTCGTGCGCGACAGCGACGCGGGCGATCTGCAAGCCATGGAAATCGAACATTACCCCGGCATGACCGAAGCGGCCCTGGCCGACATCGCCACCCAAGCCCGCACGCGCTGGTCCTTGGGCGACGTGCTGGTGATCCATCGCTTCGGCCGCATGACCCCGGGCGAGCCGATCATGATGGTCGCCACTGCCGCCCCCCACCGGAAGGACGCCTTTGAGGCGGCCGAATTCCTGATGGACTATCTCAAGTCCCGCGCGCCCTTCTGGAAGAAGGAACACCGCGCCGGTCAGGCGGACTGGGTCGCGGCGAAGGATGAAGACGAAGACGCGCTCACCCGCTGGTAGCAGTCCCCTGCTTCTTCGGGTTCACAAATATCCCAGGGGTGAGCGCCGCAAGGCGCGAGGGGATTGTCCATTGTCCGCCATTGGTCCGAGGACAATGGACGATGCCCCCTCTCAGCCCCGATGGGGCTGCATGCGCTCGATATAGACGCGCATTTCCTCGGCCTCGCGCCGTGCGTCGCGCAGGCCCTCCATGGCGGCGGTCAGTTCCGCCTCGGTCTGGCTCAGCTGGTTGGTCAGCTCCGCCTCGCGCTGCTGCAGGTAGGTGATCGCCTGATCGCGGGTCTCTTCCGCCTCGTGCAGTTCCTGGCTCATCCGCTCCAGTTCGCCCACATCGCCTGCCGCGACGCGGGTGAACCGGTGAACGAGCCAGTTGGCGAACCAGCCCAGCGCGAAGGCCACGAACAGGATGATCGCTGTGGTGACGATGAATTCGGACCTACTCATTCCCGGGTTCCCGTTCTTCCGTGGCCTCGGCGGGCGCTTCGGCGTCCGCCGGGATCAGCTTGAATTCAATCCGGCGGTTGGCCTCGCGGCCGTCTTCGGTGCCGTTGTCGGCGATGGGTTGGCTTTCGCCATAGCCCACCGCGGTGAAGTTCGCCGTCAGGATGCGCCGCGCGCGCATTTCCGCCAGAACCGATTCGGCGCGGGCCTGACTCAGCTGCTGGTTCATTTCCTCGCGGCCCTGACTGTCGGTATGGCCCTGAATTTCCAGCCGCAGATCGCTGCAGTTGCGCAGAAGCTCCGCGATGGCGTTCAAGGTATCGAGCGACTCTGCCGCGATCGTGGCCGACCCCGGCTCGAAGGTGATCTTTCCGCCCTCCTTGATTGTGGCAAGCCCCAGCTCGCAATCCCCAGGCATGGGGGTTTCGGGCAACACCTTCGGTGGCGCGCGATAGGCGATCTCGATCTCGAAGGTTTCGGCCCCGCCCAGCTGTTCCGAAAGAAGCTGCGCGACCGCCGCGCGCGTGTCCTCGGCAAAGGTCAGACCCCGCACGCTGATGTTGTCGGGACTGACGGTGACGATCCCGGTTTCGAGCATGCTCAGCGCCTCGATCCCTGCCAGCACGCGCACGGTCCAGTCGGGCGGCAGACCATCCACCAGCCGCGCGGCGGTATAGACCTGATCCGATCCGAATCGCGCCTTGGCATAGCTGTCGGCGAGCTGGCGCATGGTTTCGTCGGCCAGCCGTCCGCGCAGCTGAACCTGACCTTCGGGGCTCAGCATCGCGGTGAATTCCGGCGGCCCGGTCACGGCATCGACCGGCTGCGGCAGCACCGCATGAAGCGCGAAGACCTCTGGCAGCGCGGTCTGCAATTCCCCCACCACCCGGTCGAAGAGGCCCGCATCGGTTCCTTCCTGCGCCACCAGAGTGATGTCGGCATCCGAGAAAGTGACTGACCCGCCGCCCAGCGCGGCGACGGCCCCGATGGCCTTTTCTGCCGCTGCGGCCCAGCGCGGCGACGGCACACCCATCCCCACCACGCAGCGCCCGCCGTTCGACAGACCTGCCTCGCGCGCCGCGGCAAGGATGCGCTCGCGCGCGGGATCATCCTGGGCGGAACAGGAATCGAAACGCGCCCCTTCGGCGTCCAGCACGAAGCGCAGCGTGAAAGGCGTGATCACCGGCCGCGGCGCTGCGATGTCGAGCTTCATGGACAGGCTCGGCGGCACGCGGCGGCGCAAATCGCGTTCCAGCGCGGCCTTCTCCTCGACGCTGTCGGCGATGGCGGTGATGGTGATCTGGCCCGCATCGACCGACACTTTCGACCGCGGCAGCGCGTCGAGCGCGGTGACCGCAAAGGCCAGTGCATCCTCCCACCCCTCGGGCGTGGGGTAATCCGCCGTCTCGAGCAGGTCGGTCATGCCCGTCGCCCCCGCGATCCCGGTCAGGCGTTTGACCAGCGCATCGCGGTCGCTGGTTGCCGGGATCAACCCGATGATCGAGATGCCTCCGTCATTGCGCAGGATTTCGGCGGAAAAGCGTGGCGGGCGGATTGCGTCGGTCGCCGCGACACTCATCTCGTCGATGACGCGGGCCGCGTCCACAACGGTGCCCGCGGTCGACACTGCGCGGAATCGCGCGGCTTCGGAGGGGGCGGTGCCGCTCAGCGAAACGGTCAGTCCGTCGGCCTGCACCTCGGCCCAGCCCATCTGCCCTTCGTCCAGCACCCGGCGCACCGCGATCTCGGAACTGTCCTCGATCACGCGGGCCGACAGGCTTGCCGCCACCAGACTCAGGATCGCGGCGGCCGTGAAAACGCCCGCGATGATGAAGATGTGAGACAGGCGCATCGGCAAGTGGTGAGGTGTCCTTGCGAGGGGCTTCGCGACTGTTGTTACGCGCTCACCGACCGGGGCGCAATCAGATCGGGACCGCCGCGCAGAACGCCGCCAGCGCGATCAGCCCCGCATCCCGGTTCGACCGGAACAGCCGCAGAAGGACCGGACCGTCCTCCGCGTCGAAGCGGCGCAGCTGCCAGGTCAGGTGCCAGCCGAGCGCCCAGGGCCCGCAGAGCGCGACGATCAGCACCAGCGGGTTCGTCCCCTGCGGCACCAGCGCCGCGATGACGGCCAGCGCCATCAGCGTGACCGTGGCGACAAGGAACCGGCGCAGCCACAGGGGCGAGTTCGCGCCGAACAGCCGCGCGGTCGACTTCACCCCGATGAGCGCGTCGTCCTCGGCGTCCTGATGGGCGTAGATCGTGTCGTAGAACAGCGTCCACGCGATCCCCGCCAGCCACAGAAGGCCCGCCGCCGGGTGGACCGATCCGGTATGCGCGGCCCAGGCCAGCAGCGCGCCCCAGTTGAAGGCGAAGCCCAGAAAGACCTGCGGCCACCAGGTGAAGCGCTTGGCGAAAGGATAGACCGCGACCAGCGCGAGCGATCCGACGCCCAGCGCGATGGCCGTCGGGTGGAACGTCAGGAGAATCGCGAAGGCCACCAGTGCCTGCGCGCCCATCCAGACCACCGCGCCCTTCACGCTGACCTGCCCCGACGGGATGGGCCGCGACCGCGTGCGCGCCACCTGCCCGTCGAAATCGCGGTCGGTGATGTCGTTCCAGGTGCAGCCCGCCCCGCGCATGAGGAACGCCCCGATTCCGCAGCCCAAGCCGATCCATGCGTCGCTCCATCCCGCCTGCCCGCTGTGCAGCATTGCCAGCGCCAGCCCCCACCAGCAGGGAATCAGCAAAAGCCAGGTGCCGATGGGCCGGTCGGCGCGCGACAGCCGCAGATAGGGGCGGGTCGCGGGCGGCGCCCAGCGGTCGACCCAGTTGTCCTTCGGGGCATCGGCCACCTGACCGGCTGGCGTCTGCGCGTCGCCTTGCATATCTAGGGACCCATGACTGCGAAAATCAGGCTTTATGTAGATCAGCCTCTGGGGCAGGGGCAAACGGTTCCTCTGGACCGCGACCAGGCGCATTATCTCTTTTCCGTGATGCGGCTGGGTCCGGGCGACCGGGTGACGCTGTTCAACGGGCGCGACGGGGAATGGCAGGCGGGGGTGACCGATGCGGGCAAGCGCGGTGGGGAACTGACCTGCCTGTCGCAGTCGCGGCCCCTCATGATGCCGCCCGATCTCTGGCTTCTCTTTGCGCCGATCAAGAAGGCGCGCACCGATTTCATCGTGGAAAAGGCGGCCGAGATGGGCGCGCGCCGCATCCTGCCCGTGCAGACCGAACACACCAATTCCGACCGCATCCGACAGGATCGCTTGCAGGCCCACGCAGTCGAGGCGGCGGAGCAATGCGGCGGCACCTTCGTGCCCGAAGTGGCCGATCTTGTCGCGCTGTCCACGCTCCTGTCCGACTGGCCCGAAGACCGTCGCCTGATGCTCTGCGACGAGGCCGAGGCCGGCGCGGGCCGCGCCCTCAGCGACGCGCCGCGCGGGCCTTGGGCCATCCTGATCGGCCCCGAAGGCGGCTTTTCCGCCGCCGAACGCGCCCGGCTTCACGCGCTGCCCTTCGTGCATGTGGTCAGCCTTGGCCCGCGCATCCTGCGCGCCGACACGGCCGCCGTGGCGGCGATGACGCTCTGGCAGCAGGCGCTGGGGGATTGGGGATGAGCTTTGTCCGACCCGAGGCGCGCGCCGCCCTGTGGCGCCTGCGCGAGGTGCTGGCGGCCGGGGCGCTCGGCGCGCTTGGGCTCTACTGGTTGTCCGCGCGCGGGCTTGTCATGGGGCTGGGGGCGGTGTGTCTTCTGGCGGCTGTGGCGCTTGCCGTCGTCGGTGTGCAGCGCGCACGGTTCCGCATCGGATCGGGCGGCCCCGGCATCGTCACGGTCGATGAAGGGCAGATCGCCTATTTCGGCCCGCTGACCGGTGGTGTCGTGGCACTGGAAGATGTGCGGCGTCTCAGCCTCGACGCGACGGGCCTGCCCGCGCATTGGGTGATCGAACGGGCAGGGGGCGATCCGCTGCATATTCCCGTGACCGCGGAAGGGGCCGAGGCGCTGTTCGATGCCTTTGCGGCCCTGCCGGGGCTGCGCACCGAACGGATGATCGGTGAATTGCGCCGCCCGGGCGGGGGCAGGACCGTGATCTGGCAGCGCGACGGCACCGCGCCCGTAGCGCTCCCCCTGCATTGACACCCCTGCCGTTTCGCCGCAGGACTTGCGCCGACCAAGTCAGGCGCGGAGGCCAACCCCATGTCGATCCCCCAGTCCGGCGGCGGCCCGATCGAGCGGCACGAACAGCTTGCCGAATACATCGCCTCGGGCTGCAAGCCGAAGGAAGACTGGCGCATCGGGACCGAGCACGAGAAGTTCGGCTATTGCAAGGACACCCTGCAGCCGCTGCCTTATGACGGGCCGCGGTCGATCCGCGCGATTCTCGAAGGGCTGCGCGACGCCCATGGCTGGGACCCTGTCGAAGAAGGCGGCAATATCATCGGCCTGACCAAGGCGGGCGCCAATGTCAGCCTTGAACCCGGAGGGCAGCTCGAACTGTCGGGCGCGCCGCTCGAGACGATCCACCAGACCTGCGACGAGGTGAACGACCACCTGCGCGAGGTGAAGGATATCGCCGACCGGATCGGTGTGGGCTTCATAGGGCTTGGCGCGGCGCCGGTCTGGACGCATGAGGACATGCCCCTCATGCCCAAGGGCCGCTACAAGCTGATGGATGCCTACATGGACAAGGTGGGCACGGCCGGGAAGGTGATGATGCGGCGCACCTGCACGGTGCAGGTGAACCTCGACTTTTCGTCCGAGGCGGACATGGTGCAGAAGATGCGCGTGGCGCTGGCCCTGCAGCCGGTGGCCAATGCGCTTTTCGGCAATTCTCCGTTCTTTGAGGGCAAGCCCAACGGCCACAAGTCGTGGCGCGGCTGGGTCTGGCGGCATCTGGACGATGCGCGCACCGGCATGCTGCCCTTCGTTTTCGACGAAGGCTTCGGCTTCGAGGCCTGGGTGCAATACGCGCTCGATGTGCCGATGTACTTCGTCTACCGCGACGGGCGCTACATCGATGCGCTGGGCCAGTCCTTCCGCGATTTCCTCAAGGGTCAGTTGCCCGCCCTGCCGGGCGAGACGCCGACGCTGTCGGACTGGGCCGATCACCTGACCACCGTCTTCCCCGAGGCGCGCGTGAAGAAATACATCGAGATGCGCGGTGCCGATGGCGGGCCTTGGCGCAGGCTCTGCGCGCTGCCCGCGTTCTGGGTGGGGCTGGTCTATGACCAGACCTCGCTCGACGCGGCGTGGGACCTGGTGAAGGGCCTTGATGCCGAGACCCGCGAAGGTCTGCGCATCGCGGCCAGCGTCGACGGCCTTGCCGGCCGGGTGGGTGATGTGTCGATCCACGACCTTGCGCGCGAAGCGGTGGCGATCGCCCATGCCGGGCTGAAGGCCCGCGCGCGGCCCGGGGCAGGGGGGCTGGTGCCGGACGAGACGCATTTCCTCGCCGCCCTGCAGGAGAGCGTGGAGACCGGCAAGGCCCCGGCGGACGAACTGCTTGATCATTTCCACGGCGACTGGAACGGCGATCTGAGCCGCATTTACCCCGAATACAGCTACTGAGAGGCCCCGGAAAACGACGCGTTTTCCGGGTGCGTTTCCGACGCGGAAACGCCCGTTGCCGGGCGGGATTTCGCGTCGAAATCCCACCCGTTTTCCGTGTCGGAAAACGGGTTAGCGGCGGCCGATCTTCGGTTCCGTCCCCGCCTTGATCCGCGCGATGTTCGACCCGTGGCGCAGGAAGACCAGCACGGTCAGCACCAGCCCCAGCACGACCGCCTGCCCGTTTCCGGTATAGAACAGGAAGATCGTCGACATCGACGCCGCCATCAGCGCGCCCATGGACGACACCCGCTTGACCGCCACCGTCAGCGCCCATGCCGCGCAGCACAGAAGGCCCACGGGCCAGGCATAGGCCAGCCAGACGCCCAGGAACGTCGCCACCCCCTTGCCGCCCTTGAAGGACAGCCAGACCGGAAAGCAATGGCCGACAAACGCCGCCAGCGCCGCGACCTGCACCGCGTCATCCGCCGCGAAGGCCCGCGCCAGCAGCACCGCCGCCGCGCCCTTGGCCCCGTCGAGGATCAACGTCGCCGCCGCCGCGCCCTTGTTGCCGGTGCGCAGCACGTTCGTCGCACCGATATTGCCAGACCCGATCTGGCGCAGGTCGCCCAGGTTCAGCATACGGGTGAGGATCAGGCCGAACGGGATCGACCCCAGCAGATATCCCACTGCGGCCCAGAGCAGCAGCGCATCCTGCGGCGACAAGAATTCCGGCATCACTCCCTCCGATAGACAATGGCCCCGTCCACCCATGTGGCCAGAATCCTACCCTGCATCCGCGCCCCGTCAAACGGGGTGTTCTTCGATTTCGACTGCAGTTTGGCGCGGTCCAGCACGAAGGGTGCATCGGGATCGAAGAGAACAAGATCCGCCGGCGCGCACGCTGCCAGCCGCCCGCAATCGCGCCCCAGCCGCCGCGCGGGGTTGAGTGCGATGGCCCGGAAGATTTCCGGCAGGGTCAGCTGTTCGGCATGATACAGCCGCATGAGCGCGGGCAGCAGCGTTTCCAGCGCCACGGCCCCCGCTGCCGCCTCCTCGAAGGGGAGGCGCTTGGACTCCTCGTCCTGCGGGGTGTGCATCGACGAAATGATGTCGATCAGCCCGCCCTGCACCGCCTCGACGACCGCCATGCGGTCATCCTCGGCGCGCAGGGGCGGCTTGACCTTGAAGAAAGTGCGGTAATCCGAGACGTCGAATTCGTTCAGCGTCAGGTGATGGACCGACACGCCCGCCGTCACGTCGAAGCCGTTCGCCTTGGCACGCGCCAGCGCGGGCAGGGCGCGCGCGGTGGTGATCTGGTCGGCGTGGTACCGCGCGCCCGTCATCTCGACCAATGCGATGTCGCGGTCGAGGCCCATGCGTTCGGCCATCGGCGTCACGGCGGGCAGTCCGCGCAGCGAGGCGAACTTGCCGCTGGTGGCGCAGGCGCCGGCCGACAGGCCCGGTTCCTGGGGATGCGCGATCACCAGCGCGCCCAAGCTGCGCGCATAGGTCAGCGCGCGGGAAAACACCTTGGTGTCGGCCACCACGCGGTCACAATCGGTGAAGGCGACCGCGCCCGCATCCATGAGAAAACCGATCTCGGTCATCTCGCGGCCCTCGCGGTTCTTGGTCAGCGCGGCCATGTGCAGGACATGGACGGGCGAGGCCTCGCGTGCGCGGCGGGTGACGAATTCCAGCACCTCGGGGCTGTCGATTGCGGGCGTGGTGTCGGGGCGGGTGACCATCGTGGTGACACCCCCCGCCGCCGCGGCAAGGCCGGCAGAGCCATAGCTTTCCTTGTGCCGTTCGCCCGGTTCGCAGACCTTCACGCCGATATCGACGATGCCCGGGGCAAGGCATTTGGCCCCGCAGTCAATCACGTCCTCGTCCCCGGCGGCGGTCTCGCCCGGGCCCATGGCCAGGATGCGGCCCCCTTCGATGCGCAGCCAGCCCGGCGCGTCGGTCTGCGCCTCGGGGTCGATCAGGCGGGCATTGGTCAGAAGCGTTCTCATCCCGCGGCCCTTTCGCGTGCGGCTTCGATGGCGCGGGCGGTGGCCCTTGCATTGGCCTGATAGCGGATCAGGTGCTTGTCGCCGCCCTTTGTGATGATCTGCACATAACTCGCCATCACCCGGACCTGCGCGATCTGGCCCAGGGCCACGCGCCGTTCGCCGGGGCCGGTCAGAACGCCGTCGGAAAGGCGCCAGTCCGCAGCCAGCTCTTCCGACGCCAGGTACCAGCCGCGCAGCCCGATCGCGGCCAGACCCGCCAGCGCCCCGGTCCAGACATGAGGGTTGTCCATGATCCACAGAACCGCCATCGCGCCCGCCATGGCAATGGCCGCCATCCAGACTTGGGCGCGGACATAGGTGGCGCGATCTGGGGGAAAGGCGAGGTCGTCCGTCATTCCAGAAGGCTCCAGATCAGCACGGCCAGCACGACGAGCACGCCCGCCACCAGCGCGCTGCCGATCCGTGCGGCGCGCGGCGTCGCGGGCGCGGGGCTGGCCCCCGGCCCGGTGAAAGGGCGCGCGCTTTCGGCTTCTATCGGCGCGCCCGGGGTCCAGTCGGCGCCGGGCTGGTCGAAGCTCGCGATCGGGGTCAGATATGCGGTGCGCAGCGTCCGACCCCGCCCGCCGAAGGCCTGCGAGCGCAGAAGCAGCGCATAGCCTTCGATCCGGTCGAGCCGTCCGCGCTGCGCCGCGACCGCGACCGCGTCGATCCCGTGCCCCTCGGTCAGATAGCCCGACAACCCGAAGCCTTCGAGATCGGCGATGCGGATCAGTTCGGCCCCTGCCGGGTCAAGATCGTCTGCCCCGGTCAGATCGGCCAGAAGGCCCGCGTCGGGCTGCAGGGTATCCGCGTCTCCGGTGATGTGACGCGCCTGCACTGCGGTCTCGGGCAGGTTCACCGCCAGCACGTGCAGCCGCCCGCGTTCATGACCTTCAACGCTCAGGTCCGCCGTCATCCCGGCGCCCCCGCCCGCGCCTGCGCCCGCGCCGCCCGCAGGTTGCGCGCCAGAAGATGCATCGCCGCCATGCGCACGGCTACGCCCATCTCGACCTGTTCCTGGATGACCGACCGGTTGATGTCGTCGGCGATCTCGCCGTCGATCTCGACCCCGCGGTTCATCGGACCGGGATGCATCACGATGGCGTCGGGTTTCGCCAGCGCCAGCTTTTCGGCATCCAGCCCGTAGCGGTGGAAATATTCGCGCTCGGACGGGATGAAACCGCCGTCCATCCGTTCCTTCTGAAGGCGCAGCATCATCACCACGTCGACGTCCTTCAGCCCCTCGCGCATGTCGTCATAGACCTCGACCCCGAATTCCGCGATCCCCGCGGGCATAAGCGTCGGCGGCCCGATCAGGCGCACCCGGTTCTCCATCTTGCCCAGAAGCAATATGTTCGACCGCGCCACGCGGCTATGCGCGATATCCCCGCAGATCGCGACGTTCAGCCGGTGCAGCCGACCCTTCGCCCGCCGGATCGTCAGGGCATCCAGCAGCGCCTGCGTCGGATGTTCGTGCCGCCCGTCGCCCGCGTTCAGGACCGCGCAATTCACCTTCTGCGCCAGCAGGTCCACCGCGCCCGAATGCGGGTGGCGCACCACCAGAAGATCGGGCCGCATCGCGTTGAGCGTGAGCGCGGTGTCGATCAGCGTCTCGCCCTTCTTCAGGGACGAGGTCTGCATGCCCATGTTCATCACATCCGCGCCCAGCCGCTTGCCCGCCAGTTCGAAACTGGCCTGCGTGCGGGTCGACGCCTCGAAGAACATGTTGATCTGGGTGAGGCCCGCAAGTTCGACGCCGTGCTTGTCTTCGCCCCGGTTCAGATCGACATAGGTTTCCGCCAGATCCAGCAGCGCGGTGATATGCGCCGGGGCCAGCGGTTCTATTCCCAGAAGATGACGATGTGGAAAGGACATGACCGGGCCCGTGTTGCGTTCCGGCGTTATAGGAAGCGGGCCGGGTTCCGGCAAGGCGGCTTCACCGCCGGGGATTTCCCCCGCCGCGCCGCGGGTCTACGGTCGCGCGCATGGAATCGCATCTCGACGCCCATATCGCGCTGGCGATGCTCGACTGGCAGATCGAACTCGGCGCGGACGAGGCGATCTGCGACGCGCCGGTCGACCGCTATGCGCTGGACTCCGCCCCGCCCGCCGCGGCGCAGGCCGCGCCCGCGCGGGCCGCGGCTGCTGAAGCGGTCCCCGCCGCCCCTGCCGCCGATCCCGTCGGCGATGCAAGCCGCGCCGCCGCCGCATCCGCCGACCTGCCCGCCCTGCGCGCGGCGATGGAGGCGTATCCGCATTGCGATCTCAGACGCGGCGCGCGCCAGCTGGTCTTTTCCGACGGCGTGCCCGGCGCGCCCGTGATGATTCTGGGCGAAGCGCCGGGCCGCGAGGAGGATATCGAGGGCCGCCCCTTCGTCGGTCAGGCGGGGCAGTTGCTGGACCGGATGCTGGCCGCGATCGGTCTCAGCCGGACCGAGAGCGTCTATATCACCAACGTCGTGCCCTGGCGCCCGCCCGGCAACCGCGAACCGACGCAAGCGGAAATCGCGATGATGCGCCCCTTCGTCGCCCGGCATGTAGAGCTGGCCGCGCCTCGGATCCTTGTCGTCATGGGCAATGTAAGCGCGGATGCGGTCCTTGGAAAACGGGGCATCCTGCGGCTGCGTGGCACTTGGGACCAAGCCTTCGGCAGGCCGGTCCTGCCGATGACGCATCCCGCCTACCTTTTGCGCACCCCCGCCGCCAAGCGTGAAGCCTGGGCCGATCTGCTGGATATCAAGGCGAAGCTGTCGGATGGTTGACCCGATCACCCTTCTGGCGTTCATCCCCGCAGCGCTGGCGTTGAATCTGACGCCGGGGGCGGACATGATGTTCTGCCTTGGTCAGGGGCTGCGGACGGGGCCGCGCGCGGCGGTGGCGGCCAGCGCGGGCGTCTCGGCGGGCGGCATGGTGCATGTCACCGTCGCGGGCTTTGGACTTGGCGCAGCGGTCGCCGCGGCACCCTGGGCCTTCGACGTGATCCGCTGGCTTGGTGTCGCCTATCTTCTGTGGCTCGCATGGGGCGCGTTCCGCCATGGGTTCGAGCCGCCCGAGACCCTGCCCCGCGCCGCGCGCCGCGCCTTCCGGGACGGGATGATGGTGAACCTCACCAATCCCAAGGTCATCTTGTTCGTGCTTGCCTTCATCCCGCAATTCGTCCGCCCCGAGGCGGGCAGCGTGCTGGGCCAGTTCCTGATCTTCGGCGCGGTTCTGGGTGTCGGCGGGTTTGTCGTGAACGGCGCGGTCGGCATCTTCGCGGGCCGCGCGCGTGTCCTTCTCACCGGATCGCCGCTTGCGGGCCGCATCCTCGGCTATGTCACCGGCACGATCTTCGCGGGCCTCGCCCTGCGTCTGGCCATATTGGAGCGCAGCTGATGTCGCGCATCGACAACACGAAAGACTTCATCCCCGTCCGCATTGCCGTCCTGACGGTGTCCGACACCCGCAGCTTGGACGAAGACCGTTCGGGCGATGTGCTGGTCGACCGGATCGCAGGTGCGGGCCACATCTTGGCTGACCGCAAGATCATCCGCGACGAACGCACCCAGATCGCCGACCAACTGCGCGCATGGATCGCAAACCCTGACATCGACGTCGTCATCTCGACTGGCGGCACCGGGCTGACCGGCCGCGATGTGACGGTCGAGGCACATCGCGACGTCTATGAAAAGGAAATCGACGCCTTCGGCACCATCTTCACCATCGTGTCGATGCAGAAGATCGGCACCAGCGCGGTGCAGTCGCGCGCGACGGCGGGCGTGGCGGGGGGCACCTATCTCTTCGCGCTGCCCGGAAGCCCCGGCGCCTGCAGGGATGCGTGGGATGAAATCCTTGCCCTTCAGCTCGACTTCCGGCACCGGCCTTGCAACTTCGTCGAAATCCTGCCCCGGCTTGACGAACACCGGCGACGGAAATAGCGCGGCGCGGCGTATAACTGCCTTGTGGGTTGGCGGAATCCCCGCGCCTGCTATCTAACGACCATCGGCCAGGACCAGTAGCATGAGATTTCTGCGCAAAAGTCTGATCGGCGTATTTCTGTTCGGCGTGACGCTGGCGCTTCTGGCTTGGGCCGGCCAGATGGTCACGTCCGCCGTGCAGGAGAGGATGGCGCGCGATACTTCGGCCCCGCCTGCGCGCGAACGCGTCTTCACGGTGAACGTCGCGACCGCGGTCGCAGGGCGCGAAATACCCATTCTCGAAGCCTTCGGTGAGGTGCAGAGCCGCCGCACGCTTGAACTGCACGCGGCCACCGACGGGCGGGTCATCGAGCTTGCCCCGGATTTCACCGAAGGGGGCACGGTGACGGAGGGCCAGCTTCTGCTGCAGATCGACCCGGCCGACGCGCAGGCCGCGCTCGACCGGGCGGCCAGCGATCTGTCGGATGCCGGCGCCGAGGTGCGCGACGCCGACCGCGCGCTGCGGCTGGCGCGCGACGAACTTGCGGCGGCGGTCGATCAGGCAGACCTGCGCGACCGCTCCTTCCAGCGCCAGATTGACCTCGAAGAGCGCGGCGTCGGCACTGCTCAGGCGGTCGAGACCGCCGAACTTGCCGCCGCGCAAGCGCGCCAGGCGGTCCTGTCGCGCCGTCTCGCCGAAGCGCAGGCCGAAGCCCGCATCGATCAGGCCGCGACTCGGCTGGAACGGGCGCGCATCGCGCTGGCGGATGCCGAACGGCGGCTGGCCGACACCCGCATCTTCGCCGCCTTCGACGGCACGCTCAGCAAGGTGAGCCTTGTCGAAGGGCGGCTCGTCTTCCCCAACGAAAAGCTGGCCGAACTGGTCGACCCGGACGCGCTCGAAGTCGCCTTCCGCGTCTCGACCGGGCAATACGCGCGCCTTCTTGATGACGGCGGCGCGCTGATCCCGGCAGATGTCACGGTGGTGCTTGGCGGTGCCGATTCGATCTTGCAGACGACGGGCCGGATCAGCCGCGACAGCGCGGGCGCGGGTGCGGTGCAGACCGGGCGGCTCATCTATGCCACGCTGGACGAGGCGCGCGGCTTCAAGCCGGGCGATTTCGTCACCGTGCGCGTCACCGAACCTGCCATCGACGATGTGGTGCGGTTGCCGGCCTCGGCGCTGGACGCAGCCGGAACGGTGCTGGTTCTTGGGCCTGACGACCGGCTCGAAGCAATGCCGGTGACGCTGGTCCGGCGGCAAGGCGACGAGGTGCTGGTGCGTGGCGAAGGCCTTGCGGGCCGCGAGGTGGTGCAGGCCCGCACACCGCTTCTGGGCGCAGGCATAAGGGTGCGCCCGCTGCGCGGACCCGAGGCCGCCGCGCCCGCCGCGCCCGCCGCGCCCGACCTGATCGAACTGACCGAGGAACGCCGCGCCCGTCTTGTCGCCTTCGTCGAGACCAATGCCTTCATCCCGGCGGACGCCAAGGCGCGCATCCTGAACCAATTGGCACAGGAAAAGGTCCCGGCGCAGATGCTCGAACGGCTCGAATCCCGGATGGGGGGCTAGGACCGTGGCGCGCGAACTGCCCAGCGCCGCGGGCGGGCTGCTGTCCTATTTCACCCGCCACCGCACTGCGGCGAACCTTCTGCTGATGGTCATGGTGGTCTTGGGCCTTGCTGCCGTGCCCAACATGCGCGCGCAGTTCTTCCCCGATGTCATCGTCGACAACGTCACCATCACCGTCCTGTGGGAAGGGGCGGGCCCCGAGGACGTGGACAACGGCATCGTGCAGGTGCTCGAACCGGTGCTGCTGGCCGTGGACGGTGTCGAAAGCTCCACCTCGGCCAGCCGCGAGGAGCGTGGGGTGATCACGCTCGAATTCGAGCCCGGCTGGGACATGGGGCGTGCCACCGATGACGTGCAGGTCGCCGTCGATGCCGTCATCACCCTTCCGGAAGAGGCCGAAGACCCCGTCGTGCGCCGCGGCGCATGGCGCGACCGGGTCACCGATGTTGTCATCACCGGCCCCGTCGCGCCGCAGCAACTGGCGCTGTATACAGACGAACTGATCGTCCGGCTGTTCGCCGCCGGGGTCACGCGCACCACGATCCAGGGCCTCGCCGCACCCGAGACGCTGGTCGAGGTTCCCTCCGCGCGGCTGATCGAACACGACATCTCCCTGACGGAAATCGCCACCGCCATCGCCGGTGCGGTCGATGCCAACCCCGCGGGCGACGTGACAGGGGCCAATGCCCGCGTTCGAACCGGCACCGAAAAGCGCAGCCCCGACAGCATCGCGGCGATTGTCCTGCGATCCGATCCCGACGGATCGAAGCTGACCGTGGGCGACGTCGCGACGATCCGCTTGGACGGGCCGGACCGCGAGCGGGCCTATTTCGTGGGCACCGACCCGGCCATGACGGTGCGCGTGGACCGGTCGGATCAGGGTGACGCCATCGCCGTCCAGGGTGTGGTCGAGGAGGTCGCCCGCCAGATGCAGGCCACGTTGCCCGCTGGCATCACCGTCGAGCTGATCCGCACAAGGGCCGAGGCGATCAGCGGACGCCTCGACATCCTGATCGACAGCGGGATCATGGGCCTCGCCCTTGTGGTGGCGCTGCTGTTTCTGTTCCTGAACGCGCGGACCGCCTTCTGGGTGGCTGCGGGCATTCCCGTGGCAATGCTCGCGGCCATAGCGATCATGTACGCCGCCGGGCTGACCATCAACATGGTGAGCCTGTTCGGCCTCATCATCACGCTGGGCATCGTGGTGGACGATGCCATTGTCGTGGGCGAACACGCCGACTACCGCGCGCGCCGTTTCGGCGAACACCCTTACGTCGCCGCCGAAACCGCGGCGCGGCGCATGGCCATGCCGGTCTTCGCTGCGACGCTGACCACGATCATCGCCTTCTTCGGCCTGATCGCCATCGGCGGGCGCTTCGGCGACCTGATCCGCGACATCCCCTTCACGGTGATCGCGGTGCTGGCCGCCTCGCTGGTCGAATGCTTCCTGATCCTGCCCAATCACATGGCCCATGCGCTCGCCCATACGGCGAAGGAACATTGGTATGACCGGCCCAGCGCCTGGGTGAACCGGGGCTTCGGCCATGTCCGCGACCATGCCTTCCGCCCCGCGATGGCGCTGGTGATACGCGCCCGCTATGTCGTGCTGGCCGGTGTCATCGCCGTCCTCGCCTCGCAGGTCGCGACCTTCATCCGGGGCGATGTGCAGTGGCGCTTCTTCAATGCGCCCGAACAGGGCTCGGTCACCGGCAATTTCGCCATGGTCGAAGGCGCCACGCGCGAAGACACCATCGCCATGATGCGCGAACTTCAGCGCGTCACCGAAGAGCTGGGCCGTGAATACGAACAGACCCATGGGCGTAACCCCATCGACTATGTCCTGGCCGAAATCGGAGGCAATGCAGGCCCCGGCCTGTCGGGCGTCGATGCCAAGGACCCCGATCTGTTGGGCGGCATCTCGATCGAGCTGATCGACGCCGACCTGCGCCCCTATTCCAGCTTCGCCTTCGTCGCCGACCTGCAGGACCGTGTTGTCAACCACCCCCTGACCGAAACGGTGAGCTTCCGCGGCTGGCGCTCCGGCCCCGGGGGGGATGCTCTGTCGGTGCAGTTCTTCGGCGCCGATGTCGAGACGCTGAAGGCCGCTTCGCTCGACCTGCAGACGGCGCTGGCGCAATTCCCCGAAGTCTCGGGCGTGCAGGACAACCTTGCCTACGACAAGGAAGAGATCGTCCTCGACCTCACCCCGCAGGGCGAGGCGCTGGGCTTCACCATAGACAGTCTTGGCCGCGCGCTGCGGGCGCGGCTGAACGGGACCGAGGCCGCGACCTATCCCGACGGCCCGCGCAGCGCCACGATCCGGGTGGAACTGCCCGAAGGTGAACTGACCGCCGATTTCCTCGAACGCTCGCTCATGCGCACGCCGGACGGCCAGTATGTGCCGCTGGCCGATCTGGTCACGGTGGACCGGCGCAGCGGCTTTTCCACCGTCCGGCGCGAGGACGGCGTCCGCGTCGTGTCGGTTACCGGCGACATCGCGGAAGACGACCCCGCCCGCGCCGCAGCGATCGAGGCGGCGTTGCAGACCGACATCCTGCCCGCCATCGCCGCCGAACGGCAGGTCGAATTCCGCCTTTCCGGTCTGTCGGAACAGGAGGACGAGTTCCTCAGCGAGGCGCTGACCGGCCTGATCCTGTGCCTGACGGGCATCTACCTTGTGCTGGCTTGGGTCTTCGCCAGCTGGTCGCGGCCCATGGTGGTGATGGCGATCATCCCCTTCGGACTGGTCGGCACGATCTACGGGCATGCCGTCTGGGACGTGCCGCTGTCGATGTTCACCGTGGTGGGCCTGCTCGGCATGACCGGCATCATCATCAACGATTCCATCGTGCTGGTGACCACCATCGACGAATACGCGCAGGACCGCGGTCTGATCCCGTCGATCATCGACGCCGCCGCCGACCGGTTGCGCCCGGTGCTTCTGACCACGCTGACCACGGTTCTGGGCCTTCTGCCGCTGATGTTCGAGACCTCGCAGCAGGCGCAGTTCCTCAAGCCCACGGTGATCACGCTGGTCTATGGGCTGGGCTTCGGGATGTTCCTTGTGCTGCTGATCGTGCCCGCGCTGGTCGCGGTGCAGTATGACTGGACGCGCCGCACCCGTGCCACCCGCCGCGCGCTGCGGGCGCCGCGCGCCCGGGTGCGGGCGCTGGTGGGGCTGACGGCGGCGCTGGTCGTCGCGTGGTTCGGTGCCACCATCGGCGCTGCGCTTGTCATCGGGGCGCTGCCCCCGCCGCTGGCGACGGCGCTGCCGGGGTCGGGCGCAGGGGCTGCTTATGGGGCGTTCTTGGGCGGGGCGCTGGTCATCGTGCTGACGGTTTACGTGCTGACAGCGCTGGGCGGGCGGCGGCGCGCGGCCTGACCGCGTCAATCGGCGCTGCAGCCCCGGATATCGACGGCGCGGCCCGCGTCGATCACGGTGAAGCGCATCTGCGACCGGTCGACCGCGAAGGCCCCGCCGCCCGAATGCATCAGCTCGGCCACGGCGATCAGCGTGCCGCCCTTGCGCGTGACCTGCGGTTCCGACGCCCAGACAGCCGGATCGCCCGGTTCCACCACCGCCACCTCGGCCCCGCGGCCCTTGGGCAGCTCGATATGCGCCTCGATCCGCAGCCCGCCCGTGGCCGGGGACAGACGGCAGACCACCTCGCCCACGCCCGCCTCGGCCGCGGTGCGGGGCCGGTTCGCACGGGCGGCGACGATCTGCGGGTTCACGCCCGCGCCGGGGTCGAGCATCGCGTCGAAGCTCAGCGTCGCAGGGATGCAGACGTCGCTGCAGACGCCGAGTTCGACCGAGCCTTTCAGGCGGACGGGCTGCCCCACCGTGCGCGGGGACAGATCAAGGGGCAGCACCACTTCCTGCGCATAGCCGATCGACCGCATGCCGTTCTGTTCGAACACCATTGGCACGGGCCAGAGCACCTGAACCCCGTGCAGGTTCCGCGATCCGCGCCAGTTGAAGAGCGGCGGAATCCCCGCATCGCCCGGCGCGCGCCAATAGGTCTTCCAGCCGTCTGCAAGCCGCAGCCGCAGCCCCGCGCGATGCGTGCCGTCCTGCGCCGTGCCGCCGTCCAGCACATCGATCCGGACGACATCGTCGATCCAGCCGTCCGCGGTGGCAGGACCAAGCGAGGTCAGAGCGATGAGCGCAGTTATGCCGAAGATCTTCCACATACGGCTTCAAATGGCCTGCCGCGCGGCTGTTGCCAAGTCACGTTCGGGTCAGACGGCGCGTAGCGCTTGCAGGCTGTGTCCCCAACGCCCATGTTGCGGACAGGGGCGGTACCGCGGGTGGGAATGGTCATGGACCTGACCGGAAAGCTTCTGATCGCGATGCCCGGCATGGGCGACCCGCGCTTTGACCGCGCGGTGATCGTGCTGTGCAGCCACGCGCCTGACGGCGCGATGGGTCTCATCGTCAACAAGCCCGCCGCCGGGCTTCAGGTTTCGGCGCTGCTGTCGCAGCTCGACATCGACGCCGTGCTGCCGGATGCGGGGAAGGACCCGGTGCGCTTCGGAGGCCCGGTCGAGACGGGCCGCGGGTTCGTCCTGCATTCGCGCGACTATGTCTCGCGCCTGCAGACGCTGGGCGTGACCGACGGCATCGGCATGACCGCCACCGTCGACGTGATCGAGGATATCGCCCGCGGGTGCGGCCCGCGCGCGTCGCTGGTGTGCCTGGGCTATTCCGGCTGGGGGCCGGGGCAGCTCGAGGGCGAGATCGCGCAGAATGCCTGGCTCACCGCCGATGCCTCGGCCGAACTGGTCTTCGACACGCCCGACGCCGCCAAGTGGGAAGGCGCGCTGCGCTGTCTGGGGATCGAACCCGTCCTGCTGTCAGCCGCCGCCGGGCGGGCCTGAGGACGGCCCCGAGGGGCGCGGCGCCGCCGCCCGCCGCAGCCGGTCGTTGATCGCGCGGCCAAGGCCCCTGTCGGGGACGGGTGCCACCGCGATGGGTCGGCCTGTTGCATCGAGCCTGTGCAGATGATCGAAGAGATTCGCCGCCGCCTGCGCCAGATCGCCCGACGGCGACAGGTTCAGATCGCCGTCGCGGTCGTGAAAGCCCAGATAGACCTCGCCGTCGCGGGCCGCGTCCGCGTTCAGCCGCACCGCCGCCGCGGGGGCGTAATGCGACAGAAGCTGGCCCGGGGCGCTGATCGTGCCGTCTTCGGGTGGCAAAAGGGGCCGTCCCAAGGCGGCCTCGACCGCCTCGGCGGGCAAGCCTCCGGGCCGCAACAGGCGGGCCGGACCAAGACCCAGAATCGTCGATTCGACCCCCACGCCGCAGGGCCCGCCATCGACCACCGCGGCGATGCGGCCCGAGAGCCCCGCCAGCACATGCGCCGCCCGCGTCGGGCTGATCCGGCCCGACCGGTTGGCCGAGGGTGCCGCCACCGGCCCGCCCAAGGCCGCAAGCAGGCCCTGCGCCACCGGATGGGCGGGCACGCGCACCGCGACCGTGGACAGGCCCGCCGTGACCAGCGAACTCAGCCCGTGCCCTGCCGCCAGCGGCAGCACCAGCGTCAGCGGACCCGGCCAGAACGCCGCCGCGAGCGCCCGCGCATCGGCGTCGAAAACCGCGATCCGTTCGGCCGCCGCAAGGTCGGCCACATGCACGATGAGCGGGTTGAATTCGGGCCGCCCCTTGGCCGCATAGACCGCCGCCACCGCCGCGCCCTGCCGCGCATCCGCGCCAAGGCCATAGACCGTTTCCGTCGGAAAAGCGACGAGATGACCCTCGCGCAGAAGCGCCGCCGCCTGGGCCAGATCGTCCGGTCCGGTGCCAAGGATCAGGGTCGTCTCTGCGTTCATCTGCCTTGCCGCTTTCCCGTGACGCGGCGTTTTGGTTGCGCGCCGTGCGCCCCGGGGTCTTTCATGGGGCGAAACATCCCCTCATAGCGGCGGCGCGCCGCAAGGGAAAGCGGTTCCCGACCCTTCCCGGCGCCCCCTGCGACGGAGCCTGACCCATGCCCTACCGCGCCCCTCTCGCCGAATTCGACTTCATCCTCGATCAAATCGTGGGCTACGACCGCGTCGCTGCCACCGACCGTTTCGCCGAGGCCACGCCCGACACCGTGCGCGCCGTCCTGTCCGAGGCGGGCAAGATGACCGAGGCCGCGCTCGTGCCGCTGCAGCGCGCGGGCGACCAGCATCCGGCGCGGCTCGAAAACGGGGTGGTGCGCACGTCGCCGGGGTTCGGTGACGGCTGGCGCGCCATCGCGGAAGGCGGCTGGGTCGGCATCGCGGGCACGCCAGAACATGGCGGCATGGGCCTGCCGATGACCGTGACCACCGCCGTCAACGACATGATGAGCGCCGCGTGCCTGTCGCTGCAGCTTGCCCCCCTGATGTCGCAGGGCCAGATCGAGGCGCTGGAACACCACGCGAGCGACGAGATGAAGGCGCTTTATCTCCCCAAGCTCATCTCGGGGGAATGGACTGGCACGATGAACCTGACCGAACCGCAGGCCGGGTCGGACGTGGGCGCGCTGATCACCAAGGCCGAACGCAACGACGACGGCAGCTTCGCGATCACCGGACAGAAGATCTACATCACCTGGGGCGATACCGACTTCGCCGGGAATGTCTGCCACCTCGTGCTGGCGCGCATTCCGGGGGCCAGCCCCGGCACCAAGGGCATCAGCCTGTTCCTCGTGCCGAAGTTCATTCCCGATGCGCAGGGCAATCCGGGTGTGGCCAACAGCCTCAAGGTCGTCAGCCTCGAACACAAGCTGGGCCTGCACGGATCGCCCACCTGCGTGATGCAGTATGACCGCGCCACCGGCTGGCTTGTCGGTGGAGAGAACGAAGGCATGGCGGCGATGTTCACGATGATGAACAACGCGCGTCTTGGCGTCGGCGTGCAGGGGATCGGTGTCGCCGAAGGCGCCTATCAGAACGCCTTCGACTATGCGCTGAACCGCAAGCAGGGCCGGTCCTATCACGGCTATACCATCGCCGCGCATGCCGATGTGCGGCGCATGCTCACCACGATGAAGGCCGACATCTTCGCCGCGCGGTCGATCGCGCTGTCCTGTGCGGTCGCCATCGACATGGCCCGCGCCACGGGCGAAGCCGACTGGACCGCGCGCGCGGCCTTCCTGACCCCCATCGCCAAGGCCTTCGGCACCGATATCGGCAACGAGGTCGCCAATACCGGCATCCAGGTCCATGGCGGCATGGGCTTCGTCGAGGAAACGGGTGCGGCGCAATTCGCCCGCGACGTCCGCGTGACCACGATCTACGAGGGCACCAACGGCATTCAGGCGATGGACCTCGTCGCGCGCAAGATGTCCGACGGGGGCGAGGCCGCGCACCGCCTTCTGGACGAGATCGAGGCCCGCGCCGAAGACGCCCGCGCACAGGGCGGCGAACTCTCCACCTTGGCCGAAGGCGTCTGGCAGGCGACCGAAAGCTTGCGCGAAGCGACCGAATGGATGGTCGCGCAAGAGGATCTGACCGACCGCTTCGCCGGCGCGGTGCCCTATCTGCGCGCTTTCGCGCGTGTGCTGGGCGGGCATTTCCATCTCAAGGCGGCGCTGGCCGACCCCACAGGCCCACGCATGGCGCTGGCGCGCTTCTACATCACCCGCCTTCTGCCCGAACATGAGGGCCTGCTTGCTCATGCGCAGCGCGGGTCGGCCGATCTCTATGCCTTGAGCCTCGACGACCTCGCGGCGTAGTAAGGGCCACGGGCGGCCAAATCACCGCTCAGAAAGGCGGAAGACGTGGACGGTTTGGCGGAAGGCCTCAGATACCCGTTCGACACCGCGCCCGAGCGGGGCGCGGCGGTCGAGATCGCGGAAGGTGTCCTCTGGATGCGCCTGCCGCTGCCCTTGAAGCTTGACCATGTGAACGTCTACGCGCTGGACGACGGCGATGGCTGGACGGTGATCGACACCGGCTTTGCCTCGACCCTCGCGCGCGAGATCTGGGGCGCGCTGATGGCGGGGCCGCTGGGCGGCAAGCCGGTGACGCGCGTGGTCGTCACCCATCACCACCCCGATCACGTGGGTCTTGCGGGCTGGTTCCAGTCGGATCACGGGGCTGAACTTATCACCACTCGCACCGCCTGGCTGTTCGCGCGCATGCTCATGCTCGACCGGCAAGAGGCGCTGCCGCCCGAGACGCTTGCCTTCTATCGCGGCGCGGGGATGGCCGATCACATCTTCCGCCAGCGCGAAACCGAACGCCCCTTCAACTTTGCCGATGTCGTGGCGCCGATGCCGCTGGGCTTCACCCGCATCCGGCAGGGCGACACGATCCGCATGGGCGGCCGGACATGGGACATCCATATCGGCAATGGCCACGCCCCCGAACACGCGACATTCTGGAGCCGTGACGACAACCTCGTCATCGCGGGCGACCAGATCCTGCCGTCGATCTCGCCCAATCTGGGCGTCTATGCGACCGAACCCATGGCCGACCCGGTCGGCGACTGGATCGAGGCCTGCGAACGTCTGGCAAAGCTGGCCCGGCCCGGTCATCTGGTGCTGGGGGGACACAAGCTGCCCTTCACCGGTCTCACGCTGCGGATGCGCCAGCTGATCGACAACCACCACGGCGCACTCACCCGGCTGATCGACCATCTCGACGCGCCGCGGACGGCGGCCGACTGCTTTGCGCCGCTCTTCAAGCGCAGCATCGGCGATGGCGAATACGGTCTTGCCCTGGTCGAGGCGGTGGCGCATCTCAACCACCTTCTGCTCACGGGTCAGGCCACGCGCCAGCGGCGCGACGATGGCGCCTGGACGTTCCGGCGGACCACCTGAGCGATGGCGCGCGAGATCGGCACCGCCGCCGAGGCCGCCGCGCCCTGCCGACTTGCCCGAAGGCATGCGCGGGCCCGTTGAGGACAAGACCCCGGCGCAATGGGCCTTGCCGGCGGCTATCTCGGCGTGCTGAAGATCGAGGGCCTGGGCTATATCGATCCCGACATCGTCACCTTCCACGGCCGCGCCCCCGACGGGGCCCGCACCCAGCTGGTCCAGCATGTCAGCCAGCTCAACGTGATGCTGAAGGCCTAGCCCAAGGATCCCGGCCCGGGTGAACCCAAGCGCATCGGTTTCCGTCTGGCCGCCGATCTCGCCCGCCCCGGGACTGCGCCCGATTGACGTGGTGACAGGCGCGGTCGAATCCGCTATTCGGCGGAAAACTCGCGAACAGGAAGACCAACATGGCTGACCACAAACACGGCGAAATGAACATCACCGCGCAGGAGAATACCTTCGCGGGCTTCATGAAGTGGAGCACCTGGACGGCGATCTGGATCATCGTCCTGCTGATCCTGATGGCGATCTTCATCACCTGACAATGTCCGGCCGGGCGGCGCGGGGCCCCCGCGCGCTCCGGCCCAGCAAGGGGACAGGGCCCGGACCATGCGACGCTTGATCTGCCTTTTGGCCGCACTCGCCGCGCTGGCGGGTTGTGCCGCTCAGAACCAGCCTTTCGCCGACGACGCGACCATTGCGGCGGTCTCTTACCGCAACGCGGGGCCGACGACGCTCACGCTTTACACCATGCTGAACAACCGCACCGATGCGGGCGCGCATACCTCGCTTGTCATCGCGGCGTCGGAACGGGTGCTCTTCGATCCGGCCGGGTCGTTCAAGGCGCGCGGCGTGCCCGAACGCAACGACGTGCTGTTCGGCTTCTCGCCCGAAGTCGAACAGGCCTATGCCGGGGCGCATGCCCGCGAAACCTTCCGCGTCGTGATCCAGCGGGTCGAGGTGACGGCGGAACAGGCCGAGCTTGCCTATCGGCTTGCCCTGCAGGCAGGTCCCGTCGCGGGCGGCTTCTGCGCCAGTTCCACCGCCGGCATCCTGCGCCAGATCCCCGGGTTCGAAGGCATCCGCGCCTCGCTCCTGCCGGAACGGGTGATGGAGGATTTCGGCAAGCTTCCCGGCGTCCAGACCCGCGTCTACCGCGAATACGACGACCCTGACTTGCAGGCCGCCATCGCCAGGCTGAACTAGCCCAGCAGGTACAGCAGCGCCCAAAGGGTCGCAGCACCCGCCCCGATGGCCGCCAACACGTTGCGCGTGAAATACCCCACCGCGATGGTCGCGAAGGCCGCGGCCAGCCGCGCGGGATCCGTCTCGCCCCCCGTCGCCCCGGGCCACAGGACCAGCGGCGCCACCAGCGCGGGCAGCACCGCGACGGCGGTATAGCGCAGATGACGCAGCACCCATTCGGGCAGGGGCCGGTTGCCGATCACCCCCAGAAAAGCGAAGCGCAGCGCGAAACTGCCCAGTGCCAGCCCCAGGATGACCAGCCACAGCGTGCCGCGGTCCATGTCGGCGAGGCTCATGTCCGGCGCCTCTGGCTGCGCGCCCACAGCTCGACCCGCGCGCCCGCCATCATGCCCGCGATCCCGCCCACCAGCAGGCCAAGGTTATAGGGCAGGCCCGCCGACAAAAGCGCCATGACGATCGCCACCGCCGCCGCAATCACATGCGCCGCGGTGCGCAGCATCGGCATCACGAGCGCGAGAAACGCGATGGGCACCACGAAGTCGAGCGCCCATTCCGGCGGAATCCGGCTGCCCACGACGGCACCCACCCAGGTGAACAGGTACCAGGTCGGGCAGACCGGCGTCACCACGCCGAAGAAGAACGCCATGCGCTGGGCCGGGGTCATCGGCGGGCCGGTCTCGTAGCGCAGGACCGAACAGGCATAGGGCTGGTCGACCAGGAAATAGGCCGCAAACGCGCGCTGCCAGAGCGGCGCAGACCCGATCCACGGCGTGAGCGAGGCGGAATACATCGCCATCCGCAGGTTCACCGCCAAGGCCGAGGCCAGAACGATCGCCGTCGGCGCGTTCTCGGTCATCAGCTGCACCGCGGTGAACTGCGCCGCGCCCGCGATCACCGCCACCGAAAACGCCAGCGTTTCCGCGACGGTCAAACCCGCCTCGGTCGCGACCACGCCGAAGAGGATCGCGAAGGGCGCCACCACCAGAACGAAGGGCGCGCCTGCGCGGAAGCCCTCCCAATAGGCGGATTTGGGGGTGGAGGATGACATGCCAAGTCCCTAGGTTAAAGGGGAGGTAACCGCGTTTCAGAGGGGATGCAATTGGCGCCGACGACCGACACCGACGCCCTGCCGGGCGTGATCCTCGCGGGCGGACGGGCGCAGCGCATGGGCGGCGGCGACAAGGGGCGGCTGATCCTTGGCGGTCAGCCGATCCTGGCCCGCGTCATCGACCGGCTGGGGCCGCAGGTGGGGGCCATGGCGATCAATGCCAACGGCGATCCGGCGCGGTTTGACGATCTCGGCCTGCCGGTCCTGCCCGACAGTGTGGGCGGGTTCGCCGGGCCGCTGGCGGGCATCCTTGCCGGGATGGACTGGGCCGCGGAGCAGGGGGCGCGGGCCATCGTGACGGTCGCTGCCGACACGCCTTTCCTGCCGCGCGATCTGGTGGCGCGGCTGGTGCGCGCGGGGCAGGGCATGGCGCAGCCGCTTGTGCTGGCTGCCACGCCCGACGCCGCGCAGGGCACGCTCAGGCATCCGACCTTCGGCCTCTGGCCCGTGGCGCTGCGCGACGACCTGCGCGCGGCGCTGGGCGCGGGCACGCGCAAGGTCATGCAATGGGCCGATGCCCATGGCGCGCGCGCGGCGGTCTTTCCGGTCACGGGCGTCGATCCCTTCTTCAACATCAACACCCCCCAGGATCTGGCCCGGGCGGAGATCCTTCTGTCCGGGGGCGGATGACCGCGCCCGGCTTCGACACCTTCGCCATGGTGGACTGGTCGGGCGGCAACGACACCGGCCCGCGCCCGCGCGCGGATGCGCTCTGGGCGGCGGTCGCGCGGGGCGGGGCGGTGGAAGACCCGCTCTACTTCCGCAACCGCCCGCTTGTCGAAGACTGGCTTGCCGCGCTGATCGACGGCGAACTGTCCGCAGGCCGCCGCCTCTGCCTCGGCTTCGACTTCCCCTTCGCCTATCCTGCCGGCTTCGCCCGCGCGGTGACGGGGCGCGACGATCCGCTGGCGGTCTGGGACTGGTTCGCCGACAGGGTCGAGGATGCGGCGAAGGCCAACAACCGCTTCGACATTGCGGGCGATCTGAACCTTGCGCTCGGACAGGGGCGCGGGCCGTTCTGGGGCAACGGGCTCAAACGCGACATCAAAGGCCTGCCGCGCACCAAGGCGGGGTACGTCAACCCCTTCCCCGACCGCCGCGCGGTCGAACATCTGGCGAAAGGGTCCTTCACCTGCTGGCAGATGGCGGGGGCGGGGTCGGTCGGGGGGCAGGTGATGACGGGCCTGCCGGTCCTGCTCCGCCTGCGCCGCCGCTTCGGGGTCCGCATCGCCGCCTGGCCGTTCGAGCCGCTGACGGCCCCCGTCGCGCTGGTCGAGATCTGGCCGTCCCTGACCTTGGGTCCGGCCCCCGATGGCTGGATCAAGGACGCCTGGCAGGTGAGCGAGGTGGCACGCGGTCTGTCCGTTCTGCCGCCCGGTGATCTGGCCCGCGCGCTGAGCGTGGCCGCGCCGGTGGAGGGGTGGATACTGGGGGTGCCGGGGTAGGGGGGTGGCCCGCCTTTTTCATGTGTCCCATGATGGGACGCCCGGGCGGGTGAGGGAAATCAAGGGGTTATGGAGGCGGGTTAGGGTTTTGTTAAGGGGTGGGGGTGGGTGGGGTGGTGAGGTCGGCGGAGTTAGTGTCACTCCCCCGACGGTTGGTGCACACCACTGGTAGAAAAAAATCACTCCGTGATACTATCACGCAGTGAATCATCAATCTAGACGGCGTCTCAAAGTTAATGGGGAATAGAGTTGAACACAAATAAGTTACGAGAGTTGGTCGAGCGCATCATTGAAGTTGAAGCAAAGACGAGCACGCAGGTCCATTTGCGTCAGTTGGCAAGCGCTTTGTCCAATTTGTCGGGGTCGCCGCAAAATTCAGATTACCAAAATCAACTGTCTGATGCCATAAAAAAGTTTGTGGAAAGTATTGATAAATTCCACGCAGAATTTTCTCCGACTGACTACGACCGTATTCTTGATTTGTCGAATGTGGCTTTTTCGAATACTTTGGTTGAGGAAATAATCACCACGATCAGAGAAAATGTCATGTCACCAGCTGTGGCAGATAGTTTTGTCCAAAAACTACACGGACAACGTAACGAGGTCTTCACGCGCCTTAGGGAGCTGCAAAATACGCTCGATTACTTCCACTTTGGTTACGTCGAACCTGCAACTGGTTCATCCGAGTTGGGCTTTCAGATTCCTCGTGATTTGTTCAATAACGATCTTCCCGGGTTTATCAAAGAACTGCGTGACTTGGATTTGATCATAAAGTTCTTTTCTGAGGTAGAGCTGGGGCGTTACGAGCCAGCAGAAGTTGGGAGCATTTCAACGACCGACCCCTTGATATTTCTTTCAATGGCCGAGCCTGTTGCTAAGAAAATTGCTTTAGCTGTTAGTTGGGCTGTCGCAACGTGGCTTGGTGTTGAGAAGATTAGGAAGTTGCGAGCTGAAACAGCGCAGTTAAAGTCGTTCACTGAAGAGGAGGTCGAGAGCATCTTTGGCGCAAAGATCAAGCAAGAGATAAAGGCAGCTGTCGATGCCAAGGTTGCCGAGATCATTGCCAGCAGCAAAGCTCTTCCAGCCAAGCACCCTGAGCTTGAGGTGCATTTAACAAAGGCGCTTGAGGCGCTGCTTGCGAAAATCGAGCGGGGGATGACGGTTGAACTACGCATCGGACCCGCACCTGATGAGGGTGACACTGAAGGCGATATAGAAGATGGGCATAGTGGTCGGCAGGAACTATTTGATATCCAGTCGAGCCTTGTCTTCCCGAAGGCGAGCGAAAACCCAATTCTAGCGATCCCTGAATTGAAGGACGACAAACCGGCCCGTTCGCGCGGGTAAAAGCCCCGCAAACCCTTCGTTCAGTTTTTCCTGCCGCTGCCAACCCAGACCCCAAGACCCCCTACCCAACCGCCACCCCTGTCGGCATCTCCAGCCCGCCCATCGGCTATTCCCCGCCCAGAGTTGTGATTCAACCAGAGAAAAACCCAAGGCAAGACCGCCACAGAAACGGATGTCGAGCGCCCTCTCGTGCCAGGACGGCGCCACCTTTGACCTACTGAAAGATCAAGGCGATGTCTTTTTCACCCAGCAGCTTCCACTGACCGGGAAGCATGCCATCAGGCAGTGAAAGACCGCCCAGGCGTTCGCGGTGCAGGTCCTCGACGTGGTTTCCTGTGGCAGCAAACATGCGGCGGACCTGATGGTATCGCCCTTCGACAACACTGAGCAGGGCTTCGGTTTTTGAAACGATTTCAAGTTCGGCAGGCGCCAGCGGCTTGTCCTCGCCCTCCAGCATCAGTTGGCCAGAGGCAAAGAGATCGCACTCAGTGCCATTGAGCGGGCGGGCCAGCTTGGCGCGATAGGTCTTTTTTACGTGGCGCCTGGGGCTGATGACACGGTGCAAAAGGTCGCCGTCATCGGTCAGCAACAAAAGACCGGTGGTCTGTTTGTCCAAACGGCCGATGGTCGATATCTTCGGACTGCGCGATTTCCAGCGATCGGGCAAGAGATCATAGACCAATACGCCGTCTTCCTTGTGGGAACAGGTCATGCCCAAAGGCTTGTTCAAAAGGATGACCATGCCCGCGACGGGATCGAGCGCCTCACCGTCTATTGTCATGCGGGTCGGCAAATCCGGCGTGACAGGGATGCGTTTGGTGACGTCGAGGAACTCGGCACCATCCAGGGTGATCGCGCCAGCCTTGGCCATCCGCGCCAGTTCCTTGCGCGAGCCATAGCCCATGGAGGACAGCAGCTTGTCGACGCGCGAGGTTGAAATCTTGGCCATTACGTTTGGTACCTCAAGCAGGGGTCCGGTCGCGGAAATGAGGATCAATCCGAGGGGGTGACGTGTGGGTGACAAGGAATGAGGGGCAGAGAAAAAGTAACCCGACCAGCTTGATGAGCTTGGGGTTCTTTTGACGCAGCCATTTATGCGCCCCGGAGCATTCGGCACAATGGGCTCGACGCTGCCGTCAGCGGCATGATCCATCATTGCCCGCTGCAGGCCATTCACGTCGGTCGATGACCCACCCGCAAAGGCCCCCCACCCGCTACCCCGCCGCCAGCCCCGCCGGCATCTCCAGCCCGCCCATCGCGCAGACATGGGCGATGATCGCCTCCAGCCCCTTGCCATGCTTCACCTGCGCGAAGACGACGGGCCGGTCGCCGCGCATGCGGGCCGCGTCGCGCTCCATCACGTCGAGAGAGGCACCGACATAAGGCGCAAGGTCGGTCTTGTTGACGATCAGAAGGTCCGACCGCGTGATCGCGGGGCCGCCCTTGCGGGGGATATCCTCGCCCGCCGCCACGTCGATGACGTAGAGCGTGATATCCGCCAGTTCCGGGCTGAAGGTGGCCGACAGGTTGTCGCCACCGCTTTCGATCAGCACGATGTCGAGATCGGGGAAGGTCGCGGCCAATTCCTTCACTGCGGCGATGTTGATCGAGGCATCCTCGCGGATCGCGGTGTGCGGGCAGCCGCCGGTTTCCACCCCGCGGATGCGGTCCAGCGGCAGCGCCTGCATGCGCATCAGCGCCTCAGCGTCTTCGCGGGTGTAGATGTCGTTGGTGATCGCCGCGACCGAGAAATGGTCGCGCAGCGCGCGGCAGAGCGCGGCGGTGAGCGTCGTCTTCCCGGCGCCCACCGGGCCGCCGATACCGATGCGCAGGGGGCCGTTCGGGGATGGCATGGTGTTGTCTCCTCTCTGGGGCCGCTCAGGTCCGGAAGACCCGCGTGCCCAATGTCTCGTGCCGCAGGCTGTCGATGTCGGTGACGGGGGTCAGGCCGCCCAGATCGTCGGTTCCGGCGGTCATCGCCGCGTCGGCCAGCTGGTCGAAGACCGGGCCGAGGGCCAGCACAAGGCGCTGCCCGTCGGTCTGGCCCAGCGGGATCAGCCGCACGCCCGCGCTGATGAGGTTCGCGGCGAAGGCCTGAAGGTAAAGGCGGATTGCGTCGCGCAAGGGCAGGTCGAGCGCGCGCAGGGTGTGCCCCACCGCGACCGGATAGGCGGCATCAGTGACATCCGCCCCCCAGACCGCGCGCACGGTGGCGGCGAAGGCCGCGCCCTGCGCCTGCGTCTCGGTCTGTCGCCCGGGCGAGACGCAGAGCGCGAGGGCGAGGTCGGCCACGTCTTCGCCCGCCGCCGTGCGCGCGATCAGCACCGCGTCCGACCAGCCCGCCCCGTGTTCCACCACCGCCGACACCCAGTCGCGCAAGGTCCCCGCATCCGCCACGCGCCCTTCCGCGATCGCGGTCTCGAGCCCGTGGGAATAGGCGAAGGCCCCGACCGGAAAGGCCGGGGAGAAGAGCTGGTGCAGGACCGGAAGGGGATCAGTCGTGCGTGTGGTCATGGGGATGATCATGCGGGCCGCCATGGGAATGCCCATGGGTGCGCCCATGGCCATAGGCGCCCCCTTCCGGGGTGAAGGGCAGCACCACGTCGCGCAGCTGCGCACCCAGCCGGGTCAGCATGTCGGCCATGACGTGATCGGGTTTGATCAGCAGGCGGTCGCCGTCGATCTGGGCGGGCGTGTGGCGGTTGCCGATATGCCAGGCCAGCCGCGTCAGGTCGGGACCGGTGACTTCGGTCAGGGCCTCGGGCGCGGCGATCACGGCGATCTCGCGCCCGTCTTCCAGCACCAATACCCCGCCATGGTCGAGCGAGGTGGTCTGCGGCAGATCCACCAGCAGCGCCGCCCCCGACGCGGTGGCGAGCACCTTGCGCCGGAGGAAGCGGGCTTCGTAATCAAGGCTCACCGCGTCCGACGCGGCCTTGTGGGCATGGTCGTGATAGCGGCGCGCAACGAGCGAGGGCACGGTCATGCCGCGCCCCCGGTCCAGGTCAGAAGAACAGACGGTCCGCGAAGACGTGGCGCACGATGTCCTCGCGCCGGATGCCGCGGCGGGCAAGCTCGGCGTCGCTCAGACGCTGCAGCGCCTCGATCCGGTGAACGCGGGCATTGGCCTCGCCCACGGCGACAAGAAAATTCCAGACTGCCCGGAACGGTGCGGCTGCGATACGTCCCAGCGACAGCTGGGACGCGGAATTGGTCGTAAATGCGGTCATAACATGCCTCGGATTTGATGGGATGGAACATCATCCCTTGGTCCGACATGTGGCGCGAAGCTGGTGTCATGTGTAGCTCGGTTTCCGTCATAGCCGCCTTGCATATGCTGCAATGCAGCACGTCATGGCGCAACCCGTTCGATGCGGACATAGACCACCGGATCGGCGATCTGCCCGCGTTCCTGCGTCGCGGCGAGATAGGCAAAGCCCAGTTCGGGCAGGTAATGCAGCCGCTCCTGATAGCCGTCCTCGTCGTGATAGATGGCGGTGACGGGCAGCATGTCGTATCCGCAGGCCCCCAGCGTCACCCGTGTCGCCGCGCCGAAGACGAAGCTTTCGGTATGCGACTTCAACTCGCCCCGATCGAGGATCGTGACCAGCGTGTCCCAGCGCCCGCCCGGCGTGGGCAGCGGCGCGGTTTCGGCCATGACGGGATAGGCATAGGTGCTGCGTGATCCCACGACGGGCGATCCGTTCTTGGTGTCGAAGACCTCGACCATGTAGATGCCCTGCATCAGCAGGTATTGCGATCCGCTGCCGCCGCCATCCGAATAGATGCCCTTCACGAAGCCGCCGGGCTGGAGCAGGTATGTCTCGGTTGATCCGTCATTGCCGACAAGCCGGATCCCGGTCTCCAGATCGCCCGCCCCTGGGCAGGCCGCCTGCGCCGCGCCCGCCGCGAGCGCCAGAAGAACCGCAAGTCCCCGCATCAGATCACTCCTCCGTCTCAGAACAGGAAATACCGTTGTGCCATGGGTAGCACTTCTGCGGGCTGGCAGGTGAGCAATTCGCCGTCCGCGCGCACCTCGTAGGTTTCGGGATGCACCTCCACATGCGGCGTCGCGGTGTTGAGCTTGAGGTCCTTCTTCCCTATGGCCCGCGTGTTGCGCACGGCCAGCGTCTGCTTTGCCAGACCCAGCCTGTCCCGCACGCCCGCGTCCTGGGCTGCTGCCGACACGAAGATCACCGCGCTGTGTTCCACCGACCGTCCATAGGCGCCCCACATCGGGCGGCTGTAGACCGGCTGGGGCGTCGGGATGGACGCATTGGGGTCACCCATCTGCGCGCAGACGATGGTGCCGCCCATCAGCACCATTTCCGGCTTCACCCCGAAGAAGGCGGGGTTCCACAGGACGAGGTCAGCGCGCTTGCCTTCCTCGATGCTGCCGATCTCGTGGCTGATGCCATGCGCGATGGCGGGGTTGATCGTGTATTTCGCGATATAGCGGCGGACGCGGAAATTGTCGTTGTCGCCCATCTCCTCGGGCAGTTGCCCGCGCTGCTTCTTCATCTTGTCGGCGGTCTGCCATGTGCGGATGATCACCTCGCCCACCCGGCCCATGGCCTGGCTGTCGGACGCGATGATGCTGAACGCCCCCATGTCGTGCAGGATGTCTTCGGCCGCGATGGTTTCGCGCCGGATGCGGCTTTCGGCAAAGGCCACGTCCTCGGGGATCGACTTCGACAGGTGATGGCAGACCATCAGCATGTCGAGATGTTCTTCCACCGTGTTCACCGTGAACGGCCGCGTCGGGTTGGTGGAGGACGGCAGGACGAATTCCTCGCCGCAGATCTTGATGATGTCGGGCGCATGGCCCCCGCCCGCGCCTTCGGTGTGGAAGGCGTGGATCGTGCGGCCCTTGAGTGCTGCGACCGTGTTCTCGACGAAGCCGGACTCGTTCAGCGTGTCGGTGTGGATCATCACCTGAATGTCCCACGCGTCGGCCACGCTCAGGCAGCAGTCGATGGCGCCCGGCGTCGTGCCCCAATCCTCGTGCAGCTTCAGCGCGCAGGCGCCCGCGAGGATCTGCTCCTCGAGCGCGGCGGGCAGGGATGCGTTGCCCTTGCCCGCGAAGGCGAGGTTCATCGGGAAGGCGTCGGCCGCCTGCAGCATCCGCCCGATATGCCACGGGCCGGGTGTGCAGGTGGTGGCAAGCGTGCCATGCGCGGGACCGGTGCCGCCGCCCAGCATCGTGGTCAGGCCGGAATGCAGCGCATCCTCGATCTGCTGGGGGCAGATGTAATGGATATGGCTGTCGAAGCCGCCGGCGGTCAGGATGCGCCCCTCGCCCGCGATGACCTCGGTTCCGGGGCCCACGATGATGTCGACGCCGGGTTGCGTGTCGGGGTTGCCCGCCTTGCCGATCTTGTGGATGCGCCCGTCGCGCAGGCCCACGTCTGCCTTGTAGATGCCTGTGTGGTCCACGATCAGCGCGTTGGTGATGACTGTATCGACGGCCCCCGCCGCCCGCGTCACCTGCGATTGCCCCATCCCGTCGCGGATCACCTTGCCGCCGCCGAACTTCACCTCTTCTCCATAGGTGGTCAGATCGCGCTCAACCTCGATGATGAGGTCGGTATCGGCCAGCCGCACCCAGTCGCCCGTGGTGGGGCCGAACATGGCGGCATAGTCGTGGCGGGATATTCTGGCGGGCATGGGCGTCTTCCTTCAGATCGGGCGGCGTTGACAGGCCGGGCGCGGCATTCTAGTGCTGATCGTGCCGCGCTGACCGCGCGCGGCCCTGCCGGGCGCCCTGAGGCGCGCCCGGTGTTCTTCAGACAGGGAGCGGACGCCATGAAGACGGCAGTCCTGAGCATCGTGGCCGGGCTTCTCGCCACGGCCGTCAACGCCGGTCCGAGTTTGGAACGCGGCGCGTATCTGGTGCGGGGTCCGGCCGGGTGCGGCAATTGCCACACGCCTATGGATGCGGGGGGCTTTGTCGCGGATCAGGAACTGGGCGGCCGCCTCGTCGAGAAGAACGACGCCTTCACCGCCATCGCCCCCAACATCACCCCCGGCGGCGCCGTCGCCGGCTGGAGCGATGCCGACCTCGCCCGCGCCATCCGCGAAGGCCTGCGCCCCGACGGCAGCCTGATCGGCCCGCCCATGCCCTATTCCATGTATCGCGGACTGGGCGACGACGATCTTGCCTCGATCGTGATGTTCCTGCGCACGCTGCCCGCGGTCGACAATGACCCGGGGAAATCCACCTACAACATCCCCTTGCCGCCCGCCTATGGCCCGCCCGTCACCTCGGTCAGCGCGCCCGCGCCGGGCGTCACTGTGGAATACGGCGCCTATCTTGCCGGTCCCGTGGCCCATTGCATGGAATGCCACACACCGATGGGGCCGCAGGGCCCGCTGCTCGCCACCGATCTCGGCCGGGGCGGGTTCGAATTTCATGGCCCCTGGGGTGTCAGCATCGCGTCGAACCTGACGAGCCATGAAGACGGTCTCGCGGGTTACAGCGACGATGACCTGCGCGGCATGATCGCCCAAGGGTTGCGCCCCGACGGATCGCCCATGCTGCCGCCGATGCCCTATCCCTTTCTCGCGCGCATGACCGATGATGACCTTTCGGCCATCATCCTCTACCTGCGCAGCCTGCCGCCCCTGCCGGATGCAGGCTGACCACAGGGTCTGCGCCGACAGGATCAATTGACCTCTCCGTAAAGGCGCAGGTCCTCGGTGCGCTGGCGCGTCAGCCGTTCGAGACACATGTAGAACAACTGGTTCGCCATCGTGCCGCCGCGCGCCAGCGTCGCCTCGGCGCTGCAGGCGGCGTCGCGGAAGGCGATCCACTTGCGCTGCGCGTCGCGCAGGATGTCCGCGGTCGGGGGCTCCAGCCCCGGCTGGGCGGCGTCCAGGTGCCGCGCCATGTCCATCGCCATGCGCCATGCGAGGTTCAGATCACCGTCCGCCGCCTCAAAGGCGAGTGAGGCGCAGGCCGTCATCTCGTATTGCGTGACCGGATCGGCGCAGTTCACGTCCTGCGCCGCGACGGGCGCGGCCAGCGCCAGCGCCATCAGGGTTGCCGTCACGCTCAGGCCCATCACGATCTTCGGCCGCGCCTCAGGGGCCGCGTCGTCGTCGCTAAGCAGTGTGACTGTCCCCATGTCTTCCTCTCGCCCCAAATATCCCGGGGGGTGCGGGGGGCGGCGCCCCCGCCTCCGCGGTCTCACAGATCGCCCATGATCTTCTGGTTGAACCCGTAGATGCGCCGCGCGCCCGAAACCGGGATCAGCCGCACCTCGCGGCGTTGACCCGGCTCGAACCGCACGGCAGTGCCCGCCGCGATGTCGAGCCGCATGCCCCGCGCCGCCGCCCGGTCGAAGTCGAGCGCGGAATTGGCCTCGGCGAAATGGTAATGGCTGCCTACCTGCACGGGCCGGTCGCCGGTATTGGCCACCATCAGCACGGTCACCTCGCGGCCCTCGTTCAGGACCAGATCGCCCGGCGCGGTGAAGATCTCGCCCGGGATCATTTCCGCCGCGACCCCGACCGCGCGCGCACCGCCATGGCAAGCGCCGCGACGACGATCAGCGCGCCGCCCACCAGAAGCGCCCCCACCTCTTCTTCATGGACATGCGGCACATCCGACAGATGCGCCCAGGCCGGGCTTGCGGCCAGCACAGTCAGGGCGGGCAACATGTATCTCATGGGAAATCTCCTGCTTCTTTCCGGTTCCAAATACGCAAGATGCCTAACGGATGGGGTTGTGCACGGTGACAAGCTTGGTGCCGTCGGGAAAGGTTGCCTCGACCTGCACGTCGTGGATCATCTCGGGCACGCCCTCCATGCACTGGTCGCGGGTGATGACCCGGGCGCCGGCCTCCATCATCTCGGCCACGCTGCGTCCGTCGCGCGCGCCTTCCACCACCGCATCGGTGATCAGCGCGATGGCTTCGGGGTGGTTCAGCTTCACACCGCGTGCAAGGCGGCGGCGCGCCACCTCGGCGGCCATGGCGACAAGCAGCTTGTCCTTTTCACGGGGGGTCAGGTTCATGTCAGATCATCCAGGGTCTGGGCAAAGGGTCGGAACGGAACAGCGCGATCAGCGGGATCAGCACGCGGCGCAGCGCAAAGCCGTCGGACGCGACCAGCCGCGCAAAGACGATGCCCGGTGCGGGCGACCCGATCCCGCCCGCCGCGCCGATCAGGTCGCGCGCGGGGCCAAGCCGGTCAGCCGCATCCGGCGCCGCCCGGATGAGGGACGCCATCGCCCCCGCACCCCCGGCCACACCGGCCCGGGCAAGATGCGCCTGCGCGTCGCCCGCGAATCGCAGGCGGTCGGCGAAGATCGTGCGGCCCCCCCGCGTGACGGTGATGTGGTCCGAAAGGGTCAGATCGCGCAAGGTCTCGCCCATCGCGGCGCGGCCGAAGACCAGCGTCTCGACCCCCAGAAAGGTGGCGTCCGCCGCCAGATCGACCTCGAGCCGCCGCGCCAGCGCGGCACGGTCATAGAGCAGCGTCTCCTGCGGCAGCCAGTCGAGCCGCGCGCCGGGTGCGAGCGTGAGCCGCGTGCGCACCTCGCCCCGGCTGTCGGGCTGGGCGCGATAGGCGCGCTCGGCCGCCTGCGTGGTGAGGGTGAGCGTGGTGCCTTCCCCGGCGGTGATGTCGGCGGTGAACCGGTCGCCGCCGGTGATCCCGCCCGCGGTGTTCAAGAGCACCGCGGTCAGGGCATCCTCATTCATGCGCGGGAACAGCACCTTGAGCGATCCCACCTGCCGCAACCCGTCGATGACGCTGAGCGGCCCGCGCCGCTTGGCGCTCAGGCGCACCTCGCCCCGGGCACGCGGCTGGGCGGCAAGCGGCGCGGTCAGGGGCGAGAGGTCCTGTATGACGGGCTCCGTCGGTCGTGCGGGTCTTTGCGCCAGCCTAAACGCCGACCGGTCGGTTTGACCATGGCCTTGTCGGGGAAAACCGTCTCCGGCGCGGCGCGGCCCGCGCCGCCCATCCGGACGCCCAAGATTTGTGCAGGGAAGGGGGCATCGTCCATTGTCCTCGGACCAATGGCGGACAATGGACAATCCCCGTCGCCCGTTCCGGGCGCCTCCCCCGGGATATCTTCAGCGAGAGGAAGACGCGGTGTCAAAAAAGCGCGCGATGCTGTCCGCGAAGGCGCGGCCATCGGCGGGTTCCGACAGGCTGGCGCGGGCGCGGGCGGTGACATCGGGGCCAAGGTAACCGGCCAGTTCATCGGTCAGCGCGGCGATGAAGCCGGGCGTCATTTCGGGGTGGTGCTGGGTTGTGTAGATGCGGTCGCCCCGCACGAAGCCCGCGACGGGGCAATCCTCGGACGCGGACGTGGCCCGTGCGCCGGGCGGCAGGGCGGTCACCTGTTCCACGTGGCTGCCGTAAAGGCGGACTGGGTCGGGCAGGTCGGCCATCCAGGGCGCGGGGTGGGTCAGGCGGCTGTGGGTCAGCCCATGGACATAGCCGCCCGGGTTGCGCCCCACCGCGCCCCCCAGGGCCAGCGCGATCGCCTGATGCCCGAAACAGGCCCCGAACATCGGCAGGCCGTGCCGGTCCATCGCGCGGATCGTCTCCATCAGCCGGGCGATCCAGTCCGCGTCGTCATGGACAGACGCCGGGCTGCCCGTCAGCATGACGCCGTCCAAACCCTCGAAGCTGTCGGGAAAGTCGCCGTCCTTCACCTGCCAGACCGAAAAGCGCCAGTCGGGCCGCACCGCGCGCATCATCAGGGGGAACTTCTCCCCGTCCTTCGGATGCCTTTGCGCGAAGGGGCTTTCGTCGGTATTCGTGACCAGAACGCCCAGATGCATCTGCGGATTTCCGTTTACTTTCGCGGCCTGTGTCCCTTAATCTACACATGTTAAGGGATAAGGGAAAGGTCGATCCGATGACGGTCTGGACGCCCAATGATGACGGCCGTGCCGATCTGACCAGCCATGACGCCTTCGCGGGTGGCCCGCCGCACAACACCTTCGCGCGCCTGCGCCGCGACGACCCGCTGCACTGGACCGAATATGCCGACGGGCAGTCCTTCTGGTCGGTCACCCGGCACGCCGATATCGAGGCGATGAACCGCCAGCCCGAGGTCTTCTCGTCCGCGCGCGGCATCCGGATGGAGGACCAGAGCTATGAGGAATATCTCGCCCGGCGCACCTTTCAGGAGACCGATCCCCCCGATCATACCCGCGTGCGCCGCAAGCTGACGCGCGCCTTCGCCAAGCCCACCGTCGCCCGGTTCGAGGACGATATCCGCGCCATCTGCCGCGACATCCTGCCCGGCGCGCTGGAGCATGGCACGTTCGATGCGACCAAGCTCATCGCGCGGGAATTGCCCATGCGGATGCTGGGGCGGATCATGGGCACGCCCGAGGCCGACCTGCCGTGGCTGGTGCAGAAGGGCGACGCGCTGATCGCCAACACCGACCCCGACTTCACCGATCACGTGCTGGACCGGATGAAGACCGACGAATTCCGCATGATGCCCTTCAACTCGCCCGCCGGGGCCGAGCTTTACGACTATGCCCGCGACCTGATGGCGTCCAAGACCGCGCGCGGCGACACCGACGGCGTGCTGCACCTGATCCTGGAGCCCGACGAGGACGGGCAGACCATATCCGAGACCGAATTCCGCAACTTCTTCTGCCTGCTGGTCGCGGCCGGCAACGACACCACGCGCTATTCCATCGCGGCAGGCCTGCAGGCGATGTGCCACCAGCCGGAACTTCTGGCCCAGATGCAGGCGGGCGGGGTCTGGGACACCGCACCCGACGAGATCATCCGCTGGGCGACGCCCGCGCTCTATTTCCGGCGCACCGCGACGCGGGATGTGGATATGCATGGCAAGACCATCCGCGAAGGCGACAAGGTGCTCTACTGGTTCGCATCCGCCAACCGGGACGACGCGATGTTCGACGATCCGTTCCGCGTGAACCTGGCAAGGAAGCCGAACCGCCACCTGTCCTTCGGGCAGGGCGGGCCGCATGTCTGTCTGGGCATGTGGCTGGCCATTCTTGAAGTGCGCGTGCTGTTTCAGGAGCTGGCACAGCGTCTGACATCCATCGAACCGGCAGGGCCGCATCAGTTCCTGCGGTCGAACTTCGTGGGCGGGATCAAGTCCCTGCCCGTCACCGTGACCCGGGCCTGAGGGAGGCACCCATGAAAGACCGTCTGCGCGCGCTGTTTTGCGATCATCTCAGCATCATGCGGGGCAAATACCTGCCCAACCACAAGATCGGCGATGGCGGCACGCGCTTCTGCCTTGGCGTTTTCGGCACGCATTACGACAAGGACCTGCTCGATGCGCCGCATGCCAAGGTCAAGGCGGGGCTGCCCGACATGGAACTGCATTGGCGCCATGACGACATCCGCGACGGGTGGGAGCCATCGACCAAGGTCGTTCTCGGCGATCTGATGGACGAAGACGGCGCGCCGCTGGCCCTGTGTCCGCGCGGCGCGCTGAAGCGCGCGGTCGCGGCGTGGCAGGCGAAGGGGCTGAACCCGAAGGTGGGCATCGAACTCGAGGCCTTCGCGCTGCAGGCCGACGATCAGGGCCGCTTGATGCCCTATGACGCGCCGGGCGGCGTGGTCTATGGCACCGGGCCTTTTGCCGATCCGCTGCGCTTCAACGACCGCATCTGGGAAATGGCCGACGATCTGGGCTTCCGTCTCGACATGATCACGTCGGAATTCGACAGCCCGCAATACGAATACACGCTGACCTTCGACGACGCGGTGAAGGCGGTGGACGACATCGTGCTGTTCCGCCTGATGGCGCGCGAGATCGCGCTGGATTACGGCATCGTGCTGACCTTCATGCCCAAGCCCATCGCCGAGGCGGGCGGGTCGGGCATGCACATCAACTTCTCGTTCACGGACGAGGCCGGGGGGAATGCGCTGTCGACCGGGCCGAAGGGCGGGCCCGATCACATGAACGATCTGGCGCGCGGTTGCATCGCGGGGCTGATCCATCACCACAAGGGCCTTGCGGGCCTGATCGCGCCCACGGGCGCCTCGTACCGGCGGCTGCAGCCGGGGTCGCTCTCGGGCTATTGGCGGAACTGGGGCGGCGATCACCGCAACGTCACGACGCGGATCAGCGGCGAAGGCGGGGCGAAGGCGCGGCTCGAGCACCGGATGGCCGATGCCTCGGCCAACCCCTACACGGCGGTGGCGGCGGTGCTGCAGGCAGCACTTCTGGGGGTCGAGAAGGGCTATGCCCTGCCGTCGCTGGAGACCGGCGACGGGTTCGACCGGATGGATGCGACGGAAGGGGTCGCCAACGACCTGGCCGGCGCGGTCGCCGACCTTGCCGCCGACACGGCGCTGGCGCAGGCGGTGGGACCGGAGCTTGTGGCCAACCACGTCTACATGAAACAGCACGAGGTGAAGAAGACGCGCGATCTGGAAGGCGACGCGCTGCGCGACTTCTATGTCCATTATGTCTGACGGCGGGGCCGCCAAGCGCGGTATTCATTCGCATACAAGAATTTGAAACCCAAGGGTTTTTCGCGGGTTGCACGGCGTTCCGCGCCGTGCTGTCGCACCCCCCGTGAACCCCGTGCCGCAGGCCCTAAATCAGGATCAGACGCGAACTGACGGGTGGGTGCATGGACACGCTTCTGCTGTCCCGAATTCAATTCGGGGCCAACATATCGTTTCATATCCTTTTCCCCACGATCACGATCGCGCTGGGCTGGGTGCTTCTGTTCTTCAAGCTGCGCTTCAACGCGACCGGCGACGTGAAATGGATGGAGGCCTACCGCTTCTGGGTGAAGGTCTTCGCGCTGTCCTTCGCGATGGGTGTCGTCAGTGGCATCACCATGTCGTTCCAGTTCGGCACCAACTGGCCCGGGTTCATGGAAACCGTGGGCAACATCGCGGGCCCGCTTCTGGCCTATGAGATCATGACCGCCTTCTTCCTCGAGGCGGTGTTCCTTGGGATCATGCTCTTCGGGTTCTCGCGCGTGCCGGGCTGGCTGCATACGACGGCGACCTTCCTTGTCGCCTTCGGGACGACGATGAGCGCGTTCTGGATTCTTGTCCTGAACAGCTGGATGCACACCCCCGCCGGGTTCGAGATGCACGATGGCGTCGCCTTCGCCACCGACTGGTGGGCGATCATCTTCAACCCGTCGATGCCTTACCGCCTTGTCCACATGCTGCTGGCCTCGGGTCTGACGGTGGCCTTCCTGCTCGCGGGGCTCTCGGCCTTCCGCTGGCTGATCGGCGACCGCAGCGCCGAGGTGCGCACGACGCTGAAATCGGGCCTGATCCTGGGTGCCACGCTCATCCCGCTGCAGATTCTGGCGGGCGACTTCCACGGGCTGAACACGCTGGAGCACCAGCCCGCCAAGGTCGCCGCCATGGAAGGCAACTGGGAAACGGGGCCGAACGTGCCGCTGCTGCTCTTCGCGGTGCCGGATAAAGAGACGCGCTCCAATCTGCTGGAAATCGCAGTCCCGAACGGCGCCTCGCTGATCCTGACGCACAAGACCGATGGTGTCGTGCCCGGGCTGAACGACTTCGTGACCGAGGACGGGACCGTGAAGCACCCGCCGGTGGCACCCGTCTTCTATTCCTTCCGCGTGATGGTGGGCACGGGCATGGCGATGCTGCTTTTGTCCTGGGCCGCCGTCGTCATCATGGCCCGCCGCCGAGACGTGGGCGCGCTGCCCAAGCCGCTGCTCTGGGCGCTCGTGCCCATGGCGTTCTCGGGCTGGGTCGCGACGCTTGCGGGCTGGTACACCACGGAAATCGGCCGCCAGCCGTGGCTGGTCTATGGCGTGCTGACGACCGAACAGGCGGTGGCCGACGTGCCCGCGCCCTTCGTCGGCACGACGCTTGCCGCCTATCTTGCCATCTACGTGCTGCTGCTGGCGGCCTATGTCTCGGTCCTGTTCTTCCTTGCGCGCAAGGCCGCGCAGGGCGACCGCCCGCGCCGCCGCACCCCCCTTTCGGGCGAGGCGATCGTGGCGCAGGTTCCGGCGGAGTAGCGGCACATGAATCTCTTCGGCGATCCCGCCCAATGGTTGCCGCTGACCTTCGCGGCGCTTATGGGCCTGTCGATCCTGATCTATGTGGTCCTTGACGGGTTCGATCTGGGCGTGGGGGTTCTGTTCCCCTTCGCCACGGATGTCGAACGCGACCGCATGGTCGCCTCGATCGGTCCCTTCTGGGACGCGAACGAGACTTGGCTCGTGCTGGCGGTGGGCATCCTGCTCGTCGCCTTTCCGGCGGCGCATGGCGCGATCCTGACGGCGCTGTATCTGCCCGTCGCGATCATGCTGATCGGGCTGATCCTGCGCGGCGTCGCGTTTGAGTTCCGCGTCAAGGCGCCGGTGCCGCACAAGGGCCGCTGGAACGCGGCCTTCTGGGCGGGGTCGCTCATGACCTCGCTGTCGCAGGGCTGGATGCTGGGCCTTTACATCATGGGCCTGCAGCAGACGCCCGCCACCTGGGTCTTTGCCGCGCTCACCGCGCTGTTCCTCACTGTCGGATATTCCTTCATCGGGGCCACTTGGCTGATCCTGAAGACCGACGGCGACCTGCAGCGCAAGGCCGTCGCCTGGGCGCGCGGCGGCATCTGGGGCGTTGTGCTGGGGATGGGGGCGATCTCGCTCGCCTCGCCGCTGGTCAGTCCCCGCATCTGGGACAAGTGGCTCTCGGTGCCCGAGATCTTCCTGCTTGCGCCGCTGCCGATCATGTCGGGCGCGCTGGTGGTGCTGCTGTGGCTGGCGTTGCGCCGCCTGCCCACGTCTGACGACAGCTGGGCGTGGTTTCCCTTCGTGGCCACCATCGCGCTTTTCACGCTGGCGTTCTTCGGAATGGCCTATTCCTTCTACCCCTATGTCGTGCCCGAACGGCTGACGATCTATGAAGCCGCCAGCGCCCCCGAAAGCCTGTTCATCATCCTCATCGGCACCTGCGTCGTGTTGCCGATGATCGCGGGCTACACGGCACTGGCCTATTTCATCTTCCGCGGCAAGGCGACCGAACTGCGCTATGACTGACCGCCGATAGCGGTGGCAGAATCGACGCGGCCCATGCTAGCTATAGCGCCATGGGCCAGATCGACCGCAAAATAGGGGAAACGCGCCCCGTCATCCGCCAGTTGGACGAAGGCGCGATCAACCGGATCGCGGCGGGCGAGGTCGTGGAACGCCCCGCCTCCGCCGTCAAGGAACTGGTGGAAAACGCGATCGACGCAGGGGCAACCCGCATCAGTGTCGATGTCGCCGATGGCGGCAAGACCCTGATCCGCGTCACCGACGACGGCTGCGGCATGACGCCCGATGACCTGCCGCTGGCGCTGTCGCGGCACGCCACGTCCAAGATCGACGGGTCCGACCTTCTCAACATCCACAGCTTCGGCTTCCGGGGCGAGGCGCTGCCCTCGCTCGGTGCCGTGGGCCGCCTGACGATCACCAGCCGCGCGGCGGGCTTCGACGCCGCCACGATCCGCGTCGCGGGCGGGCGCACCGACCCGGTGAAACCGGCGGCCTTGCGCGCAGGCACGGTGGTGGAGCTGCGCGATCTCTTCTACGCGACGCCGGCGCGGTTGAAATTCCTGCGCTCTGACCGGGCCGAGGCGCAGGCCATCGCCGACGTGGTGAAACGCCTCGCCATGGCCGAACCGGGGGTCGGCTTCACGCTGCGCGATGTCTCGGGCGGCGGCGAAGGGCGCGAGGTCTTCCGCGCGGATGCCGAACAGGGCGATCTTTTCGGTGCGCTGGGCGCAAGGCTTGCACGCGTCATGGGCGCGGATTTCATCGCGAACGCCCTGCAAATCGACGCCACGCGCGACGGTCTGCGGCTGTTGGGCTACGCCGGGCTGCCCACCTTTTCGCGCGGGGCGGCCGTTGCGCAATATTTCTTCGTCAACGGAAGGCCGGTGCGCGACCGGATGCTGACGGGCGCCTTGCGCGCCGCCTACATGGACGTGCTTGCCCGCGACCGGCACCCGGCGGCGGCCCTGTTCATCGACTGCGATCCGCAGCTGGTCGACGTGAACGTCCACCCCGCGAAGTCCGAAGTGCGCTTCCGTGATGCCGGGCTGGCGCGCGGGCTGATCGTGTCCGCCTTGCGCCATGCTCTGGCGGAAGAGGGGCACCGCGCCTCGAACACCGTCGCCACCGCGACGCTGGGCGCGATGCGCGCCGAACCGGCGGGCGGCCCGCCGCGCATCTACCAGATGGACCGCCCTTCGCAGGCCGCGCTGCGCGCCTCATGGGCCGCGCAGGCCCCGGGTTTCGCCGATCTGGCGGCGGGCTATTCCGCGAGGGTCGAAGAGGCCGCGATAGAACAGGCCGAAGACCTGCCGCTGGGGGCCGCCCGCGCGCAGGTGCACGGGAACTATATCATCGCCCAGACCGAAACCGGCATCGTCATCGTCGACCAGCACGCCGCCCATGAACGGCTGGTTTATGAGAAACTGAAGGCCCAGATGGCCGAAACCGGCATCGCCGCGCAGGCGCTTCTGATCCCCGACGTGGTGGACCTTTCCCACACCGACCGCGCGCTTCTTCTGGACGCTGCCGAAGATCTCGCGCGGCTGGGGCTTGTTGTCGAACCCTTCGGCCCCGGCGCCGTCGCCGTGCGCGAAACGCCTGCGATCCTGGGCGAGGTGAACGCCGCCTCACTCATCCGCGACATCCTCGACGAACTGACCGAGGAGGGCGAGGCGACCGGTGTGAAGGCCCGGATCGACGCGATCCTGTCCCGCGTCGCCTGCCATGGTTCCGTCCGGTCGGGCCGACGGATGCGGGCGGAAGAGATGAACGCACTTTTGCGCGAGATGGAGGCGACGCCGCATTCGGGCCAGTGCAACCACGGGCGGCCGACCTACGTGGAACTGAAACTCTCCGACATCGAACGGCTGTTCGGGCGCACATGATCCAGTTGGGTGATCAGACCTATTCCCTTGACGATCCGTCCGTGCTGGCGGCGCTGGCAGGCTGTGCTGTCGTCCTTCTGTTCCTGATCCTGCTGATCCTGTCGCTGCGCGCGGCCGCCCGGTCCGCGCGGATGACCGAGCCGCTATCGCAGCAGATGACATGGCTGACCCATTCGGTGCAGCACCTGGCGCAGGGACAGGACCAGCTGCGCGGCGGCTTGCAGACGGTGTCCGACAGCCAGACCAGCGCGCAGGCGCAGATCCTCCAGACGGTCGAGGCGCGGATGGCGTCGGTCCAGCAACAGCTGCAGGACCGGCTGGCCGACAATGCCATGCGGCAGGCCCGGGCGCTGGCCGAAATGCAGGAGCGCATGAAGGAAAGCCTGCATGGGTCCTCCACGCAGACCACCCAGTCGCTGACGCAGTTGAAGGAACGCCTTGCCGCGATCGACCGCGCGCAGGACAATATCACCAAGCTTTCGGGCGACGTGCTGTCGCTGCAGGACATCCTGTCGAACAAGCAGCGGCGCGGCATGTTCGGGGAAATCCAGCTGACCGACATCGTGTCGAAGGCGCTGCCTGCCGACGCCTTCACGCTTCAGGCGACGCTGTCGAACGGGCGGCGGGCCGATTGCCTGATCCACCTGCCCAATCCGCCGGGCCCCATCGCCATCGACGCCAAGTTCCCGCTGGAAGATTTCGAGGCGCTCGCCCGCGCCGAGACGCGCGAGGATGCCGACCGCCTGCTGCGCAACTTCGGCAATGCGGTGCGCGTCCACATCAAGGCCATCGCCGAACGCTACATCATCGAGGGCGAAACGGCGGATGGCGCGCTGATGTTCGTGCCGTCCGAGGCGATCTATGCGGAACTGCACGCCCGCCTGCCGCAGGTCGTGCGCGAAGGCTTTGCCGCGCGGGTCTGGATCGTGTCGCCCACCACCTGCATGGCCACGCTGAACACGATGCGCGCGATTCTCAAGGATGCCCGCATGCGCGAACAGGCGGGCGCGATCCGCAAGATGCTGACGCAGCTGCACCGCGACGTGGAACTGGTGCTGGAACGCGCAGGCAAGCTCGAGACGCATTTCGACCAGGCGCGCCGCGACGTCGAAGGGATTACGGTGGCGGCGGAACGCGCGGGGAAACGGGCCGCGAAGCTCGACAATTTCGATTTCGAGGAACTGGAGCAGGACGAGGCGCCGCAGATCGTGCGGCTTGCGCCCGAGGGCAAAAGCTGACGCAGCTTTTGCCCCGGTGTCCGAGGCGGACACCGGAGCGTCGCGCTTCGTCCCGGGGCGCCCGGACTTCGCGTCGAAGTCCGGCGCAGGGTCCGCGTCGGACCCTGCCCCCTCAGACCCCCGCGAAACCTGCGTCGAGCGCGCGCAGGATCACCTGCACATCCGCCGATGTCAGCACCAAGGGCGGCGACAGGATGATGTTCGACCCCGACACGCGCACCATCGCGCCCGCCGCATAGGCCCCTTCCTGCACCCGCCCGATCGTGCCCTTGTCGATGGGCGTCTTCTTGGCGCGGTCGCTCACCAGTTCCAGCGCGCACATCAGACCATGCCCGCGCACGTCGCCGATCAGGTCATAGCGCGCCTGCAGGTCCTTCAGCCCCGCATAAAGCTCGGCCCCCCGCGCCGCCGCATTGGCGGGCAGATCGCCCTTGCGCGTCTCGTCCAGACAGGCCAGCGCCGCTGCCGCCCCGACCGGGTGACCGGAATAGGTATAGCCATGCCCGATCGCCGCGCGCCCTGTGTCGTCACCCTCAAAAACCTCGGCCACATGTTCGGCGATCATCACCGCGCCGAAGGGGAAATAGCCGTTTGTGATCGCCTTCGCGGTGCACATGAAATCCGGCTGCACCCCCCAAAGCCGCGATCCCGTCCAGGCGCCCGTGCGCCCGAAGGCAGTGATGACCTCGTCCGCGATCAGCAAGATACCGTGGCGCGAACAGATCTCGCGCACGCCGGGCATGAAGCTTTCATGCGGCACGATCACGCCGCCCGCGCCCAGCACGGGTTCCATGATGAAGGCGGCGATGCTGCCCGGCCCCTGAAAGGCGATCTCGTCCTCGAGTGCCGACAGGCACATCTGCGCCAGCTTTGCCGGGTCGCTTTCGTTGAACGGGTTGCGATAGGTGTAAGGTGCCGGGATATGGTGGCAGCCCGCCAGAAGCGGCTCATACGCTGTGCGGAAATTCGCGTTGCCGTTCACGGAGGCGCCCCCGAAATGCGTGCCGTGATAGCCCTTCTTCAGGCTCAGGAACTTCACCCGCGCCGCATCGCCCCGGATCTTGTGATATTGCCGCGCAAGGCGCAGGGCCGTCTCCACGCTGTCCGATCCGCCACTGGTATAGAAGGCACGGCTCAGCCCGTCGGGGGCGAAGAAATCCCGCAGCTCTTCGGCCAGCTGGATCACCTGATCGTTCGAGGTGCCCCGGAAGATCGAATAATAGGGCAGGGCGTCGAGCTGCGCCGCGATGGCGTCCTTGATGGGCTGGCACGAATAGCCAAGGTTGACGTTCCACAACCCCCCCACGCCATCGACCACCTCGTGCCCGTCCACATCGGTGATGCGCACGCCGCGCGCGCCCGTCACGATGGTGGGCGGGTTGGCGAGGCTGTCGGCCGGGTGCGCCATCGGATGCCAGAGCGACCGGGCATTATGCTCCTTGAGAAAATTCGCGTCCTTCATGGTCAGGCCTCCTCGGGCAGGGGTTCGGGTGCGAAGCCGCCGGTGCGGCGGGTCAGATCGGCGGCGCAGCGGCGCAGGGCCTCTGCGGCGCAGGCGGCAAGGTCCGGGGTCATCCGGGCGACGGGTGCGGCAACGGCCAGCGCGCCGATGGGCTGCGCGTCCGGCCCGAAGACCGGCACCGCCAGCGAATGCACATCCGCCTCGAACCCGCCCACGGATTCGGCCAGCCCGGTGGCGCGGATCGCGGCGATGCGCGCGCGGATCGCGTCGGGCCGTGTCTCGGTCTTTGCGGTATGGGCGACGAGCGGCCGCGCCAGCACGGCGTCGACGAAGGCGGGCTCGGCGAAGGCCAGCACCGCCAGCCCCGAGGCCGTGCCGTGAAAGCTCAGCACCTCGGCATCCTCCATCATCACCCGCGTGCCGTGGCGGGGGCTGTACTGATGCGCCAGCGCATTGAGCCGCGTGCCCTGCACGATCGACACATGCGCCGTCTCGCCCGTGGACTCGGAAAGCTGCATGAGCATCTCGCGCGCGACCGACAGAAGCGGCACCGCCGCTTCGCGCAGCGCGGCCAACCGCAGGACTTCCGGCCCCAGACGGTAGGATTTGCCCTGACGCGTCTGTTCGGCGAATCCCTGATCCACCAGTTCCGACATCATCCGGTAGACTGTCGCCTTGTTCATGCCCGACAGGCGGGCAAGCTCGCTCAGCCCGATTTCCGGCCGGGTCTGGCTGAAATATCCCAGCAAGGACAAGGCTTTGGTCACGGTTCCCATCTGGGGGCGATCTCTCCCGTCCGGGTCTGTCTTGCGCCGCGATCGATTTCGCGGGCCCCGCCCGGTTCAAATCACTTGACGGAAGGGCAGGCGGGCTGTCAATCTAAATCAGAACCAACGGTTCAAATAATGAACCAACTATCAGGGAGAGACGACATGACCTTGAAGCTCCTCAGCGGCGCCCTTGCCGCGGCCCTCAGCCTCGCCGCCGGTGCGGCGGTGGCCGAATACCCCGAAAAGCCGGTGAACTTCATCGTGCCGTGGCCGCCGGGTGATCTCGAAGACATCCTGACCCGCATGATCGCCGAGGATTTCCAGGCCAAGTACGGCGTGCCCGCGGCGGTGGTGAACAAGCCCGGCGGCGGCGGCGGCCCCTTCCCGGGCGCCATCGATGTCGCGACCGCACCCGCCGACGGCTATACCATCGGGTCTTTCGTGATCGGCGTGCCGGTCGTCGGCCACCAGATCGACATCCCGGAACTGACGCCCGAAAAGTTCGATCCGCTGGGCATCTTCCTGACCTATCCCTTCGTGATCGCGGCCGCCGGTGACGCGCCCTATTCGACGATGGCCGAGCTTGCCGCCTATGCGAAGGAAAACGACGTGGCGCTGGGCCATTTCGGCGACCCGCTGACGCCCACGCAGGTGACCAAGGCCTTCGCCGTCAACGCAGGCTTCGAGTGGGGGTCCGACGCGGCCTTCGACGCGCTGGACTGCAACACGCTGGCCTCGGGTGACGCCGACGTGATCAACACCACGCTGCAGCTGATCCTGCCCTGCCTCGACAGCGTCAAGGTGCTGGTCGCCATCACCGATGAACGCATCAGCCTCGTGCCCGACGCGCCCACCATCGGCGAACTGGACCCGAGCCTGAACATCGCACTGTGGAACGGTCTGTTCGTCACCAAGGACACGCCGCAGGACGTGCGCGACAAGATCATCGCGGTCGCCAAGGAAACCGTGATGAGCGAACGCGCCCAGACGGTCGCCAAGGAAACCGGAGCACTCGTCTACTGGCAGGGCCCCGAAGACTCGGCCGCGCGCATCGCCACCGACATCGAAACCGTCGGCCGCATCGGCGAATTGCTGCAGTAACCACCCTTGCCGGGGGCCCACGTGGCCCCCGGCGCAGTTCCGGGACAGGGCATGACCACCGAGCGCGAGCGCAGATTCGTCGGACCCCGGCGCGGGCAGCTTCTGTTCGCGCTTGGGTTCCTTGCCCTGTCGGTCCTGCTTCTGTCCCAGATCGGGCGCGAAACCGACTGGGTCGAGAAGACGCGCCTGACCGCGCAACCCCGCTTCTGGCCCGCCATCGGGCTGGGGGTCATGGTGCTGGCGGGCGGGCTGCACCTCTGGCGCCTGCCGTGGAAGCGGCTGACCCGCTTCGACCGGGCCGAGGCGCGCAAATGGCTTTCTGTCCTCGAATTCGCGCTGTGGTTCATGGCCTATGTCCTGATCGTGCCGATCCTCGGCTATCTGCCGGTGACGATGATCTTCGTGCCCGCGCTCGCCTGGCGCATGGGCTACCGCACACGCTTCATGATGATCCTGTCCGTCCTCTTCGCGGTCAGCGTGGTCGTGGTGTTCAAGGGCTTCCTGTCGGTCAGGATCCCCGGCGGGATGGTCTATGAATACCTCCCGGGCGCGCTGCGCTCCTTCGCGATCCTGTATCTGTGATGGAGCTTCTGGCCGACAGCCTGATGATCCTCGCCCGCTGGGACGTGGTGCTGGCCCTGCTTGTCGGTTCGGTCGGCGGCGTGCTGATCGGCGCGATCCCCGGGGTCGGCCCGCCCGTCGCCATCGCCATCTTGCTGCCTGCCACCTTCAGCATGGACCCGATCGTGGGCCTGACCGTGCTGCTGGGCATCTACGGATCGTCCATGTATGGCGGCGCGATCCCAGCGATCCTGATCAACACGCCCGGCACCGCGGTCAACGCGCTGACCACCTATGACGGCTATCCGATGACCGCGCGGGGCGAACCGCGCCGCGCGCTCAGCCTTGCCTATTCGGCGTCGTTCTTCGGCGGCATCTTCTCGGTCATCTGCCTCATCCTGTTCGCGCCGGTGCTGGCCCGCGTCGCGCCCATGTTCGGCTCGCGCGAGATCTTTCTGGCGGCGCTTCTGGGCATCATCCTTGTCATCGTCGCCCATCGTGGCCAGACGCTGATCGCCGCCGCGCTGGCGGGGCTCGGCATCTTCATCCAGTCGGTCGGGCTGGAGCCGGTGAAATACACCCAGCGCTACACCTTCGACCAACCCTTCCTGTCGGGCGGCATCGACCTGATCGTTGTCGTCATGGGGCTTTTCGCGCTCAGCCAGGCCTTCGTCCTGCTCACGACCGAGGACGAGAAGACCCGCCTTGCCAAGCTGCGCGGCGGTCTGTTCCAGGGCCTGCGCGAACTGGGCCGCCACCCGCGCGTGGCAACCGTCTCGGCCTCGTTCGGGGTGCTCATGGGGATCATCCCGGGCGTGGGCGAATTCACGGCGCAGTTTCTGTCCTACACCTATGCGCGGCGCACCTCGAAGCGCCCGCAGGATTTCGGGCGCGGGTCGTCCGAGGGGCTGATCGCGGCGGAAACCGCCAACAACGCCGTGCCCGCCGCGGCCATGGTGCCGCTTCTGGCCCTTGGCATCCCGGGCGAGGCGCTGACCGCCATGATGCTGTCGGTCTTCTACGTGCACAACGTCGTGCCCGGTCCGAACCTGTTCAAGAACGAGATGGATTTCGTCGTCGCCCTCTACATCTCGCTTCTGATCCTGAACGTGCTGGTGCTGGCCTTCCTGCTGGTGGCCACGAAACCGCTTGTTCAGGTGGTGCGCATCCCGAACCGGTTTCTGGGCGTCTGCATCCTGACGCTCAGCTTCGTGGGGGTCTACAGCCTGCGCAATTCGGCCACCGATTGCCTGATCGCGGCGGGCTTCGGGGTCTTCGGCTATATCCTCAAACGGCTGGACATGCCGGTGGTGCCCATCATCCTTGGCATGGTCCTCGGCGGGATCATGGAGGTCAAGCTGCGCGCCGGCATGGCCCGGGTCAAGGAACCGCTCGACTTCATCGACCGGCCCATCGCCTTCATCCTTTTCGTCGCAATCATACTGGTGCTCGCCGCCCATTTCGTCCGCATCTGGCGCGAACGGGCCGAGCTGAAGGAGGCCGAATGGCAGATCACCAACAGATCGACACGCTTCGGCGGGCTGCTGTCCCGCCGCAGAAGCTCCTTGTTGCGGGCGCGTGGACGGACGGTGAAGAAACGCCACTCGACGTCACGTCCCCCATCGACGGGACGCGACTGACCACGCTGGCCTCGGCCAGCGCCGCGGATGTCGATCGCGCCGTGGCCGCCGCGCGCGCGGCTTTTGCATCAGGCGTGTGGTCGCGCGCCGCCCCCGCGCAGCGCAAGAAGGTGCTGCACGCCATCGCCGACCGGATCGAGGCCGAGGCGCTGTCCCTTGCCGTGCTTGGCGTGCGCGACAACGGCACGGAACTCGCCATGGCGCTCAAGGCCGAACCGGGGTCTGCCGCGGGCACCTTCCGCTATTATGCCGAAGCGCTCGACAAGGTGGGGGGAGAGATCGCGCCCACCGCGCCGGATGTGCTGGGCCTTGTCCACCGCGCGCCGGTGGGGGTTGTCGGCGCCATCGTGCCGTGGAACTTCCCGCTGATGATCGGGGCGTGGAAACTCGCGCCCGCGCTGGCCATGGGCAATTCGGTCGTGCTGAAACCGGCGGAAACCGCATCGCTGTCGCTTCTGCGGCTGGCGCAGATCTGTCTGGATTGCGGGTTGCCGCCGGGGGTGCTGAACGTGGTCACCGGCCCCGGCCAGATCACCGGCGCGGCGCTGGCCGAACACATGGATGTGGACGTGCTGGCCTTCACCGGGTCGGGCGCGACGGGGCGGCGGCTGCTCGAGGCGTCGGCGCGGTCGAACCTCAAGCGCACCTGGCTCGAACTCGGCGGCAAATCCCCCAACATCGTCTTCGCCGATGCGCCCGACCTTGCCCATGCGGCCAAGGTCTCGGCCATGGGCATCTTCCGCAATTCGGGGCAGGTCTGCGTCGCGGGTTCGCGCCTGCTGGTCGAACGCGCCATTCACGACGATTTCCTAGCGCTCCTGAAGGCCGAGGCGGAAGCGCTGCGCGTGGGCGACCCGCTTGACCCGGCCACGCAGGTGGGGGCTATCAACTCCGAGGCGCAGCTTGCCCGCGTCGCGGGCTTCATGGGCGAAGGGCAGATCGTCACCGGCGGTCACCGCATTCTGGAAGACACCGGCGGCACCTATTTCGCGCCCACGATCCTTGCAGGGATAGGCCCGGAGGCCCGCGTCTTCCGGGAAGAGGTCTTCGGCCCGGTCCTGACCGTCACCCCCTTCGATACCGAAGAGGAAGCGCTGCGCCTCGCCAATGCCACCGATTACGGGTTGGCGGCCGGCGTCTGGACCGCCAGCCTGTCGCGGGCGCACCGCATGGTGGCGGGCATCCGCGCGGGCGTCGTGCACGTCAACTCCTATGGCGGCGCGGACATGACCGTGCCCCTGGGCGGCGTCGGCCAGTCGGGCAACGGGCATGACAAGTCGCTGCACGCGATGGACAAGTATATCGACCTCAAGACGGCGTGGATCCAGCTATGACCAAGACCATCCTGATCGCGGGCACCTACGACACCAAGGATGCGGAACTGACCTACTTGGCCGATGTGATCCGCGCCCAAGGGGGGGACGTGCTGCGCATGGATGTGGGCGTGCTGGGCGATCCGGCCTCGCCCGTCGACATCACCAAGGCCGATGTCGCGGCGGCAGGCGGGCACGCGATCGAAGACGCCATGACCGCCGAGGATGAAAACGCCGCCATGCAGATCATGGCGAAGGGGGCGGCGGCGAAGGCGCTGGAGCTGTACCGAGAAGACAAGGTTCACGGCGTGATCGTGCTGGGCGGCACGATGGGCACCGACCTCGCGCTCGACATGTGCGCCGCGCTGCCGTTGGGCTTTCCGAAATACGTGGTCTCGACCGTGTCCTTCTCGGCCCTCTTGCCGCCCGAACGGATCGCAGCGGACCTGCAGATGATCCTCTGGGCGGGCGGGCTTTATGGCCTGAATTCGGTCTGCAAGGCGTCGCTGTCACAGGCGGCGGGCGCGGTCCTTGGCGCTGCACGCGCGGTGGAGCCGCCCAAACGCGACCGCCCGCTGATCGGCATGACCAGCTTCGGCAAGACCGTGCTGCGCTACATGGTCAGCCTCAAGCCCGCGCTGGAAGACCGCGGCTTCGAGGTCGCCGTCTTCCACGCCACCGGCATGGGCGGGCGGGCGTTCGAGAGCCTCGCCGCCGAGGGCGCTTTCGCCGCGGTGATGGACTTCGCCCCGCAGGAAGTGGCGAACCATCTCTTCGGAGGCCTCAGCGCCGGGGCCGACCGGATGGAGAACGCAGGCCGCATGGGCATCCCCCAGCTTGTCGCCCCGGGCTGCTATGATCTGGTCGACGTGGTGGGCTGGCAGCCGGTGCCCGCCCGTTTCGACGGCCGCCCCATGCATGCGCATAACCGCCTTCTCACCTCGGCCGTCCTCACCCCCGATGAACGGCGCGAGGTGGCGCGCACGCTCTGCGCCAAGCTCGCCCGCGCGACGGGTCCGGTCGAGCTGATCCTGCCGCTGCAGGGCTGCAACGAATGGGACCGCGCGGGCGCGCCCCTGCATGACGCCGAAGGCCTCGCCGCCTTCATCGACGAAGCGGGCCGCGCCTGCCCGGACAACGTCACGCTGACCCGGCTCGACACCCATATCAACGACGCGGCCTTCACCGATCACGTTCTGGCGCGCGTCGATCAATGGGTGGCCGACGGCACGATCCGCGCCTGACCGCATCCCCCCGGGAACGGGCCCCGTGACGTCGGGTTTTCCGCGCGGGGCGGAACTGTCTGTTTGCAGACCGCGCGCAGGGGGGGCTATCACAAAGCAGCAGGTCCGACGGGGAGGGGAAAGATGTCCGACGCCATCCGCTATGAACTTCTGGGCGACATCGCAGTTCTGGCCGCGGCGAATCCGCCGGTGAACGCGCTGGGCCAGGCGGTCCGTCAGGGTCTGGTCGACGGGATCGAACGGGCCGAGAAGGACGGCGCGAAGGCCGTCCTCATCTACGGCGAAGGCGCCACCTATTTCGCGGGGGCCGACATCAAGGAATTCGGCAAGCCGCCGCTCGCCCCGTGGCTGCCCGACGTCTGCACCCGGATCGAAGCCTCGCCCCTCATCGTCGTCTCGGCGTTGCACGGCACCGCGCTGGGCGGCGGCCTCGAAGTTGCGCTGGGCTCGCATTACCGGATCGCGGTGCCGAAGGCGCGCGTGGGCCTGCCCGAGGTGCTGATCGGCGTCATGCCGGGCGCGGGCGGCACGCAGCGCCTGCCACGCCTGATCGGGGTCGAGAAATCCATCGAGGTCATCACATCGGGCCGTCAGATCGGCGCGAAGGAAGCCCTTGATCTCGGCATCCTCGACCGGATCGAGGACGGCGCGCCGCGCGAGATCGGCCTCGCCTATGCGCGTGAACTGATCGATGCGGGCGCACCCCGCCGCGCGGTCAGCGACATGCCCGCGCCCGCGCCCGTCGATTTCGACGCGCTCTACCGGGATGTCCTGAAGGCAGGCCGCGGCCAGCTGTCCCCCGCCGTCGCCGTGCGCGGCATTCAGGCGGCGTGCGAGCTGCCCTTTGCCGAAGGCATGAAGCGCGAACGCGAATTGTTCATGGAACTGATGGCGACCGACCAGCGGCAGGGCCTGATCCACGCCTTCTTCGGCGAACGCGCCGTGGGCAAGCTGCCCGAGCTTGAAGGCGTCGCCCCGCGCGAGGTGCATCATGTCGGCGTCATCGGCGGCGGCACGATGGGGGCGGGCATCGCCACCGCCGCCCTTCTGGCGGGCCTGAATGTCACCATGCTTGAGATGACCGACGACGCCGCGCAGGCCGCGAAGGGCCGCATCGCGGGTAACCTTCAGGGCGCGCTCAAGCGTGGCAAGATCAGCGAAGACCGCTTCACCCACCTGACCGAGGTCGCGCTGCGCACCGATACGAATTACCTTTCGCTCGCCGATGCCGATCTGGTGATCGAGGCGGTGTTCGAGGACATGGAGGTCAAGAAACAGGTCTTCGGCAAGCTCGACGCCGTCTGTAAGCCGGGCGCGGTGCTGGCGACGAACACCTCCTATCTCGACGTCAACGTGATCGCGCAGGCGACCTCGCGCCCGGGCGACGTGATCGGGCTGCACTTCTTCTCGCCCGCCCATGTGATGAAGCTTCTGGAAGTCGTCGTCGCCGACGCGACCGCGCCCGACGTGGTGGCGACCGGTTTCGCGCTGGGCAAGCGGTTGGGCAAGATCAGCGTGCGCGCGGGTGTCTGCGACGGGTTCATCGGCAACCGCATCCTTGCGGTCTATCGCACGGCGGCCGATCACATGATCCTTGACGGCGCGACACCCTTCCAGATCGACGACGCGCTCGAGGAATTCGGGTTTGCCATGGGGCCCTATGCGGTGGGCGATCTTGCGGGTCTCGACATCGGCTGGGCCGTGCGCAAGCGCCGCCGCGCCGAAGGGCTGGACCCGCGCGCCCGCGACGCGGGCTTTGCCGACCGGCTGTGCGAGGGTGGCAATTTCGGCCAGAAGACCGGGAAGGGCTTCTACATTTACGAAAAGGGCAGCCGCGCGCGCGTGCCCAACCCCGACGTGATGCAGCATATCGAGGCCGAGCGCGCCGCAAAGGGCATCACGCCCCGCACCTTCACCAAGGACGAGATCGTGCGCCGCTACATGGCCGCGATGGTGAACGAGGCAGCCAAGGTCGTGGGCGAAGGCATCGCGCGCCGTCCGCTGGACGTGGATATGGTGCTGCTCTTCGGGTACGGCTTCCCGCGCTATCACGGCGGGCCGCTGAAATGGGCCGACATGCAGGGGCTTCCGGGCCTGCTGGACGATATCCGTGCTTATGCCAAGGAAGACGCCTTCTTCTGGCAGCCCGCGCCCCTTCTGGAAACCCTCGTGACTGACAACCGCACTTTCGACGATCTGAACAAGGAGTCCGCCTGATGCGCGAAGCCGTAATCGTATCGACCGCCCGCACCGGGCTTGCCAAATCCTTCCGTGGGTCCTTCAACATGACCCACGGCGCGACGATGGGCGGCCATGCCGTGCAGGCCGCCGTCGAACGCTCGGGCATTCCGCTTGATCAGTTCGAAGACTGCATCATGGGCTGCGGTTTCCCCGAAGGCGCGACCGGCCAGAACATCGCCCGCCAGATCGCGATCCGCGCGGGCATGCCGGTGACCACCTCGGGCATGACGGTGAACCGCTATTGTTCCTCGGGCCTGCAGACCATCGCGCTGGCCGCCAACGCCATCACGCAGGAAGGGGCAGGGCCCATGATCGCGGGCGGGGTGGAAAGCATCAGCCTTGTGCAGACCAATGTCGGCAACGCCCCCGAAGCCTGGATCGCCGAACACAAGCCCGCCATCTACATGGCGATGATCGAAACCGCCGACATCGTCGCCGCCCGTTATGGCGTCAGCCGCGACTATCAGGACGAATACGGCCTGCGCAGCCAGCGCCGCATTGCGGACGCGCAGGCGTCGGGCCGTTTCACCGATGAAATCGTGCCGATGACCACCACCATGGCCGTGAAGGACAGGGACACCGGCGCGGTTTCGCACCGCGAGGTCACCATCGGCGCCGACGAATGCAACCGCCCTGAAACGACGCTGGAGGGGCTCGCATCCCTCAAGCCCGTCCGCGAAGGCGGGTTCGTCACGGCCGGCAATGCCTCGCAATTGTCCGACGGTGCCGCGGCGGTCACGCTGATGGAGGCGAAGGCGGCCGAGAAAGCCGGCCTCGAACCCCTTGGCGCGTTCCGGGGCTTTGCGGTGGCGGGGTGCGAGCCTGACGAGATGGGCATCGGCCCCGTCTTCGCCGTGCCGCGCCTGCTGGAACGCCACGGGCTGAAGGTGGACGACATCGACCTCTGGGAATTGAACGAGGCGTTTGCCTCTCAGGCGCTTTACTGCCGCGACCGGCTGGGCATCGACCCCGAGAAATACAACGTCAACGGCGGGTCGATCGCCATCGGCCATCCCTTCGGCATGACCGGCGCGCGGATGACCGGGCACATCCTGCTGGAAGGTCGTCGCCGCAAGGCCAAGTGGGGCGTCGTCACCATGTGCATCGGCGGCGGCATGGGTGCTGCCGGGCTTTTCGAAATCTACAGCTGAAAGGGGCGATCATGGACCTGAGCTATTCCCCCGAGGAACAGGCGTTCCGCGCGGAAGTGCGCGACTTTCTGGAAACCCGTCTGCCGAAAGAGATGGCCGCCAAGGTCCGGCAGGGCCATGACCACCTGTCCAAAGCCGACATGGAGGCCTGGCACGCCATCCTGAACGAAAAGGGCTGGCTCGCGCAGAACTGGCCCCGGGAATTCGGCGGCGCGGAATGGAACGCCGTGCAGCGCCACATCTTCGAGGAAGAAGCCGCCCGCGCCAACGCGCCCCGCATCGTTCCCTTCGGCTTGTCGATGCTGGCCCCCGTGCTGATGAAGTTCGGCTCCAAGGAACAGCAGGACCATTACCTGCCCCGCATCCTCGACGGGACCGACTGGTGGTGCCAGGGCTATTCGGAACCCGGCGCGGGATCGGACCTCGCCTCGCTCAAGACCAAAGCGGAACGCCACGGCGACCACTATATCGTCAACGGCCAGAAGACGTGGACGACGCTTGGCCAATACGCCAACTGGATCTTCTGCCTTGTGCGCACCGATCCCACGGCGAAGCAGCAGGAAGGCATTTCTTTCCTTCTGATCGACATGGACACGCCCGGGATCGAAGTGCGGCCCATCATCCTTCTGGACGGCACGCATGAGGTGAACGAGGTCTGGTTCACCGACGTGAAGGTGCCGGTCGCGAACCTTGTGGGCGAGGAGAACAAGGGCTGGACCTATGCCAAGTACCTTCTGACGCATGAGCGCACCAACATCGCCGGTGTCGGCTTCAGTCAGGCGGGGCTGGAACAGGTCAAGCGCATCGCGCGGGCCGAACGCGCGAACGGGCGTCCGCTGATCGAGAACCCGCATTTCGCCGCGCGCATGGCGCAGGTGGAAATCGACCTCATGGCGCTTGCGACGTCGAACCTGCGCATCGTGTCGAAGGCCGCAGCCGGCGGCGCGCCGGGGATCGAGGCGTCGATGCTCAAGGTCAAGGGCACCGTCATCCGGCAGGAAATCAACGACCTCGCCCGCCGCGCGGTCGGCCCCTATGCCATGCCCTTCCCGTCGGAAGCGGTCGAGGGCGACAACGATCCCATCGGTCCCGATTACGCAGGCCCGCTGGCGGCGCAGTATTTCAACTATCGCAAGCTGTCGATCTTCGGCGGCTCGAACGAGGTGCAGCGCAACATCATCGCCCAGACCCTGATGGGAGGCCGCAGATGAACTTCGATCTGACCGAAGAACGCCAGATGCTGCAGGACACGCTGCGGCGTTTCCTGCGCGACCGCTACACGACCGAGGAACGCAACCGCATCCTGAACAGCGACGCGGGCTTCAGCGCGGACATCTGGGCGCAACTGGCCGAACTGGGCGTGCTGGGTGCCCTGTTCATCGAGACCCAAGGCGGCTTCGGCGGCGCGGGCTTCGACATCGCCGTGGTGTTCGAGGAACTGGGCCGCGCGGGCGTCGTTGAGCCGGTGATGGACAGCGCGGTTCTTGGCGGGCGGCTTCTGGCCGCCGCAGGCCGCACCGATCTGGTGGAAGAGGTGATCGCAGGGGCCGCGCATCTGGCGCTTGCCCATGGTGAACCGGTCAGCCGCTATGACCTGACCCATGTGGAAACCCGGCTGACCGCAGATGGCGGCGACCTGATCCTGTCGGGCCGCAAGGCCGTTGTGGTGAACGCCGAAGCTGCAGGTCACCTCATCGTCAGCGCCCGCGAAAGCGGCGGCGCGGCGGATGCGGATGGCATCTCGCTTGTCCTCGTTCCCGCCGACGTGGCGGGCCTGACCCTGCGCGGCTATCCGATGCTGTCGGGCGGCCGCGCGGCGGAAGTCACGCTTGACGATGTGCGCCTTCCTGCCTCTGCCCGTCTGGGTGACGCGGGGCAGGGCTGGGCGCTGCTCTCTGATACAATCGCACTCGCCCATGTCGCTCTGGCGGCGGAAGCCTTGGGTGCCATGGAAAGTGCCGTGAAGCTGACCATCGACTATCTCGGCACGCGCCAGCAATTCGGGCGGCCCATCGGCACCTTCCAGGCGCTGCAGCACCGCGTCGCCGACATGCTGATCGAACTGGAACAGGCGCGGTCCGCCGTGATCTTCGCCGCAGGCCATCTGGACGGCGACACCCGCACCCGCGACCGCCACATCGCCGCTGCGCGCCACCTGATCGGCCGCGTGGGCCGCCTTGTGGCCGAGGAATCGATCCAGATGCACGGCGGCATCGCCATGACGCAGGAATATGAACTCGCCCATATCGCCAAGCGCATCGTCATGACCGACCACCGCTTCGGCGACACGGACTACCATCTTGAACGGTTCATCGCCCTTTCCGCCGCGTGACAGCGCGGCCCCCGGCAGCGGCGCGCAGGACCTTGTCGGTTATGACATCGACCTGTCGCCCGCTGACGGGACCGTGCACGTCACGCTGGAGGTGGCCGAGAAGCACCTCAATCGTGGCCGGTCGCTCCATGGCGGGATCATCGCGATGATGCTGGATGCGGCGGCGGGCTTCGCGGTGTCGAAACACCTGCGCCCCGATGCCGAAGCGCCGCTGGTGACGGTGACGCTGACCACGCAATTCATCGCGGCAGGCCGCGAGGGCGCGCGCGTCACCACCACGGGCCGCCGCATCGGCGGCGGTCGCAAGATCCATTACGCCGATGCCGAGATGGTGGATGACACCGGCACAATCATCGCCCGTGCCAGCGGCGTCTTCAAACCGGTGGGAGGCACGACATGACCCTTGCCCGCGTCGATGACCGGGGTGACCTCCTTGTCGTCGTCAACATGAACGCCACAAGGCGCGGCGCGCTGTCGCCCGACCTGTACGCCGCGATCGGCGACGCGCTGAAGGGCGCAGGCGACGACCGCATCCGCGCGGTGATCCTGACGTCCGAAGGCGGCTTCTTCTGCGCGGGCGGCGACCTGAACGTGCTGATCGACCGGCGCAAGCTGTCGGAACCCGAACGCCGCGCCAAGGTCGATGACCTGCACGACCTCGTCCGCGCCATCCGCGCCTGCCCGGTCCCGGTGATCGCCGCCGTGGAAGGGGGCGCGGCGGGGGCGGGGGCCTCGCTCGCCTTCGCCTGCGATCTGATCGTCGCGGCGGAAGGGGCGAAGTTCACCGCGGCTTACGTCAAGGCGGGGCTGGTGCCCGATGCGGGCCTGACCTCGGCCCTGTCGCGCATGATCCCGCGCCAGCTGGCGATGGAGATGTGCCTTCTCGCCCGTCCCGTCACCGCCGAACGCCTGCACGCTTTGGGGGCTGTCAACGCGGTTGTCCCAGCGGGCGAAGCAGAGGCAGAAGCGATGCGCCTTGCCGACGCGCTGGCGCAGGGCCCGCGCGGGGCGCAGGGCGCGATCCGGCGGCTGGTCGCGCAGGCCTTTGAGGCGACCGAGGCGCAGCAGCTCGACGCCGAGCGCGATCACATGGCCGCCGCCGCCGGGGGGCACGAGGCGGCGGAAGGCATCGCCGCCTTCCTCGAAAAACGCGCGCCCCGGTTCGGCGGATGACCCCGACCTGGGATACCGCGCTGACGCGCGACTTCGGGCTGCGCCTGCCGATCCTTGCGGGCGGGCTGCAATGGCTGGCGGACGCCGATTACGTCACCGCCGCCGCGCGCGCGGGCATCATCGGCTTCATCACGGCGGCGAGCCATGCCGAGACGGCCGACCTGAGGGCCGAGATCGCGAAGGCGCGCCGCGCCTGCGACGGGCTGCCCTTCGGCGTCAATGTCTCGATGCTGCCGAAACTCGTGCCGGGCGAGAAGACCGAGGAAATCTTCCGCCTGATCGCGGGTGAAGGGGTCACGGTCATCGAGACCTCGGGACGCAATCCCGAACCCTACATGGACCTCCTGAAATCCCTCGGCCTGACCGTGATCCACAAGGTCCCCGCCGTGCGATACGCCGTGAAGGCGCAGTCGGTGGGCGTCGACATGGTCGCGATCGTGGGCGCCGAATGCGGCGGCCATCCGGGGATGGACATGATCGGGTCCTTCGTGAACGCCGCGATGGCGGGGCGCGACCTGAAAATCCCGTTCCTGATCGGCGGCGGGGTCGGGCATGGGTCACAACTCGTCGCCGCACTCGCCATGGGCGCGTCGGGCGTCGTCATGGGCACGCGGCTTCTGGTGGCCGACGAACTCAACGCGCATCGTGGATACAAGCAGGCGCTGGTCGATGCCACCGAACGCGACACCGCGCTCACCATGTCCTCGGTCCGCAATACGATCCGGACGCTGGCGAACGAGACGACAGCCGAGGTCGCCCGCATCGAACGCGAGACCCCGGGTGTGACCATTCAGGACCTGCTCCCCCTCGTCTCCGGCAAGATCGGGCGCGAGGCCTACCGCACCGGCGACGTGTCGAAGGGCATGCTGTCGGCGGGCCATGCGCTGGGCCTGACCGACCGGATCGAGCCCATGGCCGACATCATCGCCCGGATCGAGGCCGAGGCTTTGCAGGCCATGGGCCGCCTCGGCACCGTCGTCCGGCACGGGGCGGCGGGGTGAGCGCGCGCTGGCACGACCTGCCCGATGCGCAGGCGGCCAAACGGCCCGGTGCCCGCGCGCTTGTCGACACGACCGGTGCGGACTGGTCCTGGAGCGATCTGAAGGCGGCGTCCGAAGACCTTGCGCAGACGCTCACGCGCGCAGGCGTCACGCGGGGCGACCGCGTGCTGATCCTGGCCGAGAACTGCAATGCCGCCGTCGCGTCACTTTATGCCTGTTCGCGTCTGGGCGCCGCCGCGATCCCGATCAACGCCCGCCAGACCGGGGCCGAGGTGGACCGCGTCATCGCCCACGCGACCCCCGCCGCGATTCTGGCCACCACCGCCGTCTCGCCTGACGCCGCCGCCCATGCCGCGCGGCTGGGTGCGACCCCGGTCGAGGGTCGCTTCGGCGCGCTCCAGATGACCCGGCGCACCAGCGATCCGGAAGGCGATGGCGATGTCGCGGTCGTGCTTTATACCACCGGCACGACGGGCACGCCCAAGGGCGTGATGCTGACGCATGAGAACCTGATTTTCGGCGGCACGGCGTCGGCCACCCTGCGCGCCATGACCGCGGATGACCTGATCTACGGCGTTCTGCCCATCACCCATGTCTTCGGGCTGGCCTCGATCGTCACCGCCGCCACCGTCGCGGGCGCGCGCATCCGGTTCGAGCCGCGCTTTTCCGCGGCCCGGCTTTACGCCGCGCTGACCGAAGGCGTCACGCTTCTGTCGGCGGTGCCGCAGATGCATGCGCTGCTGATGGACTATACAAGCGGACAGGGCTTTGACCGGCTGCCCGGAGGGACGCTGCGCTATGTGTCGTCAGGTGCGGCCCCGCTCGACCCGACATGGAAGCGCAAGGCGGAAGGCTTCTACGGCGTCGCACTGCAGAACGGCTATGGCATGACCGAAACGACCGCCGGTGTCTCGATCACGCAAAGCGCGCTTGGCGATCCTGACACCTCGACCGGCCCCGCGCTGCCGGGGGTCGAGATCCGCATCGACGAAACCGTGCCCGGCGGCGGCGACGGCGCGGGCGAAGTGGTGGTGCGCGGTCCCAACATCATGAAAGGCTATTTCCGCAACACCGAGGCGACGTTGGCGGCGCTGTCGCCCGACGGCTGGCTGCGCACCGGCGATCTGGGGCGCATCGACGGGCAGGGGCGTCTGCACATCCTCGGCCGCTCGAAGGAGCTGATCATCCACGGCGGCTTCAATGTCTATCCACCGGAAGTCGAGGCCGCGCTGAACGACCACTCGCAGGTGATCCAGTCGGCCGTGATCGGACGGATGGAGGGGGGTGACGAAAAGGTGCTCGCCTTCGTGCAGGTGGCCGAAGGCTGCGATCTGACCGAGGAGGCCCTGCGCGCCTTCGTGGCCGACCGCCTTGCGGGCTACAAGCGGCCCGCGCGCATCGTTCTGGCGACCAGCCTGCCCGCCGCGCCGACGGGCAAGATCCTCAAGCACCGGCTGTTGGAGGCCTTTGCCGACCGTCTGCGGTAGGCGCCGATCTTTCGCAGAAAGATCGTGCGCCCTGTCTCAGACGTAGACGCCTGCCGCCGCCGCGCGGATCGCGCGGATGTTGCGGCCATAGACCTCCGGTGCATCCACCGACCCGCCCTTGAAGACAGCCGATCCCGCCACCAGCACATCCGCCCCCGCCTGCGCGACCAGCGGTGCGGTCACCGAGTCCACCCCGCCGTCGATCTCGATATGCACGGGCCGGTCGCCGATCATCGCGCGCAGGCTGCGCACCTTGTCGGTCATGTCGATGAACTTCTGCCCGCCGAAGCCTGGGTTCACCGTCATCACGCAGACAAGGTCCGCAAGGTCCAGCAGATGCGCGACCGCCCCGGCCGGGGTGCCGGGGTTGAGCGCGACGCCCGCCTTCATCCCCGCGCCCCGGATCGCCTGCAGTGTGCGGTGGATGTGCGGGCCGGCCTCCACGTGGGCGGTCAGGATGTCGGCACCCGCCTGCGCGAAGGCGTCGATATAGGGGTCCACCGGCGCGATCATCAGGTGCACATCCATCACCGTCTTCACATGGCGGCGGAAGGCCGCGACGGCGGGCGGGCCGAAGGTCAGGTTCGGCACGAAATGGCCGTCCATCACGTCGACATGGACCCAGTCGGCCCCCTGCGCCTCGATCGCCGCGATCTCGGCTCCGAAATTGGCGAAATCCGCCGACAGGATCGATGGTGCGATCTTGATGGAACGGTCAAAACTCATGGGTCACATCCTTGTGCGGGGGTCAGCCGCGCCCGGGATACAGCGCAGGCGCGGGGAAGGGAACACTCAGCCGCCCAGCGCGAAGCGTTCCACCAGATGCAGATGACCCTCTGCATCCTCGCCCACAAGGGCGATGTCGGCGATGCGCAGGCTGGCGGGCATCAGCGGCATCAGCCAGCCACCAAGGATGGCTTCGACCTCCGCCACTTCGGCCCGCGACAGGCGGCCCGTCAGGGTGACGTGAAACCGGAAGTGCTCCATCACGTAAGGATAGCCCCAGCGCAGCAGGTTTGCGTCTTCCTCTTCCGACAGGCCCGCCATGCGGCGGCGCGCCAGTTCCTCCTCCGACGCGGGGGCGCGGAAGTCGTCGATGCTCCGCACGCAGTCCGCTGCCAGCGCCTGAATCGCCCCCTGATCACCGGGTGCGGTGAGCGCGAGGAACCGCCCCAGCGGCGTCAGCGCCAGCCCCGGCAGGGTCACCGGCGCGCAGCCCGCCGCAAGCCGCGCGCAGGCGGCGCGCAGGGTGTCTTCGGTGCAACCGTCTGCCAGATGAAAGGGCGGCTTCAGCGTCGCATGCAGGCCGTATCGGCGCGGCGTCGCGGTGATCTCGGCCCAGGGGAGCGGCAGGTCGGGCAGGTCTGACGGCGGCCCGCTGGGCACGCCCGCCACGGCGTCCCATCCCAGCCAGTCGGTGGCGCGTCGCGCCCAAGGCTCGCGCCCCGGATCGGGCAACCAGTAAAGGCCATAGCGCCGCCAGGTCATGGCGCGCGGTAGAAGAGGTAACGGTCGGGCGCGATCGTTTCCGGCCCCGCGACCTGTGTGAACCCCACCAGCGGCTGGCCCGACACGATCAGCCCGCCCGGCACCATCAGCCGCGCCAGCGCCGGGCTCAGCCGCGCGGCCTCGGCCACGTCTTCGTCCTTCACGCCGAAACCCAGATCGTAATGCGCCAGCGCAAAGCGTGCGCCTTCGTCGGCCAGAACCGCCAGCATCGGCGCGGCCTCGCCCTGCAGGAAATCCGCTTCGGGCGGCACGCAGGACGGGTGGCATTGCAGCACCCGGTCGATCACCCGGATGCGGCGGCCGGGCAGTGCCTCGCGTAGGTGGTCATAGGTCCGCCCGTTGCCGAGCCCGAGGTCAAGCACATCGCCCGCCACGCCCCCGATCTGCGCGGCGGCCCAGTTTAGCCCGTCGCGTTGGGCGCTCAGGCGGCGCAGCATGCTGTCCAGACGGCTCATGTCAGGTCCTCTCTCGCGTTCCACGCCCGGATCGAGCCATCCGACAGGACGGCGGCGAGGTCTTCGCAGAAGGACCAGATTTCGGCGTCATGAACAAGGTGGTGCGTCAGCAGGCCCAGCGGTTCGGCGCTGTCGGCGCGGCCTTCGCGGCGGTCCTGCAGATGCGCGACAAGCTGCGTGACGACCATGCCGGGGTCGGCCAGCCCGCGCGTGCCGCGCCAGTCGATGGGGTCCACATGCGTGTTCACTTGCACCAGCCCCGGCGCGGCCTCCACCGCCGTGCGCGGCCCGAAGGTCGATATCGCGCGATAGCCCAGCCCCGTCAGGCGCGGCAGCAGCGCGGGCGCGATCCGGTTCCAGGGCGGCACGAAAACCGGGGCGAGCGCCGGTCCGAACAGCGCGGCAAGCGTCTTGATCCCGTCCTGCGCATCCGCCTCGAGCGCGGGCAGGGGACGGTGCGCACCGAATTCCGCCTTCTTTTCCCCCGTGCCTGCGTGATTGCGGTGGGCAAGGCCATGCACCAGCACGATCAGGTTGTCCGCCCCGGTCACAGCCTGCGCCAGCGACGGCCCGGCCCCTTCGGGGATCACCGCGACATGCACCGGCAGGCCCGCCGCCACCGCCATCGCCGACAGGCGGCGCAGCGCGGGCGTGTCCGCGACCGCATCGTCGTCGCGCCACCAGACCGGCAGGACCAGCCCCGCCTCCCGCCAGCGGGTCAGTTCGTCGCGAAGGGGCGACCAGAGCGCGCTCATCCCCCTGTCATCCGTTCTGCGATCGCGACGCTTGCCGCCGCGCCGTCCATGGCGAAATCGCTCGGCCCCCGCCGCGGCGCGGCGGCCAGCCCGGCCACTGCCTGCGACAGTGCCGGGCCGCTCAGCCCGGACTGGCGCAAGACCGCGAAGCCCTCCAGCCGCGCAAGGCTTTCCGCGCGCAGGGTCTGCTCCACCTCCGACCCGTCGTCGAACGGCACCAGAACCGCAGGACACCCCGTCTGCAGAAGATCCAACGCGGTGTTGTAGCCGCACATGCTCACCGACACCGCCGCGCGGGTCAGCATCGCCCGGAAATCGGGGCGCGCGGGCTCCGCGATGACGTTCGCCGTCGCCCCGGCCGCCAGCCGCGCGATGCGCGGCGCGGGGTCCGCCCCGCCCACCAGCAGCCGCCATGTCAGGGCCGACCCCGCCGCCGCCGCGACCGCCGCGCGGAACAGCGCATCGCCTACGGCACCACCGCCTGCACTGACCAGAACCTCGTCCTTGCCCGTGCCCTCGGGCGCGGCCTTGGGCGGGGGCGGGGCCACGAAGCCCGTATACTGCAGCCGCGCCGCCAAGGCGTCGTCGACGGGCCAGCTTGCTTCCAGCGGCACGGCGCGGGCGTCGGAATGCACCAGCACGCCGTCATAAAACGCGGCGATCCGCTCTGCCGCCGCGCGCGCCTTCGCGGGCTTGGACGGCGGCGCAAGGATGTCGCGCACCGATGCCAGCGTGACCCTTGCAAGCCCCGCCTGCAGCAGCGCGTCGAATTCCGCCGCCAGAACCCGGCGGCCAAAGGGGTAAAGCTCGGTGATCAGCACGTCCGGCGCGGCCGCGCGTGCCGCCTCCAGCAGCCGATCCTGCCGCGCCTGCAGGAAGGCCCCGTCAACCGGCCTGCCGTCCGCGCCCAGAAGCCGGGCGAAATTCACCCCGTCTGACGCGACGGGCGGCAGTTGCACCAGCCGCGCCGCGCCCATGTCGACCCCGGGCAGGGGCAGGCCGCCACTGATCAGAACGGTGTCGTGCCCCGCCCCGGCGAAGGCGCGTGCCAGCGTCGCGGCGCGGCGCAGGTGGCCCGTGCCCAGCAGATGCGTGACGACGATCAGGACCCGCATGCCGCCCGCTCCACCAGCCGCACCGGTGCGCCGGGATCGAGGCGCAGCGCACCGTCCACTTCGATGACGAAAAGCCGGTTGCGCTTGACCTTGAACGGGGGCGTGCCCCGGAAATCCCAGCCCGTCGCCTGCGCCAGAAGCACCCGCATCACGCCGATATGCGTCACGGCCACGGTGTCGCGCCGCAGCCCCAGAGCCCAGGGCACAAGCCGCGCGCGCAGATCGGCGGGGCTTTCGCCGCCGGGGGGGCGGAAATCCCAGCCCCAATCCTCGATATGGGCGTAACCGCTGGCCGGATCGGCGATCAGGTCGCGCCCGTGCAGCCCTTCCCAAGCGCCCCAGTTCATTTCCAGAAGCTCGGGCACAACTGCAGGCGCGTGGCCCGCGACCAATTCCGCCGTCTCCCTTGCGCGCGACAGTGGCGACGACACGAGGCCCGCCCCGTCCCAAGGCGCGGGCAGACGCAGCGCGGACAGGGCCGCGCGCGCGTCGTCGTCCAGCGCGATGTCGCTGCGGCCCTGAATGCGGCCCGCGCGGTTCCAGGGCGTGTGGCCATGGCGCAGAAGGGCAAGGCGGATCATTGGCACCCCCCGGTCAGTGGCGCGAGCACATCGCGCAGCCGCGCGGCGGCGGCGGGCAGAAGGTGGTCCTGCGCGATCCTGGCGCGGGCGGCAGCGCCTTGCGCGCGGCGCGCGGGCGCATCCGCCAGAAGACGCGCGAGCGCACGCGCAAGGCCTTCGGCCCCCTCGTCCTGCGCGGGATGATCGCCCGCCAAGAGAACATCGCGCACGCCGGGGCGGTCCTGCGCCACCACGGCCAGCCCCGCCGCCTGCGCCTCAAGGTACACCATCCCGAAGGCCTCGTTCACCCCGGGCCAGAGGAACAGGCCCGCCCGCGCATAGGCGGCCTCGAGCGCGGCCGCATCAAGCGCGCCGAGAAACCGCACGCGATCCCCGAAGGGCGCCATCAGCGTCGCCACCTCGGCCCGCGCGGGGCCGTCGCCCGCGATCTCGGCCTGCCAGTCGGTGTCGGGCAGCAGCGCCAGCGCCCCCGCCGCCAGCCGGTAGGAGGCCAGCTTGTCACCCTCGCGCATCATGCCCACGATCAGGATCGGCCCGTCGCTGCCCGCCACTGGGGGCAGGGTGTCGCGTGCCAGAAAGGGCGGCAGAGCGACGATCTCCTGTCCCGTGGCGCGGTCGCGGCGCAAGGCCTCGGCATCCTGTTCGGTTAGGTGAAAGATCACCTGTGCCGCGTCGCAGGCGGCCTCGGCCCGCGCGGCAAAGCCCGCCCAGCGGCCGGTCAGGCGGCGTTTCGCGCGCGTCGCCTCGATCAGCACGTAAGGCACGCCCCAGGCCCGCGCGACGGCAGGCCCAACGAGGTCAGGCGCCTTGTAATAGCTGTGATAGGTGACCCAGAGCGCCGTATCGCCCCGCAGGGGCGTGAGCCGCGCGATCTCGGCCTTGGCTTCCGCCACCAGCGCCGCCTGCACTGCTTCGTCACCCGCCCCGTCGCGCGTGCGCAGCCGTGACGCAAGCCAGACAGGCCCCCCCAGCCCGCGCTCCAGCGCCGCCATGAGGTTGCGCGCCATCTGCCGGTCGCCTGACGCGACGGGGTGATCGGGCGGCTTGAGCGGTGCGTGAAAGGCGATGCGCATCACGCCCCCCCGACCATCCGGGCCAGCCGCGCCGACAGATCGTCGATCCCCGGCTGCATCATGAATTCGGCCCGCAGCCGCGCCAGCGCCGCCGCCGCCCGCGCGGCCGCCGCGTCGGGATCGGCCGCGATTCCGGCAATGGCCGCAGCCAAGGCTTCGGGCGCGTCATCGCTCAGCACCCCATGCAAGCCGTCGGTGATGAATTCCGGAATGGCCGACACCGGCGTCGTCAGGATCGGCAGAGCTTGCGAGGCCGCCTCCATCAGCACGTTGGGCAGCCCGTCGCGGTCGCCGTCGCTAGCCACGCGGCTGGGCAGCACGAACAGGTCCGCCGCCTGCATTTCGGCCACCACCTCGGGCTGGGGCAGGGCGCCCTTCCAGTCGATCCGTCCGGCGATGCCCGCCGCCTGCGCCTGCGCGCGCAGCGCGTCCTTCAGATCGCCGCCGCCCACATGGGTCCAGCGCCAGTCCAGATCGCCGGGCAACAGCGCCAGCGCAGCGACCAGCTGGTCGAAGCCCTTCTTCTCGACCAGCCGCCCCACCGACAGGATGCGCAGCGGATCGCCGGGGGCGCGCGGCCCCCGCGCGGGCGGCGGCGGAAAGCGCGACAGGTCCAGCCCGTGATAAACGAGGTTCACCGATGTGCCCCGAGACAGCCCGCGCAGATGCGCAGCCCCCGATGCGGTGCAGGTCACGCCGAAGGCCGCACCCGCGCGGGCCGGGTCAAGCTTTTCGCCGATCTCCCACTCGGGGCTGGTCCAGATGTCCTTGGCATGGGCGGAAAAGGCCCAAGGCAGCCCCCGCATCACCGCCGCATAGCGCGTGACAGAAGACGGAGTGTGCAGGAAATGCGCGTAAAGCGCGCACAGATCGCCCGATGCCTCGGTCGCCAGCACGCAGGCCTGCCCGAAGCGCCGCACCCGGTTGCGCGTCGGATCGCGGCGCAGATCCGCCAGCCAAAGCCGCCGTGCCGCCCCGAACCCCGGCAGCCGCGCCGCCCGCGCCAGCCCCCGCAGCACGCGGCGCGGTTCGTCATGCAGGTATTCCGGCAGGTAATGCACCTGCGCGCGCACCCGGTCATGCAGCGGATGCCGCCGCCTGTCGGTCGGATGGCGCAGCGACCAGATGTCGAACCGGTGCCCCGCCGCTTCCAGCGCCGCAAGCTCCTGCGCGATGAAGGTTTCCGACAGCCGCGGCCAGCCCTTGACCACCACGGCCAGCGGTGCCCCGCCCGTCATTCGGCAGCGCAGCTCTGCCGCCGGTCGAGCAGCGCGCGCACGCGCCGGTTCACGCAGTCGAGCCCGTCGAGAAGCCCGTCGACGAAGGTCTCCGACGGCAGCGGTTGCGCCGGCAGGCCGCGGATCGCGGCAATCATCGCCTGCGCGGTCATGCCGTCGCGCGTCTCGTCCAGCATGCGCACAAGGCCCATGCCCTCGGCCCGCGAGGCGCGGATCCACTGTTCCAGCCGCGGCACCGTGCGCGGCACGATGACCGCGCGCTTGTCGAAGGACAGAACCTCGCAGAAGGTGTTGTAGCCGCCCATGCAGATCACGCCCTGCGCCCCGGCGAAGAGCGATTCGATCTCCGATTCGAAGCCCACCGCCGTAACCCGTCCGCCCAGCCGCGCAACGCGCGCCTCGAACTGGGCGCGGCGGTCCCCCGACAGAAAGGGCCCATAGACCAGCTTCGCGCGCGGCATCAGGCCGGGGTCCTGCTCATAGGCCTGCAGGACCAGATCGACCAGCGCCTCGCCGTCGCCGCCGCCGCCGGGGGTGATCAGGATATAGGGGTCGGTGACCGGCACGTCCCGTCCGGGCGCGCTGCGCCGCAGGTACCCCGTCCACACCATGCGCGACCGTGCATCCGCGCTCAGCGGCAGCCCCTGCGTCGGGTCATAGATCGATTGCAGCCCATAGACCCAGATTTCGTGAAAGAAGCGTTCCGTCGCTTCGACCGCGCCCTTGCGCGTCCACTCCGCCGCCAGCACCTCGGGTTCGTCCAGCACGTCGCGCAGGCCCAGCACGATGCGCGTGCGTCCGCTTTGGCCGAGGTCTTCGAGGCTGGGCATGAGTTCGCCGCGGAACCCCGTGGGTTCCTTGTCCACGATCAGGATGTCGGGCCTGTATTCGTGGATCGCCGACCGGATCAGCCCGGCGCGCAGGTTCGTCGTCGTCTCGATGTCCATGCCCAGCGTGGTCGAGACATAGGATCCGTCGCTGCGCTTGGTCACGCCCGGCAGGCGGATATGGTCCACCCTGCGCGGAAAGGTGAATCGCCCTGCCACCGGCGATCCCGTCAGGATCAGCGCCGAGGCTTCGGGATCTGCTGCGGTGATCGCGGTCGCCAGCGCGCGCGACCGGCGCAGATGGCCCAGCCCGAACGTGTCATGGCTGTACAACATGATGCGCGGCGCGCCCGAAGCCGCACTTTGGGTGGGTTGCATCGCCTGCGGCATAGGCTGCCTTTCACTTCGCCCCTGACCAGGCATCACAGCCGCATATCCGCGCCAGACCTGCCAAGGATTCCCTTGATGTCATACAGCAGCGCCCCGGGTTTGCCCAACCCCCGGATGGCCTCTGCCCCCATTTCCACGAATTCCCTGTGCGCGACGGCCACAATCACGGCGTCACGGGCGCCTGCTTCCGCGCGGTTTACCGCCAACGGCAACCTGACATAGCCAAGGCCCAGAACCGCCACCCGTTCCGCCATGCCCGTTCCGTCCCTGCCCGTGTCCGACCGCCCCTTTCCCCGCCTATACGCTGCGCGCAACCGCTTGGAAAGCCGCCGTTGGCACGGTCGAGGACGCGACAGAGCCTCTTTTCACGCCTCACGCGACTCTTTAGCGTATCCCGCAACCAAGGCCACAGACGGCGATCCGATGCGCGCATTCCTGACCCTGCTGGCCCTTTGGCTGGTGCTGACCCTGACGCCCGCCGCCGCGCAGGTTCCGATGCTGCCGGGGCAGGGCGGCGACGTTGCCGCGCCCGCGCCCGACCCGCTGGCCGAAACGCTGCGCCGCGCCGCGGAACAGGGCGTGCCGGTGATCGTCGTCGATACCGAAGGCCGTCTTGTCCAGACCGCCCCCGGCGCGACGGGCACCGCCCCCGCCGGCGACGCAGGCCCGGAAGTCATGGGTGGCTCGATCCTGATGAAGGCGCAGGAACAGGGCGCCACCTTCCGCGCGACGCTGGCCGAACGGCTCGAGGCGCTGCCCAATTCCCTGATCGAGGTCGCCTGGATCCTGCGCTCCACCTCGCCCGACGGGCGGATCATGACCTATGTCGAAGTCGTCGTCTTCTCGGCACTGCTGTTCATCCTCGGCCGCATCGCCGCGACACAGATCTACGGCAAGCGGCTGGTGCGCCGCTTCGTCGTTTCGCGGATCAAGGCCGAGCCGCAGGGCTATACCGACAAGATGCCCTTCCTTGTCTTCCGCTTCCTGATGGGAGTTGCGGGCACGCTCTTCGCGATGGCGGTTGCCTATGTGGCGGGTTGGCTGATCTTCGGTCGGGTCGAGGATCTGTCTGTCCAGCTCACCATCGCTGCGCTTTACAGCACCTTCTTCTTCTGGTCCGTCATCGCCGATGTCTGGCGGATGATCCTGTCGCCTTTTCTCGGCCAGTACCGGATTCCGCGCCTGTCCGACGCCGATGCGCGCAAGCTCTATTACTGGGCGGTGTCCGTGGCGCTGTTCGACTTCACGGTCATCGCCTTCTCGACCTGGCTTGGTGACTTCGGACTGAACTACAACCTCTTCGCGGTCGTCTACGGTGTGCTATCGCTTGCCGGGTTGTTGATCACGATCCTGATGATCCTCGTCAACCGCCGCGCCGTCACTGCCGCAATCCTCAACGGCCGCGACCCGCTGACCGCGCCGTGGATCACGCGCATGCTGGCCAGCCTCTGGGCGCCCGCCGTCATCTTCTACTTCATCTTCGGCTGGCTCGAGCTGGCCTTCGACCTCGTGCTGGAACTGCCGCGCTCGATCCCGCTCATCGCCGGATCCTACGGCGTCTTCCTGTCGATCATCGTGGTCCACGGCGTCATCAACTACGTCATCGAACGCGCCTTCGAGCGCCGCCGCGCGCTGCGGGCCCTGCAGGCCGCCACCGACGCCGACAGCGGCCCGGAGGCCCCGCCGCGTCCGGCAACCTTTGAAGACCTGGCGCGCCGCGTCTCGGGTATCCTCGCCTTCGTGGCGGGGGCTTTCGCCATGATGCGCATCTGGGACCCGCAGAACACGATCCTCAACGACACGATCCTCGACCGCGGGCTTGATGTCGTGGTGATCGTCTTTATCGGCTACATCGTCTATCACGCCTTCCGCATCTGGATCGATGGCAAGATCGCGGAAGAGACCGTCGACCAGAGCGAGGGCGAACTGGGCGACGAAGGGGTCGCCACCAGCGCCTCGCGGCTCGCGACGCTGCTGCCGCTCTTCCGCAGCCTGATCCTGATTGTCGTCGTGGTGACGATCGCGCTGATCGCGCTGCTGGAACTGGGGATCAACGTCAGCCCGCTCTTCGCCGGGGCGGGGGTGGTCGGCATCGCCATCGGCTTCGGCGCCCAGACACTGGTGCGCGACATCTTCTCGGGGGCGTTCTTTCTCTTCGACGACGCTTTCCGCAAGGGCGAATACATCGACATCGGCGGCGTCAAGGGCACGGTCGAGAAGATCAGCGTGCGGTCCTTCCAGCTGCGCCACCATCTGGGCGCGCTCCACACCGTGCCCTTCGGCGAAATCCAGGTGCTGACCAATTATTCCCGCGACTGGGTGATCATGAAGCTGCCCCTGCGGGTAACCTACGACACCAATGTCGACAAGGTCCGCAAGCTGATCAAGAACCTGGGCCAGGAGCTGCTGAACGATCCTGTGATCGGCCAGAATTTCATCCAGCCGCTCAAGTCCCAGGGCGTGATCGAAATGCAGGACAGCGCCATGATCATCCGGGTCAAGTTCATGACCAAACCCGGCGACCAGTGGCTGGTGCGCAAGAAGGTCTTCGAGGAAATCCGCGACCTGTTCGACCGCGAGGGCATCAAGTTCGCCCATCGCGAGGTGACGGTCCGCATCGCCGACGAGCAGGCCAAGGACCTCACGCCGCAGCAGCGCGAGAAGATCACCGGCGCGGTGCAGGCGGCCATCGACGACGACGCCTTCGACAACATGCCCGCGGGCGGCGACGACCGCTGAGCGCGGCCCCCGGCCCGTTCCGGGGCAGGGGGCATCGTCCATTGTCCTTGGACCAATGGCGGACAATGGACAATCCCCTCGCGCCTCCGGCGCTCACCCCCGGGATTTTTGGAAACCCGAAGAAGCAATGGTCCGCTCTTCTTCGGGTTTGAAAATATCCCGGGGGGACTGCCCTTCAGGGCAGCGGGGGGCAGAGCCCCCCGTCCGACGGTTCAGTTCTCGTAGGGGTCGAGGCTGTCGCGCAGCCCGTCGCCGAGGAAGTTGAACGCCAGCACCACGACGATGATCGGCAGCATCGGGATCGCGGTCCAGGGATAGATCTCGATCGACGCGAGGTTCTGCGCGTCGTTGAGCATCACGCCCCAGCTCACCGCCGGCGCGCGCAGGCCGAGGCCGAGGAAGGACAGCGCCGTTTCGCCCAGAATCATGGCCGGGATCGACAGCGTGGCGCTGGCGATCAGGTGGCTGACGAAATTGGGCAGAAGGTGGCGGCGGATCACCCGGCCCGAGGACGCGCCCATCATCTCGGCGGCGCGGACATATTCCTCTTCGCGCAAGCTGAGGAACTTGGCGCGCACCGCCCGCGCGAGCCCCGGCCAGTCGAGAATTCCGAGGATGACCGAGATGATGAAGAACACCGCCACCGGCCCCCAGTTCGACGGCACCGCCGCCGACAGCGCCAGCCAGAGCGGCAATTCGGGAAGCGAACGCAGGATCTCGATCGCGCGCTGGATGACCCAGTCGATCCGCCCGCCGAAATAGCCCGCCACCGATCCGAACCCGATACCCAGCACGAAGGACACCGTTATCCCGATCAGGCCCACCGTCAGCGACAATTGCGCGCCGTACAGGATGCGGCTGAAGACGTCGCGGCCCAGCCGGTCCGATCCCCAGAGAAAGACCGTGGCACCTTCGGGCGCGCAGAACAGCCGCCGTTCGGTCCTGATCAGCCCGGCCAGACGGTATTCGCTCGCATTGCAGAAGAACTTCAGCCGCATGGGGCGCGAGGTGTCGGTCTCGTAGCGCCAGCGGTAATCGTCGAGATCGGCGATTGCCCTGCGCGGATAGACGAAGGGGCCGATGAATTCGCCCTCGTGGAACAGGCGCACCATCTCGGGCGGGGCATAGAGGTGGTCGGCGTTGCGTTCGTTCGCGGTATAGGGCGCGATGAAGCCGGCAAACGGGAGCATCAGGTAGGACAACAGCAGAAACAGCCCCGAGATCAGGCCCAGCCGGTGCTGCCGGAACTTGCGCCAGACCAGAAGCCAGTTGGGCGCGTCCATGTCGGCGCGCTCGATCCGGTTGATGTTCTCGTCCGGATCATAGGGCGCGTCGTCGACGTAGCGGCCGTCGGGAAGTCTGCTCATGCCTCGCGCCCCTCATAGCGGATGCGCGGGTCGAGAAGGACCAGAAGCACGTCCGAGATCATCGTCCCGATCAGCGTCAGCAGCGCCACGAACATCAGCACGAACCCCGCAAGGAACTGGTCCTGGCTTTTCAGTGCCGCCAGAAGGGCCGGCCCGATCGTCTGCAGCCCCAGTACGACCGAGACAAGCACCGACCCCGACACCATCGCGGGCAAGAGGTTGCCGATATCGGCGACGAAGGGGTTGAAGGCCACGCGCAGCGGATATTTCGCCAGCATCCGCGCCGGGGCCATGCCCTTGGCGCGGGCGGTCTCCACGTAGGGTTTCGACAATTCATCCAGCATGTTGGCGCGCAGGCGCTGCATCATCGCCGCCGCGCCGCTGGTGCCGATGACGAAGGTGGGCACGATCAGGTGAATCAGGATCGACTGCATCTTATCCCAGCTCATCGGCTCGCCCTCGAAGCGCGGGTCCATCAGGCCACCGATGGGCAGGCCCAGATACTTGTGGCCATAGTAGAACAGGATCAGTGCCAGCAGGAAATTGGGCGTGGCCAGCCCGAGATAGCCCACGAAGGCCGCGGTGTAATCGACCCAGGTCTTCGACCGCGCCGCCGCCAGCACGCCCAACGGCAGCGCCACCATGTAGACGAAGAGAACCGCCGCAAGGTTCACCAGAACCGTCAGCCACAGCGCACCGCCCACGATTTCGGACACCGGCTTGTCGAACTCGAAGGACCAGCCGAAATCGCCCTGCAACAGCCCCGAAAACCCGTTGGGCCCCGGCGCGAGGCCCGCCCAGATCAGGTATTGCCGCCACAAGGGTTGGTCGAGCGAATATTCCCGGCGCAGGAACTCGGCCTGTTCGACTGCCGCCTCCTGACCGGTCGCGCGCAGCTCGGCGATCTGGTTCGACAGATAGTCGCCCGGCGGCAGGTTGATGATGATGAAGATCAGGATCGACACGATCCACAGCGTCATCAGCATGGTGAGCAGGCGGTAGATCGCGTAGCGCAGGAGGTTCATTGCGATGCCCGCGCGGCCGGATCGAACCAGAATTCATCGACACGGTGCACGCCGAAATGCGCACCCGGGTCCCAGGCCCAGGTGGCCTGTTCCGGTACGTTGCGCAGCGCGCGGTTCACCACCACGGGCTGCGGCGCCTCGGTCAGGATGCCGATGGCATAGACCTGGTCGGCATGGATCGCGAGCATCTCGCGCCAGATCGCCTCGCGCGCCTTGCGGCTTGTGGCGGTCTCCCAGTCCGCGGCCAGCTCCATCAGGCGCTGCGCCTCGGGCAGGTCGGGGGCTTCGCCGGCCGCGCCCTGCGTCTGGTAATGCTGGCCCCATTTCGGCCAGGCGAGGAATTCCTGCTGACGGGGTGCAAGATAGTCGGGTGCGGTTTCAGGGCCGGGAATGCCGTTGTCCCAGCCATACCAGACCGAGGCCATGGTCACGCCCGCATAGGCGCGGTTGCGCAGGATGTCGCGGTCGAGCGGGCGCATGACCAGCTTCACGCCCACGTCGCGCCAGGTGTCGACGATGATCTGCAGCGCGTTCTCGACCTCCTGGCGTTCGCCCGCGGTTTCGATCACCACCTCCATCGGCCGCCCGTCGGGCAGCAGGCGGATGCCGTCGGGACGCCGCTGCGCCAGCCCCGCCTCGTCCAGCAGGCGGTTCGCCTGGTCGGGGTCGTGGATCGCCCAGGCCAAGAGGTTCTTCGGGTCGAAGAAGGGGCTTCGCGACAGCACCGTCATGCCGCCTTCCTTGCCCAGCCCGAAGTAAAGCGCGCGGTTGATCATCCGCCGGTCGATGGCCAGCGACAGGGCGCGGCGCACCCGCACGTCGCGCATCACGTCGCGCCAGACGGGATCGTTGAAGTTGAGGTTGAGATAGATCGCGATCTGGCTGGCCGTGCCGTTCGACCACAGATGGGTGACGTAATCACCGCCATCCGCCTCGCCCTTCTTCAGCACCGCGATGTCGCGGAAATCGAGACCCCGCGCCTGCAGGTCGCTTTCGCTCGCGTTCGACTTGGCCGCGATCAGGCCACCCGCGACGATGCTCATCTCGACCACGTCGATATAGGGCAGCTGCACGCCGAAGCTGTCGATGCGGTGGTAATAGGGGTTGCGCACGAACAGCGCGCGCGTGGTGGCGTTGGTCGATGCCGTGATCCAGGGCTGCAGCGTGGGCAGTTCCGGATTGTCGAAGTGATACATGTTGTCGAGCCGGTTGTGCAGCGCGGCCCAGCTGCGCACGCGCTTTTCGCGCATCAGCGACGTCAGGTCATCGGGATCGGCGAAGGCGGCGTGATACTGTTTCAGGTAATGGGACGGGCGATAGATGAAGGGATCGTTCGCCTGCGCCAGCGCATGGGGAAAGCGCGGGTTGGGCGCGTCCCATTCATAGATCACGGTGAACGCATCCGGGAAGCTGACGCGCGGCGGCTGCCCTCCCGCAAGGAACAGCTCGGACGGCCCCCCGGGCGTCAGTTCGGGGTTCATCACCACATGTGTCCAGTAATACTCGAAATCGGCCGAGGTGAAGGGCGCCCCGTCCGACCAGCGATGCCCGGGCCGCAGACGCAGGGTGAACCGGCGGTTGCCTTCGTTCTCGAAGGCCAGAAGGATGTCCGGGACAATATCGTAATTGTGGTCATAGCCGATGAGCCGCGCATAGCCATAGACCACCATCTGCCGGATGTCCTTGGACCGCGACACCATGGTGCGCAGCGTGCTGCCCTGCACCCCCGGCAGGCGGCCCTTGGCCTGCAGGTCGACCACCAGCGGGGTTTGCGGGATCCGCTCGGCGATGGGCGGCATCTCGCCCCGGTCGACTTCGGCCTGCCAGAACAGCGCTTCCTGAAGCGGCGGCAGGGCAGGGCGCTCGGCCACGGGCCGCAGCGTCTCGGTCGCGCTTTGTGCAGTCGCGGGCGCGCCGGTCAGGAGGGCCGCGACCATGACAACCGCGGTCAGGACGGATCGAAGCTCAGGCATGGCAGCGCACCTTGTGTCCGGGTTCGAGTTCGGTCAGTCCCGGAACCGCCCCGCCCGCGAAGCGGAACATCTCGGGCCAGGTGTCGGGCGCGCCCGCACCCTGTGCCACCAGCTCCAGGTCGATGGGCCTGTTGATGTCGGCCACGGGCTGGGCCGCGATCAGCGCCCTTGTGTAGGGATGGCGCGGATTGTGAAAGAGCGTGGCCGGCGGGGCCTGTTCGACGACAAGCCCCTGCCGCATCACCGCGACCTCGTCGGCGATGCGGGCGACCACCGCAAGATCGTGGCTGATGAACAGATAGGACAGCCCCGCCCGGTCGCGGATATCTTCCAGCAGGCGCAGGATCTGGTCCTGCACGCTCACGTCCAGCGCCGAGGTCGGTTCGTCGCAGACCAGCAGTTCGGGGTCGAGCGTGAGCGCCCGCGCGATCGACAGGCGCTGGCGCTGGCCGCCGGAAAAGGCATGCGGATAGCGGAAGAGCATGTCGCGTTTCAGCCCCACCCAGCTGAGCATCTCGGCCGCGCGGTCGCGCCGCGCCTCGCGGTCGCCAAGGCCGTGGATTTCCAGCGGTTCGGTCAGCGCGTCGATGACCCGCATCCGCGGGCTGAGCGACGAATAGGGGTCCTGGAAGACCATCTGCGCCTTGCGCTGGAAGGCCGTGCGGTCGGCCCGCGACATGGCATGCACCGCGATCTCGTGCCCCTTGGCATCGCGGAAGATCACCTCGCCGCCGCGGTCGGGCTTTTCGGCGCCAAGCGCGATGCGCGCCGCCGTGGTCTTGCCCGAGCCGCTTTCGCCCACGATGGCAAGCGTCCGGCCCCGCGGCACGGTCAGGTCGATGCCCCGGCAGGCATGGACAAGCGTCTCGGACCGCCAGCCCTTGGATCCGCGCACCGCATAGGTCTTCGACACGTTCCGGAGCGTCAGGATCGCGTCGCCCCCGGCGACAGGGGCGGTGGCGTTGCCCTTGGGGATCGACGGCGCCGCGGCAAAAAGCTTCTGCGTATAGCCATGCGCCGGCGCGGTGAGCACCGCGCGCGCGGGCCCCGATTCCATCACCCGGCCCCGGTTCAGCACCACCACCTGGTCGGCCATGTTGGCCACCACGCCCAGATCATGGGTGACGAAGATCACCGCCATGCCGGTTTCGCGCTGCAATTCCTTGATCAGCCCCAGCACCTGCGCCTGCGTCGTGACGTCGAGCGCGGTCGTCGGTTCGTCCGCGATCAGGATTTCGGGCTTGGTGATCATCGCCATGGCGATCATCGCGCGCTGGCGCATGCCGCCGGACATTTCGAACGGATAGGCGCGGAAGGCGCGTTCGGGGTCGGGAAAGCCCACGCGCTCGAAGGTGGCAAGCGCCACTGCCGTGGCCTCGGCCTTGCTGACGGGCTGGTGCAGGCGCAGCGCCTCGATCACCTGATTGCCGATCCGGTGCAGCGGCGACAGCGACCGCATCGGTTCCTGGAAGATCATCGAGATGCGGTTGCCCCGCACATCGCGCATCTGCCGTTCGCTGATGCCCAGCAGGTCGATCGGCCCGGTGCGCGACGAAAAGAGCATCCGCCCCGACAGGATCGTCGCGGCCTTGGGCAGGATGCGCAGCACCGCGCGGCAGGTCAGTGTCTTGCCCGATCCGCTTTCGCCGACAAGCGCAAGCGTCTCTCCGCTCCTGAGCTCGAAGCTGACACCGCTCACCACGGGGTCCGCGCCGCGGAACCCGATTGTCAGGTCGTCAACGCTCAGAAGTACGCTCATCAAATCGTCCCGATACAATTCCTGCGGGAACGGCGCCCCGCGTCAGGGCAAAATGGCCCCGGGTCCACCTTGGCAATCGCGGTCGCGGTTCGTCAATGGGTCAAGGGCATACTACACATTCCTGTCGCGATCTGGCAGGACGGTCGGACCCCAACCGAAGAAGGCGCCCGCCATGACCCGACTGGACCTGTTCATCGACCGCATGGTGTCGCAGCGCGCTTGCCTGAACCACGCGATCGCCGCCACCGCCGGGATCGCGGGCCCGGTGTTCGAGCTGGGCCTCGGCAACGGGCGCACCTATCACCACCTGCGCGCCGCGCTGGATGAGGCCGACATCTGGGTCTTCGAACGCGCCATCGCATCGCACCCCGATTCGACCCCACCCGAGGACCGCGTGATCCTTGGCGACGTGCGCGAGACGCTGGTGCAGGCGCTGGAGCGCTTCGGTGCCTCCGTGCGGCTGATTCACGCCGATCTGGGTGGCCACAATTCCGAAAAGAACGACCGCTTCGCGCGCGAGATCTCGCCGCTGATGGAACCGCTGCTGGCGTCGGGCGGGCTGATGGTGTCGAGCGACCGGATGTATTTCGACACGCTTGAGGAACAGCCGCTGCCCGAAGGCGCGGTGCCGGGGCGGTGTTTCATCTACCGCGCCCCCTGACCCGGCGGAGCGGCTGCGCCGCAAGCCGTCAGTTGCTGATGAGGGGCTCCGCCCCTCAAACACCCCGGCGTATTTCCGACCGGAAAGAAGCAGGATCGCGCCCCGGGTCGGGCCTGCCCGCGCTTTCGCCTTGCGCCCGCCAATGCGGAGGCTACGCTTCGCCCTGTATCAGAGCCGGAGCCCCCGCATGACCCGCCGCCTTGACTGGGCAGACTACCGTTTCGCAGAATTCGCGGGAGCCGACCCGCACCGCGCCATTGCCATCCTGCCCACCGCGGCGATCGAGCAGCATGGCCCGCACCTGCCCGTGGGCACCGACACGATGATCGCCGAAGGCATGCTGGCCGAATTGCGCCGCACCTGCCCCGACGATCTCGACATCCGCATCCTGCCGGTGCAGGCGGTGGGCAAGTCGAACGAACACCTGCATGCGGGCGGCACGTTGACGCTGAGTGCGCAGACCGCTTTGTCCGCCTGGACCGAGATCGGCCTGTCGGTGGCGCGCGCAGGCCTGCGCAAAATCGTCATCGTCAATTCGCATGGCGGAAACCTTGCGCTGATCGATATCCTCGCCCGTGAATTGCGGGTGCAGGCGGGGATGCTGGCGGTCAAGTGCCAGTGGGGTGGCGCCTTCGGGAAGCCCGAGGGCATGTATTCCGCGCAGGAGAACGCCTTCGGCATCCATGGCGGCGATGTGGAGACCTCGCTCATGCTGAATTTCGCGCCGCATACGGTCGACATGGCCGCCGCGCGCGATTTCCGGTCCTCGGCCGAGACCTCGCTGATCCCGCCCACCGGGCCCGTCAGCTATGGCTGGATCGCGTCCGACCTGAACCCCGAAGGCACCGTGGGTGAGGCGCATCTCGCCACGGCCGAGAAGGGACGGCTGACCTGCGAGCACCAGGTGCGCGGCTTCATCGACATGTTGCGCAAGCTGCGTGACATGCCGCTGCCGGGCACCTGAGCCGGCCCGAGTGAGGGCCCATGCCGATGACGACGCCGCTCACCAACGTGCCCTTCGACCGGCTCAGGGTCGGGATGGAGGCCAGTGTCACGCGCACCTGCCTGGCCGATGATCTTTATGTCTTCGCCAATTCCTCGGGCAACTGGAACCCGATGCATCTGCCCGGGGAAGACGGCGACGGGGACGGCGCGCCCGAGGCGGTGGCCCCGGGGATGTGGGTCGCCTCGCTCATCTCGGCCGTTCTGGGCGGCAAGCTGCCGGGGCCGGGCACGCTTTATCGCACGCAGACCCTGCGATTCGTCGGCCGCGCCCATGCGGGCGAGACGCTGGTCGCCCGGGTGAAGCTGCTGGCGCTGGGCCCCGGGCGGCTCGCGCGGTTCGAAACGGTGGTGGAACGCCCCGACGGCACCGTCATCGTCGAGGGCGAGGCCGAGGTCGACGCGCCCGAGCGCGCCGTCACCTTCGCCGCCGAAGACCTGCCGGGCCTGACCGTCCAGCGCCATGTCCATTTCGACCGCCTGCTCGAACGCGCCGAACCCCTGCCCGCAATCCCCACCGCCGTGGTCGCCCCCGAAGAGCCCGAGGCGCTGGCGGGCGCGATCCTCGCCGCGCGGCACACGATCATCACGCCGATCCTGATCGGCGATCCCAAGAAGATCGCGGCGGCGGCCGAGGTCGAAGGGATCGACCTCTCCCCCTACGAGATCGTCGATGAACCCGACCACACACGCGCCGCCGCCGCCGCCGTGGCGATGGTGCATGAGGGCCGCGCCAAGGCTGTCATGAAAGGCCATCTGCACACCGACGTGCTGCTGGGCCAGATCGTCAAGCGCGATGGCGGGCTGCGCACCGGGCGGCGTCTGAGCCATGTCTTCGTGATGGATGTGCCGGGGCTTGATCATCTGCTGATGGTGACGGACGCCGCCATCAACATCACGCCCGACCTGCAGACCAAGGCCGACATCATCCAGAACGCCATCGACCTTGCCCATGCGCTGGGCATCCCCGAACCCAAGGTGGGTGTCCTGTCGGCGGTCGAGACGGTGAACCCGGCGATCCAGTCGACGCTCGACGCCGCGATCCTGTCGAAGATGGCCGAACGCGGTCAGATCACCGGCGGGCTGGTGGACGGGCCGCTCGCCATGGACAACGCCATCGACCTCAAGGCGGCGGCGACCAAGGGCATCCGCTCGCTCGTGGCGGGGCGGGCCGAAATCCTCGTCGTGCCGAACATGGAGGCGGGCAACATGCTGGCCAAGGAACTGACCTATCTTGCCCATGCCGAAGCGGCGGGCATCGTGATGGGCGCGATCTGCCCGATCATCCTGACCAGCCGGGCCGATGACGACAAGGCGCGGCTTGCCTCCTGCGCGGTGGCCGCACTCGCGGCGCTCGGGGGTGCGGCATGAGCGTGGTCCTCACCCTCAATGCCGGGTCGTCGTCGATCAAGTTCGGCGTCTATCTGGCGGCGCGCGAGCCCGACCTGATCGCCCGCGGGCAGGTCGAACGTCTGGGTGAGGCGGCGGTGCTGGAGATCGACGGGCACGAGAGCGCGATCGGCCCCGCCGATCACGCGGGCGGGGTGACGGCGATCCTCGACGCGCTCGGCCCTGTGCTGGCGGGCCGCGCCGTTTCGGCGGTGGGCCACCGCGTCGTCCATGGCGGCCCCGGGTTCAGCGCGCCGCTCCGGCTCGACGAGGGCAGCATCGCCGCGCTCGAAGCGCTGATCCCCCTTGCGCCACTGCACCAGCCGCACAACATGGCCGCCGTCCATGCCGCGCGGGCGGCCTTCCCGGAGGCGGTGCAGGTGGCCTGTTTCGACACCGCCTTCCACCATGGCCACCCCTTCGTGAACGACACCTTCGCGCTGCCGCGCCGCTTCTACGATGAAGGCGTGCGCCGCTACGGGTTCCACGGGCTGAGCTACGACTACATCACATCCGTCCTCGCCCGCGACCACCCTGATCTGCATGGCGGCCGCGTGGTCATCGCGCATCTGGGCAACGGCGCGTCGATGTGCGCCGTGCAGGCCGGGCGCAGCATGGGGTCGACCATGGGCTTCTCCGCGCTCGACGGGCTGCCCATGGGCACGCGCTGCGGCCAGCTCGACCCCGGTGTCCTGCTCTACCTGATGGGGCAGGGGATGGGGGTGGAGGAGCTCACCAACCTTCTTTACCGCGAAAGCGGGCTCAAGGGCCTGTCAGGCCTCACCCACGACATGCGCGCGCTGCTGGCCAGCGACGATCCCCGCGCGGCCGAGGCGATCGACTACTACGTCTTCCGCACGCGCCGCGAACTGGGTGCCATGGCGGCGGTGCTGGGGGGGATCGACGCGCTCGTCTTTACCGGCGGTATCGGCGAGAACGCGGCCCCGATCCGCGCGCGTATCCTCGAAGGCACGGAATTCCTGGGCCTGTCTGTGGATCAGCGCCGGAACGCGGAGAACGCCACGAACATCGCGCAAGGGTCCAAACCCGTCCTCGTGATCCCCACCGACGAGGAACGCGTGATCGCGCGCGCCGCCAGCCGCTGGCTGACCCGCCATTCCCTTTAGCACCGCCGGGTCTTCTTCGGGTTCACAAATATCCCAGGGGGGTCCGGGGGACAGCGTCCCCCGGCCTCTCCACTCACTCCGCCGCGATGGCGCGGTCCGGACCCGCGCCCGCCATCGGCTCCCAGCCAAGATTGCGGTCATAGCGCCAGGCAAGCCTGCCGTCGTCATCCATCGCGATCAGGTGCAGCCAGCCATTGTCGAACAGCGCCCGGACCCCGGGATGCCGGGCCAGGATATCGGTCATCGCCGCGCGCGGGGCCTCGACGATCACCGACAGGCGCAGGGGATCGTGCTGCAGCCCCTCGCCGTCATGCACCGATTGCCAGGGCAGGCCGGGACGCAGGTTGCCGCCGTTGCCTTCCAGCACGCCGATCCCGCCCGCCACGTTGTGCAGAAGCTTGTTGCCGCCGCCGAACAGGCCCGGTGCTACGGTCGATCCGTAATACTGAAGGCTGATCCAGCTCGCCACCACCACCGGGGCGGTCAGGATCAGTTCCAGCACGCCGAAGCCCTTGTCGGCGCGCCAGTCGTAGGAATGCAGGAACGACCGCCCGGCAAGGCTGGTGCCGTCGGTCCGGCCGCGCGGCGCGGCGATGAAGGCGCGGCAGCCCGCAAGGCCCCATTCGGGCCGCAGTTCCGACCAGTCGGCGGCGCGGCGCGCCACGTCGCCCTCGCTGCCCGCGCGCGGCAGGCGCGCCGCGCGTTCGGTCCGCGCCAGCCGCCCGGCCTCGGCCAGCCACTTGCGCAGCTGCACCAAACCCGACGCCTGCGCGCGCGGCCCGAGATCCTGATCGTAGATCGTGATGCCGTCGGTCGTCGTGTCATGCAGCGCGGGCACGAAGACGGTGTCGCCGGGCACGTTGATCCCCTTCTCCGCCAGCCCCTTGCGCACGGCGTCTTCGTTCAGGACGCCGGCCAGAAGCCGCGCGTTCACGTCGCCCGCATACCCGCCGCAGGCCCCGCAATGCAGTCCGCTTTCGTGGGGGTTGTTCGTCACGTTGGCCCCATGCCCCGCCAGCATCACGATGGGTGCGAAGTTCCGCGTCAGCGACATCGCCTTCAGCACGGTTTCGGCCATGCCGATGCGCGCTGTCAGGTCGACGCTGTCGTCCAGACGCGGTGCCGGATCATCGGCCTGCGCCCCATGGCCCATGCCCATCGCGTCACGGATCAGCTTGCCCGCATAGACCAGCCCCGTCGCCTCGACGAAGGCGAAGGACGACACGGCGGCCAGCTTGAACCGGCCCCAGGCGCGCGACGCCCGCGCGGCATAGCGGCGGCCAAGATCGGCGGCCTCGTCCTCATGCGCATGGGTGTGCAGGCCCATCTGCAACAGGACCGGCCCCCGCGCCTCGACCACGTCCGATCCTGCCGCGCGGTGCGCGGCGGTCAGGCCGAAGAAGCCCGCGAAACCGATGGTCTCGATCCGCGCGTCGAGTGTTTCCAGCGCGCGGCGGAACACTTCCGACCGCACGTCGATGCAGAAGGCCGCCTGCAGCGCGGGCCTGCCCCCGGTCTTGCGCCGGGTGGCTCCGGCCAGCGCAGCGGCCAGCCTGCGCTGTTCGCCACGCTCGGCCGCTTCCTGCCAGATGGCGTCGATCACATCGTCCGCCGACGGCTCCAGCGGTGCGGCATGGGCGGCGACGGTCTGCGCCCAGTCCGCGGCGATCCGGTCGCGGTAGCGGTCGAACAGCGCCTCTTCCCAGATCACGCGGATCGCCAGCATCTCGGCCAGCGTGGTGTCGGTGTCGCCGTAAAGCTCGGCCTGCCACAGCAGATACCGCGCATACATCGCCCAGCCGCCAAGCGAGATCAGCAGCCGGTGAAACGCGCTGCCCGCCGCGTCGGTGCCAAGGCCCATGGTTTCCGCCGCGCGCCCGATGGCCCGCCAGGGCGACCGGGACGTCGCCGCGACGAAGGCGCCGAAACCGCTCAGCCCGTGGATTTCCACGCTCAGATCGCGCGCGGCGAATTCCCGCCACGCGATGAAGGCCCCGCCGGTGCGATAGGGCTGCCAGAGCGCCTGGCCCTCGTCGAACTGGCTCGCCGCCCAGTGGCCGATCCGCTCCTCGATCAGGCCCGGCCAGTCGATGCCCGACACCTTCGCGGCCAGATCCGCCACCGTCGGCAACGCCTGCGGCGCGGGCGCGGGGCGGTCGATTGCTGCCTTCAGATCGGCCAGCGAAGGCCGCGTCAGCTGCCCCGGGCAGACGTCCAGCGCGGCTGTCAGATCATCCCCGGTGATCTCGCCCGCCGCCCACTTCGCGGCGAACAATGCGCGGTCCGGCAGGATGCGCGTGCCCGCGACGCGGCCCAGCCGCGCGGCGGTCACCGCCAGCGGTTCCTCGGTCTGACCAAGGAAGGGGTTGACCGCGACGGAAGACGCCAGCGGGAACAGCGGCGGGATCGCGCGGGTCGCCTTTTCGCCTTCGGCCACCAGTTCCAGAAGGGCGGCGGGGTAGGTTTCGTGCTGCATGAACATGCGCGTCGCTCCTTCAGAGGGTGGCTTTCCGCGACCAGCCGCCCAGCAGCCGGTCGAAGATCGCGTTGGCGTAAAGCCCGTTCGACAGATGCACCCTCAGGCCCACGGCCGCCGGATGGCTTGCCCAAAGCGGGAAGGTCGCCTGCGCCAGCGCCACCGCGCCGAAGCTTGCCAGCGCCAGCACGATCAGCGCCCATTCGAGCGGCCCGGGCGCCGGCGTGTCGGGCAGGGCGCCGGCGGTGGCGAACTCCGCCACCTTCTGCAGCACGACATAGGCGACCGACGTCGCCACCGCATAGATCGCGGTGCGCTTGGTCAGCGCGGCGGGCGCGGTATCGGCGAAGCCCTGCGCAAGGATGTAGGCCACCCCGAAGATCAGGATCACCCCCAGCGCCAGCGCCTGCACCGACTTGCCCTCGATCCCGAAGCCGAAGCTGACGGCGGCATAGATCAGGATGCCTGCCGCGAAGGCGCGCTGCACCTTGCGCAGCGAGGGCACGGCGACGGGGCCCGGCCGCCGGATCGCGGCGACATTGCGCACCGCCTCGCCCGCCGACAGGAACGCATGCGCCTTGTAAAGCGAATGCGCCACGATGTGCAGCAGTGCGAGCGGGAACAGCGCAAGCCCGCATTGCAGCACCATGAAGCCCATCTGCGCGATGGTCGACCAGGCAAGCGAGGTCTTCACCGCAGGCTGGGTCAGCATGACCAGCCCGCCGAACAGCGCCGTGAAACCCCCGATCATCACCAGCACCGCAAGAACGCCGGGCGAGGCGAGCATCACATCGGCGAAGCGGATCAGCAGGAAGCCGCCCGCATTGATGACGCCCGCGTGCAGGAGCGCCGACACCGGCGTCGGTGCCTCCATCACCTCGGTCAGCCAGCCATGGGCCGGGAACTGCGCCGAGGCAAGGATCGCCGCCAGCGCGATGAAGACGGTCGCACCCATGGTGGCGGCGTTGATCTCGACCGTTGCAAGGATCGTCGCGATGTCGGTCGTCCCATAGGCCGACACCAGCAGCACGACGGCGAACAGCAGCGACACCTCGCTCGCCCGCGAGGTCACGGCCTTCTTGCGCGCGGCCCGCGCGGCGGTCACCCGGTCGGGATAGAACAGAAGCAGCCGGTGCAGCGCGATGCTCGTCAGGGCCCAGGCCAGCAGCAGCTGGAAAAGGTTGCCCGACATGACCAGCAGCAGCACCGCGGCCAGCGTCGCCGACATCCAGCCGGTGAAGGCGCCCTGCTGCCCCGCGCCATCCATGTAGGTGGCGGAATAGCGCATCACGATCCAGCCGATGAAGCCCACCAGCACCAGCATGATCGCGCTCACCGCATCGAGCCGCACCGACAGCCCCACGCCCGCCGCGCCCAGAAGCGCCGAGGTGCCCGGCCCATAGGCCACCATCAGCACCGCCGAAAGCGCGGCGACCAGAAAGGCGGCAAAGGCGGCGGCTTCCGCCAGTTTCGGCAGGGTCCCCGGGCGCCGGCCCGGGTTGCGCAGGCTCAGCCCGGCCACGGCCAGCAGGATCAGCGGTGCCAGGAACGGCAGCATCAGAAAGGACATCGCAGGGTCCTTCGCTCAGGGGTTTCGGTCAGCCCGGGATAAAGCCTTCATCACGGCAAGAAAAATACACTGTTCTTGCAATATCGTTCGGTGTAGATGAACGATTATGCCGCTCAACTATCACCACCTGCGCTACTTCTGGGCCGTCGCGCATGACGGCAACCTCACCCGCACGGCGGAGCGGCTGAACCTGTCGCAATCCGCGCTGTCCAGCCAGATCCGGCAGCTCGAAGACCGCCTTGGCCAGCAGCTTTTCGACCGGCGCGGTCGGCAATTGCACCTGACGGAAGCCGGGCGCATCGCGCTCGATCATGCCGACACGATCTTTTCGACCGGCCAGCAGCTTGTCGCCACGTTGCAGGAGGGTGGCGCGCGGCGTCAGGCCCTGCGCGTCGGCGCGCAGGCGACGCTGTCGCGCAACTTCCAGATCAGCTTCCTGCGCCCCGTGCTGGGCCGCGCAGATGTCGAGGTGATCCTGCGCTCCGGCAGCCCGACCGAGGTGCTCGTGGGGCTCTCCACCCTCAACCTCGACGTGGCCCTCATGAACCGGGAACCCGCGCGCGACGATCTCGCCCCTTACGTCACGCACCGCCTTGCGGAACAGCGCGTGGGGCTGGTGGGCACGCCCGCCCGGCTTGATCCCGCACGTCCGCTGGCCGATCTTCTGGCGGAACAGCCCGTCATCCTGCCCACGGCGGAAAGCACGGTGCGCGCGGCCTTCGACGCGCTGGTCGCGCGGCTGGGCCTGCGCCCGCAGATCGTGGCCGAAGTCGACGACATGGCGATGATGCGCCTTCTCGCCCGCGAAGACGCGGGGCTGGCCCTCGTGCCGCCCATCGTGGTGCAGGAAGAACTCGCCACCGGCCGTCTGGTCGAGGCGCGCGAACACCTCCGCATCTCGGAAAGCTTCTTCGCCGTGACGCTGGAGCGCCGTTTTCCCAACCCGCTGGTCGCCGAACTCATCTCGGCGATGAGCGGTCAGAGACCGGGCTCAAGCACCCTGTAACGCGCGCGCGCCGTGTTCGCCGCCTTGGCCCTGACGGGGCCATAGCCGCGGATCTCCGACGGCAGGTCCAGCGCCTCGGCCCATGCTTCGGTGTCCGCGTAATGCGTCGCGGCGCGATCCAGAAGCCCGCGATACCACGTCAGCAATTCGCGGTGCAGGCGTCCATCCTCGGTAAACCGGAAGGGGTCGAAGGGACCCGACCGCAGGCGTTTCATCCCCGCAAGCAGACCCATCGCGCGGCCCATCCACGGCCCGAAGCTGCGCTTGCCGGGGCGGCCCCGGCTGTCCATTCCCTTGGCAAGGAAGGGTGGCGCGAGGTGGTAATTCACCTTGAAGTCGCCCTCGAATTCCTCCGCCAGACTGTCATTGAAACCCGTCTGCGTCATCAGGCGGGCGACCTCGTATTCGTCCTTGAAGGCCATCAGTTTGAACAGGTTCTTCGCGACCTTCACCAGCAGGCCCTCCGGCAGCCGCCCGCGCAACGCGTCGATCCGCGCATGGTAGTCGGAGGCATAGGCCGCGTCCTGATACAAGGTCAGGAAGGCCGCGCGATGGGCGACTATGTCGTCCAGCGTCTGCGGAATGTCCGTCGTGGCAAGGCCCGCCGCATCGGGCTTCGCCGCCAGCACGCGCCCCAGATCGAAGGCGCGGCCGTTCTTTTCGACCGCCACGCCGTTGAGCAAGATCGCCTGCTTCAGCGCCACCTCGCTCACCGGAACGAGCCCCGTCTGCCACGCATATCCCAGCATCATCACGTTGGCGAAGACGCTGTCGCCCAGCAGGTCTTCCGCCATGCGGTTGGCGTCGATCCCGCTGACGTTGTCCGCGCCCACTGCCCGGGCAATGACCGCCTCGCGTTCGTCGACCTTCAGCGACGCATCCCGGTGCAGCACCAGATCGCCCGTCGGCATTTCCGCCCGGTTCAGCACCACCCGCGTCCCCCCCCGGTAATGCGCGCTGGCCTTTGGTGCCGAAGACACGACGATATCGCAGCCGATCACCGCATCGGCGCGGCCCTGATCGATGCGCACCTGGTTCAGGTCCCCGGGCGCATCGGCCAGCCGGATGTAGCTCAGCACGGTGCCGAACTTCTGGGCGAAGCCGGTGAAATCCAGCACGGATGCCCCGCGCCCCTCCAGATGCGCGGCCATGGTGATCAGCGCGCCCACGGTCACGACGCCGGTGCCGCCGACGCCGGTCACCAGCAGATCGAAGGGCCGGTCCAGCGTGGGCAGGGCAGGGGCGGGCACATCGGCCAGCATCGCGGCCACGTCCAGCCCCGCGCCTTCCTTCTTGCGCCGCACTGCCCCTTCCACCGTCACGAAACTGGGGCAGAACCCTTCGAGACAGGAAAAATCCTTGTTGCAGGAATTGAGGTTGATCTTCCGCTTGCGCCCCAGCGCGGTCTCGACCGGCTCCACGCTCAGGCAATTGGAGGCGACCGAACAATCCCCGCAGCCCTCGCAGACCAGGTCGTTGATCATCACGAACCGCTTCGGGTCCTCCATCGTGCCGCGCTTGCGGCGGCGGCGCTTTTCGGTCGCGCAGGTCTGTTCATAGATCAGGACGCTGACGCCCGGCGCCTCGCGCAACGCGCGCTGCACGGCGTCCAGCCGCTTGCGGTCGTCGAAGGTGGTGCCTGCCGGGAACTCCGCCCGGTCGAACTTCCCGATATCGTCTGACACCAGCGCGATCCGCGCCACCCCTTCGGCGCGGCAGGTCTGGGCGATGCCTGCGACGCTGACCGGCCCGTCCACCGGCTGCCCGCCGGTCATGGCCACCGCGTCGTTGTATGGGATCTTGTAGGTGATGTTCGTCCCCGCGGCGACGGCCTGTCGGATCGCGAGCGAGCCCGAATGATACCAGGTGCCTTCGCCCAGGTTCTGGAAGATGTGCTTGCCGCCGTTGAACTTCGAAGCCGCCACATGCGGCACCCCTTCGCCGCCCATCTGGGCGTAACCCACGGTTTCGCGGTCCATCCAGCTGGCCATGACGTGGCAGCCGATACCGCTGGCCGCCTTTGACCCTTCGGGCACGCGGGTCGATGTGTTGTGCGGGCAGCCCGAACAGAAATAGGGCGTCCGCGTCGCCCCTGTCACGTTCAGCACCGGCACCGCCTCGGCCGTCAGCGCGCGCGCCTTTTCGGGCAGCCTCAATTCGGGAAAGAACCGGTCCAGCCGCGCCGCCACGATGGGCAGCAGCAGGCGCGGCGTCAGTTCGCCCGTCCAGGGGATGAGCGGCTCCATCTGGCTGTCGAACTTGCCCACCATGCGTTCGGGCTTGTCGCCGGGCCAGTCGTAGAAGGCCTCCTTGAACTGGCTCTCGATGATGCCGCGCTTTTCCTCGACCACCAGCACCTCGCGCTTGCCGCGCACGAAATCGAGTGCCGCGCGCCGTGCCAGCGGCCAGACCATCCCCACCTTGTAGATGTCGATGCCAAGGCGCCGGCAGGCGGACTCGTCCAGACCCAGCAGCCGCAGCGCCTCCATCAGGTCAAGATGCCCCTTGCCGGTGCTGACAAAGCCGAAGACCGCGTCCGGGATGCCGTAGACCGCGTGGTCGATCGGGTTCACCTCGGCAAAGGCCTGCACCGCGCGCAGCTTGTGGGCGATTCGCGTCTCGATTTCCGGGCTGGGCAGGTCGGCGAGACGGACGTGAAGCCCGCCGGGGGGCAGGTCGATCTCGGGCCACACGAAATCGCGGTCGGGCTGCAGCTGCACCGACCGGCCCGATTCGACGGTTTCCGAGATCGCCTTGAACCCGACCCACGTCCCCGAGAACCGCGACAGTGCGAAGCCCCATTCCCCGAAGGCCAGGTATTCTTCCACGGATGCCGGGTTCAGCGTGGGCATGAACCACGCCATGAAGGCCACGTCCGACTGGTGCGGCATGGAGGAACTCACGCAACCATGGTCGTCGCCCGCCACCACCAGCACGCCGCCCTTCGGCGCGCAGCCATAGGCATTGCCATGCTTGAGCGCATCGCCCGACCGGTCGACGCCGGGGCCCTTGCCGTACCACATGGAAAAGACGCCCTCGACCTGCGCATGGGGGTCCAGATGCGCCTGCTGTGCGCCCAGAACGGCGGTCGCGCCCAGGTCTTCGTTCACCGCGGGCATGAATGTGATGCGATCCGCCGCAAGGCGCTTCTTCGCGCGCCACATCTCCAGATCCAGCCCGCCAAGCGGCGACCCGCGATAGCCCGACACGAACCCGGCGGTGTTCAGCCCCGCCGCCCGGTCGCGCCGCGCCTGGTCGAACAGGATGCGCACCAGCGCCTGCGTTCCGGTCAGGAACACGCGGCCATCGTTGCGGTCATAGCGGTCTTCCAGACGGTAGGTCGTGAAATCGGGGGTCAGTTGTGTCATCGGATGGCACCTGCGGTCCGGGCATGTCGGCTTCAGGTAAAAAATACCCGGGTGCACCTGAAAACTCCTTCCATATTGACCTTACTGCGATTATATTGCGAATAATCGTGCCATATTTTTGAAAATTGTGATAAGAAATTCCATCATGACCCTGTCCGACGCCGACCTGCGCCTCCTCGCCGCTCTGCAATCCGACTGCCGCATCTCGAACGCCGATCTGGCGGAACGGGTGGGCATGTCCGCCTCGGCCTGCTGGCGGCGCGTCCGCGCGCTCGAAGACGCGGGCGTGATCGACCGCTACGCCGCGCAGGTGAACCCCGCCGCCGTGGGGCTGGGGTTCCAGGCCATCGTCCATGTCCATCTCGTGCGTCACGAACGCGAGAATCTGACTGATTTCATCCGCGCCGTCGAAACCTGCCCCGAAGTGCAGGAATGCTACGCAACCACCGGAAAAGCCGACTACCACCTACGCGTGCTCACCCGCGATATCGACGGATACAACCGGTTTCTCGAGGAATTTCTTTTCCGGCTGCCTGCCGTGGCCAGCGCCCAGACCAATGTCGTCTTGCGCACGATCAAGCGCGGCGCGCCGATTTCGCCTTGATTGTTTCCACATCGGGGACAGTCGCGCGAGTGCGTGCAAATTGTTCAATGAAAAGTTGAAGACTTCTTTACCGAATCCTGTCAGTTTTCGCGGCAGTTAGGTAACGATTGCGCACCCGGACACCCGCATGGCGGCACCGGGTGCTGTTAACATTAAACTTTCAGGGGTAAACTCCCCGTGTGGTTCGGGATTCGAATGCCATCCACAAGATCGGCACGAGGGGATTGATGAGAAAGATTGCCCTAGCCTTCTGCGCAGCGGTCCTGATCTGCGGCGTCGCCGCACCTGTTGCGGCCGAAAGCCTCCGCGATGCCGTGCGTCACGCCCTGACCACCTCGCCCGCGATCAAGGCCCGCAGCGCCGAAATGCGCGCCACCGCCTTTGAACTGATGCAGCGCCGCGCCGATTTCGAACCCACGGTCGATGTGTTCGGCGATATCGGCCGCCAGTCGGTCGACGATCCCGGATCGCTCGCCGTCACAGACAACGACATCTGGAAGACCCGCCGCCAGCTTGGCCTGCGCGCCAGCCTTGTGCTGTTCGACGGCTTCCGCCGCGCCAACCGCGTCTATGCCGAAGCCGCGCGGCTTGACGCCAGCATCTTCGATCTGCTCGACGCGTCCGAAACCATGGCGCTCAACGCGACCGAGGCTTACATTGACGTCTACCGCCATCAGGCGCTTCTGGCCGTGGCCGAACGCAATCTGGCCAAGCATATCCAGATCGGCCGCCAGGTCAGCGATCTGGTCGAAGCCGGGCGCCTGCCGGTCAGCGACGAATTGACGATCGACGACCGCATCGGCGCCGCCCGTCTGGCGAAACTCGACATCCAGCGCGCGCTGCGCGACGCGGTCATCCGCTATGAACGCGTGATCGGCCGGTTGCCGCAAGGCGCGATGTCGCTGACCCGGCCCAAGATACCCGGGTCGCTCCACGATCTCACCGCCGTTGCCGTCGCCAACAGCTACCGCGTGCAAAGCGCGCAGGCGCGCATCGATCAGGTGCGCGCGCAGGGCGATGCGACGCTGGCCGCGCGCAGCCCGCGCGTGACGCTGGATGCCGGCGTCTCGGCGGGCGACAACCGCAACGGGTCCTTCGGGAACCGGCGTGATGAATTCGTGGGCCTCAGCTTTAACTGGACGCTTTATCAGGGCGGCCGGGTGGCCGAGGCGAATGCGCTGGCACAGCGCAGCTATGCCGCATCGTTCGACCGCGACACCGCCGCGCGCGACGTGCGGGAACTGGCGGGCCGCGCCTGGAACAGCCTGCACAGCAACATGGAACGCAACGCCCAGCTGCATCGCCAGCTTGCGGTGAACCGCGCCCTTGTCGATGTCTATGGCGAGGAATTCGAAGCCGCCAAGCGCACGCTTCTCGACCTTCTCGAAGTGGAGCGTGCGCGCTTCAACGTTGAATTCGAACATGTCAGCTCGGAAGCCGCCGTCGCCTTCAGCGGCTATCGCGTGCTGGCCGCACAAAGCCGCCTTGCCGCGCATTTCGACGTTCCCGCCAGCCAGATCGCGCTGGAACCCGGGTTCGAGGGCAAGGCGCGCAGTCGCACAAATTCTGTCTTCAACATCGCGATCGAGCCGCTGGAATGACCGCCGCGCCCGCAGATGCGGGCAAGGTCGTCTCGCTGGGCGGGGCGGGGCGGACCACGCCCCGGCCCGAAAACGCGGGTCTTGCCATCGTCGCGTGGTTCGCGCGCCGCATGGGGCGCACCGCGCTCATGCAAGCGGTCGCGGCGCGGCTGCCGCAGGGTGCCGACCTCACCGATCCGCAGATGCTGGGCCGCGCGCTTGACGCGGTGGGCCTCAAGTCCCGGCTTGTCCGGCGTGACCCGGCCGCGCTCGACCCCGTGGTGCTGCCCGCGGTGCTCTTCCGTAAGGGTGCTGCGCCGCTGATCCTTGTCGCCTGCGACGGCCGCCGCCGCATCGCCACCGTGATCGACATGGCCGCGGGCGGGATCGAAACGGAACTGCCCCTGCGCGCGCTGCGCCGCACGCTTGTGCCCGGCATCCTTCTGGTCACGCAGGCCGAAGACCGCGTGACCTCGCGGCTTGACCCCGGGCTGCGCGACGCGGTGCCCAAGGGCCACTGGTTCTGGGCCATCGTGCGCGCCAACCGCGCGGTCTGGGCGCAGGTGCTGGTCGCCGCGCTCTGCCTCAACGTGCTGGCGCTGGCGCTGCCGCTGTTCGTGATGAACGTCTATGACCGGGTCATCCCGAACCTTGCCTTCGTCACGCTCTGGACGCTGGCGATCGGGGTCGCGCTGGCGCTGGGCCTTGAACTTTTGCTGCGCAGCCTGCGCGTGGCGCTGATCGAACGGGTCGGCCAGCGCGTCGATCTCAAGGTCGCGGCGACGCTCTTCCGGCAGGCGATGAACGTGCGCCTGCTCGACCGACCGGGCGGGGCCGCCGCCATCGCCAACACCATCCGTGATTTCGAGACGGTGCGCGACTTCTTCACCTCGGCCAGCGTCGTCGCCGTGATCGACCTTCTGTTCATCGGCGTCTTCATCGGGGTGCTGTACCTCATCGTCGGCCCGCTGGCGCTGGTGCCGCTTCTGGCGGTGCCCGTCGTTCTTGTGCTCGCGCTGGTGGCGCAGGCGCCCTTGGGCAAGTCCGCGGCGCAGGCGCAGGGCATCGGCACCCGCCGACAGGTCGTGCTGATCGAGGCGCTGTCCGGCGTCGAAACCGTCAAAAGCCTCGGCGCCGAACCCACGATGCAGCGCGAATGGGAAAATGCCGTCGCCGCCTCGGCGCGGATCAGCGGGCGCACGCGGGTCTGGTCGAACCTTGCCACCAACGGCACCATGCTCGTGCAGCAGTCGGTCAGCGTGATCCTGATCGTCTGGGGCGTGTTCCTTGTGTCGGACGGGCTCATCACCATCGGCGGGCTGATCGCCGCGAACATCCTCGCGGGCCGCGTCCTTGCGCCGCTGGGTGCCATCGCGCAGACGATCTTCCGCGCGCAATATGCCTTCCGCGCGCTTGGCGCGCTCAACAGCTTCATGCGCCTGCCGTCGGAATCCGGGCCCACCGTCACCTCGGATCTGGAAGTGTCCAAGGGCGCGCTCGACCTGCGGCAGGTCACGATGACCTATCCTGGCCAGCAGGTGCCGGTCCTGAAGGATTTCAGCCTGACCGTCGGCGCGGGCGAACTTGTCGCGCTTCTGGGCCGGGTCGGCGCGGGCAAGACGACGCTCGGCAAACTTGCCACCGGGCTGATCGTGCCCGACAGCGGGTCGGTCCTGATCGACGGTGTGGCGCTGGCGCAATATGACACTGCCAGCCTGCGCCGCGGCATCGGATACCTGCCGCAGGAACCGCATGTCTTCACCGGCACTCTGCGCGAAAACCTCTGCCTCGGCACGCCCGACGCCACCGACGCCCAGATGCGCGACGCGCTCGCCATGGCGGGGATGGACCCGTTCGTGACCTCGCTTTCCGCCGGGCTCGAGACCTTCGTGGGCGAACGCGGCATGCGTCTTTCGGGCGGGCAGCGGCAGGGCCTTGCGCTGGCCCGGCTTATCCTGCGGCAGCCCAAACTCCTCATCCTCGACGAACCCTCCTCCGCAATGGACCAGCGGATGGAAGGCGACATCGCCCGCCACCTCACCGCGCTGAACGCGGCCGGCACGGGCCTGATCCTGTGCACGCACCGTCCCTCGCTTGCCGCCATCGCGAAACGCATCGTGGTGATCGACGAAGGCCGCGTCGTGCTTGATGGCAGCGCGAAAGAGGTGCTTGCCCGTCTGGCTGACCGCCAGACCCCCAAGGGCGGGGACTGAACGCATGTTCGGCAACCGGATCGAGGACGACTTCGCCAACGACATCAGCGCCGCGCGCGCCGGTGTCGATGCGCCGGGGCTCTGGCGGCTGCTCCTTCTCGTGGCGCTTGGCCTCGGGGCCTTCGTCGCCTGGGCCGCTACCCACCGGATCGAGGAATCTGCCCGCGCGCCCGGCCGCGTGATCCCGTCCCAGCAGGTTCAGGTGGTCCAGACGCTGGAAGGCGGCATCGTGCGCGCCATCCGCGTGGCCGAAGGCGACCTTGTCGATGCGGGCGACGTGCTGATCGACATCGACGACACCCGCTTCGGCGCTGAACGCGGCGAACTGATCGAACGCAACAGCGCGATCCGCGCCGAACTCGCCCGGCTCGTGGCCGAGATCGCCTTTGCCGAAACCGTCGACTTCGACGAAGACCTCGCCCGCGACGCCCCTCTCATGGTCGAGGCCGAACGCCAGGTCTTCTTCGCGCGCCGCGAACAGCTGGCCCAGGAACTCCAGGTCTTGGCCGACCAGCTGCGCCAGCGCCGCAGCGAACGCGAGGAACTTCTCGCGCTGCGCCAGCGGACGCGCGAGATCATCGCGCCGCTGACCGAGGAAATCGCGCTGACCGAAGACATGGTGAACCGCAACCTTGTCCCCCGGATCGAACTGATGCGGCTCAAGTCGCGGATGGCCGAACTGACCGGCGATCTCGCCGTGAACGAAGCGGGCGAGGCGCGTCTCGACGCCGCCATCGCCGAGGCGGAAAACCAGATCGACGCGGCGCGCTCCGCCTATGTGCTGACCGCCCGGCAGCGCGCCGCGCTGCTTCAGCAGGACCTGGCCGTGACGCGCGAGGCGCTGCGCGCGGCCGAAGACCGCGTCGCCCGCACCCAGTTGCGCGCCCCTGTGCGCGGCACGGTCAACCGGCTGTCGGTGCAGACGCTGGGCGCCGTGGTCCAGCCCGGCGCGGCCATCGCCGAAATCGTGCCCGCCGATGACAGCCTGCTGATCGAGGCGAGCCTTGGCCCACGCGACGTGGCCTTCGTGCGCACCGGCGAACGCGCCTCAGTCAAGATCACGGCCTATGACTATCTTCTCTACGGCGCGCTCGAAGGCGAGGTGGTGCGCATCGGCGCCGACACGATCCAAGGTGCGGACGGGGCGGAATTCTTCCAGGTCATCGTGCGCACCGACCGATCCTATCTCGGCACCTCTGACAACCCCCTGCCCATCACCCCCGGCATGGTCGCCACGGTGGACATCCAGACCGGAGAAAAGACGGTGCTGTCCTATCTCGCCAAGCCGCTCCTGCGCGCCCAGTCCGAGGCGCTGCGCGAACGCTGAGCCTTATTTCTTCGTGGACGAGAAGACGCCGTCCCAGTCCTCGCCCGGCGGGGTCGCGCGCAGATCGGCGATGCGGGTCGCGTAAAGATCGCAATAGGCCGACAGCGGCAGGCCCGCGTTCACGATCATCGCCCGCACCTGCGCCAGCCCGGCGTCCGCCCCGTCCCAGTCGCGGGCGCGATAGGCGCGCAGCATGGCGGCATTCGCGGCGCAGAGCGCCTGAAAGGCCGGGTCGGCCCGCGTCGCCGCGTCGCCGAGCAGGGCGAAGATCGTCTCGGGCAGTGCCTTGCCCACCACCCGCACCCGGTCCAGCTCGAATACCGCGAAACGTTCGCCCACCGCCGTCGCCGTGGCCGACCCCAGGATGATGTCCACCCCGTAATAGCGCGACTGCCCCTCGAGCCGCGACGCCACGTTCACCGGATCGCCCAGCGCCGTGTAGTCGAAGCGCGTCTTGCTGCCCATGTTGCCCACGACGCAGGTGCCCGTGTTGATCCCGATCCCGACGTTGAGCCGGTGCGCGTCGCCGCCTTCCTCGGCCGCGCGCACCTCGTTCAGCGCGGCGATGTCGGCGCGCATCCGCAGCGCGGCGGCGCAGGCCGAGGCCGCGTGATCGGGGTGATCCAGCGGCGCGTTCCAGAACGCCATGACCGCGTCACCCATGAACTTGTCGATCGTGCCGCCCGTCGCCATGATCCCGTCGCACAGCACGGTGAGAAAGCGGTTCATCAGCTGGGTCAACCCTTCGGGGTCGTCCTTGAACGCCTCGGCGATAGCGGTGAAGCCGCGCACGTCGCTGAACAGCAGCGTCAGGTCCCGCGTCTCGCCGCCCAGCTGCAGCTCGCGCTGGTTGCGCGACAGCTGTTCGACCAGCGCGGGCGACACATACTGCCCGAAGGCGCTGCGGATCTGGCGGCGCTGGCGCTCCTCGCGCAGGTAGTTCACGGTCGAGATCAACATGACCGTCAAGAGCGCCGAGAGCACCGGGAAGGTCGGGTCGATCAGGATCCGGTCGGTGGCGAAGAGATTCCACGACAGCGCCATATATCCCGTGAGCAGCACCAGCGACGACCCGATCAAAACCTGCCCCGACAGGTTCGGCGCGAAGATGATGACCAGCAGGCACAGCAGGAAGGTGATCGCCAGTTCCGCCCCGATGGCATAATTGGGCCGCACCAGCAGCGTGCCGGTGAGGATGTTTTCCAGAAGCTGGGCGTGAATCTCGACCCCCGCCATGGCCACGCCCAGCGGCGTCGCCCGGAAATCCTCGAGCCCGATGGCCGACGTGCCCACCAGCACCAGATGCCCCGCCAGCCGCCCCGGCGGCACCGTGCCCCCGATCAGGTCGGCGGCCGAGACATAGCGCGCCCGCGACGACGGCGACAGATAGGGCCAGACCGTGCCGTCGCTGGCCGTCTCGACCAGCTGGCGCGCGACGACGACGCCTTCGATCCCGGCCTCGTTCACCCGCACCGCGAAGGCTTCGCCCCCCGTCGCCACCCGCAGCAGTTCGGGCGAAAGGCCCAGCCGCACCTTGTCCTGCACCAGCATCACAAGGGGCACGCGGCGATAGACGCCGTCGGGATCGGGCCGCACGCTGAAGACGCCGCGCCCGCTGGCCGCGTCTTCCAGCACGTCGAGGTTCTGCACCACGTCCGGAAAGCGCTGCAGGAAGGGCATCGGGTCGCCGCCGATGAAGGCATGCGCCACCTCGCGCATCTCGCGCTTTTCCTCGCGGTTCGCCTCGAAAGTGCGCACGCTGGTCTGTCCGACGACGACGCGCGACGCGGCGAAGGCATCGGCGAGGATGCGGTCGTTGTCCGCCATGCTCCGAAGCCGGATCACCAGATCGGGCGGCAGGTTCGGGTTGTCGGCCGCGATCTGGGCGGGCGACAGCCGGTCGGGTTCGGCGAAGACCACGTCGAAGGCGATGGCGACCGCCCCGGCTGCGGTCGCCGCGCGCACCATCTCGGCCACGCGGTTGCGCGGCCAGGGCCATTGGCCCAGCTCCTCGAGGCTGCGGTCGTCGATGTCGAGGATGGCGACGGGAACGGGCACCGCCTCGCGCGGCTTGATCTGCTGGTAGAAATCGAACGCCGCATTGCGCAGCGCCTCGACCGGGACGGGGTCGCCCACACGGATCACCAGCCCGAACAATACGCCCAGAAAGGCCACCACCCGGACCCAGCCGATCCATCTGCCGAACCAATCCTTCATGTGCGGCACCGCGTCCACGGCGATTCGCAGGCCCGACAGAGGCGGGCCGCCCGCCCGAAGCGCCCCGAAATCGCCGGATTCGGGCATATCCGACAGATTTTCCCGTCATGGATGTGGAAAAAGGTGGAACGGATTTTCAAATCTGCCACAACTTGTAAACATTGAACTGGGTTTTTTGCAGGCTAATCCAGCCTTGTTGTGTTTTCCAAGGGAATGAGGTTCATGTCCCTGAAGGATTTTTACCAATCCGCTGCGACCTCCACTGATACGGTCTTACTGTCTTCCGGTGACGGAAAACTGGTTGTCCCCGACGCGCCGCTTCTCTTCGATGCCGAATTCCTCCGCGACGGGCGCGACCTGATCTTGCGCAATGACGGCCATGCCGATCTGCGCATCCTCGATTACTTCCGCGCGAACCCGCCCGCCGACCTCTTCGCTCCTGATGGCGCGGTGCTGCGCGGCGCGACCGTCGCCCGCCTCGCCGGGCCCGAAGCGCCCGGGCAGTACGCCCAGATCGGCGGCGCGCGCGGCGGCGAACCCATCGGACAGGTGGAAACCACCGAAGGCGGTGCGCGCGTCCAGCGCACCGACGGCACGGTCGAGACGCTTGCCGTGGGCATGAAGATCTTCCAGGGCGACGTGGTGGAAACGGACGGCGACGGTGCGCTCTCGCTCACCTTCGCCGACGGCACGATCTTCACGCTTGCCGCCTCCAGCCGCATGGTCATCGACGAACTGGTCTATGACCCCAACGGCACCGACAACAGCGCGGGCTTCAGCCTCGTGCAGGGCGGCTTCGTCTTCATCGCGGGGCAGGTCGCCCAGACCGGTGGCATGGATGTGACGACACCCTCGGCCACCATGGGTATCCGCGGCACCACGGTGATCGTGCGCATCCAGCTCGACAATGGCATCGCCGTGACCGAGGTGACGCTGACCCGCGACCCCGACGGCGGATTGGGTCAGGTCGAACTGCGCGATCTCGATGGCAACCTGATCGCCACCATCACCTCGACTGACAGCAAGTGGATCGTCTCTTCCGCCGACGGCCAGACGCGCGAGGTCGAACGCACGTCCGCCGACGACGCCTCGGACAGCCTCCTGATTGCCGACGCGGTTGCGGCCTTCCAAATCGCCGCGACGCGCGTCGCTCAGGGCGAAACCTTTGTCACGTTGCCCTCGGCCCCCGCGCCCGTCGATGATGGCCCCGCCGAACTGGAAGAGGACGGCGCAGGCCCCGATCTCGACACCGAAGACGAACCCCTCCCGCCGCCCCCGCCCGTGGAAGACGGGGAAGGTGGCAGCGACGGCGGTGGCGGCACGACCGACGCCGGACCCGACGAAACCCCGCCCATCCTCCCCCCGGTCCGGGCAGTGGACCTTGTCGTGACCGGCCCCGAGGACGCAGGTCAGGGCGAGGAAGGCGCACCCGTTGCGGGCGTGATCGACGCCGGGGAAACCGCTGCCACCTTCGAACTCGACACGCCGCCCGCCAATGGCGAGGTAACACTGAACCCCGACGGCACCTTCAATTACGTGCCGGATCCTGATTTCAACGGCACCGACAGTTTCACCTACCGCGTGACCGATTCCCGCGGCAACACCGATACCGGCACGGTCGAGGTGATCGTCACCCCCGTCAACGATGACCCGGTCCTGCCCGACAGCGGCGCGGCAGCGGCCGAGGACACACCCCTCTTCGGGACCGTTGCCGCGACTGACGTGGACGGCGACACGCTCGCCTACGCGCTCGAAACTGGCGCGGCCAACGGGTTTGCCGCGGTGCTCGAGAACGGCACTTGGGCTTATACTCCGGACGAGAACTTCAACGGCACCGACGCCTTCACGGTCAGGGTCACCGACGGCCAGGGCGGCAGCGCCATCGCCACCGTGACGGTCGAGGTCGCGGCGGTGAACGACACGCCGGAGGTCACCAGCGATCCGGTCAACACCATATTCGCCGAATCCGACGTCGTCCCTGAAGAAGAGGGCTTCGCGCCATTCTCGGCCTTCATGGCCACGGCCCCGGCGACGGGTGGCACCTTCACCGCTGCGGATGTCGACGGCGACGGCATTGCCTTCGTCTATGGCCCCGTAACGGTCGAGGTGCGCGACGACGACGGCCAGCCTGTCCCCGACATCATCTCCGAATCCGACGCAGCCGACCTGCGCGCTCTTCTGACGCTCAACGCTGACGGCACATGGTCGCTCAGCCCCTCCGATCTCTTCGATGGCCTGCCCGAAGGCTACACGCTGATCTACAGCGGCAGTGTCTCGGCGCAGGACGACAGCGGCGCGGCCAACAACACCTCCGACCCGCAGCCCTTCACCATCACGATCACCGGCGAAAACGACGCCCCCGTGATCGACTTCGCCGACACCACGGGCGACATCACCGAAGGCACGGGCGGCCTGACCACGCATGAAGTGACGGGCGACATCGCCGTCCGCGACGCCGATGCCGAAGCAAGCCTCACCGCCACGGCCACCCCGCAGGGCGAAGGCTATGTGGGCAGCTTCGGCGTGCCCGCCAACGTCCCCGATGAAGCCAGCCTGACCTGGACCTTCACGGTCGACGAGGCCGAGATCGACGCCCTCGCCGAAGGCGATACCGTCGAACAGGTCTATCTGGTCGAAATCACCGACAATAACGGCGCCACCGTGTCGGAATTCGTCACCATCACGATCACCGGGGCGAACGACGCCCCCGTCGTCACCAGCGCGGCCTCCGACGTCGCCGGCGCGGTGACCGAGGACTCCGAGGTCACCACCACCACTGGCCAGTTGACCACGACCGACCCCGATGCGGGCGACAGCGTGACATGGACCGGCTCTGGCCCCGGCGCCTATGGCGGCTTCGTGATCAACGCGGCGGGTGGCTGGACCTACACGCTCAGCAACACGCTGGCGGACGGGCTGGCCGAAGGTCAGGAGGTCATCGAGACCTTCACTGCCACAGCGACCGACACCAACGACGCCGCAGTCACGCAGGACGTCACCATCACGATCAGGGGCGCGAACGACGCGCCCGTCGTCACCAGCAGCGCCACAGACGCCGCCGGAGCCGTGACCGAGGATGACGCGGTCACCACCTCCACCGGCACGCTTGCCGCTGCCGACGTGGATCAGGGCGATGGCGTCGCGTGGACGGGTTCGGCCCCCGGCACCTACGGCAGCTTCGCCATCGCCGCGGCGGGCGGCTGGACCTACACGCTCGACAACGCGCTGGCGGACGGGCTGGCCGAAGGTCAGGAGGTCACCGAGACCTTCACCGCCACGGCGACGGACACCAACGGCGCCGCAGTCACGCAGGTCGTCACCATCACGATCAGCGGGGCGAACGACGCGCCGGTGATCAGCAGCACCGCAGTCGATGCGGCCTTCTCCGAAACCGATGTCGCGGGTGAAACCGAAACGACGCTCTCCGGCACCGTCACCGTGACGGACCCGGACGCGGGCGACAATGTCGGCGTCGCCTTCACCCCCCTCACGGTCGAACTGTTCGGCCCCGAAGGCGACCCTGTTCCCGACTTTCCGGGCAGCCCCTTCGGCCTGCGCCCGGGTGATGCCGAAACAGTCATCGCGAGCCTGACAGTCAACCCGGACGGCACATGGTCAATCACACCGAACCCGGCAATCAACCGCCTGAACGAAGGCCACTCGCTCGTCCTGTCCGGCACGGTCACGGCACAGGATGACAGTGGCACGGCGAACAACACCTCGGCGCCGCAGGCCTTCACCATCACCATCACCGGCGAAAACGACGCCCCCGTGATCGTGTCGGCCGATGCCGCTGGCTTCCTGTCCGAAGCGCCCGATGGCTCCGGCGAAGGGGAACTCTTCGCAGGCGACGGCGAAGGCGAAGGTGGAGGAGAAGGCGACGGCACCTATTCCGCCAGCGGCGAGATCGCCGTCTCCGACCTCGACGATGGCAGCACCCACACCGCCGCCTTCATCCCGGGCGGTCCCGGTTATGTCGGCACCTTCACCATCGACGGGACCGGCTTCACCAGCGCGGGGCCCGAAGGCGGCAGCGCCGGTATCCTGATCTGGGATTTCACCGTCGATCCCGCCGAGATCGACTTCCTCCGCGAAGGCGAGGAACTCGCCCAGACCTACACCGTCACCTTCACCGACGAAGCGGGCGGCACGGTGGATCAGACCGTTACCATCACCATCACCGGGGCGAATGACGGCGCGTTCATCGTCGGCACGACCGGCGGCGAGGTTCTCGAAGACGCAACGGCCCCGGTCACCGGGCAGGTCACCGTCTTCGACGCGGACGAAGGCGAAGCCGAGCTGCAGCCGCAGACCGGCACCGCGGGCAACTACGGCAGCTTCAGCATCGATGCGGCGGGCAACTGGTCCTACAGCCTCGACAACACCAACCCCGATGTGCAGGCCCTGCCGCAGGGCGACCAGCTTTCCGATTTCTTCGAGATCACCTCGACCGATGGCACTGGCTGGGCACAGATCGCGATCACCATCACCGGCGTCAACGACCCCGCCACCATCGACAGCGGGTTGACCGGCGACGTGACCGAGGATGATGCGCTCTCGACCTCCGGTGTCATCGCCGTGATCGACCCCGACACCGGCGAAGACGGCGTGCAGGCACGGACCGAAGTGGTGGGCACCTACGGCACGTTCAGCGTCGATGCGGCGGGCAACTGGACCTACGTCCTCAACAACGCGAATGCGGATGTCGATGCCCTGCCCGCAGGTGCCACGCTGCAGGACAGCTTCTCCGTCACCTCGACCGACGGGACTGCGACCGACGATGTTGTCGTCACGATCACCGGCACGAATGACGGCGCCACGCTGGGCGGCGTTCTGTCGGGCGAAATCGCGGAAGACACAGTCGCCGCATTGACCGGCAAGATCGACGTCACCGACCCCGACACCGGAGAGGCCGAAGTCGTCCCGCAGACCGGCACATCGGGCAGCTTCGGCACGTTTGATATCGACGCGGCGGGCAACTGGACCTACGTGCTGGAAAACACCATCGAAGCGGTTCAGGCGCTCGCCCCGGGCGACACGCTGGAGGACCGCTTCCCCATCGTCTCGGCCGACGGCACCGCCTTCGAGGATGTGGTGATCACCATCACCGGCGTGAACGACGCGGCTGTCCTGACCGACGGGCTCACGGGCCAGATCGAAGAGGATACCTTCGGCTTCGTCTCGGGCGTGGTCACGGTGGATGATCCCGATACCGGCGAAAACGGCCTGATCGCCGACACCGGCACCACCACCTATGGCAGCTTCGAGGTCAGCGAGAACGGCGCCTGGACCTACACGCTTGACGACGCGAACCCGGCGGTGAACGCGCTGCCCGAAGGCGAGGAACTGGAAGACCGCTTCAGCGTCACGTCGGCCGACGGCACGGCGACCGAAGACGTGGTCATCACCATCATCGGCCGCAACGACGCCGCGGTGCTGGGCGGCGATCTGACCGGCAGCATCGAGGAAGACGCCCAGGAGCCCGCCACCGGCACGGTCACCGTGGATGACCCCGACACCGGAGAGGCTCAGGTGCTCGAGGTCGTCGAACAGGCCGGCACATACGGCGCGTTCAGCATTCTTCCAGACGGCACCTGGACATACATCCTCGACAGCGAAGACGCCGCGATCCAGTCGCTGGGCACCGGCGACAGCGCGACCGACCAGTTCGTCGTGACCCCGGTCGACCTGTCCAGTAACCAGCTCGTGGTCATCACGATCACCGGCGTGAACGACGCGCCCGAAGTGATCAGCGATCCCGCCGAAAGCGCAGGCGCCGTGACCGAAGGGTCCGAAAACGCGACCGCCTCGGGTCAGCTGACCGCCGACGACGTCGATGGCGACGGGGTGACGTTCACCCTGACCTCGCCCGCCACCGGCACGTATGGGTCACTGGTGCTGCTGGCCTCGGGCGCATGGACCTATACGCTCAATCAGGCGGCGGCCGACCCGCTTGGCGTCGGGGAACAGGTGACGGACGTCTTCAACCTCGAGGTGAGCGACCCGGAAGGCGCGTTCACGACACATGCCATCACGATCACGGTCACCGGCACCAACGACGCCCCGATCGTGCCGTTCGAGACCCTGATCGAGGCGCAGCAGGATACGGTCTTCAGCGACACGCTTGCCGCCTTTGACGTCGAAGGCGACGACCTGACCTTCTCGGCGGGCACGCTGCCCCTGAACGGCATCCTGACGGTCAACCCCAACGGCACCTTCGACTACATCCCCGATGAAGGCTTCCTCGGCACCGACAGCTTCACCTACGATGTCAGCGACGGCAACGGCGGCACCGCCACCGGCACCGTCAACATCGAGGTCGAAAATTCCGGCACCACCGGCGACACAAGGCCCATCGCCATCGGCATTTCGACCGAGGCGACGCCCGAAGTCCCCGCCGGCAGCCTCGTGATCGAGGTCGACCCCGTCGCCGGCAACGCGATCAACATCTCCTTCGCGCTCGACAGTTCGGGCAGCATCGGGGCATCCCAATGGACGGTGATGGTCAACGCAGTGGCCGATGCGCTCGAAACGCTCGCCACCCAGTTCGCGGGCAGCGAAACCCAGGTCGATGTGCAGATCATCTCCTTTGACGTCGGGTCCCAGTCCTTCACCTATGACCTGCAATCGCCGACCATCGGCGCGGATGTCCGGGCGCTGCCCTACGCTGCCGGACTTGCGACCAACTGGACCGCCGCGTTCAACTCGGCCGAGACCTTCTTCGACGCCCAGCCCACGGGCGAGACGAACTACCTTTTCTTCATCACCGACGGCAACCCGACAGTGGCGGCCTCCGAATGGCGGAACGCGCTGGCCAGCCTGACGAATGTCACCACCAACATGTATACGGTCGACATCGACGCCTTCGCCATCGGCAGCAACGTGGACGGCGCAAACCTGACCGAGGTCGACAGCGATCCGGTGCCCGCCGTCGGCACGAACTACACGACACTGACCTCGGCGACCGACCTTCTGGCCGCGCTGAGCGAGACGCCGATCTTCAATTCCGAACTCATCGGCCTGTCGGTCCAGCTGATCGCCGATGGCGTGGATCTGGGCGTGATCGCGAACCAGACCAATCCGGCGCTCACCACCGACGGGCTGAACTACCAGTTGCCCTTCGCCGCCATCGCGGGGATCGAGGCGCTGCTGGGTGAAGAAAACCGCTTCAACGTCACCGTCCAATACGACCTGAACGGCGATCCCTCGACCGCCGAGGTGACGCTCTTCACCACCGAACTGCTGGCCAAGGCGGCCACGGCTCAGACGCTGACGGGCGATGCGGGTCCCGATCTTCTGTTCGGCAGCGACTTCGCCGACACGATCGACGGCGCGGGCGGCGACGACGTGATCTTCGGCTTCGCGGGTGATGACAGGCTGACCGGCGGCGATGGGGACGACATCCTGCTGGGCGGCGATGGCGAGGATTTCCTGAACGGCGGGGATGGGAACGACGTCCTGAACCCGGGCGACAACGCGGGCGTCGGCATCATCAACGGGGATGTTATCATTGCCGGCGCGGGCAACGATACCGTCATCTTGTCGGACGTGGTCACCGGGTTTGTCACCCTCTTCTACGGCGATCTTGCCGCACCGATTTCCGTCACCATTGACGGCGCGGTGAGTACCGGGTCCGCGATCAAGACCGACGGAACCGATACTTTCGTCGATATCGCGAACCCGATGATCGCCGGTTGGACGACCGGGGGTCTCAACGTGCTCGGAACTTCGGGCGCGGATACCTTCGATCTCAACATCGCCGCGCAGCAATGGATGAGCCTGCGGATGGGCGACGGCGTCGACAGCCTGACGCTGAACGGTTCCGGCCAGCTGCGTCTGGACTTCCGGGATGCGACGCAGGGGATCGACGTTGATCTTGGTACGAGAACCATTGCGGATGATGGTTTTGGCAATGAAGAGACATATGGCGGAACACGCGCTGTCCGCGAGATTTACGGCTCCGGGTTTGACGACCTGGTGACAGGGTCGTCAGCGGATGAATCCTACCGATACTTCGGAGGGAACAACGAGGTCCACCTTGGCGGCGGCTTTGACCGCCTGCGGTATGACGGCGGCGGGGCGACGGACATCTTCGCCAATCTTGGCACCGGCACGGTCACGGGCACATCGCAAACGGGGGCGTTCACCGATACGGTCAGCGGCGTCGAATGGGTGCAGGCGACGGCCGGGAACGACACTCTGATCGGCACCGCGACAAATGAACGACTGGAAGGCGGCGCTGGCAACGACGAACTGCTGGGCGGCGGTGGCGACGACGTTCTGATCGGCGGGGCAGGGGACGATGTCCTTGCTGGCGGCGACGGCGGTGACCGTCTGATCGGCGGGGACGGGAACGATACCCTGAACCCGGGCGACAACAATCCCTTCACCGGTGCAGACGATAGCATCATCGCCGGTTCGGGCAACGATACCTACGTCCTCTCGTTCGTGGTCGAAGGTTTCGTGACCCTCTTCTACGACGATCTTCCCGGGCCGGTTTCGGTCACCATCGACGGGGCGGCGAACACAGGATCTGCCGTCAAACCCGACGGAACGGATACCTTCGTCGATGTCGCGAACCCCATGTTCGCCGGTTTTGCGGCCGGGGGTCTGGCCATTCAGGGAACCGCCGGGGACGACACTTTCGACTTCAACATCGCCGCACAGCAATGGATGAGCCTGCGGATCAGCGACGGCGTCGACGACCTGACGCTGAACGGGTCCGGCCAGCTGCGTCTGGACTTCCGGGATGCCACCAACGGCATCAACATCGATCTTGAGACAAGAACCATCGCGAATGACGGTTTCGGCAACGCCGAAACCTATGGCGGGACACTTGCCGTGTGGGAGATTTACGGCTCCTCGTTCGACGATACGGTGACGGGGTCGTCCGCCAACGAATCCTATCGCTATGCCGGGGGCAGCAACGACATCGACCTCGGCGGCGGCTTTGACCGGATCCGTTATGACAGCGGCGGTGCGACGGGCATCGTCGCCAATCTTGTCACCGGCACCGTCACGGGAACCTCGAACACCGGTGCCTTCACCGACACGGTCAGCGGCGTCGAATGGGTGCGGGCAACGGCCGGGAACGACAGTCTGATCGGCACGGCGGCAAACGAACGGCTGGAAGGCGGCAACGGCAACGACACCCTGCTGGGAGGCGATGGCGACGATTTCCTGAACGGCGGGGCCGGGGACGACTTCCTGAATCCGGGCAACAATTCCCTTGCCACCTTCGAAGGCGACGTGGTCATCGGCGGGGCGGGCGAAGACACGATCAGCTTCGCCGACGCATTCTCCGGCGCCTATACGATCTTCTACGGCGATCTCGCCGGGCGCATTGTGGTCGATATCGACGGCGTGAGCAATACTGGCACGGTGTCCAAACCGGACGGCACCGACACCATCATCGACATCGCCAATGCGATGAACGCCGATTTCGCGCAGATCATCGGCACCGCCTTCGACGACAGCTTCACGGTCGATTCGTTCGGCGGCTTCATCTCGCTGCGCGCAGGCGACGGCGTCGATACCTACACGCTCAACGGCATCGGGGGGGTCTTCGGGCTCGACTTCCGCGGCGGCGATGGCCTCGAGATCGACCTCGGCGCGCGCACCATCACCGATGACGGCTTCGGCAATGCCGAGACCATCGGCGGCACCGCCACCGAATTCAGGGTCTACGGCACCGACGGCAACGACACGATCATCGGCGGCGACGACTTCAACGATATCCGCGCAGGCGGCGGCGACGACCGCATCATCGTGAACGAGGTCGACCTTCTTGGCAGTCGCATCGACGGCGGCGCAGGGCAGGACGTTCTGGCCTTCGGGACCGGCGGCTTCCTCACCGACCTGCTCGACGACCTGCTGATCGAGAGCATCGAAACGCTCGATTTCGAAAATGCCCAGACCGACAACCTGTTCCTGTCGGCCGACAAGGTGATCGAAGCCTCCGCAGACACGGCCAACACCTTGCTGGAATCGCTCCTCGACCGGCCGCTCGACAAGAGCATGATGATCCTCGGCGATGCGGGCGACGAAATTGAGCTCTTCGAAGATGTCGGGTTCTTTTGGTCGGCCACGGAAGACGCGCTCGTCTCCACCGGGGGGCGGACCTACGACATCTACGAACTTCTGGATTTCGACACGGCCGAAGTGGTAGCCACCATCGGGGTGGATACGGACGTCACGGTCCTGCTCTCCTCCGTCGCGGTGTGACGCGACCTCAGGCCGCCGTCACCACCCAGACCCAGACCATCGCGATATAGGTCAACTGGTGCAGCGCCTGGTCGAATCCCGCCGCGCGCCAGAAGCCGGCGTCGGCGGGTGTGTGGCCCTGCATGTCCGACCAGCGCGCCTTGCCCCAGTCGATGTGGAAATGCACCACCCATTCGGCCGCCAGAAGCGCCGCGAACAGCCAGCCCGGCGTGCCCACGATCACAAGGCACAAGGCCGACCCCGCGATATGCACCAGCGCATGCTGCGCCCGGCCCATGTGCAGATAATCTCCACGTCCTGCCAGCATCTTGGGCGTCTGCAGGAAATAGTCGGCGAACATGTGCTTGATCTGGAACAGGATCAGAAGGACCAGCACGGACAGGGTCAGTTCGTTCACGCCTTGGGCCTCCGGTCAGCGCACATCATCTGCGCAAAAGATAGAGCCACAACATATTTGTTCACATGTGATTGATTGCAACCCGAAACCCAGCCTATCGTTGCGGCGCGCCACCCAGAGCGCGAAGAATCCGGGACGGGGGCCGCCCACGAGGCGGGCAAAAAATCATAGAACGCACACTTTTCTCATTCATTTGGAAGTATTCCCGTCGCGACCAGCTGATCTTGCTCGCCGTGACGGCGACGCTTTTTCCGCTGCTCTACCTCACGCTCGAACTGCCCAAGCGCATCATCAACGATGCCATCGACCCCGATACGGTGCCGGTTGCCTTCTTCGGGCGGGATTTCGATCAGGTCACGCTTCTGGCGATTCTCTCGGCCGCCTTCTTCTTCTCGGTGCTGGCGCATGGCCTGCTGAAGATGAAGATCAACACGATGAAGGGCGTTCTGGCGGAACGCATGCTGCGGCGGTTCCGGTACACCCTCATCAGCCGTATCCTGCGCTTCCCCCAGCCCTATTTCGAACGCACCAGCCAGGGTGAACTGGTCTCCATGGTCACGGCCGAGGCCGAACCGATGGGCGGGCTCATGGGCGACGCGATCAGCCAGCCGGTGCTGCAGGCGGGCCAGATGATCACGATCCTCGGCTTTCTCTTCGTGCAGAGCTTCTGGTTCGGGCTTGCCGCCTGCATCACGATCCCGCTGCAGGCGTGGCTGATTCCCCGTATCCAGCGCCAGATCAACCAGCTCAACAAGAAGCGCGTCATTCAGGTCCGCGCACTTGCCGGCGAAATCGGCGAAAGCGCTGCGGGCGCCTCGACGCTACGCACCAATGCCGGGTGGCGCTACCGGCTCTCGATGATCACCGACCGGCTGGGGCGGCTCTACCTCATCCGGTTCGAGATCTATCAGAAAAAATTCTTCATGAAGTTTCTCAACAACTTCATCAACCAGATGACGCCCTTCTTCTTCTACGCCGTGGGCGGCTATCTCGCGATCAAGGGCGAGATCACTGTGGGTGCGCTGGTCGCGGCTCTGGCCGCCTACAAGGACATTGCCTCGCCCTGGAAGGAACTTCTGGCCTATTACAATCAGGTTCAGGACATGGCCGTGCGCTGGGACACCATCGCGGAACGCTTCGCGCCTGAGGGCATGATCGACGATCGGCTCTTCGACGGCGATGCCGGGACCATCGGGCCACTCAAGGGCGAGGTAGAGCTGTCGCGGGTGACGGTGCGCGACGCCGACGGCAACGCGGTGATCGAAGACATCACCGCTACCTTGCCCGAAGGCGCCTTCGTCGGCGTCACCGCCCCGTCCGAGGAAGACCGCCGCGCGCTGTCCGAAACTCTCGTGCGCGAAGTGCTGCCGGTGCAGGGCGGCATCAGGATCGGCGGCCAGCCGTTCAACGAACTCCATCAGGCCGTGGTCGCCCGACGCATCGGCCATGTCACTGCGCGGCCGGTGCTCTTCAAGGGCACCTTCCTCGACAACGTGCTGATGCCGCTGAAATTCCAGCCCATCGCCTTCGATGCGCAAGACCCCGATCGCACCGCAGCGGTTCTCGCGGGCAACAGCGCCGATCCCCTTGGTGCCGACTGGACCGACCCCCGCGTCGCGGGCTTCGACAGCGAAGACGACCTGCGCGCGTGGCTCCTGCGCATCCTCGACGCGATCGGGATGTCCGACACGCTCTTCCGGCGCGGGCTTGATCTGCGCCCGGCCGATCAGGGCTCCGACAGCGCGCTGGCGCGCGCCATCGTCTCGGTCCGCCCAGCGGTGGCGGCGGCGCTGAAAAAGGCCAAGCTCGAACGCCATGTCCATGGGCTCGATCCCGAAGGCTACAACCCGGCGCTTCCGGTGGGCGACAACCTGCTCTTCGCCTCGCCGCTCCGCCCGATCACCCGGACGGTTCTGGCCGAACCGGGCGGTGCCGTCAGCCTGCTGCGCGACATCGGGATCACCGAGCCGCTCATCGCGCTGTCGCGCGACGTGATCGAGATGCTGCGCCACATCTTCGGCGTCGACGGCACCGACCATCCGCTCTTCGGCGCGCTGGGCCTTGATGCGGCCACCTACGAGGCGGCGGTCGAACTGATCCGCTCGGACCGCTGGCGCGACGTCCAGTCCCTCTCGGACGAGGATCTCGCGCTGCTGATCATCGTGCCCTTCAGCATTTCCGCCGAACAGATCGGCCCGGCCTTCCCGGTCGAATTGCAGGAGCGCATCCTCGATCTGCGCCGCAGCCATGGTGCGCGCATGCAAGAACAGCTTGCCGACCTGTTCCAGCCCTTTTCGCCCGACACCTACGCGCCCGGGCTCTCGGTTCTCGAAAACGCGATCTTCGGCAAGATCAAGGACAGCGCCGGCGCCCGTGCCGACGAGGTCCGCAGCCTTGTCGCCGCCTGCCTGCGCGAGGCCGGTGAACAAGACACTGTCGTCGCCCTCATCTTCGATACGCCGGTCCCGCTCGGCGGTGCGAACCTGCCCGCGGTCATCTCCGAACCCATGGCGGTCTGCCGCGCGGTGGTGAAGAAGCCCGATATCCTCGTGCTGGAAAACGCGATGTCCTCCCTTGACCGCGACGCGCGCCTTGCTGCCTGTCAGGGCCTGCACGCCCTGCTGCCCGGCACCACCACGGTCTGCATCGCCGACGCCTTCGACGACGGCCACGACTTCGACCTGCACCTCACGCTGAATCAGGGTCGCCTCGTGACCGAAGACGATGGCGCCGCCACCGAACAGGACAGCGCCGCGGGTGCCGACCTGACGCGCAAGCTGCGCGCGCTGGAACAGACAGACCTCTTCTCCGAGCTGAACCGCAAGCAGCTGCGCCTGCTGGCCTTCGGCGCGCGCTGGTACAAGGCGCAGGCGGGCGAATATGTCTTCCACAAGGGCGACCTGCCCAATGACGGCGCCTATATGGTGATCGAGGGTGAGGCCGGCCTCTACCTGCCGAAAGAGGGCGAGGACGATGTCCTCATCACCACCGTCGGCCCCGGCAAGCTGGTCGGCGAACTGGGACTTATCCGCAACGTGCCCCGCGCGCTCGACATGAAGGCGACGACCGACCTGACCTGCCTGCGCATCGGGGCCGAGGAATTCCTCGCCGTCGTCGAGAACGACGCCGCCACCGCCTTCCGCCTGCTGCAGGTGGTCGCGGGCTACGTCCGGTGACGCGCGCGCGCAGACTGACAGCAGGGATCGGAAAGGGCTGAAGATGAGATTGATGCGGATCGATCAGGCGGGCGAGGTGCGGCTGGCGATCCTCGATGCCGAAGGCGTGCTGCGCGACGCGACCGCCGTGGCGGGCGACCTGACCGCGGCCACCATCGCGGGCGGGGCGCTTGCCCGTCTGGCGCTGGCCGATCCCGCCGCCTTGCCGCCGGTGACCGGTGAGTACCGCGTGCTGCCCTGCGTCGGCGGGGTGGGCAAGTTCATGTGCATCGGGCTCAACTATTCCGATCACGCCGCCGAAATGGGCCTCGACCTGCCGCCCTATCCGACTCTGTTCATGAAAGCGACCTCTGCCATCGCAGGCGCGATGGACGACGCCGTCATGCCGCGCGGATCGATCCGCGTCGATTGGGAAGTGGAACTGGGGGTCATCATCGGCAAGCCCGCGAAATACGTCGATGCCGCCCATGCGCTTGACCATGTCGCGGGCTATTGCGTCGTCAACGACCTGTCCGAGCGCGATTTCCAGCTGAACCTCGGTGGACAATGGACCAAGGGCAAGTCCTGCGACAGCTTCGGCCCCATCGGTCCGTGGTTCGTCAGCGCCGACGCCGTGCCCGATCCGCAAAACCTGCGGCTCTGGACCGATGTGAACGGCGCGCGCATGCAGGACGGCACGACCCGCACCATGGTCTGCGGCGTCGCCGGCATCATCGCGCATCTGTCACAGCTGATGACGCTGCATCCCGGCGATGTCATCGCCACCGGCACGCCCCCGGGCGTTGGCGGCGGCAAGAAGCCGCCCGTCTTCCTGAAACCGGGCGATCTGGTCGAAGCCGGGGTCGAAGGTCTTGGCCAGCAGCGGATGCGCGTGCGTCAGGACGCCTGACCGTCCCGCCCGCAGAACAGAGAGTGCAGGAAGCCGATCACCTGCGCGGTGTCCTCCTGCGCGATGCGGTAATAGATCGTCTTGCCGTCGCGCCGCGTGGTGACCTGACCTTCCTCGCGCAGCCGCGCCAGCATCTGCGAGACCGAGGCCTGCCGCAGACCCAGCCGCTCTTCCAGCTCGCCCACCGATTTCTCTCCGGTGGCGAGATGGCACAGGATCATCAGCCGCCCCTCATGCGCCAGCGTCTTCAGGAACGAGGCCGCCTCGCGCGCGCGGTCGGCCATGTCGTCGGGCGCCTCATCGGGCAGAGTTACAACCTTATCCAGCATCAACTCGCAAAAACCCCCGTTGTGACGCCGCAGAATATGCCGCAAGCGGCCCCTCTTGTCACGCTTCGGGGTCGCGCGCGGGCGCGCCGCCCTGGAACGCGTTGCCCTTTGCGTAATCGCAGGGCGCTTCCTGCATCTGCAGATGCAGCCCGTCGCCGGTGAAGGGATGCGCGCGCGCCAGCGCCTCGTCCACCTCGATCCCCAGCCCGGGGCCGGTGGGCGGCGTGATATATCCTTCCTCGACCCGGATCGCGCCACGGATCAGCCGGTCATGGAAGTCGGTCTCGATCGACTCGCACATCAGGATGTTGGGGATCGACGCCGCCAGATGGATGTTCGCCGCCCATTCGATGGGCCCCGCATACAGATGCGGCGCCATCTGCACGTTGAAGGCTTCCGCCATCGCGGCCACCTTCTTCATCTCCCAGATGCCGCCCGCGCGCCCCAGCGCCGGTTGCAGGATTTCCGCCGCGCCTGCGCGCAGCACCGCGCCGAATTCGGCCTTGGTCGTCATCCGCTCGCCCGTGGCGATGGGGATGCGCACGCCGCGCGCGACGCGCGCCATGTCCTCGATATTGTCGGGCGGCGTCGGTTCCTCGTACCAGAGCGGGCTGTAGGGCTCGAGCGCCTGTCCCAGCCGGATCGCGCCGCCCGTGTTGAACTGCCCATGCGTGCCGAACAGAAGGTCGGCGCGGTCGCCCACCGCCTCGCGGATCGCCTTGCAGAAGGCCACCGAGCGGGTGATGTCGCTCATCGCGGGCATGTGCCCGCCCCGGATCGTGTAGGGGCCCGCCGGGTCGAACTTCAGCGCGGTATAGCCGCGCGCGACGTAATCGGCGGCGGCCTCGGCGTTCATCTCGGGGCTGATCCAGAAGTCCGACATCTTGTGATGGGGCATCGGATACAGATAGGTATAGGCGCGGATGCGGTCATTCATCCGCCCGCCCAGAAGGGCATATACCGGTCGGTCGCGGTCCTTGCCGAGGATGTCCCAGCACGCGATTTCCAGCCCCGAAAACGCCCCCATCACCGTCAGGTCGGGCCGCTGGGTGAAGCCGCTCGAATAGACGCGGCGGAACATCAGCTCGATGTTCTCGGGGTTCTCCCCCGCCATGTGGCGCTCGAAGACGTCTCGGATCACATGGGTCATCGCCTCCGGCCCCACGGACGAGGCGTAGCACTCGCCCCAGCCGGTGATCCCGGTATCGGTCGTCACCTTGACAAGGATCCAGTAGCGACCGCCCCAGCCCGGCGCGGGCGGCGCCGTCACGATGACGTCGAGATCGGCAAGTTTCATGAATTCCCCCCAAAGGCCTGTGTCCCTGCGCCGTCATATCCGCATTCGCGGCCTCTGCCTAGCGGGCGCGGATTGCCCCCGCCGCGCCGGGTCTGCTAGGCTCTCCCGACCCGACGGAAAGGATACCCCCCATGACCCGGCATTTCGGCAAGGCGGATATCGCCGCGCTTCTGGCACGCCATCGTGCGGGCCATACGCTCGACCAGCCCTTCTACACCGACCCCGCGATCTTCGAGGTCGACGCCGCGCGCGTCTTCTTCCGCGACTGGCATTATGCAGGGCATGTCAGCGAAATCCCCGCTGCCGGGGACTATCTCCTGTTCGAGATGCTGGGCGAAAGCGTGATCGTGCTGCGCGACGACGCAGGCGCCATCCGCGCCTTCGCCAATGTCTGCCGCCACCGGGGCGCGCGGCTGTGTTCCGCCGCCTCGGGCCACGTCCGCCGCTTCACCTGCCCCTATCACGCATGGTCCTACGGGCTCGACGGCGCGCTCGTCCATGCGCGCCAGCTCGACCCCGCCATCGACCGCACGGCGCTCGGCCTCAAGCCTGTCGCCACGGAGGTGTTCGAAGGCCTGATATACCTCTCCTTCGCCGACACCCCCACCTCCTTCGACGCGCTGCGTGCCGAGCTTACGCCCCATGTGCGCGCCTTCGATCTCGCCCGCACCAAGGTCGCGGCACGCCGCAGCTATCCTGTTCAGGCCAACTGGAAGCTCCTCGTCGAGAATTACAACGAATGCTACCACTGCACGGCGGCGCATCCCGAATTCGCCCGCTCCCACGTCATCCACATGAGTGCCGACCGCGCCGCGCCGCACAACGCCGCCCTCGCCGCCCGCGCGGCGGCGGCGGGCCTCTCCGTCACCACGCTCGACCGGATCGGCGCGGCGGCCCCCGCAGGTTCGCCCGATTATTCCTACAACCGCTACGCGCTCTTCGACGGCTACCAGACCGGATCCGAAGACGGCAAACCGCTCGCGCCCCTTCTGGGCGACGTGAAGGCCTGTGACGGCGGCGCGTCGGATGTCTATGTCGGCATCCTCAACCCCATGCTCGTCTACTGCGACCACGCGGTCATCTACCGCTTCGTGCCCATCGACGCGACGACCAGCCTGCAGGAGGTCATCTGGCTCGTCCATGAGGACGCGGAAGAGGGGCGCGACTATGACGCCGCCCGCCTCACCTGGCTCTGGGACGTCACGACCGAAGCCGACAAGCGCATCATCGAAGCCAACCAGCAGGGCGTCGCCTCGCGCTTTTACGAACCGGGCCCGCTGGTCGAGATGGAAAGCTACACGCGCCGCTTCCACGACGCCTACCTCGCCCGGATGCGCTGAGGCCCCCATTCTTCGGGGCCCCTGTCTTCCTCTCGCTTCAAATATCCCGGGGGGTCAGGGGGCAGAGCCCCCCTGCCTACCGCAGGATGATCACGTTGCGCTTGGCGCTGCCCGTCTTGGTGTCCGCGATCGCCTCGTTGATCTGGTCCAGCCGCCAGCGGTTCGAAATCAGCTCATCCAGCTTCAGCCGCCCCTGCGTGTAAAGGTCCACCATCCACGGAATGTCGCGCCGGATCACCACGTCGCCCATCTTCGACCCGATCATCCCCTGCCCAAGGAAGGACATGGTCATCGGCTCGTACTGCGCGAAAGCACCCGAATGCGGCATCCCCACCATGATGATGCGGCCCCCGCGATGCAGGTAGCGCGGCGCCTGTTCATAGGCGGGGATCGCGCCCACCGTCACCACGACCACATCCGCCCCGCGCCCCAGCGCCTTCTGCGCCGCCCGCCACGGCGCCTTGTGGGTGGCAAGCACCCCGTCGGTCGCCCCGAAGTCGCGCGCGATGGCCAACTTCTCCTCGGTCATGTCCACCGCCACGATGCGCCGCGCGCCCGCGATGCGCGCGCCCTGTATCGCGTTGAGCCCGACGCCGCCCGCGCCGATGACCACCACATCCTGCCCCGCCCGCAGACCCGCCGCGTTCACCACCGCGCCGACGCCGGTGATCACCCCGCAGGCGATGAGGCAGGCCGCATCCTTCGGCATGTCGGCGGGGATCACCACGACCTGGCTCTGGTCCACCACCACCTTCTCGGCGAAGGCACCTGTCGCCAGTGCCTGATGCAACACGCCGCCGTCGGAGGTCGTGATCGGCCCGTGATCGCTGTCATAAGGCGTCTCGCAGATCGTGGGCTTTCCGCCCGCGCAGGACGGGCAGGTGCCGCAGGCCCGGATCAGCGTCACCACCACGCTGTCGCCCACCTGCACGCCGCGCACGCCCGCGCCCACCGCGCTCACCCGCCCCGCCGCCTCATGGCCATAGACTGCCGGAAGCGTCCCGCCCCAGGCCCCTTCCGCATAGGAAATGTCCGAATGGCAGATCGCGACCGCGTCCAGCGTCACTTCCACCTCACCCATCTTCGGGGGCGCGATGAGGATATCCTCGATCACCAGTGGTTGGCCGAATTCGTGGCAGACGGCGGCCCGGATCTTCTGCATATGCGCCTCCCTTTCGCTCTGCCCGCCAACCCTGAGCGCCCGCCGCCCGCCCCGCAAGCGCGAAACCGCCCCGGCGCGGGTTTTACGCCACGACAGGGGCGCGGCGCAGGAACACCGTCAGCCCCACCGCGATCAGCACGAAGGACACGAGGAACGGCGCCCCCGGCAGATAGACCGGCGCGTCCGGCCCGGTGAAGGCCGCGAAGACCCCCGTCATCAGCAGCGGCGCCAGAATAGTGGCGAGCGCGTTCACGCTCGTCAGCACGCCCTGCAATTCGCCCTGCGCGTCGTCATCGGCCATGCGCGACATGATGCCCTGCAGCGCGGGCGTGATCACCGCGCCCAGCGCCGCCAGCGGCGTCAGGATCAGCATCAGCGTGCCCGAGGTCACGAAGGCGATCGCGCCGAAGGCCGCAAGGTCGAAGAGATGCCCATAGATCACCGTCAGCCGTTCGCCCCAGCGACGCAGGATCATCCGGATCAGCCCGCCCTGCACGATGGCCAGCATCACCCCGAACAGCCCCAGCGAAACCCCGATCATCTGCGGCCCCCAGCCGAAGCGTTCGGTGGTGAAATACGACCAGACCGCCGGATAGACATAGAAGGCCAGCTGATAGAGGAAGAACACCACCAGCAAAGGCGCCAGCCCCGGCAGCCGCGCCAGATGCCGGAACGCACCGAAGGGATTGGCGCGCCGCCACTCGAAGGCGCGGCGGTTGCGGTCGGTCACCGTCTCGGTCAGCACCAGCCAGCCGAAGACCGCGTTCAGCGCCGACAGTCCTGCGGCCGCATAGAAGGGCGCGCGCGTGCCCAGCTCCCCCAGCAGGCCGCCGATCAGCGGCCCAAGCACAAAGCCTGCCCCGAAGGCCGCCCCGATCAGCCCGAAATTCGCGGCCTTCTCTCCGGGGGCCGAAATGTCGGCGACATAGGCATTCGCCGTCGACCCCGTCGCCGCCGTGATGCCCCCCACAAGACGGCCCGCCAGCAAAAGCCAGATCGACCCCGCCACCGCCATCACGATGTAGTCAAGCGACATGACCACCAGCGACACCAAGAGCACCCGCCGCCGCCCGAAGCGGTCCGACAGGTTGCCCACGATGGGCCCGAACAGGAACTGCATGACCGCGAAGGAGGTCGACAGCACGCCCCCCCAAAGCGCGGCTTCGGCCAGCGTGCCGCCGCCCACCTCCTGAATGAGGTCGGGCATGACCGGCACGATCAGCCCGATCCCCATCGCGTCGAGCATGACCGTGATCAGGATGAAGATGAGGGGCAGGCGCAACCGGGCTCAGCCCCTCACGGCGGCGGCGAAGGCGCGCGCGTCGGCGGGCGCGGTGCCGGTCTGGCGCGCCGGGTCGAACACCGGGGCAAGATCCAGCGCCGGAAAGTCCCGCGCCGCCAGATCGCCCAGCCGCGCACCGGTTCCCCCGGCTTCGGCGCAGAGCCGCTTGACGGCCGCCTGCGCGTCAGGCCGGGGCAGGGCGGCCGCCAACGCGAAGGACAGCGCCTCGGCATGGATCAGGCCCTGTCCGCCATCAAGCGCGCGTCCCATCGCCTTTGCGTCCGGGCGTATCGCGTCTGCCAGCCTCCGCGCGACGCCAAGGCCCGCCGCCGTGCCCAGCACCAGCGGCGGCAGCGCCAGCCACTCCGCGAACCACGCCGCACCGTCGCGCTGACCGCGATGCACTGCTGCGGCCCCCAGCGCGCCCGCCTGCGCCTGCACCTGCGCGTGCAGCGCCACCAGCGCCGACGGCGCGACCGGGTTCTGTTTCTGCGGCATGGTCGATGACGCCCCGGCGCCCGCAAGCCGCACCTCGCCGATCCCCGTCATCGTCAGATCGCCCAGATCCGCGCCCATCTTCGCCAGCCCCCGCGCCAGCCCCGCGAACCAGTCCCCGATCCGCAGCACCGGCCCCCGGTCGGTGTGCCAGCCGCGCCCCGGGTCTTGCAGACCCAGCGCGCGGGCAAGTCCCGCCCGCGTCTCTGCCGCCTTCGGCCCAAGCGCCGAGGATGTGCCCGCCGCGCCTGACAGCGACACGAAGAGCGATCCCTCCCGCAGCGCGGGCAGGGCGCGCGCCAGATCGAGCAGCGGCCAGCCCCAGCCCGCCACAACCGCGCCGAATGTCGTTGGCGTCGCGTGCTGGCCATAGGTGCGCGCGGCCATGGGCAGATCAGCATGGGCTTCTGCCAGCGCGGCCAGGTCCTGCAGGATTGCTTTAAGCCCGTCTTCTGCGTGATCCAGCGCCCGGCCCAACCGCAGCATCAGCGCGGTGTCGATGATGTCCTGCGAGGTCGCGCCCCAATGGACGTATTGCGCGTGTTCCGGCGCGCCCATTTCGCGGCGGAAGGCCGCGACCAGCCCCGGGACCACCACGCCGTTCGCTGCCGTCGCCGCGCCCAGGGCGGCGGGGTCGATCTGCGCCTCCATCGCCGCGCGGTGGATCGCGGCGGCGCTGTCGGCCGGGATCACGCCCAGATCGCCCTGCACCCGCGCCAGCGCGCCTTCCACCAGCAGCATCGCCCGCACTTCGGCGCTGTCGGTGAACAGCCGCGCGGTCTCTCCCGTCGGGAAAAGCCCCCCGTAGATCGCGCTGCCAAGGGGCGAGACCGCCATCAGAACCCCTCCGCCAACCGCGCCAAATGCCGCGCCAGCCCCTCGGGGTCTGCGAAGAAAGGCGAATGCGACACCGCCATGTCCACCACCCTGTCCGCGGGGAAGCCCGCGCTCATGGTGATCTGGTATTCCGGCGGGATCGTGCGGTCGTCGGTGCAGCGGATATAGGCCTTGGGCACCGCGCCATAGGCCGAGGGCAGGTGCAGCGGCGTCTCCTGTGGGCGCACCGCCTGCACACACAGGCGCGGCACCGCATAGGCCACCTGTTCGTCGCTGCAGTCGTGATAGAACACGTCCCGCGCCATGCCGGGGTCGATGGTGAAGCTGCGCCCGTCTTCCGCGCGCCGGATCGCGGGCAGAAGCGGCTGGCGCGGTGCCGCGCGGCGCATGTCGGCCAGCGACATCCCCGACACCGGCGCATAGGCGCAGACGAAGATCAGCCCGCGCATCGCCTCCGGCGCATGGGCGGCGGCGGCGGCGATGGCATAGCCGCCCATGGAATGGCCCACCACGACCGTGTCGGGGCCGCAGGCCGCCAGCACCGCGTCGCGATAGGCCTCCAAAGTCACCTCCGCCACCGGCGTGGGGTCGTCGCCATGCCCCGGCAGGTCGATCGCCCGCGCACTGTGGCCCAGCGCCTCCAGCGCCGGGATCGTGTCGCGCCAGCACCATGCCCCGTGGCAGGCGCCGTGGATCAGCAGGAAATCAGACATGGCCCACATCGCGCAGGAACTGCGTCAGCACGCTTGCGTATTCCTCGGGCGCCTCGACGCAGGGCAGATGCCCCGCCTTGCGGATCAGGTGAAACTTCGACCCGGGCACCAGATCGACGGTTTCCTTCACCAGATCGGGCGGAGTCGATCCGTCCTCGGACCCGGCGATGCCCAGGACCGGCAGGCGCAGCCCGCTGGTGGGGGTGTAGAAATCCGTCCCGCTGATCGCCTGCGAACAGCCGATGTAACCTTCCGCCGGTTGCCGCACCAGCATGTTGCGCCACAGGGCCAACTCAGGCGTCTCGCGGAAGCCTTTGGAAAACCACCGCTCCATCACCGGATCGGCAAGGCTTTCGATCCCGCCCGCGCGCACGCCCGCGACGCGGGTCTCCCACAACTCTTTCGTGCCGATCTTGGCACCGGTGTTCGACAGCACCAGCGCGCGCACAAGGTCGAGCCGCTTGATCGCCAGCCCCTGCGCGATCATCCCGCCGATCGACAGGCCCACGAAGACGCAATCGCGCACCTTCAGCAGGTCAAGCAGCCGTTCCACGTCATGCACCAGCGCGCCCATGGAATAGGGTGCAGGCGGGCAGGACGACAGCCCGTGACCCCGCTTGTCATAGCGGATGATCCGCAGCCCCGCGGGCAGAAGCGGCAGCACCTTGTCCCAAAGCCGGAAATCGGTGCCGAGCGAATTGGCGAAGACCACCGGCGCGCCGTCTTCCGGGCCATCCACCCGGTAATGGAGCGCCACGTCTCCGAAATCGGCGATGTTCATGGGTCATTTCCTTTCCGGTCTTCGTCTTGCTTCTATCGCCGCCCGGCAACACGTCGCAAGGCGGCTCAGCCCCCGAACCGCTCCAGCGCGTCCCGGAAGATCGGCGCATCCACGTTGCCGCCGGAAATCGTCACGATCACGTCGTCGCCCTCGATCCGGTCGCCGTGGAACAAGGCCGCCGCCAGCGCCACCGCGCCGCCCGGTTCCGCCACCACCTTCAGCCGCGCGAAGGCCGCCGCCATCGCGCGCAGCACCTCTTCGTCGCTGACCACCAGACCCGGCCCGCAAAGCCGCTGCAGGATCGGGAAGGTGATCTGCCCCGGCGACGGCGTCACGATCGCGTCGCACAGGCCCCCGGACGTGACCGCGTTCCGCTCGATCTGCCCCGAGACGAGCGAGCGCGCCGTGTCGTCATAGCCTTCCGGTTCGACCGGCCGCACCCGCATCCCCGGGGCCTTCGCTTCAAGCGCCAGCGCGATCCCCGAGGTCAGCCCCCCGCCGCCGCAGCAGACGAGCACCTGCGCCTGCGTGATACCTACTTCGGCCGCCTGTTCCGCGATCTCGAGCCCGCAGGTCCCTTGGCCCGCGATCACCTGCGGTTCGTCAAAGGGCTTGATCAGCGTCAGCCCGCGTTCGGCTGACAGGCGCGCGCCGATCGCGTCGCGGTCCTCGGTCGCGCGGTCGTACAGCACCACCTCGGCCCCCAGCGCACGGGTGTTGTCGATCTTCATGCGCGGCGCGTCCGACGGCATGATGATGACCGCAGGCGCGCCATGCATCCGCGCCGCCAGCGCCACGCCCTGCGCATGGTTGCCGCTGGAAAAGGCGATCACGCCCTTGGCCCGCACGTCAGGCGCAAGCGCCGATACCGCCGACCACCCGCCCCGGAACTTGAAACTGCCGGTATGCTGCAGGCATTCCGCCTTCACCCAGACGCGCCGCCCCGCGATCTCGTCCAGAAAGGGCGAGGACAGAAGCGGCGTGCGCCGCACGTGGCCCGCCGCGCGCTCCGCCGCGGCCTCGATCATGTCGATGTTCATTGCAGTCTTCCGATCCACTCCCGCAGGGCCGCGACGGCCTGCGCTTCATCCAGATAGGGCACATGCCCGCGCCCGGGCACATCGGCCCGGATCATGTCGGGCCGCCGCGCCTGCATGCGGTCGGCGGTCTCGGCGCTCATCAGGTCCGACCCCGCGCCGCGGATCAGGCAGACGGGCTTGCCCGCCAGCGCGTCGAAGAAGGGCCAGAGGTCGGGCGCATGCCCCGCCTCTTCCACCGCGCGGCGCAAATCGGGGTCATAGGTGATGTCAAGGCCATCGCCCTTGACGACGAAATGCTTGCGCGCCTCCTCCAGCCAGCGCGACCGCGGCACGCCCTCGAACCCCGCCAGCACCTTTTCCAGCGCGCTTGCCGCGTCTTCATGCGTCTTCGCCGCAGGCCGCCGCCCCAGATAGCCCATGATCGTGGTCAGGCCTTTCGGGTCCAGTTCCGGCCCGATGTCGTTGAAGCACACGCCCAGAAGCCGGTCGGGTGCCGCCACCGCCATCCCCATCGCGTTCAGCCCCCCGCGCGAGGTGCCGAGGATCGCGAACCGCGCCACCCCCAGATGATCCATCAGCTCCAGCGCGTCGCGGATCTCCACCGGCAGCGCGTAGTCGTGGTAATCCTTCGCCCAGTCCGATCTGCCGCGCCCCCGGTAATCCATCCGGATCATCCGGCAATCCGCCAGATGCGGCGCGACATAGTCGAAATCCCGCGTTGTCCGCGTCAGCCCCGACAGGCACAGCACCGGCAGGCCGGTGCCTTCATCCTCGTACCAAAGGTTCAGCCCGTCGCTTGATGTGACATGCGGCATCTCAGACCCCCGCCAGTTCCGGTATGTCGTGCAGGCTGCGCAGCACATGCCCCGGCGCCGCCCAAAGCCTGTCCTGCGGTTCGCCCGCGCGGTTCACCCAGACCGTGGTGAACCCGTAACCCGAAGCCGCCGCCGCGTCCCAGCCGTTCGAGGACACGAACAGCACCTCGTCGCGGGCGCATCCGAACCGCGCGCCCACCAGATCATAGACGCTGTCATGGGGCTTGAAGATGCCGACGCTTTCCACCGACAGAACGGCATCCAGCACGCCCCCGATCCCGGCCGAGGCGACCGCCCCCTCAAGCATCTCGGGCGACCCGTTCGACAGGATCGCGGTGTTCAGCCCGGCGGCCTTCAGCGCCGCCAGCATCGCAGGCACTTCCTCATAGGCCTGCAATTCCCAATACAGGTCCAGAAGCCGCTTCCGCAGCGCCGGATCGGACAGGCCGCCCGCCTCGAGCGCCCAGTCGAGCCCGTCCTGCGTCACCTGCCAGAAATCGGTATGCCGCCCCGCCACTGCGCGCAGCCAGGTGTATTGCAACTGCTTCAGCCGCCAATCGCGCGCGACCTGCGGCCAGGCGTCGGTCAGTGAGGGAAAATCGCCGCCCTCAGCCGCCTGCCGCGCGGCGGCGGCAACATCGAAGAGCGTGCCATAGGCATCGAAGACGCAGGTGGTGATGGGCATGGAGTCATCCTTTTCGCCCGACCTTAAGCACAAGGCGCGCGGCGCGGAAAGCCGAAGCCGCAGGACCGCGCAACCTCGGCATGCCTCAGGATGTCCCGCGCGACATCGGCCCCGCGCTGCACATGCAGGCGCGCGCACGACAGGTCATTGCCGTCACACATTGTGGACGTCACAGGAAAACAGGCGACGCCTGACGGCGATCACCCGTTGGCGCAATCGCCGCGCCGTTTCAGTCCGTCAGGCGGATCACGTTCACCCGGCTTTCCGGCAGGACCGACACGCGCGGCCGCGCGGCTTCTTGAGGCGTTTCTTCAGGCGCGGATTCGGGCACGATCAAAGGTACCGACGCGATCAGGCCGGAGAAGGCTGTTTCGGTGTCATGACGCGTGACGACCACGTCATTACCCTGCATCCCGGCCAGCGCGTCCCGCGCAGCCCCGGTGACCCGCGGATCCGACAGCACGACCAGCCCGATCATCAGCCCGCAGGCCACGATCAGGATGCGCGCGACCCTGCGGAACGTCGACCCGTCCTTGCGGCCGATCTCTTCGATATATTCTTGCTGCGTCATGGCCCTGCCTGCCCTGTTTCCCGTGACGGAGGGCAAGCTGGCAGACAAGCGCGGCGGAAATAAGGCACGGCGCGGGCCGTGCCGGGGTCAGATGTTCTCGGTCTGCGGCATGCCCAGCACGTGATAGCCGCCGTCCACATGCACGATCTCGCCCGTGGTGAAGGCACCTGCATCCGACACGAGCCAGACCGCCGTGCCCCCCACCGCCTCAAGCGTCGCATTCGACCGCAAGGGCGCATTCGCCTCGGTGTGCTTGTACGTCTTGCGCGCCCCGCCGATGGCCGCCCCCGCCAGCGTCTTCATCGGCCCCGGGCTGATCGCATTCACGCGGATGCCCTCGGGGCCCAGATCATTCGCCAGATAGCGCGTCGCGGCCTCCAAAGCGGCCTTCGCCACGCCCATCACGTTGTAGTTCGGCACCACCTTCATGCTGCCCTGATAGGTCAGCGTGATCAGCGTGCCGCCCGCGTCCTTCATCAGCGGATGGGCGCGCCGCGCCACCTCGATGAAGGAATAGGCGCTGATGTCCATCGAATGCTTGAAGTTCGCCCGGCTCGTGTTCAGGAAGCGCCCTGTCAGTTCCGCCTTGTCGGAATAGGCGATGGCATGCACGACAAAGTCGATCGACGGCCACCGCGCCCCCAGCGCCGCAAACGCCGCATCGAGCGAGGCATCGTCGGTCACGTCCACGTCGACGAGGAAATCCGACCCCACGCTGGCCGCCAGCGGTTCGACCCGCTTGCCGAAGGCCTCGCCCTGATAGGTGAAGGCCAGCTCGGCCCCGGCGTCATGCAGCGCCTTGGCGATGCCCCAGGCGATCGACCGTTCGTTGGCCACACCCATGACCAGCCCGCGCTTTCCGTGCAGTGAGATCGTCATCGCCGTTTACCCGAGATACCGTGACAGAACCATCGACCCGTTCGTTCCGCCGAAGCCGAAGGAATTGGTCATCACGCTGTCAAGGCCCGCATTCTCCACATATGCCGTCGCGATCTCGGCCGCGTGCAGCGCCGGGTCCAGCGTTTCGACATTGATCGACCGGGCGATGAAATCGCGGTCCAGCATGATCAGGCTGAAAATCGCCTCGAGCGCGCCTGCCGCGCCCTGCGCGTGCCCCGTCATCGACTTGGTCGAACTGATCGGCGGCGTGCTGCCTTCGCCGAAGACGCGGCGCACCGCCTGCACCTCGCCCACGTCACCCACGGGCGTCGATGTGCCATGCGCGTTGATATATCCCACGCGCCGCCCTTCGGGCAGCGTCGCCAGTGCCAACCGCATCGCGCGCTCGCCGCCTTCGCCCGACGGGGCGACCATGTCATGGCCGTCGCTGGTGGCGGCATATCCCGTCACCTCGGCATAGATCTTCGCGCCGCGCGCCTTCGCGCGCTCCAGCTCCTCCAGCACGACGATCCCGCCGCCGCCCGAAATCACGAACCCGTCGCGGTCGGCATCAAACGCGCGCGACGCCCGCTGCGGCGTGTCGTTGTATTTCGAACTCATCGCGCCCATCGCGTCGAACAGGCACGACAGGGTCCAGTCCAGCTCTTCGCCGCCGCCCGCGAACATGACGTCCTGCTTGCCCATCATGATCTGTTCCGCCGCATTGCCGATGCAATGCAGCGACGTCGAACAGGCGGACGTGATCGAATAATTGATCCCCTTGATCCGATAGGCGGTAGCAAGGTTCGCGCTGACCGTCGATGACATGCATTTCGGCACGGAAAACGGCCCGATCCGCTTGGTCGCGCCCGTGCTCAGCACCGTTTGATGCGCCACCAGCATCGCGCTCGTCGACGGCCCGCCCGATCCGGCCACCAGCCCGGTGCGCGGATTGACGATGTCGGCCTCTTCCAGCCCGGCATCGGCGATGGCCTGACCCATGGCGATATGGGCATAGGCGGCACCGGGCCCCATGAAGCGCAGCGCGCGCTTGTCGATGTGGTCCGCCACATCGATCTTGAGCGTGCCCGCCACCTGACTGCGAAAGCCGTGTTCGGCCATGTCGGGGCTGGCGACGATGCCCGAGGTTCCTGCGCGCAGCGAGGCTTCGACCTCGGCCACATTGTTCCCGATGGACGAGACGATGCCCATCCCAGTGACGACGACCCTGCGCATGCGGCCTCCTCTGTCTTGCTGAAGGTCTGTTTAGTGGCGCCCGCCGGGTGGCGCAAGGCGGATGGGACGGGGCAGGGCGCTTCCACCCGGTGGAGCCGCGTTGCCTCTGCCCGGCGCCCGTGATTGAGTGCCGCCCATGACTGCGCATCATCCTGTCCTGACCCGCCCCGCCACGCCCGAAGACGAACCGGCGATCCGCGCCTGCGTCCGCGCCGCCTTTTCGGGCTATGTCGCCGATATGGGCCGCGAACCGGCCCCGATGGCTGCCGACTACGCCGCCCATATCGCCCGGGGCGAGGCACATGTGGCCGAATCCGGCGGCCGTTTCCTCGGCTACGCCGTCTTCTTCCCCGAAGACGGGGCCATGCTGCTCGACAACATCGCCGTCCTGCCGGAGGGGCACGGGCAGGGCGTCGGGCGCATTCTCGTGACGCTGTGCGAAGACGCCGCCCGCGCCCGCGGTCTGCCCGCCGTGCGGCTCTTCACCAATGCGAAGATGACGGCGAACCAGACGTTCTATCCCCATCTGGGCTTTGTCCGCACCGGACGGCGGATCGAAGATGGTTTCGACCGCGTCTTTTTTGAAAAGCGGCTGGCCTGAGCCGGTCCGGCCCGGCTAGGGTCACGTCACGCCAAGGGAGGGCAGCATGGACGTCGATGTCGTGATCGCCGGGGGCGGGCCCTTCGGGCTGATGCTGGCCATCGAACTTGGGCGGCGGGGCGTGCGCACGCTTGTGTGCGACGCGAAGGCGGGCACCGCCTTCAACCCGCAGGCCAACGCCACGCAGGCCCGCACCATGGAACATTTCCGCCGTCTGGGCCTTGCGGGCGAGATCCGGCAAAGCGGCCTGCCCGGCGATTACCCCACCGACATCGCCTATTTCACCCGCTACGCGGGCCATGAACTGGGCCGCTTCCGCCTGCCATCCGCGCAGAAGGCGAAGGACCTCGTCTCCGCCAACAGCGGGCCCTGGACGGCGGCCGAAGCCCCCCACCGCGTGAGCCAGAAATTCGTGGAACCCGTCCTTCTCGACCACGCGCGCCGGGCCGGGCCGGTCGAGGTGCGCTTTCTCTGGCGCCTCGACGGGTTCGAGGACAGGGGCGATCATGTCGCCTGCGACGTCGCCGCCGTGGACGGCAGCGCCCGGCAGGAGGTGCGCGCGCGCTATCTCGTCGGGGCCGACGGGGCGCGCAGCGCGGTGCGCCGCGCCATCGGTGCGACGCTGCAGGGCGAATTCGGCGAAAAGCGCGATTTCATGGGGGGGCGGATGTATGCCGTCTATCTCAACTGCCCCGATTTCTACGCGGTCACGGGGATGGAGCCTGCCTGGATGCACTGGACGCTGAACGGCGAACGCCGCGCGCTCATGGCGGCGGTGGACGGGCGGGGCGATTATGCCTTCCACACCCAGCTTCGCCCCGACGAGGACGAGGCCTCGATCACCGACGCCGATGCCCGCGCGCTCTTCCATCAGGCCTGCGGGCGCGAGATCGATTGCGCCATCCTGTCCCACATGGGCTGGACGGCGGGCCATTCCGTCGTGGCGGACCGCATGCGCAAGGGCCGCGTCTTCATCGGGGGTGACGCCGCGCATCTGTTCACGCCGACGGGCGGGCTTGGTTACAACACGGCGGTCGAGGACGCGGTGAACCTTGGCTGGAAACTTGCCGCCGCGCTGGCGGGGCAGGGGGGCGAGGCGCTGCTTGAAAGCTATGACTGCGAACGCCGCAAGGCGGCCTTGCGCAACACCGCCTATGCGCGCGGCTTCGCGGATTCGGTGGGCAACTTCCTGCCCCAGCCGGGGCTTGAGGACGCCACCACAGAAGGTGCTGCGCTGAGGGCCGAGGCGGGCGCCTATCTCGAAGACCACGCGCGGCGCGAATTCAACATCCCCGGCGTGACCTTCGGCACGCGCTACGACGGCTCGCCCGTCCTGCCCGACCCCGATGGCCCCATCCCCGAAGATGCCGCCAACGTCTTCACCCCCAGCGGCCTGCCCGGCGGCCGCCCGCCGCATTGGTGGCTGGGCGAGGGGCGCTCGCTTTTCGATCTGTTCGGCTTCGGCTGGACGCTTCTGCGGCTGGGGGGCGGGACGGGCGATGACCTGATCGCCGAAGCGCAGGCGCGCGGCCTGCCGCTCACCGTGCTTGACCCCGGGGTGCCGGAGCTGTGCGATCTCTACGGTGCCGAGCTTGCTTTGATCCGCCCCGACCAGATCATCGGCTGGCGCGGGGACGGGACGGGCGATGCACGCGCGGTCTGGGACAGGCTGCTGGGGCTGGGGTAAGGGGGCGACGCGCCCTTAGTCAGGTGACAAACCCGGTTCAGCCCCGGTCAGGGCAAGAATGGATGTCGCCACGTCCCATCCCCCGATCGTGTAGGGTCTGCAACCAGCACGCCACCTTCATGCGCATGACCGCGATCCACGCCCAAACCAAACGCAAGCGGCGCGACAGGTCGGTCCGACGCGCTGAAGAACGCCTCTGAAACCCAAGGATGACCCCGCTGTCTCGCCTGAAATACCCACAGCCGGTCGTCTGCCCGGGGCCAAGCGCGGTCCGGACTGGGCGAATGACTGACCGCACGGCCTCATTCGGCGATTTTGCATCCAACGACATGCCACTTGGGGAATGCCGCCCGCTATCCAAGGATAGCAGCCTCAAGCTGAAGCGCACAGGCAGGTGGCGTGTTGAGGGATAAGCTTGCCAAGGTAACTTCTCTGGTCACGGGTAATTTTGGGCTGCAAGCCGGCCTCAAGTCATCGCGTCTGTAATTGCGAAGCAGTTGGTCAGACGTTTCAAAGGCATGGGTGGGAGACACCAAAGAATGATCGCATTTAGAAATGTTGTCGGCGCATTGGTCTTGACGCTTTTCTCTAATCCTGCAAGTGCTCAGGACTTGGAGTTCGCGCTCATCAACATGTCCGGTTACACACTTGTAGAGTTTTACACATCACCCGAAAATGTCTGGTCTTGGGAAGAAGACATTCTTGGGGATGATGTTCTTGAGAGCGGCTATGCCCTGAATATCACAGTGGCAGACGGTCGAACTCAATGCATTTATGACATGCTTATGGTCTTCGATGATGGTGACAGGTTGGAAGATACCGTGAATATGTGCGAAATGGGCAGTTACACAATCGAGTGACTTTGAACCGGCATTGCCCAAGCGGCGTGCGGTCTGAAGCAAAGACCGCGCATACAGACCGCTGAGCAGGCGTTCTTGCCGATCAGTGTCTACAGTCGCGCAGGCGGTTTGAACAGGGCAGACCTGAGGCTGGGCTGAGCCGAGCCCTTTATCATGTGGGGTTTGCGCCTCAACTGTGAATTCGGGTCGAGACGGCCGCCCGGGACGCAGCTCTGCTTTGCTGCCGGTATCCTGTGGCTTGGTGAAATAGGCCTAGAAGGACTTTTCTGCCTGTTCAGCCTCGGCCCTGCCGACCTCCGACAGGATGGCGTTCCAGTTCGGGCCCTCATAGGTTATTTCGATATAGCCTTGTCCCGGCCGAATCCCGTTCAATTGCAGTGCGAGGTCAACGCCCTCATCCGTTCTCCAGATCGCGAAATAAATTCCGCAGCCGTCATAGGCGAGGCACTGATAGAACTCGTCGGGTTCTTCCCAGATTTCTTGCCCGATGATCTCGCCCGACGTTACCGGTTCGCCGTATTTCTTGGAAAGAATCGACTTGTGCTTGAAATACCTTTCTTTTCCGGTGGTGCCGAAAGCATCGTTCACAATATCATCCGAAAACCAGATGATCCGGCCCAATCCAAGCACGGGATCGATCGACAGGCTTATGAAATCGGTCCCGGGCGGCACGGAAGGCGCCGTTTCGGTGTGAAGCGCATGAACCTGGTTCCAAAGCAGCTCTGTGCTGGCCTTTGATCGGGTCATGGCTTCGACCGTTTCCAGCGTTTGCCCCCATTCGAACCCGAATGGCGCCTCTTGCGCCTGCGCTGCCGCGCCAAAGCTCATGATTGCAAGCGATAAAGGGGCAAGACTGATTCTGGCCTGATTTGCAGTCTGGGACAGAGTCCTCGAAAACCCGTTCATCCAACCGTACCCTTCCAGCCCGATCCGGGCGCTGCACTGCGTGCGGAAGCCACCGCCACGAAGTTGAGGGTGGGTAATAGGCCTCCGTCACGCAAGGATGTTCTTTCTCCCCTTGGATAGGGTGGGGTATCGTCGGCGGAAAAAAGCTCTCTTTGGATAGGGCGGAGCGTTGTCGCGTGTTCAGGCCTCGCCATGATCGGGGCCTGCCGACATTGCACTTTTGGTGTGCTGCAGGTCACCGGACATTTCCGACCTGCCCCCACCAGATCATCGGCTGGCGCGGCGCGGGGACGGGACCGGCGCAGAAGGTCCGGTACAGGGTGCTGGGCAGATCCTAACAAACGGTAAATCCGCCCGTGCAACCTATTGATTTCATTCGGGCGAAAAGGCGTCCCATCATGGGACTCTGCGGATCAGCTTTCGCTGAGCGCGACCTTCATGTCCTTCACTTGGTAGATGACCTCGCCATCCGCCTCGACGATCCCGTCGGCCACGCCCATGGTCAGCCGCCGCGTCTGGATGGCCTTGGTGAAGTCCACCTTGTAGGTCAGCATCTTGCGGTCGGGACGTACCATGCCGGTCAGCTTCACTTCGCCCACGCCCAGCGCATAGCCCCGCCCCGTCCAGCCGCGCCAGCCAAGGTTGAACCCCGTCAGCTGCCACAGCCCGTCAAGGCCCAGACAGCCCGGCATGATCGGATTGCCGGGGAAATGGCAGGCGAAGAACCACAGGTCCGGCGTGATGTCGAATTCCGCCACCACATGCCCCTTGCCGTGCAATCCACCGTCTTCCGAGATGTCGGTGATCCGGTCCATCATCAGCATCGGAGGTTCCGGCAACTGGGCGTTGCCCGGGCCGAACAATTCCCCGCGCGCGCATTTCAGCAGGTCGTCGCGGTCGAAGCGGGTGGGATACTGCGCCATGCCGCGGGCGTCTCCTGACAGGTCCATCGGGTCCCGACCCATTAGCACCCAGCTCGCGCGTCCTGCAAGGGCGCAAACCCCGCCCGTCCAGTTGCGACTTATTTTCATTTGGCAATTCCCAGACCTGCGGCCTATATATCTTCGGAATGACGATGATGGACGGACCCGAAATGCCCGTGACGACCCTTGCCCCGACCGACCGCGCCACCACATGGCTTTCGCGCGCCGGGCTGCGACCGACGCGGCAGCGGCTCGCGCTCGCCACGCTGCTGGTGGGCGACGGCCAGCATCGCCACGTCACCGCCGAAAGCCTGTTCGACGCCGCGCAGACCCGCGGCGCGCCGGTGTCTCTGGCCACGGTCTACAACACGCTGCGCGCCTTCTGTCAGGCCGGGCTTCTGCAGGAAGTGACCGTCGACGGATCGAAAAGCTATTTCGACACCAACACCTATGATCACCCCCATTTCTACTGGGAGGACGAGGGCCGCCTGTCCGACGCGCCGTCCGACCAGCTCGTGATCTCGCAACTGCCCAAGGCCCCCCCGGGGGCCGAGATCGCGTCGGTCGACGTGGTAATCCGCCTGCGCAAGACCCGCACTTGACCGTCACGGCAGCGCAGATCTCCGCCTTCCGCGACGAAGGCGTGACGATGATCCCCGGCCTTTTCGCCGCGCATGTCGATGCGCTGCGCGCAGGGGTCGAACGGAACATGTCCGAACCCGGGCCTTATGCCAGCCGGAACGAGAAGGCGGGAGAGACGGGTCTGTTCTTCGATGATTACTGCAACTGGGACCGCATCCCCGAATTCCGCGACGTCGTGCAGGATCCGAGTATCGCCGATGCCGCCGCTGCGCTCATGGGCTGCGACCGGGTCCAGATGTTTCACGACCATGTTCTGGTCAAGGAACCCGGCACGTCGATGGCGACGCCCTGGCATTCGGACGGGCCCTATTACTTCGTCGATGGCCGCCACAACGTCAGCTTCTGGGTGCCGCTCGACCCCGTCACCGATGCGGGACTGCGCTGCGTCGCCGGGTCTCACCTGTGGGAAAAGGACGTCCTGCCGACCCGCTGGGTCAGCAGTGAGGCCTTTTTCGCGGGCGATTACATGCAAGTCCCCGACCCCGAGGCCGAAGGCATGACCATCCGCGAATGGCAAATGCAGCCGGGCGATGCGGTCGCCTTCCATTTCCGCACCCTGCACGGCGCGCGCGGCAATACCAGCACGCGCCGCCGCCGCGCGTTCTCGCTGCGGCTCGTGGGCGAGGACGCGGCCTATGCCGACCGTCCCGGACGCACCTCGCCGCCCTATCCGGGGCATGACATGACTGCCGGTCAGCGACTGCGCGAAGATTGGTTCCCGGTGTTGCGCCCCGGCGCGGCGTGACGCGCGATCCCCGGGGGCTTGAGTGTGGACCCCGCACGCGCGATGCTGGGGGGCATGACCCCGGGCCCGATGATCCCCCGGTGATCCCATGACGAACCTGCCCCGCCCGATCCCCGACCGTGTCAGCGCGCAGACCATCGCGCTGATCATCGTCGCCTTCGGCGTGATCCTCTTCCTGCTGTTCCAGGCGCGGTTCATCCTGATCTGCCTCGCCGTCGCGATCATGCTCTTCAGCCTGACCAGCGACGCCATCGGTTTCATCGCGCGCCAGCGCGTGGGCGTGCTGCGGATTCCCAACTGGCTGGCCACCATCGTCGCGCTCGCCATGATCTCCACGGCGCTGCTGATCCTGACGTCGCTGGTGCTCAGCCAGGTGAACACGGTGCTGTCCACCACGCTCACCTATGCCGAACGCGCGCCCAGCGCGGTCGCGGCGCTGTTCTCGTGGCTGGGCCCCGAGGCCGAAAAGGCGGTCTTCGACGCGGTGCAGAGCGTGAATGTCAGCGGCTACCTGCGCTCGCTCGCCGGGCAGGCGGGCGGGCTGATGCAGGGCACGGTTCTGGTGATCCTGTTCGTGGGCTTCCTGTTCAGCGAACGCATCTGGTTCGACACCAAGCTCACCAACCTGTTTCAGGACGAAGCGCGCGCCGCCGAGGTGTCGGCCGTCATCTCCTCGATCATGCACCGGGTGAACTATTACCTGCTGGTCAAGACCCTGGTCAGCGCGGTGACGGGCGCCATGGTCTATGCGGTGGCGCTGCTGTTCGGGCTCGATCTCGCCATGCCGATCGGCATCCTGACCTTCCTGCTCAACTACATCCCCAATATCGGGTCCATCGTCGCCACGGTGGCGGCGGCGCTGGTCGCCTATGTCCAGCTGGGCGACGCGGCGATGACGGGGGCGCTGTTTGTGTCGCTTGCGGTGATCCAGTTCCTCATCGGCAACATCATCGACCCGATCCTGATGGGGCGCACGCTGCGGCTGTCGACCTTCGGGATCATCGTGTCGCTGGCGTTCTGGGCGGCGCTGTGGGGGATCGCGGGGATGTTTCTTGCCGTGCCCATCATGGTCGGCGTGATGATCGCCTGCAGCCATGTGCCGGGTCTGCGCTCCGTCGCCATTCTTCTGTCGCGCGAAGGCCTGCCCGATACCGGGTCGGAGCGTCCCGTCAGCCTGTTCCGCAAGCCGCCCGACGCGGCGGAGTGACGCTCAGAACCACTGGCCCGGCTCCATCAGTCCCAGATCCAGCAATTGCCGCGAATGCCATTCGAAGGGCGCGGTGTTGTGCCAGGAGAAGCCGCGGATGTCGAAGGCGCTGCCCGGGTTCGTCTTCAGCGCCTTGGCGGTGCGGAACGAACAGACCGACGCCGTCAGGTTGTTGTGCCAGGGGCAGGCATAGGTGTTGTATTCCTCGTCCGAGAAGGTGTGATCGGGCCGCAGCACCAGACCGGGCTTCGACCGGAAAAGCGCGATGCGGTCGATGCGGCGGCTTTTCTCGGGGATGTGTTCCTCATAGCGCCAGCGCAGGCCGCCGAAGAAGTCGAGCTGGCGTTCCTTCGGATGCCCCGTGACCGGATCGGGCCGGGCGAGGGCGTAATACCCCGTCCGGTCCATATGGGCATGGTCGATGGACACGGCGTTGGGCATCGCGGTCAGATCGTCGGCATACAGATCGACGACATAGCACAGCATCGCATCCCGCCGTTCCTCGGTGTGGAAGGCCAGCATTTCGCCCACAGTGCGCGTTTCGCAGAAGGGGAAGAACAGGTACTCGGCGTTGTAGCAGTAGAACATCCAGATGTCCGGCACCGCCGCGATGATCGCATTGACCGCGTCGAACCCGGCGGCGGGGGTGGTCACGGCATGGTCGATGCGCGTGACCGTCGCGGCCACATCCTCGGGCAGATCGAAGGCATCCGGCATGACCGCCAGCACCGTCCGGAACCCAAGATCATGGTGATGGCGCAGCGTGCTGGCGATCTCGACATCGTCTTCGGCCAGAACGATGGCAAGCGGCCCCTTGGGCGGGGCCTTCCTTGCTGCCGCGGCAAAGGCCCGAAGGCTGGCAAAACGTGGTGTCGCCATGATCGTTATCTACATGTTCCCAACAGGTGCTGCGCAAGGTCCGTGAAATTCGCGCGCATTGCAAGACTGCGGTGCGTGGTCTAGAAAGCCCCGTTCCCGCAAGACCCGGATCCGCACCATGGACAAGCCCAGAAAGCTTTTCATCAAGACCTATGGCTGTCAGATGAATGTCTATGACAGCGAACGCATGGCAGAGACGCTGGGCGCTCAGGGCTATGTCGAGACGGCTTCGCCCGACGACGCGGACATGATCCTGCTGAACACCTGCCACATCCGCGAGAAGGCCGCCGAAAAGGTTTATTCGGAACTCGGCCGCCTCAAGGAGCTGAAGACGGCGAAGCCCGACCTGAAGATTGGCGTCGCGGGCTGCGTCGCGCAGGCCGAAGGGGCCGAGATCATGCGCCGCCAGCCGATGGTCGATCTGGTTGTCGGCCCGCAAAGCTATCACCGCCTTCCCGAACTCGAAGCGAAAGCGCGCGGTGGGCAGAAGGCGCTCGACACCGATTTCCCCGAGGAAGACAAGTTCGACCGCCTTGCCGCGCGGCCGAAAGCGCGGCGCGGGCCGACCGCGTTCCTGACCGTGCAGGAAGGCTGCGACAAGTTCTGCGCCTTCTGCGTCGTGCCCTATACCCGCGGCGCCGAGGTGTCGCGCCCGGCCCCGCGCGTCCTGACCGAGGCGCGCGATCTGGTGGACCGCGGCGTGCGCGAGATCACGCTTCTGGGCCAGAACGTCAACGCCTATCACGGGGCGGGCGTGGATGGTGACTGGAGCCTTGCGCGGCTCATCCATGCGCTGGCCGGGATCGACGGGCTGGAACGCATCCGCTTCACCACCTCGCATCCCAACGACATGACCGACGACCTGATCGAGGCGCATGGCACCTGTGCCAAGCTGATGCCCTATCTGCACCTGCCGGTGCAGGCCGGGTCGGACCGCATCCTCAAACGGATGAACCGCGCCCATACCGCCGAAAGCTATATCCGCCTTGTCGAACGCATCCGCGCCGCGCGCCCCGACATCCTGATGTCGGGCGATTTCATCGTGGGCTTCCCCGAAGAGACCGAGGCCGACTTCCAGGCGACGCTCGATCTGGTCGAGGAAGTGACTTACGGCTACGCCTATTCCTTCAAGTATTCCACCCGCCCCGGCACCCCTGCCGCCGAGCGCGCGCAGGTGCCCGAGGATGAGAAAGCCGACCGCCTGCAGCGTTTGCAGGCCCTGCTGACCCGCCAGCAGCGCGCCGCGCAGGATGCGATGGTGGGCCGTGTGGTCGGCGTGCTCTTCGAACGGGAAGGCCGCGAGGCGGGGCAGATGACCGGCAAGTCCGATTACCTGCACGCGGTGCATGTGCGCGACGCGGGCGTCGCGCCCGGGACGCTGGCACCGGTCAGAATCACGGGCTCGGGCAGGAACTCTCTGGCCGGGGAACTGGCGGTCTGAGGCACCCGGCGCGTACATTCTTTCGATAAATATACGCGAAAAAGGGTAAAATTCAGCATCTTTGTCGCAATTTGAGCGACAATAGGCAGCGGATTCTACTTTCCATGTAAGGCGAAGTTTTTTAACGTCTTTTCAACGGGCGGTTGGGGGCTGTCCTTTGACATCGTTGTCGCGGCAGCTTCCCGCTCCCGAACGGGGGAACAAGTTGAGGATGTCTGCTGTGCGGTTTTCCAGAAATTACAGACTGTGGTCCGGCCTTGCCGCCGCGATCCTTGCGCTGCCATTGCTGCTGACTTCGGGGGTCGAAGTCCGCGCCCAGGCCGAGGGGCTGTTCAGCCGCGATACGCCCTCCCAGCGGGGCCGCGACCGCGGGCAGTACATCCCCACGATCTCGATCACGCCGGACGGCTGCGAACACTGGGTGATGGATGACGGTGCCGAAGGCTATGCGACGCCCCATGTGCGCCGCGACGGCACGCCCGTCTGCCGGCATGTCAACCTGTGCGGGGTTCTGAACACCGACCAGTATTTCGCCACCGACAGCTACCGCATCCACCCGGGTGCGCGGCAGAGCCTGATCAGCTTCTTCCAGTCCTCGTCCGCCTTCGCCTTCACCATCGTCGGCCATACCGACAGCCGGGCGAGCGACGAATACAACATGCGCCTGAGCTACAACCGCGCCAATGCGGTGGCCCGGGTCGCCCAGCAGGCGGGCGTGCGCATCGCGGACGTGCGCGGGATGAGCGAACGCTATCCGGCGGCATCGAACAACACGGCAGCCGGCATGGCCAAGAACCGCCGTGTCGAAATCCTGTGCATCCAGTAAAGAGGCGCGTCATGACACTGAAAACGATCACCACGCTGTGCCTTGCCGCCTTCGCCCTGTCCGCCTGCGACGAAAGTCTGCGCGGCTATCCCGCCGACAAGACCGTCGACCGCGGCGTCGACCGGAAGGACCTGTCGCAACTGGTCTGGGGCGTCTGGGTCGATCCCACGGGCTGCGACCACTGGATCGCCGATGACGGGGTGGAAGGCTACCTGTCCCAGCGGCTCGACCGTTACGGCAAGCCGGTCTGTTCCGGCGTCGCCCCGCCCACCTTCACCGCGGGTGACTTCAAGGGCGGCTCGCGCATCCGCGACCCGAACTGACCAGCCCGAAGGCAGCATGATACCGCGCCGCGACCTGACCCGTCGCGGCGCGATTTTTGTATCATTTCGATGAAATTCCAGACCCCTCTCTTGTCAGGGTCCCGGGATGTTGGCAGGCTCGGATCAGAGCAGACAAGGAGACAGGCTTGGCCATCAGCGCCCTGACCCCGACCGGCAGTTCCCCTACAGCGCCCGAGCTGTTGATGGAATTCCCCGACAATCGACTGCTCATTGACCTGTGCGGGGAATACGACCGCAATCTGGCCGAACTGGAACAGAAACTCTCGGTCCAGATCCTGCGCCGCGGCAACCTTCTTGCCATCTTCGGCGAGACCGAGATGCAAAAGCGCGCGTCCGAGGTTCTTGATGCGCTCTATACCCGGCTCGAACAGGGCCGCGCGGTGGAACGCGGCGACATCGACCGCGAACTGCGCATGGGCGGCAGCGCCGTGGCGCCCGACGGCGAACCGGGCGACCAGCTCGAGATGTTTCAGGGCGGCAAGGTCGAGATCAAGACAAGACGCAAGCTGGTCGAGCCCCGGACCGAGGCGCAGAAGGCCTATGTGCGGGCCCTGTTCGAAAACGAACTGGCCTTCGGTATCGGGCCCGCAGGCACCGGCAAGACCTATCTCGCGGTGGCCGTCGGCGTGTCGATGTTCATCAACGGCCATGTTGACCGGATAATCCTGTCGCGCCCCGCGGTCGAGGCGGGCGAAAAGCTGGGCTATCTGCCCGGCGACATGAAGGACAAGGTCGATCCCTATATGCAGCCGCTCTATGATGCGCTGAACGATTTCCTGCCCGGCAAACAGGTGGCCAAGCTGATCGAGGAAAAGCGCATCGAGATTGCGCCCTTGGCCTTCATGCGGGGCCGCACGCTCGCCAATGCCTTCGTCGTGCTGGACGAGGCGCAGAACGCCACGACCATGCAGATGAAGATGTTCCTGACCCGTCTTGGCGAAGGGTCGCGCATGGTCATCACCGGCGACCGCACGCAGATTGACCTGCCGCGCGGCGTGCCGTCGGGGCTGGCCGATGCCGAACGCCTCCTCAAGGGCATCCAGCGGATCAGCTTCAACTACTTCACCTCCAAGGATGTGGTGCGGCACCCGCTTGTCGGCGCCATCATCGAAGCCTATGACGCGGACACCACGGGCCCGGGTGCGGCCCGGAGCTGAACCGGGGGCCGCATGGCGCTGGACATCATGATCGAGGATGCGCGCTGGGGCGACCTGCCGCTCGACCCGCTGGCGGGCCGTGCGACGGCTGCAGCGCTGCGTCATCTCGGACTTGACCCTGATGCCTGCGAGATCGCGCTCATGGCCTGTGACGACGCGCGCATCGCCGAACTCAACGCGCAATTCCGCAGCAAGGCGCAGCCCACCAACGTGCTGAGCTGGCCCTCCGAGGATCTGTCCGCGCAAGACGACGGTGGCGCACCGCTGCCCCCCGAACCCGATCCAGACGGCGAGATCGCGCTGGGCGACATCGCCATCGCATGGGACACCTGCGCCCGCGAAGCGGCGGATCAGGGCAAGACGATGCAGGATCATGTGACGCACCTGATCGTGCACGGGGTGTTGCATTTGCTGGGCTATGATCACATTCGTGACCGTGACGCCACGCTGATGGAAGAACTTGAGGCGCGGATACTTGGCACGATGGGCATCGATGACCCATATTCATAGCGTTTCCGGGGACCATTCCCCCTTCTGGTAGGACAATGGGCGACATAGACGGCACGTCTGACGCAGCGCGGGGCGCGCAGCAGCAGCAACAGGACAGCAAATCGGCGACACCCGGCCTTCTTGGACGGATATTCGGCGCGCTGACCCCCTCATCGGGCAACAACACCGGCACGACCGCGGCAAATCCGGCTGCGGCACCTGCCACGCATGGCATGATCAACCTGCGCCGCATGCGGGTCGAGGATGTGGCGATCCCCAAGGCGGAAATCGCCGCGGTACCCGCCAACATCTCGAAGGAAGAACTGGTCGATGTCTTCCGCAAGACGGGGATGTCGCGCCTGCCGGTCTATGACGGCACGCTCGACACGCCCATCGGCATGGCGCACCTGAAGGACTTCGCCCTCACCCACGGCTTCAACGGCCCCGAGGAGGAGTTCGATCTCACGCGGATCCTGCGCCCGCTTCTGTTCGTGCCGCCCTCGATGCCGATCGGCGTGCTCTTGACCAAGATGCAGGCGGAACGCCGGCACATGGCGCTGGTGATCGACGAATATGGCGGGGTGGACGGCCTTGTCACCATCGAGGACCTGATCGAACAGGTCATCGGCGAAATCGAGGACGAACACGACATCGGCGAGGACAAGACCTGGGTTAAGGAAAAGTCCGGCTGCTACCTTGCGCTGGCCAAGACCCCGCTCGAGGAATTCGAGGCCGAGATCGGCCAGTCCCTCACCGACCACGACGCGGTCGACGAGGAAGAGATCGACACGCTGGGCGGTCTTGTCTTCATGCTCTCGGGCCGCGTGCCTGCGCGGGGCGAGGTGGTCCTGCATCCCGACGGTCCGGAATTCGAGGTGATCGACGCCGATGCGCGCCGCATCAAGCGGCTGCGCGTGCGCGTGCCGGATCGCGGGGCATGATCGCAGGCCGCGGGCCGCGGGCGCGCGGTCTCATCGCATTCGCCGCGGGTGCCGCAGGCGCGTTCGGCCATGCGCCTTGGGGCCTGTGGCCGCTGACCCTTCTGGCGATCGCCGTGGCGCTGGCGCTGGCGGCGCGTGCCGCGACGCTCCGGCAGGCGCTGGTCACCGGCTGGGCCTTCGGCACCGGCTATTTCGCGGTGGCGCTGTCGTGGATCGTCGAACCCTTCCTTGTCGAACCCGAAATCCACGGCTGGATGGCGCCCTTTGCGCTGGTCTTCATGGCAGGCGGCCTCGCGCTTTTCTTCGCGGCGGCCTTCGCCGCGTCTTTCCGTCTGGGCGGCTGGCTGGTCCTCACGTTGGCGGCGGCGGAATTGGCGCGCGCCCATATCCTGACCGGCTTTCCATGGGCGGGCTTCGCTCAGGTCTGGGTCGGGCAGGGGATCGATCAGAGCCTTGCGTGGATCGGGCCGCATGGGCTTGGCCTCGTGACGCTGGGGCTGGGCTGGGCGCTTTGGCGCGCCTTTGATGGGCCGCGGGGCTGGGCGCGGACCTCTGCCGCGCTGGTGCTTCCCGTGGCCGTGGGACTGGGGGGCGGCGCGGTCCGCGACACGCTGCCGCCCGCGGCGCTGTCGGATCAGGTTGTGCGGCTTGTGCAGCCGAATGCAAGGCAGGACCAGAAATGGGATGCTGAGATGGCGCACATCTTCTTCGCGCGCAAGCTCGACTACACCGCCGCCGGACCGCGCCCCGACCTGATCGTCTGGCCCGAAACCGCGATCCCGACGCTTCTGGAATATGCCGACGGCGCCATCGCCGCCATCGACGCCGTGGCAGACGGTGTGCCCGTGGTGACCGGCATCCAGCGGCGCGAGGACCTGCGCTTTTTCAATGCGCTGATCGTGCTGCGCGGCGGGCCGGTCCCTGACCAGATCTATGACAAGCACCATCTTGTTCCCTTCGGGGAATACGTGCCCTTGGGCGATCTGGCCGCCCGGTTCGGCCTGCACGGCTTCGCCACCCGCGAAGGGCAGGGCTTCAGCCCCGGGCCGGGGCCGCGGGCGGTCGATCTGGGCGCTGTGGGACGCGCGCTGCCGCTCATCTGCTACGAGGCCGTCTTTCCCGCCTTCGCCCGGCTGCCGGGCGGCGCGCGGCCCGATCTGCTGATCCAGATCACCAATGATGCGTGGTTCGGCACGGTCTCGGGCCCCTACCAGCATCTGGCGCAGGCCCGGATGCGCGCCATCGAACAGGGCCTGCCGATGATCCGTGTCGCCAATACCGGCATCTCTGCGATGATCGACCCCAAGGGCCGCATTCTGGGCCAGCTTCCGCTGGGCGAGGCGGGCTATCTCGACCTCGCCCTGCCGCGGCCCGCGCATTTCACGCTCTATGCCCGCACCGGCGATCTGCCTGCGCTGATCCTGATCGGTCTCGTGCTTGCCATCGTCCTTCTGCAAGGACGGCGCAGAAATACCGATTGACCGCGCCCCGGCCGGGCTTTACCCAACCTGAACGGCCCCCACAACGGCTTCCTGGCGTGGCGGGCTTCACCCCAATGGAGCACTTTTCATGGCCCGCAACAACTATACCTTCACCTCGGAATCCGTTTCCGAGGGCCACCCCGACAAGGTCTGCGACCGCATTTCCGATGCCGTCCTCGACGCCTTCATCGCCGAGGAACCCGAAGCGCGCGTCGCCTGCGAAACCTTCGCCACCACCAACCGTGTCGTCATCGGCGGCGAGGTCGGCCTCAGCGATCAGGCCAAGCTGACCGAGTACATGGGCCGCATCGACGAGATCGCCCGCGCCTGCATCAAGGACATCGGTTACGAACAGGACAAGTTCCACTGGAACACCTGCGAGATCACGAACCTTCTGCACGAACAATCCGCCCATATCGCGCAGGGCGTGAACGCGGCCGAGAACAAGGACGAAGGTGCCGGCGACCAGGGCATCATGTTCGGCTACGCCACGACCGAGACGCCCGCGCTCATGCCGGCGCCGATCCAGTATGCCCATGCCATCCTGCGCCGTCTGGCCGAGGTGCGCAAATCGGGTCAGGAACCGGCACTCGGCCCCGACGCCAAGTCGCAGCTGTCGGTCGTCTACGAGGGCGGCAAGCCGGTGCGCGTGTCGTCCATCGTGCTGTCGACCCAGCATCTGGACGAGGCGCTGACCAGCGCCGACATCCGCGCCATGGTCGAGCCCTATATCCGCGAAACCCTGCCCGAAGGCTGGCTGACGGCGGCAACCGAATGGCACGTCAACCCCACGGGCAAGTTCGTCATCGGCGGGCCTGACGGGGATGCGGGCCTGACGGGCCGCAAGATCATTGTCGACACCTATGGCGGGGCCGCGCCCCATGGCGGCGGCGCGTTCTCGGGCAAGGATCCGACGAAGGTCGACCGTTCGGCGGCTTACGCGGCGCGGTATCTCGCCAAGAACGTGGTCGCCGCCGGCATGGCCGAACGCTGCACGATCCAGCTAAGCTATGCGATCGGCGTGTCCAAGCCGCTCTCGATCTATGCCGACACCCACGGCACGGGCGAGGTGGCACCGGAGGCCATCGAAAAGGCGCTCAGCATGGTGATGGACCTGACGCCCCGCGGCATCCGTCAGCACCTGCAGCTGAACAAGCCGATCTACCAGCGCACCGCGGCCTATGGCCACTTCGGACGCGAACCCGACGCCGATGGCGGCTTCTCGTGGGAACGCACCGACCTGGCCGAGGCGCTCAAGCGCGCCGTCTGATGCGGGCCCCGGGGCTCGCGCTTGCCGCAACCGCCGCGCTGGCCCTCTGGGCCGGCGCGGCCGCGGCGCAGGCGCTGAACGTGCGCCCCGACCGGACCGCGACGCTGCCGCCCGAAAAGCTCCGGGTCGAAGGCGAGGTCCTCATCTACGACACGATCGACGTGCCCGAGTGGCATCTGGATATCCTGTCCGACGATGCCGCCGCCTTCGAGGCGATGCTGGCGCGCAATTCGCAGGTGCGGGCCGTCCATCTCAATTCCTATGGCGGTGAACTGACCGAGGCGCGCGACATGGCCGACATGGTCACGCGGCGCGGGCTGTCCACGCGGGTGACGGGCACCTGCGACAGCGCCTGCGCGCTGATCTTTCTGGCGGGCGACGACCGCAGCCTCGCCAGCGGCGCGACCATCGGCTTTCACCGCTTTTCGTGGGATGCCGACAGCGTGCGCGATTTCTTCGACGCCAATGCCGGGGATTTCGGCTGGTCCGATCCGTTCGACCTTGCCGAATGGCTGTACGAGGACACGCAGGCCGAAATCTTCGAGCATCTGACCTACATGCTGGCGCGCGGGGTCGATCCGGCCTTTGCCATCCAGACCCTGCGCGAGGACAGCCTCGGCATGTGGTATCCGCCGCGCGCGGTGCTGATCGCTGCGGGCGTGGTGACCGACGCCACACCCGAAAGCTCGGACATTCCGGGCCTCAACCGACGCAGGAGCCAGAACCGATGATCCTCTACGATTGCGCCACCGCGCCCAATCCGCGCCGCGCGCGCATGATGCTGGCCGAAAAGGGGCTGAGCCCCGAGGTGAGGCAGGTGGATCTGCGCAGCGACGAACACCGCTTACCCGCTTTCCTGGCCGTCAATCCGCGCGGCACGGTGCCGGTGCTGATCACCGAAGACGGCACCGCGCTGACCGAAAACCACGGCATCGCCGCCTATCTCGAGGCGCGCTTTCCCGAACCGCCCCTGCTGGGCCGTACCCCGGACGAAACGGGACTGGTCTGGATGTGGACGGCCATCGCCGAACAGCAGGGCGGCGCCCCCATCGGCGAGGCGCTGCGCAACGGCAACCCCGCCATGAAGGACCGCGCCCTGCCGGGAACCACGGATTATGCCCAGATCCCGGAACTGGCCGAGCGCGGCCGCGCCCGCACCGCGCGCTTCTTCGAACTGCTCGAAGACCGGCTGCAGGCCAGTCCGTGGCTTGCGGGTGAGGCTTTCTCGCTTGCCGATCTCACCGCCTTCGTCTTCGTCGATTTCGCCCGCGTCATCCGCATGCGCCCCGAAGACCGTCACGCCGCCACGCAGGCCTGGATGGCGCGCATCGCCGAGAGGCCGAGCGCGCGGGCCTGATCGGGGGCGTCACGCCAACCCAAGGCTCCCGCGTTGCCCCCGGCGCGCGCCCGCGATAAACGGCGGCGCATGACGATACCCGACCGCCCCTTCCGCAACTTCTATGGCCGCATCCACGGCAAGACCCTGAAACCCCATCAGCGCGTCTGGCTGGACGAAGACCTGCCGCGCCTCTCCCCCGGTCCCGTGGAGTGGGAGGAGAACCCCGACCGCAGGCCGCTCGATCTCGCGGCCCGCTTCGGGGATCGCGAGATCTGGCTCGAAATCGGCTTCGGCGGCGGCGAACACATGGTCCACATGGCGCAGTCCAACCCGGATGTCGCCCTGATCGGCTGCGAGCCCTTCGTGAACGGCGTCGCCATGGCGCTGGGCAAGATCCGGCACGCGGGCGTGACCAACATCTCCGTTCATCCGGGCGATGCGCGCGATCTGATGGAACTGATGCCCGATGGATCGGTTGCGCGGGCCTTCCTGCTTTATCCCGATCCCTGGCCCAAGGCGCGCCACCGCCGCCGCCGCTTCGTCACGCCTGATTCTTTGAACCTGCTTGCCCGCGTGCTGAAACCCGGCGCGGAATTCCGCGTGGCGACCGACATCCCCGACTACGTGCGCCATACGCTCGAGGAGGTGCCGCGCGCAGGCTTCGACTGGCTGGCCGACGCGCCTGCCGACTGGCGGCAGCCCTGGGGCGACTGGGTCTCGACCCGCTATGAACAGAAGGCGCTGCGCGAAGGGCGCGTGCCCCATTACCTGACGTTCCGGCGCCGCGCTCAGTAATGCGGGGGGCGTTCGTCGCCGAGGACCACGCCACCCGATCCTTGCGCCTCGCGCTCAGCCTCGCGTTGCGTCAGCATCTCGACCCGCCGGGTCAGGTGGGAGATCTCGGCCGCCTGGCGCGCCACCACGTCGGACAGGTCGTCAACCGTCCGGATCAGGTGGGCCAGCTTTTCCTCGATCTCCTGCATGACCCGTGGCCTATCGCATCGGGGCCTTGCCGAAAAGCCCCCGCGCGCGCCAGAGTGCCGGGAAGGGAGGCCCGACATGACCATCACCATCGCCACCGACGGCCCCATCACGATCATCGCCATCGACCGGTCCGGGGCGCGCAACGCGGTCGACCCCGCCACCGCGCAGGCGCTTTACGATGCGTTCCTCAGGTTCGAGGCGGATGGAGAGGCACAAGTCGCCATCCTGACCGGGCAGGGCGGGGCCTTCTGCGCGGGGTTCGATCTGAAGGCGGCTGCGACCGGGGCGGCCGACGACTGGATCGACCGCGTGGCGATCCCCGATGACTGGACCGACGCGCAGGCGCAGCCCATCCCGGGGCCGATGGGGCCGTCGCGGCTCATGCTGACGAAACCGGTCATCGCCGCAATCGAAGGCCCCGCCGTCGCGGGCGGAATGGAGCTTGCCCTCTGGGCCGACATGCGGGTCATGGCGGAAGGGGCCTTCATGGGCGTCTTCTGCCGCCGCTGGGGCGTGCCGCTGATCGACGGCGGCACGGTACGCCTGCCGCGCATCGTGGGGCAGGGCCGGGCGAACGACCTGATCCTCACGGGCCGCCGGGTCGACGCGGATGAAGCGCTGCGCATCGGGCTGGCCGACCGCACCTGCCCGGAAGGGCAGGAGCGCGACACCGCGCTGGCCCTTGCCCATGACCTGACGCGCTTTCCGCAGGGTTGCCTGCGGGCCGATCACCTGTCGGCGCGGATGGCGGGGACCGACCTTGCGGCGGCCTTGCGCCGGGAATGGGCGTCGGCCGCGCTCTATCATGCCGAAGGGCGGGGCGGGGCTGTGCGGTTTGCGGGCGGCAAGGGCCGGTCTGGCGATTTCGGCGCGATCTGACGCGCCTTGCCCCGACATGGCCCTTGGGCTAGACCCGCGCGCGACGATCAGGGCGGCAGGGACCGAAAGCCGATGGCGAAAGAGAAGAAACAGCCGCGCCCGAAGGCCGAGACGCCGAAGGGCTTCCGCGACTATTTCGGCGCCGAGGTGACCGAACGCCAGCAGATGCTGGCGCGCATCGCGGCGGTCTATCACCGTTACGGCTTTGACGCGCTGGAAAGCAGCGCCGTCGAGACGGTCGAGGCGCTGGGCAAGTTCCTGCCCGATGTCGACCGCCCCAACGAAGGCGTCTTCGCCTGGCAGGAGGCCGACGAGGGCGACAAGGGTGACTGGCTGGCGCTGCGCTATGACCTGACCGCGCCGCTCGCCCGCGTCTATGCCCAGCACCGCAACGACCTGCCGACGCCCTACCGCCGCTATGCCATGGGCCCCGTCTGGCGCAACGAAAAGCCCGGGCCGGGGCGATTCCGCCAGTTCTATCAATGCGATGCCGATACGGTGGGAAGTGCCTCGATGGCCGCCGACGCCGAGATCTGCGCCATGCTGGCCGACGCGCTGGAAGAGGTCGGCATCCCGCGCGGGGACTACATCATCCGGGTGAACAACCGGAAGGTGCTGAACGGGGTGCTCGAGACGATGGGCCTGCCGGACGATGACCAGAAGGCCGCCGTCCTGCGCACCATCGACAAATTCGACAAGGTCGGCGAAGCCGGTGTGCGCGAGTTGCTCGGCAAGGGGCGGCTGGATGCCTCCGGTGCCTATATCGACGGTGTTGGCCTGAGCGACGCGCAGGCCGAGCCGGTGCTGGCCTTCCTGACCTCGAAGGCCGACGGCAATGCTGCCACGCTCGACAACCTGCGCGCGGCGGTCGGCGACAGCGTGACCGGCGCGCAGGGCATCGACGAACTCTCGCAGATCGCGGGCCTCCTTGCCGCGCAGGGCTACGGCCCCGACCGCATCGTCATCGACCCTTCGGTCGTGCGCGGCCTCGGCTACTACACCGGCCCGGTCTACGAGGCGGAACTGACCTTCGACATCCTTGATGAGAAGGGCCGCAAGCGGCAATTCGGGTCGGTCGCGGGGGGCGGGCGCTATGATGATCTGGTGAAACGCTTCACCGGGCAGGAAGTGCCCGCGACGGGTGTGTCCATCGGCGTCGACCGCCTGCTGGCCGCGCTGCGCGAAAAGGGCCGGGTGGGCGGCGCCGAACAGGGCCCCGTCGTCGTCACCGTGATGGACCGTGACCGCATGGCGGACTACCAGGCGATGGTGGCCGAGCTGCGCAACGCAGGCATCCGCGCCGAAGTCTATCTCGGCAACCCCAAGAACTTCGGCAACCAGCTCAAATACGCCGACCGCCGTGGCTCGCCCGTGGCGATCATCGAAGGGGCCGAGGAAAAGGCGCGCGGCGTCGTCCAGATCAAGGACCTGATCCTTGGCGCGCAGATGGCGGAGAACGCCACGCTGGAAGAATGGAAGGACCGGCCCAGCCAGATCGAGGCCCCGCGCAGCGATCTTGTCGCGCAGGTGCAGGCGATCCTCGCCCGTCACCGCCCATGACCGACCGCGCCCGCATCCAGGCCGAGGCCACGCGCCTGCGCGCCGTGTTCGAGGCCGCGGGCGCGCAGGTGGTGGAGACGCCCATCCTGCAACCGGCGGAAACGCTGCTTGATCTTTACGGCGAAGACATCCGTGCCCGCGCCTATGTCACCACGGACGCGCTGCGCGGCGAACAGATGCTGCGCCCGGACTTCACCGTGCCGGTGGTGCAGATGCACATGGCCCATGGCGCCGACCCCGCGCGCTATACCTATTCGGGCGAGGTCTTCCGCCGGCAGGAACTCAATGAGGACCGCGCCAACGAATATATCCAGGTCGGATACGAGGTCTTCGACCGCACCGACCCCGAAGCTGCCGACGCCGAGGTCTTCGCGCTCTTCCGCGATCTGCTGGCACCCTTGCCGCTGCAGGCGGCGACGGGCGACATCGGCATCCTGATCGCCGCGGTCGAGGGTCTGCGCACCACCCCGGCGCGCCGCGCCGCGCTGCGCCGCCATGTCTGGCGTCCACGCCGCTTCCGCGCCCTGCTCGACCGCTTTTCGGGCCGGGCTGCGGTGCCGCCCGCGCGTGCCGCCCTTCTGGCCGCCGCCGACCCCTTCATTGACGCAGGCCCCGAACTCGGCCTTCGTTCGCGCACCGAGGTGGCGGCCCGCATCGCCGCGCTGCGCGCTGACGCCGCCGAACCGCCCCTGTCGGAGCACGAGATCGCGGGCCTCGACGCGATCCTCGCGACCCGCGAAACGCTGCCCTTCGCACTGGAACGGCTGCGCGACATCGCGGTCGACCTGCCCGCCATCTCCGCCGCCGTCGACCGGCTTGATCGCCGCGCCGAAAGGCTGGCCGCGCGGGGCGTGGATGTCGACAATCTCGACTTCGAGGCGAGCTATGGCCGCACGCAGATGGAGTATTACGACGGCTTCGTCTTCGGCTTCACCGCGAAGGGCCGTCCCGACCTGCCGCCCGTGGCCACCGGCGGGCGCTATGACGCGCTGACCCGCCAACTGGGGCAGGGGGCCGAGATTCCGGCAGTGGGCGGCGTGATGCGGCCGGGCCTCATGGTCCTCTTGCAGGGCGGTGGCGCATGACTGTCAGGCTGGGCGTGCCGTCCAAGGGGCGGCTGATGGACAAGACCTTCGACTGGTTCGCGGCACGCGGCGTCCGGCTGGCGCGCAGCGCCGACCAACGCGAATACGCCGCGCAGATCGAAGGGATCGGGGGCGTGTCCCTCGTCCTTGTCTCGGCGGGCGAGGTGCCACGCGATCTGGCCGCGGGGCGGCTGCATCTGGGCGTCACCGGCACTGATCTGGTGCGCGAAAAGCTCCCGCGGTGGGAACAGCAGCTGCGCGAACTGGTGCCCATGGGGTTCGGCGAGGCGAATCTTGTCCTTGCGGTGCCGCGGCTCTGGGTGGATGTCGACACGCTTGACGATCTCGACGCCGCGGCGGCGGCGTTCCGGGCACAGCACGGCTGGCGCCTGCGCATCGCGACGAAATATCACCGTCTGGTGCGGGATTTTCTGCGCGAGGCGGGCGTGGCCGATTACGCGCTGGTCGACAGCCAAGGCGCGACCGAAGGCACGATCCGGAATGAGACCGCCGAGGCCATCGCCGACATCACCTCGACCGGCGACACGCTGCGGGCAAATCACCTCAAGACCTTGTCCGACGGTCTGATCCTGCGCAGTCAGGCGACGCTGTGGCAAAGCCGCACCGCGCCGATGACCGGCGCGGACCGCGCCGCGCTGTCGGCGCTCCTGGGTCGGATCGGGTTGTCCTGAAGCCGGCTCCACATCCGCGGATGGTCTGAACGCAGCCGCACGCCCCCGGGCGGTCGTTTCCGTCCGGGCCGCCTGCGCTGCGCCAAATGACGTTGCGTTACCGCGCAGGCAACGCCCCGGGTGGCGGTTGTGACCAGAAAACCTTTCAAAAACATGTATTTGCCGTTTCGAACACGGTGCCGCGACATCGTTTCCGCCTGCTGGCGTGCAAGTCGCACGCCGCTGTGATGTTGCGGGAACGCGCAGTCAGTGTAATCTGCCACGCTAGTAGCCGACCGCAGGTGCAAGGGACCGTCACAAGGCCCCGACCCGCGGACGTAACATGGGAGGTCCGTTCCGGAAACGGCAAGACGAAGGGGCGCGCAGGTCGTGGCCCTTTGACTACGTGTATCCGGGCGGGAGACGGGGGTCTTGGCACCATGCTGAGGATCGAAGACCTGCATCTGTCCTTCGGGGGCATCAAGGCCCTCCAAGGGATCAGTTTCGAAGCCCGTCCGGGCGAGATCACCGGCGTGATCGGGCCGAACGGGGCGGGCAAGACATCGCTCTTCAACGCCATATCGGGCTTCTACAAGCCCGATCGCGGACGCGTCTTCTTCGACGGGCAGGACATCACGGGCCTGTCGCCCGACCGGCGCGCCGAACTCGGCATCGCGCGCACCTTCCAGAACATCGCTCTGTTCCGTGGCATGACCGTGCTCGACAACATCAAGCTGGGCGGTCACACGCGGCTGAAGACGAATGTCTGGCAGGCGCTGCGCTATTTCGGCGCCGCGCAGCGCGAAGAGCTGGAGCTGCGCCGCGACATCGAGGAACGCGTAATCAACTTCCTCGAAATCGACCACATCCGCAAATACCCCATCACCATGCTGCCCTACGGCCTGCAGAAGCGGGTCGAACTGGGCCGCGCGCTGGCCATGCAGCCCAAAGTGCTGATGCTCGACGAACCGGTCGCGGGGATGAACCGCGAGGAAACCGCTGACATGGCGCGCTTCATCCTCGACGTGCAGGAACAGTTCGGCACCACGATCCTGCTGGTGGAACACGACATGCACATGGTCATGGACATCTGTTCGCACATCGTCGTGCTGAACTTCGGCCAGCAGATCGCCAGCGGCACGCCGGCCGAGGTCAGCGGCAATCAGGACGTCATCGAAGCATATCTGGGGGCCGCCGCCTGATGGGACAGTTCACCCAATTCGCCATCAACGGCCTGATGTCGGGCGCGATCTACGCGTTGATCGCGGTCGGCATCGTGTCGGTCTACAAGGCCACCAAGGTCGTGAACTTCGCGCATGGCTACCTGATCATGTTCGGGGCCTATTTCTATTTCACCTTCTCGGTGATCGTGCCGGGGCAGTCCTGGGCGCCGGATTGGCTCGCCTCGTGGCAGCCCGCCTGGCTTCTCGAGATGCGCGAAGGCCTGCCCATGTTCTCGCCCATGGGGGCGGTGCTCGACTGGGTGCAGAACGTGCCGCGCATTCTCTTGGGGATCGCGGGGGCGCTGGTGTGCAACGCCATCGTGGGACGGATCATCGAACGCACGCTGATGCGCCCGCTTATGGGGCAGTCGATCTTCGCCATGATCATGGTGACGGTGGGCCTGATTTCCATCATGTCGGGCGCGGCGTCCATCATCTGGACGGCGGACGCAGACTTCGTGCCCCATATCGCGCCCAACGCGCCCATCCGGTTCGAGCTGTTCGGGACGATGATCTTCCTCTTCGGCGCGGACCTCGTGAACATGATCGTCGCGCTTCTCATCTTCGCGGGCATCGTGCTGATGGTGCGCTATACCAAGTCGGGCGTCGCGATCCGCGCCACCGCCGAGGACCAGTCGACTGCCTATTCCATGGGGATCAGCGTGCCGAAGGTGTTCAGCCGCGCCTGGGTTCTGGCCTCGACCACCGGGGCCATCGCGGGCGCGATCCTCGCCACCCGCAACGGCATTTCGCCCAGCCTTGGGCTGTTCGGCTTCAGCGTGCTGGCGATCGTGCTCATGGGCGGGCTTGACAGCTATATCGGCGTCTTCCTCGCCGCCATGGCGGTGGGCGTGATGGAGGCGCTGACGCAATGGCGGATGGGCGGTGACTGGGCCGAGATCGTGCCTTACGTTGCGGTGCTGCTGATCCTCCTGATCCGTCCGCACGGGCTCTTCGGGTCGAAGGAGGTCGAACGGATATGATCAACGGCAATCTCAAGGCGAGCTATGCCGCCGACGAACGCGTCCTCAACAACACCTACAAGCAGACCTTCGTCTACGGGATGATGCTGGCTCTGGCGCTGTTCGCGGGCTTCGCCAACGACTACATGATCCTGATCGCCTGCAAGATGGGCATCCTCTTGATCGCGGTCGTGGGTGTGAACATCCTGACGGGCTACACGGGTCTCGTCTCGCTTGGCCATGGCGCCTTCGTGGCGATCGGGGCCTATTCGGTCACCATGCTGGAAAACGGGCTGACGGGCATCGTGCCCGAAAGCCTGACCATCTTCGTGGTCCTGCCGCTGGCGGTGGCGATCACGGCGGTCGTCGGCGTTTTCGTGGGCCTGCCATCGCTGCGGGTGAAGGGGCTGTATCTGGCCGTGGCGACGCTGGCTGCGAACTTCATCGTGATCTTCCTGATCGAACAGGACGCTTTCGCGCCCTGGACCGGCGGCGTCGTCGGCATCAACACGCATGACGCCAACATTCTGGGCTGGGTGCTGGATACCAACCGCGAGATGTTCGTGCTGATCGCGGTGGTGGCCTTCGTGTCGCTTCTGGCGGCGCAGAACCTGATCCGCACGCGGGTCGGCCGCGCCTTCATCGCGATCCGCGACCGCGACTATTCGGCCGAGATCCTCGGGATTTCGCTTCTGCGCTACAAGCTGACCTCCTTCGCGCTGTCGGCGGCCTATTGCGGGCTGGCGGGCGCGATGTTCGCCTATTTCTATTCGCGCATCCTGCCCGAACAGTTCGAACTGGACCTCAGCCTCGAACTCGTCGCGGCGCTGATCGTGGGCGGCATGGGCCGCACCATGGGGCCGGTCTTCGGGGTCATGATCATCGTCATGATGCCCGAGGTGATCAAGGTGTTCGCCGCCTATTTCACCGGCGGCGACGCGGCCTCGGCCCGCTACATCGCGCCGCTTCAGGAAATCGCCTTCGGCCTTCTGCTGGTCTTCTTCCTTCTGAAGGAACCGCTGGGCATCAACCACATCACCGACCGCATACTGCGTGCCGCAAACCGTTGGCCGTTTGCACGCGGATAATGACAGGCCAAATCCATAGGGAGAGGAGACCCTGACCATGAAGCTGAACCGCCGTTCCTTCCTTGCGACCTCGGCCGCGGCCACCGCGGTTATGGGGACGCCCATGATCCTCAAGGCGCAGCCCGCCGAATACGTGCTGGGCGCGTCGCTGCCGCTGACGGGGCCCTTCGCCACCGCCGGCCAGCTTGTCGCGCCGGTCTTCGCGCTTGCCGCGAAGCTCTTCAACGACGAAGGCGGCGTGGCGGGCACGCCGATCCGCTTCGTCACGGAAGATTCGGGATACATCCCGCAGAACGCGCTGGCAAACTACCAGCGCGCGCTGGCCACCGAAGGCGACGCGATGATCGGCTACTTCGCCGACTCGACCGGTGCCATGAAGCTGATCGCGCCGGAACTGAAGGGGGCCAACGCCCGCATCATGGGGTCGACCTCGTTTGCCTCGGAACTCGCCAACCCGGCGACCAACCCCTACCAGTATCTGTCGGGGCCGACCTACCAGTCGCAGTTCGACATCTTGCTGCAGAAGATCAAGGACGTGGGCGGCACCACCGTCGCCTTCATCTATTCCAACACCGAATTCGGCCGCGACCCGCTGGAACATGGCCGCGCCACGGCGGAACGGCTGGGCATCAAGGTTGTGCTCGAGGAAGAGACCAAGGCGCAGGGCGCCGACATCCCGACCCATGTCACCAAGCTGGCCCAGTCGGGTGCCGAGCACTGCATCCTGCAGGGCTATGTCACCGGCGTCTGGCCGCAGCTGATCGGCGGCGCGCGCCAGTTCGGCCTGCCCACCAAGTTCTACGGCACCTTCTGGGGCATGGAAAAGATCATCGCCGACCGCATCACCGCCGAGGCGGGCCCCTTCCTCGAAGGCTATGAGGGCATCATGCCTTACCGCTATTTCTGGGATCAGGCGGATGCGCCGCGCTACCAGAAATATGCCGAGTATTCGAAGGCCATGTTCGCGGGCACGCCGCTCGAGAACTACATGTCGACCTGGGCGCTGCAGACGATGTGCGGGCTCGAGATCGCGATGAAGGCCTTCCGCGACACCGCCGAGAAGGGGCTTGAACTGACCCCCGACAACATCGCCGAAACGCTTGCCGGGATTTCCGACTGGGATACGGGCGGGTTCTTCGGCGGGCCGGTGTCGATGGTCAACAACGCCATCGGGACGGGCCGCGTCTATGCCTATGACACCGCCTCGGGGCTGTTCAACCCGACCTCGGACTGGTTCACGGTGTAAGCGAAGGAGGCGGGGGGCTCTGCCCCCCGCAACCCCCCGGGATATTTGGGGCGAGAGGAAGACAGGGGCGCGGGCCGAGATGCTGACGATCGAGAACATCGAAGTGACCTATCATCACACCGTGCAGGCCCTGCGCGGGCTGTCGCTCGAGGTACCGGACGGCAAGATCGTGACACTTCTGGGGACCAACGGCGCGGGCAAGACCACGACGCTGAAGGCGGCGTCGAACCTTCTCGCGCTCGAGAACGGGCAGATCGGCGAGGGGCGGATCAGCTTCAAGGGGCAGTCGATCCTGTCGATCCAGCCCGACCGGCTGGTCCAGATGGGACTGTTCCATGTGCGCGAAGGCCGCCGCATCTTCACGGAGATGAGCGTGGAGGACAACCTGGTCGCGGCATCCTATGCGCTCGACGCGCGCCGCGCGAAGCCCGATTACGACAAGGTCTATGATTTCTTCCCCCGCCTGAAGGAACGCCGCAAGCAGATCGCGGGCTATCTGTCGGGGGGCGAGCAGCAGATGCTGGCCTTCGGGCGTGCCATGATCGCGCGGCCCGAACTGATCTTGATGGATGAACCCTCGCTCGGGCTGGCGCCCAAGATCGTCGAGGAGATCTTCCAGACGATCCGGCGGCTCAATTCCGAGGACGGGGTGTCGATCCTGCTGGTGGAGCAGAATGCGGGCGTCGCCTTCAGCGTCGCCGATTACGGGTATATAATGGAATCGGGCCAGATCGTCATGGAAGGCGATGTGGCCAAGCTGAAGCAGGACAAGGACATCCAGTCCTTCTATCTGGGCGTCGGCGGCGGCGAAGGGGCCGAGCGTCAGTCGTTCCGGGACGTCAAGCATTACAAGCGCCGCAAGCGCTGGCTGAGCTGAGGGGGGAAGACCAATGGCCTTCGACATCCGAAACACCGACAGCGGCTTCCGCAGCAGCGTGCAGATGGTATCCGACCACGCCGCGGCGCGGCCCGGGGCCGTCGCCATGCGCCAGAAGGAATTCGGCATCTGGAACGAACTGACCTGGGCCGATGTGCAGGAAATCATGCACGCCGCTGCCGCAGGCCTGATCGGGCTGGGCGTCGATGCGGGCGATCATGTCGGCATCCTGTCGGAAAACCGCAGCGAATGGGTGCTGGCGCAGTTCGGGATCAACGCGGCGGGGGCCACGGTGGTGGGCATGTATCCCACGAGCCCCGCGGCCGAGATCGACCATCTGGTGAACGCCTCGGACACGACGGTGCTGTTCATCGAGGATCAGGAACAGCTCGACAAGATCATCGAACTGGGCGGCCGCGCGCCGCGCCTGCGCCAGCTGATCGTCTTCAATCCCAAGGGTTGCCAGCACGAGGATTACCTTAACCTCATCAGCTGGGACGACCTTCTGGAAAAGGGCCGCGCCGCCATGCGGGGCACCGCGGGCGACGAGGTGGTGAAGCGCAAGGCGGGGATCAAGCCCGAACAGACCGCGATGATGGTCTTCACCTCCGGCTCCACCGGTCTGCCCAAGGCGGCCGAGATTTCCTTTGCCAACCTCAACGCGGGGGCGAAGGTGGCCGAGCATGTCTTCAAGGACCATGGCCCCGGCACGGATGTCCTGTCCTATCTGCCGCTGTGCCATATCGCCGAACAGGCGGTGACGGTGATGAACGGGCTGAGCCGCCAGTTCGTGATGAATTTCGGGGAATCCTTGCGCACCATCACGCTCGATCTGCGCGAAGTGGCGCCGCAGGTCTTCTTCGGCGTTCCGCGCATCTGGGAGAAGATGCAGGCGGGGGTCCTCGTGCAGGCGCAGACGGCGGGCGCGATCCGCGGCCCGCTGACTATGCTCGCGCTCAAGGGCGCAATGAAGCGCGGCGCGATCCGGCGCAGCAAGTGGAGCACGGCCGATCATCTGGCGCACCGGTTCTGGGATGCGCTCATCTACCGCCACATCCGGTCCTATCTGGGCCTTGGCCGCGTCGATTTCGCGATTTCCGCCGCGGCCCCCATCGCGCCCGATCTGCTGGCCTTCATGCGCGGCATCGGCGTGAACATCCGCGAAGGCTGGGGCATGTCGGAAACCAGCGGCGTCGGCACGATCCAGTCGTCCTGGGGCGATTGCGACGGGCGCATCGGCTTCCCGGTGCCGGGGGTTGAATGCAAGATCGCCGAGGATGGCGAGGTCCTGTTCCGCGGCGACACGATCCTCAAGGGGTATTACAACAATCCCAAGGCCACGGCCGAGACCATCATCGATGGCTGGCTGCATACCGGCGATGTGGGCAAGATCGAGGCGGACGGATCGCTCACCCTCATCGACCGCAAGAAGGACATCATGATCAATGCGGCCGGCAAGAACCTGTCGCCGTCGCTGATCGAGAACGCGGTCAAGTCCTCGCCCTTCATCAAGGAGGTGATCGTGGTCGCCGACCAGCGCCCCTATGTGGCGGCACTTGTGCAGATCGACATGGATACCGTGCGGCTTTGGGCCGAAGGGCAGGGGATCGTCTATACGACTTTCCGGTCGCTGACCGAGAACGCCCGCGTCAAGGAATTGATCGAGGCCGAGATCGAGAAGGGCAACCGCAACCTTGCCCGGGTCGAGCAGATCAAGAAGATCTCGCTCTTGCCCAAGGAACTGGACCACGACGACGGCGAAGTGACGGCCACGATGAAGGTGCGCCGCGCCAAGATCTTCGAGATCTACGCCAAAGAGATCGACGCGCTTTACGCCTGATCCGGGCCTCGGCCCTTGACTTGGGGCAGCACTTGCCCCATGTGCACTCTATAGCTGCGCCGCCGCGTGAGCAGGCACGGTCCCCGGACCCACAGCGCACTGACACCGAGTTCCCAATCACGCAGGGTTCTTCACGCAAAGGCCGGACAAGCGGGAAACGCCCGTTTTCGTCCCGAGGCCCGTGCGAACCCTCTGCCGTCGCCCTTTCGGGCGGCATCACCGCGCGGGCATGGTGTCTTCGCGGCCTTCAAAGGAAGACGATTTGTTCGATTTCGACATGCTGGGCCTCGCGCCCGCCCTTTCCGACGCGCTGAAACGTATCGGTTTCACTGAACCCACCCCGATCCAGAACCAGGCGATCCCTCTGGCGATGGCGGGTCATGACATTCTGGGCCTTGCCCAGACGGGCACCGGCAAGACGCTGGCCTTCGGCCTGCCGCTGATCGATCACCTGCTGGCGCAGCCCGGCCGGCCCGATCCGAAGACGTCCAAGGCGCTCATCCTCGCGCCGACGCGCGAACTGGTGAACCAGATCGCCGAAAGCCTCAAGACGCTGACCCAGGGCACGCGCATCCGCATCGTCACCGTGGTCGGCGGCCAGTCGATCAGCAAGCAAGTCATGCTGCTGGCGCGCGGCACCGACATCCTTGTCGCCACCCCCGGTCGCCTGATGGACCTGATGGACCGCCGCGCCGTCGATCTGGGGCAGGTGCGCCATCTGGTGCTGGACGAAGCCGACCAGATGCTTGACCTCGGCTTTATCCACGCGCTGCGCAAGATTGCCCCGCGTCTGGGCACGCCGCGCCAGACCATGCTGTTCTCGGCTACCATGCCGAAGCAGATGGAAGAACTGGCCAGCGCCTATCTCACCGATCCGCGGCGCGTTCAGGTCTCTCCTCCGGGCAAGGCCGCCGACAAGGTCACGCAATCGGTGCATTTCGTCAACCGTCCGGCCAAGCCCGGGCTGCTGCGCGATATTCTGGGCCGGGATCTTGACGCCCTGACGCTCGTCTTCGCGCGCACCAAGCATGGCGCGGAAAAGCTGATGAACGACCTCGTGCGCGACGGGTTCAACGCCGCGTCCATCCACGGCAACAAGAGCCAGGGCCAGCGCGACCGTGCCATCAAGGCCTTCCGTGAGGGGACGATCAAGGTTCTGGTCGCGACAGATGTCGCCGCGCGCGGCATCGACATTCCGGACGTGGCCTATGTCATCAACTACGATCTGCCGGAAGTGCCCGACAATTATGTCCACCGCATCGGGCGCACCGCGCGTGCGGGCCGCACGGGCGAGGCGATCGCCTTCTGCGCCCCGGACGAGATGGATCTTCTGATCCAGATCGAGAAGACGATGAAGATCACCGTGCCCACAGGCGGCGGCGAACGCCCCGCCTCGGCCCTGCCGTCGCAGGCACCGCGCCGCAAGAGCGGTCCTTCGCGCCGTGGCGGCAAGCCCGGCGGTCAGAACGCGCATGGCGCGGCACCCAAGCCGATGGGTTCCAAGCCCATGCGCCCGCGCCGCCGCCGCGCGGCATAAGCGTCACAGAACCCCGATCTCGGCCAAGGCGCGGCTGAGTTCGGGGGGCAGCGCCGTCTCGCCTTCGCGGCCGCGGCGCAGGTCTGGCGGCGCATCTTCCGGTTTCAGATACCGCCAGCCCTGAAAGGGGCGCTTGGGCGCGGGCGCGGTGCGCGTCACCTCCGGCTCCAGCACGATGCCGCAGCGCACGATCCCGTCGCCGCCCACGACCTCGTCGAGCCGCAAGATGCGCTGGCGGCACAGCACCAGCCCCTTGAACACCCAATACAGCGACCCGCCCGCCAGCACCTCGTCGGCGCGCTTGGGCCACATCCGCGTGACATGGCGCGGCAACCCGTCCGGCCCCTTGGCGCGCGGGTCCCTGTGCCAGTCGGTCAGGTCCTCGACCGCCTCGGCGCCGACGCAGAGCTTGATCAGGTGCAGAACAGGCTTGTCCACAGATTCCCCCACAACTTTCCCCGGATATGGTAGCCCCCCGGGGCCGGGTATCAAAGATGTTGAGGTCAAAGATGTTGAGACCTTGCACCATTTCAGGTATTTGTGAGCGTCTTCCATATCACCACGGGACCAGACCAGATGAGCCGTTTCGCCGCCCCCATCGCCGAGCAGATATGGGACATGAAATATCGCCTCAAGGACGCGGACGGCACGCCCATCGACGTGACGGTCGAAGACACCTGGCGGCGAATCGCCCGTGATCTTGCCCGGGTCGAGGCCGACCCCGACCTGTGGGAAGACCGCTTCTATGCCGCGCTCGAGGATTTCCGCTATCTGCCCGCGGGGCGGATCGTGGCGGGGGCAGGGACGGGGCGGAGCGTGACGCTCTTCAACTGCTTTGTCATGGGCACGATCCCCGACAGCATGGGCGGCATCTTCGACGGGTTGAAGGAAGCCGCGCTCACCATGCAGCAGGGCGGCGGCATCGGCTATGACTTCTCGACCATCCGGCCCAAGGGCGCGGCGGTGTCGGGCGTGGCGGCGGATGCGTCGGGGCCGTTGTCCTTCATGGATGTCTGGGATGCGATGTGCCGCACGATCATGTCGGCCGGGTCGCGCCGCGGCGCGATGATGGCGACGATGCGCTGCGATCACCCGGATATCGAATCCTTCATCACCGCGAAATCCGACCCCGCCCGCCTGCGCAACTTCAATGTCAGCGTGCTGGTCACCGACCCCTTCATGGAGGCGGTCAAGGCCGACGGTCCTTGGGATCTCGTTTTCGGCGGCAAGGTCTACCGCACCGTGCAGGCGCGTGACCTGTGGAACCGCATCATGCGGTCCACCTATGATTACGCCGAACCCGGCGTCATCTTCATCGACCGCATCAACGCCGCCAACAACCTCAACTATGTCGAAACCATCGCGGCCACCAACCCCTGCGGCGAACAGCCCCTGCCGCCCTATGGCGCCTGCCTGCTGGGGTCGATCAACCTCGCGCAGCTGGTGAAGAACCCCTTCGGCGAAGACGCCACACTCGACGAAGACGAACTTGCGGATCTTGTCGCCACCGCCGTGCGGATGATGGACAACGTGGTCGACGCCTCGCGCTTTCCCTTGCCCCAGCAGGCGGCCGAGGCGCAGGCCAAGCGCCGCATCGGGCTTGGGGTCACGGGGCTGGCGGATGCGCTTCTGATGTGCCGGCTGCGCTATGGCTCCGACGCGGCGGCGCGCCGGACCGAAGACTGGCTGCACGCGGTCGCCCGCGCGGCCTACCTCGCCTCGGTGGAGCTGGCGAAGGAGAAGGGCGCCTTCCCGCTTTTTGATGCCGAGAAATACCTCGCCTCGGGCACCATGCAGATGATGGACGAAGACGTCCGCGACGCCATCCGCACCCACGGCATCCGCAACGCGCTGCTGACCTCGATCGCGCCCACGGGCACGATCAGCCTGTTCGCCGGGAACGTCAGCTCTGGGATCGAGCCTGTCTTCGCCTATGCCTATACCCGCAAGGTCCTGCAGAAGGACGGGTCGCGCACGGAAGAAGAGGTGGTCGATTACGCCGTGAACATGTGGCGCGACCGCTTCGGCGACGCACCGCTGCCCGACTATTTCGTGAACGCCCAGACGCTCGCGCCGCTCGAACACGTCAAGATGCAGGCGGCGGCGCAGAAATGGGTGGATTCGTCGATTTCCAAGACGATCAACTGCCCCGAGGACATCGACTTCGACGCCTTCAAGGACGTCTACATGGCCGCCTGGGATACCGGCTGCAAGGGCTGCACGACGTATCGGCCGAACGACGTGACCGGGTCGGTGCTGAGCGTGGCGGAGGAGAAGCCCGCCGCACAAGCCCCCGAAGTCGTCACTGATGACGTCGCCGAACCCATGCGCCCGCATGGCGACGTGATCTACATGTCAGAACCGCTTGATCGGCCCAGTGCGCTCGAAGGGCATACCTACAAGCTCAAGTGGCCCGACAGCGAACACGCGCTCTACATCACGATCAATGACATCGTGCAGGCCGGGCACCGCCGCCCCTTCGAGATTTTCGTCAACTCCAAGAACATGGAGCATTTCGCCTGGACGGTCGCGCTCACGCGGATGATCTCGGCCGTGTTCCGGCGCGGCGGCGACGTGAGCTTCGTGGTGGAAGAACTGAAGGCCGTCTTCGATCCGCGCGGCGGGGCCTGGGTGCAGGGGAAATACATCCCCTCGATCCTCGCCGCCATCGGCGGCGTGATCGAACAGCACATGGTGGTGACCGGCTTCCTGTCGGGCGAAGGCATGGGCCTGAAGTCCGACCCCAAGGCGGCGGTCGTGAACCTCGGCGGCCCGCGCGGCAAGGCCTGCCCGTCCTGCGGTCAATACGAGATGCGGATGATCGAAGGCTGCCTGACCTGCGCAAGCTGCGGTCATTCCAAATGCGGCTGATCCGGTCCGGGGGCCTTTGAACCGGCCCCCGAACCCGCCGCGATCCTGCGCGCGTTTACTTGTCTTTCTTCCGGGGTCCCGGGGCGAACTTGGCTTTGGGCTTGCCCGGGCCGGGCTTGCCGGGGCCAGGCTTTCCCTGACCGGGCGTCCCCTTGCCGGGCTTGCCCTTTCCACCCGGGCCCTTGCCACCCGGGCCCTTGCCGGGACCGGGCCCGGCAGACGGACGCAGCGACGGATCGAAACGCCGCGAGGTGTCGGATGCGCCGGTGGGGCCCGCCGCGGATGTCGGGCGGGGCCTTTTTGACCCGTCCGGCGTTCCCTGTCCGGGTCTGGCCTTGCCCGGTTTCCCCGCGCCTGCCGCCCCGTCCTTGCCGCGGAACCATGTCTTGCGCGGGCCGTCGTCATCCTTTCGCGGTGCCGGGCCGGGCCTGACCTTTTTCCCCTTATCCCCGGGTCCGCCTGCGTCATGCCGGGGCTTCAGGGTGCCGCCCGGCCTCTGCCACTTTCCCTCCGGCGCGGGTTTGGGGGCCGGTGCCGAAGGCGACTTTGCACGGGGTGCTGCGGGTGCGGTCGCAGACGGCGGCGCGGGTGGCTGCGCGGCTTGCGGTGCGGACGGCTGCGCGGACGGGGCCGCCGACCCTGTGTCGCTCTCCCGCGCGGGTTTCACCGGTGGCCGGGTCTCCCCGGGCAGTTGATCGGTACGCCGGACCGTGATGCCCTCTTCCAGCACGCCCTCCGGCCCGATCGCGGCAAGAAAGCCGGGCACACTCGCCTCGGTGATCTCGACGAGGGTCTCGGACTGCTGCACGCGGATCGCGCCGATCGCGTCCTTGCTGACGCGGCCCGCGCGGCACAGCATCGGCAGGAGCCAGCGCGCCTCGGCCCGTGCCTCGTGGCCGACCGACAACGAGAACCAGACGCTGGGCCCGAAGGGCGCACGCTCGCGCGCGGCGGGGCGCGCCGCGGGATCGGCCAGTTCCTCGGGCGCGGAATGCTGGGCACGGTAGAACCGCAGGCAGGCAGCGGCGATGGCCCGCGGCCCGTGAAGCGCGAGCAGACGATCGGCGAAGGCCGCCTCGTCCTCGGCCAACTCGTCCGACCAGGCGGGATCGGAAAGGAGCCGCTCCTCGTCGCGGCGGCGGATCTCTTCGGCGCCGGGCGCGCGCGTCCACTCGGCCACGACGCGTGCGGTCTTCAGAAGCCGCTCGACAAGGCGGGCGGACTTGGGCGGCACGATGAGCGCCGACAGCCCCTTGCGCCCCGCGCGGCCCGTCCGGCCCGATCGGTGCAGCAGGGTCTCGGCATTCGTCGGCAACTCGGCATGGACGACGAGTTCGAGGTTCGGCAGATCGATGCCGCGGGCGGCCACGTCGGTGGCCACGCAGACGCGGGCCCGGCCGTCGCGCATCGCCTGAAGCGCATGCGTCCGCTCGCTCTGGCTCAGTTCGCCCGACAGGCTCACGACGGAAAAGCCGCGGTTCGCGAAGCGCGCCGTCAGCCGGTTCACCGCCGCCCGCGTGTTGGCGAAGACCAGCGCGTTCTGTGCCTCGTGGTAGCGCAGGACGTTGATGATGGCGTTCTCGGCGTCGGCTTGCGCGACCTCGAGCACCTGATAGGCGATGTCGGCGTGCTGGGCGCGGTCGGTCAGCGTGGTGACCCGCACCGCGTCGCGCTGGTAGTGCTGCGCCAGCGTCGCGATCATCGGCGGCACGGTGGCCGAGAACAGGAGCGTCCTGCGGTCGGCCGGTGCCTCGCCCAGCATGAACTCGAGATCCTCGCGGAACCCGAGGTCGAGCATCTCGTCGGCCTCGTCCAGTACCACGACCCGAAGGCTGCTCATGTCGAGCGATCCGCGCCGGATATGGTCGGTCAGGCGACCGGGCGTGCCCACGACGATATGCGCGCCGCGTTCCAGCGCGCGGCGTTCGTCGCGCATGTCCATGCCGCCCACGCAAGACGCAAGGCGCGCGCCCGTCTTCGCGTAAAGCCAGCCAAGTTCGCGCGTCACCTGAAACGCGAGTTCCCGCGTCGGCGCGACGATCAGCGCAAGCGGCGTCGCGGCGGGGCCGAAGGTTTCCGCGTCGCCCAGAAGGCTGGGCGCGATGGCAAGCCCGAAGCCGACGGTCTTGCCCGACCCCGTCTGTGCCGACACCAGAAGATCGGCGTCGCGCAGCGCGGGGTCGGTGACAGCCGCCTGCACCGGAGTGAGTGTTTCGTAGCCGCGTTCAGCAAGTGCGGCCGACAAGGACTGGATCATGCACAGGTCCGATCTGAATGACGCGCGCGATGACACACGCGACGATCTGTCGAGGTTACATCCGGCGAAGGGCGCTTCCCTAACGCAGTTCGGTCCCCGTGTATACAGGTCGGTATGTCATATCGAAACCGCCCGATCCCGGCCTCGGCACGGGCTCGGTTGCCCACCCCTTATGCCCGATCGCCCGGAAACAGCGCCGCCAGCCGCGCGCGCCAATGCGCCCCGTCCAGCCACGGCCTCAGGTCGCCCGCCCCGGTCGCCGCCCAGACCAGCGCGAGGTTGCACGAGATCGCGGGCATCAGCCCCTCGTCCCGGCCCACCGCCAGCGCGTGCAGCGTCGCCATCCCTGTGCCCAGCATCAAGACCGCATCGGCCCCGGCACCCGACAGGCTGCGGTAGCTCTCCAGCACCGCATCGCCCTGCATGGCGTAGATCGGGTGGAAGTCGCCCGTGCGCAGCGCCGGCCCGGCTGTGGCCACGATGTCGAACCCCTGAGCGCGCCAATAGGCCTCGGAGGCGCGGGTGAGGTCTTCGGGATAGGGCGACAGCAGCGCCACGCGCCGCGCCCCCATGGCCCGCAGCGCCGCGGTCGAGGCCCGCGCCGCCGTCACCAGCGGCACGCCGCGCGCGGCGCTGACCCGTGCGACCACCGCGTCCTCTTCCGCCGCGCCCGCAAGGTAGGACGCGCCCGTGCAGGCGAAGGCCAGCGCGGTGACCGGCGCATTGGCGAATTGTGCCGCCGTCGCGTCGAGACCGGCGGTGTAGTCCACCAGCCGTTCGGCGATCGTGCCTGCGCCGGATGTCAGCCGCGCTGCCAGCATCGACCAGCCCGGCGGCATCAGCGCCCAGACTTCGGGTTCGACCGTCGTGTTGGCCTGCGGCACCAGCACGCCCAGAAGGCCCGCCGCGCCGTAATCGGTCACGGCGCGTCCCCCAGCCCCAGCTTGCGCAGGGGTGGCGGGGTGGTCGGGATCGTGACGGTGCGTTCCTCGGTATAGAAGGCCTCGCAGGACGCACCGCCTTCGCGGCCCACGCCGGATGTTTTGAACCCCCCGAAGGGCGCGCGCAATTCGCGCATCATCGGCGTGTTCACCCAGACAACGCCCGACCGCATCGCCCCGCTTACCCGCATCACGGTGGGCAGGTGATCGGACCAGACGTAGCTCACCAGCCCGAATTGGGTGTCGTTGGCCATGGCGATGGCCTCGTCCGTGCTGTCGAAGGGCAGGAAGGTCGCGAAGGGGCCGAAGATTTCCTCCTGCGCGACGCGGGCGGCGTTGGTGGGCACGGTGACGGCGGTGGGTGCCACGAAATAGCCCGCGCCCAGATCGTCGCGCCTTGTGCCGCCTGTCACGACGCGCCCGCCATCGGCCTGAGCGATCCCGACATAGGACAGCACCCGGTCGCGGTGCGCGGCACTTGCCAGCGGCCCAAGCTCCGTCTCCGCCGCCAGCGGATCGCCCACGCGCAGCCGGCCCGCGCGTTCGGTGAAACGGCCCAGAACCTCGTCGAAGACGCTGCGTTCCACAAGGATGCGCGACCCCGCCAGACATTGCTGGCCGTTGTTCGAAAAGATGCCCAGAAGCGCGCCGTCCACCGCCCGGTCCAGATCGGCCGATGCGAAGATCATGTTGGCCGACTTGCCGCCCAGCTCCAGCGTGCAGGGTACAAGGTTGCGCCCCGCCGCAGACATGATGGCGCGGCCCGTTTCCGTCCCGCCGGTGAAGCTGACCCGGTCGACGCCCTCATGCGCGACCAGCGCTGCCCCCGTGACCGGACCGCGCCCGTTGACAAGGTTCAGAACGCCCTCCGGCAGCACGTCTTGCAACAGCGCGACCAGCCGGGCCAGCGCCAGCGGCGTCTGTTCCGATGGCTTCAGCACACAGGTATTCCCGAAGGCGAGCGCGGCGGCGATCTTCATCGTGGCCAGCGCCACCGGCGCGTTCCACGGCGCGATCAGGGCGGCGACGCCGACCGGCACCCGGCTGACCGTGGTCATGTAGCCCGGGGTCTGGTCAAAGCTCTGACCCGCCGACTGGCTGATGAATTCGGCGAAGAAGCGGAAGTTGTAGGCGGCGCGCTTGATGTGGCGTTCGCGCAATTCGCGCAGGATAAGGCCGGTCGCCGCGCATTCGAGGCGCGCCAGTTCCTCGGCATGGGTCAGGATCGTCTCGCGGCAGGCCTCGAGCACTTCGATGCGCTGCGGCACGCCCAGCCCGGGCCACGGCCCCCGGTCGAAGGCCGTGCGGGCGGCGGCGACGGCGGCATCGACCGCGCGCGCGTCATCCTCGATCAGGGTCGAGACCTGCGCGCCCGTCGCCGGATAGAAGACCGGCAACTCGATCCCGCCGCCCGCGCTGGGCGCGCCGCGCACAAGGCCGGTGATGCGGTCGGGCGGGATGATGGGCAGGGCGAAGGTCATGGTCGGTCCTTGGTCAAAGCGTCTCGGCGCGGCGCAGTCCCGCGATCATCGACGAGGTCAGCAGGAAGTCGCGCGCGCGGGCCGGGTCGGCGGCGATGGCCTGCAATTCGGCAAGGTTCGCGCGGCGCTGCGCCGGGTCGGCGGTGTTCATGCGGGCACGGTTGCGGTCGGCCTGCCCCACGATGTCGTCGCGCGCGATGGGGCGGCGGCGGCGGTCGTAATCGTCGATGCGGTCGGGCGCTGCGCCCCGGGCGAGGTCGATCAGGATATCGGCCAGCGCCCAGGCGTCGTGAATGCCGCCGTTCATGCCCATGCCCCCCTTGGGGCTGTTGAGATGCGCGGCGTCGCCCGCAAGGATCATCCGCCCCTGCCGGTAGGTCGCGGCGACGCGCCGGTGAATGCGGTAGATGCGCTTTTCCACGATCTGCATGTCGCGCGCCGCAGGCACGATCCGGCCCAACTGCGCGCGGATGCGGTCATCCTCCAGCGCCTCTTCCGCGCTCATCCCGTCAGGCGGGTGGAGCGAGACGCGCCAGAGATCCGGCAGCCGCAGAAGCGAGAAGGTGCCGTCCTCCAGCCAGATGTAGTTGACGCCCGACAGCCCCTGAAAATGATCCTCGAAGGGAAAGCGCGTCGTGACAAGGATGGTGTTCTCGGGATAGGCGGCACCTTCCCACGCCGCGCCCATGGCGGTGCGCACCACCGACCGCGCCCCGTCGCAGCCGATCAGCCAGCTTCCCCGCACGTCGCCGTCGGCGATGCGCAGGCTGACGCCGCCTTCGTCCTGATCCACGGCCAGAACGGGGGTGGAAAACCGCACCGTTCCCTGAGGCAGCCGCGCCAGCAGCGCGCGCGACAATTCCGCCTGCGGGCATTGCAGGCGATAGGGGTGACCGGTGTCCCCCGCCAGCACGGCCAGGTCAAACTCCGCCCGTTCGCCTGTGGCGTGCAGGCGTATCTGCCAGGTGGGCGTCACCTGGCCCTTCGCGATCAGCGCGTCCGTGATGCCGGACGGCTGGAAAAGATCCAGCGTCGGGGGATGGAAGGTCGAGGCGCGCAGTTGCGACGGGATCTCGGGCTCGGCCTCGAAAACCTGCACCGGCAGGCCTGCCTCAAACAGCCGCCATGCCAGCGTGAGGCCCACGGGCCCCGCGCCCACGATCAGGACGGGGTCGGCAGGGGCGGTCATGCGGATCGGGCCTTGCGCAGCATCGGCCTAACGTATCGCACCGCCCGGCAAGGACCAGCCGAATGTGGCGTCACCCCGGTCTCCGCGTGCCGGGGGCGGGCGGGTCGTTGGGCGGCCCTGCGAAACACTGGGCAATCTCCAGCCATCGCGCCGCCCTCGGGCCGGTCGCGACCAGATCGGTGTCCGCGGCGGCGCGGGTCTGGGCGGCGGTCTGGCAGAAGCCCAGCGCGCTGCCCTCGATCCGGTCGGGGCTTTCGGGATCGTTCCATGTCCAGACCGCGCCCGACGGGGCGACCAGCCGCAGGTGGGGCAGGGGGTCTGGCGGCGTCTCGCCCCGGTTGGCGAAGGCGAAGGGAATGGTCACCGCCCCCAGATGCGCGATGTTGCGCAACCGGTCGGTCTCGGCCCGCGTCACGGCCAGAAGATCGAAGATCGCCTGACCATGGGCCCAGGTCTCCATCTGCCGCGCGGTGACGGACGACCGCGCGGACATGCCGGGCCCCACCCATTTCAGCCGCGCCTTGGGGTCGGCGGCGGAAAAGGCGTCAGCCAGCCGTTCCGTTCCCGCCATCCAGGCATCGCGCAGGGCAGGCCCGCACAAGTCCCCGATCCAGCCGCGCTGGCTGTCGAGGATCGACACGCCCTGCTGCCACTGCCGGACAAGCGGTGCCGCGAAGGCGTCGAAAGCGGTGTCGCCCTGCAGTGCGGCGCAGGCAGCGACGTCGAACATGTGCAGATGGCCCAGGATGTCGTCGATGCTCCAGCCCTTGAAGCGGGTCGGGCGGGCAAAATCGCCTTCGGTCAGGTCGGCCAGAAGCGCGTGCAGAACGCGCGCCTCATCGCGGAAATCCGCGGCTTCCTGCATGGCTGCTCTCCTTGCTGTGGGGTGCGTTATTCCGCCGGGGCGAAGCCCATGATGAGCTGGCGCAGCCCCAGCGCCGCGCCCGCGAAGATGGCAAGGCAGGCGATCGGGGCCGACCAGGCCAGCATCGAAAACGCGGCCAGTCCCTGACCCACGCTGCAGCCCACCGCCAGCACCGCACCCGGCCCCATGAGCGCCGCGCCCAGCATCTGGCGGCGCAGTTCGCGCGGATCTTCGCAGGCCTCCCAGCGGAAGCGGCCCGCGCGCAGCGATCCCAGAAGCGCGCCCAGCATGACGCCAACGACCGACCCCACGCTGAACGACAGCGCCGTGCCCGACGCGGTCATGAGGTAGAACATCGTGTCGCCCAAGGGTGCCGCGAATGTATGGGTCTGCACCGGTTCGGCGGCAAAGCCGTTATCCGCGATCCATTGCGTGCCGACCCAGCCCGACACGACGGCAAGCCCCACCACCGCGCCCCAGAAGATGTATGCGGGGGAACTGCGCATGCGCGCGTTCGACAAGGCGATCGCGATGGGGACCAGCCCCAGTGCCATCGCCGCGATCCAGGCATTGTCGGCGAAGGCCGCGCGCAACGGTTCCAGCGCGCCCTGCAACGTCCCGGACCCGGCCACCACCGGAAACAGGGTCACGCGCAGCTGCGCGAGCGGCCCCGACAGCGCCACATAGGCCGACAGCCCCATCACCAGCACGATCACGAAAGACCGCAGGTCGCCGCCGCCCAGCCGGGCCAGCGCGCCGAAGCCGCAATTGCCCGCAAGCGCCATGCCGTAGCCGAACATCAGCCCGCCGATGACCGTGCCAAGCGGGTTCCATCTGGTGTCGAGGTAAGGGTTGGCCCCCGGGTCGATCAGCCCCGCGCCGATTGCGGCCTGCGCGCCGATGATCGCCACCCCGATCGCCACCGCCCACATGCGCAGGCGCCGGTCATCCGATGAATACAGCGCATCCTCGATCGCACCGAGGGTGCAGAAACGGCCCATCCGGGCCGCGAGGCCCAGCATCACGCCGCCCAGCAACCCCACCAACGCGGCTGCGTTGGTCTCTCCGAAAACGTCCAGCATATTGTCCTCCCCACCGGACGGTGGCGAGACGACCGGCTCAGTCGTCCGACCTGCAGAAGAGATCGTAGACGACCTCGATGATTTGCCGGGGGCGGTCGTCTGTCAAGCGATAGTAGATCGTCTTGCCGTCGCGGCGCGGCGTCACCAGCCCCTCGAGCCGAAGCCGCGACAGCTGCTGCGACACCGCCGCCTGCCGCGCAGACAGCAGATCTTCCAGTTCGGTCACGGACTTTTCGCCCGAGGCGAGGTGGCACAGGATCATGAGCCGCCCCTCGTGGCTGATCGCCTTGAGGAAGTTGGACGCGCGCTGCGCATTGTCCAGCATGCGCTCCATGTCTTCGGGGCAGGTGTTCTCGTCAAAGACGGGAAGTCGCGAAGGTTGGTCCAGCATCGTCGTTGTTCGATCCGCTCGGTTTCGGCGTCGGGGCTCAGATAGGAAGCCTTTGCCGGTTTATCCACCCGTGCCGGTGGTCACCCCGGCTCCGGTCAGCATGTCGTTCACAAGCGCCCAGAAGAACATGTCCCCCGGATAGCCTTCGATGCGCGCCACCTCGTGCCCGTCCTCCAGCAAGATGAAGGTCGGCGTGAAGCGCACGCGCGATAGCAGTTTGATCCCGTCAGGCAGCGGTTCGGCCAGATCGTGCCGCTGCAACGGCGCGGCGCGTCCTTCGTCGGTCTTGGGATAGATCGGTCCGACCTCTGCGTGCCAGCGTATGCACCAGAAGCAGCCATCCTTCTCGGCCATGAGAAGCACCGTCTCGGCCCGCGATGCCAAAGGCACGGCCATCAGGCAGAGCATCAGAAGAAAGGGTCGCAGCAGGGACAACGCGGCTCCGATTGACGGGCAATATTCAATAATCATAATTTGATTATCCGACCTTTTCAAGGAATGCGGGGCGATCCGATGCTGGATGTAAGTTATCTGGGTGCAGTTTTCGCGGGTTTGCTCAGTTTTTTGTCACCCTGCATCCTGCCGATGGTGCCGTTCTATCTGTCCTACCTCGCCGGGGTGGGGATGAACCAGATCTCGGCCGACGCGCGGATCGACACCGCCGTGCGCCGCCGCGCGGTGATCGCTGCGCTGTTTTTCGCCGCCGGTGTCATCACCGTCTTCGTGGGCCTTGGCGCGTCAGCCACGCTGTTCGGGCAGCTTGTGCGCGATTGGTTCGACATGCTGCGCTGGGTCGCGGCGGCGATCATCATCGCGATGGGCCTGCATTTCCTCGGCGTGATCCGGATCGGCATCCTCTATCGGCAGCTGCGCGCCGATACCGGGCAGGTCGCGGATGTGAGCCTTGCGGGCGCCTATGTCATCGGGCTTGCCTTCGCCTTCGGCTGGACGCCCTGCGTCGGCCCGGTGCTGGCGGCGATCCTGTTCACCGCGGCGGGCGCCGACTCGGCCCTGCGGGGGGCTGCGCTGCTGTTCACCTACGGGGCGGGCATGACGCTGCCTTTCGTGCTGGCGGCGTTCTTCATCGGGCCCTTCATGCGGTTCATGGCGCGTTTCCGCCGCCACATGGGCCTTGTGGAAAAGGCGATGGGGATATTGCTCATCCTGTTCGGTGTCCTCATCGCCACCGATTCGGTAAACTACATCGCGCAGTGGATGATCGAGACGTTCCCGATCTTCACCACCTTCGGCTAGGGAGGAGACCCGCCATGATCCGACTTTTTGCAACCCTTGCCGCGCTTGTCCTGGCGCTACCTTTGGCCGCCGCAGAACTGGGCGATGACGGCCTGCACAAGACGTCGTGGATGCGCGACACGTTCAAGGACCTGAACGAAGACCTTGCCGAGGCGAATGCCGAAGGCAAGCGGCTGGTCCTGTTTTTCGAACAGCGCGGCTGCATCTACTGCACCAAGATGCACGCCGAGGTCTTCCCTCGCCCCGAGATCGCGTCGTTCATCGAAGAGAATTACTTCGTCGTCCAGCTGAACCTGCACGGCGATCTGGAGGTGACCGATTTCGACGGCGAGACGCTGACCGAAAAGCAGATCGCGCGGAAATGGAACGTTATGTTCACGCCGACGATTCTCTTCCTGCCCGAATCGGTCGAGGATGGCCGGAACGCCGCGGAAGCGGCGGTCGCGGTGATGCCGGGGGCCTTCGGCGCGGGCACCACGCTCGACATGTTCACCTGGGTGCAGGAAAAGCGCTACGAGCTTGACGGCGATGAGGATTTCCAGCGCTACCATGCCCGCCGCATTCAGGAACGCGCCAACGGCGGGACAGACTGACGGCAGCCGGCTGGCTGCGGCATCCATTCACACCTGTGAATTTGTTGTTGTGTGAAAGATGCATTGTGCGCTACGGTATGCAAAAGCGTAAGGGAGGAGTCATGAGACTAGCGCTTGGAATGGCTGCCATGTCGGTCCTTGTGGCCGGCGCGGCACCTGCAGGAGAAATCGCGCCCAAGGATGTCGTTTACGACGAATATGGCGCGGTCGAGACATCGCTGACCGGTGTGCCCGGCGATCCGGCGAACGGCGCGGCCGTTCTGGCGAACCGCGGCACGGGCAACTGCGTGGCCTGCCACGCGTCCACGGCTCTGGCCGATGTGCCCTTCCACGGCGAAGTCGGGCCCATGCTCGACGGGGCCGGCAGCCGCTGGTCCGAAGCCGAGTTGCGCGGACTGATCGCCAATGCGAAAATGACCTTCGATGGCACGATCATGCCTGCCTTCTACAAAACATCGGGCTATATCCGACCGGGCAATGCCTTTACGGGCAAAGCCGCAGAAACACCCGAACTGCCGCCCTTGCTGACAGCGCAGGAAGTGGAAGACGTTGTGGCGTTCCTGATGACGCTAAAGGACGAATGAACCGGGCCGCGGCCCCTTTCACCGAAACAAGGAGACTGACATGACCTTTTCCCGTCGCGAAGTGCTCGCCCTGGGTCTCGGCGCAGCCGCTCTGACGGTTCTGCCTGCCGGCGCCCATGCGGCGACGTCTGACGAACTGATCGCCGCCTTCACCGGCGGTGCGCCGATGGCCGAGACCGGCGTGACGATTACCGCGCCCGAAATCGCCGAGAACGGCAACACCGTCCCGATCGAGGTTGCCGCCCCCGGCGCGGTGTCGATCATGGTTCTTGCCACGGGCAACCCGGTCCCGCCGGTCGCCACCTTCAACTTCGGCCCGCTCGCCGCGGAACAGATGGCCGCGACCCGCATCCGCCTGATGCGGACGCAGGACCTCGTCGCGGTGGCCAAGATGGCTGACGGCAGCTTCGCCCGCGCAACGGCGAACGTGAAGGTCACCATCGGCGGCTGCGGCGGCTGATCCGGGCATTTCCAGATAACGAAAGGACAACGAACATGGCATCCGGTGTCAAACCCCGCGTCAAGGCCCCGAAAACCGCCGCAGCCGGCGAAGCGGTCACCCTCAAGACGCTGATCAGCCACACGATGGAAAGCGGCCAGCGCAAGGACAGCAGCGGCAACACCATCCCGCGGTCGATCATCAACCGCTTCACCTGCGACTTCAACGGCCAGAACGTCATCGACGTGACGCTGGAACCGGCGATCTCGACCAACCCCTACTTCGAATTCATCGCGACCGTGCCGGAAGCGGGCGACTTCAAGTTCACTTGGTACGATGACGACGGCTCTGTCTACGAAGACGTCCAGTCGGTCGCCATCGCCTGACATGCCGCGCAACAGGGAGGAGCAAGGCATGACCCGAGCGAACAAGACCAAAGGACTGGTAGCCGCGGCAATCGCGGCGCTGGTCGCCCTGCCGGTGGTGGCGGACGAGAACGCCAAGCTGATCGTCAACGACGAGATCGAGATGATCACCGAGGCGCCCGCGCCCGACCACATGGAAAACATGACCATCATCCGGTCGGGCTGGACCTTCCGCACGAAGGAAACCCAGGCGCTCCAGATGGACGACTTCGAGAACCCGGGCATGCCCGCGGTCGATGCCGCCATGGATGCCTGGAACACCGTCGAAGGGACCGCGGGCAAGGCCTGCGCCACCTGCCACGAAGGCCCCGAAAGCATGAAGGGCGTGCGCGCCGTCTACCCGAAGTGGAACGAGGCGGCGGGCGAAGTGCGCACGCTGACCATGCAGATCAACGACTGCCGCACCACCAACATGGGCGCCGAGGAATGGAAATACATCGCGCCCGAGATGGTCGCGATGGAGGCCCTGATCTCGATGCAGTCGCGCGGCATGCCGGTGAACGTGGCCATCGACGGCCCCGTTCAGGCGACGTGGGAACAGGGCAAGGAGCTCTACTATACCCGCTTCGGCCAGCTGGAACTGAGCTGCGCGAATTGTCACGAAGACAATTACGACAACCTCATCCGGGCCGACCACCTGAGCCAGGGCCATATCAACGGCTTCCCGGTCTACCGTCTGAAGAACACGCGCCTGAACGCCGTGCATGACCGCTTCCGCGGCTGCATCCGTGACACGCGCGGCGAAACCTTCAGCGTCGGCAGCCCGGAATTCGTGGCGCTCGAGCTCTATGTCGCCAGCCGCGGCAACGGCCTGTCGGTCGAAGGACCCTCGGTCCGCAACTGAGCCGGCCCGGACCCGCGCCGCTCTCCCTGGCGCGGGTCTTTCTCTATCTCAATTATTCAAACATGCGAATGTCTAGTATTTGACCGGGATGCAGAACAGATGATCTCACGCCGCGACTTCCTTCAGGTCTCCATGGCCGCATCGGCGCTGTACGGCGCATCTGGCTTCGGCAACTGGGCACGGCTCGCCGCTCAGCAGGCGCTCACCCAGGATGACCTGTTGTCGTTCGACACGTTCGGCAACGTGTCGCTGATCCATGTCACCGACATTCACGCGCAGCTGAAGCCGATCTTTTTCCGCGAACCCTCGGTCAATCTCGGCGTCGGCGACAACCGGGGCGCGGTGCCGCACATCACGGGTGCCGATTTCCGTCGCCTCTACGGCATCGCCGACGGCAGCCCCAGCCATTACGCGCTGTCTTCGGGCGATTTCGACGCACTGGCGCGCAGCTATGGCCGGGTGGGCGGGATGGACCGCGTCGCGACCGTGGTGAACGCCATCCGCGCCGACCGGCCCGACGCGCTTCTGCTCGACGGCGGCGACACCTGGCATGGCTCGCTCACCTGCTACGAGACGCAGGGCCAGGACATGGTCAACGTCATGAACGCGCTCAAGCCCGACGCGATGACCTTCCACTGGGAATTCACCCTTGGGTCAGACCGCGTGGCGGAACTGGTCGAAAGCCTGCCCTTCGCGGCGCTGGGCCAGAACATATTCGACGCCGAATGGGACGAACCGACCGAGCTGTTCAAGCCCTATGAATTCTTCGAACGCGGCGGCGTGAAGATCGCCGTGATCGGTCAGGCCTTCCCCTATATGCCCATCGCCAATCCGCGCTGGATGTTTCCCGAATATTCGTTCGGCATCCGCGAAGAGAACATGGCCGCGATGGTCGACGAGGTGCGCGCGCAGGGCGCCGAACTCGTCGTCGTGCTGTCGCATAACGGCTTCGACGTGGACAAGAAGATGGCGGGCCGCGTGCCGGGCATCGACGTGATCCTGTCGGGCCACACCCACGACGCGCTGCCCGAACCGGTGCAGGTGGGCCAGACCTTCATCATCGCCTCGGGTTCCAACGGCAAATTCGTGAGCCGCGTGGACCTCGACGTGCGCGACGGCCGCATGATGGGCATCCGCCACAAGCTGATCCCGATCTTCTCGGACGTGATCGCGCCGGATGCGGACATGGCGGCCCTGATCGATGCACAGCGCGCGCCTTTCGCCGACCGCCTGAGCGAAGTGATCGGCCGCACCGAAAGCCTGCTTTACCGCCGGGGCAACTTCAACGGCACCTGGGACGACCTGATCTGCGACGCGCTTCTGTCTGAGCGCGAGGCCGAGATCGCGCTGTCGCCCGGCGTGCGTTGGGGTCCGTCTGTCCTGTCGGGTCAGGACATCACGCGCGAGGATATCTGGGGCGTGACCTCCATGACCTACGGAGAGGCCTACCGGACCGAGATGACAGGCGAATTCCTGCATGTCGTTCTGGAAGACGTGGCCGACAACCTGTTCAACCCCGACCCCTATTACCAGCAGGGCGGGGACATGGTGCGCACCGGCGGCATCGGCTACCGGATCGACGTGACCAAGCCGCAGGGCGAACGCATCTCGAACATGACCCTGCTGCGCACCGGCGAACCCATCGACGCCGCGCGCAACTACGTCGTCGCCGGTTGGGCCAGCGTCAACGAAGGCACCGAAGGCCCGCAGATCTGGGACGTGGTCGAAAACCACATCCGTAAACTGGGCACGGTCACCCTTGCCCCTAACACTTCCGTCGAACTGATCGAAGGCTGACGCCTTCGCCAACCCCGAAAGAGAGGTCGCAGATGACAGACAGCTCGAACCCCACCAAACCCTCGCGCCGCGCCTTCCTGTCAGGGGCGGCGGCAACCGGTGCCGCGCTGGCGGCCAGCAGCGCCGCGGCGCAGTCGCCCGATCCGCTGATCACCGAAGTCCAGCCCTGGGCTTCGGGTCTCGGCGACGGGGTCGATGCCGCGCCCTATGGCTTGCCCATCCGGCACGAGGCCGACGTGATCCGGCGCAACGTGGAATGGCTGACGGCCGACACGATCTCGTCGATCAACTTCACGCCCATCCACGCGCTGGACGGCACGATCACGCCGCAGGGCTGCGCGTTCGAGCGTCACCATTCCGGCGCCATCGACATGACCAAGGGCGACTACCGGCTGATGATCAACGGTCTCGTCGACCGCCCGCTGATCTTCACCTTCGCCGATCTGGAACGGTTTCCGCGCGAAAACCACGTGTATTTCTGTGAATGCGCCGCCAATACCGGCATGGAATGGGCCGGCGCGCAGCTGAACGGCGCGCAGTTCACGCATGGTATGATCCATAATATGGAATATACCGGCGTGCCGCTGCGGACGCTTCTGAACGAAGCGGGCCTGTCGGGCGACGTCGCGGGCAAGTGGGTCTATGTCGAAGGGCATGACGCCTCGTCGAACGGCCGGTCGATCCCGCTCGAAAAGGCGCTGGACGACTGCCTTGTCGCCTTCAGCGCAAATGGCGAGGCGCTGCGCAAGGAACACGGCTACCCCGTGCGTCTTGTCGTGCCCGGCTGGGAAGGCAACATGTGGGTCAAGTGGCTGCGCCGCGTCGAAGTCATGGACGGACCCGTCGAGTCCCGCGAGGAAACCTCGAAATACACCGACACGCTGGCAGACGGCACCAGCCGCAAGTGGACCTGGGTGATGGACGCCAAGTCGATCATCACCTCGCCCAGCCCGCAGATGCCGATCAAGCACGGCCCCGGCCCCATGGTCATCTCGGGCCTCGCCTGGTCGGGACATGGCGCGATCACCCGCGTCGACGTCTCGAAGGACGGTGGCAAGACCTGGCAGACCGCGCGTCTGGCCAAGCCCGGCGAGAAGATGGCGCTGACCCGCTTCTACCTCGATACCGAATGGGATGGCGGCGACATGCTCCTGCAGTCCCGTGCCATCGACGAGACGGGCTATGTCCAGCCGACCAAGGCACAGCTGCGCGAGATCCGCGGCGAAAACTCGATCTATCACAACAACTGCATCCAGACCTGGCACGTCATGCCGACCGGGGAGGCCGAAAATGTCGAAGTTTCCTAAACTCCTGACCGCGACTGCGGCGCTCACCCTCGCGGCGGCACCCGCCTTCGCCGACACGTTCGGTCTGGGCCGGGTCGCACTCCCCGAAGAGATCACCGCCTGGGACCTTGATGTCAGCCCCGACGGCACCGGCCTGCCGGTCGGGTCGGGCAACGTGATGGATGGGGACGATCTGTTTCAGGAAAACTGCGCGGTTTGCCACGGGGTCTTTGCCGAAGGCTCGGGCAACTGGCCGGAACTGGCGGGCGGCGTAGGCACGCTTGCCGACGATGATCCGGTCAAGACTGTGGGCAGCTACTGGCCCCATCTGTCGACCGCGTGGGACTATGTGAACCGCTCCATGCCCTTCGGCAATGCGCAGTCGCTGAACCCTGACGAAGTCTATGCCATCGTCGCCTACATGCTGTACTCGAACGATCTGGTGGATGATGATTTCACCCTGTCGAACGAGAACTTCCTCGACGTGGCGATGCCCAACGCCGACGGCTTCATCGTCGATGACCGCGAAGCGACGGAATATCCCATCTGGCGGGCCGAACCCTGCATGGAAAACTGCAAGGACACGGTGGAAATCACGATGCGCGCGCGGGTGCTCGACGTGACGCCTGAAACCGATACACCGGCCGCGCAGACGGAAACCGTGACCGCAGCCGCAGCCGAAGCCCCGCCGAGACGGCAGCCGCGGCACCGGCCGAGACGGCGGTCGCGGCGCTCGATCCCGCGCTGGTGGCCGAGGGCGAGAAGGTCTTCAAGAAATGCGCCGCCTGCCATCAGGTCGGCGAAGGCGCCAAGAACCGCTCCGGCCCGCATCTCAACGGCGTCTTTGGCCGGGTCATCGGCAGCGTCGAGGATTTCCGTTATTCCAAGGGGTTCGACGCCCTGCGCGACGAAGGACGTGTCTGGGACGAAGCCAGCATGGCCGAATTCCTCACCGCGCCGAAGGCCTATATCAAGGGCAACAAGATGTCCTTTCCCGGTCTGAAAAAAGAGGAAGATATCCTTGCCGTGGAAGCCTATCTGAAGTCCGTTGGAGGCTGACGCACGATGATCCGGTCCACCCTTGCCTTGACCTGCCTTCTGGGCCTCTGGGCCGGCCTGTCCCAGGCCGCGCCCTTGGGTGACCCCGAGGCCGGGAAAAAGGTCTACAACAGTTGCAAGGGCTGCCACGAAGTGGGCGAGGGGGCCCGGAACGGCGTGGGCCCCCACCTGAACTTCGTGTTCGGACGCAAGGCCGCGGGGCTTGAGGGTTATCGTTACTCCAAGAGCCTCGAACGCGCCGGTGTGGCGGGTCTGGAATGGCATGCCGACACGCTCGACGCCTATATCGAGGATCCGCGCGGCTTTGCCTCGGGCACAAGGATGAGCTTCCGGGGCCTCAAGGACCCGCAGGACCGCGCCAACGTCATCGCCTATCTGCGTCTTTACTCGGACAACCCCGCCAATATTCCCGAAGCGGACCCTACCGCGCGGATGTCGGAGTACACCGTGGATGCGGCACTTCTGGCAATGGACGGAGACCGGGAATACGGCCAGTATCTGAGTGGTGAATGCAAGGCCTGTCACCTGTCGGACGGCGCAGACGGTATCCCGTCGATCGTCTACTGGCCGGAAGACGACTTCAAGGTCGCGCTTTATGCCTACAAGTCCGGGCAGCGGTTGCATCCGGTCATGCAGATGATCGCCAGCCGTCTCGGCGACGAAGAGATCGCGGCCCTGGCCGCCTATTTCGAAAACCCGGATTGAACCGGGGCATTCAAGGGAGGAGACCCAGAGAATGAAACTGAACAGACGTACCTTCATCGGCACTACGGCGGCGCTTGCCGCGGTGATGTCGGCCCCAGCCGTCATGGGCCAGGGCAAGCCGCGCGTGGTCGTCATCGGCGGCGGCGCGGGCGGTGCGACCGCGGCGCGCTACATCGCGCAGGACAGCGCGGGCGCGATCGACGTCACGCTGATCGAACCGCAGACCACCTACTATACCTGCTTTTTCTCGAACCTCTATCTTGGTGGGTTCAAGGAAATCTCTGACCTTGGCCATTCCTATGCCAAGCTCGCCTCCGACTACGGCATCAACGTCGTCCACGACATGGCAGCGGGCGTCGACCGCACCGCCAAGACCGTGACGCTGGCGGGCGGCGGCACCGTTGCCTATGACAAGCTCATCGTGAGCCCCGGCATCGACTTCGTCGATGGCTCGGTGCCCGGCTGGAGCGTGGACGCGCAGGACAAGATGCCCCACGCCTACAAGGGCGGCACGCAGGTCGAACTGCTCAAGGCGCAGATCATGGCGATGCCCGCGGGCGGTGTCTTCGCCATGGTGGCGCCCCCGAACCCCTACCGCTGCCCCCCGGGACCCTACGAGCGGATCTCGATGGTCGGCCATCTTCTGAAGGTCAACAATCCGACCGCGAAGATCCTGCTGGTCGACCCGAAGGAGAAGTACTCCAAGCAGGGGCTGTTCGAGGAAGGCTGGGCCAAGCATTACCCCGGCATGATCGAACGCATCGGCCCCGATTTCGGCGCGGCCAATGTCAGCGTCGATCCCGCGGCGATGACGGTGACCATCGACGGCACTGTCGAACAGGTTCACGCCTGCAACGTGATCCCGGCCCAGAAGGCAGGGATGATCGCGGCGGCCGCCGGTCTGACCGACGGCAACTGGGCCCCGGTCAACCCCGTCGATATGTCCTCGAAGATGGACCCGGACGTCTATGTCCTCGGCGACGCCACCAATCAGGGCGACATGCCGAAATCTGGTTTCTCGGCCAATAGCCAAGCTAAGGTTTGCGCCAACGCCGTGCGCGGCGCGCTGACCGGCAGCCGCGTGTTCCCGGCCAAGTACAGCAACACCTGCTGGTCGCTGATCGCCCCCGAAGACGGCGTGAAGGTCGGCGCGGCCTATGAGCCGACCGACGAAAAGATCGCCAGCGTGTCGAGCTTCATCAGCCAGACCGGCGAAGACGCCGCGCTGCGCAAGGCCACCTACGAGGAATCGGAAGGCTGGTACACGGGCATCACGACCGACATGTTCGGCTGACCCAAAGGACGGCGGGCGCCTTGATGCGGATCAAGGCGCCTGCCCCCCGCCCGTCACAGACTGGCGGGATAGGAGGATCCATCATGACACGCCATCTTCAGGCCGCCTGCGCGGTCATCGCCCTTGCATTGCCTGTAGCCACCGCCGCCGAAGGCATCGTCACCCACCCCTTCGACGGCACATTCGACGACGCGACCTTCGCGGTGGAAACCGCAATCATCGGGCAGGGCCTTGTCATCGATCATGTCAGCCATGTGGGCGAAATGCTCAACCGCACCGGGGCCGACGTGGGCAGCGATGTGGAAATCTTCCGCGAAGCGGACGTCTTCACCTTCTGCTCGGCCACCGTGTCGCGCGCGGTGATGGAGGCCGACCCGATGAACATCGGCTACTGCCCCTACGGGATCTTCGTGGCCGAAACCGGTGACGGCGTGATGATCGGCTATCGCGAATATCCCAACGGACCCATGGACATGGTCGAAAACTTGCTGGCGGGCATCGTCAAGGACGCTCTGGGGGACTGATCACGTGAACTACGACGCCTATTTCCGCGGCGCGCTCGACGCGCTGCGTGCGGACGGGAATTACCGTGTCTTCGCCGAACTCGAACGCCACCGGGGCGCCTTTCCCCGCGCCACGCGCCACGGCCCGGGCCATCGGGAAGAGGTGACGGTGTGGTGCTCGAACGACTATCTTGGGATGGGCCAGCACCCCGACGTGCTGGCGGCGATGCACGGCGCGCTCGACCGCTGCGGCGCCGGGGCAGGGGGCACGCGCAACATTTCCGGCACGACCCATGACCATGTGCTGCTCGAACGCGAACTGGCCGACCTGCACGCGAAAGAGGCGGCGCTGCTCTTCACCTCGGGCTATGTCTCGAACTGGGCGGCGCTGGGAACGCTGGCCTCGAAGATCCCCGGCTGCGTGGTCCTGTCGGACGAACTCAACCACGCCTCGATGATCGAAGGCATCCGCCATTCCCGCGCGCAGAAGGTGATCTGGCGGCACAACGATCTGGCCGATCTGGAAGCAAAGCTCGCGGCACTGCCCGCGAACGCGCCCAAACTGATCGCGTTCGAGAGCGTCTATTCCATGGACGGCGACATCGCCCCCATCGAAGGCATCTGCGATCTGGCCGACCGCTATGGCGCGATGACCTATCTCGACGAGGTGCATGCGGTGGGTCTTTACGGGCCCCGCGGCGGCGGCATCGCCGAACGCGAAGGGCTGATGCACCGCCTGACCGTGATCGAAGGCACGCTCGGCAAGGCCTATGGCGTCGTCGGCGGCTATATCGCGGCGTCCGCCGATCTAGTGGATTTCGTGCGGTCCTTCGCCAGCGGGTTCATCTTCACCACCGCGCTTCCCCCCGCTGTCGCCGCAGGCGCGGCGGCGTCTGTCCGGCATCTGAAGCAAAGCGGCGCGGAACGCGCCGCCCATCAGGCCCGCGTGGCGGACGTGCGCGCCCGGCTCGACGCGGCGGGCATCCCGCATATAGACAACCCCAGCCACATCATCCCCGTGATGGTGGGCGATGCGGCCAAGTGCAAATACATCTCGGACGTGTTGATGCGCGACTGGGGCATCTACATCCAGCCGATCAACTATCCCACCGTGCCCAAGGGCACGGAACGGCTGCGTATCACGCCGTCGCCCGTCCACACGGCGGAAGACATCGACCGGCTGATTGCAGCGCTCGGCGCACTCTGGACGCAGTGCCGCCTCTCGCGGCAGCCCATGGCGGCGCAATAGTTGATCCAGCGCAAGGCGCGCGACGACCGCGCGGCTAGGGTGTCGCCATGATCGAATGGCTGATCGGGATATTGGGCGACGACGGCGCGCTGGGCGCGGCGGGGCTGGCCGTGGGGCTAGTCTTCGGCGTCATGGCGCAACGCTCGCGCTTCTGCCTGCGCGCCGCGACGGTCGAAGTCGCCGAAGGCCGGTTCGGCCCGAAACTCGGCATCTGGCTCATCGCCTTTTTCACCGCGCTGGCTCTGGTGCAAGGCGCGGTCGTGATCGGGCTTCTCGACCTTGGAACGGCGCGGGTGCTCGCCGCCACCGGCAGCCTGTCGGGCGCGATCATAGGCGGGCTCATGTTCGGCGCGGGCATGGTGCTGGCGCGTGGTTGCGCGTCGCGCCTTCTGGTGCTCGCCTCATCGGGCAACCTGCGCGCGCTGATCACCGGCCTTGTCGTGACGCTGGTGGCGCAGGCCGCCTATCGCGGCGCACTCAGCCCCGCGCGCGAAACCATCGCGGGGCTCTGGACGGTGCCCGGCGGCGACGGGCGTGACCTTGGCTCGGCGCTGGGGCTGTCCGTTGGCATGGTTGCCGCTTTCGCTTTCGCGGGTCTTGCCGCGTCCTTCGTCTTCGCGCGCCGCCGCGCCGTGCCGTTGGCGCAGGCGCTGACGGCGGCGGGCGTGGGGGCCGCGGTGATGCTGGGCTGGGTTGCCACCTATCTTGTCGCCCAGACCTCGTTCGAGGTGGTGCCGCTGTCGTCAGTCACCTTCACGGGGCCCGCCACCGACACGCTCATGGCGCTGGTGACGGAGCCGAGCCTGCCCTTCTCCTTCGGGATCGGGCTGGTGCCGGGCGTGGCGCTGGGCGCGGGCGCGGGGGCGCTTCTGGCCGGGGAATGGAAGCTCGAACGCTTCGGCGCGGACACGCCCATGGAGCGTTACCTGATCGGCGCCGTCCTCATGGGCTTCGGCGCGATGCTGGCGGGCGGCTGCGCGGTGGGCGCGGGCTTGTCGGGTGGTGCTGCGCTGTCGGTCACCGCATGGATCGCGGTTCTGTTCATGTGGCTCGGCGCGATGGCCACGCACCGGCTGATGACGCGCGGCGCGCGCCTTCAGGCGGTCTGATCTAGTCCCATTCCATCTCTTCGAACACGCGGCCCGCGTTGCGCGTGGCCAGTTCCTCGAACGTGTCGAGGTGCCGGTAGGGCGTCTGGTCGATGTAATAGGCCCCCGCCAGATCGCCGCCCGCGTCGATATGTTCGCGGATGCGCTCGCGCAGATGGACAAGGTAATCCCGCGTATACCGCCGCACCTGCGCCATGTTGGTGGGATGCCCGTGCCCGGGGATCACATAGGTCGCGCCCAGCGGTTCGAACTTCGTGTCCCAGGTCTCGATCCAGTCCGCCGTGATCGTGTCCTGGAACAGGGGCAGCATGCGTTCGTGAAACGCCATGTCGCCCGCGATGACGAGGCTCTGGTTCGGCAGCCAGATCGAAATGTCGCCGGGGCTGTGCGCGGGGCCCAGATGCAACGCCTCGATCCGGAACTCGCCCAGCTCGACCACGTATGCGTCGCTGAAGGTCTCGGTCGGCGGCGTGAGCACGGTGCCTTCCGCCTTGTCGCGGTTGTAGCGCTGCATGCCTTCAAGGATAATGCCGCCCTGTTCGATGAAATCGGCGGCGGCATCTTCATGGGCGATGACCGGCACGCCCTGTTCGACCCAATAGCCATTGCCGAGCATGGCGTGGCCCTGACCGTTTTCATTGAAGACCATGACCACGGGTTCGTCGGTCACGGCCTTGATCTCGTCATGCAGCGCCTTGGCCAGCACATAGGCCGCGCCGCCATTGATCACGACGACGCCTTCGCCGGTGACGATGAAGGACAGGTTGTTGTTGTGGCCGGTGTTTTCATAGGTGGGCGGGGCGGTCGCGCCGATGGCCGACCAGACGCCGGGGATCACCTCGACCGGCTTTTCATAGAGCGCCGAGGCCGGATACTGGTCAGGGATATCCTCGGATGCCAGCGCGGGTGTCGCCAGCAGGGCAAGGATCACAAGGCTGCGCATCACGCGCCCTCCTCGAAGCGGAAGGCATCGCCGTCGCGCATCACGCGGCCCATGCCGCCGCCGGGCAGGTGGAAGCCCACCAGCGCCATCTGTTCCGATGTCAGCCGGTCGAGAAGCCGCAGCCGCGTCGTCACGCCTGTCTCGGGGTCCTGGTCCGACGCGCTCTGCCAGCCGGGCTGGCGCAGGGCGACATGGTGGTTGCCGATTGCGTCGCCCACGATCAGCGCCGATTGTCCGGCGGGGCGCACTTCGAAGGCCATGTGGCCCGGCGTGTGCCCGTAACTCGCCACCGCCGCGATACCCGGCAGGATCTCCTGCCCGTCATCGAAGAATTCCACGCTGTCTTCGATCACTTCCATCCGCCGCTTCGCGCCCACCGCGAAGGTGGCGCGGGCCCCGCCGATGGTGTTCACCGTTTCGGGATTCCACCAGTAATCCCATTCCGCGCGGCCCATCATGTGGGTCGCGTTGAGGAAGAGCGGCTCATCGAAATCGTCGAGCAGCCCCCAGATATGATCGGGATGGGCATGGGTGAAGACGACATGCGTGATGTCCTCCACGCTCAGCCCGGCGGCGTCCAGTGCTTCGGCCAGTTTCCCTGCCGTCGGCATGAAATCGGGGCCCGAGCCCGCGTCGAACAGAACGGTGTTCGTGCCGTCGCGGTACAGCGCAAGGTTGCAACCCGGCTCCACCCGGTCGCCGGTGAGCCCGAACGCTTCCCGGATCGGGGCCACCTCATCCGCCGGGAAGGTGCCGAAGGCGAAATCGGCGGGCAGGACAAGGTGCCCGTCGCTCAGCGTCGTCAGGCTGGCCCCGCCGCCCAGATCCATCATCGCCAGCGCGGGGCGCGCGGGCAGCATCAGACCTGCCGCCACGGCGCCCGTCATGGTCAGAAATTCCCGCCTGCGCATCCTCTCCTCCTTCGGATGAAGCAATTCACATCTGTGAATGTGACAGCATTCCCGAAGGTGGGCAAGAAGGTCAGATGTCGAAACTGACCCCCTGAGCGAGAGGCAGCGCAGCGGAGTAGTTCAGCGTGTTGGTCTGGCGCCGCATATATCCCTTCCACGCGTCCGACCCGCTTTCGCGGCCACCGCCGGTTTCCTTCTCGCCGCCGAAGGCCCCGCCGATCTCGGCCCCCGAAGGCCCGATGTTGACGTTGGCGATGCCGCAATCGCTGCCCGCCGAGGACAGGAAGGTTTCCGCCTCGCGCATGTTGAGCGTGAAGATGCACGACGACAGGCCCTGCGGCACGTCGTTTTGCATCGCGATGGCTTCGTCCAGCGTCTCGTATCCCATGACATAAAGGATCGGCGCGAAGGTCTCGTGGCGCACGATCTCGGTCTGGGCGGGCATCTCGACGATTGCCGGCTGCATGTAGGTGCCGCCCGCCACCCCGTCGACTTGCGCCCCGCCATGCACCGTGCCGCCCTGCGCCTGCGCGGCGGCAAGGGCCGCCTGCATCGTCTCGCCCGAGCGGGCGTCGATCAGCGGGCCGACCAGCGTGCCTTTGGCGCGCGGGTCGCCGATGGGCAGGCTCGCATATGCCTTGGTCAGTTGCGCGACGAGGGTGTCCTTGACCGAATGATGCACGATCAGCCGCCGCAGCGAGGTGCAGCGCTGCCCGGCCGTGCCCACGGCCGAAAACACGATGGCCCGCACCGCCATGTCGAGATCCGCCGAAGGGGCCACGATCATCGCGTTGTTGCCGCCGAGTTCGAGGATCGACCGCCCGAAGCGTTCCGCCACCTTCGGCCCGACGATGCGCCCCATCCGCGTCGATCCGGTGGCCGACACGATCGCCACGTCAGGCGAGGTGACGAGCGCCTCGCCCACGTCCGCGCCGCCGATGACCAGCTGCACGAGGCCTTCCGGTGCATCGCCGAACCGCGCCAGGGCGCGTTCCATGATCTTCATGCAGGCCATGGCGGTGAGCGGCGTCTTCTCGGACGGCTTCCAGATCACCGGATCGCCGCAGACCAGCGCGAGCGCGGCGTTCCACGACCAGACCGCGACGGGGAAGTTGAACGCGGTGATGACGGCGCAGGGGCCCATGGGGTGCCATGTCTCCATCATCCGGTGGCCGGGGCGTTCGGATGCGATGGTCAACCCGTAAAGCTGGCGCGACAGGCCGACCGCGAAGTCGCAGATGTCGATCATCTCCTGCACTTCGCCCAGACCTTCGGACACGATCTTGCCCGCCTCGAGCGTGACGACCGCACCCAGTTCCGCTTTTGATGCGCGCAGTTCCTCGCCCAGAAGGCGGACGAGTTCGCCGCGCCGGGGCGCGGGCACGTCGCGCCAGACGCGGAAGGCGTCCTGCGCGCGGGCGATGACCTTGTCCATGTCGGCGGCGGCGGTTTCGCGCACGCGCGCGACCTCGGCCCCGTCGATGGGGGAATGGACGGCAAGCGTGCCGCCGGTGAGGTCGGCATCAAGCAGGCCTGCGGCCTTCAGCGTGTCGGCATGAGTCATGTCGTCATCCTTTCGTCACGGATTTGCGTTGGTCGTCGCGGCCCATGGAGATCAGCAGCGGGTCGTCCGCCTGCCGGGCCTGAAAATCTTTCTTGTCGCCCATCCCGCGCCAGTCGGCGGCGATGAGCGATTGCGCCACCGCGCCCCCCAGCGTCGTGCCGGGGCCGGTGACGATGAACAGATCGGGCGCGAATTCCCGCGCCGCCACGGTCACGGCGCGGGTGAAATCGTAAGGCGCGGTGACCTGAGCCCCGAGGGTATAGTCCCACAGCGCATGAAGGTCGGTCGCCCCCGGCCACCAGACCGCGCCGCGCCCGTCGATCAGCGGAACGGTCGGCTGGCGGAACAGCTCCGGCGCCAGCCGCGCGCGGCCCTGTTCGGCGACCGGCGTCTGCAAATCGGTATGAAACGCGGCGTGATTGGCCAGCCGCATGGGAAAGCGCCCGTCCACGGGCGGCACGGCAGCCTCGAACGCCGCAAGCCCCGCCTCGTTCCCAGCCAACACCAGCATCCCGCCAAGGTCGATGGACAGCGCGAGAACATGCCCGTCGCGCGCGCCGATCTCGGCCACCTGCGCCAGCAGGCGCGCCTTGCGGTCGAGGTCGGGCCGCCAATCCTCGCCCACATAGGGATAGACCAGTTGTCCGCCGATCAGCGCTGCCTGCATCAGCGTGCCCATGGTGTTGACCACCTCGAAGCCGCCTTCCGCCGACAGCGCGCCGCCACAGGCCAGCGCCGAATACCAGCCCATGGAATTGCCGGTCACGGCGACGATCTGCACCGCGTCACCGTCGATGGTCAGCGCGTCGCCCAAGCTTGCCGCATAGATCAGCGCGCTCGCATTGTCGCCCCGGCTGTGCGTCGCCACGGAATAGCGCGGCGCGGTGTCGAGCGCCGTCAGTGTCTCCTGCCCAAGCTCCGCCCGCCGTGCGTCAAAAGCCGCCAGCAGCGCGCGGTCGGGAAAATGCCGCGTCAGCGACCCGAGTTCCGTCTTCGTATAGGTGCCCCGCCCGGGGCAGATCAGCACGGCAGTTTTCATCGCTGAACCAGTGCCTTGGCCGCCGCGACGATGCTGCCCACCGACGGCATGGTCGCGGCATAGGCGGGGCCGGTGGCGATGAAGCTGTCTTCCGACACGTCCCGCGCCACGGGCACATCCGTTCGTTCCGCAAACAGCGCCATCAGGCTTTCGGCGACGCCGCCTGACCGGCGGGTTTCGTCCACGATCAGGATGCGCTTCGCCCCCGCGACCGCCTGCAACAACCCTTCTTCCGGCAGGGGCGACAGCCAGCGCAGGTCGATGATGCGCGCGTCGATGCCCGCCGCCCGCAATTCGGGTTCGGCCTTGCGCGACAGATAATGCCCGTTCCCGAAGGTCACGATGGCAAGGTCGCTGCCCGCGCCATGCACGCCGACCTCACCCAGACCGATCCGTTCGCCCAAAGGCGGATAGCGCGTCATCCACCCGCCGTCCTTGTCGTCATGCAGATCGCGCATGGGGTAAAGCGCGATGGGCTCCAGGAACACCACCACCCGCTGTTCCTCGCGCGCCAGCCGCACGCATTCGCGAAGCATCCGCGCCGCATCCGCCCCGGTGGACGGACAGGTAAGGATCAGCCCCGGAATGTCGCGCAGGACAGCGACCGAGTTGTCGTTGTGGAAATGTCCGCCGAAGCCCTTCTGATACCCCAGCCCCGCGATGCGCAGCACCATCGGGTTGGTGTATTGCCCGTCCGAGAAGAAGGGCAAAGTCGCCGCCTCGCCCCGCAACTGGTCCTCGGCATTGTGCAGGTACGCCAGGAACTGGATTTCCGGCATCGGCACGAAGCCGTTCTGCGCCATGCCGATGGCAAGGCCCAGGATCGATTGTTCATCAAGCAGCGTGTCGATCATCCGGTCGGTGCCGAAGCGCTGCCACAGCTTCTGCGTCACGCCATAGACGCCGCCCTTGCGGCCCACATCCTCGCCCATCATGACGATCTCGGGATGTTCCAGCATCAAGTCGGTCAGCGCAAAATTCAGGATGCGCGACAGCGGCTGCGGGTCGTCCAGCGCCTTGAGGTCACCGCCGAAGGCCTCGGCGCGCGCCTGCGCGTCGGGTCCGTTCGTGGGCCGGCAGGGGCGGGCAGGGGGGATGAGGCTCGCCATCACGTCCGAAGCCGTCTTCAGGCGCGGCCGCGTCACCGCCTCGGCCGCGATGCGGGCGACGCGCGCGTTCGTCTCCTCATAGATCGCCAGTGCCTGATCAGGCGACAGCGCGCCCGCCTGATCGAGAAGCCGCACGGAATGCAGCAGCGGATCGTTCGCCTCCTCCGCCTCGACCTCGGCCTTGGACAGGTAGGTCGTCGGCACATCCGCGCCCGCATGGCCATACAGGCGGATCGTCTTCAGGTGCAGAAAGGCCGGGCGCTTGCGGGTGCGGACATACTCCGCCGCCTCCTGCGCGACGCGGAAGGTCTCATAGATGTCGAGGCCGTTGGCGTGGAAATACTTGATCCCGGGGCGCGACCGGAACCCGGCGGCGATCCAGCCCTCGGGGGTCTTGGTGGAAATGCCGATTCCGTTGTCCTCGCAGACGAAAAGGATCGGCATGGGGATGCTCTGGTAGGCCGTCCAGCCTGCTGTGTTGAACGCGCCTTGTGCGGTGGAATGGTTGGCGGATGCGTCGCCGAAGCTGCAACAGACGATGGCGTCGTCGGGCAGTGCTTGATGTTCTGGCCGGTGCCTGCGCGCGGCCCCGATGGAATAGGCGGCACCCACCGCTTTCGGCAGGTGGCTCGCGATGGTGGACGTCTGCGGCGGGATGGTCAGCGCCTTTGACCCCAGCACCTTGTGCCGCCCGCCGCTGATCGGATCCTCTGACGACGCCGCAAAGCTCAGCAGCATGTCCCAGACGATGGACTGCCCCGGCACCTGGTTCGCGCGTTCGATCTGGAAGGCCGCGTCGCGGTAATGCAGGAAGGCCATGTCGGTCGGGCGCAGCGCGGCGGCCACCGCCGCCAGCCCTTCATGCCCGGACGACCCGATGGTGTAGAAGCCCTGTCCCGCCTTCTGCATCGCCCGGCTGGTCCGGTCGAGCGCGCGCGTGAGGCACCCCGACCGATAGATATGAACCGCTTGCGCCGCGCCCAAAGGCAGGCAGGGCGCGGCACCCTGCGGCAGGTCGCGCGCGGCGACGCGGCGCAGGAAATTGTCGTGCACGATATCGGCGCGGTCCATCAGGCGGCCCCGTAACGCGCGCCGATGCGCATCGCACCCGCTTGGGCCCGGCGGTCCCGCATCGTCATTCCGTGAAAAAAGACGTTCATCAGTTGCACATGCCCCGGTTGGCGCTTGGTCTTGTAATCCATGTTGGTGACGCGGCCCAGACGGGTCGTGCCCCGCCGGACGGGAACTTTCCGCCGCATACAATGGCCAACACCTTGCGCATCCTGTCCTCCTTGCGGCCGGGCGGAGTCTATCCGCTCCGAATGCCTACCAAAAGACATGGAAAGCTGCGATATAGATGATCAAAATTCATGAAAATCAGTCCATGTCCCAGCGCTTTTCCCTTCCCTCCCTCGCCGCACTGCGCGCCTTCGAGGCTGCCGCCCGGCACGAAAGCTATACCCGCGCGGCGGAGGAACTCGGCGTCACGCAAGGCGCGGTCAGCCGTCAGGTGCGCGATCTGGAAACCGCGCTGGGCTTGGCGCTTTTCCGGCGCGAAGGGCGCGCGGTGCGCCTGTCGCCCGCCGGTCAGGCGCTGGCGGGCGAACTCGCGGGCGATCTCGACCGCCTCACCGGTACCATCGCGCGGGCCATCGCGGCGGGCCAGCACGCGACGCTTCTGTCCATCGCCGTCCTGCCCACCTTCGCCGCGCGCTGGCTGATCCCGCGCCTGCCCGACTTCCGCGCCCGGCACCCGGGGATCGAGCTTGACCTCACCAGCCGCAGCGATCCGTTCGACCTGCGCCGCGACCGTTGCGACATCGCCATCCATTTCGGCCGCCCCGAATGGCCCGGCGCGCAACTGCGCCCGCTCTGCCCCGAAGACCTTGTCGCCGTGGCCGCGCCTGCGCTGATCGACCGGCACGCCATCGCCGCGCCCGCCGATCTGCTGCGCGCGCCGCTCCTGCACTTCGCCTCGCGCCCGCATCTCTGGGAACGCTTCCGCGACGCCCATGCCGACGGCGCGGGCGCGTTGCCGGGCATGCGGATGGACCAGTTCGCCATGATCATCGCGGCGGCCTGCGCGGGTCTGGGCGCGGCGCTTTTGCCCACCTACCTGATCGAGGAAGAACGCATCTCGGGCGCCCTGAGGGTGATCGCGGAAGGCCCGCGTGCCGAAGGCGAGGCCTATTACCTGGCCTCCCCGCTCGGGACATCCAATCCGGCCGCGGCGCTGTTTTCCAACTGGATCGTGCGGCAGGTGAGCCGGCGGGTCTGAGGCGTCTTTACATCCGCTGTGTCGCGGACGCGGGCTGGCTCTGCCGCCAGGTGGCCATCAGGTCGTTGAAGCGCGCACCCTGCACGGCCACATGCCCGCGCAGCGCCTCGGCCGCCGCCGCACCGTCGCCCGCGCGCAGCGCGTCGAGGATCGCGCGGTGTTCCGCAAGCGACTGGCCCATGCGCCCGCGCAACTGCAGCTGCATCCGTCGGTAGGCCTGCAGCCGCCGGTGCAGGCGCGCGGCCTCGGCGGCCAGGAACCGGTTGCCCGAGGCGTCGTAGATCAGGTGGTGGAACCGTTCGTTCTGGGTGTAGTAGCCATCCGAATCGCCCCGGGCGACCGCCTCTTCGCAGGCCTCGACGGTGCGCGCGATGGCCAGCAGGACAGGCTCGCTCACCCGCCGCGCGGCCAGCCCTGCGCACAGCGCCTCGAGCTCGGCCATGACTTCGAACATCTCGACCATTTCCTCGAAGGCGGGCAGGCGCACGAAGGCGCCGCGCCGGGCTTCAAGCACCACAAGCCCGGATGCGGCCAGCTGCTGGAAGGCTTCGCGCAGGGGCGTGCGCGACACGTCGAAGTGTTCGGCAAGCCGCTGCTCGTCCAGCCGTTCGCCGTCGGCGAACTGACCGGTGACGATCATCTCTTCCAGCGCGGCGCGGATCGTATCTGCCATGCGTTCGGTCATGACAGGACCGTAGACCAAGCGTGTGAGTGCAACAATGGAATTCTTGTATACAAAAGATTTGACATCGCATTCTTCGGCGCTAGCTTTTGCCCTGTTGCGGCGGGGAGACCGCAAGTTCATTTCTGGGAGGATTGACGTGAAACTCAAGGCATTCGTGGCCGCGGCGGCTCTGGCCGTCTTCGGTATGGGCGCAGCCAGCGCCAAGGAATTGCGCCTGTCGCACCAGTGGTCCACCGGCGACGTCCGCCACAAGGTGGCCGAGATGATCGCAAACGACGTGGCTGCGGCGAACGTCGGGCTGGACATCAAGATCTTTCCGTCCGAGTCGCTCCTGAAGGCGCGCGAACAGTACAACCCGCTGTCGCGCGGGCAGGTCGACATGATCGTCTATCCGCTGTCCTATTCGGGCGGTCAGCGGCCGGAATACAACCTGACCCTGATGCCGGGTCTGGTGAAGAACCACGACCATGCAGCGCGGCTGAACGAGTCGCCCTTCATGGCTGAAATCGAAAAGCTCATGGCCGAGGATGACGTGAAGGTCCTCGTGCATGGCTATCTGGCCGGCGGTTTCGCCTCGACCGGTGACTGCATCACCCGGCCCGAGCATGTGAACGGCATGACCACCCGCGCCGCGGGCAAGTCGTTCGAGCAGATGCTGGCCGCCGCGGGCGCGTCGATCTCGTCGATGGCATCGTCGGAAATCTACAACGCGATGCAGACGGGCGTCCTTCAGGCGGTGAACACCTCGTCGTCGTCCTTCGCGTCGTTCCGCCTGCAGGAACAGGTCAAGTGCTATACGCCCGCGGGCGACGTGGCGCTGTGGTTCATGTACCAGCCGGTGCTGATGAACAAGTCGACCTTCGAAGGCCTGTCTGCCGAACAGCAGGCGGCGCTCACCGCCGCGGCCGCAAAGGCGGAAGCGTGGTATCTCGAACAGGCCAAGGCCGAAGATGCGGCATCGGTCGAGGTGTTCCGCGCGGCCGGCGTGCAGATCGCCGAAATGACCCAGGACGACTTCAACGCCTGGCTCGAGCTGGCAAAGCAAAGCTCGTACAAGGCGTTCATCGAGGAACTGCCGAACGGGCAGGCGCTGCTCGACCTCGCGCTGGCAGTCGAGTGATCTGACCACCTGACCGGGCCGGCGTCCGCGCCGGCCCTTTCCGTCCGGCGCGGACCTTCGCCGCGCATAGGTCGGACCCAATCATCGGAGCGGTCCCATGGCCACAAATTCCTCAGCTTCCGCCGCGCGCACCGGCGGAAACCCGTTCCTGCGCGCCGTCGCGGGTCTGTCCATGCTCTGCGGCTGGACCGCGGCGCTGATGATCCTGGCCTCGGTCCTGATCACCTGCCAGATGATCTTCATCCGCTTCGTTCTGGGCCAGTCCACCATCTGGCAGACCGAGGCGGTGATCTACCTGATGATCGGGGCGACCCTTCTGGGATTGCCTTACGTGCAGATGATGCGCGGGCACGTGAACGTGGATCTGATGCCGCTCTGGGCGCGCGGACGCGTCCGCAAGGCGCTGGCGCTGCTGGTTCTGATCTCGACCATGGCGGTGATCGGGATCATGTTCTTCTATTCCTACGAGATGTGGCACTTCGCCTGGGCGCGCGGCTGGAAGTCGGAAACCATCTGGGGGATCCATCTGTGGATACCCTATCTCGCGCTCCCGCTGGGCTTCGGCCTCTACCTTCTCCAGCTGATCGCCGATCTGGCCGCGGTCGTGCTGGGCATCGACAAGCCCTTCGGGCTGGAGGATAATTGATGGACGCGCTCAGCCTCGGCCTTCTGGTCGCCTTCATCACCATCATCGTGCTGTTCTCGGGCGTTTCGGTCGCCTCGGGCCTGCTCATCGTCTCGGCCGGGTTCCTGCTGATCTTCGACGGGGTGCGGTCGCTGGAACTGATGCCCGAGATCTTCTTCGGCAAGCTCAACTCCTTCGCGCTCCTGTCGATCCCGATGTTCATCATCATGGGTGCGGCCATTGCCTCGACCCGGGCGGGCGCGGATCTCTACGAGGCACTGGAACGCTGGCTGACCCGGGTGCCGGGCGGGCTGGTGATGTCGAACCTTGGAGCCTGCGCGCTGTTCTCGGCCATGTCGGGATCGAGCCCGGCGACCTGCGCCGCCATCGGCAAGATGGGCATCCCCGAAATGCGCAAGCGCGGCTACTCCGACGAGGTCGCCGCAGGCTCCATCGCGGCGGGCGGCACGCTGGGCATCCTGATCCCGCCCTCGGTGACGATGATCGTCTACGGCATCGCCACGGAAACCTCGATCGGTCGCCTGTTTCTGGCGGGCGTCATGCCCGGGCTCTTGCTGGTGTCGCTGTTCATGGCCTGGTCGGTCTATGACACCTGGCGCAACGGCTCGCCCGAGGTGCTGGCCAGCCGCGTCTACAGCCTCCGCGAAAAACTGGAAATCCTGCCGCGGGTGATCCCCTTCATCATCATCATCATCGGCGTGCTTTATGCGATGTATGGCGGGATCGCGACGCCGTCCGAAACCGCCGCGGTCGGCGCGCTCCTCTGCCTCGTGATCGCGATGATCATCTACCGGCTGTGGTCGCCCGTGGCACTCTGGGGCATCCTGCGCGACAGCACACGCGAATCCGTGATGATCCTGTTCATCATCGGCGCGGCGGGCGTGTTCAGCTACATGCTGTCCTCGCTCTACATCACCCAGTCGATCGCGGAGTGGATCTCGGGGCTCGACGTGAACCGCTGGGTCCTGCTGGCCGTGGTCAACGTCTTCCTGCTGATCGCGGGCTTCTTCCTGCCGCCGGTCGCGGTGATCCTGATGGCCGCGCCGATCCTGTTGCCGATCATCCTGGCGGCGGATTTCGACCCCTACTGGTTCGCCGTGATCCTGACGATCAACATGGAAATCGGGCTGATCTCGCCGCCGGTGGGGCTCAATCTCTATGTCATCAACTCCATCGCGCCGGACATTCCGCTGAAGAAGATCCTCATGGGATCGCTGCCTTACGTGGGCTGCATGGTGCTTGCCATCGTGATCTTGTGCTTCTTCCCGGGGATCGCGACGTGGCTGCCTGATCTGGTGATGGGGCCGGCCTGATGAACCGCAGCTGGGCACTGGGCGATCTGCTCAGCACCCTCTTCGAGCGCCGCGCGGCGCGCGACGACGGGGCGGGATCGCAACCCTTGCCCCAGATGTGCCGCGCGCTTCTGTCCGGGCGGGGCGAGGTGTCGGGGATGAAGCTCGCCACGCAGGTGCTGAGCCGCTACCGCGATGCGGACGCGGAGGAACGGCGTGCCTTCTTCCGCTTTCTCGCCACCGATCTGGATGTGGACGCGGAGGCGGTCGAAGCGGCCGCACGGGCCTATCGCGACGCCCCCGATACCACGCGGCTCGAACAGCTCATGCAGGCCGCCGAGCCGCAGCGGCAGGAACTCCTGCGCCGGCTCAACCAGGCGCCGGGGGGCACCGCGGATCTGGTGGCGATGCGGGTGGCGCTCATGCAGGCCGCGCGCGACGACGCCGATCTGACCCGTGTCGATCTGGATTTCCGCCATCTCTTCGCCAGCTGGTTCAACCGGGGCTTTCTGGTCCTGCGGCGCATCACCTGGGAAAGCCCGGCGAACATCCTCGAAAAGATCATCCAGTACGAAGCCGTCCACGAAATCCACAGCTGGTCCGACCTGCGCCTGCGGCTGGAGCCGCCGGACCGGCGGCTCTTCGCCTTCTTCCACCCGGCGATGCCGGACGATCCGCTGATCTTCGTCGAGGTCGCGCTGACCCGCGGCATTCCCGGCGCGATCCAGCCCGTTCTGGCGCAGGACCGCGTGCCGCTGCGCCCCGACGAGGCCGACACGGCCGTCTTCTATTCCATCTCGAACTGCCAGCGCGGGCTGCGCGGCATCTCCTTCGGCAATTCGCTAATCAAGCAGGTGGTCGAGGTCCTGTCGCGCGACGTGCCGAACCTTGCCAACTACGTCACGCTGTCGCCGATCCCGGGTCTGGTGGACTGGCTGCGCGCCGAACCCGGGGCCGCGCCCCTTCTCGACGACGCGGCCGAACCGCCCGCCGATCTTCTGCGCGAGACCGCCGCCTTCTACCTGCTGGAAGCGAAGGTCCCCGACGGGCAGCCCCGCGACCCTGTGGCGCGGTTTCATCTTGGCAACGGCGCGCGGGTGCATGATATCCATGCCGGGGCGGATCTGTCGCCCAAGGGCCGGGCGCAGTCCTGCGGGGCGATGGTGAATTACCTCTACGAGATCGACCGGCTGGAACAGAACCACGAGGCTTTCGCCTCGACCGGGGCGGTAGCCGCCTCGAAACCGATCCTGGCGCTGGCAAGGGATGCGCGGGCGCGCAGGACAAAGGACAAGACCAATCATGGCCAACCCTCTCTTTGATGCTCTCTTCGCCCCCCTCGCGCAGCGCGACGATGCCTTCCTGATCCTGCCCGACGGGGCGGGGATCACCGGCAGGGACTTTCTTGCCATGATCCACCGCGCCGCCCATGCGCTGACCGCCTGCGGCGTGACCCCGGGCGACCGCGTCGCGGTGCAGATCGGCAAGAGCCCACAGGCGCTGGCCGTCTATGGTGCCGCGGTGGCCTGCGGCGCGATCTTCCTGCCGCTCAACACCGCCTATACCGCGGACGAGGTTGATTATTTCGTCGGCAACGCCACGCCGCGCCTGCTTCTGTGCGACGCCAAGGCCCTGCCGGCGCTGGGCGAGGTCGCCGCCCGGCACGGCGCCCGCGCCGAGACGCTGAACGCCGACGGCTCGGGCAGCTTCACCGACCTGTGCGCCGCGCAGGCCGACAGCTTTACCCCCGTTCCCCGCGACGCGGACGACCTTGCCGCCTTCCTTTATACCTCGGGGACGACGGGGCGGTCGAAGGGTGCGATGCTGACGCAGGACAACCTTTTGTCGAACGCGCAGGTGCTGACCGATTGCTGGCGCTTCACCGACCGCGACGTGCTGCTGCACGCGCTGCCCATCTTCCACACGCACGGGCTGTTCGTCGCGACCAACATCACGCTTCTGGCGGGGGCGTCGATGATCTTCCTGCCCGCCTTCGATCTCGACCAGATGCTGCGGCTCATGCCGCGGGCGACCTCGATGATGGGCGTGCCGACCTTCTATACCCGCCTTCTGTCGGACAACCGCTTCACCCGCGATCTGGTCGCGCACATGCGCCTTTTCGTGTCGGGCAGCGCGCCGCTGCTGGCCGAAACCCATGTCCAGTTCGAAGACCGCACCGGCCACCGCATCCTCGAACGCTACGGCATGACCGAAACCAACATGAACACCTCGAACCCCTATGACGGCGACCGCCGGGCAGGCACCGTGGGCTTTCCGCTGCCGGGGGTGGAGCTGAAGATCACCGACCCGGCCACGGGCGCCACCCTGCCGCAGGGCGAGGTCGGCGTGATCGAGGTGCGCGGGCGCAACGTCTTCAAGGGCTACTGGCAGATGCCCGACAAGACGGCGGAAGACCTGCGCGCGGACGGCTTCTTCATCACCGGCGATCTGGGGATGATCGACGATGACGGCTATGTCCAGATTGTCGGCCGCCAGAAGGACCTGATCATCACCGGCGGCTTCAACGTCTACCCCAAGGAAATCGAACTCATCCTCGACGACCAGGCGGGCGTGCTGGAATCGGCGGTGATCGGCGTGCCGCATCCGGATTTCGGCGAAGCGGTGCTGGGCATCCTTGTGCCGGCCCCCGGCGCCGCGCCCGACCTTGCGGCCATCGATGCGGCGCTGCGGACAAGCCTTGCGCGGTTCAAGCAGCCCAAGGCGCTCGAAGTGATGGCAGACCTGCCCCGCAATGCCATGGGCAAGGTGCAGAAGGCGGAACTGCGCAAGCTTTTCGCGGCGCGGTTCGGTTAGGGGCGGGGCAGAAGACCCTGCCGCCTCAGATGATCGCGTGCCGCATCCGGGCCGAGACCCATTCGCTCAGCACCACGGTGGCAAGGATCAGAAGCAGGATGACCGACACCTGGCTCCAGGCCAGCGTGTTGAGTGACGCCTGCAGCTTCAGCCCGATGCCGCCCGCGCCCACAAGCCCGAGAATAGTGCTTTCGCGGATGTTGATGTCCCAGCGGAAGACGGTGATGCCCCAGAAGGTTGGCATGATCTGCGGCACGATCCCGTAACTCAGCACCTGCGCCCGGCTCGCGCCGGTGGCTTCGATCGCCTCGATCTGCTTGGCATCGGTTTCCTCGATCGCTTCGTAAAGCAGCTTGCCGATGAACCCGATCGACCGCAGCGCGATGGCGACGATCCCCGCCAGAAGCCCGGGGCCGATGATCGCCACCAGCAAAAGCGCCCAGATCAGTGAATTGATCGACCGCGACGCGACGATGATGAACAGCGCGACAGGCTGCAGGATCAGCGCCGAAGGCGTGGTGTTGCGCGCGGCAAGAAAGGCCACCGGAACCGCCATGATGACGCCGCCCAGCGTGCCCAGCGTCGCGATGTTGATCGTGTCCCACAGCGGCCCCCACAATTCGTCCATGTAGGACCAGCGCGGCGGGACCATGCGCCCGCCGATATCGGCCGCCTGGCGCGGGGCGTCCGCCACGAAGAACCAGATCGTGTCCTTCGTCATCAGCTGCCAGCACCAGACGAAGAGCGCAACCAGCGCGACCCACCCGCCCCAAAGCAGAAGCCGCCCGCGCGGGGTGCGGTAGCTCCAGACCTGACTGTAATGCGTGATTTCGGTCATTGGAGGAACTTCCGCAGATAGCTGGAGCTGTATTCCGCCACCATCACGATGGCGATGATGATCAGCAAGATCGCCCCCGCGCTGTCGTATTCATAGCGGTCGATGGCGGTGTTGAGCGTCGCGCCGATGCCCCCCGCGCCGACGATCCCGATCACCGCGCTTTCGCGGAAATTGATGTCGAGCCGGTACAGCGACAACCCGATCAGGCGCGGCATGACCTGCGGCTGGATGGCATAGTTGACCAGCTGCCCCCAGGACGCGCCGGTGGCGCGCACCGCCTCGGCCTGCGCTTCGTCGATTTCCTCGATATCGTCGGCGAGCAGCTTGGCGATGAAGCCGATGGTGGCGAAGGACAGCGTCAGGAACCCGGCAAGCGGGCCAAAGCCGAACATCGCGACAAAGAAGATGGCGATGATCACCTCCTGCAGGGCGCGGCTGACGGCGATGATGGACCGGCAGATGTAATAGACCCAGCGCGGCGCAAGGTTGCGCGCCGCCCCGATGCCGATGGGAACGGAAATCGCCACGCCCACCACGGTGGACGTCAGCGTCATGGTCAGGCTTTCGATCAGCCCCTGGCTGATGTCGCGCCAGCGGCTGGTGAAATCCGGCTGCAGGAACCCCAGAACGAACAGCTGTCCGCGCTCAAGCCCGGCCTGCACCCGGGCCCAGTTCACCTCGACCGTGCCGACGGCCAGCACGAAATAGACGACAATGCCGATCTGGATCGCGATCCGCCAGCGGCGGTCCCGGATGATCTGCGGTGGCCGCCGCCACGTCGTGGGGTAGGCGGGTGCGCTCATCTGGCCAGCGCCGCCATGCGGTCGCGGGCATCAGCCTCGGCGCGGGTCTGTTCCTCGTCGCCGCGGCGCATCTCGTTCCAGTCCTCGGCCCCGTAGATCGCGGTCAGCGCCTCGTGGGTCAGCTGGTCGGGGGTGCCGTCGAACACGACCTGTCCCGCGCGCAGACCGACGATGCGCTGCATGAACTGCTGCGCCAGCGGCACGTCATGGATGTTGACGATGGCGGGCAACCCGCGTTCGGCGCAGATTTCCGTCAGAAGGCGCATGATCTGGCGGCTGGTCTTGGGGTCAAGGCTGGCGGTCGGTTCGTCCACCAGCAGCAATTCGGGGTCCTGCGCCAACGCGCGGGCGATGCCGACGCGCTGCCGCTGCCCGCCCGACAGCGCATCGGCACGCTTGTCGGCATGTTCCATCAGGCCCACGCGGTCCAGCAGCTGATAGGCGCGCTGAATGTCGGCGGGCGGGTATTTCCGCAGGAAACTGCGCCAGAACGGCACATAGCCCAGCCGCCCGGACAACACGTTCTCCATCACCGTCAGACGCTCGACCAGCGCATATTCCTGAAAGATCATCCCGATCCGGCGGCGCTGGCGGCGCAGATCGGCCTTGCCCAGACGCACAAGGTCCACATCGCCCAGCACGACCTTGCCGCCCGTCGGCTCCACCAGCCGGTTGATGCAGCGGATCAGGGTGGATTTTCCCGCGCCCGAGGGCCCGATAAGGCCCATGATCTGGCCCTTCGGCACCGTCAGCGACACGTCGCGCAGCGCGGCATCGCCGGTCTTGTAGGTCTTGGACAGACCTTCGAGCATCAGCATCCGGGGCACCCTTTCTTGCAAAGGCTCACGGGCGGCACTGGGCCGCCCGTGGCACGATCATGACGGAACCGGGATCAGTTGCAGTTATAGACGACGTCGTTGGCTTCGTCGATCGTGCGGATCACTGACCAGTTGTCCTTAAAGGAGATCTCGATGAACTGCTCTTCGCCCGACTTGCCGAATTCCTCGGCCAGCGCGCTGCCTTCCCAGTTGAAGGAGAAGAAGGCTTCCTTGATCTTCTCCTGAAGCTCGGGTGCGAGGTTGTGCGCCACGCCATAGCCCGTCGTCGGGAACGTCTGCGAGGTATAGATCGTGACGAGCTGGTCCGCCTTGACCACATCGCGTTCGATCATCCGCGCCTTCACCGAATTGGCGATCGCCGCCGCCGGGTAATCGCGGTTGGCGACGCCAAGGATCGAATTGTCGTGCTTGCCCGAGAAGACGGGCTCAAAGTCAGTTCCGGCCACAAGACCGTATTCCGCCTTCAGGATCGCTGACGGCGCCTTGAAGCCCGAGTTCGAGGTTTCCGAGGTGAAGGCCAGCTTCTGGCCCTTCAGCTCCTCGACCTTGGTGATGCCCGAATCCGGATAGGTGATGATTTCCATCTCGTAACCGAACGACCCGTCCTTGGCGGCCATCATCGTGAAGGGACGGAAGCCTGCGCAGGCCACGGCCAGCGGGTTCGAGCCGGTGTTGAAGCCAGCGACATGCAGGCGTCCGGCGCGCATCGCCTCGATCTGGGCGGCGTTCGACTGGACCGGGAAGAACTGCACGGTCTTGCCCGTCACTTCGGCCATGTGGTCCAGGAAACCCTGCCACACCTCGGCATAGACGGCGGGGTCCTCGACGGGCGTATAGGCGAAGATCAGCGTCGACGGATCGACAAGCTGCGCTGCATCGGTCGGGATGTCGGCAATCATGTCGCCGTCGGCATCCGTGAAGCGGGCGTCGAGCTTGAATTCGGCATGGGCAGGCAGTGCGATGGCAAGTGCCGCGATGGCCGCAAGGACGGTATGAGCTTTCATGGTTATCCCCAATATGTTGCGAAACTCCCGATCGGCTACCGGCACTACACGACAGGAGTATGACAATCCGGCGGATGCTTCCTCTGTCGGCGGACAGGCGTCCGCACAGCCGGCGCGCGCGTGCAAACCGGACCGACAGATCGGCATCCGTGCCGATGGTCTTCGCAAGCTGGAAAGGGTCTGAAGAAGTGGCTGGGGAGACAGGATTCGAACCTGTAACCTGCGGTACCAAAAACCGTTGCGCTACCGTTGCGCCACTCCCCAACTCGATGGGCTACTTACGCGGCTTGGCCGAACGGTTCAAGAGAGATTCTCGGCAAAACCGGCACGCCCGCGCGCCTCAGTCGATGCGCACCAGAACCGCGCCCTGCCGGGTGCCTGCCTCGACCCTTTCGTGGGCGCGCGCGCCCTCGCTCAGCGGAAAGACGGCCTCGACCGGGCTTTGCAGCGCGCCCGCCGCGAGCGCCCCGTGCAGACGGTCGATCGCCACCTGCCGGCGCTCGGGCGGCAGCAGATAGACCAGCGCCATCTCGAGCGTCACCGACTTGAACATCAGCGGATAGAAGGGCAGGGCCGGTTCCATCAGCGCGGCCGAGCCGTAGGCGCAGATGCGCCCGCCCTCGGCGATGACCTGCGCGGATGTCGCGGTGTTGCGCCCGAATTCCACCTCGACGATGCGGTCGACGGGGCCGCCTGCCGCCTGAAGAATCGCGTCCGCCAGATCCGCGCGGGTGAAATCCACCACCGCATGCGCCCCTGCGTCCTGCACGCGTACCAAAGCCGCGTCGCCCCGCGCCGTTGCGATCACCCGTGCGCCGCCCCAGCGCGCCAGCTGCACCGCCAGAAAGCCCACCGTGCCCGCGCCGCCCTGCACCAGCACCGTCTTGCCCGCCACGTCGCCGTCCCCGAAAACCGCATGCGCCGCCGTCAGCCCCGGAATGCCCAGCGTCGCGCCGACTTCCAGCGACACCGCCTCGGGCAAGGGGATGGCCTGCGCCTGCGGCAGGCAGATCACCTCTGCGCAGGTGCCCATGGCGCGCCGCCATTGCCCGTTCCAGACCCAGACGGGCTGGCCCAGCCGTGACCGGTCGACTCCGTCGCCCAGCGCCGTGATGACCCCCGCGCCGTCGCTGTGCGGCACGATCAGGTCATAGGGGAACGCGCCCCCGCCCGCCCGCGCGCCCGCGCGCAGCTTCACATCCGACGGGTTCACGCCGGTGAAGGCGATCCGCACCTGAACCTCGCCCGGTCCCGGTTCGGGGGTGGGGATGTTTTCGACCGACAGAACGTCGTCCGCCGGGCCGAACCGCCGATAAAGAAGCGCCTGCATCCCTGTTCCTCCCGTGCCATGACGTGCCACCCGTTTGCTAGCATGACCCGCAAGGGGAGAGGAGCGTCAATTGCACCGCCATGGCATCCCCGCGCCGCGCCTCACCTGTCGCGCGCCCACGGCGCGGCCAGTCCCCGGGCCGTCGCCCGCAGCGCCGCGTCAAGCGGGCCGCGCGTGAAATGCCGCCGCCACAGGGTCGCGGCCAAAGTCACCACCAGCCAGATCAGGCAGGCGATCCCCAGAAGGGCTGCATTGCCCAGCGTCCCGAACAGCCCAAGGCCCCAGCCGTGAAACACCGCGCCCGCCAGCACGCCCTGCGCGACGTAACCCGTCAGCGGCATGCTGCCCGACGGGGCCAGCAGCCCCAGTCGCGGGGCAAGGCGCAGCACCATGGCGACATAGACCGCCGCCAGCCCCGGTGCCCCGACCGCAAGCGCCGCAAAGCCCAGAACGGTGGGCCAGCCCTGCGGCAGGCCGCCCAGGATCGCCGCCGCATAGATCGCATTCGCGGGCAGGGCGAGAGCAAGGATCAACGGCACGCGCCGCGCCAGCACCGCCTGGCCCGGGTTGCCCGGCTCGAAGAATCCGGTTTTCGCCGCCGCCAGCCCCAGACAGAAGGCCCCGAAGGCAAGCGGCCCGTTGAACAGCGCCACCACCACCAATGCCAGCGGCCAATCCGCCAACCGCTGCGCCACCGCGTCGAGATAGGTGCCGCGATAGCCCGCGCCGGTCAGATCGACCTGTCCCTGCGCCATGTCCATCGACATGGCATCGAGTATCCCAAGCGCCGCCAGCGCCGCCGCCGCCACCGGCACCATCGCCGCCGCGATCCGCACAAGCACACGTGGCGTGGCATCGCGCAAGACCCACAGACCCGCCCCGAGAAACGCATAGGCCACAAGGATATCGCCGTGAAACACCGCGAGGGCATGCGCGACACCGAACAGACCCAGCGCGATCAGACGCGCCCGGTACCGCGGGCCCACCGGCATCCCCGCCCGCGCGGCCGAGGCCAGTTGAACCCCGAACCCCCATCCGAAGAGAAACGAGAACAGCACGAAGAACTTGCCTTCGAACAGCAGGCTGACGACGCCCTTGGCGACAAGGTCGGCGGTCGTGTCAGGCGGCACGAACTGCGCGGCGATGGACTGGGCAAGATGCGGCAGGTTGACGATCCCGATCCCGAGCAGGGCGAAACCGCGCAGGACATCGACGGAAGACGTGCGGGCCATAGGGTGATTCCTTGTTGAGCATGTGCTCAATGTATGCGGGATTGAGCGTATGCTCAATGCATGATACCGCTCCCGCATGACGACCGACCGCCGTGCCGCCATTCTGGCCGCTGCCGCAGACCTGATCCGTGAACGCGGCATCGCCACCGTGCGCACGCGCGACGTGACCGCGCGCGCCGGCGTCGGGATCGGGTTGTTGAACCATTACTTCCGCTGGGGCGAATTGCGGGCGCAGGCGGCGGCCGTCGCGCTTTCCGCCGAAATCGACCGCGTCGTGCCGGATGCCCCGTCGCCCGAAAGGCAGCTTGATCTGTTCTTGCAAAGTGCCTTCGGCGCTCAGGCCGACCCGCTCTGGCGGCTCTGGATCGAAATCACCGATCTCGCGATGACCGATCCCGACATGGCGCAGGCCGCGCGGGAAGCGGCCGAGGGGATCCGCGACGCCCTCGCCTCGATCCTGGCCGACGGCGCGGATCGGCAGCTGTGGCGCTGCGCGGCGCCCCGGGATGCGGCCCTGCGCATCCTTGCCTTCCATGACGGGCTGGTCGGGTTCGTCCTGACCGGACTGCCCCCGGTCGACCGGGCCGAAGCGGCGAAACATCTGGAACGCTTCGTGGCACTGGAACTCGGTCTGCCGGTGTCGTGACGCCGGTCTGATCGCTCAGTCCCGCACCTCGTCCGCCGCCACGCCCCACAGCGCGGTCTTTCGGGCCCAGCCGCGATGACCGCCTGCCGAGATGCGGCACCAGTCAGGCACGCATTCGCCCAGTCGCGCGATGACACCCGCCTCGAACGCCGCGACCACCTGCGCGCCGTCGTCGGGGCGGATATAGATCGTCGTCATGTCGCCTTCTACCAGGACGGTGCGCACCCCCGACAGAAGCGCGAAATGCACCCAGCCGCCCTGACCGTCGCGGTCCTGCACGCGCCGCCAGTGGCCGTGTTCCGCCGTCACCTCCAGCGGCATGTCGCGCCGGGTAAACACCCAGTCGATCCGATGCGCCAGCGACGGGCCGCGCCGCACATTGCCTTCCGCCGCTTTCATCGACACGAAGCGCGGCAAGGGCAGGTTCGTCACCGGGCCGCGGCCCTCCGCCGCCGACGGCATAGCGGGCGCCGACAGCGCCAATGCGACCACAAGGGCCCATACCCGAACGGTTCTCTGCCTTGTCACGACCTGCCCCGGTTTCCTGACTGACTGCTCATCGCGGATGGCCTGCCGGGTTGTGCCCGTGTGGGTTCTTGTGCCCCGTGCCATCCTGCGCCACCATGCCCCACAGACGGCTGATTTGAAAAGCTGAAGGAGTGAGGCAGTGCCAAGAGAGCGGTTGAGTGTTGTCGTGACGCGACGGTTGCCCGACCCGGTCGAGACCCGGCTGAAGGAATTGTTCGACGTGCGCCTGCGCGACGACGACACGCCGATGTCCCGCGCCGACCTGATCGAGGCGCTGCGCGACGCCGACGTTCTTGTCCCCACGATCACCGACACGATCGATGCAGGGCTTCTGGGCCAGGCGGGCGACAGGCTCAAGCTGATCGCCAATTACGGGGCGGGCGTCGATCACATCGACGTCGCCACCGCCCGGCAGCGCGGCATCCTGGTGTCGAACACGCCCGGCGTGCTCACCGACGACACAGCCGACATGACCATGGCGCTGATCCTCGCCGTCACCCGGCGCATCCCCGAAGGGCTTGCCCTGATGCAGAAGGGCGAATGGGCCGGCTGGGCGCCCACCGCGCTTCTGGGCGGGCGCATCGCGGGGCGGCGTCTGGGCATCCTTGGCATGGGACGGATCGGACAGGCGGTCGCGCGCCGCGCGCAGGCTTTCGGCATGCAGATTCACTATCACAACCGCCGCCGTCTCCGCCCGGAAACCGAGGACCGGTATGAAGCGACGTACTGGGAAAGCCTTGACCAGATGGTGACGCGGATGGACGTGATTTCCATCAACTGCCCCTCGACGCCGTCGACCTATCACCTGATGAACGCGCGGCGGCTGAAACTCCTCAAGAAGACCGCCGTGATCGTGAACACCTCGCGCGGCGAGGTGATCGACGAGAACGCGCTCACCCGGATGCTGCGCGCGGACGAAATCGCGGGCGCGGGGCTCGACGTCTATGAAAACGGCACCGACGTGAACCCGCGCCTGCGCGCGATGGAGAACGTGGTGCTGCTGCCGCATATGGGCTCGGCCACCGTCGAGGGCCGGATCGAGATGGGCGAGAAGGTCATCATCAACATCAAGACCTTCCAGGACGGCCACCGCCCGCCCGACCAGGTGGTCCCCGCGATGCTCTGACATGCGCGCCTTCGTCGCCATCGACCCCGACGAAGACGCCTGCGACGCGCTGGAGGCGGTGCAGACCGGCCTGCCCTCGGCCCGCCGGACGCCGCGTGACAACCTGCACCTGACGCTTCTGTTTCTCGGCGACCAGCCTCAGCACCTCCTGCACGCGCTCGACGACGACCTGACGGCGATTCGGGCGCAGCCCTTCACAATCGTCCTGCAGGGGCTGGGCGTCATGGGCGATCACGCGCTGCACGCCCAGGCCGTGCTCTCGCCGCAGCTAGACGCGCTGCACACGGCCGTCGCCCGCGCGGCGCGGGCCGCGGGCATCGTGCCCGAACGCCGCCGCTTCCGCCCCCATGTGACGCTTGCGCGCCTGCGCGATCCCGATGATCCCCGGCTTGCGCCCTGGCTCACCCGGCAGGCGGGCTTCGCCGCGCGGATGCGGGTGACGGGCTTCTCGCTCTTCCGCTCCGACCTGCGGCCCGACGGCGCGCGGCATACCGAACTTGCGCATTATCCCTTGGGCTGAGGAGCGGCAGCCCCTAGGCTTTGGGTGCCGACCGAAAGGACAACCCATGCTCCGCCACGCCGCCTTCGCGCTTTGCCTTCTTCTCGCCGGGGCCGCCACGGCCCAGCAGGCCGCCGATGCGGTCGCGCCCGAGGCCGCGACCGCAGGCGGCGCGCTCGATCTCGGCCTCGAGGTCGCCGCCGCCTATGCCGCCCGCGACGCGGGGACCCCGGTCGAGGCGCGCGACTGGATGATCGCCGCCGCGAACCCCCACGCGGTTCTGGCGGGCGCGCGGGTATTGCGCGCGGGCGGCACGGCGGCGGATGCGCTGGTCGCCGTGCAGGCGACGCTTGGGCTGGTCGAGCCGCAAAGCTCCGGCCTCGGCGGGGCGGCTTCCTCCTTTTCTGGGACGCCACCGAAGACAGGCTCGTCTCGCTCGACGGGCGCGAAACCGCGCCGCTTGCCGCGACGCCGCGCCTCTTCCAGACCGAAGACGGGCAGACGCTGGGTTTCTTCGATGCGGTCGTCGGTGGGCTGTCTGTCGGGGTGCCCGGCACGCCCGCCCTTCTGGGCGAGGCGCATGCCCGCTGGGGTGTCCTGCCCTGGGCCGTTCTGTTGGACGACGCCATCGCACTGGCCGACACGGGCTTTGCCGTCTCGCCGCGCATGGCCGCGCTGGTTGCGGCCGATGCCGAACGGCTGGCCCGCTTTCCCGAAACGGCCGCCTATTTCCTGCCCGGGGGCGCGCCGCTGGCCCCGGGCGATATCCTGCGCAACCCCGCCTACGCCGACACGCTGCGCGCGCTGGCGGCGGGCGGGGCAGGGGCCTTCTATGACGGCCCGATCGCGCGCGACATCGTCGCCGCCGTGCAGGGCGCGCCCGGGCGCCCCGGCCTGCTGAGCGGAACCGATCTTGCCATCTACCGCGTGAAGGACCGCGACCCGGTCTGCGCGCCCTACCGCGTCTTCGTCGTCTGCGGGATGGGGCCGCCGTCTTCGGGCGGGCTGGCGGTGGGGCAGATCCTTGGGCTTCTCGCGCCTTACGACCTTGCCGCCCTCGGTCCCAGCGACCCAAAGGCCTGGCGGCTCATCGGCGACGCCTCGCGCCTCGCCTTCGCGGACCGGGGGCTTTACGTGGCCGACAGCGATTTCGTGCCGGTCCCCGCCAAGGGCCTGATCGACCCCGCCTATCTGCGCGACCGCGCGCGCCTTCTCGACCGCGACGATGCGCTGCCCGAGGCCCCGGCGGGCAGCCCGCCCTGGGATCACGCGGGCCTCTCTGCGCCGCATGTCGGTGAGGAACGTCCCTCGACCACCCATGTCGTCATTGTCGACGCGGCGGGCAACGTCGCTTCGATGACCGCGAGCATCGAGAACGCCTTCGGATCGCGCCTCATGGCGGGCGGGTTTCTTCTGAACAACCAGCTCACCGATTTCTCGTTCCGGTCGCATGCCGACGGCGTGCCGGTGGCCAACCGCGCCGAGCCGGGCAAGCGGCCCCGGTCGTCGATGGCGCCCACCATCGTCCTGCGCGATGGCGCGCCGGTGCTGGCGCTGGGTTCGCCCGGCGGCAGCAGCATCATCGGCTATGTCGCCAAGACCATCATCGCCTGGGCCGACTGGGGCCTCGACATTCAGTCCGCCGTGTCGTTGCCCCATGCCGTCAACCGCTTCGGCGACTACGACGTCGAGGCGGGGACAGACGCCGAAGCCCTGCTGCCCGCCCTGCGCGCCATGGGCTTCAAAGCCGAGGCGCGCGATCTGAACTCGGGCCTCCACGCCGTCGAGATCGGCGACATGCTCAAAGGTGCCGCCGACACGCGCCGCGAAGGCATCGCGCTGGGCGACTGAGGCGGGCCACATAAATCTTGCGCGAAGACCCGAAATAGGACAGGAATTGTGACCAAAATCACCGGGGAGGAGATCACATGGTGCAAGCGACCACGCTGCCGCGCAACGAGGCGGGGATCGAAACGGCCCTCGGCATCCTGAAGCAGCGCTTCGGCGACCGCTTCCAGGCCGGGCAGGCCATCCGCGACCAGCACGGCCACACCACCACCTGGATCGCGAACCAGGCCCCCGACGCCGTCGTCTTCCCCGAAACCACCGATGAAGTGGCCGAGATCGTGCGCATCTGCGCCGCGCACAAGGTTCCCGTGATCGCCTTCGGCACCGGCACCTCGCTCGAAGGGCATGTGAATGCGCCGGCGGGCGGCGTGTCGGTCGATCTGACGCGGATGGACAAGGTTCTGGCCATCCATGCCGAAGACCTGCAGGTCGTCGTCCAGCCCGGCGTCACGCGCGAGGCGCTGAATACCCATCTGCGCGATGTGGGCCTGTTCTTCCCCATCGACCCGGGTGCCAATGCCTCGCTCGGCGGCATGACGGCGACGCGCGCCTCCGGCACCAACGCCGTGCGCTACGGCACGATGAAGGACAATGTCATCGCGCTCGAGGCGGTGATGGCCGACGGAACCGTCATCCGCACCGCAAGCCGCGCCAAGAAATCCTCGGCAGGCTATGACCTGACGCGGCTTCTGGTGGGGTCGGAAGGCACGCTGGGCCTGATCACCGAAATCACCCTGCGCCTGCAGGGCATCCCCGAAGCGATCAGCGCCGCGCGCTGTTCCTTTCCTTCGGTCGATGCCGCCTGCCGCGCCGCGATGATGGCGATCCAGTTCGGGCTGCCGGTGGCCCGGATGGAACTGCTCGACGCGATGAGCGTCAAGGCGATCAACGCCTATTCCAAGCTCGACCTGCCGGAAGAGCCGCTTCTGCTGCTGGAATTCCACGGCTCGGACGCCGGTGTCGCCGAACAGGTCGAGACCTTCCGCGCCATTGCCGAAGAGGTGGGCGGTAGCGGGTATGAGGGCGCGGCGACGGCAGAGGAGCGCAACCGCCTCTGGAAGGCGCGGCACGACGCCTATTGGGCGGTGCAGACCCTGCGTCCGGGCACCAAGGCCTTTGCCACCGATGTCTGCGTGCCGATCTCGCGCCTTGCCGAATGCGTCGGCGCGGCACAGGCGAAGATGGACGAACTGGGTCTTCTCGGCCCCATCGTCGGCCATGTGGGCGACGGCAATTTTCACTCCGCCCTGCTCGTGGACATGACCGACGACGGCGAACGCGCGCGGGCGGACGAATTCGTCGGCTGGCTCAACGACCTCGCCATCGCGATGGAGGGCACCTGCACCGGCGAACACGGGATCGGGCAGGGCAAGATGCCCTATCTGGAAAAGGAGCTCGGCCCCGCCACCGCCTATATGGCGGCGGTCAAGCGCGCGCTGGATCCGGACAACATCCTGAACCCCGGCAAGATCGTGGCCCTTTGACCCCGCCGCCGCGCCCGCGACCCGCGGCGGATTTGCGTATTTGGGACGAGAAGAAGCCCACGTCGCATTTGAGCGGTGAGAGGTCGGCCTCCTTTCGCGGTCAGGGCGGTTTCGTCCTAGAACGGGGCAAAGGTCGCTAAGGGAGTCGTCCGATGAAAACGCATGTCAAGGCTCTGGTCGTCGGTGGCGGCGCGGTGGGCACGTCCATCGCCTATCACCTCGCTCGGGCGGGTTGGGACGATGTGATGCTGCTCGAACGCGACGAGCTGACCTCGGGCTCGACATGGCATGCGGCGGGGCTGCTGCCCTATTTCAACATGTCCTATGCCACGACCCATATCCACGACTACTCCATCAAGTTCTACAAAACGCTCGAAGAAGAGACGGGCCTGAACGCGGGCTTCTTCGTGGTGGGCAACCTGCGCATGGCGCAGACGCAGGCGCGCATGGACGAATACATGGTCTATGCCACCACCGCCGAGACCTGCGGCGTGCCGTTCCAATGGCTGACGCCCGCGCAGATCAAGGACCGCTGGCCGCTGGTGCGGACCGAAGACCTTGTCGGCGCGATTTTCCACCCGACTGATGGCTATATCAATCCAGCCGACGTCACGATGGCCATGGCGAAGGGTGCGCGCCAGCGCGGCGTCGCGATCGAGCGCAGGTGGCAGGTCGATGGATATCGCTGGGACGGCAGCGTCTGGCATGTGACGGCTACGAAGATGGTGGAAAAGGGCGGCAACCTCGTGCCGTCGGACGAACAGATCGTCATTCAGGCCGAACATGTGGTGACCGCCACCGGCAACCACGCCCAGCGCACCGCGCGGCTTTTGGGGCTGAAGATCCCCGCGATCCCGGTGGAACACCAGTATATCGTGACCGAACCCGACCCCGCGCTGGTCGAATGGCGCAAGAGCAACGACCAGCACCCGGTCCTGCGCGACGCCGACGCCAAGTGGTATGTGCGCGAGGAACGCGGCGGCTGGATCCTCGGCCCGTACGAACGCAACGCGCCTGCGCGCTTCCTCTACGACGTGCCGGAATCGTTCCGCGCCGATCTTTTCCCCCTCGATCTCGAACGGATCGAGGAGGAATACATGTCCATGATCCACCGCATCCCGTCGTCTGAGCATGTCGGGCTCAAGGACGACTATAACGGCCCGATCTGCTATACTCCCGACGGCAACCCGCTTCTGGGCCCCGCGCCGGGGCTCCGGAACATGTGGCTCGCCGAAGGGTTTTCCTTCGGGATCACGGCGGCTGGCGGCACCGGCTATTACCTTGCGCAACTGATGGTCAAGGGCGAGGCCGAGATCGACATGGCCTCGCTCGACCCGCGCCGCTACGGGTCGTGGATGACGACCGAATACGCCGCCCGCAAGAACGAGGAGGCTTATGAGAACGTCTTCATCCTCCACCACCCCGACGAGGAACGCCCCGCCTGCCGCCCTTTGCGCACCGCGCCCGCCTATGACCGGCAGAAGGCGCGCGGCGCCCAGTTCGGGCAGGTGAACGGGTGGGAGCGGCCCAATTACTACGGCCCCCTCGACGCGCCCGACAGCTTCGACCACGACGCCCGCAGCTTCCGGCGCGGCGGCTGGTGGCAATACGCGGTGGACGAGGCGAAAGCGATCCGGACAGGCGCGGGCCTCATCGAAGCGACCGCCTTCACCAAGCATGTGGTCAAGGGCCCGGGTGCGACCGCCTTCCTCGACTGGTTCACCTGCAACAAGCTGCCCAGCGTTGGCCGCATCAACCTGACCTATGCGCTGACCATCGCAGGCACCACGCGGACCGAATACACCATCGTGCGGCTGGCCGAGCATGAATACTACCTCGTCTCGGCGGGCGCCTGGACGGCCTATGACGCCGATTTCCTGCGCAAGGCAGCCGAGGACAAGGCGCCTGAGTTCGGCTATATCGAAATCCAGGACGTCACCACCCAATGGGGCGTCTTCGCCATCGCCGGGCCGAAGTCGCGCGACGTGCTGAACGACTTGGTGAAGGACGCAGACCCCGAAACGGTTCTGGGCAATAAGCGCTTCCCGTGGCTGACCTGCCGCCACATCGAGCTTGGCATGTGCCCGGTCCGCGCGATCCGCGTCGCCTATACCGGCGAGCTTGGCTGGGAACTGCATCACCCGATCGAGATGCAGACCTACCTCTGGGATCAGCTCATGGCGGCGGGCGAAAAGCACGGGCTGAAGCTCGTCGGTGCCCGCGCGCAGAACTGGCTCCGGCAGGAGAAATCCTACCGTGCCTTCGGCACCGAACTGGGCCGCGACGCGACGCCGCTGGAGGCCGACCTTCCGCGCTTCGTGGACATGACCAAGGATTTCCACGGCAAGGCGGCGATGGCGGCCACCGGCATCCGCTCCAAGTGCGTGACGCTCCTCATCGACGGCCCCGAAGACGCCGACCCGTGGGGGCGCGAGGCGCTTTATGACGGCGACGCCCGCGTGGGTCGCCTCACCTCGGGCGGCTACTCGGTCGTCTTCGGCAAATCCATCGGCATGGGCTATGTCCGCCCCGACCTCGCGGTGCCGGGGACGAAGCTGCAGGTGAAGATGTTCGACCGCCTCTGGCACGCCGAGGTGGTGCAGGACAGCCCCTATGACCCGAAGAACGAGGTCATCCGCAAGGACGGCTGATCGCGCGCGGGCGGCCTATTCGGCCGCCTGCACCGCCACCCCGGCCAGTTCGTCATAGCAGGCCAGCGCCTTGGCCGCGTACATCATGGAAGGCCCGCCGCCCATCTGGATCGCCATGGCCAGCACGTCGCCCAGTTCGGCCCGTGTCGCGCCCGCCTTCACCAGCGCCTCCACGTGTAGGGTGATGCAGGGTTCGCACCGGTCGGCGACCGAAATGCCCAGTGCCACGAATTCCTTGGTCTTGAGGTCGAGGACGCCGCCCTCCTTCACCGCCTTGCCCAGCGCGCCGAAGGCCTGTGTGGCCTGCGGGATGGCGCCGTAAAGCGCGCGCAGTTCGGTACGGGTGGCGGTGATCTTGTCGGTATAGGCGGTCATGGCCGGTCTCTCTCCTGTCCGGGGTTCGCGGGCAGGTAAACCGGCAAGTGCGGGGGGCGTCCTTGATCCTGATCAGATCGCGCCCCGGTGCGTCACCACGCGCGCGCGACGATGCCCAGATTGTTGGCGGGCATCTCGACCACTTCCGCGATCTCGAGCCCGGCTTCGATCAGCCAGTCCAGCGTGTCGAAATCGTCCTTGTAGCCGATGGTGGGGTCGGCGGCGATGAGGTCCGCATGAAACGACCGGTCCCCGGGCGAGGTCAGCTCGCCCGCCCGCATGAAGGGGCCGTAAAGGACAAGCCGTCCGCCTGACCGCAGGGCGCGCGCGGCTTCCTTCAGCAGCACCTTCACCTCGTCCACCCGGATCAGGTGCAGCAGGTTCACCACCACGATCAGGTCTGCCCGGTGCGCCGCGCCCCAGCCCGGGGCGGTGGCATTGATCTCGACCGGCGGGCGCAGGTTCGGCAGGCCCGAATCCGCCACATAGGCCGCGATGGACGCACGGCGCTCCGGGTCGATGTCCGACGGCTGCCAGATGAACGTGGGCAGCGCCTCGGCGAAGGTGACGACATGCTGGCCCGTGCCGCTGGCCAGTTCCAGCGCGTCGCCGCGTTCGGGCGCCACATGCTGCAAAAGCGAGGCGATGTAGCCCCGGTTGCGGTCGGCGGAGGGCGCGACAAGCCGCACCCCCGATCCCGGCAACGCGACCGAGGCGCTGGGCGGAAGCGGGCGGCCGGTCACAGCCGGAACCTCGCAGGTACGAGCCGCGCGACCATCTCCGCGTCGATCTCGGGCACCCGTCCCCCCACCAGATCGGCGAGCAGCCGCGACGCCGCCGGCGCGGTCTGGAAGCCGTAGCCGCCCTGACCCGCGCACCAGACGAAATCGTGCACCTCCGGATCGGGGCCCAGCACCAGCGCCCGGTCGGGCGCGAAACTGCGCAGCCCCGCCCATGTGGTTTCCACCCGCGTCACGGGTTCGCTCACCATCGCCTCATACCGCGCGATCCCTTCGGCCAGCACCATGTCGTCGGCCCATGCGTCATGGGGTTCGACCGCGTCCTCTTCGGCGGGCGACACAAGCCATTTGCCCGCATCCGCCTTGGCATACCACGTCTCGCCCGCGCCCATCAGCATCGGCCAGCCCCGCACGTCATGCCCCCCCGGCGCGGGCATCCGCGCCATCGACCGGCGGTGCGGCACGATCCCCAAGGGCGCGACCCCCGCCATCGCCGCCACCCGGTCGGCCCAGGCCCCGGCGGCGTTCACAAGCACGCGGCCCTCGAAGCTCCGCCCGCCTGCGCTCACCACCCAGCCAGCGCCGCCGCGCGCGATGCTGTCCACCCGCGCGCCGGTCACGATCTCACCGTTCGCGCGGACCGCGCGCGCAAAATCCTGAATCAACCGATCGGTGTCGATGTCCCACGCCGCCTCGTGATAGCCGGCGAAACCCACCGTCGCGGGGTTCAGGATGGGGATCATCGCCTGCGCCGCGTCCACGCCGATCTCGTCCAGCGACAGCGCCACAAGATCATGCGCGAAGGCCTCGCCCTGATCCCGGCCCGCCACCACCAGCAGGCCGCGCGGGCTCAGATACCCGCCATTCGCCGTGCGGTGATACTCCCCCGACGCGAGGTTCAGCGCCACCGTCGCGGGCAGTCCATAGCTCGCCTCGTACAGCGCCGCAGACCGGCCCGAGGCATGATAGCCCAGCGCCGTCTCCGCCTCGATCAGCGTCACCCGACCCAGCCCGGCAAGCCGCGCGCCCGCCGACACGCCCGCGATGCCGCCGCCGATCACGATGAAATCGGTCATCCCGCTTCCTCCAGCCGGTCGGTGGGCGGGGGCGGGGCAGCCGACAGCGCGGTGATCCGCGCATAGGTGTCGTCGTCCAGCACGACATCCCGCGCCGCCAGCGACGGCGCCAGCTGCGCCGCACTCCGGGCCGAGATGATGGGGCAGGGGCGCGCGCTGTGCTGCGCCACCCACGCCACTGCAAGCGTTGCTGGGTCATGCCCTTCGGCGCGCGCCAACCGCGCCAGAGCGGCCGCGGTGCCATGCATCCAGTCCTGCCCATAGCGCGCGGCATAGCGCGTGTCCTCGGTCAGCCGTCCCGCGCCGCCCTCGGCATATTTGCCCGTCAGCAACCCGCCGCCCAAAGGCGAATAGGGAAAGACCGCGATGCCCTGATCGGCCGCCATGGGCAGCAGCTCCACCTCCGCCTGCCGCTTCACAAGGTTGTACATCGGCTGGATCGCGTCGATCCGCGTGCCCATCGCCGCCGCGATGCCCTGCGCCTTCATCACCTGCCACGCGGCGAAATTCGACAGCCCGATATGGCGGATCAACCCGTCCGATTGCTGCCGCGCGAACCATGCGATGGTGTCGGACAGATCGGTCCCCGGATCGAACAAGTGAAGATAGAGCAGATCGACCGCGTCCATCCCCAGCCGCCTGCGGCAGTCGTCGAACTGCGCGCTCAGGTTCGCCGCCCCCGCGCCACCCCGGTAGCCCACCTTCGTCGCGATGAACAGCCGGTCACGCTCCGCCGCGGCGAACCGGCCCAGCAAGGCCTCGGACTGCCCGTCGGTATAGATCCATGCGGTGTCGAAATGCGTGATCTCCGCCGCCCGCGCCGCGTCATACATCGCACGGCTCTCGCCCGCATCGGCGCGGCCGCCGAACTGCATCGTGCCGAAGGCCAGCGCGCCGGCAGCGGTTCCGTCAGGAGAGGTCATATGTGTCATGACCGAAGGGGTGCCACGAAGCCCGGGGCCAGTGCAACGGGGGAAATTGCAGCGGGAGACCGCAGTCGCACGACCGTCACGCGCCCGTTGTCCCATGGTAACATCCGCGCGCTATCCGGGCCGCACTGCAATCCGCGAATCCGGAGACCCCGCCATGACCCCGACCCTGAAATCCGCCCTTCTCGGCACCCTCTGCCTCGCCGTGCCCGCCGCCGCTGAAACCGTCTTCCCCGCCGAACTCGCCGGCCACGCCGCCATCCCGGCCCTGTCGCTCATCGCGCCGCCCGCCGACGCCCCCCGCGACGCATGGATCAGCGGCAAGTTCATCTCGGGCCGCAACGGGGCCCCGATGAGCGTCGAAGGCAATACCGGCGGCCTGCACGGCAACCGCGGCACCGGCGTCTTCTATCCCTTCCTCGGCCAGCCGCTGCAGGGCTTCTCCGGCTTCGCCATGAACCGCGCCGAAGACGGATCGATCTTCGCCCTCACTGACAACGGCTTCGGATCGAAACTGAACAGCCCCGATGCGCTTCTGTTCTTCCACCGCATCGCGCCCGATTTCGACGCGGGCAGCGTCGACCGGCGCGAAACCGTCTTCCTCAGCGATCCCGACCACGTCGTGCCCTTCCGCATCGCGTACGAGGGCACCGAAAGCCGCTACCTCACCGGGGCCGACTTCGACCTCGAAAGCATCCAGGTCATCGGCGACACAATCTGGATCGGCGAGGAATTCGGCCCCTACATCCTCCGCGCCACGCTCGACGGCGTGGTGACGGGCGTCTTCCCGACGATGCTCGACGGCGCCGAATTGCGCAGCCCCGACCACCCGTCCGTCCGTGTGCCCGCCGCGGCCGGCGCGGGCTGGCGCGTGCCGCGCTCGGGCGGGTACGAAGGCATGGCGCTGCAGCCCGGCACGGGGCTTCTGTGGGCGATGCTGGAAAAGCCCATCCTCACCCCGGAGGGCGAAGAAGAAGGCCCCTTCCTGCGCGTGATGGCCTTTGACCCCGCGAATGCCGGCTGGACCGGTGCCAGCTTCAAGTTCGCGCTGGCCGAAGGCGCGACCGCCATCGGCGACTTCAACTTCATCGACGACACCCGTGCGCTGGTGATCGAACGCGACAACGGCGAAGGTGATCCCTCGCTGAAATGCGACGGCGATGCACGCCCCGACTGCTTTCCCAACCCCGCGATGGTCAAGCGCGTCGTCCTCATCGACACCGCGCAGATCGACGCCGACGGCTTCGTCCGCCGCATCGGCCATATCGACCTGATGGACATCAACGACCCCAACGGTGTCGCGCGGCTCGAAACCGTCGCGGCCCGTGACCTGACGGGCAAGTTCACCATGCCCTTCTTCACCATCGAAGACGTGATGCTGTTCGACGACACGCATATCCTCGTGGCCACCGACAATAACCTGCCCTTCTCGTCAGGTCGTCAACTGGACGCAGCGATGGACAACGAATTCGTCCTGCTGAGCGTGCCGGAACTGCTGTCGGCCCGCTGACGCAGGACAGCGAGACGACGGAAAGGCCCCGCAGGGATGCGGGGCTTTTTCTTTGGGGGGCATATTCGTTGCTCGTACGCGGTCGTTTTATCGATTTGCCAGCGTCTTTGCCAACCAGATGAGCACGCCAACCACAACACCCCAGAACGCGCCGCTTATGCCGAAAAGTGTCATGCCGCTTGCTGCAATCAAGAAGGTAAGCGCTGGCGCTTCCAACTGGTTGCGTTCACTGAAGGCCGCCGAGATCGAGCCAACGAAAGCGGGAACAAGCGCAAGTCCAGCCACCGCAGTGATAAGCGTGAGCGGTGCAAGACTGGCCAAAGACGTTACAACCGCTGCCGCAAATGCCAACAATACATAGACGACACCCGATGTCATCGCAGCCCAGTAGCGTGTTGCTGGATCGCGGCCAGCGTCCTCACCTGCCATCATCGCTGCCGTGATCGCGGACATGTTGACGGGAATCGACCCGAACGGTGCAAACGCGAGGCTGACAATGCCGGTTCTCCGGATCAGGGGTTGGCGTTGCACCGGGTAGCCGTTCAATTCCAAGACCGCAAAGCCGGGGATGTTCTGTCCCGCCATTGTCACCAGATAAAGCGGCACAGAGATGGAAAAGAAGGACTGGACGGTAAAAATCGACATGGCCGGTGTAAAGGCAGGAAGCCATACCATGTCGGCTTGAAGAGCGTCGGCTGACGTATCTGCGGTGAAGTAAAGAACGCCAAGAAACGCAAGCACGGCGAACGGCATTGCGGCCAGCCTGTTCCATGTCAATCCCGCCAGCCACGCGACAAGCACGGGCAGCACCAACAAGGGAGTGGTGCCCAGTGCCATCGCCGGGGCCAAGCACAGCTTGAGCAGGACACCTGCCAGCAACCCGTTTGCGATGGGTTTCGGGATGGCGGCGACGATCCTGCCGATTGTTGGAATGAATCCGGTCAGGACGAGCAATCCGGCACAGAAAATGAAAGCCCCGACCGCCTCGCCGAAACCGCCGGGCAACACGGCCGTTGCCGCAAGAAATGCCGCCCCGGGTGTGGACCAAGCCACAGCGGCGGGAATTCGCGTCACGGCAGGCAGCCAGATGCTGCAAATGCCCATGCCAATGGTCGCAAAGAACAGTCCGGTCGTAGCCTGTTCGCCCGTGGCCCCCATCGCTTTCAACCCAGCCAGCACAATCGCGAACGACGCTGAATATCCCACGAAAGCGGCGAGGATCCCCATGGAAACTGCGGGTATCGAAAGATCGCGAAGCATGGAATGCAAACACCTGGCTCGGGTTTTCAACACCATTATCGAACTCGACAGAATCTGCCAGTGCGGCCATGCAAGACCGCAAGCGATGGGCTGCATCGTCCCGCATGCCAGCCGTTCTCACCGACCCGGCGAACCTCCGCTTCCCGCCCTGCGCGGTCTCTCAGCCAACCATCAGAATGACGCAGTCCACCCCCTAATCCTTACCAAATCCCTAACCCCCCTATCTAACCCCTTGATTTCCCGTGGCCGACCCGGCGTCCCATCGTGGGACACCCCCCAAACGGAACAGGCCCCGCCGGGGCGGGGCCTGTCTTGCCGGATACGGTCCGGATCAGCTCGGGATGTCGCCGCTGATGCCTTCCACATAGAAGTTCAGGCCCAGAAGCGCGCCGTCGTCGGCCACTTCGCCGTCCGCCAGCCACGCGCTGCCGTCTTGCTTGTTGAGCGGCCCGGTGAACGGGTGATAGCTGCCGTCGATGATCGACTGCTTCAGCGCCTCGGCCTCGGCACGGACGTCTGCCGGGATCTCTTCCGAGAAGTCGCCGATGCCGACCATCCCGTCCTTGATGCCGTGCCAGGTCTGCACGCTGGTCCAGCTGCCGTCCTTCACCGCCTGCACGCGGTCGATGTAGTAGGGCGCCCAGTTGTCGATGATCGACGACAGGCGCGGCTTGGGCCCGAATTCGGCCATGTCGGCCGCCTGACCGAAGCCGTAGACCTCGGCCCCCGAATCCCGCATCGTCGCCAAGGGCGAGGTCGAGTCGGTATGCGCCAGGATCACGTCCACGCCCTGATCGATCAGCGCGCGCGTCGCGTCCGATTCCTTGGCCGGGTCGAACCAGGTGAAGATCCAGATCACGCTGATCTCGACGTCCGGGTTCGCCTTCTTCGCATGGATGAAGGACGAATTGATGCCCCGGATCACTTCGGGGATCGGATAGGACGCGATGTAGCCGATCTTGTTGGTCTTGGTCATCTTGCCCGCGATGTGACCCATGATCGCGCGGCCTTCGTAGAAGCGCGCCGAATAGGTCGACACGTTCGCCGCCGGCTTGTAGCCCGTCGCATGTTCGAACTTCACGTTCGGGAACTTCGCGGCGACGTTGCTGGTCGCATCCATGAAGCCGAACGAGGTGGTGAAGATCAGCTCGACCCCCGACAGCGCCATCTGGGTCATGACGCGTTCGGCGTCGGCCCCTTCCGGCACGCTTTCCTGTTCGACAAGCTCCACCGCGCCACCGAAATGCGCGGCCATCTTCATCGCGCTTTCGTGGTGGTGCTGGCTCCAGCCGCCGTCATTGCGGGGACCGACATAGATGAAGCCGACCTTGGTGGGCGACTGGGCGCTCACCGGCAGGCCGAAGGCGGCGGCGGTCGCGGCGGCCGCCCCGGTGGCAAGAAGGGTTCTGCGTTTCACGGTTGATACTCCCTGTTTGGCGGGGCGTCCCATCGGCCCCGGTTGAAATCGCGCCTCAGGACGAGGCATGGAAACTCCGGCCCAGCGACGCGGGCGCGTTCAGCGCCACCCGCGACCGGTCGGCCGAGATGATGACCAGCACGAGGATCGTTATCACATACGGCGACATCGACAAGAACTCGACCGGAACCTTGACCCCCGCCGCCTGCAGGTTCAGCTGCAGGACCGAGATGCCGCCGAAAAGATAGGCCCCGAGCAGCACGCGCCCGGGCTTCCACGCCCCGAAGACAACGATGGCAAGCGCGATCCACCCCGCGCCCGCGGTCATCCCTTCGGTCCATTGCGGCACGCGCACGAGGCTCAGATAGGCGCCGCCCAGCCCCGCGCAGGCCCCGCCGAAGGCGATGGCCAGCATCCGCACCCGCACCACCTTGTAACCCAAAGCATGCGCGGCATCGTGGTTTTCGCCCACGGCCCGCAGGATCAGACCCGCACGCGTGCGGGTCAGCGCATACCAGACCGCAACGACAAGGAAGAGCGAGGCATAGACCACCCAATCATGGGTGAAGAACACCGGCCCGATGAAGGGAATGTCCGCCAGAGGCCCGAAATCGATATCCGCCGTGCGCGGCGCCTGGATGCCGGAATAGCCCTGCCCGATCATCGCCGACAGGCCCAGCCCGAACAGCGTGAGCGCAAGCCCCGTCGCCACCTGGTTCGACAGAAGATACTGGGTGAGAAACGCGAAGATCAGCGACAGCGCGGCCCCCCCTGCGGCCCCGCCCAGAAACCCGATCACCGGGTTGCCCGTCTCGACCGCGACGGCAAAGCCGCAGATCGCGCCCAGGATCATCATCCCCTCGACGCCCAGGTTCAGCACGCCCGCCTTCTCCACCACCAGCTCGCCCAAAGCGGCCAGCAGAATGGGCGTCGACGCCACGATCAGCGCCGACAGCAGAAGGACCGGATTGATCGAAGACAGGTCCATCACACCACCGCCGTCCGGCCGACCCGGATCCTGTAGTTGATGAGGAAATCGCCCGCCAGAAGGAAGAACAGGAGCATTCCCTGAAAGGCCTGGATCGCCGCCGCGGGCAGGCCCAGCATGAACTGGCTCAGCTCGCCCCCGATATAGGTCAGCGCCATGAGAAGCCCCGCCAGCAGGATGCCGATGGGCTGGAGGCGGCCAAGGAAGGCCACGATGATCGCGGTGAACCCATAGCCCACGTTGAAATCGATGGTGATCTGCCCCGCGGGGCCCGCCACCTCGAACAGCCCCGCCATCCCCGCCAGCGCCCCCGAGAGACCCAGGCAGAAGATCACCAGCCGCGCGGGCGACACACCGGCAAAGCGCGCCGCGCGCGGTGCCTGACCGGCCAGCTGGATGTTGAAGCCCATGATATGGCGGCTCAGCAGCACATAGGCGAAGATCACGGCGATGAAGGCCGCCACGATGCCCCAATGCATCCCGGTCCCCGCGATGAGTTCGGGGTTCGCGGCGGACGGGTATTGCTGCAGGTTGCGGCTGCCCGGGAACCCCGATCCTTGGGGGTTCCGCAGAAGCCCCAGCGACATCGAGGCGAGGATGTTCTCGGCCACGTAGACGAGGAGCAGCGACACGAGGATTTCGTTCGTGTTGAACCGCGTGCGCAGGATCGCGGGGATCATCGCCCAGGCCCAGCCCCCCAGCGCCCCCGCCATCACCATCATCGGGAACAGCCACCACGCCTGAAGCGGGTAGAAGGCCAGCGCGACGCCCGCCCCGCAGATCGCGCCCATGATGTACTGACCTTCCGCCCCGATGTTCCAGATGCCGGCGCGGAACCCAAGGCTCAGCCCGATCGCGATCAGGATCAGCGGGCCCGCCTTGACCAGAAGCTGCGGGCGGGAAAAGGCCGCGAATTGTTCGTTGAACAGTGGGTCCCAGAAGATCGTGCGGATCGCCACGAAGGGGTCCTTGCCCAGCGCGGCGAACAGGATGCCGCCCGCCACCATGGTGGCCAGCACCGCGACGACCGGCGTCGCCGCCGTCCAGAACCGCGACGGCTGGGGCCGTTTCTCCAGCCGGATCATGGGCGGTCTCCTCGCGTCTTTCCGGTCACAAATGCGCAAATCCGGCGCAGGCCACAGGCGCGCCGCCGGGGCGCTGCGCCCTCCCTCTCCCCCGCGGGGGAGAGGGTCGGGGTGAGGGGGCCTTGGTCAGACATGCGCCACCTCCATCCCGTGGGCACCGCCCATCATCAGGCCGATCTCGTCGATCGAAAGGCCTGCGGTCTGGCGGATGTCGCTCAGCCGCCCTTCGTTCAACGCGGCGAACTGGCCGGCGATCTCCATCAATTCGTCGAGGTCCTGGCTGATCACCAGCACCGCCGCCCCCTCGGCGGCAAGATCGAGCAACGCCTGCCGGATCGCGGCGGCAGCGGCGGCGTCCACGCCCCAGGTGGGCTGGTTCACCACCAGCACCTTCGGCGCCTGCAGCACCTCGCGCCCGATCACGAATTTCTGCAGGTTGCCCCCCGACAGCGACCGCGCGGCATTGCCCGGCCCCGGCGTGCGCACGTCGAAGGTGCGGATGATGTCCTCGGCAAAGCTCCGCGCCTTGGCCCAGTCAAGAAATCCGCGCCGTTCCAGTCCCTTGCGCACCGCGCCGGTCAGCAGCGCGTTCTCGGTCAGGCTCATGTCCGGGGCGGCGGCATGGCCAAGCCTTTCTTCCGGCGCGGCCAGAAGACCTAGCGCGCGGCGCTGATTGGGGCCGAGATGCCCGACCGGCTGACCGGCGAGGCGGATCGCATCGGGCGCGCTGCGAATTTCACCCGACAGCGCGCCCAGAAGCTCGTCCTGCCCATTGCCTGCGACGCCGCCGATGCCCATCACCTCGCCCTGCCGGAGCATGAGCTGTATGTTCTTCAGCGATGTGCCGAACGCTCCCGGTGACGCCACCGACAGCCCCGTGACAAAAAGCGCCACATTCCCCAGCGCGTGATCGCGCGGCGTCGGTGTCTTCAGCGTCGTGCCCACCATCATCTCGGCCATGGCGCGCGCGGTCGTCTCGCGCGGGGTGCAGGTGCCGACGACCCGCCCCAGCCGCAGGATCGTCGCGGTGTCGCAAAGCGCGCGGATTTCCTCGAGCTTGTGCGAGATATAGAGGATCGACGTGCCTTCCGCGGCCAGCTTGCGCAGCGTCTGGAACAGGATGTCGACCTCCTGCGGGGTCAGGACGCTGGTCGGTTCGTCCATGATGAGAAGCTTGGGGTCCTGCAGCAGGCAGCGGATGATCTCGACCCGTTGCCGTTCGCCCGCCGACAGATCGCCCACCACCCGCTCGGGATCGAGCGGCAGGCCATAGGTCTCGCTCACCTCGCGGATGCGGCGGGCGAGATCGCGCAGTTTCGGCGGCTTTTCCATCCCCAGCGCCACGTTTTCGGCAACCGTGAGCGCCTCGAACAGGGAAAAGTGCTGGAACACCATCGCGATCCCATCGGCGCGCGCGGCGCGGGGTTCGGCTGGGGCATAGGGCGCGCCGCGCAGCGTCATCTGGCCGGCATCGGGTTTCACGAGGCCATAGATCATCTTGACCAACGTCGACTTGCCCGCGCCGTTTTCGCCCAGAAGCGCATGCACCTCGCCCACGCCGATGCGGAAGGACACATCGGAATTGGCGATCACGCCGGGGTAGGCCTTGGTCAGTCCGCGCAAGTCCAGAAGGGTTTCGGTCATGCGCTGCGGTCCTTTCTTGCGGCGACGTCCTTGCGCCGGTCCAATAGCGCAGCGGCCACCCCGATGGCGATAGCCTGCGGATGCTTGCCAAGGGCAGGCGCGCCGATGGGGCAGGTGATGCGCGCGACCGATTGCGGCGCATGGCCGAGCGCCGCCAGCCGCGACCGGAAGCGCGCCCATTTCGTCGCGGACCCGATCAGCCCCGCGAAGCCGAACCCATGGGTCAGGAGCGCATGGCAAAGCGCGAGGTCGAGCGTGTGGGAATAGGTGAGGATCAGATGTTCCGCCTGCGGCGGCACATGGGGCACAAGACGGGCGGGGTCGGCGGCGGGCAGGGTCGTGACGCCCCCGGGAATCGCGTCGGGAAACCGGTCGGGCGCGGTGTCGATCCAGGTCAGCGACAGGTCGGGCAGGGGGGCCAGCACGTCCACGATGGCGCGCCCCACATGGCCTGCGCCCCAGACCCAGACATCGCGCGCGGGCTTTGCCACGGGTTCGATCATCCAGCCGTCCATCAGCCGCGCCTGCGGGCTTTGGCCTGCGTTGCGCGCCTGCGACAGGATGCGCGCGACGGCCAGCGGCGGGGTATCCACAGGCCCGTCCCTGTGGACGGGTCGGGCGACGATCTCTGTGGACAAGACAGATACGGATTTTGCGTCAAAGACTTCCGTCAGAAGGCTGACACGCCCGCCGCAGCACTGGCCCAGATCGGGGCCGAGCGCCTGCGTGGTGAAGGCGCGCTCTTCTCCGTCCGCCAGCATCGCGCGTGCCGCCTGCGCGGCGCGGTATTCCAGTTCGCCGCCACCGATGGTGCCCGACTGGCCGCCCTCCCAGACAAGCATCGCCGCGCCCACTTCGCGCGGGGTGGAGCCGGCCACGGCGCAGACGACGACGCGGGCGACGCGGCCCTGTGCCGCGACCGCGTCCTGCAGGGCCTTTAGGTCAAAGCCCATGCCGAACCCTCTGCAGGCCGCGCCAGACCTCTTCGGCGGTCGCGGGCGCGTTCAGCGCGGGATAGGCAGGGCCGCAGGCGGCGACCGCGTCCGACAGCGCAAGCCAGGCCGATATCCCCAGCATGAAGGGCGGCTCGCCCACGGCCTTGGAGCGGTAGATCGTGTCTTCGCGGTTCTGCCCGTCCCAGAGGGTGACGTTGAAGATGTCGGGCCGGTCGGAACAGGCGGGGATCTTGTAGGTCGACGGTGCATGCGTGCGCAGGCGGCCCGTGTCATCCCAGACCAGTTCCTCGGTCGTGAGCCAGCCCGCCCCCTGCACATAGGCCCCTTCGATCTGACCCAGATCGAGGGCCGGGTTCAGCGACGCGCCACAATCGTGCAGGATATCGGCGCGCAGGATGCGGTTCTCGCCCGTCAGCGTGTCGATGGCCACTTCCGTCACCGCGCAGCCATAGGCGAAATAGAAAAACGGCCGCCCGGTGCCGCGGATGCGGTCCCATTCCAGTTTCGGCGTCTTGTAGAACCCCGTCGCCGACAGCGACACCCGCGCCATCCACGCCGATTTGGCGGCGTCGGCGAAGCTCATCCGCGCCTCGCCCACTATGACCTCGCCCCCCTCGAACCGGACGGCGTCGGGCGTCGTCTGGTAGCGTTCGGCCAGGTGTTCGGCCATCCGGTCGCGAATCGTGTCGCAGGCGGCCTTGACCGCCATGCCGTTCAGGTCCGACCCGGAGGAGGCGGCAGTGGCGGACGTGTTGGGCACCTTGGCCGTGTCGGTTGCGGTGATCTTCACCATGTCCATCGGCACGCCAAAGCGGCTGGCGGCCACCTGCGCGATCTTCTGGAACAGGCCCTGTCCCATTTCCGTCCCGCCATGGTTCAGGTGGATCGACCCGTCCTGATAGACATGCACAAGCGCACCCGCCTGATTGAGGTGGGTGAGGGTAAAGGAAATCCCGAACTTCACCGGGCTGAAGGCGATCCCCCGCTTGATCACCGGGTTCGCTGCATTCCAGTCGGCGATCGCCGCTTTCCGCGCCGCGTAATCGCAGGTCTCGAGCAACCGCGCAGTCATGTCGTGCAGTTCGAAATCGGTGACCGCCATGCCGTAAGGCGTGGTCCCCGCCTCTGCGCCCTTTGCTACCGCGGCAGCGGACGGGTAGTAGTTGCGCCGCCGCACCTCGGCCGGGTCCATGCCGAGCGTATGCGCCACATGATCCATCACCCGTTCGATCCCCACCATGCCCTGTGGTCCGCCGAAACCCCGGAAGGCGGTGGCGCTGGCCGTGTTCGTCTTCAGCCGGTGGCTTTCGATACGCACATGGGCAAGGTCATAGGCGTTGTCGGCATGCAGCATCGCCCGGTCGGCCACCGGCAGCGACAGGTCCATCGACCAGCCGCAGCGCGCGTAGTGGTGGAACGACACCGCGGTCACGCGGCCCGTGTCGTCGAACCCCACGTCGTATTCGATGCGGAAATCGTGCCGCTTGCCTGTGATGCGCATGTCGTCGTCGCGGTCATAGCGCATCTTGCAGGGCCGCCCCGTGGCCTGCGCCGCCACCGCGCAGGCGATGGCCAGCGCGTTGCCCTGGCTTTCCTTGCCGCCGAACCCGCCGCCCATCCGGCGGCATTCGACGCGCACGGCATGCATGGGCAGGCCCAGCGCATGGGCCACTTTATGCTGAATCTCGGTCGGGTGCTGGGTCGAGGAGAACACCATCATGTCCCCCCCTTCCTGCGGCCAGACCATCGCGGCCTGTCCTTCGAGATAGAAATGCTCCTGCCCGCCAAGGTCGAACCGCCCCTGAAGGCGGCGCGGCGCCGTGGCCAGTGCCGCTGGGGCGTCGCCCTTGCCGTAGATGCGCGGCCCGTCCTCGAACCGGCTGTCCGCGGCAAGCGCCTCGTCCACGGTCAGGATGGGCGGCATCGCGTCGATCCCGACCCGCGCCTTGGCGGCGGCGTGGCGGGCGGCGTGGTGGCTGGTCGCGATGACGAGGAACAGGGCCTGACCTTCGAAGAACACCTCGCCCTTGGCCAGAAGCGGTTCGTCATGGGCGGACGGCGAAGTGTCGGCGTCACGGGCGAGATCCTCCGCCGTCAGCACCGCCACCACACCCGGGGCGGCCCGCACGGGCGCAAGGTCCATCGACACGATCCGCCCGCGCGCCACGCCCGACAGCCCGAAGGCCAGATGCAGCGTGCCCGCGGGGGCGGGAATGTCATCGACATAGCGCGCCTGCCCCGTGACATGGAGCGCGGCGGCATCGTGCGGCAGGGGTTTCGCGACGCTCATGGTGCGGTCTCCAGCACGTTCGCGGGCACGCCCTGATCTTCGAGGAAACACCGCCGCATCATCGCCTGCGCCGCGCCCAGACGATAATCGGCGCTCGCGCGCATGTCGGACAGGGGCGTGAAGTCTTCTGCGAAGGCGGGCAAGGCCGCTGCCACCGTGGCTTCGCTCCAGGGCTGGCCGATCAGCGCCTGTTCCACGGCCGTCGCCCGCTTCGGCACGCCCGCCATGCCGCCGAAGGCGATGCGCGCGGTGGTCACGGTGCCGTCCGCCACGGTGACATTGAACGCCCCGCAGACCGCAGAGATGTCCTGATCGAACCGCTTCGACAGCTTGTAGACCCGCAACCGGTCGGGCTGCGCGGGGATCGTCACGGCCTCGACGAATTCGCCGGGGGCGCGGTCCTGTTTGCCATAGGAGAGGAAGAAGTCCTCGATCGCCATCTCGCGCCGCGCGTCGCCCTTGCGCAGGTGCAACTTTGCCCCCAGCGCGATGAGCGCGGGCGGATTGTCCCCGATGGGCGATCCGTTGGCGATGTTGCCGCCGATGGTGGCGGCATTGCGCACCTGAGCCGAGCCATAGCGGCGCACCATCTCGGCAAAGGACGGGTGGCGGCCGGCCATCACAGCAAGCACGCGGTCCATCGTGACGCCCGCGCCTATGCGCAGGCCCTCTGGCGTCTCGTCCATCCGCAGCAGATCGGAGCAGCGGTGAAGGAAGATGATCTTCCCCAGATCGCGCATCTGCTTGGTGACCCACAGCCCCACATCGGTCGCCCCCGCGACCAGCGTGGCGTCGGGATGCGCGGCGTAGAGATCGGCGAGGTGATCGGCGCTTTCGGGGGCGAACCAGCCCGCGCCCTGCACAGCACCCGCGCCGGGCGCCGTGTCGCGCATCCAGTCGGGAACAGGCGCATCCGCCGCCGCCTCGGCCGCGCGGATGATCGGCGCATAGCCGGTGCAGCGGCAGAGATTGCCTGCCAGTTGGTCGTCGAAATCCCGCGCCCCGTTCAGATGCGCGCAGGCCATCGACGTGATGAAGCCCGGCGTGCAGAACCCGCATTGCGACCCGTGATGGTCGATCATCGCCTGCTGAACCGGGTGCAGTTCGCCGCCGGGCCCCGCGATCCCTTCCACCGTGCGTACCGCCTTGCCGTGCAGTTGCGGCAGGAACAGGATGCAGGCGTTCAGCGTGCGCGCACCGCCCGCATCTGTCACGATCACCGTGCAGGCCCCGCAATCGCCTTCGTTGCAGCCTTCCTTCGTGCCGGTCAGCATCCGTTCCCCGCGCAGCCAATCCAGAAGCGTCGTGGTGGCGGAAATGCCGGCCAGCCTGACGGTCTCTCCGTTCAGAAGAAACGCGATCTCCATATCTGCAGACCCGTCGCGGTACTTGGTTTGGCTCCAGCCCGCCTCGATGCGACGTAGAAACGGGCAGCCCTTGATCCAGCGCCTGAAACGTTAGAAAGCCTGCCCGCCCCGGCGCAAGGAAAAGCATCGCTGCGGATGCAACATAGTCAGGCGCTGCCCGGGAAAAAGGCGCGGGCGCGGCGTGAAAAGCACAAGATTTTCAACGTTGGTCTTTCCGATTTCCCGAAAGGACCCGAAGCACCTTTCGGCTTTTCCGGCAAATCCCCGGATGGTGCCGCGGTTTTCAGAAGGCCCGCCCTGATCGCGCTCTGGCACCTGGCCGCCACGCGGCTTAGGGTCAGACCCATGACAACCGATCCCCGATTCATCCACCTGCGCGTCCATTCCGAGTATTCGCTTCTGGAAGGGGCGGTGCGGCTCAAGAAGCTGCCCGATCTGTGCCGCCGCGCGGGCATGCCGGCGGTGGCGCTGACCGACACGAACAACATGTTCGCCGCGCTGGAATTCTCGGTCACCATGGCGGGGGCGGGCATCCAGCCGATCATCGGGTGCCAGATTTCGCTGGCCTATCTTGAAGCCGATCCGGGCGGCAAGCCGCGGATGCCTGCGCCTGTCGTACTGCTGGCGCAATCTGACGCGGGCTACATGAACCTGATGAAGCTCAATTCCTGCCTTTATCTCGACAAGGCGGGGCAGCTGCCGCAGGTCACGCTTGCCGAACTGGCTGCCCATGCCGGGGGGCTGATCTGCCTGACTGGGGGCGCGGAGGGGCCTGTGGGCCGGCTTCTGCAGGCCGGGCAGGGGGCCGCGGCGCAGGCGCTGATGGCGCGGCTGCGGGGCATGTTCGGCGATCGGCTTTATGTCGAACTCCAGCGGCACCCGGGCGAGGACGGCGCATTGCCCGCCGCCGAACGGCAGACCGAACGCGGGTTCATTGAGATGGCCTATGCCATGGACCTTCCGCTGGTGGCGACCAACGATGTCCATTTCCCCGACGCCAAGATGTACGAGGCGCATGACGCGCTTCTGTGCATCGCCGACGGTGCCTATGTCGATCAGCAGGAACCGCGCCGCCGCCTGACGCCGCAGCATTACTTCAAGTCGTCCAAGGAGATGGGCGTCCTCTTCGCCGACCTGCCCGAGGCGCTGGAGAACAGCGTCGAGATCGCGCGCCGCTGCGCCTTCATGGCGGATAAACGCGCCCCAATCCTCCCGAAATTCGCCGAGAACGAGGTCGAGGAACTCCGCGCCCAGGCCCGCGCGGGGCTGGCCGCGCGTCTGGCCGTCATCCCCCACGCCGCCCCGGTCAAAGACTACGAGAAACGGCTCGATTTCGAGCTGGGGATCATCGAAGGCATGGGCTTTCCGGGCTATTTCCTGATCGTGGCCGACTTCATCAAGTGGGCCAAGGATCATGCGATCCCCGTGGGGCCGGGGCGCGGATCGGGCGCTGGCAGCCTTGTCGCCTATGCACTGACGATCACCGATCTTGACCCCCTGCGCTACAGTCTGCTGTTCGAACGCTTCCTCAACCCCGAACGCGTGTCGATGCCCGACTTCGACATCGACTTCTGCATGGATCGCCGCGAGGACGTGATCCGCTACGTGCAGGAGAAATACGGCCGCGACCGGGTGGGCCAGATCATCACCTTCGGCGCGCTTCTGTCCAAGGCCGCGGTCCGCGACGTGGGCCGCGTGCTGCAGATGCCCTATGGCCAGGTGGACCGGCTGTCCAAGATGATCCCCGTGGAAGGGGTCAAGCCCGTCAGCATCGAACAGGCGTTGGCGCAGGAAGAACGCCTGCGTCAGGCCGCGCGCGACGAAGAGGTGGTCAAGCGGCTTCTCGATTACGGCCAGCAGGTCGAAGGGCTGTTGCGTAACGCCTCGACCCACGCAGCGGGCGTGGTTATCGGCGACCGCCCATTGGACGAGCTTGTGCCGCTTTATCAGGACCCCCGGTCCGACATGCCCGCGACCCAGTTCAACATGAAATGGGTGGAACAGGCGGGACTGGTCAAGTTCGACTTCCTTGGCCTGAAGACGCTGACCGTGATCCAGAACGCGGTGGACTTGATCCGCGCCTCGGGGCGGCCCTTGCATGTCGCCGCCGACGGGCGGCGGCTTTACGACCCCCAGCCGGGGACCGAGAACGACATCAACGCCATTCCGCTGGACGACGAAGCGTCCTACCGCCTTTATTCCGCGGCCAAGACGGTCGCGGTGTTCCAGGTGGAAAGTTCGGGCATGATGGATGCGCTCAAGCGCATGAAGCCCACCTGCATCGAGGATATCGTGGCGCTGGTCGCGCTCTACCGTCCCGGCCCGATGGAGAACATTCCCACCTATTGCGAGGTCAAGAACGGTTTGCGCGAACGCGCGTCCATCCACCCGTCGATCGACCACATCCTTGAAGAAACGCAAGGCATCATCGTCTATCAGGAACAGGTGATGGAAATCGCGCAGGTCATGGCGGGCTACAGCCTTGGCGGCGCCGACCTGTTGCGCCGCGCCATGGGCAAGAAGATCGCGGCCGAGATGGCGAAGGAACGGCCCAAGTTCATCGAGGGTGCGCTGGCCAACGGGGTGACGAAGGAAAAGGCGGGCGAGGTCTTCGACCTTCTGGAAAAGTTCGCCAATTACGGCTTCAACAAGTCGCACGCCGCCGCCTATGCGGTGGTGAGCTATCAGACAGCCTGGCTCAAGGCGAACCACCCGGTCGAATTCATGGCGGGCGTCATGAATTGCGACATCCACCTGACCGACAAGCTTGCCATCTATTTCGAAGAGGTGCGCAAGCGGCTTGAATTGTCTTATGTCCCCCCTTGCGTGAACCGCAGCGCCGCGACCTTCACCGTGAAGAACGGCGCGCTGGTCTATGGGCTTGGCGCGCTCAAGAACGTGGGCGTCGAGGCGATGAAGCTGGTGACCGAGGCACGCGGTGACCAGCCCTTCACCACACTGTTCGACGTGGCGCGGCGGGTCGATCTCAAACGCGTGGGCAAGCGCCCGCTCGAGATGATGGCGCGGGCAGGGGCCTTCGACCAGCTCGACCCGAACCGGCGGAGGGTTCTCGAAAGCCTCGATGCGCTGGTCGCCTGGTCGGCGGCGATCCAGGATCAGAAGGCCTCGGCGCAGGTGTCGCTTTTCGGGGAAGCGGGCGACGACCTGCCCGAACCGCGCCTGTCGCCGGTGCCCGACTGGCTGCCCGCCGAACGTCTGGCGGAAGAGTTCAAGGCGATCGGCTTCTACCTGTCGGGCCATCCGCTTGACGATTACATGACGGCGCTGAAGCGAAAGGGGTGTCTCACGCTCGACGAGGTGACGGCCCGCGCGGCGCAGGGTCCGCATGTGGCCAAGATGGCGGGGATCGTCGCGGGGCGGCAGGAACGGAAATCGGCGCGCGGCAACCGCTTCGCCTTCTGCCAGCTCTCCGACCCGACCGGGGCCTACGAGGTGACGATCTTCTCGGACGTGCTCGACGTGGCGCGCGACCATCTCGAAACAGGCGCGCGCGTGGTCCTGTCGGTCGAGGCGACGATGGAGGCTGACCAGCTCAAGCTTCTTGCGCGGTCGGTCGCACCTGCCGACGTGGCGGTGGCCGATGCGGGTGCGACGGGCCTGCGCATCTTCGTCGAACGCGCCGACGCCGTGTCCCTTGTCGCGTCGATCCTCGAAGACGCCCGCACCGCCGCCAAACGCGCCGCGCGCGGCCCGGTCACCATGTGCCTGCTGGACCCGACCCTGCCCGGCGAGGTCGAGATGGAGCTTGGCACCGACTTCCCCGTCACCCCCCAGATCAAGGGCGCGATCAAGAGTTTGTCCGGCGTTCTGGATGTGGAGGAATTGTAGGGTCAGCTGTCCACAGGGTGGTGGACCGTCAGATCAGCGCAAGGAACGCATCGATCCGCTCGGGCCCGATCGACCAGTCGCAGACCAGACGCGCGGTCAGCATCTCGTCGGGATCGTGGCCGTCAAGGCTGCCTGCCCAGACGTAATATTTGGCACCGGCCTCGTGCAGCCGCCGGTGGGCGGCGCGGGGGAGGGCGGCGAAGATCATGTTCGCTTGCGGGTCGTGCAGGAAGCGCGCGCCCTTCGCGCGCATGCCATCTGCCAGCCGCGCGGCGTTGGCGTTCGCGGCGCGGGCACTGGTCAGCCAGAGATCGTCGCGCAGATACCCCGCCATCTGCGCCGAGAGATACCGGTGCTTGGAAAACAGATGCGCGCCGCGCTTGCGGCGCAATTCGAATTCCCAGGCTTTCGCGGGGTCGAAGAAGATCACCGCCTCGACGCCCATGCAGCCGTTCTTGGTGCCGCCGAAACTGACCGCATCGACGCCCGCCTTCCACGTCATGTCGGCGGGCGAGCAGTTCATCGCCACCAGCGCATTGGCGAAGCGCGCACCGTCCAGATGCACGGGCAGGCCGAAATCCTTCGCCACCGCGCACAGCGCCTCGATCTCGGACAGGGCATAGACCGACCCGCGTTCGGTCACGTTGGTGATCGACACCGCGCCGCGCTGGGGGCCGTGGACGCCGCGTGATTCTTCCTTCGCGATGGCGGCGCGCAGGGCCTCGGGCGTCATCCGGTCGCCGCCCGGCACCAGCGTCAGCTTGGCGCCGCCGGTGAAGAATTCGGGCGCGTTGCATTCGTCTTCGTGGATATGGGCGACGGGCGAACAGAAGACGGTCTCGTAAGGCTGGGTCAGCGTGGCGAGCGCCAGCGAATTCGCCGCCGTCCCGGTGGCCACCAGATAGACCGCCGCCTTGGGTGCCTCGAAGATGTCGCGCAGGCGGGTGCGCACCTCGTCCATCAGGGGATCGGCGCCATAGGGCATGGCGAAGCCGTCATTTGCCTCGGCGAGAGCCGCCATGATCTGGGGGTGAACGGGTCCGGTATTGTCCGAGGCAAAGAACATCAGACAGGCTCCTCGATGATGTGGTCTTCCCAGTCGTCCTGGTCGATCTCGTATTCGGGCAGGGTCGCGCCGCGCACCGACACGCCCGCTTGATGCACCGTTTCTGCGTCGCCCGAGATCAGCGGGTGCCAGTCGTAAAGCCGGCGGCCTTCATGGACCAGCCGATAGGCGCAGGTCTGGGGCATCCAGTAGAGGTTCGCGCCGATATTGGCCGGGCTCAGCACGATGCAATCGGGCACAAACTGGTGGCGGATCGGGTATTGCGCGCAGCGGCAGGTCGCGTCGTCGAACAGGCGGCAGGCGACGCGGGTCAGCGCGACTTCGCCCGTATCCTCGTCTTCCAGCTTGTTCAGGCAGCACTTGCCGCAGCGGTCGCACAGCGCCTCCCATTCGGCGCGCGACATCTCGTGCAGGCGCTTGCGTTCCCAGTAGCGGGGGGCAAGGCCTGCGCGGTCGATGGGATCGGCCGTCATACCGCGGCCAGCAGGTCGCGCGCGCGGGCGCAGTCGGCGTCCATCTGGTCGATCAGCGCCTGAAGGCTGTCGAATTTCGCCTCGGGGCGCAGATAGTCGACCAGCGCCACCGACAAAGTCGCGCCGTAAAGATCGCCCGAGAAGTCGAACAGGAACGTCTCGATGTTCGGCACTTCGCCGTCGAACATCGGGCGCACGCCAAGCGATGCCGCCCCGTGATAGGACCCCTTGTGCGGCCCGGTCAGTACATCGACCAGCACGGCATAGACTCCGAAGGCGGGCGGATGGAGCCCTGCGATCGACATGTTGGCGGTGGGGTATCCCAGTTCGCGGCCGCGCTGTTCGCCGCCGATGACCGGGCCTTCGATCCGGTGCCAGTGGCCCAGCATGGCGGCGGCATCGCGCGGGCGTCCGTCGCTCAGCGCCTGTCGGATGGCGGTGGAGCTGACGGTCGCCGCGCCCTTCTCGAGCAGCGGTGCGATGGTGACGCCGAAACCCATCTGCGCACCGAAGCGGGCAAGGTCCTCCGCCGTCCCGGCGCGGCCCTTGCCAAAGCAGAAATCGGCGCCCACCACGACATGGGCCAGACCCAGACCGTCATGGATCACGCGCTGCGCGAAGGCCTCGGGCGACAGCCCGGCGAGGGCTGCGTTGAAGTTGATCTCGTACAGCCGTTCGACCCCCAGCTTTTCCAGCCGCGTGGCGCGGGCCGACCGGCTCATCAGCCGGAAGGGCGGGGCGTCGGGGGCGAAGTATTCTCGCGGATGCGGCTCGAACGTCAGCACACCCAGCGGTGCCCCGGGCACGGCCTGACGCGCCATGTCGATCACCGCGCGGTGGCCAAGATGCACGCCGTCGAAGTTGCCGATGGCGGCGCTGGCACCGCGATCGTGCCGCTCGACGAATTGGTAATCCCGGATGATCCGCATGGCGACACGCGTAGCGGCAGGGGCGCGCCTGTGCAAGGGGCGCGCCCCGTCGACATGTCAGCTTTCGTTCGGGCCGCGCATCTGCCGGATGGCCTGACGGATGCGGGTCCAGGTCTCGGCCTCGCCGTGCTGGCCTGCGGCGTCACAGCGGCGCGCGCGGCGCGCGGCCTCGGCCTCGGCGCGGGGCCCCTGCGCGACAAGAAGCGCGCGTGCAGTCTGAGCAGTCTGGATCGTGTTCATGGTCTCTACCTCCTCCGGTGAGTCCGGGGAGGGCACCATACACTGTCCGTGCCCTGCCACCAAATCGGGCGGCGGTGATCCGCCGGGCGGAAACTTTCAAAGTTTCCGGTCCGGTTTCCTTGCAGGAAACCGGCCGCGCGTCAGTCAAACTTGCGCGAGGGCGCCAGCACTGTCGCTTCGCCGATCAGCACCTTTTTGCCACCCACCGCGCAATGGCAGTCGAGCTTGACACGCCGCTTAGCGAAGTCGATGTCGACGACCTTCACCTCGGCATGCACCGTGTCGCCGGGGCGCACGGGGGCGAGGAACTTGAGCGACTGGCCCAGATAGACCGTGCCGTGTCCGGGCAGCTGTTCGCCGATCACGGCCGAGATCAGGCCCGCCGTCAGCATCCCGTGGGCGATGCGGCCTTCGAAGATCGTGTCGCGGGCGTAATCGTCGTCGAGATGCACGGGGTTCCGGTCGGTCGACACCTGCGCGAACATCTCGATGTCCTCGTCGGTTATCGTCTTCTGCAGATAGCGCGACATGCCCATTTCGAGATCTTCGATGCAGATCGTGCCACGGGGCAGGTTGTCCAACATGTCGCCCTCCTGATCGGGAAGCCAAGGTAACATTCAGTTAGAACGCTTCCGCGTTTCGGCAACTTTATTACTTTGCGATCGCAGAAAGGCAAGCACAAAAGCGTCAGCGCAGCTTGCCGATCGTGTAGGTGGGCGACGACATTTCCCTTTCGAGGAAAGCTGTTAGCGCCAGCAGGTCCGGCTGATGTGCCGTGTTCGTCTCGGTCGCCGACAATCCGCCCGAGATGAACAGCGAATCGATATCTTCCCCCGCCGCGCCCTGTACGTCCGTGTGGATGCCGTCGCCGATGGCGATGATGGCGTGATCGGGGATCCCTTGGCGCACCTGCGCCAGCCTGCGGCGCGCAAGGTCATAGATCGGCGGGTGCGGCTTTCCGAAGTAGAGGCTTTCGCCCCCCATCTGCGTGTAAAGCCGCGCCAGCGCCCCCGCGCACCATTCCCGGACCTCGCCCCGGTCGACCACGATGTCGGGATTGGCGCAGAGGAACTTCAGACCCTTCGTCTTGGCGAAAAGGAATTGCGGCCGCATCACATCGGGGTCGGCCAGCGGATCGAAAGGCCCGGTGCAGACGATGCCTTCGGCCTCGTCGAGAGGGACCTGTTCGATCTCCACCGGGCTCTCCACGACATTGATCGGGTCGAAGAAGCGGCTGTCGCGGGCTTCGCCGATGAACCAGACCTTCTGGCCCACGACACCGCGATACATCGCGGCGCGCGCGCTGTCGCCGCTGGTGGCGATGGCGTCCCATGCGTCGCGCGGCACGCCGAAATGGTCGAGCTGGCGTTCGACGCCCGCGCGGGGGCGTGGGCTGTTTGTGACCAGAATCACGACCCCGCCCTGCGCGCGATAGGCCTGCAGCGCGGCCACCGCCTCGGGGAGTGCGCGCACACCGTCATGCACGCAGCCCCAAAGATCGACGAAGGCGGCCTCGTAGCGGGACGAGACCTCGGAAAAGGACTGGATGATCTGCGTCATGGGGGCCTCGCGCGCGGCATGGGGGCGGATGCCGCTACCCCTACCTGTGGCGGGCCGCGCGGGCAAGCGCGCGGGCCCCGGTCAGACCTTCAGAACCGGAATGATCTGCTTCTTGCGGCTCATCACGCCGGGCAACACGACCGTGTCGCCGGTGACGGTGGCACCGAAGCTTTTCTCGGCAAGGGTCTTCACCAGATCGTTCGGCACCAGAAGTGTCGCTTCCTCGTTCAGGATGTCGATGACAAACAGAAGCACTTGGTCCGCGCCGTCTTCCTTCGCCACATCCACCATCGACGCCATCAGGCTGTCCTTGCGGTCAAGGATCATCTGCGGCGAGGTGGTCTCGAGCACACTCACCCGGAATTCCTTGCCGCCGACATTGTATTCCTTGCTGTCCATCCGCAGCAGTTCCGCGTCCGAGAACGCGCTGACGTCCGACTTGGCGGCGAACATCTCGGCCGCGTAGGCGGGGATGTCGATGCCGAGATCAGCGGCAAGGCGCTCGGCCACCGCACGGTCATGCGGCGTGGTTGTGGGGCTGCGGAATTCCAGCGTGTCCGACAGGATGCAGGTGAGGGCCGTTGCCTTGGCCCAGTCGGGCATGCGTGCAGCATCGTCGCCCATCAGGTCGACCATGATCGTCGCGGTGCAGGCCAGCGGACGCACGGTGATGTCGATGGGGCCCTTGGTTTCCAGCCCGCCCACCAGCTTGTGGTGGTCGATGATGGCGCGGATATCGGCCTTGTTGATCCCTGCGGGCAGTTCGGCGGGATTGTTGGTGTCGACGATGACGACCGGCGCATCCTCGGCCACGTCCGAGATGATCGCGGGCTTGGGCAGGTTCCAGCGCTGCAGAAGGAAGGCCGCTTCGGTGTTCGGTTCGCCCAGAAGCACGGCTTCGGCGGCCTCGCCCTTCAGGTCGTTCAGATACCAGGCCCAGAGGATGGGCGATCCGGTGGAATCGGTGTCGGGGGATTTGTGTCCGAAGACTAGGGTTTTCATAGTACGGCACTCCATCGGCTGGGCGAATTCGCGCGCCTTATAGGCGCGTCCCGTGGCGCTGTCACCCATCCTTGGAGCGGCGTGCGACGGTTGGTCAGGGCCGGGTGAAAGGCGCGCGCTCCAGCCGGTATCCGGCCCGGTCCAGCAGGTTCAAAACGCCGTAGTCTCCCATCAGGTGCAGCGCGCCCACGGCAACCGCGATCCGGTCGCCCGGGGCAGTGAGGATCGTGTCCATCCAGGCTTGGTTGCGCCGGACCAGCAGCCGGTCCTGGAAATCGGCGAGCACGGCTTCGACCCGCTCCCCGGCAGGTCGAGCCCCCGCATCGCCTGCAACCGCGCGAATTCCCAGGCAAGGCCCGCGTTCTCTTCGAAATAGATCGCGGCGGTGGTGGCGAACTGGTCGTCGCCCCGGTCGGCCAGCGGCAGGGACGCGATCAGCAGGTCAAGCTGTTCTTCCATGGTGCCCGCGGTCAGCAGCGCATGCAGGTCGTCGAAGGTTTCAAGCCCCGCCACCGGCACGCCCGCGCCTGCCGCCACATCCATCAGCCGCTTGTCGAGACCCCCTTCCGCCAGCGCGGGATTGCGCATGGCGCAGGCCGGCAGGCCCAGCGTCAGCGCCTGCATCCAGGGCTGCATCTTCGCGGCGATGATGCCCGGCACGCCCCGGTCGGCCATGGCCGCCGACAGAAGCTGCCAGTCCGTCTCGGACAGCATTTCGGGCTGGGTGGGGCCTTCGGTGATGAAGGCGCGGGCGGGATCGCGGCGGATCGTGTCCTGCATCGCCGCTTGGTCTTCGGTGGTTATCTCGACCAGCAGAAGGTCAACCCCGGTCACGACCGGGGCCAGCGCGTCGATCACCCCGGGCCAGCGCGGATCGTCCAGATGCATGGTTCCGATCACATGCACCAAGCGGTCGCCCCGCGTGGCGATCCAGTGATTGCCTTGCCCGTAGGGCGTCGCCGCCGCTGCGCGGTCGAGGATCTCTTTCTCGGCAGGCGAGAGTTCTGCCCGAAGATCGGCGCCCGAGCAGAACGACGCCGCGGCCGCGGGCAGCGCGGCCCAGATCAGGGCAAGCGCCAGAATGGCCTGTCTCATCGATGCATTCCCCGTTCGGTTCCCACCTTAACTGTGTCCGGGGGCGGCGCCCGTCAACGCGGGCCGTCCGGGTGGCCCGAAATTTTCGCGACGGGGTTGTTGACAGGCGCGTGCGGGTTGCTTACCTCGCAATCGCTAGCACTCGGATATGACGAGTGCTAACAGATCCGCGCGAGGGCGGGTCGCAGGGACAATAACTTTGAGCCTCAAGGAGCTGCAAAGATGGCATTCAAACCCCTTCATGACCGCGTGCTGGTGCGCCGCGTGAAAAGCGACGAGAAGACCAAGGGCGGTCTCATCATCCCCGACAGCGCCAAGGAAAAGCCTGCAGAGGGTATCGTCGTTGCCTGCGGTGAAGGTGCACGCAAGGATTCCGGCGAACTGATCCCGATGGCCGTCTCGGAAGGCGACAAGATCCTGTTCGGCAAGTGGTCGGGCACGGAAGTCTCCATCGACGGCGAAGAAATGCTGATCATGAAGGAAAGCGACATCCTGGGCATCATCGAGGCCGCCGCAGCCGCGAAAGCAGCCTGAACGCCCCGGATCGTCTGAGACTTTCCCACATTCAAGGAACTGGAGAAACAAAATGGCAGCCAAGGACGTCAAGTTCGACACAGCAGCCCGCGACAAGATCCTCAAGGGCGTCAACATTCTGGCAAACGCCGTCAAGGTCACGCTGGGCCCCAAGGGCCGCAACGTGGTGCTCGACAAGAGCTTCGGCTCGCCCCGCATCACCAAGGACGGTGTGTCTGTCGCCAAGGAAATCGAACTGGAAGACAAGTTCGAGAACATGGGCGCGCAGATGGTGAAGGAAGTCGCTTCGCGCACCAATGACGAAGCCGGCGACGGCACCACCACCGCGACCGTGCTGGCCCAGGCCATCGTCGTCGAGGGCATGAAGGCGGTCGCCGCCGGCATGAACCCGATGGACCTCAAGCGCGGCATCGACATCGCGACCCTCAAGGTCGTCGAAGCCGTCAAGAACGCCGCCCGCCCCGTCAGCGACAGCGATGAAGTCGCTCAGGTCGGCACCATTTCGGCCAACGGCGAGGCCAATATCGGTCGCATGATTGCCGACGCGATGCAGAAGGTCGGCAACGAGGGTGTGATCACCGTCGAAGAGAACAAGGGCATGGAGACCGAGGTCGAAGTCGTCGAAGGCATGCAGTTCGACCGCGGCTATCTTTCGCCCTACTTCGTCACCAACGCCGACAAGATGACCGCGGATCTGGAAGACTGCATGATCTTGCTGCACGAGAAAAAGCTCTCGTCGCTGCAGCCGATGGTGCCGCTGCTGGAATCGGTCATCCAGTCGCAGAAGCCGCTGCTGATCATCGCAGAAGACGTCGAAGGCGAAGCACTTGCCACGCTCGTCGTCAACAAGCTGCGCGGTGGCCTGAAGATCGCCGCTGTCAAGGCACCGGGCTTCGGCGACCGCCGCAAGGCCATGCTGCAGGATCTCGCGATCCTGACCGGTGGTCAGGTGATCTCGGAAGACCTCGGCATGAAGCTCGAGAATGTCACCCTCGACATGCTGGGCCGCGCCAAGAAGATCATCATCAAGAAGGATGACACCACGGTCATCGACGGTGCCGGCGAGAAGTCCGAGATCGAAGCGCGCGTCGCCCAGATCCGCGGTCAGATCGAAGAGACCTCGAGCGATTACGACCGCGAGAAGCTGCAGGAACGTGTGGCCAAGCTCGCCGGTGGCGTGGCCGTCATCCGCGTCGGCGGCATGACCGAAATCGAGGTGAAGGAGCGCAAGGATCGCGTCGATGACGCGCTGAACGCAACCCGCGCCGCGGTGCAGGAAGGTGTTGTCGTCGGTGGCGGTGTGGCGCTGGTTCAGGCGGCCAAGGCTCTCGAAGGCCTGACGGGCGTCAATAGCGACCAGAACGCCGGTATCGCCATCGTGCGCCGCGCGATCGAAGCGCCGCTGCGCCAGATCGCCGAGAACTCGGGCGTTGACGGTGCTGTCGTGGCCGGCAAGGTCCGCGAATCGACCGACCCGACCTTCGGCTTCAACGCGCAGACCGAAGAATATGGCGACATGTTCAAGTTCGGCGTGATCGACCCGGCCAAAGTCGTGCGCACCGCGCTGGAAGATGCGGCGTCGATCGCGGGTCTGCTGATCACCACCGAAGCGATGGTGGCCGACAAGCCGCAGAAGGAAAGCGCCGGCGGCGGCATGGGCGGCATGGGCGGAATGGGTGGCATGGACGGGATGATGTAATCCCCCCTGCCTTCGAGCGAGGGAAAGGGCGCCCCCCGGGGCGCCCTTTTTCGTTTCCGCCCTTTGTGCGGTTTCCCAAGGCGCGCCTGCGGCGCAAGTCCTTGCGCCCGTGCCGGAGGCACGGGCCGGGCGAGGCTCTGCCTCGCGCTCCGGGATATTTTGGAACCCGAAGAAGGGACTGGCGTGGCGTAGGGTGCGCCCGTAAGGCTTGCCCCCATGCAATTGGCTCTTCTCACCGCGCTCACAATGGTGGCTTTCGCCGCTAACTCGGTCCTGAACCGCTGGGCGCTGGCGGGCGGACATGTCGATCCGGCAAGCTTCGGGGCGGTGCGGCTCGCCTCGGGCGCGCTGGTGCTGTGCCTGCTGGCGCTGGCGGGGGGCGGGATCGCACGTCTGCGGGCGGCAGGATCTGCGACGGGGGCAGCCGCGCTTTTCGTCTATGTCTTCGGGTTTTCCTTTGCCTATCTCGCGCTCGATGCCGGGGTGGGGGCGCTGATCCTCTTCGGCATGGTGCAGGTGACGATGTTCGCGGGCGCGCTGGCGGGGGCGAGCAGCCGCCACGCCGCCGCTGGCTGGGGGCGGGGCTGGCCTTTGCGGGGCTGGCCTGGCTGCTCTGGCCCGGGGCCGCAGCGTCGGTCAGCCCGCTGCATGGCGCGCTCATGGCGGCGGCAGGTCTGGCCTGGGGCGTCTATTCGCTCGTGGGGCGCGGGGCGCGCGACCCCTTGTGCGCGACGGCGGCGAATTTCGTGCTGGCCGCGCCGGCGGGGCTGGCGGTCGCCGCGCTTTGGGCGCTGCAGGGGCCGCTTCATGCCGATGCTTTGGGGCTCGCGCTCGCGGTCCTGTCGGGGGCGGTGACCTCGGGCCTTGGCTATGCGCTCTGGTACCGGGTGCTGCCGCGGCTTGTGCCATCGGTCGCGGGGGTGGCGCAGCTCACCGTGCCGGTCATCGCGCTTCTGGGCGGCGCCGCGCTTCTGGGCGAGGGGCTGAGCCTTGCGATCCTCGCGCCCGCCGCCGTGGTGCTGGGGGGCGTCGCCCTGTCCGTCCTGCCGCGTCAGAAGGTGATGGGTTCGAGCGGATCATAGGCAAAGCCGCGCGCCCAGGCGATCTGCGCCAGGCTGTCCGGTTTCAGCCGCAGGCCCGCGACTTCGCCTTGCGTGAAAAAGCCCCGCCGCGTCACCACCGCATCCGGGTCGCGCCACGCGGGGTCGAGCGTTCCGGCCGTGATCTTGCAGCGGAAGAACACCTCGACCTGATGAAAGCGGCCGCCGGGATCGTGGAATTCGTTGACAAGGCAGGGCGGCCCCACCGACACGGTCAGGCCCGTTTCCTCATGCACCTCGCGGGCGAGGTTGTCGGGCAGCGACTGGCCCGGCTCCACCCCGCCGCCGGGCGCGCACCAGAGGTCACGCGCGGGATCAGCCCAGGCATTGACCAGAAGCAGGCGGTTGTCCTGCAAGATCACGCCGCGCACGGCCAGTCTGGGAAACATCGCGCACCCCTTTATCGCTTTGGTCTTTCATAGGCGCGCGGCGCGGCCTATTTCAACGCCATGCGCCTGCTTGCCGCCTTTTGTCTGCTGCTGGCCGCGTCCACGTCGCGGGCGGATTGCGTTATCTTGCTGCACGGGCTGGCGCGGACGGAAGCCTCCTTCGCCATTCTCGAGGAGGTGTTGGAACAGCGCGGCTATACTGTCCTGCGGCCCGGATACGAATCGACCGAGGCACCGATCCAGACGCTTGTGGGCGAAGCGATCCCCGAGGCTGTCGTGGGCTGCGGGGCAAGGCAGGTGCATTTCGTCACCCATTCCATGGGCGCCATTCTCGCCCGCTACTGGCTCGAACGGAATCGGCCACCCAACCTTGGCCGCGTGGTGATGTTGGCGCCGCCCAACCGGGGCAGCCAGCTTGTCGATGCGCTGGGCGATCTCGAGGTCTTTGGCTGGCTCAATGGCCCCGCAGGCGTGCAACTAGGCACCGGCCCCGCCAGCCTGCCGCGCCGCCTGCCCCCGGTCGATTACCCGGTGGGCGTGATCGCGGGCAACGTGTCGCTGAACCCGGTCTTTTCCGCCCTGATCGACGGGCCGGATGACGGCAAGGTGGCGGTGGAAGAGACCCGCGTTGACGGGATGGCCGACCATCTGGTGCTGCGCGTGACCCATACCTTCATCATGAACAACCCTCGCGTGATCGCCGAGACGGTGCATTTCCTTGAAAACGGGCGGTTTGACCCGGACATCACATGGATCGAGTCGATCTTCGGCACCGCGCTGCCCGACTGCGCCGCGCCGCCCTGCACCGGGGCTGCCGCGCCATGACGGATGTCGCGTTTGTCGGCGCACAGGTGCTGACCGATGAGGGGCTGGCCGATCTGCCGGTCGCCGTGGCGGGCGGGTTGATCGCGGCCGACATGCCCGCGCGCCGCATCGACGCGCGCGGCTTCCTGATCCTGCCCGGCATCGTCGATATCCACGGAGACGGGTTCGAGCCGCATGTCGCCCCGCGCCGCGGCGCGATGAAGGACCGTGCAGAAGGGCTGGTCGCGGCCGAGGCGGAGCTGGCCGGCAACGGCATCACCACTGCCGTGCTTGCCCAGTTCTGGAGCTGGGAGGGCGGCCTGCGCGGCCCCGCCTTCGCTGAAAGCGTCTTCGCGGCGTTGGCGCAGGTGCGGGCCAATCTGGCCACCGATCTGCGCGGGCAGTTGCGGCTTGAAATCCACATGACTGACGATTTCGACCGGCTGCCCGACCTGCTGGCCGCCTTGGGATGCGATTACGTCGTCTTCAACGATCACCTGCCGCATGACCGGCTGGCGCGCGGCGAAAAGCCCCCTCGGCTGGTCGCGCAGGCGCTCAAGGCCGCCCGCAGTCCGGATGCGCATCTGGCCCTGATGCAAGATCTATACGCGCGCAGGGCCGAGGTGCCCGCGGCCCTTGACAGGCTCTGCGCGCGGCTTGCCGCGCAAGGCGTGCTGATGGCCAGCCACGACGACGCGACCGCCGGGGCGCGCGCGGACTGGCGCGCGCGCGGCGTGCGGATCGCGGAGTTCCCGAGACGCGCGAGGCGGCCGAGGCCGCGCGGGCGGGCGGCGACGGCATCATCCTTGGCGCACCGAACCTCGTGCGCGGGGGCTCGCACAAGGGCAATGTCAGCGCCCTCGATCTGGTCGCCATGGGGCTCTGCGATGCGCTGGCGTCGGATTACCACTATCCCAGCCCGCGCCGCGCGGCGCTGATGCTGGCAGATAGCGGGGTGATGCCGCTGGAACGCGCCTGGGCGCTGGTGTCGTCGGGGCCCGCACGGCTTCTGGGGCTGGGCGACCGGGGCCGCATCGCGCCGGGCCTGCGCGCCGATCTCGTGATCCTTGACGTGGCGACGCGGCGGGTGGCGGGGACGCTGGCGGGCGGGCGGTTCAGCTGCCTGCGCGGGGCGCTGGCCGAACGGGTGCTCAGCTCCGGATGATCCGGTTGACATGGCCCATCTTGCGGCCCGCCTTCACCTCGGCCTTGCCGTAGAGATGGATGGCCGTATCGCTCTGCCGCGCCAGATCGGGCAGGCGGGCGACATCGTCGCCGATCAGGTTCTCCATCACCACATCCGCATGCCGCCGCCCGTCGCCCAGAGGCCAGCCTGCCACGGCGCGGATGTGCTGTTCGAACTGGTCGATGACGCAGCCATTCTGCGTCCAGTGGCCCGAATTGTGCACGCGCGGCGCGATTTCGTTCACGACAAGGCCCTGCGCGGTCACGAACAGCTCGACTCCCAACACGCCGACATAGTCAAGCGCGCGGGCGATCCGCCCCGCCAGGAGCACCGCGTCGGTGCGCTGCGCCGCGCTCAGCCGCGCGGGCACGGTGGTGGTGCGCAGGATGCCCTGCGCGTGCACGTTCTCGCCCGGATCAAAGGCGGCGACCGATCCGTCAAGCCCGCGCGCCACGATCACCGACACTTCGCGGTCGAAGCTGACGAAGCCTTCAAGGATCGCGGGCGCGCCCGCCATCTGCGCGAAGGCGTCATCTGCCTGTCCCGCGTCGTCGATCCGCACCTGACCCTTGCCGTCATAGCCGAAGCGGCGCGTCTTCAGGATCGCGGGCGTACCGATCTGCGTCAGCGCCGCGCGGAGGGATGCGGCATCGGTGATGTCGGCGAAGGGCGCGGTGGTCAGGCCCAGCCCGGTCAGCCATGTCTTCTCGATTAGCCTGTCCTGGCTGATGCGCAGCGCCTCGCGCCCCGGGCGGATTGGGCAGCGTGACTCGATCACGTCCAAGGCCGAGGTCGGGATATTCTCGAATTCATAGGTGATCACATCGACGCTGTCGGCAAAGGCGGCGAGCGCGGCGTCGTCGTTGTAGGACGCGGTCGTGACCGCATGGGCCACGTCGCCTGCGGGCGGGTTCGCGCCCGGATCAAACACATGGGTGCGCAGGCCCAGCCGCGCAGCGGCCACCGACAGCATCCGCCCCAGTTGCCCGCCGCCAAGAATGCCGATGACCGCGTCGGGCCCGAGTGCGTCAGTCATCCACCGGCTCCTCGGGGATCGAGGCGGTAAGCGCCGCGCGCCAGTCGTCGAGCCTTTGCGCCAATGCGGCGTCCGACAGCGCAAGGATCGCCGCCGCCATCAGACCGGCATTGGCCGCGCCCGCCGCCCCGATCGCCATGGTGGCCACCGGATAGCCGCGCGGCATCTGCACGATGGAATATAGCGAATCGACCCCGGACAAAGCCTTGGTCTGCACCGGCACGCCGATCACCGGCAGCCGCGTCTTCGACGCCATCATGCCGGGCAGATGCGCCGCACCGCCCGCGCCTGCGATGATGACCTTGAGCCCACGGCCCGCCGCCGCGCGGCCATAGTCCCACAACCGGTCCGGCGTGCGGTGGGCCGAGACGATCTTCGTTTCGTAGCCAAGGCCGAGTTCCTCGAGAACCAGCGCCGCTTCCTTCATCGTGGCCCAGTCCGACTGGCTGCCCATGATGATGCCGATCTCTGCCTGTGCCACGCGCCGCCTCCGCTCCGGGGAAGCGGCACTCTAGCGGCTTTGTCCGCGCGCGCAACCGGGGGGCGTGCGGCTCAGGCGATGATGTCGGGCGTCAGAAGGTCCTCGATCAGGGCGATCTGGTCCTTCAGCCGCAGCTTCTGTTTCTTGAGCCTCTGAATTGTGAGCTGGTCCGAGGTTCCCCGTTCCACCAGCGCGCCGATCGCCTCGTCGAGGTCGCGATGCTGCCGCTTGAAAACCTCAAGTTCGACCCGGAGCACCTCTTCCGACTTCATCGCGAAACCGCGGGTCATGTTCATGGGCCGAAGCGTCCTTACTGCAGCAGACAGAAGTGCAGGATACAGCCTTGCCGTGATTCATCCTAGCACTTGTTATGGGCCGCCGATCCCCCATATCTTCGGTCAAGCGGTTGCCGTTGCGGGGCCGCGCCATTCGTCGCTTTACCTGACAAAGGACGTGGGAATGACAAAACTGACCTTGGGTGCGTATCCCCACATGCTGGGGTTCGAACAGCTCGAACGCCTTCTCGAACGCGCCGCCAAAGCCGGCAACGAGGGCTATCCCCCTTTCAACATCGAACAGACTTCGGACCAGTCCTATCGCATCACGCTTGCGGTGGCAGGCTTTCGCGAGGACGACATCGCCATCACGGTCGAGGATCGCCAATTGGTGATCCGCGGACGGCAGCGCGACGACAGCGAGGGCCGGGTTTTCCTGCATCGCGGCATCGCCGCGCGGCAGTTCCAGCGCAGTTTCGTCCTCGCTGACGGGGTCGAGGTGGGTGAAGCCGTGATGGAAAACGGCCTTCTGCACATCGATCTGACACGTTCGGTGCCGGACCAGATCGTGCGCAAGATCAGCATTCGGAAAGGGTAGGACATGAACACGAAGTTCGATTTCGGAAACAAGGGCAAGCCGATCGTCTATGTGAAGTCGGTCGCCGTCGGCGACCTGCCGGAAGACGTGCGCGCTGCCGCGGGCGGGGCCGACCGGCTTTATGCCGTCCACGATGCGGACGGGCAGCAACTGGCACTGGTGGCCGACCGCCGCCTCGCCTTCGTGCTGGCGCGGCAGAACGACATGCTGCCCGTGACCGCGCACTGACGGCGCCGATTGCAGGCGGCGGCAGTTCGCGCTAGCCCGGGGGCGAAAGGACGCCGCCCGTGACCGACCCCGCCATCGCCATCCTGCCCTACGGGCGCAGCCTGTCGCGCGCCGCGGGTGACATTCCGCTCGATGATCTGGTCTGGCCGCTCGGGCGGCCCGACCGGCTGGGGCAGGGGCGGCTGGCCGATCTGGCCCCCACCGATCACCTGATCGTCTATCCTCGCACCGGGCTGCATCTGCGGCCCGAATGGGGCACGCGGGCACGGGTGTCGCTGTTTCTTGGCGAACCGGCAGTGATCCATGCCCGCCACCACGCGCTTCTGCGGCTCAGCCACCGGCGGTTCTTCCGCGTGCTGACCTTCGACCGGGGGCTTCTCGCCCGGTTGCCCAACGCCGTGCTGTTCCCGCTGGGGTCGACCTGGGTGCCCGACTGGCAGACCATCGACACGACCAAGACGGACCTCTGTTCGCTGATCGCATCGTCCAAGCGCGGCACCGAAGGGCAGATCATGCGCCACCGCATTGTCGACTGGGCGCGCGCCACAGGCCAAGGGGTCGAGGTGATGGGCGGCGGATACCGCCCCTTTGCGGCCAAGTCGGATGGCTTGGCGCGGTTCCGCTTTTCGGTCGTGATCGAAAACGCGATGGAAGAGAATTACTTCTCGGAAAAGCTGGTTGACGCGGTCCTTTGCGGGACGGTGCCGATCTACTGGGGCTGCCCGAACCTGGGGGACTTCTTCGACACCGCGGGGATCATCCATTGCCGCGACGAAGCGGCGCTGCGCGCGGCCATCGCGGGGGCGAGTGTGGCCGAGTATGAACGGCGTCTTCCCGCCCTGCGCGCGATGCGGGACGCGGTCGCGGCCTATGCGCCGCTCGAACGCCGCATGGCCGAGGCGATCCGCGCCGTGCTCTGAGCCCCGGTTTCCGACGCGGAAACCGGGATGGAAACCGACGCGGTTTCCATCCGCAGACCAGCGCGTCAGCAGGGGTGGAAACCGCGTCGGTTTCCACCCCCGGGCTTCGCGTCGAAGTCCGCCCTCAGGCCTTGATCAGACCAAGGTTCTCGAGCTTCAGCAGAACCTGATGCGCGCAGTTGTCGACATCGACATTCTCGGTCTCGACCCGCAGTTCGGGGTTCTCCGGCACATCGTAGGGATCGGAAATTCCGGTGAATTCCTTGATCTTGCCCTCGCGCGCCAGCTTGTAGAGCCCCTTGCGGTCACGGCGTTCACATTCCTCGAGACGGGTGGCGACATGCACCTCGACGAAGGCGCCGTATTGCTCGATCTCCTCGCGCACCTTGCGGCGTGTCGCGGCGTAAGGCGCGATCGGCGCGCAGATGGCGATGCCGCCGTTCTTGGTGATCTCGGAGGCGACATAGCCGATCCGCAGGATGTTCAGATCGCGGTGTTCCTTGGAAAAGCCCAGCTCGGACGACAGGTTCTTGCGCACGATGTCCCCGTCAAGGAGCGTGACGGGACGGTCGCCCATCTCCATCAGCTTGATCATCAGCGCGTTCGCGATGGTCGATTTGCCCGACCCAGAGAAGCCCGTGAAGAACACCGTGAAGCCCTGCTTCGACCGTGGCGGATAGCGGCGGCGCAGTTCGCTCACCACTTCGGCGAACGAGAACCATTCGGGTATCTCCAGCCCCTCGCGCAGGCGGCGACGCAGTTCGGTCCCCGAGATATCAAGGATCGTGACCTTCTCGCGGTCCTCGATCGCGTCGGCGGGCTCATACTGCGCGCGTTCCTGAACATAGACCATCTGGCGGAAATCGACCATCTCGATCCCGATCTCGTCCTGGTGCTTGGCGAACAACTCCTGCGCGTCGTAGGGCCCGTAGAAGTCCTGGCCTTGGCTGTTCTTGCCCGGCCCCGCGTGGTCGCGGCCCACGATCATGTGGGTGCAGCCATGGTTGCGCCGGATCAGCCCGTGCCACACCGCCTCGCGCGGGCCCGCCATCCGCATGGCGAGGTTCAGAAGGCTCATCGTCGTGGTGGCGCTCGGGTATTTGTCGAGCACCGCCTCGTAGCAGCGCACGCGGGTAAAGTGATCGACGTCGCCCGGTTTCGTCATGCCCACCACCGGGTGGATCAGAAGGTTCGCCTGCGCCTCGCGCGCGGCGCGGAAGGTCAGTTCCTGATGCGCACGGTGAAGGGGGTTGCGCGTCTGGAACGCCACGATGCGCCGCCAGCCCAGCTTGCGGAAGAGGGCACGCAATTCGTTGGGCGTGTCGCGGCGCGCGCGGAAATCGTAATGCACGGGCTGCTGGATGCCGGTCACGGGACCGCCCAGATAGACCGGCCCGGCGGTGTGATGCAGGTAATGCACCGCCGGGTGCGCCGGGTCATTGGCGCCGAAGACGCGTTCCGCCTCGCGCGCCTTGTCGGGGGTCCAGCGGTCGCTCACCGTCATGGTGCCGAGGATCAAGCCCTCCTGGTCGCGCAGCGCGAGGTCTTCGCCGGGTTCGATCTGCGCCGCGAAGGCCTCGCTCACGTCGAGCGTGATCGGAATGGGCCAGAGCGTGCCGTCCGCCAGCCGCATGTTCTCAACGACGCCGTTGTAATCGGCCTCCGACAGGAAGCCTTTCAGCGGGTTGAAGCCGCCGTTCATCAGAAGTTCCAGATCGCAGATCTGACGCGGTGTCAGGTCCCAGCTTTTCAGGTTGCCGGCTTCCACCTTCAGCTTCTGTGCGCTCTCATACGATACATAGAGTTCCGGCACCGGCGCCAGATTGCTCAGCATGGTCATCTGTTTGTCCCGTGTTCGCCCCAACTTGGGGTTGCGTGGTCTCTCCCGCGTGCGGGTTAGACGCGAAGTGTCGCGATTGTCCAGCCCGCGCGCGGTCGCGGACGCAGATCGCTGAAGATTGTCGCGGCCATGCCGCGCGCGGACCGCTACTGCGCGGCGAGACCGGTCTGGCCTTCCTCGGCCGCCAGGAACCGCTCCGCCTCGAGCGCGGCCATGCAACCCATCCCCGCGCTCGTCACCGCCTGCCGGTACTTGTGATCGGTCAGATCGCCCGCGGCGAAGACGCCGGGGATCGAGGTTTCGGTGGAATCTGGTTTCGTCACCACATAGCCGCCCATGTGGGTTTCCAGCACGTCCTTAACGAGTTCGTTGGCCGGCGCATGGCCGATGGCGACGAAAACGCCCTTGCAGGGGATGTCCTTCGTCTCGCCCGTGCGGACGTCGCGCACGCGCACGCCCTCGACCTGCGGGGGCGCGTCCTGGCCCAGCACCTCGTCGAGTTCGTGGAACCACAGCGTTTCGATCTTGGGGTTCTTGGCCAGCCGGTCCTGCAGGATCTTTTCGGCGCGCAGCGTGTCGCGCCGGTGGATCAGCGTGACCTTCGACGCGAAATTGGTCAGGAACAGCGCCTCTTCCACCGCCGTGTTGCCGCCGCCGATCACGACGATTTCCTGCCCGCGGTAGAAGAACCCGTCGCAGGTGGCGCAGGCCGAGACGCCGAAGCCCTTGAACTTGTCTTCGGACGGCAGGCCCAGCCATTTCGCCCGCGCTCCGGTGGCGAGGATCACCGCATCGGCCAGATAGGTCGTGCCGCCGTCGCCGAAGGCCTTGAAGGGGCGTTCCGTCAGGTCGAGCCGGGTGATGTAGTCGGCGATGATCTCGCAGCCCATGGCGCTGGCATGGGCTTCCATCCGTACCATCAGGTCGGGGCCCTGCACCTCGGTATCGCCGGGCCAGTTCTCGACCTCGGTCGTGGTGGTCAGCTGGCCGCCCGGTTCGATCCCCTGCACCAGCACCGGGTTCAGCATCGCGCGCGCCGCGTAGACGCCTGCGGTATAGCCCGCAGGCCCCGACCCGATGATGAGAAGCCGTGTTTCCCGCGTGTCGCCCATGGTCGTGCTCCGTCCTGCTGGTCAGCGCGGCGCGACTCGCGCCCGCTTCAGGGATATAGCCTTCCCGAGCGGGTCCTTGAACCCCTGCAGCATCCCTGACGGGATCGTGAATGTTGCGCTGCAGCGAAATAATATTGCGCCTGTTCGCGCGCTGCTGTAAGAAACGCCAAGCTGAGGGGAGCGAGCATGGCCACGACACGTCTGGACGAAATCGACCGGAAAATACTGTCCGAACTGCAGACCGATGGCCGCATGACGAATGTGGAACTGGCCAAAAGGGTCGGCATTTCCGCGCCGCCCTGCCTGCGCCGGGTTCGCACGCTGGAGGAACAGGGATACATCCGCGGCTATCACGCCGATGTGGATGCCCGCGGCCTTGGCTTCGAGGTGCAGGTCTTTGCCATGGTCGGGCTGCACCGGCAGGCGCAGGCCGATCTTGCCGCCTTCGAGGCCGCCTGCAGAAGCTGGCCGCTTGTGCGCGAATGCCACATGCTGAACGGCGAGGTGGACTTCATCCTGAAATGCGTGGCCCCCGACCTGTCGAGTTTCCAGCATTTCCTGACCGAGGAACTGCTCTCCACCCCGAATGTGGAAAGCGTGAAGACTTCGCTTGTCATCCGCGCTGCAAAGGACGAGGCGGGCGTGCCCTTCGAGGTGCTGGAAGACCGACTGAGCCGCAGCGCCTGACCGGGATCAGGCGGCGTTCCAGTCGCCGCCTTCCTTCACATCGGGGTCCATCTGCGGGCAGGCGAGCGGGCCAAAATCGGCCGGTCCCCGGATATGCGGGAAAAGTTTCAGGAACAAATCGCGCATCGCAGGCCCAACCGCGCCGATCGTGCCCAGACCGGGGTGATAGCTTTCCGTCTCGATCCCGCTCACGCGGATCACCGCATGGCGTGGCAGGGCCAGATGGAACAGGTCGACCGCTGACGGGGGCGTTGTGCGGCTGACGCCGATGCCGTCCTCGAAGGCCGCCACGGGGCAGAGCACGCGCTGACCATGCGTTCCCATGCGCGACGTGGCCTGACGCAGCCGTGCGGCAGGTCCTGTCACGAGATAGGTCATCGGTCGGTTCGGCCCAAAAGCGTCCGCCGCGATCCGGTGCAGGGTGACGGGCCGTTCCGACGGCAGATCGCGTCGCGCGGTGACGGTGGTCGATCCAATCCAGAGCACCGGCATCGCCTCGCCGCCCACGGTCCGGAGGCTGTCGCCAGGCAGAAGATCCTCGATCGCCACGAGGCCTTGCACTGTCTCGACCAGCGCGCCGCGGGCGAAGGCGGTGAAGGCGGCCTCGAACAGAGGCAACACGGGGATCATGAAGCGCGCCTCTTCAAACCCGCCGTCGGGGCGCAGCGCCATGGACCGCGCGCGCCGCAGGATCGGGCGCGCCCGGTCGGTAAGCGGCTGCGCCTGCTGGAACGGGGAGGATGCGGCGTTGCCCGTAGAGGGCGGCATTCGGTCGATGTCGTTCATGGTCAGGCCCAGTTCATCTGGTCCCGTCCGCGCCGGCCCCCACCGACAACGTCAGACGGACTATCGTCGTCTTCGTTTCCCATGACTGCCCGGGGCGGTCTGTCTCAAACACCTGCGCGCATCTGTGGATGCTGGCGGGTCCTTGCGTGCGCCGGGCGCGCATTGCAGCCCGGGCGCGCGGCAGTTCAGGTTAGGCGCTGCGCAGCCGGCGCACGGGCGCGGCCGCCCGGCGGATGGCCGCCGCACGGCGCGTCGCGCCACGGGTCCAGGGCAAATCGGTCTCGATGCTCTGGGCGGTTGCGATCACCGACTTGATGAAACGGGTGCGGACTTTCATGGATCGTCTCCTTGCTCGCGCCACCGGACGCGCCTGAGTTCGGAAACAAACTGCCTGTTCATTGGGGCAGCGTTTGGGCGCAAATGCGGAATCCGGCGGCGGCGCGCGGCCATTTCGAGGCGAATTGCGGCCGTGGCAGGGCAGGGGTTGATTTTCAAACGGAAACGGTCAGCGCTGGAAGCGGTTATCGTTTCCGGATCGGCTACAATCTGATGGCCGAGATCAGCCGCCCGTAATCCGCCTCACGGTCATGGCAGGATCTGCGATAGGAGTAGAAGCGGGCCGGATCGGAATAGGTGCAATGGCCGGTCCAGACCGCCTCGGCCACGCCGGCGCGGCGCAGGCGCATCAGCCCGAAGCCCGGCAGGTCGAACAGATAGCGATCGCCCTCGCCATTGGCGAAAAACCGTGCGTTCCCCGGATCATCGGCCAGAAACTCGTGCAGGAATTCCGGACCGACCTCGTAGGCACGCTGGCTGATCGTCGGCCCGATGGCGGCGGTGATGCGCGCGCGTGCGGCGCCCAGCCGCTCCATCGCCTCCACCGTCGCTTCGAGCACGCCGTCGAGCGCCCCGCGCCAACCCGCATGCGCCGCCCCGATCACGCCCGCTTGGCGGTCGGCGAAGAGCACCGGCTGGCAATCGGCGGTCAACACCGTGAGCGCGAGGCCCGGCCGGTCGGTCACCATGGCATCGGCGCGCGGCTTTTCCGCGTCCGGGCCTTCGATCGCCGCGACATCCGCGGAATGGACCTGCCGCATGCCCGCCAGATGAGCGACCTCCATCGCCTCGGCCACGCGGGCGCGGTTGATCGCGACGATCTCGGACAGGTCCGACGATCCGGCGCCGCAGTTCAACCCGGCGAAGACGCCGCTCGACGCCCCGCCGCGGCGGGTGAAGAAGCCGTGGCGCAGGGGCTTCAGGCTGTCAGCGGTGAGTATTTCCAGCGTCATGCGTCCAGTCCGGGCAGGGGCGGCGTGCCCCGGGGCGAGAATCCCATCACCTTGAAGAGCGTTCCCATTTCATCCGGGTGCGTCAACCGTCGATGTGCGGCCACATGCATCTCCAGCGCTGGACCGGTCAGACCGTGGGCAAGGGCCTGCGCCCGCGCCGTGATGCCCAGCCGTTCAAGGAACATGCCCTGCGGGGTCAGCCGCGTGTGGCCGCAGGGCGCGGCTTGGGCCAGCGCCTCGAAATCCACATGGGCCGTCAGGTCGGCGCGGCCGGGGTCGGCCAGCGGGTCGGCCGGGCCGTGGCGGCTGACGGCCTGCAGTGTATCGCCCAGCGACCGCCAGTCGCCGTAATCGATGACCAGCGCCGCGCCGCCGTGTTCGGCAATGCGCGTGCCCACTGCGGCCATGACCGGTGCGGCGGCGGGGCAGGATTCGACCAGATCGCCGTCGCGCGTGTCCTCCAGCCGCCCCGCGAGCGCCGATTGCGGCTGCGCGGGGCCCAGCCCTACGGCCAGCCGCCCCTCCGCCAGCCCTACCTGCCGTTCGCGCCAGCGCATGCCGTCGCGGACGAACTGGCGGATGGGCAGCGCATCGAAGAATTCGTTGGCGACCAGAAACAGCGGCGCCTCGGGCAGCGCCGGGACCCCGTCCACCCAGGCCGGCGCGTGATCCCCCAGCCGTGCGGCCTGCACTGCGCGCAGGCGCGGCGACGCTTCGACCAGCACCAGCCGCGCCGCCGCGCCGAAGCCCGGCACGCGGGCAGCGGCGCGCAGCGCGTCCGCCATCAGCGTGCCGCGCCCGGGGCCAAGCTCGGCCAGGGTGAAGCGGGCAGGGCGGCCCTGATCGGTCCAGACCTGCGCGAGCCACAGCCCGATCAGTTCGCCGAACATCTGGGAGATTTCGGGTGCGGTGATGAAATCTCCCGCTGCGCCGAAGGCCTCGCGCGTGGTGTAGTAGCCGTGGTCGGGATGCAGCAGGCATTCGGCCATGTACTCGGCCACCGTGACCGGCCCCTCGGCCGCGATCCGGCGGGCGATGATCTCAGCCAGCGCCATCGCGCGCCCGCGCGGTCGCGATCAGCCACAGGCCCAGCGCGATCATCGGCAGCGACAGCAGCTGGCCCATGGTCAGCCCGAACCCATCCACATGCAGCGCAAGGCCCAAGGGGTTTCCGGGGCTGATGAATTGCGGATCGGGCTGGCGCACGAATTCGACCGCGAAACGCGCCAGACCATAGCCCGCGAAGAAGGTGCCCGCGATCAGACCGGGCCGCTTCAGCGCGCCGCGCCGCCAGGCCATCCACAGCAGCAGCAGACCCAGCACCAGCCCTTCCAGCAGCCCCTCGTAGAGCTGCGACGGGTGGCGCGCGCAAAATCCCACGACGCCGGGACAATCCTGTGCCGCCTCGCCGGGGAAGACGACGCCCCAGGGCAGGTCGGTGGGCCGCCCCCAAAGCTCGGCATTGATGAAATTCGCGACCCTGCCCAACAGCAGCCCAGGTGGCACGCAGAGCGCGATCAGGTCCGCTGCGCTGCGCTTGGGGATGGCGTGGCGCGCGGCGTAGACCCAGCTCACCAGCACGACACCCAGAAGCCCGCCATGAAACGCCATGCCACCTTGCCAGACCGCAAGGATCTGCCCGGGGTTCTGCAGGTAATAGCTTGGCTGATAGAACAGTACGAAACCCAGCCGCCCGCCGATGATGATTCCAAGGATCGACCAGGTGATGTAATCGTCGATCTGGTCGCGCGTCATCGGCGCGCGGCCTGCGGGCCAGAGCGCCTCGCGCGCCACGCTCACCACGCCGATCCGCCATGCAAGAACGATGCCCACGATATAGGCCATCGCGTACCAGCGCAGCGCGAAGTCGATCCCGAAGACCGTGAAGGACACGATATCGGGGCCGATGTCGGGAAAGGGAAGCACGGCCTGCATGCACGTGACTCAGCAGCTTGGTGCGGCGAAGTCAACCTTGCCTCGACCGCCGCCCGCGCCCATATAAGGTTCGTGCGAAAAGGGGACAGACCGATGCAGACCCGCAACAAGTTCATGGACGATATCTCGCAACTGATGACCAACGCCATGGGCGTGGCGCAGGGCGCGCGGGAAGAGGCCGAGACGGCGATGAAGGGCCTGATCGACCGGTGGCTGGCCGACCGCGACTTCGTCACCCGGGAAGAATTCGAAGCCGTACGCGCCATGGCCGTGAAGGCCCGCGAAGAGAACGCGGCCCTCGAAGCCCGTCTTGCAGCGCTCGAATCTGCACCTGCGCCCAAGCCCCCCCGCGCCGCGTCCAAGAAGACCTGAGGCGCAGACGCCGTCCCGGCTTCTGCGTCGGCGATGATCGTCCGCACCTAGCCGTCCTCGGCGGAACGCCCTCTTTGGGGTTTGACGCAGGCACCATGCCACCGGCTCCGATGCCGGCGACCAATTCCGGACAAACCCGAAGAAAAATTTTCGGCGGCCATGTCGAAATCTGCCAAGCTCAATCGTCCTTGGGGTATCGAAACCTCAAACGGTGAAGGAGTACGAGTATGGTTTTCGAAATAACCCCCCTTTATGCGCTGCCGGTGGCGGCGATCTATCTGGTCTTGTGGTTCCGGGTGTCGTCGGTCCGGTCGGACGCGAATGTGTCCTTCGGCGATGGCGGCAACCCGCTGCTGCTGCAGCGCATCCGCCAGCATGGCAATTGCGCCGAATGGTCCGTCTTCGTGCTGATCCTGATGATGCTGGCTGAAGGCTCGGGCACGTCCGCGATCTGGCTGCACGTCTCGGGCGCTCTTCTGGTTGTCGGGCGCATCGCGCATCCCTTCGGACTGGTTCCCGACAAGTCCGGCCACCCGCTGCGCTATGTCGGCAACGGCACGAATCTGTTCGCCGCGGTTGCCGCCATGGTCGGCATCGCTGTCCAGATCCTCGGTCTGTGAAGGGGCATGTTTCCATGCAATACATGCTGCTGATCTACAACGATCCCGCACTCGAACCCGCCTATGGCACCCCCGAGTTCAATGACATGATGGGTGGCTTTTTCGCCGCGAACGAACGGATGAAGGCCGATGGCGTTCTGCGCGGCGGCGAGGGGCTGCAAGGCGTCGAAACCGCCACCTCGCTCCGGATCAAGGCGGGCAAGGTGGAAACGATGGACGGGCCTTTCGCCGAAACCCGCGAACATCTGGGCGGCTACTACGTGATCGACGTGCCCGATCTGGATGCTGCACTGACCTATGCGGCCCTGATCCCGGCGGCGCATTTCGGCACGATTGAGGTGCGACCGCTGATGAACTACAATCCCGCGGGGTAATGCCATGACCGCCCCCGGCCCGGCCAGCGCCATCGCGGTCTCGAAGGAACTCGACCGCGTGATGCAGGCCGACCGGGGGCGGCTCCTGTCCGTTCTGGCGGCGGGTCTGCGGGATCTGTCGCTCGCCGAAGAGGCGCTGCAGGAGGCCGCCGTTTCAGCCCTGTCGCATTGGGGCAGGGCGGGGCTGCCCGCCTCGCCGCAGGGGTGGCTTTTGCAGGTCGCGCGCCGCAAGGCCATCGATGTCCTGCGCGGCACTGCCCGTGACAACCGGAGGGCCGAGGCGCTTTCGGTGCTGGCGCAGGAGGACGCAGCGCCCGAACCCGAGACCATCCCCGACGAACGCCTGCGCCTGATCTTCGCCTGCTGTCACCCGGCGCTCGAGCAGAAATCGCGCGTGGCCCTGACGCTCCGCGCGGTCTGTGGGCTGACGACGCCCGAGATCGCGCGCGCCTTTCTGGATGCCGAGCCGACGATGGGCCAGCGCATCAGCCGCGCCAAGGCCAAGATCGCCGCCGCCGGCATCCCCTTTGCCGTGCCCGATGCCGACCATTGGCCCGCGCGGCTCGAGGCCGTGCTGACGACGATCTATGTCATCTTCACAACCGGTTATGTCGCGGGAGCCGACGAACCGCGCGACCTCTGCCTTGAGGCAGAGTATTTGATGCGCCTGATCGACCGGCTGCGCCCCGGGGATGCCGAAATCGAAGCGGCGCTGGCGATGATGCTGCTGACTGCGGCGCGCCGGGCCGCGCGGGTCGGCCCCGACGGGGCCAGCCTGCCGCCCGCGGAACAGGACCGCCGCCTTTGGGATGCGGCGCGGCTGGCCGAAGGCCGGGTGATCCTCGCCCGCGCGGTGGCGCGCCGCCAGCCCGGCCCTTTCCAGATCAAGGCTGCCATCGCCGATTGCCAGATGGCCGAACCCGCCCCCGACTGGAAGCAGATCGCCGCGCTTTACGGCGCGCTTTGCCGCCACGAGCCGACCCCAGTGGTTCGGCTGAATGCAGCCGTCGCGCTGGCCGAGGCAGGCGATCCCTCCCGCGGTCTTTCCATGATCAAAGCTCTGAGCGGTCTGGACGCTTACCAGCCCTTCCATGCTGCCCGTGCCGCCCTTCTGGCGATGACGGGCGACTCCGCCGCCGCTCTTGCTGCCTACCGTCTTGCCATTGCGACCGCCCCGACAGAGGCCGAAGCGCTTTTCCTGAAAAAAAGGATGAAAGACCTGGGCATATCGAGGGCCGGAAGGCGACCGCGGCGCGCATCGTGACCACGATCTGTGACGGTTTCAGGACAATTCCCCGACCCTGCCAAGATTTTGCCCGACCGCCCCGGGCATCCACAACTTATTGCCTTTCGCCCCAAAATTAGGGGTTGTCAGACGCACGGACCCAAAGCACCATATATGGTACGGGCACGGGGGATCGCCCCGGTTCGTAGAGCAGTCACCTAGCCCTTGGGGCACTGCCAGCCCCAACCGCTAGCGAGCATTGAGGTGCAAGACATGGCCCTTTCCGAAGCTTACCTCGAAGACGAAATTCACCCGATCGACATCGTCGAACATCTGGCCGAACACCACGACTGGGATTTCGACCGCATGGGCGATGACCAGATCGCCATGGCGGTGGAAGGACAGTGGCGCACCTATTCCCTGACGCTGGCCTGGTCGGGCTTTGATGAAACGCTGCGCATGGTCTGCACCTTCGAGATGGACCCGCCGGCGGAAAAGATGCCCGCGCTCTACGAACTGATCAATCAGGTCAACGACCAGTGCTGGGCAGGTGCCTTCACCTACTGGAGCGAACCGAAGCTCATGGTCTATCGCTACGGGCTGGTGCTTGCGGGCGGCCAGATGGCGACCGCTGACCAGATCGACACGATGATCGGCGCGGCGGTGATGTCGGCGGAACGCTATTATCCCGCGATGCAGCTTCTGATCTGGGGCGACAAGACTCCCAAACAGGCCATGCAGGCCGCCATTGCCGAGGCCTACGGACGCGCGTAAACACAAGGCCCTGAACCGCGAGCGGGGGGAGGGGCCCTTTCATGGACATGACTGAAGTCGCAGACCGGGGGCTTGTGCTTCTGGGCTGCGGCAAGATGGGATCGGCGATGCTGGCGGGCTGGCTGAAGGGCGGTCTTCCACCTGCATCTGTCTACGTCATCGACCCCGCGCCGTCGGATTGGCTGCGCGGCACCGGTGTGAACCTCAACGTCGCTCTGCCCGCCGACCCGGCCATCGCGCTTGTCGCGGTCAAGCCGCAGATGATGGGTGCGGCGCTGCCGTCGATGGCGGCGCTGGGCGGGGGGAAGACGCTGTTTCTCTCGGTCGCCGCGGGCACGCCGATTTCGCATTTCGAAGCCGCTCTCGGTGTGGGCACGCCGGTGATACGGGCCATGCCCAACACCCCTGCTGCCATCGGGCGCGGCATCACGGCACTCATCGGCAATGCTGACGCGACGCCCGCGCATCTCGATCTGGCCGAGTCGCTTCTGGGGGCCGTGGGCCAAACCGTCCGCCTCGACCGCGAAGACCAGATGGACGCTGTCACCGGCGTCAGCGGGTCGGGCCCGGCTTATGTCTTCCACCTGATCGAGACGCTGGCGGCCGCCGGTGCGGCGCAGGGCCTGCCCGAGGGCCTTGCCATGCAACTCGCCAAGGCCACTGTGGCGGGCGCGGGCGCGCTGGCCGAGGCCGCCGATGAAACGCCCGCGCAACTCCGCGTCAACGTCACCAGCCCCAACGGCACCACACAGGCCGCGCTTGATGTGCTGATGGACCCCGGCACAGGCTTTCCCGCCCTTCTGCGCAAGGCCGTCGCCGCCGCAACCGACAGATCGAAGGAATTGTCCCGTGGCTGAAATCACTTATGACGACTTCCTGAATGTGGATATCCGCGTGGGCACGATCACCCGCGCCGAACCCTTCCCGCAGGCACGCAAACCCGCCTTCCGGCTCTGGATCGATTTCGGGGCAGAGCTGGGCGAAAAGAAGTCCTCGGCCCAGATCGCGGTGCTCTACGATCCCGATCAGCTTGTCGGCAAGCAGGTCATGGCGGTGGTCAACTTCCCGCCGCGCCAGATAGGCCCCGTCATGTCCGAGGTTCTGGTGCTGGGCGTGTCGGACGAAAATGGCGACATCGTCCTGATCTCGCCCGACCGGGGCGTGCCAAATGGCGGAAGGATGCATTGATGAAACTCTGGCTCACCAGACCCTTGCCGCCCGAAGTGGAGGCGCGTGCCGAAGCGGAATTCGATGTGGAAAAACGGGTGTCCACGGCCCCGCTGTCGGCTGACGAACTGCGCCGCGCGCTCACCGATTACGACATCGTCATGCCGACGCTGGGCGACCGCTTCCAGCCCGACGTCTTCGCCCACGTGCCCGCGCCGCGCTGCAGGCTGCTGGCCAATTTCGGGGTGGGCTACAACCATATCGACGTGGCCGCCGCCCGCGCCGTGGGCGTCACGGTCACCAACACGCCGGGTGCGGTCACCGACGCCACCGCCGACATCGCCATGACGCTGATCCTGATGACTGCGCGGCGCGCGGGCGAAGGCGAACGCATGGTCCGCGCCGGGGCGTGGGAAGGCTGGCACCCGACCCAGATGCTGGGCCTGCATGTGACGGGCCGCAAACTCGGCATCGTCGGCATGGGCCGCATCGGTCAGGCCATCGCGCGGCGCTGCCATTACGGCTTTGGCATGGACGTCCGCTATGTAAGCCGGTCGGAGAAGGCGCTTGGTTTCCCCGCGACGCGCTGCGACAGCCTCACCGATCTGGCCGCGTCCTGCGACATCGTCGCGGTGGCCGTCCCCGGCGGAGCCGAGACGCATCACCTGCTTGGCGCGGACTTCTTCTCAGCCATGCAGCGCCACGCGATCCTCGTGAACATCGCGCGCGGCGATGTTATCGACGAGGCGGCCCTGATTTCCGCGCTGCAGGACGGGCAGATCGCGGGCGCGGGGCTTGATGTCTATGAATTCGAACCGGTTGTCCCGGAGGCGCTGAAGGCGATGGAGAACGTCACCCTTCTGCCGCATCTGGGCACAGCCGCGCTCAACGTGCGCACGGATATGGGGATGATGGTTCTCGACAACGTGGCGGCCTTCGTTGCCGGCCGCGCGCTGCCGAATTTGGTTAACCCATCCGGTTGAACCAGTCGAAGTCGCGCACGCTGATCCAGCCTGACGTGATGACGACGACCGCGATGGCCCACAGAACGAAGGCCACGCCCGTCGTGATCCAGGCCTTTTTCTTCAGGTGATGATGCTCCGGCGCGCCTGCATGCGTGCCGGGCACGATCTGGCCCAGATCGCCCTGCGTCTGCACCCGGATGGGCAGCACGATCAGCCAGGTCATGAACCAGAAGACCGCGTAAAGCACCAAGGCCGAGGTTATTCCCATCTCACCCTCCCGTCAGACGTTGACTTGCAGATAAGGGCGCGCGGCGCCCGGCCAAGGGGCTTGCGTCAAACTTGCTCAAGCTCGACGAGACAGCCGTTGAAATCCTTGGGATGCAGGAACAGCACCGGCTTGCCATGCGCGCCGATCTTCGGGTTGCCGTCGCCCAGCACCCGCGCACCGGTGGATTTCAGGTGATCGCGCGCGGCAAGGATATCGTCGACTTCGTAGCAGACATGGTGAATCCCGCCCGAGGGGTTCTTTTCCAGAAACCCCGCGATGGGGGAATTGTCGCCCAGCGGATACAGCAGTTCGATCTTGGTGTTCGGCAATTCGATGAACACGACCGTGACGCCGTGATCGGGTTCGTCCTGCGGCGCGCCCACCTTGGCCCCCAGCGCGTCGCGATACTGCGCCGAGGCGGCCTCGAGGTCCGGCACGGCGATGGCGACATGGTTCAGGCGTCCGATCATGGGGCTTCTCCTTCCGGGCTGGTCTGGGTTGGGGTTATGCGGGTTTCACGGCGGCGCGGCAAGTCCCGGCCGGCGCCGTTAACCGCGTATTAGCCCGCCCCGCGCAGAGTGAGTCGCATTGCACTCACCGAAGGGGTCAGCCATGGACGACGCCGAGATCTTCACCGCACCGCCACGCGGGCTTGCGCCCACACCGGCGCGCCCGCTTCTGGGCCTCACAGTCCTCGTGGTCGAGGACAGCCGCTTCGCATCCGAGGCGATGCGCCTTCTGTGCCTGCGCAGCGGCGCGCGCATCCGCCGCGCCGACAGCCTGCGCGCCGCGCGGCGGCATCTGCAGGTCTACCGCCCCGGGGCGGTGATCGTCGACCCCGGATTGCCCGACGGATCGGGGCTCGACCTCATCGCCGATCTGGCGCGGGCGCAGCCGCGGCTGGGGGTGATTCTGGCCTGCACCGGCGACCCGGCTGCGGCGCAGGCGGCGCGCGACGCGGGTGCCGACGACGTGCTGGTCAAGCCTGTCACCTCGCTTGCCCTGTTCCAGACGGCGGTGCTGGCCCATCTGCCGCCCGACCGGCGCGTCGCGGGGCCGCGCCCGGTGGCCGACGATGTGGTGCGGCCCGACCGGCTTGCCCTGCAGGACGATCTCGAACTCGCAGCCGAGGCGTTGAATGATCCGGGCGACGGGCGCATGCTCGACTATGTCGCGCAGTTCCTGCGCGGCATCGCCGTCACCACAAACGACCCCAGTCTGGCCGAAGCGGCGCACAGGCTGGCGGCGATCCGCGCCCGGGGAGGCCCCGTCGCGGCTGAGGCGGCGCGCGTCGCGGGCCTTGTCCAGTCCCGGCTCGAAACCCGCAAGGTGGTCTAGGATGGACGGGGTTGCCGATCTTGTCCTCGGCCTTCTCGCCTGTCTACTGGCCGGGGCGTGTCTGCGCCGCGCGCGGCCCCGCGCCTATGCCCGCGCTGACAGCGCGGGGTCCGACGACACCCGCACCAGCCGGGTCAGATCGCTCAGCCGTTCGCGCTGATGGCCGCCCGCGTCGAAATTGCCGGGCGACAGCCAGACGCGGAACGCCTCGTCCAGCGCGGGCCAGTCCCTGTCCGTCACCGCGAACCACGCCGTGTCGCGGTTGCGCCCCTTCACCACGGCGGCCTGCCGGAAGACGCCTTCATAGCTGAACCCCAGCCGCTGCGCCGCCCGGCGCGAGGGCAGGTTCAGCGCATTGCACTTCCATTCATAGCGCCGATAGCCCGCGTCGAAGGCCCAGGCCATCATCAGGTACATCGCTTCCGTCGCGGCACGGGTGCGCTGCAGACCGGGCGACAGCGCGATATGGCCGACCTCGATCGTGCCCATGGCGGGATCGATGCGCAGGTAACTCGCCACCCCGCCCCAGGTCTGGGTCTCGCGGTTCTCGATCGCGTAGAAGAGGGGGTCGGGTTTGTCCGCCGCCTCGCGCGCCCAGCGGTGATATTGCGCAGCGGATGAAAACGGCCCGTAGGGCATGTAATCCCAGACCGCGTCCTGCCCCGCGAAGGCGCGGAACAGAAGGGCGGCATGCGTGTCGGCAGACAGCGGTTCAAGCCGCGCGAAGCGCCCCTGCAGGACTGCCCCCACGGGGGCAGGCGGCGGCACCCAGCCGGGAACCGGCGCGCCAAGGCGGATGTCATCGGTATCGCTGCGCATGGCACGACGATAGCGCTGCTGCGCGTTCAGGAAAAGTGCGCTCTCCGGGGTGCGCTGTCAGTCCTTCGGTACGACGCGCAGCCCCAGTTCCATGAGCTGTTCGCTCGTCGGATCCGAAGGCGCGGCCATCATGAGGTCTTCGGCGCGCTGGGTCATCGGGAACATAATGACCTCGCGGATGTTCATCGTCTCGGCCAGCAGCATCACGATCCGGTCGATGCCCGCAGCGCAGCCCCCGTGGGGCGGGGCGCCATACTGGAAGGCATTGACCATGCCGCCGAAGCGCTTGCGCACTTCCGCCTCGTCATAGCCCGCGATCTCGAAGGCCTTGATCATGATCTCGAGCTTGTGGTTCCGGATCGCCCCGGACACGAGTTCATAGCCGTTGCAGGCCAGGTCATACTGGTATCCCACCACCGAAAGCGGATCGCCCTGCAGCGCGTCCAGCCCGCCTTGCGGCATGGAAAAGGGGTTGTGTTCGAAGTCGATCTTGCCGGTTTCCTCGTCCGCCGCATAGATCGGAAAATCGACGATCCAAGCGAAGGCGAGGCGGTTTTCATCCAGAAGCCCCAATTCGCGCCCGATCACATCGCGCGCGCGGCCCGCGATCTTTTCGAACTTCGCGGGCTTGCCGCCCAGGAAGAAGGCAGCATCGCCCGTGCCAAGGCCCAGCTGCTGACGGATCGCCTCGGTGCGCTCCGGCCCGATGTTCTTGGCCAGCGGGCCTGCGGCCTCCATGCCCGAGCCGTCCTCCGCCTCGCGCCAGAAGATGTAGCCCATCCCCGGCAGCCCTTCCTTCTGCGCCCAGGCGTTCATCCGGTCGCAGAACTTGCGGCTGCCGCCGGTGGGCGCGGGGATCGCTCGGATTTCGGTGCCGTCCTGCTCAAGGAGTTTCGCGAAGATCGCAAAGCCCGACCCGGCGAAATGCTCGCTCACCACCTGCATCTCGATGGGGTTGCGCAGGTCGGGCTTGTCGGTGCCGTATTTCCGCGCGGCCTCCTTATAGGGAATCTGCGGCCAGCTTGCGGGGTCGTCCACGGTCTTGCCTCCCGCGAATTCCGCGAAGACGCCCGCCAGCACCGGCCCGATCGTGTCGAACACGTCTTGCTGCGTGACGAAGGACATCTCCATGTCCAGCTGGTAGAAATCGGTGGGCGAGCGGTCGGCGCGCGGGTCTTCGTCGCGGAAGCAGGGCGCGATCTGGAAATAGCGGTCGAAGCCCGACACCATGATCAGCTGCTTGAACTGCTGCGGCGCCTGCGGCAGCGCATAGAACTTGCCCGGATGCAGCCGCGACGGGACAAGGAAGTCGCGCGCGCCTTCGGGCGACGACGCCGTGATGATCGGCGTCTGGAATTCGCGGAAACCGCGGTCCCACATGCGCTTGCGCATCGACGCCACCACGTCCGACCGCAGCGTCATGTTGCGCTGCATCGCCTCGCGCCGCAGGTCGAGATAGCGATAGCGCAGCCGCGTCTCCTCGGGGTATTCCTGGTCGCCGAAGACCATGAGCGGCAGCTCGCGCGCTTCGCCCAGCACTTCGAGATCGCGGATGAAGACCTCGATCTCGCCGGTCGGGATCTTGGGGTTCACGAGCGATGCGTCCCGCGCCTTCACCACGCCGTCGATGCGGATGCACCATTCGCTGCGCACCTTCTCGACCTGGTGAAAGACCGGGCTGTCGGGATCGCAGAGCAGCTGCGTGATCCCGTAATGGTCGCGCAGGTCGATGAACAGAACCCCGCCATGGTCGCGCACGCGGTGCACCCAGCCCGCGAGGCGGACGTTCTCGCCCACATCGGCGGCATTCAGATCGGCGCAGGTATGGCTGCGATAGGCGTGCATGTCGGGTCCCCCGGTCGGTCGCGCGGCGCAGCGCCGATACACCTTGCCCGGGCCGCGAAGTCAAGCCGCGCCGCACCCGAGCCTTTGGGCCGAATCACATTTTGGTGTATGATGGGGGTTCGCATCGCGTCTTTTCAGGTTCGGCCGCTTCGGGGGGCGGCTCTGGCAAGGTGGGTGACCGACTATGTGGGAGCGACTCTTTCACGACATGGCCCGGCGGGTGATCCGCACTGGGCAACTCGACATCACGTATCCTGACGGCCGCCAACGTCGCTATGGCGATGGCTGGGGCCCGCGGGCCGAGATGCAGCTGCGCAGCCGGGCGATGCTCAGGCGTCTGTGCCTGCAGCCGGAACTGGCGCTGGGCGAAGGGTACATGGACGGCACGATCGGGATCGGCGGCAATGCCGAGCTTGAGGCGCTGCTGGCAGTGCTGATCCGCAACCGCGATCCTTCCCGCTTTCCGCTCTACCTGCAGGCGGTGGAGCGCATGCGCTTCGCCATCCGTGCGATCGTCCAGCGCAACAGCACCCAAAGCGCGCGCGCCAATGTCGCCCATCATTATGATCTGTCGGACGATCTCTACCGGCTGATGCTGGATCCGGACATGCAGTATTCCTGCGCCTATTTCGCTCATCCCGGCATGACGCTGGCCGAGGCGCAAGAGGCCAAGAAACGCCACATCGCGGACAAGCTGATGATCGAACCGGACATGCGCGTGCTCGACATCGGCTGCGGCTGGGGTGGCATGGCGCTGACGCTGGCGCGCGATTACGGCGCGCGGGTCACGGGGGTGACGCTGAGCGAAAACCAGCTGGCCACCGCGCGCGCCCGCGCCCTGCGGGCGGGAATGGCCGACCGGATCGACCTGCGGCTGACCGATTACCGCGATCTCACCGACACATTCGACCGCATCGTGAGCGTCGGCATGCTCGAACATGTGGGCGTGCCGCATTACGGCGATTATTTCGGCAAGGTGGCCGACCTGCTCGACCCCGGCGGTGTCGCATTGATCCACACGATCGGCCGCGTCTCGCCACCCATCACGCAAAGCCAGTGGATCAACAGATACATCTTCCCCGGCGGCTACGTGCCGTCGCTGTCGGAACTTCTGCCGCCGCTCGAACGCTCGGGCCTCTGGCAGCAGGATATCGAGGTCTGGCGGCTGCACTATGCCAGGACGCTGCGCTGCTGGCGCGACAATTTCGACGCGAATCTCGACACCGTGCGCAGCTGGTATGACGACCGCTTCATCCGCATGTGGCGCTACTACCTGACCGCCTGCATCATGGCGTTCGAGGAACAGACCCAGTGCGTCTATCACCTGCAGCTTGCCCACAGGCGCGATGCCGTGCCGCTGACGCGCGATTATCTCTATCCCGTGCCCGCGCGCGAACGCCGCCACGCCGCGGAATAGATCACGCCTGCCTCGGCCGCAGCCGCCCCGGTTCGAGACGCATCTCGAACCGGCAGGTGCGGCCGTTGACGGCGGTGCAGTCGGTCTCGACGCAGACGTAATCGGGATGCACCAGCACCTGGAATAGCCGCGCGAAGACCGCCGCGTGCCAGTCGCACAAGGGGTGGTCCGACACCTCGCCCCGCACCTCGGGGTTGTGCGCGATCTCGAAACAGGTCTTCGACACCAGCGTGAATTCGCCCGACCCCGCGAAGGTCCAGGCATGGTCGCGGATGGCGCGCGCGAGCATCCACGCAGCCAGCGGCGCGGGCAGGCGTTTCAGCACCCATTGCGCGGGCTTGGGAATGCGGTGGGCCAGGATGTAATCCGCCGTCGCCCGCCCTGCCGCCCAGGCCAAAGCCGGGGCCATCTCGGGCAAGGACCGGCGCACCTCCCTGTGCACACGGGCGGCGGGGCCTTCGGGGATCATCTCGTCGCCGGTGGGCAGCTCGAAAACCCCGGCGCGGGCGCGGATTTCCGTGCGCAGGCCAACGCCGCCCAACTGGTCCAGCACCGGCACCATCTGCAGGATCGCGTTCGGCCCGATCATCGCGGGCCCGGTTGCGGCCATGTCAGACGTCCTCCAGCTGTTGCGACCCCCCGCCGCAGGCGCGCGCCTCGGCCCCGTTCGGCATCCGGAAGCCCTCGGCGCGGTCCGCCGCGCGGTCCTTCATCTGCGCCTTCACCGCCTCGCGCCGTTCGGCGGCGCGCGCGGCCTTGTCGGCGCTGGCCTCCCAATCGGCCATCTGCGCCTCGGCGATCTGACGTGTTTCGTCGAAATGGAAGTCGACCGACTTCTTGGTCTGCGGCCCCCAATAGCCCGCCTTGCCAAGGTCATAGAACGTGCGTCCTGCACCGGCCTTGAGGAAGGCGTAAAGACAGCCCAGCAGATACCGTCGCCGGAAGCCCGTGCCGCGCCACGGATAATGGAACAGCGCCTTCTTCATGTAGAAGCGGCGGTAATTGTTCATCACCCCGTCGAGAAGTTCCCCCCGCTCCATCGCGGCGGGCTTCATGATGGGCGTCACGAAGTTGTATTTCGAGAAATCGAAGATCTCCACCTGATCCTTCAGCTCCTGGAACAGCGGCGTGAAGGGCCAGGGCGTGTACATCGACCAGTTGGCAAGGTCGGGCTGCCAGTCCCAGGCCATGCGGTAGGTTTCTTCCAGCGTCTCGGGCGTTTCGTTGTCGAGGCCCACGATGAACTGCGCCTCGACAAGGATATCGGCCTCGCGCAGCAGCTTGATCGCGGTCTTGTTCTCTTCGACCTTGGTCTCCTTGTTGAAGACATCAAGCTTCATCTGCGCCGCCGCCTCGGTGCCAAGCGACACGTGAACCAGCCCCGCCTTGCGGTAGAACTTGAGCAACTCGCGGTCGCGGTAGATGTCGGTGACGCGGGTGTTGATGCCCCATTTCACCCGGCGCGGCAGGTCGCGCGCGATCAGCTCCTCGCAGAACTGGATGAACTTCTTGCGATTGATGGTGGGTTCCTCGTCGGCAAGGATGAAGAAACCCACCCCGTGGTTGACGACCAGATCCTCGATCTCGTCGACCACCTTCTTCGGGTCCCGCACGCGGTAGTCGCGCCAGAACTTCCACTGGCTGCAGAACGAACAGGTAAAGGGACAGCCCCGCGCAAGGTTCGGAATCGCGACGCGCGTGCCCAGCGGGATGTAGATGTATTTCTCCCAGTCGAGGATCGACCAGTCCGGGTTGATCGCATCAAGGTCCTTGACCGTGCTGGCCGCCGGCGTCGCGACGATCTCGTCGCCGTCGCGGAAGGCGAGGCCCTTGATCTGCGCGCGGTCCATGGGCCAGCGGCCATCGCGGATCGCCTCCATGAGGTTGGTGCAGATTTCCTCGCCCTCGCCGCGCACGATCACGTCGACCCAAGGCGCCTCAGACAGCACCTGCTTGTACATGAAGGTCGCGTGCACGCCGCCCAGCATGCGCACCGCTTGCGGTGCATAGGTCTGCGCGAGTTTCAGAACATCCTCGGCGCGGTAGATCGACGGGGTGATCGCGGTCACGCCCACCACATCGGGCTTAAGCGCGGCGATGCGCGGGCCCAGATCCTCGTCCGACACGTTGTCGGTCATCGCGTCGATGAAATGGATGTCATCGAAGCCCGCGCGCCGCAGATGGCCCGTCAGATAGGCAACCCATGCGGGCGGCCATGTTCCGGCGATTTCGGCGCCGCCGGACCGGTAATTGGGATGGATGAAGAGGATACGCATGGCAGGACTCCCGGTTTCCCGCCACTCTCGCACGCAAACTGTCCAGTTTGATTGACATGAATCAACTGGCGCAATGTTTTAAAATATGACGCTAAAACAAATTTTAAGACGTATGTCTGGTGCGGGTCCGGGGTTCTTTTCGACTCTGCCCCTGCAAGACATGTGTCAATAAAATCTGACACATATATCTCCCCGCCCTCCCTGTCGACCATCCCGTTGCGAAGACGGAAATCCCGGCCACCCGTGCCGCCCGCGGCCTTGCCCCCCTTGCACCTTTGGTCCCCATCCCTATAACGCGGGACAATTTGGGCGCGCGGGGGTGCGCCCCTTGCCACAGGTGACACCATGCCGAAAAGAACCGATATCAAGTCCATCATGATCATCGGTGCCGGCCCTATCGTCATCGGGCAGGCCTGCGAATTCGACTACTCGGGTGCCCAGGCCTGCAAGGCGCTGAAGGAGGAAGGCTACCGCGTCATCCTCGTCAACTCGAACCCCGCAACGATCATGACAGACCCGGGGCTGGCCGACGCCACCTATATCGAACCGATAACGCCCGAAATCGTCGCCAAGATCATCGAAAAGGAACGCCCCGACGCTCTTTTGCCCACGATGGGCGGGCAGACCGGGCTGAACACCAGCCTCGCGCTGGAAGAGATGGGCGTTCTGGCAAAGTTCGGGGTCGAGATGATCGGCGCCCGGCGCGAAGCCATCGAAATGGCCGAAGACCGCAAGCTCTTCCGCGAGGCGATGGACCGCATTGGCCTTGAAAACCCCCGCGCCACCATCGTCACCGCACCCAAGAAAGCCAACGGCCAGCGCGACCTTAACGCAGGCGTGCAGATCGCGCTCGAGGCGCTCGACGATATCGGCCTGCCCGCCATCATCCGCCCCGCCTTCACGCTGGGCGGCACCGGCGGCGGCGTGGCCTATAACCGCGAGGATTACATCCATTACTGCCGCTCGGGCATGGATGCCTCGCCCGTCGGCCAGATCCTGGTGGATGAATCCCTGCTGGGCTGGAAGGAATACGAGATGGAGGTCGTCCGCGACAAGGCGGACAACGCGATCATCGTCTGCTCCATCGAAAACGTCGATCCGATGGGCGTGCACACGGGCGATTCCATCACCGTCGCGCCCGCGCTCACGTTGACCGACAAGGAATACCAGATCATGCGCAACGGCAGCATTGCCGTGCTGCGCGAGATCGGGGTCGAAACCGGCGGGTCCAACGTGCAATGGGCGGTGAACCCCGCCGACGGCCGCATGGTCGTGATCGAGATGAACCCCCGCGTGTCGCGGTCCTCCGCGCTGGCCTCGAAGGCGACTGGTTTCCCCATCGCCAAGATCGCCGCGAAACTCGCCGTGGGCTACACCCTTGACGAACTCGACAACGACATCACCAAGGTGACGCCCGCCTCGTTCGAACCGACCATCGACTATGTCGTCACCAAGATCCCGCGCTTTGCGTTTGAGAAATTCCCGGGCTCCGAACCCCTTCTCTCCACCGCGATGAAATCGGTGGGCGAGGTCATGGCCATCGGCCGCACCATCCACGAATCGATGCAGAAGGCGCTCGCGTCGATGGAAACGGGGCTGACCGGCTTCGATGAGATCGACATTCCCGGCGCACCCGACCGCGCCGCCATCGTGAAGGCCCTGTCGCGCCAGACGCCCGACCGCCTGCGCACCATCGCGCAGGCCATGCGTCACGGGCTGAGCGATGAAGACATCGGCGCCGCGACGAAGTTCGACCCCTGGTTCCTCGCCCGCATCCGCGAAATCATCGACGTCGAAGCGCAGTTGAAGAAGACCGGCCTGCCCACGACGGAAGAGGGCCTGCGCGCGCTCAAGATGATGGGCTTCACCGACGCGCGTCTGGGCAAGCTGACGGGCCGCGACGAAGACAATGTCCGCCGCGCGCGCCACAACATGGGCGTCACCGCCGTCTTCAAGCGCATCGACACCTGCGCCGCCGAATTCGAAGCGCAGACCCCTTACATGTATTCCACCTACGAACACCCGATGATGGGCGCGGTCGAATGCGAAGCGCGCCCCAGCGGGCGCAAGAAGGTCGTGATCCTGGGCGGCGGCCCCAACCGCATCGGGCAGGGGATCGAATTTGACTATTGCTGCTGCCACGCCTGCTTCGCGCTGTCGGACGCGGGGTATGAGACCATCATGGTCAACTGCAACCCGGAAACCGTCTCGACCGATTACGACACGTCGGACCGGCTCTATTTCGAACCGCTGACCTTCGAACATGTCATGGAAATCATGCGGGTCGAACAGGACAAGGGCACGCTGCATGGCGTGATCGTCCAGTTCGGCGGGCAGACGCCACTGAAACTCGCCAATGCTCTGGATGAGGCGGGCATTCCCATCCTCGGCACCACGCCCGATGCCATCGACCTTGCCGAAGACCGCGAACGCTTCCAGAAGTTGGTGAACGATCTGGGCCTGAAACAGCCCCATAACGGCATCGCCCATTCCGACGCCCAGGCGCTGGCCATCGCGGGCGACATCGGCTTCCCGCTGGTGATCCGCCCCTCCTACGTCCTCGGCGGCCGCGCGATGGAAATCGTGCGCGATCAGGCGGGGCTGGAGCGCTATATCTCCGAGGCGGTCGTGGTCTCGGGCGACAGCCCGGTCCTGCTCGACAGCTATCTCTCGGGCGCGGTGGAGCTTGACGTCGACGCGCTCTGCGATGGCGAAGCGGTGCATGTCGCAGGCATCATGCAGCATATCGAGGAAGCGGGCGTGCATTCGGGCGACAGCGCCTGCTGCCTGCCGCCCCATTCCCTGCCCAAGGACATCATCGAAGAGGTCACCCGCCAGACCGTCTTGCTCGCCCATGCGCTGGGCGTCGTGGGGCTGATGAACGTGCAATTCGCCGTCAAGGACGGCGATGTCTACCTCATCGAGGTGAACCCGCGCGCCTCGCGCACCGTGCCCTTCGTCGCCAAGGCGACCGACAGCGCCATCGCGTCGATCGCTGCGCGGATCATGGCGGGCGAGAAGCTCTCGGCCTTCCCGATGCGCCCGCCCTATGACGTGGACGCCTCCTACGATTCCGTCCTGCCGCTGGCCGACCCGATGACGCTGGCCGATCCGGACATGCCGTGGTTTTCGGTGAAGGAAGCCGTGCTGCCCTTCGCCCGCTTCCCCGGGGTCGATACGCTGCTCGGACCCGAGATGCGTTCCACAGGCGAAGTCATGGGCTGGGATCGCGATTTCCCCCGCGCCTTCCTCAAGGCGCAGATGGGCGCGGGCATGAAACTGCCGCGCGAAGGCTGCGCCTTCGTGTCGATCCGCGATGCCGACAAGACGCCCCAGATGCTGGAAGCGGCGCAGATTCTGGTGGGACTTGGTTTCACGCTGGTCGCCACGCGCGGCACGCTGGGTTGGCTCGAGGAACACGGCGTGCCCTGTGGCGTGGTCAACAAGGTCTATGAAGGTCGGCCCGACATCACCGACCTGATGAAGGACGGCGGCGTGCAGCTGGTGATGAACACCACCGAAGGCGCGCAGGCGGTCGAGGATTCAAAGTCGATCCGGTCGATCGCGCTTTATGACAAGATCCCCTATTTCACCACCGCCGCCGGATCGCACGCCGCCGTGCTGGCGATCAAGGCGCAGGCCGAAGGCGACGTGGGGGTGAAGGCTCTGCAGGGGTGAGCGCCGGTCCGGGCGAAGCCCGGCAAACGCTCCAGTGGAGCGTTTGAGGCGCGAACGGGCGGAGCCCCGACCGGTCCGCGCCACAGGCGCGGTAATCGCTCCGGTGGAGCGATTGATGTCCGAACGGGCGGAGCCCCGGCAAGGCGACAGCCGCTTCTGACAGGGTAGAACGGCTTACCCTGTGGATATCCCTGCCCCGGCTTGTCCCCAACCGGGGTGTGGTCCGATCACCCGTGCGCATGCCTTGACCTCGCGCCCCGTTTCCGGCCATCTGACGCCACCGCAGGGAGGCCGCCAGACATGCACAGACCCGCCATCACCGGCACCGGTGTCTTCACCCCCGAACAGGGCATCACCAATGCCGAACTGGTTGTGGCCTTCAACGCTTATGCCGACCGCTGGAACGCCCAGCACGCCGACGCAATCGCCCGCGGCGAAGTCGAACCCATGGCCCATTCGTCCGAGGATTTCATCGTCAAGGCCAGCGGGATCGAACACCGCTATGTCCTTGACAAGACGGGTATTCTTGACCCCGAGGTAATGCACCCGCTGCTGCGTCAGCGCAGCGATGACGAACCCGGCGTCATGGCCGAAATGGGCGTGGACGCGGCGCGGAAGGCGCTGGCGCAGGCCGGGCGCACGGGCGCGGATGTCGACGCGGTGATCTGCGCGGCCTCGAACCTTGAACGCGCCTATCCGGCGGTCGCGATCGAGATCCAGCAACTCCTTGGAACCAAGGGCTTTGCCTTCGACATGAACGTGGCCTGTTCGTCGGCCACCTTCGGCATCCAGGCCGCCGCCGACATGGTCCGTTCGGGGTCGATCCGCAGTGCGCTGGTGGTGAACCCCGAGATCTGTTCAGGCCACCTCGAATGGCGCGACCGGGATTGCCACTTCATCTTCGGCGACGTGGCGACAGCCGTCCTGATCGAACGGGCCGAAGATGCGAGCGGCCCCTATTTCGAAATCAGATCAACACGTTGCGCGACAGAGTTCTCGAACAACATCCGCAACAACAACGGCTTTCTGCGCCGCACCCGCCCCGACGGGCTGGCCGACCGGCGCGACATGCAGTTCATGCAGAACGGCCGCAAGGTCTTCAAGGAAGTGCTGCCCATGGTCAGCCAGCACATCGCCGACCACATGGCCGACGAAGGCGTGACGGCCGCCGATCTCAGCCGTCTCTGGCTGCATCAGGCCAACAAGACGATGAATGATTTCATCGGCCGCAAGGTTCTGGGCCGCGACCCCGAACCGGGCGAACAGCCCAACATCCTGCAGGACTACGCCAACACGTCCTCGGCCGGGTCGATCATCGCCTTTTCCAAGTATTCCAATGACTTGCGGGACGGAGACAAGGGCATCATCTGTTCCTTCGGCGCGGGCTATTCCGTGGGGTCGGTCATCGTGGAACGGCACGCCTAGGCCAGATGGCGAAGCTGCATTTCAACTATTCGACAATGAACGCGGGCAAGTCGACGGTCCTGCTGCAGGCGTCGCACAATTACCGCGAAAACGGGATGCAGACTTATCTGCTGACCGCGCAGCTTGACGACCGCGCGGGCAAGGGCCGCATCGCCTCGCGCATCGGGATCGGCGCCGAGGCGGACACCTTCACCCCCGAAGACGACCTCTTCGCCCTGATCGCCGGCCGTCTTGCCGAAAGCGCGGTCGCCTGCGTCTTCGTGGACGAAGCGCAGTTCCTCACCAAGCCCCAGGTCTGGCAACTGGCGCGCGCGGTCGATGATCTGGGCGTGCCGGTCATGGCCTACGGCCTGCGCGTCGATTTCCGGGGCGAGCTGTTTCCGGGTTCCGCAGCACTTCTGGCGCTGGCCGACGAGATGCGCGAGGTGCGCACGATCTGCCATTGCGGGAAGAAGGCCACCATGGTGGTGCGCAAGGACGCGCAGGGCCGCGTCGTCACCGATGGTGCACAGATCGAGATCGGCGGCAATGAACGCTATGTCTCGCTCTGCCGCCGCCACTGGCGCGAAGCGGTGGGCGATCTCTAGACTTTTGAACCGCTTAACCTGTGGAACAGGTGGGTGAACGTGGCCGCACCGAGGATCGGGATCAGAAGGTTCAGCAGCGGCACCGTCAGCGGAATCGCCATCAACACCCCCGCGGCCCAGATCGTGCCCGCATGGGCGCGTCGCATCTCGCGCGCCCGGGCGCGGCCCACACGCCGGATCGCGGCCAGCGTGAAGTATTCGCGCCCCAGAAGGAACCCGTTCAGCCCCCAGAAGATGAAGATCGCGGCGAAGGGCAGGAAGACGTAAAGCAGGATCGCGACCACGTTTGCCGCGATCAGCACGCCCAGAAAGTTCACGGTGTCGACCAGCGCCTCGGAAAACGGCACCGGTGTCGCGGGCGGCAGCGTGGGGTAATGCCGCGCCTCGACCGCGTCGGCCACGGTGTCGAGGAACATCGATGTGATGGCCGACGCCACCGGCACCATCAGGAAGACCGACAGCACCAGCATGAGAAGGACGGAAGACCAGCTCAGGATATCGTCGAGCCAGGTAACCTGCCCGATCAGTGGCAGGCCGGTCTCGTCCGTGACAAAGGCCTGCACCAGCGCGACAAGGCCCGCCGTCGCCGCGACCAGCAGCACGATGGTCAGCGCAATGCCCAGCCACAGCACCCGGCGGAAGCGCGGATCGCCCATCTGGCCAAGCGCCAGGAAGAAGCAGCGCAGGATCATTCCGCCATCCAGGTCGTGATCGCGTCGATATCCGGGCGCGGGCGGTCCGGGGGCGCGGCGGTCTCGGTCCCGATATGGATGATGCCGGCGACGCGTTCGCCCGGGGCAAGGCCCAGGCCCTGCGCGCAGAAGCCCGCGTCATGTGCGGGCCAGCCGGTCAGCCAGTTGGCACCCCAGCCCGCGGCAAGCGCCGCGTTCACAAGGGCAAGGCAGACCGCGCCCGCGGAATAGGTCTGTTCGATGACGGGGATCTTCTCCGACGCCTTGGGGCTTTCCACCACCACGACCGCCAGCACGCCCATGTCATAGGCCGACTGCGCCTTGGCGATCTCTTCCTCGGTCCGGCCCAGCGCCGCACCGCGTTCGGCCACCAGCGCGGACAGCCGCGCGAAGGCGCCGCCTTCCAGCGCGACAAAGCGCCAGGGTTCCAGCTTGCCGTGATCGGGGCTGCGCGCGGCGGCGGTCAGCAGGACCTGCAGCGCCGCGCGGTCGGGGGCGGGATGGGTCAGCGTCTTCGCCGGCCGCGACCGGCGCGTCAGCAGGAAATCGAGCGCGGGCTGGTTCGGTGTGGGCATGGGGCGCGGGCCTTCCGTTGCGGGTTTCCCCGCCTATCTCGGCCATCGGGGGCGGGTTTTCAAGCCGCGCGCCGATGCCTCTAGCCCAGCAGATCCTTCGCCATGCGTGCCACCTCGGCCTGCAGAAACGCGTCGAAGCGTTCGCCCGGCTGGCGCACGCGCAGCGTCTCGGCCAGCGGATCGGGCGCGGCGATGGCGCTGCCCGCCAGCGTCGCGATGGTCGCATGGCCGCAGAAGGGGACATAGACCTCGGAATAGCCGCCCTCGTGCACGAGGACGAGCCGGCCGTCGCAATGCGCCGCGGCCGCGTCGCGGATGCGCGCGGTCATCTGCGCAAAGCCGCTCGCTGTGACCAGCATGCGCGCCAGCGGATCGACGGCCGCGGCATCGAAGCCGCAGGCGACCACGATCATCTCGGGCCGGAACCGGTCGAGCGCGGGGCGCACGATCTGGTCCGTCACCGCCAGATAGGCGCTGTCGCCCGCGCCTGCCGGAAGGGGCACGTTCATGTTGTATCCGACCCCCGCGCCCTTGCCGCGATCGGCCAGCGCGCCGGTGTTCAGGGGGTAGTTGCCTTCCTGATGGATCGAAATTGTCAGAACGTCGTCGCGGTCGTAGAAGATCGCCTCGGTTCCGTTGCCGTGGTGGACATCCCAGTCGATCACCGCCACCCGGCCCAGCCCGTGCTTTGCCTTTGCCGTCTCGATCGCCACGGCGATGTTGGCCAGAAGGCAGAACCCGTTGGGGAAATCCGGCAGGCAGTGATGCCCCGGCGGGCGCGACAGCGCATAGGCGTTGGTCAGCGCGCCGGTCCAGACCTGTTCGACCGCCGCGATGGTCAGGCCTGCCGACAGTGCCGCGATCTCGTATCCGCCGCGCGCGAAAGGGGTGCGTAGGCCCAATTCACCCCCGCCCGCGTCCGACAGGCGCTGGAATTCGTAGAGGTACGACGCGGGATGCACCCGCAGCAGGTCGTCGCGCGCCGCCGGTGCTGCGCCCTGTGCGGCCAGCTCGGCCGTCAGGCCGGTGACATCCATCAGGTTCTTCAGGCGGCGCTTCGTTTCCGGGCTTTCGGGCAGGCCGCCCGCCGCCATGGGCTGGACCAGCCCGCCGATGGGCAGGGTGAAGGCATAATTGCCGCCCGCGTGCCAGAAACAGCGTTCGTCCCAGAAAAATCCCGTGGTCATGTCCGGTCTCCACGTGCATCGGGCCGCAGCGCATAGATGCCTTCGGGCAGGTCCAGCGCGGCAGCCAGATCGCGCACCTGTTCGGGCGACAGCGTGATGCGCTGCACGCTGTCAGTGCGCGGGTCATATTGTTCGACGGTGACGCATTCGGCGAAGCCGTTGATGATGACGTCTTCCTGCAGGGGGCGCGCGCCGTCGTCCATCAGCGTGATCACGGTCGCGTCGAATTCGTGTTCGATGGTAAACATGCGCCGAAGCGTGACGGGCTGCGCGGGGATTCGCAAGCGGCGCGTCCGCCCGCGCAAGCGTGATCGCCCCTGTCGGCCATCCGCCTATATGATAAGCACTGTCCGATCCCGGAAGGAGACCTGCCGCATGCCGCTTCTGCGCCCTTTTCTGGCTGTCGCCGCCCTGATCCTGCTGGGCGCCTGCGCCGCGCCCGCTCCTGTGCCCATGGTCCTGCCACAGGCGGGCGGGGCGCTGCCCCCGCCGATATCGCTGCGCGCAATTTCGTCGAGGTGGTGCGCGTGCTCGAACCCGTATCCGAAGCGGAATGCCGACGGCTCACCGTGAACGTCAACTGCGACTTCCAGATCGTCGTCGACAGCCGCCTGAACCAGCCCGTGAATGCCTTCCAGAGCCGCGACGGCACGGGGCGGCCGGTGATCACCTTCACGCTGGCGCTGATCGCCGACGCGCGCAATTCCGACGAACTGGCCTTTGTCATGGCGCACGAGGCCGCGCATCACATCCTTGGCCATCTCGACCGGCAGGAACGCAACGCGATGGCGGGTGCGCTCATCTTCGGGGGGCTGGCCAGCGCGACGGGCAGCACCACCACGCTCGAATCCGCCCAGCGGCTGGGTGCCTTCGTCGGTGCGCGCAGCTATTCCAAGGATTTCGAGCTCGAGGCCGACGAACTCGGCACCCTCATCGCAGCACGGGCAGGCTATGATCCGCTGGTCGGTGCGCGGTTCTTCGGGCGCATCCCCGATCCGGGCAACCGCTTCCTTGGCACCCATCCGCCCAATGCCGAACGCTTTCAGCGCGTGGAGCAGACCGTCGCGCGGCTGCGGGGCTGAGGCGGGTTTGACCTTGATCAAGGTCGGTGTCGGCGGGCTGCCCTAAGGTCACTCCATATGGGGCGACCGGAAAAGGGACCAGCGATGCCACAGGATTTCAGGCAACAGGCCGACCGGGTCGACCGGATGGCAACGCGGGTGGGCGTGGATCTGGAAGAGGCGCTGTTCCGCGGCGACATCACGCCCGACACGATTTCGGATGCGGTCATCGCCTGCGCGGGATGCCCCGATCCGGGCCATTGCGACGGCTGGCTGGCCCGGGCCGAAGCCGCAGATCGCCCCGAACAGACGGCGCCCGGCTATTGCCGCAACCGCGATCTTCTGGCCGGACTGCAGGTGCGCGGGCGATGAAACCGCTGGGCGATCCGTGCGTTCACCTGCGCCTTGCCCACGCGATGGCGCAGACCGACGCGACGCCTGTCTCCCTGCCGACCTGTCTCAACCGCGCGCGCCTCAAGGCGCTGCGCCCCGACGAAGGTGCATGACCATGTCGCAGACATTCGGCAGTTACGAGACGCATTTCTGGCTGACCCGCTCGGTCGCCCGGGTCATCGGCGTCAACCTGACCGATGCGATGGCCGAAGGCCAGCTGACCCCCATTCGCTATGCGGTCATGGTCATGGCCTGTCAGGGCGCGTCCTGCAACGGGCGCTGCGCCGACTGGCTGGCCGCACAGCCCGGCGGCGTGGCCGACGCCCCGCCGCCCTTCTGCGTGAATGCGCGGGAGCTGTCCGCGCTCAAGGCCGCCTGCGGGCGATCCGAGCGCGGTGCCAGCGATAGATGACCGGCGCCAAGACCCGGTCATAGGCGAAGACCGCCGCCTGCCGCAGACCGGGCAGGCCGACGATCCGGCCAAGCCAGCGATAGCGCGGCATCTCGGCCCACAGGGCAAGAAAGGCCGGTATCCCCGACAGCAGCACGCCGTCCTTCAGCACATGCAGCCGCCGCGCCGCCTGATCGGCATCAAGCCCCCAACGCGCCAGGTCGGCGGTGTTCAGATCGTCGAACCGCAAAGGCAGCGCGCAGCCTTCCGCATATCGCGCATAATGCCCGATCTCGAAGCTGCAGACCGGGCATTCGGCGTTGTAAAGCACACGGGTCGGGTGGGACATATCGCTCATGCCTTGGGACATAGCCGCCCCTTGCTCCGGGGCCAGAGGCGGCTTGCCGCAGGTCAGAGCCGGTTATGCGCCCCGTCGCACAGGGGCGAATTGGCTGACGCCTTGCATCCGCAGAAGAACACCTTGCGGTCGTCTTCAGCGGTGAACTTGACCGGAGAGAAACCCGTGTCCTTGTGGCTGCCGTCGCAGAAGGGCTGGTTCGCGGACTTGCCGCACGAGCACCAGAAATAGGTCTTTCCGGCGGTCACCTCGACGGGATAGGGCGCTTTCTGGGCGATGATGGGGGCGTCTGACATGGGCTTGCTCCTTGGCTTGCTGGTGCGGACATAGGGCGCGGATCGCGGGTTTCGACGGGAAAGATGCAGGTCCCCGCCTCAGGCCTGCTGCGTCACCCAGACACCCAGCGCCATAAGCGCGATGCCCGCCGCCCGCGTGAGGCTGATCGGGTTGACCTGCGCGCCGAAAAGCCCGAACTGGTCGATCGCGGCCGCGCTGACCAGCTGACCGATCAGTACGAAGAAGACGGCGTTGCCGACGCCGAACTCGGGCGCGATATAGGTCACCGACAGCACGTAGAAGGCCACGAAGAGCCCTCCCAGAAACAGGTGCCTCGGCGCGGTGGCGACCTTGGCCAGCGCGCCGGGCCCCGTGATCAGCGTGGCGATCACCCCCACCAGAAGCGCCACGCAGAACAGCACCAGGGCGGCCGCCGAAGGCGATCCGATGGTGCGCCCGAGGGCTGCGTTCAGCGCGGCCAGAAGGGGTATCCCCATCCCGGCAAGAAACATGATGGCGGCGTAATGGGCCATGGGCTGTGGACCTTTCGGGCGGGAGGAATTTGATCTGGATCATGGTCCGGCCGCGGGCCTTGGGCAAGCCTTGCGCAAAGCCCCAACGAAAGTTGTCTGCCCGATGCGCCTTCTTCTGATGCTGATTCCCTTCCTTGCCCTGGGCGGGCTTGTCGCGGTGGCACCCCAGCTGTCCGACAGGGCGCTGGCGGGGATGGACAAGGGCCGCGCCGCTGCGTGGCGCGGCGTCGCCGACTGACCCTCCGGGCATGGCCCGGGACCGGATCTCATGGGAGGACCGAGCATGACCTTCACCCGCCACCTGCACGCCGCCATCGCGCTTTTGCTGGCCATGGCGGCCCCCTGCACCGCGACGGCGCAGAGCGCCGAGACCGGGGCAACCCTGTTCGTGCAATACTGCGCCACCTGCCACGGGCGGGAAGCGACGGGGCAGGGGCCGATGGCGGCGGTGCTGCTGGTCCAGCCCACCGATCTGACCCGGCTGAGCGCGGGCAATGGCGGCATCTTTCCGGCCGAACGCGTGGTCAAGCGCATCGACGGGCGCGACCCGCTGGTCAGCCATGGCAGCCCGATGCCGGTTTACGGGGCTTTCTTCGAAGGGCAGGATGCGTCTATGAAGGCTCCGTCCGGTCAACCGATCCTGACCAGTCAGCCCATCATCGACCTGATCGCCTATCTGGAGAGCCTGCAGTCGCAATGACCCATCGTCTCTGGCCTGCGGGCCTTGTCCCCGCCGCCGTCATCCTCGCCGCCTGTGCGATGCCGAACGAAATGCCCGTCGCCTCGGATGGCGCGAAGATCTTCGCGGCCAATTGCGTCGCCTGCCACGGGGCGGATGCGCGGGGCGGGGCGGGGCCCGACCTCACCGCCATCGCGGCGCGCAATGACGGCGTCTTTCCGCGTGCGCGCATGCTGTCCGTCATCGACGGCTATTCCCGGGACATCCACGAAGGCCGCGCCATGCCCGAATTCGGCGCGAGCCTGAGCGGCGAGACAGTGCCCGTCGACATCGACGGCACGCTCACGCCCACACCGCGCGATCTGGCGGCACTGCTGGCCTATCTGGAAAGCATCCAGTCCTAACCGCAGATCCCGCGCAGGTCCGCGTCCTTCCAGGGCAGGACCACGTCATGTTCGCGCGACCCCGGCAGGCGCGACACGGGGAAGGCGCGCGACAGCATCGCGTGCAGCCGCTTGGTGCGTGCCGCGTCGGGGGCCAGCGCGCGGCAGCAGACATATTCCTCCACGATCGCGCCTTGCTGTTCGAACCCGTAGTCGAGGAAATCGCGCTCGAGCGCGGCCTCGAACAGATAGGGGTCGTCGCTGCGCGCATGTTCGCCGGCGGCGCGCAGGGGGTGATACCCGGTCACGTCGCGGTTCTGCCACTGCCAGACATGGGTGAGTTCATGGGCAAACAGCATCGCCTCGATCAGGTGGAGCCGGTCGGGATAGCGCGGCATGTAATCGTCGAGATACCAGTCCCGGGTGAAGTGGACGCGGTTGAAGACAACCACTGCCGCCGCGCGCGCGGTCACGATGTCCGACCGGGGCGGCGGCAGGATGAGTTCGCGGCAGGTGACGCGCGGCCGCGCCGGGCGGCGATAGGTGATCTGGCCCACCAACGCGCCATTGGCGATCCGCACCCGGTCGAGATCGATCGCGTCGCCGTGGATTTTCTGCGCGAAGGCGCGTTCGTTCGGTGTCATCGGGCGGCCGCAGGCGGCCAGCGCCAAAGCCGCGATGAGAACCAGCGCGACCGCCTTCATGGGGCGTAAAGGGTGGCGGTCGCAGTGGCGACGATCTTGCCGCTGTCTTCCTCGGTCATGTCGGCGCGCAGGAAGACCAGCGCGCGGCCCGCGCGGACGACTTCTGCGCGGCACAGGATGGCGCGGCCGACGCCGGGGCGCAGGAACTGCGTATCGAGGTTGGTGGTCGCGAAGGGCACCATGCGGCCCGCCTGCGCGATGGCGGCCAGCACCATGCAGGTATCGGCCAGCGCCGCCAGCGCCTGACCCGACACGATGCCGCCCACGCGGGCGAGGTGGGGGCCAAGCGGCATGCGGAAGGTGGAGACGTCGGGCGTGATCTCGACCACCTCGATCCCCAGATCCTTGACCCAGGGCGCGAAGTTGTCGGCGAGGATGCGGGTGATATCGTCGGGCGTCATGGGGCCAGAGCCTGCCGCAGGGGCCGCGTGCAGGCAAGGGGGCTTTCGCGCGGGCGGGTGGAGCGGATAGGATGGACCCGGAAAAGGAGACCGCCATGATCATCGAATTCGTGACCTTCGACTGCCCGGCCGGGTTCACGCAGGCCGACATCCTTGCCGATGCGCGCTCGACCGTGGCGATGTGGCAGGCGAATGAACGGCTCATCCGCAAGCATTTCGTCACGCGGGAGGATGGCAAGATCATGGGCGTCTATCTCTGGCCCGACCGGGCGGCGGCGGAGGCGGCGCATGACGCGGCCTGGATCGACCGGTTCCGGGCGCGGACAGGGGTCGAGCCCGAGATCACCTATGGCGACGTCTTCATGGTGATCGACAACCTGTCGGGCGAGGTGACGGAGTATCCGTGAGGGGGGCGCGCTCACTGGCTCCAGTCGTGGACATGGACGTCGCGGCCGGAATGGCCCTTCAGGATCTTCACGGCCAGATCCTCGCGCGTCTTGTCGCGGGTGCGCACCCACATGAGGATGCCGCCGTGCTTGATCTGGTTCTCGTAATAGTCGCGGTGGTGTTTGTCGACGCGCCGGGCGAGGAGCGTGCCGATCACCGCCGCCGGGGTGCCGCCGATGGCGATGGCCGCGACCGAGGCGACAAGCGTGCTGGCCGGTGTCAGCAGCGCCGCCGCGGCGATCATGGAGCCGACGAAGAAGAACCCGCCCGCGATGGCACCTTCCAGTTCGCCCATCGCCTCCTCTGACACGAAATGCGCGCGGGGCGCGCGCGGGTCGTCTTCGAGGTCGGGCGCCTGCCAGAACTTGTCCCCCAGCGTGTCCTTCAGCGCCTTTTCGCCGCCCAGAAGGCTGATGTCGGAATGGTGAAAGCCCACCGCGCGCAGGTCGTAGAAGGCGGCCTGCAGGGTTTCGAACGTGTCGAAGACGCCCACCGCTTCGGGGACGTTGATGATTGTGAGATGGTCTTCGGCTTGGGTTTGGGGGGTGGTCATGGGGGCCTCCTTGATCTGTTCACATTCCGGATAACGGATGTGAGGGGCGGGGGCCTTGATCTGCGTCAGGTGGGGGGCGTGCGGGGATGTGGGCCGGGCCTTGGCCCGGCACGGGCCGCCTTGGGTCTAACCGGGCAGGCCGGGCTCAAGCCCGGCCTATAGCCCGGCCTACGGCGTCCCGTCCGGGCCCCGGGGTCTACTTGACCTGCTTTCCGGAGATGGAAGGCGTGTTCTTGCCCAGATTCGAATTCGCCGTGGCGAGGACCTTGGGCTTTTCCTTCTTGGGTTTCTTCGTCTCGCGATTGCCGCGGTTCTTTTCCTTGGACATGAGATTTCTCCTGACAGACCCCCCCGTGGGCGACATGCCGCGCGGGGTCGTGCCGAGGGGTCAGGGTGGCCTGGCCGGGGCCAGGGCGATGAACCCTTGGGTGCGGGGTCCCGGGACTTGGCCGGGGCCGCAACAGGGAAGGTAAGGAGTGCGGGGAGCGGCGGCAAGGGGGCCGCAGGAAGCCCGTGTGTCTATCGACGCGCGCCGTTTCCACCAGATGCGCGATGCAGAGCATCGCGCACGCGCCCGACCCGCCCCCCAGGGCGGGCGCGTTCCGCCCCCGCCCTCGGGTCGGGCGCGGGGATAGTGGAGAGGGCGAATGGTGGGTTTCACCCACCCTACGCAAACTAGGCTGACTTCCCTTTTTGTAGGGTGCTGCGTATATCGACTGCTTCTCGGAGCAATAAGTCAATCTCTTCGATTGCGGTATTTATAACTCTGTCTGGGATCACTTCGCCATACTCAAACCACTGGCGGTTAGCTTTCTGTCCCCTAGGAAAGTAGTGAGCTACTCGAACCGCACCAGAAGACTGATCAAAGAAAAATGCTCCATGAGCAGCAAGATTTCTGTTTTCAAGACCGATTTCGATCTCTTCGGCTAGATGAATGATTCGTAGAGCTAAACCCGGTTTGCATTTTTTGCTGCAGCGGCGTAATTTATTAACCAATGATCTGGTGATTCTCTTAATCTCAAGGGATTTCACTAATTGTTCTTGAGAGGTCTCATCTACACCTTCTGCAATCTTTACGATCTGCCAGATCGTCAACTCAAGGTGAGCTGCAGATTGAAGATAAATTCCAATACTTACCAATAACCTGGCAGGGAGCATTGTTTCAACTAGTGTTGGGTGCACGTCCTACTCCCTCATTACAAATCACACATCCAACTCCTCCACGAACCTAGCATTCTCCTGAATATACTGGAACCGCAGTTCGGGCTTCTTGCCCATCAGGCGCTCCACCAGATCGCCGGTCTCCCCGGGTTCGTCCTCGTCGATGGTGACGCGGATCAGTTTGCGGCTGCCCGGGTCCATCGTGGTTTCCTTGAGGTCCTTGGCGTCCATTTCGCCCAGACCCTTGAAGCGGCTGACCTCGATCTTGCCCTTGCCGCCAAGGCCCTTGGCCAGCCACAGGTCGCGCTCGGCCTCGTCCAGCGCATAGACGCGCTTGGCCCCTTGCGTGAGGCGGAAGAGCGGCGGGCAGGCGAGGTAGAGGTGCCCCTTGTCGATCAGCGGGCGCATCTGGGTGAAGAAGAAGGTCATCAGCAGCGCCGCGATATGCGCGCCGTCCACGTCGGCGTCGGTCATGATGATGACCTTTTCATACCGCAGATCGTCGATGTTGAAGCGCGTGCCGAGGCTGACGCCAAGGGCTTGGGTCAGATCGGAAATCTCGGTGTTGGACCCCAGCTTGTTCGAGGCCGCGCCCAGCACGTTCAGGATCTTGCCCTTGAGCGGCAAAAGCGCCTGCGTGTTGCGGTTGCGCGCCATCTTGGCGGACCCGCCTGCGCTGTCGCCTTCGACGATGAAGATTTCGGTGCCGTCGCGGTTGTTTTGCGAACAATCGACCAGCTTGCCGGGCAGGCGGAGTTTCTTGGTGGCGGATTTGCGCTGCGTTTCCTTTTCGGCCCGGCGGCGCAGCCGTTCTTCGGCGCGCAGGACAAGGAAATCGAGGATCGCTCCGGCGGATTTCGTGTCGGCGGCGAGCCAGTTGTCGAAATGGTCGCGCACGGCGTTTTCCACCAGCCGCGCGGCGTCGACGGTGGCAAGGCGGTCCTTGGTCTGGCCCACGAATTCGGGTTCGCGGATGAAGCACGACACCAGCGCGCAGCCGCCCGCCACCAGATCTTCGCGGGTGATCTGCGCGGCCTTGCGGTTGGAGGCCAACTCGCCATAGGCGCGGATGCCCTTGAGGATCGCGGCCCAGAAGCCGGCCTCGTGCGTGCCGCCTTCGGGGGTGGGGACGGTGTTGCAGTAGGACTGGATGAAGCCGTCGCGCGCGGGCGTCCAGTTGATCGCCCATTCGACCTTGCCCGGCGTGTTGAATTTTTCCTGAAAGCTGACGGTTCCCGCGAAGGGGCGGTCGGCATAGGTGGAGGCGGTGCCCAGCGTCTCGGTCAGGTAGTCAGACAGGCCGCCGGGGAAGTGGAACGTGGCCTCAAGCGGCGTCTCGCCGTCGTCGATGGCGGTTTTCCAGCGGATTTCCACGCCCGAGAAGAGATAGGCCTTGGACCGGATCGACCGGAACATGCGCGCGGGCTTGAAGCGGTGGTGGCCGAAGATCTGTTCGTCGGCGTGGAAGGTGACGCTGGTGCCGCGCCGGTTCTGGGCGGTGCCGACCTTTTCGACGGGGCCTTGGGGGACGCCGCGGGAAAAGCGCTGTTCCCAGATGACCTTGTCGCGGGCGACCTGCACGATCATGGAATCGCTCAGCGCATTGACGACCGAGGCGCCGACGCCGTGGAGGCCGCCTGACGTCTCATACGCCGTGCCCGAGAACTTGCCGCCCGCGTGAAGGGTGCAGAGGATGACTTCCAAAGCGCTTTTGCCGGGGAATTTCGGGTGCGGATCGACGGGGATGCCGCGGCCGTTGTCGCGGATGGTGACGGAGTGATCGGCGTTCAGCTCCACCTCGATCCTTGTGGCGTGGCCTGCGACGGCTTCGTCCATCGAGTTGTCGAGGATTTCGGCGACAAGGTGGTGGAGCGCGCGTTCGTCCGTGCCGCCGATATACATGCCGGGGCGCTTGCGGACGGGTTCCAGCCCTTCCAGCACCTCGATCGAGGAGGCGTCATAGGTCGTGTCGGACAGAAGGTCGTCGGCCATGGCTGCTCTGCTTCTTGTTGATTGGCAGGCATTATGGCAGCGGCGGGGGCGCGGTGGAAGCGGTTTCGCCCTTATGCGGTCCAGTCGAGGATGGCGCGGGCAAGCCGCTCGGGCTGCTGGTGGTGCAGCCAGTGATCGGCGTCCGCGATGGTGACGCGGGTGAGGTGGGGGGCGTAATCTTCGAGCCCTTCGGTCGCTTCGGGCAGGATGGCGGTGTCGTTTTCGCCCCAGACGAGAAGGTGGGGCTGGGGGACGTGCAAGCGGGCTTTGGGGAGCGTTGGCGGGTCGGCGACGGGCTGGCCGGGTGTGGCGACGACCAGCGGCGTGGCGCGGTACCAGTGGATCATGGTCTTGAGCCGCCCGGGGCGGGACCATTCGGCCTTGTAGGCGGCGAGGCGGTCGCCTGTCAGCCAGGACAGGTCCATGTTGGCGGAAAAGAGCGCCATGAGTTTCGCGAAGTCGTTCGCGGCAAGGCGGTCTTCCGATCCTTCCGCGCGCAGGTAGTGGATGTATTGCGAGGCTTTGGTTTGCGCCCCGCCCGCCGCCAGCGCCCGCTGGAAGGGGCCGGGATGGACGCCGTTGGCGATGATCAGCCGGTCGACAAGATGCGGGTGCCACATGGCCAGCCCATAGGCGACGGCGGCACCCCAGTCATGGCCCAGAACGGTGACGGGGCCGCCGAGTGCGTCGATCAGCGCCGCCATGTCGGCGGTGAGGCGCGGGCCGGAATAGGCGCGGATGTCGTCGGGGCCGCCCGTTTGCCCGTATCCGCGCTGGTCGGGCGCGATGCAGTGGAAGCGGTGGGCAAGGAGGGGGGCGAGTTCGTCCCACGCGCCGCCGTATTCGGGAAAGCCGTGCAGCACGAGGAGCTTGGGCAGGTCCTCATGGCCCCAGTGGCGCAGGTGGAAGGGCCAGCCGTTCAGCGTCAGGGTTCCGGTGCGGGGGGTCATCGGCCCTCCAGCGTCAGGGAGTGCGGTGCTGCGGCCAGCCAGTCGGCACCGGGCCGCCAGTCGGCGGGGCCGTCTGACAGATGGGCTAACAGGAAGGCGGCCACGACCTCCTGCGCGAGGGTGTTCATCGTCACGCTGTCCCAGACGGGATCGCGGTAATGTTCGGCGGGCAGGAAGTCGAGATGGGGCGAGGGGTGCATCGCCTCGGCAGGGGCGGGGATGGGGGCGGCGGCGTTGTGGCCCGCGCCGTGGAAGGTAAGCAGATCGGCAGGCCCCGCGACGCCCGCCCAGATGCCGCGCATCGCGGCGTAGTCCGAGATGTCATCGCGGCTGCCCGCGAGGAGGAGGAGCGGTTTGTCCATGCCCGAAAGGCCCTGCGCGTCCCAAAGGCCGCGGTGATTGCCCCAGGGGCCGATGGCGACGATGGCCTTGATGCGCGGGTCGCTCAGGGCGGCATGGGTGGCGCTGCCCGCGCGGTGGCGGGCAAGGTCCATCGCAGGGCCAGGCCATGCGTCCCCGACCGCCGCTTGCGTCAGCCCCGCGCCCCCGAAGACGAGCGCGCCGTAGCCGCCCATGGAATAGCCGATGACGGCGGCGCGGGAGGCATCGACCGACCCGTCTTGCGCCAGCGCATCGAGCGCCGCGCGCTGGTCGAGCGGGCGGTAACAGAGCGTCTCGGAAAAGCCGCGCTGGTCGTCATAGGTGCTGCCCGGATGGTCGATCGCGGCGCAGGCAAGCCCGCGTGCCGCCAGCGCTTCGCCGAAATGGGACATGAGGAAGCGGTTGCCGGGATAGCCGTGCGAGATGATCACCAGCGGCGGCCTTGGCCCCGCTGCGGGCGCTGCCCCCTCTGTTGCGCTGCCCTGCAGGCGCGTGGGCGTCACCCCGTCGCGGATCAATGTGTCATGGGCGATGCCCGGTGCCGACCCGGGCGCCGCCGGATACCACAGCGCGCAGGGCAGGTGGCACCCGTCCAGCCCCGGGAGGGCAAGGGCGCGGAAGCCGACGGCGTGCGCGGCGGGCACAAGGGGCGGCACGGTCGCGTCGCGGCGGTCGATGCGGTTTTGGGTCATGGTGCTGATCATTGCGCAGACTTGCGCCATGTCAACGCAGGCAGGCGATATTCGTGCCACGGGCTGGCTCTGCAACAAGACGAAAGGGACAGCCGTGACCGACATCCTCAGCAAGCCCGATGTCGCCCCGGTGGCCGACGCGCCCGCCACCCCGGTGACCGACACGCCCCTCGCGCCCCGCCCCGCGCGCCGCCGCACGCCGTCGCCGCATGTGCCGACCGCCGACGAGGTGCGCCGCGCCTTCGAGACTGGCCGATATCCCTATCGCAGTCGCATGGGCCGGGTCGAATACGAGGCGATCAAGGCGCAGCTTCAGGCGGAACTGCTCAAGGTCCAGCTCTGGGCGCAGGAGACGGGGCAGAAATTCGTGATCCTGTTCGAAGGGCGCGATGCGGCCGGCAAAGGCGGCACGATCAAGCGCTACATGGAACACCTCAACCCCCGCTTCGCCCGTGTCGTGGCACTGAACAAGCCGTCGGACGTCGAACGCGGGCAATGGTATTTCCAGCGCTACATCGAACACCTGCCCACGGGCGGCGAAATGGTCTTCTACGACCGGTCGTGGTACAACCGCGCGGGCGTGGAACGCGTCATGGGCTTCTGCCAGCCGAACGAATACCTCGAATTCATGCGGCAGACGCCCGAGCTTGAACGGATGTTCGTGCGATCGGGCATCCGGCTTTACAAATACTGGTTCTCGGTCACGCAGGACGAACAGCGCACGCGCTTTCTGGCGCGCGAGACCGATCCGCTGAAGCAGTGGAAGCTGTCGCCCATCGACAAGGCGAGCCTCGAAAAGTGGGACGATTACACCGAGGCGAAGGAGGCGATGTTCTTCTACACCGACACCGCCGATGCGCCCTGGACCGTGGTCAAGTCGAACGACAAGAAGCGCGCGCGGATCAATTGCATGAAGCATTTCCTCGCCTCGCTCGACTATCCGGGCAAGGATGTGGCGCTGGTGGGCCAGCCCGATCCGCTGATCGTGGGGCAGGCGCATCACGTCATCCAGCGGTCGGATCATATTCTGGGCACCGCGCTGCACCCGGACACCCGCGCCGCCCGATAGGGCGCGCGCTTGCGCGTGGCGGGGGCAGGGCTTAAATCTTGCTCCATGATCCGCCTGCCACGCCTTGCCCGCTCTGCCCTGCTGGCCGTTCTGGCGGCGGCTGCCCCCGTGGCCGGGGCGGCGCATCCGCACATCTTCATCCAGACCGCGCTGACGCTGGTGATCGACGAGACGGGCCGCGCCACCGGGGTCGAGGTGCGCTGGGCCTATGACGAGCTTTACACCATGCTCACCTTCGAGGACCTGCGCCTCGACAGCGACTATGACGGAGAGCTGACGGAGGAGGAGCTGCGCTTTCTCGACGGGTTCGACCTGAACTGGATCGAAGGCTACGAGGGTGATCTCTACCTCACCTCGGGCGAGGTCCCGGTCCGGCTCGGCGCGCCCGAGGGGCGGGGCGTGAAGGTGCATGACGGGCAGATCGTGACGACCCATTTCCGCCCGCTGGCCGAGCCTGTCACCGCCGATGGGCTGATCCTGCGCGCCTATGACCCGACCTTCTATACCGCCTATGAACTGTCGGGCGGCGTCACCGTCACCGGCGGCTGCGCGGCGCAGGTCACGCCCGCCGATCTCGACCGGGCCTACAGCCTGGTCGAGGAACTGCTTTATGCCCTGCCCTCGGATCAGGTCGAGGAGGCCTTTCCCGAAGTGGGCGAGGCCTTTGCCGACACGGTGGTGATCCGATGCGCGGGCTGATCTGGGCGGGGGCCGTGGCTGTTGCGGCGCTGGCGGTCTGGTTGTGGGGCTTCGGCGGCGCCGATGAGGTCGCGCGCGCTGCCATGGAAGGCCAGCGCGATGCGCAGAACGCCATGGCGCGGGCGCTGCGGGCCCTGCGTGCGGGCGATCCCGGGGCGATGGGCGCGCTGATGGGGCTTTGTTTCGCGTACGGCGTGTTTCATGCGGCGGGGCCGGGGCATGGCAAGCTGGTGATCGGCGGCTATGGCGTGGCGCGCCGGGTGCCGGTGCTGCGGCTGTCGGTGCTGGCGCTGGCGTCGTCGCTGGCGCAGGCGGCCACGGCGGTCGTTTTGGTCTATGGGGCGCTCTGGCTTCTGGGCTGGGGGCGCGAACGGATGGTGGGCGCGGCGGAAGGCATCTTTGCGCCGCTCTCCTACGGGCTGATCGCGGTGGTCGGGCTGTGGCTGGCGCTGCGCGGGGCGCGGCGGCTCTGGGCGCTGCGGGCGGTGGCGCATGACCACCATCACGGGCCGGATGGGCATTGCGACACCTGCGGGCACCGCCACGGGCCGACGGCCGAGGAGGCGGCGCGGGTCACGTCGCTGCGCGATGCGCTGGCGGTGATCGGCGCGGTGGCCGCGCGGCCCTGCACGGGTGCGATCTTTGTGCTGATCCTGACCTGGCAGATGGGGATCGCGGCGGTGGGGATCGCGGGGACGCTGGCGATGGCGCTGGGCACTGCCTGCGTCACCGTCGCCGTGGCGCTGGCTGCGGCGCTGTTCCGCGAAGGCGCGCTGCAGCGGTTCGAAGGGCAGGGCGCGCTGCGCGCGACCGCCGTTCTGGAACTGACGGCCGGCGCGGTGATTGCCGTGGCCGCGACGCAAGTAACGCTGCGCCTGATCTGACAGGCTTGCCGCCGCGCGCGGTTCGGTCTAGCGCTGGGCCATGGCCCGCGATACGATCACATACAAGGCCCATATCCGCGCGATCCTGGCGCTGGGTCTGCCGCTGATCGGCGGGCACCTGGCGCAGTTTGCCATCGGGCTGACCGATGCGGTCATGCTGGGCTGGTACGGGGTCGAGGCGCTGGCGGCGATCACGCTGGCGGGGACGTATTTCTTCGTGCTCTTCCTGATGGGTTCGGGCTTTGCCTGGGCGGTGATGCCCATGGTCGCGGCCTTCGCCGCTGAAGACGACGAAACAAGCCTGCGGCGCGTCACCCGGATGGGGCTGTGGCTGTCGGTGCTGTTTGCGGCGGCCTCGATGCCACTTCTGTGGTTTTCCGAGCCGATCCTGCTGGCGCTGGGGCAGGACCCGGGCGTCGCCGCCGATGCGGCGGCCTATCTGCGGGTGGCGGGCTGGGGCATCTTCCCGGCGCTTCTGGTCATGGTGATCAAGTCCTACCTCGCCGCGATGGAGCGCACGCAGATCGTGCTCTGGACGCTGGTCGTGGCGGCGCTGGTCAATGGCGTGGCCAACTGGGCACTGATCTTCGGCAACTGGGGTGCGCCGGAACTGGGGCTGACGGGGGCGGCCATCGCCTCGATCGTGACGCAGGGCGTGTCGCTTCTGGGGGTGGTGGTCTATGCCATCGTCGTCTTGCCGCAGCACAACCTGTTCCGCCGGCTTTGGCGCCCGGACTGGGAGATGTTCTCGCGCGTCTTCCGCCTTGGCCTGCCCATCGGGCTGACCAACCTGTCGGAAGTGTCGCTTTTCGCCGCGAGCGCCATGATGATGGGCTGGCTCGGCACCGTGCCCTTGGCCGCGCATGGCGTGGCGGTGCAGCTGGCCTCGGCCGCCTTCATGCTGCATCTGGGGCTGTCGAATGCCGCGACCGTGCGGGCAGGCACCGCCTTCGGGCTGGGCGACCGGGTGCAGATGGCGCGCGGCGGGCATGCGGTGATCGGGCTGTCGCTGGCCGCGGCGCTGGTGACCATCGCGGCCTTCCTGATCTTTCCCGAACCGCTGATCGCGGTCTTCCTCGAAGACGGCGACCCCGCCGCGCCCCAAATCATCGCCACCGGCATCGGCCTTCTGGCGGTGGCGGCGCTGTTCCAGCTGGTGGACGGCGCGCAGGTGATCGCGCTGGGCCTTCTGCGCGGGGTGCAGGATACGCGCCAGCCGATGATCATCGCGGCACTCAGCTACTGGGCGGTGGGCATGCCCGCCTCCTACATCCTCGGCTTTCCCCTCGGGCTTGGCGGGATCGGCATCTGGCTGGGCCTGGTCGCAGGGCTGGCCTGCGCCGGGGTCCTTCTCATGCTGCGCTTCTGGCGCAAGTCGATCCGCAGCGTGGGCGCGCCGCCCGCCGCCTGAGCGCGCGTATCCTGCTTCTTCGGGTTCACAAATATCCCGGGGGGAGGCCGCAGGCCGGGGGGCAGAGCCCCCCTCCCTCACTCCCCGTCCGGAGCGTCGCCCGGGGTCATGAGCCGTTCTGCCTTCTTGCGCACGAGGACCGACCGCAGGTCGTGCATCGCCAAAAGCAGCGCATCGGTCACGGCGTCGAGCTGTTCGGGGCTGGCCTTCGACTGCGCCCATTGGGCGGTGGTGTTCATGTAATCGACCGCGCGGAAGATGTCGTCGATGTCGCGCCGGGCCAGCAGCTCGGCACGTTCGGCCATCCAGGCTTGGATGACGTCGAGATCCTCGTCGCTCAGGCTGCGGTCGCCATGGGGCTTGATCTCGCCGTTGCGGATGTTGACGACGGCGATCTGGTCCATCTCGATGCGGCGCTGGCGGTTTTCGGTATCCACCCGGAAGACCAGCGCGCCGTTCTCGCGCACCCGGAAATAATATTCGGGCAGATCGGTCATCGCTGCGTCACCTCAGCCCCGCGCAGAAATCCGCGATCCGCGCGCAGGCCTCGGTCAGCGCGTCGTCCGAAGTCGCATAGCTGATGCGGAAATTGGGCGAGAGCCCGAAGGCCGCGCCGAAGACCACGGCGACGCCGGTTTCCTCGAGCAGGGCCGTCACGAAATCCTCGTCCGTGGCGATCTTGGCACCGCCTGCCGAGGTCTTGCCGATCAGCCCGGCGATGGACGGATAGACGTAGAAGGCGCCTTCGGGCACCGGGCAGGTGATGCCGGGAATGGCGTTCAGCGCCGCGACCACAAGGTCGCGGCGGCGCTGGAAGATGGTGCGGAAATCGGCGAGGAAGTCCTGCGGGCCGTCAAGCGCCGCGACCGCCGCCCATTGGCTGATCGTGCAGGGGTTCGAGGTGGATTGCGACTGCACCTTGCGCATGGCCGCGATCAGTTTCTCGGGGCCCGCCGCATAGCCGATGCGCCAGCCTGTCATGGCATAGGCTTTCGAGACGCCGTTGCAGGTAAGCGTGCGGTCGTAAAGCTTTGGTTCCACCTGCGCGGGCGTGCAGAATTCGAACGCGTCGAAGACGAGGTGTTCGTACATGTCGTCGGTCATCACCTGGACATGGGGGTGGCGCATCAGCACGTCGGTCAGACCCTTCAGCGCCGCGCGGTCATATCCCGCGCCCGTGGGGTTCGAGGGCGAGTTGAAGATGAACCACTTGGTCTTCGGTGTGATCGCGGCCTCGAGCTGGTCGGGCGTGATGCGGAAGCCCGCGTCGACGCCTGCCTCGATCACCACCGGCGTGCCGCCGGCCAGCAGCACCATGTCGGGATAGCTGACCCAGTAGGGGGCGGGGATGATGACCTCGTCGCCCGGGTTCAGCGTGGCCATGAGCGCGTTGTAGAGGATCTGCTTGCCGCCCGAGGCGACGCTGACCTGCGCGGGCGTGTAGGTCAGCCCGTTCTCCCGCGCGAATTTCCGGCAGACGGCCTGCTTCAATTCGGCGATCCCGTCGACGGTGGTGTAGCGCGTCTTGCCCGTCTCGATCGCGGCGATGCCTGCCTCGCGGATATGGCGCGGCGTGTCGAAATCGGGTTCGCCCGCGCCGAGGCTGATGATGTCGCGCCCCGCCGCCCGCAATTCGGCGGCAAGCGCGGTCACCGCGACGGTGGGCGAGGGCTTGACCCGCGCCAAAGTGGTCGAAAGCAGATCCATCGCCGTGCCCTGTTTGCCTGTCCCGTCCGTTTGTCTTAAGGTCCGACCCGAACCCGTTCAAGCCGTAAGACCCCAAAGGAGTGATCCCCCGTGTCCGACAGCGATTTCGACTGGTATGGCCCCGACGCCGCCACCTTCGGCGACCGCATGGCAGGCGCGCGTCAGGTGGCCGGTCTGACACAGGAGGAACTGGCCGAACGTCTGGGCGTGCGGCTTGATACCATCATCGCCTGGGAAGAGGACCAGGACGAACCCAGGTCGAACAAGCTGTCGATGCTGTCGGGGGTGCTGAACGTGTCGCTGCCTTGGCTTCTGACCGGTACCGGTGGCCCCGGCGTGGACGCGCCCGCCGAGGAGGGTGAGGTCGCGTTGCGGCGTCTGCGCCCGATGATTGCCGATCTGGGCCGCCTGCGTGCCGATCTGGCCGCCGCCGAGGCGCGCGTGGCCGAGATGGAGCAGCGCCTGAGCGATCTTCTGGGCGAGGTGCAATCATGAGCGAGACACACGAGGCCCGGATCAAGCGCCTGCGCATGCGGTCGATGCGGCGCGGGATCAAGGAGATGGACCTTATCCTCGACCGCTATGCCGGGCTGCGGTTGGCGGCGCTTGGGCCGTCCGAACTCGACCTTTACGACGCGCTGCTGGAAGAGAACGATCACGACCTTTACGCTTGGGTCACCGGGCAGGCGGTGCCGCCCGCGGCGCTGTCCGCGCTGATCGCCGACATAAAGGCAAGCCTCGCCGACCCCGCCCGACCGGAGGCAGGCAGCGCTTAACCGGTTGTTGGGAAATTGCGGTCATTGTCCGCCCGGATCAGTCGATGCCGGAGACGGACATGAACATGGAAGCGAACCCTGCCGCCGGGGCCGACCGTGCCCAACTTGCGCATTACCTCGAAACGCTGTCGCTGGTGGAACGCCTGCACCGGCTGCTGCTCGACGTCATCAAGGATGAATTCGAACGGCTGGGCGTGCTGGAAATCAACGCGGTTCAGGCGCTGTTGCTGTTCAACATCGGCGAGAACGAGGTGACGGCGGGCGAATTGAAGACGCGCGGCTATTACCAGGGCAGCAATGTCAGCTACAATCTCAAGAAGCTGGTCGACATGGGCTACATGCATCACCAGCGCTGCGAGATCGACCGCCGGTCGGTCCGCGTTCGCCTGACGCCGCGCGGGCGCGAGATCCGCGATATTGTCGCGCAGCTGTTCCGCCGCCATGCCGCGACGCTGGAAGACCGCTCGGTGCTCGACCGGCTGGGCCTTGACGACGTGGCGGGCGCGCTGCGCCGGATGGAGCGGTTCTGGACCGACCAGATCCGCTACATCTATTGATCGCGGCGTCCCCGCGGCCCGTCGGGGCCGAGCGCCGAGAAGACGAAGCCATCGAGTTCGCGCAGGAGCTTGCGCCGCATGGCGTCTGCATAGGATTCGAACCCCAACGCGGTCTGGACGAAGGCATCGGCACCGATGATGACGTTAGTGCGGAAATAGCTCGACAATTCGGCGATTTCGGCCTGCCGGGCATCGCCGATGCCGGGGTTGTCCGCGCCGATGACCAGCGCGTTGACGGTGACCCCGGCAGCCGTCAGCGCGGGCTTCATGTCGCGCGGATGGGGGCCGATGTTGCGCTGCCCGTCGCCCGATACGTCGAGGGTGCGCTTCCAGCAGGCGGGCCGTTCGTCGAGCAGCGCAAGGCCCCGTTCCATCGCATGCCCCAGCGCGGTGCCGGGGGGCGCGGGGCTGCGCCGGGTGGTGCGCAGGCGGTCCGCGACCGCGTCTATGGCGGCGTCGTCGGACAGCGTCGTCCAACCGATCAACAGCGGCATGTGCCCGGCTTCGGACCATTCGAAGATGGCCAGATCGACCGGGGCCTGCGGCATGGCGAGGATGCGCGCGCGCACGCCCGGGTCCTGCAGGGCGCTCGCGACACCGTCGAGTTGCAGCCGGTATTCCCCCGCATCGACCGATCCCGACACGTCGAGGGCGAGGACCAGCGCCTGTCGGCAGGCCGCCGCCGCCTGCGCGCCCCAGAGCGCGAGCGCCGCAAGTGCGGCCGCGGCCGGGCGCGCGCGCCTCATCCCCGGGCGCGGCAGGGGCCGCCGGGGCTTGTCCCAGAGGTCGCGCGCCGCGCTGTCACCAATGCCCCGTATTGCCCATGCTGGCCCAGGATTCGGCGGGCGGCAGGGGATTGCCCTTCTGAAGCAGTTCGACCGAGATGTTGTCGGGCGACCGCACGAAGGCCATGCGCCCGTCGCGGGGGGGGCGGTTGATGGTCACGCCGTTCTCCATCAGGTGGGCGCAGGTGGCGTGGATGTCGTCGACCGCATAGGCGAGATGGCCGAAGTGGCGGCTGTCGGACGGGAGGCCGTCGTCGCCGTCCCAGTTGTAGGTCAGCTCGACTGGGCAGTCCTCCTGACCCGGGGGGGCCATGAAGACAAGCGTGAAGCGGCCCTGTTCGCTGTCATAGCGCCGCGTCTCCTGCAGGCCGAGAAGCGCGTAGAAGGCCATCGAGGCCTCGAGGTCCTTCACCCGGACCATGGTGTGAAGATAACGGATCGTCATGGGGCTGGTCCTTCCTTGTGTTGCCGTCTGTGATCCTAACGCGTCCTGCGACGGGGACCAGTGCTCAGAAACGCGATGTGATCCCGAAGGACAGCGACATCTCGCGCGTGGTGAAGCGGCTGTCGTTCGACCGCGTGCGCGCCGCGCGCAATTGGAGCGAGGGCACGAAGCCCGCATAATCCCAGTCCCGGAAAGTCATGGTGAGGTCCGCGAGCGCCGAGCGGTCCTGCCGCCCGCCCGGCACGACGAAGAGGCCCGAGCGGAAGAAGGGCCGGTCCTCGTATCCAAGCGTCACCGCGGCGTCGAGCGTCACCGGCCCCAAAGGGCGACCAGGGCTGTAGGCCGCGCGCAGCGACAGGGTCTGCGCCATGTCGTTGCGGAAGACCGCGTCCGTGTCGCGCAGGCCCAGCGACAGTGCCATCCGGTCCCCGCCCTGAAACCGGTACGCATAGCTCAGCCCGAAGGTGCGCGCGGTGGAATCGTAGCGCGTGCCCGACAGGCTCAGCCGGTCCTCGACGGCGGCGCGGAAGGTGAACGCGCCGGTCTGTCCGAAGGGCAGTGTGCGGTGGCCGCCCAGCCGCACGAAGCGATAGACCGATTGCCCGCCCGACCGCGTCTGCCCGACGGCACCCTGCGCGCCCCATGTGCCCCGCGCCGCGCGGCCCACATGGTGCAGCGCCAGATCGGCCACCTGCGAAGACAGGTCCGAATTGCGCAAGGTGGGTGCCAGCGCCTGCGCTTCGGACGACAGGGCGACATGCCTCGTGTAAAGCCGCAGCCCCAGCGTGGTGCGCCCCGTCTCGGTCGCCCGCAGCCGATAGCCAAGAGCGAGATCAGCCGTGGCGATGGTGCCCGACAGCGCCTGTGCCGCGCCCGACAGGATGCCGGTGACGGGAATGCCTTCGATGACCTGAAGGCTTGAATCCGCGCCGTTGTTGACGTTGCTCGACGGGCGGACCGAGGTGACAAGGTTGAAGGAGACCGGGTTGACCTGCCGCAAGTGGTGATAGTCGCGCGCCATTCGGTCCTTGGCGGCGGGGTCGCGGACGTGGATCGCGGTGCGCCGCAGCCAGATCTGGGCGAGGCCCGGCCGGTCCTGCGCGGCGGCAAGCCGGGCGGCCTGTTCGCCCGCGCTCACCTTGTCGGGGGTGGTTTCGGCATGGCGAAAGGCATAGGCGGCGGCCTTGCGGCCCAGCGTCAGCTCGCCCTGCGCGGCATGGGCGTGGGACAGGATGAAATAGGCATAGGCGTCCTTTGGATCGGCCTGCAGCAGCCCCCGCGCTGCGGCGATGGCGGTGCCCGTGTCGCCGCGTTCAAGCGCCGCACGCGCGAGCGCGCGGGTCTGGTCGGTCGTCAGGCTGACCGGTTCGGCCAGCGCTGTCCCGCCCAGACCCAGAAGCAGCGCGAGGCAGGCCAGCGCGTGCCGCATCGCGCCACTTAGGGGCAGATCGGGCTGGCGCCGGGGGTGCCGCACTGGACCAGCACGAAGAGTCCGTGTTCCTCTTCGTCGGTGAAGGCGTTGATGTGATCCTGGGCAAACAGCGATCCGGCGATCACGCGCGAATCCGTGCCGCCGAAGATTCCGCCGAAGTTGCCGCGCGAGATGTTGTTGCGCGAAACGGAGCCCGAAAACGATCCGTTCGCCTGTATGGCCGCAGCGTCGAGATCGATATCTTCAAGGGCCACCCCGGTATCGGCGAAGACGCGATCGGTCACGCGGCCTTCGACGGCACTGTCGGTGAAGTCGGCGGTGATGAGGATGGTGCCCGTCACTTCGCCCGCCTGCCGTGGCAGCAGGCCCACGGGCGTACCGGCGGGCGGTGGCAGCAGATCGCCCGGATCTCCGGCCACGTTGGTCAGCCCGATGTAGTTGCCGCCATATTGCACAACGCCCGTGCCGGGATCATAGGCGCCGTCGCGGCCGTAGAGACCACCGCCGAAATAGGCGCCGAACTGCCCGCCCAAAACGAAGATGCCCGCGCGTGTATTGTCGTATTGCTGCACGAAGGCGGTGACATGGCGTTCGGTGGGCGAGCCCTGGATCGCATAGGCGACATAGCCGGGCCGGTCGAGCGCGGGCTTTCGCACATAGGTGCCGTTCAGCGCATCGGCATCCGCCGTAAGGCCGTTGACCGTCAGCGTGCCGGTGCCGGGATCATAGGTAAAACTGGCGACATCGCCCTGCACATTCGCGGGAACGGTCGTACCCGCCCCGGGTGCCGTGGGCGCAGTCGTCGTGCCGCCTGTGAACGGGTTGCCGTCGCCGCATGCGGCAAGCACGGCAACAGCGCAGGCGCCTGCCCAGAACTGCTTCATCTGCCTCAACCTCGTCAAAAGACAATTTTTATCTTCTTTTGCGCGAAGAATCCGACTGTTGGAGTGAAAAGTCAATGTATTCCACAAAGCTGTGGATAAATCGTGGCGCGAAGGTGACCAGCATATAGTGGTTTTCGGGCGGGCCCCTCCAAGATATGGTTGGGGGCCGCAAGAGATTCGGCCAAGTCAGGAGAACCGCCATGCCGCTGACGCCCGAACAACAGGCCGAGATCGCCGAAACCCGCGCCGCCCTGACGCCCACGCGCCGCACCGTGGCGCCGGGGATCGAGGCACATCTGTATGAGGCCAAGCCCGTTCTCGACCATGGGTTCGTGCGGGTCATCGACTATATGGGCGACGACGCGGCGATCTGTCAGGCGGCCCGTGTCAGTTATGGGCGCGGCACGAAATCGGTGCAGAACGACGAGGGGCTGATCCGCTACCTGATGCGGCACTGGCATTCGACGCCCTTCGAGATGTGCGAGATCAAGCTGCACGTGAAGCTGCCGGTCTTCGTGGCGCGGCAGTGGATCCGCCACCGCACGGCGAACGTGAACGAATATTCCGCGCGCTATTCGATCCTGGACCGTGAGTTCTATATCCCCGCGCCCGAACACATCAACGCGCAGTCGCAGGTGAACAACCAGGGCCGGGGCGTGGTTCTGGAAGGGGAGGAGGCGGCGCGGGTGCTCGAGATCCTCAAGGCGGACAGCACGCGCGCCTATGACAGTTACGAGGCGATGATCAGCCAGGAGGGCCAGATGGGCCTCGCGCGCGAACTTGCCCGCATGAACCTGCCTGCGAACATCTATACCCAGTGGTACTGGAAGGTGGATCTGCACAACCTGTTCCACTTCCTGCGGCTGCGGGCCGATCTCCATGCGCAATACGAGATCCGCGTCTATGCCGAAGAGATCGGCAAGATCGTGGCCGACTGGGTGCCCTTCGCCTGGCGCGCGTTCGAGGATTACCGGCTGGGCGCGGTGTCGATGTCGGCACAGATGATGGCCTGCATGCGGCGGATGCTGAAGGGCGAGGCGGTCACGCAGGAGACAAGCGGATTGAGCGCGCGGGAATGGCGCGAGTTTCAGGAGATGGTCGGGGAATAGTCCGGTTTTGCGGGTTGGGTCCTTGCCAGAAAGGGCTTTACAGCCCCGCCCGTGCGCCGTCATTCTGCGGGTGGTTTGTGTGCGTAACGATGAAGGGAACGGAAATGCGCGTTCACATGCGTCTGATTGCCGCGGTCGCGGCGCTGTGCCTGTCCGGAGCCGGGGTCTCGGCCAAGGAGCTGAATTACTGGCCTTATGCCACCCAGCACAATTTCTGCCCCCCCGGCCTGCAGCCGGTGACGGCGGGGGGGATCATCTGCTGCGGCAAGCCGAACCAGCACATCACCTATTAGCAGGCCATGCGGCATCCGACGGCGACGGTGACGCGGGTGCGCCATGTGCGTGCCGATGACTGCCCTGCGGGTGCGAAGGGCTGCCGCTGACCGCTGGTCAGAGCAGCTTGATGTCCGACGCCATGGGGCGGCCGTCGCGGCCGTCCTGCAGGTCGAACGCGACCTTCTGATTGTCGCTGAGACCCTTCAGTCCCGACCGTTCGACGGCCGAGATATGCACGAAGATGTCCTTGCCGCCGTCTTCGGGGGCAATGAAGCCATAGCCTTTGGTGCTGTTGAACCATTTCACGGTGCCTGTCGGCATGATCCGTGTCTCCTTCCTGTCTTGCGCGCCGGTCGCCGTTTCCCGCGACCTTCCGATGTCGGGAGGCCTTTCGCGACCAGACCGCAGCATAGGCATACGGTTGAGTGCCGCGCGAAGACTTCCCTTGCGCAAAGAGATCGGGCCGGTCCCTGAAAAATCAAGAATGTCACGCAGATTTGGCCCCTTCTGCGTGCCGGATGCCCAAAAAAGAGGGATTTCGATGAAGATCTATGGATTGAAGACCTGCGACACCTGCCGCAAGGCGCAAGCCGCGCTGCCCGGCGCGCGGCTGATCGACCTGCGGGAGGAGCCGATGGACGACAGCCTGCGGCAGGCGGCGCTCGCGCAATTCGGGGCGGCGCTGGTCAACACGCGCTCGACCACATGGCGGGGCCTGTCCGAGGCGGCGCGGCAAGATGACCCCGCGCAGCTTCTGGCGGCGCATCCCGCGCTGATGAAGCGGCCGCTGATCGTGACCGATACGGGCGGGATGCATCTGGGCTGGACGCCCGCCGTCAGATCGGCCCTTGGCGCGGCGGGTGGCGCCGCTTAGGTAGGGACAAGGCAGCAGAAGGGAACGGCCCATGCGCAGCGCGGCCATGGTTCTGGGGATCATCGCGGGGATCATCGGGATGATCGTGGGGTTCTTCAGCTTCGGCTATACCGAAGCGGTGGAGCGCTTCGGCGAGATCGAGGGGCTGGTCGAGCAGATCGAGAATGTGGGCCTGATCCGCTTCATGTCGCTGGTGGCGCCGATGCTGGCGATCGCGGGCGGCGCGATGGCGAAGGTGCGCGCGCTGTGGGGCGGCGCGCTTCTGCTCGTCTCGGCGGCGGGGATGTATTACGCCTTCGGCTTCGGGGTCTTCACCATGTTCCCCATCGCCTTTGCGGCGCTGGGCGGTGTCATGGCCATCGCCGCCGGCAAGCCGGACGAGCCGAAGGCGCATTTCTGAGGCGTCAGGTGATCTTGAGGGCGCGGTCGACTGACATCGGCCCGGCCCCGCGCAGCACCAGCACCAGCAGCAGGAAGACCCACATCGTGCGTTCGTCGAGAAGGCCGATCGAGGTGTCGAACCAGTTCCCCAGCGGCGCGCCGTGCCCTGTCACGTCGACTAGCGTCTGCACGGCGACAAGCCCGATGGCCCCGAGTGCGGCGGCGCGGGTGAAAAGGCCCAGCACCAGAAGCACGGGCAGGATGTATTCCGCCAGCATGCCCGCGATGACCACGAGGCGCTGGAAGGCGGTCATCTGCCCCACGTCGTAAAGTGCCGCGTCGGCGGCCATCGGGAAGATCTGGGCAAAGCCACCGGCGGACGGTGTGAAGAAGCCGCCTTCGGTCTTCATCCCCGCCGCGTTCAGGTAATAGACCGCCAGCACCGCAAGGAAGACAGCGCGCGCCAGCGTGGTGACCACGGCGTCGGAACCGAACCGGCCGAAGGCCGAATTGTAAAGCTGGATCAGGGCTGTCATGAGAGGGCCTTCACTTGTGAATGTCGCAGATCGCCCCGCCTGCAAGCAGGATCGACAGGACCTGCGACAGGTCGAATTCGGGTGTTTCGGTGACGCCCGCGTCATGGGCTTCGCCCAGCGTCGCGCCTGACATGAGCGCGGCGATGCAGGCGGCACCTCCGGGGGGCAGAAGATGCGGTTCGGGGTCGAAACCCGGGCGCAGGACCGCAACATCCTGTCCGCCCGGTTCCGGTTTGGGCGCGCCGTCTTCGGTGTTGAAGCGCCAGATCGCATGGATCGGCCAGGGTGACCGGATCAGCCGCAGCGCGGGCGCGAGCGTGAGCCGCGCGGCGATCAGCGCCTCGGGCGGCAGCGCGGCGAGCGCGGCGGGATCGACCGCGTCGGCATCGGCGGCGTGATAGGAGTGCCGCAGCGCGAGGTCGATCCGGGCGACATCGGCCAGATAGCCCAGATGCGCCACTTGCGGCACCGTCGCCACAAAATCGGGAAAGCTGTCGCCATAAAGCATGAGGATGGGCGAGGTCGGCGGGTGCCGGCGCAGGTAGAGCCCGGCGAGGCCCTTCATGTTCACCTCGCCCAGAAGCTTGGTGACGACGGGAAAGCCTTCGATCAGCGCCTCGGTCAGGGACACGGCGACGTTGTTGCGATAGACTGAATAGCGCCGTCCGGCGGGCGCGCCTGCACCATCGGTCAGACCTTCGGGCACGGGCTGCGTGGCATCGAGAAGGGCCGCGCGGAACTGGTCCTGTCCGACGTTCATACCGCGATCCGGGCAAGGGCACGGGCGGCGCGGGCGGCTTCCTCGGCCAGCACGGACCAGTCGGGAACGTCGGTATCCCATTCGATGAGCAGCGGCTTTGGCCCCGACCGTGCCAGCGTGTGATCCAGCAGCGCCCAGACCGGGTCGGCCACTTCGCGACCATGACTGTCGATGAGAAGGGGCGCGCCGTGGTCGTCCTGATCGGTGTGGTGCCCGGCCAGATGAATTTCGCCCACGCGCTCCAGCGGATAGGCGTCGATATAGCCCTGTGGGCTGTAGCCGAGATTGGTGGCCGAGACGAAGACGTTGTTGACGTCGAGCAGCAGCCCGCAGCCGGTGCGCCGCGCGATCTCGTCGAGGAAATCGGTTTCCGACCAGGTGCTCTCGGAGAAGGCGAGATAGCTTGACGGGTTCTCGAGCAGCATGGTGCGGCCCACCGCTTCCTGCACCTCGTCAATGTGGTCGGCGACGCGGGTCAGGGTGGCCTTGGTATAGGGCAGGGGCAGCAGGTCGTTGAGGTATTCCGCCCCGTGGGTCGACCAGGCGAGATGTTCGGAAAAGCTTGCCGGGTTGAGCCAACCCAGGAGGTGCTTCAGCCGGGCAAGGTGATCGGGGTCGAGCGGGCCTTCGCCGCCGATCGACAGGCCCACGCCATGCACCGACAGCGCAAAGCGTTCGGACAGGGCGCGCAGTTGCGCATGCGGGCGGCCGCCGTCGCCCATGTAGTTTTCGGCATGGATTTCCAGCCAGCGGACCGTGCCCGGATCGTCCAGCAATGCGGCGAAGTGCCGGGGCTTGTAGCCGACGCCGGGTGCGGCGGGCAGTCTGTCACGGCGGGGGGTCGCATCGAGCATGGGCAGGTCCTTGAAGAAGGGCGGGGTGATTGCCCCGCCCTTCCCGTTCAGGTCGGTATCAGCTCTTCGGCAGGTCGCGGTCGAGCGGCTCGAGCGAGCCCATGCGGCCGCCGTCCTTTTCCATGGTCACGCAGGTGCCGGCGTCGACCAGTTTCCAGGCATTGCCCTGGTAGTCGACGGTCGAGCTGCCTGCACAGGTGGTGCCGGGGCCTGCGGCGCAGCCGTTCTCACCGGCGAGCGCGATACCAAAGCATTTTTCCTTGGCCTGCGCGCTGGCGGTGGTGCCGTAGCTGGCGAACGCTGCGGCGACGGCGCCTGCGACTGCAAGGGTCTTGATCGTGTTGGACATGGGTCAGGTTCCTTCGTTACTGACGGTTACGTGTTCCGGTGACTGAACCTTAGCCATCGGCGCCCCTCGCCGGGAAGTCACGACGCCGTGCGTCACGCCGCCGTCAGCCACCGTCAGCAGAGCTGCAGGCGCAAGTCATTGAAATCGCGGGGTGACAGGGGCGCTTGTTTCAGGCCCGCCCCCGGCACTTGGCCTTGGGGCGGGCCGATTGTTACAGCAGGTCGGGCGGCGTCGCGGCGCGGGCGAGGTCCTTTGTTACAGCGTCCAGCGTCTGGACCGAGGTGTCCTTTTCGCCCAGACGGCGGACGGTGACGGTGCGCTCTTCGACCTCGCGGTGGCCGATGGCGAGGATGACCGGCACTTTCGCGACCGAATGTTCGCGGACCTTGTAGTTGATCTTCTCATTCCGGATGTCGGCCTCGGCCCGGACGCCCGCGCGGCGCAGGGTGGCGACCACTTCGTGCACGTAATCATCGGCCTCGGACACGATCGAGGCGACGACAACCTGACGCGGCGCCAGCCAGAAGGGCAGCTTGCCTGCGTGTTCCTCGATCAGGATGCCGATGAAGCGCTCGAACGACCCAAGGCAGGCGCGGTGCAGCATGACAGGGCGGTGTTTCGCGCCGTCAGGGCCGATATAGGTGGCGTCGAGCCGTTCGGGCAGGACGAAATCGACCTGATGCGTGCCGCATTGCCATTTGCGCCCGATGGCGTCGGTGAGCGTGAATTCCAGTTTGGGGCCGTAGAAGGCGCCTTCGCCCGGGTTCACCTTGGGTTCGATCCCGGCGGCACGGGTGGCGGCCAGAAGCGCGGCTTCGGCCTTGTCCCAGACCTCGTCCGAACCGGCCCGCTTTTCGGGGCGGGTGGAGAAGAGCACCTCGAATTTCGGGAAGCCCAGATCGCTGTAGATGTCGGACAGGAATTCGATGTAGCGGCGGGTCTCGGCTTCGATCTGATCCTCGGTGCAGAAGATATGCGCGTCGTCCTGCGTGAAGCCGCGCACACGCATGATGCCGTGCAGCGCGCCCGAGGGTTCATAGCGGTTACACGAGCCGAATTCGGCCATGCGCAGGGGCAGGTCGCGATACGATTTCACGCCCACGTTGAAGATCTGCACGTGGCAGGGGCAGTTCATGGGTTTGAGCGCGTTGACCGCCTTTTCGCGGGCGTGCTCTTCGTCGACTTCGACGATGAACATGTTTTCCTGATACTTCTCCCAGTGCCCGCTTTCGACCCAGAGCTTGCGGTCGACGACCTGGGGGGTGTTCACCTCGACATAGCCGCCGGCCTGCTGCTTGCGGCGCATGTAATCCTGAAGCGTGGTGTAGATCGTCCAGCCGTTGGGGTGCCAGAAGACCTGGCCGCGGGCCTCTTCCTGCATGTGGAAGAGGTTCATTTCGCGCCCCAACCGACGGTGGTCGCGCTTTTCGGCCTCTTCGAGGAAGGTGAGATGCGCCTTCAGGTCGTCGCGGTTCTGGAAGGCGACGCCGTAGATGCGCTGGAGCTGCTGGCGGGACGAATCCCCGCGCCAATAGGCGCCCGAAACGCGCATCAGCTTGAAGGCGTCTGCGGGAAGCTGGCCGGTGTTCTGCAGGTGCGGGCCGCGGCAGAGATCCTGCCAGTGACCGTGCCAGTACATGCGGATCTTCTGATCGGCGGGGATCGCCTCGACCAGCTCGACCTTGTAGGGTTCGTTGTTGGCCTTGTAGAAGGCGATGGCGCGGTCGCGGTCCCAGACGTCGGTGGTGACGGGGTCGCGGCGGTTGATGATTTCCTTCATCTTCGCCTCGATCGCGCCAAGGTCTTCGGGCGTGAAGGGTTCGGCCCGGTCGAAGTCGTAATACCAGCCGTGCTCAATGACGGGACCGATGGTGACCTTCACCTCGGGCCAGATTTCCTGCACCGCGCGCGCCATGACATGGGCGAGGTCGTGGCGGATCAGTTCCAGCGCCGGGCCATCATCCTTCATCGTGTTGATGGCGATCTGGGCGTCAGTGTCGATGGGCCAGGCAAGGTCCCAATGCGCGCCGTTGACCTGCGCGCTGATGGCGCGTTTGGCGAGCGAGGGCGCAATGCTTTCGGCCACCTGCGCGGGCGTCACGCCTGCGGGATAGTCGCGGCTGTTGCCATCGGGGAAAGTCAGGGAAATCTGGGACATGGCCCATGCTCCTCGTCGGTTTGGCGCCCACGGAACGCCCGGTTGCGGGTATGTGATGGGTCGATTTGACAGGGGCGGGGGGCGTCGTCAAGCGTCAGGGGCCGCGCGGGGGATCATCCCGCGCGGCCCCTGTGGTTTTTGCGCCGCGGTCAGGCGCGCAGGATTTCCACCGCGAAGGCCAGCGTGCAAGCCCATGAGAGCGTCAGCAGGATCGGCCGCAGCGGCATCCGGGCGACGCCCGAGATCATGCCTGCCGCATGGGCGATGCGCAGCCAGAAGAAGGCGGCGGCGGCCCAGATCGTGACGGGGGTGCTGACGCCGACGGCATGGGCCAGCAAGACCAGTACCGCGAAGGGCATCGCGGTCTCGATCAGGTTGAGATGCGCGCGGTGGGCGCGGTGGACCCAAGCGGGCAGGGCATCGAGCGCTGGCGGCCGCAGGAAGGGATTGCCCGCAGGCGGGTGCATGTTCACGCCGACGATGAAGGGGATCCACATGGACGCGGCCAGCACCATCGTCAGGGTCAGCCATGTAAGTTCGACGGTCATGCGTTGCCCTGCGTGTTGAAACGTTGCGCCTTGCCGGTTTCGAGGAAGGTCTTCAGACCCGCCGCCCAGCGCTGCCAGCCGTCGGCCACGCCTTCGCCGGGCACGACGGGGAAATGCAGGTCGTAATGTTCGATGGTCAGCTTCATGTGGCCCGGTTCCGGCGTCAGGATGAAGACGCTGCGCGAGGCGGGAACGCCGAGTTCCCAATGCGGTTCGAACGTGGAAACGATGCGGGTTTTCGGCGTCGCTTCGATCGTGCGGGCCAGCATCATCGTGCCGCCGTCCGGGGTGTGATAGGTGTAGGTGTCGCCGTCCTTCGTCACCTTTGGTGACAGGAAGTGGTATTGCGACATCTGTTCGGGATCGCTGAGCGCGTCCCACAGGGCGTCATGGGTACAGCGGATATAGGTCTGCATCATGAAATCGGGTCTGGTGCTGGTATCTTGCATCTGCACGGTTCCTTCGAGACGGGTTTTGAGGTCAAGCACTGCGCGCGCGCCGGGCTTGGCGCGGTAGGGGTCGATCCAGCGGTCGATGGCCTGCTGCAGCGGAACGGCGTTCAGGTAGTGGTGCTTGAACCGCCCGGCCTTGCGGGTGATGACCAGCCCTGCCTCTTCCAGCACGGCGAGGTGCTTCATCACCCCGAACCGCGTCATGTCGAGTTGTCCCTGCAGCTCCTGCAGGGTCTGGCCGTCGCGGTCGCGCAGGCTGTCGAGCAGCGTGCGGCGGGCCGGGTCGGCGAGGGCTTTGAAGATCTCATCCATGGGGTGATTATATGTGAGTATTTAGTCACGTGACAATAGGGTCACTTAAAGTCCCGGATTGCCGCGGTCAACCCCTTGTGCAGAATGGTGAAAAACCAAGGGGACTGGCACGATGGAAACAAGCTGGGCGCGTCTGAAGGCGCATGAATTGCGGGATCTGGCGGCGCGGGACGCGGTGGTGATTCTGCCTGTCGCGTCCATCGAACAGCACGGACCGCACCTGCCGGTGATGACCGATACCCGCATCGGCGAGGAGATGGCGCGGCGCGCGGCGGAAAAGGCCTGGGCCAAGCGGCCCACAATCTGGACGCCCGTCATGTGGGCGGGGCTGAGCGAGCATCACATGGATTTCGGTGGCACGCTGACACTGACGCCCGCCACCTTCCGCGCGGTGATCATCGACCTGATCGAGGCGATCACCCGGGCGGGGTTCCGGCACATCCTGATTTCCAATTCGCATGGCGGCAACATCGTGCCCTGCAAGCAGATCCTTGACGAAATCTCGCCCCGGATCGCGGCGACGGTCGTTTTCGCCACCTATGCGACGGAAGCGGGGGCGGATTTCGGCAAACCGCTCGAGGATCAGCCCAACATCATGCATGCCTGCGAGGCCGAGACCTCGATGATGATGGTCTGCGCGCCGGACACGGTGGATGCCAGTGATCTGGCCGCCCACAACGTGCCTTACGGCAACGGCCCCGATTTCCTGACGGCGGGCAAGGCCGCCTATCGCTGGCGCCCGCTGGCCCATGCGACGCCGAACGGCGTGATCGGCATGCCCGAAAAATCGACGCCCGCGAAGGGCGAGGCGCTGCTGGAAATCGGGTCGCAGGCGCTCGCCGATCTCATCACCGACCCCGAGACATGGGCGCCGGTACAGGACCTGCGCGGGCAGGGAACCGGTGGCGTGCCGTTCGGGGACCGGCGGTGACGGGCCATCTCGATACCGCGCAGGGGCGGCGGCTGGCCTATCACCTGACGCAAGGGCAGGGGCCTTGCGTGGTGTTCCTGGGCGGGCTCAAGTCGGACATGGAGGGCACCAAGGCCCTGCATCTCGAGGCTTGGGCGCGCGCGCAGGGGCGTGCCTTCCTGCGGTTCGACTATTCGGGGCACGGGCAAAGCAGCGGCGTTTATGAAGAAGGCTGCATCGGCGACTGGCACGCGGACACGATTGCCGTGGTCGACGCGCTGACCGATGGCCCCATCGTGCCGGTGGGGTCGTCCATGGGCGGCTGGCAGGCGCTTTTGCTGGCCCGCGCGAGGCCCGGGCGCATCAAGGGGATGGTCACCATCGCCGCCGCGCCCGACTTCACCGAGGACGGCTGGTGGGAGAGCTTCTCTGACGCCGAACGGCAGGCGCTCGAGGCGACGGGCCGGGTCGAGCGGCCGAGCGACTACATGGAGCCCTATGTCATCACCCGGCGGATGATCGAGGACGGCCGGCGGCATCTGGTGCTTCGGTCGCCCTTGCCGATGCCGTTCCCGGTGCGCTGCCTGCAGGGCACGGCGGACACCGCCGTCAGCACGGCGACCGCGCTGCGGCTTCTGGAACACGCGGACTGCCCCGACATGCGGCTGACGCTGGTCAAGGATGCCGATCACCGGTTTTCGGACGGGCCGTGCCTTGGCCTGATCGAGGCGGCGGTGGAAGAGGTTCTGATTGGGTGACGGGGGGCTGATGCGCGTCTTCGGAAAATGGCTGGGCCGGGTTCTGCTGGCGCTGGGCGTGGGGGTCGCGGGGCTTTGGCTTTTCGGGCCGTATGAGCCCGCGGAGCTGACTGCGCGGTTCGATCCGGGCGCTTTCCACGGCGACCCAGAGGGCTATTTCGCCGCGCAGGAGGCGCGCTTCGCTGACCTGACCCCGGGGGTGGAAAAGCGCGTGGTCCGGGCCGGGGCAGCAGGGCAAAAGACGGCCCTGTCGGTGGTCTATCTGCACGGGTTTTCGGCCACGTCCGAGGAAATCCGCCCGGTGCCCGACCGCGTTGCGGCCGATCTTGGGGCGAACCTTGTCTTCACGCGGCTCACGGGGCACGGGCAATCCGGGGCGGCGCTGGCGGAAGCGACGGTCGCCGACTGGATGGCGGACACCGCCGAGGCGCTGGAGGCGGGCCGTGCGACAGGCGAACGGGTTCTGGTCATCGCAACGTCGACCGGGGGCACCTTGGCCGCTGCGGCGGCGCAGGATGCGGAGCTGATGCGCGATGTCGCGGGGATCGTCTTTGTATCGCCGAATTTCGGGTTGAATACCTCGCTTGCGCCGCTTCTGACATGGCCCGCCGCGCGCCACTGGCTGCCGCTGATCGCGGGCGAGGTCCGCGCGTGGGAGCCCTTGAACGACGCGCAGGGGCGGTTCTGGACGACGGAATATCCGTCGGTTGCGGTGCTGCCCATGGCGGCGCTCGTGCGGGAGGTGACCAGGCTGGATCATGGGCGCGCGACGGTGCCTGCGCTGTTCCTTGTGTCGCCCGACGACCGGATCGTGCGGGCCGATCTCGCCGGACAGGTGGCGGCTGCATGGGGCGGGCCTGCGACAGTTGTCGAGGTCACGCCCGGGCAAGGCGATGACCCTGCGGCGCATTTGATCGCGGGCGACATCCTCTCGCCCGGCCTGACGGAGGAGGTCACGGCGGCGATCACCGACTGGGCGCGGCGCCTGCCGTGATGCGCCTTGCCGGGTGAGCGCTTTTCCCCCATGAACACAGGCATGGGCAGGCGCGGGAGGCAGGCAGGGCGGCATGGCTGAACCGGTGGTTCTGATCCCCGGCCTGATGGCCGATGCGCGGGTCTTCGCGGGCCAGATCGCGCGTCTGTCGGCAGTGCGGCCGGTGATGGTGGCGGCCGCCGTGACCGGTGAACGGGTGGAGGAGATGGCCTCGGCGCTGCTCACGTCGCTGCCTGCGCGATTTGCGCTTGCGGGGCAGGGGATGGGCGGGATCGTGGCGATGGAAATCCTGCGCCGCGCGCCCGAACGGGTGAACCGTCTGGCGCTGATCGCGACCGATCCGTTGGCCGACACGCCCGCGACCGCCGCCGAGCGCGACCTGATGATCGCGCGTGCACGGGCGGGTCGGCTCGATCAGGCGATGGAGGAGGCGGTGCGCCCCGAGTATCTGGCACCGGGGCAGAGCCGGATCGAGGTGATGGCGCTGATCCGCACGATGGCGCGCGATCTGGGGGCCGATCTGTTCCAGCGGCAGATGCGCGCCCTGCAGCGCCGCCGCGATTATCAGAGCGTGCTGCGCCGCTTGCGCATACCGGTAATGATCGTCAGCGGGGTAGCAGACACGCGCCTGCCGCTGAAACGCCAGCACTTTACCGCGTCACTGATCACAGGGGCGGTCTTCCGCCCCATCGAGAGCGCGGGGCACATGCCGTCAGCGGAACAGCCCGTCGCCACAGCCGAGGCGCTGGAGGATTGGCTGCGCCAGCCGCTGATCCTGAGCTGAGCGGCGGCCGCCTGCGTCAGGCGGCGGCGTTGGTGTTGGCGGGTTTTCGCGTGGTGCCGTTGCGGTCCATGAAGTCGATCACGAGCGGGCGGATGTTGTCGCGCCAGCTGCGGCCCGCGAAGATGCCGTAATGACCCGCGCCCGGTTCGAGGTGCTTGCTCTTCTTCTCATCGGCAAGACCCGTGCAGAGGTCGAGTGCTGCGACGCATTGGCCGGGGGCCGAGATGTCGTCGTTGGCGCCTTCCACCGTCATCACGGCGACATTGGTGATCTTGCCGATATCCACCCTGTGGCCATGCACGACGAATTCGTTCAGCGCGATCTCGCGATTCTTGAAGATGCGTTCCACCGTCGAGAGGTAGAATTCCGCGGTCATGTCCATGACCGCGAGGTATTCGTCGTAGAAGCGGTTATGGGCGTCGTGATCCGACGCTTCGCCCCGCACGACGCGGGCGATCTGGTCGCTGAAGGCCTGAGCATGGCGTTCGCCGTTCATCGACATGAACGAGGCGAGTTGCAGCAGCCCCGGATAGACCATGCGGCCCACGCCCTTGTACTTGAACCCGACACGCTGGAGCATCATCTCCTCCAACTGGCCCATTGTAACGCGGCGGCCGAAGTCGGTGACTTCTGTGGGGGCCGCGTCGGGGTCGATCGGTCCACCGATCAGCGTCAGTGTGCTGGGTTGGGCGTCGGGGTCTTGTTCTGCCAGGTAAGCTGTGGCGGCCAATGTCAGCGGCGCGGGCTGACAGACTGCGATCACATGCACGTCGGGGCCGAGATGCTTCATGAACTCGACAAGATAGAGGGAATAATCCTCCACGTCGAACTTGCCCGCGCTGACGGGGATGTCGCGCGCGTTGTGCCAGTCGGTGATGTAGACTTCGCAATCCACCAGAAGCGACTTCACGGTCGAGCGCAGGAGCGTGGCGTAGTGGCCCGACATGGGCGCGACCAGAAGCACCTTACGGGCGTTCTTCTTGCGGCCCATGACGTTGAAATAGACAAGGTCGCCGAAGGGTTTCTCGAGCACCGTCTCGATGCTGACGAGATGATCCTTGCCGTCTTCGCAGGTATGGGTGCGGATGCCCCAGTCGGGCTTGACGACCATGCGTGCGAAGGTGCGTTCAGTCACCTCGCCCCAAGCGGCCATCCATTGCAGCGCTGGGTTTGGAAACATGGAGAATACCGGATAAGAGGCCATCGCCAGCGCCGAGGCGCCAAGCCACTGATTGGTGTTGCGCGACGCCTCCATGAGATCGTAGGTGATCATGTAGCGCATGCCGAGGGCTCCCTTCCTGCGACCACGGGTCGGACCATTCGTCGCTTTGCCGCCCGGGGTGGGCGACAGTATTCTGCATGGCAGCGAGGGTAGGGGGATTTCCTTAAAATGACAACTAGCGAAGATAGCGCAGGCGCGCTTCAGGGCGAACACCTTGAACGGCTTGCGGAAAACCTGAAGAAGGTGGAAACGCTGTCCAAGCGCCTTGTCGACGTGATGCAGAACCGCACGCGCCACAACCCCGCTCTCGATGGGCCGAATCAGGAACTTTATGCAAAGGCAGCAACGGCCTACTGGACTGCCGCGCTGCAGAACCCGGCGAAGGTTCTGGAAAGCCAGATCGACTTCTGGTCCAAATCCGTCCTGCATTTCGTCGAGGCGCAGCAGGCGCTGGCCAAGGGCAAGCTGCAGCCGCCCGAGAACACGGGACCCAGAGACCGCCGGTTCACCAACCCGCTCTGGGACAGCCACCCCTATTTCAACTTCATCAAGCAGCAATACCTGATCAACGCGCAGGCGCTGGAGCAGGCGGTCGCCGACATGTCCGACCTCGAGCCGGTAGAGAAGCGGCGTCTGACCTATTTCACGCGCCAGATCGTCGACATGATGGCACCCACGAATTTTCTGGCGACGAACCCCGACGCGCTGGAAAAGGCCGTCGAGACCGAGGGCGAAAGCCTGGTCAAGGGACTGGAGAACCTGATCGCGGATCTTGAGGCGAACAATGGCGAGCTGGTGGTCAAGCTGGCCGACGACACCGCCTTCCGGCTGGGCGAGAACATCGCGACGACGCCGGGCAAGGTGGTCTACCGCAACCGGATGATGGAGCTGATCCAGTACGAACCCGCGACCGAGAAGGTCTACGAGACGCCGATCCTTCTGTTCCCGCCCTGGATCAACAAGTACTACATTCTCGATCTCAAGGCGCAGAACAGCTTCGTGAAATGGGTGACAGAACAGGGGTATACCCTGTTCATCGTGAGCTGGATCAACCCGGACGCCACCTATTCGGATGTCGGCCTCGAGGATTATGTCGAGGACGGCTATCTGGCCGCGATCCGCGAGGTGAAGGCGATCTGCGGGGTCGAGCAGATCAATGCCGTCGGCTATTGCATCGCAGGCACGACGCTGTCGCTGACGCTGTCGCTGCTGAAACAGCGCGGCGAAACCCCGATCAAGTCGGCGACGTTCTTCACCGCGCTCACCGATTTTTCGGATCAGGGGGAATTCACGCCCTTCCTGCAGAACGATTTCATCGACGGGATCGACGTCGAGATCGCCGCGCGCGGCTTTCTGCCGTCCTACATCATGGCCCGGACGTTTTCCTATCTGCGGTCGACCGACCTTGTCTATGAGCCCGCGATCCGCAGCTACATGATGGGCGAGACGCCGCCCGCCTTTGATCTTCTCTACTGGAACGGCGACGGGGCGAATCTGCCCGGGAAGATGGCGCATGAATACCTGCGCGGACTGTGCCAGCGCAACGAATTCACCACGACGGGCTACCGCATGTTTGGCCAGACGCTGCGGGTCTCGGACGTGGATCTGCCGCTTTTCGCCGTGACCTGCGAAACCGACCACATTGCCGCCTGGAAAGACTGCTATCGCGGCGTGCAGATGATGGGATCGAAGAACAAGACCTTCGTGGTCAGCGAAAGCGGCCATATCGCGGGGATCGTGAACCCGCCGTCAAAGAACAAGTACGGCCATTACATCAACGAAGACCTGTCGCTGGACGCAGCCGACTGGATGGCGGGGGCCGAGTTCCATCAGGGATCGTGGTGGCCACGCTGGGAAAGCTGGCTGAAACGGCGGTCGGGCAAGAAGATCACGGCACCCAAACCGGGCGATTCGACCCATCTCGTGCTGTGCGACGCGCCCGGGACCTATGTCAGGGTCAAGGCAAAGGCCTGATTTTACAGACGGAAAAAGTTTTTTGCTGCAGTGCAGCATAATCCTCTTGAAATGCTGCGCTGCAGAATGCATATTCCTGTCAGCCGCAGGAAACGGGGTGGGCCCGTGCCGCGCAGGACAAGGATTTGACCGATGGCCAAGCAGCAGGATTTCACCGCGATGATGAAGGACATGATGGGCGCGTTCCCCGTGGACACCGCCGCCATGGAAGACGCATTCAAGACCACCGCCACGCTGAATGAAAAGCTTTCGGGCGTCGCGCTGGAAGCCGCCGAGAAGTCGGCCGAGATCTCGGCCAAGTGGACCAAGACCACCCTCGCCAAGCTGAGCGAAGTGTCGAAGGTCAAGGCAGAGCCCGCAGACTATGCCAAGGCGATGACCGAATTCGCATCGGCTTCGGCCGAAGTGGCCGCCGAGCACATGGCCGCCTTCGCCGAGATCGCCAAGAAGGTCCAGATGGACACTGTCGAACTGCTGATGGCAGCCGGCAAGGACCTGACCGAAGACGCGACCGCCGCGGTGAAGAAGGCCACCACCGAGGTGACCGCCGCCGCCAAGAAGGCCGCAGCGAAGTAACCATACGCTGATTTGCACCCTCTCCTCCCAATCAGGTGCAAACGCGCGAAGGGCAGGTCCATCGGACCTGCCCTTTTTTCGTTCGCCGGGGGCGGGCGAGGGGCTCTGCCCCTCGCGCTCCCCGGGATATTTGGGGCGAGAGGAAGACCGGCGGGGTTTCTCGCCGCCCTTTCCTTTTCTGCAGTGCTCGCCTAGGCTTGCTGCACTGCATCATGTGCCGGGGAGGGCATGACATGGCTTCGGAACAAAAACCCCTGCTCATCAAGCGTTATGCGAGCCGGAGGCTCTATAACACCGAGACCAGCGATTACGTGACGCTCGAGGATATCGCGGGGTTCATCCGGGAAGGGCGCGAGGTGCAGATCGTCGATCTGAAGTCGGGCGACGACCTGACGCGCCAGTATCTGCTGCAGATCATCGCCGAACATGAAAGCCGGGGCGAGAATGTGCTGCCGGTGAACGTGCTCAACGATCTTGTCCGCAGCTACATGCTGCCGGGCGGGGGGGTGATGCCGCAGTTCCTGCAGAGCTCGTTCGACATGCTGCGCGAAAGCCAGGCCAAGATGATGGAGAACATGGAGAAAATTAATCCCATGTCCAAGATGCCGGGCTATGAGGCGCTGCGCGCGCAGCAGGAGGCCTTCATGAAGGCCATGACCGGCGGCTTCGGCAAGACCTGGGGGTCGTCCGGACCCGCGCCCGAGGGCGGTGCCCCCGCCGGGGGCGAGGATCTGGACGAGATCAAGAAGCAGCTTGCCGAATTGCAGAAGAAGCTGTCGAAGCTGAGCTGAGCCTCAGGTGCCGTAGGCACGCGGCGCAGACCCCGTGACCGAGGCCACGGCATCCAGCAAGATGTCGGCGACCACGTCCAGTTCCGCGCGCGTCAGGCGCACAGGCAGGCGCACATCGCAGGCGCGCATCAGCATGGCGCGGGTCTGCGGCAGGTCGGGCTGATCGCCGAGGAACTGCCAGTTCCAGAAGGCGCGCGCGTTGTCCTTGCTCAGCCCGAAGACCTGCACCTTGACGCCCATCTCGGCGGCGGCGTCTGCGAAGGCCTGCACCTGATCCGTGGACAGGCCCACGAGATTGAACTGGATCGAATCCGGTGCGCGGCGTTCCGGCGCCAGCGGGGCAGGCACGTCGATGAACGGCGACGTCATGAGGCGCGCCGCGACATGGTCGTGGTTGGCCAGCCCGTCGCGCACGCGCCGCACCAGTTCCGGCAGTTGCGGCCGGATCACCGCCGCCGACAGGTTCGACATGCGCAGATTGTAGAGCGGCAGGCGGTTCTGCCAGCGTGCAAAGGCGTCGGCCAGTTCGGGGTCGTTCTGGCCGAAGGGGCCCTTGTGCTTCTTCCAGTTGTGCTCATAGGCGCCCGACATGATGACGGCGCGCGCCACCAGATCGGCGTCGTCGGTGATCAGGATGCCGCCTTCGCCCGCGTTGATCATCTTGTAGGACTGGAAGGAAAAGCAGCCCACGCGCCCGATCGTGCCGATGTTGCGCCCACCCCAGACGGTGCCCAGCGAATGGGCCGCATCCTCGATCACCGGGATGCCAGCCGCGTCGCAGGAGGCCATGATCGCGTCCATGTCGCTGGTGTGGCCACGCATGTGGCTGATCATCACGGCGTCGACACCGGGCAGCTTGGCGTGGAAATCGTCGAGGTCGATGCGGTAATTGTCGCCCACCTCGCACAGGACCGGCACGCAGTCGGCATGAATGACCGACGACGGCACGGCGGCGAAGGTGAAGGCCGGGATGAGCACGCGCGCGTCGCGCGGCAGACCCAGCGCCTTGAGCGTCAGGAACAAAGCCGCCGAACAGGACGACACGGCCAGCGCGTATTTCGTGCCGATCATCGCGGCGAATTCGGATTCGAGCAGGGCCACCGGCGCATCCTGCGGCGCGGTATAGCGGAAAAGGTCGCCCGACTGCATCAGCGCATCGATGGCATCACGGGCGGCGGCCGGGATGGGTTCGGCCTGGTGGACGTCGGGAACCTGTCTCATATTCGAATTTCCTGAATTCAGCATTCCAGAAATGTAAAACAAATCCCGGCGCGGCGGAAGCCCGCTTTGCGCGCATCGGCGAAATTTCACGAAACTGTCGTGTTGGCTCAGACCCCGAGCCGGTCGCGCATCGCGTACCATGTCATGGCGAGGACAAGGAGCGGCGAGCGGAAGGCGGGCCCGCCCGGGAAGGGCGTCGCGGGCACGCGCGACATCACATCGAACCCGTCGGTTTCGCCTTCAATGGCGCGCGCCATGAGCATGCCGGCATGGGTCGCGGTGCCGACGCCGTGGCCGGAATAGCCCGAGGCCGACAGCACATGGCGCCCGACACGGGCAAGGTAGGGCAGGCGCTTCATCGTGATGGCGAGCGTGCCGCCCCAGGCGTAGTCGATGCGCACGTCGCGCAGGTGGGGGAAGATCGCCGACATGGGTTTGCGCACCAGCGCGGCGATGTCGCGCGGGAAGCGGTAGCCATAGGTTTCCCCGCCGCCCCAGAGCAGGCGCCGGTCCCGGCTCAGGCGGAAGTAGTTCACCACGAATTTCGTGTCCGCCACGCAGATGTCGCGGGTCAGCACGCGGGCGGCCGCCTCGCCCAGAGGTTCGGTGGCGATGATGAAATTGTTGATCGGCATGACATTCGCCGCGACCCGCTTGTTCAGCCCGCCCAGATACCCGTTGCAGGCAAGGATCACGTGATCGGCCCGCACGCTGCCCTGTGCGGTGCGCACCACGCAGGGCGCGCCGTCCTCGACGCCCTGCACCTCTGACCCCTCGCAGATCGTCACGCCTGCGGTTTCGGCGGCGCGGGCCAGCCCCAACGCATAGTTCAGCGGATGCAGATGTGCCGAGGCCGGGTCAAGCACGCCGCCGTGATAGACGGACGAGGGGCAGATGGCGGCCATGCCGTCCCGGTCAAGCTTCTCGATCCGGTCGCAGCCGTAGCGGTCGGCCAGATGGTCGGCGGAGGCGTGGAGCGCCTCCATCTCGCCGCGTGAAAAGGCGGTTTGCGCGGCGCCGGGGCGCAGGTCGCAGTCGATGTCGTGGCGCGCGATCAGGTCCTTGGGAAGCTGCAGCGCCTCTTCGGCGAGGTCCCAGAGCCGCGCCGCATCCGCGCGCCCGACGAGTCTTTCGAGGTCCTGCTGATCCTGGCGCTGACCTGCAAGGAGTTGCCCGCCATTGCGCCCCGAGGCACCGAAGCCCGCGCGATGCGCCTCGACCACCACGACGCGGCGTCCGGCCTGCGCCAGATGCAGCGCAGCCGACAGCCCGGTATAGCCCGCGCCCACGATACAGACATCGGCGCGCACCTCGCCCCGGAGCGACGCCCGGGGCGGGGCGGGCGTCGCGGTCGCGGCATACCAGCTGGCGGGGTATTGCCCCCGCTTGTCGTTGGAATGCAGCAAATTCATTCGCAAAAGCCCCCGGGCTTCTTTCTGGTCAAGAACACGCAGATCCTGATGGCGACGAAGGCTCAGACGTTCAGCAGGAGATGCTCGCGCTCCCACGGGCTGATGACCTGCAGGAATTCCTCGTATTCGGTGCGCTTCACGATGGAATAGACGCGCGCGAATTCCGGGCCGAGCACCTGCTGGAGCGCCTTCGCCTCGTCGAAGAGATCGAGCGCGTCGCCCATGACGCGGGGCAGGTCGCCTTCGCTGTCCTCGTAGGCGTCGCCCTTGAAGCTCTTGTCGGGGCGCTTTTCCTCCATCAGCCCGAGATAGCCCGCCGCAAGCGACGCGGCGATCCCGAGATAGGGGTTGCAGTCCATCCCCGCGATGCGGTTTTCCACGCGGCGGCTGTCGGGCGTGGAGAGCGGCACGCGGATGCCCGTCGTGCGGTTGTCGCGCCCCCATTCGAGGTTGATGGGCGCGGCATGGTCCTTGACGAAGCGGCGGTAGGAATTGACGTAGGGTGCCATGACGGCCAGCGCCGCGGGCATGTGGTTCTGCAGGCCCGCGATGAAGTGGAAGAAGGCGTCCGTCTCGCCGCCCTGTGGACCTGAGAAGATGTTCTTGCCGGTCTCGGCATCCAGCACGGAATGGTGGATGTGCATGGCGCTGCCGGGCTCATCCGCGATGGGCTTGGCCATGAAGGTGGCGAAGCAGTCGTGGCGCAGGGCCGCTTCGCGGATCAGTCGCTTGAAGTAGAAGACCTCGTCGGCCAGCTTCACGGGATGCCCGTGGCGCAGGTTGATTTCCAGCTGGCCCGCGCCGCCTTCCTGCGTGATGCCGTCGATCTCGAATCCTTGCGCCTCGGCGAAGTCGTAGATGTCGTCGATCACGGGGCCGAATTCGTCGACGGCGGTCATGGAATAGGCCTGCCGCGCGGCGGCGGGGCGGCCGGACCGGCCCATCATCGGCATGATTTCCTTGGCCGGGTCGAGGTTGCGCGCGACAAGGAAGAATTCCATCTCGGGCGCGACGATGGGCTTCCAGCCCTGCGCCTCGTAGAGGGCGACCACACGCTTGAGCACGTTGCGCGGCGCAAAGGGGATGGGCTGGCCCGCGCGGTCATAGGCGTCGTGGATGACCTGCAGCGTCCAGTCGGCCGTCCAGGGCGCGGCGGTCGCCGTCGTCATGTCCGGGCGCAGGATCATGTCGCGCTCGATGAAGCCGTCATCGCCCGCCGCTTCGCCCCAGTCGCCGGTGATCGTCTGGTAGAAGATGGAATCGGGCAGGTGGAAGAACTTCTGCCGTGCGAATTTCGAGGCGGGCACCGCCTTGCCGCGGGCGATGCCGGGCAGGTCCGAGATGATGCACTCCACCTCGTCGAGACGGCGCCCTTCGAGATAGGCCTGCGCCGCCGGTGGCAGGTTGTTGATCCAGTCGTCGGACATCATGCCCTCGCTTTCTTCAGGAAACCGGCCATGTGACTGGCCATGAGATGGTTATCGGTAGGTTGGTCGAGATTGTCCGCTGCTTGGCGCAGCAGGTCGTCGGGCACGACGCCCCGACCGCGCCCCTGGATCAGCCCGTCGATCAGTTCGGGACCGAATTCGGGATGGGGCTGCACCGTCCAAATATGGTCACCGTAGGCCAGCACCGCGTTTTCGCAAAACGCGTTCGAGCCGAGCACCCGCGCGGTCGGAGGGCGGTCGACGACCTGATCCTGGTGCCAGGCGTTCAACACGACCTCGCGCCCGTCCATCATGTAGGTGGTGCGCCCGACCGACCAGCCACCGGGGAATTTCACCACCTTGCCGCCCAAGGCCTGGGCGATGATCTGGTGGCCGAAGCAGACCCCGATCAGCGGCAGGCGCTGCGCGTCGATCGCCCGGATCAGATCCTCGAGCGGCGGGATCCAGGGGTGATCCTCGTAGACACCATGCTTGGATCCGGTGATCAGCCAGCCATCGGCGGCCTTGGGGCCCGGGGGGAAATCGCCATCGACCACGCTCCAGACCGAGAAGTCAAAGCCGTGGCCCGCCAGCATGTTGCGGAACATGTCGGGATAGTCGCCGAGCGATGCCCGGAGTTCGTCCGGCGCGTGGCCGGTCTGCAGAATGCCAATTCTCATCTCACACCTTGCAGGACTGTCGCCCGTCAGACGGCGTCCAGATAGATTTCCACGCGTTCTTGCGGACTCAGGTCTCTCATGTACCGCAATTCTTGGCGTTTCGTCAGGAGGTAGTTGCTGATCAGGTCCCGTGCAAAGATACGGCGGACCGCGTCGCTGCGTTCGAAGGCGGCGATGGCGGTTTCCCAGTCGCCGGGAATCTGCGGCAGGTCGGCATCATAGGCGTTGCCGGTGATCGGGGTGGGCGGTTCCTGCGCGTCCTCGATCCCCATGAGCGCGCCGCCCAGGACTGCGGCCATCATCAGATAGGGGTTCACGTCGCCGCCCGCCACGCGGTGTTCGATACGCCGGGCGGCGGGGCCGCTCGAGGGGATGCGCAGCGCGACGGTGCGATTTTCATAGGCCCAGCCCATGCCGGTGGGCGCGTGCGAACCCGGCACCATCCGGTCATAGCTGTTGGCATGTGGCGCGAAGACCAGCGTGAGGCCGGGCATCGACTGCAGGCAGCCCTGCACGGCGTGGCGCAACGTGGCGCTGCCTTTGTCGCTGCCGTCGTTGAAGACATTCTCGCCCGCCTCGTTCAGGACCGAGAAGTGCATGTGCAGCCCCGAGCCCGAGTAATCGGGGTAGGGCTTGGCCATGAAGGATGCGGCGAAGCCGTGCTTGCGCGCCAGCCCCTTGACCAGCATCTTGAACAGCCACGCATCATCGGCCGCGCGCAGCGCGTCGGCCTGATGCATCAGGTTGATCTCGAACTGGCCCAGCCCGCTTTCGGAGATGGCGGTGTCGGCGGGAATGTCCATCGCCTCGCAGGCGTCGTAGAGCTCGGTGAAGAAGCGGTCGAACTGGTCGAGCGCGCGCAAGCTCAGGATTTCGCCCGCGATGCGCCGCTTGCCCGACCGGGGCGAGGGCGGGATCTGCAGGCGGTTGGTACTGTCGTCGATCAGGAAGAATTCAAGTTCCACCGCCACCACCGGCGTCAGGCCGCGCGCCTTGTAGCGGTCGATCACCGCGCTCAGCGCATGGCGCGGATCGCCGTCATAGGGGCGGCCGTCTTCGTGGAACATCCAGATCGGCAAAAGGCCCGTCGGCGTGTCGAGCCAGGGCATGGGCATGAAGCCGCGTTCGGTGGGCATGAGCACGCCGTCGCGGTCGCCTGCCTCGTAGACAAGGGGGCTGTCCTCGATATCCTCGCCCCAGATGTCGAGGTTGAGCGAGGACATGGGAAAGCGCGTGCCTTCGCTGAGCACCCGTTCGGCAAAGCGGGCGGGCATGCGTTTGCCGCGCGGTTGTCCATTCAGATCGGAGGCCGCGACACGGATCGTGCGCACCTGGGGGTTCTGCCGAAGCCAGCTATCCATAGTTACACCAAGGCGCCCCCGGCTGGCCCGTTTGTCGGGCGCCGTGTTTCGGTAAGGGCGCGGAATTTGATCAAATTATGAATACTACCGGATCAGATTGGGACGCAAGCGTAATTTGCGCCGTTCGTTCTGCGGCAAGTGCCGGTTGAGCCGTTTGTTGACCAGCCCGAAGGCCCCCACGATCGCCAGCGTGAAGAGGATGAAGTAGAATGCGAGGATCGGGTAGGGGATGAAGGGGTTGAAGGTCTTGTCGGCGAAGTACGAGGCGTAATAGAGCGCGTCGCCCTTCTGCTGCCAGGCCGGAAAGCCCGAGAAGAAGACAAGCGTGGTGGCGTGGAACAGGAAGATCGCCTCGTTCGTATAGGCCGGCCAGGCAAGGCGCAGCATGGTCGGCCAGATGATGCGGCGGAAGCGCGGCCAGCCGGACATGCCGTAGGCATCCGCCGCCTCGACATCGCCCTTGGGGATCGACCGCAGCGCACCGTAGAAAATCTCGGCGGAATAGGCGGCCGTGTTCAGAAACAGCACGATCAGCGCGCCCAGCCATGCGGCGGTGAAGGGGTCGAAGACCGGGTGCACCGACTTGAGGTTGAGAAACAGGAAATAGGCAAAGAAGAACTGGATGAAGAGCGGCGAGCCCCGGAAGACGAAGACGAACCATTCCGACGGTTTGCGCAGCAGCGCATTGGCCGACAACTTGCCCAGCGCCACGGCAGTGGCGAGGCAGAACCCCGTCACCAGCGCCATGACGCCGAAATAGACGTTCCAGATCATGCCCGACCCGATCAGCACGAAATGTTCGCACAAGGTGAAGTCGGTGCGTGGCAACAGGCGTTCCCCGATGCCGATGCTGCGCAGGCCGTAATCCTGGATCGTTTCCCAGCAGCTCATGCGGCGGCCCTGCGCTGGGCTTCGCCGCCGGTGGTGGCCTGTCCATGGCTCAGCCGGCGCATCAGGCGTTCCAGCGATACCTCGGAGACCTTTGTCATTGCTAGATAGAAGATCAGAAGCGCCAGGAAATACCACATCCGCCAATCACCATGCGGATAGTCGGAAAAGCGCGAGGTCTTGGTGCCGCCCAGTTCACGTGCCCAGTAGACGATATCCTCGATCCCCAGAAGGAACAGAAGCGGCGTCGCCTTGATCAGCACCATCCACAGGTTCGACAGCCCGGGCAGGGCATAGACCCACATCTGCGGGACAAGGATGCGCCAGAAGGTCTGGCGGGGCGACATGCCATAGGCTTCGGCGGTCTCCAATTGCGCGCGCGGCACGGCGCGCATGCCGCCATACAGCACGTTCGCGGCGAAGGCGCCGAAGACGATCGAGAAGGTGATCACCGCGATGAAGAAGGCATAGGTCTGGTGCACCCATTGCGGTGCCGTGCCCAAGGGCAGCTTCGCCTGCTGGCAGACGATGAAATCCGCGCCCTGCCGGATCGGGTCGGTCCAGTCGGGGCAGAGGATGCGGTGGCGCGCATATTCGAACGCCTGATCCAGCGCGATCACGAAGAACAGGAAGAAGGCGATGTCCGGCACGCCGCGCACCACGGCGATATAGGTCTTGCCCAGCAGGCTGACCGGGGCCAGCCGGGACCGCGCCGCCATCGCACCGGCAAACCCGAAGGCCAAAGCGACGGGCGCGGTGATCGCCAGCAGCAAGAGCACCTTGAGGAACGAGGCATAGAACAGCATGTGCACGCCGTTCGTCAGGTAACAGGCGAACCAGCTCAACGTGTCGAGGACCGAGGGATCTTCGCAGAATGCAAACATGCGTGCGCCCATAAAAGGGGCGGGCCCGGAAGCCCGCCCCGCTCAGCGATCAGTAGGTCTGGGTGCCTTCGCCGAACCACTTGATCAGAAGCGCGTTGAGCGATCCGTCGCCCTTCATCGCGGTGATGGCGGCGTCGAACTTGTCTCTCAGCTCGGTATCGCTTTCGCGCAGGCCCATGCCGACACCGCCGCCCAGCGGCACCTCGGGGCCGATGAACACGAGCGCGCCGCCCGATTCCTCGACCAGCGGCACGAGATAGTCGCGGTCGGCAAACACGGCGTCGGCTTCCCCGTTGCGCACGGCGGCGACGGTTTCTTCCGGCGTGGCAAACTCCACCAGCGTCGCACCCGAGGATGCGATGTGGCCTGCCTGGATCGTGTTGGTCTGCGCGGAGACGACGCCGGTTTCCCAGTTGGCTCCGTCAGCCGCGCCCACATAGGCCGACGAGGTCGGCGGGAAATAGTCCTGCGTGAAATCGATGACTTCGTCGCGTTCCGCGGTGATCGACATGCCGGCGATGATCGTGTCGTAGTTGCCCGACACGAGGTTGGGGATGATCGAATCCCAGTCGTTCTTGACCCATTCGCAGGTCAGTTCTGCGCGGCGGCAGAGTTCGTCGCCAAGTTCGCGTTCGAACCCGTCGACTTCACCCTTGTCGTTGATGAAGTTGTACGGAGGGTATGCGCCCTCGGTGCCCATGCGCACGGTCTTCGCGTGACCGCCGGCAAAGGCCATGCTGGCGGTCAGTGCAAGGGCGGCAGTGCCCAGGATCAGCTTTTTCATGTGGTTACTCCCGTTTCTGTTTCTGGGTCCGGCCGCATGACGCGGGCCGGTCCGGGAAATGTTGTGCGCCCGGTCGCAAGGTTTTGTCAAAGGCTTGTCACAAACCCTGACGTCAGTGCGGTTGTGTCGCCGACAGGAAGCCGCGCAGCCGTTCGGACCGCGCCGCGCCGAAGACCTCGTCGGGCGACCCTTCCTCCTCGACCAGGCCCTGATGCAGGAAGACGACGTGATCGCTGACATCGGCGGCGAGCTTCATGTCATGGGTGACGATCAGCATGGTGCGCCCTTCGGCGGCGAGATCCTTGATCACGCGGATCACTTCCTGTTCAAGCTCGGGGTCGAGCGCGCTGGTCGGTTCGTCGAACAGAAGCGCCTGCGGCTCCATGCACAGCGCCCGCGCGATCGCGGCGCGCTGCTGCTGGCCGCCGGACAGCTGGGCCGGGTAGGCGTCGGCCTTGTCGGCGATTCCCACCTTGTCGAGATAGCGGCGTGCGGCCGCCTCGACCTCGGCCCGGTCGCGGCCGAGCACGGTGCAGGGCGCCTCCATCACGTTCTGCAGGATCGACATGTGGGCCCAGAGGTTGAACTGCTGGAAGACCATCGACAGGTTGGTGCGGATGCGCAGGACCTGGCCATTGTCGGCCGGGTGACGGTTGCGCCCCGCACCCTTCCAGCGCACCGGTTCCCCCTTGAAGATCACCTCGCCCTGCTGGCTTTCCTCGAGCAGGTTGGCGCAGCGCAGAAGCGTCGACTTGCCCGACCCCGAAGACCCGATGAGCGACACGACCTGCCCCTGCCGGGCGGTGATCGTGACGCCCTTGAGAACCTCGAGATCCCCGTAACTCTTGTGCAGGTCACGGATTTCGATGACGGGCGGCGTGTCGGCAGCTTGGGTGTCAGGCACGTCAGGCAAGGGTCTCTGAACCGGGGTTCCGGATACTAGGGCCGAAAAAACGGGCCATTGCAACGCGCAAATCGGCAGAACCGGCCCCCCTTCCGCCGAAACGGTCAGGTTTTGGGCGCTTTCCGGTCAGGCGGCCATGACGGGCGCGGGCGGCACCGGCAGGGCGAGATAGGCCTCATGCGACAGGGCCACGACGCCTTTCAGGTGCAGCGCGCTGCGTGTCGCCGCAGGCAGGGCGTCGATCGCGCGGGCGACGGCGGCGCGGATCGCCGGGGCATCTTCGCCCCGCGCGGTGATGTAGGGCAGCGCCGGCGACGGCAGGGTGCGCGCGAAAACCCGCAGGCGGCCGGTCACTTCGGGGTGGAACCGGCCAAGGAATTCCCAGGTCAGCGCATCGATCGCGGCCCAGTCGGCACGGCCCTCCGCCACCGCGCGCGCCGACAGCGCATGCGCGCCGGTCCGCAGCGCGGGCGCGATGGACAGGTCCCGCGCCGCCATATGCGCCAGCGGTGCCGCCCAGCCCGACTGCGACAGCGCCTCGTTGAAGGCGAAAGGCGCCTCGGACAGGTCCTCTTCCCCGCGCGGATCGTCCGCGCGCAGGATCAGGACGGAATTGTAATGGCCCGGCGGACAGCCGGGCAGCCCGTAATCGGGTGTGCCCACAAGGCCCACGCTGCCATGCAGCCGCGCGCGATAGGGCAACCCGCAGGTCTGCGCCAGAACAAGCGCGGGGTCGCCCCAGATCTCCCAGACATCCCGGTCCCGGGTCAGATGCGCCGGGCCGCGTCCCAGTGCCACCCGGACCGCCGCCCAGAACGCGTCGGTCTCGGCCCGAAGACCGGGAAAGTCATACATCGGCAGGGCGGCGATCATGCGCTGCCTGCCTGCGCCCTTTGCCGCGCGCGCGCGCTGTCCACGTCGCTCACCCCCAGAAGGCTGGCGGCAAGGCGCAGGATCGCATCCTCGCCCGCATCGCGCGCGCCGTCGGCAAGAACCACCGACCAGAGCGCCTCGATCACGGCGAGGCGGTCTTCGTAGCCGACCGCGTCCTTGATCGCGCGGGTGAAGCGCACGGTGTCCGGTGCCTCTGACTCGAAGGCCTCGGCCTGCGTGCGCAGCGCTGCCGCCCCGGCGGGGTCGAGCCCGTAGCGCCGCGCCAGCAGCGTTTCGATCCGCGCCGCCTCGCCCGCGTCATAGGTGCCGTCGGCGCGCGCGATGCGCACCATCAGCGCGCCGAGCGCCAGCCGCGCATCGGCATCCGAGAGAGGGGCAGGGGACGGGGCGGTCAGACGCCGCAGAAGATCGCCGAACATGGGCGAGGGTATAGACCGGCCTGTCGCAGGCTCCAAGCCTTTCCGCTTCTTCGGGTTCGCAAATATCCCGGGGGGAGGCCCGGAACGGGCCCGGGGGGCAGAGCCCCCCGCCCCCCTCACGTCAGAGCCGCGCGGAGGCGCTGGCGCGGGCTTCGGCGCTGTCGTCCTCGCTCAGCCCCAGCGCGCTGCGCGTGTCTTCCAGAATGGCGATCTCGGCGTCGTCCGTGTCGCCGTCGGCTTGCACCACCATCCACAGGTCGATCAGCGCCTCCATCCGTTCGTCGCGCGTCAGGTTCCGGCGGATGAGGGCCGCGAATTCGTCCGATCGCGGCGCCGCCGACTGCAGCCTTTCGCAGGTGGCGCGCATGCGGGCGGCCTCAATCGGGTTCAGCCCGAAATGCCGGGCAAGGACGCGGTCGATCAGGCTGATCTCGGCCACGGAATAGACGCGGTCCGACATCGCCACCCGCACCATCAGCGCGCCCAGCGCCAGCTTGGCGTCGGGCTGGGGCAGCGGAGCGGGCTGGGTCCGGCGGAACCCCTGAAGAAGGCGCGAAAGAAGCGGCATGAGGGGGCGGATGTCCCGTGGCTGGCATGGTCGCGCCACACCGACGCGACCCGGCTACCATTATCCCGCGCCGGGCGGGGGCCTCCAAGGGCCGCCGCCATCTTTATCGCGCGCCGTTGTGGTTTTGTGACAGGCGCGTCAGACGAGGCGGCTGACATCTTTCGCCGCGCGCACGAAGTCGCGGAACAGCGGATGCGGCGCGAAGGGTTTCGACTTCAGTTCGGGGTGAAACTGCACGCCGATGAACCACGGGTGATCGGGCCATTCCACTATTTCCGGGAGCCGCCCGTCGGGTGACATGCCCGAAAAGCACAGGCCTGCCTTCTCCAGCTTGTCGCGGTACTTGATATCCACCTCGTAGCGGTGGCGGTGGCGTTCCTCGATCGTGGTGGTTCCATAGACCTCGGCCACCTTCGAGCCGGGGGTCAGCACCGCGTCATAGGCGCCAAGGCGCATCGTGCCGCCCTTGTCGTCATCCAGCTTGCGTTCGACCTTGTGGTTGCCCTGCACCCATTCCTTGAGGTGATAGACCACCGGCGTGAAGCGTTTGCGCCCTGCCTCGTGGTCGAATTCCTCGGACCCCGCATCGGCCAGATCGGTGGTGTGGCGCGCGGCCTCGATCACCGCCATCTGCATGCCGAGACAGATTCCGAGATACGGCACCTTGCGTTCGCGGGCGAATTGCGCGGCCTTGATCTTGCCCTCGGTGCCGCGTTCGCCGAAGCCGCCGGGCACGAGGATGGCGTGGAAGCCTTCAAGATGGGGCGCGGGGTCTTCGCGTTCGAAGATCTCGGCGTCGATCCATTCGGGGCGCACGCGCACGCGGTTGGCGATGCCGCCATGGGTCAGCGCCTCGGCGATGGATTTGTAGGCGTCTTCAAGCTGCGTGTACTTGCCCACGATGGCGACCTTCACCTCGCCTTCGGCGTTGTGGATGCGATCGCTCACATCCAGCCATTGGGACAGGTCGGGCTTGGGCGCCGGACTGATCTGGAAGGCGTCGAGCACCGCCTGATCCAGCCCTTCGCGATGGTAGGCCAGCGGCGCGTCATAGATGGTGGACAGGTCCTGCGCGGCGATCACCGCGTCGGGGCGCACGTTGCAGAACAGCGCGAGCTTGTCGCGTTCCTTCTGCGGAATCGGGCCTTCGGAGCGGCAGACGAGGATGTCGGGCGCGATCCCGATGGAGCGCAGTTCCTTGACCGAATGCTGGGTCGGCTTGGTCTTCAGCTCACCGCTCGCCTTGATGTAGGGCAAGAGCGTGAGGTGCATGAAGATGCATTGTCCGCGTGGCTTGTCCTGTGCGAACTGGCGGATCGCTTCGAAGAAGGGCAGCCCTTCGATATCGCCCACCGTGCCGCCGATCTCGCAGAGCATGAAGTCGACCTCGTCCTCGCCGATGCGGATGAAGTCCTTGATTTCATTGGTGACGTGCGGGATCACCTGGATCGTCTTGCCGAGGTAATCGCCACGGCGCTCTTTCTCGAGCACGTTCATGTAGATGCGCCCCGAAGACACGGAATCCGTCTTGCGCGCGGGCACGCCGGTGAAGCGTTCGTAATGCCCGAGGTCGAGATCGGTTTCGGCCCCGTCATCGGTGACGAAGACCTCGCCATGCTCGAACGGCGACATCGTGCCCGGATCGACGTTGAGATAGGGGTCGAGCTTGCGCAGCCGGACGGAAAAGCCCCGCGCCTGCAAGAGCGCCCCCAGCGCGGCCGAGGCGAGCCCCTTGCCCAACGATGACACCACCCCGCCGGTGATGAAGATAAAGCGTGCCATGGTCTGCGGAACTCCCCGTGATCGCCGCCCGGGCGGGCGGTCTTCCAGTGAAAGGGCGGGTCGTCGGAAACCCGGCATCACGGGACCCGACGCATAAGGGATTCGGTCGCCGAATGCAAGCCCGACCGCAATATCCTGTTGCGGTGCAGGCGGTTAACTCAAGGTGTTGTGGATCAATCTGCGCGCGGGACGAGAGGTGCGGCTTCGCCTTCCGTCGGCGGCAGCAGGCTGCCTCCGGGGGCGAGACCGGGAAGCACCGGGCCTGTGCCGGTGTCGCCCGACGCAGGCGCCGGAACGCCGAGCCGGTCGATGACCGATGTGCCGGTGGCGCGCTGTGCGGCGAAGATGGTCAGCGTCATAGAGGTGCAGATGAACGCGATGGCCAGCCCCCAAGTCACCTTGGACAATGCCGTGGCCGCCGACCGGCCTCCCATGGCCCCGCCGCCGCCCATGCCCAGACCGCCGCCTTCGGAGCGCTGCATCAGCACGACGGCGATCAGCCCCAGCGCCAGAAGGAGGTGGATGATCAGGACGACGTTTTCCATGGAGCTTGCGGTCTTTCCCTTGGATGACGGGCGCTATGTAGGCACATTTGCCCGGGGGGGCAAGCCGTGACTTCGGGGCTGGACAGGCCGGGGCGCTGAGGCCAATCTTGCGCCATGCCGCACGATCACCATGACCACGACCACGACCATCATCACGACGACGGGCATGCCCACGCCCATCTGCCGCCCGATCCCGCGTTGCGGGTCAAGGCGCTCGAGTCGATCCTGACCGCGCGGGGGCTGGTGGACCCAGCCGCGCTCGACGCGATCATCGACACCTACGAGAACCGCATCGGGCCGCAGAACGGGGCGAAGGTGGTGGCGCGGGCATGGGCCGATCCGGGGTTCCGGACAGCGCTGCTTGAGGACGCGACGGCGGTGGTGGCCGGGATGGGGTTCTACGGGCGGCAGGGCGAACATGTGACGGTCGTGGCCAACAGTGCCGGGACCCACAACATGGTCGTGTGCACGCTGTGTTCCTGTTACCCTTGGCCGCTTCTGGGGATACCGCCCGCTTGGTACAAGTCGGACGCCTACCGCGCGCGTGCGGTGCGCGAACCGCGCCGCGTTCTGGCCGAGTTCGGCGTGACCCTGCCCGAAGGCACCGCAGTCCGGGTCTGGGATTCGACGGCCGAGATGCGCTATCTGGTGCTCCCCGAACGCCCGGCGGGCACCGAAGGCTGGGACGAAGACCGCCTGGCCGCGCTGGTGACGCGCGACAGCATGATCGGCACCGGCCTGCCGACGGCGCCCGCATGACCCGCGTCCACGACATGGGCGGGCGGTTCGGCGACGGGCCTGTGATCCCCGACGCACAGGATGCGCCGGTCTTTCACGAGGAGTGGCATGCGCGCGCGCTTGCTGTCACGCTGGCGGCAGGTGCGCTGGGGCAATGGAACCTCGACATCTCGCGCCATGCGCGCGAGAGGCTGGCGCCCACGGACTATGCCCGGTTTTCCTACTATGAGAAGTGGATCGCCGCGCTGGCCGACCTGCTGGTGGATCGCGGCGTCCTGACCCGCGAAGACCTGTCCGGGGTGGCACCGGAAGGGCCGCATCCGCTGGCGGCGCGGGCGCTGCGGGCCGAAGCGGTGCCCGGTGTGCTCGCACTTGGCGGCCCGACAGAGCGCGACGGAGGGCCTGCGCCGCGCTTTGTCCCGGGTGATGCCGTGCGCACGCTGCGGCCTGCGGCGAACCGGCGGGTCGCGGGCGGGCATACGCGGCTGCCGGCCTATGCGGCGGGCGCGCGGGGCGCATTCTGTCGTGCCACGGCGCGCATGTCTTCCCCGACACCCACGCCCACGATCTGGGAGAGGCGCCCGAGCCGCTTTACACCGTGGTCTTCGCCGCGACCGAGCTCTGGGCGGATGCCGAGGACCCGCGCGACGAGGTGACGCTGGATCTGTGGCAATCCTATCTGGAGCCTGCCTGATGGACCGCCCGCCCGAGCCTGTCTTCGCCGAGCCCTGGCATGCGCAGGTCTTCGCGCTGACGGTGCATCTGAACGAGACGGGCCGTTTCGGCTGGCCCGACTGGGCCGCGCGCTTTGCCGCGACGCTGGCGCGGCACGGGCTTGACCGCGATCTGGACGGGGGCGACGACTACTTCACCGCGTGGCTGGAGACGCTGGAGGCGATCCTGACCGAGGACGGGTCGGCCCCGGCGGGCGAGGTCGCCGCGATGCGCGACGCGTGGGAGGCGGCCTATCTGGCGACGCCGCACGGCGCGCCGGTCAGGCTGGGCTAGCGGTCATTCGTCGACATCGTCCATGTCGTACTGGCCCGACAGCCGCTTACGCACGATCGACCAGCTGAGCCCGATCCCCAGCACGAGCGAGAGCGCGAAGATGCCGAGCCACATGTTGAGATCGCGGTTTTCCAGCGACAGAAGCCCCAGATCGTAGAGCACCCACAGCAGGGCTGCAACGACGGCGAGGATGAGGAACATCCCGAAGCCGCCGATCGACCGGATCGTGGCGCGCAGGTAGATGATGTAGCCGATTGTCAGAAGCAGCCCGAGCAGGACAGTGATCGAGAGCTTGTCTTCGTAATTCGCCAGTGACCAGCTGACATAGTTCCATTCGGTCGGGTTGTAGCTGAGTGCCAGCAGCACGAAGGCGAACAGCCATCGAAGGAAAATGCCCATAACCCTTACCCTTTTGGCTGACTTTTTCCGAAACGGGCGGGCGCTGTAAAGTCCGGCGCGCGGTTCGTCGCGAAAATCGGGTTTTCCTGTTGCGCGCGGGCCGGTATACGGGCGCGGCCCGGGGCACGGGCGGCATCAGGAACGGATAGACGAGACATGGCCAACGTGGTGGTGGTCGGCGCCCAGTGGGGCGACGAAGGCAAGGGCAAGATCGTCGACTGGCTGAGCGAACGCGCCGACGTCATCGCGCGGTTTCAGGGCGGGCATAATGCGGGCCACACGCTGGTCATCGACGGCAAGGTCTACAAGCTGAACGCGCTGCCGTCGGGCGTCGTGCGGGGCGGCAAACTGTCCGTCATCGGCAATGGCGTCGTGCTGGACCCCTGGCATCTCGTGAAGGAAATCGCGGCGATCCGCGCGCAGGGCGTCGAGATCACGCCCGAGACGCTGATGATCGCCGAGAACACGCCGCTCATCCTGCCCATTCATGGCGAGCTCGACCGCGCGCGCGAAGAGGCGGCAACCCCCGGCGCCAAGATCGGCACCACGGGGCGCGGCATCGGGCCGGCCTACGAAGACAAGGTGGGCCGCCGGTCGGTGCGGGTGGCGGATCTGGCCGACGAGGCGACGCTGACGGCGCGGGTGGACCGCGCGCTGACCCATCACAACGCGCTGCGCAAGGGGCTTGGCATCGCCGAGGTGGACCGCGACGCGCTGATCGCGCAACTGAAGGAGATCGCGCCCGAGATCCTGCAATATGCAGGTCCGGTCTGGAAGGTGATGACGGAAAAGCGCCGCGCGGGAAAACGCATCCTGTTCGAAGGCGCGCAGGGCGCGCTTCTGGACATCGATTTCGGTACCTATCCCTTCGTCACCTCGTCGAACGTGATCGCGGGGCAGGCGGCGACGGGCGTGGGCATCGGTCCCGGCGCCATCGACTATGTCCTGGGGATCGTGAAGGCCTATACGACGCGCGTGGGTGAAGGCCCGTTCCCGAGCGAGCTGCACGACGCCGACGGCCAGCGCCTGGGCGAGCGGGGCCGCGAATTCGGCACGGTGACGGGCCGCAAGCGGCGCTGCGGCTGGTTCGATGCCTGCCTCGTGCGGCAGACCTGCGCCACCAGTGGCGTGAACGGGATTTCGCTGACGAAACTGGACGTGCTGGACGGGTTCGAGACGCTGCGCATCTGCGTGGGCTATGATCTCGACGGCGAACGGCTCGATTACCTGCCGACGGCCGCCGACCGCCAAGCGCGCTGCGCGCCCGTCTACGAAGACATGCCGGGCTGGTCGGAATCGACCGAAGGCGCGCGCAGCTGGGCTGACCTACCCGCGAACGCGATCAAGTATGTGCGCCGGATCGAGGAGTTGATCGGCTGCCCCGTCGCGCTATTGTCCACCTCTCCCGAGCGTGACGACACCATCCTTGTGACGGACCCTTTCGAAGACTGATGACTGACCGATCCGCCCTCAGCTACAAGGCACGCCGCCGCTGGTCCCTCGTGATCTTGCTGCTGGGCTTGCCGCTTTACGTCATGGCGGCGGTGACGGTCGTCAACTGGTTCGACCGCCCGCCGCTCCTGCTGGAATTCGTGATCTACGTGGCGCTGGGGATCGTCTGGGCGCTGCCGTTCAAGTTCGTGTTCAAGGGCGTCGGGCAGGCCGATCCGGACGCCTGAGGGCCCCGCAAAAACGCAAGGATGTCCATCCTTGCGTGGCAACGCACCCTTATGGATACAAAGCGGCGCATCCCGGGGAGCAGTCCGGGATGCGCCATGGTCGCGGTGCAGGGCACACAGGTCAGCCGGCTGCGCGCAGATCCTCGGGGCGGAAGCCGATTCTGTCCGAAACGGCGAAGCGGCCGCCCTGCGTCTTTTCGATCTTGCCGTCGCGCAGGAGCTGGCCGAAGAAGCGCAGCCCATCTTTGCGGCTGAATTCGCCGGCATCGACCCCACGCACCATCGACATGAGCTGCGGGCGCGAAAACTCGCTGCGGCCTTCGATGAAGGACAGGTAGGAGGCTGCCGCCTCGAGCAGGTCGTGCAGGGAGACCGCACCGGCGCGTTCGGCGAAATCCGGGAAGCTCATCACGCCGTCGATGGGGGCGTCCGCCTCTTCGAAGACCGGCTGGCTCATGACGCGGCGCGGCCGCACGGTCGCGTGTGCGGCGTCGACGCGCTGGGCGGCCACCAGTTTCAGCGGCGCGGGCCGCTGGTCTTCGGGGCGGCGCGAGCGTTCGCGCGTGTCGGACTGGGGTTCGGGGCGGCGGGGCCGCACGACCTGCGCCAGATCGAGCCGGTAGGGGCTGTCCGAGCGGGCCGGTTCCATAAGGCCGCCCGCGGCGGTTTCGGCCTTGCTGGCGGCGACGGCGGCGCGCAGGTGGTCAAAATCGGAGCGACGGCTGCTGGCTTCGGCACCGCCGAGATGGCTGTCGGTTTCGGCCAGAAGCCGCGTGATGTCGTCTTCGACGGCAGGGGCGGCGGCGCGCGCCGCGCGATCGCGGGGGGCTTCGGACGCGGGTTCGGCGGTGGCGCCGGGTGCTTCGGATTCGGCGAAGAGCGCGTCGATGTCGTCTTCGTCGTTGTTGCGATCTTCCTCGAGTTCGGCGGCATCCTCGAAGATCGACAGGATGTCGTCTTCCTCGTCCGCATCATCGGCACGGGGGGCGGCATGGGGTGTGGCGGGAGCTTCGGTGGCCATTTCGGCCTCGACCGCGGCGAGTTCACGCATCAGGTCGGCTTCGTCCTCGGGGGAGAGCGAGCTGTGCTCTGCATCGCTCTTGGGAGAAAGCGCGCTGTGCTCCACATCGTCCTCGGGCGATATTTCAAACCCGGCCAAGGTCATGAGCGCTTCGAATTCCTCACGTCCGACCTTGACCACGCGGGCCTGCGGATTCGCTTCGGGCGTTTCGGGCATCGGATCGAACGCCGGTTCGGCCAGGGCGGCGGGCGCCTCGTCCTGCCACGCTGCGGGCGCCTCGGGTTCGTTGAAATCGTCTTCGACTTCATCTTCGGTCAGGGCGGTGGCGCGCGCGGTCGTCGCGGCGCTGAGGATCGACTGGACGCGGTCTGCAGTGTGGCTGTCTTCGGGTTCATCCGCCTCGTCGAATGCCGCCACGGAGGCGGTGGCGGGGTCCTCGGCGTGTTCGTCCTCGGAGAATTCGGCCGAGGGGGGCGGCACTTCGGTCTGGGCCACGACGGCGCGGATGCGCTGAAGCTTGGCGGCGATGCTGTCGGCGGCGCTCTGCACAGCGGCGGGTGCCGCGCTGCGGGGGGGTGCAACCGCTTCCGCTTCGAATTCCGGTTCGATTTCGGCGACGTGTTCGTCCAGACCGAGCGGTTCCGCATCCTCGTGCGTGTCAGTGGCTTCTGCCGTGCCATCTGCGAAGAAGGCGGCGATGGCGTTGTCGTCCGGCGCTGTGGTCTCAGGCGCGGTGGCCTGCGGGGCGGTGGCCTGCGGGACGGACGTCGCTTCGACGGGGGCCGCGTGCGTGGCGGCGATGGTCGCGGCAGGGGCGGGCATGTCGGTATCACGGGCGCGCAGGACGATCCCCGACCCGTCAAGACGCGCCTCGACCCGGCGGGCGATCTCGCGCTCGGCGATCCGGGCGAGCATCTCGGCATCCGGCTGCGGCGGCTCCGCGCCGAAATAGCGGTCCTGTGCTGCGAGGTCGCGGAAATACTCGGCGATGGCCTTCATCGTGCCGAACGAATCCTCGAATCCTTCGAGCGTGCACGAGAACGTCCCGTAGGATACGGTCAGTATCTTGTTGCTATGAACCATTGGGATGCTCGTCCTCTTTGTCTTGCGACGACCCGTTTACCATGTCGATGGGGACCAAAGCGGCCCGATTCCTTGAAGAGGAGCGTATCATTTTGTGTCGCAATTGTGATCCGTTTCCGGATTCGTCAGTAATGCAGCCATGATAACGCAAATTGTTCAAGGTTCCGCTAATGTGACGCTGGTGGGCGGCGGGCATGTCGACCCTGCGGCGCTGGCGCGCGCGGTGGCGTTGGCCCCTGTGGTGGTGGCGGCCGATGGCGGGGCGAATGCGGCGCTGGCGGCGGGGTTCGCCCCCGCGGCGGTGATCGGGGATTTCGACAGTCTGGGCGACGGCGCGCGGCGGGCGATCCCGCCCGACCGGCTGCACCACATCGGCGAACAGGACAGCACCGATTTCGAAAAGGCGCTGTCGCGCATCCGCGCGCCGCTCGTTGTGGGTGTGGGGTTCATGGGGCCGCGGCTCGACCACATGCTGGCGGTCTGGCACGGATTGCTGCGCTGGCCCGACCGGCCCTGCCTGCTGGTGGGGGCGGCACAGGTGGCCTTCCTGTGCCCGCCGCGGCTGGAGCTTGCGACTGACCCGGGGCAGGTCGTGTCGGTCTTTCCGCTGGTGCCCGTGGAGGCGCGGTCGGAAGGGCTGCACTGGCCGCTCGACGGGCTCGATCTTGCGCCGGGGCGGGTGATCGGCACGTCAAACCGGGCGGCGGGGGCGGCGGTGACGGTCGAACCCGCTGCACCGGGGCTGCTGGTGATGCTGCCGTTGGCGTCCTTCGAGGCGGCCGTCAGGGCGCTGTCGCCCGCCGCGCCATGGCCTGTTCGCGCATGACGATGTAAAGCCCGGCTGCGATCGTCACGCAAATGCCGAAGGCGGCAAGCCCGTTGGGCAGGTCCCGGAAGACGATCCAGCCGATCACCGTGGCGATGGGGATCTCCAGATACTGCATCGGCGCCAGCGTGGCCGAAGGCGCGAAGCGCAGCGACCATGTCATCAGCAGATGCGCGCCGGTGCCCAGAAGGCCGATGGCCACCAGCAGGACCCAGTCCGACGCGATGGGCGCGATCAGCGACAGCGGCGCAAGACCCAGCGCGTCGCCCAGAAAGATGATGGGCGCAAGCACCACGGTCGCCATGACGCCGGACACGGCCTGCAGCCCGACGGGATCGGTTTCCTTGGCGATCTGGCGCGTCACCAGCATGAACAGCGCGAAGGTCACCGCCACGAGAACCGGCCAGAGCGCGGGCCAGCCCACTTCGGCAAAGCTCGGCTGGATCACCATGAGCGTGCCGGCAAACCCCACCGCGCAGGCAGCCAAGCGGCGGGGGCCGACCTCTTCCTCCAGCACGAAGCGGCCCAGAAGCAGCATGATGAAGGGCATCACGAAGGCGATGGCCAGCGCCTCGGCCAGAGGCAGGTATTGCAGCGCGGTGAACATCGCGCCGATGCCCACGATATGAAGCGCGGTGCGGATCGCGGCGAGGCGCAATATGCGGCCTCGCATCCGCCAGATGCGGCCGGTGGCCCAGACCAGCGGAATCAGCAGCGCCGCCTGCACCGCGAAGCGGATGAAGACCAGTTGCGCGACGGGGATGCGTTCGCCCAGCACCTTGGCGATGGCGTCGCTCATGGGGGCGAGGACGCAGAAGCCAAGCATGAGCATCACCCCCAGAACGGGGCGGTCGGCGGTCAGGGGTGCGGTCGTCATGCGCGCCACGCTAGGGGCAGGCGACGGGGGGTGCAACGCGCTTCAGCAGTTCGGCACATTGACGGCAAGGCCGCCCAGCGAGGTTTCCTTGTACTTCTCGCTCATGTCGGCGCCGGTCTGGCGCATCGTCTCGATGCAGGCGTCGAGCGGCACAAGATGCGTGCCGTCGCCGCGCAGCGCGAGCGAGGCCGCCGACACCGCCTTGATCGCGCCCAGCCCGTTTCTTTCGATGCAGGGCACCTGCACAAGGCCGCGCACCGGGTCGCAGGTCATGCCGAGGTGGTGTTCGAGCGCGATCTCGGCCGCGTTTTCCACCTGTTCGGGTGTGCCGCCCATCACGGCGCAAAGCCCCGCCGCGGCCATGGCGGCGGCGCTGCCGACTTCGGCCTGACAGCCCGCTTCCGCCCCCGAGATCGAGGCGTTGTACTTGACCAGCCCCCCGATGGCGGCCGCGGTCAGCAGGAAATCCTCGACATGGGCCTGCGACGCGCCGGGCACGTGGTCAAGGTAGTAGCGGATCACGGCGGGCACCACGCCCGCGGCGCCGTTCGTGGGCGCGGTCACGACCTGGCCGCCGGCGGCGTTTTCCTCGTTCACCGCCATGGCGTAGACGCTCATCCAGTCGTTGATCGTGTGCGGTGCCGTCAGGTTCAGCCCGCGTTCGGCCAGAAGCGCGTCATGGATCCCCTTGGCGCGGCGTTTCACGCCAAGGCCGCCGGGCAGGATGCCGTCGGTGGCAAGGCCGCGGTCGATGCAGTCGTTCATCACCTCCCAGAGCCGCCCGGTGCCCCGGTGCAGCCGGTCGGCGGGCATGCGCGAGAGTTCGTTGGCGCGCTTGATCGCGGCGATGGACTTGCCGCTGGCTTTCGCCATTTCGAGCATCTCAGCCGCCGACTTGAAGGGGTAGGGCACCGCGGGGCCGTCATCGGTGGTCTTTCCGGCGGCGAGTTCTTCTTCGGTCAGCACGAAGCCGCCACCCACGGAATAGAAGACCTGCCGCAGCGTGACGTCTCCTTCCGCGTCGGTGGCCATCAGGATCATGCCGTTGGCGTGTCCGGCCAAGGGGCGGTCATAATCGAAGATCAGGTCGGTCCTGGGGTCGAACTGCAGCGCGGGCAGGCCCTTGGGCGTCACCGTCTTCGTGTCGCGGATCGCGGCCAGCGTGCGGTCGGCCGCTTCGGCGTCGTAGGTGTCGGGCAGGAACCCGGCAAGCCCGAGGATCGTGGCGCGGTCGGTCGCGTGGCCCACGCCGGTGAAGGCAAGCGATCCGTGCAGGCTGGCCCGGACCCCCGCGAAGTGGAAGGGCGCGGCGCGCATCATGTCGAGGAACCGCCCCGCCGCCACCATCGGTCCCATCGTGTGGGACGAGGACGGGCCGATGCCCACCTTGAACATCTCGAAGACCGACAGGAACATGGACTCACTCTCGTTGGGCGGGCGTTGCTGGTTTTGCGCAGATTATCGCAGACCCGCGCTGCGGCGAGGTCGGAAACCGACGCGTCGTCCGCGAAAGGCGCGCCCGGTGAAGGCCGCCTCGCGTCAGGTGGCGCTGCCCTCGGGCGGGTTCGGACGCTCGGGCCGGGTGAAGGGGTGCGGCCCCAGACCTTCGGCGGCGCAGGCGCGCTGGATAGCGGGGCGCGCCTCGAGCCGTTCGGCCATGGCGTACAGGGCGGGGAAGTCGCGCAACTGTGCTTCGGCGCGCGGGCCCTCTTCGGGGTAAAGCGCCATCCAACGGGCGCAGACCGCGACATAGAGGTCGAGGACCGAAGGGTTCTCGCCCCCGAGCCAAGGCGCGCCCACCGCATCGTCGAGCAGCCCGAAATGGCGCAGCACGCGTTCCTGCACCTTCTTGCGAAGGGCCTGCAGCGTCGCTGGCCCTGACCCGGCATATTGTCCGGGGTAGAAAGTGATGCGCAGGTCGGCATGCAGCGTGCTGGACGTGAAGAAGAGCCATTTCAGGAAATCGCCCCGGCCCGCGTCCCGGACGCCCGGGGCCATCATCTTGTGCCGGTCGGCGAGCCAGAGCAGGATTGCGCCCGTTTCGAAAAGGGCCCCTTGCTGGGTTTCCAGCACCGGGATCATCCCTGACGGGTTCAAAGCGAGGAAGGCGTCGTCGCGTTGACCGCCGTTGCGGCGGTCGACGAGCACGGTGCGGTAGGGAAGGTCCATCTCTTCGAGCGCGAGCCGCACGATGAGCGAGGCATTGTCCGGAGCGTAGTGCAGCACATAAGGCCTGGTCACGTTCGCTTCCCCCCACACCGGAATCGGTGCGTCTTTCGGGCGCACAAAGACGACACCCGCGCGCGGCTTGCAACCGCCAATTCCGTAAGCGCGGGTCAGAACGCCCTCGCCAGCCTGCGAAGAGCGTCCTATAACCGGGTGCGACTTGCAGGAGACCGCCCATGACCGGAGAGCTTTCGCCCATCGACAAGGCCAAGTTCGTGGCCGCCAAACGCGCCGCCGATCTGGTCGAGGACGGGATGCGCGTTGGGCTGGGCACCGGATCGACCGCGGCCTGGCTGGTGCGGTGCCTCGGCGAGATGGTGCGCAATGACGGGCTGAAGTTCAAGGGCGTGCCAACGTCGTCGCGCACTGCGCAGCTGGCCCGCGATCAGGGGATCGAGGTCATCTCGCTCGACGAGGCGCGGTGGCTGGATCTGACCATCGACGGGGCCGACGAATTCGATGCCGAACTGAACCTGATCAAGGGCGGCGGCGGCGCGCTTTTGCAGGAAAAGATCGTGGCGACGGCCAGCGACCGGATGGTGGTGATCGCCGATGCCGGCAAGGAGGTCGAAACGCTCGGCGCCTTCCCGCTGCCGGTCGAGGTGATCCCCTTTGGCTGGCAGACAAGCCAGGCGCTGATCGAGGAGATGCTGGTGTCGCTCGACGTGATGGGGCGCGCGGCGACGCTGAGGATGAATGGGGCGGCACCCTTCGTGACGGACGAGGGCAACCATATCCTTGACCTGCATCTCAACCGCATCGGCAATGCGCGCCAGCTTGCGCTGGTGCTGAATCAGGTGCCCGGCGTGGTCGAGAACGGTCTGTTCATCGACATCTGCGACACGGTGATCGTGGGCTATGGCGATGGCCGCATCGAGGTGCGCGACATCACCGAGGGCACGGTGGAGCGTGACCGGCTGGATTTCGTCGAAAGCGAGAACCTGTTCACCGATATCGGGGACTGAGGCCGCACCCGTCAGACCGAAGGCTCCGCTGCCACGTCCAGTCTGCGGTGGTGTTCGATCACCCCGTCCCCGCAGGACAGGCGCGCCGCGATCTTGCTGCCCGGTTCGATCACCCGCCAGAAGGGAACGACCGCGTCGCGGGGCGTGCCGCTTTCGAGATCGTCGAGCGCGACTTCGGCCACGACCTTGAGATAGATGGCCGTGGTGACGGGGCAGGTGGCGGCCGCGCCGTTGCGCCGGGCCAGTTCGTTGCGCATCCGTTCGATCGTGCGCGTTTCGCCCGCCGGGATGCGCGAGATGTAGTTTGCGAAGACGCCGGGCGAGCCGATATACATCATCGTGCCGGCCCTGATCCCGGCGAAATCGGTATGCAGCATCACCGTCTTTGCCGGTTTCGCCGTGTCGAAGCGTTTGCGCCAGTCGGTGGGTCGCTTGGCTTTTGTCGTCATGTATCAGCCCCCTTCTGCCGTGCGCCGCGCCACCTCGGCGTCGAGGTCTTCGAGATACCTGGCAGCAAAGGCTTCGGGGTCAAAGAACATCCGGGCGAGGATACGGCCCAAGGGGGAGCGGATCGTTGCCTGTTCCGTGACGGTCAGCCGGGTGCCTTCCGCGATGTCATCCAGCCGTCCTTCCCAGCGTCCGGCATAGCCGCGCGTGCTGTCGAAGGTGAGCACGATGCGTGCGCCCTCGTCTTCGGCAAGCCGGAACGCGATGCGTTCGCCATCGGCCTTTACCTCGGTCCAGGTGCTCTCGGTGGCCCGTTCGACCGCCACGATCCCGGTCCGCCACGCGGGTTGCGCGTCGATGTCGAGGATGGTGCGTCGCACCAGATCTGGCGGGGCGTCGAGGATGCGCGTCGCCGTGCCATCGCGCGTTGCGGGCAGGACAAAGCCGGTGATCAGGATTGCTGCTGCAAGGAACAGAAGGGTAAGTCCAAGGACGAGAGCAAGCTTCATGGCCGGTTTCCGGAGCGTTGTGTTCGGCAAAGAGCTACCGTCTTGCGCCGGCGCGGCAAGTATGCCGATGAAAACTGAACTCCATCAGGATCTTGCACGAAATCACGTCGCGAATCCCCGCCGGGTGCGGGGGCTCGGGCGGGGCCGGTCTTCTGTGCTTTGCGCCGCCCTCGCGTCTGGCCTTCCGCGTTGCCTTGTGAAATACCGTCAGCCGAACCTTTCCGGGAGGGTCCCATGAGCTTCGACTATGACCTTTTCGTCATCGGCGGCGGGTCGGGCGGCGTGCGCGCCGCGCGGGTCGCGGCGGGCGAGGCGGGGGCGAAGGTCGCGCTGGCCGAGATGGACCGCTATGGCGGCACCTGCGTGATCCGGGGCTGCGTGCCCAAGAAGCTCATGGTCTTCGCGTCGGAATTCGCAGGTCTGCCGGACGAGGCGCGCGCCTATGGCTGGGACGTGAGCCTCGGCGCCTTTTCGTGGGATCGGTTCCGCGGGCATCTGGACGCGGAACTCGACCGGCTCGAGGGGATCTATCGCAGGCTTCTGGCCAATTCCGGGGTCACCACCTTCGATGCACGCGCGCGGCTGCGCGATGCGCATACGGTCGAATTGTCGACCGGCGAGGTCTTCACGGCCAAGCACATCCTGATCGCCACCGGCGGGCGGCCCGTGCGGCCCGACATCCCCAATGCCCATCTGGGCATCGTGTCGGACGATATCTTCCATCTCCCCGTGCTGCCCAAGTCGGTGTTGATCGTGGGCGGCGGATACATCGCCTGCGAATTCGCCTGCATCCTGCATGGGCTTGGCGTGCAGGTGACGCAGTTCTACCGGGGCGCGCAGATCCTGCGCGGCTTCGACGACGAGGCGCGGGGGCTGGTGGCCGAAGCCATGCTCGAACGCGGCATCGCCCTGCATCTGGGAACCAATATCCTCGAGATGACGTCGGCCGATGCCGCGCCGCAGGCAGGCGGCATGGGTGCCGATGCGCGCGACCGCGGCGGTCTTCTGCCCGCGGGCGAGGCGGGCAAGCCCGTCTGGGTGCGCGACACGCGCGGCCACGAAGGCGTCTATGACGCGGTGCTGTTCGCGACGGGGCGCGACCCCAACACCGCCGACATGGGGCTGGAGGAGATCGGTGTCGGCCTTGGCCGCCGGGGCGAAATCGTGGTGAACGAATATTCGCAGACCGGGGTGCCGTCGGTCTATGCCATCGGCGACGTGACCGACCGCGTGAACCTCACGCCCGTCGCCATCCGCGAGGCCATGGCCTTTGTGGAAACGGTGTTCCGGGCGAACCCCACGCCCGTCGATCACGACCTGATCCCGTCGGCCGTCTTCACCCAGCCGGAACTGGGCACTATCGGCCTGACCGAAGAACAGGCGCGCGAGCGCGAGCCGATCGAGGTCTATTGCACCTCGTTCCGGCCCATGCGCACGGCGTTCGCTGGCAGGCCCGACCGGGTGCTGATGAAACTGGTCGTGTCGCAGGCGACGCGGCGGGTGCTGGGCTGTCACATTGTCGCCCCCGGTGCGGGGGAAATGATCCAGCTTGCCGGGATCGCGGTGAAAATGGGCGCGACGAAAGAGGATTTCGACCGCACCGTGGCGGTGCATCCCACGATGTCGGAAGAGATCGTGACGATGCGACAGCCTGTCAGGCACGCTTGATCTGGGCCAAATCGCGCCCATTTGTGGAAGGACGCCGCCACCCGCGGCGAAGTGAGGGAAAGACGATACGATGGCAGGGAACAACGGCGGCCCCTGGGGGGGCGGCGGCAGAGGGTCGGGCAACGACGGAAACCGCGGCAACAATGGCAACGGCGGCGGCGGAGGTCGGCGGCCCGACAGTGACGGGCCCCAGATCCCCGAGATCGACGAACTGGTGAAGAAGGGCCAGGAACAGCTGCGCGTGCTGATGGGCGGGCGCGGCGGCAGGGGTCTTGGTGGCGGCGGTCGCGGTGACGAGCCGCGCGGGCCGATCTTCACCCGCACGACGATCGGGCTGGGTGTTCTGGGCGCGGTGATCCTCTGGGGCATGGCGAGCTTCTACACCGTGCGGCCGGAAGAACAGTCGGTCGAGCTTTTCCTTGGCGAGTTCTCCGCCATCGGTCAGCCGGGTCTGAACTTCGCGCCCTGGCCGCTCGTCACCGCCGAGGTTCTGCCGGTGACCCGCGAACAGATCGAGGATATCGGCACCGCAAGTGCGGGCGACGAGGCCGGTCTGATGCTGACCACCGACGAGAACATCGTCGACATCGATTTCCAGGTGGTCTGGAACATCTCGAACCCGTCGGAATACCTGTTCAATCTGGCAGATCCGCAGGAAACTATCCGTGCAGTCGGTGAAGCCGCCATGCGCGAGGTGATCGCGCAGTCCGAACTGTCGCCCATCCTGAACCGGGACCGGCAGCTGATCGCGGATACGGTGCTGTCGCTGATCCAGTCGACGCTGGATGCCTCCAATTCGGGCGTGAACATCGTGCGCGTCAACCTTGACAAGGCGGACCCGCCGACCGAGGTGATTGACGCTTTCCGCGACGTGCAGGCCGCTGAACAGGAACGCGACCGTCTGGAACGGCAGGCCGACGCCTATGCCAACCGCGTCCTCGCCGAGGCGCGCGGTGAAGCAGCGCAGTTGCTGGAAGAGGCCGAGGGCTACCGTGCCCGTGTCGTGAACGAGGCCGAAGGTGAGGCAAGCCGCTTCCTCGCCGTTCTTGGCGAATATGAAAAAGCCCCCGAAGTGACGCGCAAGCGTCTCTACCTCGAAACCATGGAAACGGTGCTGGGCCGCGTGGACAAGATCATCCTCGACGATGCGGTCGGCGGCGGAGCCGGACAGGGCATCGTGCCCTACCTGCCGCTGAACGAATTGCGCCGCACCACCGGAGGGTCCAACTGATGCGTTTCCTCATTCCCATCGTCGTGCTGGCCTTCGTCGGCGTGTTTTCGTCGATCTTCATCGTGGACGAACGCGAAAAGGCGCTGGTCCTTCAGTTCGGCCAGATCGTGCGCGTGAAGGAGGAGCCGGGGCTCGGCTTCAAGATCCCGCTGATCCAAGAGGTTGTGCGCTATGACGACCGCATCCTCGCGCTTGACACGCAGCCGACTGAAGTCACGCCGTCCGATGACCGGCGTCTGGTCGTCGACTCCTTCGCGCGCTACCGCATTTCGGACGTGGTGCAGTTCCGGCAGGCGGTCGGCGTCGGCGGTCTCCGGCAGGCGGAAGAACGTCTGGAGAGTATCCTGAACGCGCAGGTGCGCGCGGTGCTGGGTTCGGACGGGGTGACGTCGAACACGATCCTGTCGCCGGAACGCACGGTGCTGATGCAGCGCATCACCGAACAGACCCAGCGCCTGGCGCAACCGCTTGGCCTGGAGGTGCTCGACGTGCGCCTGAAACAGACCGCGCTGCCGCGCCAGAACCTTGCCGCGACCTTCGACCGGATGCGCGCCGAACGGGAACGCGAGGCGACAGACGAACGCGCCCGCGGTAACGAAGCGGCGCAGCGTGTACGCGCACAGGCCGACCGTACCGTGGTCGAACTGGTGTCGGACGCGCAGCGGCAGGCCGAGATCGTGCGAGGCGAAGCCGATGCCCGCCGCAACGCGATCTTTGCCGATGCCTTCGGACAGGACGAGGAGTTCTTCGAGTTCTACCGGTCGCTGACCGCCTATGACCGGGCGCTGCAGGGGGGCAATTCGTCCATGGTGATGAGCCCGGATTCCGAGTTCTTCAACTACCTGAAGTCGCCCTCCGGCGCGGCAGCCGACGCGGCGGCCCAGGGGAACTGATGGAGATCGTCCTTCTGGCCTTCGGGCTGGTGCTGATCGTGGAGGGGCTGGCCTATGCGCTGGCCCCTTCGCTTGTCGAACGCCTGCTCGAAGCGATGCGCATGCTGCCCGAGGCGGCGCGCCGCCAGATGGGGCTTCTGTCGATGGTCTTCGGGCTGATACTCGTCTGGCTTGCCTATTGGCTGGGCGGCGGGCTGTAACGCCTTTCACATCCCTTTGATGGGGCGCGACTGGCGAAACCTTTGGTGTTGAACCTTCGACACCCTAGATGCACCATAACATGAAGACTGGCGCGCCGCGGCCCGCGCGCGCCCCGTTGCAAGGAGAGTGAGGATGACCCCTCGATCCGCCGCCATCGCCCGCGCCGTCCCCGACCACAGCCGCCGGGACGCGCTTCGCCTGTTCTGGATGGGCGTTCTGGCCTCGATTCTTGTCATCGCGCAGGCGATCGCGGCGCAGGCACGGCCTGAAAGCCTCGCGCCGCTGGCCGAGAAGGTCAGCCCGTCGGTGGTCAACATCACCACCTCGACCATGGTGGAGGGCCGCACGGGCCCGCAGGGCATCGTACCCGAAGGCAGCCCATTCGAGGATTTCTTCCGCGAGTTCCAGGACCGCAACGGCGAAGGCCAGCGCCCGCGCCGGTCTTCGGCGCTGGGATCGGGCTTCGTCATCTCGGAAGACGGCTTTGTCGTCACCAACAACCACGTGATCGACGGGGCCGACGAAATCCTCATCGAATTCTTCGACGGCAAGGAACTGAAGGCCAAGGTGGTGGGCACCGATCCCAACACCGACATAGCCCTTCTCAAGGTCGAAGCGGACGGGCCCTTGCCCTTTGTGCCCTTCGGCAACAGCGACACCGCGCGCGTGGGCGACTGGGTGATCGCCATGGGCAACCCGCTGGGGCAGGGGTTCTCCTTGTCGGTGGGGATCGTGTCGGCGCGCAACCGGGCGCTGTCGGGCACTTATGACGACTACATCCAGACCGACGCCGCCATCAACCGCGGCAATTCCGGCGGCCCGCTGTTCAACATGGAGGGCGAGGTGATCGGCGTGAACACCGCGATCCTGTCGCCCAATGGCGGGTCGATCGGGATCGGCTTCTCCATGGCGTCGAACGTGGTGACGCGGGTGGTCGAGCAGCTCCAGAAATACGGCGAGACGCGCCGCGGCTGGCTGGGCGTGCGCATCCAGGACGTGACGCCCGATGTGGCCGAGGCGATGGGCCTTGCGGATGCGCGCGGCGCGCTCATCACCGATGTGCCGGATGGCCCGGCAAAGGACGCGGGCCTGCAGGCGGGCGATGTCATCCTGAGCTTCGACGGCGTCGATGTCGCCGACACGCGCGGCCTTGTCCGCCAGGTCGGCAATACCGAGGTCGGCAAGGCGGTGCGCGTGCTCGTTCATCGCGACGGCGGCACGCAGACCTTCCTTGTCACGCTGGGCCGGCGCGAGGAAGCCGAAGGCGCCGTCCCCGCTGTGGTCGAGGCGCCCGCGCCCGAAGAGGCGACCAAGGACCTTCTGGGCATGACCCTCAGCTTGCTGACGCCCGAGATCGCCTCGGAACTGGCCGTGCCGGAAGGGGCGGCAGGGCTGGTCGTGGTCGCGGTCGACGAGGCGTCGGAAGCCTATGAAAGGGTCTTCGCGCGGGCGACCTGATCACCGAGGCGGGCCAGCAGAAGGTCGACAGCATCGCCGCGCTGGAAGACCGCATCGCCGAGGCGAAGGACGCGGGGCGCAAGTCGCTGCTCCTGCTGGTGCGGCGCGGGGGCGATCCGCGCTTCGTCGCACTGGCGCTCGACTGAGACCGCTGAACGATGGAACGCCGCCCCGGCCCTGCCCGGGGCGGCGTCATTCTTCGGGGCGCGCGAAACGCGGATCGACCAGAAGCCCCAGCTGTCGCGCCGCGGCGAGCGACAGGATACCGGAATCAAGACCCTGCGGTTCCTGCAGGCGGCGCACCGAAGCGCGCGTGCGCGCATCCATCACGCCGCTGATCTCGCCGCGATAAAGCGCGCGTGCGCGCAGGGCGCGCTGCAGGCTCGCGATGAAGTCGGGCGTCATGTCCTCGACGCAGGGGGTCTGGAACCAGGTCTCGCGCCGTTCGCGCAGGATCTGCTGGCGCGTTTCGGTCTTGAAGACGGCGGGGCTCAGCACGCTGCCGTCGCTGCGCACTTCGGCGGGTTGGATCATGACCTGTTCGGTTACCGTCTCGATGATGGCGGGGGTCACGGTCTTGCCCCAGCAGGTGCCCGGTTCTGCCCCGGGCGGCGCGATCTGGGTCAAAAAGGCCAGTTCAGGTTCCTGCAGGGCGCCGATGGCCGGGGGCTCGGGCACGGAACAGCCCGCAAGGGCGATGGCCGTGGCCGCCGCGGCGCTGCGGAAAAGCTGTGTCCTGCTCATGCCTCGGCCTCTGTCGGGCGGTGGCGGAAACCTTACCCGATCCGCGCATCCGGTCCTAGCCCTTTTGCCGCCGCGCCGTCCTCGGCCAGCAGCAGGTCGAGCAGGTGCGACACATCCTCGATCTCTTCGGCCAGGACATGGGTCACGCCATGGGCGCGCTGCAGCCGCCCCGTGACCCGCAGCATGCGCCCCGCCACCACCGCGCGGCGGAAGCGTTCGTAGATGTTGCGCCAGACGATGATGTTGACCACGCCGGTCTCGTCTTCCAGCGTGAGGAAGATCACTCCCTTCGCGGTGCCGGGCCGCTGGCGCAGGATCACCAGCCCCGCCACCGCCACCCGCGCGCCCTGTGGCGGCGCCTCCATCTGCGCGGCGGTGAGGCAGGAGGGCGGGCGGGGCCAGGAGGGGAACGGGGCAGGATTGGGCATGAGAACAAATATAGAACATATGCCCTGCGCTGCAAGCGCGACATCCCCGGGGTCGCAAAAGGGACTGGCCTGCCCTAGATGGCTTGTCTAGAAGGGGCCCGCGGGCGTAACGGCAAGGGAAAGCAAGCGAACATGGCGAAGATCACTTACATCGAGCATGGCGGCAAGGAACATGTGGTCGACGTGCCCACCGGTCTGACCGTGATGGAAGGCGCACGCGACAACAACATCCCCGGAATCGAGGCCGATTGCGGCGGCGCCTGCGCCTGTTCGACCTGCCATGTCTATGTCCATCCCGACTGGATCGGCAAACTGCCGCCGAAAGAGGACATGGAGGAAGACATGCTCGATTTCGCCTATCAGCCCGATCCGCAGCGCTCGCGCCTGACCTGCCAGATCAAGGTCAGCGACGCCCTGGACGGGCTGGTCGTGCAGATGCCGGAAAAGCAGATCTGATGATCCGCGCGGCGGCGCTGGCCCTGATCCTTTCTGGATCGGCCGCCGCCGCGTCCGACACCGTCTCGGCCCGCTTCGCAGACCCGACCGACCGCTACGGCCATGCCATCATGGGCGACCTGCCGGAATGGGGGCGCCTGTGCCTGACCGTGACGGGCCGCGACACCTGCATCACGCTGCCCGAAACCTCCGTCTTCGAAGACATCGCCCCGCGCCTGCACGATCTCGACGGCGACGGGGTCCCCGAGGCCGTGGTGGTTGAGAGCAGCTTCGCGGAAGGCGCGGCGCTCGTCGTCTACCGGCTTGACGGCGAAAGCCTGACCCGCATCGCCACCCCCCATATCGGCACGCGCAACCGCTGGCTCGCCCCTGCCGCCATCGCCGATCTGGACGGCGACGGCGCGGTCGAGATCGCCTTCGTCGACCGCCCCCATCTGGCCCGGGTGCTGCGCATCTGGCGCTTTGCCGACAATGCGCTGACCCATGTCGCCGACCGCGAGGGGCTGACCAATCACCGCATCGGCGAACCCTTCATTACCGGCGGCCTGCGCGATTGCGGGCAGGGGCCCGAGATCATCACCGCCGATGCGGGCTGGTCGCGTGTCATGGGCTCGCGGCTCGTCGGCGGCCGGGTTGAGGCCCGCGATCTGGGCCCCTTCAGCGCGGCTGCGGTGGACGCCGCGATGACCTGCCGCTGATCTTCCTCTCGCTCCAAATATCCCGGGGGGCGGCCCGGCACGGGCCGCGGGGGCAGAGCCCCCTCAGCCCTCTGCGTCCAACGCGCGCCAGCCGATGTCGCGGCGGCAGAAGCCTTCGGGCCAGTTGATCGCGTCGACCATCGCATAGGCACGGTCGCGCGCCTCGGCCAGCGTCGCGCCGCGTGCGGTGGCGTTCAGCACCCGCCCTCCCGTGGCCACCACCTGCCCGTCGCGCAGCGCCGTGCCCGCGTGAAAGCACATCGCAAAGCTCGTTTCGGGCAGGGTGTCGAGGCCGCGGATCACGCTGCCCTTCGCATACTCGCCCGGATAGCCGCGCGCGGCGAGAACCACCGTCATCGCGTGATCGTCGGCCCAATTGACCTCGGTGTCCTTCAGCCGCCCTTCGGCGGCGGCATGCATCAGGTCGAAAGCCTGCGCGCCCAGCCGCATCATCAGCGCCTGGCATTCCGGATCGCCGAAGCGGACGTTGTATTCAACCAGCCGCGGCGCGCCGTCCTTGATCATCAGCCCGGCGTAAAGGACGCCCTGATAGGGCATGCCGCGCCGTGTCATCTCGGCCATGGTGGGGCGCACGATCTCGTCAAGCGCGCGCTGCGCCACGGCGTCGGTCAGCACGGGGGCGGGCGAATAGGCGCCCATGCCGCCGGTATTGGGGCCGGTATCGCCGTCGCCCACGCGCTTGTGATCCTGTGCCGTGCCGATGGGCAGGACCGTTTCGCCATCGCAGAGCACGAAGAACGACGCCTCTTCGCCTTCCATGAATTCCTCGATCACAACCTCAGTGCCTGCACCGCCGAAGGCGCCGCCGAACATGTCGTCGATGGCGGTGATTGCCTCGTTCTCGGTCATGGCCACGATCACACCCTTGCCGGCGGCAAGCCCGTCGGCCTTGACCACGATGGGCGCGCCCTGCGCCCGCACATGGGCCTTGGCGGCGTCGGCGTCAGTGAAATGCCCCCAGGCCGCCGTGGGCGCGCCTGCGGCGTCGCAGATTTCCTTGGTGAAGCTTTTCGACGCCTCGAGCCGCGCGGCGGCGGCCGAGGGGCCGAAGACAAGGATGCCCGCCTCGCGCAGGCGGTCCGCCACGCCCACGGCCAAGGGCGCTTCGGGGCCGATGATGACGAAGTCGATCGCGTTTTCTTCCGCGAAGGTCACCACCAGCCCGGGATCGAGGATGTCGAGCGCCGCGCAATCCGCGATCTGCGCGATGCCCGCATTGCCCGGGGCGACGATCAGCCGGTCGCATTTGGGGTTCTGCAGCACGGCCCAGGCCAGCGCATGTTCCCGCCCGCCGCTGCCGAGGATCAGGATGTTCATGGGCGCACGCTCCGTCTTGGCCTTGGGTCGGGTGCGTTCTAAGCTGACCCCCACCGCATCACAAGGCGCGACTGCGCAAGGCAAGGCATGGACCTCATCGACGATCCCCAGCCCGGGCAGAACGCCCCCGAATTTTCGGTCTCGGAACTCTCGGGTGCAATCAAGCGCATGATCGAGGGCGAATTCGCCCATGTGCGCGTCCGCGCCGAAGTGGGGCGGGTGAGCTTTCCGCGCTCGGGCCATGTCTATCTCGATCTCAAGGACGACCGCTCGGTGCTGTCGGCGGTGATGTGGAAAGGGGTCGCCGCGCGGCTCCAGACCCCGGTCGAGGAAGGGATGGAGGTGGTGGCGGTGGGCCGTCTGACCACCTTCCCCGGCCAGTCGAAATACCAGATGGTGATCGACGATATCCGGCCTGCCGGCATGGGCGCGCTGATGGCGATGCTGGAAAAGCGCCGCGCGGCCCTGGCGGCGGAAGGGCTGTTCGACGCCGCACGCAAGAAGCCGCTGCCCTTCCTGCCGGGCATCATCGGGGTCGTCACCTCGCCCTCGGGCGCGGTGATCCGCGACATCCTGCACCGGCTGCGCGACCGCTTTCCGCGCAAGGTCCTGATCTGGCCAGTGGCCGTGCAGGGCGAGAAATGCGCGCCCGAAGTGGTGCGCGCGATCCGGGGTTTCAACGCGATGATGCCTGGGGGGGCGTTGCCGCGGCCCGATCTCATCATCCTGGCGCGCGGCGGCGGGTCGGTCGAGGACCTGTGGGGGTTCAACGACGAAGCCGTGGTGCGGGCGGCAGCGGCGTCCGACATCCCGCTCATCTCGGCGGTGGGGCACGAGACGGACACGACGCTGATCGACTTCGCCGCAGACCGGCGCGCGCCGACGCCCACGGCGGCGGCCGAACTGGCGGTGCCGGTGCGGCTCGACCTGCTGGCCTGGACCGAGGGGCAGGGTGCGCGCCTGTCGCGGGCGGCGGGCAATGCCGTGGGCCAGCGCCGTCAGCGGCTTGCCGATCTTTCGCGCGCGTTGCCACGGGCGGAGCGGCTGCTCGACACTCCGCGCCAGCGGCTTGATCTGGTGTCGGACCGGCTGACGCAGGCGCTCGAGCGCGGCGTTCAGCGCCGCCGCCAGCGCCTGACCGAGGTGGCGGGGCCGCTGCGCCCGCGGCTTTTGCATCGCGCGCTGGGGGATCGCGGGCAGGCGCTTGACCGGCTGGGTGCGCGGCTTGCCCCGGCGCTGGCCCGCGGGGTGGCCGCACGGCGCGATGCCTTTGACCGTCGCGCGCGTGCGCTGCAACCCCACCGCCTGCGGGCCGAGGCCGAGCGCCGCCGCCGCGATCTGGACGCGGTGGTGCGGCGGCTGTCGACGGCGGGACAGGGGCAGGTGGCGCGTTGGCAGGCGCGGCTCGATGCGCTGGGGCGGCTGCAGGACAGTCTGGGCTACAAGGCGACGCTGGCGCGCGGCTATGCGGTGGTGCGGGGCGACGGCGCGCTGGTCACGAGCCGGGCTGCGGCGGAAGCGGCGCGGTCGCTGGAAATCGAGTTCGCCGATGGCAAGTTGGCGCTGAACGGGAAATCACCCGCGAAGGGCAGGGACAAGCCGCCGGAGCAGGGCAGTCTGTTCTGAGGCCGGTCAGACGCCGATCTTCGGGCCGAGACACTGCATCTCGCCCCCGGTGTCCTGCGCCTCGTAGAATTCGGCCACGCCGGGATCGCTGGTGAATTCCGCGATCAGCCCGTTGGGGCCGAGCGTGAAGCGCCAGCATTGCGTTGGGCCGAAATCTTCGTATTCGAAGCAGATGTCGCCGTTCTGTTCGTACCAGACGCCGTCCTTGCAGTCGCCGTCGAGGAACGACCAGACAACGCGGCGTCCGGGAAGGTACCGTTCGGCGCCGTAGATCTGCCCGTTCACCCCGTAGAACAGCGTCTTTCCGGTGGTATAGGCCTCGAACTCGGCTGCGGACATGGGGTCGGCGGCGGGGGCGACGGCGGGCCAGACCAGGGCGGCGGTCAGAATCAGGGCGCGGATCGACATGGGCTCAGCCTGACAGATGCGCACCGGCGACACCATGGTCCCGGCGTGGCTGCAGCGCGATATCGCCGCGATCCTCGGCCGGGCTGGCCCAGGCGCGGGCGCGCCGGTCCATCACCCGGCGCCAGAGCGGCGGGAACAGCGCCAGCACCGCCATTTCCGGCAGGGACCGGGGCAGCATGGGCATGCTCCGGTCATCGAGCGCGAGGTCGGGGAAGGCGCGGGACGGGTGCAGGTGGTGGTCGGAATGGCGCGGGGCGTTCAGCATCATCGCCGCCGAATACCAGTGCGGGGCGTTCCAGGAATGGCGCGGTCCCGCCGGTTCCCACGCGCCCTGTCCGGTGCGCACGCGGCTCAGCCCGTAATGCTGGACGTAATCCGACAGCAGAAGCTGCGCCTGCGCGTAAAGCGACAGCGCGATCCAGATCGCCGCGCCCTTGGCCCCGCCCAGCGCATGGGCCAGCGCGAGCGCCGCCACCGATCCGGCGGCGTAAAGGATGTAAGGGTGCAGTCCGCCCCGCCCGCCTGCGCGCAGCCGGGTTTCAGCGCGCCAGCCTTCGACGAAGGACCCGACCCATGCGCGCGGCAGATATGCCCAGAACCCCATGCCAAGCGGTGCGGAATTCGGATCGCCCGGGGTGGCCACATGGACATGATGCACCAGCCGATGCGCCGAAGCATGGTGCCCGAACAGCATCGAGGCATAGACCGCAGCCCCCAGCCGCCGGGGCCAGCGCCCGCCCCGGTGGATCAGTTCATGCGCGTTCGAATTGGCGACCTGCCCCATGAACAGCGCCAGCGCCCCCGCCAGTGCCAGCGAGGCGGGCAGGCTGAATGTATCTTGCGACAAGGCCCAGACACCCAGAGGCAGCACCCCCAGATGTGCAAGACCCAGCGCCACCGACAGGCGGTGCGCGGTGCTGACGCCCGGGCCGGGTTCGGCTTCCGGCGCGGTCAGGACAAGCCGGTCCATCCCCGACACGAAGGCGGTCATGCCCAGAAGGGCCGCCGCCGCCCACCAGCCCCCGTTCAGCGAGGCGAAGAGAAGAAGAACCATCGGCAGGGCCGGGGCAATCAGGAAACGCGACATATCACTGCTCGGGCAGGGTTTTTTGTACTCTAGCATGAAGCGGGGTGCCGCCGTGAGGCCAAAGCGTGTCAAATGCGCGTCAACGGGGCAGAAGGGCGGGATGACGCCGATGCGGGCCAGAACATGACGGTGATCGGGGAAATCGCGCTGCGCCAGTCGCTGATCTGGGGCTGTCTGGCGCTGGGGCTGGTCTTCGCGCTGATCTATGCGGCGTTCTTCTGCCATCGCGGGCCGGGGCGGTGGAAGACGGCGGTCAAGGCGGTGCCTCTTGCGGCCTTCGCTGCCGCCGGGTTGGCCGGGTTCGCCGACCCTGTCATCATCGCGGCGCTGGTTCTCTCGGCTTTGGGCGACATCGCGCTGTCACGCGACGGCGAGCGCTCCTTCCTCATTGGACTCGTGGCCTTCGCGTTGGCCCATCTGGCCTATGTGGTGGCTTTCTTCGGCCTGTCGACCGGCGCGCCGCCGCTTCTGCCTGTCCTCGCGCTGGTGGCGCTGGCGCTGTCGACCGAGGTCTGGCTGACCCCGCATGCCGGGGCGCTGCGCTGGCCGGTGCGGGTCTATGTCGGTCTCATCACCGTGATGGGCGTCGCCGCGCTGGGTCTGCCCGGAGGGCATGCGCTGGCCCTGACCGGGGCCATGGCCTTCATCCTGTCGGATGCGATCCTGGCCCTTCAGCGGTTCCGCATGGCGCCGGCGTCGGTCTGGCAACGTCCCGCCTCGGTCATGCTGTGGCTGCTTTATGTCGGGGGGCAGGCCTGTATACTCATGGGCGCGGGTTTTGTTCGCCCGATCTTTCATCCCTGATCAAACGGGACTAAGTGAAGGGTCCGAGCGCGGAGGGCGGCATGGTGTTTTTCAGCAAACTCAGGGACAGGCTGTTCCGGTCCTCCTCGAAGCTGGACGAAGGGCTCGAGGCGATCGTGGGCGAGGGCGGCACGCCCGAGGTGCCGCAGCCCGGTCCCCGGCCCGATCCCGCCCCGCCCGAAGTGCCGCAACCCGCGCCGGAACCCCCCGGCATCCCGGCCGAACCCGACCCGACCCCGGCCCCCGACGATCCCGTGCCCGGCCCCGCCCCGACCGAACTGCCCGATCCCGCGCCCCCGGTCGAAGCGCCCCAACCGTCCGACCCCGATCCGCGCCCCGAGGGCGAAAGGCGCGGTCTGCTGGGGCGTCTGTTCGGGCGCACCGAGTCCAAGGCCGTGGTGCGCCGGACGCTCGACGACGCGATGCTCGAAAGCCTCGAGGAATTGCTGATCGCGTCCGACATGGGCGTCGACACCGCGCTGCGCATCACCGCGAACCTGGCCGAGGGGCGGATGGGCCGCAAATTGTCGGTGGACGAGATCAAGGGCCTGCTTGCCGACGAGATCGCGCGGGTGATGGAACCCGTGGCGCGGCCCCTGCCGCTTTACCCGAGGCGCCCGCAGGTGGTGCTGGTCGTGGGCGTGAACGGGTCGGGCAAGACGACGACCATCGGCAAGCTGGCCTTGCAATTCCGGGCGTCGGGCAAGAAGGTGGTGATCGCGGCGGGCGACACGTTCCGCGCGGCGGCCGTCGAACAGCTGCAGGTCTGGGGGGAACGCGCGGGCGTGCCGGTGCTGACCGCGCCCGAAGGATCCGACCCCGCAAGCCTTGCATTCGACGCGATGACGAAGGCGCAGGCGGACGGCGCGGACCTGCTGCTGATCGACACGGCGGGGCGCCTGCAGAACCGCGCCGACCTGATGGAGGAACTGGCCAAGATCGTCCGCGTGATCCGCAAGAAGGACGAGACCGCGCCGCACAACACGCTTCTGGTGCTGGATGCGACGACGGGGCAGAACGCGCTGAACCAGGTGAAGATCTTCCAGGACGTGTCGGACGTCACAGGCCTTGTGATGACGAAACTCGACGGAACCGCCAAGGGCGGCGTGCTGGTGGCGCTGGCCGACCGGTTCGGGCTGCCGATCCATGCCATCGGCGTGGGCGAACAGATCGACGATCTGGCCCCCTTCGATCCGCAGGATTTCGCGGCGGCGCTGACGGGCCTGGACAGGTAGGAACGCCCTGCTTCTGTCCGGTCACAAACACGCACTATCCTGCCGTGACCCGTCCCGCGGGCACGCCGGAGCATGAGCGACTGGATCGTCTCGCTCGAAGGGACCGAAGCCGGCAGCACTCTTGCCATGGCGCTGGCGCTGCTGGCAGCACTGCTGCATGCGGTCTTCGGCGCGCTGCAGAAGGGGCGGCATGATCCCTGGATCAGCCGGGCGTCCATCGACCTGTGGCTCTTCATGCTGTCGGCGCCCGTTGCGCTGCTTCTGGTGCCTTGGCCGGAACCGCATCTCTGGCCGATCCTCGCAGGCGCGCTGGTGATCCATTTCGGGTACAAGTACCTGCAGGCGCAGGCCTATTCCCGGGGGGCCTACACGGTCGTCTATCCGGTGGTGCGGGGGACTGGGCCGCTGTTCACCGTATTCGGGGCCTACCTGATCTTCGCCGAGGTCTTCACGGGCGTGCAGTGGCTGGGCGTGCTGGTGCTAATGGCGGGTCTGTTCGGGCTCGCGCTATACAACGCGGTCTATCTGGTGCAGGACCGCGCCACGCTGCGCCCCGCGCTGGGCTGGGCGGTGGCGACGGGGCTGTTCGTGGCGCTCTACACCACGTACGACGCCTACGGCATCCGTGCCGCCGCCGATCCCTTTACCTTCCTTGCGTGGTTCTTCTTCGTCACCGCCATCGACTTTCCGCTGCTGGTGGGCTTCGGCATGCGCCATCGGCTGTCGGGAGTGGCTCTGCGCCCGCTTCTGGCGCGGGGGCTGATCGGGGCGCTGATCGGCTGGTTCAGCTTCGGGTCGATCATGCTGGCCACACGGCTGGACAAGGTGGGGGAGGCCGCGATCCTGCGCGAAACCTCGACCGTCTTCGCCGCGGTGATCGGCTGGCTGTTCCTGAAGGAAACGGTCGGGCCGCGCCGGATGGCGCTTATGGCCTTGATTGCGCTGGGCGCGGTGATAGTTGAGTTCGGTGGCTGAAAGGCAGAGCGATGACAGAGAAACGCGAGATCAATCCTTTCCTGCGGCAAGTCCTCGAGTTGGGGCCGCCGATCGCGTTCTTCGTGATCTATCTGCGGCTTAGGGACCAGACCTTCACCTTTGTCGGAACCGAGTATTCCGGCTTTATCGTCGCGACGCTGGCCTTCGTGCCGATCCTGCTGGCGGCCATCGGGGTGCTGTGGCGGTTGACGGGCGAGCTGAGCCGTATGCAGATCTTCACCGCTTTCATGGTGATCTTCTTCGGCGGCCTGACCGCGTGGTTCAACGACGAACGCTTCTTCAAGATGAAGACGACCATCGTCTGGGGGTCGCTGGCCGTGGTCCTGGCCATCGGGCTGGCGCAGGGGCGGTCCTATCTGGAATGGGTCATGGCCAGCATGATGCCGATGCGGCACGAAGGCTGGATGATCCTGACCCGGCGGCTTTGCATGGCTTTCATTGTGCTGGCCATCGCCAACGAGATCGTCTGGCGCACGATGTCGACCGATCTCTGGGTCAAGATCGAAACCTTCGGCTTTCCGCTCGCGCTGTTCGCGTTCATGTGGTGGCAGCTTGTCGCGCTGCAACCCTATGTGATCGAGGCCGACAAGGACGACGCGTCTTAAGCCTGCATCACCTCGCCCATCGGGGCAGAGGGGATCGGCAGAAGGCGCGACCAGCGCGGCGCGGGGGCGTCGGGCAGGCCTGCGCGCAGGCGCGGCAGTGTCAGGCGTTCGCCGTCGCGCAGAAGGCCCGAATAGAAGCGAAGCGCACCGGGCCGTGTATAAGCCGACCAGTGGCAGATGCGGCGGCGCGGGGCGGCGACGGGATGGCCCATGTCCGACAGGTGGCGCAGGGTGCGCGGGCAGTCGAGTTCAACCGTCAGCGCGTTCGGCGCGCCAAGGCCCTGCCCGATGGCGCGGTCGCCCGGGCGGGGTGCGCGGGTCAGGCGTTCGAACAGGAAATCGAACAGATCGTTTTCCCGGCTGGTGATGTTGACCAGTTCGGCGGCGCGGCCAGCGGGCGTGGCAAGCGCGGCTTCCGCGGTGCTGCGGTAGCTGGCCCCGGTCATGAAGATCATCCGCGCCACGTCGCCTTCGCCGAGGTGCGGCAGCGCGGTGAGCGCCACCTCGCTGCCCATGGAATGGGCCAGCATGTGCACCGGGCGGTCGGGCCAGACCGAGCGGATCGCGGACACGGTATCGGCCAGTGCGAGACCCGCGGCCCGCGCCGAGGCCAGTGCGCGCGGCACGCTTTGCCTTGCGTTCCAGCCGAAGCCGACGCCCAGGCCTTCGCCTGCGTCGCCGGTGCCGAAGCCCAGATGCCGCGACCAGGCCCAGGGCGCTTCGGCCGAGGTGGTGAAGAGATGCCGGTGCGGGCAGGCGTCGGTCGTGCCGGGGCGGTACTTGCGGCCGTGCAGCAAGATGATGACCGGTCCGCGGCCCGACGGATCGCGGCGGGCGAAGGCCTCTGCCAGCGGAGCGCTGCTGCTCTGGGCGTGAAGATGGGCCTTCGTGTCTTGCGCATCGACAAGGATCAGGGGCATGGCAGATTGCTCCGACTATATCTTGTTGGCGCGGCTATGGCAGACCGGCGTGACAGATCGGTGAAGTATGCGTGACGGTGCGGTAACGTTGCCCGCTTGCCACGGTGGGCGCGGCTTGACTCCGTGGTCACCGCGCGCCTAGATCGCGCCAAAGTGGCGATTTGAATCCAGCTTGCGGGCCACGTTAAACAAATCCGCTAAAAGGGCCCGAGGAAAGACCCCCTTTCGCGTGGCCGCGATTGGGGTTTTTTTGTCGCGAGGCCGCGACGGGTGGGGTTTTTTGTCGCCGCGCAGGCGATGGAAGGAGGAAGCGATGTCCGACACTTGGAAACCCCGCACGGCGGCCGTGCATGGCGGCACGCGCCGCAGTCAGTATGGTGAGCTGAGCGAGGCGATCTTCCTCACCCAAGGCTTCGCCTATGACAGTGCCGAGGCGGCCGAGGCGCGGTTTCTGCAGGCGGGCCCCGACGAGTTCATCTATGCACGATACGGCAACCCCACCGTCGCGATGTTCGAGGACCGCATCGCGCTTCTCGAAGGGGCCGAGGACGGCTTCGCAACGGCCAGCGGCATGGCGGCGGTGTCGGGCGCGTTGATGGCGATGCTGAAGGCGGGCGATCATGTCGTCGCGGCGCGGGCCTTGTTCGGATCGTGCCTTTACGTGCTGGAAGAGGTGCTGCGCCGCTACGGTGTCGAGGTCGATCTGATCGACGGCACCGACATGGATCAATGGGCCAGCGCGATCCGGCCCGGCACGCGCGCGGTGTTCTTCGAGTCGATCTCCAACCCCACGCTTGAGGTCATTGATATCAAAGGGGTCTGCGAACTTGCCCACAAGGTGGGTGCGCTGGTCGTGGTGGACAATGTCTTTGCCACGCCGGTCTTTTCGCGCGCCATCGCGCAGGGGGCGGACGTCGTCATCTATTCGGCCACCAAGCATATCGACGGGCAGGGCCGCGCGCTGGGCGGCGTAATCCTCGGGCGGCGCGACTTCATCCGGAAGGTGGTCGAGCCCTACATGAAGCATACCGGGGGGGCGATGTCGCCCTTCACCGCCTGGGTCATGCTGAAGGGGCTCGAGACCATGAGCCTGCGCGTCAACGCTCAGGCCGATACCGCGCTGCGCCTGACCGAGGCGCTGCAGGGCCATGGCAAGCTGTCGCGCGTGATCTATCCCGGCCACCCGTCGCATCCGCAGCATGCGCTGGCCGCCGGGCAGATGGACAAGGGCGGCACTGTCGTTTCGATCGATCTTGCCGAAGGGCAGGAGGCGGCCTTCAGGTTCCTCAACACGCTGAAAATCGCGAAGATTTCCAACAATCTGGGAGATGCGAAAAGCATCGTGACCCACCCCGCCACGACGACACACCAGCGCCTGCCGCAGGACCAGAAGGACCTTCTGGGCATCACGCCGGGCCTTGTGCGCATTTCGGTCGGGATCGAGGATGGTGGGGACCTGATCGCCGATATCTTGCAGGCTCTGGAAACCGCGTAAGAGGCGCGCGCCGAGTGATCTGACCCCCGGCTCGTTGCGTATATCCTCAGCAAGTTGGAAATACTTTTGCCCGGGACCTATGTTTGCGGGACCGGCAAACCTGAGGGGGACTTCATGAACATCCATGCGCCGAACATTGACGCGATGCCCGACCGCAACGAGGCCGAGGCAGCGCTGAACACATTGCGCAAATGGGCCCAGTCGGCCAGCAAGGCCGACATCGTCGAGCTTGACCCGTCGGTTGCGCGGCTGGTGCCCGGTGCGGCGGGCGTGGATTACCCCGCGCTGGCCCGGGTCTATCCGGAAGGCTTTACCGTCGACAGCGCCTACAAGGACACGCTGCCCGACCTGCAGAACGGCCCGTCGAGCCTGATCCGCGGCGCGCGCCAGCGCATTCAGCATGTGGGCATTTCCAACTTCCGCCTGCCACTGCGCGTGCGCACCCGCGATGCGGGCGAGATGACGCTTGAGACCTCGGTCACCGGCACGGTAAGCCTCGAAGCCGACAAGAAGGGCATCAACATGAGCCGCATCATGCGGTCCTTCTATGGCCATGCCGACCGCACCTTCAGCTTCGGTGTGATCGAGGCGGCGCTGGATGACTACAAGTCGGACCTTGGCAGCTTCGACGCCCGCATCCAAATGCGGTTTTCCTTTCCGATGAAGGTGAAAAGCCTGCGCTCGGGGCTGGAGGGATACCAGTATTACGACATCGCGCTTGAACTGGTGGAACGCGCCGGCATGCGGTCGCGGATCATGCATCTTGACTATGTCTATTCGTCGACCTGCCCCTGTTCGCTTGAGCTTTCCGAACACGCGCGCGCCCTGCGCGGCCAGCTGGCCACGCCGCATTCGCAGCGGTCCGTCGCGCGGATTTCGGTCGTGCTGGACGATGCCCGGGATTGCCTGTGGTTCGAGGACCTGATCGAAGCCTGCCGCCGCGCCGTCCCGACCGAGACGCAGGTCATGGTCAAGCGCGAGGATGAACAGGCCTTCGCGGAACTGAACGCCGCCAACCCGATCTTCGTGGAAGACGCCGCGCGGCTGTTTTGCGAAGTGCTTCTGGCGGATCACCGGATCGGGGATTTCCGCGTGATCGCGAGCCATCAGGAAAGCCTGCACAGCCATGACGCGGTGTCGATCCTGACGGAAGGGCCCACCTTCGCGCAGGCGAGCCTTGATCCGCGGCTGTTCGCGACGCTGTTCCACGTCGGCTGAGGGGGTCGCCCCCCTCGGGCTGCTTGCATCCGCCCGTCCGACGTGACGGGCGCGGTCTGGCCCACCCGGACCGCGCCCGGGCTACACTGCCCAAGTTTTCTGCGCTCGCAATGCTGCAGCGCAGAAAAATCCTTCACGAAGGCCCTTTCCCCCTGTAATCTGCAAGTCAGACCCGTGCGCGCGCCAAACGCCCGGGAAGGGAGAGCCGATGGAGCGTCTGACCGAACACGCCGCCCGAACCATGCACGTGTGGGTCGCCTGCGGCCGACTGGCTGCAGATATCCAGAGCGTCATGGTCATGCGGCTTCTGGGGCTTGGCGGGGTCTGGCGGGTCGATCCCGCGGAAACCCGCGCAATGGTTGAAGAAAAGCTGCCCGCCTTCACCGAGGCGATGGTCGGCGGCACGCTGCAAGCGGTCGCCGGGCGACGTCCGGACGAGGTGGCCTGGGCGCTGATCGAACCCTTTTCGCACAAGGCGCGCAGCAATCGCCAACGTCTGCTGCAACAGGGGCCGCGGTTCCCGCGCGGCACCCGGAAGACCCCGAATCGGAGTGAGGACAATGAACCCGATACAGACACAGCTTGAACTTTCCTCGGCCTGTTTCCGGGTCGTGGGCCATGTGGTGGAAGCGCAGTTGCGCTTCGCGACCGTGCTGACGCAATCCATGATGAAGGCGCCGTTTGCCCAGATGCGCGCCCTGCGCGCAGCTGCCGCGCAGCCCGTCGCGCCGCTGGGCAAGGCCGCCGCGCCCGCCCCGGTCGAGACGCTCGCGCCGAAGCGTCGCGCCGCCAAGGCCGCGGCGAAGGAGACCCCGCCTGCCGCGCCGCGCGCGCGCCGGACCCGGGTGCCCGCGACCCCGCCCGCCATGCCCGAACCCGCCGTAAAAGGCTGACGCGCCCCGGGCTTGCCGCTTGACAGCGTGCATGGGGCGCGCCAACGCTCGGCCCCATGCTCGATCTGCGACCCGTCGGATACGTCATCGGCCTGCTGGTCGCGGTTCTCGGCGCGACGATGCTGGCGCCGCTGGCCATGGACGTGGCCGTCGGCAACGGTCACTGGCCCGTTTTTCTGGAAAGCGCCGTGATCACCATTCTGGTCGGCGCGGTCATGGCGCTGTCCTGCGCCAATGGTGTGAAGGAAGGGTTGACGATCCAGCAGACCTTCCTTCTGACCTCCAGCGTCTGGGTCGCACTGCCGTTTTTCGGGGCGTTGCCCTTCATTCTGGGCGAGACCGAGTTGCGCTTTGTCGATGCGTTCTTCGAGGCGATGTCGGGCCTGACCACCACGGGATCGACGGTGATCGAAGGGCTCGACACCCTGCCCGAGGGCCTTTTGCTGTGGCGCGGCATCCTGCAATGGCTGGGCGGCATCGGGATCATTATTGTCGCCATGGTTTTCCTGCCGGAGCTGCGTGTGGGCGGCATGCAGATTTTCCGATCGGAAGCCTTCGACACGATGGGCAAGATCCTGCCCCGGGCGACGCAGATCGCGCGCAGCATCTCGGTGATCTACGTGTCGCTGACCCTGATCTGCGGGCTGTGCTACATGCTGGTTGGGCTGGGCGGGTTCGATGCTACGGTCCACGCCATGACGACCATCGCGACGGGGGGCTTCGCCACGTCGGATTCGTCCTTCGCCGCGCTGGGCCGGGGCGCGGAGTATGTCGCCGTCGTCTTCATGGGGCTTGCCGCGCTGCCGTTCGTGCGGTTCGTCCAGTTCGTGGCGGGCGATCCCCAGCCGCTGCTGAAGGACACGCAGGTCAGGGCGTTCTTCCTGACTTTGGGCGTGATTGTCCTTGCTCTGACGCTCTGGGTCATGTCGCAAGATCACCTGCGCGGCGAAGAGGCCTTCCGCAAGGCGCTGTTCAACACGATGTCGCTGATCACCGGCACCGGATATGCCAGCGCCGATTACATGACCTGGGGCAGTTTCGCGGTGGCGATGCTGTTCTTCATCGGCCTGATCGGCGGCTGCGCCGGATCGACCGCCTGTTCGATCAAGATCTTCCGCTATCAGCTTCTGTTTGCGTCGATCCAGGTTCAGATATCGCGCATCCGCATGCCGAACGGGGTCTTCGCGCCGCGCTATGACGGGCGCGTGGTGGGCGAGGACGTGCTGAATTCGGTCATGTCGTTCTTCATGTTCTTTGTCGTCACGCTGGGCGTGGTGGCAGTGGCGTTGGGGATGACGGGGCTCGACCTGATCACATCCGTGTCGGGCGCGGCGGCGGCGCTGGCCAATATCGGCCCGGGTCTGGGGCCCGAGATCGGGCCTGCAGGCAGTTTCGCGGGGCTCAACGACACGGCGAAGTGGATCCTGTCCTTCGCCATGCTGATCGGGCGGCTGGAGCTTCTGGTCGTCTTCGCGATCTTCACCATCCGGTTCTGGAGGGACTGACCATGCAGCGACCCCTTGGCGCACAGATCTCGCACATGCTGAAGGCGCGCGGCGTCGATGTGATCTTCGGCATTCCGGGCGTCCACAATCAGGAGCTTTACCGCGGGATCGAGGAGGCGGGGATCACCCATGTTCTGGCGCGTCACGAACAGGGGGCCGGGTTCATGGCTGACGGTTACGCGCGCGCAAGCGGGCGGCCGGGGGTGGCCTATGTCATCACCGGGCCGGGGCTGACCAACCTCATGACGCCGCTGGGGCAGGCCTATTCGGACAGCGTGCCGGTGCTGGCGATATCCTCGGGGTTGAACGATGTCGCGGCGCGGCAGGGGCAGTTGCACCAGATGCTCGACCAGCGCGCGGCCGCCGCGACGGTCTGCGCCGCGTCGGACGAGGCGCGCGATGCGGATGCCGCCTATGCGCTGATCGACCGCGCCTTCGCGGCCTTCGCCGGGGCGCGCCCGCGTCCGCGCCATGTGCAGGTGCCCATTCCGCTGCTCGAAGGCGACGCGCCGTCGCCGCCGCCGCCGCCCGCCGCGCCGGTCCTGCCGCGCGCGCCGGATGCCGTTCTGGAACAGGCGGTCTGCGCCCTCGTCGCTGCGAAGAAGCCGCTGTTCATCCTGGGCGGCGGCGCGCGCGGGGCGGCACCGGTGATGGCGGACCTGCTGGCGCTGACCGGGGGGGCGGCCTTCGTCACCTATGCGGGCCGCGGATGCGTTCCACAGGACAACCCCATGTTCTGCGGGTCATATCTGTCGCGGCCCGACAGCGCGCGGGTGCTGGCCGAGGCCGATCTGATCGTGGCCGCGGGCACGGAACTGGCGCAGGTGGACCTTTGGCGCGACGATCCCGGGCATCGCTGCCCGGTCCTGCGGATCGACATCGACCCGGGCGTGCTGGCGCAATGCCGCGCAGGGGATATCCCGGTTCTGGCCGATGCGGGCGCGTTTCTGCAGGCGCTGCGCATCGCGATCCCGGCCCGGGCCGAGGCGCGGGCACCGGCGTGGGACGCCGCCGGCATTGCCGCCGCGCGCCGCCGCTGGCGGGCAGAGGTCGAGGCCGAATATCCCGGCGTCGTGCCGGTGGTCGAAGCCCTGCGCGCCTGCCTGCCGGACGACGCGATGATCTATTCCGACATGACCCAGTTCGCCTATGCCGCGAAAGAAGTCTGGGACATGCCGCGCCCCGGCCACTGGCACCATCCTTTCGGCTTCGGGACGCTGGGCTATGCGCTGCCCGCCGCCATCGGCGGGGCACTGGCGCGGCCCGGCCTGCCCACGATCGCGATCGCCGGCGATTACGGCTTTCAATACACACTGCAAGAGCTTGGAACGGCAGTGGAACTTGGCTTCCCGCTGCCGATCCTGTTGTGGGACAACGGCAAGCTTGGCGCGATCGAGGCCAGCATGACGCGCGCCCAGATCGCGCCCAACGCGGTCATCGCGCGCAATCCCGATTTTCTGGCGCTGGCGCGGGCCTATGGTGCGCATGCGGCCGATCCGGACTCGGCCGGTGGCCTTGCCCGCGCGCTGACGGCGGCCTTCGCCGCCGACCGCCCCACGCTGATCCGGGTCACGCCCGCGATGGCGGTCTGAGGATCAGTCCCAGCAACTGACCAGCACGGTCATCCCCGCCGCGATGCGGTTCAACTCGGCCGGTGTCACCTGACCGTTGCCCGTACCCGCCTGCGCGCTCAGGCCTGCCACTGCCAGAACGTCGCCGATGGCGCGTGCATTGGCGGCGAAGCTGACGTCGCGCGGCAGTTGCGCGCCCCGGTCGTCGCGGGGCAGGAGCATCCCAAGCACGCCACCGCCGGTGTCGAAGACGGGGCCACCCGCGTCGCCCGGCAGCGCGTCGAGCGCGAGGCGCTTCAACTCGGTCTCACCGCGCAATCCGGTCACATCGGCGAGCGTGCCGAAGGTCAGCGTCGGCGCATTCAGGAGGCCTTCGTAGGGAAAGCCCGAGACCGCGACATCGGATTGCAGGCGCGGGACGTCGGAGGACAGGCGCGCGATCGCCGCAGGGGCCATGGGTTCGGTCGGGCGCAGGACGGCGATACCGAGGGCTTCGTCGGTGGCGACAACCTGCGCGCCCACATCCTGTTCCAGCGTGATGCGCGCGCAGCCGCGCGCCACTTCGGCGGTGGTGATGACGGTGCCGCGGTTGTCGACGTAGAAACCCGACCGCGACAGGCGCGGGCGGCGGATCTGCAGGCCCGAGATCAGGTCGACATTCCGCGCCTGATCGGTTCCCGCCGCGGGGTCGAGCACGCCGGGCAGGCGCGTGAAGCTTGCGCGCATCTCGTCGAGGATGCGGGTGCGGCGGGCTTCGTCGCCCACAGGCCAGATCAGGGTGAAACCCTTGATCTCTCCGTCCCGCAGGCTTGCTTCGGTGTGCGACACGATCCGGTCGTTACGGCCCGTCAGGGTGAAGCTGTCGCTGCCGCGTTCACGGGGGCCATCCAGCGGCACGATCTCGAGCGTCTGCATGATCTCGTAGAGACCGAAGAGTGACGTCTGGTCGCCGGGCTGCGAGATCAGGAAGACCTGCACGCCCAGATCGCCCGCGCTGGTGTAGCGGGCGAAGGGGGCTTCGTGGGTCTCGAAGGCGACCTCGCCCATGGGCATCAGCATCTCGATCCCGGCCTCGTCATCGGTGACCATGGCCATGCCCACGCCGGTGAGCGGCGCATTGTACTGCGCCAGAAGTTCGGCGCGCTGGGCGGTGGTCAGGACGCCGGTCGCGTCATGGCCATTGGCGATCTGCCAGTCGGTCATGGAGCGGCGTGTGCCCGTGCCGAAGGCGCCGTCGATGGCGGCGGTGTAGAAGCCCGCCCATTGCAGCGCGATCTGGAGCGCGCGGCGTTCTTCGGCGGTCAGCCGGGCCTCGCTTTGCCGGGCCTCGGCCGGGGTTTCGTCGGGCAGAACGGTGACCGGGGTTTCCGCCTGCGCCTGCGGTTCGGGATCGGTGCTGGCGACGGGGGCCTCGACCGCGCCGCGCTCCAGAAGATCGGCGCCTACGGGCCAGAACTGCTGACCCAGACGCTCCGAGAGCTGGACATAGCTGTCACGCGCGATCCGGCCTTCGGCGCGGTAGACGCGCAGCACCTGTTCGGCGTCGGACCGGGTATAGGGGCCCAGCACGATGGCATACCAGCCGCTGCCGAGCGCGAAGCCGTTCACGTCGGGCAACTGGGCCGCAAAGCGGCGTGCCGCGGCTTCGGCGTCCTGCAGGCTGGGCTGCGCCTCGATCTGGACCCAGACGATGTCTTCCTGGGCGCGCGCGGCGGGGGAAAGGATAACGATTAACAAAGCGGCAAGCGCCGCCAATACTGGTTTCATGATCCCTGTCGATCCATAGGTGTACTTCATTTGCGGAAACTTAACCCGGTTTCGGGCAGCTTGACCATGGTCTGCACGCGTCCCGTCTGCCCAATCGCATGCGCACAGCGGCCCGCCCCCGTTGACCCTGCCCCCCGCGCGGCCTAGAGAAAGCGCGCACCGCGACCCCAGCCGCAGGAAGCAGCCCCGATGACAGACGCCGCGCCGCCCCGTTCCTTTCAGGAAATCATCCTGCGCCTCCAGACTTACTGGGCGTCGAAGGGCTGCGCGATCCTGCAGCCCTATGACATGGAGGTGGGGGCAGGCACCTTCCACCCTGCGACGACGCTGCGCGCGCTGGGCACGAACCCTTGGGCCGCGGCCTATGTCCAGCCATCGCGCCGCCCGACCGACGGCCGCTATGGCGAAAACCCCAACCGGCTGCAACATTATTACCAGTTCCAGGTGCTGATCAAACCCAGCCCGCCCGATCTGCAGGACCTCTATCTCGGCAGCCTGCGCGCCATCGGCATCGACACCGCGCTGCATGACATCCGCTTTGTCGAAGATGACTGGGAAAGCCCGACGCTGGGCGCCTGGGGGCTCGGCTGGGAGGTGTGGTGCGACGGGATGGAAGTGTCGCAGTTCACCTATTTCCAGCAGGTGGGCGGGCATGACTGCCACCCGGTCTCGGGCGAGCTGACCTATGGTCTGGAACGTCTGGCGATGTATGTGCTGGGCATCGACCATGTGATGGACATGCCCTTCAACGATCCCGCCGCGCCCATCGCGCTGAGCTATGGCGACGTCTTCCGCCAGACCGAAGAAGAATATGCCCGCTGGAATTTCGACGTGGCCGATACCGCCCTGCTTCTGCGCCACTTTGAGGAGGCCGAGGGCGAATGCCGTGCGATCCTCGCGCAGGAGGCGGACGATCCCAAGACCGGCCGCCGCATCGTCATGGCGCACCCGGCCTATGACCAGTGCATCAAGGCCAGCCACATCTTCAACCTGCTGGACGCACGCGGTGTGATCTCAGTCACCGAACGGCAGGCCTATATCGGGCGGGTCAGGACGCTGGCCAAGGCCTGCGCCGACGCCTTCGTGCAGACCCGCGCGGGCGGGTGGACGGGATGAGCGGCAAGTTCGTCGGCATCGTCATTCTTCTATGCGCCGCGATTGCGGGCGGGGCGCTTTATTATCTGCAGATCTTCGGCTTCTACGACAGCGTCACCGATGACGGGCAGGCCGTGCAGCTTGTGGCCACCGACAGCGGCGTGGCCGAGGCAATCGCCTATGCCGGGTTCGAGGCCATCGACGCCGACAGCTCGCCCATCCGGTATCGCGCCTGTTTCACGACCGAAGTGTCGCCCGCCGATCTGGCGACGCGCTTCGTCGTGCTTGACGACGCGACGCCGCGCAACGCGCCCTTCTGGTTCGACTGCTTCGACGCCGAGGCGATCGCGGCCGAGTTGAAGGCCGGGACGGCGACGGCGTTTCTGTCGGCCAAGAACGTGCATTACGGTGTCGACCGTATCGTCACGATCACGCAGGACGGGCGCGGCTTCGTCTGGCATGACCTGAACGATTGCGGCGACCGCGCCTATGACGGCACCGTGGTGGGCGAGGAATGCCCGCCAAGGCCCGGCACCAACTGACAAAAGGCAGGACCATGCCCGACCTTCTGATCGAACTCTTCTCGGAAGAAATCCCTGCGCGGATGCAGGCCCGCGCGGCAGCCGACCTTAAGGCCCGCGTGACCGACGGGTTGGTCGGGGCCGGGCTGACTTATGCGGGGGCCGCGGCCTTCGCCGGGCCGCGGCGGCTGGTGCTGACGGTGCAGGGGCTGACCGACCGGTCACCCACCCTGCGCGAGGAACGCAAGGGCCCCCGGGCTGACGCACCCGCGCAGGCGATCGAAGGCTTTTTGCGCGGCGCGGGCCTGACACGCGATCAGGTCGAGGAACGCGAGACGCCGAAAGGCGCTGTGCTGTTCGCGGTGATCGAAAAGCCGGGCCGAGCCGCGGCGGACATCGTGGCCGAGGTTCTCGAAGACACCGTGCGGAATTTCCCGTGGCCCAAGTCGATGCGCTGGGGGGCGGGGTCGTTGCGCTGGGTGCGGCCCCTGCAGTCGATCCTGTGCATCCTGACGACCGAGGCGGGGGCCGAGGTGGTGCCGCTGGATATCGACGGGATCACGGCGGGCAACACGACCGAAGGCCACCGTTTCATGTCGCCGGGGCGGTTTTCCGTCACGTCCTTCGATGATTACGCGGCGAAGCTGAAGCGCGCGCATGTCATCCTTGATGCGGCTGAACGCGCCGAGCACATCTGGTCGGACGCGACCAACGCGGCCTTTGCGCAGGGTCTCGAAGTCGTCGAAGACAAGGGCCTGCTGGCCGAGGTGGCGGGGCTGGTGGAATGGCCCGTGGTGCTGATGGGCGATATCGGGGAGGCCTTCCTCGACCTGCCACCCGAGGTTCTGCAGACCTCGATGCGCGAGCATCAGAAGTTCTTTTCGGTCAGGAACCTGCGCACGGGCCGGATCGAGAAATTCGTGACCGTCGCCAACCGCGAGACGGCCGATCACGGCGCCACGATCCTGGCCGGCAACCAGAAGGTTCTGTCAGCGCGGCTGTCGGATGCGAAGTTCTTCTGGGAAAACGACCTGCGGGTCGCGAAGGCTGAAATGAAGGGCTGGCTGCAATCGCATGAAAACGTGACCTTCCACAACAAGCTGGGCACGCAGGGCGCGCGCATCGCGCGCATCGCAGCACTTGCGCGCGAGATCGCGCCCTTGGTCGGCGCGGATGCGGATCAGGCCGGGACGGCGGCGCGGATCGCGAAGGCGGATCTCTCGTCCGAGATGGTTTACGAATTCCCCGAACTTCAGGGCGTAATGGGCCGGTACTACGCGATGAAGGCGGGTTACCCACAGGATGTGGCGGACGTTGCCCGCGACCATTACGCACCCTTGGGCCCGTCGGACGATGTGCCCACAGCGCCCCTGTCGGTGGCGGTGGCGCTGGCCGACAAGATCGACACGCTGACCGGGTTCTGGGCGATTGACGAGAAACCCACGGGGAGCAAGGACCCCTTTGCCCTGCGCCGCGCGGCGCTGGGTGTCATTCGGATCGTGGTGGAGAATGGGTTGCGGATCACTTTGTCCGACTTATTCGCGCGCAAGGCCGAAAACGGCGAAGACTTTGAAGAAAAATCAAAGGATCTCCTCTCCTTCCTCCACGACCGCCTCAAGGTTTTCCTCCGCGACCAAGGCATTCGGCACGACGTGATTGACGCCTGCCTCGCCATGCCGGGCAGCGATGACCTTACCCTCCTCGTCACCCGCACCCGCGCCCTGTCGGATGTGCTGAAGACCGAAGACGGCGAAAACCTGATCCAGGGCTTCAAGCGCGCCAACAACATCCTGACGCAGGCGGAAGCGGCGGACGGCGTCGAATACTCCTTCGGTCCGGACGTGAAATTCGCGGAAACCGACAGCGAACGCTTGCTGTTCGCAGCACTCGACACTGCCGAGGCCTCCATCGCCACGGCGATGGAGCATCAGGATTTCCCCGCGGCCATGGCCGCCATGGCCGCGCTGCGCGGGCCCATCGACGCGTTCTTCGAGGATGTGAAGGTGAACGCCGACAACCAGATGGTGCGGCGCAACCGGCTCAACCTTCTGCACCGCATCCGTCAGACCTGCCTGACTGTTGCCGATCTGACGCGCATCGAAGGCTGACACCTTTTGTCCGGGCCGCGTGACACCGCGCCGCTTGCGCGGGGTGTGCTTAATCCGCATGCTGCAAGTGAACATCATGCTGCAGCGCAACAATCCGGCGGCCCCTTGCACACCAATCCACATACCACGCTGATTACCCCCACGGCCCCCGTCACGACATCGACACATGGCGGCCGCGCCAAGTGTCTTCAACGGCTTGTGCGGCTTGATCTGCCGGTGCCGCTGACGGTCGCCTTGTCCTTTGATGCGGTCCACAAGATCGCCGCGGGCGAGCTGCCCGATATCGATGCGATCCTGGGCTGTTTCGCCGAAGACGCGCTTCTGTGCGTGCGCCCGTCTTCCGAAGACCCCGATTGGGGCGGCCCGGGCGCGGTCCTGAACGTCGGCATGAACGATGCGCGTCAGGCTGACCTGACACAGATCATGGGCGCGGAAGGGGCCGCCGCGCTGTACCGGCGCTTCGTGCAGGCCTATGCGCTGCATGTTGCCCGGCTCGACCCCGATCTGTTCACCGAGACCGAAGGAAGCGAGGCCGAGGCGCTGGCCGAGGCGCTGTCGATCTACGAATCCGAGGCCGAGGAACCCTTCCCCCAGAACCCGCACGAACAGCTGGCAGGCGTGCTGCGGTCGATGGCACGCGCCTGGGAAGGCACGACCGCGCGGCTTTTGCGGCAGGCCAAGGGTGCGCCGGCCGATGCGGGCCTGGGACTTGTGGTGCAGCAGATGATCCCCGGGCGCGGGCCCGGCGAATGCGGGTCGGGCGTGCTGCAGCTGATCGACCCGGTCACCGGCCTGCGCCAGATCACCGGCCGCTATCTAAGCCAGAGCCAGGGCCGCGACGCGCTGGGGGCGGGGGCTGCGGCGCTTTACCTTGAACGCGACCGGCGGGGGCCGTCGCTGGAAGACCTCGCGCCCGAGGCCTTTGCGCGGCTCAAGGATTATGCGGCGATCATGCGCGCGCGCCTGCGCGAAGAGATGCAGGTCGAATTCGTCATACAGAATGGCGACGTGCATATTCTGGACGGGATGCGGGTGCCGCGGTCGTCGCGGGCCTCGGTGCGGATCGCGGTGCGGCTGGCCGAGGATGGCATCATCACGCCCGACGACGCAGTGATGCGGGTGCCGCCGAACACGTTGACGGAACTGCTGCACCGCCAGATCGCGCCAGACGCGCAGCGCGACGTGCTGGGCACCGGCATCGCGGCAAGCCCCGGCGCGGCCACCGGGCGGCTGGTCTTCACGTCTGCGCAGGCGCAGGCCAGCGCCGCGCGGGGCGAGCCCTGCGTGCTGGCGCGGCGCGAAACCTCGCCCGAGGATATCCGGGGCATGCATGCGGCAGCGGCCGTGCTGACCGAACGCGGTGGCATGACCAGCCACGCCGCGGTGATCGGGCGGGGCCTTGGCCTGCCCTGCATCGTGGGCGCGTCGTCGATCGAATTCCGGCTGGACAAGGAACAGCTTGTCACCCGCGACCGGCGCGTGCTCAAGGCGGGCGATATCGTCACCATCGACGGCGCGCGCGGGCAGGTTCTGGCCGGTGCCCCCGCGATGGTCGAGGCGGCGCTTGACGATGCCTTCCAGACGCTGATGGGATGGGCGGATGCGGCGCGCGACATCGGTATCCGGGCCAATGCCGACACGCCCGAAGACGCGCAGACCGCGCGCAACTTCGAGGCGCAGGGGATCGGGCTGTGCCGGACCGAACACATGTTCTTCGACCCCGCCCGTCTGGTCGTCATGCGCGAGATGATCTTCGCCGAAACCCCTGAAGACCGCGCCGCGGTGCTGGAACGCCTGCTGCCCATGCAGCGCGAGGATTTCGTGCAGCTTTTCCGGATCATGGAGGGCCAGCCGGTCTGCATCCGCCTGTTCGATCCGCCGCTGCACGAATTCCTGCCCACCAGCCGGTCGGGCCAGCGCGAACTGGCCGAGGCGCTGAACCTGCCGATTTCCGCCGTCACCCGGCGGGTGGACGAAATGGCGGAATACAACCCCATGCTGGGCCTGCGCGGCGTGCGGCTGGGCGTGACGGTGCCGGAAATCTACGACATGCAGGCGCGCGCCATCTTCGAGGCGACGATCGAGGCCAGCCGCGAAGGCGCGCCTGTGGTGCCCGAGGTGATGATCCCGCTTGTCTCGGCCAAGCGCGAGGTGGAACTGGTCAAGGCCCGCATCGACGCAGTCGCGACCGCGGTGCGCGCCGAAAAGGGCCGCAATTTCACCTACCGGCTGGGCGTCATGGTCGAGACGCCGCGCGCGGCGCTGCGCGCCGCCGAGATCGCGCCGCATGTGGCCTTCCTCAGCTTCGGGACGAACGACCTGACGCAGATGACTTACGGGCTGTCCCGCGACGATGCGGGGCGCTTCATGTCGGTCTATGTCCAGCAGGGCGTCTTCCCCGAGGATCCGTTCCGCACGCTCGACATCGACGGGGTGGGGGAATTGCTGAAACTGGGCGTGGAACGCGGGCGGCGCACCAACCCCGGGGTGACGCTGTCGATCTGCGGCGAACATGGCGGGAACCCCGAATCAATCGCCTTCTGCCGCGAGGCGGGATTCGATTATGTGAGCTGTTCGCCCTTCCGAGTTCCCGTCGCGCGGCTTGCCGCGGCGCAGCTTGCCATCGGGGCTCGAATCGGGCGCTTTTGAGAGCTAAGTTTCCTAAATGTAAACACTTTTTTGACACGGACGCTTCTGCCGCAACTGCAAGATTGGCGCGCAAGGCCCGGGAAAGATTTAAGAATATAGACTTGGCCGAAAATTTGGGCTAAGTCGCCTGTCAGACTTTTGGGGGAACGTCAGTCTGCTGCTCTGCCAGAAGGACAGGAACATGCTTAAAGTTATCGTTGGGCTGGCGCTCGTCTGCCTTGACTTGACCCAGCCCGCGAGTGCGTCGGAGAGCGCGGTCAAAGAGGCTTTCGACCGCGAAGAGATGGCGCTGGCATCGGTGCCGCGCCAGCGTCTGCGGGCGATGATCACGGAACCGGCGGGACAGGCGGCGCGCATGTCGCTCTCCAAGTCGTGGATCGACACCTTGCCGCGTGCCGAGGGTGACGCCGAATGGCGGTGTCTGGCCGAAGCGCTCTATTTCGAGGCGCGGGGCGAGACGGTGAAGGGCCAGTTCGCCGTGGCCGAGGTGATCCTGAACCGCGTGGGCAGCGAACGCTTTCCCGACAGCATCTGCGGCGTCATCAATCAGGGCACGGGCAAGCAGTATCAGTGCCAGTTCACCTATACCTGCGACGGCAACAGCGATGCGATCCGCGAACGCGCGGCCTTCGAACAGGTGGGCAAGGTGGCGCGCGCCATGCTTGACGGGACCAACTACAACCTGACGGGCGGGGCGACGCATTACCACACAACCGCCGTCAAGCCGCGGTGGAGCGATGTCTACCAGCGCACCGCGCAGATCGGCGTCCACGTCTTCTACCGCCACCGGCAGCGGACGGCGTCGAACTGACGCGGTCCTGCCGTTTTCGGCCGCCCGGGCGGCGCGGACGGGCCTGAGCGCGGGGGCCTGCCCGGCATAACGTGCCGCCGAACGCCCCCGCAGGAAAGCCCGGCCCATGCCCTCCGACATCCGCCTTGCCTTCGCGCACCCCTCCGAGCGGGCCGCGGCCACAGCCCCGCGCGGGCCGCTCGACCGTATTTCGCTGCGCGACCATATCGTCGAGGTCGAGATCGGCGCCTTCCAGACCGAACGCGGCAGCACCCAGCGCGTGCGTTTCAACGTGGTGGTCGAGGTGACACCGCTCACCGGGCCCATCGACGACGATGTCGACCGCATCCTGTCCTATGACCGCGTGACCGAGGCGATCCGCCATGAACTGGCGGAGGAACGGCTGAACCTGCTCGAGACGCTGGCCGAACGGGTGGCCGAACGCATCCTGCTGGAACCGCAGGCTGTGCGCGCCTTCGTGCGGATCGAAAAGCTTGACCGTGGGCCCGGCGCGTTGGGGGTCGAGATCGTGCGCGACCGTGCGCAGGTTCATCCGCATCTGGCGAGCGACGACAGGCCGCATCCGCGGCTTGTCTATTTGGCGAATGCCGCCATCGCCTCGGCCCATCTGGCAGGCTGGATCGACCAGTTGCAGGCGGGCGCGCAGCCGGTGATCTTTTGCGTGGGTGCGCCCGACTGCCCTGCGCCGCAGACCGGGCACAAGATGACCCAGCGGCGGATCGATCTTCTGGCCATCGAACAGAACGCATGGGTGCTGGCCGCGCGCGACCCGCGCTGCGTGGTGGTGGAAACCCGGACCGAACTCGACTGGGCGATGAAGAACGGCCGGATCAGCGTCTGGGCGCCGTCGAAGATCGTGCTCGATGCCGTCGACGGTCCCTCGGCGCATCCGCGCGATGCGGTGGCGCTGGCCGCCTGGTTTGCCGGAACCTTCGCGGCGGACGAGATGCTGGTGATCGGCGCCGATCTGCCTGCCGCGGCCCCCGTGCCCCTGCGCGGGGTCGCGGTGGAGGAGGCGGCCCTGTGATCCCCGTCCGGCCGCTTGTGCAGTCGGGCCCGCCGGCGGCGGATGCCCTGCCGCTTGCGGGTGGGCCGCTGTGGTTCCGCGAGGCGCTGGTCCTGTCGCGCGACCGCGCGCCCGAACGCGTCGCTGCGCGCGACCTGCCCGACGATGTGGCGCGTCGTCTGACCGCCCCCCGGGCGCCGGTGGCGGGCCTTGACTGGGCCGCGCCGCGGATCATGGGCATACTGAACGTCACGCCCGACAGTTTCTCGGATGGCGGGGTGCATGAACGCCCCGAGGCGGCGCTGGCGGGCGCGCGGGCCATGGCCGACGCGGGGGCGCATATCCTTGACGTGGGCGGCGAATCAACCCGGCCCGGATCCTTTGCCATCGCGGAGGAGGAGGAAATCCGCCGCACTGCCCCGGTGATCACGGCGATCCGAGCGGAAACTGACCTGCCCGTGTCGATCGACACGCGCAAGGCGGGCGTGGCGCGGGCCGCGCTTGATGCCGGGGCGGGGCTGATCAACGACGTGGCGGCTTTCACCTTCGATCCGGGGCTCGCGCCGCTGGCGGCGTCGCGGCTCGCGCCGGTCTGTGTCATGCATGCGCAGGGCGATCCGCAGACCATGCAGCTGAACCCGACTTACGACAACGTCGTGCTGGACGTCTTTGATTTTCTTGTCGAACGGATCGCGGCGCTGACTGACGCGGGCATTGCGCGGGATGCGATCCTTGTCGATCCGGGCATCGGCTTTGGCAAGACGCAGGATCACAACCTGACCCTTCTGCGCAACATCGCGGTCTTTCACGCCCTGGGCTGTCCCATCCTGCTTGGCGTGTCGCGCAAACGTTTCATCGGCGTGATCGGGAATGCGCCGGTTGCCGCCGACCGCGCGCCGGGGTCCATCGCGCTGGGGCTTGCGGCACTGGGGCAGGGTGTGCAACTCCTGCGGGTACATGACGTGGTCGAAACGGCTCAGGCCATCGCGCTTTGGCAGGCCGTGCAGGACCGCTGAAGGACCGAGGGGAAAGATGCGCAAGCTGTTCGGAACCGACGGGGTGCGTGGCACCGCGAATACCTATCCCATGACCGCCGAAATGGCGCTGCGCATCGGCGCGGCTGTCGGCCGCTATTTCCGGCGCGAGGCCGGGGGCGTGCACCGCGTGGTGATCGGCAAGGACACGCGGCTGTCGGGCTACATGTTCGAGAATGCGCTGACCGCCGGGCTGACCAGCACCGGCATGAACGTGCTTCTCCTTGGCCCCGTGCCGACGCCCGCGGTGGGCTTGCTGACCCGGTCCATGCGGGCCGATCTGGGCGTCATGATCTCGGCCAGTCATAACCCGGCGCCTGACAACGGGATCAAGTTCTTCGGCCCCGACGGGTTCAAGCTGTCTGACGAGGCGGAAGCCGAGATCGAGGCGCTGATCGAAACCGGCGTCCAGCCTGCGCAGGCCACCAATATCGGCCGGGCGCGGCGCATCGACGATGCGCGCTTCCGCTATGGCGAACGGGTGAAGTCGTCGCTGCCGCGCGACCTGCGGCTCGACGGTTTGAAGGTGGTGATCGACTGCGCCCATGGCGCGGCCTATCGCGCGGCACCGGATATCCTGTGGGAATTGGGCGCCGATGTGATCCCGATGGGGGTTGCGCCGGACGGGCTCAACATCAATGCCGGCTGCGGGTCGACCAAACCGCAGGCGGCGGCCGAGCGTGTGGTGGCGGAAGGCGCGCATATGGGCATCTGCCTTGACGGCGACGCCGACCGGGTCATCGTCATCGACGAAACCGGCGCGGTCGCCGACGGCGATCAGATCATGGCGCTTCTGGCAAGCCGCTGGGCTGCCGAGGACCGGCTGTCGGGCGGTGCGCTGGTGGCGACGGTGATGTCGAACCTCGGGCTCGAACGGCACTTGGCAGGGCAGGGGCTGCGGCTGGAACGCACGGGCGTGGGCGACCGTTATGTCGTCGAACGCATGCGCGCGGGCGGCTTCAACCTGGGCGGCGAACAATCGGGACATATCGTGATGACCGACTTCGCCACCACCGGCGACGGGCTGATGGCGGGGCTGCATGTCCTGGCCGAGATGGTCCGGACCGGCCAGCCCGCCAGCGCGCTCTCGCGCCTGTTCGAACCGGTGCCGCAGCTTCTCAAGAACGTGCGCTACGGTGCGGGCGAACAACCGCTGGACGCGCCGCGTGTGCGCGCTGTCATCGCTGCGGCCGAGGCCGGTCTGATCGGGCGCGGGCGGCTTCTGATCCGCAAGTCGGGGACCGAACCGCTGATCCGCGTCATGGCCGAATGCGAGGATGAGGCACTGCTTCTGAGCACCGTGGACGGCATCGTCGCGGCGGTGGCCGAAGCGGCGACCGACTGACACAAAGCCTCAGCCGTGCAGCGCGCGGCTGTCTTCCGGGGCCTGCGCCCGTTCGCCCAGACCATAGTCGCGGATGACACCCGCCACACGCAGCCTGTAATCGGCGAAGTGGATGTCGCGGCCCGCGCCTTGTGCGTCGCGATGTTCGGGCAGGCGGCGCCAATGGGCGAGCGCCTCTTCGTTTTCCCAGAAGGACACCGACAGGAGCTTGCCGGGTTCGGTCAGGCTTTCGAAGCGTTCGACCGAGATGAAGCCGGGAATGTCCTTGAGATGGTCGCGCAGCGAAGCCGCCCGGCGCAGATAGGGTTCGCGGTGGCCTTCCTTGGGCCAGACTTCGAAGATGACGGCGATCATGGTGGCGCTCCGGAAGGCGATCTTTCGAAGGATCACCGGTTGGGGATGGGGCGGATTTTGGAAAATCCGCCCCGACCCAGAGGTCAGTTCTTGGCCTTGTCCACCATTTTGCCCGCGGTGATCCAGGGCATCATGGCGCGCAGCTTTTCGCCCACGGCTTCGATCTGGTGGGCGTCGTGGTTGCGGCGGGTTGCCTTGAAGAAGGCCTGACCCGACTGGCATTCCGTCATCCAGTTGCGGGTGAAGGCACCCGACTGGATATCGGTCAGCACCGCTTTCATCCGTGCCTTCGTCTCGTCATAGGGCAGGATGCGCGGGCCCGAGACGTATTCGCCATACTCGGCCGTGTTCGAGATCGAATAGTTCATGTTGGCGATGCCGCCTTCATAGATCAGGTCGACGATCAGCTTCACTTCGTGCAGGCATTCGAAATAGGCCATCTCGGGGGCATAGCCCGCCTCGACCAGCGTCTCGAAGCCCATGCGGATCAGTTCCACGAGGCCGCCGCAAAGCACGGCCTGCTCACCGAACAGGTCGGTTTCGCATTCCTCGCGGAAGTTCGTCTCGATGATGCCCGACCGACCGCCGCCGATGGCCGAGCAATAGGACAGACCGATTTCCAGCGCGCGGCCCGATGCGTCGTTGTGCACCGCCACAAGGCAAGGCACGCCACCGCCCTTGGTGTATTCGCCGCGCACGGTGTGGCCGGGGCCCTTGGGCGCCATCATGATGACGTCGACGCCGGGCTTCGGCTCGATCAGGCCGAAATGGACGTTCAGGCCGTGGGCAAACGCGATCGCGGCGCCTTCGCGCAGGTTGTCGTGGACATAGGCCTTGTAGGTCGCGGCCTGTAGTTCGTCCGGCATGGTGAACATGATCAGGTCGGCCCAGGCCGCCGCTTCGGCGATCCCCATGACCTTGAGCCCTTCGGTCTCGGCCTTCTTCGCGCTGGGCGAGCCGTCGCGCAGCGCGACGACGATGTTCTTGGCACCCGAATCGCGCAGGTTCAGCGCATGGGCATGGCCCTGGCTGCCATAGCCGAGGATCGCCACCTTCATGTCCTTGATCAGGTTGATGTCGCAGTCACGGTCATAATAGACGCGCATGGTCGGGCTCCTTCCCTTTGTCTCTGGTCTGGCGCAGTTTGTACCGGGCAGGACCGGTACGGGGAATTGCATTCGAACCGGGTTTCGCTATGATCTCCGACAATTCCATTCGCAAAACATCAAATTTCCGGAATAATCATGCTTTCCGACGAAGACCGACGCATCCTGCGCTATCTCCAAGCCGATCCGGGGCTGACCGCGGCCGATCTGGCGCAGCGCTGCCGCATCAGCCCGCAATCCGTCGCCCGCCGCCTCGCGCGGATGGAGGAACAGGGCGTGATCCTCGGCCGGACCGAGGTGATCGACTGGGCCGCCCTTGGCTACGCGGTCGAGGTGTCGTTGCGCTTCACCCTCGACAAGACGCGCGGCAATGCCTTCGACGAATTCATCGCCGCCGCGCGGGCCGTGCCCGAGGTGCTGGAAATCCAGACCTTCCTTGGCCGTGTCGATGTCCGCCTGTCGGTGATCGCGCGTGACATGGTGCATTACCAGCAGGTCTATCGCGACCGCATCCTGACGCTGCCGCATATCGCCGATATCCAGGCGCTGATGCATGTGGCGCGGATCAAGTCGGATGAAAGGCTTCCCGTGTGATCGACCTTGACGATCTCGACCGCGACCTCCTGCGCGCGCTGGCCCGTGACGGACGGGCAAGCGCGGGGGCACTGTCGCGGCGCTTCGGTGTCTCGCAGCCCGTCGCCTGGCGGCGCATCCGGCGGATGCGCGATGCGGGGATCCTGCGCGGCCCGCGTCTCATCCTCGACAATCAGGCGCTGGGCTATGGCGTGACGGTGTTTCTGGGGGTGAAGCTGGCCGCGCGGGGACGCGTGGCACTGGAAGACTTCGAACGCGCCGTCAGCGCCATCCCCGAGGTCCAGACCGTCGAACATGTGCTGGGGCTGTACGATTACCGCCTGCGCGTCGTCGCCCGCGACATCCCCGATTTCGAACGCATCCTGCGGCGGCGCATCATGACCCTGCCCGGCGCGGGCGAGGTCGAGGCGAATGTGCTTTTGTCCGAGGAACGCCGCCCCGGCCCGCTTGGCTAGGATCGGAAACGCGCGGCCATCATCGGCGCGGGCCGCGCGCCCGGTTCGGCCTCGGGACGGCTTTGATCCGCCGCGCGCACAGGGTAAGGCTTGCCCAGCCAAGCCAGAAGGAGAGACGCCATGGCCCTGCTCGATACGGTCGATCCCGATGGGCTCGAGGAATTCTCGGTCGTCTTCACCGACCGCTCGCTCAACCACATGTCGAAGGCCTTCCAGCAGGTGATGCGCGACATCCACGCCATGCTCTGCGAGGTCTATGGCGCGCAGACCGCTGTCATCGTGCCCGGCTGCGGCACCTTCGGCATGGAAGCCGTCGCGCGCCAGTTCGCGCGCGGGGCGCGCGTGCTGGTCGTGCGCAACGGCTGGTTCAGCTATCGCTGGAGCCAGATCTTCGAGACGGGCGACCTGACCGCCGAGACCCAGGTGCTCAAGGCGCGGCGCAGCGGCAACGCGGCGCAAACACCCTTCGCGCCCGCGCCCATCGAGGAGGTGACGGCGACGATCCGCAGTGGCAAGCCCGACATCGTCTTCGCCCCCCATGTTGAGACAAGCGCGGGCGTCATCCTGCCCGATGACTATATCCGCGCCATGGCGGAAGCCGCGCACGAGGTTGGCGCGCTCATGGTGCTCGACTGCATCGCGAGCGGTGCCGCCTGGGTCGACATGGCCGCCACCGGCGTCGATGTTCTGATCTCGGCCCCCCAGAAGGGGTGGAGCGCCTCGCCCTGCGCGGGCCTTGTCATGCTGTCCGAACGCGCCGACGCACGTCTGGCGCAGACGACATCGGACAGCTTCGCCATCGACCTGAAGAAATGGCGCCAGATCATGCAGGCCTATCTCGATGGCGGGCATGCCTATCACGCCACCATGCCCACCGACGCGCTGCGCGATTTCCGCGACACGATGCTCGAGACGAAGGACTACGGCTTCGCCCGCCTCAAGGACGCGCAATGGGCGCTGGGGAACGCCGTACGCGCGATGATGGCGGAAAAGGGCATGGTCTCGGTGGCGGCGGATGGTTTCGGCGCGCCGGGTGTCGTGGTCAGCTATACGACCGATCCCGAAATCCAGACCGGCCGCGCCTTCGCCGCGAAAGGCATGCAGATCGCAGCCGGTGTGCCGCTTCAATGCGACGAGCCTGCGGATTTCCGCAGCTTCCGCATCGGGCTCTTCGGTCTCGACAAGCTTTACGACGTGGACGGAACCGTGGCGCGGCTGCGGCGCGTCGTGGACGAGGTTCTCTGAGCGGTCTTCCTCTCGCTCCAAATATCCCGGGGTCCGGGGCAGAGCCCCGGTCTCTCCCGTCGTATCAGCGCACGCCAAGGCCCATCTGCATCAGTGTCCGCCGCACCGGTGCCAGCGAATAAAGCGCGCTCAGCCCCGCCGCGCGCGCGTCGCGCAGGGGCTGGGCCGACACCATCGAGGCGCGGTTCAGCAGGTCGATCCCCTGCACGCGCAGGCGGATGTCGCCGATCCGCGCCTTGTGATAGGCATCCAGCATCGCCCGGTCGCCCAGCCCTTCGGGCCGCGCAGAGGCCAGATCGAGCAGCGCGCGCAGATCGGACAGCGACATGTTCAGCCCCTGCGCCCCGATGGGCGGCACGACATGGGCCGCTTCAGCCATCAGCGCCAACCGCTCGCCGGTCAGCCGCTCGGCCTCCTGCGAGATGACGGGCCAGACCGTGCGGCGCGACGCAAGCCTGAGCGGCCCCAGCAGCCAGCAGGACCGTTCGTTCAGCGCGGCCTCGAAGTCGCCCGCGTCCATCGCCAGCAGCGCCTGCGCTTTCGCGCCTTCCTCCATCCAGACAACGGCCGAGGACGGGCTGCCCTGATAATCCGGCAGCGGCACCAGCGTGAAGGGGCCGCCGGTGCGGTGGATCTCGGTCGAGACGTTCTGGTGGGGCAGGGGGTGGGTGACGGCGAAGGCCAGCGCTTTCTGGCAGTAGCGCAGGGTCTTTACGGTGATGCCCGCCGCCTCGCGCATGGGCGAGGTGCGGCCGTCGCAGGCCACGACCAGCCGCGTGCGGATCGTGCTGCCGTCGGTCAGGCGCACACGGGCTTCGGCCTCGCGGGTGAAAAGGCCCTCGGTGCCGGTGCCGGGGCGGAAATCGACATTGGGCATGTCTGCCAGCCGCGCCACCAGTTCGCGGCGCAGCAGCCAGTTGGGCAGGTTCCAGCCGAAGGGCTGGTCGCTGATGTCGGCGGCGTCGAATTCCTTCACCACGCGGGGATCGGGCGTCTCGCCGCCCGCGTCCACGATCCGCATGATCTGCAGGGGCGCGGCATGGGGCGCGTAGCGGTCCCAAAGCCCCGCGCGGTCGAGAAGCGCGCGCGCCGGCTGCAGGATCGCGGTGGTGCGCAGGTCGGAGCCTTCCGCGTCACGCTCGGTCACGGGCGGGGTCGGGTCGACGCAGATCACGCGGAAGCCCTCCGTGCCGAAGGCCACGGCTGCCGTCAGCCCTGCGACGCCGCCGCCCGAGATCAGAATGTCGCAGTCAAAGTCCATGGCCCGCCCCTTCCGGCTTGTCGGGTGAAAGCTAGGGCGGTCGCTGTGCCTTGGCCAAGCGACATCCTGTCCCTAGACGATCCGGGCAAGAAACCCGGTCAGATCGTCGGTGTGGTGATGGACATGGTCGGCCTCGACCGGGTCCTCGGCCACGAGAACGGTGCGCATGCCCATGGCATGCGGTTCGGCGAGGTTGCGCAGGTCGTCCTCGAACATCGCGGCGCGGGTGGGGTCGATGCCGTCGCGGGCGAAAACCGTCTCGAAGGCTTCGCGTTCGGGCTTCGGGCGGAAGCCTGCATGTTCCACCCCGTAGATCGCGTCGAAGATGCCCGACAGCCCGCGTGCGGCCAGCACGCGTTCGGCATAGGGCGCGCTGCCGTTGGTATAGACGATCCGCCGCCCCGGCAGCGCGCGCAGATGCGCGATCAGTTCGCGGTCCACCTCGAGATGGGACATGTCGATGTCATGCACCACGGTGAGATAGGGCCCCGGGTCCACGTCATGTTCGCGCATGAGCCCGGCAAGCGTCGTGCCATAGGTCTTCCAGTAATGGTGGCGCAGGCGGTCGGCCTCGGTCCGGTCCACGCGCAGCGCATCCATGACGTATTGCGTCATGCGCACTTCGATCTGGTCGAAAAGCCGTGCCCGCGGCGGGTAGAGCGTGTTGTCGAGGTCGAAGACCCATTGCGTGACGTGAGAGAAGACTGTGCGCACCATGCCCCTGTCCTAGGGCGCGGGCGGGGGGAATTCAACGGCAGGCTTGATCGCGCGGGGGGTCGGACGCTACGAAGGTGGAACGTGCAGATGACAGGATACCGATGACCCAGGCCAAGCCCGTTCCGAACGACGCCTATTCGATGATCCTCGAAGCGATCGACGTCGGTATCTACCGGCCCGGCGACCGGCTGGTGGAAAGCGAACTGGCCGACCGTTTCGGCGTGTCGCGCACGCCCATACGCGAGGCGCTGCAGCGGCTCGAGACGCAGTCGCTTCTGGAACGCGACGGGCGGTCGCTGATTGTCGCCTCGCTCGACCACAACCAGATGTCGGAGCTTTACATTGTCCGCCGCGAGCTCGAGGCGCTGGCGGCGCGGCTGGCGGCGCGTCACGCCACGGCGGAAGAGGTGAAGCTGCTGCGCGCCATGGTGAACGCCGACAATGCGCTGATCGACGAGCCAGCGGCGCTGGCGCGGGCCAACCGGCGGTTCCACAAGCAGATCCATCTGGCGTCGCACAACCGCTATCTCGTGCAGCAGCTTGATCTTGTGCATCGCACCATGGCGCTGATGGCAACGACGTCGCTGGCCGCGCAAGGCCGGGGGCGCATCGCGCAGGAGGAACATGACGGCATCGTGCGCGCCATCGAGGAGCGCGACGAGGAAGCCGCCGACCGCGCGCTCCGCGACCATATCTCGATCGCCTTCATGACGCGGCTCCAGCAGGACGCCGAACGCCGGAAGAACGCGCGCTAGGCTCAGCCTACGTCGGCGGGCGATTTGCCGTGTTGGGTCTTGTCCCACCAGAAGGGGCGCAGGAACAGCTCCCACAGGGCCTTGTAAGCGGCCAGCGCGCCAAGCGGATAGTAAAGCGGCATCGACAGGACCCAAGGGGCGAGGAAGCGGTGCCGCGGCCCGGACACCGCGACAAGGCCTACGGTCAGGTTCACCGCCTCGGTCAGCAGGAAAAGGACCAGAAGCGCCGTCATCACGCCCGGTCCCAGAACGGGTGCGGCCGGGTGGGGCAGCCCCGCCACGATCAGCCAGAACGACCACAGGACCGGCGCCAGCAGGAATTGCGAGAGCGTGCCGAGAAAGAAGGCCTGCACGCCCAGAAACCGCTTCCAACCCAGATCGGCCAGCAGGCGCCGGGGGCTGCGCATATGCACCGCCCATGTCACCATGAAGCCCTTCAGCCAGCGCGACCGTTGCCGCACCCAGGCCCAGGGGCGGCAATTCGCCTCTTCCTCGGTGACGGTCGCGATCGCCTGCGTCCGCCAGCCGAAGCGCGCGATGCGCAGACCGAGATCGGCATCTTCGGTGACGTTGTGGGCGTCCCAGCCGCCCATTGCCTCGAGCGCGTCACGCCGGATGAACAGCGTCGTTCCCCCCAGCGGCAGCACGAAACCCAGCCGCCCGATCCCCGGCAGGATCACCCGGAACCAGCCTGCATATTCGATGGTGAAGCAGCGTGCGAGCCAGTTGGCGCGCGGGTTGTAGTAGTCGAGCACGCCCTGCAGGCAGACCACGTCGGGGGGGGCCGCGGCGAAGTGGCGGGCGATGTCGTCAAGCTGGTCGGGGGCGGGGGCATCCTCGGCGTCCCAGATCCCGATGATGTCGCCCCGGCAGAAGTCGAGCGCGAAGTTCAGCGCGCGGGGCTTGGTGGTGATCCGGCCGATATCGGGGACTTCGACCACCCGGAACCAGACCGGCAGATCGGCGCGGGCGATGGCGGTGCGGGTGGCGTCGTCCTTTTCTTCGAGGACCAAGATGATGTCGAGCAGCGCCTTGGGGTAGGTCAGGCGTTGCAAGCGGCGCAGAAGGGCGGTCGCGATCTCGGTCTCGCGGTAGAGCGGGACGATGACGCTGATCCGGGGCAGGCGGTGCGGCCCGGTGGGCTGGGCAGGGTCGGGCCAGAGCCGGGTCCGGACTTCGCTGACCAGCCCCAGAAGCTTGAGCATGGTGATCGCGGCCAGCGACAGGACCGCAAGCAGGCTGAGCACGGCAAAGGTGGTGGCGGGCCAGATCAGCATCAGCGTCGCCGCCATGGCCAGCGCGGCGGCCAGTGCCTTGGGCCGGGCGGGCCGCCAGTTGCGGCAGCTATAGGCGGCGGGCACCCGGGCTTCCGCGCGCAGACCCAGTTCGTCGCGGAAGATCTGCCTGACCGCGCTCAGGATCTGGGGCTGCGGGGCGACCACGGGCAGGACCGGCGGAAAGCCCGGCGGCAGATCGGCGCGCAGGGCGTCGATGCGGTCGGGCCGGGTGCAGGCGACGGTGATGACCGGACCCAGCCTTGCCCAGGGGATAGCGGCGTGGCGCAACCAGACCGAAGCCGGCACAAGCCGTGCAAGCGCGGGATCGGGCGCGTCGGTGTGCAGATCGGCCATGTGCAGGCCCTGCTGTCGGGCGAGCGCCTGCAGCACCGCCGTTTCGGTCACAGCGCCCTCGGCCACAAGGATTTCGCCCAAGGGGGCGGCCAGATGCGCTTGACGTGTCAGTGCCCGCGCAAGGTCGGGTGCCGACAGGAGCCCGTCCTCCATCAGGATCTGGCCCAGACGCCGCCGGGGCACCGCGTCCTGCGGCGCGGCGAAAGGGGCAGCGAAGGCGAGGCGCGGATCACTCATGGTCTGGTCACGGGGGCTGGTCAGTCCCCGAAGCCATGCCAAAACGCGGTTAACGAAGGGTAAAGCCCGGACTGCCGCCCGGGCGCAAAGGCGTCAGGCGGGCTGACGCGCCGCCATGGCGCCCGCGAAGCGTTCGAACAGGTAGAAGCTGTCCTGCGGTCCCGGGCTTGCTTCGGGGTGATACTGGACCGAATAGACCGGTCGGTCGTGCATGCGGATGCCGCAGTTCGACCCGTCGAAGAGCGACCGGTGCGTTTCGATCACGCCCGCGGGCAGGGTCTGGGCGTCGACGGCGAAGCCATGGTTCATCGACGTGATCTCGACCTTGCCGGTCTCGAGGTCCTTCACCGGGTGGTTCGCGCCGTGATGGCCGTGGTTCATCTTGATCGTCTTCGCCCCCAGCGCCAGCGCCAGCATCTGGTGGCCAAGGCAGATGCCGAAGACCGGCAGATCGGTGCGGTCGAGCACGCCGCGGATCATCGGCACGGCATAGGCGCCGGTCGCCGCCGGGTCGCCGGGGCCGTTCGACAGGAACACGCCGTCGGGTTGATAGGCCAGAACGTCATCGGCGGTGGCCGTCGCAGGCAGTACGGTCACGTCGCAACCGACGCTTGCAAGGCAGCGCAGGATGTTGCGTTTCGCGCCGTAATCGACGGCGACGACGCGGAAGCGGGGTTCGGACAGGCGCGCATAGCCTTCGGGCCAGGCCCAGCGCATTTCGTCCCAGCGGTAGGATTGGGCGCAGGTGACGGTCTTCGCGAGATCGAGCCCGACCAGCCCCTTGAAGCCGCGCGCCGCGGCCACAAGTGCGGCGATGTCGAAGCGGCCTTCGGGGTCATGGGCCAGCGCCACATGCGGCGCGCCCTGCTGGCGGATCGCGCGGGTCAGGCGGCGGGTGTCGATGCCGCCGATGGCGATACGCCCGCGCCGTTCGAGCCAGCCCTTGAGCCCCTCGGCCGAGCGCCAGTTCGACGGGGCGGTCGGGTCCCATTTCACCACCATGCCCGCTGCCACCGGATCGGCGGTTTCGTCGTCTTCGGGGTTCACGCCGACATTGCCGACATGGGGGAAGGTGAAGGTCACGATCTGCCCGGCATAGGAGGGATCGGTCATGATCTCCTGATAGCCGGTCATGGCGGTGTTGAAGCACAACTCCGCCACCGTCTGTCCCGTCGCGCCGAAGCCCTGTCCGTAGAAGATGGTCCCGTCCGCAAGCGCGAGGCAGGCGGTCGGGGTCGACGGGGTCGCTTGGGCCATGGCAGAGCCTTCCGGAAAACGGGTGAACGGGGCGGTGATAGGCCATGCGCAGGGGGTGGGTCAACCCTGATCACATTTTGGGAGTTTTCGTAAAATCAATGCCTTAGGGCGTGGCGCGCCCGGTTGTGTCGGGGTTTCTCTTTCGCTATGGTCGCGTCTTGTCGTCCAGGGGATGGGGAACGGGACACACCATGGATATGCGCGGACGGGTCAATACGGCCCTGAAACAGGCCATGAAGGACAGAGACGCGCGCCGTCTGTCTACATTGCGCCTGATCAATGCCGCCATCAAGGACAAGGACATCGAGGCGCGTGGCATGGGCGAGGACGCAGGAGGCGTCAGCGACGAGCAGGTGCTGGCGATTCTGGCCAAGATGACCAAGCAGCGTCAGGAAAGCGTGCGCGCCTACGAAGAGGGCGGGCGGCTCGATCTGGCCGAGCAAGAGCAGAACGAGATCGCGGTGATCGAGGAATTCCTGCCCCGCCAGCTGAGCGAGGCCGAAGTAACCGAGGCCATAGGCGCCACGGTGGCCGAAACCGGCGCCAGTTCGATCCGCGACATGGGCCGCGTCATGGCAGTACTGAAGGCGAAGTACCCCGGGCAGATGGACTTCGGTAAGGTCGGCCCGATGGTCAAGGACCAGCTCTGCGGGAAGTAACCGCTCAGCCTTTCAGCCGCCGCACCAGATCGTCGTAAAGGCTGACCCGTTCGTCCTCGGACAGGAAGGCGCCGATCTCGACCCGTCGGCCATTTCCGGAGAGCGTCACGTATTTCGGCACCGGCCCGTTGGTTTCATGCAGTTCGGGCCGCACCCAGTAGCGGTTACAGTCCCATTCCTGCACGTCGCCGCGGGGATTGCGGCGCAAGAGGTGCGCGCGGTCGCCTGACAGTGTCAGCACCTCGAGGATCTGTGCGTCGCGGCGCGACCGCGTCAGCGCCGCCCAGATCCCCGCCACGGCCGCCAGCATGAAAGGCAAGATGCCCCACAGCACGACCGACCCCAGCAGCGGCACAAGCGGAAATGTCAGCATCACGCAGGTCACGCCGATGAACAGCACGAAGCCCTTCGGCGGCAGGGATTGGTGCGGCCACAGATGCAGTTCGATCACATCCGGCGCGGCGGGAGATTTCGTCCAATCATAGGGCATGACCATGATTTAGCAGAGCCGCGACGCCTGTCGAGGGGGCAGGGCTGCGACGCCATGTCCCCGGGAACGGAAAAGGGCCCCGGAGTGTCCTCCGGGGCCCTTGCGTGCATCACCGACCCGGGGGTCAGTGGGCGTGCTGCTTGTCCCAGTCCTCGCGCTTGGGAAGCTGCTCGAACGTGTGTTCGGGCGGCGGCGAGGGCAGGGTCCATTCCAGCGTGTCGGCGTATTCGTTCCAGGGGTTGTTCTCGGTCACGCGCGCGCCGCGGGTGAGCGTGTAGAACATGACCACGAAGAAGAACAGGAACGACGCGAAGGCGATGAAGGCACCGATCGACGACCACCAGTTCCAGTAGGCAAACGCCTCGGGGTAGTCGATGTAGCGGCGCGGCATGCCCTGACGGCCCAGGAAGTGCTGCGGGAAGAACGTCAGGTTCGAGCCGATGAACATCGCCCAGAAGTGCAGCTTGCCCGCCCATTCCGGATACATGCGGCCCGACATCTTCGGCAGGTAGAAATAGATCCCTGCGAAGATCGCGAAGACGGCGCCCAAGCTCATAACGTAGTGGAAGTGCGCCACGACGTAGTAGGTGTCGTGATAGTAGCGGTCGACTGCGGCCTGGCTCAGGACGATGCCGGTAACGCCGCCCACGGTGAACAGGAACAGGAAGCCGAAGGCCCAGAGCATCGGCGTCTTGAACTCGATCGAGCCGCCCCACATCGTGGCGATCCAGCTGAACACCTTCACGCCGGTCGGCACCGCGATGACCATGGTGGCCAGCATGAAGTAGGCCTGCTGGTTCACGCTCATCCCCACGGTGTACATGTGGTGCGCCCAGACAACGAAGCCCAGCGCGCCGATGGCGATGATCGCCCAGACCATCGGCAGGTAGCCGAAGACCGGCTTGCGCGAGAAGGTGGCGATGACGTGGCTGATGATGCCGAAGCCCGGCAGGATGATGATGTAGACCTCGGGGTGGCCGAAGAACCACAGGATGTGCTGGTACAGCACCGGGTCGCCGCCGCCTGCGGGGTCGAAGAAGGTGAAGCCGAAGTTGCGGTCCATCAGCAGCATGGTGATGGCACCCGCCAGAACTGGCAGCGCCAGAAGGATCAGCCACGAGGTGACGAAGATCGACCATGCGAAAAGCGGCACCTTGAACAATGTCATGCCCGGGGCACGCATGTTCAGGAAGGTGGTGATCATGTTGATCGCACCCAGGATCGACGAGGCGCCCGAGACGTGCACCGCGAAGATGGCGAGGTCCATCGACATGCCGCCTTCGTTGGTGGACAGCGGCGGGTAAAGCACCCAGCCCACGCCCGAACCCATCTGATCGTTCCCGCCCGGTGCCAGAACCGATGCCACGGCCAGCGCGGTACCCGCGACATAGAGCCAGTAGCTGAGGTTGTTCATCCGCGGGAAGGCCATGTCCGGCGCGCCGATCTGCAGCGGCATGAAGTAGTTGCCGAAGCCCCCGAACAGCGCGGGGATCACCACGAAGAACATCATCAAGATGCCGTGCGCAGTGATCAGGACGTTCCAAAGGTGTCCGTTGGGCGTGCATTCGGCCGACGCATCGGCGAACATGCGCGCGCCTTCGAGGCACATGTACTGTACGCCCGGTTCCATCAGTTCCAGACGCATGTAGACGGTGAACGCCACGGCGATGAAGCCGACGATTGCCGAGGTGATCAGGTAAAGAATCCCGATGTCCTTGTGGTTCGTCGACATGAACCAGCGGGTGAAGAAACCGCGGGTATCCTCATGCTCGTGGCCGTGAATGGCTGCATCTGCCATTGTTGCCTCCTGCTAGAATTCTGCGCACGGGTGGCTGACCCGGCGCGGGGATTGACCCGGTTCTAGAAGGTCGAAAGGGCCTCTTCAACGCTGAACTTGATCTGCATCAAGACAGATGGCCGCAGCTTCCGGGGGCAATATTCACGAATCTGCATGTAAAACAGGCCTTTGGCGCGCGCCCCGCCCGCGGGCCTGCGACAATGCGCACAGGCGGACCTGCTGCGGCGCGGTCGGCTTGACCGGGCGGGCGGGCCGGATAGAACAGGGGCGCAACCGCGCTGGGAGAGTGCCGATGACCGCCGCCTATGACCCCGACAACATCTTCGCGAAGATTCTGCGAGGCGAGATTCCGTCGTTCCGTCTGTACGAGGATGACGACACCTATGCCTTCATGGACATCATGCCGCGCGCGGACGGGCATTGCCTTGTCATTCCGAAGACGCCTTGCCGAAACGTGCTCGATGCCACGCCCGCGCAGCTGGCGGCGGTGATGAAGACGGTCCAGATCATGAGCCATGCGGTCATGAAAGCTTTTGAGGCGGGCGGCGTGACGCTGCAGCAGTTCAACGAGGCCGTGGGCGGGCAGGAGGTGTTCCACCTGCATGTCCACGTCCTGCCGCGGCACGAAGGCGTCGCCCTGCGTCCGCCGGGCAAGATGGCGGACATGGATGTGCTGAAGGCGCAGGCCGAACGCATCCGCGCCGCACTGGCCTAGACGCAGCCGGGCGCGGGATGAGGACGAGGCCAATCCCTCCGAAGCTCAGGGCGCTGCTCGAGTTCGGCCCGATCCTTGCGTTCCTGATCGTCTACCTCACCTACAGGAACGACACGTTCCTGATCGGCGGGACCGAATACAGCGGCTTTCTGGCCGTGACGGCCGCGTTCATTCCGGTCTTCCTGATCGCGACCGGTGCGCTGTGGTATCTGACGGGTCGGCTGACGCGCCTGCAGATCGTCGTCGCCGGGATGCTGATCGTCTTCGGGGGGATGTCAGTCTGGCTGAACGATCCCGCCCTGTTCAAGATGAAGCCGACGGCGATCTATCTGCTTCTGACGCTCATCCTCGGGGCAGGGCTTCTGCGGGGGCAGTCCTGGCTGGAATTCGTGCTCGAGGATTCGCTGCCGCTCAAACACAAGGGCTGGATGATCCTGACCCGGCGCGTGACGCTCCTGTTCTTCCTGTCCGCTCTGGCGAACGAGGTGGTCTGGCGCACCCAATCGGAAGAATTCTGGGTCATTTTCGAGACCATCGCGATGCCGGTCATCGTCTTCGGTTTCTTCATGGCGCAGATCGGGCTGTTCATCGATCACGGCACGCTAACACCGTTGAGAAAACCGGTGAAGGCCCCCGGCAGGAAGCCGGGACAGGGCAAGAAGCGCAAGGCCCCGCGGCCGCAGGGCGACGGCTGAAGGGGCGGTCAGCTTCGCGCGCAGCCGCGCATCGCGTCCCCGAAGGTGCGTTTCAGAGCCACGTCGAGATCGTCCATCGTCACCGGCAGGCCCAGATCGACAAGGCTCGTCACGCCGTAGTCGGTGATCCCGCAGGGCACGATGCCGTCGAAATGGGACAGATCCGGTTCCACGTTGATCGAGATCCCGTGAAAGCTGACCCAGCGGCGCAGGCGGATGCCGATGGCGGCGATCTTGTCCTCGGCCATGCGTCCATCGGGCAGGCGCGGCTTGTCGGGCCGGTCGATCCAGACGCCGACGCGGCCCGGGCGGATGTGTCCGGTCAGGCCGAACTCCCCCAGCGCGGCGATGACCCAAGTCTCGAGATCGCGCACGAAGCAGCGCACGTCACGCCCGCGCCGGTCGAGGTCAAGCATCACATAGACCACACGCTGACCGGGGCCATGATAGGTGTATTGCCCGCCGCGCTGCGCCTCGAAGACGGGAAAGCGGTCGGGATCGACCAGATCGGCGGGTTTCGCGCTGGTGCCCGCGGTGTAGAGGGGGGGGTGTTCCAGCAGCCAGATCGCTTCGTCTGCGCGGCCCGCGCGGATATCGGCGACCCGCGCTTCCATTATCGCGAGCGCGGTGTCATAGGCTGTCAGCCCGTCGGACTGAATCCATTCCATGATGCGGGATATCCCCTGCTGGCGCGCACCGGGCGCAGTTCAAAAGGCTTGGGACGCGACCCGATTCGGGTGTTTACTTTGCCCAATCCCTTTTTCCTTCGGAGAAATGCCATGTTTTCCAAACGCCTTTCAACAATAGTTCTGGCGGCCTCGGTCGCATTCACCCCCGCCACGCGCGTCGCGGCCGATGCGGGGGATTTCGTGGCCGGCGCGCTGATCGGCGGGCTGATCGGGCATGCCGCCACCAAGGAAGCGCAGCGCAAGAAGGCGGCCCAGACCTCGGCCGCCAGTACCCAGAGGGCCCCTTCGGGCATCCCCTCGACGCAGGAGGGGCGCTTGATCCAGTCCTCGCTGAATTATTTCGGGTTCGACGCAGGCGGCGTCGATGGCCAGCTGGGCCGGCGGTCGCGCGAGGCGATCGCGCGCTATCAGGTCTACATGGGCTATCCCGCGACAGGCCAGCTCACCGCGATCGAACAGGATATCCTGCTGACGTCCTACCAGCGCGCGCAGCTCAACGTGCCCGCGATCAACCAGGCGATGGCACTGCACCCCGATGGGCAGCGGGGCCTTCTCAAGACCTATCGCCAGGAACTGGCGGGCGTGCCTGCGGGCACGACGGCGGCGGTTCAGCCAGCCGCCGGGGTGCCGAATTTCGGCGTGGCGGCCGCCACTGGCGCGGTGCTGCCGAACTTCGCCGCGCAACCGGTGCCCACCTCGCTTGCCGCGCATTGCAATGCCACCGGGCTCGTCACCAACACCAATGGGGGCTATGTCCGGCTCGAGACGATGATCGATCCGGTGCAGGCGATGAACGAACAGTTCTGTCTTGCGCGCACCTATGCGATCGAAGACGCGGAACGCCTGAGCGCGCAGGTGCCCGGCATGACGCCGCAGCAGGTGGCCGATCAGTGCATGGCCTTCGGACCGGCGATGCAGCCCTATGTCACCATGCTGGGCACGTCGCCGCAGCCGATGGTGCTGCAGGCGGTGGCGGGCTTCGTGCCGACGACCGGCATGACGGCGGCGCAGATCCAGACCACGGCGCGAATCTGCATGGGCGTGGGCTACCGCACCGACAACATGGGCGTGGCGCTGGGATCTGCGCTGCTGATGACGGCGACGGGGCAGGCGGTCTATTCCGAACTTGTCGGTCATCACCTGATGAACGGCTTCGGCGTCGCACCGCGCCCCGATCTGGCGGGTGCCTGGTTCGACCAGAGTTTTGCCGCGCTCGCCTCGGGGCAGCAGGCGGTGTTCAACCCCGGCGATCCCTCGCGCATGACGCTTCTTCAGCAGGCGGTTGCGCGGTCGGGCGGGGCGGTGCAGCCCGCCTCGGCCGGTGCCGTGCCGGTCTTCACCGTCAGGCCCTGAGCCTTGCGACCCCCGCGCACCGGCTGCGCGGGGATCTTGTCCCGGGGACGTGAAAAAACCCCTTCCCTTCCTTCGCAGGCTTCGCTAGACCGACGCCCGTGCCAAGGCAGTGCGGTCGTGGCGGAATTGGTAGACGCGCAGCGTTGAGGTCGCTGTTCCTTAACCGGAGTGGAAGTTCGAGTCTTCTCGACCGCACCAGCACCCCTAGAAAGACGTATATTTTTCAGGGGCTTCGGCGATTAATCCGAAAGTCGCTCCCCCAGAAAATCCCCCATCCCGCAGGTGGCACCCGTGTCTCAGCCTCTGTGCCACACCATACGGGGCATTGGTGTGCCGCCCCTTGATGTGCTATAATCAGGTGGGGTCATCAAAGGGAGATCAGACATGGCAGTCTCACCCGAAACGCATGCCCTCCTCGAGCGTCTCAAGAAGATGTCCGAAGCAGGCCGAAAGAAATAAGCCGCCCCTAAACAGGGTGTGCCCAAGAGAAGGCCCGGGTCAGAGTGTGGTGCTCCGCCCGGGCCTTTTACTTTGAGCCAGTCTACCTCTAATCGTCAGCGAAGGCACTCGCGTATGCTTCTATTCCAACTATCGCGACTGTGACCGAGAATCGAAAAGTTGAGCGGGCGATAGCCGCCTATGCCAAGAATGCGTGAACGAATCTGCCTGAGGACCCAGCCATGATCCTGACCGCCATGATCCTGTCGGCACCAATCCTCGCCGTGTGGCTGGCCCGCCGGGGCCAGCGTGTAGAGCCACCCCGTGAGTTCAATCCCGACTGGGGCAGTAGCTGTCCCTCCCGGGCGTCACACCAGCGCGCTGAGATGCGGAGGCTGTACGCCGAGAGCGGTCTGCCCCCTGAGCCGCGCCACCCATACTTCGACCATCTGCATCGTGAATCGTGGGGCGCGACGGGAAGTGGTTAACGGCAATGGCTCGTGAGCTATTCTCGCATAGCGAGGGTTCTTCGCGCGGAGACGTGTAACGGCTTTGCTTTGCGCAGTCGTCCTGTTCGCGATTGCTTAGCAGCTTCAGCAGTCAGCATTGACCTTCACGACGGCCTTGCAGGCGATGCGGGACTGACACAAGCTCAAGCAAAAGCACTTCAAGAAGCTGCTATGCGATTTACTGGGATGCGACAGCTAACGAGCGAGGACGAGGCAAAATGACAAAGTCTAATGTGGCGCCTTACTACGTGTATGCGCTCAAGGATCCTCGCACTAACCCTGTGCTCCCATTTTACATAGGGAAAGGAACAGGCAATCGTGCTTGGGAGCATACTATTAACGTTGATGCGACCCGAAAGGGTCAGCGTATTCAGGAAATCATTGACGCCGGATACGAGGTTGTGACGACAAAGATGGCGGACGGCCTCACAGAAGAGCAAGCTCTGAGGTTGGAAGCGGAGTTGATTGCTGCCTTTGGGACCGAGGCGACAGGTGGGTTCTTGACCAATTCAGTGATGCCCTCTGGCAGGGAGAGGAGGCTTCGTCGCGACCTGAAAGTCCCATCTGGCGTGGCCGAGAAAGCGGCGATAGGGCTTGGACTGATAAAGGAAGCTGTTGTCGAGTTGGCCAAAGCAAATCTGTATGGTGTTACTAATGCAGACTGCGCAAAAGCGCTTGGACTGCAAAGTAACTATAGGGGTGGGGCCAAAGATTATCTATCATTTATCGTCCTAGGTTTACTGCTTGAGGAAGGGCGGCTAAAGCGGGATGATAGCAGCGCCAGAGGACGACACGTATCCGTGCTTAAGTGAGCAGATATTGCTGCGAAGCTTGGGAAAAGATAGGGGTGTAGGGCGTCCTGATCCAATCTCTGATACGCGGGTCCGGGAAAATCCGCGTCGATTTATAAATCGGCGTAAACCTTGCGCAGCATTTTTGACCGTTGATTAAAATAATTGACGGGAGTGCTCCGCGTTGCCTCCAAGTGCTGCTCGGTCGCCGAGATCTTTCTGGGCTTCACAGGCACCACGTCTGTCCGTCTTCGGTAGAGTCTTTTGTGAATATGATCATAAAAAATCAATCATTTAGCACGCACTCTGGCTTTTCCACATTTCCAACGCGATCGCATTTTTCTTCTTGCAAGACAACGAAAAATAACAGCGCAAGTAAAAACAGCGCAGCGGTGACAGTGGCCAATAGCCACTTCAGGATAATCCGCATCGAGACAGCTCCCTTCTTTTTCCACCGACTCGTTAAACGCAACTCCTTCTTGTGAGCCGCTCCGAGATCCTTGGACAGATTTCCGACCGGTTCAAGCTACCGCCTGCACCTGCTGATCGGTTTGGATTGTTTTGAAGTAAACCACGGCGGGCGGTTGTCGGCCATGGGCAGTTTGAGGGCTTTGGTGGTAGTAGAAGGTGATCCAGCGCCCGATGCCGACCCGAGCCTGCGACCCGGTTTCCCAAGCGTGCAGATGGACGCGGCTGTCATGCCGCAAGTTCCGCGACAACGAGGTGCGGCTGCAACTTCACGCGCTGGCCTACAATCTGGCCACCTTCTTGCGCTGCGTCGAGTTGCCCGAAGCCATGGCCGACTTGTAGTTGACCAGCCTGCAACTGAAGTTGATCAAGATCAGCGCTCGCGTCCTCCGTCACGCCCGCGCCATCACCTTCCAACTGGCCGAGGTCGCCGTCACCGGTCCGATGGTGCGCGCCATCCTCGCCGCTATCCGCCGATTGCGAGCGCCACCGCTATGCGCATGATCGCGATCCACGCTCAAACTGAACGAAAGCGGCTGGACAGGTCTGTCCGCTGCGCTGAAAAACGCCGCCGACAGGCAAGCACGCTGCGGATTCGTGGTCCGATCCACCCGGTTCCAGCTGTCTGCGCGACTGCAGATGCCGGTCGGGGCGAAAAACGCTTGTCCAGAGGTCGGATTCAGGCGATCTTCACGTCAGTAGGCAGGCCACTTGGGGAATGTCGGTTAGAGATTTTGCGCTTTCCGGACCGAGACCAGCATTTGTTGGCTTGGCTCGCCGCATTTCCTAGCGCATCATCCGGACAACGAGAATTGGAATGGAAAATGAAGAAACTCGCTCTGGCCGCCGCTTTCGCCGCGGCTGCATCCAACGCCCACGCCGGCAATGTGTCCGAGCCGGTGGTTGAAGCCCCGGTGATCGTCGCGGAAGCCTCGGATTCGTCGTCCGGTATCCTGCTGCCGCTCTTGCTGCTCGTGCTGGTCGCTATCGCGGTCGCAGGCTCGTCTGGTGGAACCGCACCGGTGCCTGTCGGGTAATCCAAGTTTATGTGAACATTGCTACCCCCGCCCCGATGCGGTTCTTAGAGCCCTTTCGTACCGCCGATCTGGTGCCGGTAAATCCTTCAGCCCAACCCGCGTAGATCTCAGGGCTGAGGTGAGCTTCGTACCTTTTCCGCGGCCTGAAGATGCTTTTTTATTACATTTGTACACGTTAAGGTTGCTTTGCGGCCGTTGAACTGCAAGGATCTGAAGCTACGCGTTTGCATTCTATGGCGCGGATATGGCCATCGATGTTCATGCTTGGCTCCTTGGCTCGATTTGGGCGGCGCTGAGTCGCGTCTTGTGCTTGTGATAGGGGGCATCAGGGGATCACAAGATGGGCCTCCTGAGGGCGTCAGGGCGCTTCTCCGGCGAGGTGGCTGTGCGGGCCGTCCGGCAGCTGTGACGCCAAACACGAGGTCTCTGTTGGCGATAGGCACTTGCGAGCGATCCCGTGACGCTGTCGAGGGCGCGCAATTCGAGGTCGTTAACGGTGATCAGCATCACGGGCAGTCCTCCGACCGCTGCGCTTTCAAAAGCTCGGTACGCAAGTAGGCCCTCCAGCCGTCCGGCATGCGGCGGGCGAACGCCTGACGAAACGTGACCCGGCCCGCTCCGTGGCGTGGCGAATAGCCAATGGTTGCCTCAGCCTTGGCACGGGCGGCGACCGCGTCCTCAAACCGGGCGAAGTACCCGAGGTGTTCACGTTGCCCTGAGCGTTGGATATAGGCCTGCCAGACCTTCCTGCCTTTGTACCAGCTAACGCAGGTTCTGCCAGAAGTGCTGCGTTTGGAGCGGGCGGCATTGCGCTGGTTGATGCCCCCCGAGCCAATGCGAAGGTTGGCCAGTCGGTTATCGGCGCGCTTGCCGTTAATGTGGTCGAGCGGTCCGAGGGGCCAAGAGCCGTACGCCAGCGCCCAGATGACGCGGTGTGCTTGGAGCTTTCGGCCAGCCACCTTGACAACGCGGCAACCTTCGCTGCCTAGACCGCCAGCCACCCGGCCAGTCTTTCGCCGCCGCAAAACGCCCGTGTCGAAGTTAGCCTCGATATGATGGCGAAGGATGCCGACCGAAATCATGCCGCGCACCTCCGAGCCAGAAAGTGGACGAAGTCTTGGGCTTCAAACAACCTTAGTTTCGGCTCCTGATCCGGCAGCGCGGTAGGTTTGGGCGTTGGCAGTGGGGGCATGCGCTCAAGCGCCGGCGCAACCCCTGCCACTGGTAATCTAGTAATGGACCAGTAGATGGTCCGGGCTCACCCCCTTTTTCAGGCGAAACTGGCCCAGCTTCTGGGCCACTTTGTGGGCCAATGGTCCGCGACTGGCCCACTGAGCGGTCAGGGACTGGCCCATCTACTGGTCCGGGGTTTTGTTTTTTTCGTGAGGCCTGCGGCAGATGCGCTGCGTAAACTATGACCGGGTAGTCGCGCCCCGCCTCCCAGCGCTCCGGTTCCTTGGTCGCGGCCTTGCTGTTCCCTCCGTTCCCACTCGGGAACATCGTCAGCCGGAATTTTGCAGACTTGCCTTTGCCTTCGATGCCCAACTCCCATGTCTTCGTGCAGACAATCCAGCCTTTGGCTTGGAGTTCGGCCATTGCCGCGCTGGCTGTTTTGCGGTCGCAGCCAAGTTTCTTAGCCATTTCGCGAGGAGAAACGGAAATGCTTCCGTTATTGTTTCCGAACGTGCCGTTGACATACAGGTGTCGCTTGAGCCGCAGGTATGCAAGCCTTGCCCACGGCCCTAAAGCCGTCCACGCAGCCAGATCCTCCTCGCGATACTCAAGGCGAACGTGCTGATACTCGCGTTTCTCGTTTTTTTTGTCCCGTCCCATCAGTAAGCCTCCTTTCTGGCCATAAGGGTGGGGCCGTCCGCCAGGACGGACCCGCCCGTCAGGACTTCAGCGATGCGGCGCAGGGGAAGGGTTGCGACGGCTGTTTTGCAGGTGAGATTGGCTTGAAGCCTTACCGCCATAGCGGTGGCCTTCGCGTCGAGGATTGCGCCCGCCTTGGCCGCAGCAGGCATTGCAGCAGAACGCATATTCATTTGTCCGCCCCGCCGAGATTGTTGAAAAACTCGACCAATTCGTCAGAACGCCAGCGGGTGGCACCGCCGATCTTTGTGGGCTTGGGCAGAACACCGCTTTCGATATCCCGGTAGATAGAACTGCGGCCCTTTTGAGTGATCTCGCAGAGGTCGGCGACCTTCAGGTATCGGAAAGGGACTTCTTGCGTAGGGTTTGGCACTTCTTGCTTCCATCTGGTTTCGATGGGGCGCTGATACCAACAATGGGACGCAAATGGACGCGGCTTTAACTAAGCAGGGTATTTACCTCACCTTAAGAAAACGTCGCAAACTGCTGAAAAAATTGGATAGTTACGGCTTCATTCTGGCGTCGGGATGCCGCCTCTTGCTGCTTCAATTGCGCGTCGGAATAGCCTCACGTCCATCTTGTAGGCGTTCGCAACAGCGTCCAGCGTCGTGGCTTCGCCCTCAGCCCTAGCCGCCGAACACACAACCGCCACCGCAGACCCGGTGTAGTCGCCGCCATACCCGAGGGCGCTCAAGCCGTACTCCTCCGACACCTTTCGCACCAACGACCCATAGCGGTAATGCTCGGCATTCTTGCTGCGCCGCCCGCCGCGGCTCCGGGGTCGGGTAAGGCGACCCCGGAGCACTTCCGTAGAGAATTTGCACAGCGCCGGAGGTAGGGTGTCGCCGCGTTCCAGCACCGCGGCAGCCAAGGTCATCAGACCGTCGAACGCCTTCGGGTCCACTGATGCCCTCTCGATATGGATCGCCACCTCCGCGTCATCGACGAAAACTGGGATAGGCACGGGGCGGCCCCTCACCCAATCTGAACTGTGCAACAGCAACCTCAAAAACCTAACTCTAGGGTGGCTGTGGATCAGGCTGGGCCGCGCCGTCAAGACGTACCACTCCGCATCGTTTGTAAGGGGGTCGCGGAGCATCCCCCGCAGCAACTGTCGGGCAAATGCCTCCATCTCCTCAAAAGTCGCACTCATGCCCGTACCATTGGCAGGACAACAGCCGCCCCTTTCCCTGTCACAAGGTCAGCCCACCGCTGCAACAGTGCCGCCCGCTGCTCGAGGTAATCTGTCCTTCGATATGCCCTGACAACCGTGCTGTCGCTTTCGTGGGCCAGACACAGCTCTGCAACCTCATGCGGGGCATCTGTGCATTCTGCCAGCCAGACCCGCAGACTTGTCCGAAAGCCGTGTGGGCGTTCATCCCGTCCAGCCCGCCGCAGGACCGCGTTCATAGTCATGTCAGAGATTGGTTTGCCCTTCGTCCCTGCAAACAGGATGCCGCCCCGTTCAAACGGCATAGCAAGCTGGATCACCCGCAAAGCCTCATCCGACAGTGGGCAGCGCCACTCGCGGCCAGCCTTCATGGCCTCGGCAGGCGCGGTCCAGACCTTTGCGTCGAAGTCGATGTCCTGCAGCCGCATGGCACGGATCGAACCCGACCGCGCCCCTGTCAAAATCGTCAACCTGAGGGCCAGAGACGCCACCGTCTCGCCAAGGGTCGCGTAGTAGGCGGGCACCTCGACCCACGGCATCGCCGGGTGATGCTTGACCTCGTGGCGCTGGGCACCCAGCAGGGCTCGGGCTTTCATCACCGCATTCAGGTCGACATCGAGACCCAGTGCAGCACCGTGCTTCAACGTGATGCCGATCCGGTCCATTGCCTTGGCAGCTGTTGCGGCCTTCTCATGCCAGATCGGGCGCAGACAATCGGCGATGTCCCGCTGCGTGATCTGCGTGACCGGCACCCGCCCGATCCGGTCGAAGACATGGACCTCCAGCGGCGACAACCACCTTGCAGGCACACCGTCACCTTTCAGCTGAGCCTTGCGGGCCTCGAGGGCCGCCCGGGCCACCGCCTCGAAGGTGTGGCTCAGGGCGACATCGCGGTCACGGTCCCGCTGGGTGATCGGGTCGATGCCCTTGGCGACCAGCTGCCGTGCCTTCGCCGCCGCCTCGCGGGCCGCCTTCAACGTCACCGCTTCGATCGGACCCAGCCCCATCTCCCGCCTCCGACCGTGCAGGGTGAACCTGAACACCCAGAAGCCGCCGCCATCAGCCCGCTTCACCAGCCGCAGGCCGCCGCCGTCCTCATGCTTGCCCTCGGGCAATTTCGCGGCCGCATTCGCCGCCAGTTTGTTCAAAGCCCGCATTTTCTCTCCCCCGGCCACTCCCCCATTATGTATGCGACAGCGTGGGACAGATCAAGGCAAGATAGGGCGGGTTGTCCTTTATTTGCAAGGGGATCGCGGTTAGGTTGGGACGCCTCCGGGCTGCGTGAGTTAGGTCTCCGGTGCGTCTCGACCGCACCATCTTTCCCAGTCAGCCAAGGATGGTCAGCCATCCCCAGGCCGTGAGGAAGGACATCCCCGTGGCAATCAGCACAGACGAGGCCGCGACCCGCTTTGCCCGACCGTAGAGGTTGGCGAAGATGTAGGAATTGAAACCCGGCGCCATGGCCGCGGTCACCACCGCCGAGCGGAAGAGATCGTCGCGCAGTGCGAAGGTCTTGCCCAGCGTCCAGGTGATCGCCGGATGGACCAGCAGCGCGATCACGCAGACCATGGCGATGACGCGCAGGTCGCCTTCGGGGCGGTATTTCACCAGCACGCCACCCAGCGCGAACAGCGCCGAGGGAAGCGCCGCGGCGATGATGAGCAACAGCGCATCCTCGACCGCGCCGGGCAAGCGCAACCCCGTGACGTTGACGACGAAGCCCGCGAGGATCGCGAGGATGAGCGCATTGCTGAACATCGCCTTGCCCACCGCCAGCGCAAGCGCCCGCCCGGACCGTCCGCGGTTGCGCACCATCTCCATCACCGTGATGCCGAGCCCGTAGCAGAAGGGCGAATGCAGCGCGATGATGGCGAAGTTGCCGGTCAGCGCGTCCGCGCCATAGGCGCGTTCGGTCAGTGGCAGGCCCAGCAGGACCGAGTTCGAGAAGAGGCAGCAGAAGCCGATGACGACGGCGTCTTCCGGATCGCGCCCGAAGACATAGCGCGCGCCGAGCGCTCCGAGCAGGAAGGCCGCCCCGGCCCCGGTGTAGAAGGACAACAGAAGCGCCGGATCGAAGCCCGCCCTGAGGTCGATATTGACCATCGCCCAGAACAGCAGCAGGGGAATCGCGAAGCCCTGCGAGAAGCGCAGGATGGCGTCGATATGGGCGGGCGTGAAATACCCCGCCCGCGTCGTGCCGTAGCCCGCCCCGATCACAAGGAAGACGGGCAGGATGACGTCGATCAGGGTCTGCAGCATCGGCGACGGTCGCGGGCGGTGGGGGCGGGATCTGCGCAGTCGTGACCGGAAGGAAGCAAGGCTGCGGTCACAGATCGGCCTCGATCACCATGCCGTCATAGGCGGGTTCGATGTGGTCCGGCGTTTCGGCGAGGACCGTGGCATAGTCTAGATCGACATGCATGTTGGTCAGCACCGCCCGGCGCGGGGCGACGCGCGCGATCCAGTCCAGCGTCTGGGCAAGGTGCGAATGCGTCGGATGCGGCGTGCGGCGCAGGGCGTCGACGATCCAGACATCGAGGCCTTGGAGTTCCGCCCAGGCCGGATCGGGGATCTCGGCGACATCGGGCAGATAGGCGAGAGTGCCGATGCGGAAGCCCAGCGAGTCCATGCTGCCGTGGTTCACCTCGAAGGGACGGAAGGGGATGGGGCCGCCGGGGCCGTCCACCTCGAAGGGCCCGTCGATGGACCGGATGTCGAGGATTGGGGGATAAGGCGAATCTCCGGGTTGCACGAAGGCGTAGCTGAAGCGCGACAGGAGCGCGTTCTGGGTGTCACCATCGGCCCAGACCGGCACGCGCGCGCGCATGTTGAAGACGATCATGCGCAGGTCGTCGATGCCGTGGACATGATCTGCGTGGGAATGGGTATAGACCACCCCGTCAAGCCGACCGGTCCCGGTGCCAAGCAACTGGTCGCGCAGGTCCGGCGAGGTGTCGATCAGAACGGAGGTCGTGCCGCCTGGCCCGTCGCGTTCCACCAGAACGGAACAGCGGCGGCGGCGGTTCTTCGGGTTTGCGGGGTCGCAATCGCCCCAGTGCCCGCCCAGCCGCGGCACCCCGCCCGAGGACCCGCAGCCCAGAATGGTGAGGCGGACGCGCGCGGTCATGCCGCCGCCCTCCAGCAAGCGGCCTTGGAGAAGAGCCTGTCGAAATTCGCCTCGGTCCGCGCGGCGAAGGCGGCGTAGTCGAGGCCGAAGGCATCCGCGAGCGCGCGCGCGGTATGCGCGGCGTAGGCCGGTTCGTTCCGTTTGCCCCGGTGCGGCGGTGGCGCGAGATAGGGCGCGTCGGTTTCCACCAGGATACGGTCGGGGGAGGCGGAGGCGAAGATCGCGCGCAGATCGCCGCTTTTGGGGAAGGCGGCGATGCCCGAGGCAGAGAGGTAGAACCCCAGATCGAGTGCCGCGCGCGCCAGCGCCGCGCTGGATGAAAAGCAATGCATCACGCAAGAATAGGCGCCGCTGCGGTATTCTTCGGTCAGGATGCGGGCCATGTCTTCGTCGGCGTCGCGGGCATGGATGATCAACGGCAGGCCGGTTTCGCGCGCGGCGGCGATGTGGATGCGCAGGCTCTCCTGCTGCCGGGCAGCGCTCTCGGCTGTGTAGTGGTAATCGAGCCCCGTCTCGCCGATGCCGACGCATTTGGGATGGCGCGCGATGGCCAGAAGCTGGTCGAGCGTGGCAAGCGGTTCTTCCGCCGCGCTCATCGGGTGGGTGCCGGCGGCGTAGAAGACGGTCTCATGCGCCTCGGCGATGGCGCGCACGCGGGGTTCGTTCTTGAGGCGCGTGCAGATCGTGACCATGCGCGCCACACCCGCTGCGCGGGCGCGGGTGACGATATCGCCGATCTCTCCCTCGAAGTCGGGAAAGTCGAGATGGCAATGGCTGTCCGTGATCCGGGGCGGAAGGGTCATGAGGGCTGGGCTTCGGCCGATCTTGAAAGGGTCAGCACCGTATCCAGCACCAGCGCGGCAGGGTCAAGGTTGACCGCCAGCCCGTGGCGCGCCCGCGCAGTGACCCGTTGCGCCGCATCGGCCCAGGCGCGGGCGGCGGCGGCGTCGGGGGCGAGGCGGGCGAAGGCCGCGGCCTCGCCCGGGGCGGCCTCGGGCAAAGGTGCGCCCTGCGCGCCGGTTCGGGCAAGGCGGGCCAGCGCGATATCGGTCAGATCGAAGAGAAGGCGCGCGCGGTCGGCGCCTTTCGGCCCCGCGACGCTGTCGGCCAAGGCCTGCGCCGCGGGGCGGTCGAAGCGGGGCAGGGTGGCCAGAAGCGCGATGAGCCGCGCGTAGAGTGCGACCCCGTCTTGCGACAGGAGCCGGATCGCGGCACCCACCGACCCGCCCGACAATTCGGCGACCGCCGCGGAATCGGCGCCGTCGGGCAGGGGCTGTTCCGCTTGTGCGAGGGCCGCGCCCATGTCGTCGGGGGACAGCGGCGACAGACGCAGGCTGCGGCAGCGCGACCGGATCGTCGGCAGAAGCCGCGCGGGCTGGTGCGAGACCAGCAGCAACGTCGCGCGGGCCGGCGGTTCTTCGAGCATCTTGAGAAGCGCGTTGGCGGCTGCCGTGTTCATCTCGTCCGCGGCATCGACGATCACCACGCGCCGCCCGCCGTCCGTGGCGGTCAGGCCGAAGAACTTGTGAAGCGCGCGGATGTCCTGAACCGAGATCACGTCGCGCATCCTTCCGCTGTCGGGGTTCACGCTGCGGGTCACCTGCGCCAGCCCCGCCTCGGACCGCGCCAGCATCCGCCGCGCCACCGGATGGTCCGGCGCGATGTCGAGCGTTTCGGGCGGCGGCGGTGCGCCGAACAGGCCGTCGGCGTCCTGTGGGGGTGTGGCGAGAAGGAAGCGCGCGATGCGCCATGCGAGGGTCGCCTTGCCCACCCCCCGTGGTCCTGTCAGCAGCCAGCCATGATGCAGCCTGCCATTGGCATAGGCGGTCAGGAACTCGGCCTCAGCCCCGGTCTGGCCGAGAAGGCGCGCGGTCTCGCGGGGGTGGGGCGCGCCGGGGATCTGGTCGGGCAGGGGGAGATCGGGATCGGTCATGCCCCGTGGTCTAGCAGCAAGGGCCGCAAGCGCAAACCTGCTTCACGCGGCGGACCGTGCAGCCAGCGCCGGGGCGATTGCCGCCTGCACGCGGGCGGCGATGGTGTCTTCGGGGCCGGTGCCGTCGATCACGCGGAACCGCGCGGGGTTCGCGCGGGCGAGATCGAGGAACGCCGCGCGCATCCTGTGCTGCATGTCGGCGCCGAAATCCTCGAACCGTTCCTCGTGCCCCTTGCGGGCGCGGGCACGCGAGAGGCCGACATCGGGGTCGATGTCGATGAGGATGGTCAGGTCCGGTTCGCGCCCGATCATCAGGTCGTGCAACCGGTCGACGATGCCGCGCAGATCGCCGCGCGTGGCACCCTGATAGATGCGGGTTGAATCGGCGAAGCGGTCGCAGACCACGATCCGGCCCGCAGCGAGCGCCGGGCCGATCACGCGTTCGAGGTGATCGCGCCGCGCGGCAGTGAAGAGCAGAATTTCCGTCTCGGGCGACCAGCGGTCGGGATCGCCTTCGAGGACAAGCGCGCGGATATCCTCGGCCCCCTTTGAGCCGCCGGGTTCGCGGGTGTGGAGCACGTCATGCCCGCCTTGGCGCAGGGTCTCGGCCAGACGGCGCGCTTGCGTCGACTTGCCCGACCCGTCGATGCCTTCGAAGCTGATGAACAGGCCGGGACCGGTCACATCGTCGTCTCTGGCCCGGCGGCGAGCCGCGACAAAAGGGTCTGCGCCACCGTCGTGATCCGCACCATGAACCCGCCCCGGGCGACCGCGGTGGCCGCAACCAGCGGCACACGTGTCTCGGGCAGACCTTCGGGGGCGAAGATCAGTTCGCCAAGCACCTGCCCAGCCGCGATCGGAGCCGAGACGGGGCCGGTGAAGACCACCTCGCCCGACAGGCCGGCGGCGGCCAGCACGGGGACCAGCGACACCACATCTTCCTGCGGGACCAGCGTTACCGATCGTTCGGCCCCCATCCAGACGGGCGCTTCGGCAAGCGGGGTTCCTGCGCGGGCGATCTCGCGCTTGGTGAACTGGCGAAAGGACCAGTTGATCAGCGCCTCGGATTCTCGGGCGCGGTCCTGTGCGGTCTCGAGCCCCGAGACCACGAAGATCACCCGGCGGTCACCTTGCTTGGCCGACCCGACAAGGCCGAAGCCCGCCTCGCGCGTGTGCCCGGTCTTGAGTCCGTCAGCCCCGACACCGAGCCCGAGGATCGGGTTGCGGTTCTGGGTGTTCTTTGGCGCGCGGCCGTCGAATTCGAACGTCTCTTCGGCGAAGAGGGGGTAGAATTCAGGGAAATCCTCGATCAGGCGCTCGGCCACGATGGCGAGGTCGCGCATGGACATCACATGGCCCGCCTGCGGCCAACCGGTGGAATTCATGAAGACGGAACCGGTCAGTCCCAGTTGCTGACCGCGCTGGGTCATCAGCCGGGAAAAGCCCGCTTCGGTTCCGTCCGGACTCAGCGCTTCGGCAAGCACGACGCAGGCGTCGTTGCCCGACAGCACGATGATGCCGCGGATCAGATCCTCGACCGTGACGCGGTCGGTGGTGTCGAGGAACATGGTCGAGCCGCCGAAGGACATGGCATGCTCAGAGACCGGCAGCCGTTCGTCGAGCGTCAGCCGCCCGTCGCGCACCGCCTCGAACGCCATGTAGAGCGTCATCAGCTTCGACATCGACGCCGGCGGCAGCGGCACGTCGGCGTTCTTGGCCAGAAGCAGGGTGCCGGTGGTCTGGTCGATCACGATGGCCGCCCCGGCCTTCGTGTCAAAGGCCAGCGCGGGAAGCGCGGTCAGCGCGAAGGCGGCGGCAAGTGCGAGGCGCGGCAGCATGATCACGGGGGCGGTCCTCCTTCTTCGGGGTCAGTTGGTGACGGGATAGGCGTCGGTGAAGCCCACCTCCTTCACCTGTTTCAGAAGCGTGCCGCGTTCCGACGCGCTCTGCGCGGGGCCTACGAGCACGCGCCAGAACGACCTTCCATTGGCCGTCTGGGCCAGCACCGTCGGCACCATGCCGGCATTGCGCATCATCGCGGCAGTGTTCTGTGCGTTTTTCTCGATGCTGAAGATACCGATCTGAATGAAGGGTTTGTCAAGCGAAGAGGCGGCGCGCGGAGCAGCGGTCGCCGGGGCCGGGGCAGGGGCCACCGTGGAAATGGCTTCGGGCGCGGGCGTGTCGAGCACGGCTGCTGCCGCAGCCACCGGGTCGAGCGTCTGTTCGGTGATTTCCTCTGCCGTCTCGATTCGGTCGACCTCTTCCGGCGGGGCGACGGCGTCGGGCACGCTCTCGCGGCGCAGCGCGGTGACGTTCAGCTGCACCGGCGCGCCCGCCAGCATGCCGAGCGCCGCCGCCGCGTCGGAAGACGTCTGCAGCCGCGGCCCGGGAATGTCGCGTTCGCGCCGGAACAGCGCGCCGATCACGAATTTGCCGTTTGCGGAATTGCGGATGATGACGCGTTCGGGCTCGACCACGTCGGGATGCGCGACCCAGACCCCGCCGAGCGAAGGTCGCCCATCCCAGAGCCCGGCTTCCGTCACCTGGAAGACCTCGGGCGCCTCGACGTCGCGTTCTATCAGCCGGGTAGAGGTGCTGGGGGTGGCCGAGCCGTCCGCGGCGCGGTCCTTCGGCTGCAGGAATGCCAGTCCCTGCGGCGGGTTCTCGCAACCCGCCAGTAACACGGTCGCCGTGATCAGCCCGAAGGCCCTGACCGGAAAACGTCGTTTCGTCATGTCGTTGCCCTTAGCCTGCATGCTTGGCGCATTTTTGCGCTTCTGGCCCCGTCCGGCCCGGGGGCGGCGGGGCATTTTGTTTGTCTGCCTCTAATGATACCGCTAGAGTGCCTTGAAGGGAAGCTTGTGCCGCGTGCGTCGGCAAATTTCCCCGTCAGCCCCGCCGTTCTTCAGCCTTGCCCAGCGGGACACGGCGGCTTAGACCTGCGACGGACCTCAGGCACCGGGGAGGTGGCAGAGTGGTCGATTGCGGCGGTCTTGAAAACCGTTGGGCGTGAGAGCGTCCCCAGGGTTCGAATCCCTGTCTCCCCGCCACTTGCACATCGCAAACCTGAGATGAGGTCCCTTGAGGGGCCTTTTTTCTTTTTGTTTCAAAGGGGTTTAGCGAGGCGTCCAACCTTTGGAGACTGGCCGTTGGCTCGGAATCGGTCTCTCAACGCCCCGCGTCTCCTTCCATCCGCCCTTCACCCAAATCGAGGCGGATTAAAAAAGAGCAATACTTTCAGTGCCTTGGAGAGATTGAGCTGTGCCGTAGTTGATGCGGGTTCGTCTGCTCTCGATGCAAACAGCGACACCCGAAGGCGGCGTGTTTGTGCGGGTCGGTGCGTTTTTCAGCGGGCTGCTGGTCAAGAGGCCGGCGTTCGCAACGGGCGGCGTGCGGACGATCGCTGCACTTGGAGCGAAGATCTGTTTCCTCTGAGGCTGCACGCAGATCTGATGCACCGCGTCCCGCTTGAACTCGTCGCTGTAATTGCTTGTCCCCATCTCGGCCTCCGCGCCTCAAAGTTAGGGGGCCAAGCGTCTACAAATCTAGGGGCACCTCAGACCGCGCCGGGATGCGATGCGGGCGGGCTAGACGGCTTCGTCGACGATGCCGTTCACCAACGTGCCAATGCCGGTCACCTCGACCTCGACGCTCATGCCGGGTTCCAGGAACAATTGCGGCTTGCGGTAGCGGCCGACGCCACCCGGCGTGCCGGTCAGGATCACATCGCCCGGCTGCAGCGTGATCACGGTCGAGGCATAGGCGATGATCTCGGGGATACCGATGGCCAGATCGCTGATCGGGGTATGCTGTTCCACATTGCCGTTGACCCTTGTGGTCAGGGTCTGGCGGGTGATGTCGCCGACCTCGTCCGACGTCACGATCCAGGGGCCGAGCGAACCCGAGCGTTCAAAGCTCTTGCCGGGCCAGAACTGGGTGGTGTGGTTCTGGTAATCGCGGACCGAGCCTTCGTTGGCGATGCTGTAGCCCAGGATATGCGACTGGGCGTCCTGCGCAGCAATGTGGCGTCCGGCCTTGCCGATGACGACGGCCAACTCGCCCTCGTAGTCGAATTCACGGCTGGCGCTGGGGCGCTCCAAGGGCACGCCATGGCCGACCAGAGACTCGGGGTAGCGGGTGAAGATGGACGGATGCTGCGGGTGGGGGCGGCCCGATTCGAGGATATGGGGCAGATAGTTCAGCCCGATGCACAGCACCTTGTCGGGATTGGGCACGGGCGGCAGCATCGTCACGCTGTCCATCGCCAAGGCATCGCCCAGGCCCTGAAGGCGCGCCACGGCACCCGCCGCCAGCACCGATTTCAGATCGGGAAAGGCGTCGCCCAATGCGGCGCCCGCATCGTGCACCATGTCGCCTGCGGCGGTGCCATAGCCTGCTGTGCCATCCGCGCGCAGGAAGGAAACCAGTTTCATGTGTCTGTCCTTGTGTCTTGTCGGTGCGGGTTCAGGCCAGCTTGGCCAGGAAACCCGCCAGTTGTTCCTCGGCGAATGCGAGCGTTGCATCGTCCTTCAGGATGCCGTCCTCGACCTTGGTATTGGCCATGGCCACGGCGATTTCCTTGCAGGGCCAGATATCGGCCAGCAGGCCGTTCAGGATGTATTTCAGATGCCCCTGCGCGCGCACGCCCCCCATCGCGCCGCCGGATACGCTGACCACGGCGCAGGGCTTTCCGACGAAGACCGAGGCAAAGGCTAGACGCGACGCCCAGTCGATCGCGTTCTTGAGCACGCCGGGAACCGAGTAGTTGTATTCTGGCGTCACGAACACGACGCCATCGGCAGCGCCCACCTGCGCGACAAAGGCCGCGACGGCGGCGTTGTCGGTCACATCGGCGTTGTAGTGGGGCAGGGCGGCGATATCGGCAGTGTCGCATTGGGCCCGCGCTCCCACCATTGCGATCAACGCGCGCGTGGTCGCGCGCGAGGCCGAGGCCGCGCGCAGCGATCCGGTGATGAAGAGAAGCTTGGTCATGTGATGTCCTTTGGCATTCGGAGGTCTGTCAGGGCTGGGTGATCCGGTTATAGCCGGGCCAGCCAGGTGGCAATGGAGGGAAACACGATCAGGATCGCCAAGGCCGCAAGCATTGCCAGCACGAAGGGGACCGCACCCGCGAAGATCTCGCCCACGCGGAGGCTGTCGTCGTTCATCGCGGACTTGATCGTATAGACCGACAATCCGAATGGCGGCGTCAAAAGCCCGATTTCCACAGCGATCACCGTCATCACGCCGAACCAGATCATGTCGAAGCCCGCCGCCTGCGCGACAGGCAGCGCGACCGGCAGGACGATCAGCATGATCGAGATGGAGTCGATGATGCAGCCCAGCGCGATGATCAGCACGAGGTAGAGCAGGAGAAACCCATAAGGCCCGATACCGCCGGACAGGAAAACCTGCGCCAGGCTCTGCGGGACGCCCGACAGGGCCAGCATGCGGCTGAAGAAGGTGGCGGCCAGAATCAGGAACAGGACCGACACGGTGATCTGCCCGGTTTCGACCAGCAACGCCCAGAACGTGCGGCGGTCCAGCGACCGGCGCAGAAGGGCGATGACCAGAGCTCCGAAGGCCCCCGCGGCGCCGGCCTCGGTCGGGTTCAGGAAACCGCCATAGAGGCCACCCAGCACCAGCGCCATCAGCGACAGGATCGGCAGCGCCTTGCGCGCGATCTCGGCCAGGCCGATGGCGGCGTCTTCGGGCGCGTGGTCCGCGGTCTCGAACACAAAACGCGGGCGCGTCACGGCCAGGATCACGATGGTCACGCAGAAGAGCGCTGACAGAAGAAGGCCGGGGCCCACGCCGGCAAGGAACATCCGGCCCACGGATTGTTCGGCCAGAACGGCATAGACGATCATCAGCAGCGACGGCGGGATCAGCATGCCCAGCACCGAGGATCCCGCGACCACGCCGGTCGCAAAGCGGCGGGTATAGCCGTGACGGCGCATTTCGGGCACCGCGATGCGACTGAACACGGTGGCCGAGGCGATGGAGATGCCCGTGATCGAGGCGAAGACCGCGTTGGCGAAAACAGTGGCCATGCCAAGGCCCGCCATGACGCGCCGCAAGAGGCGCTGGAAAACATCGAACGTGTCGCGCCCGACGCCGGACACGGTGACCAGCAGCCCCATCAGAACGAACAGCGGCACAACCGCGAAGAGATATTCCTCGAGGCTGTCATTGGCGACCTGCGCCATCATGCGGACGGCCACGGTATCGTTGCGGATGAAGGCCACGCCCGCGAAACTGACCGCCAGCATGCCGATACCGATGGGCAGGCCGATCACGATCAGCACGATCAGCGCGACCAGCGCATAGCTTCCGATTTCGACGGGACTCATCTGCCTGCTTTCACGACGGCGCGGATCGCGCCAAGGGTGGCAACCACGAATTCGATGGCGGCTACGGCAAAGCCCGCCAGGATCAGCGCCCGGAAGGGCCAGGTGGGCAGGGTCGCCATTCCGGTGATGCCGATGTATTCGGCGGCGTTCAGGTCCTTCTCCAGCACCCGGATCGAGGCCCAGGCGATGGTGCCGAGGATCGCCGCTCCGATGGCGTTGAAGGCTGCCTGCATGCAGGCGGCCGCGCGCGGGGCGCGGGTCGCCACGACGTCGAGCACGAATTCGGTCCGGGCCAGGCGGCCCGCGCGCACGGTCGCGGCCAGTTGCAGGGCGACCAGTGTGACAACCAGCAGTGCGCCCCCTTCGGAGACCAAAGGCAGCGACGCGCCCATCAGGTTGCGCGCAGCGATGTCGGCGCAGATGATCAGCATGAGCACCCCGATCAGCACGGTTCCGATCGCGGCGAAGGCCTCGACGATGAAATGCCAGCCGCGAATCACGCGGCTGGCTTCGGTCTGGCTGTGGGCCATGTTCATGGCTGAGGGATCACTCGTCCCAGGCACGGACCGGCTGTTCGCCGCGGGCGCGCAGGCCGGCCAGATATTGCGCCAGGAATTCCGATGCGGGAATGCCGCGGGCATCCAGCGGTTCGGCCCATTCCTTGGCGATGTTGGGCAGCTTGCCCGCCCATTTGGCCAATTCGCCCTCGGGCATCTGGACGATCTGAACCGGAACCGATTGGCCCGCGCCCAGTTCGACCATCTTGTTCAGCGCGAATTCGTGCCGGGTGACCAGGTCCTGTCCATGGCTGACGGTGTAGTACTTCCCCGCCTCGATCATGGCGTTCTGCACCTCTTCGGGCAGTGCGTCCCAGCTGTCGCGGTTGATGGCGATGGCACCCGAGAACGAGCCACCCGCGTCGAAGCGGTTGATGTAGGGGGCCACTTCATACAGCTTGATCGGCAGCGCACCCAGCGCGAGCGTCAGCGCTCCGTCCGACACGCCGGTCTGCACGTCGGTGTAGTAGGTCGTCAGCGCGCCGTCGACGGCATTGGCATCGGTGCCGCGCAGCCAGTTGCCCAGCACGCCCGGCGCCGAGATCTTCATCCCCGCGATGTCGTCGATGCCGGTCAGCGGCTCCTTGGTGTAGATGTCATAAAGGTCGGTGCCGGTCAGGCCGAGAACCTTGAGGTTGTACTGCTCCCATTCGTTGCGGAAGGCCTCGTTGGTCTCCATCAACTCCATGTGCACTTCCAGCTGGAGCGCGGGATTGTCCGTGGAGAAGGGCGCATTGGACGAGGCCTGGCTGAGCGGCAGCTTGGCCTGTTCGAGGAACGAGAACACCCAGCCGATGTCGGTGACGCCTTCCTCGACCGAGGTCAGCGTGGCGTTGGCCTTGTAGAGCTGGCCGCCGAAGGCTTCGTTCCATTCGATCTTGTATTTGCCCGTGCTGGCCAGGATCTCGTCCGTGCGGGCCATGAAATGGGTCTGGATCATCCCGACCCACGGCACGACCGTCGGGTGGCTGGATGCGATGGTCAGGTTGATCGTTTCCTGCGCCTGAACGGGCAGGGCAAGCAGGCTGGCCAGAATGGCACCGTGTAGTATCTTCATGGTTTCCTCCCTCAAGGATCTCTGTGAGTGGCGTCAGCTGAAGCTGAACGTCTGGTTCGAATTGTTGAGCGTGATCGTGACCGTACCTTCGTTGATCAGCCAGGGCCGCACGCGGAAGCTGCGCGCGCCCGATTTGTGCATCGGATCGCGTTCTGCGATCGCGACCGCCTCGGCGCGCGAAGCAGCCTTGACGATGACGAGGCCTTCGCCTTCCCAGCTTTGCTCGTCATCGGTCCACATCGGACCCGCGGCATAGAGGATACCGTCGCGTTCCAGCTGGACCTGAAACTTCAGGTGCTCCTCGATCACGGCGAAAACGGGACCCAGCCCGTCGTTGGGCGTGGTGAAGATCGCGTAGAGCTGGCGCTGGAGCATCCCCTTCGAGGCCTCCAGCACCGCCGCGGCGGGCACGGATTTCGGATTGTCTTCGGCCATTGTGCTTCTCCCATCGCACGTGTCAGGTCGCCTCGGATCGTCAGCTTGCCTTCCTCCTGGCAAGTTCGGACCGGATTTCTGCGCCATGCTCGTCCAGGACGGGCGGCGGCACGACGTCCAGTTCGGGCTGGCCGTCAAAGTTGTAGGGCGCGCGCACGGTTGTGAAAGTTCCCAATTCACGCGAGGGCGCGGAAATCTTCAGGTTCAGGTGCCGCGCCTGCGGATCCTCCAGCGCCTCGTCACTGTCATAGGCGGGGCTGTGGGGCACTTCATGGTCCAGCAGGGCCGCGCACCACGCGTCGCGTGTCTTCTTCAGGAAGACGGGCGTGAAATGGGCGATCAAGTCGTCCTGGTGGCGGATACGCTCGGGCCGTTCGGCAAAGCGTGGATCCTGCGCCAGATGATCCTGCCCGGTAGCCGCCAGAAAACTCAGCCAGAATTTGGTGGGCGAGGACATGTGGATCGCCACCCATTTTCCGTCTGCGCATTCGAAGGTGTAGGATTGCGACACCATGGGGCGCGACAAGGGCCCCATGACTTCGCCCGCGCTGTAGTAATGGGTGAAGCTGTCGAGGTTGAAGTGGCTCATCGCCTCCAGCATCGAGATGTCGAGGCGGCGACCCCGGCCGGTCTTCGTTCGCTCGATCAGCGCGGCCAGGATGCCCATCGCGGCATACTGGCCGGTCAGGCTGTCGGCGATGGCGGGTCCGATCACGCGCGGATCGGTGGGAGGGGTCAACAGGCGCAGGTATCCGCTGGCAGCCTGCGCCACGCTGTCGAAGGCGGGGCGGTCGCGGGATGGCCCGGTCTGCCCGAACCCCGAGATCGCGCAATAGATCAGGTCCGGGCGCGCGCGGCGCAGGTCTTCTTCGCCCACGCCCAGATTCTCGGCCACGCCGGGGCGGAAGTTCTGGATGAAGACATCCGCCGTTGCGATCAGGTCGAGGAAAACCGCAAGATCGTCGGGCTTGGTCGTGTCCAGCGCGATGGAGCGCTTGTTGCGGTTATAGGCCTGATAATGCGCGCTGTAGAGCCCGCCCTTGAACTCGCGGAACGGATCTCCCTTACCGGGGCGCTCCACCTTGATGACGTCGGCGCCCAGGTCGGCGAGGTGCATGCCGGCCGCCGGGCCGGTGATGTAGGTGCCCAGTTCGACGACACGGATGTCCTTGAGGATCTTGACCATCGGATCACTCGGCCGCGCGTCTGGCGGGCATGGCGCCGTCATAGGCGATCGCCTGATCCGCCTTGTGCGACATGACAAAGCCGATCGAGCGCAGGCTTTCCTCGTAAAGATGCGCCGACAACCCCGCCGCGCGCGCCAGAAGGGGCACGGCCTTCATCGCCTCGAGGGGCCAGCCTGCATCCAGCATGCAGGCCGGGATCGCGCCCGAGACATTGATCGGAAGGGGGCGCTCGACGATGGCACTGGCATGTTTGTCCAGAACACGCAGAGCGTGGACATGGCGCCCGCTCAGGCCCAAATTGTCCGCGATCGCCAACAGCCGGTCAGCGCGCGGGTCGCCGCCCGAATGCTGGGGATGACCCAGGCCCGCGACCTTGCGGCGCTCGGCCTTGTGCTGGCGCAGGCTGTCGATCACGACAGGTTCGACATCGCCATCCCCGGCAGATTTCACCAGGTCCGCGAGGTAGCGGCCGGCAGTCTCGGAGCTGCCCGCGACCACGCTGCCCATCCCCAACAGACCTGCGGCCATCGCGCCCTGCCAGGCATCCGGGCCCGCCGCCAGCGTCATCCGCGCGGCCTGCACCGATGGCACCAGCCCGTGTTCGGAAATCGCCACCAGACAGGCGTCCAGCATGCGGCGTTGCGCCTCGCTGGGCGTCTTTCCGATGACCAGAAGCCAGAAATAATCGCTGAACCCGATCTTGCCGATCAGGTCGTCGCACAGGTCATGACCGCGCACAGTGATCGTGTCGGCGTCCGAGGTTGCGATCGCGGTGAAGGCCTGGTCCTGTTTCCCGATGCGCATGATCAGTCCCCCACCCAATAATTTCGCCTAGCGAAAAGATTTTCTCTTGCCGAATATAATGACCCGCTTTACCGTTACGTCAAGACGCAATTTGAAGGGGTCTGTCGCTGCACCGCCCCGGGGGAGAAGACCATGCGCAACATCAATGAATTCACCATCACCCAGGCGGTGAAAGACACTTTCAGGACCCAGGAGGGCAGCCGGTTCGAGCAGTTGCTGCACGGCCTGATCGACCACCTGCACGACTTCACGCGCGAAAACCAGCTGACCCATGAGGAATGGATGCGGGTTTTGATGTTCCTGTATGACTGCGGCAAGATCTCGACCCCGGAGCGGCACGAATTCATCCTGTTGTCAGACGTTCTGGGCTTTTCGGCGCTGGTCGACATGATCAATTCGAAAGGCGGGGCGACCGAGGGGTCCAATCTTGGGCCCTTCTACCTTGACGATGCCCCGCGCAAGGCGCTGGGGGCCGATCTGTCCGACGGCCGCGAGGGGGTGAACGTGCTGGTGCGCGGCAAGGTCACCGACAACCTGCACAAACCTCTGCCCGGCGCCATCGTCGATACCTGGCAGGCCGATGCGGCAGGCACCTATCCGATCCAGGAGCAGGCGCAGGGTCAGGACAAGATGGACCTGCGCGGCGTGTTTCAGGCCGACGACAAGGGAAATTACTGGTACACAACCGTTCTGCCCAAGCCCTATACCGTTCCCTATGACGGCCCGGTGGGGGAATTGCTGCGCGCAGGCGACCGCCATGCGTGGCGGCCCGCGCACCTGCATTTCATCGTGCGCGCGCCCGGCATGTCCTCGATCACGACCGAGGTCTTTTTCGAGAACATGGAATATCTCGACAATGATGCGGTCTTCGGTGTCCGCACCGGGCTGATCGCCAAGTTGCGCCCTGTCAAGAAAGGCGAGGATCTGGGTGTGACCACCGAGCGGACGCCCGAGGCCGTCGTCGATTTCGACTTCGTGCTGGCCCCGACCGGCTGAGCCACATGTCCAGCAGCGCCGCCAGACCTGCCGAATTCGTCGAAGCCCTCGCCAAGGGCATCGGCATATTCGAGGCGTTCGATGCTGATCACACCGCGATGACACTGTCCGAAATCGCCCGGCGCGTCGGTCTGTCGCCCGCCGCCGCGCGCCGGTCGCTGATCACGCTGCAGGCGTTGGGATATGTGGGCAAGTCAGAGAAGCTGTTCTTCCTGCGCCCAAAGGTGATGACGATAGGGTCGGCCTTCCATTTCTCGGCCCATTTCGACGAAGTGCTGCAACCCGACCTGCGGATGATCGTGGACCGCTTCGGCGATGCCTCTTCGGTCGGGACGCTGGAGGGGAGCGACGTGATCTACGTGGCCCATGTCTCGGTCCAGCGCGCCCGGCGTGCGGCGGCAGTGCCGGGGGCACGCTATCCGGCGCATTGCACGTCGATAGGGCGGGTCTTGCTGGCCGGACTGCCGCGCGAGAAGTGCGATGCCTGGCTGGACGCGGCCCGGCTGACGCCGATGACCGAGAAGACCGTCACCGACAAGGCGCGCTTTGCCCGCATCCTGGACCAGGTCCGCACCGAGGGCTGGGCGACGACGGTCGATCAGCTGGATTACGGGATCACCGCGCTGGCGGTGCCCATCCGCGACGCCAGGGGCCATACGATCGCGGCGCTGAACACGTCGGGTTATACCGGGATGGTGACGGCCGAAGACCTGGTGCGCGACCGCCTTCCCGCCCTGCGCGAGGCGGCCTCGCATATCGCCCATGAAATCCGGCGCTTCCCGGTGCTGCAATCGGTTCTTGGCGGCTGAGGCGCCGCCCCTGTCTTGTCGGGCCAGAAACCCATGAAATCGTGAGGATACACATGCTTTTCCCAACCTCTCTTGTCGGATCCTATTGCCAGCCCGACTGGCTGATCGACCGCGATAAGCTGAAAGGCCAGTTTCCGCCGCGCACCCGCGCGAAGGAATTGTGGCGCATCCCCGAGGACAGGCTGCAACAGGCTCAGGACGACGCCACGCTGATCGCGATCCGTGACCAGGAACGCGCGGGCCTCGACATCCTGACCGATGGCGAAATCCGCCGGGAAAGCTATTCCAACCGCTTCGCGACCGCGCTGGAGGGGCTGGATCTGGACAATTACGCCGAAGTGATGACCCGTTCAGGCAAGCCCGTCCCGGTGCCGCGCATCACGGGCCCCATCCGCCGCACCGGTCCGATCGAGGTCGAGGATCTGAAGTTCCTGCGCGCCAACACGGACCGGCAGATCAAGATCACCCTGCCGGGCCCCTTCACGATGTCCCAGCAGGCGGTGAACGAATATTACCCGACCGTCGCCGATGCGGCGATGGATTACGCCCGCGCCGTGCGCGAGGAGATGGCTGAACTGTTCGCAGCCGGGGCTGACGTGGTGCAACTGGACGAACCCTGGATGCAGGCCAAACCCGATCTGGCCGAGGAATATGGCCTGGCCGCCCTGAACGCCGCCCTTGAGGGCGCGGCGGGCAAGACGGCGGTGCATGTCTGTTTCGGCTATGCCGCGCTGACCAAGGACCGGCCCGATGGATATTCCTTCTTGCCGCAGATGAAGGATTGCCTCTGCGACCAGATCAGCATCGAGACGGCGCAGGCGAACCTCGATACTTCTGTCCTGGAGGAGGTGCGGGGCAAGACGATCATCCTCGGCGTGCTGAACCTGGCCGACATGGGCATCGAGACGCCCGAGATCATCGCCCACCGCATCCGCCGCGCACTGCCCCATGTGGACGCCGACAAGGTGGTGGTGGCGCCCGATTGCGGCCTGAAATACCTGCCGCGCAATGTGGCTTTCGGCAAGATGAAGGCCATGGCGGACGGGGCCGCGATCGTGCGGGCGGAACTGGGCGGCTGAAACCTGCCGGTCATGGTCCCATCAGGAACATGGCCAGCGGCACCGGCAGGATGGCGAGGCTGATGGCAAGAAAAGTGGGCAAGGGCGTGAAAATGCCGCTCAGGCCCGCTGTCATCATGGTTACGCCGCCACCCACCACGACATTGCCGGGGGCGTTCAGCGCATTGGTGAGGGCGGGGTTGCGATAGAGCGGGCCTCACTCGACCCGAACGAGCGGTGCGCCTCGGCCAGCAGCGAAGCTGCGCGCGCCACCATCGCAGCAGCGTGCGATGGCCAAGAAGGTCACAGAACGACGGGGCCTCAGCATCGCGCTGGCCTGTCGGGCCTTCGGGGTCAGCGAGACCTGTCATCCTGTCCGGGGTCGAGAACGGGGTGATCGCCGATCTGCCGACAGGGCTGACGGATGTGCGCAGGACTTGGGGGTTTGAGGACGTCGCCGGCCTCTGGCGCGGGCGCTTCCGCAGCGATGGCAGAAAGGCGTGTGATGCGGCGCCCGGGCTGATCTTCGAGCAAAGATGACCGAAGCGGACATCAATTCGGAAAACCTCTGCAACCTGTTCAGAGACAGTGAAACACTTATGTTGTTTTTCGCGATCTTTTGATCTCTCGCGGGGAATTCGGCTCCGCTGCCAAGCCCTCTTGCCTTGCGTATTGCAAGGAAGAACCCGCTGAGCTACCCGACGCAGGCGCATACGAGCCGGGCTGAGATGAGTGGTCATGACGTTCAAGCTACCATGAGCGGTCATCGTCTGACGCGCCGCTTCCTTTTGGCAGGTGCTGCGGCCGCTGCAGGTGTCTCCGGGAAAATGGCCGGGGCTGCAACGCCGGTGATAACTGGCGCAGGGGCGACGGTTCCGGCGCCGCTGTTGCGTCTCTGGGCGGACCGCCTCGGGGGCGCGGCCATGTTCCGCTTTGCCTACCGCCCCATCGGCTCCGGCGCCGGGGTCGAGGCCATCACCGCCCGTAGTGTCGATTTCGGGGCCTCTGACATCCCCCTCCATCCTCCCGCTCTTGAGCGCCATGGGCTGGTGCAGTTCCCTATGCTGCGTGCCGCCTTGAGTGTTGTGGCGCATCTGCCGGGTATCGGTCAGAACCAGCTGCGGCTTGATCCCGATCTTCTGCTCGACATTTTCGCTGGACGTATCCGCGCATGGAGCGACCCACGCCTGCGCGCGGCCAATCCCGATCTCGTGCTGCCGCATCTTCAGATCACCCCCATCGTGCGGGCCGATCGTTCGGGCTCGTCTGACTGGCTCGCCAAGTACATCGCCCGTGGCCATCCCAACCTGAGCGCGGACGCGAACAGGGCTTTGGCCCAGCCCTTCGGCCTTGCGGCATTCGGGGGCTACGGGATGGCCAGCACCGTGGCCCGGATCGAAGGCGCGATCGGGTATGTCGAGCTTTCGATGGCTGTCGAGCACGGGCTGACTCGCTGCGCCTTGCGCGCCGCCGATGGCCGGTATTCCCGCCTTGTCCGCAGCACCCTTACCCCCGGCAATCTCGGCACGGGCCCGGGCTGGCCGATCATCTTCCAAAGCCATGCGCTTCTTGCCCGAGAGGCTGGCCGGCGTGATCTCAACGCCGAAGTGATCCGGTTTTTCGAGCTTGCCTTCCAAAAGGGTGACGAGCTTGCCTGGGAGGCGGGCTTTGCCCCGCTCGACGCCGCTGCCAAAGCCTCTGCCCGGAACGCGTGGACCGAGCTGGCACAGGGTGACTGACGTGACAGGCCTGCAGCCATCCTCCGACGGACCAAAAGTCTGCAAACCTGCCCGGGCCTCCGTGTGCCGGGCCCGCATCCAGCGAGTGAATTCATGAAACTGCATCGCCTCATCATGGTCGCAGCGATCGCTATCCTCGCCTGGCTTGGGATCGCGCAAGTGCGCAGCGCCCTGCCTCCGCGCTCGATCGTGATCGAGACCGGACCGGTCGGCGGCAGCTATCACCGAAACGCCGAACGCTATGCCGAGATCATGCGCGATCATGGTTTTGACCTGCAGTTGCGTCCCAATCCCGATTCTCTGACGATCGTCGACCATGTTTCGCGCAGGCAGGATGGCGCCGTGATCGGTTTTTCGGCGCAAGAGATCGACCCCGCCCTTGTCCCCGATGCCGTCTCTGTCGCCGTTGTGGAGTTTCAACCTCTCTTTCTTTTCTACGATACGGCCTTGGGCCGCATGGGATCTCCGGTCAACCTGCGCAGCCGTCACATCGTTCTGCCTTTCGAGAACAGTGCAACGTCGCGCGCCGCGCTGGATGTCATGGCGCTCTATGGCGTCACCCGCGAAAACAGCCGGATAGACTTCATGCCGATTTCAGAGGCCGCCGAAGCACTGCAGCAAGGCCGTGCCGATGCGGGGTTCTTCATGCTCGCCTCGGAACACGCCATGATCCGCGCAATGGCCGAGGATCGGGAGCTAGCCCTCTATTCGTTTCAGGAAGCACAAAGCATCTCGATCAACCTCAAGTATCTCGGACCTGCCCACATCCCTGTCGGTGCCTTCAGTCTTGAAGGAATTCTGCCGCCCGTACCACTGGACCTGATCGGCGCGCCGATCAATGTCGTCGCCCATCGCGATCTGCACCCGGCCGTGATCTACGCGCTGATCGAGGCGCTGCAACAGGTGCATGGTGAACGCACAGCGGTGTCAGAGGCCGGTCAATACCCCGCCTTCACCGGCACAGCCCTTCCGCTTCACGAAGGCTCACAGACCTTCCAAGCCGGAGGCAGGCCATGGTCGCACAGGGTCTTCTCGCCGACGCTTGCCAGCCTGATCGACGAGTTCTTCATTTTTGCCCTCGCGGTCTTTCTGGTCACCGAGGTCTATCGTACGGTGAAGTACGCCAATGAACTGCTTGAGGTTTCGCTCGATTCCATGCTGTTTCGGATCCTCGCCAAGGTTGAGCTCCGTGGGCAGGGCGGTCGTCCCCTGCGGTGGCCGGACCGGATACTCATCAGCATCGGTCGGCGTGTATCGCAACGCATCAAGGCCCAGCAAAAGCTGAAGGACACGATGGCGCGTATCGACAGCTTGCAACTGGAGGCAACCCGCGAGAGGTAAGCTCTCGGATCAGATACCGCTGGTTTCGGCTGGATGAGCCTCGACGCCGGGCGGTACGCGTGCATTCGTCATCGGGCAGGCCGGGCCCGACGACTGCGCGCTGCGATCACAGCAAACCCGGCAGCCAAGTCGCCAACGGCGGCCACAGGACCACCAGCGCCAGCACGGCCAGCTTCAGGACCACATAGGGCAGGACCGAGGCATAGACCGTCATCATGCCGATATGGGGCGGCGCGACGCCGCGCATGACGAACAGCAGCAGGCCGAAGGGTGGTGTCAGCAGCCCGATCTCCATCGTCAGCAAGTAGACGACGCCCAGGATCAGCGGGTCGATGCCAGCCGCGTTGGCCAGCGGCACGAAGATCGGCACCGTGACCATCAGCATCGACACCTGATCGATGAAGCAGCCCAGAAGCAGCAACAGCGCGATCATGCCCAGAAGGATCTGTAGCGGCGACAGGTCGTAGGCCTCGATCACCCGGATAAGGCCGCCCGTCGCCCCGGAGAAGCTCAGGACCTGCGCAAAGGTCTGGGATGCGGCGATGATGAATAGGATCATCACCGAGAGTTTCACCGTCTCCATCACCGCCGTTACCAGCCGCGCCCAGGTGATCGAGCGGTAGAGCACCCCCACCAGCACCGCCCCGAGCGATCCGAGTGCCGCGCTCTCGGTGGGCGTCGCGATCCCGGACAGAAGGCTGCCGATCACGATCACGAACAGAAGCGACAGCGGCAGGACGTAGATGCAAAAGGGCCGCCAGCGGTCCCAGAGCGTCATGTCGGGCAGCGGTTCGGACGGCGCCAGCGCCGGGTTCTGCATGGCGCGCATGACGATCCACACCACGCACAGCAGCGACAGAAGGAGCGCGGGCAGAATGCCCGCCACCAGAAGCCCCGCAATCGAGATCCCCGCGAGAGAGCCCACCAGCACCGCCAGCGCCGAAGGCGGGATCAGCATGGCGATGGCCCCCGAGGCCATGATCGGGCCCATCGCCATGGTCGGCGCATAGCCCTTCTTGAGCATGGTGGGCAGCAGGGTCGAGCCCAGCATCGCGGTATTCGCGATGGTCGATCCCGAAAGGGCCGCGAAGATCGTGCCCCCGAAGATGGTGACGACCGACAATCGGCCCGGAATGCGCGTCACCACCCGTTCGACCGCGTCGATGGCCCTGTGCGCCACCCGGGTCTGGAACAGGATTTCCCCCATCAGGATGAAGAGCGGGACCGGCGCCAGCTGGAAATTCGCGATCGACAGCGAGGCGTTGCGCGCCAGCTGCATCAGGCCGCGTTCGCCGCCCAGCACCTCGTAGGCGCCCAGCATCGTCACCGCGATGAAGGCGAAGGCGACCGGCAACCCGATCAGGAGCATGAGCCCCAAACCGCCCAGCATCAGACCAAGGACAAGCGGCCATTCCATGTGCTCAGAGCCCCGTTTCGGTCGTGGCCCGCGCCGGGGGCCAGATGGCCTGACGCAGGAATTCGACAGAGATCAGCGCGAAGGACAGCGGCGCGACGCTCAGGGTCCACCATTCGGGGATGGTGAAGGCGGTGCGGATCATCGAGCCGCGCGCCATCGACATCGCCATCGCCTGAAACGCGTAGATCAGAAAGATCAGCGCCACGACGCAGCCGATCAGGTTCGTGACCCGCGCCAGCACGCGGCCCGGGCCCGGGGGCAGGCCCCGGCTGATCAGGTCCACGGTGACGTGGGCGTTTTTCGACAGAACCCAGGGCGCGCCCAGAAAGGTCATCGCCAGAAGGCCGTATTCGATCGCGTCGAAGAGGCCGTAGATCGTCTCGCCCAGAATGTTGCGCAGGGCCACATTGAGACAGATCGCAAGAACGATGGCTGCCGCGATCGCGCCCGCCAGCCAGGCCAGCGCGGTCAGCAGCCGGTCGAAAAGGGAAAGGGCGGTCCTCATGCTGCGCAAGGGTCGGGGCAGACCGCAGGGCCCGCCCCGACCTGTCTCACTTCACGAGACAGGCGCGCAGCGCCTCGGCCTTGGCGGCGTCGATCGCGGCCATTTCCGCCCAGCCCGCTTCCTGTGCCGTTTCGGACCAGAGCGCGGTGCCCGCTGCGTCGAAGGTGATCGTCTGGATCCCGGCCTCGGCCTGTTTCACGGCCTCGGCGGCATTGATGGCGATGTTCTCGGCGCTCTGCGCCTCGGTCCATTCGGCCGCGGCCTGCAGGACTGCCTTCGCCTCGTCCGACAGGCTGTTCCAGCGGTCGAGGTTCACGAGGAAGTTCACGTCCACCTGGTAGAAGCCCGGGTCGATGCGGAACTTGGTCTGTTCGTCCCAGCCGAGATCGAGCACACCCTGCACCGGCCAGCCGTAGCCGTCGATCGAGCCGCGTTCGAGCGCGGTATAGACCTCGCCCGGCGCGGTCTGCACCGGCGTGGCACCCAGCGCTTCCAGCATCGCACGGTAGACCGGCGTCGTGCGGATCGTCAGGCCCGACAGGTCGGGTGCTTTCACTTCCGAGGTCAGGTAGATGTGGAACTGGATGTTGTCGCCGGTCCGCGCCAGATATTTCACGTTCATCTGTTCGCGGTGCATGGCGTCGATCATGTTGAAGCAACCGTTCGCGCGCTGTTCCTGGATCGTCGTCGTGGCCAGTTTCAGCGCGCCGCCCATGGGCAGAAGGGGCGCATAGAAGGCGGTGGTGTTGTTCGCGATATCCACGATTCCGGTCGAGACGGCGTTGCCCAGCTCGAATGTCGGCACCGCTTCCGGTCCGCCCACGAACTCGATCTGCACGACGCCTGCGCCGGTTTCGTTCACGCGCGCCACGAAGGCCTCGAAGGGGCGCGAGAAGGTTGTGCCCGCCGCGAAGGCGGTGACGCCCCGCAGCGTGACCTCTTCGGCCATGGCCGGCACGGCGAGCGCGAGTGTGATCGCTGTGGCTGCAATATATTTCATGTTTTTCTCCCGGTTGCTGGTGTTTCGCTGCCGTTTCACGGCGAGTCGTTTATGTCTTGGGCGAGTATCGCGCGACCAAAATGGCGCGTAAATGCCTTTCGGGCTGAATGTCGGCGATATGTGATTTAGTGCATCCTCCCGCTGGTCTTCTGTCGCCCGTCAGGCCATGTAGGCGCCTCCGTTCACGTGCAGGACCTGCCCGGTGATGTCGCCCGCACCGTCGCCCAGCAGGAACAGGATCGGGCCGATGCCGCCCCGCAGGAACGGGGTGTCCACCGCCGAGGGCGCCACGCAATTGACCCGGATGTGCGGCGCCAGTTCCAGCGCAAGTTGGCGCGTCAGCGCGGCGATCCCGGCCTTGGAAACGGCGTAGGCGTCGACGCCCATGCCGAGCCGGTGGTCGAGGCGCATGGCGCGGTGCTACTTGCGGTCGGAAGCAAGCTCAAGCTTGCCGTGAACCTCTATTGGCCGCAATCGTTCAGCCCGTCGGTGCCTTGCTCTCTCGAAACCATCATGGGGCGCCTTGCGCTCGTGCATTTCGAAGCGCGGCCCGAGCACAGTTACCCTGCACCTCTTGCGGTCCTGTCCGAACGGGAACGCGCGGTCTGTCTGGGGATCCTGTCAGGCAAGAAGGCCGAAGCGATCGCCGCAGATCTCGGTGTCGCAGTCACAAGCGTGTTCACCTACAGAACCCGCGCCTATCAGAAGCTTGGCATTTCGTCGCGCGGCTCCCTGTTTGCGGTTTGCGGCAGGTGATCGGCTTGGCCGGCAGGGCCCACCAGACCCGCAGGACATTCCCGTTCCAAGTGCCCCAAGCATGGCGCGGCCTGACAATCACATGCCGGTCCGCCATCAGTCACCAGCGTCTGAGCGGTTGCCTGGCGTGACCCCGGCGAGGCGCAGTACATCATCGCCTCGGCAAGATCTTCGGGCCTGGTTACCCGGCCGAGCGGCAGCAATCTGCCGGGGATGCCGACAGGCGGGTGAAGGCAGGCTTGTTGCTTGAGATGGTGCTGGCTGCCGGTTTGTCGCGTGGGGACATCGCGCCCCGTTCTGCCGGGCCCTCAGATCCTTGGCGCCGGATGGCATCCCTGACGGACCCGACACCTCGGCGGCCCACGTCGCCCCGGTTGTTCACCGCAGCAACAGGACGGGAACCTTGCAGGACCGCATCATCTCGGTCGTGGTCGATCCGATCACCAGACTGCGGATGCGGCTGTGACCATAGGCGCCCATCACCAGCATGCCGAAGCCGTCGTGATCGACCATCTTGCCCAACTCGACCTCGGGTTGGCCGGGGACGATCCGGGTCTCGGCCTCGATCCCGGCCGCCGCGAGGATGGCGCGGGCGTCGTCGAGGCCTTTCCTATCCTCGGCTGTCCCGGAACCCACGGTCACCACCGTGACGGACATGTTCTCGAAGACGGAACTGCGTGCGATGTGATCCACCGCCTTCATGGCCGAGCGTCCGCCGTCACAGGCGACAAGCACCGTTTCGATGGGCCGGAATGCGCGCGCGGCGACAAGGACGGGTCTGTGTGCGGCGCGCACGATGCGTTCGAGGTTCGAGCCCAGATGCCCCTTGGCGAAATCCGCCGCCTCGCCGCGTTTGCCGATGACGATGACGCGGGCCTCGGCCTCGATCTCTCCGATGGTTTCGACCACGTCGCCATGGCGCAGCCGCGTGGTGATCCCGGTCACGCCGTCCCGGTCGACGATGGCGCGGGCGTCCTCCAGGACCGCGCGCCCCCGTTGACTGATCAGTTTCGCGCGCTGTGCGTCGAGCTCGGCCAATTCCTCCATCAGCTTGCTGCGCGCGCCCAGACGGATCGCGCCGGACAGGTCGCTTGTTTCCGGTGCCTCGCGGCGGCCCAGCACATGGATCAGTTCCACCGGTGCCTGCGTCCGCTGCGCGATCCAGGCGGCATGATGGCAGACGCTTTCGGAATAGACGGAACCGTCCACCAGCGCGATGATCTTGTCGGTCATGGTCGGGTCCCCCTCAGTGGCTCATCAGCTTGTCCACGGCGCCTTGCTTGTCGTGAATGGCAAGCCGGTCGACCAGCGTCTCGGTCGCCTCGTTCATACCCACGATCTCGACCTCGGCCCCGTCACGGCGGAACTTCAGGATCGCCATGTCGAGCGCCTGCACCGAAGAGATATCCCAGATATGAGCGCGGCTGACGTCGATCACGACACGCTCGGGCGCTTCGCGGAAGTCGAAGGCGGCCATGAAATCCTCGACCGATCCGTAGAAAAGCTGCCCCTCCACCCGGTAGGTCCGCACCCGCCCGTCATTGCCGATGTCAGAGGTGACGCGGAACAACTGCGCGATCTTTCCGGCGAAGAAGATGCCAGACAGAAGCACGCCGACCAGAACGCCGATTGCGAGGTTGTGGGTGTAGACCACGGTCACGACCGTCGCGATCATCACGATGGAGGACGAACGCGGATGAACTGCCAGATTCCGGATCGACGACCACGAGAAGGTGCCGATCGACACCATGATCATGATCGCGACAAGCGCAGGCATCGGAATGATGCTGACCATATCACCAAGGCCCACGACGAGGATCAGCAAGAACACCCCCGCCACGAAGCACGACAGCCGCCCGCGGCCGCCGGATTTCACGTTGATGATCGACTGGCCGATCATCGCGCAGCCCGCCATGCCGCCGATGAAGCCGGTCGCTGTATTGGCCAGCCCCTGACCCACGCATTCCTGGTTGCGGTTCGATTTCGTGTCGGTCATGTCGTCAACGATATTCTGGGTCATCAGGCTTTCGAGCAGCCCCACGATCGCAACGGCGACCGAGTAGGGAAAGATGATCGCCAGCGTTTCGAATGTGAGCGGGATGTCGGGGATCAGGAAGACCGGCAGCGTGTCGGGCAGGGCGCCCATGTCGCCCACGGTGCGTACGTCGAGCCCGAGCGCGACGGTGAGCGCGGTCAGCACGATGATGGTGACGAGAGGCGAGGGGATCGCCTTCGTCAGCAGCGGAAAAAGATAGATGATCGCCAGCCCCGCCGCCACCAGCACATAGGTCAGCCCGGTCACCGCGCGCGGGTCGAGTTCTGGCAGCTGCGCCATGAAGATGAGCAGGGCGAGCGCGTTGACAAAGCCCGTCATGACCGATTTCGACACATAGCGCATCACGAAGCCGAGCTTCAGTACCCCCGCCGCGATCTGGAGCAACCCGGCCAGCACAGTGGCGGCAAGCAGGTATTGCAGACCGTGCTCCTTCACAAGGGTCACCATCAGGACCGCCGTCGCCGCCGTCGCCGCCGAGATCATGCCGGGCCGCCCGCCCGTGATCGCGGTGATCACGGCGATGGAGAAGCTTGCGTAGAGGCCCACCTTGGGGTCCACGCCCGCGATGATGGAAAAGGCGATGGCTTCCGGGATCAGCGCCAGCGCGACGACAAGACCGGCGAGCAGATCACCGCGGATATTGCCCAGCCACTGGGCGCGGTAAGCGTCGAGGGTGATCATGAAGGTTTTCCCGATACCGTTGCCGCGCATCTCGCACGGCATAGGCGTGCCTTGGCACCCTTGGTCGTCGTTGTCCGGCGGATCGGCGGCCGGAAGAGCCACCCGGCATTGCATCCGGGTCCAGGTTCGCTGCGTTGGCGCCTAATGGCCGGGGCCGGGAATGGCAACCCCAATGACCGCTTGGGGCAGGAAGCGACGCTTCCTGCCAGCCCCGGGCGAGGCGCGCTTGAAGAACAGGCGGCATGGGTCACTGCGTCGCCAGCCGGAGTTTCGCCCCGTTTCGCCGGTGCGCGCGACCTCCCGGCCATCCCGGCAGGCCGCCTTCAAGCCCGCGCCTGTACGCACCGCAGCCCAACCGCCGAACGGCCGCTTCCGGACTGGTGCAGCCGGGAGTTTCCGAGCCTGATAGATGCTGTGCCGCCATTGGAAGACAGTCGGAGTTCTTCCGCAGGTGCCACAAAACTGCCCCCGCTGGACAGAAATCCTGACCAATTCGGCTTGTCTCGGCCGCCCCGGGTGCTAACCTAGGGGTTCCGACGCGTTGACCCTGTGATTTCGGGGGGGCGCATCGGCCATACGGACACTCGGGGAGGAAATGGAATGTCCAATACACAGAAACTCGATCGCCGCTCGTTCCTGCGCAAGACCGCGCTGGGTGGGGGTGCGGCCGCAACTGGCGTGCTGGCCGCTCCGGCCGTTATGGCGCAGGCTCCGCTTGTTGTGAAAATGCAGACCTCGTGGCCGGCATCGGACATCTGGATGGATTTCGCGCGCCAGTACACCACCCGCGTCGAAGAGATGTCGGGCGGCCGCATGACCGTCGATCTGCTGCCCGCGGGCGCAGTCGTCGGCGCGTTCCAGGTGATGGACGCGGTCAATGACGGCGTGCTCGACGCCGCGCACACCGTGCCGGTCTACTGGTACGGCAAGAACAAGGCCGCATCGTTCTTCGGCACCGGCCCGGTCTTCGGCGGCAACGCCAACACCATGCTGGGCTGGTTCTATCAGGGCGGCGGCGCGGAACTCTACCGCGAACTGACCCAGGACATCATGGGCCTGAACGTCTATGGTTTCATGGGCTTCCCGATGCCGGCGCAGCCCTTCGGCTGGTTCAAGGGCGAAGTGAACACCGTCGCCGACCTGCAGGGCTTCAAGTACCGCACCGTGGGTCTTGCAGCCGACCTGCTGCAGCAGATGGGCCTTTCGGTCGCCCAGCTTCCGGGCGGCGAAATCGTGCCCGCTATGGAGCGCGGCGTGATCGACGCGTTCGAGTTCAACAACCCGTCCTCGGACAGCCGCTTCGGCGCGCAGGACGTGGCCAAGAACTACTACCTGTCGTCCTATCACCAGGCGTCGGAATCGTTCGAATTCCTGTTCAACAAGGATTTCCTTGACGATCTCGATCCTGATCTGCAAGCGATCCTCAAGTACAGCGTCGAGGCCGCCTCGACCGCGAACACTGCTCTGGCGCTGCGCGAATACTCGAGCGACCTGCAGAAGCTGCAGACCGAAGCCGGCGTCACGGTGCACCGGACCTCGGCAGACATCCTGTCGGGCCAGCTGGCCGCATGGGACGTTCTGATCGCCGATCTTGAGCAGGATCCCTTCAACAAGAAGGTGATGGACAGCCAGCGCGCATGGGTCGAGAAAGTCGCTTATTACGAGCTGATGAACTCGCCCGACCTCGCCCGCGCCTACGAGCACTACTTCCCGGGCCGTCTCAAGCTCTAATACAGCGACATGGCATGATCGGCCCCGGCGGAGATTCCGCCGGGGCCAATTCGTGCAAGTGGGGGAAGCTTAGTGATCGACTTCATCCGTTTCGCCGACAACCTGTCGGCCTGGTTCGGCAAGGCCTTCGCCTGGCTGATCGTTCTCATGGCCGTGGGCACCGGCTATGAGGTATTCGTGCGCTATGTCATGAATGACCCGACGGCCTGGGCGCTGGACGTGTCTTTCATCATGTATGGCACGCTCTTCATGATGGGCGGGGCCTACACGCTGTCGCGCGGCGGGCATGTGCGGGGTGACTTCCTCTTCCGGCTCTGGCAACCGCGGACACAGGCCAAGGTGGACCTTGTCCTTTACATCCTGTTCTTCTTCCCTGGGGTCTCGGCTCTGATCTTCGCGGGGTGGAAATACGCGTCGCGGTCTTGGGGCTTCGGCGAGGTTTCGGTCAACAGCCCTGCGGGCGTGCCGATCTACCAGTTCAAGACGGTGATCGTCGCCGCGGGCATCCTTCTTTTCATTCAGGGACTCGCGCAGGTCTGCCGCTGCATTCTCGCGATCCGCACGAACGAATGGCTTGCCGCCGACGAGGACGTCTTCGAGACCGAAGACCTGCTCATTCGCGAAGCCCAAAAGGCCGAAAGGGGCAACCATCCATGACCGACCCGCAGGTCGCCCTGCTGATGCTGGGGCTGTTCATCGTTTTCGTTTTCCTGGGGTTCCCGATCGCCTTCACGCTGATGGCAATGGGTATCGGCTTCGGATACTACGCCTATTACGACGAAGGCCGCATGTGGCGTGCCTTCAACCGCCTCGGAGAGGAGGCGGGAGGCTGGGAAAGCTTCACTCTCTGGATACAGGGGTTCTTCAATAACCGAATATTCGACCTCTTCATAAACCAGACGTATACCGTAATGTCGAACGAGGTCCTGACAGCGGTGCCGCTGTTCCTCTTCATGGGCTATATCGTCGAACGCGCGAACATCGTCGACAAGCTTTTCGGCACGCTCAATATCGCGGCCAAGAACGTGCCGGGTTCGATGGGCGTCGCGGCGCTGATGACCTGCGCGCTTTTCGCGACCGCAACCGGCATCGTGGGCGCGGTGGTCACGTTGATGGGCCTGCTGGCGCTGCCGCAGATGCTCAAGGCGCGCTATAGTCCATCCTTTGCCAGCGGGATCATTTGCGCCGGCGGCACGCTGGGCATCCTGATCCCGCCGTCGATCATGCTGATCGTCTATGCCGCAGCCTCGGGCGTATCGATCGTGCGGCTTTACGCGGCGGCGCTGCTGCCGGGGCTGACGCTGGTGGGTCTGTATCTCGTCTATGTCATCGGACGGTCGATCCTGCAGCCGTCGGTCGCGCCCAAGCCGTCGGCTGACGAAGTGCCCGACGTGCCCTTCTGGCGGCTGTTCGGGATGATCGTTACGTCCTTCGTGCCTCTGGCCTTCCTGATCCTCGCGGTGCTGGGTTCGATCCTGTTCGGTCTGGCCACGCCGACCGAGGCGGCCTCGATCGGGGCGTTGGGCGGCATCTTTCTGGCCTTCATCTACCGGGCGATGACGTGGCAGAGGATGCGGGAGAGCGTCTATCTGACGGTGCGGACCACTGCGATGGTGTGCTGGCTGTTCGTGGGGTCCTACACGTTCTCGGCGGTGTTCTCCTATCTTGGCGGCGAACACGTGATCTCGGAATTCGTGCAGAGCCTCAGCCTCGAGCCCTGGCAGTTCCTGATCCTTGCACAGCTCATCATCTTCCTGCTGGGCTGGCCGCTCGAATGGTCCGAGATCATCATTATCTTCGTGCCGATCTTCCTGCCGCTGCTGGCCTTCTTCGGGATCGACCCGCTGTTCTTCGGGGTGCTTGTGGCACTGAACCTGCAGACCAGCTTCCTGACACCACCCATGGCGATGTCAGCCTATTACCTGAAGGGGATCGCGCCACCTGAAGTGCAGCTGACGATGATCTTCCGGGGCGTCATGCCGTTCCTGGTCTGCGTGATCATCTCGATGGTGCTGATGTATCTCTATCCGCAGATCGTCTACTATCTGCCGACGCTGTTCTATGGTTGAGACAGCGATCAGAACCCGGGCCGCGCAGGCCGCCACGTCGCTGAGCGCGGCGGACCTGCGGGGCCGGCTTGTCTCGGGCGCGCTCCGCGCGGCCGAGCTGACCGAGGCCTATCTGGCCCGCATCGCCGAGGCCGAGCCCGGGGTGCAGGCCTGGGCCTGGCTTGACGGCGATCACGCGATGGAACAGGCGCGCGCGCTGGACCGGTACCGGGAAAGCGGGCGCGCCCCGGGCCCCCTGCACGGGCTACCGGTCGGCATCAAGGACATCATCGACACGGCGAAGATCCCCACGTCGAACGGCTGCGCGCTTGATGCAGGCCGCGTGCCGTCGCACGACGCCTTCGTTGTCGAACGGCTGAAGGCGGCGGGCGCCATCGTCATGGGCAAGACGGTCACGACCGAACTGGCCTTCATGCATCCCGGCAAGACACGCAATCCGCACAACCCCGCCCATACCCCGGGCGGGTCGTCCTCGGGGTCGGCAGCCGCGGTCGCCGCAGGCATGGTGCCGCTGGCCATCGGAACCCAGACCGGCGGATCGGTGATCCGGCCCGCCGCCTTCTGCGGCGTCACCGGGTACAAGCCCAGCTTCGGGGCGATCCCGCGCCGGGGCATCCTACCGCAATCGCCCTTCCTCGACACCGTCGGCGTCTTTGCCGCCGACCCGCGGTCGGCCGCACTCATCGCCGAGGCGCTGTTCGGCCATGACGAGGCCGATCCCGCCACGCGGCCCGCGCCCCATCCGCGGCTGTTCGAGACCGCCTGCGCGAAACCGCCCGTCCTGCCCACCTTCGCCTTCGTCCGCCCCCCGGGCTGGAAGGAAGAGGCGACCGACGACACGAAGGAGGCCTTCGCTGAACTCGTCGCCGCGCTGGGCGAACAGGTCTTCGAGGTCGAGCTTCCCCGCGTCTTCAACGGTGCCGCCACCGAACGGCTGCGCATCAATCTTGCCGAGATGGCGCGCTGCTATCACCGGTATGGCCGCGACGGCGCCGATCACCTGTCGTCCGAAACGCTGGAGGCGCTGTCGCAGGGCAATGCGACGCTGGCGCGCGATTATCTGGCCGCGCTCGACTGGAAGCCGGTGCTGAACGCGGCGCTGGGCGAGATATTCGAGCGCTGCGACGCCATCCTGTGCCCCGCGGCACCCGGCGCCGCGCCGGAAGGGCTAGCCACCACCGGCAGCGCGGTCTTCAACGGGCTCTGGACGTTCTGCGGCACACCTGCCGTAACGGTGCCGATCCTGACCGCCGCAAACGGCCTGCCCATGGGCGTCCAGCTTGTCGGGCGCATCGACGACGATGCGCGCCTTCTCAGAACGGCGCAATGGCTCCATGATTGGGCCGAGGGATGACTTCGGAAAGGACATCGCCATGAATCGCTTTCTCGCTCTCTTCGCCTTTGTCGTCCTTGCGGGGTTCCTCGGAATCCTGATCATGGGCGTGCCCAGCCCGGACCTGATCGTGATCGTCCTTCTGACCGTGGGCCTTGTCGCCTATGACATGGCGACGTCCAGCGGGAAGAAACCCGACAGCGATGCCTAGGCCCGTCGTCTGGATCCCGCGGCGGCTGTCGGAGGCGACGCTGGCGCGGGCGCGCCGCGACTATGACGTGATCCTCAAGGACGACGACAGCCCCGGTACCGCCGACGAGATCGTCGCGATGAGCGCGCGCGCCGACGCCATGATCCCCTGCCATTCCGAACGCTTCGGCGCCGACGTCGTCGCGCGGCTCGATCCGCGGCTGAAGATCGTGGCGAATCATTCGGTCGGGACGGATCATTGCGATCTGCCCGCACTCAGGTCGCGCGGGATCGCGGTGACCAATACGCCGGGCGTTCTGTCGGACGCGACGGCAGAGCTCGCCATGATGCTGATGCTGGGCGCGGCGCGCCATGCGGTGACGGGTGATCGCATCGTGCGGTCTGGGGGCTGGGATTTCTGGTCGCCTGCCTTTCTTGTGGGCAAGCAGGTCACCGGCGCGCGGCTGGGCATTGTCGGCATGGGGGGCGTGGGCAGGTCGCTTGCGCGCAAGGCGCGCGGCTTCGACATGGAGATCCATTATCACAACCGCCGCCGCCTGCCGCCCGATGAAGAGGCGGGCGCGATCTTCCACGCAGATCTCGACAGCCTGCTGACGGTGTCGGATTTCCTGTCACTGCACTGTCCCGCGACGCCCGCGACCGAAGGTCTGATGAACGCCGACCGCCTTGCGCGACTGCCGCGGGGGGCGATCCTCGTCAATGCCGCGCGTGGGTCGCTGGTGGACGAAACAGCCCTTCTGGCGGCGATCAAAAGCGGGCATCTGGCTGCGGCGGGGCTGGATTGTTTCGTGACCGAACCGGGCGGCAACCCCACCTTCGCGGGGCATGAGAACATCATGATGATGCCGCATGTGGGCAGCGCCACGGTGCGCACCCGCGATGCGATGGGGTTCAAGGCGCTCGACAATCTCGACGCCTTCTTTGCGGGACGCAGGCCGCCCGACCTGCTCTGACGCGCGTCCCGCCCCGGTCTGCCCGTGACCTGGCAGGCTGACGGACACGCCACCGTGTCAACGTTTCGTTGCATTGTCAGTGCTACATTTATCGTGCAACCTGTGGCAGAGTTGATGCGGCAGGCTCCGCCTTTCACGATGCTGCCCGATCCGTCACGCTGCATCACCAGTTCGACAAGTAACGAGGAGAGACGGTCCATGTGCTTGACCCGCCCCGCACCCATCGAAAACCGCGCGGCCCTCCATTACCCCGGCCCGGCCAAGGCAGATCTAGTCACCCGGGCACGGTGAAAGGATGAGATGGATGCGACTGGATTTCGAGGAAGACTGGGTTTCCACGGGCCTTGGCCGCCGCGCGCTTCTGCGCAATGCGGTCGCCGCCGCAGCCGTGGCCGCCGTTGGGGTTCCCGCGCGGGCGGCCCCGCCGTCGGCGATGCGGGCCGGGGCCGCGGTCGACGCCGTGCACGACACGATCACCGCCATCTCGCGCGAGGTCTGGCGTCTGGCAGAACTGGGGCTGAACGAAGTCGAATCCGCCCGCGTGCACCTGCGCTCGCTCGAGGCGGCCGGGTTCCGGATCGTCAGCACGGGAACAGCCGGTGTGCCGACCGCGTTTCTGGCCGAATGGACCCAAGGGTCGGGCGGACCTGTGATCGCCTATCTTCCCGAATACGATGCGCTGCCCGATCTGGGCAACGCCGCCGAACCCACGCGCGTGGCCGGTCCGACGACTTCGGGCCATGGCTGCGGCCACAACCATCTGGGCGCGGGATGCACGGGGGCGGCCATCGCGCTCAAGTCGATGATGGAGGGTGACGGTACGCCCGGCACCATCCGCGTTTATGGCTGCGCCGCCGAAGAGACCGAGGGCGCGAAGGTCTACATGGTGCGCGCCGGTCTGTTCGACGACGTGGATGCGGCATTTGCCTGGCATGCGGCACCCTTTTCCGGCGTGGCGCAGGCGCGGCTTGCCGCCAACGTCAAGGCGAAGGTGCGGTTCTTCGGCACCTCGGCCCATGCGGGCAACAGCCCATGGGAAGGGCGCAGCGCGCTGAAGGCGGCGGAACTCTTCGGGACGGGCGTGCAATACATGCGCGAACACCTGCAATCCACCGCGCGCGTCCACTATGTCTATGACTCGGCCGGGACCGCGCCCAATGTGGTGCCCGATTTCGCCCAGACCTGGATCGTTGCGCGCGAATTCGATCGCCCCCGGGTCGACGAGCTTGCCGGCTGGCTGCGGGAAATCGCCGATGGCGCGGCGCTGATGACCCAGACCCGTGCCGAATTCGAGGTGTTCATGGGCGTGCACAATCTGCTGCCTAACCGCACGCTGACCGATCTTGCCTTCGCGCACATGACCGAAGACCCGCTTGACTGGACCGAAGAGGAACAGGACTTCGCCCGCGCTTGCCAACGCGCCGATGGCCTGCCCGAGCGGGGGCTGTTCCGGGGTGCCATGCGGATGGGCGAGGTCGTCGCCGGTGCCTCGACCGATATCGGCGACATCAGCTTCAAATGCCCCGTCGGGCTGTTCGGTCTCGCGACCTTTCCTCAGGGCTTCGGTCTGCACACATGGGCGGTCACGGCGGCGGGCGGCATGTCGATCGGGGACAAGGTGGCGGTCGTCTCAGCCCGCATTCTGGCGGGCATGGGATATGACTACATGACCGACGCCGCCTTGCGCGCCGCTGCCGCCGAGGACTTCCGCCTCGTGCGGGGCGACATGCCCTATGTGTCCCCCATTCCGCCTGATCGCACGCAGCCCCTCGGCCTGCCGGACTACATGGTGAAGACCGGTCAGGACGAACTCTTCGCGGTCTGGCCGACATGACCGGGCCGACCGAAGCGTGAATTCCGGCCCGCGGATCACGGTCGCTTTCTTCGACAGGATCACCCCGGCCCGGTTCATGACCCTGTCGTGATCTTCGGGGCCGTTCTCACGCCCCCCGATGCGCGTCAGGGAACGTTCCGACAGCCCAGCTGAAAGCCCAGATCGCAATGCGCGATCAGGCGTGCGGTGTCTTCCTCTGTCCAATCCTTGGGCGCGGTCACCTGCACCCAAGGACCGATGTAATCACGCGCATAATAGGCATGCCCATGTCCCGGCGGCGACCCGAAGGACAGCGCCATGTCCAGCGCCAGCTGGAACTGCGTTACGATGGGCATGAAGGCGAAATGCCCGGACATGTCCGCGGCGGGTGCATCGCGCATCCACGGCGGCGCGCGCCAGAGCGAGTAGGGGTCGTAGAAGACCACCGGGTCGCTGGAATACTGCAGGAAGACGATGCGCATCGCGCCCCAATCCGCCCCGTCGGACCCGTCCGTCACATGCGAGGCATATCGAACAAGCGATCCGTCCCCTATGGTCGGCAAAACCCAGGGGCTGCCCGGGTTGCGCTGGTTCTGGACATAGTTCCAGAAGGCCGACGGAAAGGGCGGACCGGCCCAGAACGCGCCGTCGATGGGATCGTCGAGCAGCCGGAACAGGTTCGTGGCATGCATCGACGACCATGCGCCAAGGCTCAGCCCGTGAACGTAAAGACGCGGGCGGGCATCGGGCGGAAGCGTCTTCCAGTATCCCTGCACGACCTCTTGCAGGGCTGTCGCCTGTTCGAGGCCCGCATCCGTCTCAAGGATCAGCGCCAGCGGCGATTGCAGATAGGAATACTGCGCAGCGACCGTGGCGATGTCGCCGCTATGCATGTATTCCACCGGATCCGCCGCGCCGGGGTCCATCCAGCCGGTGCCGGTGGGGCTTGCCACGATCAGCACCTCGCGCTCGAACGCGCCAAGACGGATGAGTTCGGCCAGCGCCAGTTCGGCCCGTTCGCGGGGCGTCCCGGCATTGGCGCGCCCGACATAGACCCGGATCGGGTCAAGCGCGGGGCGTCCCGTGAAGGCGGCGATGGCCGCGGCGTCGGGGCCTGACGTGATGAAGTCGCGCCCGGGTTCGCCGATGGCGTCCCAGTCGATCAGCGACGCGGCGCTGCCGGTCCTGCGCGGGTCTTCGGGGCGTGGCGGTGCACGGTCGAACAGGGCCTGCGCGGCCTCGTAGCTTTCATCAAGCGCCGTCACCACCCGGTCGAAAAGCCCGTCGCGGCTGACGACGAACAGCACGATCACGACCGTCACGAAGCCCAGCACATTCGCCCGGCGCGGCGGCATCACCCGGTAGAACCACGCCCGCACCAGCCTGAACAGCGATGCGACCGCCCGCCCAAGCAGGAAGGCCAACGCGCAGGTGACGGATGCGATGGCAAGGATGCGCGCCAGTCGCAGCGCATCGGCGGGCGGCATGCCCATCTTTGCGCGCAGGTCGTTCTGCCAGGTCAGGCTTGACCCCAGCACCCAGAGAAAGAGCGCGACCACGCCTACCGCCGCGATCCAGGTCACCGCCCGGGCCGCCCCCGCGGGCAGGCGGGGCAGGTCGGCGGCGCGCCACACAAGCCCCGCGATCACCCCGGTCAGGTATCCCAACGCCGTCACCAGCCCGCCGAGGATGCCCTGCATCTCTGGTCCGCGCGGGATCAGCGACGGGGTGAGCGATGCCGCGAAGAACACAAGGCCCAGAAGCAGGCAGGGAACCGAAACAGGACCGGCGATGCGGGCGGCAAGACTGCGGGTCATGCGGGTCTCCGGGGCAGGGCGCGGATGCATTCCACGCCATCACCCCCGGTTGCGCAAGGCCTTACCTGAACAGGTAATCCGGCAGCCCTGTCGCCAGAACCGGGAAGGCCGCGATCATCACCAGCGCCAGAAGCTGCAGCGCGATGAACGGAATGACGCCTGAATAGATGTCCTGCGTCCGCACCGACGCCGGCGCCACTCCGCGCAGGAAGAACAGCGCGAAGCCGAAAGGCGGCGTCAGGAAAGAGGTCTGCAGGTTCACCGCGATCATCACGCCCAGCCAGACGGGATCGGCCCCCATCAAGATCAGCGCGGGGCCGACGATGGGCACGAGGATGAAGATGATCTCGAGGAAATCGAGGAAGAAGCCCATCACGAACATCAGCAGCATCACGAAGATCATCGCGCCGGTCAGCCCGCCGGGCAGGCTTTCGAGCAGGTGATGCACCGTCTCTTCCCCGCCCAGACCCCGGAAGGTCAGCGAGAAGAGGCTCGCCCCGATCAGGATGGCGAAGATCATGCCGGTGATCCGGGCGGTGTTCTCGATCACCGGGGTCAGAACCTGGGTGCGGAAGACATAGACCAGAGACAGGCCGATGCTGAAGGCGAGGACCGCGACCAGCCCGAACGAGACATAGAGCATCGCCTGTTCCGACGCATTGAAGTCCTGCCGCTGGATCAGCAGGTTGAACCCCAGACCGTTGATCACCATCAGCGCGACCGCCGCGCCCACGCCCGACAGGATGACCCATGTCCGGTCGGGCCGCGCCCGGATGCCGGCGAGGATCGTCGCGCCGACCGCGCCGACGCCCGCCGCCTCGGTCGGCGTCGCGATGCCCGCAAGGATCGAACCCAGCACCGCCACGATCAGCCCCGCGGGCGCCAGAAGCCCGTTCGCGAAAAGCCGCCAGCGTTCGGCGCGGGTCAGCTGCTCCTTCGGATCGGCGCGCACCGCGGGCGCGGAAGACGGCTGCAGCCAGGCCAGAACGACGATGTAGATGGCGTAGAACAGCACAAGCATCAGCCCGGGTACGAGCGATCCGGCGAAAAGATCGCCGACGCCCACCGACTTGCCCGCGAAGTTGCCGGAACTAAGGTTCGCCTGCTGGTTGGCATAGGTCAGGATGTCGCCGAGAAAGACCAGCACGATCGACGGCGGGATGACCTGACCCAGCGTGCCCGAGGCGCAGATCGTGCCGGTGGCAAGCTTCGGGTCGTAGCCATGCCGCAGCATCACCGGCAGCGCGATCAGGCCCATGGTGACGACGGTTGCGCCCACGATCCCGGTCGAGGCGGCCATGAGCATCCCCACCATCACGACCGACAGGGCGAGGCCGCCCCGCAATTCGCGGAACAGCTTGGTCATGGTGACCAGCAGGTCTTCCGCCACCTTGGAGCGTTCGAGCATCAGACCCATGTAGATGAAGAGCGGCGCCGCGATCAGCACCTCGTTCGACATGATGCCGAAGATGCGCTGGGGCAGGAAATTCAGCTGGCGGAACTGGAAGATGCCGAACCAGTCGCCGATGATCGCGAAGGCCAGCGCCGTGCCCGCCAGCGTGAAGGCCACCGGAAAGCCCAGCAGCATCAGCACGATGGCCGTCAGGAACAGGCCGATCTCAAGGTATTCGTTGATCATGCCTTGGTTCCCGGCACGCCCAGCGGATCGGCGTCGGGATCATGGCCCAGGATCAGCGTGCGCAGGTTGCGCAGCGCGAAGGACAGGGCCTGGATCCCCAGCGTCACCACGAAGACGAGGATGAAGGTCTTGAGAAGATAGATATAGGGCAGGCCGGCCACTTCGGCCGAGGTCTCGCCCAGCCGCCAGGACCGCTGCACATAGGGCAGGCCTGTCGTCCACACGACCCAGAGGATCGGTGCAAGAAGGAAGATCGTGCCCAGAAGGTCCGTCAGTGCCCGTATCCGTGGCGACCGGCGGCCATAGAAGATGTCGATGCGCACATGTTCGTTGCGCTGCAGCGTCCAGGCGGCGGTCGAGGTCAGCACGATCGCGAAGGCATAAAGCACGGTCTCGATCAGCGCGATGTTTGAATAGCCGTACATGTAGCGCGCCACCACGTTGGCGAAGGTCATCAGCACCATGTAGAGCACAAGCCACGACACCGCGCGGCCGAAGAGCTGCGTGATCCCGTCGAGGACGGCGATGGAAAGATCTAGAAGACGCAAGGCGGGACTCCGCAGATCGAAATCCGGCCGGGATGGTCCCGGCCGGATCGGTCTTGTCAGACGGGCTTATGCGCCGTTTGCAAAGGCGAGACGACGCGCGTTGTACATCGGGAAATCGACGAGCACCGAATACTGCAGGGCTTCGTCACGATAGGCCTTCCAGCTGGCGTAGATTTCCTTGGCGTAGTCGTCGATGCCGGCCAGTTCTGCAACGACCTCCTGCGAGGTCTTCGCCAGTGCGATCACCACGTCATCGGGATAGTTGCGCACGTCGACATTGTGCTCCTTGCGCAGGGTCTCCATCGCCTTAGCGTTGTAGTAGGGCCATTCGCCGATGTTGATCGAGTTGGCCGACTGCGCCGCGTGCTGCATGATCTTCTGTTCATGCGGCGTGAGCGAATCAAACAGATCGGCGTTGATCCCGATTTCGCCCGCGCTGTTCACTTCCTGCCAGCCCGGGGTGTAGTAGTACTTGGTGTGCTGCTGGAAGCCGTTGGCGCTGTCGAGCCATGCGCAGCACAGTTCGGTCGCGTCGATCGCGCCCGACTGCAGCGAGGTGAAGATTTCCTGCGGCGGGATCATCACGGCGCTCGCGCCGACGCGGCGCATCACTTCGCCCGCGATGCCCGAGCTGCGCATCTTCACGCCCTGGAAGTCTTCCAGGCTGTTGATCTCCTTGTTGAACCAGCCCGCCATCTGCGTGCCGGTATGGCCGCAGGTGAAGGCAACCATGTTGAAGAGATCGCGATACGCCTTGTGCTGAAGCTCCTGACCGCCGCCGTGATACATCCACGCGCAGTGCTCCATCGCGTTCAGCCCGAACGGCACGAGGCCGAAGAAGGTGACCGCCTGCCACTTGCTGGCAAGGAACATGGGCGAAGAGTGGTAGCAGTCCGCGGTGCCCTGGCCGACGGCGTCGAAGACCTCGAACGCGCCGACAAGCTCACCCGCGGCGTTCACCTTGATGGTGATGCTGCCGTCGGTCAGTTCCTCGACATATTTTGCGAAGTTGTAGGCGATGGAGGCCAGGCCGGGAAAGTTGTGGGGCCAGGCCATGACCATGGTCAGCTCGCGCTTGCCTTGCGAGATGGCCGGAGTGGCCAGACCGGCGGCAAAGGCTGCCGCCCCTGCGCCTGCGACGGCCGATTGCTTGAAAAACTTGCGACGGTTCAACGTCATCGTCTCCTCCCTGTGATTGACTTTCGCCGCCTGAAGGCAGTCTCGTTCATGCATGTTGCAGACCCTTCAGGCCGGCGATCGTCCCATGTGCCGTCAGCGGCTCGCGCGCGGACCAGCGCGGATAGCCAAACAAACACCTGTTCAAATTGACGAAAAACAACTAGCCTCGCAAGCATTATTCGCAGCCCCGTGCGATCGAACATCGAAACCGGGCTGCCATGCAAGACAGGGGAGGGAGGGCCCATGACAGCCGCCACAGATTTCCGCCGCGCCAAGCCCGCGCATATGAGCGACGAGGAATGGGCCACGCGTGTCGATCTGGCCGCCTTCTACCGGCTGGTCGCGCATTTCGGGATGGATGACCTCATCTACAACCACATCTCGGCGCGCGTCCCGGGCCCGGAAGAGCATTTCCTGCTGAATCCCTTCGGCCTACTCTATGAAGAGGTGACCGCCTCGAACCTCGTGAAGGTCGATCTCGACGGCACCATCGTCGAAGACACGCCCTACCGCATCAACCCGGCGGGATTCGTCATCCATTCCTGCGTGCACCGGGAACGGCACGATCTTCTGTGCGTCGCGCATACGCACACGACGGCGGGCGTGGGTGTGTCCGCGCAGGATGGGGGCTTGCTGCCGATCAGCCAGACGGGGCTCCTCTACAAGGACCTGATCGGCTATCACGATTACGAGGGCCTCGCGCTCAACCTCGAGGAACAGAAGCGGCTTCTGGCCGATCTGGGGACGGACAAGCAGCTTCTCATCTTGCGCAATCACGGGCTTCTGGCCTGCGGGCGCACGATCCCCGAGGCGTTCATCATGCTGTTCTATCTCGAACAGGCCTGCCGCATTCAGGTCGCGGCGCAGGCGGGCGGCAAGCTGGTCCTGCCGCCGCAATCGGTGCAGGATCTGGCGCACAAGCAGGCGATGGGCGGCTTCGGCGCGGGCCTGGGCGAGATGGAATTCACCGCGCTCAAGCGCAGGCTCGACCGGATGGGCGCCGATTACGCGACCTGACCGGCCGCGTTCGGCTTCAAGAGAGCGTAGCCCATGGCGTGCAACGGCACGGGCACGCCCAGCCTTGCCGCTTCGCGCACCAGCCAACCGATGGTCGCTTCCAGCTCCAGCGGTCGCCCCCGTTCCAGATCGTCGAGCATCGAGGCCCGCGTGCGCCGGTCGGCGGTGTGCAGGCTGAAATCGAGATTGCGCTGCACAAGGCCCGGGGGCAGGGCGACGCCGCGCGCGCGGGCGACGGCGGCTACCTCCTCCATGCCCTGCGCATAGAGGTTGCGCGCCTCCTCCACCTCGATCCAGCCGCCCAGCGGCAGCCGCGTCAGCGCCGAGACCATGTGATACGGCGCCAGCATCACGAACTTGGCCCAGATCTCGCCCATCGGGTCATCCATCAGGGACATGTCGAGCCCCGCCTTGACCCCCAACGCGGCGAAGCCCCATGCGGCCCGCGGCACGGCGCCGGGTGCTGCGGGGCCGAAGACGAACTTGCGCACCGCGCCGGTGTGGCGGACGTGGCCCGGTTCCGGCACGCTGGCGGGCACATATGTGACACCGGCCAGAACGCGCCCGGCGCCGAACCGCTCCACAAGGTGTTCGACCCCGTACAGCCCGTTCTGGAAGCTCAGCACCTGCGTATCGGGGCCGATCATCGGCGCCATGGCGTCCGCCGCCGCGACGCTGTCCTGTCCCTTGACCGTGAACAGGCAGATATCGACCGGCCCGATGCTGCGCGCGTCGTCGCTCACCTGCGCGGGCGCGACGGTCACGCTGCCTGCGTCGTCGGTCAGCCGCAGACCCTGCGCCGTGATGGCCTGCAACGTCGCCCCCCGCGCCAGCAGGTGCAGCGACCCGCCCGCACGCGCCAGGTGCACGGCGAGAAACCCGCCGATGGCGCCCGCGCCCATGACGCCGATGCGCAGGCTCATTCGCTTGCCGCCCAATAGGGATCGCGCAGAAGCCGCTTGAGCACCTTGCCCAGCGCGTTGCGCGGGAACTCGGCCCGCGTCTCGACCGCGATCAGCCGCTGCGTCTTGGCGAGCCGTTCGTTCGCCCAGTCGCGCAGCGCGTCGCAGTCGATCGCGACGCCTTCGCGCGGGATCACCAGCGCAAGGCAGCTTTCGCCCCATTTGTCATGCGGCACGCCGATCACGGTCACGTCGAAGACATCCGGGTGACCGCCCACGATGGCCTCCACATCCGTCGGGAAGACGTTGAAGCCGCCCGAGATGATCATGTCCTTCTTGCGGTCGATGATGTGCAGGAAGCCGTCTTCGTCCAGTTTCCCGATATCCCCCGACCGAAGGAAGGTGCGCCCGCGCTCATCCCGCCAGATCAGCTCCGCCGTCGCCTCGGGGCGCTTGTAGTATTCCGTCATGATCCCCGCGCCATATCCCGCGATCTCGCCCGGAACGTCGGGCGGGCACTCGTTGCCCTCCTCGTCAAGGATGCGCAGCTCGAACCCCAGAACGGGTGTGCCGACAGACGCGAACTTCTCGGCATGCTGGTGCGGTTTCAGCATCGTCGCGAAGCCTTCGGAATAGCCGTAAAGCTCGTAAAGACCGGGCGAGATACGCTCGATGATCTGGCGCTTGGTGTCGCGGCGGAGCGACGATCCGGCGGACAGCACGGTCTTCAGGCTTGAGAGGTCCGCGCCTTCCAGCGCGGGATGGGCCAGCACCATCTGGTATTGTGCGGGCACCATGAAGGTATGGGTGATCTTTTCGCGCGCGACGGTGGCAAGGAATTCGCCCACGTCGAAGGATTTCATCGCCACAAGCGTGCCGCCCGCGAACAGGCAGGGCAGCATCATCAACCATGTCCCGTTGGAATAAAGCGCCGTCGTCGTCAGCGCGCGCGACGACGATCCGAAGCCCATTTCGATCGCGTTGGAAAAGGCCCAGTGCAGCCGCGCGCGATGCGTCTGCACGATCCCCTTGGGCAGGCCGGTGGTGCCCGAGGAATAGATGATGTTGAAGGCGTCCGTCAGGTCGTAGCGCACGTTGGGCAGCGTCGCGGGCTGGCCCGCCATGAAATCGGCAAGCGTGATCCAGCCGTCGCCCGAAAACCCCTGCGCGATCCAGCCGCCCGGCGGAATCGCCCCCAGATCGGCGCGGATCGCATTCACTGTATCGGCGAATTCGGCCGACACGAAGGCGCGCGTCGCGTCGCAATCGCCCATCAGCCCGCGCAGCTGATCCGCCGTCAGCAGCCCCGATAGCGGCACCACCACGCCGCCCGCCCGCACGACGGCGAACAGGCATTCCAGCATTTCCGCCGAATTGCCCATGAGAAGCGCGACTTTCTCACCCTTCTGCAACCCGTCGGCCACCAGTGCATTGGCGATCCGGCTGATATTGGCGTCGAAATCGCCCCATGTGCGCCGCGTGTCGCCGCAGATCACCGCCTCCTTGCGCGGAAAGAACCGGGCATGGGTGGCAAGCAGGTCAGGCAGATAGACCTGCGGGTCGTCGATACGGTCGGACATCCGTAACTCCCTGTTTTTCTTGTCTTCGGGCCCCGGCTTGCACGGACGGCACGCAGAGACTTGTGCGCGAAACGCGGCTGCCCTAATACTAAACAAACAACTGTTTGGTGACAACGCCGATCGTCACCCCGAAAAACGGGAGCTGAACGAGATGAAAACCGCAGAGATGCAAGCGGCCCTCGTCTACGATCCGTCCGATCCCGCCGTCATGGCCGATCCCTTTCCGGTCTATGCCCGCCTGCGCGAGGAAGACCCGGTGCATTGGAGCCCGTCGCTCAAATCCTGGATCGTGACGCGTTATACGGATGTGCGCGACCTCCTGCTGTCCGACCACCTGTCAGTCAACCGGCTGATGAAGTTCTATACCGCGCTGCCCCCGCAGGACGCCGTGCTTCTGCGCGACATCATCCATTACCTCAACCTCTGGCTCGCCTTCCGCGATCCGCCCGATCACACCCGCCTGCGCCGCATCATGCGTCATGCCTTCACGGCGGACGCCATCGAACAGATGCGCCCCAATATCGAGGAAATCACCGATCACCTTCTTGACAGGCTCGAAGCGGGCGGCGGCGACCGGATCGACCTGATCCGTGAATTCGCACAGCAACTGCCGGCCTATGTGATCATGGACCTTCTCGACGTGCCGCGCGACATGCTCGGCGCGTTCAAGGAATGGTCCGACGACATGGCCATCTTCATCGGCGGCGCGCGCAATTCCGATGACAAATACGAACGCGCCGCGCGCGGCTGCCGCCTCATGTCCGGCTATTTCCGCGACCTCGTGGCCCAACGCGCCGCCAACCCGCGCCCGGGCTTCCTGATGGACCTTATCAACGCCCGCGACGAAGGCGACAAGCTGAGCGACGACGAACTGGTCGCGACCTGCATCCTGATCCTGTTCGCCGGGAACGAGACGACGACGAACCTGATCGGCAACGCCACGTTGATGCTGCTGCGCCACCCCGGCGAACTCGCCCGCCTGCGGGCCGACCCCGCCTTGATCGACAGCGCCATCGAGGAGGTGATGCGCTTCGACGGGCCGACCAACGCGCTGGTGCGGGTGGTGGCGGAAGATCACCACCTGCACGGACGCGACCTGAAGGAGGGCGAACGCGTCTTCGTCATGGTGAATTCCGCCAACCGCGACCCGCGCATCTTCGACAACCCGGACGTCTTCGACATCACCCGCCGCCAGAACCGACACCTGACCTTCGGGCAGGGTATCCACCTGTGCATGGGCGCGAAACTGGCGCGCGAAGAGGGCCGCATCGCGGTGCAGAAGCTCTTCGACCGCTTCCCGGCCCTTGCGCTGGACCCCGAAGAGGGGCCGGAATGGCTCGACGCGATGGTGCCGCGCGGCACACGCCGCCTGCCGTTGCGCCTGAGGGGCTGATACGGAACATGACAGGGGAGGGACGGCGATGACCGCCGAGATCGTGATCAGTGCCGGAACGCGGACGCCGCTGGGCAATTACGGCGGCTCGCTCAAGGGGGTGGAGCTGACCGACATGGCGGGTCATGCCGCGCGCGCGTGCGTGGCGAAATCGGGCATCGCGCCCGACAAGATCGACCACATGGTCTTCACGACCACCGTGCCCACCGACCGCGACACGCTGTTCGCTGCGCGCGTGGTCGGCGTGAAATCGGGCATCCCGGAAGAAGCGGGTGCCCTACATGTCGTGCGCGCCTGCGCTTCGGGCCTGCAGGCGATCCTGTCAGCGGGACAGCAGGTCGAAACGGGTCATTCGCGGCTCGCGCTTGCCGGGGGCGCCGAATGCTATTCCCGCGCGCCGCACGCGGTGGCGTCGGCCCGCTGGGGCGTCGGGCGCGGCCCGATGCAGCTGGAAGACATGCTCGACTGGGCCTATCGCTGCCCGTTCAGCCAGGACTACATGGGCGAGACGGCCGAGAACCTGGCCGAGGACTTCCAGTACGACCGCGACGCCATGGACGACTGGGCCGAGATGAGCCAGGCCCGCGCCATCGCTGCGATCGACAACGGCTTCCTTGCCCGCCAGATCACGCCGATCGACGTGCCCGACGGCCGGACCACGCGCGCCTTCACCACCGACGAATCGGTGCGCCGGGACGCGACGCGCGAGAAACTTGCCCGCCTGCGCCCCGCCTTCCGCGAGGGCGGCAAGGTCACCGCCGGCAACTCCTCGGGCGTCACCGACGGGGCGGGTTTCGTCATCGTGGGCGACCGCGCGGCGATGGAAGCGGCAGGCGGCACGCCCGAGGCGCGGTTGGTCGACTGGCACGTCGTGGGCGTGCCCCCGCGCATCATGGGCCACGGGCCGGTGCCCGCGATACAGGGCCTTCTCGACAAACGCGGGCTGAAGGTGACGGACATCGACTATTTCGAGATCAACGAGGCCTTCGCGGTCGTCAACCTGCACGCCGAACGCCATCTCGGCATCCCGCGCGATCTGCACAATCTTTACGGCGGCGGCATCTCGGTCGGGCATCCGCCGGGACTGACCGGGGTGCGGATGTGCATGACGGCGATCGAACATCTCAAGGAAACCGGCGGACGCCGCGCGGTCCTGTCCATGTGCCTTGGCGCGGGGCAGGGCATGGCCATGCTGATCGAGCGGGTGTGACATGGCGCGTCCGCTGCCCGACCTGATCGACGGTGCCCCGGCGCGGGCCGCGGCCGAAGCGCTTGCCGCAGGCAGCGCGACCGTCTTCGACGCTTTCGCCGTCGCTGCCGTGATGCAGCCCGACCTGCCTTTCCTCTGTATCCCCGCGCGCGAAGAGCGCGATTATCACCCCGAGGGTTTCGAGATCACCTATGGCGCGGCGCTGGCCGAGGTCATGGCCCGCCGCGACCGGCTGGAGGCCGCGGGATACCGCGCGGGCCACCGTGTCGCGCTGATGCTGGACAACCGGCCCGAACATGTCTTCTCGCAGCTGGCGCTTTATGCGCTGGGCGTGACGCAGGTGCCGGTGAACCCCGACTACCTCGACCACGAACTGACCTACCTGCTTGAGCATTCCGAAGCCGATCTGGCCCTGGGCCTGCCCCACAACGTCGACCGGCTGAGCCGTGTGGCCGATGCGCTGGGCGTGCCCGCCATGCTGGAAGCCACCCCCGGCGATCTTCCCGCGCCGAAGGGCCCCCCGCGCGCGGCCGCCACCGGGCGGCAGGCCGAGGCGGCGCTGATCTACACCTCGGGCACGACGGGGCGCCCCAAGGGCTGCGTGATCGACCATGAATACCATTTTGCGGTGGGCCTGTCCTATGCCCGCATCGGGGGGCGGCTGGCGCTTCGGAACCGCGCCGACCGCGTCTTCGTACCGCTGCCGGTCTTCCATGTGAACGCAGGCATCAACACGCTGACCGCGCTGATCCTGACCGGCAACTGCCTGATCCTGCCCGACCGCTTCCACCCCGCGACCTGGTGGCGCGACATCAAAGCGACTCGGGCGACGGCTATGCATTATCTGGGGATCATCCCGCCCATCTTGCTGAAACGCGCGCCCTGCGAAGACGAAACCGCGCATTCCCTGCGCTTCGGCCTTGGCGCGGGGCTCGACCCGCAGATCCATCAGGAATTCGAGGCGCGCTTCGGCGTGCCCATGGTCGAGGTCTGGGGCATGTCCGAAACCGGCCGGTTCCTCGGCGATTGTCATGAGCCCCGCCGCATCCACACCCGCGCCTTCGGCAAGCCCAGCGAAGACCTCGACGCCCGCGTGGTGGACGAAGACGGCAACCCCGTGCCCCCCGGCACCGAAGGCGAACTGGTCGTGCGCGCGCACGGGAAAGACGCCCGCCACGGGTTCTTCCGCGAATACCTCAAGAACCCCGACGCCACCGCCGAGGCTTGGCGCAGCGGCTGGTTCCACACCGGCGACGTGGTCGTGCAGGAACCGGACGGGATGCTGCACTTCGTCGAACGGCGCAAGAACATCATCCGCCGCTCGGGCGAGAACATCTCGGCCGCCGAGGTGGAAAACGCGCTCATCGGCCACCCGGGCGTCGAGGCGGTCGCCGTGATCGGTGTCACCGACGAGATGCGCGACGAGGAAGTGATGGCCTGCGTCATCCCCATGGCGGGCACCCCGCGCGACGAGGCCAACGCGCGGTCGATCTTCGATCACGGGCGCGATCTGGTCGCCTATTACAAGCTGCCCGGCTGGATCGCTTTCGTCGATGACCTGCCGCGCACCGGCACGCAGAAGGTGCGCAAGGGGCTGATCTTTCCGGGTCTCGACGACCCGCGCCAAGCGCCGGGCGTCGTCGATCTGCGTGCACTCAAGAAACGGGGGGCCTGACATGAAACGCGCCATCTTCCGCCGCCACGGCGACCCTGCGGAAGTGATTGAGGTGATCCATGAACCCGATCCGGTTCCCGGCCCCGGGCAGGTGCGCGTGCGCCTGAAGGTGATGACGATCAACCCCGCCGATCTTCTCAACATCGAAGGCCGCTACGGCGCCGAACCCGTCCGCCTGCCCGCGACACCCGGCGTCGGCGCTTACGGCATCGTCGATATGGTGGGCGAAGGCGTCACCCGCCTTGCTCCGGGCGACGCCGTCCTGCCGGTGGGCGGCGGGCTCTGGGCGGACGCGGTGGTGGTGCATGAACGCATGGCGCCCAAGGCCCCTGACGGCGCCGACCCCGAACAGGCCGCGATGATGCGCGCCAACCCGGCCACGGCCGAGATCATGCTGACCGGGATTGTGACCCTCTCGCCCGGCGACTGGGTGGTGCAGAACGCGGCGAATTCCGCCGTGGGCCGTCTGGTCATCCGCTATGCGCGCGAAAAGGGGTTGAAGACCGTCAACATCGTGCGCCGCGCGGATGTCGTGGGCCTGCTTGTCGCGGACGGGGCCGATGCGGTGATCGTGGACGACGGTGGCGACCTGACTGCCGCCATCAACGCCACGACCGGCGGCACCGCGCCGCGCCTCGCGCTGGATGCGGTGGGCGGGCGGGCCACGGCGGCGCTGGCCGCTGCGGTGGCCGATCATGGCACGGTCGCGGTCTACGGGCTTCTGTCGGGGCAGGACAGCCGCGTCGGCGCGCGCGATGTCGTCTTCCGGGGCGTGAATGTGCGGGGCTTCTGGCTGGCCGACTGGTATGCGCAGGCGACACCCGACCAGATGCGCGACCTGCACGCCTTCCTGACCAGTAAACTAGCCTCGGGCGATACCTGGCAGGAGGTCGAGGAGCGCTATCCGCTGTCCCGCGTGAAAGAGGCCGTCGCCCATGCCGCGCGGGGCGGGCGCAATGGAAAAGTCCTGCTGACAGGAGACCATGATGCGTGACGTCTATGTGATCGCGACCTCGTCCACCGCCTTCGGCAAACGCCCGCAGGACGGCTTCAAGGACCTGACGCGCGAAGCCTACCTTGCCTGTCTCGCCGACGCGGGGTGGAAGGATGGCGCGCCCATCGAACAGGCCTGGTTCGGCAATTGCGGCATGGGCACCTTCGGGCAGCGCAACATCCGCGGGCAGGTCTGCTTCACGCCGCTGGTGGGCGAAGGCCTCTTCCCCGAACGCGTGCCGATCATCAACGTCGAAGGCGGTTGCGCCACGGCGTCGATGGCGTTTCATGGCGCGTGGAAGGACGTGGCCTCGGGCGACATGGAGGTCTCGCTGGCGATCGGCGTCGAGAAGACGTTCTTTCCGGGGGATGCCGCGCGCACGCTCGAAATCTTCGAGGGCGGCATCGACCAGATCGACCCCGAAGAATGGCACGCCTATTACGCCGCGCGTGGGCAGGAATCGGGCAAGCCTTTCGCGCCCAACGCGGGCGGCGGCACGGTCTTCATGGACACCTACGCGATGCAGGCCGCATGGCACATGAAGCATCGCGGCACGCGGCGCGAACAGATCGCGATGGCCGCGTCCAAGAACCACTGGCACGGGTCGATGAACCCCAAGGCACAATACCGTTTCGAGGTGCCGGTCGAAGACGTTCTGGCCGACCGCGAAGTGTCCTGGCCGCTGACGCGGTCGATGTGCGCGCCCATCGGCGACGGCGCGGCGGCGGCGATCCTGGTGTCCGAAGACGTCCTGAAGCGCCAGCCGCAATCGGTGCGCGACCGCGCGGTGAAGGTGCGCGCGTCCGTCCTGACGGGGGGCAAGTACCGCGCGGCGGATGAACCGGGCCTCAGCCAGGTAGCCGCGCAGAAGGCCTATGCGAAATCGGGGCTCGCACCCGCAGACATCGACCTGCTTGAGGTCCACGACGCCACATCGTTCTGCGAGATCTTCCAGCTTGAAATGCTGGGCTTCGCCGAAACGGGCGGCGGCGGCGCGCTGATCGAAAGCGGGGCAACGCAGCTTGGCGGGCGGCTGCCGGTGAACCTGTCGGGGGGCCTTGTCTCCAAGGGCCACCCGGTCGGTGCCACGGGGCTCTCGATGATCGACGAACTGGTGCTGCAGCTGCGCGGCGAGGCGGGCGCGCGCCAGACCGGCCGCGCGAGCATCGCCATGGCCGAGAACGGCGGCGGCGTCATCGGCTTCGACGAGGCCGCCTGTTCCGTCATCATCCTTGAAGGGCAGGGCGTCTAGGGTTCGTCGGTGATGCGCCGCTGACCGGCGGCACCCTCGGCCAGAAGGCGCTGCGCGTCTCCCGTCACCATCAGGTCACAAAAGAGCGTGCGTTCCGCCGCCAGAACATCGGGGTCGGGCGCCACGGCCCGGCGCACCAGCGACTTGATGTGCGACAGCGCGCGCGCGGGCTTGCCCGCCAGACGCCCGGCCATCTCCATCGCTGCCGCTTCGGCATCGGGCACGCAGGCCACCGCCAGCCCCGCCGCCACCATCCCCTCGGGCGACAGCGTCTCGCCCGTGAGCGTCATGTGCAGCGCGCGGGCGAGGCCCGCAAGGCGCGGCAAGCGCTGCGTGCCGCCCGCGCCGGGCAGGATGCCCAGATTGATTTCCGGCAGACCGAAAAGGTGGTCGCCCGCCTGCACGATCCGCATGTCGCAGGCCAGCGCCAGTTCGAACCCGCCACCCATCGCCGTGCCGCCCATCGCGGCGATATAGACGACCCGCCCCCCCTCCATCCGCCGCATCGCGGTGTGAATGCCGCCTTCGCGCACGGGGCGGTCCTCGGAGAACGTCATCCCCCGTGCGATCATGCCGTCGGATTGCGGCGCGAGCACCTTCAGGTCGTAATGCCGGATGAAGACGCCCGGCAGATCACCGGTCAGAACGCAGACGCGGATCATGGGGTCATCCTCCACCCGCTCGACGGCGGCCAGCAGATCGGCCTCCATGGCCCGGTCCATGAACCCCTGATCGGGGTTCAGGAACCCCACGCGCGCCACCGCGCCCGACACGTTCAGTTCCGCCCGGCCTTGCGTCATAAATGTCCCCTTTGCATTTCCCGCCGCAACCTGCGCGTTTCGGAATCGAAATTCAAACAAACATTCGCTAGAAAGAATCCGCGTCCTTTCGCGCATCTTGTCACGATGCCGATCGGCGCATAGTGAAGTTCAACCGCAAGGTGTCCGGGGACAGAAACACGTGGCAAAGACGCAATCGGGGCAAGCCCGCAAGACCAAGACCGAAGACCCCGAGCCCGAGGCGGGCACGGTCAAGACCGGCACAGCCCGACGGAGCAAGCGCGAGAAGGTGCTGAAAACGGCCGCGGAACTCATCGCGCGCCATGGTTTCGACGGGACCTCGATGCGCGACATCGCAGCGGCGGTCGACATGCTGCCCGGGTCGCTCTACTACCACTTCCCGTCCAAGGAAGACATGCTGATCGACATCCATCAGCGCGTCGTCAAGGGCATGACCGAACGGGTCGAGACCGCGCTTGAAGGTGCCACCGACCCGTGGGACCGTCTTGAACGCGCCGCCGTGGCCCATCTCGAAGGGCTGCTGGAAAGCGGCAGTCTTGTCACCATCGTGTCGCCCAACTTCCCGAAAGAGCGCGAGGATCTGAACGCCCGGCTCAAGGCCCAGCGCAACGGCTATGAGACGATGTTCCAGGGCCTCTTCGCGTCGGTCCCCGTGCGCGAGGGCACAGACCGCCGCCTGTTGCGCCTGCAGCTTCTGGGCGCGCTGAACTGGGTTCCGGTCTGGTACAATCCCCGCGGCAGCATCCGCCCCACCGAGATCGCGCGCGGGTTCGTCCGGTCGATCCGCGACGGCTGCGCGGCGCAATAGCCGGGGCCTACCCCGCTCAGATCGAGACTTTCGACAACAGATCGGCGCGCGTTACCGACGCCTTGTCATCGCTGAGCACCACCGATCCGCGGTTCAGCACGGTGAAGCGGTCGGCCAGATCGAAGGCGAAGTCGAAGAACTGTTCGACCAGAACGATGGCGATCTCGCCTTCGCTGCGCAGCTGGGCGATCACCCGGCCGATCTGCTTGATGATGTTGGGCTGGATGCCCTCGGTCGGTTCGCCCAGCAGGAGCACCCGGGGCCGCGCGATCAGCGCGCGCGCGATGGCCAGTTGCTGCTGCTGGCCCCCCGACAGGTCACCGCCCCGGCGGTGCTTCATTTCGGCCAGCACCGGAAACAGATCGAAGATGCGGTCGGGGATGCGCCGGTCGCCTGGGGGCAGGCAGGCGAATCCGGTCTCAAGGTTTTCCTCGACTGTCATGAGGGGAAAGACCTCGCGTCCCTGCGGGACATAGGCGATGCCCGCCCGCGCGGCCTGCACCGCGCCGGGACGGTCGAGCGTCCGGCCATCGACCGACAGCGTGCCCCCGCTGAACGGATGCCGCCCCGCGATGGCCTTCAGAAGCGAGGTCTTGCCCACCCCGTTCGTGCCCATGACGGCGGTGATCTGCCCGGTCCGGGCGGTCAGGTCGATCCCGTGCAGGATCTGGCTCTGGCCATAGTGCAATGTCAGTCCGGAAACCTGCAGCATCGCTCAGCGCCCCAGATAGACGTCGATGACGTGCCGGTTTTTCGTCACATGGTCGAGCGAACCTTCCGCCAGCACCGACCCTTCGTGCAGGACCGTCACCTTGCAGTTCAGCCTGCGCACGAATTCCATGTCATGTTCGATCACGAGGACCGCGCGCGTTCTCGCCGCGCGTTTCAGAAGATCGGTCGTGTGTTCACGCTCTGCCGGCGTCATGCCGGCGGCGGGTTCGTCGACCAGCAGCAGCCGCGGGTCCTGCGCCAGCAGCATCCCGATCTCGAGCCATTGTTTCTGCCCGTGGGACAGATCGCCCGCGCGGCGGGGCAGTTCGGCCGTCAGCCCGATCTCCTCGGCGATCTCGCCGATGCGGGCGGCATCGGACGGGCTTTCGCGGAAGAACAGCACGTCGAACGGGCCGCGGCGGTTTCTCAGCGCAAGGGCGATGTTGTCGCGCACGCTCTGATCCTCGAAGACGGTCGGTTTCTGGAACTTGCGCCCGATGCCCGCACGGGCGATCTCGCTTTCCGACATGGACAGAAGCGACACCGATTTCTCGCCCCAGATCACGCGGCCCTCGTCGGGGCGGGTCTTGCCGGTGACGATGTCCATGAACGTCGTCTTGCCCGCCCCGTTCGGCCCGATCACCGCGCGCAATTCGGGTTCGGCGATCTGGATCGACAGGTTGTTGATGGCCTTGAACCCGTCAAAGGTGACCGACACGCCCGAGACTTCGAGAAGCGTGCTCATGACTGTTTCCTCACCAGCTTGTCGAAAAGCCCGCCGATGCCCTTGGGAAAGAACAGCGTGACCGCCACGAAGGACAGGCCCAGCAGAACAAGCCACCAGTCGGTCCAGCGGATCGTGTAGAAACCCAGGGGCACGTCAGGCGCGCCGCCGCCGGTGAACCAGCTCGACAGAAGCGACACGAAGGCCGCCCCGATCACCGCGCCATAAAGCCGCCCCCTGCCCCCGATGGCGACCCAGACCGCCAGATAGATCGACGCGATCGGCGCGATCTCTGCCGGGTTCACGATGCCCGCCTGCGGATAGTAAAGCGCGCCCGCGATGGCCGCGACGATGGCGGTCAGGGTGAAGACGAAAAGCTTGTAGCCTTCGACGTGATAGCCGAGGAAGCGGAGCCGCGTCTCGTCGTCCCGGATGGCGCGGATCACGCTGCCCATCTTGCCCGACACGACCCAGGCGAACAGGACGTATCCCAGCCCCAGCGCCAGCGCTGAGGCCCAAAGAAACACGATCGAGATGACCGATTGCGGAACGGCCTCGAACCCGGGGATGTTCTGCAGGCCTGACAGTCCGTTGTTGCCGCGCAGCCCGCTGTCGTTCTGGAACAGGTACAGCGACAGCGCCAGCGTCATCGCCTGCGTCAGGATCGACAGGTAGACCCCGGTCACCCGGCTGCGGAAGGCCAGCCAGCCGAAGACCAGCGCCAGAAGGCCCGGCACCAGCACCACCATCGCCAGTTGCAGCGGCAGGCTGTGCGCAAAGCTCCAGATGAGCGGGATCTCGGACGATCCCACGACCCCGAAGATCTGGGTGCCGATGGCTGCGGTCACCTCGTCCGGGGTGGGGGGCAGGGGGCCGCCCGACAGCGACGTGGTGACGATCTGTTCGGTGCGCGCATACATAAGCCACATGCCGATGGCATAGCCGCCGATCCCGAAGAAGGCGAAATGGCCCAGCGACAGGATCCCGCAATAGCCCCAGACGACATCCATCGCGATGGCGATGAGGCATAGGCACAGCGTCTTGCCCAGCGTCTTGACGAAACTGGTCGACACCAGACCCAGCCCGAAGCCTTCCGACAGGATCGTGACGCCCAGCGTCAGCAGGGCCAGCGCCGACAGGAACCACAGGACCGACGGGTGCCGCATGATGAACGGGGTGCGCATGGCTCAGTCTCCCGCCGCGCGGCCCTTGAGGGCGACGATGCCCTTGGGCCGGAACTGGATGAACAGGATGATGAACAAGATCATGTAGGTCTGCGCCGCCAGCGTGTTCGATGGGTTGAACCACTCGATCCCCTTCTGCAGGAACCCGATGAGCGAGGCCCCCGCCAGCGTGCCCCAGACATTGTCGACGCCGCCCACGACCACCGTCATGAAGCTTTGCACGATGTAATCGGCGCCCATCTCGGACGTGACCTTGGCATAAAGCCCGATGGCGACGCCCGCGATCCCCGCGATGCCCGACCCCAGCCCGAAGGTCAGCATGTTGATGCGGTCGGTGTTGATCCCCATGCTCGCCGCCATGCCGGGGTTTTGCGTCACCGCGCGCACCTCGAGGCCCAGTCGCGTGCGCTTGAGCACGAAGAGGATCAGCACGAGGAAGATCAGCGCAAGCACGAAGATCGCGATGCGGATATAGCTGATCGAGACGACGTCGTTGAAGCTGAGCGCCCCGTCCAGCCAAGCGGGCGAGGTGAGCGGCCGCGCCTGCGTGCCGAAGATGTTCTTGGCCAGTTGCTGGAGCGCGATGGAAATCCCGAATGTCGCCAGCAGCGTCTCGAGCGGGCGGTGATACAGATGCCGGATCACCAGCCGCTCCATCGTGACGCCGGCGGCGAAGGTCAGGGCAAAGGCCACGGGCAGCGCGATCAGGATCGACAGCGTGTAATCGGGCACGAAAAGCTGGATCACATAGCCGGTATAGGCGCCCATCATGATGAATTCGCCATGTGCCATGTTGATGACCCGCATCACGCCAAAGGTGATCGCAAGCCCGATGGCAGCCAGGAAATAGATCGACGCCAGCGACAGCGCGTCAAGCGTAAGGTCCGCCGTTTGAAACGCCGCGACGCGCACCCCGATGGCATCAAGCGCGCGCTGCGCCGCGCCGGAGATGGCGGGATCGGGTTCGGCATAGAGATCAAAGAACACATGCGCGTCGATCGCCGCCTGCCGCGCCGCGTCATCGACGAAGGGCGGCGCCTTGCCCCCGGCCGCCAGCGCCGCATAGGCGCGCACGCGGGCCTCTTGCGTGTCCAGCTGCGCCACAGGCACGCCGCCCACCGCGCCTTCGGCGATGTTGGCGATCAGCGGCTCGCGCAGGGCTTCGGGCGTGATGCGCGGCTGGGCCAGACCCGCCGCGACCAGCCGCTGATAGGCGTCCTCCAACGAGATGTCCTCGCCCGGCCGGTAGACGCGCGCGACGTTGGCGCCTTGGGGCAGGACGGGCGCGATCCCGGGCGTGGTCGCTACAATGCGGTTCAGCACACCGCGCACATCGACCGAAATCTCTGAAGACAGCGTCTCGATGGCGGCGATGCGGGTCTCGGGCGTCGCGCCGTGCAGGGCGGTCAGCATCAGCGCCAGCCGCTCTTTCGTGGCCTTCAGCGCGGCATCGGCCTCGGTCGCGACCGAGGCCGCCAGCGGTTCAAGCTGCGTGGCGTCAAGACTGCGCGCGATGGCCTGCACCGCCGCCGTGCGGCGCACGATGTCGGGATCGGACAGCTGGAACTGCACCAGCGCATCCCCGATGGCCCGGCGGACGCCGCCGTTGGGGCGCGCCTCGGTCAGATCGGCCGTGTCGGCCGCTCCGGCCTCCGAGCCGGTGTCAAGATCGACCAGAATGTCGCCCTGCCGCCGAAAGAACAGCCCGTCGGACGTGCGGCGCACGATCTCGCGGTCGCGCCAGGCCTCAAGAAAACCGACCGATTGCGGCAGGCCGCTGGCGACCAGATCGCCCAGCACCACATCCACGCTGGCGCGGCCGGGGCTCAGCACCTCGTCGGCATGGGTCTGAAGGATGTCCTGCAGCGTCTGCGCCTGAACAACTGCGCCGGACAGGCACAGCACCAGCGCGAGGATGAGCCGTCGAAACATGTGAAGTCTTCTTGCCCGGAGAAAGGGGGGGCGGCGCGCGGATGCGCGCCGCGCCGGTTGCATCAGTAGTTCGAGGTCAGCTGAACGCAGGTATTGGTCTGCGTGTTGAACATCCCGCAGCCCAGACCTTTCCAGTCGGATTCCAGCACGGCCGATTCCGGCAGGTGATCGGTCCAGGCGTCGCCCGGCACTTCGGTCGTCTGGCTGACGATGTCGAACTGCCCGTCGGCGCGGATCTCGCCGATCAGGACGGGCTTGGACAGGTGGTGGTTGGTACCCATCACCGCGATGCCGCCGGTCAGGTTCGGAAATTCCTGCCCCCACATCGCCTCGCGCACGGCATCGACATCGGTGGTGCCGGCCGCTTCGACCGCGTTCACCCACATGTTAAAGCCGATGTAATGGGCTTCCATCGGGTCGTTGGTCACGCGGTCCTAGCCCATCTTGGCCTTCCACTTGGCGATCCATTCGGCGTTGGCCTCGGATTCCGCCGACTGGAAATAGTTCCACGCCGCGAGGTGCCCCACGAGGTTCGAGGTGTCGAGACCCGAAAGCTCCTCTTCGCCCACCGAGAAGGCCACGACGGGAATGTCATCCGCCGACACGCCGGCGGCCGCCAGTTCCTTGTAGAAGCCGATATTGGCGTCGCCGTTGATCGTCGAGATCACGCCCACCTGCTTGCCGTCCGCACCCAGCGCCACGACATCGGCCACGATGGTGGCCCAGTCGGAATGGCCGAAGGGCGTGTAGTTCACGAAGATGTCTTCCTTCGCGATCCCCTTCGAGATCAGGTAGCTTTCCAGGATGTTGTTCGTGGTGCGCGGATAGACATAGTCGGTGCCCAGAAGCGCGAATTTCTCGACGCCCAGTTCCTCGAGGAAGTAATCCGTCGCGGGGATCGCCTGCTGGTTGGGGGCGGCACCGGTATAGAACACGTTGCGCGAGCTTTCCTCGCCCTCATACTGGACGGGATAGAACAGAAGGCCGTTCAACTCCTCGATCACCGGCAGCACGGATTTCCGCGACACCGAGGTCCAGTTGCCGAAGATCACGTCGACATTGTGCACGGTGAGAAGTTCGCGCGCCTTTTCGGCGAACAGCGGCCAGTCCGACGCGGGGTCGACGACCACGGCCTCGATCTGGCAGCCCAGCACGCCGCCCTTGGCGTTCTGGTCCTCGATCAGCAGCAGCATCGTGTCCTTCAGGGTCGTTTCCGAGATCGCCATCGTGCCCGACAGCGAATGCAGAACGCCCACCTTAACGGGGCAATCGGCGAGGACGGCGGTGCCCCCCATCAGCAGGGCCGCCGAAGAGAGCGCGGCAAGTGTCTTTCTGGAAGTCATGGAGAGAAATCCCGGCAAGGGCGCGGTGCAAATCATGACCCCCCGGTCTTCCAAACCGGTGCGAAGGCCCTTACATGCGTCAACGCAGCTTCAGTGTTGCCGCCGCGTCGGGGGAATGTTCGTCACAACTGGACCCTGGCGCGGCGTTTGATCTCGACATGTCATCGTAACATGTCACGCCTTTATGCTGCGCTGCCGCATTGCAAGTGCAACATCTGGCCCATCCGGAAAATGTCACACGGAAAGCGTTGCCGCTTTATTGGGCGGAGCTGCGCGGTTTTGACCGAAATTTAAGCGTGCATCTGCGCGGAAAGGCCCGATCGGTCGCCGGCTGGCGTCCGGGATCGGATGTGTTGCGGTTGAGTAACTGAATCCTGATTCCCGGATGTCGGGCCGGGTGTCCGGGCTGACGCGGCCGGATGGTAATACCGGCCCGGGGCGGGCAGGGCTGAAACCCGTGCGCAAGACGGCAGACCGATGATGCCCGCGCGCATTTGATTACGGGCGTGCACGCGGATCCAAGCTTGCGCCCGATCCTGACCGCCGGCAGCAGCAGGCAAATGTCAAAAAGCCCGCGCTGCCGAATTGTCGGACGAAGCTGAGGGCCCGGTGGTCGAGGGCCAACGCCCGCGACTCCCCAAAGCGATAGATGATCAGCGTTCTAATGAGTTCCGTGAACTCCAATGATCCGCAGCGCGTCGCTGGTCATTTCCATGTCCCCAAACATAATCCAGCGGGTTTGCTCGCTGGTCATCCCCTATGAAAGGCCCTGGAAATGAATCCTGTATATCCCGTTGTGATCGCGCTTGCGGTCACAGCGTTTTCTCCCTCGATGTCTGTCGCCTCGGCACGTATCGCCGGCAATGTGGAGGTGGCCCGGTCCGCTCTGCCGCTGGTGCAGGTCAAGCAGGACATTCCCGCTGATATTCTTGATCTGGCCGAACTCTCGATGCGCGCCGACCGCCGCGGCGAGGAGGAGATCGCGCGCGAAGTGGCTCGGGCGCTCCGCAACATGGGCTATGTCATGCGCCAGCCTGAAGACGACAGCGAACGCCGGAACCGCTCTGCCGCCCGAAGCTTTAGCGCACCGGTTCGGGACAATGGCAGCGTCGATCAGGATATACCCGACTCCATCCGCGAACTGGCCGAGATCGCCCTGCGTGCCGAGCGCCGCGGCGACGAGGAAACGGCCCGCGTGCTGTTCGCGACGCTGCGCAATCTGGGCTATGTCGTGAACCGGGCCGTGATCGAGGACGACAGCCAGCGGCGGAACCGAACTGTCGCTCGGAATCAGTTTGCCATGACCAATGATTCTGGTCGCATCGATGGTCTCGACGAAAATGAAGACGAAGGGGACATCGGCGACGAGAACGAGAAAGATGGTGATCGCGGCGACGACGGTAAGGACGGACGAGACGGCAAAGACGGCAAAGACGGCGACGACGGAAGAGACGGAAGAGACGGAAGAGACGGAAGGGACGGCGACGACGGCAAAGACGGAAGGGACGGAAAAGACGGCGACGGCGATGGTGATGGCGACGGCGACGATTGATCCGACGACACATGACGCACCCTCGGGGTCGTAGGTCTGCAGCCGGACTTCGGCATGCGCCGCCCGCCCCGCCTTTGGCGGGACGGGCGTCACCCTTTGACTTCTAAGGATCGGCCGCAGGCGCGGATCCACAACGGCGCCCATTACGACAAGCACCTGGGTTTAAACCGGGCGCGCTTCCGCCCTGCCTGCCCCGAGTCCTTGTTGCCATCCTGCCGCTTCGGCTCTGACATCCGGGCTGAATTGCGGGAATTCAGGTGGCCTCCTGGTAATCAATTGAAACCCAATCCCTGTTTTTCGCGCGGGATGTCCTGGCCAAAGCGGCAAGGGTGTGAAAGCCGATAAACCCGGCCGGGGCCGGGTCAGGGCGGAAGCGCGTGCCCAAAAAGGTAGTGCGGCGCTGTCCCGACACGCGTCATGACCGGTGGGAAAATGAATGCGGGTCTGCGCCCGATCACCCTGCCAGCAGCAGAAGAGTAGCGGTAAAGCCCGCCTCGCCGAAGGCGAAGCGGGCGGCTTATGCCAAGAACCCGGAGCGGAACTACAGCCGCCGGAGCGTGCCCGGCGCGGCAGGATCAGTCATTCTGTCCGCCCTCTTGCCGTCTCTGCCGTCTCTGCCGTCTCTTCCGTCGTCGCCGTCGTCGCCGTCTCTGCCGTCTCTTCCGTCGTCGCCGTCGCCGTCGTCGCCGTCGTCGCCGTCTCTTCCGTCTTTGCCGTCTCTTCCGTCTCTTCCGTCTTTGCCGTCTTTGCCGTCTTTGCCGTCGTCGCCGTCCCTTCCGGCTTTACCGTCGTCGCCGCGGCCTTTACCCTCACCGCCTTGGCCACCGGCGTTGCCGCCAGTGTTGCCGCCTGCGTTACCGCCGGTATTGCCGCCTGCGTTGCCGCCTGCGTTGCCGCCTGCGTTGCCGCCGGTATTGCCGCCAGTGTTGCCGCCTGCGTTGCCGCCGGTATTGCCGCCGGTATTGCCGCCAGTGTTGCCGCCGGTATTGCCGCCTGCGTTACCGCCAGTGTTGCCGCCTGCGTTACCGCCAGTGTTGCCGGCGGTATTGCCGCCGGTATTGCCGCCGGTATTGCCGCCTGCGTTACCGCCGGTATTGCCGCCTGCGTTACCGCCAGTGTTGCCGCCAGTGTTGCCGCCTGCGTTACCGCCAGTGTTGCCGGCGGTATTGCCACCTGCGTTACCGCCTGCGTTGCCGCCGGCATCACTCTCGCCAGCGCGGTCACGGCCAAACTCTTCGGCCGGAGCATTGGGGTTCCGAGCGGCAAAGGAGCGGTTCCGGCGCTCGCTGAGATCGTCGGTCTCGGGCTGGTCCACGACGTAGCCCAGATTGCGGAGCGTCTGGAACAGAATGCGCGCAGTCTCCTCGTCGCCGCGCCGCTGGGCGCGCACGGAAAGCTCTGCCAGCTCGCGGATAATCTCGGGAATGTCCTGATCGCCAGTGCCATTGTCCCGCACCGGTGCGCTCGGGCTCCGAGCGGCCATGGAACGGTTCCGGCGTTCATTGATGTCTTCGGCCTCGGGTTGGCGCAAGATGAAGCCCAGGTTGCGAAGCGCGCGGAGCAGCTCGCGCGCGGTCTCATCGTCGCCGCGGCGCTCGGAGCGCACGGCGAGTTCGGCCAGTTCAGGGACCTCATCGGGAATGTCCTGATCATCACCGCCATTGTTGCGCACCTGTGCGCTTTGGCTCCGAGCGGCCTGGGGGCGGTTCCGGCGCTCGCTGAGGTCGTCGGGTTCGGGCTGGCGCACGACATAACCCATATTCCGGAGTCTCCGGAACAATTCGCGTGCGGTCTCTTCGTCGCCGCTGCGCTGGGCGCTGACCGCACGCTCGGCCAGCTTGCGGACATCATCGGGAATGACCTGCTGCACCTTCACATGCGGTATGACAGACCGCGACACGTACACGTTACCGGCAATGCGTGCGGAGGCGACAGACGCCGATGGTGCGAAAGTCACTGCCGCCAGCGCGATGACAACGGGATAAATGGGTTTCATTGCCAAGGCCTTTCAATGGCGACAATCGCTGGACAAACAGGGCTGGCGACATGCTCTTGTGCGATGGCGATCTGATCGGACATGTGCCTTGGATCATTGGTCTTCGCGTAAAACATAAGAGCTCTCACTATCTGTCGTGTCCGTGGATCGCGTGCTTTCGATCTCATCATTTGGAATCACGGTGTATCGGTTGGTCAGCTCCGATGGATGCGCGCATCGTCCAATCGCGTCCGGGACCAAACGTCCGGTGCCGATCGGACTTTGGTCGGGACTGCTCGCCTGCTGCCGGCTTCGGGGGAAGGGAGCGGCAACCAAGACGGGCCGTGACCCCGTGAGCAGGAAACGCCCTTTGTCTTACCCCCGCGTCCGGCCGACGGTCAGCGTCGGTCGCACCGCTGCCCGCCGCAACTCGGGCCTTGGCCTGTGCCCCTTGCCCATGGAACACCGCCACGTTCCTCCGTCGGTACCGGACGGCTTGACCTCACGGTCCTGTCAGTCTAAGTGTTTAAAAAAAATCAGAAAAATCGGGGGAATGAGGTGAGGCTGATGAAATCTTCGACATCGGTTGCATTCGGCGTACCAGTGGGCTTCGGTTTGTTTGCGAGCGCAGCATCCGCTGAAGAGAACCTCTTTTCACCGGACAGATACATCAGCTTTTCCAGTTCAAGAACGACCAACATCGGACAGGAATTGTTTTCGGCGGATCCGGCCCAGAAGATTGGTGATCTGTCACCCTCCACGCCCGGGGATCGCGGCAAAGACTTCCGCCTTGAATACGGTACGGCTCCAAATCCGAACTGGGATCTTCGCCTGCGCTTCTCGTCCATTGGGCTGTCGGAGATGGAACAATCCGTTGCGGAGTTTGTCCCTGCGAACCCTCCTGCACCGGAAAACAATCTCCTGTCGTCGGCGCGCACTGACCTGGACATGCTGTTTTTCGATATCGAACGCGTGGGTGAGGTTCCGTTCCGCAGCGGGCAGCTCAGCTACTTCGTCGGGATGCGCGCCCTGAAGTACCATTCGGAGATACAATACTCGCATCAGGACAAGGTTGGCAATTTCACCAACCAGTTCCAAGAAGAAGGCTTGGCTCTTGGACCACGCGCAGGCCTTGAACATCACATGGCGCTTGGAACGACTGGTCTCAATCTGAACACCGAACTGGCGGCAAGTCTGCTCTACCGGCGCTCGAACACTACGTTCTTGCAAAACACAAACGGACCCATCTCCTATACCGAAAATGACGACGAAGGTTTCGTATTCAATCCCAGCCTGTCAATCGCGGTGCAGGGCATGATCACGGACACATCGTTCTGGGAGATCGGATACCGCGTGGAGGGTTTCAGCAATCTTGCTCCGTCTCATCTCAACGCGTCCCAGACAGGTGCCCATAATGCCGGGCGGAGCGATATCATAAACCATGGGGTCTGGTTCGGCGTGACCTTTATGTTTCAGTAAGCAGACGAACCCGACGTAAGGTGCCGTCGGCACCGTGTCTGCCGAAGTAAACCGGGTAACCGCCAAGCCGGTTTCTGGATGCGGCCAGAAATCGGACAAACTCGGTTCGGGTGCATCCCTTTTTCTCATGAATGGCCGCGGTGATCGCGACCGCATTTGCCTGCTCGGGATCAACCGGTTTGAAGGGCGTATCCTGATAGAGCCAGGCCTCTCCCTGCTGCATGTCGATGTAGATACCGCCGACGTAGCCGACAACCTTGTCGTCTTTCAGAAGCGCCCGGTTGAGGCCATGCTCCAGATGATGTTTTGCCAGTTGGGTGCTGGTTTCGAGGGTGTAGTGCCTGAACGGCTGATGCCGCGACAGCAAGTCAAGCAGAAGGCCCAGCCCGAAGTAGTCCGACGGGATCTGGGCGGTTTTCAGATCAGACGTCTGACCGGGCATGCTCGTATCCTCAGCGTTCCGCACTGTGCCTTGCCGTCTGTAATCCAAGCGATGCGGCTTTGACACCTTTCAGCGGACATGATGCACACTGAGCTCCCTTTCGGAGATCGATCAGGGACCGAAGCTGCGATCCGACCTCTGCCGGTGTCCAGGCGCAAGGAGATCGGGAAATGAAGAAACGCAGCAACCATGACGCGGGGTTCAATTCCCGTACTGCGCTGAAAGCCATGCGGGGCGCGCGCAAGGTGCCGGAACCGGCTGTCGGCAATGATGATGCAACAGACCGGAACAGCGGCGGTACAACTGCAGACTATCAACACTATGCATGATGAGTGGCAGCCCGTAGGGGAGTCGAACCCCTCTTTTCAGGTTGAAAACCTGACGTCCTAACCGATAGACGAACGGGCCACTGGGTTTGGTGGGGCGGTGATTATGAAATCGCCGCGCCCGGCGCAAGGGGAAAGTTGGGCCGTCGCCCCGAATTTTCCGAGGCGGGCCCGGGGCGCTCAGCCCTCGCTGAAGGCGGCGTCGTCAAGGCGCAGCTGCACGCTCTGCCGTCCGCCCCAATGGTTGAGGTCGAGCTTGCCTGCCACATGCACGATCGCCCCCTCGCGCCCCGACAGCGCGGGGCCGAGCGGGCCTTCGAAGGCACCGAAGGCAATGGCGTCGAGACTGCCGCCCATCCCGTCGGTCAGGCTCAGCTTGAGATGGCTCTCGCCCACCGTCCGGGCGAAGCGGACGCGCAGGCCGGGCAGGGCGAAGCGCGGGGCAGGGGCGGCGGCACCGTAGGGGCCTGCGGCTTCCAGCGCCGTGACAAGCTCGGGCGTCGCCGCACCCGGCATGAGAAGCCCGTCAAGCCGCAGGTCGCGCGGCCCCTCGGCCCCGGCGCCCTGCCGGGCCAGCAGTGCGCTTAGCCGCTCCATCGCTGCCTCCAGCTGGTCGCGGCTGACCGTCAGGCCCGCGGCCATGCGGTGCCCGCCGCCCTTGATCAGCAACCCCTCGCGGGCCAGCTGTTGCACGGCAGCGCCAAGGTCCACGCCCGGCACCGACCGGGCCGATCCCTTGCCTTCGTCGCCGTCGAAGCCGATGACGACGGCGGGGCGGTTCGCGGCCTCCTTCAGGCGCGCGGCGACGATGCCGACAACGCCGGGGTGCCAGCCCTCTCCGGCGGCCCAGACCAGCGGCGCGTCAAGGCCCCGCGCCTCGGCCTGGGCGAGGGCCGCGGCGCGCACCGCGGCTTCGATCTCGCGGCGCTCGGCGTTCAGCCGCTCCAGCCGTTCGGCCAGCGCCGCCGCCTCGTGCGGGTCGTCGGTCGCCAGAAGCCGCGCGCCGAGGTCTGCTTGCCCGATCCGCCCGCCCGCGTTCACCCGCGGCCCCAGCACAAAGCCCAGATGATAGGCCTCCGGCGCGCGGTCGAGCCGCGCGGCATCGGCCAGAGCCACAAGGCCCGCCCGGTCCCGCCGCGCCATCACCGTGAGGCCCTGCCGCACCAGCGCCCGGTTGACCCCGGTCAGGGGGGCCACATCCGCGACCGTCGCCAGCGCCACAAGGTCGAGCATCGACAGCAGGTCAGGCCCCTGCCGCCCGGCCCCGCGCATCTGCCGCCCGGCTTCGACCAGCGTCAGGAAGACGACGCCCGCCGCACAAAGGTGGCCCAGATCGCCGCTTTCGTCCTGCCGGTTGGGGTTCACCACCGCCAGCGCGGGCGGCAGCGTCTCGCCGCCCAGATGATGGTCGAGCACGACGACATCCGCCCCTTCCGCCGCCGCCAGCGCCTCATGGCTGAGCGTGCCGCAATCGACGCAGATGATCAGGTCGTGATCCCGCGCCAGCGCATGCATCGCGGGGGCATTCGGGCCATAGCCCTCGTCGATCCGGTCGGGCACATAAAGCGTCGCCCGCCGCCCCAGCGCCCGCAGCCACCAGATCAGAAGCGCCGCCGATGCGCCCCCGTCGACATCGTAATCCGCGAAGATCGCGATGCGCTCGCGCCGGTCGACCGCCGCCAGCAGCCGCGCCGCCGCTGCCTCCATGTCGCGCAAGCTGCGCGGATCGGGCAGCAGGTCGCGCAGGGCGGGCTTCAGAAAGCCCTCTGCCTCCCCGGGGGCTACGCCGCGCCGCGCCAGCACCGCCGCCAGCGCACGGGGATAGCCGCCCGCCTGCACCAGCGCTTCCGCCGCCCGGTCAAGCTCCGGCCCCGGACCCACCCAGCGCCGCCCGGTGATGGATTGCTCAACGCCGAGGTAACTCACGCAACCTCCTGCTTCTTCTCGTCAAAAATACGCAAAATCCCGCCTCAGACGACGGGCGAGCGGTATTCCATCCGGCGCACCGACCCGGTCTTCGACCGCATCAGCAGCGTCGTGCAGGTGACCCAGCCCGGTTCGCGCCGGATGCCGGGCAGAAGGCTGCCGCCGGTCACGCCGGTCGCGGCGAAGATGACGTCCTGCGTCACCATCTCGTCGCGGGTATAGACGCGGGTCAGATCGGTGATGCCCGCGCGCGCGGCCCGCGCGATCTCGTCGTCATTGCGGAAGACAAGCCGCCCGAAGATCTGCCCGCCCATGCATTTGAGCGCGGCCGCCGCCAGCACGCCCTCGGGCGCGCCGCCGGTGCCCATGTACATGTCGATCCCCGTCTGGTCGGGTTCGGCGCAATGCATCACGCCCGCCACGTCGCCGTCGGTGATCAGCCGGATCGACGCCCCCGTGCCGCGCACCTCGGCGATCATCGCCTCGTGCCGGGGCCGTTCGAGGATGCAGACCGTGATGTCCGACGCCTTGCAGCCGCGCGCGGCGGCCAGCGCCGTGACGCGGTCGGCCGGGTCCATGTCCAGCGACACGACACCCTCGGGATAGCCCGGCCCGATGGCGAGCTTTTCCATGTAGGTGTCGGGTGCGTGCAGCATCGACCCGCGCGGCCCCATGGCGATCACGGTCAGCGCATTGGGCATGTCCTTGGCCGTCAGCGTCGTGCCCTCCAGCGGGTCGAGCGCGATGTCCACGCCGGGGCCATTGCCCGTGCCCACTTCCTCGCCGATGAAGAGCATGGGCGCCTCGTCCCGTTCGCCCTCGCCGATCACCACGACACCCGCGATGTCGAGAAGGTTCAGCTGTGTGCGCATCGCGTTGACGGCGGCCTGATCGGCGGCCTTCTCGTCACCGCGACCGACCCAGGCCGCGCTGGCCAGCGCCGCCTGTTCGGCCACGCGGGCAAGGCCCAGCGACAGCATCCGGTCCTGAAAATCCACCTTGTCGGTCATGAGACGCCCTTTTCAAACATGTTCGATGCGCAACGCGACCGGGTCCTCGGTCACGACATCGGTGGCGCGCATCGCCTCGATCGCCTCGTCGATCGCGCTGCGCGTGGTCTTGTGGGTGACGATCAGCACCGGTGCGCTGGTGTCGGCATGGCCATACTGCCGCATCCGGTCGATCGACACGCCCGCATTGCCGAGGATTGCCGCCACCTTGGCCAGCGCGCCGGGCTTGTCCAGAAGCCCCATGCGCAGATAGAACGGCGCGGGAAGTTCGGACCGGGCGCGGGGGGAGGCCTCGAGCGTCGTGGCAGGCTGGCCGAAGACCGGCAGCGACAACCCGCGCGCCAGATCGCAGACATCGCCCATCACCGCGCTGGCGGTCGGGCCTTCGCCCGCGCCGGGACCGCGCAGCACGATCTGGCCCACCGCGTCGCCTTCGATCACCACCATGTTGGTGCCGCCCTGCAACTGACCAAGGGGCGAGGTGTCGGGCACAAGGCAGGGCTGCATCCGCTGCTCCAGCCCCCGGCCCGTGCGCTGCGCCACGCCCAGAAGCTTGATGCGATAGCCCATGTCGGCAGCGGCGCGGATATCCTCGATAGCGATGCGGTCGATGCCTTCGATCTCGATGCCGCCGAAATCGGGCCGGGTGCCGAAGGCGATGGCCGACAGCAGCGTCAGCTTGTGGCCCGCGTCGATCCCGCCCACGTCGAGCGTCGGGTCCGCTTCGACATAGCCCAGCCCGTCGGCCTCGGCGAAGGCCTCTTCATAGGTCAGGCCCGCCGTCTCCATCCGCGTCAGGATGTAATTGCAGGTGCCGTTCATCACGCCCATCACGCGGGTGATGTCGTTGGCGGCAAGCCCCTCGGTCAGTGCCTTGATGACCGGGATGCCGCCCGCGACGGCGGCCTCGAACCGGATCTGGCGGCCGGCAGCCTCGGCCATCTCGGCCAAGGCCTGCCCGTGCATGGCCAGAAGCGCCTTGTTGGCGGTGACCACGTCCTTGCCGGTGGCAAGCGCTGCCTCGACCGCCGCCTTCGCGGGGCCTTCGTCGCCGCCGATCAGTTCCACGAAGACATCGACGTCGTCGCGGCGTGCCAGCGCGACGGGGTCGTCTTCCCACGCGTAATCCTTCAGCGACACGCCCCGGTCCTTCGACCGGTCGCGGGCCGAGATCGCGCTGATCGTCACCGCGCGGCCCGTGCGCGCCTGCAACAGCGCCGCATTGCGCCGCACGATCTTCACGACGCCGATTCCGACGGTGCCAAGGCCCGCCACTCCGAGCCGAAGGGGTGCTGCCATGCGCGCGATCCTCTTGCCTGTCTGCCTCACGTGCCTCTAGCCGCTTCGCCGCAGCCGCGCAACCGCGCTGCCGGGCCTCAGTCGGGCGTTGTCGCCGCGTCGAGCCGCGTTCGCGCCTCGTCATCGACCACCGGCGCGGTCTTCAGGCGCTGGGCGCGTGCCTGCAGCGCGGCGGCGCGGGTCTCGACCGGGGCGGCGGCCTCAGTGCCCTGCGCGGGGTCCGTGGCGGTGACCGCGCGCAATTGGCCGATGGTCAGGAAACCGGGATAGTCGGCCTCGGCGATGGCGGGATCGTCGCGGCCCGGCAGGTCGGGCACCGCGCTGCAGGCGCCCAGCCCGATGAAGGCCAGCGCCGCGCAGAAGGCCGTTGAAAGCGCACGCGGGGTCATGCCCCTTTCTGGCACCCTGCCGCGTGCCCCGCAAGCGGGGCTTTTTTCTGAACACTTGTTCAGTTAACCTTGCCTCCATGGCCAGAACCGCAGGCAGCCATTCCGACATCACAGGCCCGCGCATCCGCGACGCGGCGCTGCGGCTGTTCGCGCGCGAGGGCTATGCTGCCGTCTCCATGCGCCGGATCGCGGCGGATGTCGGGCTGCAGGCGGGCGCGCTCTATAATTACACGCCCGACAAGCAGACGCTGCTCTTCTCGCTGATGGAAGGGCACATGACCGACCTTCTGGCCGCCTGGGAGACCGAGGATAAGGGCGCAACCCCGTGCGACCGCCTGCGCGCCTTCACCCAGTTCCACATCCGCTTCAACCTCGACCGCGCGGATGCGGTCTTCATCTCGTATATGGAGCTGCGCAATCTCGACCCCGCGAATTTCCGCCGCCTCGAAGAGCTGCGCCGCGATTATGAACGCGCGCTCGAGACGATCTTGTCGGACGGCATCGCCGACGGGTCCTTCGCCATCCGCGACCCCAAGATCGCCTCGCTTGCCGTGATCGCGATGCTGACCGGCGTGAACACCTGGTATCGCGCGGGCGGGCGGCTGAGCCTGCCGCAGGTGCAGGAAATCTACTGGGACATGGTGCGCAGCCTCGCAGGGGCCTGAGCCCCCGAGCCCCGCCTGTTTGCAACCGGAAAGAAGCGCGACCGCGCCCCCTGAATGGTCGTTTTCAGACGCGACCGGACCATCGGCGCGCGCGACATCTGCGCCAAAGCAAAGGGAGTGCATCGCATGAAAATCGGCTTCATCGGTCTGGGCAATGTCGGCGGCAAACTGTCGGGCAGCCTGATCCGCAACGGCAAGGACGTGACGGTCTTCGATCTCAACCCCGATCTGGTGGCGGGCAAGGTCGCCAAGGGGGCGTCGGCCGCGCCGTCCGCCGCCGCCTTGATGCAGGCCTGCGACGTCGTCATCACCTGCCTGCCCAGCCCCGCGGCGAGCGCCGCCGTGCTCGACGAGATGCTGCCCCATGTGGGCCCCGGCAAGGTCTGGCTGGAAATGTCGACGACCGATGCGTCCGAGGTGAAGCGTCTGGGCGGCGCGGTCATCGCGCGCGGCGGGGCGGCGGTGGACTGCCCCGTCTCGGGCGGGTGTCACCGGGCAGATACCGGCAACATCGCCATCTTCGCGGGCTGCGATCGCGCCACCTTCGAGCGCATCTTGCCGCTTCTGACGGTCATGGGCCGCCAGATCCTGCATACCGGTGATCTGGGTTCGGCCTCGGTGCTCAAGGTGATGACCAACTACCTCGCCACCGCGAACCTGCTCACGCTCTGCGAGGCGCTGGTGACGATGAAGGCCGCCGGGCTCGATCTCGGCACGACCTACGAGGCGATCCGGATTTCGTCGGGCAACAGCTTCGTGCACGAGACCGAAAGCCAGATGATCCTGAACGGCTGCCGCGACATCCAGTTCACCATGGATCTGGTGAAGAAAGATATCGGTCTCTTCCAGTCGATCGCCGAGTCGCATGGCGTGCCGCTCGAGATCAGCCCGTTGATGAACGCGATCTTCGACGACGGCATCGCGCGCTACGGCGCGCGCGCCAATTCCGACGACATCATCCGCCGTCTGGAAGAGGCGACCGGCCTCGACATCACGGCACCGGGCTTTCCGTCGGAAATGGTCGATGACGAACCCGAAGGCGAGGGGGCCGAGGTCATCGTGCGCCGCGCAGCCGCCGAATAGGATTGCCGCGCGTCCGGTGCATGCGTTAAGCGCGGGCAGGACAGGGAGGGGCGCGCGATGAACGACGGAGACGATTTGCTGGCACGGATCGAGGTCAGTCAGGCGCGGCGCTGGCTGGGCATTGTGATGCTCTATGGTTTGGGTGTTTTGCTGATCTATGTCGCCTTCGCGACGCCGCCGGAACCGGCCTGGCTCGTCTTTTTGATTGCGGCGGGTCTCGGCAGCCTCTGGATGGGCGAGGCCATGCGGCGCGGCACCGAAAGCGGGCTGGTCCTGACCGAAGCGGGTCTGTTCGACCGCGACGGCACCTTGCTGGCCGCCTTCGACGACATCCTCAAGGTGGAGCGCGGATTTCTCGCCTTCAAGCCGTCGAACGGATTTGTCGTCACCACCACCACGCCCGGCCAGCGGCGCTGGCGGCCCGGGCTCTATTGGCGGGTGGGCCGCCGCATCGGGGTCGGCGGTGTGACCGCGGCGTCGCAGACGCGCATGATGGCCGACCTGATGTCGGCGCGGCTCATGATCCGCGAAGGCCGTTTCGGGTCCTGACCGCGGCTTCAGGTATTGCTGAAGATCACCTGCGGCGCGAAACGCGGGCGGGTGAAGACGAAGTTGTCCAGAACGGTCGTGCCGATCCCGATCTGGAAGGGCGGATGCCAGGTGTTCCAGGTCTCGACCAGGATCACGCGCTCCTCGTCGGGCATTACGGGGAGGCGATTCTCGATCTGGAGCATGTCGTCGTTCGTCATCGCGCCGATGCCGCCACCGCGGGCTTCGGACCAGTCGAAGTGGTAGCGGTCGGTATCGGCGTCCCAACGCACGACGGTGATGCGCATCGACAGCGGCGAATTGGTGCGCGTCAGAAGCTGGGTCATCGAATACATCGAATCGATGTAGGTGTCGTTGAGCGCCCGCGTCTCGCGCGAGATGAGGTCGGCGATGGTATAGGCCGCCTTGAGGTTCACCGCGCTTTGCCGGTAGGCATCGAAGAAGGCATAGCCCCCGCAATAGGTCCAGAACAGCAAGGGCGCCATGAGCGCGAATTCCACGGTGACGCTGCCGCGCGTGTCGTCGCGGAAGGCCCGCAGGTGGCGGATCAGACGGCCCAGCATCAGCGCGGTTCTTGCACGAAGGCCGAGGTCGAGACGAGCGCATACATGCCCGCCCCGTCCTTGACGATGTTGTCGCCCATCCCCAGCGTCGGGAAGACCGGTTCGAACTTGGCGCAGGCGCGCAGGAACATCAGTTCGTTGCTCGCCCCGTTGACGAAGCTGCGCACCGGCGTGACGTCTTCAGACCGGTCTGCGCAGTCGACATCGGTGGGCGGGGTCTGGAAGCTGTAGGGATCGAGCCGGACCATCTCGAGCTTGAGGTCGCTGCATTCGCGGATGAATCCCGCGCGGTCGCAGATGTCCTGCCGGATCTGGTTGTGCTGGGGCGCCGCCCCTGTGCCCAGACGGATGTCGCGCACTGTCAGATCGACCGCGCGTTCCAGCATGGCATAGTTCACATGGATCATCCCAACTTCGGACGCGGTGGCGAGAAAGCTGAACATCGGCAGGAAGAGGAGGGAGAATTCCACCGTGGCCGAGCCGTCCTCGCGGCGGCGGAAGCGGCGCAGGTGGCGTCTGACGGCGCGGATCATTGGGTCAACCTCAATTGACGGATGGAAGAAGCGATCGCGTCGAAGGCGTCGGAAATCTCGAGCCCGTCGACATCGAAGAAATGCGAAACCGAGCTGGCGCATTGCTGCAAGATGGCGTTGCCGTTCTGGGGCGCCTCGAACCCGATGGTGAAGACGATGATCCCCGCATTCTTGGCGGCATCGCAGATATCCAGCGTGCGGGTGTTCTTCGGGCCGGCGTCAACGCCTTCGAGGGGCGCCCAGAACCAGTCGTTCCACGCCTGGCTGTCGTTCATCCAGGGTTCGTAGAGGTCCTCGACCACCGCCTCCATCGAGGTGTAGGCCCAGAGATCGGCATAGGTCAGCACCTCGGCGCTGCCGGGTTCATCCACCAGCACCGTGTGCGCGACGGTGCGGTAGCGGCGGCACGACCCGTTGCGGCGGAACGACGTGCATTCCTGCGTGAACTGCGTCTCTTCATAGACGCCCTCGCCGAAGGCATGGTTGCGCCACTGGTTTGTATGGGGCCAGTAGAAGAGCGGCTCGTTGGTGATGCCGTCCCAGTCCTCGTCCGAGGTGTCGAGGCCGACATAGACCGAATAGATCTCTTCCTGATCGTTCCACCAGATGTTGGAGTCGCCTTCCCGGAAGGCAGGGTTGATGTAGTACTGGGTGGTGTTCTCGCCGTCGGTCATCAGCACGATCACCTTGATCGTGTCGCGGTCGGTGTAGGCGACGGGGCGGTTGTTGAACATCGCGGGGATCTCGCCTTGGGTCGACAGGCTTTCCACGACGGGCTGGAAGGTCGGATCGACCAGGATCGAGCCCCACTTCATCCCCAGATCGAGCGATGTGTTTCCGTCCGCAGTGAGGTTGGAGATGAAGGTCTTCAGCGTCGTGCGGTTGTCTTCGAGGATCATCATCTCGCGCGATGACGCACCTTCACAGACGGGGTTGCGCACAAGGCGCTTGGGGTCGTCGTCGCGGCCCTCGAAATCGTCCCAGGGGTCGAAATGCATGGTCCGCGGATATTCCCGCGTGGTCGAGATCGTGGTGTCGTTGAAATCGCCCGCCTCGAAGTCGATGCAGCGCGAATAATTGTGCTCGTCCGTGACGTTCAGAAGGTCGAACAGTTCCTGCGGCGCCGAGACCTGCGTGGCATAGGGCACGATCGAGATCGTCACCGTGTTCGGTTCGGAATTGTCGAACATCTCGTCCACGAAGTCGCGCGCGGCGTTCTTGAGGTTCGGCAGGCGGTTGTTCCAGTTCATCGAGCCCGACACGTCGAGCACGAGCGAGATTTCGACCGCGTTGATCCGCTCTTCGGCGGTGCCGGCGGTCTGGACGGCCAGCGTGTCGGTGCCGACCATGTGCATGAAACTGGTGTCGAAAGTGGTCGTCGCCGTCGCCGTCACGGTGCGCGATCCCAGCGTCTGCTGGACCGAGACATTGGACAGTGCGTCCGACAGGCCCGCCTTGGCGAAATAGTCGGAGACCACTTGGGCAGGCGGCAGGGGCTGGTCGAGATCGGCTGCGGCCAGCACCGCGCGGTCGAGCGTCGCCTGAAGATGCACGCGGTCGCGTTCATGGCGCATCACGTCGACGCCGATGCCCACGACGATGATCATGCACACGAAGATGTAGAGCGCGAAGATTGTCATGACGCCGGAGTCGTCGCGCGCGAAACGTCTCAATGCGCCCGCGATACCCGGTCCGTCCCGATACATCCGTTCTTCTTTGCCGCTCATGCCGCAATCCTTCCCAGCACTCGTTCCATGCCGCACGGCGTCCCGCGCAATCCGGTTCAACTGGCCTTGTCTGGCATCCGAAAATGGCTGAAATTGGGCAATTTCCGCATGAAATCAGGGGTCGGGCCTTGGTCTCGCGAACAGTGGGAGGGGAAGGCCCGCATTATCGCGCAGGCCGTGACAATCGGGGAGGATTGGGGAGTTTTCACGCACTGCTCAACAAAGTGGCAAAATTTTCACCGACCCACCCTAAGCTGGCATGGCAAGATCCCGGGGCACAGGGCGCGGGGCCGCAACCGACAGGACACCAGGATGAACATGACCATGAAGGCCGAACCGTCGTTCCGCGAAAGCGTCGATCTGATGTTTAACCGCGCCGTCGCGCTGATGGACCTCAGCCCCGGCCTCGAGGAAAAGATCCGTGTCTGCAACTCGACGTATACGGTGCGCTTCGGCGTGCGCCTGCGCGGGTCGATCCACACCTTCACCGGCTACCGCAGCGTGCATTCCGAACATATGGAGCCGGTCAAGGGCGGCATCCGCTATGCCCCCAACGTCCATCAGGACGAGGTCGAGGCGCTGGCGGCGCTCATGACCTACAAATGCGCGCTGGTCGAGGCGCCCTTCGGCGGATCGAAGGGCGGACTGCGCATCGACCCCCGCCAATACGACGAACATGAACTCGAACTCATCACGCGCCGCTTCGCCTATGAACTGATCAAGCGCGACCTGATCCATCCCAGCCAGAACGTGCCCGCCCCGGACATGGGCACGGGCGAACGCGAAATGGCGTGGATCGCCGATCAGTACGCGCGCATGAACACCACCGACATCAACGCGCGCGCCTGCGTGACGGGCAAACCGCTCAACTCCGGCGGCATCGCGGGAAGGGTCGAGGCGACGGGCCGCGGCGTGCAATTCGCCCTGCGCGAATTCTTCCGCGACAAGGACGGTATCGCGAGGGCGGGGCTGTCGGGCACGCTCGACGGCAAGCGGGTGATCGTGCAGGGGCTTGGCAACGTGGGCTATCACGCGGCCAAGTTCCTCAGCGAGGAAGATGGCTGCCGCATCATCGGCATCATCGAACGCGATGGTGCGCTGTTCTCGCCCGACGGGCTCGACGTCGAGGCAGTCGCATCGTGGATGCGCAAGCATGGCGGCATCTCGGGCTATCCGGGCGCCGCCCATTCGGCAGAGGGTGCCGCGGTGCTGGAATCGGAATGCGACATCTTGATCCCCGCCGCGATGGAGGGGGTGATCAACCTGTCCAATGCCGAGCATATCCGTGCGCCGCTCATCATCGAGGCCGCGAATGGCCCCATAACCGCGGGCGCAGACGAGATCCTGCGCCGCAAGGGCACCGTCATCATCCCCGACATGTATGCCAACGCGGGCGGTGTCACGGTGAGCTATTTCGAATGGGTCAAGAACCTCAGCCATATCCGCTTCGGCCGAATGCAGCGCCGCCAGGAAGAGGCGCGCCACCAGCTGGTCGTGGACGAACTCGAGGCGCTGTCCGACAGTCTCGGCAAGACGTGGACGCTGTCGCCGGACTTCAAGGCGAAATACCTGCGCGGCGCGGATGAACTGGAACTGGTGCGCTCGGGGCTCGACGACACGATGCGTACCGCCTACCAGTCCATGCGCGAGGTCTGGCATGGCCGCGGCGACGTCGATGACCTGCGCACGGCGGCCTATCTGGTGTCGATCGCCAAGGTCGCGGCAAGTTACCGGGCAAAGGGTCTGTGACACGCGGGGCAAGACCCTGACGCAGGGTCTTGCCCGGAAACCGACGCGGTTTCCGGGGTTGCCGGGGCAGCGGATTTCGCGTCGAAATCCGCCCGGTTTTCCGCGTCGGAAAACGCCCCTTCAGCGCAGGGCGAAGGGCTTGGGCAGGTTCTTCAGCGTCCGCGCGCCCAGCTGGCCCATGTTGGCGATCATGTCCTTCGTCAGGATGTGATGCAGGTGATCGGGCCCGGCCTCGCCCAGAGCCGCCAGCGCGAAATGCCACGCGCGCCCCAGCATCACGAAATCCGCCCCCGACGCCAGCGCCCGCAGAATGTCGAGCCCGCCCTCGACCCCGCTGTCGAAGATGAGCGGCAGCGCCGTCGCGGCCCGGATCGCCGGCAAGATGTCGATCGTCGCGGGGGCCGCGTCGAACTGGCGGCCCGCATGGTTCGACACCCAGATCGCGTCCGCCCCCGCCGCCTCGATCCGCGTGCAATCCTCGGCGCGCAGCACACCCTTGACGATCAGCCGCCCCTCCCAGTTGGCGCGCAGCCAGTCGAGATAGGCCCAGTCCGGCGAGGTGCGCAGAAGGTAGCCCACATGCGCCGTCGACGGCAGGTTGCCCATATACTTCGGCGTGTATTTGTCGAGCATGCGCATATGCGGCATGCCGCGCCGCGCCATCCCCATCGCCCAGGCGGGTCGCAGCGCCACCTGCGCCAGAAGCCGCGGGGTCAGCCGGGGCGGCTGGGTCAGGCCAGACCGCGTCTGCCGTTCGCGGCGCGAGGCGACCGGCACGTCCACCGTCAGGATCAGCGCGGTGAAGCCCGCGTCGCGCGCGCGCGCCAGCATGTCGCTGCGGATGCCCTCGTCGCGCGGAGGATAAAGCTGGAACCACGCGTCTGCGCCCAGATGCGGGGCCACGTCCTCGGGTGCGGCGGCGGCGACGGTGGACATGGCGTAGGGCAGGCCCAGCCGGGCACCCGCGCGGGCCAGCATCGCCTCGGCCCCCGGCCAGATCAGCCCCGACATCCCGATCGGCGCGATCCCGAAGGGCGCGGGGAAGGTGCGGCCCAGCAGGCTCGCCGACAGGTCGGGGGCGAATTCGCCATGCAGGACCGACGGCATCAGCCCCACGCGGTCCAGTGCCTCGCGGTTGCGGCGCTTGGTCGTTTCCTCGCCCGTCGCGCTGTCGAGGTATTCCCACACGAATTTCGGCAACCGCGCGCGTGCGCGCCGCTTCAGATCGGCAACACCTGGGTAAAGCCCATCGAGCCTGCTTTCGGGTCCTGCCGCCAAGATGGGTTACTCCGCTGCCTGACCCTGCACATCCGTGCGCAGTGCAGCCATGTCAAGTCCGCGCAAGAGCGGGAACTGCGCCATCGCCGCTGTCACGCGCTCGGCAGGCAGGGGGTCGTCCCCATGCAAGGCGCGGCTGTCGTTCGTGTCATGGACCGCGCGCAGATACCACGGCCGCTGGTCATAGAAGACGCGCACGTCATGCCGCCGCGCCACCTTCTTGTGGGCCAGCATGAAGGGATTGCGCTGCGTTCCCGTCGGCGCCACCAGCGTCAGGCCGAGATTGGTGAAAGGCACCACCCGGTCCATCAGGTCGACGGTGCCGTCGGGGTTGAAGCGCGCCGTCATGCCCGTGGCATAGGAAAGATAGACGCAGTCCTGTCCCGGCCGCAGGCTGCGGACCGCATGCTCTCCCTCGCGCCGGACGCTTTCGACGAAATCGGCCGACACGGCGTCGTCATCATCCAGCACCACCTGCGCGGAATGGCTCACATCGGCCATCTTGCGCTGCATGAACTGCCGCAACCATTGCCCCGCGCCCCCCGGCGCGCGCGGCAGAACCAGCGCGCGGTCGGCGCCCAGCGTGTCGGCACAGGCCTCGGTCAGCAGCTTGAGATGATCGGCCGGCATCTGCGTCGAGGTCAGCACCAAGAGCCGGAAATCCCCGTCGGTCTGGTCGCGCAGGCAGGCAAGGTTCATCCGGCAGAACAGATCGAACCGCCGCGCCAGCCGCTCGGGATCGAACAGAACGGCCGCATTCTTGCTTGCCTCGGACCGCCAGCCCGAGCTGCCCAGGAACGAATACCGCGTCTGAAAGACGACCCGAAGCCCCTGTTCCATCGAAGGTCCCCTGCCTGTTTCCACCAGATTATGCCACAGCGTGCCCGCCCGGCAAGACGGGGCGGAAAATGCAGGAAACGGCCGGAACATTCCCGGAACTCTTCTTCCCCTCGGGCCGGGCCCGCGCTATCATCGCGCGCATGAGCAGTTTCGACGACCCCGGCACTTTTGAGCGCCCCTCGCTGTCGGCCCGCGCTTTGGCGGCCCGGCCCGTGCCCTATCTCGACGGGCTGAACCCCGCGCAGCGCGAGGCGGTGGAGCGCCTCGACGGCCCGGTGCTGATGCTGGCAGGCGCGGGCACCGGCAAGACCAAGGCGCTGACCGCGCGCATCGTGCATTTGCTGACGCAGGCAAAGGCACGGCCAGACCAGATTCTTGCGGTCACCTTCACCAACAAGGCTGCGCGCGAGATGAAAAACCGCGTCGGCCAGATGCTCGGCCAAGGCGTCGAAGGCATGCCCTGGCTTGGCACCTTCCACGCAATCTGCGTGAAGCTCCTGCGCCGGCACGCCGAACTGATCTGCGGGCAGGCCGAAGGGGATCGCGCGGCCCCACACCTGAAGTCGAACTTCACCATCCTCGACACCGACGACCAGCTGCGGCTTCTGCGCCAACTCGTGCAGGCGGCGAACATCGACGACAAACGCTGGCCCGCGCGGCAGCTCGCCTCGATCATCGACGGTTGGAAGAACCGCGCGCTGACGCCCGACCGTGTCCCCGCAGCTGACGCGGGCGCCTACAACCACAAGGGCGTCGCGCTCTACGCCCAGTATCAGCGCCGCCTGATCGAGTTGAACGCCGTCGACTTCGGCGACCTGCTGATGCACATCGTGCAGATCTTCCAGACGCACCCGGACGTGCTCGAACAATACCAGCATCGCTTCCGCTATATCCTCGTCGACGAATATCAGGACACCAACGTCGCCCAGTATCTCTGGCTGCGGCTGCTGGCGGCGGGCCACCGCAACATCTGCTGCGTGGGCGACGACGACCAGTCGATCTATGGCTGGCGCGGGGCCGAGGTGGGCAACATCCTGCGGTTTGAGAAGGACTTCCCCGGCGCCCATGTCGTGCGGCTGGAACAGAATTACCGCTCCACCCCGCATATCCTTGCCGCCGCCTCGGGCGTGATCCGGGGCAACGAGGGCCGTCTCGGCAAGGAGCTCTGGACCGACAAGAACGACGGCGAGAAGGTCCGCCTCATCGGCCATTGGGACGGCGAAGAAGAAGCCCGCTGGATCGGCGACGAGATCGAGGCGATGCAGCGCGGCACCCGCGGCCTGCGGTCCTTCGGCCTTGACGACATGGCGATCCTTGTCCGCGCCTCGCACCAGATGCGCGCCTTCGAGGACCGGTTCCTCACCATCGGGTTGCCTTACCGCGTCATCGGCGGCCCGCGCTTCTACGAACGGCTCGAGATCCGCGATGCCATGGCCTATTTCCGCGTGGTCACGACGCCGGAAGACGATCTGGCGTTCGAGCGCATCTTCAACACGCCCAAGCGCGGTCTCGGCGACAAGGCGCAGCAGATCATCCAGAAGACCGCGCGCGCCAACGGCACGGGGCTGGTCGACGGGGCCCGGCTGGCCGTGCAGGCGGGCCTGATCAAGGGCAAGGCGGGTTCGGAGCTGCAGCAGCTGGTCGACGATATCCGCCGCTGGGGCCGGATGGCGGGCGACCCGGACGTGACCCATGTGGAGCTGGCCGAGATCATCCTTGACGAGTCCGGCTACACCGCAATGTGGCAGAACGACAAGACGCCCGAGGCGCCGGGGCGGTTGGAGAACCTCAAGGAACTGGTGAAGGCGCTAGAGGAATTCGAGAACCTGCAGGGCTTTCTCGAACATGTCTCGCTCATCATGGACAACGACAGCGCCGAGAGCGAGGAGAAGGTCAGCATCATGACACTTCACGCCGCCAAGGGGCTGGAATTTCCCGCCGTCTTCCTGCCGGGCTGGGAAGACGGGCTGTTTCCGTCGCAGCGCAGCATGGATGAAAGCGGCCTCAAGGGCCTCGAGGAGGAGCGCCGGCTGGCTTACGTCGGCATCACCCGCGCGGAAGAGGTCTGCACGATTTCCTTCGCGGGCAACCGCCGCGTCTATGGGCAATGGCAGTCGCAGCTGCCTTCGCGCTTCATCGACGAACTGCCCGAGGCGCATGTCGATGTGCTCACGCCGCCGGGCCTGTATAGCGGCGGCTATGGCGCGGCGGCGCCTGCGTCAGGGCCTGCATCTGGCATCGAGGCCCGCGTGGCCGAAGCCAATGTCTACAATTCCCCCGGCTGGAAACGGCTGCAATCGCGCGCGGGCCAGCACGGCCTGTCCCAGCCGCGCGAGGCGCGCAATACCATCATCGACCTTGACGCGGTGTCGGCCTTCACGCTGGGCGATCGGGTCTTCCACCAGAAATTCGGCTATGGCGCGGTCATCGCGATCGAAGGCGACAAGCTGGAAATCGACTTCGACAAGGCAGGCACCAAGAAGGTCGTCGCCCGCTTCGTCACCGCGCCCGACGATATTCCGTTCTGATCTGAAAGCCCCCTGAAAAAGGAAACGGCGACCCCAGGGAGGAGGAGAGGGGCCGCCGTCCTTTTCGCGCCCGTCCCCAAGGGAGGAGGAGAAGGGTCCGGGCGCTGTGGCGTCCGGCGCGCAAGGGAGGAGGAGAAGCGCACCGGCCGTTCGGGTCCGGGCCAGAGGCCCGGGGAAGAAAAATGCTGCGACACCAAGGGAGGAGTCGATGTCGCAGCCAGAATACAGACCCCGGGAGGAGGATGGGGTCCGATCCTTATGTTTCGTGGGCGGCGATCCACGCCACCCGTTTCAGCGTCGACCGGTGCAGGCCCAGATCGGCCAGAGCGCGGTCTGACAGCGCCGACATTTCTGCCAGCGTCCAGCGGTAGAGGCGCCAGCGCCCCAAGGCCCCGGCGATCTCTGCAAGCCTTTGCTGCAGAGGGGCTTTTGCCTGCCCCAGTGCAAGGATTGCGTCGGTCATCATCGCCACCGGTCTGCTCATCCGTCGGTCTGTGTTGATACCAAAATTAGGCGATTGCTGCGGTTGCACAATAGAAATTGCTGCAATGCAGCTATGCACAAGGCACATGGGGTGTCTGCATCTTTTTCAGGCAGAGTGCCCGGGTTTGTGGCGCGGGCTCGGAAGAGCCTTGCACCTGCCAGCCGACATGCCACTTAAAGCGGCAGAACGAGAAGGAGAGAACCATGACCGTGACGCGCGACCGGATCGACGAGGTGCTGGGCCGCTTTTCCCTGCCCGATGGCGGCACCCTTCTCAGCCGCGACATGATTCGTGCGCTCACCATCGAAGGCGACACTGTCCGCTTCGTGATCGAGGCACCCAGCCCCGCCATCGCCCAGCAGATGGAGCCGCTGCGGCAGGCGGTCGAACAGGCGGTGTCCGCCATCTCTGGCGTCGCGCGCGCCTCGGTCGCGCTCACCGCGCATGGGCCCGCGCAGAAGCCGCCCGCGCCCAGCCTCAAGATCGGCGGCCACCCCAAGCCGCAGGAAGGCCCGATGAAGCCTTCGGGCGTCGACCGCATTCTCGCCATCGGGTCGGGGAAGGGGGGTGTCGGAAAGTCGACCGTCTCGGCCAACCTCGCCGTGGCGCTGGCGCGCGCCGGGCGCAAGGTCGGTCTGCTGGACGCCGATATCTACGGGCCGTCGCAGCCGCGGATGATGGGCGTGAACCAGCGCCCCGCCTCGCCCGACGGCAAGACGATCATTCCGCTGAAGGCGCATGGCGTCACGATGATGTCCATCGGCCTCATGCTTGAAGAGTCCAAGGCCGTTATCTGGCGCGGACCGATGCTGATGGGCGCGCTCCAGCAGATGTTGGGGCAGGTGGAGTGGGGCAAGCTCGACGTGCTGATCGTCGATCTGCCGCCGGGCACGGGGGATGTGCAGCTCACCCTGTGCACCCGGTCCGAGGTGTCGGGCGCCATCGTCGTCTCGACCCCGCAGGATGTGGCCCTTCTGGATGCGCGCAAGGCGATCGACATGTTCAACACGCTGAAGACCCCGATCCTGGGGTTGATCGAGAACATGTCCGTCTTCGTCTGCCCCGATTGCGGATCGCAGCACCACATCTTCGGACAGGGCGGCGTCGCGGCCGAGGCCGAAAAGATCGGCGTGCCGCTTCTGGCGCAACTGCCCATCGATCTCGACACGCGGCTCGCGGGCGACGGCGGCACGCCGATCGCGGCGGGCGACACCCCGATGGCCGAGGCCTATGCCCGGCTGGCCGACCGGCTGATCCGGGGCGGGATGGCCTGACGGGGCCGATCCGCCCGTTCGCCACGGGAATTCATCCCACCGATGCGCGGCCGCAGGCGAATCACCTGCGCGTCCTCGCCCGGAATCACCCTGCCTGACGGGTTCTGGCTGGGGTTCTGTGCCTGTTTTCCGATCTGATCGCAGGAAAATCCGGATTCATATGGGAAATCAGGGGAAACCGCTGCAACTCAAAGGCGACACAACATCTTGCGATCTGGGTGTATGATCCTACCAGAAGCAGTAATGCAGGTCTTTCAAGCTGCACCAAGTCTTGTCTTGAGGCAGTCTGGCAAACAACATCCTGTGCGAAAACTCGCAAAAAACCATTGATTTCCATGAATTCCCATGCGATCCCTTGGCCATCGGATGAGAACGACAGATGGGGCGCCAAACGACCCCGAACAAAAAACCAAAGGCAAGGTTTCATACAGGCAACTCTCATCTAACGGATCCGGCGCGCGGGCGAGCAGACATCCCCCCAGGTGGCGCGCGCAGTCGGAAACCCCGCCAAGGCGGGACGAGGGCGGCGGGTCGATCAATGGCAGCTGATCGACCCGCCGTTTCCTATTCAGAACAGGGGAGAGCGCGGGGGCGCGGGCGAAAGGGACTACGGGCGTGAGCCGCAGGTTCAGAGGCGAAAGCACCCACAAGGTGGATGCAAAGGGGCGGGTGTCGATCCCGGCCCTTTTCCGTCGCGTGCTCGAAGCCTGCGATCCCAATTGGGATACCGGCCGGAACCCCGAACTCATCATCGTCTATGGCGACCACCGCCGCAGCTTTCTCGAATGCTACACGATGGAGGCCATCGCTGAAGTCGATGCCCGGATCGACCGTCTGCCGCGCGGCTCGGCGCAACGCAAGGCGCTCCAGAACCTGTTTCACGGCCAATCCCTGCCCACATCGGTGGATGAAACCGGCCGTCTGGTCCTGCCGCAGAAGCTGCGCCAGAAGATCGGGCTGGACGACGAGGCCTTCTTCATCGCCGCCGGCGACACCTTCCAGATCTGGAAGCCCGAGACCTACGAGACCGAGGAACTGGCCAAGACCGAAGCCTGGCTAGACAGTCTGGGCGAAGATGTCGATCCGCTGATCTTCCTCGACGGCATAGACGCGGGGTGACGCGATGGCGGCTGCTGCCAAACCGCTGGCCCCCCGTAATGACAATGCCCCCCATGTTCCTGTCCTGATCGACCCGCTGATCGAGGCCGTGGCGCCCGTGCGCGGCACATGGGCCGACGGCACCTTCGGCGCGGGCGGCTATACGCGCGCGCTGCTCGACGCAGGTGCGGACCGCGTCATCGCCATCGACCGCGACCCGCTCGCCTTCGACATGGCCCGCGCCTGGGCTGACGGCTACGGCGACCGGCTGGTGATGTGGCAGGGCGTCTTCTCGCGTCTCGACGAAGCCGCGACCGGCCTCGACGGCGTCGTGCTCGACCTCGGCGTGTCGTCCATGCAGCTCGACCAGGCCGAACGGGGCTTTTCCTTCCTGCGCGACGGCCCGCTCGACATGCGCATGTCGCAGGACGGGCTCTCGGCTGCCGACATCGTCAACACCGTCTCCGAAGAGGCGCTGGCCGACATCCTCTACCATTACGGCGAGGAACGCGCCTCGCGCCGGATCGCGCGCGCCATTGTCCGGGCCCGGGCGCAAGCCCCGATCACCCGCACAACCGAACTCGCCCGGCTGATCGAAGGCTGCCTGCCGCGCCCGAAACCGGGGCAAAGCCACCCGGCCACCCGCAGCTTTCAGGCGCTGCGCATCGCGGTGAATGACGAATACGGTGAGCTTCACCGCGGGCTCATGGCAGCGGAGCGCGCGCTGGCCCCCGGCGGCTGGCTCGCCGTCGTCACCTTCCATTCGATCGAGGACCGCATGGTCAAGCGGTTCTTGCAGGCGCGGTCGGGGCAGGGTGGGCGCGCCAACCGCTATGCCCCCGACGCAGGCAGCGAGACGCCGCGCTTCACCCTTGTCACCCGCAAGGCCATCGCCCCCTCGGACGAGGAAACCGCCGCCAACCCGCGCGCCCGGTCGGCCCGGCTGCGCATCGCGCGCCGCACCGATGCGCCCGCAGGCACGGTCGATCCCACCGCGCTCGGCATGCCGCAGATCGAAAGGCGGGGCGGATGAGGGCGTTTTTCTACATCCTCACAGCGTTCTGCGTGATCGGGCTGGCCTTCTGGGCCTACCGCGAAAATTACCTTACCCAGGCCGTGCGCGACGAGACCCGGCAGCTGCAAGGCAACATCGGCACGGCGCAGGCCCGGCTCAGCGTGCTGCGCGCCGAATGGGCCTATCTCAACCGGCCCGAACGGCTGCGGGAACTGGCCGTGATCAACTTTGACCGGCTGGGCCTTATGCCGCTGCGCGCCGACCAGTTTGGCCGCATCGACGAAGTCGCCTTCCCGCCCGAGCCGTTTTTGCCGATCACCGATCCCGTCGATGCCTCGGCCGCGAACGCCCCCGAAGACGGGCCCGAAGACGGGCAAGTGCCATGACCCGAACGCCGCTGCGCCCGCTGGCCCGCATCCTGCATGCCCGCGCCCATGGGCAGAACCCCGACGTCATTGAGCGCGAGAACATCCGCCTGCGGCACGAGGAAATGCAGGACCGCGACCGCGCCCGGGCCGAAAGCCGCCTTCTGGTGCTTGCGATGGTCTTCTTCTGTGCCTTCCTCGTGGTGAGCGCGCGGATGGGGATTCTGGCCACCTCCGAACCGGTGGAACCGGTGGCGCGCGCGCAGGGCGCGCAGATCGCCATGCAGCGTGCCGACATCGTCGACCGCGACGGCCGGCTTCTGGCCACGAATTTCGAGACCCACGCGCTTTATGCCCAGCCCCCCCAGATGGTCGATCCCGAAGGGGCCGCGCGCCGTCTGGCCGAGATCTTCCCCGATCTCGATGCCGACCGCCTGCTGCGCGACTTCACCGGTGACCGCAAGTTCCTCTGGATCAAGCGGCGCATCAGCCCCGAACAGAAACAGGCGGTGCACGATCTGGGCGAACCGGGCCTTCTCTTCGGTCCGCGCGAGATGCGGCTTTACCCCAACGGGCGGCTGGCCGCGCATGTGCTGGGGGGCGCGGGCTTCGGCAAGGAAGGCGTCACCGCAGCCGAAGTGATCGGCGTCGCGGGTGTGGAACGTCAATTCGACGACTGGCTGCGCGACCCCGCCAATGGCGGCCGCCCGCTGGAACTTGCCCTCGATCTCACCGTTCAGGCCGCGGCGGAAGAGGTTCTGGCCGGCGGCATGCGCCTGATGAACGCCAAGGGCGCCACCTCGATCCTGATGGATGTCCGCACGGGCGAGGTGATCTCGGTCGTCTCGCTGCCCGACTTCGACCCCAACGACCGCCCCCGCCCGCCGACCGAAGGCGAACCCGCCGACAGCCCGCTGTTCAACCGCGCGGTGCAGGGCGTCTATGAACTGGGATCCACCTTCAAGATCTTCACGACCGCGCAGGCGATCGATCTTGGCCTCGTGCGCCCCGACACCATCATCGACACTCGTGGCCCGCTGCGCTGGGGCCGCTTCGCGATCACCGATTTCCGCCATTACGGCAACAGCATGGATGTCACGAAGGTGATCACGAAGTCGTCGAACATCGGCACGGCGCGCATCGCCCAGATGATCGGGGCCGAACGTCAGCGCGCCTTCCTCGACAGTCTCGGCATGCTCGACCCGACGCCGTTCGAGATCACCGAGGCCGCGGGAGGCCAGCCGCTCCTGCCGCCCAACTGGTCCGAGCTTTCGGCCATGACGATCTCCTATGGCCACGGGCTTTCGACCACGGCCATGCATCTGGCCGCGGGCTATGCGGCCATCGCCAATGGCGGCCAATATGTCAGCCCCACGATCCTCAAGCAGTCCGGTCCGCAGCTTGGCCCCCGCGTCATGTCCGAAGAAGCCGCCGCCGCATCGCGCGCCATGTTGCGCGCGACCGTGACCGAAGGCACCGCCAGCTTCGGCGAGGTGCCGGGCTATGCCGTCGGCGGCAAGACCGGCACGGCGGACAAGCCAAAGGCCCGCGGTGGCGGTTACTACGACGACAAGGTCATCGCCACCTTCGCCGCGATCTTCCCGTCGCATGATCCGAAATACGTGCTCGTCGTGACGCTCGACGAACCGGTCGATACCTCGGGGGCCGAACCGCGCCGCACCGCGGGCTGGACGGCGGTGCCTGTCGCTGCCGAACTCATCGCGCGGGTCGCGCCGCTTCTGGGGCTCAGGCCCCAAGTTGAACCCCGCTCCACCCCTGATATAACGCTCACATCAAACTAGCGTCAGCGGGGGCGGATGGGCACGGGGCCAAGAACACTGGGCGATCTGGGACTTCGGTCCGGGACGGGCCTTGACCCGCTGATCTTGGGGCTGGCCGTGGACAGCCGGCAGGTTAAGGAAGGATACCTTTTCGCGGCGCTGCCGGGCACAAAGGTGCATGGCGCGGAATTCGTGTCGGCGGCGCTGGACCGGGGCGCGGCAGTGGTGATGACCGATGCGGCGGGCGCCGACATGGTGCGCGATGCGGTCATGGCCGCAGGGGCCGCGCTGGTCGTGGCCGAAGACCCGCGCTCTGCACTCTCCCATGCGGCGGCGCTGTGGTTCGGGGGGCAGCCCGCGACCATGGTCGCGGTCACCGGCACCAACGGCAAGACGTCCGTGGCCACCTTCGTGCGCCAGATCTGGACGGAACTGGGCCACCCTGCAGTGAACGTAGGCACGACCGGCGTCGAAGGCGCCTTCACCGCGCCGCTGGCGCATACGACGCCGGAACCGATCACCCTTCACCGCGTTCTGGCCGAGGCGGCGGCGGCCGGCATCACCCATGCGGCGATGGAGGCGTCTTCCCACGGGCTTGACCAGCGCCGCCTTGATGCGGTGCAAGTCCGCGCGGCGGGGTTTTCCAACCTCAGTCAGGATCATCTCGACTACCACTCCGATTTCGAGGCCTATTTCGCCGCCAAGGCGGCCCTGTTCGACCGTGTCCTGCCGCCGGGCGGCGTGGCGGTCATCAATCTGGCCGACCCGCGCGGCGATGCCATGGCCGAGATCGCCCGCACCCGCGGCCAAACGCTTCTGTCCGTGGGGCGCGGCATGGGCGATCTGAACCTCATCTCCCAGCGCTTCGACGCCACGGGGCAGGACATCCGCTTTGCCTGGCGGGGCGCGCCGCAGGTGCAGCGGCTGAACCTCGTGGGGGGCTTTCAGGCGGAAAACGTGCTTCTCGCCTGCGGGCTCTGCATTGCCGCCGGAGACGACCCCGCCGCCGTCTTCGCGACGCTCCCGCACCTGACCACCGTGCGCGGGCGCATGCAGCTTGCCGCCACGCGCGCCAATGGTGCCGCGGTCTATGTCGATTACGCCCATACCCCCGACGCCGTCGCCACCGCGCTGCGCGCCATGCGCCCGCATGTCATGGGACGGCTTGTCGCCATCATCGGCGCGGGCGGCGACCGCGACCGCACCAAGCGCCCGCTGATGGGGCAGGCCGCGCATGACAACGCCGACACCGTCATCGTGACCGACGACAACCCCCGCAGCGAAGACCCGAGCCTCATCCGCGCCGCCGTCCTTGCAGGCGCCCCGGGCGCCACCGAAATCCCCGACCGGGCCGAGGCGATCCTGCGCGGCGTCGCCGCGCTCACCGCAGGCGACGCGCTTTTGATCGCGGGCAAGGGGCATGAAACCGGGCAGGTCATCGGCGATGCCGTGCTGCCCTTCGATGATGTCGAACAGGCCTCGGTCGCCGTGGCGGCCTTGGAGAAAGGCAGGGCATGACCCTCTGGACCGCATCCGACGCCGCCTGCGCCACTTCCGGACTGGCCCAGGGCGACTGGGCCGCCACGGGCATCTCGATCGATACCCGCACGCTCCAGCGCGGCGATCTCTTCGTCGCGCTCACGGCGCTGCGCGACGGGCATGATTACGTCGCGCAGGCGCTGGCCAAGGGCGCTGCGGCGGCGATGGTGTCCTATATCCCCGAAGACGTGGACACCGACGCACCGCTTCTCATCGTCGATGACGTGCAGAAGGGGCTCGAGGCGCTGGGCCGCGCGGGCCGCGACCGCACCGTTGCCCGTGTCGTGGCCATCACCGGCAGCGTCGGCAAGACTTCAACCAAGGAAATGCTGGCACAGATGCTGGCCGATCAAGGCCGCACGCATGCCAGCGTCGCCTCCTACAACAACCAGTGGGGCGTGCCGCTGACGCTGGCGCGCATGCCTGCCGACACTGAATATGCCGTGATCGAGATCGGCATGAACCACCGGGGCGAAATCGCGCCGCTTGCGCGCATGACACGACCCCATGTCGCCATGATCACCACCATCGCCGCCGCCCATCTTGAGGCGCTGGGGTCTCTCGAGGCCATCGCCGAAGAGAAATCCGACATCCTCGAAGGCCTCGAACCCGGCGGCAGCGCCGTGCTCAACGCCGATGTCGATCAGGCGCCGATCCTGTTTTCCCGCGCCAAAGCCCGTAGCGCGCGCATCCTCGGCTTCGGGCGCGGCGCACATGATCACGTCCTGCGCGCGGTCCAGCTTCAGGGCGAGGTGACGGTGATCGAGGCTGACGCACAGGGCACGCCGCTTCTGTTCAAGCTGGCCACCCCGGGGACGCATTTCGCGATGAACGCGCTGGGCGCGCTCGCCGCCGCGCAGGCGCTGGGCGCGGATCTGGCGCTTGCCGCGCAGTCGCTGGGGCGCTGGTCGCCCTACAAGGGGCGCGGCGTGCGCGAGACGATCCGCCTCGACCCGGTCGACAATGACCTTCGGCTGGAACTCATCGACGACAGCTACAATGCCAACCCCACCTCGATGGAGGCCGCGCTGGGCGTGCTCGCCTCGCTCGCCCCGCGCGACGATACGGGCCGCGTCAGCCGCGGCCGCCGCATCGCGGTGATCGGCGACATGAAGGAGCTCGGCCCCGACGAGGCGGCCATGCATGCCGCGCTGGCCCATCTGCCCGCCATGGCCAGCATCGACCTCGTCCATTGCGTCGGCCCCCTCATGGACGCGCTGTGGGAGGCGCTGCCCGAATCCAAGCGCGGCCTGCATACCGACACTGCCGCCGAGATGGCCGCCGCCATCCCCCGCAAGCTCGATTCCGGCGATGTCGTGCTGGTGAAGGCGTCGCTCTCCACCGGGCTTTCGGCGGTCGTTGACGCCATCCGCAAAATGGGCCATGGCAGCGCCCTGGACGAAGGATAGGGGCCTCCACGATGCTCTATTGGTTGACCGCGCTGTCGGATGGAGGGGATTTCTTCAATCTTTTCCGATATATAACCTTCCGCGCAGGCGGCGCCTTCCTAACCGCACTGATCTTCGGTTTTCTCTTCGGTCGCCCGCTCATCAACGTGCTGCGCCGCCGTCAGGGCAAGGGCCAGCCGATCCGCGAAGACGGTCCCGAAGGGCATTTCTCCAAGGCTGGAACGCCCACGATGGGGGGCCTTCTGATCGTCGGCGCGCTTGCGACCTCCACGTTGCTTTGGGCGCGGCTCGACAACGGGTTTGTCTGGCTCATTCTGTTCGTGACACTGTCCTTCGCGATGATCGGTTTCGCCGACGATTACGCCAAGGTGTCCAAGCAGAACACCAAGGGCGTGCCCGGCAAGCTGCGGCTCGCGCTCGGCATCCTGATCGCGGCCATCGCGGGGTATTGGGCGGCATGGCTCCACCCCGAAAGCCTGACCAACCAGCTCGCGCTGCCCATCTTCAAGGATGTGCTGGTCTACATGGGCGTGCTCTTCGTGCCCTTCGCCGTCCTCGTGATCGTGGGCAGCGCCAATGCGGTGAACCTGACCGACGGTCTGGACGGGCTCGCCATCATGCCGGTGATGATCGCTGCCGGAACACTTGGCATCATCGCCTACGCCGTGGGGCGGGTGGATTTCACCGAATATCTCGATGTGCATTACGTCCCCGGCACGGGCGAAATCCTGATCTTCTGCGCCGCGCTGTTCGGCGGGGGGCTGGGCTTTCTGTGGTACAACGCGCCACCGGCGGCCGTTTTCATGGGCGACACCGGCTCGCTGGCACTTGGCGGCGCGCTGGGCGCCATCGCGGTGTCGACCAAGCACGAACTGGTCCTGGCTGTCGTCGGCGGGCTCTTCGTGGTCGAGGCGATGAGCGTCATAATCCAGGTTCTCTACTTCAAGCGCACCGGCAAGCGCGTCTTCCTGATGGCCCCCATCCACCACCATTACGAAAAGAAGGGCTGGGCTGAGCCGCAGATCGTGATCCGCTTCTGGATCATTTCCCTGATCCTCGCGATGATCGGTCTGGCGACGCTGAAGGTGCGGTAGAACAGGGCGTCGTCGCGCTGCCCCGCCCCGACCCGTTGCGCGTCCCCCACCGGGCCACTACCCTATTCCCATGAAAACAGCCCTCGTCACCGGCGCGAACCGCGGGATCGGCTTCGCCATCGCCCGCGGCCTGCGCGAAGATCACCGCGTCTTCATCGGCGCGCGCGACCCGATGGCGGGCCGTCAGGCTGCGCAGGCGCTCGACTGCGACTGGGTGTATCTCGACCTCGAAGACCCCGACACTTTCGGCCCCGCGCTCACCCGGATCGGGGGCGTGGACGTGCTGGTGAACAATGCGGGCGTCCTCATCGAGACCTCGATGATGGAGGACCCGCTGGGCTTCGAGACCTCGATGCAGGTCATGGTCCACGGCCCCTATCACCTGATCGGTGCCTGCCGCCCGCACATGGAGGCGAAAGGATGGGGCCGCATCGTCAACGTCTCGTCTGACTGGGGCAGTTTCTCGGCCGGTCTCGAAGGGCCGGGTGCCTATGGCGTGGCCAAGGCCGCGCTCAACGCGCTGACGCACGCCTTGCCGCGCGATCTGCCGAAATGCATAAAGATCAACGCGATGTGCCCCGGCTGGGTGCAGACCCGCATGGGCGGGGCAGGGGCCGACCGCACGCCCGAGGAAGGTGCGGATACCGCCCTCTGGCTGGCCCGCCTGCCCGATGACGGCCCCACCGGCGGCTTCTTCCGCGACCGCAAAACCCTGCCATGGTAGTGCGCGACACCAAAGCGATGATCGCAGGCATGGACCCGGTGCTCGACCCCGGCCCTTGGGTCTTCGCCGCTTTCCCGCCCGACCGCGCCGCCACTCTCGCACCCAGCGCCTTCGCCCTGATCCGCGAAGACGAGGCCGTTACCCTGATCCTGCCGATGGATGCCGCACGGGCGGCGGGCGCGGATATCTCGCTCCCCATGGCGCGGATCACGCTGCGGGTTCATTCCGCGCTTGATGGGGTGGGGCTGACGCCGGCGGTGGCTGCTGCGCTCGCCGCTCGGGGCATTCCCTGCAACATGGTCGCGGGCTTTCACCACGACCACGCCTTCGTGCCTTCGACCCGCGCGGATGAGGCGATGGCCACCCTGCGCGCCCGCGCCGCTTCGGACTGAGCCCATCTTGCGCCGGACCGCCGCCCAAGACACTCTCGCGCCCGGTCGGACAGGGGGTGGCGCATGATTCCGGTACAGGGCGTGACAGGACAGACCATTGCCGTTCTCGGCCTTGGCCGGTCCGGTCTGACGGCGGCGCGCGCGCTGCAGGCGGGCGGCGCGCAGGTCGTGGTCTGGGACGACAACCCCGAGGCCCGCGCCCGCGCCGAAGCCGAAGGCTTCGCCCCCCGCGACCTCACGCGCGCAGGTGCCTTCGACGATGTCGCGCGGCTGGTGACCTCGCCGGGGATCGCGCATCTCTATCCCCGCCCAAACCCGGCCATCGCCGCCGCCTTCGACGTGGGCGTGCCGGTCGACAATGATGTGGGCCTGTTCTTCCGGTCCCTCGCCACCTCCGAATGGGAGGAGTTCGACACCCTGCCCCGGGTGATCGCGGTGACCGGATCGAACGGCAAGTCCACCACGTCCGCGCTGATCCATCATATCTTCCGCCAAGCGGGCCGCGACGCGCAGCTGGCGGGCAATATCGGGCGCGGCGTGCTTGATCTCGATCCGCCGGGCGACGGTGCGGTGATCGTGCTGGAACTGTCCAGCTACCAGATCGAACTGGCCCGCGCGCTGACGCCGGACGTGGCGCTGTTCACCAATCTCTCGCCCGATCACCTTGACCGTCACGGCGGGATGGGCGGCTATTTCGCGGCCAAGCGCCGGCTTCTGGCCGAAGGCGGCCCCGACCGCGCGGTGATCGGCGTGGACGAGCTGGAGGGCCGTTTTCTGGCCAATCAGCTGTCCGAAGGGCCGGGCGACGACCGCGTCATCCGCATCTCGGCCACGCAGAAGCTGTCGGGCCCGGGCTGGCGCGTCTTTGCCCGCAAGGGGTTTCTGGCCGAGTGGCGCAAGGGCCGCCAGACCGCGTCGATCGACCTGCGCGGGGTGGCGGGTCTGCCGGGCGCGCACAACCACCAGAACGCCTGCGCCGCCTATGCCGCCGCGCGCGCCCTCGGCCTTGCCCCGCGCGAGATCGAGGCCGCCTTTCACACCTTCCCCGGACTGCCCCACCGCAGCCAGCGCATCGCCGAAGCCGGCGGCGTCATCTTCGTCAACGACAGCAAGGCCACGAACGTGGACAGCGCGCTCAAGGCGCTGCAGGCCTTCCCGCGCATCCGCTGGATCTGTGGCGGGCTTGAGAAAGAGGGCGGGGTGGCGGCACTGAACGCGGCCAAGGGGAACGTCGCCAAGGCCTATGTGATCGGGCGCGAGGCTGCCGCCTTCGCGCTCCAGCTCGAGACGGAGACCGAGATCTGCACCACCATGGCCCGCGCCGTCGAACGCGCCATGGCCGAGGCCGAACCGGGCGACACCGTGCTTCTGGCCCCCGCCGCGGCCAGCTTCGATCAGTACGACAACTTCGAGAAGCGCGGCGAGGATTTCGTGGCCGAGGTGCGCGGGCGGCTGGCCGGGAAGGGGGCTCTGCCCCCATCGCGCTGACGCGCGACCCCCCGGGATATTTGTGAACCCGAAGAAGCAGGGGACGCGTTCCTGTCCGCGCGCTCAGCCCAGCCGCGCGCGGATCGCGAGGCCTGCCGCATGGCCGGAAGACCACGCCCACTGGAAGTTGTAACCGCCGAGCCAGCCGGTCACGTCCACCGCCTCGCCGATGGCGAAAAGGCCGGGGACCTTGCGCGCTTCCATCGTCTGGGACGACAGTTCGTCTGTCGCGATCCCGCCCAGCGTGACTTCCGCCGTGCGGTATCCTTCCGACCCCGCGGGCGTCAGACGCCAGTCACTGAGCCGCGCGCAGAGATCGTCGATGCGCCGGTCCGACTGGTCGGCGAGCTTTCCCGCGACGCCGAAGTCGGCCGCGATGTGATCGACGAAGCGTGCCGGGAAATGCGCGGAGAGCGCCGTGGTCAGCGCCACGCGGCCCGCCTGCGCCCGGGCCGCGCGCAGGGCCCCTGCCAGCCGCGCCCCGGGATCGAGGTTGACCGAGACCGCCGCGCCTTCGCGCCAGTAGGACGAGGCCTGCAGGATCGCGGGCCCCGACAGGCCGCGATGGGTGAAAAGCATCGCCTCCTCAAACGCGGCCTCTCCTGCGCTGATCCGCACCGGGACCGACACGCCTGCCAGCGGCGTGAAGCGGCCCTCCGTAAAGGTCAGCGGGACAAGGGCGGGCCGCGTGTCGGTCACCCGCAGGCCGAACTGGCGGGCCAGGTCATAGGCCAGCCCCGTCGCCCCCATCTTTGGGATCGACTTGCCGCCTGTCGCCAGCACCACCGCGCGGGCAGTGACGTCCACCCGCGCGCCTTCGCGATCAAGCGACAGGCGGAACCGCGCCCCGTCATGGGACAGGCCGGCCAGCGAGGTCTGCAGCCAGACCTCGGCCCCGGCGCGTGCGGTCTCTTCCATCAGCATGGTGACGATCTGGCTCGAGCGGCCATCGCAGAAGAGCTGTCCCAGCGTCTTTTCGTGCCAGGCGATCCGGTGCCGGTTCACGAGGTCGAGGAAATCCCACTGCGTGTAGCGCGCCAGCGCCGATTTGGCGAAATGGGGGTTTTCCGACAGGAAGTTGCCGGGACCCGCCTGCAGGTTGGTGAAGTTGCAGCGCCCGCCGCCCGAGATGCGGATCTTTTCGCCCGGCGCGCGCGCATGGTCGATCACCAGCGTGCGGCCTCCCGCGACGCCCGCGCACATCAGCCCGGCAGCCCCGGCGCCCAGGATCACGCAATCGAAGTCCATGCGCGGTCAACTGGCGCGAAATGCCGCCCATGGCAAGGCGGAAGGACTGGCGCGGCCCCGGCTTTCGCGATAGAGTTCATGCGCAGACCCCGAAAAGGGGCGGACCTGAGGCAGCAGACAGGCGGTGATCCATGACGGAGATGGTCTATGGGGCCATGCCCGCGGAACGCGGGGAACCCATTCTTCCCAAGTGGTGGCGGACAATCGACAAATGGACGATGTCCTGCGTTCTGATCCTGTGCGGGATCGGATTGCTTCTTGGCTTCGCCGCCTCGCCCCCGCTGGCCGAACGCAACGGGCTCGGGCCCTTCCATTACGTCGAACGGCAGGCGGCCTTCGGCGGCATGGCATTGGTGGCGATGATCATCACCTCGATGATGTCGCCCACGCTGGTGCGGCGGCTTGCGGCTTTGGGCTTTGTCTTCGCCTTCGCGGCTTTGGCGTTGCTGCCGGTCTTCGGAACCGATTTCGGCAAGGGCGCGGTCCGCTGGTTCTCGCTCGGTTTCGCGAGCGTGCAGCCCTCCGAGTTTCTCAAACCGCTCTTCGTGGTCGTGACTGCCTGGCTCATCTCGGCCAGCCAGCAGATCGGCGGGCCGCCGGGGCGAATGTGGTCTTTCATCCTGTGCATCTCGATCGTTCTGATGCTGGCGCTGCAGCCCGATTTCGGACAGGCGGCTCTTGTCCTCTTCGGGTGGGGGGTGATGTATTTCGTGGCGGGCGCGCCCATCATGCTGTTGATCGGCATGGCGGCTGCGGTGGTGCTGGCGGGGTCCTTCGCCTATGCCAATTCCGAACATTTCGCGCGCCGCATCGACGGCTTTCTCACGCCCGATGTCGATCCGCGCACGCAGCTCGGCTATGCCACAGACGCGATCCGCGAAGGCGGGCTTCTGGGGGTCGGTGTGGGCGAGGGGCAGGTGAAATGGTCGCTGCCCGACGCGCATACCGACTTCATCATCGCGGTTGCGGCCGAGGAATACGGGCTGATCCTCGTCCTCATCATCATCGCGCTCTACACGATGATCGTCGTGCGCTCGCTCATCCGGCTGATGCGCGAACGCGATCCCTTCGTGCGGCTGGCGGGTGCGGGGCTGGCCTGCATGTTCGGGGTGCAGGCGATGATCAACATGGGGGTCGCGGTGCGGCTGCTGCCCGCCAAGGGCATGACGCTGCCCTTCGTGAGCTATGGCGGCTCCTCTCTTATCGCGGGCGGTATCGCGGTGGGCATGCTGCTGGCCTTCACCCGGACCCGGCCGCAGGGCGAGATCGCCGATATCCTGCGCGGACGCGTCAGATGACGAAACCGCCGCTTCTGATCATCGCGGCGGGCGGCACGGGCGGGCACATGTTCCCCGCCCAGGCACTGGCCGAGGTGATGCTGGCGCGCGGCTGGCGGGTCAGGCTGTCAACCGATGCGCGCGGCGCGCGTTACACTGGTGGCTTCCCCCACACGACCGAGATCGCGCGCGTTTCCTCGGCCAGCTTCGCCCAGGGCGGCGCACTCGCGCGGATCCTGACGCCCGTCCGCGTGGCGACGGGGGTCGCGGCGGCCGCGTGGTCGATGTGGCGCGACCGGCCTGCGGCGGTGGTGGGCTTCGGCGGATATCCGACGATCCCGGCGATGGCGGCGGCCTGGGTCCTGCGCCTGCCGCGGATGATCCACGAACAGAACGGCATCCTCGGCCGGGTCAATGCGATCTTCGCCCGCCGTGTCGCGCTGGTGGCCTGCGGCATCTGGCCCACGCGGCTGCCCAAGGGCGCGAAGGGCGTGCATGTGGGCAACCCGGTGCGCGCCGCCGTGCTGAAGCGCGCCGCGGCGCCGTACATCCCGCCCGGCGACTACCCGATCCAGATCCTCGTGATCGGCGGCAGCCAGGGCGCGCGCATCCTGTCCGACGCGGTGCCCCAGGCCATCGCCGATCTGCCGTCCGCGATGCTGGCGAACCTGCGCATCAGCCATCAGGCCCGCGACGAGGACCTGGCCCGCGTCACCGACTTCTATGCCCGCCACGGCATCAAGGCCGATGTGCAGCCCTTCTTTCACGATGTGCCGGCCCGCATGTCGGAAGCCCAGCTTGTCATTGCACGGGCAGGGGCCTCGACAATCGCCGATCTGACCGTGATCGGGCGGCCCGCCATCCTCATCCCCTTCGCCGCCGCGACCGGCGACCATCAGACCGCCAATGCCCGCGGCCTTGTCGATGCGGGCGGCGCGATCCTGATCCCCGAACACCTGCTTGACGCCACCACCCTGACCCAGCAGATCATTTCTGTCCTCACGCAGGATCGCGGTGCGGTCCGCATGGCCGCGGCGGCGCTGTCCGCCGGCAGGCCCGATGCCGCCGAGCGTCTGGCCGGTCTGGTCGAGGCGCTGGCCGCGAAGGAGACCGCATGAGCCCTGCCACCAAACTGCCCGGCGATGTCGGACCCATCCATTTCGTGGGCATCGGCGGCATCGGCATGTCGGGCATCGCCGAGGTGCTTCTGAACCTCGGCTATGTCGTGCAGGGGTCCGACCTGAAGCGTTCGAAGATCACCGACCGGCTCGAGGCGCTGGGCGCGCTCATCTTCGAAGGGCAGCGCGCCACGAACCTCGAAGACGCCGAAGTCGTCGTGATCTCGTCCGCGATCAAGACGGGCAATCCCGAACTGGACGAGGCGCGCCGCCGCGGCCTGCCCGTGGTGCGCAGGGCCGAAATGCTCGCCGAATTGATGCGGCTGAAGTCGAACGTCGCCATCGCGGGCACCCATGGCAAGACGACCACCACGACGATGGTGGCGACGCTGCTCGATGCGGGCGGCTTCGATCCGACGGTCGTCAATGGCGGGATCATCCATGCCTATGGGTCCAACGCGCGGATGGGGCAGGGCGAATGGATGGTGGTCGAGGCGGACGAGAGTGACGGCACCTTCAACCGCCTGCCCGCCACCATCGCCATCGTGACCAACATCGATCCCGAGCATATGGAGCACTGGGGCACGGTCGAGGCGCTGCACAAGGGCTTTTACGACTTCGTCTCCAACATCCCCTTCTACGGGATCGCGGTCTGCTGCACCGATGACGCCGACGTGCAGGCGCTGGTGGGCCGGATCACCGACCGCCGCGTGATCACCTATGGCTTCAACGCCCAGGCCGATGTGCGCGCGGTGAACCTGCGTTACGACAACGGCACAGCGCAGTTCGACGTGGCGCTGCAGACCGACGGCACCGTGATCGAAGGCTACACGCTGCCCATGCCGGGCGATCACAACGTGTCGAACGCGCTGTCTGCCATCGCGGTCGCGCGCCATCTGGGCATGACCGGCGACGAAATCCGCGTGGCCCTTGCCCGTTTCGGCGGTGTCAACCGGCGCTTCACCAAGGTGGGCGAGGTCGGCGGCGTCACCATCATCGACGATTACGGCCATCACCCGGTGGAAATCGCCGCCGTCCTGCGCGCCGCGCGGCAGGCGATTGCTGGGCGTCCGGGGGGGCGCGTGATCGCCGTGCACCAGCCGCACCGCTATACGCGCCTGTCGAACCTCTTCGAGGATTTCTGCGCCTGCTTCAACGAAGCCGACGTCGTCGCCATCGCCGAGGTCTATGCCGCGGGCGAAGATCCGATCCCGGGCGCGTCGCGTGATGATCTGGTCGCGGGACTTGTCCGCCACGGCCACCGCCATGCCTTGGCCCTTTTGTCGGAAGAGGACCTCGCCGCGCTGGTGAAGGCCGAGGCGCGGCCGGGCGATATGGTCGTCTGTCTGGGCGCAGGTACGATCAGCGTCTGGGCGAACGCACTGCCCGGGAAGCTGAAGGGATAGCGCCTGTGTATATGGCCGGGGAATCCGGTCTTGCCAGACGCCCCCGCTTTCCGTTCAATAAGGAAAAAACCATCCGGGCCATTCGTGGCGACAAGGGCGGAACGGGCAGAAGGACGGGCACATATGACGACCTCGATCATCCTGGCGGCGCTTTGGGCGCTTGCAGCCAATGTGCTGGCGATTCTGCCCAGCCGCGACAACCATTGGCGGCGCGCCTATGCGCTGATCGTCGTCGGCGTCCCGATCCTTGGTTATGTCACCTACCAAAACGGCCCTTGGATCGGTCTGATCGTACTTCTTGGCGGCATGTCGATGCTGCGCTGGCCGGTGATCCATGCGGCGCGCTGGCTGCAGCGGGCCGCCGGGCTTGGGCCGCGCTGAGTATCTGATCGCGGCGGCGCCTGTCTTGCCGCCCCCGGCAAGCTTCGCTATCGCTGCGGCGGGTGCCGCGCTGTGGCAGCGGCTGCGTCGCAAGGGAGGCTGACCGCCATGCAGATGCCCACGCCCCGCGGCACGCTTACCCCGGACCGCCCGCTGGCTGATCTGACTTGGCTGCGGGTGGGCGGCCCGGCCGACGCGCTGTTCCAGCCCGCCGACGAAGCGGACCTCGCCGCGTTTCTCGCAGCACTCGACCCGGCGGTGCCGGTGTTCCCCATGGGCGTCGGGTCGAACCTCATCGTGCGCGATGGCGGCCTGCGGGCGGTGGTCATCCGGTTGGGCCGCGGCTTCAACGCCATCGCGGTCGACGGCGACCGCGTCACCGCCGGGGCGGCGGCGCTTGACGCCCATGTCGCGCGCCGCGCGGCGGAAGCCGGGCTCGACCTGACCTTCCTGCGCACCATTCCCGGCACGATCGGCGGCGCGCTGCGCATGAATGCGGGCTGCTATGGCAGCTATACCGCCGATGTGCTGGAAAGCGCCCGCGCCGTCTTGCGCGACGGGCGCAGCGTCACGCTGACGCCCGCTGATCTGAACTTCCGCTACCGCCAGAGCGACCTGCCCGACGGCGCGGTGCTGGTCGGGGCGACGTTCCGCGCGCCCCGAGGCGATGCGCAGACGCTGCTCGCGCGGATGGAAGACCAGCTTGCGAAACGCGACGCGACCCAGCCGACAAAGGATCGCAGCGCCGGGTCCACCTTCCGCAATCCGGCAGGCTTCAGCTCGACCGGGCGGGCCGACGATGTGCATGATCTCAAGGCCTGGAAGCTGATCGAAGATGCAGGCCTGCGCGGTGCCCGCCGAGGTGGCGCGCAGATGAGCGAGAAGCACGCCAACTTCCTCATCAACACCGGCGGCGCGACCGCCGCCGACCTCGAAGGACTGGGCGAAGAGGTGCGAAAAAAGGTTTACGATTCAAGCGGTATCACGCTAGAATGGGAAATCATGCGCGTGGGCGAAACCACGCCTGAACCATAAGGCCGGGCAGGGCCTCACAGGCAACACGACCCTGACCCGGAACCGAAGAACAAAGGCTGAAAAGGCCCGGGCGACATGAGGCGGTGAATGGGGCAGTCGGGCGGCAACGACCCCAGAGTGGCAGTATTGATGGGCGGTCTTTCGGCCGAACGCGAGGTATCGCTGTCCTCGGGCCGTGGCTGCATCGATGCGCTGCGCGCCGAAGGCTTCGAGGTGGTCGAGATCGACGCGGGCCTCGACCTGCCCCGGCAATTGCAGGATGCCGCCCCCGACATCGTCTTCAACGCGCTGCATGGCCGCTGGGGCGAAGACGGCTGCGTGCAGGGCCTACTGGAATGGCTGCGCATCCCCTATACGCATTCGGGCGTGCTGGCCTCGGCGCTGGCCATGGACAAGGACCGCACCAAGGCTGCCTATCGTGCGGCGGGCCTGCCGGTGGTCGACAGCGTGCTTGCCCCGCGTGACGAGGTGCGCCGCCGCCATGTCATGGCCCCGCCCTATGTCGTGAAACCCAACAACGAAGGGTCGAGCGTGGGCGTCTACCTCGTTCATGAAGATGCGAACGGACCTCCCGCTCTGTCAGACGCCATGCCCGGGACGGTGATGGTCGAAGCCTTCGTGCCGGGGCGCGAACTGACGGTCACGGTGATGGGGGACCGCGCCCTTGCCGTGACAGATATCCTGACCGACGGCTGGTACGATTACGATGCCAAGTACAAGCCCGGCGGATCGCGCCATGTCGTGCCCGCCGATCTGCCCGACGACATCACCGCCGCCTGCCTCGAGCATGCGCTGCGCGCGCATCGGGTTCTGGGATGCCGGGGGCTCAGCCGGACCGATTTCCGCTGGGACGAGACGCGCGGCCTTGCGGGGCTGTTCCTGCTCGAAACCAACACCCAGCCCGGCATGACGCCGACCTCGCTGTCGCCTGAACAGGCGGCGCATGTGGGCATTTCCTTCGGCGCGCTGTGCCGCTGGATGATCGAGGACGCCTCATGCAACCGCTGACCGACGATCCGCGCGGGTCCGCGATGCGCCGGGCCGATCCGGCCCCGTCGCGCCTGGCCTACCGGGTGCAGCGCTGGATGCTCACGCCGGGCGTGCGGCTGTTGCTGCGCGTGGGCCTTCCTTGCGCGCTCGTCCTCGGGGCGGTAACCAGCTACATGGCCGACGAAACGCGCCGCGACAGCGTCGACACGGCCATCACCAGCCTTCGGCAAAGCATCGAGGAACGCCCCGAATTCATGGTCAATGCCATGACGATCGATGGCGCGGGCCCCTCGGTTGCGCAGGACATCCGTGAAGTCGTGCCGATCGACTTCCCCGTCTCCTCCTTCGATCTCGATCTCGAAGTGATCCGCGCGACAATCGCCGGTCTCAACCCCGTGCGCGAAGCGCGCGTGCGAATCAAGCCGGGCGGCATCCTGCAGGTCGATGTCGTCGAACGGCTGCCCGCGCTGGTTTGGCGCACCCGTGACGGGATCGAACTGGTCGATGAAAAGGGCGTTCACGTTGGTTTTGGCGAAGCGCGGACCGATTATCCCGATCTGCCGCTGATCGCCGGCGACGCTGCCGCCGCCCATGTCGAGGAGGCGCTGCGCCTCTTCGCCGCCGCCGCCCCCCTGAAGGACCGGCTGCGCGGGCTTGTCCGGGTGGGTGACCGCCGCTGGGACGTCGTGCTTGACCGGGACCAGCGCATCTTGCTGCCCGAGACCCGCGCGGTTCAGGCGCTTGAACGGGTGATCGCCCTTGATCAGGCCTATGACATGCTGGCCCGCGACGTCGCCGTCGTGGACATGCGCCTGTCCGACCGCCCGACCCTCAGAATGACCGAAGCCGCCGTCGGAGACTGGCGGCAGCTGCGCCAGATCAACGGGCTGGCAGGAAACTGACCCCGCATAACACAGACAAGACGAGCAGAGACCGACCATGACCGACCTCTACACTTCCCAACGGGCGATGCGGCAGATGCGCAAGCAGGCGCTTCAGCGCGGCGTGGTGGCGATCCTTGACGTGGGCACGTCGAAGATCGCCTGTCTCGTGCTGCGCTTCGACGGCACCGCGCGCCTGCTAGACGACGGCGAGATCGGTTCATTGGCCGGGCAATCGGGCTTCCGCGTGATCGGCGCCGCCACGACGCGGTCGCGCGGCGTCCAGTTCGGCGAGGTCTCCGCCATGCAGGAAACCGAACGTGCCATCCGCACTGCGCTTCAGGCGGCGCAGAAGATGGCCAATATCCGGGTGGATCACGTCATCGCGGCCTTTTCCGGGGCCGAGCCGCGCTCCTATGGCCTCGACGGGCAGATCGATGTCGAAGGCGACACCGTCACCGAACAGGATGTGGCGCGCGTTATGGCCAGTTGCGACATGCCCGATTACGGCGAGGGGCGCGAGGTGCTGCATGCCCAGCCCGTGAACTTTGCGCTTGACCACAGGTCAGGTCTCAGCGATCCGCGCGGCCAGATCGGCATGCGCCTGGCCACCGACATGCACATGCTGACGGTTAACGCGACCGCGGTGCAGAACCTTGTCCACTGCATCCGCCGCTGCGACCTTGAACTCGCCGGGATCGCGTCGTCGTCCTATGTGGCCGGGATCGCCGCGCTGGTCGAGGACGAACAGGAACTGGGTGCCGCCTGCATCGACCTGGGCGGCGGGTCGACGGGGCTGTCGATCTTCATCAAGAAACACATGATCTACGCCGACAGCGTGCGCATGGGCGGCGATCACGTCACCGCCGACATCTCGATGGGGCTGGGCGTGCCCATGGCCAAGGCGGAATGGATCAAGACGATGCATGGCGGCGTGCATGCCACCGGGCTCGATGACCGCGAGATGATCGAGATCGGCGGTGAGACCGGCGATTGGGAACATGACCGCCGCACCGCGTCGCGCGCTGAACTGATCGGCATCATGCGCCCGCGGGTCGAGGAAATCCTCGAAGAGGTGCGCGCACGCCTTGATACGGCAGGGTTCGATCACCTGCCCAGCCAGCAGATCGTGCTCACCGGCGGCGGCAGCCAGATCCCCGGGCTCGACCTTCTGGCCAGCCGGATCCTCGGACAGCAGGTGCGGCTTGGCCGCCCGCTCCGGGTGCATGGCCTGCCGCAGGCAGCGACCGGTCCGGGCTTTGCAACGGCTGTGGGCCTGTGTCTCTTCGCGGCCTGCCCGCAGGACGAATGGTGGGACTTCGAGATGCCGGTCGACCGTCATGGCGCGCGCAGCTTCCGCCGCGCGGTCAAGTGGTTCCGCGACAACTGGTAAGGGCGGGTGACGCCGCGTCCAGTTCATGATACCATGCAACAAAGGTCGATCAACAGACCGGCAGGCCGAGCAGCCCGCCATTTAGCATCGATTGTCTAGCCGCTGGCCCGCGCGAATCTGCGCGTGGCTTGTCCCCCACCAATTGCGTGAACACCCCGTGACATCGGCAACATCTTGCCTGGACACCAAAGATCACGGGGTAAGCAAAGGAAATTTACCCATATTTTGCGGTGAATTGGTGTTTTTTGGGTGACGACCGCCCGTCGCGCAGATAGACTTGTGACAATGGCAAGAACGCCCGCGTTGCAGTCGCGGGTCAGCAGCACAGGCGGACAGATCAGATGACATTGACCCTTTCCATGCCGGGACAGGAAGAGCTCAAGCCCCGTATCACCGTCTTCGGCGTGGGCGGTGCGGGCGGGAATGCTGTCAACAACATGATCGACAAGTCACTCGAAGGGGTGGACTTCGTCGTGGCCAACACCGACGCGCAGGCTCTGGCGCAAAGCAGGGCGGTGTCGAAGATCCAGATGGGCATCAAGGTGACCGAAGGTCTGGGTGCGGGTGCGCGCCCCAGCGTCGGCTCCGCGGCGGCAGAAGAGTCGATCGAGCAGATCGTGGATCATCTGGCCGGTGCGCATATGTGCTTCATCACAGCCGGCATGGGCGGCGGCACCGGCACCGGGGCCGCGCCGATCATCGCGCAGGCCGCGCGCGAGCTGGGCGTTCTGACCGTGGGCGTGGTGACCAAGCCCTTCCAGTTCGAAGGCGTCAAGCGCATGCGCCAGGCCGAGGAGGGCGTCGAGGCGCTGCAGAAGGTGGTCGACACGCTGATCATCATCCCGAACCAGAACCTGTTCCGGCTGGCCAACGAAAAGACAACCTTCACCGAAGCCTTCGCCATGGCCGACGACGTGCTCTATCAGGGCGTGAAGGGCGTGACCGATCTCATGGTGCGTCCGGGCCTCATCAACCTCGATTTCGCCGATGTCCGTGCTGTGATGGACGAGATGGGCAAGGCCATGATGGGTACGGGCGAGGCCGAAGGCGAAGACCGCGCCATTCAGGCGGCTGAAAAGGCCATCGCGAATCCGCTGCTCGACGAAATCTCGCTGCGCGGCGCGAAGGGTGTGCTGATCAACATCACCGGCAGCCATGATCTGACGCTCTTCGAACTTGACGAGGCCGCCAACCGCATCCGCGAGGAAGTGGACCCCGAAGCCAACATCATCGTGGGCTCCACGCTCGACACCAGCATGCAGGGCATGATGCGCGTCAGCGTCGTCGCCACCGGCATCGACGCGAACGAGATGGATCACGACATGCCCGTGCCGCGCCGGTCACTGAAGCAGCCGCTGACCCCGCCCGCGCAGGCCGCCGCCCCGGCGCCCGTTGCCGCCGAGGTGCGTCCCGTGGCCATGCCTCTGGAGCATCCCGTCGCCGCCCGCGCCCCCGAGCCGAGCCTGTTCGACAGCATGAACCTCGAAGAAGTGGCCGCCCGCGATCTGGGCGAAGACATCTTCGACGATCACGACCTCCATGCACAGGAAGACGATCTGCCGGTGCCGGCCTATCAGCCGCAGATGGCAGAATTCCGCCCCCAACCGATGGCGCATGAAGACGACAGCCTTCAGGATTATGTCGCCCCCAAGCCCCGTGCGGCCGGCATTCCGTCGCCCGAAACGCTCGAACGGCTTCGTGCCGCGGCGCAGCGCGCACCGCAAGGTGCCTCCGCGGGACTGCGTGCGCCCATTCAGGCGGCCAAACCGGCTCAGGACAAGGCACGGTTCGGCATCAACTCGCTCATCAACAGGATGACGGGCCACGCCGCCGACACTCCCGCGCCCGCGCCCCGGCATCAGCCGCCCGTAGGGCAGCGCGCCGCGACATCGGCGCAACCTGCGCAGGCCCGCGCACCGCGCGAGGGCCAGGAGGCCGATCAGGACCGCATCGAAATCCCTGCCTTCCTGCGCCGCCAGGCGAACTGAACCGGTCACTTATCGCATCGGAAGGGCCGCTCATGAGCGGCCCTTTTCCATTATAGATCAGATCTTTATGCGATCCTCGGCAGGGTTTTGCCGATCCGTTACATAACTGTTTCACTCGGTTACAAAGAGTGAGTTGAGCAATCCCCGCCCCCCCTTTACCCATTGCGCACCAGACGCCATGTGGGGTGGCGTCAGGCTATTGGGTGGGACCCTTGCAGCATACCGTCAAATCACCGGTCGTCTTCGAAGGCGTCGGCCTGCACAGCGGCAAACCGGCACGCGTTGTCATCCACCCGGCTTCTGCCGAACACGGGATCTGGTTCCGCCGCACCGATATCGCCGGGGCCGACCCGATGGTGCCCGCACTCTGGGACGCGGTGGAACAGACGCAACTCTGCACGCGGCTGGTCAATGCGGCCGGCGTGTCGGTGTCGACCGTCGAACACCTGATGGCGGCGCTTGCCGGATGTGGCGTGCATAACGCGCTGATCGACATCGACGGGCCGGAAGTGCCCATCCTCGACGGCTCGGCCGTGCCCTTCGTGCGCGGCATCATGGCGCGCGGGTTGCGCAGGCTTGCCGCCCCGGTGCGTGCGATCCGCATCCTTGCGCCGGTCTGCGTCGAACGTGACGGCGCCTCGGCCATGCTGGACCCGTCGGACACGCTGCGCATCGACTTCCACATCGACTTCGCCGACGCCGCCATCGGGCGGCAGTCGAAGTCGCTGGTGATGAACAACGGCACCTTTGCCCGCGAACTCAGCGACAGCCGCACCTTCTGCAGCCAATCAGACGTGGAGGCGATGCAGGCCTCGGGCCTCGCGCTTGGCGGCGCGCCGGGCGAGAACGCGGTCGTCTTCGACGGCGAACGCGTGGCGAGCCCGGGCGGCCTGCGCCATGCCGACGAACCGGTGCGTCACAAGATGCTCGACGCGTTGGGCGATCTCGCGCTGGCCGGGGCGCCGGTGATCGGCCATTACACCGGAAACCGCGCCGGTCACGCGCTCACCAACGCGCTCTTGCGCAAGCTTTTCGCCACGCCCGGAGCGTTCGAGATGATCGTCTGCGACGACGCCGCGACCGACCGTCTGCCGGGTGCCGGTCTGCATTGGTCAGAGATACCCCAGGTCGCCTGAGACCGTACCCGCCCGACGCCCTGTGCGATGACACTTAAGGCGTTTTGCACCGCAAATGAATGTGCTAGGACAGACCGAAAGCAGGGGCACAAGCCCCGCAATCGGCGGCAAGGAATGGCACGTATGATCTGGGCAGCGCTGGAAACGCGGACGAAGACAATGCTGCGTCTGGTCGGGATCGGACTTCTTGCAATGTCGCTCTCCGGGTGCAGCGGCGGGGGTGACGGTCTCTTCGGCGGCGCCGCGGCAGACCGCACCGAATCGCTCGAAGCCTTTACGCCCGAACAGATCTTCCAGCGCGGCGAATTCGAACTCGACCGCGGGCGCACCGACGACGCGGCATACTACTTCTCGGAAGTCGAACGCCTTTATCCCTATTCGACCTGGTCGCGCCGCGCGCTCATCATGCAGGCTTTCGCCTATCATCAGGGCCGCGATTATCCCAATTCGCGTGCCGCTGCTCAGCGATACATCGACTTCTACCCGGCGACCGACGACGCGGCCTATGCGCAGTATCTTCTCGCGCTGAGCTATTATGACCAGATCGACGAGGTCGGGCGCGACCAGGGCCTGACCTTTCAGGCTCTGCAGGCGCTGCGCGCGGTGATCGAACGCCATCCCGACAGCGAATATGCCGACAGCGCGATTCTGAAGTTCGACCTTGCCTTCGACCATCTTGCAGGCAAGGAAATGGAGATCGGCCGCTACTACCTGAGGCGTGACCACTTCGCCGCCGCCATCAACCGCTTCCGCGTCGTGGTCGAGGATTTCCAGACCACCAGCCACACGCCCGAAGCGCTGCACCGTCTGGTCGAGGCCTATCTTTCGCTCGGCCTCGTGGACGAGGCGCAGACGGCGGGCGCGATCCTGGGTTTCAACTACCAGTCCTCGGAATGGTATCAGGACAGCTTCCGCCTGTTGACGGGCCGCGGTCTGGAACCGGTGGTGCGCGGCAACAACTGGCTGTCCACGATCTACCGCCAGATGATCCGGGGCGAATGGCTGTGATCTTCCCCAAGGGCTGATCCCCGAAAGGTGCCTGCGCGATGCTGCGGTCCCTCGACATCCGCGACATGCTGATCATCGACCGGCTCGAGCTGCAGTTGCAGCCCGGTCTCAACGTGCTGACCGGAGAGACGGGCGCGGGCAAGTCGATCCTGCTCGACAGTCTCGGCTTCGTGCTGGGCTGGCGCGGGCGCGCCGAGCTCGTCCGGCAGGGCGCCGATCAGGGCGAGGTGACGGCGGTCTTCGACCTGACGCAAGACCACCCCGCGCGCGCCATCCTGGACGAGGCCGGACTTCCTGCCGGGGATGACCTGATCTTGCGACGCGTGAACGACGCACAGGGCCGCAAGACCTCGTGGATCAACGACCGCCGCGCCAGCGGCGAAGTGCTGCGCGCGCTCTCGGAGGTGTTGGTCGAACTCCACGGCCAGCATGACGACCGCGGCCTTCTGAACCCGCGCGGCCACCGCGCGCTGCTCGATGCCTTCGCGGGCCATGACGATCTGCGCGCGGCCTCGCGCCAGGCCTGGGCCGGTCGCGCCCGGGCGGCCCGGGCGCTCGCCGATCTCGAGTCGCAGGTTGCCGCTGCGCGGGCCGAAGAGGATTTCCTGCGCCACGCGGTTGCCGAGCTTGACCGGCTCGACCCCCGCCCGGGCGAAGAGGGCGAGCTGGACGCCCGCCGCCGTCACATGCAGGGCGCCGAACGCATCCGCGACGACATCGCGCGCGCCTTCCAGCTTCTGGGCGGCGACGGCGCCGAAGGCGCCATGGCCGAAGCCGCGCGCTGGCTCGACGGCGTCGCCGACCGCGCGGGCGAGGCGCTGGACGAGGTGCAGGCGGCGCTGTCGCGCGCGCTGGTGGAACTGGGCGAGGCGACGGGCGGTCTGGAACGGCTGCTCGACAGTCTGGGCTTCGATCCCGCCGATCTCGAAGCGGTCGAGGAACGGCTCTTCGCGATCCGCGCGCTGGCGCGCAAGCACCAGCAGGCCCCCGATGATCTGGGCGGCTTCGCCGACACCTTGCGCGCGCGCCTCGCCGCGCTCGACGCGGGCGAGGCCGGTCTCGGACAGGCGGCGCAGGATCTCCGCGCGGCTGACGAGGCCTATGACCGCGCCGCCGATGCGCTGACCGGGGCGCGCCGCGCCGCCGCGCGCCGTCTCGACGCGGCCGTGATGGCGGAACTCGCGCCCCTGAAGATGGAGCGCGCGGTCTTCGCGACGCAGATCGACGCGACCGATCCCGGCCCCGACGGGCGCGACGCGGTAACCTTCACCGTCGCCACCAACCCCGGCGCGCCCGCCGGGCCGCTCAACCGCATCGCCTCAGGGGGCGAACTCAGCCGCTTCCTGCTGGCGCTGAAGGTCTGCCTGACCGGCGACGACAGCACCCGCACGCTGATCTTCGACGAGATCGACCGCGGCGTCGGCGGCGCCACCGCCGATGCCGTGGGTCGCCGCCTCGCGCAGCTGGCCTCGGGCGGGCAGGTCCTCGTCGTCACCCATTCGCCTCAGGTCGCCGCCCGCGGCGCGCATCACTGGCGCGTGGAAAAGCGCGTCTTGGATGGCGCCACGCTGTCCACCGTCACCGCGCTGCCCGGACCCCACCGCGTGGACGAGATCGCGCGCATGCTCTCGGGCGATACGATCACCGACGAGGCCCGCGCCGCGGCCCGGGCGCTTCTCGCGGGCTGAAACCGGGCAGGGGGCGCTGCCCCCGTCGCCCGTTCCGGGCGACTCCCCCGGGATATTTGAAAACCCGAAGAAGACCGGACCGCTGCGCTTCTTCGGGTTCACAAATATCCCGGGGGTGAGCGCCGCAAGGCGCGAGGGGGCAGAGCCCCCTGTGTCACCTCCGCGGGGAGCGGGGGGTTTCCGCGGCGCGAAACCTGTCCTACACAGGGCGGATAACCCCGAGCAAAGCCGATGGGGGCATGGCCCGCAACCGATCCATCCTTTCCGAGCAGTATGACCAAGCGGTGATCGCCTGCCGCGATGGCTGGCGGGTGCTGGTGCATCGCGGGCCGAGCCAGATCCAGTTCTGGTTCATCGCGCTTGCCATCGGGATCGCGGCGGGTTTTGCCGCGCTCTTTTTCCGCAAGGGGATCGAGGCGCTTGAGGCGTTTCTCTACCGCGCGGGCGGGACCGAGATGATCCACACCGCTGCCGCCGAACTGCCTTGGTATGTGCTGCTGACCATTCCGGCGGTGGGCGGGCTGATCGTTGGGCTGATCCTGCACCGCTTCACCCCGGACGGGCGGGTGCGTTCGGTCGCCGACGTGATCGAGGGCGCGGCGCTGCGCGACGGCCGGGTCGAGACGCGGGCGGGGCTGGCTTCTGCGGCGGCGTCGCTGATCACGCTGTCCTCGGGCGGGTCTTCGGGGCGCGAGGGGCCGGTGGTGCATCTCGCCGCGGTCATCTCGACGAAGGTCTGCCGCTGGATCCGCGCTGACGGGATCACCGGACGCGATCTTCTGGGCTGTGCAGTGGCCGCCGCCGTCTCGGCGAGTTTCAATGCCCCCATCGCGGGCGCGCTCTTTGCGCTGGAAGTGGTGCTGCGCCACTTCGCCGTCCATGCCTTTGCCCCCATCGTCATCGCCGCCGTTGCGGGGACGGTGATCAACCGGCTGGAATTCGGCGACGTCACCGAATTCACCCTCGCCCAGCCCGGCGCGCTGCAATTCTATGTCGAACTGCCGGCCTTCCTGCTTCTGGGTCTGACCTGCGGGCTGGTCGCGGTGGCGCTGATGAAGGCGATTTTCTTCGCCGAGGATGTCGCGAACCACCTGCAGGCACGCACCGGCCTGCCGCGCTGGTTGCGGCCGGCCTGTGCGGGGTTGATGCTGGGGGCGATCGCCATCTTCTTTCCGCACATCATCGGGGTCGGCTACCAGACGACGTCGCTGGCGCTGACCGGTCAGCTTGCCCTGCACGAAGCAGTGGTCTTCGCGGTGCTCAAGACCGTCGCGGTGGCGATCACCATGGGCGGGCGCATGGGCGGCGGTGTCTTTTCGCCCGCGCTGATGGTGGGGGCGCTGACAGGGCTGGCCTTCGGGCTGATTGCGACGGCGATCTTTCCCGACGTGTCGGGGTCCTACACGCTCTATGCGCTGGCGGGGATGGGGGCGGTCGCGGCGGCGGTCCTCGGCGCGCCGATCTCGACCACGCTCATCGTCTTCGAGCTGACCGGCGACTGGCAGACCGGGCTTGCGGTGATGGTTGCGGTGTCGCTGTCGACTGCACTTGCCTCGCGTCTGGTGGACCGGTCGTTCTTCCTGACCCAACTCGAACGCCGCGGCATCCATCTTGCCGCCGGGCCGCAGGCCTATCTTCTGGCGCTGGTGCGTGTCGGGGGCATCATGCGAGCACCCGACGACCCGCGCGCGGCGCCCCTGCCGGAGTGCAGGGACATGATCGCAGAGGGCATCCATATCGATGTCAACAGCACGCTCGAGACGGCGCTTCCCGTCTTCGACCGCACCGGCGCGACCTTCATCCCCGTGGTTTCCCACGCCGCAGACACCAACGTCCCCGAACTTCAGGGCGCGCTGTTCCACATCGATGCGCTGAAGGCCTATAATCGAGCGCTTGCGGCGACGGCGGCCGAGGAACACTCGTAAACCCGAAACAGTGCACGTTTCCTCCCGACATTGTTTCCAGTCCGGGAACTGTGCGCCGCGATGGCGCCAAAATCGTTGTCCGCGCCGTGCAGACGGCTTTATTCTCTGACCCTGTTGACGAGTGAACCGTGGGGGTTTCCATGTGGGTCTATTTTTTCTTTCCTCTTGTTGCCACGGCATTGCTTGCGATTGGCTTTGACTGGTTCGACGACGACGACGACGATAACTTCAGAGACGACAGGTCCGGCACCGATACGGACGGCAACAATCCGGGCGACGACACGGTCGGCGGCGGTGGCGATGACACGGTCGGCGGCGGTGGCGATGACACGGTCGGCGGCGGTGGCGATGACACGGTCGGCGGAGGTGGCGATGATACGGTCGGCGGCGGTGGCGGTGACACGGTCGGTGGCGGTGGCGATGATACGGTCGGCGGCGGTGGCGATGACACGGTTGGTGGCGGTGGTGGTGACACGGTCGGCGGCGGGGGCGGAGATACCGGGGGCAGCCCCGGGGGCACCCTTGCCGGGTTCACTCTGGGTACCCCGGATAACGATACCCTGACGGGGACGGCGGGTGACGATGCCTTTGCCGGTCTCGAGGGGAATGACAGCATCAGCGGCCTTTCTGGCGATGACTTCATTTTCGGCGATGGCGGCGAAGGGGTCGACAGTCTGACCGGCGGCACTGGCCAGGACACCCTGCGCGGCGGCGATGGCAACGACACGCTTGCCGGTGGCGGAGGTGGAGACGACCTTCTCGGCCAAGGCGGCAACGACTTCCTGTCCGGCGGTGACGCGGATGATTTCCTCGATGGCGGCGACGGCAACGACTTCCTCGAAGGCAACGCGGGCCCCGACCTGTTGCGCGGTGGGACCGGGAACGACGTTCTGTTCGGCGGGTCGGGCAATGACGAACTTGATGGCGACGAAGGCAGTGACATCCTGATCGACTTCAGCGGTCAGAACACCCTGAGCGGGGGCGCCGGGAACGACGTGCTCGACGGCATCGGGAATGGCGCGACGCCCGGCGGGGGCTTTGAAGACATGGACGGGGATGAAGGCAACGACACGATCCGTGGCGATAGCGGCGACGAGATGTTCGGGGGGCCCGGACTCGATCAGTACGAGATCCTTGTCCGGGGCGATTCCGCCAACGACGTATATATCGGCGACTTCGTCGTGACCTCGGATGCGGCGACGTCCGAGACGATGATCCTGCTCGGCCCTGACGGGACCCCTTTGACCCCCGCGCAGATCGCCGCTGATGTGACCGTCATCAGTGACGGCGAGACATCGGCCATCGTGACCTATCTGGGCAATCCGGTGGTGTTCGTCGAGGGGGTGACGCCGGCCCAACTGGCCGACCAGTCGCTCTGGCTTGGCAACCTGACGCCCTGATCCGACCGCCGGACGCGCGCCCCTTGCTGATCGCGGGGGGCACAAGGTGAATCAGGGCGATGCGGTATTGTCGCCGTTTCATGAACACCGGACACATGGCGGCGATATCGTTTACAGATCGTGCACTGTTTAACTTAATTCCGACATAATCCTTTACCGCGCCCCTGCTTGCCGCTTACCAAATCGTTAACGGGTGTTTTTTTTAACGAGGTCGCGTACATGTTGGCGCTGTTGTTGTTGCCGTTTCTTGCACTTGGCGCGCTGGTTCTTGACGACGAGGATGACCCCGTTCCCGCAGACGATGATCTGCCGCAGTCCCGGCCGGACCTCGATGGCGACGACCTTCTGAACGGGACCGGTGCGCCGAACCTGCTGCAGGGTGGCCCGGGTGACGACACGATCCAGGGCTTCGCGGGTGCGGATACGCTGATCGGCGGAGCCGACGATGACTTGATGCGCGGCGGCAATGGCAACGATCTGATGTCCGGTTGGGCCGGAAACGACACCATGGAGGGCAATGCGGGGGCCGACACGCTCAACGGGGGTGCCGGCGACGACTCCATTCTCGGCAATGCGGGCGACGATCTGCTGCGGGGCCAGAACGGCGACGACATCCTTTTCGGTGGCGCGGGCGAGAACACCATTCTCGGCGGATCGGGCTCGGACGTTCTGGCGGATGGCGACGATGATGGCCTGCTCGATGGCGGGCCCGGTGCGGACCAGCTCTTCGGCGCAGAGGGCAACGACACGCTGCTGGGCGGCGGTGGCGCAGACCGGCTCAATGGTGTGGGCGGCAATGACCTCCTGCGCGGCGGCTTCGGGAATGACGAACTCTTTGGCGGGGACGGGAACGACAGCCTGTTCGGGCAAAGCGGCGACGACACGATCGAAGCAGGGTCTGGCAATGACGCCTTGCGGGGTGGCGGTGGAAACGACGTGCTTCTGGGCGGCTTTGGTGATGACATTCTGTCCGGCGGTGACGGAAATGACAGCCTGTTCGACAGCGTCGGTCAGAACGTCCTGTCGGGCGATGGCGGCAATGATCTTCTGAGCGCGTTCTTCAACGGAACCACGCCCGGTGGCGATGACCTGCTTGGAGGCGATGGGCAGGACACCCTGCAGGGCGATTCAAATGACACCCTGACCGGTGGCGCGGGCCTCGACAGTTTCGGGGTCATGCAGAACGGCGCCCCGGCCACCTTCGCCACCATCACGGATTTCGACACGACCCCGGGCGCGTTCGAGCGGATCACGCTGTTCGACGAAACCGCCGTCCCCCTGACGCCTGCGCAGATCGCCGCTGACGTGACCATCATCGCGGGCCCGGATGGCGATGCGCTGATCACGGTCTCGGGAAACCCTGTTGCGCTGCTTCAGGGGGTCACGCCTGCAGAACTGGCCGACCAGTCGCTCTGGCTGAACAACCTGACGCTCTAGACCCGCTCCACCGTGACCTTGTCGCCGACGTAGAAGGCGAGGTGGTCCTTGATCTCGGCGACGCCCTCCTTCGGGCTCTCATAGCTCCAGACGGCGTTCGGGATCGTCTCGGACTTGGTCACGATCGAGAAATAGCTGGCATCGCCCTTGTGGGGGCAATGGGTGGATTTCGACGTCCGGTCGAGGAAGGCCATCGCCACATCCTCGCGCGGGAAATAGATCACGAAGGGATAATCCCCCTCGGTCAGTTCCAGCGCGCGGGTGCTTTCGCCCAGAACCGCGCCGCCCGACCGCACGGTCCAGGTGCCCTCGGCTCTGCGGATACGGATATGGTCAGCCATCGGGATAGTCCTTTCCTGCGCGGAACCTGTGCCTGTCCCATCTGACGGATGCCCTGTAACAGGCGGGTGTCAGATCGCGGCAGTGGCCGCATCCAACCATGCCCGCGCAGCTTTGCCAAGGCGCGGCCCGACCTTTTCGCGCACCTCGCGGTGATAGGCGTCAAGCCAGTCGCGTTCGGCCGGGGCCAGCATGTCGGTCACGATCAGGCGCCGGTCCAGCGGCACGAAGGTCAGCGTCTGCCAGCACAGCATCTCGCGGTGGGCATCGCCGCCTTCGGGCACATCGGCGCGGGTGACGACGACCAGATTCTCGATCCGGATGCCGAAGGCGCCTTCGCGGTAATAGCCGGGCTCGTTCGACAGGATCATGCCGGGTTCCAGCGGTACATGGCTTATCCGGCTCAGCCGCTGGGGGCCTTCATGCACGCTGAGGTAGGCGCCGACGCCGTGCCCCAGCCCATGGTCGAAATCCTGATGTGCAAGCCAGAGCGGCATGCGCCCCGCCATCTCGATGTCGCGGCCGGCAAGGCCCTTGGGCCAGCGCAGGCGGCTCATCCCGATCATGCCCTGCAGGACGCGGGTATAGGCGGCCTTCTCCTCGGGCCCCACATCCCCGATCGCGACGGTGCGGGTGATGTCGGTGGTACCGTCGAGATACTGCCCGCCCGAATCGAGCACGAGAAGATGCCCGTCCTCCAGCCGCGCATCGGTGTCTTCCGTCACGCGGTAATGCATGATCGCGCCGTTGGGGCCGGTGCCCGCGATGGTGTCAAAGCTGATGTCCTGCAGCGCGTTGTCGCGGCGGCGCGCCTCTTCCAGCCGGGTGACGACCTGCGTTTCAGTGAGGCTGCCGGGGGCCTGATCGTCCAGCCAGGCCAGCAGGTCGATCATCGCCACCGCGTCGCGCAGATGTGCCTCGGCCATGCCCGCGATCTCGACCCTGTTCTTGCGTGCCTTGGGCAGCGCGCACGGATCGCGGCCAAGGCGCGCCTCGGCCACCCGATCACGCACCGCCACTGGGCAGGTGTCGCGGTCAAGAAGGACGGGACCGGACAGGTCTTCCAGATGCGCGGCGAAGTCGGCCGGGTCGTGCACGCGCACCGAGGATCCGAGGTGATCGCACAGATCCCCAAGCTTTTCCGCAGCGACGAACAGGTCGACACGGGCATCAGCATGCAGAATTGCAAAGCCATGCATCACCGGGTTCTTCGGCACGTCCGAGCCGCGGATGTTCAGAAGCCAGCAGATGCTGTCGGGCAGGGTGATCGCCGCCGCCGTCGTTCCGTCTGCGCGCAGACCCTCGGCCAGACGCGCGATCTTGTCGGCATGCGCCTCGCCCGCGAACTCCATCGGATGCACCCGCGCCGGGGCCATGGGCGGGGCAGGCTGGTCGGTCCAGACCGCGTCCACCGGGTTGCGGTCCACCGCGACAAGGTCGATCCGCGTGCCCGCCAGCGCCTCGCGCGCCTCGTCGATCTGGGCGACAGACATCAGCCATGGGTCGAAGCCCACGCGCCCGCCCTGCGGCAGCTGCGCCTTCAGCCAGCCCGCCAGCCGTTCTTCGGGCCAGGGGACGGGGGTGAAATGGGCCAGATCCACCTGCGCCTTGACCTGTGTGCGGTAGCGCCCGTCGATGAAGACCCCCGCAACCCCCTCCAGCACGACGCAGAAGCCCGCCGACCCGGTGAACCCGGTCAGCCAGGCCAGCCGGTCGTCCCGCGCAGCGACGTATTCGCCCTGATGCGCATCGGCGCGGGGGATGACGAAGCCGTCAAGGCCTTGCGCTGAAAGCACGCCGCGCAGCGCGGCCAGACGCGGCGGGCCCTGTTCGGGGCGGGCGGTCACTGTGAAGGTCTGGAACATCGGACTGCCCCCTTTGGGTCCCGGAAATACGGCTGCGTCAGGCTCAGCTTGCGCGCCTGATCCCCATGACGCGCGCCCGCGCCCGCGGATCGGTGTCGAACAGCGCGGCCAGCTGTTCCGTCATCGCGCCTGCCAACTGATCGACATCGGTGATCGTCACCGCGCGGTTGTAATAGCGCGTCACGTCATGGCCGATGCCGATGGCCAAGAGTTCCACCTGCTTGCGCCGTTCGACCATGGCGATCACGTCGCGCAGGTGCTTTTCGAGGTAATTCGCCGGGTTCACCGACAGCGTCGAATCGTCCACCGGCGCGCCGTCGGAAATCACCATCAGGATCTTGCGCTGTTCGCGTCGCATCAGCATCCGCCGGTGCGCCCATTCCAGCGCCTCGCCGTCGATATTTTCCTTCAACAGGCCTTCCTTCATCATCAGGCCAAGATTGGGCCGCGTGCGCCGCCAGGGGGCATCCGCGCTCTTGTAGATGATGTGGCGCAGGTCGTTCAGGCGGCCGGGCTGCTGGGGGCGGCCTTCGTTCAGCCAGGCCTCGCGCGATTGCCCGCCCTTCCAGGCCCGGGTGGTGAAGCCAAGGATTTCCACCTTCACGTTGCAGCGTTCGAGCGTGCGCGCCAGCACGTCGGCACAGATCGCCGCGATGGAGATGGGACGCCCGCGCATGGACCCCGAATTGTCCAGAAGCAGCGTGACCACGGTGTCGCGGAACTCGGTGTCTTTTTCGACCTTGAAGGACAGGGGCGTCGTCGGGTTCGCCACCACGCGCGCAAGCCGCGCGACATCGAGGATGCCTTCCTCGAGGTCGAATTCCCAGCTGCGGTTCTGCTGGGCCTGAAGACGGCGCATCAGCTTGTTCGCCAGACGGCTGACCGCGCCCTTCAGCGGTTCCAGCTGCTGGTCGAGATAGGCGCGCAGGCGTTCCAGTTCGATCGGATCGGCCAGATCCTCGGCCGAGATTTCCTCGTCGAAGCGGGTGTCATAGACCTTGTAGGCCGGATCGGCCTCGCTGACCGGCTGGGGCGGCGGCGGCTCGAGAGGCGCCTCGCCCTCGGGCATCTCGGTGTCTTCGCCCAGCTCCTGGTCGGCCATCTCGTCCATGCTGACCTGGGCTTGCGCCGAGTCCTGGCTGTCGTCCTGCGACTGCTCGGGGTTGGCCTCGGCGTCGTCCTCGCTGTCGTCCTGACCGGTCGACTCCGGGTCCTGTTCTTCTTCGGCGCTGTCCTGTGCGTCGTCTTCCTGATCCTCGTCGATCTGGTCGGGATCGTCGCCCAGCTGGTCGCCATAGCCCAGATCGGTGATGATCTGCCGCGCGAAACGCGCGAAGGACGCCTGATCGGACAGCTTGTCCTGTAATCCCTCCAGCGTGCCGCCCGCCTGATCCTCGATGAATCCCTGCCAGAGCTCCATCACGTTCTGCGCGCCGCCGGGCATCTTCCGACCCGTGGCAAGGTGCCGGATCAGATAGCCCGCCGCGACCGCCAGCGGCGCCTCGGAGGCCTGCTTGATCTGGTCATAGCCGCGCCGCATCGCCTCGTGCCCGATCTTGGCGTCGATGTTGCCCGCTGTGCCCGGCATGTCGCGCGCGCCCATCGCCTCGCAGCGCGCGGTCTCCATCGCCTCGTAGAGATCGCGCGCCATGTCGCCCGGGGGCGCATATTTCGCATGCACGCCCGTGTCGTGATACTTGCGGTGCAGCGCCAGCGCATCCGCCGTGCCGCGCGCCAAAAGCACCTCGTCCCGGCCCATCCGGCGGCTGACCTGCGGCAGGCGCATCGTGTCGCCCGACACGCCCGAGGGATCGACCGAATAGGTCACCGTCAGGTCGGGATCGTCCGCCATGACCTTGGTCGCTTCGGCCAGCGCCTTCTTGAACGGATCGGCGGGGTTGTCTGAGGGTCTGCTCATATCGCTCTCACATCAGGTCGGCCAGGGCGCGGCGGCCCGTGGCAAGGTCTGCCAGCACCGCGACATGCGCATCCAGCGCGTCGATGACCTTATATCCCGGGCCCGCGCCGTCAATCTTGCCGTCGAACACCAGGTTCAGGTCGGTCCCCGCCAGCACCACCGCATCGGCCCCGCGCGCGATCAGCTTGCGCCCTTCCCCGATGAAAAAGGCGCGTTCGGCCTCCGTGGCCGCCCCGCGCTGCGCGATGTCCTGATAGGCGCGACCCACTGCGTCCAGATCGCCCTCGGGCGCCAGTGCCTTCGTGCGGATCAGTTGCCCGTAAAGCCCCGTCGCCATCACGCGCGCAGTTCCCAGCAATCCCGCGGTCCTGACGTCTTCCCGTTCCAAATACGCATCCAGCGGCTTCACACCCGACACCAGCGGCAGGGACGCAATCGCCGCCGTCTCAGCATAACAGAAATGCCCGCCCAGCGACGTGATCGCGGCGCAATCGCAGCTCGCCGCGCGCAGACGGTCGATCAGGCGCGCATAGACCTGCGCCTGCGCGGCGCGGTCATCGGCATTGAAGTTGCGGCCCAGCTCGCTCACCTGCGCGTGGACGATGGTCACTTGCGTGCCGTCGCCCGCGGCCCGGATTAGCCTGTCATAATAGGCCAGCGTCGCCGCGACGCCGATGCCGCCGATCAGCCCGATATGCAGCCGCGCCCCCGCGGCCATCACCGGATCGCTTGGGACGCGGCGCTTTCCGGCAGTTCCTCGTCGAAGCAGCGCTGATAGAACTCGGCCACCGTCTGGCGTTCGAGCTCGTCGCACTTGTTGAGGAAGGACAACCGGAAGGCATAGCCCATGTTGCGGAAGATCTCGGCGTTCTGGGCCCAGGTGATCACGGTGCGCGGGCTCATCACGGTGGACAGGTCCCCGTTCATAAAGGCCGTCCGCGTGAGATCGGCCAGCGTCACCATCTGGCTGACCTGCTTGCGGCCCTTCTCGGTGTTGTAATGCGGCGCCTTGGCCAGCACGATCGCCACTTCTGCGTCGTGGCTCAGGTAGTTCAGCGTGGCCACCAGCGACCAGCGGTCCATCTGCGCCTGGTTGATCTGCTGCACCCCGTGATAGAGGCCCGTCGTGTCGCCCAGACCGACCGTGTTGGCGGTCGCGAACAGCCGGAAGGACGGGTGCGGGGTGATGATCTCGTTCTGGTCCAGAAGCGTCAGCTTGCCGTCATGTTCCAGCACGCGCTGGATCACGAACATCACGTCCGGACGGCCCGCGTCGTATTCGTCGAAGACGATGGCGCAGGGGTTGCGCAGCGCCCAGGGCAGGATGCCTTCGTGGAATTCGGTCACCTGCTTGCCGTCGCGCAGCTTGATCGCGTCCTTCCCGATCAGGTCGATGCGAGAGATGTGGCTGTCAAGGTTCACCCGCACCGTCGGCCAGTTAAGCCGCGCGGCGACCTGTTCGATATGCGTCGACTTGCCGGTGCCGTGATAGCCCTGGATCATCACGCGGCGGTTGTTGCGGAAGCCTGCCAGAATCGCCAGCGTCGTGTCGGGATCGAACTTGTAGGTCGGGTCGATGTCGGGCACGCGGTCGGTGCGTTCGGCGAAGCCCTTCACGATCATGTCGGTGTCGACCCCGAACACCTCGCGGACCGAGATGTCCTCGGTCGGTTTCGCCTTCATGTCGCTTGCGCCGTCAGCCATCGGAAATTCCTCGTCTTCCTGCCCGCCGGACAGGTTCATTCAAAAGCTCGCCACTCGTGCAACATATTCCCCGCACGCGCAAGGGGAAGGGCCGGTGCGGGCGGGCCGCTCAGTCCCGGAAATTCTTAGACACCTTCAGCTGGTCCCAGGCCCAGACGACCTGCTGCAGCTGTTCCTCCTGGCTGCGGTCGCCGCCGTTCATGTCGGGGTGCAGCACCTTGATCAGCGCCTTGTAGGCGCGACGGATTTCCGTCTTGGTCCAGTCTTCCTGACCCTCGAGAATGTCGAGCGCGCGCTTTTCCGTCGGCGGCAGCTTGCGTCCGGCACTGGCGCGGCCCGGGTTCTGGGTGGCGTTCGCGCCCAGAACCTGATGCGGGTCTTCGATGCCCAGCCGCGCCCAGGCACGCGCTTCCGGGTCGCCCATGGGTTTTGTCGCCCGTTCCCAGACCCGATCGCGCGATTGCTGGGCGTTGATCTCGGCCTCGGTCACGCCCTCGAAGAAATTCCACTTCTGGTTGTATTCGCGCACATGCGTCTGACAGAACCAGAAGTAATCGTCGAGCACGTCCGGCGCCTTGGGCGCCCGGAACGTCCCCTTTTCGCGGCACCCCTCGTGGTCGCAGACCCGCACGGATGTGTCGACAGCGCCCGACATCGCCCGGCGGCCGCGCGGGTTCTTCTTCTTCGAGGCCGACACCGACATGTCGAATCCGAAGGGATCGCGTTTCACCATCGTCTGTACCTTGTTGCCGCACCGCGGACGGGGGAGGAGTGCCTTGCCTTTTCGACTCGGACACCGGAGTTTAGTGTCTGGTGGCAAAGATTGAAGGGGGGAGGCGACAGTTTTTCGCCGCGCCCCGTTGCCGCGGAAAGGAGTCTGCCCATGCCTGTCACGCAGGAAATCACCGACCGTCTGAACGAGGCCTTCGCGCCCACACTGCTCGAGGTGATCGACGACAGCGAAAGCCATCGCGGACATTCCGGATATATGGAGGGCGGTGAGAGCCATTTCAACATCACCATCCGCGCACCTGCCTTCGCGGGCCAGTCGCGAGTCGCGCGCCACCGGGCGGTGCATGCCGCGTTGGGCCCCGATCTTCTGGGGCGCATCCACGCGCTGGCGCTCGACATCGGGGCCTGATCAGTCTTTCGGCGCCTCGGCCCTGTCCGGGGGTGGCAGGGGTTGGGCGACCGGCGGTTCCCCGGCAGCGGGGGCAGCCAGCGGGCGCACGGCGAAGTCGGCACCGGCACCGGGGCGGCGGAAGACCAGCAGGTTGCGCCACTGGGTGGACGTTCCGGTCAGCCCGCTGCGTTCGTCGCTGGGCAGGAAATCGGCGCGCAGGTATTCCCAGCCCTCGGCGGCCAGCGCGTTGATCGCTGTCTCGACCGCATGGGCAAAGCGCGCCTCGGGCGTCTTCACGCCCTTGGCCTTCTCGCCCTTCCGGGGGGCGGGGACGACCTTGTACTCGTAAACTGGCATCGGGGTCCTTTCCTTGCGCGACCGACCTTAGACCGGGGCGGGGGCCGGGGCCAAGGGGTCAGCGCCCGGGAATGCAGATGCGGCGGCCCGCGCGGTCGGGCCGGGGCAGGGCGCTGTGCGCCGCGAGCACCGCTTCCATCTTCGCGCGCACGTCGTCGGGCATGGGCGCGACGCGGGGGCCCGACATGTCGATATGCAGCCCCAGCCCTTCGCCGGTGGCCGACAGCCAGCCATCCTCGTGGCGCAGTTCCTGAAAGAAGTGGAACCGCTTCTCGTCCATGTCGAGAAGCTGCGAGGTGACGAAGACCCGGTCGCTTTCCTTCAGCTCGCGCAGGTAGCAGACATGGAATTCCGCCGAGAAGGTCGAGAAGCCGCGCGTCTTTGGATACTCGGCGTCGATCCCGAAATCGGCGAATAGATCATCCGCCCCCCGGTCGAAGAGCACGTTGTAATAGGCCATGTTGAGATGGCCGTTATAGTCGATCCATTGGGATTCGACCTGCATGAGGCGGGACCGGTGCGGGGCTTTCATGCGGGCCAGATTATCCGGTTCCCAGCCCGGGGCAAGGGGGTGTCCCACGATGGGACGCCCTGTGGCTTGCGGAAAATCAAGGGGTTACAGGGGTGGATTTACGATCTGGCAAGGTTTGGGGCAATGGAACCATCCCGCGGTACGCGGCAGAGAGCAAAACCCGGCCGGTCGGCCCGAAGGTCGTGCAGCGACGGCCGAAATGGGGTATGATGAAAGTGGTTTCCATGAAATGCCGAGGCGACCGATGAACGACGACGACAAGGTGAAGGGCCGGATTCACGGCGAACAGCCCGGGGTGGCGCCGGACAACATGGGGCTGCGGCTGATCTACATGATCCTGATCGCTCTGATGATCTCGATCGCGCAGACGGTGCTGACGGTGGCGACCGTCATCCAGTTCGTCATCATGCTGGTCAACACCCGCCAGCCCAACGAACGGCTGGCCGATTTCGGCACCGACCTCGGCGTTTGGATCGCCAAGGCCGCGCGCTATCAGACGGCGGCCTCCGAGGTAAAGCCCTGGCCCTGGACGGATCTGGATTAACATTGGCATGCGGCTGGATTTCGCCTGTCGCGTCAACGCCGCCCGTCTCGCCCGCATCCCGTGGCCCGGGGCAAGCCCGGACTGTCAGGCACCGCTGCCCAGCGCATCGAGATAGGCGCGAACCGCTGTCTGGACATGCCGGAACCGGTCGCCGCCCAGATGCTTGCCGCCGTACCAGCGGGTGACGACGATGATGTGGTCCGACAGCCCTTCGCGTTCCAGCATGCGCAGGATGACGTTTCCCGCACCGGCTTCCCCGTCATCGTTCTTCAAGGGCACGCCACCCGGTATGGCGGCCCAGCTGTTATGCGTGGCGCGCGCGAATTTCTTGTTGCGTTTCAGGTCCTTGAGAAAGGCTGAAATCGCCTCCTGATCCGCGCAGGGCCCGCCTGCCACCGCGTATCTGGACCCGCGGTCGCTGACGACGCCCTCGATGATCCTCATCGGGAATTACGCCTCCATCGCCTCCAGCTCGTCGATGAAGCCTTCGATCATGCTCAGCCCCTTGTCCCAGAAGGCCGGGTCGGACGCGTCGAGGCCGAAGGGCGCCAGGAGCTCCTTGTGGTGCTTCGACCCGCCCGCCTTCAGCATGTCGAAATACAGATCCTCGAACCCCGGCTTGCCCTCGGCATAGACGGAATAGAGCGCGTTCACGAGGCCGTCGCCGAAGGCATAGGCATAGACGTAGAAGGGCGAATGCACGAAATGCGGGATATAGGCCCAGAAGCTCTCATACCCTTCTATGAAATCGAAGGCAGGGCCGAGGGATTGCGCCTGCACCCTCATCCACAGCGCGCCGATATCCTCGGGCGTGAGTTCCCCCTGCCGCCGCGCCGCGTGCAGCTTGCATTCGAAATCGTAAAACGCGATCTGGCGGACAACCGTGTTGATCATGTCCTCGACCTTGCCCGCCAGCAGCACCTTGCGCTGGGCCGGGGTTTCGGCCTTGGACAGAAGCTTGCGGAAGGTCAGCATCTCGCCGAAGACGGATGCCGTTTCGGCCAGCGTGAGCGGCGTGGATGACAGCATCTCGCCCTGACCGGCGGCCAGAACCTGATGCACGCCGTGGCCCAGTTCATGCGCCAGCGTCATCACGTCGCGCGGTTTGCCCAAGTAGTTCAGCATCACGTAAGGATGCACGTTCGTCACGGTGGGGTGGGCGAAGGCGCCGGGGGCCTTGCCGGGCTTGACGCCCGCGTCGATCCAGCCCCGCCTGAAGAAAGGCTGCGCTAGGTCGCCCATGCGGGGGTCGAAGCCGGCGTAAGCTTCCATCACGATCTTCTCGGCTTCGTCCCAGCCGACGATCTTGGTGTCTTCCATCGGCAGTGGCGCGTTGCGGTCCCAGACCTGCATGCGGTCCAGTCCCAGCCATTTGCGCTTCAGCTCGTAATAGCGGTGGCTGAGGCGCGGATAGGCGGCGACGACCGCTTCGCGCAGCGCCTCGACCACTTCGGGCTCCACGTCGTTCGACAGGTGCCGCGCGGTCTGGGCGGTCGGCATCTTGCGCCAGCGGTCGAGGATTTCCTTTTCCTTGACCTGCGTGTTGTGCACGCGGGCGAAGACCTTGATGTTCTCGCCGAAGACGCGGGCCAATTCCTGCGCCGCCGCCTCGCGCGTCGCCCGGTCCTGTTCGGTGAGAAGGTTCAGCGTGCCTTCGATGGTCAGCACTTCGCCATCGACGATGAAGGACAGTCCCGCGATCGTTTCGTCGAAAAGCCGCTCCCACGCGTCGCCGACGACGCCGAGGTCGTGCAGGAGCTTTTCCATCTCGTCGGACAATTGATAGGGCTTCATGGCACGGATGCGGTCGAAGACGGGCTTGTAGCGGGCGAGGTCTTCGTTTTCCGCAAACCGCGCGGCAAGGACTGCATCCTCGATCCGGTTCAGTTCCAGCGTGAAGAAGACCAGCGGCGTGGTGAAATTGGTGATCTTCTCCTGCAGATCGCCCATGAACTTGGCACGCGCCGCATCGGTCGTCTTCTGGTAATAGCGCAGGCCCGCGAAGGACATGATGCGCCCTGCCACATTGCTGATCTTTTCGTTGCGCTGCACGCAGGCCAGAAGCCCGGCGGCGTCGAGACCCGCCAGTTTCCCCTCGTAATCGGCCGCGAAAGACGCGCAGGCCGCGTCCAGCCAATCCAGATCGCGCTTCAGTTCCGGTGCGTCCTCACCGGAATAGAGATCGCTCAGGTCCCATTCGGGCAGGTTGCCCAGATCGCGGTTTCCGCCTTTTGCATTCGCGTCACGGACGGGGAAGGGCAGGTGCAGCATGAAATCCTCGCTCTCTTGGCTTTTCCCGACTTAGGCCGCCGATCCCGGGGGCGCAACACTCCTGCATTCTTCTCGTCACAAATACGCAAATCCTGCGCCTGTCACGGGCGCGACCTAGCCGTAAAGGCGCAGCATCTCCTTCAGGTCATCGAGCGTGTTGGCCTGCGACAGATCCTTGTCATGCCGCCAGCGCGCCATGCGGGGGAACCGCAGCGCGACGCCCGACTTGTGGCGGGGGCTTTGCTGGATGCCTTCGAAGGCGATCTCGAAGACAAGTTCGGGGCGTACCTGCCGGACGGGGCCGAACCGTTGCAGGGTGTTCTTCTTCACCCAAGTCGTGATCTTGCGGAATTCGGCGTCCGTCAGGCCGGAATAGGCCTTGGTGAAGGGGACAAGGTCGTTGCCCTGCCAGACCGCGAAGGTGAAATCGGTGTAAAGGTTCGCGCGCCGCCCGTGGCCCGCCTGCGCATAGATCATCACCGCGTCGATGGTCAGCGGGTCGAGCTTCCATTTCCACCATTCGCCTTTCTTGCGACCGGCCAGATAGGGCCCCGCGCGGCGCTTGAGCATGAGGCCTTCGGCGCGGGCGTCGCGGGCGGTGGCGCGTGCGTCTGTCAGCGTCTGCCATGTCGTGAAGGTCAAGGACGGCGACAGGCGGAGCGGGGCGTCTTGCGGCAGGGGCGCGATCAGGCGGTCAAGCCGCGCGCGGCGCTCGTCGAAGGGCAGGGCACGGATGTCGCGGCCGCCGTCCTCGAGCAGGTCATAGGCCTGCAAGATCACCGGTGCCTCGCGCAGAAGGCTTTTCGGCACGGTCTTGCGGCCGATGCGTTTCTGAAGGGCTGCAAAGGGCAGGGGCGCCGCGCCGTCCCAGGCGAGGATCTCGCCGTCGATCACGGTGCCCGGAGGCAGGTGGTCGGGCGCGCGGGCGAGTTCCGGAAAGCGGTCGGTCATCAGTTCCTCGCCCCGCGACCAGACGAAATGATCGCCGTCGCGCAGGATCAGCTGGCCGCGGATGCCGTCCCATTTCCATTCGGCGTGCCAGTCTTCGGGCGCGCCCAGCGTCTGCGCCGCATCGTCAAGGCCATGCGCGAGGCAGAAGGGATAGGGGCGCGAGGCGTCGGTGGTGGGGTCATCCGCTTCGATCAGGGCATGGAAGGTGGTGTCGTCGGGCGACCATGCGCCCATCAGGCGGTGGGCAAGCTCGGCCTCGTCCCGGCCCGTGGCCTGCGCCAGCGCGCGCGTCATCAGTTTCTGGCTGACGCCCACCCGGAACCCGCCGGTGATGAGCTTGTTGAACAGGAACCGCGAGGTGGTGTCGAGTTCGTCCCACGCAGCAAGGACTGCGGCCTTGCGCGCGGGTTCATCCACATGCGAAAGGCCGCGCAACATGTTGATCCAATGTGTTAGTCCCCGGTCGCTGTCGCTGCGACCGGGCGGCAGGAACAGCGCGATCGTCTCGGCCAGATCGCCGACGACCGGGTAGGCCTCTTCGAACAGCCACAGCGGGTATCCCGCCGCCTCGGCCGCCCATTCGCGCAGGCGCGTCGTGGTGACCGCGCGGCGCGGGCGGCGGCCCGAGAACAGCGCGATGGTCCAGAGGCGGTCTTCGTCCGGCGCGGTCGCGAAATACTCGGCCAAGGCCGCGACCTTCACGCTGGTCTTCGTGCTCTGATCGATACGGGTGAAGAGGCGGGCGAAGTCCTTCATGCCGCGCTTTCATCCAGCGTTTCGCCCGCGAATTCGGTGGGCACGACCTGCGCGTCAAGCCCGCGCGACCTCAGCCAGCGGGTGAAGATATCGGTGTAACCATGTGTGACGAATATCTTTTCTGCGCCGGTCTCATGGATCGCGGTGTTCAGCCCATCCCAGTCGGCATGGTCCGAGATGACGAAACCCCGGTCCGCCGCGCGCCGGCGCCGCACGCCGCGCAGCTGCATCCAGCCGCTGGCGAAGCCGGTCGAGACGGGGCCGAATTTCCGCGCCCAGGGTGTGCCGAAGGCGGACGGTGTCGCCAGCACCAGCGCGCCGGGGTGATCTGCGATCTTCACGGCCGCCGTCACCGGCACGGTCGCGGGCAGGCGCAGTCCCTGATCGCGCAGGATCTGCGTGGTGGCTTCGACCGCGCCATGGGTCAGGATCGGGCCGATCCCGGGGTCGAGCAGCGACAGAAGCCTTTGCGCCTTGCCAAGGGCATAGGCCCCGAGAAGCGGCGTGCTCCCTGATGCCACGCAATCGCGCCACCAGCCGTTGATCTGCGCGGCAATGGCCGCCTGCTTCTGCCAGCGGAAGACGGGCAGGCCGAAGGTGCTTTCGGTCACGAAGGCATGGGCGCGGACGGGCTCGAACGGCGTCGACAACCCGTCATCTTCGAGCTTGTAGTCGCCCGAGACGACCCAGACCTCGCCCCCCACTTCGACCCTAATTTGTGCCGATCCCGGCACATGGCCTGCCGGGTGGAAGGACACTGTCGCGCCGCCGATCCGGCGGCGTTCCCCGTATGCGACCGTCTCGAGCGCGATGTCGCCCAGCCGGTGGCGCAGGACCGGTGCGGCGAGGTCGGTCGCCAGATAAGCCCCATGCCCGGGGCGCGCGTGGTCGGAATGGCCGTGCGTGATGAGCGCCCGCGGCACGGGGCGCCAGGGGTCGATGTGGAAATCGCCTGCGGGGCAATGGATGCCGTGGGGTGTGAAGGTCAGGACCGGATCGCGCGTCATGGCTGCGACAATAGCGGCCGCCGCGGGGCTGACCAGCGCCTCAGGCCGCGTCCATGTGGGCGGCGATGTCGTCGAGCAGGCGGGCGCGGATCGCGGGCGCCTCCATCAGTACCTCGTGCTGCGCGCCGGGGATGCTGACGAAGCGCCCGCCCGGCCAGCGCGCCATGCGCTCGCGCATGGCAGGCACCGTCACGATGGCTTCGTCGCTGCCCGCAACGCAGATCGCGGGCAGCGCGCGGGCGGGCTGGCGCATCAGCCAGCGGCATTCGCGTAAGGCCTCGCCCACCCAGCGGATGGTGGGGCCGCCAAGGGCCAGGCCCGGCTCGGTCGTGACCTGACGCTTCATCTCGTCCCACATGGCGCGGTCGGTGGTGAGGGTGTTGCCCTCGAACGGCGAAGAGGCGAGATAACTTTCAGCCGTCGTGGTCGGCGGCAGACGCCGGTCGAAGCCCAGCGGCCCGCCCGCGAGGTAAAGCGCCCAGGCCGCCGGCCGTAACACCGGGGCCATGACGATGCCCCACATCGGCCCGGTGAAGACCGCGCTTTTCACGTTGATCCCTTCCAGCACGGCGCGCAGGGCGATGGCGCCACCCATAGAATGGCCCAGAACGTGCCATGGCCGGGGCAGGTCTGCTGCGCGCGCCACATCCAGCGCTGCGGCGACATCCCTTTGGTAATCTGCAAAGCGGCCCACATGGCCCAGCCGCCTGTCGGCGATCAACCGGTCGGCCAGACCCTGACCGCGCCAGTCGACCGCCAGCATGGCATAGCCCCGCGCGGCCAGATCTGCGGCGGTGCGGGCGTATTTCTCGATATATTCCGTGCGCCCGGGAAACAGCAGCACGGTGCCCTTCGCGTCCTTGCACGGGAATACACCCACGCGGATGCGCAGGCCATCATCGGTGACGGCCCAGTAGGCAGCGGCCCCGTCCGCACCCGTCGTCAGGTGCCGGAGAAAGGGGGCCGCCTGCAGCTTCATCAGGCCAGAGCCGCCGCCAGCCGCATCGCCGCGCCCATGTCGCCGTCGACCGTCAGTTTGCCCGTCATGAAGGCCGAGGTCGGGTTGAGATCGCCTGCAAGGATCGACTGGAACGTGTCGGCATCCGCCGTCAGCGTGACATCGGCGGCGTCGTCAGAGATGCGCGCGCCGGTGCCGTCAAGGATGATCGCACCTTCGCCCGCAATCTCGAACTTGGCGGTGGCATCGAAGCCCGCGGCGGTCAGCTTGTCGTTGAGGGCGGCGACCGCCTGATCCAGAAGGGTGCTCATCTTCACGTTCCTGTTCGCTTCGAGGCGCCCACTGGATTTTGCGGCGCGCCGGGTTACACTCAGGCCCGATATGGCCCTTTTGCTTTCCGATCTCAAATATATCTTCGCGGCATGTCTGATATGTGTCGCGCTGTCCCTGCCTGCCACGGCGCAGGAGGCCGATCTGACGGATGAGGCCGAATTGCTCGCCCGGCTGGCCGAGGCCGATCCAGCCGAGGCGCTGCGGCTTGACCGGCAGTTGCAGGCGATCTGGTCGCGGTCGGGATCGCCCGCGATGGACCTGCTGTTGACCCGCGCCCGCGACGCGATCGAAGCGGGCGAGACGCAGACCGCCATCGACCACCTGACCGCGCTGACCGATCATGCGCCCGATTTCGCCGAAGGCTGGCATGCGCGGGCGTCTGCCTATTATTCCGTCAACCTCTTTGGCCCGGCGGTGGCCGATCTGGAACGCGCGCTGGCGCTGAACCCCAACAATTACGACGCCATCTACGGGCTTGGGTCGATCCTCGAGGCGTTCGGCGATCCTGAAGGCGCCCATCAGGCCTATCTGCGCGCGCAGGCCTTGCATCCCCATCACGAACAGGTCACGCAGGCGCTGGAGCGTCTGCGCCCCCGGATCGAGGGCACGTCGCTGTAAGGGCCAAAAGGCAGGGGGCGGAGCCGTGACAGGCCAATCCAGGGTGGTGGCCGTGCTGGGCCCCACCAATACCGGCAAGACGCATTACGCGATCGAGCGGATGCTGGGCCACCGCACCGGGGTGATCGGGCTGCCGCTGCGACTGCTTGCGCGCGAGGTCTATGACAAGATCGTGCGTGCGCGCGGGCCGTCGGTCGTAGCGCTGGTGACAGGCGAGGAGCGGATCGTGCCGCCCCGCACCCAGTACTGGGTCTGCACGGTCGAGGCGATGCCCGAAGGGATGGGCTGCGATTTTCTGGCCGTCGATGAAATCCAGCTGTGCGCAGATCCCGAACGGGGCCATGTCTTCACAGACCGCCTGTTGCGCGCGCGCGGGCTACATGAGACGCTGTTTCTGGGGTCCGACACCATGCGCGGGCCCATCGCCGCGCTGGTGCCGCAGGCCCAGTTCATGCGCCGCGAGCGGATGAGCCAGCTTGTCTATTCCGGCGAAAAGAAGGTCAGCCGGATGCCGCCGCGCAGCGCCATCGTGGGGTTTTCGGTCGACAACGTCTATGCGATTGCCGAACTGATCCGCCGCCAGAAGGGCGGCGCGGCGGTGGTCATGGGGGCGCTGTCGCCCCGCACCCGCAACGCTCAGGTGGCTTTGTACCAGAACGGCGAGGTGGATTACCTTGTCGCCACCGACGCCATCGGGATGGGGCTGAACCTCGACATCGACCATGTCGCGTTTTCGTCGCTGACCAAATTCGACGGGCGGCGCATGCGGCCCCTGCAGCCCAACGAACTGGCCCAGATCGCCGGGCGCGCGGGGCGCGGCATGTCGGATGGCACGTTCGGTGTCACCGGCGAGGCGCGGCCGCTCGACGACGGGGTCGCGCAGGCGATCATGGAGCATCGTTTCGCGCCGCTGCAGCGGCTCAACTGGCGCAATTCCGATCTGACCTTCGGGTCTGTCGATGCGCTGATCGACACGCTGGAGCGCGCGCCCGGCAACGAACATCTGGTGCGCGCGCGCGATGCGGATGACCTCATGGCGCTCAAGACATTGTCGGCGGGCGCCGAGGTCCGCGCGCGCGCCAGTGACGGGCCGTCGGTGCGTCTTCTGTGGGATGTCTGCCGCATCCCCGACTTCCGCGGCATCAGCCACGGGGAACATGCCGAACTTCTGGGCGTGATCTTCGGTCACCTGCACGAACGCGGCGCGGTGCCGTCGGACTGGTTCGCGCGCCAGATCGCGCGCATCGACCGGACCGACGGCGATATCGACGCTTTGTCGAAACGACTGGCATATATCCGCACATGGACCTATGTGGCGCAGCGCAATGGTTGGGTCACCGATGAAAGCCATTGGCGCGATGAGACCCGCGCGATAGAAGACAGGGTGTCCGACGCGCTTCATGACCGTCTGACCCAGAGATTTGTGGATCGCCGCACCTCGGTGCTGTTGCGGCGGCTCAAGCAGAAGGAGGCCCTCTTGGCCGAGGTGAACGACAAGGGTGAGGTGACCGTCGAGGGCGAATTCGTCGGGCGGCTCGAAGGCTTCCGTTTCCGGGAGGACAAGGCGGCGGCGGGCGCGGATGCGAAGACGCTGAAGGCGGCCTCGCTTCAGGCGCTGGCGCCGCATTTCCATCTGCGCGCCGACCGCTTCTACAACGCCCCCGATACCGAGATCGACTACACCGAACAGGGCGGCCTGATGTGGGGCGAACATGCGGTGGGCAAGCTGGTCGTGGGGCCGGAACCGCTCAAGCCGCAGATCGACGTCTTCGTCGACGAGGCGGCGGGCCCCGAGATCGCGCAGAAGGTGCAGCGCCGTCTGCAGCATTTCATGGACCGCAAGATCGCGGCCCTGTTCGAGCCGCTGCTGACGCTGGCGCGCGACGAGGCGCTGACCGGGCTTGCGCGCGGCTTTGCCTTCCGGCTGGTCGAGAACCTCGGGATCCTGCCGCGCGATGCGGTGGCCACCGAGGTGAAGGAGCTGGACCAGGACGCGCGTGGCGCGCTGCGCAAGCATGGCGTGCGCTTCGGCCAGTTCACCATCTTCCAGCCTCTGCTGCTGAAACCCGCGCCGACGCGGCTGCGGCTGGTGCTCTGGGCGCTGGCGCAGGGGCTGGACGAATTCCCCGAAGCGCCGCCGCCGGGCCTTGTGACCGTGCCCGCGTCGATCCTGCCGCCGCAGAATTACTTTGCCATGGCGGGTTACCGTCAGGCCGGGGACCGGGCGATCCGCATCGACATGCTGGAACGGCTGGCCGACATGCTGCGGGGCGAGGATTCGCGCGCCGGATTCGAGGCCAAGGCCGACATGCTGTCGATCACGGGCCTCACGCTTGATCAGTTCGCCGACCTGATGCAGGGGCTGGGCTACCGCGCCGAAAAGGGCGAACGCCCGCGCCAGCGCCCCGCGCCCGCCGCGCCTGAGGCTGTGACCGAGCCTGCGCCGGAGGTTGCGGTTGAGGCAGTGGCCGAGACCGCGCCCGAAGCTGTGGCTGAGCCTACGGCAGAGGTTGCGGCAGAGCCTGCGGCCGAAGTTGCGGCAGAGCCTGCGGCCGAAGTTGCGGCAGAGCCTGCTCCCGAAGCTGTCGCGGAAACTGTGCCCGAAACCGCGCCCGAAGAGGCGGAAGTCTTCTACACCTTCACCTGGGGCGGCAACCGCCGTCAGGACCGCCAGCAGAAGGGTCGCCCGCAGGGCAAGACTGCCCGCCCGGACGCGCCGCGCGGCGACCGGCCCGAGGGTCGGCCCAAGGGCAAGCCGAAGGGCCGCCGCGAGGGCAAGCCCGAAGACAAGGGCCCCCGCAAGTTCGAGGCACGCCCGCCGCGCCCCGAAAAGAAGATCGATCCCGACAACCCCTTCGCTGCCGCGCTGATGGGACTGAAGGGCAAGGTCTGACGTGACCGACGCCCCCGGCGCGGGCCGCCAGCGTCTGGATAAGTGGCTGTGGCAGACGCGCTTCTTCAAGACGCGCGGTTTGGCGGCGCGGAGCGTGGGGCAAGGGCAGGTCCGGGTGAACGGGCAGCGTACCGACAAGCCGCACCGCGCGGTCGGGCCGGGTGATGTGCTGACCTTTCCGCAGGGGGATGCCGTGCGCGTGGTGCGCATCGAGGGCCTGCCCGACCGCCGGGGGCCCGCATCCGAGGCGCGGCTGCTCTATACCGATCTGGCGCCGCCGTTGGACGGGGCCGCGTCACCCGAACCTGACAGCTTGCCGTGAATTCGGGGCGACATGCGCTTGAATGCCCCGACCGGCTGATTTAGTCAGGAGCCGAATACCGTTCGGGATGTTTCTTCATGACCTACGTCGTCACCGACAACTGCATCGCCTGCAAATACACCGACTGCGTCGAGGTCTGCCCGGTCGACTGCTTCTATGAAGGCGAGAACATGCTCGTCATCCATCCCGACGAATGCATCGACTGCGGCGTCTGCGAGCCGGAATGCCCGGCCGACGCCATCCGCCCCGACACCGAACCCGACATGGACAAATGGGTCGAGTTTAACCGCAAGTATTCCGAGATGTGGCCGGTGATCATCACCAAGAAGGACCCTCTCCCCGAGGCCGAGGCCCGCGACGGCGAGGCGGGCAAACTTGAGAAGTACTTCTCGGAAGCGGCGGGCGAGGGCGGCTGAGCGATTCGCCCGGGGCAGAGCTGGCGCAACCTTCGCGCCGCGTGCGGGCGCGGCAGTCAAGCTGTCCGTCCGGTCATCAACACGCGTCCCTTCCTTTTTGAGGGAATCTGTGCTATATATTCGTGATAAGTGATGTCAACGACCGGACCTCTGACCCCGAAGCTGCCGCGAGGGGGCACGTTTCCAGTGATAAATGCCACAGCCTTAAGGGACGAAGCCTTGTCCCTGCGGCTGTGCCGTGTCGCCGGACAAGTCCGAACATGGGAAGACAGGAATGACGAAGTCGAAGAAACCCGATTTCCGGCCGAATGAATACGTGGTCTATCCCGCGCATGGCGTGGGCCGGATCATGTCGATCGAAGAGCAGGAAGTCGCCGGCCTCACTCTGGAGCTGTTCGTGATTTCCTTCGAGAAGGACAAGATGACCCTGCGGGTGCCCACGAACAAGGCGACCGAAGTGGGGATGCGGTCACTGTCTTCGCCCGACGTGATCTCGAAGGCGATGACCACGCTCAAGGGCAAGGCCAAGGTGAAGCGCGCCATGTGGTCGCGCCGCGCGCAGGAATATGAACAGAAGATCAATTCGGGCGACCTGATCTCGATCGCCGAAGTGGTGCGCGACCTGCATCGCAGCGATGATCAGCGCGAACAGAGCTATTCCGAGCGTCAGCTCTATGAGGCCGCGCTCGAACGGCTGACCCGCGAAGTCGCCGCCGCCCGGGGCGGGGACGAAATCGCCGCCGCCAAGCAGGTGGACGACGTCCTGACCTCGCGCGCCGCCTGATCTGCGACACCGGTTTGAGGGGCCGTGCGGGTGACCGCGCGGCCCTTTCTCATGCCAGCGCGGCGAGGGTGAGGAGCGCGGCCAGTTCCGCCATCTGCTGCGCGGCACCCAGAATGTCGCCGGTCTGCCCGCCGATCCGCGCGCGGGCGAGCCGCGCGACGCCCCAGACCGCCAGCGCCGCTGCCAGCGCTGGGACCAGCCCAAGGACCGGCAGCGCGCAGGCCAGCCCCAGCCCTGCGGCCAGCGCCGCCGCCGCCTGTGGCGGTTGGCCCACGCTGTCCGACAGTCCGCCGGGCCGCGCGCGGGGCAGGGCGGCCATCATCGCGGGCAGCCCTGCGCGCGACAGCGCGCCGAGCGCCGGCAGCACCCAGACCCCGAAGGCCGTGATCGCGGCGGCCAGCGCCGCCCAGCGCAGGCCCATCCCGAGGATCAGCGCCAGCACGCCATAGCTGCCGATGCGGCTGTCCTTCATGATCTCGAGCCGCCGTTCCGGCGTCTGCCCACCCCAAAGCCCGTCGGCCGCATCGGCCAACCCGTCTTCATGCATCGCGCCTGTCAGCAACACTTGCGCCGCGAGCGCGAGTCCGGCGGCGAGCATCGGGCCAAGGCCCGCCGTCAGCGCCAGCCCGGCCACCAGAGCCGCGAGCGCCCCCACGACCGCCCCCGCGACCGGAAAGGCCCAGACGGCGCGCGCCTGCCGGGCGAAGGCCGTGTCGGGCAGGGCGGGGATCGGCAGGCGCGTCAGCAGGACCAGCGCCACGGCGATGTCGGCGGGGCGGATCGGGGACGTGTCGTTTTCGCGCATCGGATGGGTGCTTTCCCGGTTGTCCGCCTGACACTGCCGGTTAAACACGGGGGAACGCTCCATTGCAACGCGCCGAGGCTTCATGTCCGATTTTGATGATTTCGCGGGCTTCCGTGCCCGCCTTGCCCGGGCCCCCGGGCCCGACGCCGCCGCTGCCGAAGGGGCGGCCGCGCGCAATGCGCAACTGACCAAGCCGCCCGCGGCGCTGGGACGGCTGGAGGATATGGCAGCTTGGTATGCCGCCTGGCGGGGCGATCCGCGCCCCGCGATCACGGCGCCGCAGGTCATCGTCTTTGCCGGCAATCACGGGGTCGCGGCGCTGGGCGTCTCGGCCTTTCCGGCGGAAGTGACGGTGCAGATGGTCGCGAATTTCCGCGCGGGCGGCGCCGCGATCAATCAGTTGGCGCGACTGGCCGGGGCGCGGATGGATGTGCATGCGCTCGACCTCGACCGGCCGACGGCCGATTTCACGCAAGGCCCCGCGATGACCGAGGCCGAATGCCTTGCAGCGCTGCAAAGCGGCTGGGATGCGGTCGACGCAGGCGCCGATCTGCTGGTCGTGGGCGAGATGGGCATCGCCAACACCACCTCTGCCGCCGCCATCGCCTGCGCCCTTCTGGGGGGCGAAGCGTCCGACTGGACCGGGCGTGGCACCGGGGTCGACGATGCGGGCCTTTCGGTCAAGACGCAGGTCGTCGCGGAAGGCGTCGCCCGTCATGCGGGCGGCGACGGGATCGACATGCTGGCGCGCCTTGGCGGACGCGAGATCGCGGCGATGGCGGGCGCCATCGCCCGGGCGCGCGCGTTGCGGATACCGGTCATCCTTGACGGCTTCATCTGCTGCGCTGCGGCCCTTTGCCTTGCCAAAACGGAAAGCTCGGCGCTCGATCACTGCATCGCCGGGCATCTGAGCGCGGAAGGCGGGCACGCGCGGCTCTTGCAGGCGCTGGGCAAGGACCCGGTCCTGTCGCTGGGCATGCGGCTGGGCGAAGGATCGGGCGCGGCGCTGGCGATGCAGGTGCTGAAGGGGGCGGTGGCCTGCCATTCCGGCATGGCGACCTTCGCCGAGGCGGGCGTGTCGGAAGGCTGAGCCGCGCCGTCAGGTCGGCAGGGGCGCGTCGCGCTTGAGCTGATCCATCACGATCTGGCTTTGCACCCGGGCGACCGCGGGGTGCGGCAGAAGCACTTCGTGGATCAGGCGGTTCAGCGCGGGCAGATCGGCGCAGTAGAACCGCAGGAGGTAATCGGCCTCGCCCGTGAGCGTCCAGGCGCTGGTGATTTCGCCCCTTGTGCGGATCAGCCGCGCGAAGCTCGCCGATTGTTCGGGGCCATGGGTGGATAGCTGCACCTGAATGAAGCCCTGCACCGTCAGGCCCAGCCGCACCGGGTCGAGCCGGGCGGTATAGCCCTGAATGTATCCCTCAGTTTCCAGTCGCTGCCGCCGCCGTCCCGCTTGGCTGGGCGACAGGTTGAGGATGCCGCCCAGATCCTGCGCGGTCAGGTGGGCATTGCGTTGCAGCGCGGCCAGAAGGCGGAGGTCGGTCTCATCAAGCATTGCGGGATCATAGCATGGTCTGAGCGAAACGCACGTGAAACACGCGTAGATCGGGTGAAACTGTATCAAATATGCGCAAATCGCGCGGGCCTCAGGCCCTATTCTTGGGCCAATCGCCGACTCAGAGGGAGAAACGCGCCATGGGTCCTTTTCCGCACAACGCCCCGCGGGCCGAAATCACGGCCGAAAACCCCGCCGGGACCGACGGGTTCGAATTCGTCGAATTTGCCCATCCCGATCCGGAAGAGCTGCGCGCGTTGTTCGCGCGGATGGGCTATGCCCATGTCGCGACGCACAAGACCAAGCAGGTGGAGCTTTGGCAGCAGGGCGACATCACCTATGTGCTGAACGCCGAGCCGGGCAGCTTCGCCGCGCGCTTCGCGGAAGAGCACGGGCCCTGCGCGCCGTCGATGGCCTGGCGGGTGCGTGACGCGCAGCACGCTTTCGACCATGCAGTGTCGAAAGGGGCCGAACCCTATACCGACGCGGACAAGACCGTGGACTGGCCCGCGATCAAGGGGATCGGTGGCAGCCTGATCTACTTCACCGACCAGTACTGGGATACCTCGCCCTATAACGAGGACTTCGACTGGATCGCCATGTCGAAGCCCAAGGGGGTGGGGTTCTATTACCTCGACCACCTGACGCACAATGTCTTCAAGGGCAACATGGACACGTGGTTCCGGTTCTACGGCGATCTCTTCAACTTCCGCGAAATCCGCTTCTTCGACATCGCGGGCAAGTTCACCGGGCTGTTCAGCCGGGCGCTGACCTCGCCCTGCGGGCGCATCCGCATCCCGATCAACGAAGACCGGGGCGAGACCGGGCAGATCGTGGCCTATCTCAAGAAATACAACGGCGAAGGCATCCAGCACATCGCGGTGGGCAGCGAAGACATCTATGACAGCGTGGACGCGATTTACGACAATGGCGTGCGCTTCATGCCCGGCCCGCCCGAGGCCTACTACACGCTCTCGAAGACCCGCGTGCAGGGGCATGAGGAACCGCTGGACCGGATGATGACCCATGGCATCCTGATCGACGGCGAAGGTGTCGTGGACGGGGGCGAGACGAAGATCCTGCTGCAGATCTTCTCGAAGACCGTGATCGGGCCGATCTTCTTCGAATTCATCCAGCGCAAGGGCGATGACGGCTTCGGCGAGGGCAATTTCAAGGCGCTGTTCGAATCGATCGAGGCCGAGCAGATCGCCAATGGGGAAATCGCAGCGGAGTGAGGCGCGAAATCTCACGAATTTTCAAAGGCCTGGGGGGGAACTTCCGGGCCTTTGGCGTCAGCCTGCAGGGATTGTGAGCGTCAGGTTGCGCCCGCCCTTCTGGTAGCGCAATTCGCTGTCGCCGATGGCCGAGACCTGCCCACCATCCAGCCGGTCGCCCACTGTCACCTTCTGGTAGCGTCCGTTGGGCAGACGCACCAGCGCACGGCGGTTCGACGGCGTGCCATAGACGCCGATCAGGTTGATCTCGCGCAGATTGATCGCGTTGCGCACCGTTGCCTGCCGCGCAACCGAGGTGGCCGAGGGGATGGCGGGTGCCGCGCTTGCCGCGGCGGCGACGCGGGTCGGTTCCTCTTCGGCATCTTCCTGAGGTGCCGCGGCGCGCGGGGCGGGGGCGGCGCGGGCGGCGGCGACCACATCGGCAAAGTCTGATGGCCGCGGCAGCGGCGCGAGCGAGGCCAGAACCGCCTGTTCGGTGGCACCGACAATGGGGCCTTCTGCGGTTTCAGTCTCCGGTTCGGGCGCCGCCTCGGCGGGCGTTTCGATCAGCGGGCGCACGCGGGGGCGCAGCCCGGCCAGTTCCTGCCGCGTCAGCCCGCCGAACTGCGAACGTTCGTTGCCTTCGACCAGTCCTTCGGGGCGGGTCCGGGGCCGGGTGCTGGGCAGGGCGGGAGCATCGGCGGCTGCATCGACCTCGACCTCGGCCGGGGCCTGGGTCGGGGTCGTTTCGAACCGTGTGGGTGTGGGCGGCGGCACGACCGGCGGGCGCCCGAGGAACACGGTGAAGCCGTCGGGGCTGACCGCGCCTTCTGGTGTGGGCTGCACCCTGCCATCAGGGCCAAAGGTCACCGACAGGCCCGGCACGATCGGCAGGCTGGTGCGGCGCGGCAGAGCGTCTGTCACCAGCGCCTCGGGCGGGATCAGCGCGACGGCGTCCTGCGCGGGTACTGCGCTGTCGATCGAGGTGAGATAGAGCGCATCGAGATCGACAAGACCGGGCAGGTCCGGCGGTTCGGGGGCGCGTTCCCAGATGCCGGTCACCGCATAGCGCGCCTGTGCCTCTTCCGGGGTCGGGATTATGGCAAAGGCGGGCTCGGCCACATCGGGCAGGGGTTCGCGCAGCGCATCGAGCACGGCGGCGTCGGTGTCCGACAGGGGCGTCTCCGCCGGAGGGGCGGCGGCGGTCTCGGTCGTCTCGGTGGTCAAAGGGGCGGCCACGGGATCGGCGGGGCCGGGGACGACGGCGACGATTTCGGGCGGGCGCTTGCCGAAGAGGCCCGCGACACCTTCCTCCATGAAGACCGAAGCCCAAGCCGCAACAGCGGCAAGGAAGACCAGAAGCGCCGCGGTCAGGATCAGGCCAAGATGGCGCGGCTTGCCGCCCACGGCCATCTCCGTGCCGCGGGCACCGAAGATAGTCATGCGGCGGCGTTCGTCGCTCTCGGTCTCCGTCTCGGTGATGCGCTGTGGCTGCGGGATCGGGCGGCGCGCGGCGGCCACCATGGCCGACTTGGCGCGGGCGGTCCCCGGTGCGGCGGCGTCGGGACGGATACGGGCAGATTCGGGCGGTGTCGCACGGGGTATCGCACGTGGTGTCGCACGGGCCGGGCGGGGCGCCGTCCCGGAAGCGGCTTCGGCGGCGCGGCGGCTCAGGAACCGTTCGGCCCAGGTTTTCGGGGGCTCGGTCGCGGCCGTCTCGTCGCCACCCAGCGCGGGGGCCGAGACGCGCAGGCTGTCGGTGGCCGTGGCCGGCAGGGTGACAGAGGCGGCGACAGGGGCCTCGGTCGGGCGGTTGGGGCCGGGCACGGGGCGCGCTGCGGGCCGGGCTTCGGCCGGGGGCGCGGGCGCCACGGGTGCCGCGGCCATGTCGGGCGCGGGTTCGCCGATGGTGATGCGCGGGCTGATCTGCGCCGTTGCGGGTGGACTAGGCACGCGCGTCGCCCCGCCGAGCGCGGGGGCCGCTCCGGCGGCACGGCGGGTGGAAAAGCCGGGCAGGGGCTGTGGGTCGGGTTCGGGTTCGTGTTCGGGTTGCGGTTCCGGCGCTTCGTCGGCCAGCGGGCCGATGACGACAACGGCGACCCCGTCGGGTTCCACCCGTTCGCCCGGGCTCAGGGCCTTGCGCGAGAACTGTGTCGGGCCGAAGAACGGCTCGCCCAGAAAGTCCTCGTCGCCGGGGATGGCGACAAAGCTCACCGGGTTGAAACGATGATCGACCGCGAAGGCCTCGGCCTCGTCGAGCGTTTCGCGGGCGACCGCGGCGACATGGGTCTGGGACCCGTCCTCGCAGATGTCATAGACAAGGTCATCGACCGCATAGGGGGTCGCGCCATCGAGCGCGCGGCGGACCTCGGCATGGCGGTCGGCGGCGGACAGATGCCCGGTCTCGACCGTCAGGTAGCGGATCTGGTCGCGCGGGATGATCAGTTTCGTCCGAAAGCCGGCTCCGTCCCGCTCCACCGCCTGCGCGCGCAGACCGGCCAGCGCCTGCCCCAGATCGGGCGCGTCGAGCGCCACCTCTCCCGCCACGCGCCAGCCGCCCGCGGCGCGGGCAAGAAGGCTGATGCCCTCGAACGACAGACTGAGCGCGAAATCCGGTTTCATCTTGCGCTTTCGGCAGCTTGGACTGGGCGCGCCGATCCCGTGCGCCTGCGTGCGCAGCTTACAGCAGGTCTTTGCCAAGGGAAAGCTCAGATGCCGTCAGTACTTGCGCTGCGGCGCTGATGCGGTCTTGCTGGCGGGGAAGATGCTGATGGAGTGACCCCATGACCCCGATCCGAACCTGCGCGCTGATCCTGGCGCTGGTCCTGCCCCTGCCGACGCTGGCGGATGCCGCGCGCACCATCACCGTGACCGGGTCGGGCGAGGTGCAGGCCGAACCCGACATGGCGGTGGTCAGCATCGGCGCGCGCAACACCGCACCCACGGCGCGGGCGGCGATGGACCTCACCTCGGCTGCCGCGGGCGCGGTCATGGCACGCCTCGGCGCGGCAGGAATCGAGGCGCGCGACATGCAGACCGGCCAGATTTCGCTCAACCCTGTCTGGGATCACCGCGGCGGGTCCGACGAGGGCCCGCGCGTCACCGGGTTCGAGGCGGCGATCACGCTGACGGTCCGGGTGCGCGACCTGTCGGTGCTGGGTGGGGTGCTGGACGCGGCGGTCAGCGACGGGGCCAATGCGCTGGGTGGTCTGAGCTTCGCGGTGGCTGACCCCGCCCCGCTCCTGTCGCAGGCGCGCGCACAGGCCGTGGCAGATGCGAAGGCGAAGGCCGAAGAGATGGCTGCCGCCGCGGGCGTGACCCTCGGGCCGGTGCAGACCATCAGCGAACAGGGGGCCATGCGGCCCCAGCCGATGATGATGGAGATGGCGCGCAGCGCCGCCGCCGACATGCCCATCGCCGCGGGCGAGGTGGGTTATTCAGCGTCGGTCATGATGGTCTTCGCGATCGCCGATTGAATATCGCGCGCGCCCGCGTGGGGCGCGCGCGATGTCTCAGGCCGTGGCCTTCGTCAGCGCCTGGTCGAGATCGGCGATCAGGTCGGCGGCATCCTCGATCCCGATCGACACGCGCACGACTTCCGGCGCGGCGCCTGCCGCGCGCTGCTGGTCGGGCGTGAGCTGGCGGTGCGTGGTCGAGGCCGAATGGATGATCAGCGAGCGCGTATCGCCGAGGTTCGCCACGTGGCTGAAGATTTCCAGCGAATTGACGAGCTTCACGCAGGCGTCATAGCCGCCCTTGACCGCGAAGGTGAACAGCGCGCCCGCGCCTTTCGGGCAGACCTCTGCAACGCGGCCGTGATAGGGCGACGACGGCAGCCCCGCATAGGTGACGTAATCGATGCGCGGGTCGTTCTCGAGCCAGGTCGCGATCTTCACCGCGTTCTCCACATGGCGCTCCATGCGCAGCGACAGCGTCTCGATCCCCATCAGGGTGTAATGGGCGGCCTGCGGGTTCATCGTCATGCCCAGATCGCGCAGACCGATGGCGATGCCGTGGAAGGTGAAGGCAAGCGGCCCGAAGGTTTCGTGGAAGCGCAGCCCGTGATAGGCGGGTTCCGGCGCGCTGAGCGAGGGGAACTTGTCCGAGGCCGACCAGTCGAAGCGCCCCGAATCGACTATTGCCCCGCCGGTGACCGTGCCGTTGCCGGTGAGGTATTTCGTGGTCGAATGCACCACCAGCGTGGCGCCATGTTCGATCGGGCGACACAGATACGGCGTGGCCGAGGTGTTGTCGACGATCAGCGGCAGGCCCGCCGCATCGGCCACATCCGCCACCGCGCGCAGGTCGGTGATATAGCCACCGGGGTTCGCCACGCTTTCGCAGAAGACCGCGCGGGTGTCAGCGTCGATGGCATTGCGCAGCGCGTCGAGATCGTCGAAATCGACGAACTTCGCCGACCAGCCGAAGCGTTTGATGGTCTGGCTGAACTGGGTCACCGTTCCGCCGTAAAGCCGGGTCGAGGCGACGATGTTCAGCCCCGGGCCCATCAGCGGAAACAGCGCCATGATCTGCGCCGCATGGCCCGACGAACAGCAGACCGCGCCGACGCCGCCTTCCAGCGTCGCGATGCGTTCTTGCAGGACGGCCACGGTAGGGTTCGTCAGGCGGGAATAGATATAGCCCACTTCCTGCAGGTTGAAGAGCGCGGCGGCATGTTCCGCGTCGCGGAAGACATAGGCCGTGGTCTGGTAGATCGGCGTCTGCCGCGCGCCGGTCGCCGGGTCGGGGCGGGCGCCTGCATGGATCTGCAGCGTGTCGAAGCCGTAGGTGGGTCCGTCGGACATGGTCTCACTCCCTCAAGTGTCTGCCCATCTGGTTAGGGGATCGGCCCGCACCTGACAACCGGCCTGATCAGGCGTCGTCTTCAGGGTCGGGGCGGGCCTTGTTGATGCGCTCGATGATCTCGCTCAGCCGCGACCATTGCTGCAGGGCCACGGGCAGGTTGAAGGCGGCGTCCATGAATTCCCAGCTGTAGGTGACGATGGCAAAGATAGCGCCTGCGCTCGCCGCCATCACCAGCGCCGTGAAGCCCAGGTTGAAGACGACAAGCGCCATGAGCACGGCATAGATCAATCCGTAGACCAGCGCCTCGGTATCGGACAGGCGCACCTCCCAGTGGCGCAGCAGACGCAGGTGACGGCCGAAGGCGGGGCCGGTGCGGGTTTCCAAGAGCCGCACCTGCTTTTCGGCGCGTGCGTTGATCGCGCGGTTGAGCCGGAAGAACCGGTCATGGAAGCGTGCATAGACGGCCAGCATGAAGCCCCCCGCCGCCATCGCCGCCAGCGCCAGAACCCAGTGATAGGTGGCCAGGATCGCGACCGAGGCGACAAGCTGCACGACAGCCGCCATCAGCACCGGCACCTCCTGTTCGAGGAAGTCGACCAGTTCGCGCGCCATCAGCACCCGCGCGTTCAGCGCCGATACGGGCAGGCCGCGGTTGCGTTCGGCCAGCACCTGACCCAGTTCCACCCGCATCGTGCCGAAGATGCGCGTGTCGATGACCTGACGCAGCACCGCGACCGCGACCAGCGCGACCAGCACGCCGCAAAGCTGCCAGAAGGGGTCCATCTGTCCCGCCAGAAGCCCGTCGATGGTCAGCCCCAGCAGAAGCGGCAGCAGCACCCAGAGCCCCGTTTCGATCAGCGTCAGCGCCCATGTCAGCGCCACGCGCAGCCAGAACAGCCGCAAGAGCGTGCCAAGCGTGAGGGGGCGGTCGTCGAACATGGGGCCAGTCTGGCACGGCGCGCGGCTCAGCGCATCCAGAACCCGGCCTTCTTGATCTGGTTTCGGATCATCTGTTCGCGCCGGGGCAGGGCAGTGCGGTCAAACAGGGCACGCACCTTCGCGCCGCGGCCCTGATAGACCATCCGCTTGATCGGATCGTACTGCTTGAGCACCCGCTTGATCCGGTTGGGCGAGGCGATTTCCTCGAGCACCGCCACCGCAAGATCGCTTTCGCGCGCGTAAAGCAGCGGCAGAAGACGGTAATGGCAGGTGACCTCGCCGTCGATCAGGCCCGGCGGCAGCGTGTCGCGCCCGCCGCCGAAGGACCGGATCACCAGCGGCAGCGCGATCTGGTCAAGCCAGGGAAAGATCGCCTGACACACGAGTTCGCGGGGTGGGTCGGTTTCAATGATGCGCGCGTATTCCGCGAAACGCGCGCCGAATTCGGCGGGGCAGCGGAAGAAGAAGAAGCCCGCGTTGAAATAGAGATAGCGCTGCCAGTATTCGTCTGGCTGGCTCAGGTCGAGGCTGGCGTCGAAATCAAGGCCGAAGCGGTCGTAGAGCGATTTCCAGATCGCGCCATAGCCCGGGCCATACAGCTCGAGCACCGGCCATGTGCCTTCGCGCCTCAGCGATGCGGTGGGGCGGTCGAAGTCGAAGGGCACGCGGGCCAGATCGCCAAGGATCAGCGTGTCGGTGTCGAAAAAGACGAAGGGTTCCCCGGGAGGGAGCGCCGCAAGCGCCTCGATCTTGTTGGCGTTGGGATAGCGTTCGCCCCAGTGATGATTGTCGAAGGGCAGGATTTCGGCCCCGAGATCGTCAAGCGCCGCAAGGATGTCGGGGTCGTTCAGCCCCGGGTCGCTCTTCCAGAGGGGGCCGGGGCGGGGGGTGGCGACGAACAGGCGGCCGCGGAAATCGGGGTTTGTATGGCGCAGCGAGGCCGCGAACAGAACCGCCTCGTATCCGAGCCGGCCGGATTGACCGACGACGAGGATGTTGAACGCGGACGGATTCACCTGTTGACTGCTCATGCCGGGTCCCGGCCCCTCGTGTCGGGGTCTGTTTCGGTATATCGAGTATAGGTGTCGGGCGGGTCCGTCAAAACCCCAATTCCGAAGGTGCGGGCTTTCCCCGTGCCGCAGGGCCCGAGACGCAGGAGGTCAGATGCGCGATATTGTCCTGTTTTTCCTTGCCATGGCGGCGCAGGTCGGGGGCGGCGATGCGCCCGCGCGTGCGGCATCCGTCGCCACCGCGCCCCCGCCCGTACAGGCGCCCGTGGAGGTGCCCGTGCAGGTGCCCGTGCAAGCTACCGTACCTGGGCTGAACGTGCGCCCCGCGCGGTCCGCACTGGTGGCCGAGGATCAGGCGCCCACGGGCCGCTTCACCACCGCGACCGAGGTGCGCCCGATCCTTGACGCGACCCGCTTGGCCTGGATCGCCACCCGCGACTGGGAAGGCCAGCAGCTTCTCTACGTCACGCATCTGTGGTCGTGGCGCTGTGGGCTGGCGCAGATCGAGATCGGTGTGAACGGCGCCGCGCCCGAGGTCTGGCCGCTGCCGGCCTGCCATCTCGACCAGCCCGCGCCCAACGTGATCCTGGAGGGCGACGGGTTGCCCTACCGCGCCTTTCCGCCCGGGTCGCTGTCGCGCATCGAGGTGCGGGTGACCTATGACGATCTGGGCACCGCGCGGGCGGTCTATGACGGCAACGGGGTGCTGGTGGAGTAAGGGCCTGATGGCGCCGGGCATCCGCGCGCCCTGTCGCGGCACAGCACCCCTGTGCTCGGAGCGCATCGCATTGTGATCTTCCGGCCACGGCTTGCAGGAAAGGGTCCCGGCGGGGTTGTGGCCATGCGTGTCAATTGACAAAATCATGTAGGGTTTTTTGGTATGTTTTGTTCAGGTTTCATGGTTTCGGGTTTCATGACTTTGCTGCAGGAAAGGTAGCTCATGATCAGATTTGTTCTCGCGGCTTCGGTCGCGTTAGTGGCGGCACCCGCATTCGCCGACGGCCATGCTTCGGCGGCGTCCACCGATGTCATGTCAACGGCCAATACGACCGACTGGTCCGGTTGGTACGCGGGCGCGCAGTATGATTTCCTCGACGGTGATGCTTCGCTCGGCGGCGGGGTCGAAGGGGACGTTAGTGGGCTTTTTGCCGGCTATCGCCATGATTACGGCGATATCGTTGTCGGCGTTGAACTCGACTATTCGGTTGGCGACTTCGAGTCGACCGTTGTGCCGGGCGTGATCTTGGATGTCGACAGCCTGATGCGTCTGGGTATCGAAGTCGGCTACGACGCGGGCCCGGCGCTGGTCTATGCAACGCTCGGTTACACGGCTGTCGACCTGTCGTTGGCCGGGGTAGATGCAGGCGACGGAGACGGGGTCTATTACGGTCTCGGCCTCGACTACATGGTCAGCGAGAGGGTCTCGCTGGGCGTCGAACTGCTGCGTCACGATTTCAACAACATCAACGGCCAAGGCTGGGACTTCAACACTGTCGGCCTGAACATCGCCTACCGGTTCTGAGCGGTCTGCCTTCGGGCGGGACTGTGCTTGCAAGAAGCTTCGAGGCAGGGCGGCAGCGCCCTGCCTTTTTTCTGTGCCCTGAAAAGGATGTCGCTGGTCGCAGCTGCGACGCATGTTCGGCACGTTCTGTTTTGGTAAAAGTGGTGGGCGACCCTGGAATCGAACCAGGCGTGCGTCTCCGCGAGGGAGTTACAGTCCCCTGCCACACCTTGCGGCCTGTCGCCCACTGCGCCGGGGGCATTGCGCCCGGCGTGGGGGCGTGATTACTAGCGCCCTCATGGGCCGTCAACAGGAAAAATCCCAGGGATCGGGGCCGGCGGACCCCCTTGCAGGAAAGGCGCGTGCGGCCGTGAAGAAACCGAAATGGGTGGTCGGGAAAGAGCAGGCCAAGAAGGCCCGCGCGCAGGAAACAGTGTGGCTTTTCGGACTGCATGCGGTGCGTGACGCACTGCTGAACCCGGCCCGCGACAGGCTGCGGCTGGTGGTCACGCGCAACGCCGCCGACCGGCTGGCCGACGCCATCGCGGCCAGCGGGATGGAGCCCGAGATCGTCGATCCGCGCCGCTTCGACGCCCCGCTCGACCCCGGGTCGGTGCATCAGGGGGCAGCACTCGAGGTGCGGCCGCTTGACTGGGGGCGGCTTGAGGATGTCTGCGTCACCGCGCACCGGGTGCTGCTTCTGGACCGCGTCACCGATCCGCACAACGTGGGCGCGATCCTGCGGTCGGCCGAGGTCTTCGGCGCGGGCGCGGTGATCGGGACGCGGCACCATTCCGCGCCCGAGACCGGCGCGCTGGCCAAGGCGGCAAGCGGGGCGCTCGAACGCCAGCCCTATCTGCGGGTGGTGAACCTGTCGGACGCGATCCGCGCGCTGCAGGACATGGGCTTCATCGTGCTGGGCCTTGACGGCGAGGCGGATCGCAGTGTCGACGCAGCCCTCGAGGGTCTGCGCGACCGGCCCGTGGCGCTGGTGCTGGGCGCCGAAGGCCCGGGCCTGCGCGAGAAAACACGCGAAACTGTGGACGGGCTGGTGAAAATCGGCGCGGCGGGGGAATTCGGGTCGCTCAACGTCTCAAATGCGGCGGCGGTCGCCCTATATGCATCCTTGAATCGCTGAAGACCTGACTGCGCGAGGCTCCAATCTCCTATTCGTCCAAGATCATGACCTGCTGCTATTGCGGCACGCGGGCCGCGCTGGTGCTGGACCGCGGGCGGCACGAGCTGTCCTGTTCGTCCTGCGGCGCGCCGCTGCACGACATGAAGATGCTGCGCCGCGATCCCGCGCCGCCGCCGCGCCACGCGGCCCCGGTGCACCGGCAGGTGCCTCCGAAGGTGAAGGCGAAACCGCCCAAACGCCGCAAGGGGTTCTTGCGCAAGGTCTTCGAGGAAGCGATCGACGCGATCGAGGACATCTTCGACTGATCCGGTCCGTTCACATCCCCGTGGCCGGGATTGTGCGGAGGCGCGCCGGGCTGGCATATGGAATCTGCCCACAGCCTGAGGATTGGTCCATGCACCGCCGCCGGATGATCGTACTGACCGCCGCAGCCTGCTTTGCGGGGCCTGCCCTTGCGGATCGGAAGCCCTGGTTCTTCGCCCCCGATGGGTTGGCGTTGTCGGGCCACGACGCGGTCGCCTATCTGCGCGAGGACCGCGCAATCCGGGGCAGCGCCGATCATGCGGTGATGTGGAAGGGCGCGGTCTGGCGTTTTTCCAGCGAAGACCACCGCGCCGCGTTCGAGATGAACCCCCAGGCCTATGCCCCGCAATATGGCGGCTATTGCGCCTGGTCGGTGTCGCGCGGTCGGATCGCATCCGCCGACCCCGAGGCCTTCGCGGTGATCGACGACAAGCTCTACCTCACCCATTCCCAGGCCGTGCGGTCGATCTGGGCGCGCGATCCGGCGGGGTTCATCGCGGGGGCCGACGCGCATTGGCCGGCGCTGCTCGACGACTGAGCGGCGTGCCGCCGACAGGACCGTTCACAGATGCGTCAGCGGTGTTGGCGGGCGCGGGGTGCCTTCCTATCTCAGGTCAAGGACCGCAGAGCCGGAACCTTTGCGGATCATCTTACTGTCCCTCGTTCCGTCACTGGCGCTCAATCCCGTCCGGGTTTGGGCGCTTTTTTCTGGCGCGCGCACAGGCTAGGGTGACGTCATGCCCCAGTATTCCGACGCCGAACTGAAACGCATTCTGGCCAGCACCCGCGTGATCGCGGTGGTGGGCGTGTCACTGAACCCGGTGCGGCCCAGCTATTTCGTCGCGCGCTATCTCACGCTGAAGGGGTTCGACCTCATCCCCGTGAATCCCGGCCATGCGGGCGAGACAGTGTTCGGCCGGACGGTCGTGGCGCGGCTCACCGACATCGACCGACCCGTGGACATGGTCGACATCTTCCGCCGGTCGGACGCCGTGCCCGAGATCGTGGACGAGGCGATGGCGCATCTGCAGGGGTTGAAGACGATCTGGATGCAGATCGGCGTGGAGCATGCCGGGGCGACAGCCCGCGCCGAGGCGGCGGGGCTGGCCGTGATCCAGAACCGCTGCCCGAAGATCGAGTATCAGCGGCTGTTCGGGGAATTGCGCATGGGTGGCTTCGCGACGGGCGTGATTTCGTCGAAACTCTGACGCGTGGTCCGAATTTTCGGGGAAGATTCGCGCGCTCAGCGCGACGCCTTCTCGGCGATGCCCGACCGGCCCTGACGGCGGGCGAGTTCTTCGAGCACCTCGTCCAGCGTCACGTCGCAGGCCGCCAGCATCACCAGCAGGTGGTAAAGCGCGTCCGCCGCCTCCGCCGTCAGGCGCTCGCGGTCGCCGCGCACCGCCTCGATGATGGCCTCGATGGCTTCCTCACCGAACTTTTCCGCCGCCTTGGCGGGTCCCTGCGACAGGAGCTTCGCGGTCCAGCTCGTGTCCGGGTCTGCGCCCTTGCGCGCCTCGATCGTGGCGAAGAGGTCTTCGAGAACGTTCATTCGAGCCTCATAGGGATGCCCGCCGCGGCCATGTGGTCCTTGGCCTGCCGGATCGTGAATTCGCCGAAATGGAAGATCGACGCGGCGAGGACCGCGCTTGCATGGCCCAGCGTCACGCCCTCGACCAGATGGTCGAGCGTTCCGACGCCGCCGGAGGCGATCACGGGGATGTCGACCGCGTCCGCGATGGCGCGGGTGAGGGGGATGTTGAAGCCCGCGCGCGTGCCGTCGCGGTCCATCGAGGTCAGCAGGATCTCGCCCGCGCCCTGTGCGGCGACCTCGCGCGCGAAGGCAACCGCGTCGATGCCGGTGGGGCGGCGGCCGCCATGGGTGAAGATTTCCCATTTGCCCGGCGACACGGTCTTGGCGTCGATGGCGCAGACGATGCACTGGCTGCCGAAGCGGTCGGCGGCGCGGGCGATCACGGTCGGGTCGGCGACGGCGGCGGAGTTGAAGCTGACCTTGTCGGCCCCGGCCAGCAGCAGGTCGCGCACGTCCTCGGGCGTGCGCACGCCGCCGCCCACGGTGAGCGGGATATAGCAGGCCTCGGCCGTGCGGGTGACGACGTCATACATCGTGCCGCGGTTTTCATGGGTTGCGTGGATGTCGAGGAAACAGAGTTCATCCGCGCCCGCGGCGTCATAGGCGCGGGCCGTTTCCACCGGATCGCCCGCATCGACCAGATCGACGAAGTTCACGCCCTTGACCACGCGGCCGTCGGCCACGTCGAGGCAGGGGATGATCCGCGTCTTCAGCATGGTCTGCCTGATAGAGGGGATCGCGCTGTTTGGGAAGGGGCAGGGGGCTCTGCCCCCTCGGCCCTGACGGGCCTCACCCCCGGGATATTTGCAGCGAGAGGAAGATCAGGCGCGCAGGGCGGACAGCGCTTGGGCCAGATCGATCGCGCCGTCATAAAGCGCGCGCCCCGAAATCGCGCCCGAGATCACGCCGGTGTCGCGCAGCGCGATCAGGTCGGCAAGCAAGGAGACCCCGCCCGAGGCGATGACGGGGATGGAGACCGCGCGCGCCAGCGCCTCGGTCGCGGGGATGTTGGGGCCCTGCATGGCGCCGTCGCGGTCGATGTCGGTGTAGATGATCGCGGCGACGCCCGCATCCTCGAACCGGCGGGCGAGGTCGGTGGCCATGACCTCGGTCTCTTCCGCCCAGCCGCGGGTGGCGACGCGGCCTTGGCGCGCGTCGATGCCGACAGCGACCTGACCGGGAAAGGCGCGCGCGGCCGCGCGTACCAGGGCGGGGTCTTCGACCGCGACGGTGCCGAGGATGACGCGGGCCAGCCCCTTGGCCAGCCAGCCTTCGATCGTGGCCATGTCGCGGATGCCACCGCCCAGCTGCGCGGGCGTGCCGGGGCAGGCGGCGAGGATCGCCTCGACCGCGGCGGCGTTCACGGGCTGCCCCGCGAAGGCACCGTTGAGATCGACCAGATGCAGCCAGTCGCAGCCCGCCGCGACGAAGGCGCGGGCCTGGGCGGCGGGGTCGTCGTTGAAGACGGTGGCGCGGTCCATCTCGCCGCGCAGCAAGCGCACGGCCTGTCCGTCCTTCAGGTCGATGGCGGGGTAAAGGATCATTGGCGGTCGCCTCCGTGGCATGGCGGCCTCCCAGTGGCATGGGGTCCTGCAAAATGCAACATGGCCGCATATCGGACTTGATCGGTCGGGTATTGCTGCCCCAGACTGCATACACAGGTTGAGGGAGACGACCCATGAAGACATTTGCACTGGCCGTGGTAGCGGCCATCATCAGCGCGGGTGCGGCGCTGGCTGATCCGGCGGCGGGCACATGGCGGACGGAACCGGGCGATACCGGCGGCCATTTGCTGGTGACGATCGCGCCCTGCGGCGCGGCGCTGTGCGGCACGATCGCCCGGGCAGTCGACGCGGACGGTAAGGCGTCGGATGATTACGAACACCAGGGCAAACAGATGCTCTGGGACATGCAGGCCTCGGGCAACGGGGCCTATGGCGGCGGCAAGATCTGGGCGCCGGATCGCGACCGGACCTACAATTCGAAGATGCAGCTGAACGGCGACGCGCTCGAAGTGTCGGGCTGCGTCCTCGGCATCTGCCGCGCGCAGATCTGGCAGCGCGTGCAATAGGCGCGGCGCTCAGGGAGCCCAGGCGAGGAAGTTGGCGATCAGGCGCAGGCCGGTCTTCTGGCTTTTCTCGGGGTGGAACTGGGCGCCGACCATGGTGTCGCGGCCCACGATGGCGGTGACGTCGCCGCCGTAATCGACATGGGCCAGGCGCTGCGCCGGGTCGGCGACGCGCATGTGATAGGAATGCACGAAATAGGCGTGATCGCCCGTGGCGATCCCGTCCAGCACCGGGTGCGGGTGATCGACGACAAGATCGTTCCAGCCCATGTGCGGCACCTTCATCCCCGGCGCGGCAGGGGTGATGCGCACCACTTCTCCACCGATCCAGCCCAGGCCCGGTGTCTCGGCATATTCGCGGCCAAGCGTCGCCATCAGCTGCATGCCCACGCAGATGCCGAAGAAGGGGCGGCCCTTGACCTCGACCGCTTCGCGCAGGGCGTCGTAAAGGCCCGACCGGCCGCGGAGGGCGGCAGCGCAGGCGGGGAAGGCCCCGTCTCCCGGCAGCACGATGCGGTCGGCGCGCGCCACCACGTCGGCGTCGCGGGTCACGGTGACCGTGCCGCCGCCGGTTTCGCGCGCCATGCGCTGGAACGCCTTTTCGGCGGAATGCAGGTTTCCGCTGTCGTAATCGATGATCGCCGTCAGCATGGGGATCAGAGCGCGCCCTTGGTGGACGGCACCGCGTCGGCCTTGCGCGGGTCGGTTTCGACCGCGTCGCGCAAGCTGCGCGCGACGGCCTTGAAGGCGGCCTCGGCGATGTGGTGGCTGTTGAGGCCCGCCAGCGCCTCGACATGCAGGGTCACGCCGCCATGGGTGCTGAAGGCCTGAAAGAATTCGCGCACGAGTTCGGTGTCGAATGTCCCGATCTTCGGTGTCGGCAGGGTGACGTTCCAGACCAGATAGGGCCGCCCGGACAGATCAAGCGCGGCGCGTACCAGCGCGTCGTCCATGGGCAGCAGGCAGGACCCGTAGCGGCGGATGCCGCGCTTGTCCCCCAGCGCCTGCGCCAGCGCCTGACCGAGCGCTATTCCCGTATCCTCGACCGTGTGATGGTCGTCGATGTGCAGATCGCCCTTGGCGCGCACGTTCATGTCGATGAGTGAATGGCGCGCCAGCTGGTCGAGCATGTGGTCGAAGAACCCCACGCCGGTGTGGTTGTCATAGCGGCCCGTCCCGTCCAGATCGATCTCGACCTCGATATCGGTCTCGGCTGTCTTGCGGCTGACCTGTGCCTTGCGCATCGGGCGCTCCCTTCTGTCGACGCGCGCTTATAGGCGCAAGCGGCGCGGGCTGCAAAGCCCCGCCCGGCAGTTTGGCCGCCGCCTGTTGCGGGACGGGCGCGGGGGCAGCGGGTTCGGGGGGATTGCGCCTTCCCGTCCTGCGTGCCAGCCTGCGGCCAAGCCAAGGGAGAGCGCGATGAGCACATGTGTCTTCATTCAGATCCGGTGCCGTCCGGGCACCACCTACAAGGTCGCCGAAGAGATCGCGCTGCGCGAAATCCATTCCGAGCTGTATTCGACAAGCGGCGAATTCGACCTGCTGATGAAGCTTTACATCCCCAAGGATCAGGACATGGGCAAGTACATCAACGACGAATTGCTGACCATTCCGGGGATCGAACGGTCGCTGACGACGATGACCTTCAAGGTGTTCTGACACGGTGCTGCGGGCGGCCATCGCCCGGATTTCGGGCAATGGGGCGGGGCCTGCCTTTCTGCGCGCCTGTCCCAAAAATTTACCAATTGATAAAATTTTCGAATCTGGCAGTCTTTTCCCATAAACCAAGGGAGACCCAGCATGGCGCAAGGTTCAATGGCCCCCGGCATCGTCGCCGGACGCCTGTCGGCGGAGGAACTGGCGCGGAACTTTTCCGACCTGCACCCGGCCTATGCCCCGCACGAGGCCGCGGTGGCGGCGGACCGCTGCTATTTCTGCTATGATGCGCCCTGCGTGACGGCCTGCCCCACGGGGATAGACATCCCGCTGTTCATCCGCCAGATCCAGGTGGGCCAGCCCGAGGCGGCGGCCAAGACCATCTTCGACCAGAACATCCTGGGCGGCATGTGCGCCCGCGTCTGCCCGACCGAAACGCTGTGCGAACAGGCCTGCGTGCGCGAGGCGGCCGAGGGCAAGCCCGTCGAGATCGGGCGCCTGCAGCGCCACGCGACCGATACGCTGATGGCGCAGGGTGTGCATCCCTACATGCGTGCGGCGCCCACGGGCCGCCGGATCGCCGTGGTGGGGGCGGGGCCCGCGGGGCTGGCCTGTGCGCATCGGCTTGCGATGAAGGGGCATGATGTCACGCTGTTCGAGGGCAGGGGCAAGGCCGGTGGCCTCAACGAATTCGGGATCGCCGCCTACAAGACCACCGGCGGCTTCGCGGCGGGCGAGGTCGAATGGCTGCTGCAGATCGGCGGCATCACGGTCGAGACCGGGCGCGCGCTGGGCCGTGACCTGACGCTCGACACGCTGCGCGGTGATTTCGACGCGGTCTTCCTGTCGGTGGGGCTGGGCGGGGTCAACGCGCTGGCAGTGCCGGGCACCGACAAGACGGGCGTGCGCCCCGCGGTCGATTTCATCGCTGACCTGCGGCAGGCGGACGACCTTGCCGGTTTGCCCGTGGGCCGCAATGTCGTGGTGATCGGCGGCGGCATGACCGCCATCGACGCCGCCGTGCAGGCGCGCCTTCTGGGGGCGGAAACCGTGACGGTCGCCTATCGCCGCGACCGCGCCGCCATGGCGGCAAGCCGGTTCGAGCAGGACCTTGCCGCGTCGCATGGCGTGCGGCTTCTGTTCAACGTGCAGCCGGTGGCGGTGCACGGCAACGGCGCGGCGGCCGAGATCGAACTGGAATACACCGCCACGCGCGACGGCCGGCTGACCGGCACGGGCGAGACGCTGCGCCTGAAGGCCGATCAGGTGTTGCAGGCGATCGGGCAGGCGCTTGTCGGCGCGCCCGAAGGTCTGCGGATCGAAGGCGGCAAGATCGCCGTGACCGGGGCGGGGCGCACGTCGCTTCCCGGGGTCTGGGCGGGCGGCGACTGTGCCACCGGCGGCGACGACCTGACGGTGACGGCGGTGGCCGAAGGCCGCGACGCGGCGGAAGACATTCACAACGCCCTGATGGGCTGAGGGAGGATACAATGGCAGACCTGACGACCACTTTCCTCGGCATCACGACCCCGAACCCGTTCTGGCTCGCCTCGGCGCCGCCCACGGACAAGGAATACAATGTCCGCCGCGCCTTCGAGGCGGGCTGGGGAGGGGTGGTCTGGAAGACATTGGGCGAGGACGGACCGCCCATCGTCAACGTGAACGGCCCGCGGTACGGGGTGGTCTATGGCGCCGACCGCCGCGTGCTCGGCATCAACAACATCGAACTGATCACCGACCGCCCGCTGCAGACCAACCTTGAAGAGATCGCGCGCGTGAAAGCCGATTACCCGGACCGCGCCATGATCGTGTCGCTCATGGTGCCCTGCGAGGAGCAGGCCTGGAAGCGCATCCTGCCGCGCGTGGCCGAAACCGGCGCCGACGGGATCGAGCTGAACTTCGGCTGCCCCCACGGGATGAGCGAACGCGGCATGGGCGCCGCCGTGGGGCAGGTGCCAGAATACATCGAGATGGTCACCCGCTGGTGCAAGCAGAACTATGACAAGCCGGTGATCGTGAAGCTGACGCCCAACATCACCGACATCCGCTATCCGGCGCGGGCAGCCAAGAACGGCGGCGCGGATGCGGTCAGCCTGATCAACACCGTGTCGTCGATCATCTCGGTGAACCTCGACGATTTCAGCCCCGAGCCGTCGATCGACGGCAAGGGATCGCATGGCGGATATTGCGGCCCGGCGGTCAAGCCCATCGCGCTCAACATGGTGGCCGAGATCGCGCGCGACGCCGACATGCGCGGCCTGCCGATTTCCGGCATCGGCGGCGTCACCACCTGGCGCGACGCGGCCGAATTCATGAGCCTTGGCGCGGGCAACGTGCAGGTCTGCACGGCGGCGATGACCTATGGGTTCCGCGTGGTGCAGGAGATGATCGCGGGCCTGTCCACATGGATGGACCAGAAGGGATATGAGCGGACCTCGGATTTCATCGGCCGCGCCGTGCCCAACGTGACGGATTGGCAGTATCTCAACCTCAACTACGTGACCAAGGCGCGCATCGACCAGGACGCCTGCATCAAGTGCGGGCGCTGCTATGCTGCCTGCGAGGATACCTCGCACCAGGCGATCTGGATGAAGCCCGGCCGCGTCTTCGAGGTGAACGATGCCGAATGCGTGGCCTGCAACCTGTGCGTGGACGTCTGCCCGGTCGAGGATTGCATCACGATGGAACGCCTGCCCGCCGGCACGGTGGACCCGCGCACAGGCAAGGTGGTGTCGGACGACTACGCCAACTGGACGACGCATCCCAACAACCCGATGTCCCGCGCGGCGGAGTGAGGCGACCGCCTCCGGCGGGCGTATTTGGAACGAGAAGAAGGGCAGGCGCGCGCCTGCCTAGTCCGGCGCGAGAAGCCGCCGGTAGAGCGTTTCGACGAAATCCGCCGCGCCGGTGAAGGGGTCTTCGGGCCCCAGCACCGCGCGCACCTGCACGTCAAAATCGGCGTAGTGCTGGGTCAGCGACCAGACCGAGAAAATGAGGTGATGCGCATGCACGCGGCGCAGGCGTCCCTGCGCCATCCAGTGCTCAAGCAAAGACGCAGTTTCGTCCACCAAGACCTTGAGATCACTGGATAAGACTTCATGAATGCGTGGCGCGCCCTGGATCATCTCCATCGCGAAAAGGCGGCTTTCCCGGGGAAAGCTCTGGCTCATTTCCAGCTTGCGGCGGACATAGGCCAGCACCTCTTCCAGCGGATCGCCGCCCGGGTCGATGGCGCGCAGAGGATCGAGCCAGGTGTCGAGCAGCCGTTCGAGAAGGGCTGTGTGGATCGCCTCCTTCGACGGGAAGTAGTAGAGCAGGTTGGGCTTGGACAGCCCCGCTTCGGCGGCGATCTGGTCGACCGTGGCGCCACGGAAGCCATGGGTCGAGAACACCTCGAGCGCAGCATCGAGGATTGCCGCGCGGTTCTTGGCCTGAATGCGGGTGCGCGGGCGCGCTGCCGGTTTTGCGGTCATCAGCCTTTTTTCCGGGCAGGTATCTGGCTGGGACACAAGCTCAAATCTTGACTGGTTCGGCCCGAGTGGTAGCGTGACTTTGACCGTTTGGTCAAATCGTTTGAGCGCGACCGGAAGACAGGCCCGACCGGGCCGGGGGAAAGACATGGCAGCACCGGGTGCAAACCTGAAGATCGACGGCGAACGCCTGTGGGACAGCCTGATGGAGATGGCGAAGATCGGCCCGGGCATCGCCGGGGGCAACAACCGCCAGACCCTGACGGACGAAGACGCCGAGGGCCGCGCGCTGTTTCAACGCTGGTGCGAGGACGCAGGCTGCACCATGGGCGTCGACGAGATGGGCAACATGTTCGCCCGCCGCGACGGCGCCGACCCCGACGCGCTGCCGGTCTATGTGGGCAGCCATCTCGACACCCAGCCGACGGGCGGCAAGTATGACGGCGTGCTGGGCGTTCTGGGGGGCCTCGAGGTCATCCGGACGCTGAACGATCTGGACATCCGCACGAAACATCCCATCGTCGTCACCAACTGGACGAACGAGGAAGGCACCCGTTTTGCGCCTGCCATGCTGGCCTCGGGCGTCTTCGCGGGGCGGCATGATCTGCAATGGGCCCATGACCGGGTGGATGCCAAGGGCAAGCGCTTTGGGGACGAGCTTGAACGGATCGGCTGGAAGGGCACCGAAAAGGTCGGTGCGCGGAAGATGAAGGCCTTCTTCGAGCTGCATATCGAACAGGGCCCGATCCTCGAAGCCGAGGGCAAGGATATCGGCGTCGTCACCCATGGGCAGGGCCTGCGCTGGATCGAATGCACGATCACCGGCAAGGAAAGCCACACGGGCTCGACCCCGATGCACATGCGGAAGAATGCGGGCCGCGGCCTCGCGCTGGTGACCGAACTGGTGCACGAGATCGCCATGAAGAACCAGCCGAACGCCGTGGGCGCGATCGGCCATATCGACGTCTACCCCAACAGCCGCAACATCATCCCCGGGCGCGTGGTCTTCACCGTCGACATGCGCACGCATATCCTGCCCAAGCTCAACGCCATGGTCGAGGAGTTGATGGAGCGCGCGCCGAAGCTCTGCGAAGACATCGGCGTCACTTTTGACGCACAGATCGTCGGCCAGTTCGACCCGCCCGCCTTCGACGGAGATTGCGTGAACGCCATCCGGCAAGCGGCTGAGCGGCTTGGATATTCCCACATGGACATCGTCAGCGGCGCGGGCCATGACGCCTGCTGGATCAACGACGTGGCGCCCACCGCCATGGTCATGTGCCCCTGCGTCGATGGGCTTTCCCACAACGAGGCGGAAGAGATCAGCCCCGAATGGGCGCGCAAGGGGGCCGATGTCCTGTTCCACGCGGTGATCGAGACCGCCGAAATCGTTGAATGAGCATCGAGATCATAGGCCCTGCCCAGATCGAGGCGATGCTGGATGCCGAGGAAGCCGCCTTCGACGCGGCCGCACCCGGCGCGGCGATGACGCTCGCCGCCTTCCGCGCCGCGCGCCGCAGGCCGCGTCTGGTCACCGTGAATTTCTCGGGCGGGATCACGCAGAAATGCTGGTCGGTCACGCGCACCAACGGCGAATACCGCGTGATCTACCTGCCATTGGCGGGGTATTTCTCGCTTTGCGTGGAATCGGATTTCGGGCCGCTCGACATCGGGGTGCACGGGCCGGCCATCGCGTGCTTCAACTCGGTCTGAGGGGGCGACATGGATCGCAGCTTTGCCCAGCAACTGGCTGTCTTCGCCGCGATTTTCCTTGGTCTGCAGATCGGCTTCGACCTCTGGCAGGGAATTGCGATCACGCCTCAGGTCTTTCTCATGCGGCTGGTGAGTGCGCTGGTCATCACCGCCATCTACGGCCTTCTGATCCGGGTCTTCCGCAAGCGTAACGAACGGGGAGAATAAGCGATGTCCACCATCATCAAGAACGGCACCGTCGTCACGGCGGACCTGACCTACAAGGCCGATGTCCGGGTCGAGGGCGGGCGCATCACCGAAATCGGGCCCGACCTGAAGGGGGGCACCGAACTCGACGCGACGGGCTGCTATGTCATGCCAGGCGGCATCGACCCGCATACGCATCTGGAAATGCCCTTCATGGGCACCTATTCCAGCGACGATTTCGAGAGCGGCACGCGCGCGGCGCTGTCGGGCGGCACCACGATGGTGGTGGATTTCGTTCTGCCCAACCCGGGCGAAAGCCTGATCGACGGGCTCAAGCGCTGGGACAACAAGTCGACCCGCGCCAATTGCGATTACAGTTTCCACATGGCCGTCACCTGGTGGGGCGAACAGGTCTTCAACGACATGAAGACGGTCGTGCAGGACCACGGCATCAACACCTTCAAGCACTTCATGGCCTACAAGGGCGCCTTGATGGTCAACGACGACGAGCTCTTCGCCTCGTTCCAGCGGCTGGCGGAGTTGGGCGGGATCGCCATGGTCCATGCCGAAAACGGCGACGTGGTGGCCGAGCTGCAGGCCAAGCTGATGGCCGAGGGCAATACCGGCCCCGAGGCGCATGCCTATTCGCGCCCGCCTCAGGTCGAAGGGGAGGCCGCGAACCGCGCCATCATGATCGCCGACATGGCGGGCGTGCCGCTTTATATCGTGCATGTCAGCTGCGAAGAGGCGCACGAGGCCATCCGGCGCGCCCGGGCGCAGGGCAAGCGGGTCTGGGGTGAACCGCTGATCCAGCACCTGACGCTGGATGACAGCGAATACATGAACAAGGACTGGGACCATGCCGCGCGCCGCGTGATGTCGCCGCCCTTCCGCAACAGGCAACATCAGGACAGCCTGTGGAACGGGCTGATGTCGGGGTCGCTGTCGGTCGTGGCCACCGATCACTGCGCCTTCACCACCGAACAGAAGCGCTATGGCATCGGCGATTTCACCAAGATCCCGAACGGGACGGGGGGATTGGAAGACCGGATGCCCATGCTCTGGACCCATGGCGTGGGCACGGGGCGGTTGACGCTGAATGAATTCGTGGCCGTAACATCCACGAATATCGCGAAAATCCTCAACTGCTATCCGAAGAAGGGCGCGATCCTTGTGGGCGCGGATGCCGATATCGTGGTCTGGGACCCCGCGAAGGAAAAGACCATTGCCGCCGCGACCCAGCAATCGGCGATCGACTACAACGTCTTCGAGGGCCACAAGGTGAAGGGCCAGCCGCGCTTCACGCTGACGCGCGGCCAGGTCGCCATCCATGATGGCGAGGTGCGTACGCAGGAAGGCCACGGCAAGTTCGTCGCGCGCCCCGGCAACGGCACTGTGAACCGCGCCCTGTCGACCTGGAAGGAGCTGACAGCACCCCGGCCCGTGGAACGGACGGGTATCCCCGTGACCGGCGTCTGACGGGATCGGGCAAGAGCATGAAAGACAAGGGCGATCCGGTGATCGTGGCGAAGGGCCTGAACCTGACTTTCGAGACAGGCGACGGCCCGGTTCATGCGCTGCGCGATGTGAACCTGACCATCGCCAAGGGAGATTTCGTCAGCTTCATCGGCCCGTCGGGCTGCGGCAAGACGACCTTCCTGCGCGTGGCCGCCGGACTGGAGGCGCCTACCGGCGGCACGGTCACCGTCAACGGCATGACGCCCGACGAGGCGCGGCGCAAGCGCGCCTATGGCTATGTCTTTCAGGCGGCGGGGCTGTATCCTTGGCGCACCATCGCGGGCAATGTGAAGTTGCCCTTGGAGATCATGGGCTATGACCGGGCGGAGCAGGATGCGCGGGTGAAGAAGGTTCTCGAACTCGTTGATCTGCAAGGGTTCGAGAAGAAGTTTCCATGGCAATTGTCGGGTGGCATGCAGCAGCGGGCATCCATCGCCCGGGCGCTGGCGTTCGACGCGGAAATCCTGCTGATGGACGAACCCTTCGGCGCGCTGGACGAGATCGTGCGCGATCACCTGAACGAACAGCTACTGGCGCTCTGGGCGCGGACGGGCAAGACCATCGGCTTTGTCACCCATTCCATCCCTGAGGCGGTGTATCTCTCCACGAAGATCGTGGTGATGAGCCCGCGCCCCGGACGGATCACCGACGTGATCGACAGCCCGCTGCCGAAAGACCGCCCGCTCGACATCCGCGACACGCCGGACTTCCTGGCCGTCGCGCACCGGGTGCGCGAGGGGCTGAGGGCAGGGCATGCCTATGATTGAGCGCGGGCCAGGCCGAACCCGACCCTCCGGGGGGAGTTTATCGGGCAAAGTGAAGGGGTGGGGTCGTGCGTAACCTTGTGCCCGTGCTGGCGGTTCTGGGGGCGATCCTGGCGCTGTGGTATGCGGCCGTCGCGCCGATGAACATCCGCGGTGCGCTGGATCAGGCGGAACGGAGCGGGGCGGTGGTGGTGCCGGAAGGATCGGCTGTGCGGGCGCGCACGGGGACATGGGCGCTGGTCTTCGGCAATACCGAGCATCTGGGTCTTGCCTATGCGCTTGACCGGCCGCGATTGCCGACGCCGGGGCAGGTGGCGCATGAGTTGTGGAAAACGACCGGAGAGATGGCGCTGAACGGGCGCGCGATGTCGAAACGCTCGCTCCTCTATCATGGGTGGATCACGCTGCAGTCGACCTTCTGGGGTTTCCTGCTGGGCACGACGCTGGGCATCCTTGGCGCGGTCGCCATCGTCTATTCCCGCGTCGTGGACATGAGCCTGATGCCCTGGGCGATCATCAGCCAGACGATCCCCATCGTGGCGCTGGCGCCGATGATCATCGTCTTGAGTTCGCAGATGGGGATCGAAGGGCGCGGCGTGCCGAAGGCGATCATCTCGGCCTATTTGTGCTATTTCCCCGTGTTGGTGGGCATGGTTAAGGGGCTGCGATCGCCGTCTGCCTCGCAGCTGGACCTTCTGCAGACCTACAGCGCCAGCGGCGCGCAGGCCTTCTTCAAGCTGCGCCTGCCGGCGTCGGTGCCTTACCTGTTCACCTCGCTCAAGATCGGGGTGGCGGCGGCGCTGGTGGGCACGATCGTGGGCGAATTGCCCACGGGGGCGATCAGCGGCCTGGGCGCGCGCATTCTGATCGGGGATCAGTTCGGCACGCCGCTGGCGATCTGGGCGGCGCTGGTGGCGGCGGCGGTGCTGGCGGGGGCGCTGGTCACCCTTCTTGACCTCGCGCAGCGGGTGACGCTGCGGCGGATGGGGATGCAGGGATGATCTGGCTTTGGGGGGCACTGGCGTTCTGGGCGGCCGCATGGTTCGTCAATGCGCGCATCGCGGCGTCCCCGGTGCGCGACACGAAGGGAGCGCGGATCGTGGTGCCGGTTCTGTTCGGGATCACGCTGCTGGTCCTTTGGGAAGGACTGGTGCGCGCCTTCGCCGTCAGCCCGGTGATCCTGCCCGCGCCGTCCGCCGTGGCGCAGACCTTCGCCGCCTCGACCACCATCCTGTGGGAGGATTTCCGCCAGACCGTGATCAAGGGCGCGATGAGCGGCTTTGCCATCGGGGCGAGCGCCGCCTTCGTCACCGCGATCCTGATCGACCGGTCGTCCTTCCTGACGCGGGGGCTTCTGCCCATCGGGAATTTCGTGGCCGCACTCCCCATCGTCGGGATCGCGCCGATCATGGTGAACTGGTTCGGCTTCGACTGGCAGTCGAAATCGGCGGTCGTCGTGGTGATGGTGTTCTTTCCCATCCTCGTGAACACGGTGCAGGGCCTGCGCGAGGCGGAAGCGATGCAACGCGACCTGATGCGCACCTATGGGGCAAGCTACCTGCAGACGCTGGTCAAGCTGCGCCTGCCCGCGGCGATGCCCTTCATCTTCAACGGGCTCAAGATCGCCACCACGCTGGCGCTGATCGGTGCCATCGTTGCCGAATATTTCGGCTCGCCCACGCGGGGGATGGGTTTTCGCATTTCCACCGGCGTCGGCAGCTTGTCTATCGACCTTGTCTGGGCTGAGATCGCTGTCGCCGCTCTCGCCGGGACGGTATTCTATGGTATCGTGGCATGGATCGAGAAGCGGGTGACCTTCTGGCACCCGTCGCAACGACGATAAGAAGCGGCACGCAAGATGCCGCACCGGGGCCGGGCACAAAACACGTACATCGAACAACGTACAACAAGGAGTGTGACAAGATGAAGAAACTACTGACCGGAGCGGCCTTCGCGCTGGGACTAGCGGCCGCGCCCGCCTTCGCGGCGGACGAGGTCAAGCTGCAGCTGAAATGGGTGACCCAGGCGCAGTTCGCGGGCTATTATGTCGCCCTCGACAAGGGTTTCTACGAGGAAGAGGGCCTTGACGTGACCATCCTGCCGGGTGGCCCCGACATCGCGCCCACGCAGGTGCTGGCCGGCGGCGGTGCCGACGTGACCGTCGAATGGATGCCCGCCGCACTGGCCGCTCGTGAAAAGGGCCTGCCGATGGTCAACATCGCCCAGCCCTTCAAGTCGTCGGGCATGATGCTGACCTGCTGGAAGGATGCGGGCATTGCCACGCCTGCCGATCTGGCCAACCGCACGCTGGGTGTGTGGTTCTTCGGCAATGAATTCCCCTTCATGTCGTGGATGAGCAGCCTTGGCATCTCCACCGATGGCAAGAGCGAGAAGGGCGTCGAAGTGCTCAAGCAGGGCTTCAACGTCGATCCGCTGATCCAGCGTCAGGCCGACTGCATCTCGACGATGACCTACAACGAATACTGGCAGGTCATCGACGCGGGCGTCAGCCCCGACGATCTGGTGACCTTCAAGTATGAAGATCAGGGCGTCGCGACGCTGGAAGATGGGCTGTACGTTCTGGAAGAAAACCTCGCCGACCCGGCCTTCGCCGACAAGATGGTCCGCTTTGTGCGCGCCTCGATGAAAGGCTGGAAATACGCCGAGGCGAACCCGGACGAGGCGGCGATGATCGTGCTCGACAACGACCAGACCGGCGCGCAGACCGAAACCCACCAGAAGCGGATGATGGGCGAGATCGCCAAGCTGACGGCGGGTTCGAACGGCGCGCTGGATCCGGCTGATTACGAACGCACGGTGGCGACGCTGCTGGCGGGCGGGTCGGACCCGGTGATCACCAAGGCACCGGAAGGGGCCTGGACCAGCGCCATCACGGATGCCGCGCTGAACTGATCATCTGCGACACGTGAAAAGATACGCGCGTCCTTCGGGGCGCGCGTTTTGCGTTTTCAAGGGGCCTGATGCGACCGCGCGCGCCCCGAAGGACGCGCGCGTGCAAGCAGCAGACCCGGACGCGTGGCGCTCAGGGCCGCGCGGCGTGTCTGTCGGGTGAAGTTTGCACGGAAAATCCCGGCGCGGGAAGGGGCAAGGGCACCCTATTCGGGGGCCGAAAAGCTGCCGTATTGCCCGCGCTTGAAGATCAGTCCGCGTCCGGGGCGATAGGCCGCACGGTCGACCCGGCCCACGACGATGGTGTGATCTCCCCCGTCATGCAGCGCCGCGCGTGTGCAGTCGAAGCGGGCAAGGCACCCCGCCAGCACCGGCACGCCCTCGGGCGAGGGTGTCCAGTCGAAGCGGTCGAACCCGTCGCCCTTTTGCGCGAAATGGCCGGCAAGCCCGTGCTGATCCTCGGCCATGATGTGGATGGTGAAATGTTCCGCCCCGGTGAAGGCGGCGTGCCTGCGCGAAGACTTGGCCGGCGCCCAGAGCACCAGCGCAGGGTCGAGCGACAGCGAGGCGAAGGAATTGGCCGTCATCCCGACGGGCGCGCCGTCCGACAGCGCGGTGACCACGGTCACGCCCGTGCCGAAGCATCCCAGCGCCTCGCGGAAGGCGCGTGCGGTGTCCGGGCCGGGGGTGAAGGTGGTCTCGGTCATCGCCGCCTCTGCTGACAGAGGGGCGGGGGAATGTCCAACGAATTGGGTCGGGATCGTCACGCTGGGGCTGCCTGTCTACGGTGTCTGCGCAAAAGGTAACCCGCGATTGCGGCAGGGCAATGGCCTAGGTCAGGACCTTAGGTCAGGTCTTCCAGAAGGCGGCCGTGCTTGCCCGTTTCGGCCTTCACCGCGCCGAAGGTGGTCAGGCCGCGCGCATCCAGCATGGGCAGCATGCGGCAGAGCACCTCGGCCGTCGCGCGCGCGTCGCCGAGCGCGGTGTGCCGCAATGCCGCCGGGATGGTCACGCCCAGCCGGTCGCAAAGCGCGTCGAGCGTATGCGTCGCGCTGGCCCCGAAGAGGACCGCCGACAGAAGTACGGTATCAAGGATCGGGTGATCCCATGTGACGCCCGTGCGCCCGGCTTCGCGCCGCAGGAATGCCATGTCGAAGGGGGCGTTGTGGGCGACGATCACCGCATCGTTGCAAAACGTGTGGAATCGGCGGCCCACCGTGACGAAATCGGGCGCGCCCTGCACCATGGCGTCGGTGACCTTGTGCACCTTGGTCGAGGCGGGCGGGATCGGGCGGCCGGGGTTGACGAGGGTGTCGAAGACCTCGCCCTCGACGATGCGGCCATTGACGACGCGCAGGCCCGCGATCTGCACCACGTCGTCCTTGTGGGGCAGAAGGCCGGTCGTTTCGCTGTCGAAGACGCAATAGGTCAGCGACCGGATCGGGCGATGTTCGAGTTCGGGCGGCACCTCGGCCGACAGAAGGTCGAAGTCATAGATGAGAGGGCGCGCCGCATCGGGCGCGATGCGCGCCTCGGCCGCGTCGATGGTGAGCATGTAGCCCGGCGCGTCGCCCAAGGGCTTCATCCGCGCGGCGTAACCTTGCGCGCCGTCCGCGCCGGTCAGCTGCACGCCCGTTTCCCGCCCCGACCGGATCATGCGGGCATAGCCCTCTTCCAGCGCGGCACGGTCGAAATAGTCGAAAAGCGAGGCGTTGAGCCGCGGATGCGCCACCTGCGCGAGGATCGCGGCCGACTGGCTGTCATAGAGCACGATCTGATGCGCGGGGTTCACGAGGATCATCGCGACAGGGATATCCGACAGAAGTGCTGTCAGCCTGTCCTTTTCGGCGGCAAGCCGCGCGGTCTGGCGCGCCACGGCTTCGGCCGCGCTCTGGGCGCTGTCGGTCATGCGGTCGGCGACGGCGCAGGCGGCAGGGGCCAGATCGCCCAGATACCGGGCCGAATGGGCATCGATCGCGCCGCTCACCCCGGCATGGGCCTGCGCGCGCAGGCCTGCGGCGATCCGTTCGATGGGTTTGGCGACGTTTTCGTCGAACAGCAGCCAGACCCCGGTGACCAGCGCCAGCACGAGGAAGGAAATGACGATGCCGCTGAAGACATAGGCATCGAGCAGGGCAGGGTCGTTCACCCTTTTATAACCCGCCACCAGCCCGCCCGCGGTGATCGCGATCCCCCCCAGTGCCAGCAGGCAGAAGAAGAGGAAGACGCGCAGACGCAGGCTGAGGCCGGTGAGCATCACGACACCCCGCAGCCCACGCGCAGGATTGGATCTTCCGCCGTGACCGTGGTCCAGCTGGCCCCGGCGACCTGTCCGCTGTCGTCGAAGCTTGCCCCTTCGACAAGCGCGGCGCGCCGGTTGCCTTCGCAGTCGAGCAGTGCCGTCACCTTGTTCACCGGCGCCCAGCGGCCGAAGAAGTACAGATCGACGATGCGCTGGCCCGGCACGGCGGCGTTCAGCCGCGTGCCGGCGGTGTCGACCACGACGAAGCGCTCCACGTAAGGCACCAGATAGGTCCAGGGCCGCCAGGGCGCCCGGCTGTCGACGGTCTGGGCCACTTCCATGCCTTCGGGCAAGGCGGCAAGGGTGCGGTTATACCACCCGTATTCGCTGGAAATCGTTGCCGCGAGCATCCCCGCGCCCGCGGCGATGGGGATCAGCCACTTGGGCACACGTTCGCCCAGCAGGTGGCGCGCGATCAGCACGAGACCCGCCGCGGCGATGCCCGCCACCACGGTCCCGATCATTTCAAGGATCATTGCCTCTCTCCTCCGTCCGCCCCTTGGGGGGCGTCTTTTCCTGTCTCAGCCCAGCATCCCCTTGCCGTGGCCCAGCGCCGATTGCAGCGTCTTTACCACGACGAAGGCATCCCGCAGATGACTTCGCTCAAAATCTGACAGATCCGTGGGGGCCATGAAGTTGTCGGGCTTGCGGCCCGCCTTGATCTGGTCTGCCTGATGCGCAAGCCGCGTCTCGGCGATCAGGTCATAGGCGTCAAGCAGATCGCGCGCGCCCGAGGCGCTGATGACCCCCGCGCCTTCGGCGGCTTCGAGCCTTGCGCGCGTGTTTGCCGCCGTCAGCCGCCCCTGCAGCGCATAGACCCGGCCCAGATCGACCACCGGCACCACGCCGTTATGCTTGAGGTCGAGCGTGTTGCGGTGTTCGCCCGACCGGATCGTGGCGAAGCCGCGCAGCAGCCCCAGCGGCGGCGTGTGCTTCAGCGAGTTCGAGATCATGTGCGCCACGAAGATCGAATTGCGGCTCGCTGCGGCCAGCGTTTCCGCCTGCAGCCCGTCGAACAGGCTGCGGTCCCCGCCGATGGGGCGCAGGTCGAACATGACGCTGGCCAGCATCTGCGCCATCGGGTCGGGCTTGGCGATCCAGCCGCGGAAATACTGCCGCCAGACCCGCAAAGGCTGGCACCATTTCGGGTTCGTGGCCATCATGTCGCCGGGGCAGAAGAAATATCCGCAGGTATCCAATCCGTCGCTCACGAACTTGGCCAGCTGCAGGAAATAGCTCTGGTCGGCCTCGGTCGCGTCGTCATGCAGGAACAGGCAATTGTCCTGATCGCTGACGCCGGTCTGTTCCTGACGGCCCTGGCTGCCGCAGGCAAGCCAGAGGTAAGGCACGGGCGGCGGGCCGAACTTTTCTTCGGCCAGCGCCAGCAGGCGGCGGGTGGCGGTGTCGGCGATGTCGGTGATCAGCCGGGTGACCACCTCGTGCCGGTTGCCGCCGGCGACCAGCTGCACCAGAAGGCGCGGGATCTCGGCGGTGACACGGGCCATCTCGGCCGCATCCGAAGCCCGCGCGATGCGGCTCACCAGCTCGCCGGAACTGACCGCCTGAAAGCGGGTGAGATCGGTCTGGGTGACGATGCCGACAAGGCGGTCACCCTCGACGATGGGCACATGGCCGATGCGCCGCTCCATCATCTGGTGCAGCACGTCCGACCCGATAGCCGATGGCGCCAGCGTCACGGGACGGGGCGTCATCACCTCCGCGACGGGCGTGTCGCCGGGCAAGCCGCCCGCCACCACCTTGCCCGACAGATCGCGCACGGTGACGATGCCCAGAAGGCGGTCGCCCTCGGCCACGCAGATGGACGACACATGGCGCGCGGCCATCGCCTGAGCGGCGTCCCTCACGGTCGTGTCCGGCGGGCAGGTCAGCGGCGGATGCGCCATCAGGTCGGAGACCCGGCTGGTGGCAAGGTCGGGGCCCTGCCGCGCCTGCGCGCGGCGGCGGTCGAAGAACCGCGCGACGGCCGGTTCGGCCGCCATCAGCGTCTCGAAATCCGCCTTGGGCAGCAGGAGCAGCAGACTGTCCTGCGACGCACGCGCGGTGGTCACGGCGATGCCGTCGCGGGTCAGGCCGCGTTCGCCGAAGGAATTGCGGGGGCCGAGGATCGAGACGGGTTCGCCGTTGTCATCGGTGACCTCGATCTCGCCCTCCTGCACGATATAGAGCCCGTCGAGCGGCTGGCCGAGGCGATAGATCTCGTCCCCGGCGGCGATGTTCAGGGGCTGGAAGCGCGGCACCAGATCGTCGAGCCGGGCGCGGTCAAGCCCGTCATAGGGGTGGACGGTGGTCAGGAAGCGGGCGATTCCGGCTGGGGTCTGAGGCATTGCGCACCTGCTTCAAGAGATGTCCCGCCCAAGGTGACTTGGACGGGACAGTCATGCAAAGGGGCGGGGCGTCGCAGGGACGCCCCGGCCGATGTCTTTAGTGGTCGATCGCGCCTGCGGCACCGCGCGGGATGCGCACGCTGTCGACGAGGTCCTTGATCTCCTGCGGGGTCTCCTTGGTCATGCCCGACACCACATAAGCGGCGACGAAGTTGAGGAGCGCACCCACCGTCCCGAAGGCCAGCGGCGAGATGCCGAAGAGCCAGTTGTCGACGGTGTTCGGCAGCATGTTGGTTCCCGGAATGAAGAACCAGCCGAGGTAGGTGAAGATGTAGAGAACCGTCGAGAGCAGACCCACCGTCATGCCCGCGATGGCACCGGCCGAGTTGATCCGCTTCGAGAAGATACCCATCATCAGCGCCGGGAAGATCGACGATGCCGCCAGACCGAAGGCCAGTGCCACCACCTGGGCTGCGAAGCCCGGCGGGTTCAGACCCAGGTATGTCGCCAGCGCGATCGCGAACGCCATCGAGATCCGGGCGGCAAGAAGTTCGTCCTTTTCCGAGATGTTCGGGTTGATCTGGCTCTTGATCAGGTCGTGCGAGATCGCAGACGAGATCGCAAGCAGCAGACCGGCAGCGGTCGAAAGGGCTGCTGCCAGACCGCCCGCGGCGATCAGCGCGATCACCCAGCCCGGAAGCTGTGCGATCTCGGGGTTGGCGAGAACGAGGATGTCGTTGTTGAAGCGCGTCACCTCGTTGCCGGCCCAGCCCGCTGCGGTTGCCTTTTCCTGCATCGCGGCGTTCTTGTCGTTATAGTACTGGATCTTGCCGTCGCCGTTCTTGTCTTCGAAACCGAGAAGACCGGTCTTTTCCCAGTTCAGCATCCAGTCGGGCTTTTCGTCGATCGCAAGCGCCTCACCGGCGGTGCCGTTCGGCCAGAGCGTGTCGATGATGTTCAGGCGCGCCATGGCACCCACGGCCGGAGCCGAGAGATAGAGCAGCGCGATGAAGACCAGCGCCCAACCTGCCGACCAGCGTGCGTCCGACACCTTCGGCACGGTGAAGAAGCGGATGATCACGTGGGGCAGGCCCGCGGTGCCGATCATCAGCGACAGGGTGAACAGGAACATGTTGAAGGTCGAACCGTGCTGGCCGGTATAGTCGTTGAAGCCAAGCTCGACCAGAACCTGGTTCAGTTTCACCAGCAGCGGTATGCCGCTTTCGGTGTGGGTGCCGAACAGGCCCAGACCCGGGATCGGGTTGCCGGTCAGTTGCAGCGAGATGAAGACCGCCGGGATGGTATAGGCGATGATCAGAACGATGTACTGCGCGACCTGGGTATAGGTGATGCCCTTCATGCCGCCGAGAACGGCATAGACGAACACGACCGCCGACGCGATGTAGAGGCCGGTCGAGCTTTCCACTTCGAGGAAGCGCGAGAAGGCCACACCGGCACCGGTCATCTGCCCGATCACGTAGGTGACCGAGATGACGATAAGCGCGATCACCGCGACCAGACGCGCGGTCTGGCTGTAGAAGCGGTCACCGATGAATTCCGGCACGGTGAACTTGCCGAACTTCCGCAGGTAGGGTGCGAGAAGCATGGCAAGCAGCACGTAGCCGCCGGTCCAGCCCATCAGGAACGACGAGTTGCCGTAGCCCACGAAGGCGATAAGACCCGCCATCGAGATGAACGACGCCGCCGACATCCAGTCGGCCGCGGTCGCCATGCCGTTGACGATGGGGTTGACGCCGCGGTTGGCGGCATAGAATTCCGAAGTCGATCCGGCACGTGCCCAGATCGCGATGCCGACGTAGAGCGCAAAGGACGCGCCCACGACCAGCAGGTTCAGTGTATACTGATCCATGTGTTGCTTCCCTGTCCCTTATTCCTCGTCCACGCCGTACTGGCGGTCGAGTTTGTTCATGTACCAGGCGTAGTAGAAGATCAGGATCATGAAGACGATGATCGATCCCTGCTGTGCAAACCAGAAGCCCAGATCCGTGCCCCCCACCGGGATACCCGACAGAAGCGGGCGCAGGACGATGCCGAATCCAAGCGAGACCAGCGCCCAGATCACCATGCTGATCATGATGATCCGGATGTTGGCCGCCCAGTAGGCACCATTGTCCTTGCCCGTTTGCGTTTTGCGGTCCGCCATGTGCGGTTCCTCCTCTCCTCCATGGACCGGGATCCCGCCGGATCCCGGATCCCTCTCAGGTCATCGCCTCTTGGACGATGTTGGCAAGTGCGCCTGCAATCGCATCGATTTCGCCCATGGCGTCGATCGATTGCAGAACACCCTTGTTCGCGTAGTAGGCGATCAGCGGCGCTGTCTGGGCGTGATACGCCTGCAGCCGCTGGCCTACGGTTTCGGCCCGGTCGTCGGCGCGCCGCTTCATGTCGGTGCCGCCGCACTTGTCACAGACGCCCTCGCGGGCGGTGGGCTTGAACCGGTCGTGATAGCCTTCGCCGCAGGACCCGCAGGTGAAGCGGCCCGAGATGCGGTCGACCATCGCGGCGTCGTCCACGTCAAGGCTCACGGCGGCGTTGATGCGCTGGCCGGTTTCGGCCAGCAGCGCGTCAAGCGCCTGCGCCTGAACCGTGGTGCGGGGAAAGCCGTCGAGGATGACGCCCTTCGCGACATCGGCTTCGCCCAGCCGGTCGCGCAGGATGGCGATAACGATGTCGTCGCTGACAAGGCCGCCCGCCTCCATCACCGCCTTGGCGGCGCGGCCCGCGTCGGTTCCGGCGGCGACGGCTGCGCGCAGCAGGTCGCCGGTCGACAGCTGGACAAGGCCGAAGCGGTCTTCCAGCATGCGCGCCTGCGTGCCCTTGCCGGCGCCCGGAGGCCCCAGCAGGATCAGGACCGCAGGTGTCGTGGTCACGGGGCTGTCCATCTCGGCGAGGCTCACTTGCCGGCCCGGTTGGCGATCAGGTCCTCGACGACCGACGGATCGGCCAGCGTCGAGGTGTCGCCCAGCGCGCCGAAATCGTTCTCGGCGATCTTGCGCAGGATGCGGCGCATGATCTTGCCCGACCGCGTCTTGGGCAGGCCCGGCGCCCACTGGATCACGTCCGGGCTGGCGATGGGCCCGATTTCCGTGCGCACCCAGGCGCGCAGTTCCTTGCGCAGGTCTTCCGTGGGTTCGACCCCGTTCATCAGCGTGACATAGCAATAAATGCCCTGTCCCTTGATCTCGTGCGGGTAGCCGACCACGGCGGCCTCGGCCACGGCGACATGTGCAACCAGCGCGCTTTCGACTTCCGCCGTGCCCATCCGGTGGCCCGAAACGTTGATGACGTCATCGACGCGGCCGGTGATCCAGTAATCTCCATCCGCATCGCGGCGGCAGCCGTCGCCCGAGAAGTAGTAGCCCTTGTAATCGGCGAAATAGGTCTTCTCGAACCGGTCGTGATCGCCCCAGACGGTGCGCATCTGGCCGGGCCAGCTGTCCTTGATCGCAAGCACCCCTTCGGTGGGCGAGGTGTGGATCTCCGCACCCGACTGCGGGTCGAGCACGACAGGCACGACCCCGAAGAAAGGCTTCATCGCGCTGCCGGGCTTCGTCGCATGGGCGCCGGGCAGGGGGGTCAGCAGGTGGCCGCCGGTTTCCGTCTGCCACCAGGTGTCCACGATGGGGCAACGGCCCTTGCCCACGACGTCGTTGTACCAGTTCCACGCCTCGGGGTTGATGGGTTCGCCCACGGTGCCGAGGATGCGCAGCGACGACAGATCGCACTTGGTGACGTAATCCGTGCCCTGGCCCATCAGCGCGCGGATCGCGGTGGGGGCGGTGTAGAACTGGTTCACCTTGTGCTTTTCGCAGACCTGCCAGAAGCGGCTTGCGTCGGGCCAGGTCGGCACGCCTTCGAACATCAGCGTGGTCGCGCCGTTCGCAAGCGGGCCATAGACGATATAGCTGTGGCCGGTGACCCAGCCCACATCCGCCGTGCACCAGTAGATGTCGCCTTCCTGATAATCGAAGGTGATCTCGTGCGTCAGTGCGGCATAGACGAGATAGCCGCCGGTGGTGTGCACAACGCCCTTGGGCTGCCCGGTGGAGCCCGAGGTATACAGGATGAAGAGCGGGTCTTCCGCGTTCATCTCGGCCGGCGCGCAGTAATCGTCGGCCTCGAGCGCCATCTCGTTGTAGTCGAAGTCGCGCCCGTCGACCCAGGTGGTCTGGTCGCCGGTGCGGCGCACCACAAGGCACTTGCAGTCATGCATCACATGCAAAAGCGCGGCGTCGGTGTTGGATTTGAGCGGCGTCTTGCGGCCGCCGCGCGGGGCGTGGTCGGCGGTGATCACCAGCTTGGCGTCGCAGCCATTGATGCGCGCGGCCAGTGCGTCGGGCGAAAAGCCCGCGAAAACGATGGAATGAATGGCGCCGATCCGCGCGCAGGCGAGCATCGCATAGGCGGCTTCCGGGATCATCGGCAGATAGATCACCACGCGGTCGCCCCGGCGAATGCCGAGGCTTTCGAGGATGTTCGCCATCCGGCAGACGCTGCGGTGCAGTTCCGCATAGGTGATGTGCTTGGCCGGTTCGTTCGGATCATCGGGCTCGAAGATGATCGCGGTCTGGTCGCCGCGGGTGGCCAGATGGCGGTCGATGCAATTGGCGCTGACGTTGAGCGTGCCGTCCTCGAACCACTTGATCGCAACCTCGCCCAGCTTGAAGCTGGCGTCCTTCACCTTGGTATAGGGCTTGATCCAGTCGATCCGCTTGCCATGTTCCCCCCAGAACGTCTCGGGGTCCGAGATCGAGGCGGCGTACATCGCGTCGTACTTCGCGGCGTCGACATGGGCCTTGGCGACGATGTCGGCGGAGGGCGGATAGACGGTGGCGCCGGAGTTGGCGGTTTGCGCGGAATCGCTCATTCGGGGTTCCTTCCAAAGGCTTCGAGTGTGCCCTTGCGGGCGGACGGCCGGAGGAAACGTCGCGCAATCTCCCCCGCGCGCATCATACCACCAGTTGAAAATAAGGGAATAAACTATGGAATTTATTGGATTTGCTTGTAAATATTTTTCGCTGCACTGCAGATTTTTGTAAATTTACGCTGGGGCATCGGAAAATTTCCCAATCAGACAAGGCGATCCGGTGTCAACGCTGCCCGTGCAATCTCTGCCCGGTCCTTGGGCAAAGTGCCGCCGATTGCGGCACAAGGGGGTGTGACATATTGCGCCGCACCTCTTGAATGGCCCTGTTCCGGTTCAAGAGGCCTGGGGTCCGAGTCGCCTTGCCGCCGCTGCCCGATGCCATCATCGCGGCCCATGCGGTGGCCTCCGACGCTGTGGAATGCGATTGCCCCTGCGACAAGCCCGCGCTCTGCGCGGTTCAGGGCGCTTCGGGGCAGCGGAGCGGCTTGATATCCAGAAGCGGCGTGCCGTCGACGAAGTCGAGCCCGCGCACCACTACCTCGGCCCCCTCGACCCGCACCAGCGCGACCCGCGACAGCCCGATCGGGTTGGGCCGGACGGGCGAACGCAGCGAAAACGTCCCCGTCGGCTGGGGCCGCCCGTGCGGGGCCTGCGTCACGAGATCCCGGCGGCTCTGGTCGAGCCAATAGAGCACCTCGATCCGCGCCACGTCCTCCAGCCCCGCCAGCGCCGGTGCCCATTCGGGGTTCAGGACAATGCGGCATTCGGGCCCGTCCTCGCGCCCCTGACGCGGGCAGTCGGCGCGGGTGGCATAGGGGGTGCGGATCACGCCGATGAAGCGCAGCCGCGCGTCGTCGGCCTCGGGCAGGTCGATGCGTGTCTCGCCCGGGCGGATGCCTGCGCCACTCATGCCGCGCCCGCCGGGATGAGCGGTTCTTGCTGCGTGATGCAGTGGATGCCGCCGCCGCCACCGGCCAGCGTGGTGATATCCACCTGAACCACCTCGCGGCCCGGAAAGGCGCCGGCAATGATGTCGCGGGCGGCGTCATCCTGCGGGACGCCATAGCGGGGCATCACGATGCCGCCATTGGCGATGTAAAAATTCACATAGGACAGGCAGTAGCCCCAGTCGCCGCGCCGGTTGGCCCGGTGGGGGGCAGGGGCTTCGTCCATGTAGATGATCTCGATGGCGCGGCCCTGCGCATCGGTCTGCCCTTCCAGCGCCTGCCGGTTGGCTTCGCTGATCGCGTGGGACGGGCCGTCCGGCGCGGCGCGTTCATAAAGCGCGATACCGGGGCGCACGAAACAGGCCATGCCGTCGATATGCCCGTCGGTGCCGAATTCCTGATCGCTGCCGGGCAGCCAGATGACCTTGGACACCCCCAGCGTGCGGGCGAATTCGGCCTCGGCCAGATCGCGGGACAGGCCCGGGTTGCGGTTGGCGTTGAAGGCGACGGTGTCGGTCATCATGAGCGTGCCCGCGCCGTCGACGGCGATGGCGCCGCCCTCCATCGCAAGGGCCGAAGGGATGCGACCCGCGCCGGCCCGCGCGGCCACAAAAGCCCCCAACGCCGCGTCGGCGGCGAATTCCGGGTTGGCCCCGCCCCAGCCGTTGAACCGCCATGTGACGGCGGAGAGCCTGCCGTCTTCCTCCGCAAAGCTCGGCCCGCTGTCGCGCAGCCAGGCGTCGTTCATCGGCACGTCGACCACCTCGACCCCGTCGCCCAGAAGCGCCCGCGCCCGTGCGGCGGCCGAGGGATCGACCAGCATCACCACCGGTTCGAACCGCGCCACCGCATGGGCGACGGCGGCATAGTCGCGTTCGACCGCGTCCAGATCGCGGCCCCAGAGTGCCGGCAAAGGCCAGCCCATCCAGCAGCGTCGGTGCGGTTCCCATTCGGCGGGCATGCGGCGGGCCATCGGTCTTGTCCTTGATCAAAGGCGTCCCCGTCATGATAGACAGGGGCGGAAGATCCAGAAAGCCGAAAGGACGATCATGGCCCGGGAACTCAAGGTCGCCGCCATCCAGACCCACCACGACTGGAACACAGAGGCGACGGTCAACCGCGTCTTCGACCTCTGCGCGGAAGCGGCGCGCGGCGGAGCGCATCTGGTGCTGCCGTCCGAGCTGTTCGCGACGCCCTATTTCTGCAAGGCGGTGAACCCCGCGCATCGCGATCTGGCCCGGCCCGCCGAAGGCCACCCGATGATCGCGCGGTTTCAGGACCTTGCCCGCGACACCGACACGGTGATCCCCATGTCCTTCTACGAACGCGCGGGGGACCGGCTTTACAACTCGGTCGCCGTGATCGACGCCGACGGCGCGGTGCTGGGCATCTACCGCAAATGCCACATCCCCGATTTCGACGGCTATATCGAGACCGCCTATTTCGACCCCTCGCCCGATGGGCCGCAGGTCTGGCAGACGAAGCACCTGCGGCTGGGCGTCGGCATCTGCTGGGACCAGTGGTTTCCCGAAATGGCCCGGGCCATGGCGCTGAAAGGGGCGGATTTGCTGGTCTATCCGACTGCCATCGGGTCAGAGCCGTCCTTTCCCGATTGGGACACGTCCGACCAGTGGCAGACGGCGATGCGGGGCCATGCGGCGGTGAACCTCGTGCCGGTGCTCGCCGCGAACCGGACTGGGACCGAGACGGACGATGGCTACACGCTGAACTTCTATGGCCGGTCCTTCTGCACCGATCACCGCGCGAACGTGGTGGCCGAGATGGGGCGCGACGACAGCGGCATTCTGACCGCGACGCTCGACCTCGACCGCGCGGCGGCGGAACGGCATGTCTGGGGCACCTTCCAGACCCGCCAGCCGCGCAATTACGGCGTGCTGGTCGATACACCCGCCGGGCCGCTGCCTACGTCCTGACAGGGAGCGGCAGAAGCGGCGCGCGCGACAGCGCGTTGCCCGCATCCGCCACCTTGGTCGCGAGCCGCAGGAACTCGGCGCGTTCTTCCGCGCTCAGCCCCGGCAGGATCGCGTCCTGCATGCAGGCCACCACCGGCATCAGCCGCGCCAGCAGATCGCGGCCCGCATCCGTCAGCGCCAGCCGCTTGGCGCGGCGGTCTTCGGGGTTGGTCACGCGGGTGACAAGGCCCTTGCCCACAAGCCGGTCCACGACGCCGCCGATGGTCGGGCGGTCATAGGCGATCAGCCCCGCCAGCGTCGCCTGATCGATCCCTGGATGGTCGTTCAGCATGTAGAGCGCCGCGAATTGCGGCGCGGTCAGGTCCAGACCTTCGGCCTTCATCGTCTCGGCAAAGACCGAGGCCGAGATTTGCTGAAGCCGCCGGATCACATGGCCCGGCATGGAATAGATCGCTGTCATCGCAATAGAATAAACCGGGGCGGCCCCGGCGCAAGGGGCATCGGGCAGGGCGGCTTGACAGGGGAGGCGCGGCGGGGATAGTTATATCTCATAACTATATTGCGAGGGGCACATGCAGCTGGTCGAAACCGCCGTGGATGGCCGCATCGCCACCATCACGCTCAACCGACCCGACAAGCGCAACGCGATCTCTGACCCGTTCATCGCGGCGCTCGAGGCCGCCTTCGACAGCCTGCCCGACGCGGTGCGCGTGGTGATCCTGACCGGCGCGGGCGATCATTTCTGCGCGGGGCTCGATCTGGCCGAACACGCCGAACGCACGCCCGAAGACGGCATCTACCATTCGCGCAACTGGCACCGCATCCTTGACCGGATCCAGTTCGGCGGGCGGCCCGTGGTCAGTGCCATGCAGGGCGCGGTGATCGGCGGGGGGCTCGAGATCGCGGCGGCGACCCATGTGCGCGTGGCCGACGCGACGGTGCGCTTCCAGCTGCCCGAAGGGCGGCGCGGCATCTTCGTGGGCGGCGGCGCGACGGTGCGTGTGGGCCGCATCCTTGGTGCCGACCGCATGACCGAGATGATGCTGACGGGCCGCACCTATGGCGCGGAAGACGGCCTGCGCCTTGGCCTTGCGCATTACGCGGTGGACGCGGGCGCGGCGCTGCCGCTGGCGCGTGACCTCGCGGAAAAGGTCGCGGACAACGCGCCCCTGTCCAACTATTTCATGATCCAGGCGATCGCCCGGATCGAGGACATGTCGAAGGCCGACGGGCTGTTCACCGAAAGCCTTTGCGCCGCACTCAGCCAGACCTCGCCCGACGCGCAGGAAGGCTTGCGCGCCTTTCTCGAAAAGCGCGCGCCGAGGTTCCGGTGACCGCCGCTGACGCCACGCTCCGCGCGCTGACGGGCTATTGCCTGCGCCGCGCCTCGGTCGCGGCAATGACGGATTTCGCCCGCGTCTTCGCCCGCCACGGGCTGCGGCGCACGACCTTTTCGGTGCTGACGCTGGTGACGGAGCGCCCGGGCCTCAGGCAGGCGCAGGTCGCCGAGGCGCTGGCCATCGAACGGCCGAACCTTGTCCAGATCGTGGGCGAACTGGAAGGCCGAGGCCTTCTGCGCCGCGAAACGGATGCGGGCGACCGCCGCGCCCAGACGCTCCACCCCACGCTTGCGGGGCGGCGGCTGGTCACCCAGGCCATGGCCGATGTCGCGGAGCAGGAGGAGAGGCTTCTCGACGGGCTGACGCCCCCGCAGGTCGAAGCCCTGCGCACGGCGCTGGCCGTCATCGAACACAACGCCGGGATGCAGAGGGAGGCAGCCCATGACCAACAGGTATCGCGCGCATGACGTGATCCGCGAGGACCGGCCCGACGGGTCGATTCTGCTGCGCGCCCGGGCCGAACTCGGCCCCGTGGCGGCGCGCACCACCGACTGGCTTGACGACTGGGCGGCGCGCACACCGGACGCGGTGTTCCTTGCCGAACGATCCGGCCCCGGCTGGCGCGAGGTGCGCTATGCGCAGGCCCACGATCAGGCCCGCGCGCTGGCGGGCGGGCTGCTTGGTCTCGGGCTGGAACCCGGCGACCGCATCCTCATCGTGTCGGGCAACAGCGTCGATCACGGGCTGCTGGCCATGGCCGCGCAATATGTGGGCCTTGTCATCGTGCCGCTGGCCGAACAATACGCGCTGATCCCCGCGGCGCGGGGTCAGATCGACTTCGCGGCGGGCCTCGTGAAGCCGAAGGCCGTCTTCGCCGAGGATGGCGATGCGCTGGCCGACGTGCTGACGCGCGACGCGCTGGCGGGCATGATCCGGCTTTGCAGCCGGGGCGGGCCGGGGGCGCATCACCTTGACGACCTCATGCGCGCGGGCGGCGACATCGCTGCTGCCCATGCGCAGGTCGGCCCCGACACAATCGCCAAGATCCTGATGACCAGCGGGTCCACCAGCGCGCCCAAGGGCGTGCCGACGACGCACCGCATGATGTGCGTCAATCAGGCCCAGATCGGCCATGGCATGCCGTTCCTGCAGGCGCGCCCGCCGGTCATCCTTGACTGGCTGCCGTGGAACCATGTCTTCGGCGGATCGCACAACTTCAACATGATGCTGGCCAATGGTGGCGCGCTTTATGTCGACGGGGGCAAGCCCGCGCCGCACCTGATCGGCCGCACGTTCGAGAACCTGCGCCTGAAGACCGGCACGATGACGTTCAACGTGCCGCTGGGTTTCGCCATGATCCGCGACGAACTCAAACGCGACGGCGATCTGCGCCACCGGTATTTCGCGGAACTCGACATGCTGTTCTACGCGGGGGCGAGCCTTGCGCAGGATGTCTGGGCCGATCTCGAGGCCATGGCGCGCGAGGTGCGGGGCGAGATGCCGCTGTTCACCTCGTCCTGGGGCCTGACGGAAACCGCGCCCGCGCATCTTCTGCAGCACCAGCCGACCGACCGGTCGGGCGTGATCGGCGTGCCGTTGCCTGGGGGCGAGGTGAAGCTGATCCCCGTCGACGAACACCGCTTCGATGTGCGGGCGCGCGGCCCCAACCTCTTTTCGGGCTATCTCGACGCGCCCGACCAGACGGCGGCGGCCTTCGACGAAGAAGGCTTCTTCAAGACCGGCGACGCCATGATCTTTGTCGATCCCGCGCGCATGAACCTTGGCCTGCGCTTCGACGGGCGGCTGTCCGAAGACTTCAAGCTTGCCTCCGGCACATGGGTGCGCGCGGCGGGGCTGCGGCTCGACGTGCTGACGCGGCTCGGCGATGTGGCGGCGGACGTGATCGTCACCGGCGCTGACCGCGACGATATCGGCGTCTTCATCGTGCCTTCGGCCGCGACGCGCGCCGCTGCCGACGCGGCGGAGGACGCAGGTGCCCTGACCGTGCCGTCGCTGGCGGCCACGATCCGCGACCGGCTGGCCGCAATCGGCGGGTCGCAATCGACCCGCATCGCCCGGGCGATGATCCTGTCGGAACCGCTGTCGATGGCCGACGGAGAGGTGACCGCAAAGGGCAGCATCAACTTCCGCAAGCTGCTTGATCGCCGCGCGGGCCTTCTGGCGCGTCTTCATGACGATGCCGATCCCGCCACCATCCTGACCGGAGGCCCCAAGCCATGATCGACCTTGCATCGGTGCGCGCCATCGACATCCACACCCATGCCGAGGAACCCTGCGGCTGCCACGAAGACGACGGTTACGACGACCTGCAATCGACCATGGCGCGCTATTTCCGCGCGCCGTGGCAGCATCCGCCGACGATTCCCGAAACCGCCGCCCATTACCGCGCGCAGAAGATCGCCGCCGTGATCTTCCCCGTCGATGCCGAACGCGAAACCGGCTACCGCCGCTATTCCAACGATGAGGTGGCGGAACTCGTCCGCCAGAACGACGATATCCTGATCCCCTTCGCGTCGATCGACCCGTGGAAGGGCAAGATGGCCGTGCGCGAAGCCCGCCGCCTGATCGCTGATTACGGCATCAAGGGGTTCAAGTTCCACCCGACCATGCAGGGCTTTTTCGCCAATGACCGCATGGCCTATCCGCTGTACGAAGTGCTGGAAGAACACCGCTGCATCGCCTTGTTCCACACCGGGCAGACGGGCGTGGGGTCTGGCATGCCCGGCGGCAACGGGATGCGGCTGAAGTATTCCAATCCGATGTACATGGACGATGTCGCGGTCGATTTTCCCGACCTCAAGATCATCCTCGCCCATCCCAGCTTTCCCTGGCAGGAAGAGGCGCTGGCCGTCGCCCAGCACAAGCCCAATGTCTATATCGACCTCTCGGGCTGGTCGCCGCGCTATTTCCCCGACATCCTTGTGCGGTATTGCAATTCGATCCTGCGCAAGAAGGTGCTGTTCGGGTCGGACTGGCCGATGATTTCGCCCGAACGCTGGCTGGCGGATTTCGAGACCATCGCGATCAAGGACGAACTGCGCGAAGGCATCATCAAGACCAACGCCGCGCGGCTTCTGGGGCTGATCCCGGACGAATAAAGCATTATAATGCAATATTGCTGGCGCATGTAGCAAAAAATTGCGCAATCGCATTTCGGGCAGTATGCTTATCGGTGCGAATCCATCCGCATGGCCGGGGAGGGCCGGGTTCGCACACGAAGCACCGCAGGGGAGGAACGCGCGTGACGGACGGAAATGCAGCCCTTTGGTTCGTCGACCGCCATCCGCGCGAAGGGCGCGGTGCCAAGACCGCCTTCCGCGAGGCATGGGACGGCGGGCGCGATCTGAGCTTTGACGCGCTGGCCGAAGGGTCGGCCCGGTTCGCGGGCGCACTTGCCCGGGCGGGCGTGCGGCGCGAGGAACGGCTTGCGATGATCGTGCTCGACCAGATCGAGTTTCCGGTCGTGTTCTGGGGCGCGCTCAAGGCGGGCGTGCAGCCCATCGCCATCAACACGCTGTTGTCCACCGATCTTTATCGCGCGATCCTGACCGACAGCCGCGCCGCCATCGCTGTGGTGAGCTTTGAGCTTCTCCCCGTCGTCCTGCCTGCGCTGCGCGAGGCCCCCGACCTGCGTGAGATCGTCGTGATCGGCGGCGACACGCCCGAAGGGGCCGCGTCCTTCGCCGCCTTCACCGACGGGGCCCCGGCGCTGGCGCCGGTCGCCTGTTCCGGCGACGAGGTGGCGTTCTGGCTCTATTCCTCGGGGTCGACCGGGGCGCCCAAGGGGGTGCGGCATGTCCATGACGCCCTGCGGGTGACCTGCGACACCTATGGCACACAGGTGCTGGGCATCGCGGAGAACGATCTGGTCTATTCGGCGGCGAAGCTCTTCTTCGCCTACGGGATGGGCAACGGCATGTCCTTTCCGCTCTCGGTTGGGGCGACGGCGCTTTTGTACAACCAGCGGCCGACGCCCGACGCGGTCACGCAGATCCTCTCTGCGCACCGGCCCACGATCTATTGCGGGGTGCCCACGCTTTATGCCGCGCTGATCCACAAGTGGGAGGCCGACGGCACCCACCCGGACGCGCCCTTGCGCACCTGCATCTCGGCGGGCGAGGCGCTGCCGGCGGAAATCGGGCGCAAGTGGAAACAGGTCTGGGGCGTCGACATCATGGACGGTGTGGGTTCGACCGAGATGCTGCACATCTTCCTGTCGAACCGCCCGGGCGATGTCGCCTATGGCACTTCTGGGACGGCGGTGCCGGGATATGACCTGCGCCTTGTGGACGAAACCGGTGCCGAAGTCGGTGTCGGCGAAGTGGGCGAATTGCTGGTGCGCGGGCGGTCGGCGGCGGCCGATTACTGGAACAAGCGCGACAAGTCGCGCGCGACGTTCGAGGGCGAATGGACGCGCACGGGCGACAAGTATGAACGCGACGCGTCCGGCCGCTACGTCTATTGCGGGCGCACCGACGACATGTTCAAGGTCTCAGGGATATGGGTCAGCCCGTTCGAGATCGAACAGGCGCTGGTCGAACACCCCGCCGTGCTGGAAGCCGCCGTCGTCGCCCACCGAGACGACGACAACCTCGAAAAACCCAAGGCCTTCGTCGTGCTGAAGGACGGGGCAGGGGAGGCGGCGCTGGCCGAGCTGAAGGAATTCATCAAGGAGCGCATCGGCAAGTGGAAATATCCCCGCTGGGTCGAGGTGGTCGATGATCTGCCCAAGACCGCGACCGGCAAGATCCAGCGCTTCAAGCTGAGGACGGGCGCATGAGTGCGCCTTGGGTCGCGTCGGGTCGTCTGACGGCGGGCGGCAAGGCGCTTGAAAACGCCTGCCATGGGCCCGCGCCCGACACCGCGCCGACGCTGGTTCTTCTGCACGAAGGTCTGGGTTGCATCGCGCTCTGGCGCGATCTCCCGGCTGTGCTGGCCGAGGCCACGGGCTTCGGCGTTTTCGTCTATTCCCGCGCGGGCTATGGCCAGTCCGACCCCTGCGACCTGCCGCGCCCGCTTGACTACATGACGCGCGAGGCGGTCGAGGTTCTGCCGCAGGTGCTGGACGCGATCGGGTTCGAGCGCGGCGTGCTGGTCGGCCACAGCGACGGCGCGACCATCGCCGCGATCCATGCGGGCAGCATTGCCGACACCCGCGTGCGCGGCATCGTGCTGATGGCGCCGCATGTCTTCACCGAAGACATGGGGCTGGCCCAGATCGCTCAGGCGAAGACCGCCTATGACACCGGCGACCTGCGCGCGCGGCTGGCCAAGTATCACGCCGATCCCGATTGCGCCTTCCGCGGCTGGAACGACGCTTGGCTTGCCCCGGGGTTCCGGGACTGGAACGTGTCCGACGTGATCGATTATGTCCGCGTGCCCATCCTCGCCATCCAGGGGCGGCAGGACCAGTACGGTACGCTGGCCCAGATCGACGAGATCGCCTCGCGCAGCTATGCCCCTGTCGACACGCTGATCCTTGACGAGTGCCGCCATGTCCCCTTCGCCGACCAGCCGGACGCCGTGCGCAATGCCATCGTTGACTACTGCACCCGCCTGACCCGGATCGAGGCGGCGAGGGCGACCGGCCTGTGACAGCGGGCGCGCCGTTCCATCCGACCCATGCTTATGTGCCCGGGCGGACGCCGCGCCACCCCGAAGGCACCTTCGACGCCCTCCGCGACACCGCACGCGCAGGCGACACACCTGATGCACTGGCGCAGTCGGCTGCCTTCCGGGCGGGTCTGCACTATCTCGACACCGGTTTTTATTGGGAGGCGCACGAGGTCCTTGAATCCGTGTGGATGGCGCTCCCGTATGGCAGCGCCGAACGGTTCTTCGTGCAGGCGCTGATCCAGCTCGCCAACGGGCGGCTCAAGCTGGTGATGGAGCGCCCCAAGGCCGCGCTGCGGCTTGCGCTCATCGCGCGCGACCATCTGGGCGATTCCCTCGCCCGGGCCCGGGTGATGGATCAGCCCGTCGCCACGGTCGCCCGGGCCATCGATGATCTCGAAAGACAGGCAAAAAATGCTATATAATGCAATAAATGCAGTGAAACTCAGGCCGGCGCCTCTGCAAAAGCCCAGATTCCCGAGAAATTTTTGCTTTATGATGCAATAATGCGTTTACTCATCGTTCGGCAGGCCCTATGGTCTGGCCAAGCTTTGGGGAGGAGGATCCCATGACCAAGATGATCGATTTCCAGACGGACCCGTCGCGGTACCGCCACTGGCGCGTCGAATATGACGGACCTGTCGCGCGTCTCGTCATGGATGTGGATGAGAACGGCGGCCTGTTCGAAGGCTACCAGCTCAAGCTCAACTCCTACGATCTGGGCGTCGATATCGAGCTGAACGACATCGTCCAGCGCATGCGGTTTGAGCACCCCGAGGTGAAGGTGGTCGTGATGCAGTCGGGCAAGGACAAGGTCTTCTGCGCCGGCGCCAACATCCGCATGCTGGGCGGCGCCGCCCACAGCCACAAGGTGAACTTCTGCAAGTTCACCAACGAGACCCGCAACGCCTATGAGGCGGCGGAAGAGGAATCGGGCCAGAAATACATCGCGGCCATCAAGGGTGCCTGCGCCGGGGGCGGCTATGAACTGGCGCTCGCCTGCAACCACATCATGCTGACCGATGACAGCGCGTCCGCCGTGGGCCTGCCGGAAGTGCCGCTTCTGGCCGTGCTGCCCGGGACAGGCGGGCTGACCCGCGTCACCGACAAGCGCAAGGTGCGCCGCGATCTGGCCGACATCTTCTGTTCGATCGAAGAGGGCGTGAAGGGCCAGCGCGCCAAGGACTGGCGTCTGGTGGACGAGGTCATCCCGAATTCGAAGTTCGACGAAACCGTCACCGCCCGCGCCCGCGAATTCGCCGCCGCATCGAAGAAGCCCGACGTGGCGAAGGGTATCGCGCTCGGTCCCCTGAACCGCAAGATCACTGACAACGCCGTGACCTATGACCTGGTCGAGGTCGATCTCGACCGCGCCGCGCGCCGCGCCACGATCACGCTCAAGGGCCCCGAGGGCGACGCCCCCGCCGACATGGCCGCGTTCGAAGCGCAGGGCGATCAGGCCTACATGCTGAAGCTCTGCCGCGAACTGGAAGACGCGATCTTGCATCTGCGCCTGAACGAGATGGAGGCGGGTCTCTGGATCTTCCGCACGCAGGGCGACGCGGAAGCGATCGCCGCGCATGAGGCGGTCCTTGGCGAAGATCACTGGCTTGCCCACGAAGTGCGCCAGTACTGGAAGCGCACGCTCAAGCGGGTCGACGTGACCTCGCGCTCTCTCGCCGCCTTCGTCGAGCACGGGTCGTGCTTCGCCGGGGTGCTGGCGGAACTGCTGTTCTCGGTCGACCGGACCTACATGATGGAAGGCGAATTCGACGGCGACAACCGCCCGATGGCGGCGATCACGCTGACCGACGCGAATTTCGGCCCCTATCCGATGGCCAACGGCCTGACGCGCCTGCAGACGCGGTTCCTCGGCGAACCCGACTGCGTCGACGCCGCGAAGGGCCACATCGGCGAGGCGCTCGAGGCGGACGAGGCGAATGATCTGGGCCTTGTCACCATGATCCTCGACGACATCGACTGGGAAGACGAAGTGCGCATCTTCATGGAAGAACGCGCGTCCTTCAGCCCCGATGCGATGACGGGGATGGAAGCGAACCTGCGCTTCGCCGGGCCGGAAACCATGGAGACGCGCATCTTCGGCCGTCTCACCGCCTGGCAGAACTGGATCTTCAACCGGCCCAACGCGGTCGGCAAGGACGGCGCGCTGCAGCGCTACGGCACTGGCCTGCGCGGCGATTACAACATGGAACGCGTCTGACGCGCCACCGGTGCGCGCCTGCGCGCACCCTGCGGGACCCCGGAAGACGGTACCCGAATGCTAACCGTGGGGTGCGTGATGACACGCACCGTTGAGGAGAAAACCCATGCTCGACCTGATCAATGTCAGCTATGACACCCGCATCCCCAACAACGTGGGTCTGTCCGAGGACCGCAAGGTGCTCAAGGCGCTGGAAAAATGGCACCCCGGCTATCTGGACTGGTGGAACCGCCTGATCCCGCAGAACTTCCAGGAATCGATGGTCTACCTGCGCACCGCCGTCAGCGTCGACCCGAAGGGCTGGGCCAAGTTCGATTACGTCAAGATGCCGGACTACCGCTGGGGCGTCCTGCTTGCCCCGCAGGTGGACGGCCGCGTCATTCCCTGCGGCGAACACAAGGGCCAGCCGGCATGGCAGGAGGTTCCGGGCGAATACCGCAACCTGCTCAAGCGCCTGATCGTCATTCAGGGCGACACCGAGCCGGGATCGGTCGAACAGCAGCGCTTCCTCGGCCTGACCGCGCCGTCGCTCTATGACATGCGCAACCTGTTCCAGGTCAACGTGGAAGAAGGCCGCCACCTCTGGGCGATGGTCTACCTCCTGCAGAAGTATTTCGGCAAGGACGGCCGGGAAGAGGCCGATGACCTGCTGCGCCGGTCGTCCGGTTCGGAAGAGGCCCCGCGCATGCTGGGCGCCTTCAACGAGGAAACGCCCGACTGGCTGTCGTTCTTCATGTTCACCTACTTCACCGACCGTGACGGCAAGATGCAGCTGGAAAGCCTTGCGCAGTCGGGCTTCGACCCGCTGTCGCGCACCTGCCGCTTCATGCTGACGGAAGAAGCGCACCACATGTTCGTCGGCGAAACCGGCGTGGGCCGCACCATTCAGGCCACCGTCGAGGCGATGAACCGCGCCGGCATCACCGACCCTTACGCCGTGGGCCGCATCCGCGATCTGGGCGTGATCGATCTCCCCACGATCCAGAAGAAGCTGAACCTGCACTACACGCTCTCGCTCGACCTCTTCGGGCAGGAGATTTCCACGAACGCCGCCAATGCCTTCAACGCAGGCATCAAGGGCCGTTACATGGAGCACCGGATAGACGACGATCACCGGCTTCAGCAAGACACCTACAAGGTGCTCGATCTGGTCGATGGCCGCATCGTCGAAAAGGACGTGCCCGCGCTCACCGCGATCAACATGCGCCTTCGTGACGATTATGTCCGCGACGCCGCGGGCGGGATCGGGCGCTGGAACAAGATCATCGAGAAATCGGGCGTCGAGTTCGAGCTGAAGCTGCCGCATCAGGCCTTCAACCGCCAGATCGGCGTCTTCGCGGGCCACAACTTCGATCCCGAAGGCAACCTTGTCTCGGGCGAGGAATTCGACCGCGGCCTGTCGAACTGGCTGCCGACCCGTGGCGACGGCGACTACATCCAGTCGCTGATGAAGCCCTGCTACGAGCCGGGCAAGTTCGCCAGCTGGATCGCGCCGCCGAAAGTCGGTATCGACAACAAGCCCGGCGACTTCGAATATGTGAAGTTGCACATGGCATGACCGCCAGGCACGGGACCGGCCGGGGCCTGCACCCGCCGGTCCTGGCCGAACGCCAAGGAAACGCGACCATGAAAATCGACCGCCTCGCGGCCTTCGCGCCGCGCACCCGCGCGCTGGCCACGGACCTCGCGCTTCTGAAGGGGCCCTGCGTGGGCTGCCCCGGCTGCGACGGGCTCTGCCGTGAGCTGATCGACATGCTGGTCCTGCCCGAGGCCGTGCTGAAGAAGGGGCACAAGGAATGAACGCGCCGTTCAAGCAGCACCTGATCGATCCGGAAATCTGCATCCGCTGCTATACCTGCGAGATGACCTGCCCGGTCGAGGCGATCGAACATGACGACAACAACGTCGTGGTGAACGCCGATCTGTGCAATTTCTGCATGGCCTGCATCCCGGTCTGCCCCACAGGGTCGATCGACGAATGGCGCGTCGTGGAAACCCGCGAGGCGGCCTACAGCCTTGGGGATCAGTACGGCTGGTCCGAACTGCCCGAACAGGCCGACATCGCAGCCCCCGACGGCGCGGGCGAAGATGACCCCATCGCCGCCCTTCTGGCCGAGGCCCACAAGGGCGCGGGCGGCAAGGCCCGCGTGCCCGCCAGCGCATCGAAGCCGACGGTCAACCTTTATACCCTCGGCACTCCGGTCGAGGCGGTGGTGCAGGGCAATTACCGCCTGACCGACGACCCCGACCATGACGTGCGCCACATCATCCTGGATTTCCAGGGAAAACCCTTCCCCTTCCTCGAAGGCCAGTCGCTGGGCATCATCCCGCCCGGGCTTGACGCCAAGGGCCAGCCGCACCTGCCGCGTCTCTATTCGGTGTCGAGCCCGCGCGACGGCGAACGCCCCGGCTATCACAACGTCTCGCTCACCGTGAAGCGGGAAGAGGGCGGCGTCTGCTCCACCTTCCTGTGCGACCTGCAGAAGGGCGACACGGTTCAGGTGACCGGCCCCTTCGGTGCCACGTTCCTGATGCCGACCGACCCCGACGCGCGGCTTCTGATGATCTGCACCGGCACCGGGTCGGCGCCGATGCGCGCCTTCACCATGGCGCGCCAGCGCAATGTCGGCGCCAAGCCCGGCGGCATGGTCATGTTCTTCGGCGCCCGCACCCCCGGCAGCCTGCCCTATTTCGGGCCGCTCAATAAGGTGCCGGACGATCTTCTGGACAAACACCTTGTCTACAGCCGCCTGCCCGGTCATGAGAAGGAATACGTGCAGGACCGCATGCGCGCCGAGGAAGACCTTGTCGCCGAAATGCTGCAGGACCCGCGCACGCATATCTTCATCTGCGGGCTCAGGGGCATGGAAGACGGCGTGGATCGGGCCTTTACCAACATCGCCGAAAGTTTCGGCCAGCAATGGACCGCGCTGCGCGACACGCTGCGCGAGGAGGGTCGTTATCACGTCGAAACCTACTGAGATGTCGCCCCGCCCGGGCAACGCGCATGTCCACGAGATCCGCGTGACCTGGGGCGACTGCGACCCCGCCAAGATCGCCTATACCGCGCGCCTGCCTTGGTTCGCCCTCGACGCCATCAACGCGTGGTGGGAAGCCATGCTCGACGGCGACGGCTGGTTCCAGATGGAGCTTGACCGCAACATGGGCACGCCCTTCGTGCGGCTCGAGATGGATTTCCTGTCGCCCGTCACGCCGCGCCACCGGCTGATCTGCCACGTCTGGCCCGAACGGCTGGGTGAAACCTCGGTCACCTTCCGGGTGGACGGCGAACAGGACGGAAAGCTGTGCTTTTCCTCGCGGTCGGTCAGCGTCTTCACCCGCGCCGATGTCTTCCGCAAGATGACCCCGCCCGAGGACGTGCGCGCCGTCGTCACCCGCCATCTGCCGCAAGGTGGCTGAGCCGCCGGTCGTCGTCGCCGGGGCCGATGCGGCGGCGGTGCGTCTTGCGCGGCGTCTGGTCCGGGCTGGCGCGCCGGTTCTTCTGTTTGCCCCGGGCGATGCCGGGCCTTTCGCCGTCCGCGCGCCCGACCTGCCCGTGACGGAAGACGACAGGGCGCTTGCCCGCGCGGCGCTCATACTCGACACCATGGGCGATCTGCCCGCCGTCCCTGCGCCGCGCCTTCTGGCCAGCTATGACCCCGATCCGTCCCATGTGACGGGCTTTCAGGTCACCTGGCCCTGGCCCGATGCCGGGCTGGTGGAAATCCTGCCCGAACCCGGGGCTGACCCCGCCACCCTGGCCGCCGCGCGGGCGCTGGCCGACCGGCTTGGCCTTCCCTCCGTCACCGGCCTGCCGGGGCAACGGGCGCTCGGCACGCGGATGTTCGCGCGGCTTTGCGCCGTGGCCGACGCCGTCTTCTTCGACGGCAGCACGCCGTGGGAGGTGGACGAGGCCCTTGTCGCCTTCGGCTTCCCGCTTGGCCCTTACGAGGCCGAAGACCTCCTCGGCCTCGACCTCACCCGCGCGCGCGCGCCCGATCCGCCGGGCCGCGCGGTGCCCATCGCGGGCCGCATGGCGGACCTTGGCAAGCTGGGGCGCAAGACCGGGGCAGGGTGGTACCGCTACCCGGGCGGCGGCGGCAAGGTGGAAGACCCCATCGTCGCCGATCTCGCGCTGGAAGAGGCGTATTTCGCCGGAACCCCCCGCACCGATTACAGCGCGGACGAGATCACCCGCCGCCTGATCCTTGCGCTGGTGAACGAGGCCGCGCGCCTTGCCGATCAGGGCGCCGACCCTGCCGATATCGACCGCGTTGCCTGCCTTGGCCTTGGCTTTCCCGGCGACGGGCCGCTGGCATGGGCGCAGGCGGAAGGGGCGGGCGGGATCGTCGCGCGGCTTGAGGCACTGGCCCCCGAAGACCCGGTCGCCTTCACCCCGGCGGCCTGCCTGCGCAGCGCGGCGGCGGGTGGAGCGCCCTTGCGTCAGATCGGCTGAGCGTCCGAAATCTCCGCAAGCCAAGCGTCTCGCTTGGTGCTAAAGCCCGCGCCATGAAAACCGCAGCGCCCCGCCCCCTGACCGTGATCGGCTGGATCGAAACGATCGACCTGCCCGATCTCGGCTTGCCGGGGCTCAGGACAAAGATCGACACCGGCGCGCGCACCTCGGCTTTGCATGCCCATGACATCCGCCCCTTCACCCGCGACGGCGCGCCTTGGGTCGCGTTCATGGCTGATCTGGGCCACGGGCTTCACGACCGGCCCATCGAGGCGCCGCTGCACGCCGAACGGCCCATCAAGAACACCTCGGGCGTGCCGGAAGACCGCTACATCATCCGCACGCGGATGCGGCTTGGCCGCAGGCTCTGGACGATCGACCTGTCACTCAGCGATCGCAGCGCCATGACATTTCCCATGATCGTGGGCCGCGCGGCGCTGAAGAATCACGCCATCGCCGTTCATACCCGCCGAACCCATCTCGTCACCCCCCGGCCCGGGGCATCCCAGGACACGCCATGAAGATCGCCATGCTGGCGCGCAACGCCAACCTCTATTCCCACAAGCGTCTGAAGGAGGCCGCCGAGGCGCGCGGCCACCAGCTCGACATCATCGATACGCTGCGCTGCTACATGAACATCGCCTCGCGCAGGCCGGAAATCTATTACAACGGCGAAAAGCTGACGGGATATGATTCCGTCATTCCGCGCATCGGCGCCTCGATCACCTTCTACGGCCTCGCCATCTTGCGCCAGTTCGAGATGATGGGCGTCTTTCCGCTGAACGAAAGCGTCGCCATCGGCCGGTCGCGCGACAAGCTGCGCTCGCTCCAGTTGCTGGCCCGCGACGGGATCGGCCTGCCGGTCACCACCTTCGCCCATGACCCCAAGCAGACCGACGAGGTGCTCAAGCTTGCGGGCGGCGCGCCCATCGTGATCAAGCTGCTGGAAGGCACGCAGGGCATCGGCGTCGTTCTGGCCGATACCGACCGCTCCGCCCGGTCGGTGGTCGAGGCGTTCCGCGGCGCGGGCGTGAACATCTTGCTGCAGGAATTCATCAAGGAAGCGGGCGGCACCGACATCCGCGCCATCGTGATCGGCGGCAAGGTCGTCGCCGCCATGAAACGCACCGGGGCCGAAGGCGATTTCCGCTCGAACCTGCATCGCGGCGGGTCGGCGCAGCTGGTCAAGCTGTCCCCCGAGGAACGCGCCATCGCGGTGCGCGCGGCGAAAAGTCTGGGCCTCAACGCCTGCGGTGTCGACATGCTGCGCGCCAATCACGGCCCGGTCATCATGGAGGTGAATTCCTCCCCCGGGCTGGAAGGGGTGGAAAAGGCGACCGGTCTCGATATCGCGGGCAAGATGATCGAATACTTGGAGAAAAACGCGCGCCCCGGATCGACCCGCACCAAGGGCAAGGGATGACGCGCGCGCGGCCCCATTTCACGCTTGGGACCGCGCGCATCGCGCCGGGGTCGCGCCGCACGGTGGGCCTGCCGGTCAGCGTGCTGTCCGATCACACGCCGGTCACCCTGTCGGCCCATGTGGTCCACGGCACGCGCGAGGGGCCGACGATCTTTGTCTCGGGCGGGGTCCACGGGGACGAGGTGATCGGGGTCGAGATCGTGCGCCGCCTGCTGAAGGCACCGGCACTTTCCGCGCTGCGGGGCACGCTGATCGCGGTGCCCATCGTCAACGCCTTCGGCTTCATCAACCATTCGCGCTATCTGCCCGACCGGCGCGATCTGAACCGGTCCTTCCCGGGCAGCCCCACGGGGCCGCTGGCGGCGCGGCTGGCGCATCTGTTCATGTCGGAGGTCGTGCTGCGGTCGGATCTGGGCATTGACCTGCATTCGGCGGCGGTTCACCGCACGAATTATCCGCAGGTGCGCATCGCGCCGGGTGTCGGGCAGATCGAGGATTTCGCCCGCACCTTCGGCGCGCCGGTCATCGTCCATGCGCCGCTGCGCGACGGATCGCTGCGCCAGGCCGCGCGCGCGGCGGGGCGCGAGGTGCTGCTCTACGAGGCGGGCGAGGGGCTGCGGTTCGACGAATTGTCGGTGCGCGCGGGCGTGGGCGGCATCCTGCGGGTGATGTCGCACATGAAGATGATCGCGGCGCGCGGGGTCAAGCCGCCCCGCGCCCACCCGCAGGTCTGCGGGTCGAGCAAGTGGCTCCGCGCGCCCATGGGCGGGCTCTTGCGCATCTTCCGCGCCGACGGCGCGCTGGTGCGCGCGGGCGAAGTGATGGCCGCTGTTTCGGACCCGTTCGGGGAGGAAGAGCGCGACATCCTCGCCCCCTTCGACGGGCTGATTCTTGGCCGCGCGGTCATGCCGGTGGTGAACGAGGGCGACGCCGTCTTCCATCTGGGTCGCGTCGCCTCGGTCCGCGCGGCGGAAACCGCGATGGGCGATCTGGGCAGGCAGCTCGACGACGACCCGATGTTCGACGAGGACGAGATCATCTGAGAGGGGCCGAGTCCCTAACGGATCGTTAATCCGCCCCTGCAAGCCCTTGATTTTGCGTGCCCCAAAGGGCGTCCCATCACGGGACGCAGCTCACAGCAGACTGTCGGGCATCTTCTGTTCGGCGGCCATGTTCGCCCGCCGGAAGACCAGCGTCACCAGCGTCGAGATGATCACGATGAACAGCGAATAGAGCGCCGGCACCGCCATGTAGCTTTGCGCCTCGTCGCCCGAGAAGGTGAAGACGATGATCGCGATGGCCAGCGGCCCGTTCTGGATGCCGGTCTCGAGCGCCACGGTCCGCGCGTTTCTGGGATGCAGCCGCAGCGCGCGGGCGAAGCCATAGCCGATCAGGATCCCGAACAGCCCCAGCCCGATCGCCGCGACATAGGTCGCGGGCGTCGTCGTCATCAGGAACTGCCAGTTGCGCGGCACCCAGCTCACCATCAGGAAGAGGATGAAGAACAGCGCCAGCGCCGAGCCGAGGAATTCCGTCACCGCGCCCGCATTCGCGTTGAGCTTGCGCAGCACCATCCCGATGGCCACCGGCACCAGCAGCAGGATCAGCGTGATGATGATGTTCTCGCGCGGGATCTCGAGCTCGAGCGCCGTGGCGTAGATCACCAGGATGATCGGGATCAGGATCACCCCCGTCACCGTGGAGGTCACCGTCATCAGCACCGACAGCGCAAGGTTGCCCTTGGAGAAATAGGTGAAGATGTTCGACGTCGTGCCGCCCGGCATGCAGGCCATGATCAGCACGCCCACCGCGATCGCCGGCGGCAGCGGCAAGAGCGTGATGAGAAGGAACCCGATGAAGGGCATGAAGCCGTACTGGCTCACCACCCCGATCATCAGCCCAAAGGGCCGCTTGAGCGCCAGCAGGAAGTCCCGCGGGGTAAGCGAGGCGCCCATCCCCAGCATGATCACGAAGATCATCAGTGCCAGAAGCGTCTGTTCGAATTCACCGACCATGCAAGCTCACTCCGCCGCGATGCGCGCGAGTTCCTCGGCACGCAGGTCTTTTCTGAGGATCTTGCCGACATTGGATTTCGGCAGGTCGTCGCGGATCTCCACCCGCTTGGGCACCTTGTAGGCGGTCAGGTGTTCCTTGGCATAGGCGCGTATGGCTTCGGGCGTCAGCGTCTTGTCGTGCAGGACGACGAAGGCCTTGACCGCCTCGCCCGTCGACTCGTCCGGCACGCCGATCACGGCGACCTCATCGATGCCGGGATGGGCGGCAAGAACGTCCTCCACCTCGTTCGGGTACACGTTGAAGCCCGACACGATCACCATGTCCTTCTTGCGGTCGACAATGCGGACATAGCCGTCCGCGTCCATCACGCCGATGTCGCCTGTGAGGAACCAGCCGTTGACGATGACCTTGTCGGTCTCGTCCGGCTTGCGCCAGTAGCCTTTCATGACCTGCGGGCCTTTCGCCGCGATCTCGCCCGTCCCGCCCATGGGCAGGGGATTGCCCGCATCGTCGAGGATCGCGATCTCGGTGCCCGGCACGGGCACGCCGATCGATCCGTCGCGCGCCTTGCCCAGCGGGTTGAAGGTGAGCACGGGCGCGGTCTCGGTCAGCCCATAGCCCTGCAGGACCGGCTTGCCGGTGATCTCTTCCCAGCGCGCCGCCACGCTCGATTGCAGCGCCATGCCGCCTGCGCTCGCAAAGCGCAGATGCTTGGGCGGGCTGTCGGTGAACCAGACCTCGTTCGTGAGCCCGTTGAACAGCGTGTTCACCCCGCTCATCCAGGTGATGGGGTAGTTCTCGAACGCGCGCTTGAGGTTGGACAGGGGCCGCGGGTTCGGGATCAGCACGTTGCGCGCGCCCAGCCACCAGAAGCCCAGAAGGTTCACCGTGAAGGCGAAGATGTGATAGAGCGGCAGCGCCGTCAGCGCCACCTCGCGGCCCCGTTCGAGGCCGGTGATCAGCTCCATCGTCTGTTCCATGTTGGTCACAAGGTTGCGGTGCGTCAGCATCGCGCCCTTGGCCACGCCCGTGGTGCCGCCGGTATATTGCAGCACCGCGACATCGTCGGGTCCGACCGGCTGATGGTAGCGTTCGACCTTGATCCGGGTGGCGTCGCGCCGCGCGCGGCCTGCGGCCAGCGCGTCGGGCAGGCGGATATGCGCGACCTCGACCGGTTTCACCGACCGGTCCCAGTATTTCTGCACGAGCCCCACGATCCCGCGCGGCATCGCGGGCAGGAATTCGGCCACCCGCGTCACGATCACGTTGGGGATCGGGTGACCCTTCGTCGCTGCGGGGATCTTGTCGGCGAACATGTCCACGATGACGAGCGCGTGGGGTTGGGCATCCTCAAACTGCTTGGCCATCTCTTCGGCGGTGTAGAGGGGGTTGACGTTCACCAGAACGCAGCCCGCCTTGAAGATGCCGAAGGCGGCAACGGGAAAGGACAGGCAGTTGGGCATCTGCAGCGCGACCCGGTCACCCGCGTTCAGACCCGCGACTTCGCGCAGGTAGACGGCGAAGGCGTCCGACATCTCGTCGACCTGCGCGAAGGACAGCGTGCCGTTCATCCCGTTGGGCAGGCAGCAGGTGAAGGCGGGCGCGCGGCCATAGGTCTCGGCCACCGACCCGATGAGATCGCCCAGCGTGCGGTAGGCGGGTTCGGGGATGTCGGCGCGCACGCCGGGTCCGTAGAATGCCGTCCAGGGGCGCTGTTGCATCGCCGGGTCTCCCTCCGTCTCCTCGGAGGCCACAATACCGCCAAAGCGGCATCTGAGAAGCGTCTTTCGGAGGCACGACGCGACGGAACCGGTGGCGGATAACCTGCGTCAATGAAGACCCGGCCGATCGCTGCCAGTCTTCCCGCGCGGATTGCCGGATCAGCAGGGACCAGCGCTATGACCCAGACCGACCTCAGACGGGCCGAGATGATCGACCATCAGATCCGGGCGCGGGGCGTGCGCGACGCACAGGTGCTGGCCGCGATGGGCGAGGTGCCCCGGGAACATTTCGTCCCGCGACATCTGAAGGACCGCGCCTATGACGATTGCCCGCTGCCCATCGACGCGGAACAGACCATCTCGCAGCCCTATATCGTCGCCCTGATGATCGAGGCGTTGGCGCTGAAGGGCGGGGAGAAGGTGCTCGAGATCGGGGCGGGGTCGGGCTATGCGGCCGCCGTTCTGTCAAGGATCGCGGGCGAGGTCCTTGCCATCGAACGCCATGGCGTTCTGGCGGCGAAGGCTATGGCCGCGCTGCAGGATGCAGGCATCGGCAATGTGCGGATTCTGCATGACGACGGATCGCAGGGCTGGGCCGAAGAGGCGCCGTTCGACGCCATCCTTGTCTCGGCGGCGGCGCCTTTCGTGCCCGAGGCGCTGAAGAACCAGCTTGCGGTCGGCGGGCGACTGGTGGTGCCGGTGGGCCGCGATCCGCGCGCGCAGGAACTTGTCCGGGTGACGCGCCGCGAAGGGGGGCGCTTCGACCGCGAAGACCTTGCCGATGTCCGCTTTGTTCCGCTGATCGGGGATCAGGGCTGGGAGGGCGAACCCGCCGTCGCGCCCGGCCCGCCGCGGGCTGAACCGCCGCGGCGCGGGGGCAGGGACCTGCCCGGTCTGATCCGCACCCATGCCGAAGCTTTCGAGGATGTGGAGAGCGCGCCCCTTGGCATGATGATGGAGCGGATCGGCGACGCCCGCATCGTGCTGATCGGCGAGGCGAGCCATGGCACATCGGAATTCTACCGCATGCGCGCGCTGATCACGAAGCGCCTGATCGAGGAGAAGGGTTTCACCATCGTCGCGGCCGAAGCCGACTGGCCCGACGCGGCGCGCATCGACCATTACGTGCGCCACCGCGCGGCGGTGCCTTCTGACTGGGAGGCCTTTGCCCGGTTTCCCACCTGGATGTGGCGCAACGAGGAAACGCGCGCCTTCGCCGACTGGCTGCGGGACTGGAACGCCGGTCAGGAGGAGATACTGCGCGCGGGCTTCTACGGGCTCGATCTCTATTCGCTGTTCCTGTCGGCGCAGTCGATCATCGATTATCTCGCAGACGTCGATCCCGACCTCGCGCGGATCGCGCGTGCGCGATACGGCTGCCTTGGCCCGTGGGAGGCGGACCCGGCCGCCTATGGCCGCGCCGCGCTGCGCGGGGTCTACAAGGGGTGTGAGGGCGAAGTCGTGGCGATGCTGGCCGACCTGATGCGCCGCAGGCAGGACTACGCCCTGCGCGACGGCGACCGGTTCTTCGATGCGGCGCGCAATGCGGCGCTGGTGGCCAACGCCGAGAAATACTACCGGATCATGTATTACGGATCGCGCGCGTCGTGGAACCTGCGCGACGACCACATGTTCGAGACGCTGCAGAGCATCCTGAATTTTCACGGCGAAAACGCCCGCGCCGTGGTCTGGGCGCATAATTCGCATATCGGCGATGCCCGCGCGACCGAGATGTCGCGCCGGGGCGAACGCAATCTGGGCGAATTGTGCGCGCGGGGATATGGGGCCGCAAGCTACCGCATCGGCTTCGGCACCGACCGCGGCACCGTCGCTGCGGCCAGCGCCTGGGACGGGCCGATGGAGATCAAGCAGGTGCGCCCCGCCCATCCCGACAGCTATGAGCGGCAGTTCCACCTGTCGGGGCTGCCGGGGCTGATCCTGCCGATGCGGGCAGGGCAGGAACTCGACGTGGCGACCGAGCTGTCCCACCCGCGGCTCGAGCGCGCCATCGGTGTGATCTACCGGCCCGAAACCGAGCTGCAGAGCCATTACTTCGAGGCTGAACTCCCCCGCCAGTTCAACGAATACATCTGGATCGACCGGACAAGCGCAGTCCGGCCGATCGACACGGCGCGTCAGCCGGGCCTGCCCGACACCTATCCCTTCGGCACCTGACGGACGTGCGCCCGTTTGACCGGGGTTAATGCGCCGGGGCGGCTGGGGATGGAATGCTGCCGGCCTCCGGCAGGCCGGGGGCGAAGCAAAAAAGGGAGACCCACGGGATGGCCACGACACTCACCGCGACATACGCAAGCGCGGCTGCCGCGCGCAATGCACATGACGACCTGATCGCCAGCGGCTATCCGCGCGAAAAGGTGTTCAGCCAGAAGGACAATCCCGAGATCAAGGTCATGTCGCCCCGCGATACCGTGCGCGAGGCGCGCGAGATCCTCGACCGGCACGACCCCAGCAAGGTCACGGAAACCGAGACCCCGGACTGATCGCGCCCATGTCCGCAGGGGCGGTGGAACGGCCCGTCACGGTGCCGCAGGGCCGGGAAGGGTAAGGCGATGCCCGTGCACAACAGCGAGATCGCGTCGATCTTCGACCATGTCGCCGACCTTCTGGAAATCCGCGACGCCAACCGGTTCCGCGTGCGCGCCTACCGCAACGCCGCCGACACGGTCCGCGACCAGAGCCGGTCTGTGGCGCGCATGGTGGAAGAGGGCGAAGACCTGTCGGAACTGCCCGATATCGGAGATGATCTGGCGGGCAAGATCGCCGACATCGTGCGCACCGGTCATCTGCCGCTTCTGGACGAGATTTCGCAGGACCTGCCCGAAGCCATCGTTCAGGCGACGCGCATTCCCGGCATCGGGCCGAAACGGGCGCGTGCGCTTTTCGAGGGCCTCGAGCTGTCCTCGCTCGACGATCTGGAAAAGGCGGCAGAGGCGGGCCGGATCAAGGACCTGAAGGGCTTCGGCGAAAAGACGCAGGCGAAGATCTGCGCGGAACTGGCCCGGGGCGACATCACCGAACGCCGCTTCCGTCTGGACGAGGCCGAGGATTTCGCCGAACCGCTGATTGCCTATATCCGCAAAATCGACGGCGTCACGAAGGCCGAGATCGCGGGCAGCTATCGGCGCCGGAAGGAGACGGTCGGCGATCTCGACATTCTGGCGGCGGGCGGGGATGGCGGCGCGATCATCGGACGGTTCGTCGCCTATGACGAGGTGGACAAGGTCGTCTTGCAGGGAAAGACACGGTCGACGGTGACCCTGCGGTCGGGACTGAACGTGGACCTGCGCGTCATCCCCGAAGAAAGCTGGGGTGCGGCGCTGCATTACTTCACAGGGTCGAAGGCGCATAACATCGCCGGGCGGAAACGGGCGCAGGAGCGGGGGCTGAAACTCAACGAATACGGGATTTTCGAAGGGAAAACCCGTATTGCGGGCGCGACCGAGGACGCGGTCTATGACAAGATCGGCCTGCCCTGGATCGACCCCGTCCTGCGCGAGGACCGGGGCGAGATCGAGGCGGCCGAGACGGGCGGGTTGCCCGATCTGGTCACGATCGACGACATAAGGGGCGATCTGCACACCCACACCACCGCGTCGGATGGCAGGTACGGGCTTCGGGACATGGCCGAAGCGGCGATGGCGCGCGGTTACGAGTATCTCGCCATCACCGATCATTCCAAAAGCCAGACACAGGCCGGAGGGCTGAGCGCGGACGAACTCGGCGCCCAGATCGACGAGATCGCCGAACTGAACGACGGCTTCGACGGCTTCCGGCTGCTGGCCTCGTGCGAGGTCGATATCCTGGAAGACGGCGCGCTCGACTTTCCCGACGACCTGCTGGGCAGGCTCGACCTCGTGGTGGCCGCGGCGCACGCCCGGTTCGATCTGAGCGAGACGGCGCAGACCGACCGCATCATCCGCGCCATGGACAACCCGGCGGTCAGCGTCATCGCGCATCCGACCGGCAGGCTTCTCGGGCAGCGCCGGGCCTATCCCCTCGACATGAAGCGCTTGATCGAGGCCGCGGTCGAGCGGGGCTGCGTGCTGGAGCTGAACGCCAATCCCAACCGGCTCGACCTTGGGGACCGGCAGTGCCGCATGGCCGCCGGGCAGGGCGTGAAGATCGCCATCTCGACCGATGCCCATTCCACCGGCGCATTGGGCCATATCCGCTACGGCGTGGATCAGGCCCGCCGCGGATGGCTGGAACGCGGCGACGTGGTCAACACGCTGGGCTTGCGGGGCCTGTCGGAGGCGTTGAGGCGGACATGACGGCGATCCTGCTCTGCCCCGGCTGCCTGCCGCCGGACCCCGGAAGGGGCCGGGCATGACCCTTGAGATCGCGATCGTGCTGGGCCTGCTGGTCGTCGCCATGGGGCTTTTCGCGTCCGAGGCCTTCCCCATAGACATCACCGCGCTGGGCCTCATCGCGGCACTGATCGGGACGGGCATCCTGTCGCCTGCCGAGGCCTTCGCGGGCTTCGGAAATGAGGTCATCATCATTCTTGCCGCGGTCATGATCATGGCAGGGGCGGTCGTGAAGGCGGGGGTGATGGAGTGGCTGGGGCAGGCCGTGGAGCGGATGGGCGGCGGGCAGGAGAGACAATCCATCCTCGCGCTCCTGCTGGTTTCGGCGGGAAGCTCGGCACTTCTCAGCAATACCAACACCACGGCTATTCTCATGCCTGCCGCGATGGAGACCGCGCGACGGGTGAAGGTGAGCGCGAGCCGAATCCTGATGCCGCTTGCCTTCGCGTCGATGCTGGGCGGGTCAAGCACGCTGATCGGGACGTCGGCCAACCTCGCTGGAAGCGGCATGGTGGCCCGGCTTGGGATGGAGCCCTTTTCGCTGTTCGAATTCGTCGGGATCGGCGCGATGGTCAGCATGGCGGGCCTTCTCTGGCTTGTCTTTCCGGGCAGCGGCCTCATCCCCGCGGGCCGGCCCGTGGACGAAGACAATGACGGCGAAGCGCGTGGCTTCATCGCCACGCTGTGCCTGCCAGAGGGGTCGGCCGCCCTGGGCAAGGCCCTGTCCGAGATCGATTTCGACGATCTCGACACCGATCTTCTGGCCGTCGTGCGCGATGGCAAACGGCTGAGCGCGCATCATTCCCGCAAGCTGGTGGCGGGGGACGAATTGCTGGTACGGGCGACGCGCGACGGGATGCTGAAGCTGAAGAAATCAGCCGTCTTCACGCTGGAACCCGATCTTCACTTTTCCGAACGCTACGGCGGGAAGATCGAGCCGGTCGTGGTCGAGGCCGTTGTCACCCCGCAATCGCGGTTCGTCGGACAGTCGCTTAGGCAGATCGGGTTCTTCGACCGCTATCGCGGCATCGTTCTGGCAGTCTACCGGCATGGGCGCAGCCGGGCGGCGCGGATCGAGAACCTGCAGTTGCGGGGCGGCGATCTGCTGCTTCTGCAGGGTCCGGAACAGGACATCGCCTCGATGCGCGGCAGCGCGGATCTGCAGGTGCTGAGCCGGATCGAGCGGGCCGTTCTCACCCGCGGCGAGGGGCTGAGCACGCTGGGCGCCATGACCGTGGCGATCGGGCTGAGCGCTTTGGGCCTTCTGCCCCTGTCGCTGGCGCTTCTTCTGGCGGTGATCTTCGTGGTGGTTGCCGGAAACATCACCATGACCGAAGCCTACCGGTTCATCGAATGGCGGCTTCTGGTCCTCATCGCCGCCATGTCGGGGTTCGGGCTGGCGATGGAAGACAGCGGCGCGGCGGCGTATATGGCCGAGCATATTGTGCGGCTGAGCGCACCGTTCGGGCCCGTTGCGGCGCTGGTGGGGTTCAGCCTTCTCACGGTCTTGCTGACGCAGCCGATGTCGAACGCCGCGGCGGTGCTGACGGTGATCCCCGTCGCGGTCGCGGCGGCGGATGGGCTGGGCCTCGATCCGCGGATGCTGGCGATCCTCGTGACGCTGTCGGCGTCGTTGTCCTTCATCTCGCCGCTGGAACCCGCCTGCCTGCTGGTGTTCGACGCGGGCAAGTACACGTTCTTCGATTTCGTCCGCGCGGGCACGCCGCTCACGCTGATCTGCGTCGCCGTGCTGGTCGTGCTGGTCCCGGTCATCTGGTAGCGGCCGCGGTCCACGGTAGCCCTTGCGGGCGTCAATACGTGTCTGCGGGTGCATCCCCGGGTGTCGGTGTCCGGTCGGTGTCGGCAAAGCCGACGACCGCGACCCAGCCGAGAACAGCGATCGCGACCGCGGCGAGAATGCCCCAGATGACGGGCCAGTGGCGCTGTTTCTGCTTCCTGAGGTTGACATCGGGTGGTGTCATCGCGCGTCTCCTTCCGGTCCTTGGTGTCAGCGCCCGATGGGGGCGTGCTGGCGCTGCTGCGCCTCCTGCTCCACGGGGGCGTCCTTGCAGCGGATCGCGTCGAGGTCGTCCATCGCGACTTCGCACTTGCGCAGCGCCGCGCGCAGGGCGCGCCGCAGCACTTCTTCGTGCGTCGGGTGGTAGGCGGGCATGCGCAGCAAGGTCACCAGATCGTCTCCCCGGCCCACGGCGCAGGCCAGAAGGTGGCCCAGATGTTCCGCCCCGGGTGCAAGGATCGCGCCGCCCAGAAGTTGGCCCGTCGCCTTTTCGGCGTAGATGCGGATCGCGCCGCCCGGAGCCCGCTGCAAACGGGTGCGCCCGGCGCGGTCGAAGCTCGCCTCACCGACCGCGATCTTGTCTTCGCGCGCCTTGAGACTGTCCCATGTCGCTCCGGCCAGCGCGATCTGGGGGTCGCAGAACACCATGGCCAGCGGCGTCCGGCGGCGGAAGATCGCGTCTTCGTCGCGCGCGGCGAAATAGCCCACGATGCGGCCTTCGTCGGACGCCTCGTGCAATAGGCCGGGGCCCGGGCCGCAATCGCCCGCGAAATAGATCCGCGTGCCGGGCAGGTTGAGCTGGCCGTCGGGCAGGTCCGGGCGGCCGTCGTCGCCGATCCCGATCCCGAGCGCGTCGAGGCCGATCCCGTCGAGGTTCGGCACCCGGCCCATCGCGGCCAGAACGCAATCGACCGCGGTCTCGCCCCCGGCCCAGCGCATTGTGATCCCGCCCGGCCCGTTGTCGGCCGGTTCGGCCCGATCCCGCAGGATGGTCAATTCCTCCGAAAGGCTGTCGCGCAGGCGCGTTTGCAGATCGGGGTCGTCCAGCCCGCCGATGCCCGGTGACGGGTCGAACCCGGTCACCTCCAGCCCCAGACGCGCCAGCGCCTGCCCGAGTTCCAGCCCCACTGGCCCGAGCCCGATCACCGCGACGCGCCGCGGCAGGTCGTGGCGTTCGAACAGATCGTCCGAGGTCAGAAGCCGGTCGCCGAGCATGTCGCGCCAGCCTTCGGGGACAAGGGGGCGCGACCCGGTGGCGATGATGGTGGCGCGGGGGCGGAAGCGCACGCCCCCCGCCCGCAGGATGCCGCCGCGTTCGAACGCGGCCCGATGCGGCACCAGATGGGTATCGCGCCACCGCCGCATCCCCTCGACGACGTCGTCGACGAGGCCATCGCGCAGGCGCCGGGTTTCGGCCAGCACCTGCGCGATTTCGGCGCTGAGGGCGTCCCCGCCCGCAATCCCGAGCGCACCGAAGGCCAGCCTGCGGTGAAAGTCATGGGCCGACTGGATGAAGGCCTTCGACGGCATGCAGGCCGAGCGCGCGCAGGACGTGCCGTAAGGCCCCGGGTCGAAGACACGGTAGCTGTCGGTGACCTTCGCGACCTCGGCGCGCGCCGAAAGCCCGGCCGTGCCGGCGCCCAGAATGGCGACGTCAAGAGGTTCGGGCGTCATCGGCGGCTCGGCTTGGCTGCGGGCACGTATTCCAGCGCGCCGATCCGGCGCACGGTGCTGGCCTGCGGGCCGATGCCGCTTTCGCCGGTCTGGACCACCAGTTCGACGGTATCGCGCGGCTGCAGATCGTCGAAGCTGCCGTCCACCACGCTGTTGCGGTGGAAGTAGATCAGGCGGTTGTCGGTCGCGATGATCTGGCCGTAATCCTTGTCGTGGTGGATTTCGGCCACCTTGCCTTGAAGCGGGCCTTCGTGGGTCTTCACGTTGCCATCGATCTGCTTTTTCCAACGGTTGAGCTGGATCGCCATCGCGGCGAAGGCGTCGCGCACGGCGACGCGCAGATGTTCGTGCTTGGCCACGTCGTTCTGATCGCGCCGCACGACGAGTTCCTTTCCCGGCACCCGCACTTCGATCGTCACCTCGTAGAGGTTGCCGGTTTGCTGGCTCTTGTGCGGGGCGCGGATATGGACATGACAGCTCGTGATCGCGTCGAAGAATTGTTCGAGGTGGCTTGCCCTTTCGAGCACGAGCGTCCGGATTTCGTCCGACGGGTCCACATGCTGAAAGGAAAGCTCGATCGGGGTCTGCATCGGGGGGCCTGTGGGTTGCGCGAATGTCTCGTGCACTGTGCCCGGGTCGCGCCGGTGCCTGCCTTAGCAGAGGTTAAGTCGCGCCCGGGATTTGCGGGTAGGATGCGAGGCGAGACCGAAGCGCGCTGCCGGACAGATCCGCGACCGGCGCGGCAGGTGGGCGGCCTATCTGGGCAACCGGCAGGAAAGGAAGGACTTGATGGATCTCGACAACGACACTTGGGTCGTCGTGGCCGACGGCGAGAAATACCTGCTTTTGCGCAACCGGGGGGACCGGGAGCATCTGCATCTCGAGGTCGTTGATCACGGTGACAGTCCGAACCCCCCTGCGCGTGACTTGTCGAGCGACCGCGCAGGGCGCAGGAATGATGCCGCGCGGGATATGCCGGGTGGGGTCACGGCCTGGGGCAAGAGCGCGATGGAGCAAACCGACTGGCACCGCGTGGCCGAGGCGCGGCACGCAGACGAACTGGCCGGCAAGCTGGCGGACTGGGCAGCCTCGGGGCGGTTCCGGCAGCTTGTCGTCGTTGCCGACCCCCGGTCGCTGGGGACCCTGCGCCACGGCTATGACGGCGCGCTCAGATCGGTGATCGTGGCCGAGATTGCCAAGGATCTCACGAACCTGCCCCTTGCCGGGATCGAGGCATCGATCCGCGCCTGGGAACCCGGCTGACCCGTCACTCGGCGGTTTCGATATCGACGATCAGCTGCCGCATCAGGTCGATCTCGCGCCGTTGTGTCTCGATGATCTGATCGGCGAGATCGCGCACGCGCGGGTCGGTGATCTGCGCGCGTTCGCTGGTCAGGATGGCGATGGAATGGTGCGGGATCATCGCGCGCATCCAGGCCAGGTCGTCGACGGTTCTCTGCGACCGCAGCAGATAGACCGAGGCGCCGAAGACCAGCACGGCCCCAGCCAGGATCGCGATGTTCAGCGCGCGGATGCGATACATGCCCAGCATGTAGCCAAGCATGATGATCGCCATGCCCGCCCCCATTTAGAGCGCCATCCAGGCGCGGGTCTGGCTCCAGTAGACGTGGTCGAAGCTCCAGGTGTTGAGATACATCATCACGTACATCGCGACGGTCGAGGTCGCGATCATCGCCGCGAAGCGCAGATAGGCCATGGTGTGTTTCCCGGTCTGGTGGAGGGGCGGGCCGGTGACGGCCCGCCTGTCGGGTTCATCCGTTGCAGTCGCCTAAATCGACCGATGGCGTGACCCCGCCCCGGTTTCATGTCGGGTTTGCCTTCCGGTCAGAATGTGGACTGGCCGTCGAGTTCGAAGCTGATCTTGGCGTTCACGCCGTAACTGGTGATCTTGCCGTTCTCGACCTTGGCATTCATGTCCTTGATGTAGATGGACTTTATGTTGCGCACCGATTCCGAGGCCTGCGCGACCGCCGTCTGAACGGCCTCGTCGAATCCGTCGGGGGAGTTCGCAAGCACTTCGATGACCTTCATGGTCGACATGGATGTTCTCCTTGATCTGAATGATGCGTGGGGGGCGCATGCCCCGCAGCCCGGTCAAGTCTGGAGTGTCGTTCGGGTGGCCGCATTTACTTCGGTTAAGGCGGTGCCCGGGTTGGTGACGGGATGCGGTGTCTTGCCCCCTTGCCGGGTCAGCTGTCCGCCGCAACGCCGCGGTGGCCTCTCCACGCGATCCACACCTGCCCCAGTAAAAGCGGCGCCACGCTCGCCACAGCCGCCAGCGCGAGGCCTTCGCGGCCGGGTGAGGCCAGCTGCAGCAGATCGGCGAGCGCGGGCAGCCAGAGCGCGAGCGCGATGAGCCCCAGACAAAGCATGATCGCGCCCCAGACATAGAGGTTGCGCGTCACGTCGTTGCGCAGAAGACCCGCGTCGTGGTCGCGCAGGTTGAAGACGTTCCAGATCTGGCCCAGCGCCAGCGTGAGAAAGGCGACGGACACGGACGCACTGGTGTCGAGCTTCAGCCAGAAGAGCGACAGCACGAAAGCGCCCAGCGTAGCGAAGGTGATCGCGCCGCCCAGCATGCCCATGAAGACCCACTGCCTGCGGCTGATGATCGGCTCCCCGGGGTCGCGGGGCGGTCTGTTCATGACATTCGCATCGCCGCGACCAAGGCCCAGCGCGAAGGCCGGAAAGATATCAGTCACGAGATTCAGAAACAGGATCTGCAGCGGCAGAAGCGGCGTGGGCAACCCACTGCTGACCGCGATGCCGACGACGAGAACCTCGCTCAGGTTGCATGACATCAGGTAGATGACGAACTTGCGGATGTTCTCGAAGATCGTGCGGCCCTGGCGCATGGCGGCGATGATGGTCGAGAAGGCGTCGTCGCGCAGGACCATGTGCGCGGCTTCCTTCGCGACATCGGTGCCGCGCTTGCCCATGGCGATGCCGATATCGGCCTTCTTCAGCGCAGGCGCGTCGTTGACGCCGTCGCCGGTCATCGCCACGACGTGGCCCGCCTTCTGGTAGATCGAGACAAGCGTCAGCTTAGTCTCGGGCGCCACGCGGGCGAAGACGTCGGCGGCCAGGATGCGGTCGCGGTCGCTGTCGTCCAAAGCATCGGGATCAAGGTCGGCGATGTCCTTGCCTTCGATGACCGTCAGGTCGCCATCGCCCAATCCGGCGTTCCGGGCGATGGTCCTTGCGGTATCGGCGTGATCGCCGGTCATCATGACCACCCGGACACCGGCCCTGCGGCTTGCCGCGATGGCGTCGGGCACGTCGTCGCGCACCGGGTCGAGCAGGCACACGAGCCCCAGCAAGACCAGATCGCCGTAGGGGTCCGCGTCTTCGTCCGGGCTGCGTTTCATGGCGAGCGCGAGCAGACGCAGACCGTCTTGCGCGGCGGTGGCATTCCGGTCGAGCCAGTCTTTGCGCGCATCCCCGTCAAGCGCAGGCGTGTCGCCGCTGTCGGTGAGCACCTGCGAACAGGCTTCGATTACCGCTTCCGGCGCGCCCTTGACCGCAAGGATGTAGCCGTCTTCGTCTTGATGGACCGTGGCCATCATGTTGTGGTCGGGGTCGAAGGCATGTTCGCGGGTTTCGGGCAGGTCAGACAGCAGGTCGCCCCGCGACAGGCCCGCGACCTTCGCGGCCGACAGAAGCGCAATCTCCATCGGGTCGCCGGTATGCGACCCGTCGGGGTCTTCGGCCAGTTCGGCATTGCTGCACAGCATGCCCACACGCAGCGCCCATGAAAGAGGGTCATCCTGATCGACCTCAAGCGCCTTGTCGCCGCTGCGGAACGGTCCGTCTTCGCTGTCGGCATCGACCTCCACATCCGCCCCGTCGAGCAGATAGCGCACCACCGTCATGCGGTTTTCGGTCAGGGTGCCGGTCTTGTCGGTCAGGATCACCGTCGTCGCGCCCAGTGTTTCGACCGAGGAGAGCTGCGTGATCACGGCGTTGCGCGCGCTCATCCGCCACATGCCGCGCGCGAGGCTGAGCGTGGCCACGACGGGCAGGCCTTCGGGCACCGCCGCCACCGCCAGCGCCACGCCGGTCTGGATCATCGCGAAGACCTCGTGGCCGCGCAGGATGCCCGCACCGATGGTCAGCGCCCCCAGCGCCAGTGTCAGCCAGACCAGCCGTTGGCCAAGCCTGTCGAGCCGCTGTTCGAGGGGCGCGATCTCGCTCTCGGCGCTCTGGGCAAGGTCGCTGATCTGGCCGAGTTCGGTGTCCATGGCCGTCGAGACGACGATGCCTTCGCCGCTGCCCTGGGTGATCGCGGTGCCCTTGAAGACCATGCCGGCCCGATCGCCGATGGTGGCGTCGCGGTCGACCGCCTCGACCGACTTGGCCACTGGCGCCGATTCTCCGGTCAGCACGGATTCGTCGGCCTGCAGGTTCGCGGCCTCGCCAAGCCTGAGATCGGCGGTGACGACATCGCCTGCCTCCAGCACGACCATATCGCCGGGCACAAGGTCTTGCGCGTCGACCATGCGGGTTTCGCCGTCGCGGCGCACGCGGGTGCGCACCTGGGCGATCCGCATCAGCGCCTCCATCGACCGCGCGGCCCTCAGTTCGGTGAAGAACCCGACCGCGCCGTTGATGAGAAGAACCACGATGATGGCGGCACCTTCTGCGATCTCGCCGAAGGCGAAGGAGATTGCGGCCGCGAAGGCGAGAAGCCAGACGATCACGCTCTGGAACTGGTGGACGAGGATCCTGAGCGCGCTTTGCCGCTTGGTCCGGCGCAACCGGTTGGGCCCGTGCGATTTGAGGCGCGACGTCGCCTCGCGCTGGGTCAGTCCCGTGTCGGTGCGGGTGTCGAGGCTTTCGGCCACCTCTTCCACGGATATCGCGTGGGGCGCGGTGGGTTCACAGTCTGACACGGGCAATTCCTGCGGATGTCGGGGCTTTGGCAGTCATGTGCGGGTCGCAGTGCCGTCTGTCTTCAGTCCGGGGCCGGGGATGCCGCGGCCCCGTTCCTGAGGGTCTTTTCCGAAGCCAGACTGAGGCGCTGAAACACCCCCAGACCGACAACGATGATCACCGACACGCACAGGAGGAGGATGGGATAAAGCAGGAGTTCGGGGTCGGTCCGCCCCAGTTCGAAGACCAGAACGATCCCTTCGATCGACACGACCAGCGCGATGATGACCATGAACTTGGTCACCGCCTCGCGCGCCTCGTGGGGGCGGCGCAATTCGCGGCTGCGCAGCACCTCTTCCTCCATGACGTATTTCGCCACGTCGAGGACGGCCACCGAGATGACCAGCGAACTCACCGCGTCGAGCAGCACGGATTCGCTCGATTCGAGGGTGGCGATGGCGCTGTAGAGACGGATGATCGACAATGTGATCAGGCCAAGGGACACCGTCGCCATGGCCAGTGCGGCCAAGGCATAGAAGACGGCGGAGGCCGTGATGAACGTGTCGGCCGCGCGCGAGAAGAGCGCCGGATGCGCGCGGCCCGGGTCGGCCTGATCCGCAGCCGGGCCGGACTTTCGGTCACCGGGCATCACGTTGCCCCGTCGGGGGTGTCTTCCGCCGCGGCAAGCCATGCCCTTGCCTCGGCTTCCCGTTCGAGAGGAAAGAACCGCATCTCGGCCTTGATCAGGGGCGCTGACAGGGTCGTGCCCCATTTTTCGAGCGTCGACTCGCCCAGTACGGCGATCCGCCCGAAGTCGCCCCGGTATTTCAGATCGAGTTCGAGTTCGCACCAGAGCGCACCGACTTCCCAGCCCCTGAAATCCTCGAGCCGCAGCAGGACGCGAAGCGGGCCCTCCGACATCTCCATCGCGTGCTCGAGCTCGGGCACGGCGGCTTCGTAATCCCGTGTTGTCAATGTCCCCGAGGCGCGGACCACGATCATCCCGTGGTCGCGGCTGTGTTCGATGGTGATCATGCCCGGCGCATCCCTCCGGGGGATGGCGAAGACAGCGCCATGGCGATCGCGATCTGGGACACGCCGAGGAAGATCAGGTCAAACCCGATCAGCAGGCCCAGTGCCCAGACGGCCGAGACGGGCAGGCCCAGAAACAGAAGCGCCCCCAGAACGACAGAGACAACACCCGAGAACGCCAGCCAGCCCCAGCCGCGGATTTCCGGCTGCTTGCCCGCCCGGCGGCGCGGCGGGCTGATCTGCCAGGCGCCCAGCAGTTTCACGATGCCGCCGAGCACGAAGAATGTCGCCAGAAGGACGGTCAGCGTCAGGATGCCCTCGAACGGATAGAGCAGCAGCACGACGCCGGCCGCCAGCGACAGAAGGCCAAAGGCCAAGACCCACAGCCGCTGGTCGCTGCCCGGGGAAAACAGCGCGCGGATGATCTCGATCACGCCCAGCGCCGCCAGCAGCACTCCGAAGACAAGCCCCGCCGCCAAAGTCGCGACGAAGGGGAAGATGATCGCCAGCGCGCCGAGAATGATGCTCGCCGCTCCGGCAATCCAGAGCCCGGTCCTGAACTTCCCCAGATAGTCCGGGCCTTCAAAGGTTGCGTCCTGCGTGGTCATGATCTGTCCTTTCCTTTCGCGTGCGGTGCGACATTGCCTTGGGCGTTGCGTCGGGACGGCGTCGGCTGTTCAGTCGCTTTCGGCGATGTCGCTCATGTTCTGGGCGGTGTAGGTCGGCTCGCCCATCCGCTTGAGCAGGCGCAGCTGCCGCGACAGCCAGTCCTAGTGACCTTCCTCGTCGAGCACGATCTCCTCGAACAGGATCCGTGTGCCGATGTCGCGATCCTCGTCCGCGGCGCGGGCCGCGTCGGAATAGAAGGTGATCGCGTTCTTCTCCTCTTCGAGATCAGCCGCGAACAGGTCTGCCAGAGCATGGGCGACACCGGGGGTCTTGCCCGCCTTCACCTTCGGATCGCCGCCGAGAAACAGGATGCGGTCGATGAAGCGGCTCGCATGGTCGAGCTCTTCGGTCATTTCCTCGCGCATCTGCGTGGCGAGGACGTCGAGCCCCCAGTCGTCGAGGACATGCGCATGCAGCAGATATTGCTGCACCGCCGTCATCTCCATGGCGAGGGCCTTCTGCAGGTTCTCGATGCTGCGGGTCTGGTCGGTCATGTCAGTCTCCTGTCTCGGGTTCGGGGCCCATTGCGGCCGCGGCATCGTCCCAGGCGCTTTCCAGATCGTCCCAGCCACTGCGGATACCGGCCATCAGATCGTTCCAGGCGCTGCCGCTGCCCTGCGACAGCGCGCCGAAGGCTTCGCTCAGCCGGTTCCGGCGGTCGCGCAGGGCGCTCAGGGCCTTGGCTGTCTGCTCCCGGGTCGCCTCGGACATGTCGGCCCACCGGTGGCGGATGCTGTCTTCGAGGTCGTCGATCCGGTCGTCCATGCGTTCGAGGGTCGAGCGCGTTGCCTCCAGCGCCTGATCGCGCTGTTCGGCGGAATAGGCGCCGATCGTCTCGAAGGCTTCGCCGAATTCGGCCTGAACATCGTCGAGACGGGTCGGATCGTCGGACTGCTCGGACGAGGATGAGGATAAGGATGAGGTTGGCAGCACGAGCAATCCCGCGCCAAGGCAGGCGGCAAGAAGGTGGCGCGACAGGCACGCCCTGTCAGGGTGCATACGCATGTCAGCCGAACCTTTCCCTTGCGTTCTTCACAGCGGTGCCGAGATCGTCCCATGCCTTTTCGAAGCCGCTCTTGAGATCCTTCCAGGCGTCGCCCCCGGCTTCGTCGAGATTGCCGAGCTTCTCGCGGGCCTGGTCTTGCTGCTTGCGCAGCTTGTCGATCTGCTTGTCGTATTCCAGACGGGCATCGGCACTCGCTTCGCGGGCCTTGGCCTGCAGTTTGTCGATATCGGCGCGCCACTGGTCGAGACGCGCCTCGAGCTTCTGGCGGTATGCGCTTTTGTCGTCCATCGGGGTTCCCTTTTGATCGGTTGAAAGGGCGGGTTGGCCGCGCTGGCGACCGTGGTCACACGGGTGTCGCGTGCTCGGTCTTGGCGACCGATTTCGCCCGCTTGGCGATTTCCTCGGCGCCTTCCTTCCCGGCTTCGACCTCGGCTTGGGCGATGCGCCCCGCGCAGGTCGTGCAGAGTTCGACCCATTGCTGCATGTCTTCGGCAAGCCGCTTGATCGATCCCTGCTGCCAGTCGGTCATCGCCTGCAGCGCCGCCGAAGGATCGCCCCCGCCCCCGTTCATCCTGTGCACTGCCTCGAGCGCGGATTGCGTCGCTTCGTGGCGGCGGGCGAACCACGCCTTCGAGAAGGCCTCGGACTCTTCGAGGATGCGGTCCTGCGCCTTCCAGAACTGCTCCTGCTGCGGCGCGATCATCGGGTTCACGGCGAACACGCCCTTGACCTGCTGCATCAGGTCCCCGAGCGATGTCTTGTCTTTCTTGGCCATCAGGTCACCTCCGTTCGGACCGGCTGCGCAGGGGCGCGCGCGGCTTCGAGCCCATGTGGAACCGGAAAGGGCAGCGCCGCATTAACCGCGGTAAAGGGGTTAAACCGGCGAAAAGACGCGCAACCGCGCATCAGCGTCCCGACATCGGGGATTTCTGATCGCAGATCGTCGGGTCGCGTGTTATGCTGTGGAAACTATTTCATTTTCTGAGACGGCACGGATCCGCCCGGCGGGACGTTCCATTTTTTTCGAATTCATTTTCTGACGAAGGAGGGCGCAGATGGACGCCAATGCCGCAAACCTGACTGCGCAGGGTGACGTGTTCGGCAACCGCTGGGAGGCTCCTTTCGGGCGGGCCTCGACTGCTTTCGAACGTGTGTTGAGGGCGAACGGGCGCGGGTTCCGCGCAGGGACCACGCTGAAACTTGAAGGCGACGACAACGGCGCGGTCTATGTCGTGCTGTCGGGTTGGCTTGCCATGTCGAAGTCATTGGCCAACGGCGCACGGCAGATCGTCGACATCGTCGTGCCCGGCGGGATCATCGACCCGTCCTCGGCGCAAAGCGACATCTGCGCGGTGCAGATTGAAACGCTGTCCTATGCGCGGATCGCGGTCGTGGCGCGGGCGGAGTGGATGCGGCTGAGCGAGGCGGATGCCTCGGTCCGGCGGTTTCAGGCAATGACGACCGCCGCGGCGCTGTCGCGGATGTCGGAACGCATGCTGCGACTGGGCAAGGCATCCGCCGAATCCCGCATCGCCTATGCGCTGATCGAGCTTTGCCTGCGCCTGTCGGCCATCGGGGGCGGGTCGGGCAACACCTATCACCTGCCGCTGACACAGCAGCGTCTGGGCGAATACACCGGCCTGTCGTCGGTGCATGTCTGCCGCACCATCCGGAGACTGACCCGGGGCGGCCTGATCGACATGAGCGATCACATGGACATCGTGATCCACGACATCGATGTGCTGGCCTGCATTGCCGATGTCGATCTCGAGGTGTTGCGCCGGCAGATCATCGTGGAAAGCACCGCGACCGTCCTCTGAGGCATCTTCGCCGCCCGTGCATTTACCCCGGTTAATGCGGGCGCTGTCCCGTTGCGGTTCAAGGCAGGGGTCCCGGCCGCTGTCTGCGCGGCCGGTGAACGCGACGCAGATCGGCGGGAACAACCGGATGGACGGGCCTCAGACCCGGGTGGGACATGTGATTGCCATCGAAGGCGGCATCGTGGATGTGCGCTTTGCAACCGGCCCGCTTCCGTCCATCGCATCACGCCTTCTGACGCTGAGCGATCCGGAAATCACCATCGAGGTTGCCGCACTCCCCGCCCGGGATACGGTTCGCGGGCTTGTGATGAACCCCAATCCGCAGCTTCGGCTGGGTCTTGGCGTGCGCGACACCGGCGCGCCCATCCGCGTGCCCGTGGGCGAGGCGGTGCTGGGACGGATGTTCAACCTTTTCGGCGAGACGATCGACGGAGGCGAGCCGCTGGGCGACATGCGCCGATGGCCGATCCTGCGCGATCCGGTCCCGCTGTCGCGGCGGCGCGTGGACAGCGTGCTGTTCGAGACCGGCATCAAGGCCATCGACCTGCTCAGCCCGATCGAACGGGGCGGCAAGGCGGGACTTTTCGGCGGCGCAGGCGTCGGCAAGACCGTGCTGATCACCGAGATGATCCACAACATGGTGGCCGAATACGATGGGGTGAGCCTGTTCTGCGGCATCGGAGAACGCTGCCGCGAGGCCGAGGAATTGTATCGCGAAATGCGCGATGCAGGCGTTCTGGGCAACACCGTGATGATCTTCGGCCAGATGAACGAAAGCCCCGGCGTGCGCTTCCGGGTCGGGCATGCGGCGCTGACCATGGCCGAGTATTTCCGCGACGAGATGCGCCGCGACGTGCTGGTGCTGATCGACAACATCTTCCGCTTCGTGCAGGCGGGGGCGGAAGTGTCGGGGCTTCTGGGCCGTATCCCCAGCCGCGTCGGCTATCAGCCGACGCTGGGCACCGAACTGGCCGCGCTCGAGGAACGCATCTGTTCGACCGACAAGGCGGCAATGACCTCGATCCAGGCGGTCTATGTCCCGGCCGACGATTTCACCGACCCCGCCGCCACGCATACTTTCGCGCATCTCTCGGCCTCGATCGTTCTGTCGCGCAAGAAGGCGTCCGAAGGGCTTTACCCCGCCATCGACCCGCTGCAGTCCTTCTCCAAGCTGCTGACGCCCGGCGCGGTGAGCGACCGGCACTACCGCGTCGCCCGCGACGTGCGCAACACGCTGGCGGAATACGAAGAGCTCAAGGACATCATCGCGATGCTGGGGCTCGAGGAATTGTCGGAAAAGGACCGCGCCACCGTGCGGCAGGCCCGGCAGATCGAACGTTTCCTGACGCAGCCCTTCTTCTCGGTCGGAGCGATGACCGGCAGCGCGGGGCGGCTTGTCCCGCTCGAGGGCACGCTGGCGGGCTGCGAGGCGATCCTGTCGGGCGATTTCGGGGACCGTGACGAGAGCGATTTCTACATGATCGGCGCCGTGGACGAGATACCGGACCGGGGAAATTCTGATGCGGCTTGAGATCATCACGCCCCTGAAGACCTGCGTCGATGCGCGGGTGCGCCGGATCGTGGCCGAAGCGCCCGAGGGCCATTTCGGCATCCTGCCGCATCACGGCGATTTCGTCAGCGAACTCGTGCCGGGTATCCTCGTCTATGCGCCGCAAGAGGGGCCTGAACGGTTCGTCGCGCTGCAGTCCGGCACGCTGGTGAAATGCGGCGCCCATGTCCGCGTCGCGGTGCAGAGCGCCATCGAAGGCGACGATCCCGGCTGGCTGAGCGACCGCGTCACGCAGGATTTCCGCCGTCAGGACGAAGACGAACGCGACGCCCGCGATGCGCTTGCCCGGCTCGAGGCGGGGATGATCCGGCGGTTCCGCGACCTCGAAGGGCTCGGGTCATGACCGATGACGGTCAGGAGGATGCCCGCCGGATCCGGGACAAGGCGCGGCGGATGCAGAAGGCCCGGGGCAAGCGCCGCCCCGATGCGTGGTCGGGTCTGGGCATGTTCGGGATGGTCGGCTGGGCGGTGGCGGTGCCCACGTTGGCGGGCGTCGCGCTGGGCCTGTTCATCGACGCGCGCTGGCCGGGCGAGACATCGTGGACGCTGGCGCTCCTGCTGGCCGGGGTCGCGCTGGGCTGCGTAAACGCGTGGTACTGGGTGCAGAGAGAGGGCGGCAAGGATGACTGAGCCAAGACGGGACAAGGGCGAATGAGCGCCGGGATCGCGGCCATGGTCGCCTCGGTCCTTGCGGGGGCGGCCTTCGGGGCGCTGCATCTTGTGCTGCTTCGGGTCGCCACCCGGGCGCTGGCGGGTCCGCGGCCCGGGCGCATCTTCGTCCTGTTCGCGCTGCTGCGCGCGTCGCTTCTGGTCGCCGCGCTGGCGGGGATGGCTGCGCTCGGGGCGGGGGCTGCGGAATTCATCGGCGCGCTTGCCGGGTATCTGGCGGCGCGCTTTCTCGTCATCCGCGGCGTCCGGACCGGGAACGGGCTGCCATGGAGATAAGCCCCGACGCATGGGTCATTTACGAATGGCGCGGGCTGAGGCTGACCGCGACGGTCGTCTTCACCTGGGCCGTCATGGCCGTTCTCGTCATCGGGTGCGGGGCGGTGACCGCGCGGCTTGTCGACGGTGAAAAGGTGTCGCGCCGGCAGGTGATGCTGGAAGTCGTCGTCACCCGGATCCGCGACCAGATCGACGACATGGGCAGCGGTGATCCCGACCGGTACCTGCCGTTCATAGGCACGCTGTTTCTCTTCATTGCTGCATCGAACCTGCTGATGATCGTGCCGGGCTACCAGCCGCCCACCGGGTCGCTGTCGACCGCGGCGGCGCTGGCCATCTGCGTGCTGATCGCGGTGCCGCTCTTCTCGATCGGGCGGCGCGGGCTTCCGGGCTATCTCAAGACCTATATCCGCCCGACGCCCCTGATGTTGCCCTTCAACCTCATCAGCGAGGCGTCGCGCACCCTGGCGCTGGCGATCCGCCTTTACGGCAACGTGATGAGCGGGACGGTCATCGTCGGCATCCTCATCAGCGTCGCGCCGTTCTTCTTTCCCGTCCTGCTGCAGCTGCTTGGCCTGATCACCGGGCTGATCCAGGCCTACATCTTCGCGGTGCTGGCGATGGTCTACATCGCGTCGGCCACACGCGAGAGGTCGCCGGGGCAGGGGGACGACGCGCAGATATCGCTCAAGAAGGGAGATTGACCATGGACCCAGCGACCTGGATCGCCATCATTTCCATCGCAACCGCCGGGCTGACCATCGCCATCGGGTCGATCGGGCCCGCGCTGGCCGAAGGGCGCGCCGCCGCGCAGGCGCTGCAGGCCATCGCGCAGCAGCCCGACGCCGCGAACACGATCACGCGGACGCTGTTCGTCAGCCTTGCCATGATCGAGTCCACCGCGATCTATTGTTTCGTGGTCTCGATGATCCTGATCTTCGCCAATCCGTTCACCGATCTCGTGACGCAAGGCGGGGGAGGCTGAGCCCGTGCAGATCGACTGGCTCACCGTCGCGGCCCAGATCGTCAACTTCCTGGTCCTGGTCTGGCTCTTGCAGCGGTTCCTCTACAGGCCGATCACCGACGCAATCGGCCGCCGCGAACAGCGCATCGCAGACCGCCTGAACGAGGCGCGCGCCGCCCGCGGGGAGGCGGAGGAGGAGGCCGAAACCCTCAGGCGCAGGCAGCAGGAGCTGGAGGAGCGCAGGGAAGACATCCTGTCATCCGCGCGCGACGAGGCGCGGGCGCTGCGCGACCGGATGGAAGATGAGGTCCGCAAGGAGGTCGAGGAAAAGCGCGCGGCATGGCGCGACCATCTCGATGCGGAACGCGCGGCGTTCCTGTCTTCACTGCAACGCAGGGCCGGGCACCGGATCCTCGACATCACGGGGCGCATCCTGTCCGAATATGCGGATACCGGGATTTCGGAACGCACGGTGGCGACCTTTGCCGAGCGTCTGGCCGCCCTTGATCCGCAGACGCGCGACAGGCTGGCCGAGGCGGCGTCAGATGCCCAAACCGCCATGGTCGAGACCGGCGCGGCGCTGAGCGGCGCGGCGAAGGGCCGGATCACCCGAGCGCTTCGCGAGGCCCTTTCGGCCGAGATCGACGTGGAGTACCGCGAAGACGACGGGATCGTGATCGGCGCGCGGCTGACCATCGGCGATGTGACGGCGGAATGGTCGGCGGCGCGGTATCTCGACCGGCTGAGGGTCGAACTGGACGAGGTGATCGACGCGGGCAGCCATGCCGGACAGTCCGGGCGGGACCACGATGCCGACGCCCTAGACCGGGCCCCGGCATGATATCGCTGAGGGATATCCCGCAAGACGTCTTCGCGCCGCTTGAACAGGCTTTGCGCAATGTCCGGCCCGGGGTGGATGCGGCCGAACAGGCGCGGATCCTGTCCGTGGACAACGGGGTCGCGCAGGTGACGGGCTTCACCGACCTGCACGCGGACGAACTGGTGCGGTTCTCGAACGGTGTCGTCGGTCTTGCGTCCAGTCTCGGCCCGGATCGGACCGGGGTGATCGTTCTGGGCAGAACCAACGACCTGCGGCCCGGCGACCGGCTGCGCCGCACGGGGCGCGTCGCCGACGTGCCGGTGGGCGAGGCGCTTCTGGGCCGGATCGTCGACGGGCTTGGCCGCCCGGTGGACGGCGGCGACAGGATCGACGGCGAGGACCGTCTGCCCGTCGAACGCCCGGCGCCTCCGATCATGCACCGCGATCCGGTCGAGGTGCCGCTGCAGACCGGGATCAAGGCGGTGGACGCGGCCATTCCCATCGGGCGCGGGCAGCGCGAACTGATCGTGGGCGACCGGCAGACCGGCAAGACCGCGATTGCCGTGGACGCCATTCTCAACCAGCGCGACAGCGGCGTGATCTCGGTCTATTGCGCCATCGGGCAGCGCGCCTCGGCGGTGGCCCGCGTCGTGGCCGATCTGCGCCGTGCCGGCGCGCTCGGGCGCACCATCGTCGTGGTCGCGGGGGGCGACGATGCGCCGGGGCTGCAATTCATCGCGCCCTATGCCGCCACGACCATGGCGGAACACTTCATGTCGAAGGGCCGCGACGTGCTGATCGTCTATGACGATCTGACCCGGCACGCCCGCGCCTACCGCGAATTGTCGCTGCTCTTGCGCCGCCCGCCGGGGCGCGAGGCCTATCCGGGCGACATCTTCTATATCCATTCGCGGCTGCTCGAACGCGCGACGCATCTGCGCAAGGAACATGGCGGCGGGTCGCTGACCGCGCTTCCGGTGATCGAGACGCAGGCGCAGAACATCTCGGCCTTCATCCCGACCAATCTCATCTCGATCACCGACGGGCAGATCTATCTCTCGCCCGACCTGTTCGAGAAGGGGCACCTGCCGGCCATCGACATCGGCACCTCGGTCAGCCGGGTGGGCGGAAAGGCGCAGTTGCCCGCGTTCCGGGCGGTGGCGGGGAACCTGCGGCTCAGCTATTCCCAGTTCGAAGAGCTGGAAAGCTTCGCGCGCTTCGGCACCCAGCTTGACGAAGACACGCGGGCAAGACTGACGCGCGGACAGCGCGTGCGCGCGGTGCTGACCCAGAACCAGCATGATCACCTGACGGTTCCCGAACAGATCGCCGTGCTTCTGGCGGCGACGGAAGGTCTGTTGGACGATCTGGAGCCGGACGCCATCGCCGGGGCCGAAGCCCGGCTGCGCCGCGCCGTGCGCGAGGACCTGACCGATCTGGGGCAAGAGATCGCCGCGGGCGAACCACTCACGGATGACCGCCGCCAGAGGCTGATGGACGCGATGCGCGCGGTGCTGGAGCAAGACGATGGAGACGCTTGAGACCCTGTCCGAGAAGCTCAGGACGACGGGCGACATCCAGTCCATCGTGCGCACGATGAAATCCCTCTCGGCCGTCAGCATCCGACAATATGAACGCGCCGAGGCTGCCATGTCGGGCTATGAGGCGACCATCGACCTTGGGCTGGCCGCGCTGTTCGGCGAACGTAGGGCGCGGGGTCTGCCCCTGCGGGGGGGCAGGGGCCGCCCGGCGCCGGGCGAGGCGCTTCTCGTGATCGGCTCCGATCGCGGGCTGTGCGGGCGCTATAACGAAATCGTGGCCCGCGAGGCGGATGCGTGCATCGGCGAAGATATCGCCGTTCTGGCCGTGATCGGCGCCCGGGCCGCGGCGCGGCTGGGGGCGATGGGGCACAGCGCCGACCATCTGTTCGCGCAGCCGGGATCGGTGGGCGGCCTGCGCCCCCTTGTGTTGTCGGTCATCGTCAGGATCGAAGGCTGGACCCGCAGCGCCGGTGTCGGTCGGGTCAGCGTCGTTCACAACCGCCGCGAGGGACGCCTGCGGGCCGTGCCCGTCGACCGTCAGCTTCTTCCGATCCCGGAAGAGCATCTCGAAAAGCTTCTGGAGGACGGATGGCCGGGCAGGGGCCTGCCCTTCTTCCGCGCCGACCGCGACCGCCTTCTGTCCGCGCTGGTGCGCCAGCGGATCTTCGTCGTGCTCTACCGGGCGCTGGCCGAGGCGCTGGCGAGCGAACATGCCACCCGTCTCGCCGCGATGCAAAGCGCCGAGCGCAACATCGAGGCGCGCCACGAAGAGCTGACCGCCGCCTATCGCCGGATGCGGCAGGAGACGATCACGCGCGAATTGCTCGACATCGTCGCGGGGTTCGAGGCCGCCAGCGGCGCATCGCATCACCGCTGGAAGACATAGGACCCGGGCGCGTTGCACGTTGCCTGATAGGGGCTCTGGCCCGTGCCGAGATCGGGCGGCGGCCCCTCCTTTCCGGAACGTTCGCCCAGCCATTCCACCATCGCGGGCCACCAGGACCCGTCGCGCCGCTCGGCCGCTGCCATCCAGCTGTCGGGCGAGGAATGGGGTTCTTCCTCGTCGGTGGTGCGGATGAGGAAGGTGCGGCCCCCGTGGCCCGGTTCGCTGATGATCCCGGCATTGTGCCCGCCGCTTGTCAGCACGAAGGTGATGACCGTGTCGGCCAGCAGATGCAGCTTGTAGACCGATTGCCACGGCGCCACATGGTCCGACGTGGTCGAGACGCAGAAAACGGGCACGTCGATATCGTGGATGGATACGGGCTGGCCCCCCATGCGGTACTTCCCTTCGGCCAGTTCGTTACCAAGGAAGATCCGGCGCAGGTACTCGCTGTGCATCCGGTAGGGCATGCGCGTCGCGTCGGCGTTCCAGGCCATGAGGTCGAACATCTCCTGCCGGCGGCCCATCAGGTATTCGTGGATGTAGCGCGACCAGATCAGGTCGGCCGAGCGCAGAAGCTGGAAGGCGCCCGCCATCTGCTTGGTGTCGAGGTACCCCTGATCCCACATCATGTTTTCAAGGAACGCCACCTCGCTTTCGCTGACGAAAAGCTGCAATTCGCCCGGTTCCTCGAAATCGGTCTGTGTGGCGAGAAGCGTGAGCGTGGCCAGCCTGTCGTCGCCGTCGCGCGCCATCTGCGCGGCCTTGGCGGCCATCAGCGTTCCGCCAAGGCAATAGCCGACGCCGTGCATGCGGACATCGGGCACGATGGCGCTGACGGCATCCATCGCCTCGTCCACCGCGTCGAAATAATCGTCCATCCCCTTGTCGCGGTCTTCCGAGGTCGGGTTGCGCCACGACACCATGAAGACGGTAAAGCCCTGGTCCACCAGATAGCCGACCAGCGAATTGTGCGGGCTGAGATCGAGGATGTAATATTTCATGATCCATGCGGGCACGATCAGGATCGGTTCGGGCTTCACCTTCTTCGTCCTCGGCGCATACTGGATGAGTTCGAGAAGATGGGTACGGAACACCACCTTGCCCGGTGTCGTCGCCACCTGGCGTCCGGGCAGGTAACCTTCCGTGCCGACGGGAAGCTTGCCGGAAATCGCGCGTTCCCAGTCTTCGAGGAAGTTCTGGAAGCCGCGGACAAGGTTCGCGCCGCCTTCGCGGAGCGTCGCCTGCGCGACTTCGGGATTCGTCGCGATGAAGTTCGACGGCGAGACCATGTCGAGCAACTGACGGCTGAGGAACGACACGACCTGTTCTTCCCGCGCGCCCACCCCGTCGATGTCGCAGGCGGCGTTGTACCACCATTGCTGGTTCAGCAAAAATGCCTGATAGATCAGGTTGTAAGGCCAGCTTTGCCAGCCTTCGTGCTCAAAGCGGTGATCATGGGGCAGGGGCTCGACGCAGGGCGGGGTATCGGGGTTGCGGGCAAGCTGGCCCGCATAGACGCCCAGCCGCATCGCCTTGCGCGCGGCCTTTTCCATCAGCTGCACCTGCTTGCCCGGTGCCCCCATCAGGTGCACCCACCAGGTGAAGAAGGTCGAGGACAAGCCGTAGGGCGTGATGCCAAGCGTGAAGCGCGCCAGATGCGCATTCGCCGCGCGGTCGAGGCTTTTGGTGCTGTAGCGGTCAAGCGCCTCGAGCGGCGGTGTATGCACGATCTCGGGCGGCTCGGCGTCAAGCCCGCCGCGGTCTTCCCCTTCGGATCGCTGGATTTCTCCGGCGGCTTCGGGGTCTTCGATTTCCGTCCTCGTATCGGGCATGGTGGTCCTCGTTGCGTTCGCCATGTGCCGGGGCGTCTGACCCGCCCGCAGGCCGCCTGTGACCCAAGGCGATGGCGGCGGCATTAACGTGCGTTAACGACCGGACGGCGACGGTTTGGCTGAATGAAAGGTATGACCGAACCCGGATGGCCCTGACATGACGCACGAGACCGACCCTGTTTCTGACCGAATGGCAGGGTGCCGTGACCGACCGTTTCCGGACAAGCCGGTCCGCATAGACCGTTCCGGCCTTGTCGGGGCCGCGGAAAGCGTCCTGACATGATGTCGCGCGGGTTTGTCCTTTCCGCAAGCCTGCAGGCCGAGAACCGGGGCGAGGACCGCTTCGAGTACCGCATCTGGCCACGTGCGGGCCATCCGGCCATCGCCATGCTGAACGCCGGCTGGCCACTTGTCGCCGCGGAACGGCGCAGCGATATCTACCTCGTGCACACGGGTTGTGACCGGACGCTGATCAAACTGCGCTCCGGGGACCGGCTTGAAATCAAGCGCCGCGACGCGGATGTGGGTGCGATCCAGCACTGGAGCATGGCTGTCTCGGCGGGTTTTCCGCTCGCGGCTGGGGGGCGGCACCTGCTGGCAGGCGCGCTGGGCCTTCATGCCGGTTTGCCCGAGGTCGCCGGATTGTCGGCCGCGCATCTTCTGGCGACCATCGACGCGCAAGGCGGGCGGGTCATTCCCCGGACGGTGAGCAAATCGCGTCTCGTGTTCCGGTCGGGCGTGTGCCGGGCCGAGATCTGCCGGGTCGCGGTCGGCGGCTGGACCGGGCGGACGGTCGCGATCGAGTCCGCCGATCTTCCGTCGATCGTCCGCGCCCTCGATGGGTTGCATCTCGGGTCGCTTCCGAACCGGTCCTACGGCGAGGCGCTGATGAGGCTGCTTTCGCCCGCCTCTATGCCGCGCGGCCTTCTGGTTCACACGCAAGTTCAGGAAAGGAGTTCAGGATGAAACGGCTTGACGGAAAGACCTGCATCGTCACCGGGGGCGCGAAGGGCATCGGCAAGGCCACCTGTCTGCGGCTGGCGAAAGAGGGCGCGAAGGTCGCCATCACGGATATCGACGACAAGGGAGGCCAGAGCCTGCGCGAGGAGATCGGGAAGAAAGGCGGCACGGCCGAATACTGGCATCTCGACGTGACGGACGAGGACGCGGTGGGTCGGGTCTTCGGTGACGTCGCCGACAGGTTCGGCGGCGTCGATGTCGTTGTCAACAATGCCGGGATTGCCGGTGTCGACAAGCCGACCGACAAGGTCACGGCCGCGGAATGGCGCAAGGTCATGGATGTCAACGTGAACGGCGTCTTCTACTGCACAAAGGCGGCAATCCCGCACATGCGCAAGAACGGAGGCGGCAGCATCGTCAACCTGTCGTCGATCTACGGCATTGTCGGCGCGCCCGATGTGCCGCCCTACCACGCCTCGAAAGGCGCCGTGCGCGAGATGAGCAAGACCGACGCGATGCTCTATGCCAAGGAGGGCATCCGCGTGAATTCGGTGCATCCCGGTTTCATCTGGACGCCGCTGGTCGAGGCGATGGCCGAAGCGTCCGAGACCGGGCCAAAGGCCTTCCGCGCCCATCTCGACGACTTGCACCCCGTCGGCCATGTGGGGGAGCCCGAGGATATCGCCGCGGGGATCGCCTATCTCGCATCCGACGACGCCAAGTTCGTGACTGGATCCGAACTTGTGATCGACGGCGGCTATACAGCGCGATAGCGGCGCCGCCCCGGGCGGTGGATCGCGGAAATGCGGGCGAAGCGCGACGCGAATGTGTCGCGGTTCAGCCCGGACGCGAGCAGGACAAGTCCGCGCCAGCCCTTCGCCCTTGGCTGCGGTCTGCCGTTGACCCGGCGTCAGGGCGGCGGTCTGTCGTGGCCGTTCGTCGCGATGTCGGTCAGGTAGGCGTCGGCGGCCTTGTCATCCTGAAGGATTGCCGACAGGACGGTGGCATCCCGGTCGTATCCCAGCTTCTTCGCCCAACTGGCCAGCGTGCCGAGGACGGCGATTTCATAATGCTCCATCCGCTGCAGCGAGGCGATGAGCCCCGCATCCCGCAGATCGCTGTCGCCGATCATGCCAACCCATTTGTCCGTCTCGGCTAGGATCGCATGCATCGAGGCGTCGTCATGGCCGTTGCCCGCCGAGGCACCGTGATCTTGCAAAAGCGTGTTGATCCGGTCGCGATGGGTCTGGGTCACGCTCCGGTGGGTCCTGATCGCGTTGGACAGCGTCTTGTCCGTCGCTTGTGTCGCCAGATCGGCCAGATGTTCCGCCAGCTGCGTCTCGACCGAGCGCAATTCGGAGAGTTCGGCGATGTAGAGGTCGTGAAAATCGTTCACTTGCATGATTGTGCCTTTCGGGGTCAGGGGTGGTCGGCCATCTTCGGGTCACTTCGTCATCTGCCGCCATTGCGGGCGGCGCACGATCCAGCGCCCAGCAGCAAAGCCCGGCGCCAGCGACAGAAGGACGATGGCGATGGCGAGACCGGGGTCTTCGAGCGCGCCGGGCGGGAAGACCGCGACGCCAATCCGGATCAGCACCTGAAACACGGCTGCCGAGACAAGCACGAAGAGCGAGGTGAAGAGCAGCCAGGCCGCAAGCGGGTGAAGTTTCTTGTGCCGCAACGCCTGTGCGATGGGCCAGCAGGCGACCAGTGCGAGCAGGGCGATGAGCCAGATCACCGGCTGATCTGCGGCGCTTGTGGTCATGTCTCCTCCTCAGGTTCTTGCCGTGCCCTTCCACGCGGCAGGCGCAGGAGCGTCCGGCCCGGCGACGGTGTTGTCTGGGGCAGATTGGCCTGCTGTGGAAGGCTGCGCCTTAACGGGCGTTAGAGCCACGACCGGCGCGCGGCGCGTCTTGCTGTCGGCGGGGTCGCCCGCGCTGCCCTGTCGGTGCCCCCCGGCCTGGTGCCGGACAAGCCGGTTTTGTCGGCTATCGGGCTGCGCGACACCCTGCGCCCGGCGCGGGATCCGGTCTTCGGCGTGCCCGATGCCAATGTTGAGACGCTGCCCCGGATCGACTGACAGATTCTAATTCACAATTTTTTCATATTGGATTACGAACCCCCAGCCGCCGTTTTCCCTTGAGGCACCGCTTTTCCTGCCCATAGCGTATAACTTTGTTGTACGTTGAAAGCGCAGGCCGGGCAGTGCAAGCAGGAGGCGAGCTGCCGCATGACGGCGACAACATAGTGGAGGAATACATGAAGATCACACTTTTCGCCACCGCAACCGCGGTGGCAGCGCTGATCGCGACGACCGGTTTCGCGCAGGACAGGACCGGCTGGCCCGAAAGCTTCACCGTCGGCACCGCGTCGCAGGGCGGCACCTTCTTCGTCTATGGCTCGGGCTGGGCGAACCTCGTCGCGGACGAGCTGGGCCTGTCGGGCAGCGGCGAAGTGACCGGCGGCCCGATGCAGAACATGTCGCTGGTCCACGCGGGCGAGGCCCAGTTCGGTCTGACCACCATGGGCCCGGCCGCCGAATCCTATGCCGGCACCAACCCGGTCGCGCCCGGCCTGCAGATGACTAATGCCTGCGCCATGTTCCCGATGTATCAGACGCCGTTCTCGATCACGGTCCTGTCGTCGACCGGCATCGAGGATATCGCCGACATCCCCGCCGGTGCCCGCATCGGCTTCGGCCCCGCAGGTTCGACCTCGGACACGTATTTCCCGCTGATGCTCGAAGCGCTGGGCGTGGAATTCGAACGTCGCAACGGCGGCTGGGATGACCTTGGCGGCCAGCTTCAGGACGGCCTGCTTGACGTCATCGCCTTTGCCGCGGGCGTGCCGATCCCGGCCGTGTCGCAGCTTGAGGTGCAGACCGACGTGAACATCATCGAGTTCACGCCCGAGCAGCAGGCCATCATCCTCGAACAGTTCCCGGTGTCGGCCTTTGAGATTTCTGCCGAAACCTACGCGACCCTGACCGAACCCGCGGCCTCGGTGGCGATGTGGAACTTCGCCATCGCGAACTGCGACCTGCCGGAAAGCTTTGTCTACGCGGTCACCGACGTGATCATGTCCGACAATGCGCGCATGGTCGGCATCCACTCTTCCGCGCGTGAGACCCTGCCCGAGCATTGGGACAAGAACACCGCGCTGAAGTGGCACCCCGGTGCGGCCCGCTGGTTCGTCGAGAATGCCGGTGCGACCATCGATCCGTCCAAGATCCACGGCGCGATGTAAGTCAGACGGGCGGGGCCCCTGGGACCCCGCCCCTTGCAGACAGGGGGCTGGGCCGCGCCGGATCATCCGGCTGGGCCCAGCCCCGCATGGCCGCAATCGGCGCGCCGACCTGCACCCGGGGGATACCAGAGATGACCGATCAGACCAGCCAGACCGATCAGGTCATCGCCGAAGGCGTCGACGAGGACCCGATCGAGGGCAACCGCCGCCTGTTTGCCGGGCGCGCCTACATGATCATCGCGGGTATCGCCTTTCTTTATGCCGCCTTTCACATGGCGGCGCTCAACGGGTTGTCGGTCAGCGGCATGATCGCCTCGCCCTGGTCGATCCAGGCCACGATGAGCGAACGCGCCGCCGTGGAAGGGTTCGAAGACCTGCGCGCGGCGCTCGGCCCCGAGGGCGAGGCCTTCACCGGCAACAGCATGCGCCGCCTGCTGGCACTTGCCGAAGAGGTGGCGGCGACCGCCGCCAACGCGGAGGAAATCCGCACCCTTTCCGCCGGGATCGCCGTCGCTCAGGCCGAGGCGGCTGAGTTGCGCGCAACCGCCCGCGCGATCAAGGCAACCTGGGCCGACCGTCTGCCGTTTCTGCCCACCTTGCCGATGGAGCCGTGGAATTTCCGCACCATCCACATCGCGGGGGCCCTCGTGCTGGGCTTTCTGATGTACGCCGCGCATGGGTTCCCGGCCGCCCCCGGCCAGCCTGTGCGCGAGACGCGCATGCTGACCCTTGTGGCTGCCGCGCTCGCGATCCCCGCGCTTGTCGCGGGCGCGTCGACGGTCGGGTTCATGCAGTTCCTCGGATCAGGCCAGACGATGGAGATGGGCGGCCGCGTCCTGTGGATATCGCAACCCGACGTGCCCGAGACCTTTGCCGGGGCCTATTCCTGGGTCTATGCGCGCGAAATCTGGTGGTTCGGCCTGCCGCTACTGCTGGCCACGTTCGGCACCATCGTGACCGGATGGTTCGAACGCCGCGACCGCGACCGGTTCACCGCGTCGGACATCGTGCTGGGGCTGTGCGCCGTCGTCGTGGCGATGTATCTTATCGCCATCTACGGCACCGCCGCGCGCAATGCCGTGGGCACCCCGCAGGTGCCGATCGGCGTCGCCTTTGCCGCCACGGCGGGATCGGCGCTGATCCTCGAACTCACGCGCCGGGTCGCGGGCATGGCGCTGGTCGTCATTACCGCCGTCTTCCTGATGTATACTTTCACTGCGCACCTGCTGCCCTCGATCCTGCGGGTCGAGGTGCCCTACACTTGGCAGCGCTTCTTCGGGACGGTCTATTCCGATGTCGGAATCCTTGGCACCACCACCGCGGTGTCGTCGACCTACATCATCCTGTTCATCATCTTCGCGGCCTTCCTGCAGGCGTCGAAGGTGGGGGATTACTTCGTCAATTTCGCCTTTGCCATGGCGGGCCGCGCGCGCGGCGGCCCGGCCAAGGTGGCGATCTTCGCCAGCGGTCTGATGGGCATGATCAACGGCACCTCAGCAGGCAACGTGGTGGCGACCGGCTCTCTCACCATCCCGCTGATGAAGAAGGTCGGCTACCAGCCCAAGACCGCCGGAGCGATCGAGGCCGCGGCCTCGACCGGGGGGCAGATCATGCCGCCGATCATGGGGGCGGGCGCCTTCATCATGGCCGAGGTCACGGGCATCCCCTATCAGGAGATCGCCGCCGCGGCGGTCATTCCCGCGATCCTTTATTTCGTGTCGATCTACTTCATGGTCGATTTCGAGGCGGCGAAACTGGGCATGCGCGGCATGCGCGAGGACGAACTGCCCAAGCTGCGCAAGCTGGCGCGGCAGGTCTTCCTGTTCATCCCCATCATCATCCTGATCGTGGCGCTGTTCTTGGGCTATTCGGTGATCCGGGCGGGCACGCTGGCCACCGCCGCCGCCGCCGTGGTCAGCTGGCTCACGCCTTACCGGATGGGGCTTCGGTCGATCATCAAGGCGTTCGAGCTGGCGGGGATCATGTCGATCCAGATCATCGCGGTCTGCGCCTGCGCGGGGATCATCGTGGGCGTCATCTCGCTGACCGGTGTCGGCGCGCGCTTTTCCAACCTGCTGCTTGACCTCGCGGGCGTCAGCCAGCTTCTGGCGCTGTTCTTCGCCATGTGCATCGCCATCCTGCTTGGCATGGGCATGCCCACGACCGCGGCCTATGCGGTGGCTGCCGCCGTGGTGGCACCGGGCCTCGTGAACCTTGGCATTCCGCTGCTGACGGCGCATTTCTTCGTCTTCTACTTCGCCGTGGTGTCCGCCATCACGCCACCAGTGGCGCTGGCGAGTTATGCCGCCGCGGGCATTTCGGGCGCCAACCCGATGGACACCTCGGTCGCGTCGTTCCGGATCGGCATCGCGGCCTTCATCGTGCCGTTCATGTTCTTTTACAACTCGGCGCTGCTGATGGACGGGACGTGGTTCGAGGTGATCCGCGCGGGCATCACCGCGACCTTCGGGGTGTTCCTGCTGAGCGCGGGCGTGCAGGGCTGGTTCATGGGGTCCCGTTCCGCGTGGTTCCTGCGGGTCGCGCTGGTGATCGCGGCGCTCTTCATGATCGAAGGGGGGGTGGTCACCGATCTTGTCGGGCTGGGTGCCGCCATCGGCATCTACCTTGTGCAGCGCGTCTTCCGCCCAAGCCCCGACGCGACCATCCCAGTGCGCGGCGCCGATTGACGGCCTCGCAGGTCATCTATTCACTCAAGCCCGGGCGGTGATGGCCGGGCGGACCGACCACGGAATGGTCGCCTTCATGCCCCGTTCCGGCAAGATTTCCAGTGTATCCTGCCGCCTGTAACGAGGTTGCATAAGGTTGGCAGTGCATGGGCATGTTCTGGAGAAACGGTCGCCGCGGCGGCGGCAGCGACAATCCCCCCTACTGGGACGCGGCGCGCGCCTTTGCGTCCGAGTGCAGGCGCGTCGCGCACCCGCAGGGAATAGCGGGTCCGATCCCGCCACAGGCGCGGCGGCACATCTTTCCTTCCCTTTCGGACGCCGACTGGATCAGGGTCAGGGTTCATCATCAGGTCCGGCAACTTCTGGACGAAAAGGGCGTGACCGATCCCGACGATCTTGACCATGACGGCAAGCGGGTGCTGGTCAGCATCGCCTCACCCTATGTCCTGCCGCCGGAGATGATTGCGAAACTCGTCGCCAGTAACCCGGAGCAACTGGGATGGATCGCGCGGGATCACGAAGCGTGGAAGGCGGCGCTGACACGACGCAAGCCACGCGTGAAACCGGACGAAGATCTCAGCCAAGCCCTGGCGCGGCTTCACCCCGATCCGGGCCTTGCGGCGGCCTATGACTCGGGCGCCGACGACCTGCGGAGCGGGGCATGGCGGCAGGGTGAAAGCCTGTGGTTCTTCCTGCCCTACGCCGTCGCCCGCGATCGCGGGGTCCTGATCGACACGCCGCCGCCTTTCGCCGCGCTTGATGACGGGGCGCATCGCGCCCTGTGGTGGATGCATGCCACCATCCTGTCGGGCCTCGACAGCCTGGAACTCATGGCAGAGGCGGGCGCCGGGGAAGACCCCGAAAGCCCCCGTGCCGGAACCGGGACGATGCTGGCCGAGCAGATCTATCCGTTCCAGTGTTGCGCGGGACGCTTGCTGATGGAGTGGAAGATACCCGAACCGCTGCCGACGGGGGCGCAACCGGTTTCCCACGTATGCGCGTGGGACACTGCGCTGAGCCTGTTCCGGGCGGCGCGCAACCATGAACGCGCCCGAAGCGAAGGGGTCTGACAGCCCTGATCCCGGTCGGAGGGGCAGGGCGAAGACGCCCTTGATGCGGGCTGACCATTTCAGACCCGCGCGAGGCGGACCTGTTTGAGGTGCAGGTCGCGCCCGAAGGGTTCGTCCAGAAGCGCCTTTGCCAAGGCGTCGTTCACGACAAGCATGTCCGAGACATCCGGATCGGTCCAGATCGCCGGCCCCGCCACGGCGCAGCGGAACGCCCGGACCCCGGGATGCACCTCAGTCTCGCACATCAGGGCCGAGCGGCGCTTCTGCCCATAGTCGATCGCTTTGGAGTGCTCGGGGTCGATCGTCGCGCGGATGTTTCTGGGCGCGAGGGTCAGATACCGCTTGTCCTCGCCCTTTCCTCCGGCGAGCCCGATCGTGATCGGACGCAGCAGCGTCAGGGCCGGATTATGGCTATAGTGTTCCAGACGCAGTGCCTCAATGTACCAGACATGATCCGTCATCGTCGTCTTCCCTCGCGCACTCGTCACTTGCCGGTGCCTTTGGGCATGCGCGCGTTGCGGCGAACCGGGCCGCGGCTTGCCATGATCTGCACCCAGCACGGTCTTAGTTTCCGTGTATGTGCAAACCGATCATGAGTGATTGAAAAAGGTAACAAGTCATGCCGGATACGCGGTTCGAAAATCGTCTCGCGCGCCTCTTGCAGGAAAACGGACCTGTTCCTGTACGTCCCGCCGGGGCGATGCGGGGCCCCGGACCGGACCGGCGCGAAAGGCTTCGCCGCGCGCTGGCGCATCTGGAACGGGGTGGCGTGACCGGGTCTAAGGCCTATGCGCCGGCCTTCCGGTCGCTCGCGCGCTCCGGGGTGATCATCCGGCCGTTTCACTTCTGGTCGTTCATTGGCCTGACCGGTTTCGGCGTTGCGATGCTGACGATTCTGCTGGGCGGAGCCGCGGTCGCCACCATTGCGATCGGGCATGTTCCCCGCCCCGTGCGGGCGATGATCGAGGCGGGGCCGGTCGTGGTCTCTGTCGTGACGCTGGCGCTGTCCCTTGGCTTTGCCGGATTTTACAAGATTCAGGCGCGCCGGATCGGCCTGCCCCAGTGGCGCGATCTCTGACAGGGTTGAAGGGACGGCTCTTGACTGGGGTGTCCGGGAAGAAGGGCTCTCGCCATACCGCTCGTTGCGTGCAGAGGGCAGATCGCGGTGACCGCTCCGGAGCGTCACCTGCCCGATCGCCCGCGCGGGCCTGCCGTTGCGCGGTTTGGGGCGGCAGAACGGCCGCTATGTGCGGTGTGTGTGCGCCAAAGGTCCGGGCTGCGTACCGACGGCTCCGATGCGCTTGCGACCGTCCATCAACGCTGCCACCGTGGTCGCGCGGCTTTCTGTTGCCCCAGTGATTGATGGCAGAGATCTTCCGGGTTTTAGAATATCCCGAACGGCGCCGCGTCGCATCTGCCTTTCACGCTCCGAGCGCGCAGTATCATGGGGCATCGTGTTCACTGCGGACGGGTCCAGAGACTGCACGCGAGTGCAATTCACGAATGAGCGCTGCGGGATTGCTGTTCATGTCAGGGCATCCGCAGGGCCTTGAAGATCGAAATATGTCAGCCAAGGGGCTGGGGCGGACTGCATGAGCAAAGAGCGCTTACCGATCGATCAGCCTGAAACATGGCATCCCGAAAGGCGGTTGCTCATGCATCATCCTTGGCCGCCCCGGTGAGCATTGGCGCCAACATGCGCGCCGCCGCCAACAGGGCGCTGTCGTCTCCGTGCCGCGCCATGATCTGCACGCCTGCGGGTAATGAAAGGCGGGGCATCGGCAGGCTGATTGCCGCAAGATCAAGGTAGTTGGCGATCCGTGTGAAGCGCGACAAGGGAATCGTCGCCTCGTCCACCTCTTCTATCCTGCGCGCGTGAAGGGGCGTCGTCGGAACAAGGATGAACGGCGTTTCGGTCATTTGGTTGCGCATCTCGCGGATCGCGACCTCGCGTTCTGCCACAAGCTGTGCGTGTTCGGACACGGCGATGTTCGCGCCTGACAGGACGCGTTGGCGCACGAAAGGGTCAAGCGGCCGGGTGCCGTCTTTTGCCAGCTTGCCCAACCGGCCGAATATCTCATGCGCGACGATGGTACCGTTGCGGCGCTGATACTCGAGGGCATCAAGCGGCAAATGGACGGGCACCAGATCGTGCCCGAGCGCACTCAGCGCCGCAACAAGGTCAAGGTAGCCCGCCACGATTCCCGCATCGATCGGATCAAGATAGGGGAGCGGCACATAGCCGATCCGCAGCGGCATGGCCGGAGCAGTGTCATGGGGTGCGTCTCCTGCCATGATGTCGGCGACCAGCCCGGCATCGGCGGCGGTTCGCGTGAGCGGTCCGAGGGTGTCGAAACTGGGGCTGAGGGGTGCGATGCCGTCCAGCGGGATGCGCCCCGAAGATGGCTTGAACCCGACAATGCCGCAAAGCGAGGCCGGGATGCGCACCGACCCGCCGGTGTCCGACCCGATGGCGAAGGGCACAAGCCCCGCCGCCACCGCCACTGCCGATCCACTGGACGAACCGCCCGGCACGCGGTGATGGTCCGGATCGCAAGGGTTGCGCGGGGTGCCCATGCTGTAATTCGTGCCCCAGCCGCCGATGGCGAACTCGACCATATGGGTGACACCCAGCAAGATCGCGCCCGCCGCCTGCAGTCGCGCGACGGCCGGGGCGGTCGTATCTGCGACCCCGCGCCCGTAGCAGCGCGACCCGAAACTCGGCTCGTGCCCGGCAATGTCAGCCAGATCCTTCATCGCGAAAGGAATGCCATGCAAAGGTCCGAGCGGCTCGCCCCGCGCGGCCGCGGCATCGGCCCGCCCGGCCTCGGCGCGGGCGGTATCGGCGAAGACCTCCAGAAACGCGTGAAGCCGCCCATTCTGCGCATCGATCCGGTCAAGGCACGCTTCGACAAGGTCACGCGACGATTGCCTGCCCTGGCCGAGGGCCACGCCCAGGTCTCGCAATCCCATCTCCATCAGAGCATCCTCCCATGCCGTCGCGTGGGGGACTTTGCCGAGACGCGGAGATGAATCCCAATCCTCTTGGTCTGTCGGCATGACGCGAACTGACGCGTTGACTGCGCCAGAAGCAGCGTTCCTTGCGATCAGCCCTCGGCCATGGGGGCCAGCGGTTCGGCGCGCAGCGGCGGGTCCAGATCGCTGCCGGGGCTTCGCAGATAGGCCGAGACGGTCTCGGGGATCTCCGGCGAGCCCGGAACGTAAAGCCCGCAGCGGCGCAGCGATTCCCGTGCGCCGACATTGCGCCCCACATATTCCAGCATGATCCGCGCCGCCGAAGGTTGCCGCGTATCCGCGCCCGACACGCCCATCGTCAAACCGCTCAGCAAAGAGACGCGGTTGCGATAGACCGGAAACACGATGGTGTGGGTCAGCTCCGAGCCGGTCAGCGTTTCTTGATCCAGCAAATGCAACCGGTCGCCGACTTCGAGGACAAGGCCGCGATACTTGTAGACATCCGGCGGCCCGCCGCGCCCGTCGTTGAGTCGTTCGATGCGGCGATAGGCGACGAAATCCTGCCAAGCGTAGATGTGCAGCAGCGACCGCAACACGAAGCCCGGCCGCGAGAGCGAGGCATAGTAGGTGTAGTAATAGCCCAGATAGCGTCCCAGATGCCCCTTCTGGCGCTGCGCCTGAACAAGCAGCGTGTCGATCGCCTCGGGCACCGGCGGGGCATCACCCGATCTGCGCGGGCGCAGCTGCAGGATGCGGCGAAACTGGTCGTGCGGCATCAGGATCTCGAATTCATCAACGCCCAGAAAGTCGCAGATACGCCGAAGATTATAGCGCGAGGGAAAGGCCGTACCTGCGATGTACTTGGTGAACTGCTGCCGATTGATGCCCACCTTGCGGCACACATCCGAGATTGAGGGCGAGAAGCTGCAGGCAAAACGCAGATTGGCGACGAAGTTGCCCGATGCGAAATCAAGATCTTCTGTCATTGTTTGACTGCCTTTAAGCGTCAGGTCGCGTCAGTTCCTACCCCCTCGCGTTGTTGTTCGCAAGCGCTGCGCCGCGTTACGCTTCTGTTACACGATCACAATCCGCAAACGCCGCGCCGGGTGGCGTCGCAAGACAGGCACACCCGCGCGCGGCCTGATGCGCGCTCAGAAGAACAGCGATGGTCGCGCCACCAACAGTCTGGAGTATGACAATGAAACGCTTCTTAACCACCGCTGCCAGCGTTGCCCTTGCCACGGCCTTGTCCGTTGGCGGTGCGCTGGCCCAGTCGCAGGGTGGCACGCTTGTGCAGATCACCCAGCCCGAACCGCCGAACCTCGCGCCCTATGTCTCGACCTCGGGGCCGATCGCACAGGTTACTTCCAAGGTCTTCGATGGCCTTCTGGAATATGATTTCAATCTTCAGCCGCAGCCCTCGCTGGCCAACAGCTGGGAAGTGTCGCCCGATGGTTTGACGATCACCTTCAACCTGCGCGACGATGTGGTGTTCCATGACGGAACGCCGCTGACCTCTGAGGATGTGCGCTTTACCGTGATGGATGTCCTGAAGCAGGCCCATCCGCGCGGCATCGCGACCTTCCGCAACGTGACCGCGGTGGAAACGCCCGATCCGCACACGGTGATTTTCCGCCTCGATGCACCGGCCCCCTACATCATGATGGCGCTGGCTTCGTCCGAAAGCCCCATCCTGCCCAAGCATGTCTATGGTGAAGGCGACATCCGTGCGCATCCCAAGGCCAACGAACCTGTCGGGTCCGGGCCCTTCAAGTTCGTCGAATGGCGCCGCGGGGAAATCGTGCGGCTTGATCGCAACGAGGATTACTGGCGCGATGGTCAGCCCTTCCTCGACCGCATTGTCGTGCGCTTCATCGCCGATGCATCGACCCGCACCGCGGTGCTGGAACAGGGCGAGGCCCATGTCGCGGGCTTCGGCGCAGTTCCCTATCAGGATGTGAAGCGGCTCGAGGCGCTCGACACGATCGAGGTCACGACCCGCGGCTACGAGATGATCTCGCCCATCGTCGAGATGATCTTCAACACCAAGGAACCGCCCTTCGACAACGCGAAGGTGCGGCAGGCGGTCAACTACGCCATCGATCGGCAATTCGTCATCGACAACGTCTGGTTCGGCTATGGCACGCCCGCCTCCGGTCCCATCAGCTCCAACTTCGAGCCCTCGGGTCTCTTCGGGCGCGGCATCGACTTCTCGGTCCCCGACCGGATCGACATCGCCAACCGGCTCCTCGACGAGGCGGGCTTTCCCCGCGGCGCCGATGGCGTCCGCTTCGAGATCACCCATGACGTGACGCCGTATGGCGAAGAGTGGCAGCGTTTCGGCGAGATCACGGTGCAGAACCTGGCCGAGATCGGCATCAAGGCGACGATCCGCTATGAGGATCTGCCGAGCTGGCTGGCTCGGACCTACACGGACTACGGGTTTCAGTTGACCTCGAACTTCCTGTTCAACCAGGCCGACCCGGTGATCGGCGTGCATCGCGGCATCCATTCGGACCGCATCCTGCCCGGCACCGTCTTCGTGAACGGGTCGCGCTGGTCTTCGCCGGAAACCGATGCGCTGATGGACGCCGCCACTGTCGCGACCGATCCGGCCGCCCGCAGCGCCTCCTATCAGGCCCTCGTGCCGCTGGTGACCGAGGCCAGCCCGGTGGCCTATGTTCTGGAACTGAACTATCCCACGGTTCTGAGCACGCAGTTCGCCGATGTCATCACCGGACCGCTCGGCATCTATGGCAACTACGCCTTCGCGCATAAGCGCTGAGGCCCGCCCCTCTCTCCCCGGCGGCCACCAGCCGCCGGGGTATCCCTTTGTCGAACCGGAAAAGATCGCGCCATGAAGAACGCCTCGATCGGGTCCTACATCCTGCGTCGGTTGTTGCAGACGGTCCCGGTGATCCTCGGCGTCGTGATCGTCAACTTCCTGCTGCTGCAGCTCGCGCCGGGCGACCTTGCGACCGTGATCGCGGGCGAAGCCGGCGGCGCCACCCCGGAATACATTGCCGAATTGCGCGCCCGCTTCGGACAGGATCAGCCGCTCTACGTGCAGCTGTTGAACTACATGGGCAACTTGCTGACCTTTGACCTCGGCTATTCCTTCCGCCAGAGCGCACCTGTGCTCGACCTGCTGCTTGACCGGCTTGGGCCGACGCTGCTGCTGATGGGGGCGACGCTGGTGGTCTCTCTCAGCCTCGGGATCGTGCTGGGGCTTCTGGCGGCGCTCTGGGTCAAGACCTGGAAGGATCACCTGATCTCGGTCACGGCCGTGCTTCTCTATGCCACGCCGCTCTTCTGGGTGGGGCTGATGCTGGTGCTGATTTTCGCCGTCAAGCTCGATTGGTTCCCGACCTCGGGGATGGAAGATGTGGTCGCCTTTCACGAGGGCTGGGACCGTGTCTGGGACATCGCGCATCACATGGTTCTGCCCACGGTCACGCTCTCGGTGTTCTATCTGGCGCTTTATGCGCGGCTCATGCGCGCCTCGATGCTGGAACAGCGCGGCCTCGACTATGTCACCACGGCCAAGGCCAAGGGCCTGACCGATGCGCAGATCACGCGGCGCCATGTGTTTCGCAACGCGCTTTTGCCGGTGGTGACCATGGCAGGGGTGCAGACCGGATCGCTTCTGGGCGGCTCGGTGGTGGTGGAGGCGGTCTTTGCGTGGCCGGGGCTGGGGCAACTGGCTTATCAGTCGCTCTTCGCGCGCGACTACAACCTGCTTCTGGGCATCTTCTTTCTTTCCGCGATCCTTGTCGTGGTCGTGAACCTGCTGGTCGACATCCTCTACGTGATCCTCGATCCGCGCATCCGGCTGGGGTGACGGCATGAAAAGCTTCAACGCACGCTTCTATGGCAATCCGCGCGTCTATCTGGGCCTGATCTGGCTGGCGGCGGTGGTGATCGTCGCGGTCTTCGCGGGCGTCTTCGCGCCACGTGATCCCTTCGCGATCGTCGGCCAACCGTTTTTGCCGCCGGGCTCCGAGGGCTTTCTTCTCGGCACGGACAGTCTTGGGCGCAACGTCATGGCCGGGCTCATCCACGGGGCGCGCACCACGCTGATGATTGCGGTCCTTTCTACCGTGGCGGCCGTCGCCTTCGGCACCGTGCTGGGCGCGCTCGCGGGCTATTACGGCGGCATCGTCGACGACATCCTGATGCGCCTGACCGAGTTCTTCCAGACGATCCCGTGGTTTCTCTTCGCCATCGTGCTGGTGGCGATCCTGTCGCCCTCGGCCATGAACCTTGTCATCGCCATCGCGGTGGTCAGCTGGCCGCCCATCGCGCGCGTGGTGCGCGCCGAGGTGATGGCCGTGAAGGCCCGGGAATTCGTGCAGGCGGCCGTGGTGGCCGGGCAGCGCGACATGGGCATCCTGTTTGGCCAGATCCTGCCCAACACGCTCTCGCCGCTGATCGTCACGGGCTCGCTGATGGTGGCGACCGCCATCCTGATCGAAAGTGCTTTGTCCTTTCTGGGGCTGGGCGCGCCGGGGCAGATGAGCTGGGGCTTCATGATCGGGGCTGGGCGGTCCTTCCTGCGCGATGCGTGGTGGCTGGTGACGGTGCCGGGTGTCGTCATCTTGCTGACCGTGCTGGCCATCAACCTGATCGGCGAAGGTCTGAACGACGCCCTGAACCCGAGGCTTGCGGACCTATGAGTGATCCAGTTCTCGACATCCGCGACCTGCATGTGGCCCTGCCCGCATGGTCCGACCGCCGCCACGCGGTCAAGGGCGTCTCGCTGCAGGTCAACCCGCGTGAAATCCTGTGTATCGTGGGCGAAAGCGGCTCGGGCAAGTCGATCATGGGCAAGTCGATCATGGGTCTTCTGCCTGCGCCCCATGTCCATGCCGACCGGGGCCAGATCCTGTTCGAGGGGCGCGATCTGCTGACCCTTGGGGCGGATCAGATGCGCGCCATCCGCGGCGGGCGCATCGCCATGATCTTTCAGGAGCCGATGACGGCGCTCAACCCGCTGATGCCCGTGGGCCGCCAGATCGACGAGGTGCTCGAGGTTCATACCGAGCTGGATGGCAGCGCGCGCACCGCCCGCGTCCGCGCGTTGATCGAGGATGTGCACCTTCCCGACCCCGACCGCATGATGCGCAGCTATCCGCACCAGCTGTCGGGCGGGCAACGCCAGCGCATCGTCATTGCCATGGCGCTGGCGCTGGAGCCCGCGTTGATCATTGCGGATGAACCCACGACTGCGCTGGACGTCACGACGCAGGCGCAGATCCTGCATCTGATCAAGGAGTTGCAACGCAAGCACGGCACGTCCGTCCTGTTCATCACCCATGACTTCGGCGTCGTGGCCGAAATCGCCGACCGCGTCGCGGTGATGCGGCAGGGCGAGGTGGTGGAGGAAGGCCCGGCCGATGACGTGCTGGTGCGCCCGCAACACGCCTATACGCAGGCCCTTGTCGCGGCCGTGCCGGGCCTGAACCCGCGCGGGCGGCCGGCCGAGGTCGCGCCGCCGCTGCTGGAGATCCGCAATCTTGTCCGCACCTACCGCGCCTCCGGCGGTCTGTTCTCGCGCGGAGGGCGCGAGGTGAAGGCGGTGCAGTCGGTCAGCCTGTCGATCCCGAAGGGCTCGTCGCTGGCGCTTGTCGGCGAAAGTGGATCGGGCAAGACGACGATGGCCAAATGCGTGATCGGGCTGGAACGGCCCGACAGCGGCGATATCTTGCTTGATGGCCAACCCATGACGGGCATCAGCCGGGCGCAGATGCGGGCCTTTCGCCGCGACGTGCAGATGGTGTTCCAGGACCCGTTCGCCAGCCTCAACCCGCGCCAGAAGGTGGGTGAGATCATCGCCATGGGCCCGGTGATCTGGGGCACGCCGCGCCCGCAGGCGATGGCAGAGGCACGCGAGCTGTTGCATCTGGTGGGTCTGCAGCCCGAGGCCGCCGACCGCTATCCGCACGAATTCTCGGGCGGCCAACGCCAGCGCATCGGTATCGCCCGCGCGCTGGCGGTCAAGCCCAAGCTGGTGGTGGCGGACGAACCCGTCTCGGCGCTGGATGTCTCGGTGCAGAAGCAGGTGCTGGAACTGCTTGACGATCTGCGGCGGCAATTCGGCCTATCGATGCTGTTCATCACCCATGACCTGCGTGTGGCGGCCACTGTTTGCGAGGAAATTGCCATCCTGCAACGCGGCGTGATCGTGGAGCAGGGCTCCACCGCCGAGATCTTCGCCAATCCGCAGCACGCCTATACGCGAAGCCTGCTGGATGCCGTGCCCGGGCGCGACTGGATCAGCGGTCTGCCTGCGGCAGAATAGACACTCTGCAAAAGCTTGGCCGCTTCTTGGACGGATCGTTGGGTTTTGTCCGCGAAATCCGGGCCTGGCCCTGTTGCACCGGACACGCGGACGGCAGAAATTCAGCCTGCGAGACAGGTTTTCCATTCTCCTCGATTGGACTGCGGATCGCGCGTCAGGGTCCGACAGGTTCTGCCGGGTTTGTCAAATCGCCACTCAAACACCGCCGGTTGCCTGCTTCAGCTCGCGGTTCCCGCGTGCCGGGGCCTTCAGCTTCTCGGCCATCTTGGTCGTGGCACGGGCGAACCCGCCACGGTCCACCTCGGCCCTCTTGGCCGATGCGTTCCGTGTCCGCGGCGCACAGCCGATCTTCGAGGGCATCTACACGATCCGCCGATCAACGGCGCTCATGCTGCCCTTGCGTCTCCAGAACCCGGCGAAGGGCACGCGCGCTCTTCTGGGAAGGACGTGTCGCTCTTTTGCTCATGATGCTCCATGCTGCCCATGATCTGGAGGAGCAGGGAAAACCGGCGCAGTTCAGATTCCGCCGGCTTGATGCAAAGACGTGCAGCGCGTGCGGTCTTGCTTGACGGACGGCTTCGCGTCACATCTGTCAATGACCGGTCAGGCCGAGATAGATGCGCCGCACATCGGGATCGTTCTCGAGATCCTTGCCTTTGCCTGATGACACAAGGCCCCCGTTCTCCAGCACATCGGCGAAATCGGCGATCCGAAGGGTTCGCCGGAGGTCCTGTTCGGCGATGATGACCGTCAGCCCGGCATCGCGCAGGCGCGGTATGATGCGAAAGATGTCCTTGGAGATCGCCGGTCCGAGGCCCAGGGGCGGTTCGTCCAGCAACAGCACGCGGGGTCTGGCCATCAGTCCGCGCCCCAGCGCCAGCATCTGCTGTTCGCCACCCGACAATGTGCCGCCCGCCTGAGACCGCCTCTCGGCCAGTCGTGGAAACATCGCGTAGACTTGGGCCAACGTTTCGTCCCGCAAGCCTTGGGCGTGAGGCGTCATCGAACCCAGAATCAGGTTTTCGTGGACCGACAGATCCGGAAAGATCAGACGCCCTTCAAGACCTCGATATCCCCGTAGCCCGCGTGCAGGTCCCGGGTGACCTGCCACGGGATGTTTCCTCCACCGCCGATCAGGGTCCGGTCCAAAACCATCCGGGCTCAGGTCGCGGCCGGATGAATGTTCAGGGACAGGTAACGCGAGATCAGACAGCAGAAACCGAACGAGGCAGGTGTCCAGAGACAAAGGGGCACCTCAAACGCAGTTTCTCTGGCTGGTCACTCTTCAAGGCCAGTCACGCCGCGGCTGTTGTCTAGCGGCACGGTTGTTGCGCCGGGTAAGGGACAGCTGCGCTGTCTGTTTGGAGAGGCGATCGAAAAGGTCTGACAACGCCGAGGCTCTTGATCAAAGTCCCTGCGCCAGATGCTGTTCCACGACTTCGGCGATGCCCTCGTCGCCCGTCAGGCCAAGTTTCGTCGCGCGGGTGGTGTCGAAACGTGACGGCCAGCTTGCCACGATGGCCTCGATCGCCGGGTCCGGGGTGTGCTTGACCAAATCGACGGCGGTCGCGCCACAACGGCGGCCAAGTTCGGCCAGCATCTCGCGCGGGGTCACGGTGATGCCGGGCAGGTTCACCGGCACGCCATCGGACAGCGCCGCGGGCGGCAGCGCGGCCAGCGCCGCGATATTGCGGATGACAGCATCGGGTGAGCTGATCCACAGCGGCAGGTCCGGATCCACCGGGCAATCGGCGGGCAGGCCCGCGATCGGCTCTCGCAAGATCGAACTGGCAAAGGAGGAGGCAGCCGCATTCGGTTTGCCCGGGCGGATCACGACCGTGGGCAAGCGCCCGGTGACACCGCGCACATAGCCTTTACGGCTGTAATCGGCGACCAGCATCTCGCCGATGGCCTTTTGTGTGCCATAGCTTGATTGCGGGCGCAGCACCTGCGCGTCGGTCACGATTGCGGGGCAATCGCGCCCAAAGACGGCAAGCGAAGAAGAAAAGAAGAAGAAAGGTGCCGCACCACTGGCCCGACACGCGTCAAGCAACGCGCGGGTACCGTCGAGGTTCACCGCCATCCCGATGTCGAAATCACGCTCGGCTTGGCCAGACACCACGGCGGCGAGGTGGAAGACAGCACCCGTTTGCGCTGTGATCGTGCGCGCCAGCAGCGCAGGGTCGGTGACGCTGCCGATCTCGGAGACAACCTTGGGCGAGCTGATCGGGCAGGGCGCCAAATCCACCGAGATGATGCGCGTGAAGCTCAGGCCGCCTGTCTGCCCTTGTGAACTCAGAAGCGCGCCGATCAGCCGCGCGCCAAGAAATCCAGCGCCACCTGTGACGACAATATCCATCGCTTACTCCTATGCGGTCGGGGCCGCTGGGTGATCTTGACCCATGGCGTCGGGCCGAAACAGGTTGTTGTCCATGAGGCGCGCGGGCGCAAGCCTTGCCAAGCGATTGATGCCGCCCCCGCTTTTTGTTCAGCGCAGCAATGCTGCGGGGTCGACCTTTGCAGGCGAAAAATGTGCAATCGCGCGGGAGAGTTCCGGCGCGTCGGCGGCCTTCTCGCTCAACGAGACCCCATCGCGCGCGGCTTCGGCCGCTTGTCGCATGGCCCGCACACCCGCCCCGACGCCATCGGGATGGCTCAACAGCCCGCCGCCCGCGCAGAAGATGAAATCATCATTGCCCAACAGCGTCCGTGTCGGCCCGACCTGCCAGACGGTTTGGCCCGAGGAAAACACAGGCATGGCCGTCATCGGGGGCGCGTCACCCACGCAGACCGGCGCCTGGACTGCGCGCGCGGATCGGGTGACTGATACATCGGGTTCGCTGAACTTGCTGGCCAAACCATTCACGTGAAGATGATCCGCCCCCGCCAATCGCCATAGCTTTTGCATCACGGTGTAATCGATCCCGATATCAGGCGAGCGCGACAACAGCCCCCATCCAGCGCGGTGACCATGGATCGGCATGGTCGTATGGTTGCGGACCACACGCAGTGCCGGCAGGCCGATGGTCTTGAGGCAGACCATGGCGCAGCCTGCCTTATGGTCTTCCAACAGATCGAGGCTGCGCCGCATCTCGTCGATCTCGCCCGTGATGTTGCAGGCGTAAAGGACGCGCTTGCCGGTCCGCTCGGCGTGGTCGTTCAACACCGCCATCACCTGTGCCACGCGTTCCGACAAGGGGCAGTCGGGGCCATTGGCCTGCAGTTCGTCATCCTTGATGAAATCGATCCCGGCATCGGCAAGCTGTCGGACCAGATCGGCTGTCTCGAAGGGGGAAAGGCCGACGCTGGGCTTGATGATGGTGCCGATCACGGGGCCATCATGCCCGCCCATTGCCGCGCGTGTGCCGGGCGCGCCGAATTTCGGGCCGGGATGGGCATGGGCGAATTCGGCCGGCAGCGTCAGATCGACCAAGCGCACCGCCGACATTTCGGCCAGCTCAAACAGATTTCCTGCAATGGTGGCCATGAGCGTGGGCAAAGACGTTCCAAAGTTGCCGATCGGCCAACTGATCGTGACAAGGCCACGTTCATAGACCGGGCCGCTGTCGCGCGATGAGAGCGCGGGCTTGTCCGATGTTCCGGTGATCTCGATGGCTTCGATCCGCGCGGCGGAGCGCTCGCGCAGGGCGTCCGTCTCGCTGGCCAGACGCACGAATGTGCCCGTGGATTGTTCACCAGCCAGCACGGCGGCAGCATGGGCCACACCCTTGTGCGATTGGATATCATAGATCGCCGTGACACGGGGGGTGGTCGTCGGGCTCATCGCGGGCCTCCTCCATTTCTGATCCAGCCGAAATAATCGCGGCTTCCCATCTGGCCGCCTTTCAGCGCCAGTTCCTGCCCATCCATCGCGCCGCTGGCATGCGCCCGAAAGATCGCGGCCCCGGGGATGGTGGGGGCAAGCGCCGAGAGCGCGTAGATGCCAAGCTGGCGTGTCGCATGACCGGAGGTATCGCCGCCCGATACAACGGCGCGTGCGGGGCCAAACTCGGCCAGAAGATCGCGCAACATGCGACCCAGCGCCTCGCCCACGCGCTCATTGGCAAGATGGGGGTCCGTGCCGCTTGTCTCGCAGGCAATGCGGAAGCGTGCGACGCCGGGGTCGTCTGGTCCTGCCGCCGTATGGATCAGCGGATCGCGCCCGCGCGACAGGCTGCTGCGGGCGGCATGTGTCACCCGCGCGATCTCGGCCAAGAGCGCCGCCTCGCCGCCACAGGCGGCGCTGGCGTCGAATGCGAGTGTATCAAAGCCGTTCTCGGCGGCCCAAGCGATCTGTCCAGCCGTCACCGGAGAGACGGACCCGGACACGATGATCGTGGCCTTTGCCCGCCCGATTCCCTGCGGTGCAGGGTGATGTGCCAAGGCCCCGCGCTCTTGCCAATGGCGGATCAGCGCGTACTCCACCCCTTGCGAGCCCACGACAAAGGGGTTTTCCTCGCGCGCGTCCCAGATCAGGCGCCCGGCCTGCGCCTCGCTGGCCGCATCGACGGCATCCAGCGTGACGATCTGGATGCGTCCGTCCTGTACCGTTCCCATCGCGGTCCCGCGCAGGTCGGCCTGCGCCAGATCTTCAAGCGTGATGCAGGCCGTCTCCAGCCGATCCGATTGCAGTGCGATATGCCGCGCCACATCGGATTCCGACATGGGCGTGACGGGATGGCGTGCCATGACCGGATGCCGGTCGAGGCGAAACACACCCTCCTCCAGCCCTGCAAACAGATGGCCGAAGCATTGATAGCGCCGCATCTGTGGGGCTGCGATCAAGACCGGCACGCGGGTTGCGCCGCAAAGCTGTGCCCCGATCTCGGTGGCCCGCCCGATCGAGCCGACATGGGGCGCGGAGTCGAGCGTGGAACAGGTCTTGTAATGGAGAATCTGTGGACCCAGCGCGCGCAAGGCCGCGAAAGCGCCGGGCAATTCGCGGTCCATCCAGTCCGGGGATTGCGCCCGCGCGGTCGAGGCGATGCCGACGCCACGCAGATCTGGAAACCGCGCCAATTGCGCGGGTGTCGGCGGTGCGAGGAACAGGACAGAGGCAAGGCCTGCAAAGCTCAGGACTTCCATCACCGCCGCAGCCCCGGTGAAATCATCGCCGTACCATCCGATCAGAACACCCTTGGGCAGGGACGTATCCATTCGGTCCTTCTCCCCCTCGGACGCCCTCAATCGGTTTCGCTTGACGCCCTGATATGATTAAATCATCATCATACCAGTTGTCAAATTGGACCGCTGCAAACGCCGTCAAAGCAAAGGAACATCGTGTGATCAAACTTGCCCTCTTTGGGGCCGGCGGCAAGATGGGCATGCGACTGGGCGCCAATCTTGCGAAATCGGACGAATTCGAAACCTTGCGGGTCGAGATCTCGCCCGAGGGGCAGGCCCGCGTGAAAGCCGCCTTCGGCACGGATTGTGTCACCGCAGATGCCGCATTGGCCGAAGCGCGGGTTGTGGTTCTGGCCGTGCCTGACACCCATATCGGCACTGTGACCAAGGCGATCATCGACAAGGTCCAGCCCGGTGCGATGGTTGTCTGCCTCGATGCCGCAGCGCCCTATGCGGGCCATTTGCCGGTGCGCAACGACATCACCTATTTCGTGACCCATCCCTGCCACCCGCCCATTTTCAACGATGAAACGGACATGGCGGCCAAGCGCGACCACTTCGGCGGGATCGCCGCAAAGCAGGGTGTGGTGAACGCCTTGGTGCAAGGCCCCGAAGAGGATTACGCGCTGGGCGAAAAGGTCGCGAAAGCGATCTATGCGCCGGTCGTGCGCTCGCACCGCGTCACGCTCGAAGGTATGGCGCTGCTGGAGCCGGGTCTTTCGGAAACCGTCGTCGCCTCGCTTTTGGTCGTCATGCGCGAAGCGATGGACGAAGTCGTCGCGCGTGGCGTGCCCCATGCGGCTGCACGTGATTTCCTGCTTGGCCACATGAACATTCTGGCGGCCGTGATCTTCAAGGAGGTGGACGGCGTCTTTTCGGATGCGGCCAACAAGGCGATCGAATTCGGCAAGCCCGTCTTGATGCGAGATGACTGGAAACGGGTGTTCGAAATCGACGAGATCCGTGCAAGTATCGCGCGCATTACCTGACGAACGGAGTCAGGACGGCAGGGGGGCCGCAGATGCAAGACGACGCAGACACGCAGCGTGCCTATGCCTTTGCGCAAGGTCTTGAGGCCGGTTCCGACGACGCGATCGTGCGCCACAAGCTGTCCGATCAAGTGTTCGAAAGACTCTGGCACATGATCGAGACGGGCGAGCTTTCCCCCGGCGACATGCTCCCCTCGGAGCGTGCCTTGATGGATCGCTTCAAGGTCGGTCGCCCGGCTGTGCGCGAAGCGCTGCAAAGCATGGCGAACAAGGGTGTTATCTCGATCAATCATGGGGAACGCAGTCGCGTCAATCAGGTCACGGCCGGCATGGCGATGCACCAGATCGATGATATCGCGAAGTTGCTGCTGCTGCGTGACCCGTCGGCGCTGGAGCATCTCAAGCAGTTGCGCAAGATGCTGGAACTGGGAACCATCCGTCTGGCATCGGAGCGCTGCACCGCGCAGGATGCGGCAGATCTTCGCTCCATCGTGGCCGATCAGCGCGGCAAGCTGGCCCAGGATGCGGCCTTCATCAAGGCCGACATCGCCTTTCACGTACGCATTGCCGCGATCTCGGGAAATCCGCTGATCCAGACCGTGATCCAAGCCATGCTTGGCTGGCTGTTCGACCATTACAAACCCATGCTGCACTGGTCTGGCCGGGAACAGACCACGATGCGCGAACACGACCATTTGGTGGATCTTCTGGAAGCACATGATGCCGATGGTGCCGAGGCGATGATGCTGGCCCATCTCAACCGCTCCGATCCCCTTTACGATGCGACGCTGGTCAAGGGCGAAAGAACCCGTGCAGACCCGCGCGACAGGGCTGCCGCAACGCAGCCTGCAAAGAAAAGACCAATCCAATGACCAACAGATGGAGGAGACTGATGAAACACTGGATTTTGGGCGGCGTTGCCGCATTTGCGTTGGCTGGTGGCGCTCAGGCGCAGCAGCAACTGGTGGTTGGCCATGCGACACCGCCCACATCGCATTATGGCGTCGGCGCAGATGCGTTCATCGCGACGCTGACGGAGCTGTCGAATGGTGCCTTCACGGGCGTGCAGGCACCCGCCGGACAATTGGGCGGTGAGCGCGACATGATCGAGGGGCTGCAGATCGGCTCGATCGATCTGGTGATCACCTCGACCGGGCCTTTGGGCAATTTCGTACCCGAGGTTCTGGCACTCGACCTGCCGTTCTTGTTCCGCGACTATGCCCATGCGCGCAGCGTGCTGGATGGTGAGATCGGGCAGGAAATGCTTGCCGCCATCGACAAGAACAACCTTGTCGGTCTGGCTTGGTCCGAAAACGGCTTTCGCCATGTGACCAATTCTCAGCGCCCCGTTACGAAGCCTGCCGATCTCGACGGGCTCAAGCTGCGCACGATGGAGAACGCGGTGCATATGGCCGCTTTCCAGGGGATGGGCGCTTCCCCCACGCCGATGGCTTTCCCCGAGGTGTTCGGCGCGCTGCAGCAAGGTGTCGTGGACGGTCAGGAGAATCCGATCACCGTCATCACAGCCTCGAAGTTCTGGGAAGTGCAGGGCTATGTCTCGCTGACAGGCCATGTCTATTCCCCCGCCGTGGTGCTCGCCTCGCCGGCACTCTACGACGGTCTGACCGATGAGCAGAAAGGTTGGTTCCGTCAGGCGGCGGCTGCATCCGCGGCCGCGACCCGCGCCGAGGTTGACCGGCTGGAAGCCGAGGGTGTGGCCCTGATGCGCCAGAACGGTATGGAGGTCATCACCGAGATCGACCGCGCACCCTTCCAAGCGCTGGCGGCCGAAGCTGCATGGCCGGTCTATACCGACCGCTTCGGCAGCGCGATGATCGACCGCATCCTCGCGGTGCAGTGATCCGCATTAATTGAAAATGATCCGGTCGGCCTATCTTGGCCGGCCGCTTCCATTTTGCGCCCCGGGAGGGAGAATGACCCAGTTCTTGCGCTTCGAGGCGTTGATGACCCGCATCGCTCTATGGGCGGCGATCGTCTTCTTGCTGATCGCGGTCGCGCTTGCGATCTTTCAGGTGACGACCCGCTTCGCTTTTGGCAGTCCCTCCACCTGGTCCGAGGTCATTACCCGCTCTGCCATGATTTGGTCGGTGTTCCTTGGTGTCGCCCCTGCCTTTCGCGAAGGCACGATGATCGCGCTTGAATTCATCCAGACATCGCTGCCCCGCAAGCTTGGGCTCGGGCTTTATGGCGTGGCCATGATCTTGACGCTGGTGTTTTTTGGCATCCTGTTCTGGCAGGGCGTGTTGATGACCGAACGTGTCTCGGGTCAGACCTTGGCGGCGCTTCAGATCTCTATCGCGTGGGTGTATGCCGCGCTTCCCGTCGGCTCGGTTTTCATCATGATCGCCGTTTTGGGTTGCATGATCCGCGCCGCGCGCGGTGACTGGCCGCGCCCCGAAGACGATGAGCCGCACCGCATCGGGGTACAATAATGAACACCGCTCTTGCCCTGTCGCTGGGCATCTTCTTCCTGATCGGGGTTCCCGTGGCCGTGGCCATCGGGCTCGCGTCGGTGATCGGGATTGAGGCCAGTGGCCGCCTGCCGATGCTGTTGGTCGCGCAGCGCATGTTCACCGGTATCGACAGCTTTCCACTGATGGCCATTCCGCTGTTCATCCTGGCGGGCAACCTGATGTCGGTGGGCGGCATCTCGCAGCGCTTGGTCGATCTGGCCAAATCCATCGTGGGCGGTGTGCAAGGCGGCTTGGCGGCCACCTGCGTGCTGACCTGCATGATGTTCGCGAGCGTTTCCGGCTCCTCTGTGGCCACCACCTTTGCCATCGGCGCGATCTTGATCCCCGCCATGGTCAAGCATGGCTACCCCAAGCCCATGGCGGCATCGGTGCAGGCGTCCTCGGCCGAACTGGGTGTGCTGATCCCGCCATCGATCCCGCTGATCCTCTATGGTGTGGCGACCGATACCTCCATCGGCAAGCTGTTTCTGGCAGGTATCGGGCCGGGTGTTCTGGTCGCAGGCGCGCTGATGGCGCTGGTGCTGATCTTGTGCCGTGTGCGCGGAATCGGTGCGCAGGATGGGCTGGACCGTCCGCGCATCGGACCGGCTTTTCTGGCCGCCATGCCCGCGCTGATGGTACCGGTCGTCATTCTGGGCGGGATCTATGCCGGCATCTTTACCCCGACCGAGGCCAGCGCCGTCGCCGTCGCCGTGGCGCTGCTCGTCGGTATGGTGTTTTACCGTGAGCTGAAATTCCACCACCTGCCCGAGGTGTTGAAAAAGACCGTCTTGGCCACCTCGGCCATCATGATCATCATCTCGGCTGCGGCGCTGTTTTCCTTCCTCGTCGCGCGCTCGGGTCTGCCCAACGATATCGCGGCATATATCCGTGACGTCATCGAAACGCAGTTCATGTTCTTGCTCGTAGTGAACCTTCTGCTGCTTGTGGTGGGCATGTTCATCGAGACTTCGGCTGCCATTTTGGTGCTGGCCCCGATCTTGGGCCCAATCGCCATCGCTTACGGCGTCGATCCGGTGCATTTCGGGCTGATCATGGTGCTCAATCTTGCACTTGGGATGATCACCCCGCCCTTGGGCGTCAACCTGTTTGCCGCCTGCGCTGTTGCGCGCATTCCCGTCGAACGGATCATTCCGCAGCTCTTGTGGTTCGTGCTGACTGTGTTTGCAGCCCTGATGATTGTGACATACGTGCCGGCGGTATCGCTTTGGCCAATGCAACTCATCATGGGGATCAGATGACGATTGTGTGTTTCGCGGGGCTGGGCTCCATGGGATTGGGAATGGCGCTGTCGTGCCTGCGGGCGGGGCATGAGGTGCACGGCTATGACCCAGCGCCCGAGCGGGTCGCGTTCTTGGTCGAGGCTGGCGGTCATGAGCTTGGGCCCGAAAGCCCTGCGGCGGAGATCGCGGTCTCGGTCGTGCTCAATGCCGAGCAGACACGTGCAGCCCTTTTCGGGCCCGAGGGGCTGGCCACGCGGCTGGTGCCCGGCGGTGTCTTGATCAGCTGCGCCACTGTCGCCCCGGCCTTCGCCCGCGAGATGGAAGCCGAGGCCCACGCCAAAGGCCTGCACTATCTCGATGCGCCCATCTCGGGCGGATCTGTCAAGGCGGCGGCGGGCAAGCTGTCGATCATGGCTTCTGGCAGCGCGGATGCCTTTGCCACCGCGCTGCCCGCGCTGGATGCGATGGCCGCGACGGTCTTCGAGCTGGGCGATCAGGCAGGCGCAGGTTCGGCCATGAAAGCGGTCAACCAGATGCTTGCCGGTGTGCATATCGCCGCGATGGCCGAGGCGATGACCTTTGGCATGACCCAAGGCATCACGCCCGACAGCTTTCTGCGCGTCATCAGCCAATGCGCCGGCACAAGCTGGATGCTTGAAAACCGCGCGCCCCATATCGTGGCGGGCGATTACACCCCCCATAGTCAGGTCAATATCTGGTCCAAGGATTTGGGTATCGTTCTGGAGATCGCCAGCGATGCGGACTTTGCCGCACCGATCACGGCGGCGGCGATGGCGCAATATCTTGCCGCTGCAGACATGGGCCTTGGTCGTGAAGATGATGCCGCCGTGGCAAAGGTCTATGCCCGCGCTGCGGGTCTGACGCTGCCCGGAGAAGCGTGATGCGTCTTGGCTGTATCGGCGATGATTTCACCGGTTCGAGCGATCTGGCAAATACGCTGGCCAAGGGCGGTATGCGGGTGGTGCAGTATTGCGGCATCCCCGAGCTCCCGGCCGCGCCCGATGTCGATGCCGGGGTGGTCGCGCTCAAGACCCGATCGACTGCGCCGGCCGATGCGGTGGCCCAATCCTTGGCCGCGCTGGAATGGCTCTGTGCGCAGGGCTGCGAGCAGATCTTCTTCAAGTATTGCTCGACCTTCGACAGCACGCCCGAGGGCAATATCGGCCCTGTCATTGATGCGCTGGCCGCGGTGCTGGATGCGTATCAGGTGATCGTCTGCCCCGCCTTTCCCGGCGCCGGGCGGTCGATCTATCAGGGGCATCTTTTCGTAATGGACCGCCTGCTGAACGAAAGCGGCATGCAGAACCATCCACTGACACCCATGGTTGATGCCGATATCCGCCGCTGGTTGGCACCCCAGACGCGCCATACGGTCGGCCATGTGGCCGCGATGGATGTGTTCGCCGGTCCAGAGCAGATCGCGCAGGCGCTGGCAGACCAGCATGCGGCGGGTCATCGCCTGATCGTGGTGGACGCGATCCGCGATGCCGATCTGATGGCCATCGGGGCGGCTGCGCGCAGCCTTCCGCTCATCACCGGCGGATCGGGGGTGGCGCTGGGCCTGCCTGCGAATTTCGGCTGCACGCCCGCGCCTGTGGCGTGGCAGGGCCAACCGGGCCGCGCCGCCATCCTGTCGGGGTCCTGTTCCACGGCGACCCGTGCACAGGTCGCCCATCACGCCGCCCGGAACCCCGCGCGCGAGGTCGTGGCCGCCGATGTGATCGAAGGGCGGCTTGACGCCGCCGAGATCGCCGGTTGGCTCTTGGCCCAGGATGGGCTGCCCTTGGCCTATAGCTCGGCCGACCCGGCCGAGGTTGCGCGCGTGCAAGACCGCTTTGGCCGCGAGGCCGCCGCCACCGCCATCGAGGGGCTCTTTGCCGAGGTGGCCCGCCGGCTTGTGGCGGGCGGTGTCACGCGGCTGATCACGGCGGGCGGCGAAACCTCGGGCGCGGTGGTCGAAGGCTTGGGGCTGAGCGCGCTTGCAATCGGTCCCGAGATCGACCCCGGCGTGCCCGCGCTGCGGGTGCGACCCGATCTGGTGGTTGCGCTGAAATCGGGTAACTTCGGCGCAAAGGATTTCTTTGAGAAAGCCGATCGCGTGCTGAAAGCCACCCCATGACCGAGACCCGCTTGCGCGAACAGATCTGTGATCTGGCCCGGTCGCTGTTTGACCGGGGGCTGACCCATGGCAGCACCGGCAATATCTCGTCCCGGACTGAGGATGGTGGGCTTCTGGTCTCGCCCACGGGCACCAGTTTCGGGCGGCTTGATCCCGCGCGGCTCAGCCGGTTCGACGCCGCTGGCCGATTGATCGGGGGCGATCCGCCGACCAAGGAAATGGCCCTTCACAGCGCCTTTTACGACACACGCAGTACGGCGGGTGCTGTGGTGCATCTGCATTCTTGTCATTCTGTCGCGCTGTCGATGATGCCTGATGTGGATCCCGAGGATTTCCTGCCGCCGCTCACGCCCTATGCCATCATGAAGCTGGGGCGGGTGAAGCTTTTGCCCTTTTTCCTGCCGGGCGATCCGGCGATGGGCGCGGCGGTGCGGGGCCTTGCAGGCAAGCGCAGTGCCGTGATGCTGGCCAATCACGGCCCGGTCGTGGCGGGCAAAGATGTCGAGGCCGCTTGCACCGCAATCGAGGAACTCGAGGCCACCGCGCGGCTGGCGCTGATCTTGCGCGGCACCGATGCGCGCATGCTGAACGCAGAGCAGCTGCGCGCAGTCGTCACCACCTTTGATGTAGAGTGGGATGGATGACGCGGTTTTCGGCCAATCTCGGCTTTCTGTGGACCGATCGCGCGCTTCCCGATGCGATCCGTGCGGCCCATGCCGCAGGCTTCGACGCGGTCGAGTGCCATTGGCCCTATGACATCGCCTCAGGCGCTGTCGCGGCGGCCTTGGCCGAGACGGGCTTGCCGATGCTGGGGCTCAACACCCGGCGCGGCGATGTGGCTGCGGGCGAGAATGGGCTGGCGGCCCTTCCCGGCCGGGTGGATGAAGCGCGCGCCGCCATCGATGAGGCGCTGGATTACGCTGCGGCCATCGGCGCGGGGGCCGTCCATGTGATGGCGGGCAAGTCCGAGGGCGCAGACGCGCGGGCGGTTTTTGTAGCGAACCTGCACTATGCCTGCGCGCGGGCGGCAAAGGGGGGGCGGATCATCCTGATCGAGCCACTCAACCCGTTCGATGCGCCGGGCTATTTTCTGAACACCACCACGCAGGCCGCCGATCTGATCACCGAGATCGCGGCGCCCAATCTCAAGCTGATGTTTGATTGTTACCATGTGGGCCGCACCGAAGGCGATGTGATCGCACGGCTGGGCGCGCTGCGGCCCATCATCGGCCATATCCAATTTGCCGCCGTTCCGGATCGGGGCGCACCTGACCACGGTGATTTGGATTACGCGGTCGTCTTTGCGGAACTGGCGCGCATGGGCTGGGTGCAGCCCCTTGGTGCCGAATACCGGCCCACCGGCGCGACCGAGGCAAGCCTTGGCTGGATGTCGCGCCTGCGGTGATGCGCCGTTCTGGACGGGCCGACTGTTCGCGGCCCTTTGATGACGCGCGAACTTGGCGCATCCTTTTGATCGTTCAAAAAGATTGTTGATTGCCACTGGGAGCTGATCCGATCTTGGGCGAAATTGTCATCGGGAACTGACCCATGGTGGCGTAAGCCGACGGACCGCTTCGACGTGCATTAGACCAGAGCTCCCGGTTCACGAGCCGCGAATGGCATATGTTTCTGCGTTGGCACGCCCTCGGGCCCAGCATGAGCCGGCGCGGGAACTGCCAAGACAATGCTGCTGCAGAAAGCTTCTGGCGGCTGCCGAAGCGGGAGAGGATCAGACGCCGAACATGTCAAACCCCCGACAACGCGGGTCGAGACGCGTTGGAATACGATGAGCTTGTCCAGATCTCAAAGCGCAAGCGTACCAACACCGGCATGCTGCCGCCCGCCGACTTCGAAACCAGACAGCAGAAACTGAAATGTGTCTGGCAGCCTAGGGGCACTTCAGACCCTGTTTCGGTTCTAGATCACTGCATCGAGGTCAACGCGCTGCGTTGCGCTCGCCACGACGTCCAGCCAAAGTTTATCAATCTGGTCGAGCACAACTGGATCAAATTGATGCGCGACGTTCCAATATCGACCTGACTTGACCATGTAACCGGCTCTTGCTTCTGCGCGCAGGGCGCGTTCGATGAGAGTGCTGCGAAAACAGATCGGATGAGTCGAGCCCAGTTGAGTGTGCTGCGTCCGTGGAAACAGGAGGCGGCTCGACGGTGCATCCGAAAGGTTCACCATTGCGCAGCCTGATTGGGACGCCACTGCCAGAAGCCTTGCTGACTTTGCTTCAAGCGAGCGAAGCGTAATGTCGTCACGCAGTGGATCGGCAGTACCTGTGCCATAAAAATGTGTCGAGCCGGTCCGCGGGTAGACCATGTCACACCCGATCATGGCAATCACGCGAGGTTTGAGCGCCCCAAGCGCCCAATAGGCTGCGGTGAAGGCCATCGTGCCACCCGCATAAACGAATCCACCGAATTCGTTCTGAACGGGAACATAGTCGCTGGCGCAAATGACTTGCTGTTCCGATCGGACGAAATCTGGACGTCGGCCGATGGGGAAGTCTTCGGGATGGATGAGATAGTCCCAATCGGTGCGAACTTGCCATGCGTTGTTGATGGCAACGATGCAGTGATCCGGGTTGCGGTTCCAGCCTCTGGCCTGCAGCACACCGGGTCCTGATCCGAGAATTATGACAATATCCACAGTTCGACCCTCTCTCACTGAAGCCTTTCAGCAGGCAGGCAGGTAGGGCCAAGGGGCAGCCGGAACAACAAGAAAGAGCTCTGAGGATCTCTTCAATCGAAATTCACCGCGTTCTGGAGAAGGGGATGGACGTCGTCGCCCTGCGGCTCGAGCAGATCGTTCCCCATGCGCGCAACCCGCGGCGCTGAGCAGCTTCCTGAAAATTAGACAGTGAAGGCAGCCACGATCTGACGTCTGCTGGTCTCCTGGAGCGAGATCACACCGTACCGGTTGATGGGCCATTTCAGTCGGGGCACTCCACCCGCGCTACACTTGCCAGCCCAAGGTGTCGGCTGTCCGGACCAGAATTCGTCGGCCACATCCAAACACCGGTCTTCTCATGCGGCGACCGCATCAGGTCTTCAACAATCCCGGGTGCTGTTTGGCCGCCCTGCTCAAAATTGTCGGCCGCACCCTCAAAGAGGGCCTATTTCACGGGTGGATCATTGTCGGATGCATGGCCGTATTCGATGGCCAGGTCCGACACCGTGCGCGCGCTCTTCACGGCCTCCAGCGCCACACGTGCTCCAAGACGTGACACAGGCTTCCTCCGTTTCTGGATGACGGGATTTCCTTGTTCCTGACGACCACCAGACGTCAGATCACAACTTCTGTCACAGTCCGAGTATCCGGGAGAAGCTCACAAACTCCGTGGTCTTCCTGTCTTTCCACGGTGTGGGGTGGCAGGCTAAAGGCCGTGTGCGTATGGTGCCCAAAGCGGGCACGTTCCGGCAGGGGGCGCACCCGAGGGAGATCGTTGAATGCCCATGAACATAGCCGCGAGGGCCGCGCGCCTGTCCGTGGCCCCCATGATGGATTGGACCGATCGCCATTGCCGTGTCCTGCACCGCAGGCTCAGCGGGCAGACGCTGCTGTACACCGAGATGGTGACATCGGCTGCGCTGATCCGGGGGGGCGCGCTGCATCTGCTGGATCACAGCGCGGAAGAACATCCCGTCGCGCTCCAGCTTGGCGGGTCGGACCCGGCCGAACTGGCCTTCGCCGCGCGGCTGGGGGAACGGGCTGGTTTCTGCGAGATCAATCTCAATGTCGGCTGCCCCTCCGACCGCGTGCAGTCGGGCTCTTTCGGGGCGGTGCTGATGGAACGGCCCGCGCTTGTCGCCGAGTGCGTGCGCGCGATGCGCGACGCGGTCGATGTGGACGTCACGGTGAAATGCCGCATCGGCGTCGATGATCAGGACCCGGATCATGTGCTGCCCGAATTCCTCGCGCAGATCGTCGCGGCGGGGTGCGAACGGGTCACCATCCATGCCCGCAAGGCCTGGCTCAAGGGCCTGAGCCCGAAGGAGAACCGCGAGGTGCCGCCGCTCGATTATGCGCTTGTCCACCGGATGAAGGAGCTGTTCTCGAACCTGCACATCTCGGTCAACGGCGGGATCACCAGCCTCGATCAGGCGGTCGCTTTCCTCGACGGGGGGCTGGACGGCGTGATGATCGGGCGCGCGGCCTACCAGACGCCGGCCGACATCCTCTGTGCCGCCGACCGGCGCATCTTCGGCGCGGACGAGGACAGCGACCCCTTCGACGCCGTGCGCGGCATGCTGCCCTATATCGAGGCGCATCTGACCGCGGGCGGGCGTCTGCACCAGATCACGCGGCACATGCTGGGTCTGTTCGCCGGGCGGCCCGGGGCGCGGGCGTGGCGGCAGACGCTGTCGGTGGGCGCGGCACACCCAGGGGCGGGACCCGAACTGGTCGACGCGGCACTGGCGGCGGTGGAGCAGGCGGGCGACGCGGCACGGGCGGGGTAGGGTGATGACCGATCCGGGACTTCTGGTGCAGATGCTGGCGCTTCTGCTGGTGGCGGGTGCGGTCGCGGGGCTGCTGGCCGGGCTTCTGGGCGTGGGCGGGGGCATTGTCCTTGTCATGGCGTTCTTCCACGTGTTCGAGACGCTGGGCTTCACCGGGCCGCAGCTGATGCAGGTCTGTCTTGCCACATCGCTCGCCACCATCATCGTCACCTCGGCGCGCTCGGTCATGGCGCACAACCGCACCGGCGCGGTCGACTGGGCGATCCTGCGGGGCTGGGCGCCGGGTATCGTCGTGGGTGCGGCGCTGGGCGTTCTGGTGGCGGCGAGCCTGCGGTCCCAGACGCTGCAGCTTCTCTTCGCGGCGCTCGGCATTGTGGTCGGGCTTTACATGGCGTTCGGGCGTCCCGACTGGCGGCTGGGGCAGGACATGCCCCGCGGTCTGCGCCGCGTGGTCATCGGCCCGGTGATCGGGCTGCTGTCGGTCCTGATGGGGATCGGGGGCGGCAGTTTCGGCGTGCCGCTGATGACGCTGCATGGCCGCCCGATCCATCAGGCAGTGGCGACGGCGGCGGGCTTCGGCATGCTGATCGCGGTGCCGTCGGTGATCGGGTTCCTGTTCCTCACGGTCGATCCCGCGACACGCCCGCCCTATACGTTCGGCGCGGTGAACCTGCCCGCCTTCGCGATCATCATCGCGATGACGCTGCTGACGGCGCCCTTGGGCGCGCGGCTAGCGCATCGGATGAACCCCAAGCCCCTGCGCCGGGTCTTCGCGGTCTTCCTGATCGTCGTCGCACTCAACATGCTGCGCAAGGCGCTGGGGTGGTAGCGGGGCTCGCGCAGCGCGGCTGGGTGCGGTTTTCCTCCGATCCACGCCTGCGCGACTGGGCGCGCGCGGCATCGCTGCGGGCAGAGGCGGCGCTTGCCGACCCCGCCCTTGCCCACTGGCACCAATGCGAAGGCACCTGGTTCGTCGGCGTCGATGCGCTGGACAACGACGCGCGGGGCGACGTGGGTGGCGTGCCGCTGGCGGGGGCTGCGATCGACGCGCTGGCGCCCCTGCCGGCCCTGCACCGCGCCCAGCTCTCGGCCATCTTTCCCGGCTATCCGCGCCCGCGCCGGGGCGAGGGCGACGCCGCCTTCCGCTATCGCCGCGACCGCGACGCGGCGCATGTGGACGGTCTTCTGCCCGAAGGCGACGCGCGCCGCCGCCATCTGCGCGAACCCCATGCCTGGATCCTCGGTCTGCCCTTGACCGACACGGCCCCCGACGCCGCGCCGCTCGTGGTGTGGGAGGGTAGCCACCACCTGATGCGCGCGGCCTTCGCCCGCGCCTTCGCCGGCACCGATCCGGAAGGATGGGGAGAGGTGGACGTCACCGACGCCTATCAGGCCGCACGGCGCGAGGTCTTCGCCACCTGCCGTCGCGTCGCCGTCCATGCCCGTCCGGGCGAGGCCTATGTGATCCACCGGCTCGCGCTGCACGGCGTGGCACCTTGGGCCGCGGCGCAAGGGCCGCCGCGCATCATCGCCTATTTCCGGCCGGAACTAGCGCGGATCGCCGACTGGCTGGCGCCGGATTAACCCTGCCCGAGCCGCGCGGCACGCCCGCCGCGGCGCTTCTGCAGGCGCGGGGCGCGCGACGGCAGTTCGGCCATGACCGCGGCGCGGTCCTCGGAAGACATGCGCGACCAGCGGGTGATTTCGTCGATCGTGCGCAGGCAACCGGTGCAGAGCCGTTCGGCAGGATGCACGACGCAGATCTTCACGCAGGGCGATTCGATCTCGCGGCGTTCCCAGACGTCGTCCTTCATGGGCTGTCCTGCCTTGCCAAATGGCGCATCCGGTCAAGCGCCCCCTGGAGGATATAGCCCGCCGCGACGTGGTCGATCACCTCTTTGCGACGCTTGCGGGTCGTATCCGCCTCGAGCAGTGCCTTTTCTGCCGCAACCGTGCTCAGTCTTTCATCCCAGAAGCCGATGACAAGGTCGGCCAGACGGTCGAGATTGCGTGCGAAGGCGCGGGTCGACTGGCAGCGCGGGCCTTCGCTGCCGTCCATGTTGCGCGGCAGGCCCAGAATCACGCCGCGCGCCGCGCGCCCCTCGACCAGACGCAGAAGCTCGGCCGCATCCGCGGTGAACTTCGTCCGCCGGATCGTGGTGAGGGGCGTGGCCACCGACCAGAGCCGGTCTGACACCGCAACGCCGATGGTCTTTTCCCCCAGATCAAGCCCAAGTATCGCCGTGCCCGGGTGCAGCGCCTCGTGGAACCCGGCGATGTCGTCGGTGATCACGGGATCAGTCCGCCCTGACGCGCGCCGTCGCGGATCGTCTCGATGGCGGCCGCATCGTCCGCGAAGACCTCGAGCGCGTTGTTGTAGACCGCGATCGCCTGCGCCTGATCGCCCAGCACATTGAGCGACCCGATCAGCCGCCCCCATTCCTCGGGCGTTCCGCCTTCGGTCGCCAGCCGGTCCGACAGGCGCACCACCATGCCTCGGATCATCTCCATCCGGTCTTCCGCCGACATGTCCTCGGCGGCGGCGATATCGTCGGCGCTGGGGCCGGGGGCGGGCGCGTCTTCGGCGGGGGGCAGGGTGAAGTTGATCTCGCCCGCGCGCGCGGCCATGTCCTCGATCTGCAGGCGGATGGGTGCGATCCAGGGGGCGTCGGCGGGCCCGTCGCTCAGCAGCCGCTGCCAGATGGCGAAGGCCTGATCGGGGCGGCCGACCTGCGACAGCATCAGCCCGGAGTAATACAGTGCCGGTCCATTGCGCGGTTCGCGTTCGAGCGCGGCGGCCAGCGCGCTCTCGGCCTCGGGGCTGACATAGCCGCCCGCGGCAAGGATCAGCATGTCGGCGTAATCGGTAAAGTCCTTCGCGGTGGCACCCGGGCCCTTGAGCTCGAGCACGCGCCCTTGCGCTTCGTAGGCCGCGCGGAAGTTGCCGAGCGCGGCCTCGTTGCGCGCCAGAAGTTCGTGCCCGCGCAGATCGCCCGGCCGCGTCGTGACGGTCTCGCGCAGACGCTCCATCAGCGTGACGAAATCAGGCGGGACATCCGCGCGCGGCATGGAGGGGGGCAGCGTTGCCTCGGCCGCCTGCTGCGACGGGCGGTTGCGGCGTGCCTCTTCGGCCATGGCTAGCCGGTCGGTCAGCGCAAGGTCGCCATAGCCGGGCTGGCCGAGCTGCGTGTAGAACCAGAAACTGCCGCCGATCATCACCAAACCCGTAACCACTGCCGCGGCCAGCGCGCCGGGCGCGCGGCGCGCCTCGTCGCCCGTGACGCGCTCCAGTTCCGCGCCGGCGGCCAGAATGCGGCGCGACACCTCGGCGCGCAGGCGTTCGGCGTCCTCGGCCCCGATGGTGCCGCGGGCGAGGTCGCGGTCGATTTCCTTCAGTTGGTCGCGGTAGACGCGCAGGTCGAATTCGGCGGCGGGGTCCGCACCCGCACGGACGCGGATGAGGGCAAGGCCGATGAGAAGGGCGCTGAGCAAGGCCAGCGCTGCGGTGATGATCCAGAAACTCATGGCACCCATCTATAATCGCCACCTGCCGGAAAAAAGAGGCAAATCCTCCGGTCGGCCTTCATGTCGCAACCGCGCGATATTGCGACGGTTCAAAGCGTGGGCCAGTGTGCCATCCGGTCCATTCAGGGCCAGCAACGCACAGCACCGGATTCGTGCCCATGAAACGCTATTCCGCCTTTGCCATCGCCCGCGAGGCGCTGCGCCACCACAGCGGCTGGGACCGGGCCTGGGCCAGCCCCGAGCCGAAGAAGAAATACGACGCCATCATCATCGGCGCGGGCGGGCACGGGCTGGCGACGGCCTATTACCTTGGGAAGAACCATGGCATCCGCAACGTGGCGATCCTGGAAAAGGGCTGGCTCGGCGGCGGCAACACTGGGCGGAACACGACGATCATCCGCTCGAACTACCTGCAGGACCCGTCGGCGGCGATCTATGAGAAGTCGCGCAGTCTTTACGAAGACCTCAGCCAGGACCTGAACTACAACGTCATGTTCAGCCCGCGCGGCGTGATGATGCTGGCGCAGACCCAGCACGAGATCCGCGGCTACAAGCGCACCGCGCATGCCAATGCGCTGCAGGGCGTGGCGACCGAATTCATCGGCCCCGAAAAGGTGAAGGAGCTGTGCCCCATCATCAACATCGACGGGCCGCGTTATCCGGTGCTCGGCGCGCTCTGGCAGCCGCGCGGCGGCACGGCGCGGCACGACGCGGTCGCCTGGGGCTATGCGCGGGCGTGCTCGGACATGGGGATGCACGTCATCCAGAAATGCGAAGTCACAGGTATCCGGCGCGACGGCGGCAAGGTCGTCGGTGTGGACACCACCCGGGGCGCCATCGACTGCGACAAGCTGGGCATCGTCGTGGCGGGCCATTCCGGCGTTCTGGCCGACATGGCGGGCTTCCGGTTGCCGGTGGAATCGCTTTGCCTGCAGGCGCTTGTGTCGGAACCGATCAAGCCCTGCATGGACGTGGTCGTCATGGCCAACACCGTGCACGGCTACATGAGCCAGTCCGACAAGGGCGAGATGGTGATCGGCGGCGGCACCGACGGGTTCAACAACTATACCCAGCGCGGGTCCTTCCACCATATCGAGGAAACCGTGCGCGCGCTGATCGAGACTTTCCCGATGATCTCGCGGCTCAAGATGCTGCGGCAATGGGGCGGGATCGTGGACATGACGGGCGACCGGTCGCCCATCTTGTCGAAGACGCCGGTCGAGGGCATCTTCCTCAACTGCGGCTGGGGCACCGGCGGGTTCAAGGCGATCCCCGGGTCGGGCTGGGGCTTTGCCGAACTGATGGCGACGGGTCATTCGGCGCTGTGCGCCGAATTCTCGCTCGACCGCTTCCGCGCGGGCCGCTTCATCGACGAAAGCGTCGCGGCCGGGGTGGCGCATTGATGGCGATTTACCGCAGAAAAATCAGACCGGGCGCCCTATGCTCAGTCGCGGGACTTGCGGGCCTTGTTCGTGGCTTCGGCCCCGAAGAACATCACGTCGGACACGTCGATATAGGTGCCGTTCGCCTTGCGCCGCGCTACCGCACGCCGTTCCAGCCAGAACATCACCAGCACGCCGAGGCACAGCGCCCCGAAGACCAGCATCGCCGCCGTTTCCCGTTCCATGTCAATCGCCCTCTGTCAGAAATTTCTGACAGTCTAGACCCTTTTGCCGCCGCGCGCCACGATTCCCTGCGCGCGGCCCCGCCTGCCGGAGCCCTGCCATGCTGATCCTTCAATGCCCCTGTTGCGGCGTCATGGCCGACGAGACGGAACTCGCCGCCGGTGGCGAGGCGCACCTCAAACGCTTCGGCCCGGGGTCGAGCGATGACGACTTCGAATCCTATCTCTTCAACCGGGTGAACCCCAAGGGCGTGCATTTCGAACGATGGCGCCACGCATATGGCTGCGGCAAGTGGTTCCACGCCGCGCGCTGCACCGCCACGCTCGAGGTGTTCGGCACCTATTCCGCACAGGTCACCGAACCGCCGCAGGAGATCCGCGACAAGATCAGCGCCAGACGCCCCGGCTGGCGCTGGAGGGAGTTCGGCTGATGCTTCTTCTCGTCCCCAATACGCATATTCCGACGCCCGCCCCGGGCGCAGAGGTCCGCACATGAGCACCCGCCTGACCGGCTTTGGCCGCCTGATCGACCGCTCCAAACCGCTCCGCTTCACCTTCGACGGCAAGTGGATGCGCGGCCATCCGGGCGACACGCTTGCCTCGGCGCTGCTGGCCAATGACCAGATGCTGGTGGGCCGGTCGTTCAAGTATCACCGCCCCCGCGGCATCGTCGCGAGCGGGGCGGAAGAACCCAACGCGTTGGTCAATCTCGGGAAAGGCGGCCGGTTCGAACCCAACCAGCGCGCCACCACGACCGAACTTTTCGAAGGCCTGCGGGCGGAAAGCCAGAACCGCTGGCCAAGCCTCGATTTCGACATCGGGTCGGTGAACACCTACCTCGCACGCTTCCTGCCCGCGGGCTTCTACTACAAGATGTTCATCCACCCGCGCCCCTTCTGGAAGCACGTCTACGAACCCTTCATCCGGCAATCCGCAGGGCTTGGCCGCGCGCCGAAGGATCGCGATGGCGACACCTACGAACACTTCCACACCCATGCGGATGTGCTGGTGATCGGCGGCGGCGTCGCGGGCCTGCAGGCGGCGAAGGCGGCGGCGGATACCGGCGCGCGCGTGTTCGTGCTGGAACAGACGGCCCATTGGGGCGGCCGTGCCCCGGTCGACGCGCGCGACGAAGACCGGATCGCGGGGCAGGGGGCCGCGGACTGGGTCGCGGCCACGGTCGCCGAACTCGAGGCCATGCCCAACGTCACCCTGCGCCTGCGCTGCATGGGGGCGGGCGTCTATGACCACGGCTATGTTCTGGCCTATGAACGGCTGCGCGACCACGCGCCTGACGCGACGGGCCCGCGCCATCGCCTCTGGCGGATCCGGGCCAAGCAGATCATCAGCGCCACGGGGGCCATCGAACGCCCGCTCTCCTTCGCGGGCAACGACATTCCCGGCGTCATGCTGGCCTCGGCCGTGCGCGATTATGTCGTGAACTATGCCGTGTCGCCCGGCGACCGCACGGTGATCGCCACCAACAACGACGACGCCTATCTGACCGCCATCGTGCTGAAGAAGGCGGGCCTGGATGTGCCGCGCATCGTCGATGCGCGCGCGCAAGGCGGCGGCGCGCTGATGGAAGCGGCCAAGGCGCTTGGCATCCGCGTCGACACGGGCCGCGCCATCGCCAAGGTCAAGGGCGGCAAGCGCGTGACCAAGGTGCAGATCTGCGCGCAGGCCGGCGAAGGCGGCGTACTGGACGAGATCGCCTGCGACGCGGTCGCCATGTCGGGCGGCTGGTCGCCGGTGGTGCATCTGTGGTCCCATTGCGGCGGCAAGCTGTTCTGGGACGACGCGCAGGCGATGTTCCGCCCCGACGCCGCCCATCCGCCCACGGGCGCGGACGGGCAGGGTTTCGTCACCTGCGCGGGCGCGGCCAGCGGCGCGCTGGACATGGCCCACGTGCTGGAAGACGCCCATGCAGCGGGCCTTGCCGCGGGCAAGGCGGCAGGCGGCAAGGCCAAGCGCACCAAGGCGCCCGAGACGACGGCCCGCGCCGATGCACCCATCGAACCCGTCTGGCTCATGCCGCAGGGCGCGAAGGTCGAATTGCGCACCAAGACCTGGCTCGATTTCCAGAACGACGTGAAGGTGTCCGACGTCCAGCTGGCGGCGCAGGAAGGCTTTGAATCTGTCGAACACGCCAAGCGATACACCACGCTCGGCATGGCGACGGATCAGGGAAAGCTGAGCAATATCAACGGGCTTGCAATCCTTTCGGATGCATTGGGCCAACCGATCCCGCAGACCGGCACCACCACTTTCCGCCCGCCCTATACGCCCATCTCCATGGGCGCCATCGGGGGCGAGGCGCGGGGCGTCGTGTTCCAGCCCATCCGGCGCACGCCGATCCATGGCTGGCACGAGGCGCATGGTGCCGATTGGGAACCGGTCGGCCAGTGGCGGCGGCCCTATGCCTTCCCGCGCAAGGGCGAAAGCGTCCATGACGCGGTGATGCGCGAGGTGAAGAACACCCGTGAAGCCCTTGGTCTGCTTGATGCATCCACGCTGGGCAAGCTGATCGTGAAGGGGCCGGATGCGGGGAAATTCCTCGACATGCTCTACACCAACATGATGTCGACGCTGCCCGTTGGCAAATGCCGGTATGGCCTGATGTGCACCGAGAATGGCTTTCTCACCGATGACGGCGTGGTCGCGCGCATCGATGAGGATACGTTCCTGTGCCACACCACCACCGGCGGGGCCGACCGCATCCATGCGCATATGGAGGAATGGCTCCAGACCGAATGGTGGGACTGGAAGGTCTATGTCGCCAACGTGACCGAACAGTTCGCGCAGGTCGCCGTCGTCGGCCCGAACGCGCGCAAGGTGCTGGAAAAGCTGGGCGGCATGGACGTCAGAGCCGAGGCGCTGCCCTTCATGGCCTGGGCCGACGGGCGCATCGGCGACTTCGACGCGCGGGTCTACCGCATCTCGTTCTCGGGTGAACTCAGCTACGAGATCGCGGTGCGGGCAAGCCAGGGCCTCGCCTTCTGGGAGGCACTGATGGAGGCAGGCGCGGAATTCGGCGCCATGCCTTACGGCACCGAGGCGCTGCACATCATGCGGGCCGAGAAGGGCTTCATCATGATCGGGGATGAAACCGACGGCACGGTGATCCCGCAGGATCTGGGCCTTGACTGGGCGATCTCTAAGAAGAAGGCCGACTATATCGGCAAGCGCGGGCAGGAACGTGCCCACATGACCGACCCGGGCCGCTGGAAGCTGGTCGGGCTGGAAACCGTCGATGGCTCGGTCCTGCCGGACGGGGCCTATGCGGTGGGCGAGGGGCTGAACGCCAACGGTCAGCGCGTCACCATCGGGCGCGTGACGTCCACCTATTTCTCGCCCACTTTGGGGCGGGGCATCGCCATGGGCCTTGTCAAACACGGACCCGACCGCATGGGCGAAGTGATCGACTTCCCCGGCACCGACGGCAAGACCTACCGCGCCAAGATCGTGGACCCTGTCTTCCACGACAAGGAAGGAGCAAAGCAGAATGTCTGATCCCGTATCGGCCCTGAACCGCGCGGCCTTCACCGGCATCGCCCAGATCGCGGAAACTGGCCTGCAGGGCATGATCACGCTGCGCGGGGATCTCGCTTCGGCAGTCGTGATCAAGGCCGCGACGGCAGCCGCCGGCACCGACATGCCCGCCCGGGGCGAGGCGAAGATCAAGGGCGAGCATGGCCTGTGCTGGATGTCGCCGGACGAAGTGCTCGTCCTTTGCCCTCATGCCGAAGTTGCGATGACCATCGCAGCGATGGAACAGGTGCTGGCCGGGGAACACGCGCTCGTCGTCAACGTGTCGGACGCGCGGGCAGTCTTCCGCGTCTCGGGTCCTCTTGCGCGCGAGGTTCTATCAAAGCTCGCCCCGGTGGACCTTGCCCCGCAGGCGTTCCGGCCCGGAATGATGCGCCGCACGAAACTCGCTCAGGTGCCTGCCGCCTTCTGGATGGAGGACGACCGCACCTTCCGGATCGTCTGTTTCCGGTCGGTCGCGCAATATGTGTTCGATCTTCTCAAGGTCTCGGCGCAGGAGGGTTCGGAGGTGGGGGTCTTCTGATGCCCGCCCTTGACCTTCCCAAGGCACCGCCGCATTTAAAGACCCAGTCACGACCTCAACAATAAGCGGGGGGCCCAAAATGGCTTTCGAACTTCCTGACCTTCCCTATGCCCACGACGCGCTTGCCTCGAAGGGCATGTCGAAGGAAACGCTCGAATACCACCACGACCTGCATCACAAGGCCTATGTCGACAACGGCAACAAGCTGATCGCGGGGACCGAGTGGGAAACCAAGACGATGGAAGAGATCATCGTCGGCACCTACAACAAGACAGCCGTGGCGCAGAACGGCATCTTCAACAACATCAGCCAGCTCTGGAACCACAACCAGTTCTGGGAAATGATGACCCCGGGCGCGAGCGCGATGCCGGGCGAACTGGAAAAGGCGCTGACCGAAAGCTTCGGGTCGGTCCAGAAGTTCAAGGACGACTTCGCCGCCGCCGGTGCGGGCCAGTTCGGTTCGGGCTGGTGCTGGCTGGTCAAGGACGCCGACGGCAGCCTCAAGGTCACCAAGACCGAGAACGGCGTGAACCCGCTCTGTTTTGGCCAGACGGCCCTTCTGGGTTGCGATGTGTGGGAACATTCCTACTACATCGACTTCCGCAACAAGCGGCCCGCTTACCTGTCGAACTTCCTCGATACGCTGGTGAACTGGGAAAACGTCGCAAGCCGCATGTGACCGGTCGCGACGTCCTGACGGCAAAGGCCCGCGCCATGGCGCGGGCTTCTTCATTCCGGCGACAGGCGCGTCCCTACATTTGCGCGGCAAGGGTTCCGACAGCATCCTCGACCGTAGGCACCACCGTGATCAGCGCGCGCAGCGATGCATCGGCGAAGCCCTGCGCGATGACATGGTCGATCAGCGTCAGAAGGGGGTCCCAGTAGCCTTCGGTGTTCAGAAGCAGGATCGGCTTGTCGTGCAGGCCCAGCTGCGCCCAGGTGAGCACTTCGAAGAATTCGTCGAGCGACCCCGCGCCCCCCGGCAGCACGACGACCGCATGGGCGTTCATGAACATGACCTTCTTGCGTTCATGCATCGTTTCGGTGACGACATAGGCCGTCAGGTCCGCCTTGCCGACCTCGCGCCGCACGAGGTGTTCAGGGATCACCCCGAACGTGTCGCCGCCCGCTCCTTGCGCCGCGCGCGCCACGATCCCCATCAGGCCCACATCCCCCGCGCCATAGACCAGCTGCCAGCCTGCCCGCGCGATGGCGGTGCCAAGCGCCTCGGCGGCCTGCGCATAGGCCGGGATTGCGCCGCTGCGCGATCCGCAATACACACAGACGGATTTGGCGGCCATAGGGCGTCCTTTCGGGGTTGGGGCAACGACTTTCGACCCTGATAGCCTGACGGGGCGGGTCGCTCAACCATCAGGGTTCGGTGGCGGGAAGGACAAAAATGTCAGCGAAGCAGGGTTTCTTGGGCCTGTCTCCGGCGGGCGGCATCGCCGCGCTGGGTGCCGTTGCGGCGGTGATCGCGGGCGTGTTCTACGCCACCGGCACGCTCGGCCCCCGGGGCGTGGCCCCGGCTCCGCAGGACGCGGCCCTGCCACAGGCCGTGGCCCCGGCGACCCCGGCCCCCCAACTCGTGGCCGAAGCCCCCGTCGCGACACCCGTCACGACACCCGTCGCCGAGGCGCAGACCGAAGCGCCCGCCACGGAAACGACCGCCGCCGCGCCGACCGAAGAGGCACCGCGCGAGACCCCGGTCGAACAGGCAGCCGTCCCGGCACCGACCGGGGCGCCCGTGGCTGAAACGCAGACCGAAGCGCCCGTCGCGGACACCACCGCCGCGCCGACCGACGAGACGCAGGCCGAAGCGCCCGTTGTGGACACCGCCGCCGCGCCGACCGACGAGACGCAGGCCGAAACCCCGGCCGCGCAACCTGCCGCCGAAGCATCGGTCGAAGAAAAAACCGCCGAGGCCGTGCCTGCCGCCGCTCCGAAAGAGACCGCCGCCCTGTCACGACCCGAACCCGCAGCGGCGGATCCCTTGCCGCAGGTCGATGCCGCCCCGTTGCCCGCGCCCCGCTTCGACGTGGTGCGCGCCGCGCCGGACGGTATGACCGTCGTCGCCGGGCAAAGCGCGCCGGGCAGCACGGTGACCGTGCTGCTCGACGGGTCCGATCTCGACACTGTGACCGCCGATGCGGGGGGCGAATTCGTCGCGATCCTTTCCCTGACGCCCAGCACCCTTGCGCGGGTGCTGACGCTCCGCGCCACGCAGGATGACCGGACGGCTCTGTCGGTGGAGGACATCATCCTCGCGCCCGCGCCGGTGACTGTGGCCGAGGCCGCGCCTCACCCGAAGGACAGCCCTGCTCAAACCGTCACCGCCGAGGCGGCAGCGGAAGAACCCGCCCAGAGCACGGTCGAGACCCCCGTGGCCGAGGCCCCCAAGACAGAGGCAACCACCGCAGAGGCCGCCACTGCAGAAGCAATCGCCGCCCCCGCCGCCGACGCCGCACCCGAATCCGAAACCACTCCTGCAGCCCCTGCCGCCATCGCCGTCCTGCGCGCCGACGCGCAGGGCGTGGAACTTCTGCAACCCGCCACCCCCGCGCCGGATGCTCCGCCTGCACAGATCATGCTCGACACGATCGGCTATGGCGCTGACGGTGCGGTCCTTCTGTCGGGCCGCGCGGCCGCGAGCGCCGCGATCCGCGTCTATCTCGACAACCGCTCCGTGGCCGATCTGGCCGCAGCCGAGGACGGGCGCTGGCGCGCCGCTCTGGCGGATGTGACACCGGGGATATATACTTTGCGTCTCGATGCGCTGGACGCGGACGGGGCGGTGAGCTCGCGGCTCGAAACCCCGTTTCAGCGCGAGGCGCCCGAAGCGCTTGCCGCTGCAGAAGCCGCCGCCGCCGCGGTGCCCCCCGCGCTGCCCGTCCGGCAGCTGACAGTGCAGGCGGGCGACACGCTCTGGGCGATCTCGCGCGAGCGCTACGGGGACGGCATGCTTTTCGTGCGCGTCTTCGAGGCCAACCGCGACGCGATCCGGGATCCCGACCTGATCTATCCCGGTCAGGTCTTCACCTTACCGGACTGAAATCAGGACCAACATGACCGACACCATTGCGCAGGACGAACGCCGCTCCGGCTGGCGCACGATCCGCAAGGTTGCACCCTATCTCTGGCCGCCGGGCGAGACTGGCGTGAAGGTGCGTGTGCTGGCTGCGATCGGCTTTCTGCTGCTCTCCAAGATCGTCGCGGTCGGTATTCCCGTAATCTACAAGTATGCGGTCGATGCGCTGTCGGGCGAAGGGGTGCCCGATCTCGTGCTGGGGGCGGTCGGCCTGACGGTGGCCTATGGCATGGCCCGGCTGCTGAATGTGGGCTTCCAGCAGCTTCGCGACGCGGCCTTCGCCGCCGTGGGCCAGCGCGCGCTGCGCGCGCTCGCCATCGAGACTTTCCGGCACATCCATCGGCTGTCCATGCGCTATCACATCACGCGCAAGACCGGCGGGCTGTCGCGCATCATCGAACGCGGCGTGAAGGGCGTCGATTTCCTGCTGCGCTTCCTGCTGTTCTCGATCGGGCCGCTGGTGCTCGAACTGCTGATGATCGCGGTGATCCTGACGGTGCTCTTCGATGCGTGGTATCTCTTGATCGTCGTTGTCACCATCGCACTCTACGTCTGGTTCACCTTCGCGGTCACCGAATGGCGTGTGAAGCTGCGCCGCGAGATGAACGAACAGGACACCGACGCCAACCAGAAGGCGATCGACAGCCTCCTGAACTTCGAGACGGTCAAGTATTTCGGTGCGGAGGAACGCGAGGCGCAACGCTATGACCGTGCTATGGAGGCCTATGCGCGCGCCTCGCTCAAGACCGCCTATTCGCTGGCCTTCCTGAACTTCGGCCAGTCCTTCCTGATCACCGGCGGGCTGATCGGGGTCATGGTGCTGGCCGCGATCGGGGTGCAGGAGGGGCGGCTGACCGTGGGCGATTTCGTCATGGTCAACGCCTACATGATCCAGATCACCATCCCGCTCAATTTCCTTGGCACCGTCTATCGTGAAATCCGCCAGAGCCTTGTCGACATGGGCGAGATGTTCGACCTTCTGGAACAACCCGCCGAGGTTTCGGACAAGCCGGGTGCGCAGCCGCTCCGGGTGACGGGCGGGCGCGTCGCGCTGGAAGATGTGCGTTTCGGCTATGACGCCGCGCGCAAGATCCTCAAAGGTGTCGATCTTGTCGCCGAACCGGGCCAGACGGTCGCCATAGTCGGTGCCACCGGGTCGGGCAAATCCACCATCGGGCGGCTCCTGTTCCGCTTCTACGACGTGACCGGTGGGCGGCTGACCATCGACGGCCAGGACATCCGCGACGTCACCCAGGAAAGCCTGCATGCCGCCATCGGCGTCGTGCCGCAGGACACGGTGCTGTTCAACGACACGATCCGCTACAACATCGCCTATGGCCGCGCCGGCGCGACCGAGGAAGAAATTTTCGCCGCCGCCCGCGCCGCGCAGATCCACGACTTCATCCTCTCGCTGCCCGAAGGCTATGAAACCGCGGTGGGGGAACGGGGCCTGAAACTGTCGGGGGGCGAAAAGCAGCGCGTCGGCATCGCCCGCACGCTGCTCAAGGACCCGCCCATCTTGCTGCTCGACGAGGCGACGAGCGCGCTCGACAGCGACACCGAGGCCGAGATCAAGGAGGCGCTGGCCCGCGCCGGTCAGGGCCGCACCGTGCTCACCATCGCGCACCGGCTCTCCACCATCGCCGAGGCGGACCTGATCGTCGTGCTCGAGGCGGGCGAGGTGGTGGAGCGCGGCACCCATGACCAGCTTCTGGCACGACACGGCCGCTATGCGCAGCTCTGGAACCGCCAGCAATCGGACGAGGCCGCCTGAGACCGGCGGCCCGGGGCAACGTTCATTGTTCGCCATTGGTTCAAGAACAATGGACGATGCCCCCCCGCACCGCTCAGATCATTCCGCCGCCTTGAGCGGGGCAGAGACCGGCATGACCGGGGCGCTGTCAGGGACGTCTTCCCAAATGATCTCGGGCGCCTTCACAGCGCGGGCGGCGCGCTGCAGCGCCCAGTCCTGTGCCGCGCGGCTGGCCCGGCCGAACGACAGACGCGCCAGTGCCCGGGCGAGCCAGAGCGCATAGGTCGTCACCCAGATGCGCAGCGCCAGAAGCGACGGTGTCACCACCAGCGTCAGCACCGTCGCCACGCCCAGCCCGAAGACCACGGCGGTGGCCAGCTGCTTCCACCACAGCGCGGTGGGGCTGTCGATCGAATAGCCGCCGTTGATGAAATCGAGGCTGAGCCCGAACATCATCGGCGCAAGGCCCGCCATGGTGGTGATCGTGGTCAGAAGGACAGGGCGGATGCGTGCCTCGGCCGTGCGCGTGATCGCCTCGATCCGGGGCATGTAGCGGGCGTATTCCTGATAGGTGTCGATCAGCACGATGTTGTTGTTCACTACGATCCCCGCCAACGCGACGATCCCCGTGCCCGTCATGATGATCGAGAAGGGCTGGTTCATCACCATCATCCCGATCAGCACGCCCGTGGTGGACAGGATCACCGCCAGAAGGACCAGCACCGCGTTGTAGAAGCTGTTGAACTGCGCCAGCAGGATAATGAACATCAACCCCAGAGCGCCCGCGAAGGCCTGCATGAGGAAGGCGCCCGATTCTTCCTGTTCCTCCTGATCGCCGGTCCATTCCCAGCTGATCGAGGCGGGCAGGGGGTCGGTCGCCAGCCACTCGCTCAACACAGCGATGCGTTCGTTGGGGTTGACCGGCACGGCGCGGACCCCGCCCGCGTCGACCGCGGCGGCAAGGTCGGTGCTGCCGACCCCGTCCTCGAACAGGCTCACCCGGTATCCGGTCTCGCTGCCCGGCAGGCGGAGGAGTCCGGCCTCCCCGGCCTGTGCCGCATCGACGCCGCGCGCGATGGCCAGAGGCCGTTCGTCCGCGCCCTGGCCGGTGACCAACTTGACAAGGCCCGTCGCCACGTCGGCCTTCACGTCATAGTAGCGCTGCTGGTTCACGCGGTTGATCTCGGCCAGCTTGGCCACCGGTTCGCGGCTGATGAAGTTCGACAACGGCACCAGCCCGTCGCGGGTGCGCACCTTCAGCGTGTCGAGGGTCGACAGGACGCGGTCTTCCTCGGGCAGGCGGACGCGGATCTCGATCTCTTCGTCGCTGGTGTCCACACGCATCGTGTCCAGCAAGATGCCGCGCGTGACCAGCTGTACCATCGCGCCCACGGTCGCCACGTCGGCGCCGTAGCGGCCCGCCTGTTCCACATCGACGTTGATCTGCCAGTCGATGCCCGGAAGGGGCAGCGTGTCCTCGACAAGGATCAGCCCCGGCGTCGCGTCGAAGACCGCGCGCGCGGAGGCGGCGGCGGCGCGCAGGTCGTCCCAGCTGTCGCCCTTGAGGCGCAGATGCACCGGCTTGCCCTGTCCCGGGCCCTGTTCCAGCGCCAGCACCTCGGCCTCGAAGCCCGGCAGTTTCGCCAACTCTTCGCCCAGTTCGGCGATCACCCGGTCGCCGTCGAAGGCATAGGCGACCACCTCCCGTTCGAGCAGACCGAAGAACCACGTTTCGGTCTGGGTTGGCCGGTCTTCCCAGGGGATGATCTCGAACTGGACCTGACCGATCGTGTCCTTGGGCTGCGTCGTGCCGGGGCCCGCCGTGTCCAGCCCGCCTTCGCCCGCGAAGGCGAAGACGTTGATGACGGCGGGGTGGGCCATCACGATCTCTTCGGCCTGGCGCACCATGTCGTCAGCCTCGGCGAGCGAGAAGTTGCCGCGCGCACGGACATAGACCGTGGCCTGTTCCGGTTCGCTTTCCACGAAGAATTCGACGCCGCGGTTGTTCTGGCCGTAAACCGCGAAGACGGTGACGACCGCGAAGGCCACGGCGGCCAGCGTCACCACCGGCATGACCGGGTTGCCCGCGATCGCATGGATGACCCAGCCGAAGGGCGTGCGGTGGTATCCGGCGCGGATGCGGCGGGCCGGGCGTTCGATGCGCGCGGCGTCGAGCGTGATCGACGCCGCGAAGGCGCCCGCGATGAAGACCGCCGCGCCGAAGAGTTCCGCCGCCAGCAGCGGCACGCCATCGGGCAGGAGGTAGGCCGGGTTCAGCACCTGCATCGCGCCGAGGAACATGGAATAGAGCGCGACAGGCACCAGCGCCGCGCGCAGCCACCACGGCGTGGTGGCGCGCAATCCGTCGGCGGCACGGCCGAAGGTCCGGCTCATCCGGCCCGATACGCCGCCCATCACCGGCAGATAGATCAGCGCCACCACGAGAGATGCCGACAGCACGAAGATCAGCGTCACCGGCAGCATGCCCATGAATTCGCCCGGAACCCCGGGCCAGAACAGCATCGGCAGGAAGGCGCAGAGTGTCGTCGCGGTCGACGACACCACCGGCCAGAACATGCGCTGCGCGGCCTCGACATAGGCGTGCATCGGGCCCGAGCCTTCCTTGATGCGCTTGTCGGCGTATTCCACCACGACGATCGCACCATCGACCAGCATGCCGACGGCCAGGATCAGCCCGAACATCACGATGTTCGAGATCGTCACCCCCATCACCGCGAGGAAGGCAAAGCACAGCAGGAACGAGGTCGGAATCGCGAAACCCACCAGCAGCGCCGCCCGGCTACCCAGCGAGGCCAGCACGACGATCATCACCAGCGCCACGGCGGTCAGGACCGACCCTTCCAGCTGGCTCACCATCGAGCCCACGATGCGGCTTTGGTCATTGGACGTGCCGACCAGCACCGCGGCCTGCAGTTCCTCGGGCCAGTCGGTCTGGGCCGCGGCGACCGTTTCGCGCACCAGCGCCGCGGTGTCGATCAGGTTGAAGCCCTTGCGCTTGACCACTTGCAGTGCGAACGTCGGCTCGCTGTTGAACCGGGCGGTGCCTTTGCGGTCTTCGAAGGTGAAGCGGATCTCGGCCAGATCTCCCAGCGTCACGACGCGGTCGCCGTTGATCTTGACCGGCAGGGAATAGACATCGCGAGGGTCGTCGAAGGACGACGGGATCTTGACCGCGAAGGCGCCGCCGGGGGTTTCCACCTCGCCCGCGGCGACCAGCAGGTTGTTGTTCTGCACCACGTTGATGAGTTCGGTCGCGGTGACGTTGTAGGATTCGAGCCGCAGCGGATCGATAATCACCTCGAGCATCTCTTCACGGTTGCCCGCGATGCCGGCCTCAAGCACGGCGTCGAGACCTTCGAGATCGTCCTGAAGGTCCTTCGCGATGCGCGCCATCGTCCGTTCGGGCACCTGGCCCGTCAGGTTGACGATGATGATCGGGAATTCCGAGAAGTTGATCTCGGAAATCGAATATTGTTCAGCGCTGTCGGGGAAGTCGGCCTGTGCTGCGTTCATCGCATCGCGCACATCGGCCATGATCGCGGTCTTGTCCCAGCCGAACTCGAATTCCAGCACGACGCCCGCATAGCCCTCGGCGGCGGTCGAGGTCATCTTTTCCAGCCCGTCGAGATCGGCCAGTTCCGTCTCCATCGGCTTGACCAGCAGGCTTTCGCTGTCTTCGGCCGAAATGCCCGGGAACTGCACCGACACGAACAGCGCGGGGATCTCGATATCCGGCTCGCCCTCTTTCGGAAGGCTGACATAGGCATAGCCGCCCACGACAAGCGACAGCGCGATGAAGGCAAGAATCATCCGCGCCCGGTCGGCCGCCCACTGGACGACGCCGGTCACTTGGCGACCTCGCGGTAGGTGACGGCGACGCGTACGCCTTCGGTCACGAAATCCTGACCCATGACGATCACGTCGGCCTCTTCCGGCAGGCCGCCCAGCCAGACGCCATCGACCGTGTCGCGCAGGATGGTGACGGGGACGAAGCCGACAAGACCGTCTGTCTTCACCACGCGCACGCCCAGCCGCCCGAGATTGTCGAGCGTCAGCGCCGAGGCAGGCAGAAGATGCGAAATGCGGCCTTCGGCACCGATCAGGATTTCGGCGGTCTGGCCGTCGCGGATCGAGAAATCGGGGTTGGCGACCTCGATCTCGGTGCGGAAGGTGCGCGTCGTCTCGTCGGCCGAGCGCGACAGGAAGGTCACACGGCCCACGATCTCGCGCCCCGAGATCAGCCTTGCACCGGCCGGCGCACCGACTTCGATGCGGTCGACATCGGTTTCGGGCACGAAGCCCACCACCTTGATCGGGTCGAGCCGCATCACCGTGGCACAAAGGCTGCCCTGCTGCATGAAGCTGCCAAGCTCGGCGGTGTCGGTTTCCAGAACTCCCGCGAAGGGGGCGGTGATGGTCAGACGGTCGATCTCGGTCTGGGCGGCGACGATCGCGGATTCGGCCGCCTGAATGCCCGACCGGGCCGACGCAATGCCGCGCCGCGCCGATTCGAGGCCCGAGCGCGCCGCCTGCACGCCCGCCTCGGCAGAGCGCACCCCGGCCAGCGTCGTCGCCACGCGGGTGGTGGATGCGAAGCCGCCTTCGCTCAGCTGGCGGGCGGCGTTGTCGTTGATCTCGGCCTCGTCCAGCCGCGCCTCGGCCTCGATCACGCGGGCCTCGGCCTCGGCCTTGGCGGCTTCGGCGGCGGGCAGGCTCGCCTGCGCTTCGGCCAGTCGCGCCTGTGCCTCGGCGAGGGCGGTCGGCCGCGTCCCGGGATCGAGACGGCACAGAACCTCTCCCTTCTCGACGAAAAGGCCCTTGGGCAGCGGTTCCGATACCACCACGGCCGAGGTTTCCGACCGAACCTCGACCTCGGCGTCGGCTTCGGTCTGGCCGCGCAGAATCACCGCCGTGTCGATTTCGCGGGCGCGCGATGTCTGCACCACGACGCCCACCGCATCGGCGGGCGCGTCCGGAACGGCCTGCGGCGCGGCGCTCTGAGGCGCGGCCGCGCCCGCGTGTTCGTCCCGCGCGAAGGCGACAAGCTCGTCGCGCTCGAAAACGAGGAAGTACAAAAATCCCACCACCAGAACCGCGGTGATCATCGGGACGATACGCATACGAGGCCTTCCCTGCTCTGGTCTGATCCGCGGCGCGGACGGTACAGCATCACTCGCGCGGTGATTATAGACCCGCCGACTGAACCGACCAGTTCAGAATTAGGTCTTTGCGCTGCCGACTTCAAGACACCCCGCTCCGGCGACGGCGGCAAGGCTTGGCTTGCCCCGCGCCGCGCGGTAAGGAAGACGGCAAACGCAGTCCGCCCGCCGTGGGGCAGCCGGAAAGGTCAGGCATGAGCAATACCGACAGCTTCATCGACGAGGTGACCGAAGAGGTCCGCCGCGACCGGCTTTTCGGACTGCTGCGCCGCTATGGCTGGATCGCGGTCGTCGTGATCCTCGGCATCGTGGGCGGCACTGCCTGGCGCGAATGGTCCAATGCGCAGGCCCAGGCGCAGGCCCAGGCCGCGGGCGACGCGCTCGTTGCGGCGATGGAAGGGCCGGGTACGCCTGCGCGCATCGACGCGCTGCGCGCGATCGATCCCGCCTCGCCCGGTGCAGGTACCGTGCGCGATTTCCTGCTGGCGGCGGAACTGGCCGCGGATGGCCGCGCGGGCGAAGCGGCATCGCTTCTCGACGCCATCGCGGTCACCCCCGATCTGCCTGAAATCTACCGCCAGATCGCGGCCTTCAAGGCGCTCAGCCTGACCGCGTCCGACCGCGACCCTGCCGATCTGCGCACCGCGTTCGAGGCGCTGGCCGAACCCGGCCTGCCGCTGCGCCTTCTGGCGCAGGAACAGCTTGCACTGCTCGACATCCGTGCCGGTGACACCGAGGCGGCCATCGCGCGCCTGCAGGCGATCCTGATCGACGCCGAAGTGACCTCGGACTTGCAACAACGCGCCGGGCAGGCGATTGTTGCATTGGGCGGCACGCCAGAGGCCGCGGCCGGGTCCGGCGGATGACGCGGGCAAAGGCGACGCCACAGCGAATGAAGGACAGGCCCGGGCAGATGCGTGCAGTGACCAATAGACAAACCGCCCGTTTCTGGGCAGCAGGCCTCGCTCTTCTGGCGCTCGGCGCCTGCGGCGAAGATGAATTGATCCTGCCCGGCGAACGCGAGAACATCCTTCCCGCTGCCTTCGTCGCGCCGGAACCGGCCGAACCCGAAGGCAGCCGAGCGATCCGTCTGGCTACTGAGATCGCGAATGCCGAATGGCCGCAGGCCTTCGGCACGCCGTCGGTGCGCGTGGCGCATCCGGCGCTCCGCGCCGATCCGCAGTTGGCCTTCACCGTCAATATCGGTGCGGGTGACAGCCGCCAGCAGCGCATCACCGCCGATCCGGTGGTGGGGGGCGGACGCATCTACACTCTTGACGCCTCCGCCCGCGTGACCGCGGTGACCCCCGAAGGCGCGACCCTCTGGGCACAGGACATCCGCCCGGAGCGCGACCGTGACGGCGATGCCACCGGCGGCGGCATGGCCTATGACAGCGGTGCGCTTTACGTCTCGCTCGGCTTCGGCGAGGTGGCGAAACTCGATGCCGCCACTGGGCAGGTGATCTGGCGCCAGCAGCTGGACGCGACGGGCAGCGGCAGCCCCACGGTTTCGGGCGGACTTCTCTATCTGGTTGCGGGTGACGATACCGGCTGGGCGTTGCGCGCCGATACCGGGCGGATCGCATGGCAGATTTCGGCGACACCCTCGCCCGCCAATATCCTCGGCGCGCCCGCGCCGGTGGTGGCCGATGGTCTGGCCGTCTTCGCCTTCGGATCGGGTGAGCTGATCTCGACCTTTCAGCAAGGCGGTCTGAGACGTTGGAATGCTTCGGTCGCGGGGCAGCGCACGGGCCGCGCCGCGTCGCGCTATTCCGACGTTACGGGTGCGCCGGTCGTGGTCGGTGACGTACTTTATGCGGGCAACCATTCCGGGCGGCTCGTTGCTTTTTCCATGGGCAATGGCGAACGGCTCTGGACCGCGCGCGAGGGCGCGCTCAGCCCGGTCTGGCCTGCAGGCGACAGCATCTTCGCGGTGAGCGACCGCAACGAACTGATCCGCTTCGACGCCGCGACGGGGATGCCCATCTGGCGCGTGGAACTGCCGGGCTTCGTGCGCGACAAGCCGCGCCGCCGGGCCGAGATCTTCGCCCATCACGGCCCCGTGCTCGCAGGAGGACGTCTTGTGGTGGTGTCAAATGACGGGCTCATGCGCTCCTTCTCGCCCGAGAACGGCGCGCTGCTCTCGACGGTCGAGGTGCCGGGCGGCGCGACCACCGGCCCGGTCGTTGCAGGTGGCACGCTTTATGTCGTCAATACCCGTGGTCAGCTTCTGGCTTTCCGTTAAGCCCGCGATAGGCTAGACCGCCCGCCTGACCAACGCGGAAGCCGTGAACGCACATGTCCTTTACCCTCGCCATCGTGGGGCGGCCCAATGTGGGCAAGTCGACCCTGTTCAACCGCCTCGTCGGCAAGAGGCTGGCGCTGGTCGATGACCAGCCCGGCGTGACGCGCGACTTGCGCGAAGGCGCCGCGCGGCTGGGCGACCTCAAGTTCACTGTGATCGACACCGCCGGTCTGGAAGAGGCCACCGACGAAAGCCTGCAGGGCCGCATGCGGCGGCTGACTGAACGGGCCGTAGACATGGCCGATGTCTGCTTCTTCGTCATCGACGCGCGCATGGGCATCACCCCTGCGGACGAATTCTTTGCCGAAATCCTGCGCCGCCGCGCCGCGCGCGTGATCCTTGTGGCCAACAAGGCCGAGGGCCGCGCGGGCGAGTCCGGCGTGATTGAATCCTATTCTCTGGGTCTTGGCGAACCGGTGCGTCTGTCCGCCGAACATGGCGAAGGTCTGAGCGATCTCTACGAGGTGCTCCGCCCGATCGGCGATGCCTTCAACGAACGCGCCGCGCGCGAGGATGTCGAAACAGCCCCCGACACCGATGTCGACCTGCCCGAGGATGACGGCAGCGACGACAGCTACACCCCGTCCGAGATCCGCATGCCGACCCTTGCCCGCCCGCTGCAGGTGGCGGTGGTGGGTCGACCCAACGCGGGCAAATCCACGTTGATCAACCGCATTCTGGGCGAGGATCGCCTGCTCACCGGCCCCGAGGCAGGGATCACCCGCGATGCAATCTCGATTCCTGTCAGCTGGGACGGCGTGCCCATGCGCATCTTTGACACCGCCGGCATGCGCAAGCGCGCCAAGGTGCAGGAAAAGCTCGAGAAACTGTCGGTCTCGGACGGCTTGCGCGCCGTGCGCTTCGCCGAGGTGGTGGTCGTCCTGCTCGACGCCGCCATTCCGTTCGAAACGCAGGACCTGCGCATCGCGGACCTTGCCGAACGCGAAGGCCGCGCGGTGGTGGTCGCCGTGAACAAGTGGGACCTCGAAGACGACAAGCAAGACAAGCTGCGCGCCCTGCGCGCGGCCTTCGAGAAGCTGTTGCCGCAACTGAGGGGCGCGCCGCTGGTCACCGTGTCGGCGACCACGGGCAAGGGGCTCGACCGGCTGCACGCGGCGATCGTGCAGGCCTACCGCGTCTGGAACGCGCGGGTGTCGACCGCGCGGCTGAACCGCTGGCTGGCGGCCATGATCGCCCAGCATCCGCCCCCCGCGCCGCAGGGCCGCCGGATCAAGCTGCGCTACATGACGCAGGCCAAGACCCGTCCGCCGGGATTTGTCGTCATGTGCAACCAGCCCGACAAGCTGCCCGAGGCCTATGTGCGCTATCTCGTAAACGGGCTGAGGACGGACTTCGACATGCCCGGCACGCCGATCCGGCTGACCCTGCGCGGGCAGGGCGACAGCAATCCCTTCAAGGGCCGTCGCAGCCGCAATGCAGGGGCGCTGAAGAAACATCTCGGCCCGCGCCGGGACTGAGGCTTGCGTCCCTCACCCTGACCGGGAAAGCGACTGAATTCTTTGTCAGAATCTTGTGCCGTGCCGTGTATAATCCTATGTCGTGAGCAAAGCCCCGGGCGCGGGGCGGAAGAACGGGGGATGACATGAACTTGCGGGATTTCACGCGCAAGTATTGCGAAAAGGACAACCGCATCGCGGCGGCAAGCTACTTTGGCACCTTCGCGGTCTATTTCGGTTCGCTCTGGCTGGCGATCGCCTTCCGCGATGCTTGGGCGATGATGATCCCGGCAGGCATCGTGCATGCCTTCGCCTCGGTCCGGCTCTATGTGCTCCAGCACGATACCGGGCATCTGTCGCTGTTCGAGACGCGCACCCAGAACACCTGGGCAGGCATCGCGCTGTCGCCCTTCACCTTCGCGCCCTATGAGGTGATGAAGCAGAACCACAACCTGCATCACGCCGGCGCCGGCAATCTCGACCATCGCGAGACGGGCGAAATCCACACCATGACGCTCCGCGAATGGGAAGCGGCGGATTTCGCGACGCGCCTGCGCTACCGGCTTTACCGCAATCCCTTCATCCTGATCCCGCTCGGGGCGCTGTTTACCTATTTCATCCGATACCGTTGGCCCAAGAACACCACCCGCTTCGGCGTGGCTGCGGTTCTGGCGCATAACGCGATGGTGATTGCCTGGGTGGGCATGCTTTGGCTGATCGCGGGCTGGCCGGGGCTGGCGGTCTATGTCTCTTTTGCGTTTCTGGGCGGCATGATCGGCGTCTTCCTCGTCTATCTGCAGCACAATTTCGAAGACACCTACTGGGACCGTCGCCCGCATCTCGACCCGCAACTGGCCGCGCTGCAGGGGGCGTCCACGCTTGATTTCGGGCACTGGTTCGACATCGCGGTCGCCAACATCACCTGCCACGACCTGCACCACTTCAACGCCAACATCCCCAGCTACCGGCTGCGGCAGGCGCGCTATGCCCTGCCCGAAGAGGTGGCGCCCCGCCGCATCGGGTTCATCGAGGCGGTGCGGTCGCTGAACCTGAAACTCTGGGACGAGGATGCCCAGCGGCTGGTGCCCTTCCCGAAGGAACCGGCGCGGCGCATGGAAGGAGCGAAGGCGTAGGGGGGCTTTGCCCCCCTCGGCCCTGACGGGCCTCACCCCCCCAGGATATTTGGGGCGAGAGGAAGACAGGGGCGCAGACAGGGGCGTGGTGCTCAGGCGCGCGGGATGGTCATCGCGCGGATGGCGAGAAGGCCGATGACCGCGGCGCCTGCAAGTGCCAGGATCGCGACCAGAAGCTGCGCCTGGCCGAGGTTGTTGACCGCCACGGCGACCAGCGCCCAGACCACGGCGATCCCGTATTCCGGCACGCCTTCCAGCGCGACCTGAACCACGCAGGCCAGCACGGTCGCCACCAGAAGGCACAGGATCGCTGCCTGTACCTCGCCCATCACGCCCCAGCCCGCCAGCACCAGCCCCACTGCCACGCAGGACGCGGCCGACAGCCACCCGGCATAAAGCCCGATGGGTGCCCGTGCCCACCAGCGGTCGAGCAGCGGCGCCGCGAACAGCGCCCGCAGCGCCGGGATCAGCATCGCCCAGATCAGCACGGCGGCGGCAAAGGCCGAGAGCTTCGCCACCGGCAGCCAGCTGGCCCCCACCGCAAGGCTGAGCGCGAGCCAGGGCCGCATTTCGGCCCAGTCGGGCGCGGTCGCGCGGGCGAACAGGCCATAGAGAGCCGAGGCGATGAGACCCACGTAGATCAGTGCCCAGATCGCGAAGGCATAACCCGCGGGCTGGACGGGCGGGTCATCCTGCGGAACCGGGAACTGGTCGGGGGCGAAGCCGCCAAAATCGGGCACGATGAAGGAGGACGCCCCGAAGGCCAGCGCCGCCAGCGCCACCGCGACGGCCCAGAGGCGCAAGCGCGCCTCGGCGCTCATGCCAGCGTGCCTTCGGCGGTCAGGCGCGTGCGGCCCCCCAGATAGGGGTGCAGCGCGGCGGGCAGGGTCACCGAGCCGTCCGCCTCCTGCCCGTTCTCCAGCACCGCGATCAGGCAGCGCCCGACGGCCAGGCCCGATCCGTTCAGCGTATGCAGGAATTCGGGCTTGCCGCCGCCCGCGGGGCGGAAGCGCGCATTCATCCGCCGTGCCTGGAAATCGCCGCAGGTGGAAACCGAGGAGATCTCGCGATAGGTGTTCTGCCCGGGCAGCCAGGCTTCGATGTCATAGGTGCGGCGCGCGCCGAAGCCCATGTCGCCGGTGCAGAGCACCATCGTGCGATAGGGGATGCCGAGTTTTTCGAGGATGCCCTCGGCGCAGCGCAGCATGCGCTTCTGTTCGGCGTCGCTGTCTTCCGGTTTCGTGATCGACACCATTTCGACCTTCTCGAACTGGTGCTGGCGCAGCATGCCCGCCGTGTCGCGCCCGGCACTTCCCGCCTCGGACCGGAAGCACAGCGAATGTGCGGTATAGCGGCGGGGCAGGGTGGCGTCGTCGACGATCTCGCCCGCGACGATGTTGGTCAGGCTCACCTCGGACGTCGGGATCAGCCACCAGCCATTCGTCGTCTCGTAGCTGTCCTCGCCGAACTTCGGCAGCTGGCCTGTGCCGAACATCGTCTCGGGGCGCACCAGCACGGGGCCGTTGACTTCGGTCAGCCCGTTCTCGGTTGTGTGGGTATCGAGCATGAACTGCGTCAGCGCCCGGTGCAGCCGCGCGACCGCACCCGACATCACGACAAAGCGCGCGCCCGAGAGTTTCGCCGCCGTTTCGAAATCCATCGACGGGGCGACGCCCGCGATTTCGTAATGCTCCTTCGGGGCGAAGTCGAAGGCGCGGGGCGTGCCCCAGCGGTTGATCTCGACATTGCCGGCCTCGTCCGCGCCGTCGGGGACGTCGTCGTAAGGCAGGTTCGGGATGCGCGAGAGGGCATCGGCCAGTCGGTCGTCGAGAACCTTCGCCTCGGCCTGCATCGCGGCGATCTCGTCCTTCTTGGCGGCGACAAGGGCGCGCAGGCGCTCAAACTCTGCCTCGTCGCCACGGGCCTTGGCCGCGCCCACCTCTCTCGAGGCGCGGTTCTGGTCGGCCTGCGCGGTCTCGGCCGCCGTGATCCGGGCACGCCGCGCCTCGTCGAGGGCGAGGATCTCCGCAGACACCGGATTGGCCCCGCGCCGGGCCAGCGCGGCATCGAAGGCGGCCGGGTTGTCGCGGATGGCGCGGATGTCGTGCATGGGTCTGGTCCTGCGGTGCGAGTCGTCTGGAGGACGGTTATGCCGCAGATGGGGGGCGGGGGGTAGCCCCCGGGGATGCGGTCAGCGGGCATACACGCGTCTGCACGCCCTGTGCACAGCGTGGCATACGCGCCGTGCGTACCCGTTTCCGGCCAGCATCGCGCCTTGCACCTTCGCGCCCCAGCGCATAAGTTCCGCCGAAATTTGGCATCCGGCGCGGCCGGGCCGCGGACCCATCAAGAAGGACACTCCCATGGACGGTGGCAGCGCATTCGCCCAGTTTCTTCCGCTTATCCTGATCTTCCTGATCATGTATTTCCTGCTGATCCGGCCCCAGCAGAAGAAGGTCAAGGAACATCAGGCCATGGTCGCGGCGCTGCGCCGGGGCGACCAGATCGTCACGCAGGGCGGGCTGATCGGCAAGGTGACCAAGGTCAAGGACGATGGCGAGATCGAGGTCGAAGTGGCTGAAAACGTCCGCGTCCGTGTAATCCGCAACACCGTCGCCCAAGTGATCAGCAAGACCGAACCTGCGGCGTAAGCCCTTCATCCATCTGACGAAACGGCCGGCGGGGCGGGCACTTTCATGCTGCAGATCGCGATATGGAAACGGGTGGCCATCTGGGGGCTTTGTGCCCTTGGGTTGCTGCTGTCGATGCCCAACGCCTTCTATACCACGGTCGAGCGGCACAATGACGCGCTGGCCGAGATCGGGCGCGGCGGCGAGACGCCGGAACTGGCCGCAGACGTGGCCGCCTGGCCGTCTTTCCTGCCGTCGGGTCTGGTCAATCTGGGGCTTGATCTGCGGGGCGGCGCGCATCTTCTGGCCGAAGTGCAGGTCGGGGATGTCTATGCCGCGCGCATGGCCGCAACGTGGCCCGAAATCCGCGACGCCCTGCGCCCGGAACGCGACGTGGTCGGCACGATCCGTCTGCAGGAGGGTGCGCGCGACGAGCTCCGCATCCGCATCGGCAACCCCGAGGGCATGGCCCGCGCGATCGAGGTCGTGCGTGCGCTCGCCCGCCCGATCCAGACCGTCACCGGCATCGGCGCCTCTGATCTTGCCGTGCGGGGCGAGGGCGATCTGCTCATCGTCACGCTGAGCGAGGAGGAGCGTCAGGCCTCCGACGACCGCACCGTGCAGCAATCGCTCGAAATCATCCGTCGCCGGATCGATGAGGTGGGCACCCGCGAACCCACGATCCAGCGGCAGGGCACTGACCGTATCCTCATTCAGGTGCCGGGCATCGGAAGCGCCACGGAACTGAAGGCCATCATCGGGACCACCGCGCAGCTGACCTTCCACCCGGTCGTCAGCCGCACCACCGACGCATCGGCGAGCGCGGGCGTGGGCAACATCCTCGTGCCGTCCATCGATGAGCCGGGGGTTCTCTACGTGCTCGAAGCCGCCCCTGTGGTCACCGGCGAGGAACTGGTCGATGCGCAGCCGAGCTTCGACCAGAACGGGCGCCCGGCGGTCAATTTCCGCTTCAACCCGACCGGGGCGCGCAAGTTCGGCGACTACACGGCGGAAAACATCGGCAATCCCTTTGCCATCGTGCTCGACAGCGAGGTGATCAGTGCGCCGGTCATCCAGTCGCATATCCCCGGCGGGTCGGGCATCATCACCGGCCGCTTCTCGGTCGAGGAATCGACGAACCTTGCCGTGCTGCTTCGGGCGGGCGCGCTGCCTGCGGGGCTTGAATTCCTGGAAGAACGCACCATCGGCCCGGAACTGGGGCAGGACAGCATCGAGGCCGGTCGCATCGCGACGCTGGTCGCCTTCGTGGCCGTGCTGACCTTCATGCTGCTGGCCTATGGCCTGTTCGGGTTGTTCGCCAACATCGCGCTGATGCTGAACATTGCCCTTCTCTTCGGGGTGCTCAGCCTCATCGGCGGCACGCTGACCCTGCCCGGGATCGCGGGGATCGTGCTGACGGTCGGCATGGCGGTCGATGCGAACGTGCTGATCTTCGAGCGCATCCGCGAGGAACTCAAATCCGCGAAGGGCCCGGCGCGCGCCATCGAACTGGGCTACGAGAAGGCGCTGAGCGCGATCCTCGACGCCAACATCACCACCTTCATCACGGCGACGATCCTTTATGCCATGGGGTCGGGCCCGGTGCGGGGGTTCGCCATCACGCTGGGGCTTGGCATCCTGACTTCGGTCTTCACCGCGATCTTCGTGACGCGCCTGTTGGTCGTGATCTGGTTCGAACGCCGCCGCCCCAAGACGATCGAGGTCTGAGATGCGCCTGAAACTCATCGCCGACGGGACGACCTTCGATTTCTTCAAGCGCTGGAAAGTGTGGTTCGGCATCTCGGCCGTCATGATGGTGATCGCCTTCGTCAGTTTCCTGCTGCAGGGGCTGAATTATGGCATCGACTTCAAGGGCGGCACGACGATCCGCACCGAAAGCGCGCTTGCGATCGACGTGGGTGTCTACCGCGCGGCGATCGATCCGCTGGGCCTGGGCGACGTGACGATCACCGAGGTGTTCGACCCCACTTTCGGGGCCGACCAGAACGTCGCCATGATCCGCATCCAGGCGCAGGACGGTGCCGAGGCGGCATCGCCTGCGGTCATCGAATCCGTCCGCGCCGCCCTGCAGGCGGTGGTGCCCGATATCCAGTTCGTCTCGGTCGAAAGCGTGGGGCCCAAGGTGTCGGGCGAACTGATCCAGACCGCGATCATCGCGGTCGTGCTCGCCATCGTGGCGGTGCTGATCTACATCTGGATGCGGTTCGAATGGCAGTTTGCGGTGGGTGCTGTCGTTGCGCTGATTCATGACGTGATCCTGACCATCGGCATCTTTTCCGAACTGCAGATCCGCTTCGATCTGGCCATCATCGCGGCCCTTCTGACGATCGTGGGCTATTCGCTGAACGACACCGTGGTCGTCTTCGACCGGGTGCGCGAGAACCTGCGCAAGTACAAGCAGAAGCCGCTGGCCGAAGTGCTGAACCTGTCGATCAACGAAACCATGAGCCGGACGCTGATGACCTCGGTCACTACGCTGATCGCGCTTCTGGCGCTTTTCGCGCTGGGCGGCGACGTGATCCGGGGCTTTGTCTTCGCGATGATCTGGGGCGTGATCGTGGGCACCTATTCGTCGATCTTCGTCGCCTCGGCGATCTTGCTGTATCTGGGCGTCAAGCGGGACTGGTCGAAACCCACCGACACGACGGGCAACCAGTTCGCCAATGTGGATGCCTGACCGGAAGGGGGCTGGCCCATGCGTCTGAACAAGGTCGTCTTCACCGATGCCGAACCGATCGACGGCTATGGGCCGGGTTTCTTCCGGATCGGGGGCAAGGTGCACGAAGGTCCCGTCCTGACCGGACCCAAGGGCACGTCGCCCTGGGCCGGCTATGACGACGCCGAACCGCTGGCCGCGCTGGCGGGCGAAATCGACGTGATCTTCATCGGGACAGGGGCCGAGATCGCGCATATCCCCGCTGCCCTGCGCGCGCGGCTCGAAGGGCTTGGTCTCGGGGTCGAGACGATGAATTCGCCTGCTGCCGCGCGGACCTACAACGTGCTTCTGTCCGAAGGGCGCCGGGTCGCCCTGGCTCTCATCCCGGTCTGAGGCGATTTGGCCATGTCGCGGCCGCCTGTGATGGGGTAATCCGATTACATGAGCCTGATCGCCGAAGATCTGAGTGTGGCGCGCGGCGGCGTGCCGATCCTGCAGGGGCTGTCCTTCACGCTCGGCGACGGACAGGCGCTGATCCTGCGGGGGCCGAACGGGATCGGCAAGACGACGCTTCTGCGCACGCTGGCGGGGCTGCAGCCGCCCCTGTCGGGCCGGATCACCGGCGCCGAAGACCGGATCGCCTATGCCGCCCATGCCGACGGGATCAAGCCCACGCTGAGCGTCCGCGAGAACCTGACCTTCTGGGCGCGCGTCTTCTGCGCAGTCGGGATCGACGCGGCGATCGAGGCCTATGCGCTGGGCCCGCTCGCGGCGCGGCCCGCGGGGGCGCTGTCGGCGGGGCAGAAGCGGCGGCTTGGGCTTGCACGGATGCTGGTGACGGGGAGGCCGGTCTGGGCGATGGACGAACCGACCGTGTCGCTCGACCGGGATGCGGTCGCGATGTTCGCAGACGCGGTGCGCGCGCATCTGGCGGCGGGCGGCAGCGCGCTGATTGCCACGCATATCGACCTCGGGCTTGACGCGCAGGTGCTGGAGCTTGGCCCCTTCCGCGCCGCGCCGGAAGCGGTCGATGCGTTTGAGGACGCCTTCGCATGATCGCGCTTCTGAAACGCGACATGGCGCTGGCGATCCGCGCGGGCGGCGGCTTCGGGCTGGGGCTGGCCTTCTTTCTGATCGTCGCGGTGCTGGTGCCCTTCGGCGTGGGGCCGGACCCCGCGCTTCTGTCGCGGATTGCGCCGGGCATCCTGTGGGTCGGCGCGCTTCTGGCCTGCCTCCTGTCGCTTGACCGGATGCTGGCGCTGGATTGGGAGGATGGCTCGCTCGACCTGCTGGCGACGGCACCCCTGCCGCTCGAAGGGGTGGTGAGCGTCAAGGCGCTGGCGCACTGGATCACGACGGGCCTGCCGCTGGTGCTGGCCGCGCCGGTGTTGGGGGTACTTCTGAACCTGCCCGTGCCGGGGTATCTGTGGCTGGTCCTGTCGCTGGCGCTGGGCACGCCCGCGCTGTCGGTGATCGGGGCCTTCGGCGCCGCGCTGACCGTGGGGCTGAAACGCGGCGGGCTACTTCTGTCGCTGCTGGTGCTGCCGCTTTACATGCCCACGCTCATCTTCGGGGCCGAGGTTGCCCGGCGCGGGGCGGAAGGTCTGGACGTCGCCACGCCGCTGCTGATGCTGGCAGGGATCACGGCGGGGTCGGTGGCCCTTCTGCCCTTTGCCAGCGCCGCTGTCCTGCGCGTCAATCTGCGCTAGCGGATGTGAATTGAGACTGGCGGAAAGAGAGACTAGATATCGGCCATGACATTTTGGGAATTCGCAAATCCGAAGAAGTTTCTCGCCTGGTCGGAACGGGCGCTGCCCTTTCTCTGGGTCGCGGCAGCGTTGTGCCTTGTCGTCGGGCTGGTCTGGGGCTTCTTCTTCACGCCGGACGATTTCCGGCAGGGATCGACCGTCAAGATCATCTACCTGCATGTGCCGTCCGCGATGATGGCGATCAACATCTGGGTGATGATGCTGGTCACTTCGCTGATCTGGATCGTGCGGCGCCATCACGTGAGCGCCCTTGCCGCCCGCGCCGCGGCACCCGTGGGCATTGCGATGACGCTCATCGCTCTGGTCACCGGGGCGATCTGGGGTCAGCCCATGTGGGGCACCTGGTGGGCGTGGGACCCGCGGCTGACCTCGTTCCTGATCCTGTTCCTGTTTTACCTCGGCTATGTCGCGCTGTGGGAGGCGATCGACAATCCCGACACGGCGGCCGATTTGACCAGCGTGCTCTGCCTTGTGGGATCGGTCTTTGCGGTGCTCAGCCGCTATGCGGTCAACTTCTGGAATCAGGGCCTGCATCAGGGCGCGACGCTGTCCCTCGACAAGGAAGAGAACATTGCCGATGTCTTCTACTTCCCGCTTCTGGTCTGCATCGCGGGCTTCGTGCTTCTGTTCGTGGCTCTGGTGCTCTACCGCACGGGAACCGAAATCCGCGCGCGGCGGCTCAAGGCGCTGATGGCGCGGCAGAGGGTACAGGCATGATGCCCGATCTTGGAAAATATGCAGATGCCGTGCTGTCGGCCTATGGGGTGTCGATCCTGCTGCTGGTGGGGATCGTGGTGCTGACGCTGATCCGCGGCCGCCGCATCCGCGCCGAAATGAACGCGGTCGACCGCAAGGGGCGCAGCGATGGCTAAGGTGTCGCCCCTGATGATCGCGCCGCCCGCGATCTTCCTGGCTTTCATAATCTTCGCAGGCGTCGGCATGTTCCGGAAAGACCGTGATGAATTGCCATCGACCCTTGTAGGAAGAGAAGCACCGGCTGTTTTGCCGATCCAGTTAGCGGATCTGGAGACATTCGATAATTCTGATCTGAAGGTCGAGGGCCTAAAGCTGGTGAATTTCTGGGCGAGTTGGTGTGCACCGTGCCGGGTTGAACATCCAAATCTGGTTGAGCTATCGAAGGAGCTTCCGATATACGGTATCAATCGTGATTTGACCGACGCAGATGCGATCAAGTTTCTAGATGAATTGGGCGACCCTTATGTTGGTATCTTGTTTGATCAGAACAATCGCCAGTCTCTGGAGTGGGGTGTGTACGGTTTGCCTGAAACCTTCTTGATTGGCTCGGATGGTATTGTACTTGAGCGGATAGCTGGCCCCTTAACGGAGCGAGTAATAGCCGAAAGGCTCCGCCCGGCGATGGAGCGCGCGAAAGCCGATTGAGCGCTCGTGCCGCCCGCACGCTTTTTCAGCGCGGCTGCGCGTCGATTGCGTATTCCTGTCGAGAAGAAACCGGGACCGCGCCTTGGTCTTCTTCTCGTTCCAAATACGCAAACGGCGCGCCGGGTTTCCCGGGCGCGCCGCAGAGGCTTAGGAGCGGATCAGGCTACGCGGGCGAGGTTGCGCAGCACGTAGTGCAGCACGCCGCCGTTCTCGATGTAGTCGATCTCGACCGCGGTATCGATCCGGCACTTGAGCGTGATCGTCTTCGTCGTGCCGTCGCCATAGGTGATGGTGCAGGGCACTTCCTGCAGCGGCTGGATCGTGTCGAGCCCGTGGATCGCCACGGTTTCATCGCCCTTCAGCCCCAGCGTCTTGCGGGTGTCGCCCCCGGTGAATTCGAACGGGATCACGCCCATGCCGACGAGGTTCGAGCGGTGGATGCGTTCGAAATTCTCGGCGATCACCGCCTTGACGCCCAGAAGGGCCGTGCCCTTGGCCGCCCAGTCACGGCTTGATCCCGCGCCGTATTGTTCGCCCCCGAAGATCACCAGCGGCGTGCCCTGGTCCTTCCAGGCCATGGCGGCGTCGTAGATCGAGGTCTGCTGCCCGTCGGGCCCGAGACTATAGCCGCCTTCCACGCCGTCCAGCATCTCGTTCTTGATGCGGATGTTGGCGAAGGTGCCGCGCATCATCACCTCGTGGTTGCCCCGCCGCGACCCGTACGAGTTGAATTCGCGCGCGGGAACCTGCCGTTCGGTCAGGTACCGGCCTGCCGGCGTCGTGTCCTTGAACGACCCCGCGGGGCTGATGTGGTCGGTGGTTATCATGTCGCCGAAAATGCCGAGGACGCGGGCGCCTTCGATGTTCTCGATCTTCTTGGTGTCCATGGTGATGCCCTGGAAATAGGGCGGGTTCTGCACATAGGTCGAGGTCGCGGGCCAGTCATAGGTCTGGTCCGACGTGGTCTCGACGCCTTGCCATTTCTCGTCGCCCTTGAAGACATCGGCGTATTTCGACAGGAATGCCTCGCGCGTCACGGTCCGTTCCACCAGTTCCGCGATTTCGGCCTGGCTTGGCCAGATGTCGCGCAGATAGACCGGGTTGCCGTCGGCGTCATGTCCCAGCACATCGCGCGAGATGTCGACGTTCATGTCGCCGACCAGCGCATAGGCCACCACCAGCGGCGGCGAGGCAAGGTAGTTCGCCCGCACGTCGGGGCTGATCCGGCCTTCGAAGTTGCGGTTGCCGGACAGCACGCTTGTCGCGATCAGGTCGTTGTCGTTGATGCATTTCGAGATTTCCGGGGCGAGCGGCCCCGAGTTCCCGATGCAGGTGGTGCAGCCATAGCCCACCAGATTGAAGCCGATCGCATCGAGATCGTCCTGCAGGCCGGCGGCCTCGAGATAGGCGCTGACGACCTGGCTGCCCGGGGCGAGCGAGGTCTTGACCCAGGGCTTGCGGGTGAGGCCCTTTTCACGCGCTTTCCGTGCGACAAGACCCGCGCCGATCATCACGTAGGGGTTCGACGTGTTGGTGCACGACGTGATCGAGGCGATCACGATGGACCCGTCATGCAGCTGGTAGCCGCCGTTTTCGGTGCGCACGAAGCCGCGCTGGTGGTGCCCTTCGTCGCCGGGGATGTCGGTGGGTTCAGGTGCGCCGCCTTCGCTTTCCCAGCGCATCTCGGCCTTGCGGCTGGGCGTCTTGCCGTCGCGCTGGCCTTTCACATAGGCGCGGAAGGTCTGGGCCGCGCGGTCGAGCGCGACATAATCCTGCGGCCGCTTCGGCCCCGAGATGGCGGGCACGATCGTGCCCATGTCGAGTTCCAGCGTGTCAGTATAGACCGGTGCGTAATCCGCGCCGCGCCAGAAGCCGTTTTCCTTGGCATAGGCTTCGACCAGCGCGATACGCGCTTCGTCGCGGCCGGTGTTGCGCAGGTAGCGCAGGGTTTCGTCGTCGATGGGGAAGAAGCCGCAGGTGGCGCCGTATTCGGGGGCCATGTTGGCGATCGTGGCACGGTCGGCCAGCGGCAGGTGGTCAAGGCCCGGGCCGAAGAATTCCACGAACTTGTTCACGACGCCCTTGGCGCGCAGCATCGCGACGACCTTCAGCACCAGGTCGGTGCCGGTGGTGCCTTCGAGCATCGCGCCGGTCAGCTTGAAGCCCACGACTTCGGGAATGAGCATGGAGATGGGCTGGCCCAGCATCGCGGCCTCGGCCTCGATCCCGCCGACGCCCCAGCCCAAAACGGCTGCGCCGTTCACCATCGTGGTGTGGCTGTCGGTGCCCACCAGCGTGTCGGGATAGGCGATTTCCGCGCCGGTCTGGTCGGTGTCGGTCCAGACGGTCTGGGCGAGGTATTCGAGGTTCACCTGATGGCAGATGCCGGTGCCCGGCGGCACGACGCGGAAGTTGTTGAACGCATTCTGACCCCATTTGAGGAAGACATAGCGTTCCATGTTGCGTTCGTATTCGCGGTCGACGTTCATCTGGAACGCGCGCGGATTGCCGAATTCGTCGATCATGACCGAGTGGTCGATGACCAGATCGACCGGGTTCAGCGGGTTGATCTTTTCCGGGTCACCGCCCAGCGCGACGATGCCGTCGCGCATGGCGGCAAGGTCGACCACCGCGGGCACGCCGGTGAAATCCTGCATCAGCACGCGGGCAGGGCGATAGGCGATCTCGCGCGGGTTCTGGCCATTCTTCACCGCCCAGTCGGAAAACGCGCGGATGTCGTCGACGGTGACGGTCTTGCCGTCCTCGAAGCGCAGCATGTTCTCGAGCACGACCTTGAGCGCGGCGGGCAGGCGCGAGAAATCGCCAAGACCGGCGGCTTCGGCCGCGGGGATCGAATAATAGGCATATGTCCGGCCACCCGCCTGCAGCGTGCGGCGGGTTTTTGCGGTATCCTGACCTGTGACGATGGGCATGTGGCTCCTCCTGAGAACCTTGAAGAAGGCGGGTCGCTGGCGCGTATCTGCCGCGTTCGCGGCGGCCTTTCAACCTGAAACGCGGGGGGTGCGGCAATTTTGTATACCATAGTATGCAAAGCCGGCGCCTCCGCATCGTGCCCGCTCCCTCGCTAAACCTTGATTGGTTATTTCAATCCTCTGCGCCTAGGTCAGGGAAACCCGATGACCTCAGTCCTACAGGCCCTCATGACACGTCTTCTGGCCCTTGTCTCATCCGTCTGGATCGCGCTGGCCCTGCCTGTGTCGGCGCAGAACGCGCCCGTTGTGGTGGAGCTGTTCACTTCGCAGGGTTGTTCGTCCTGTCCGCCGGCTGACGAATTGCTCCACGCGCTGTCGAAGCGGCCCGATGTCATCGCGCTGGCCCTGCATGTGGATTACTGGGACTATATCGGCTGGAAGGATGTCTTCGCCCGGCCCGAGCATACCGAACGGCAGAAGGCCTATGCGACGCGAAGCGGGCTCAAGTCCGTCTATACACCCCAGATCATCGTAAACGGGCTGGACGATGTGATGGGCGCGCGGGGCATGGAACTGGCCAACGCCATCGCGCGCCATGCCGCCCAGCCTGCCCGCGCGGTGCTTGCAGTCGAACGCAGCGGGGGCGAGCTGAAGATCGCGGCGCGGATGCTGATTCCCGCGGGTGATGCGCCGATGGTGGTGCAACTTGTGCGCTATACCCCCGAGCGCGAAATCCACATCACCCGGGGCGAGAACGAAGGGCGCCATATGGTCTATGCCAATGTGGTCGAGGGGTGGACGATCCTTGGCGAATGGACCGGGCGCGAGCCGTTCGAGCTGACCGTGCCCGTCGAGGGCAGCCACCCGGGCGCGGTGCTGATCCAGTATGCGGATCAGGGGGCGATCATCGCTGCTGCGCGGCTCGACTGACCCCGCTCAGCCATCGGGGTGGCCCATCCCGTACCACGCTTTCCAGCGCCGGTGAATCCAGAACCACTGCCCCATGTGGCGGCGCACCATCGCCTCCAGATCGTCGTTGACGGCCTGTGTCATGGTGCGGGCATCGCTGTGCGGGATCGGTGCATTCAGATGGATGGTGAAATCGACGCCGTTTGCGTCGCGGATGGAGTGGGCGGGGATCAGGTCGGCCCCGTATTTGAGCGCCAGTTCCGCCGCGACAAGCGACGTGGTGCAGGGCTGGCCGAAAAACGTCAGTTCCTCGCCGCCATGGACGTGAACGTCCATCAGGATGGCGACATTGCCGCCGCCGCGCAGGTGCTTGACGAGTTCCATCATGCCCCGGCGGCCCTGCTCGAAAAGCGGTGTGCCGTTGGTCTCCATCGCGCGGACGTAGTGCACGTTGAAATAGGGGTTGGCCATCCGCCGGTAGAGCGAGCCCATCTGGAACCCGCGGGGCAAGAGGTTGGCGCGGATGGCATCGTAATTGCCCAGATGACCGGCCACCAGAATGACGGGCCGCCCGTCGGCGCGCGCAGCCTCGAGTGCGGCGAGCCCGGGGCCCTGCGGCGGATGCGCATTGGCGTGTGTCTGGAACGGTTTGCCCGAATAGATCTCGATCAGGGTGCGGCCGGCATTGTCGGCCACTTCGCGGCAGAGGCGGTGCACCTCGTCCCCGGACAGGTCGGGGCGGCTGAGGGCGAGATTGCGGCGGATGCGGCGGTCAAAGCCCGCCAGCGGCGCGATCACGCGGCTAACGATCCGGCCCATCAGGCGCACCCGCATCCTGTAGGGCAACAGCATCATCGCCCCGATCAGGCCCCGTGCCACGAGATTGGATACGAAGAACCCGGCCTTTGAGGTCAGCGACAGATCTGAGGGCTGGCGGGGCATGTGTCAGGCGTGTCTGCGGGCGCGTGCGGCGGCTGTTTCGCGATGCCAAACATAAAGGCCCGCGGTCGCGATCACAACCATGCCGAGGATCGACATGGCATCGGGCCACTCCGCGAAGAAGAGGATGCCCCAGAGCGTCGCGAAGACCAGACCGCTGTAGGAATAGGGCGCGAGCATCGCCGCCTCGCCCGCGCTCAGTGCTCGGATGAGCAGAAGCTGCCCCAACGTACCGGTTCCCGCCAGCGCCGCGATCAGCAGCCAGTCTGCGGGCGCGGGCGGCGTCCAGGCAAACGGCACCGCCAGCGACAAGAGCACCGTCCCCACAAGCCCGGTGTAGAAGAGCGATGTCCATGGGCTTTCCGACCGGCCGACCCGGCGCGTCAGGAGCGCATAGCAGGAATAGCAGATCGCCGCGGCCAGCGGGCTGAGCGCGGCTGGCGTGAAGATCTCGCTGCCCGGGCGGATCACGATCCACGCGCCCCCCAGCGCCGCGAGGATGGCCAGCACCCGGCGCAGGCCGACGCGTTCGCCCAGAAAGAGCACCGCGCCCAGCGTGATGAACACGGGGTTCGTCGCCATGAGCGCGGCGGCCGAGGTCAGCGGAATCGTGCTGAGACCGATGAAGAAGAAGGCCGTTGCACCCATAAGCGACAGCGATCGCAGGAACTGAAGCAGCGGGTATTCCGTGCGCGCAACACTGCGCAGATGCGGCAGCACGAGAAGGAGGACGAGCAGCATCTGGCCCGCATAGCGCGCCCAAAGCGTCGGCAGCACCCCGATGCGCGGAGCCAGTGCCTTCACGGTGACGTCCATCAGCGAAAACGTCAGGATCGCGAGGATCATCAGGGCGATGGCCCGGCGCGGATCGGCTGCGCCCGTGGGTGTCGGTATCATCGGCGGGCCGGGGCGGAGCGGGCAGGGGGTGGGGTCATGCCCCGTGATGACCCGAACGCGCGGCCTTGTCCATCACTTGCTGGTCGGGGCGGCGGCGGTCGGTTCGGGATAGCCGAGCACGATGTCGCCCCGCGCCTCGAGCCTGCGGGTTGCATCGATGACGGCGATAAGCGCCTCTTCCCCTTCGGTATCGGAGGGTGGCGCGCGTTCGGCAATTTCTTCGCGCAGGGCATCGGACAGCCGTGCGGAGATGCCAGACAGCAAGAATTCGGCCGTGCCAGCATAGTCCGCGTGGCGCTGTGCGAATGCAAGCGCGGTGACCGTCACGCCCTGATCCACGTCGCGCAGGATGCGCGCGACATCGCGCACCGATACGCGTTCCGGGATATGCGCGAAGGTGAACAATGCCCTGCGCACTGCGGTCGCGAAATCGGCATCCTGCTGGTCGAGCCCTTCGAGAAGATCGTCCCGCGTGGCCGAGGGCGAGCGGTTGAGGATTTCGCCGACCCGGTCGGATGGCGTGGCGGCGAAGGCACGCGGCGCGCGCGTGTCAAGCCGCGTGGCCAACGACAGGCCAATCCGGTCGACCGCGTCGGGCGTAACCGAACCGGTCAGGGACACCGCGTAGGTGATGCGCCGCGCCAGCGACCCCGGCAACCGGCCCAGCAGCGCCGCCGCCTTCGCTGTGTCGAGCTTGGCCAGCATCACCGCCGCAACCTCGGTGCTTTCGGTTTCCGCGATCGAGACGAGATCGGGCAGGTCGGCCCGCCGCAGCCGGTCCCAGGGATCTCCCGCGGCACGCACCCCGTTTTCGCGGCGCAGGCGCGCCGCGGTCGGCGCGCTGATCTTGCCGTCGAGCATGGTCAGGGCCCCCGCCATGCCGCGCGGGAAGGACAGGCCCACAGCGTCGAGTTCGTCGGCAAATTCGGTGACCACCTGCGTCAGCGTCTCGCGGTCGATCAGGCCCATGCGCCCCATTTGTGCGGTCAGTGCCGCCTGCAGCTCCTCGGGGAGGTCCTCGATCGGGATGTCGGCGCCTGCGGTAAGCAGAAGCCGCACGATCACCGCGGCCTTGGCGCGGCGGCCCAGCGTCGGGCGCGGCGCAGCCTGTATCGCCTGACCCGCCTGACCGCGCGGGATGGCAGGAAGAGAAGGTCCGTTGGCGGCTCGGCTCATGGTCTGCACCCTAGACGACGTTGCGCGTTGCGCGTCATCTAAGAGTGCAGAGGTGAAGAAACCGTCAATCAGTAATCCGAGGTCTGCCCCGTCGCGATCGCCTGTACCAAGGCCGTTTCGGGCCACGTCCCCGCACCGCCCCGGGCGCGGATCTCGCGCAACTGCCCGCGCGCGTCGGTCATGCGTCCGGCCTCGACATGGGCAAGGCCCAAATAGGACCGTGCCAGCAGGTTGTCCGGGTTCCGGACCAGTGCGCGGTCGTAATAGTCAAGCGCCAGATCCATCCGGCCCAGCCGCCGGTGGGTGAAGCCCCAATAGGTCAGGACGAAGTCGTCGGCCTGATCGGGCATCGCGCTCAGCACGCCCTGCGCATCGGCGTTCCGGCCCGCATAAGCCAGTTCGCGCACGGCCTCCTTCAGGATCTGCGGGTCAAGCTGTGATTTCTGCGGATCGACACAGGTCTTGGTCTTTTTGTCCCAGACCTGCACGCCCTTGCATTCCTGCGTGGTCGGGGTGGGCACGGGTGCCGTGGGTTCTTCGGTTTCGGTTCCGACAGCCAGCGCTAGCGAAGGGGCCAGGGCGACCAAAAGGGCTGCGATGCGCATGCCTGTGCTCCGTCCTTTGGATGTTTCGGTGCAACCTAGGGCCGCAATGTAACAAGGCGACCCCTTCGGGATCGCCTTGACCGATGTGCGAGGTCGTCTTGGGATCTGCGCGTCAGCTGGAAATCTGAGCGACGCAGGTCTGCGACTGGGCATCCCAGACCGTGCCTTCGGTGCAGGACATCGCCTGATGGCTCTTGTCCGAGCACATGGCGAAGGCCGACAGGGGTGCGGCAGCAAGGGTTGCGGCCACCAGAAGGGTCTTCATCATCTAAAGGTCCTCCGTTGCGAACAGATCAAGGTTAGCGCGGTTTCCCGAAAACTCAAAACCCCAATGCATCTTTTGTTTGAGATTGCACCTCAGCTGCCGAAGACACGGGCAAAGATCGTGTCGACATGCTTTGTGTGATAGCCGAGGTCGAACTTCTCCTCGATCTCGGCGGGGCTGAGGGCGGCGGTCACGTCGGGGTCGGCCAGCAGCTCTTCCCGGAAATCCTTCCCCTGTTCCCAGACCTTCATGGCGTTGCGCTGGACAAGCGTATAGGCGTCCTCGCGGCTGACGCCGGCCTGCGTCAGGGCCAGAAGCACGCGCTGGCTCATCACGAGACCGCGGAACTTGTTCATGTTGGCGAGCATGTTGTCGGGGTAGACCACCAGCTTGTCGATCACAGTCGTCAGGCGCGCCAGTGCGAAGTCGAGCGTCACGGTCGCGTCGGGGCCGATGTTACGTTCCACCGACGAATGCGAAATGTCGCGTTCGTGCCAGAGCGCCACGTTTTCGAGCGCGGGGATCACCATGCCCCGCACCAGCCGTGCGAGGCCCGTGAGGTTTTCGGTCAGGACCGGATTGCGCTTGTGGGGCATCGCCGACGAGCCCTTCTGACCCTTGGAGAAGAATTCCTCGGCCTCGAGCACTTCGGTGCGCTGCATGTGGCGGATTTCGGTGGCGATGTTCTCGACCGAACTGGCGACGACGCCCAGCGTAGCGAAGAAGGCCGCGTGGCGGTCGCGGGGGATCACCTGGGTGCTGATCGGTTCCGGTGTCAGGCTCAGCATCTTGCAGACATGCTCTTCCACCCGCGGGTCGATATTGGCGAAGGTGCCGACGGCACCCGAAAGCGCGCCGGTGGCGATCTCGGCGCGTGCGGTCTTGAGGCGCGCAAGGTTGCGGTCCATCTCGGCGTAGAAGCGGGCGAAGGTCAGGCCCATGGTCGTCGGTTCGGCATGGATGCCGTGGCTGCGCCCGATGCGCAGCGTCATGCGGTGTTCCATCGCGCGCCGCTTCAGCGCGGCAAGCAGCCCTTCGACATCGGCGATCAGGATGTCTGCGGCCCGCGTCAGCTGGATGTTGAAACAGGTGTCGAGAACGTCGGACGATGTCATCCCCTGATGGACGAAGCGCGCCTCGTCCGCGCCCACGATCTCGGCCAGATGCGTCAGGAAGGCGATGACGTCATGCTTGGTCACGGCTTCGATCTCGTCGATGCGGGCGACGTCGAAGTCCACGTCGCGGGCCTTCCAGACGGCTTCGGCGTTCGCCTTCGGGATGACGCCCAGATCGGCCATCGCGTCGCAGGCATGGGCCTCGATCTCGAACCAGATGCGGAACTTGGTTTCGGGGCTCCAGATCGCGACCATGTCGGGGCGGGAATAGCGGGGGATCATGGGCGGAGCCTTTCGGTGCTGGTCATGCGGTGCGTCGGCTCATAGACTTTGACCCCGGGTACGGCAAGGCATGGGGTGCGCAAGCGTGCGGGTTCTGGCGGATTTCGAAGGGTGCTGGCAGCTGTCGCGGCGCATCCTGCATGCCGACGGGCCGGTCGCGACGCTTGAGGGCCGCGCGATCTGGACGCGCGCGGGTGCGTCGCTGATCCAGAGCGAGGAGGGCGAATTGCGCATGCCGGGCCTTGCCCCCCTGCGCGCGACACGGACCTATCGCTGGGACGAAGGGCTGGACGTGCATTTCGAGGACGGGCGCTTCTTCCACCGCGTGCCCGCGGCGGGCGGCGGCACGCGGCACGACTGCGATCCCGACACCTATGACGTGACCTATGATTTCACCGACTGGCCCGTCTTTACCGTCGCATGGGACGTGCGGGGCCCGCGCAAGGCCTATCACATGGTCTCGCGTTACACGCGGATCTAGAACCCCAGCGCAGCGCTGTTACGGCAATAGGAGGGCGGCTGGTCGAGATGATCGTTCTCGGCCTGCAGATGGCGGCAGCCGTCCTGATCGGTGCAGCCCGCACAGCGATAGACCATCGCCGCGAAGGCACGCGCGCCGCTTTCGGGATTGGCGAGGATGCCGGCCGAGAGATCGGTTCCGGTCCGATCCGCCATGCCCGAGACGAGATCGGCGCTGTCGGCGAGGGATTTGAAAAGGCCCATTGGAAGATCCGCCCTGATTTTGTTGCGTCCAGCAACCATTAGCGCGCGGAAGGCCCTGTGCGCCTTGACCTGGTTCAAGCGCGCGGGCCGCGCAGTTTCCGCTTGCGGCCCGGTCGCCCCCGCGCCATTCACATGGGCAGTTCACGTTCGAGGAGATCATATCATGACGAACCCCAACGGCCTTGTTCTGACCGAGGCGTTCGGTCCCCGCGACGGCGCGGCGCTGCGCCTCAAGCAGGCGGCGCTGGTCATCGGCGGCATCCTGATGCTGGCGGTCGCCGCCAAGATCAAGGTGCCGATGTGGCCCGTGCCCGTTACCATGGGCACTTTCGCGGTCCTGGCGATCGGCGCGGCCTATGGCGCGCGGCTTGGGCTGACGACGATCCTCGGTTACATGCTGGTCGGTGCGCTGGGCTTCGACGTCTTCGCCGGGTCTTCGGCCGAGCAATACGGGATCACCTACATGATGGGCGGCACCGGCGGCTATCTGGTGGGCTATGTCATGGCCACCGTGGCGCTGGGCTGGCTGGCACGGCGCGGCTGGGACCGGTCGGTCCTGTGGATGGCGGCGGCGATGCTGGTGGGCAACGCGCTGATCTATGCGCCGGGGCTTTACTGGCTGGGCGCGCTTTACGGCTGGGACAAGCCGATCCTGGACTGGGGGCTGACGCCCTTCCTTGTCGGCGACGCGCTGAAGCTCGCCCTCGCGGCGCTCCTTCTGCCCGCGCTGTGGAAGCTTGTGGGCAACGCCCGCGGCTGAGCCTTTCGCCGCAACGACAGACAGGCCCGGATACCCCGCGCGGTGTCCGGGCCTTTTCCGTTCAGTCGAGTTCGGTACTCACCTGTGCGCCGCGGTCCAGCGTGCGATGGACCGGGCAGCGGTCGGCGATTTCGCGCAGGCGCGCGCGCTGGTCGGGGGCAAGCGGGCCGTCCAGACGGATGCGGCGGCTGAACCGGTCGATCCGGCCTTCGGCCGACGGATCGGCGTCCTGGGCATGGACCTTGTCGTGGCTCACATCGACGCGGATGCCGGTCAGCTGCCGGCCCTTGCGCCGCGCATACATCCGGATCGTCATCGAGGTGCAAGCACCCAGCCCCGCCGCGATCAGCCCATAGGGTGACAGGCCGCGGTTGGTGCCGCCATAGGCCTTGGGTTCGTCGGCGAGGATGTGATGATCGGGGCCGGACTGGATGTCCTGCAAAAAGCCGCCCGCATCCGCCTCGGTCACGCGCACGATGCCTTCGGGTGCGCCGGGCGGCGGGGCAGGGGGCGTGAGCGGCACATAGCGCCCGACCCAGGTGGCAATGACATCGGCGGCGTATTCGGCATCTTCGGCGCGCGAGATCAGGTGATCGGCGTCATCGAGCGTGACAAAGCTTTTCGGGTGGCGTGCGGCGGCGAAGATCCGGGCCGCGTTGTCGATCCCCACGACCGCGTCGCGGGGCGCGTGCAGGACAAGAAGGGCCGCGTTCAGCGCCGGGATCGCATCCGTCAGCGCACCGGTGGCCACATCGTCTAGAAACCGCCGTCCGATGCGGAACGGCCGCCCGCCCAGATCGACCTCGGCCATGCCGGCTTCGCGGATGCGCGGCAGGGCGTCGGTGAAGGTGCGGACCACGTGGCTGGGATCGAAGGGCGCGCCCAGCGTGACGACGGCGCGGATGCCCCGCAGGCCGGGCGCGGCCTTCAGCACCGCCGCGCCGCCCAGCGAATGGCCGATCAGGATTGAGGGGGCAAGGCCGCGCCCCGCAAGATAGGCCTGCGCCGCGACAAGGTCGGCGACGTTCGAGGAAAAGGTCGTGTTGGCGAATTCGCCGGCCGAATGGCCAAGCCCCGTGAAATCGAACCGCAAGACCGCGATGCCGCGCGCCGTCAGCCGCGCCGCGATGCGTCGGGCGGCGGCGATGTCCTTTCCGCACGTGAAGCAATGCGCGAAGAGCGCCGTGGCCAGCACCGGCCCCTCGGGCAGGTCGAGCCGCGCTGCGAGGCGGTCCCCGGAGTGGCCGTGGAAGGTGGCGCGTTCTGTGGGCATGGCTTTCTCCGTCAGGCAGGACCCGACGGTGGGCCGTTCCGGCATCTGCCGCAACGGGTGTGTCGGCGCTGTCACGCCAAGGTGACGGGCCGTGCGCGGATCAGTCGGTGACGACCCGGCCTGCCGGGGCGTAGCCCTGTCCGAACGACAGATGGTCGATCACCGCGTCGCGCGCGACGCTTCCCAGCGCCATCGCGTCGTCCTGCGGCAGAAGGAGCCAGAGCCCCGCCACGAAGGCGACAAGCGTCACCGACAGCATCGCGACCCCGCCAATCGCGAGGCGCGCAAAGCCCCGCCCCATCCCGGACCCCGGTTCCCGCGGCGGCCCCGGGTCCGCGTCCATGGGACCCGGTTCGACAAAGCCGTGGTTTTCGCCAAGACGGGCGCGGGCCTCGATTCGGGCGAGGCGTTCGTAAAAGCTGGTCTGCGTCTTCATGGCGAAACGGTCCGGATCGGTTGACCTAGGGCAAAAGCATGACAGCCGAACTTGGCGACAGAGCGCCACGACAGGGGCAAGCCTGTGGCACGACGCGAAAAGGGCGCCGCAAGCGGCGCCCTTTCCCTGTCGATCCAGCGAGGATCAGCAGCTGTAGTAGTTCTTGAATTCGACCGGGTGCGGCGTCATCTCGAAGTCTTCGACCTCTTCCATCTTCAGCGCGATATACGACTCGATCTGGTCCTTGTTGAAGACATCGCCGACCAGCAGGAAGTCCATGTCCTTCTGCAGTTCGTCCAGCGCTTCGCGCAAGCTGCCACAGACAGTCGGGATGCCGGCCAGCTCTTCCGCGGGCAGGTCGTAGAGGTTCTTGTCCATCGCCTCGCCCGGATCGATCTTGTTCTTGATCCCGTCGAGACCGGCCAGAAGCAGGGCCGAGAACGCGAGGTAGGGGTTCGCCGACGGATCGGGGAAACGGGCTTCGACGCGCTTTGCCTTGGGGCTTTCCGTCCACGGAATACGGATGCAACCCGACCGGTTGCGGGCCGAATAGGCGCGCAGGACGGGGGCCTCGTAGCCCGGGACCAGACGCTTGTAGCTGTTGGTCGACGGATTGGTGAAGGCGTTGAGCGCCTTGGCATGCGTCAGCAGGCCGCCGATGAAGTAGAGCGCTTCCTGGCTCAGGTCGGCGTACTTGTCGCCCGCGAAGAGCGGCTTGCCGTCCTTCCAGATGGACATGTTGACGTGCATGCCCGAGCCGTTGTCGCCCTTGATGGGCTTCGGCATGAAGGTGGCCGAACGGCCATAGGCCTGCGCCACGTTGTGGATGACGTACTTGTACTTCTGGATCTCGTCCGCCTGCTTGGTCAGCGACGAGAAGATGAGGCCCAGTTCGTGCTGGCTGGTCGCCACCTCGTGGTGGTGCTTGTCGACCTTCATGCCGATGCGCTTCATGGTCGAGAGCATTTCAGACCGGAGGTCCTGCCCGTCATCGGACGGGTTCACCGGGAAATAGCCGCCCTTGTAGCCCGGGCGATGGCCGAGGTTGCCCATCTCGAACTGGGTGTCGGTGTTCCAGGCGGCGTGGTCGGCATCGACCTCGTAGGACACCTTGTTCGGTGTCACTGCGTAGCGAACGTCGTCGAAGATGAAGAATTCGGCTTCGGGGCCGAAATAGGCGACGTCACCGATGCCGCTCGACTTCAGGTAGGCTTCCGCTTTTGCCGCGATCGAACGCGGGTCGCGGCCATAGGCTTCGCCCGTGTCGGGTTCCACGACCGAGCAATGGATGCAGACGGTCTTTTCCGCGTAGAACGGGTCGATATAGGCGCTGTCGGGGTCGAGCATCAGCTTCATGTCCGACGCTTCGATGGACTTCCAGCCCGCGACCGAGGAACCGTCGAACATGAAGCCTTCGTCGAGGAAGTCTTCGTCGACCAGGTCGGCGACAACGGTCACGTGCTGCAGCTTGCCGCGCGGATCGGTGAAGCGGATGTCGACATAGGCGACATCCTCGTCCTTGATCAGCTTCAGAAGGGTCTTCTTGCTCATGTCAGTGGGGTCCTTTCTTCACGATTGGCAGGAGTTCACAGAGCGTCCGAACCGGATTCGCCGGTGCGGATGCGGATGGCTTGTTCGACGGTTGTCACGAAGATCTTCCCGTCGCCGATCTTGTCAGTCTTGGCCGCGGCGATGATGGCCTCGATCGCGGGCTCGACCAGATCGTCGTCGAGAACGACCTCGATCTTAACTTTCGGCAGGAAATCGACGACGTATTCGGCGCCGCGGTAGAGTTCCGTATGGCCCTTCTGGCGGCCGAAGCCCTTGACCTCGATCACGCTCAGGCCCTGGACGCCCACATCCTGCAGGGCCTCCTTCACTTCATCGAGCTTGAACGGCTTGATGATCGCCTCGATCTTTTTCATGGGGGTCTCCTCGGCTGCAAACGCGTTCCGTCTGGCTGCGTCAGACCACTTCCGTCTTGCGGCCACAATCGCATAAGCTGAGATCCCGGTGGGCGGAAACGTCGGCTGACACAAACCGCCTAAAATTTCAGCAAAGTGTTTTCAAATTAATCGAAAATGAATCGCGAGTGATGAATCCATGGGCGAAGTTCTGACCGCAGCCCGGATGCGCAGCGCCGAAACGGCGGCGATCGCCCGTGGCGACACCACCGGGCTGGCAATGATGGAGCGGGCGGGCGAAGGCGTGGCCGGAGCCATCCTTGCGCGCTGGCCTGCGCCGGGGCCGGGCCGGGTGGCGGTGCTGTGCGGGCCGGGCAACAACGGCGGTGATGGTTTCGTCATCGCGCGGCTTCTGCGCGATCGGGGCCTGCAGGTTGACGTCTTTGTGTCGGCAGAGCCCGACCGCCTGCCGCCCGATGCGTCCGCCAATGCCCGGCTCTGGGCAGAACGCGGACCGGTGCGGCCCTTGGCCAAGGCGGGTCCGGGCGCGGGTCTGGTGGTCGACGCGCTTTTCGGCACGGGGCTGACGCGGCCTCTGGGCGATCCGGAGCGCGCGGTTCTGGCGACCTTCGGCCGCGCGGGTGTGCCGGTTGTGGCGGTCGACATTCCTTCGGGGCTATGCGCCGACAGCGGGCGGGTGCTGGGCGGCTGGGCCATGACGCCTGCCGCGCTGACCGTGACGTTTCACCGGGCGAAACCCGGGCATTACCTTGCGGACGGGCCGGGGATGTGCGGGGCGCTGGCAGTGGTCGGGATCGGTCTGCCCGACCCTGACCCTTCGGGCCTGACGCATCTGGTCGGCGCGCCGCGGCCTGCGACCCTCGCCAAGGGGCAGGCCGCCCACAAACACGGGCATGGGCATGTGCTCGTCCTGTCAGGTGGCCCGGGCCGGACCGGGGCCGCGCGGCTGGCGGCGCGGGGCGCGCTGCGGGCAGGAGCGGGGCTGGTGACGCTGGGCTTACCGCCTGCCGCGCAGTCCGAGGCGGCGGCGCAGCTGACGGCGGTAATGCTGCGCCGGGTGCCCGATGCGGCGGCTTTTGCCGAAGTGCTGGAAGACGCACGGATCGGGGCTGTATGCCTCGGCCCCGCGCTCGGGCTCGGCGCGCGGCAGGCCGACCTTGTGCGCGTGGCGCTTCAGGCGCGGCGATTGACTGTCCTTGATGCCGACGCGCTGAGCCTCATCGCGGGTGATCCAGGCCTTGCGGACATGCTGCATGCCGACTGTGTTCTGACGCCTCACGCAGGCGAATTCGCAAGATTGTTCCCCGATCACGCCGAACGGCTGGCCGCACCGGCAGATCGTGGCCCGGCCTTTTCGCGCATCGATGCCGTGCGCGCGGCGGCGGTGCGCTGCGGGGCGGTTGTGCTGCTCAAGGGCCCCGATACAGTCATCGCCGATCCCGAAGGCGGTACTGCGTTGCATGCCGCCGCCTATGACCGCGCTGCGCCTTGGCTTGCCACGGCGGGGTCGGGGGATGTGCTGGCGGGTACCATCGCGGGCCTTCTGGCAAGGGGCATGGCCGTGGCAGACGCCGCCGGGACCGGCGTCTGGCTGCATGCCGAGGCGGCGCGTCGCTTCGGCCCCGGCCTGATCGCCGAGGATATCGCCGAAATCTACCCGGTGGTCTTCCGCGATCTGGGCGTCTAGTTCAGGCGGCCGGGCGAAGGCCGAGCTGAGCGGGGCTGCTGGCCAGTTCCAGCCCTTCGGCATAGATGATCTCGGCACGTTCAAAGATCAGCCGGTGCAGCGTCATCTCCACCTCTCCGAGATCTCGGATGAAGCCGAGATCGGCCAGCATGCCGACCGGGACCGAGACTTGGGGCTGCCCGAACTTCACCTTCGCGAGCCAGTCGCGCAGCAGCACGGCCTGCGCCGCAGGAAGAACCAGCACGGCTTCCGGTTCCATGGTCCCGAACGCGCCGCCCCGGATTTCTACTGCATCGGTGCGCACCCGGTCGACATGGTGATCGACAAGGCGCGCACTGCCCGCCTTGCGGGTTACGATCCGGTCGCCCGGAACGAGGTGTTCCACCGGAAGCGCGCCGTCCAGCGTCATCACGCGCATGCCCGACGGCAACCCGGATGGGGCCTGCGACCAGATCGGGACAATGGGTCGGGGCCGAGCCGACGTGCCCGAAGGCACACCTGGAATGGGTGTCATTGCACTGCTCACTGCTTCTGCCTTTTGGCTTTTTCGGGCAAGATACCTGAAAATGACGTTAAGTCGCCGCAATTCGTGCAACCGGCACGCGGGCGGGCGCAGCCCGTGTTCCCGGGGACACGCATTGCGCGCCCGGGCAGGCGTTTGCCGCAAAATTGCCCCAATCCGGGGTTAGGCGCAGGTCCAAGGGCCGGGAAAACCGGCCGACGGGCAGCTATCGGCGGACGGATTCTTGGCGAACTATTCGATCTGGGCTCTTGGAGCCTCGCAGATATCGATTTCGGGCGGCGCGTCTCTGGGAAATCCTTCCCAGGGCGAGGGCACGCATCTGGTAGGACGCACGATCACGCTGAATTCCTACCGGTTCGAACAGCTGTCGATCAGCGACCGCGGGTCGGATGCCAATTTCGACGACAACGATACGGATCAGGTGCTGCGTGGACGGCAGGATTTCGACGGTAGCAGCCATGCCAACAACACCATCATAGAGGCTGAATACCGTATCGTCCTGCGCGACCCGAGGACCGGCCAGATCTATGAGGCGCTGGGCGTCAACATCCGCAATTCCTCAACCAGTTACGCAACCGTGGAAGGGCTGGCTTTCGTCGATCGCTTTCCGCCGCAGGGGGTGGCGCTGCAGGTGGTCAGCGCAGCCGAGGGGCCGGGCAGCTTGGGCCAGCCGCCCATCGAGAATGTCGAGATCGCAGCGCCTCCCTGCTTCACACCGGGTACGCTCATCGCCACCGAGCACGGCCTGCGCCCTGTCGAGGCGCTGGCACCGGGCGACCGTGTCGAGACGCTTGATTCCGGCCTTCAGAGACTCGTCTGGGTCGGGCAGACCGCCTACAGCCGCGACGCGCTGGCCGCCCGCCCGGACGCGCGGCCCATCCGCATCGCCGCCCATGCCTTCGGCCCCGGCCTTCCGGCGCGCGACATGCGCGTTTCCGCCCAGCACCGCATTCTGGTCGAGGGGCCGCTGGCCGAGTTGTGCTTCGGCGAACCGCAGGTGCTTGCGGCGGCCGGGCATCTGGCCGACGGCGACCGCATCCGTGTCGACGACAGCGCCGACACGGTCGTCTATATACATCTGCAATGTGCGGCTCATGAAATCCTGATCTCGGACGGGCTGCCCAGCGAAAGCTTCAACCCCGGGGAACAGGGATTGCAGGGTTTCGGTGACGTTGCGCGGCGCGACCTGATGGCGGTGCTGCCGGGCTTCGTGCCGGACGCAGGCCCTTGCCTGCCCGCCGCGCGCCCCATCGTGCGCCGCCACGAGGCGCTGCTTTGGTCGCGGCTGCGCGACGTCGCCCAGCGGGGCGCATTTCCCCTCGCATCGGCGCGCGCGCTTTGCTAATCACGCGTCCGTCGGTTGCGGGTGTGGCGAAATTGGTAGACGCACCAGATTTAGGTTCTGGCGCCGCAAGGCGTGGGGGTTCAAGTCCCTCCACCCGCACCAGACCGACATCGCCTGAATTTATCCCTTTTGCGCCTCTTGTGCCTGCGCCGCTCTCCCCCTAGAAGGGCGCAGATTTCGCTTGCTTACGGCGCCATTCAGTGGCGCCGAACCTTTTGGGAGTGCCAGATGCAGGTCACCGAGACCCTGAACGAAGGACTGAAACGCGCCTATTCCATCGTCGTCAGCGCGGCGGAGCTTGAGGCAAAAGTGAACCAGAAGCTGGCCGAAGCGCAGCCCGAGATCGAGATGAAGGGCTTCCGCAAGGGCAAGGTTCCGATGCCGCTTCTGAAAAAGCAGTTCGGTCCGCGTCTGCTGGGCGAGGCGATGCAGGAAACCATCGACGGCGCGATGTCCAAGCATTTCGAGGACAGCGGTGACCGTCCTGCTCTGCAGCCCGAGGTCAAGATGACCAACGAGAACTGGAAGGAAGGCGACGACGTCCATGTCGAGCTGGCCTACGAGGCGCTGCCCGAGATTCCGGAAGTCGACGTGAGCCAGATCGCGATCGAGCGTCTGGTGGTCAAGGCCGCCGACGCGGACGTTGACGAGGCGTTGTCGAACCTTGCGCAGACCGCGCAGGATTACGCCGCGCGCGACGAAGGCGCAAAGGCCGAAGACGGCGATCAGGTCGTGATCGATTTCGTCGGCAAGGTCGGCGGTGAGGCGTTCGAAGGCGGCTCGGCCGAGGATTACCCGCTGGTTCTGGGGTCGGGCAACTTCATTCCCGGCTTCGAAGAGCAGCTGGTGGGTACTGCCGTGGGCGATGAAAAGACCGTGACCGTGACTTTCCCCGAAAGCTATGGCGCGGAACATCTTGCAGGCAAGGAAGCGACCTTCGACTGCAAGGTGAAAGAGGTGAAGATGCCGGTCGCGGCAACCATCGACGACGAGCTGGCCAAGCGGTTCGGGTCCGAAGACCTTGCCACGCTGAAGGGGCAGATCGCCGAACGGCTGGAAGCCGAATACGCTGGCGCTGCACGCGCGGTGATGAAGCGCGGGCTTCTCGACGCGCTCGACGGGCTGGTGTCGTTCGACCTGCCGCCGACGCTGGTCAAGGCCGAAGCCGAGCAGATCGCGCACCAGCTCTGGCACGACGAAAACCCCGAGGTGCATGACCACAACCACGACAAGGTCGAACCGACCGAGGAACACAACAAGCTGGCCGAGCGCCGCGTGCGCCTTGGCCTTGTTCTGGCCGAGATGGGCCGCAAGGCCGAGGTCGCCGTGACCGATGCCGAGATGACCCAGGCCATCATGGCCCAGGCGCGTCAGTATCCGGGGCAGGAACGCCAGTTCTTCGACTTCGTGCGCCAGAACCCGCAGATGCAGCAGCAGCTGCGCGCGCCGATCTTCGAGGACAAGGTCATCGACATGATCGCGGGCAGGGCGGCCGTGACCGAAAAGACGGTGTCGAAGGACGATCTGCAGAAGGCCCTCGACGCGCTCGACGACGAGGAATGATGCCTCCGCGCAACTGCGCAGCATGAAAAAGGCCGCCCCCTCGGGCGGCCTTTTTCTTTGGGGCGGGTCAGATCAGCCCGGTTTCCCGCAGCAGGCCCCGGCGCTTGGCTTCGAAGTAATAGCCGCGCGCATACCACTGGACCGCGCGCGCTTCGTCCCCGTCCGATACCATCCAGGCCCCGCGAAGATAGCGCACCGCGTATTTCAGGTTCGTCTCTGCGTCGAGCAACCCTTGTGCCGGTCCCTGATAACCCATGCCGCGGGCTGTGTTGGGGTGGATCTGCATGAGGCCCATGTAGGGGCCGTTGCGGGCGCCGGGGCGATGCGTGCTTTCGCGGATGACAACACGCTGCACCAGCGTGCGCGGCACTTCGTAGTGGTCGGCCCACTTGTAGATGAGCGCGCGCAGCTCCGGCGTCTCGTTGGGATAGAGCGGCGTGTCGGCAAAGGCTGCGCGGGCCGCGCCCTGATGATCGGACATGCCGCTGCAGGCGGACAGAAATCCAGCGGCGGCAAGGGTCAGGACGATACGGCGGGGCATATGGGTCATGCCGGAGAGTTAAGTCTGCCTGCCCAACCGCTGCAATCGGCGATTTACGCCATCGGCGGCGGGCCGCGCATCCGGCCCGGGCAACGAAGAAGGCCGCGCCTTGGGGGCGCGGCCTTCGATTGGATGGAACGATCGAACCGGGATCAGTTCCGCGCGTCGTCGTCCTCGTCGGACTGGGCGCCACCGATATCGTCGAAGAGCTCGGCGATCTCGAAGTCCGCGGCGGCTTCTTCCTCGGCGGCAAGTTCCTGGATGGTCTTGCCCGAAGCCTGAAGCTCGGCCTCTTCGACCGATCGCGCGACGTTCAGCGTGATCGTCACCTGCACTTCGGGGTGCAGCGTCACGCTGAGGTCGTGCAGGCCGAGGTCCTTGATCGGACGGTCGATGGCGATCTGCCTGCGGTCGATTGTGAAGCCCGCCGCGGTGGCGGCATCAGCCGCATCGCGCGGCGTGACCGAACCGTAAAGCGCGCCGCCGTCGGATGCCTGACGGATCACGACGAAGGTCTGCCGGTCAAGACGTGCGCCCATCGCATCGGCTTCGCCCTTGGTTTCGAGGTTGCGCGCTTCCAGCTGGGCTTTCTGCGCCTCGAACTTGGCAATGTTGCGTTCCGACGCGGTCAGCGCCTTGCCCTGCGGCAGAAGATAGTTGCGGGCATAACCGGGGCGCACATCGACGACGTCGCCCATCTGGCCGAGCTTGGCCACGCGTTCAAGAAGGATGACTTGCATCTTCGGTACTCCTTACTTCACGGCGTAGGGAAGAAGGGCGAGGAAACGCGCGCGCTTGATGGCGCGTGCCAGTTCACGCTGCTTCTTTGCCGACACGGCGGTGATCCGGCTCGGCACGATCTTGCCCCGCTCCGAGATGTAGCGCTGCAGAAGGCGGGTGTCCTTGTAGTCGATCTTGGGTGCGTTATCGCCCGAGAAGGGGCACACCTTGCGACGGCGGAAGAATGTTTTGGCTGCCATTGGTCAGATCCTTGTTCTGCAGGTCACACGCGGCGTTCGCGACGGTCGCCGCGATCACCCCGGTCGCCGCGATCCCCACGGTCACCCCGGTCGCCGCGATCCCCACGGTCACCCCGATCGCCGCGATCCCCACGGTCGCCGCGTTCACGGTCGTCACGCTTCTGCATCTGGGCCGAGGGGCCTTCCTCATGCGCGTCCACGCGCACGGTGAGCACGCGCACGACGTCGTCATGCAGGCGCATCAGGCGTTCCATCTCCTGCACCGCAGCGGCGGGCGCGTCGGAGCGCAGGAAGGCATAGTGGCCCTTGCGGTTCTTGTTGATCTTGTAGGCCATCGTCTTGACGCCCCAATACTCGTGCTCGACAACCTTTCCTCCGTTGTCGGTCAGCACGGCATTGAAGTGTTCGATAAGGCCTTCGGCCTGCGCGTTGGACAAGTCCTGACGCGAGATGAAGACATGCTCGTAAAGCGGCATGTGCACTCCTGCTTATGTCTAGGCGCATTTCAAAGGCGGGTCTGTGATCTTCCGCGTCCCGCCACGAGGGATGCGCGGTTCAAGAAACCTTGCGGAAGACGCCCCGCTATACACGTTTCCCGCCTGATCGCAAGCCCTGCACGGGCGGGCCCGGATGTTTCCTTTACCGCGCCACAATCGCGCCGGGTTGCTTCGGCAGGTTGCGGATGGGTGCCCGCACCACGACGGTGACCCATGCGGCAGATGACGGACAGGACCATGACGGCACTGAGGCAGACAGTCTTCCCAGCCCCCCGCCTTTTCGCGGAGGATGATGGCATGCTGCCCCTGCGCATCGGGTTCGAAGGCAACAGGCTCATCCTGTGCGCGCTGTTCCGCTTTACCGGGGCAGTCTTCATCCTGTGTGCGCCGGGCCTGTGGCTGCTGCCGGGTTCGAATGCCGATCCCGTGCTCTTGCTCCACAAGCTGGGAGCGTCGATCTTCTTCGTCTTCTGCGGTCTTGCGCTCATCCTGCGCAACAAGGTCTATTCCCAGCCCGAGGTCTATTTCGATCCCGCCCGCCGCGAGATGCGCATCCTGCAGCGCAATGAACGCGGGCGGCCCACGACGGTGCTTCGGCGCGCCTATGGCTCGCTCGGGGGGGCCAGGATCACCGACCGGCAGGTCGAGATCTGGGACGTGGATGGCAGCGTCCTGCTGCGATTGCCGCTCGTCGACTCCGGGGCCCGCCGCGTCCTGCGCCTGCATCTGTGTGACCTGGTGCGCTGAGGCGGCGATCCGCCTGTTCATTCCTCAACATCCCCTGTTCCGCTTTGCCGACTTGAGCGGTCTGCGGAATGTGCCATCTGTGACTGCACATGGACCCAAACCTCCGAAGGGGAGCCTCTTCATGAAGCACGTTATCCTTGCCGCGGCGTTTGCCGCCGGTGCATCGGCCGCCGCAGCCGAGCCCGTCAAGTACGTCCTCGACGCCAGCCACAGCCAGATCGTGTTCGCGTATGATCACCTCGGCTATTCGACCACCTGGGGCATGTTCTCGGGGTTCGAGGGCGAGATCATGTTCGATCAGGCCAACCCGGCCAATTCCTCGGTCACCGTATCCTTCCCCGTGCGCACCATGCTGACCGGCTGGGAAGCGCGCTTCCAGCATTTCATGTCGCCCGATTTCTTCGGCGCGGCGGATGACGAGATGGTGAGCTTCACCTCGACCGCGATCGAGGTGACGGGCGACACAACGGCTCTCATCACCGGTGACCTGACGCTGAACGGCGTGACGAAATCGGTCGTACTCGATGCAGTCCTCAACCAGGTCGGCGATCACCCGATGGCGGGCAAGCCCTGGGCCGGGTTCGACGCCACCACGACGCTGGTGCGCTCCGAATTCAACCTTGGTCAGTTCGCCCCCTTCGTGGGCGACGAGGTCGCGCTGCAGATCTCGGTCGAGGCGATGCAGGCCGACTGACGCCGCCTGTTGCGAATGCGTGAACCGCCGCCCCGTCCGGGGCGGCGGTTTTCGTTTGCGCGCTCATTCGGCGGCGCGGGTTGCGCTCAGCGTCACGTCGATGTCGACACTCAGGCCCACGTTCTGCTCGGTCGGCTGGGTGCCCGCCCCGATCCCGAAGTCGAGACGGTTCACCGTCAGCGCCCCGGTCATGGTGGCGGTGTCGCCCGACAGGACAAGCTCGAACGGCATGCTGACCGGCAAGCTGCGGTCGCGGATGGTGAGCGTGCCTTCGGCCACATGCCCGCCTTCGGTGCGCAGGATCACGGCGTTGAAGGTGGCGGTGGGAAAGCTTGCCGCCTCGAAGAAATCGGCACCCAGCGCCTGTGCGGTGACCGAACCCAGCGTCAGCGAAGTGATGGCCACCGTGACCTCGACCCGTCCGGCGGGGCCGGGGATGTCGCGCGGATCATAGGTGATGTCCGCCGTCCAGTCGGCAAAACGCCCGCCAATGCGCGCGCCCAGCTGCGTCACGGCGATGTCGAGACGTCCTTCGGTCACCTGCCAGTCCGAAGCGACCTGCGCCAGCGTCACCCCGGGCAGCGTCTGCCCGTGGCGGTCATAAGCGCCCAGCGCCCCGCCCGCGCCGATGGCACCTGCCCAGAGGATCAGCGCCGCGGCGAAGGGCGCGAGGCCGTGGCCGTGCCCTCGCACCGCGGCCGTCACGCGCCCCGGCAGCATCCGCCGCAGCGTCGCGTCCCGGTCGATCAGGTGATGCTTGAGCGCGCCCGCGACATGCAGCCCGATGGCCGCGATCAGCACCCATTTGGTGACCACATGCAGCCCCGCGAAGATCGCGGCGACGCCGTCATCCTTCGGCACGAAGGGCAGATCCTGACCGAGCGGCCACCAGATCGGCGCAAAACCCGTCGTCGCGGCGTGGTGGATCCACCCCGTCAGCGGCACGACGACCATCGCGCCGTAGAGCATCCAGTGCACAATCGCGGCGAGCGTCGCCTCGGCCCGGCCATGTCCGGCCAGACCCTGCGGTTTCGGCTGGACCAACGCCCACAGGATGCGCGCCAGCGCCACTGCGAAGGCGGCAAGGCCGACTGACTTGTGAATGGAGAAAAGTGTTGCTTTCCGCGCCAGCGCCTCGGCGCTGTCATAGGGCAGGGCGTTCGCCACCGCGCCCAGCGGGATCGCCGTCAGAATCAGTAGTGCAGTCAGCCAGTGGAACGTCTTGGTGACGCCGCCATAGGTCTGGGACGTGTTGGTCAGGGGCATGCGGTCTCTCCGCTGTCGTGCCAAGCAAAGCTAGGGGCGGTGGCCCGTGCTGCAACAGCGCCCCTTGCGCACATCTGCCGCGCGGCGCTGCACAATCGGCGCGCCCGCGCCGGTGGCGTTGCCCTTTGGTCTGGCGCGGTCTATGCCAGTGAAAAAGCCGATTGGAGGGACAATCATGAGCCGAGCCTTCGTGTTCCCCGGGCAGGGGGCGCAGACCGTCGGGATGGGCCGCGACCTGGCCGAGGCCTATCCGGCTGCGCGCGCCGTCTTCGAGGAGGTGGACGAGGCGCTGGGCGAACCGCTGAGCCGCCTGATCTGGGAGGGCGACATCGAGACGCTGACGCTGACGGAAAATGCCCAGCCCGCGCTGATGGCGATGTCGATGGCGGTGATGCGCGCGCTCGACGCCGAGGGGGTGACGATCGGCGAGGCGGACTACGTGGCAGGCCATTCGCTGGGGGAATATTCCGCGCTGGCCGCGGCGGGGGCGCTGACTGTGCCGGATGCCGCGCGGCTTCTGCGGGCGCGGGGGCGCGCGATGCAGGCTGCGGTGCCCGTGGGCGTGGGGGCGATGGCGGCGCTTCTGGGGCTTGATTTCGACACGGCGCGCGCCGTCGCGCAGGAGGCCGCGCAGGGCCAGGTCTGCCAGGCCGCCAACGACAACGACCCCGCGCAGGTCGTCGTGTCGGGCCACCGCGAGGCGGTGGAGCGCGCGGTGGACATCGCCAAGGAAAAGGGCGCCAAGCGCGCGGTCATGCTGCCGGTCAGCGCCCCGTTCCATTGCGCGCTGATGGAGCCAGCCGCCCGCGCGATGGCGGGGGCTTTGGCAGAGGTGGACATCAATAACCCGGCGGTGCCGGTCATTGCCAACGTGCTGGCCGAACCCGTGGCGGATGCGACCGTGATCCGGTCGCTGCTGGTTGACCAGATCACCGGCAGCGTCCGCTGGCGCGAGAGCGTTCTGGACATGCGCCAGCGCGGGGTCACCGAAATCTGGGAAATCGGCGCCGGAAAGGCGCTGTCGGGCATGATCCGGCGCATCGACCGCGAGATCGAGACGCTGAGCATCGCCACGCCCGACGAGGTCAAGGCGGCCGCGGGCCGCATCAGGTAGGAGAGAGCCATGTTCGATCTGACGGGAAAATGCGCGCTGGTCACCGGCGCGTCGGGGGGCATCGGGGCGTCGATCGCGCGTGTCCTGCACGGGGCGGGGGCAACCGTCGCCCTGTCGGGCACGCGCGAGGGCCCGCTGCAGGCGCTGGCGGACGAACTGGGCGGGCGCGCCCATGTCCTTCCCTGCAACCTGTCCGACCCGGCCGCGGTAGAGGCGCTTCCGAAACAGGCGGCCGAGGCGATGGGCGCGGTCGACATCCTGGTCAATAACGCGGGCATCACGCGCGACAATCTGTTCATGCGGATGTCGGATGACGAATGGCAAAGCGTCATCGACGTGAACCTCACGGCGACCTTCAAGCTGTCCAAGGGCGTGTTGCGCGGCATGATGAAGGCGCGCTGGGGCCGCATCGTCAATATCTCCTCCGTCGTGGGCGCCACCGGCAATCCGGGTCAGGGCAACTACGCCGCCGCCAAGGCGGGCATGGTGGGGATGTCGAAGTCGCTCGCCTACGAGGTGGCAAGCCGGGGCATCACGGTGAACGCCGTCGCGCCGGGCTTCATCGAGACGGCGATGACCGACAAGCTCACCGACGACCAGAAGGCCGCGATCATGGGCCAGATCCCGGCCGGACGCATGGGCACCCCCGAGGAGATCGCGGCGGCGGTGCTCTATCTCGCCAGCCCCGAGGCGGCCTATGTCACCGGCACGGTGCTGCATGTGAACGGCGGGATGGCGATGCTCTGACACCGCCCGGGACGGCCCGGTGAAAGCGTTTGCCAAGGCAGGCAACTGTGCTATAGGCGGCCTCGTTCGGCAGGTCCGGGGAGAAGGGCCCGCCGACCCGTTCAGGGAAAACCGCCCCGACAGGGCATACGGCCGGCGTCCCCAGGGCGGGCGAGGGCAGAACCGAAGGGGCGCAAGCCCGGAGACAGAGGAACAGACATGAGCGACGTCGCAGACCGCGTTAAGAAGATCGTTGTTGAACACCTGGGTGTCGAAGAAGACAAAGTGACCGAGAACGCGTCGTTCATCGACGATCTGGGCGCAGACAGCCTGGATACCGTGGAACTGGTCATGGCCTTCGAGGAAGAGTTCGGCATCGAGATCCCCGATGACGCGGCCGAGACCATCCAGACCTTCGGCGACGCCGTGAAGTTCATCACCGAAGCGTCCTGATCGCTCCGGACCCGAGAGTTTTTGCGGCGCTGCCCATCCGGGTGGCGCCGTTTTCTGTTTGCGGACTTGCGCGCACCGCGCCGCACGGGACAGTCTGACCGGGACGCGAGTCAGCCTTTGCCCATGTTCCGCAGCCTTCCCGTCAGAAACGACATGCATCTGTCGCCCGGGACGGTGCGCGGGGCGGCCGGCATCCGCGGACATGCGGCCGGGACCGGCTTGCAGGGGGGACAAGACGATGGCGGATCTGAAGGACATGTTCGGCGGGGGCGTTCGCGACCGGCTTCTGGGCTTGCCCGCGCCGCGCCCCGGTGACCCAGCACCCCATATCGCGGTGCTGGGCGCCGATTGTGCGACGCCCTATCCGTCGGTCGGCGCCTATTGCGCGGGCGGACCGATGGCGATGCGCGCGGGCGCCGCGCCCTATTCCGAGGGGTTTGCCAAGTTCAACTTCGATCTGGGCCATGACGTCCTGCCTGACGGCGTGCGCGCTGTCGACATGGGCGATCTGCCGGTCGATCCGGCCGATCCGGCAGGCAACCGCGCGCTGATTGCGTCCACGGTGGCCGGGCTTGTCGCGCAGGGCACGGTGCCGATGCTGCTGGGAGGCGACGATTCCCTGCCGACGCCGATGCTGCAGGGGCTCGCCGCGCTGGGGCGGGTCGATATCCTGCAGATCGACGCCCATATCGACTGGCGCGACAGTGTCGAGGGCGAATCTCTCGGCCTGTCCTCGACCATGCGGCGGGCCTCGGAAATGGCCCATGTGGGCCGCATCGTGCAGGTGGGGGCGCGTGGCATCGGGTCAGCCTCGCGCGTCGAGGTCGACGCGGCGCGCGCCCATGGCGCGGTGCTGGTTCCGGCCGCGACCTTCCATGCCGAAGGGCTGGCGTCGGTCCTGCCGCATCTGTCGGGCGATGCGCCCCTGGTGGTCTGTTTCGATTGCGACGCGCTCGATCCCTCGGTCATGCCCGCCGTGATCGCGCCCACGGGCGGCGGGCTGACGCATGCGCAGGTTCTGGCGCTGCTGCGGGCGGCTGCGGCGCGCGCGCCCATCGCCGCCTTTGCGCTGGTCGAATTCATGCCCGAAGCCGACCGCGACGGGATCGGCGCGCGCACGGCGGGCCAGCTGCTGGCGTCGGTGCTTGGCCTTATCGGCGGGCAATGCGCCGCGCGCCTGACCTGAGTGCCCTTGCCCGGTATGGCGGCACGGGGTAAGAGCGATCGGAACGAAAACAAAGGCACGAGGGGTTCCATGCGCAGAGTTGTGGTCACCGGTCTGGGACTGGTCACACCGCTGGCAAGCGGGGTCGAAGAAACCTGGTCGCGCCTGTTGGCGGGGCAGTCGGGCGCGGGGCCGATCACGCTGTTCGATGCCAGCGATCTTGCCACCACCTATGCCTGCGAAGTGCCGCGCGGCGACGGCAGCGACGGCACCTTCAACCCCGATGACTATCTGGAGCCGAAGGACCAGCGTAAGGTCGACACCTTCATCCTGTTCGGGATCGCCGCCGCCCAGCAGGCGGTCGAGGATTCGGGCTGGATGCCCACCGACCGCGACAGCCAGGAGCGCACCGGCGTGCTGATCGGATCGGGGATCGGGGGTCTGAACTCCATCGCCAACACCGCCGTTCTGCTGGAGGAGAAAGGCCCCCGCCGGGTCAGCCCCTTCTTCGTGCCGGGGGCGCTGATCAATTTGATCTCGGGTCAGGTCAGCATCAAGTACGGCTTCAAGGGCCCGAACCATTCGGTGGTCACGGCCTGTTCGACGGGCGCGCATGCCATCGGCGACGCCGCACGCCTGATCAAGTACGGCGATGCAGACGTGATGGTCGCAGGCGGGGCCGAGGCTGCGATCTGCAGGCTGGGAATCGCGGGGTTCAACGCCTGCAAGGCCTTGTCGACCAAGCGGGGGCACGAGCCGCAGAAGGCCAGCCGCCCCTATGACATCGACCGCGACGGGTTCGTCATGGGCGAAGGCGCGGGGATCGTCGTGCTCGAGGAATACGAACACGCCAAGGGGCGTGGCGCGAAGATCTATGCCGAGGTGCTGGGCTATGGCCTGTCGGGCGACGCCTATCACATCACCGCGCCGTCCGAGGACGGCGAAGGTGGCGAACGGTCGATGCGAGCGGCTTTGCGGGACGCCGGGCTTGAGCCTTCGGCCATCGACTACATCAACGCGCATGGCACATCGACCATGGCCGACGTGATCGAGCTTTCGGCCGTCGAGCGGCTTCTGGGCGATGCGGCGGGCAAGGTCACCATGTCGTCGACCAAGTCGGCGACGGGGCACCTGCTGGGCGCCGCCGGCGCGATCGAGGCGATCTTCTCGATCCTCGCGATCCGCGACCAGGTGGCACCGCCCACGATCAATCTTGATAACCCGGCGGTCGAAACGGCGATCGACCTTGCCCCGAACGCCAAGCGCGAACGCGAGATCAACGTGGCGCTGTCGAATTCCTTCGGCTTTGGCGGCACCAATGCCAGCGTGATCTTCGGGAAAGCCACCTGACATGTGGCGCGCCGTCGCGTCGAATGCCCTGACCCTGCTGGTAGTTGCCCTGTTCCTTCTGGGCGGGCTGATCCTGTGGGGGCAGGGGCAGTATTCGAACGCGGGGCCGCTGAGCGAACCGATCTGCCTGCGGGTCGAACGCGGATCGAACATGGCGCGCGTCAGCCGCGATCTTGAGGCGCAGGGCGCGGTCACATCCGCGATGATCTTCCGCATGGGCGCGGATTACGAAGACCGCGCGCAGGATCTCAAGGCGGGCAGCTTCCTCGTGCCACCGGGCGCGTCGATGGCCGATATCGTGGACGACATCACGGGCGGCGGCGAAAGCACCTGCGGCACCGATGTCGTCTACCGCATCGGGGTCACCCGCCTGACCGTGCAGGTGCGCGAGCTTGACCCCGCGACCGGGCAATTCGCCGAGCTTGCGTCCTTCACGCCGGGCGAGGGCGAAGTGCCCGAGGCCTATGGCGAGAAGAAGGCCGAGGTCGGCACCCGCTTCCGCATCGCGCTGGCCGAAGGCGTGACCAGCTGGCAGGTGGTCGAAAGCCTGAAGCAGATCGACCTTCTGGAAGGCGATATCGCCGAGGTGCCGGCCGAAGGTGCCCTCGCGCCCGACAGCTATGAGGTGACGCGCGGCGCGACGCGGGCCTCGGTCATCGACCGCATGGCGGCATCGCAGGCCGACCGCATCGCCCGCGTCTGGGACAACCGCCGCGACGGTCTGCCCATCGAGACGCCCGAGGAAATGCTCATCCTCGCCTCGATCATCGAGAAGGAAACAAGCCTTGCCGAAGAACGCGGCCGCGTCGCCAGCGTCTTTGTCAACCGCCTCAACCAGGGCATGCGGCTGCAGACCGACCCCACCGTCATCTACGGCGTCACCGAAGGGCGCGGCACTCTGGGCCGCGGCCTGCGGCAAAGCGAACTGCGCCGCGAAACGCCGTGGAACACCTATGTTATCGCCGGTCTGCCGCCCACGCCCATCGCCAATCCGGGGCTTGCGAGCCTCGAGGCCGCGGTGAACCCCGACGACACCGATTTCATCTTCTTCGTCGCCGATGGCACGGGCGGTCACGCCTTTGCGGTCACGCTGGACGAACATAACCGCAACGTCGCGCGCTGGCGCCAGATCGAGGCGGAACGCGAGGCCCAGCAGCCCGCGGCGAACGACTAGGGTTAACGGTCCCTGACCAGAGCGCGCGGGGCCGTTGCTCGCAGGCCTATGTTTTCATTGACTTTATCGCGAATTTCGCGCATAGATTGTCTTGGCTGGAAGGGCCGTGCGACCGGGTCTGCCTGCGGCCCCGGCCCCGCGGTCCTTTTCGGGCGGGAACCCGTCGCCATGAGGTTCACCGCCTATGATCGTCACCCTGCCGGACCAACGGGCGTCCGAGACCGAGGAACTTCTTCAGTCCCTGCACGCCTCGGTCAAGCGCGCGCGTCAGAAGATCGAAGACCTGCTTTCAAGGGTCGATACGGAAGAGGAAGCCGCCGATCCGGGCCTGGCGAAACGCATCTCGGCACTCGAGACGCTGATCTCCAATTGCCACAAGATCGAGGTGAAGTATGTCGAACGGCTCTATCACGACAGCGGAATCGTGCAGGGCGGCTATGCCCTCGACCTCGATGCCGCGCGGGCTGAAATCGGGGGCCGCCTGGATCGCCTCCGCGACGCCCGGGATCCGGGCGAAGTTCCTTGACGACCTGGGAGAGGGGGGGCTTCTGGCCCTCCCTTTTCTGTTCGAATTCTGGGCGCTGCCGCACCAGTTGCCGCCGACCGGCGACTGGCGGACCTGGGTGATCCTGGGCGGGCGCGGCGCGGGCAAGACGCGCGCGGGCGCAGAATGGGTGCGCGCGCAGGTGGAAGGGGCAAGACCGCTGAGCCCCGGGCGGGCGCGGCGCGTCGCGCTGGTGGGCGAAACCTATGACCAGGTGCGCGACGTGATGATCTTCGGCGACAGCGGCATCCTTGCCGCCTCGCCCGCCGACCGGCGGCCGAAATGGCGCGCGAGCGAACGCAAGCTGGTCTGGCCCAACGGGGCCGAGGCCAAGGCCTTTTCCGCCCACGACCCCGAGGCCCTGCGCGGCCCCCAGTTCGACGCCGCCTGGGCGGACGAGCTGGCCAAGTGGCCCAAGGCGCAGGCGACATGGGACATGCTGCAGTTCTGCCTCCGTCTGGGCACGGACCCCCGCGCCTGCGTGACCACGACGCCGCGCAATGTCGATGCGCTGAAAGCCCTGCTGGCCGCGCCGACCACCGTCACAACCCATGCGCCGACGCAGGCGAACCGCGCCAACCTGGCCCGGTCCTTTCTCGCCGAGGTGCAGCGCCGCTATGCCGGAACCCGCCTTGGCCGGCAGGAGATCGAGGGCGCGATGCTTGACGATGTGGAAGGCGCGCTCTGGTCGACCGACATGTTGTCCGATCTGCGCGTCGGGGCGGCGCCGCCGCTTGACCGGATCGTGGTCGCGCTCGACCCCGCGGTCACCGGGGGCGCGGGGGCGGATGCCTGCGGGCTGGTCGTCGCGGGCGTCCAGCGGCAGGGGCCGCCGCAGGACTGGCGGGCCTATGTGATGGCCGATCTCACGGTCGCGGGCGTGGGACCCTCCGCCTGGGCGCGCGCCGCCATCGCGGCCATGGCGCATTACCACGCCGACAGGCTGGTGGCCGAAGTCAATCAGGGCGGGCAACTGGTGGAAGAGGTGCTGCGCCAGATCGACCCGCTTGTCCCGTTCCGGGCGGTGCATGCCACGCGCGGCAAGGTCGCGCGGGCCGAACCGGTCGCCGCGCTTTACGAACAGGGCCGCGTGCGCCACCTGCCGGGGCTGGGCGCGCTGGAACGCCAGATGGTCCAGATGACCGGTGCGGGCTTCCGCGGGACGGGGTCACCCGACCGCGTCGATGCGCTGGTCTGGGCGCTGCATGATCTGATGATCGCGCCCGCCGCCGATTACCGTGATCCGCGGATGCGCGCGCTCTGAGCGCGCCGTTGCGCGCGGCCCGCGCGGGCCATTCCACAAGTATTGGCATTATCGCGCGACAACCTTCGCGACAGGACGGGCCTGCCTACTGCCCCGCAGCGCCCCCCGCGATCCAAGGAGAGACACCGCATGTTCGACTTCCTGCGCAAGGACAAGGCCCCGGTGAATGAGGCCAAGGCCAGCCGCACCGGCCCGGTGATCGCCTATCACACCTCGGGCCGCGTGGCGTGGAGCCCGCGGGACGCCGTGTCGCTGACGCGCACGGGCTTCGCGGGGAACCCCGTCGGTTTCCGGTCGGTCAAGCTGATCGCCGAGGCGGCGGCGGCGCTGCCCCTCATCCTGCAGGACGCCGACCGCCGCTATGACGTGCACCCCGCGCTCGACCTTCTTGCGCGGCCCAACGGGGCGCAGACCCGCGCCGAACTGATGGAATCGCTGTTCGGGCAGCTTCTTCTGTCGGGCAACGCCTATGTCGAGGCCGTGCCGGGCGAGGGGCTGGCGCCCGCCGAACTGCATGTGCTGCGGTCGGACCGGATGCATGTCGTGCCCGGCCCCGACGGCTGGCCCGCCGCCTATGATTATGCGCTGGGCGGCAAGACGCACCGCTTTCACATGGCCGATCCGTCGCCTGTCTGTCACATCCGCAGCTTTCACCCGCAGGACGACCATTACGGCCTCTCGCCGCTGCAGGCGGCGGCGATGGCGGTCGATGTCCACAACAGCGCCAGCCGCTGGTCAAAGGCGCTTCTGGACAATGCCGCGCGGCCTTCGGGCGCGATCGTCTATCGCGGCGCAGACGGGCACGGCACGATGACCTCCGAACAATATGACCGCCTCGTGGGCGAGATGGAAAGCCACCACCAGGGCGCGCGCAACGCGGGCCGCCCGATGCTTCTGGAAGGCGGGCTTGACTGGAAACCGATGGGCTTTTCGCCCTCGGACATGGAATTCCAGAAGACCAAGGAAGCCGCCGCGCGGGAAATCGCGCTGGCCTTCGGCGTGCCGCCCATGCTGCTGGGCATCCCCGGCGACGCGACCTACGCCAATTATCAGGAGGCAAACCGCGCCTTCTATCGCCTGACGGTGCTCCCGCTTGCCGCCCGCGTGGCGGCCAGCCTGTCGGCCTGGCTGTCGGCGCATCTTGGCGAAGATTTCGACCTCAAGCCCGATCTCGATCAGGTGCCGGCACTGTCCGCTGAGCGCGATGCGCAATGGGCGCGCGTGGCGCGGGCCGATTTCCTGACGACCGACGAAAAGCGCCGCCTGCTTGGGCTGCCGCCCCTTGGGGACGACGCCAATGCATAGCCCGGGCTTCGATTGCGCGCCGGGCCTGCGGCTGCAGGCGCATGAACAGGTGACCCAGCTGCGTTTCGACAAGCTGGGCGATGATCTCGAACGCATCGAGACGCTGGTCGAGCGGCTGGAAAAACGGATGTGGCTGGCGCTCTACGGCGTGCTGGCCGTGGTGGCGACGGAAGCGGTGCGGTCGGTCTTCGACGTGATCGAACGCACCGGCAACTGACGGAGAGATGCGATGCAGGACCACGGACTGGAAACCAAGTTCGCCCGCTTCGGCGATGACCTGACGGTCGGCGCCGACGCCGTGATCGAAGGCTATGCGAGCCTGTTCGGTCAGGGCGATCAGGGCGGCGACATCGTCCAGAAGGGCGCCTATGCCGGATCGCTTGCCCGTCTTTCGGCCGATGCGCGGCGGATCAAGATGCTCTGGCAGCACGACCCGTCCCAGCCCATCGGCGTCTGGGACGAGGTGCGCGAGGATGCGCGCGGCCTTCACGTCAAGGGACGGCTTCTCACCGCGACGCGGATGGGGGCGGAAGCGGCGGCGCTGGTCGCGGCGGGGGCCATCGACGGGCTGTCGATCGGATACCGCACGCTGCGCGCGACGAAGACCGACAAGGGGCAGCGCCTCTTGCAGGAACTGGAGCTTTGGGAAGTGTCGCTCGTGACCTTTCCGATGCTGCCCAGTGCGCGGGTGGCGGCCAAGGGCGAGGTGCCCGAGGCCGAGACCGCCCTGCGCGACCTGGCGGCCGCCTTCGATGGCGCGCGGCTGGAGTTGGCGCGTCGCTGACGCGCCATGTCTCGGAAGCGAAGGACTACGCGGATGAGCAAGACCGAGACCGGGTCTCGGGCCGGGGACGTGCTGACTCCGGCCGAGGAGGTGAAGCGGGCGGTGGCCGGTTTCATGTCCGAATTCAAGGGCTTTCAGGACGACATTCAACGCAAACTCAAGCAAACGGAAGAGCGACTGACCATGATGGATCGCAAATCGCACATCACCGCGCGCCCGCCCCTGTCGGGGGGCGTCGAGCTGGGCGCACCCCATAGGAAGGCCTTTTCGGCCTATCTGCGCCATGGCGACGACGACGCCCTGCGCGGCATCGAGATCGAGGGCAAGGCGCTGTCCACCGCGATCAACAGCGACGGCGGGTTCCTCGTCGATCCGCAGACCGCCGACCGCGTGAAATCGGTGCTGGCCTCGGCCGCGTCGATCCGCGCCGTGGCGAGTGTGGTCAATGTCGAGGCGACGTCCTTCGACGTGCTGGTCGATCACACCGATGTCGGCGCCGGCTGGGCGACCGAAACCGGCGGCGTCACGGAAACCGACACGCCGCAGATCGACCGCATCTCGATCCCGCTGCATGAACTGGCGGCCCTGCCCAAGGCGTCGCAGCGGCTGCTCGACGACAGCGCCTTCGACGTGGAAGGCTGGCTTGCCGGCCGCATCGCCGACAAGTTCGCCCGCGCCGAGGCCGCCGCCTTCATCGCCGGCGACGGGATCGACAAGCCCAAGGGCATCCTGACCCACACCAAGATCGCCAACGACACCTGGTCCTGGGGCAACCTCGGCTATGTCGTGACCGGTGTTGCGGGTGGCATCGGCAATGGCGACGCGGTGGTCGATCTCGTCTATGCGCTGGGCGCGCGCTACCGCGCCAATGCGGGCTTCGTGATGAACTCGAAGACCGCGGGGCTGATCCGCAAGCTGAAGGATGCCGATGGCCGCTTCCTGTGGTCGGATGGGCTCGCCGCGGGCGAACCCGCGCGGCTCCTGGGCTATCCGGTCCTCGTGACCGAGGACATGCCCGATGTCGCGACCGACGCCTTCGCCATCGCCTTCGGCGATTTCCGCGCGGGCTATACCATCGCGGAACGCCCCGACCTGCGGGTGCTGCGCGATCCGTTCAGCGCCAAGCCGCATGTGCTGTTCTACGCGACCAAGCGCGTGGGCGGCGATGTCAGCGACTTCGCGGCGATCAAGCTGCTGAAATTCGGCACGGCCTAACGGCCGGGCCGGACGGGGCGGTCCGGGAGCGGGCCGCCTCCGGGACCGGGCGTGCGTCGGCAAACCCTCGTGCGTTGTCCAGCTGCTCCCCTCCGTCCGAGCAACGCGGAGCGGCGTGCGTCCGGTTCCCTGCCATCGGCAGGCCAATGACCGGGATATCGGAGTGAACGATGATGTTGATCGAAGAAAGCACCCTGCCCGACACGGCCCTGCCGATGGCCCCGTTCCGCGCGCATCTGCGGCTGGGCACAGGCTTCGGCGAAGATGGCCTGCAGGACGAGGTGCTGCGCGGCTTTCTGCGCGCGGCCCTCGCCGCGGTCGAGGCGCGCACCGCCAAGGTTCTGATCGCAAGGGATTTCTCGCTGGTGCTGCCCGACTGGCAAAGCCCGCTGGCGCAGCCCTTTCCGGTGGCACCGGTCACCGCGGTGGGCGCGGTCACGCTGATCGACCGGCTGGGCGTGGAAGATGACCTTGCCCCGTCCCACTGGCGGCTCCAGCCCGACACGCACCGCCCGCTCCTGCGGCCCCGCGGCCTGCTTCTGCCGCGCGTGCCCACGGACGGGCAGGTGCGCATCGCCTTCACCGCCGGGATGGCCGGGGACTGGGGCGCGCTGCCCGCCGATCTGGCGCAGGCGGTGCTGATGCTGGCCGCGCATTACTATGAATTCCGCAACGACACCGCGCTGCACGACGGCTGCATGCCGTTCGGCGTCACCTCCCTTCTCGAACGCTACCGCGCCTTGCGGCTTTACGGGGCGCGCGGGTGATGGCGGGTGTGCCGAACCTGACCCGCCGCCTCGTGCTCGAGACGCCGGAGCGCGCCGCCGACGGCGCGGGGGGATATTCCGAGACCTGGGTGCCGCTCGGCACGCTCTGGGCTGGGATGACGGCGCTGGCGGGCCGTGAACAGGCTGCGGGGCAGGAGGCCGTCTCGCGGGTGGCATGGCGCATCGTGCTGCGTGCCGCGCCCCCGGGCAGCCCGGCACGCCCGCGTCCGGGCCAGCGGCTGACCGAAGGCAACCGCCGCTTCGCCATCACCGCAGTGGCCGAACAGGACGCGTCGGGGCGTTACCTGACCGTGTTCGCGGATGAAGAGGTGACGGCATGACCTATGCCCTGTCCCGCGCCCTGCAGGAGGCGGTGTTCCAGCGCCTCCACGCCGACGCCACGCTTGCCGCGCTGACCGGCGGCGCGATCCACGACACCGCCCCGCCGGGGCCGCGCGCGGGCCTGTCGGTCAGCCTTGGCCCCGAGACGGCCGAGGACCGGTCCGACGTGACGGGCCGCGGCGCGCTGCATCTGTTCACCGTCACGGTGCTGTCGGACGCGGGCGGGTTCGCCGCCGCGAAGGACGCCGCCGCCGCGGTGGTCGATGCGCTCGACGACGCGCCGCTGACGCTGTCGCGGGGACGCATCGTGTTCCTGCGGTTCGACCGCGCCCGCGCCGACCGCAAGGGGCGCGACAGACAGATCGACCTGCGCTTCCGCGCGCGCGTCGAAGACGACCCAACCTGAACGAAGGAGAGGCACATGGGCGCCCAACACGGCAAGGACCTGCTGGTCAAGATCGACATGACCGGTGCAGGCCAGTTCGAAACCATCGCGGGGCTGCGCGCCACGCGCGTCAGCTTCAACGCCGAGACGGTGGATGTCACCAGCCTTGAAAGTCAGGGTGGCTGGCGCGAGCTTCTGTCGGGCGCGGGCGTGAAGTCGGCCGCGATCTCGGGATCCGGCATCTTCCGCGACGAAGGCACGGATGAACGCGCGCGCCAGCTGTTCTTCGACGCGGAAACGCCCGCCTTCCAGATCATCGTGCCCGATTTCGGCATCGTCGAAGGCCCGTTTCAGGTGACGGCCATCGAATACGCGGGCAGCCACAACGGCGAAGCCACCTACGAGCTGTCGCTGGCCAGCGCCGGGCGATTGCAGTTCACGGCGCTCTGATGGCGCAGGCGAACCCCTGGGCGGGCGAGGTGGCGCTGGTCATCGACGGGCAGCGCCGGGTCATGCGCCTGACGCTCGGCGCGCTCGCCGCGCTCGAGACGCGGCTGGGGGCGGGCTCGCTCGTCGATCTGGCGGAACGCTTCGAAGGGGCCTCCTTCCGCACCACGGACGTGATCGCGCTGATCGAGGCGGGGCTTGACGGCGGCGGCGCGCCGATGGAGCGCGCCGCCCTCGAACGGGCCGAGATCGCGGGGGGCCGATGGCCGCCGCCCGCGCCGCGGCCGAGTTGCTGGCGCGCGCCTTCATGCTGCCCGAGGGGCGGACATGACGGCCTTCGACTGGCCCGCGCTGATGCAGGCGGGGATGCGGGGCTTGCGCCTTGCGCCCCGCGATTTCTGGGCGCTGACGCCCGCGGAACTGGCGCTGATGCTGGGGCAGACGGGCGGGCGCGCGCCGATGACGCGCGCGGGTCTTGCCGCCCTTCAGGCGGCGTGGCCGGACAATCCGAAAGGCGGAACAGATGAGTGAAGGCGAAGGGATCGACCGGCTGGGCCTTGCCGCCGAAGGGCTGGAGGACAGCCTTGCGGGTGCCGCACAGATGGGTGCGCAGTTCCAGGCCGAACTGCGCCGCGTGCGCGAGGGCTTTGCCGCCACGGGCCGCGATGCGGCCACGCTCGAACGCGGGCTGTCGCGGGGGCTGCGGCGCGCCTTCGATGGCGTTGTCTTCGACGGCAAGAAGCTGTCCGACGCGCTCGACGGGATGGCGCGCAGCATGATCAACAGCACCTATTCCGCCGCGATCCGCCCCGTGACCGACCATGTGGGCGGGCTGATCGCGGGCGGCGTCGCGGGGCTGGTGAAGGGGCTTTTGCCTTTCGAGAAGGGCGGGAGTTTCGCGCAAGGCCGCGTCATGCCCTTCGCGCAGGGCGGCATCGTCACGGGGCCCACGACCTTCCCGATGCGGGGTGGCACGGGGCTGATGGGCGAAGCGGGGCCCGAGGCGATCATGCCGCTCGCCCGTGGCCCTGACGGCAAGCTGGGCGTGCGCGCCGCTGCCGGTCGGGCCACCACCGTCGTGATGAACATCCACACGCCCGATGTCGAAGGCTTCCGCCGCAGTCAGGGCCAGATCGCCGCGCAGATGGGCCGCGCCCTGTCGCGCGGCCAGCGCAACCGTTGAAACGGGGGGCACCCATGCAGTTTCACGAGGTCAGGTTTCCCGCCGCGCTCAGCTTCGGGTCCTCCGGCGGGCCGGAACGGCGCACCGATGTCGTCACGCTCGCCAACGGGCAAGAGGAACGCAACACCCCCTGGGCCCATTCGCGCCGCCGCTATGATGCGGGCATTGCCATGCGGTCGCTCGACGATATCGGGACGCTCATCGCCTTTTTCGAGGCCCGGCGCGGACGGCTGCACGGATTCCGCTGGAAGGACTGGTCCGATTTCAAATCCTCGCGCGCCTCGGCGCCGGTGGCCTATGGCGATCAGGAAATCGCGCTGGGCGACGGTGTGCAGACGGTCTTTCCACTGGTCAAGACCTACCGTTCAGGCGTGTTCAGCTATGCCCGCCCCATCGCAAAGCCGGTGGAGGGCTCGGTCCGCGTCGGCGTCGAACATGACGAGATGCAGGAGGGTGTCGATTACGAGGTCGACGTCAAGACCGGACTTGTCACCTTTGCCCGCGCCCCCGATCTGGGCCAGTCGGTGACGGCGGGTTTCGAGTTCGACGTGCCCGTCCGCTTTGATACCGACAGCATCCAGACCAGCGTGGCAAGCTTTCAGGCAGGCGACATGCCGAACGTGCCGGTGATCGAGGTGCGCGTGTGATGGCCGGGCCTGACCCCGCGCTTGCCGCGCATCTCGCCGGTGGTGTCACCACGCTGGCGCGCGTCTGGGCGATCGTCCGGCGCGATGGCGTGTCGCTGGGCTTCACCGACCACGACCGCGACCTTGCCTTCGACGGCATCGTCTTCCGCGCCGAAACCGGCCTGACGGCGCAGGCGCTGCAGCAGACCACCGGGCTTTCCATCGACAATACCGAAGCGCTGGGCGCGCTCACCGCCGCGGGCATCACTGAGGCCGATATCGAGGCGGGCCGCTTCGACGGGGCCGAGGTGCGCGCGTGGCTGGTCAACTGGGCCGATCCGGCGCAGCGCCAGCTCCAGTTCCGCGGCACGATGGGCGAGATCACGCGCATCGACGGGGCCTTCCGCGCCGAACTGCGCGGCCTGACCGAGGCGCTGAACCGCCCGCTGGGCCGGGTCTTCCAGAAACCCTGCACCGCCGTTCTGGGCGACGCCGCCTGCCGGGTCGACCTGTCCCAGCCGGGCTACCGGGCCGAGTTGCCAATGGGCGACGGCGTCGGGCTCACCCGGTTCGTCTGGCCCGCGCTGCCGGGGTTCGACCCGGGCTTTTTCACGCGCGGGCGGCTCGACGTTCTGGGCGGGGCGGCGGCGGGCCTTTGGGGCATCGTCAAGGAAGACCGTGCAGAAGGCGGCCTGCGCGCGATCACGCTGTGGACGCCCCTGCGCGCGCGGGTCTCGCCCGGCGATCCGCTGCGCCTGACCGCGGGCTGCGACAAGCGGATGGAGACCTGCCGCCTCAAATTCGCGAACCTTCTGAATTTTCAGGGCTTCCCGGATATCCCGGGCGAAGACTGGATGCTGGCCTATCCCCGGTCGGGCAATCCCAATACCGGGGGAAGCCGCAGATGACCGACGCCATCGTGACCGAGGCGCGCCGCTGGCTTGGCACGCCCTACCGCCATCAGGCATCCGTCTGCGGCGCGGGGGCTGATTGTCTGGGCCTTGTCCGCGGCGTCTGGCGCGCGCGCTACGGTTCCGAACCGGAAACCGCGCCCCCCTACAGCATGGACTGGTCCGAACCGCAGGGCGAAGAACGCCTCTGGGCCGCCGCGCTGCGCCATCTGACCCCTGTCGACACCGCGCGCCCGGGCGATGTTCTTCTGTTTCGCATGCGGGCGGGCGCGGTGGCAAAGCATCTGGGCATCCTCAGCGAAGACGGCGCGCATCCGTGCTTTGTCCACGCCTACAACGGGCACGGGGTGATCGAGAGCACCCTGACCCCGCCTTGGGCGCGCCGCGTCGTGGCGCGCTTTTCCTTTCCCGAACAGGTGACGTGATGGCGACGATCCTTCTTTCCGCAGCAGGCGCGGCGCTCGGCGGGTCGGTCGGGGGCACGGTGATGGGCCTGTCCTCGGTCGCGATCGGCCGCGCGGTGGGTGCGACCTTGGGCCGGGTGATCGACGACCGCCTGATGGGGCAGGGATCAGAACCCGTTGCCACCGGCAAGGTGGACCGCTTCCGCCTGTCGGGCGCGGCGGAAGGCACGCCCATCCCGCAGGTCTTCGGGCGCATGCGGCTGGGCGGGCAGGTGATCTGGGCGTCCGACTTCACCGAAACCGCGACCACCACCGGCGGAGGTGGCGGCAAGGGCCGCCTCAGCACACCCGTCGTCACGCGGTTCAGCTATTCCGTCAGCCTCGCGCTTGCGCTCTGCGAAGGCGAGATCGCGGGCCTTGCCCGCATCTGGGCCGATGGCGAGGAAATCGCGCCGCGCGATCTGAACCTGACGATCTATCCCGGCACCTCCGACCAGCTTCCCGATCCGGTGATCGAGGCGGTCGAGGGCGCAGGCCAGGTTCCCGCCTATCGCGGCACGGCCTATGTGGTGATCGCCGATCTGAACCTCGAGCGGTTCGGCAACCGCGTGCCGCAGTTCTCCTTCGAGGTGACGCGCCCCGTCGCGCCCGACGCGCCCGACGCGGCGGGGGACCTCTCGCGCGGGGTGCGCGCGGTGGCGCTGGTGCCCGGCACCGGCGAATACGCGCTGGCGACCACGCCGGTCTATCTGTCCGACCGGCCCGGCGCGCGCTGGCCTGCCAACCTCAACAGCCCTTCGGGGGAAACCGACCTCGTCACCTCGCTTGCGCAACTGACGGATGAAATCCCCAACTGCGGCGCGACCTCGCTTGTCGTGTCGTGGTTCGGCGACGACCTGCGCTGCGGGGTCTGCACCCTCAAACCCAAGATCGAACGCCGCGCGCAGGATGGCACCAACATGCCGTGGTCGGTCTCGGGCCTGCCCCGGGCGCAGGCCGAGGAGATCGAACAGCAAGACGGCCGCCCGATCTATGGTGGCACGCCCGCCGATGCCTCGGTGATCGAGGCGATCCGGCACATGCATGCGCAGGGCCAGCGGGTGATGTTCTACCCCTTCATCCTGATGGACCAGACCGCCGGCAATGGCCTGCCCGATCCGTGGCCGGACGCGACGGACCAGCCCGTCCTGCCGTGGCGGGGCCGCATCACGACAAGCCTCGCCCCCGGACGCGACGGCACGCCCGACGGCACCGCGCAGGCGGATGCCGAAGTCGCCGCTTTCTTCGGCGCCGCCGCCCCGGCCCATTTCACCATCGGCAACGGCGTTGTTCACTATACCGGCCCCGCTGATGACTGGGGCCTGCGTCGGTTCATCCTGCATTACGCCGCGCTGTCGAAGGCCGCGGGCGGGGTCGATGCGTTCTGCATCGGGTCGGAACTGCGCGCGCTGACGCAGATCCGGGGGGCAGGCCATTCCTTCCCTGCCGTCGCCGCGCTGCGTGCGCTGGCGGCGGATGTGCGCACGATCCTCGGGCCGGGGGTCAAGATCGGCTATGCCGCCGACTGGTCGGAATATTTCGGCTATCAGCCGCAGGATGGGTCGGGGAACCGGTATTTCCACCTCGACCCGCTCTGGTCCGATCCCGCCGTCGATTTCATCGGTATCGACAATTACATGCCGCTGTCCGACTGGCGCGACGGCGACGGTCACCTTGATGCGCAGGACTGGCCCGCCATCCATGACGACGCCTATCTGCGCGCCAATATCGAAGGCGGCGAAGGCTATGACTGGTTCTACCATTCGCCCGAGGCGCGCGCGGCGCAAATCCGCACGCCCATCGCCGACGACGCCCATGGCGAACCTTGGGTCTGGCGCTACAAGGACATCCGCAACTGGTGGGAAAACCGCCACCACGACCGCATCGACGGGCAGCGCGCGGCCGATCCCACCGCCTGGGTGCCCATGTCGAAACCCGTCTGGTTCACCGAATTCGGCTGCCCCGCCATCGACAAGGGCACGAACGAGCCCAACAAGTTCGTCGATCCCAAATCGTCGGAAAGCGCCTATCCCGTCTTCTCGGACGGGCGGCGCGACGATTTCATCCAGCGCCAATACGTGCGCGCGATGCTGACCCACTGGGCTGACGCCGCGCGCAACCCGGTCTCGCCCCTTTATGGCGGTCCGATGGTGGACATGGACAATGCCTATCTCTGGGCCTGGGACGCGCGGCCTTTTCCTTTCTTCCCCAACAACCGCGGGCTCTGGAGTGACGGAGCGAATTTCCTGCGCGGGCACTGGGCGAACGGGCGGGCAGGGGCGCAGGGTCTGCCTTCGGTCGTGGCCGCGATCTGCGCGCAGGCAGGGCTGCCGGACCCGGATGTCTCGGGCCTTGTCGGTGTGGTGCGCGGCTATGCCGTGACCGATGTCACCGATGCGCGTGGCGCGCTGCAACCCTTGATGCTGGCGCATGGCTTCGACGCGGTGGACCGCGACGGGCGTCTGTCCTTCGTCATGCGCGGGACGCCCCGCGCCGTGACGCTCGACGAAGATGCGCTGGTGATCTCGGACGAACTCGACGGGCGGATGACGCGGGCGCGCGAGGCCGAGGCGGAACTCTCGGGCCGCGTCCGCCTGCGCTTTGTCGAAAGCGAAGGCGATCACGCCATCCTCGCCGAAGAAGCCGTCCTGCCCGACGACGCCACCCACGCGGTGGCAACCAGTGATCTGCCCCTGTCGCTGACCCGCAACGAGGCGCGCCAGATCGCCGAGCGCTGGCTGACCGAGGCGCGCGTCGCCCGCGACACGATCCGCTTCGCCCTGCCGCCATCCTTGTTGCGCCTCGGGGCGGGCGACGTGGTGCGCCTGCCCGCGCCCGATGCGTCAGTGCAGGATTTCCGCATCGACCGGATCGAACAGGGCCCCTACCAGATCGCCGACGCGGTGCGCATCGACGCAGGGCTGTACCGCGGCGTCGATCTGCCCGACGGTCTGCCCCCGGTGCGCGCCTTCGTGCCGCCCCTGCCGGTGCAGCCCGTCTTCCTCGACCTGCCGCTTCTGCGCGGGGACGAGGTGCCCCATGCGCCCCACATTGCGCTCACCGCCGATCCCTGGCCGGGGGCGGCGGCGGTCTACGCCTCGGACCGGGACGAGGATTATGCGCTGGACCGCGTCATCACCGCGCGGTCGGTCGTCGGCGTGACGGAAACCGCGCTGCACGCGGCACCCCCGGGGCGCTGGGACGAAGGCGCGGCCCTGGAGCTGCATCTGATCTCGGGCGCGCTGTCGTCGCGTCCGCGTGCCTCGGTCCTGAGCGGCGCGAACCTTGCCGCCATCGGCGACGGCACGCCCGGCGGATGGGAGGTCTTTCAGTTCGCCGATGCCCAGATCATCGCGCCCGACCGCGTCTGGCTCTCGGGGCGGCTGCGCGGGCAGGCGGGCAGCGACGGGGTCATGCCTGGTGTCTGGCCCGCCGGGTCATGGGTCGTGCTGCTTGACGGCACGCCGGAACAGATGGCGCTGTCGCCCGCTGCGCGCCGCGTCGCGCGGCATTACCGTATCGGCCCGGCGCGGCGGCCCTATGACGATCCGGCCTATGTGCACGAGGTCCACGCCTTCGACGGCATCGGCCTCAAACCCTTCGCGCCCTGTCACCTGCGCGCGCAGGAGGGGCCGGGCGGCGATGTCGCGATCGGCTGGATCCGCCGCACGCGCATCGACGGCGACAGCTGGGACCTGCCCGATGTGCCGCTGGGCGAGGAGACGGAGGCCTATCTGCTGCGCATCGTGAAGAACGGCGCGGTCCTGCGCGCGGTAGACCTTGCCGAGCCCGGCTGGATCTATCCCGCCGCCCTTCGCGCTGCGGACGGCGCGACGGGCGCGGTCGGGATCGAGGTCGCGCAGGTCTCGGCCCGGTTCGGCCCGGGCGCCTTCGCGCGGATCGCCCTCACGCTCTGATGCGCATCACCTGCGCCGATGTGGCGGCGGTGGCGCGCGCCATCCTGGCCCTGCCTGCTGCGCGACGCAGGCAGCGTGCCGCCGCCATCCTGCGCGCTGCGCGCCGCGCCGCGCGCCACCGTGCGGCGACGGGGCAGGCGCATCCCCGCTTCGGCGCGGGCAGCCTGATGGAGGTGGCCCGCAAGCGCCCCCTGCCGCCTGAACCGGGCTTCGACGATCCCGATTACCGCGCAGCCTTCGCGCTGGTCCTGTCGCTGCTGCGCGACGGTCATGAGCGCGGGGCATGAGCGCCGTCATCACGGATTTGCGTTTGGCGGCATATGCCTTATGTGGGTAATCTCGTACCGAGGAAGGACCGACGCCATGGCACAGCCCCGCAGCAAGATCGCAAGCGTGGACCCCGTCTGGGACCGTATCACCCGCGAAGCGCATGACGCGGTGCGGGCCGAGCCGCTGATGGGCGGGCTGATCCATGCCTGCATCCTGCACCACAAGTCGATCGAACGGGCGCTGTCCTACCGCATCTCGGCCAAGCTCTGCTCGAACGAGATGTCGATGGTCATCCTGCGCGAGATCGCCGAGGACGCCTATGCCGCTTCCCCCGATCTGGTCGAGGCCGCGCGCGCCGATCTGGTCGCGGTCTATGAACGCGACCCTGCCTGCCACCGCTTCCTTCAGCCCATCCTTTACTTCAAGGGCTATCAGGCCGTGCAATGCTACCGCATCGCGCATTGGCTCTGGACGGAAGGCAAGCGCGATCTGGCCTATTTCTTCCAGATGCGGATTTCCGAGATCTTCGGTGTCGACATCCACCCCGCCGCCCGGATCGGGCGCGGCATCATGATCGACCACGCCCATTCCATCGTGATCGGCGAAACGGCAGTCGTTGGTGACAACGTGTCGATGCTGCATTCGGTGACCTTGGGGGGGACCGGCAAGGAAGAACAGGACCGCCACCCCAAGATCGGCAACGGCGTGCTGATCGGCGCGGGGGCCAAGGTTCTGGGCAACATCCATGTGGGCCATTGTTCGCGCATCGCCGCCGGATCGGTCGTGCTGCATGACGTGCCGCCCTGCAAGACGGTTGCCGGCATCCCCGCCAAGATCGTGGGCGAGGCGGGTTGCGAACAGCCGTCTGTGCTGATGGATCACATGCTGGGCAAGGACGCCTGAGCGCTTGCGTCCCGGTCGGAATTGAGGGGGCTCTCTGCCCCCTCAAACTCCCCCGAGGATATTTGGAGCGAGAGGAAGATCAGGCTCAGGCCAGCATGGCCAGCGGGTTTTCCAGATTGTCGACAATCGCCTGCAGCAGTTCCGCGCCGAGCGCGCCGTCGATGACCCGGTGATCGACGCTGAGCGTCACCGACATCACCGTCGCCACCGTCACTTCGCCGTCCTTGCCGACAACGGGCTTCTTCACGCCCGCGCCGACCGCAAGGATCGCGCCGTGCGGCGGGTTGATGACCGCGTCGAAGTTGTCGATCCCGTACATGCCGAGGTTCGAGATCGCGAAGCTGCCGCCCACATATTCATGCGGGGCAAGCTTGCGGTCGCGTGCCCGCGCTGCGAGGTCCTTCATCTCGGACGAGAGCGCCGAGAGCGATTTCTGATGCGCGTCCTTCAGGACGGGGGTGAAGAGGCCACCATCGATCGCCACCGCGACCGCCACGTCGGAGGGCTTCAGCCGGATGATCCGGTCGCCCGCCCAGACGGCGTTTGCGTCCGGCACCTGCTGGAGCGCAGCTGCGCAGGCCTTGATGATGAAGTCGTTGACGGACAGCTTCACGCCACGGCCTTCGAGCTGCGCGTTGAGCTGCGCCCGGAACGCCATCAGCGCATCCAGCCGGATGTCGCGGCGCAGGTAGAAATGCGGGATCGTCTGCTTGGCTTCGGTGAGGCGCGCCGCGACCGTCTTGCGCATGCCGTCGAGCTTGACCTCTTCATACTCGCGGCCCTGATACATGGCGATGACCTTGTCGGCGGCGGGGCCTGCGGGCATCGCCGCGGGCGCGGCGGCGACAGCGGCCGGGGACGGTGCCGCGGCCGGGCTGGGGGCGGGTTGCGGCGCGGCGGTGGCGGTCGAACCTTCCACATCGGCCTTCACGATGCGGCCATGCGGACCCGATCCGGCGATCTGCGCCAGATCTAGCCCCTTGTCCGCCGCGATCCGGCGCGCGAGCGGCGAGGCGAAGACGCGGGTGCCGTTCTTTGCGGGGGCTGCGGGGGCAGGGGCGGCGGTGGCCGCAGCTGCGGGTGCCGGTGCGGGTGCGGCGGGGGCAGGGGCCTTGGCCGGGGCGGCGTCAGTCACGCTTTCGCCGTCATCGACCAGGATCGCGATGGCGGTGTTGACCTTCACGCCTTCGGTCCCCTCGGCCACGAGGATCTTGGCGACGATGCCTTCATCGACCGCTTCGAATTCCATCGTCGCCTTGTCGGTTTCGATTTCGGCCAGAAGGTCGCCCGATTTAACTTTGTCGCCTTCCTTGACCAGCCACTTGGCCAGCGTGCCTTCCTCCATGGTGGGAGACGGCGCGGGCATGAGGATTTCGGTTGCCATTCTCCGCGCTCCTTACCTGTAGGTCACTTTTTTCACGGCCTCGATCACCTCGGCGGTGGTGACAAGGGCGTGTTTTTCAAGGTTCGCGGCGTAAGGCATCGGCACGTCCTTGCCGGTGAGGTTGATCACCGGCGCGTCGAGGTAATCGAACGCCTCCTGCATGATCACGGAGGTGATGTAGTTGCCCACGGAACTTTGCGGCCAGCCCTCTTCCACCGTCACGCAGCGGTTGGTCTTCATGACCGACCGGATGATCGCGGCTTTGTCCATCGGCCGGATCGTGCGCAGGTCGAGCACTTCGGCGCTGATGCCGTCGGCGGCAAGCTTCTCGGCCGCTTCCAGCGCATAGGTCATGCCGATCCCGAAGCTGACGATGGTCACGTCGGTGCCTTCGCGCCAGATCCGCGCCTTGCCGAAGGGGATGGTGAAGTCCTCCATGTCCGGCACGTCGAAGGACCGGCCGTAGAGGATTTCGTTTTCAAGGAAGATCACCGGGTTCGGGTCGCGGATCGCGGTCTTCAGCAGGCCCTTCGCGTCGGATGCCGAATAGGGCATCACCACCTTCAGGCCCGGGATATGCGAATACCACGCCGCGTAGTCCTGGCTGTGCTGGGCCGCGACGCGCGCCGCCGCCCCGTTCGGACCGCGGAAGACCATCGGCGCGCCCATCTGGCCGCCCGACATGTACAGCGTCTTGGCGGCCGAGTTGATGATGTGGTCGATCGCCTGCATGGCGAAGTTGAAGGTCATGAATTCGACGATGGGCCGCAGGCCGCCGAAGGCCGACCCGACTGCGATCCCGGCGAACCCATGTTCGGTGATCGGCGTGTCGATCACGCGCTTGGCGCCGAATTCGTCCAGCAAGCCCTGACTGATCTTGTAGGCACCCTGGTATTCGCCGACTTCCTCGCCCATCAGGTAGACGGTGCCGTCGCGGCGCATTTCCTCGGCCATCGCGTCGCGCAGCGCTTCGCGCACGGTCTGGGTCTTCATCTTCGTGCCTTCGGGCCAGTCGGGCGACAGGTCCGCCGCAGGGGCGGCGGGGGCCGCCGCCGCGGGTGCCGTCGGGGCGGGTGCCGGGGCAGGGGCCGCGGCCTTTGCCGGGGCGGCGTCAGCCACCTCTTCGCCATCCTCGACAAGGATCGCGATCGCGGTGTTGACCTTCACGCCCTCGGTGCCCTCGGCGACAAGGATCTTGCCGATCACGCCTTCATCGACGGCTTCGAATTCCATCGTCGCCTTGTCGGTTTCGATCTCGGCGAGGATGTCGCCGGATTTCACGCTGTCGCCTTCCTTCACCAGCCACTTGGCCAGAGTTCCCTCTTCCATCGTGGGCGAGAGGGCGGGCATCAGGATTTCGGTTGCCATGTGTCTTCGTCCCCTCAGGCGTCTGCGTAGATGTCGGTCCACAGCTCTTCGAGCGCGGGTTCCGGGCTTTCCTTGGCGAAGTCCGCCGCGGCGTTGACGATGTCCTTGATCTCCTTGTCGATCGCCTTCAGGTCATCTTCCGTCGCGTGCTTGCCGGTCAGCAGGAGCGAGCGGACCTGTTCGATCGGATCGCGCTCGTCGCGCATCTTCTGCACCTCTTCGCGGGTGCGGTACTTCGCCGGGTCAGACATCGAATGCCCGCGATAGCGGTAGGTCTTGACCTCGAGGATGTAGGGTCCCTTGCCCGACCGGCAGTGCGCCACGGCGGTCTCGCCCGCTTCCTTCACGGCCAGCACATCCATCCCGTCGACCGCCTCGCCCGGGATGCCGAAGGCGGCGCCGCGGGTGTAAAGTTCGGGCGTCGAGGTCGACCGCTTCTGCGCGGTGCCCATGGCATACTGGTTGTTCTCGATCACGAAGATCACCGGCAAGGCCCAGAGGGCGGCCATGTTGAACGTCTCGTAGATCTGGCCCTGGTTCGCCGCGCCGTCGCCGAAATAGGTGAAGGTGACGCGGCCATTCTCAAGATACTTGTCCGCGAAGGCGAGGCCCGCGCCCAGCGGCACCTGCGCGCCGACGATCCCGTGGCCGCCGTAGAAATGCTTCTCTTTCGAGAACATGTGCATCGAGCCGCCCTTGCCCTTGGAGTATCCCCCCTCGCGCCCGGTCAGTTCGGCCATGACACCGCCCGCGTCCATTCCGCAGGCCAGCATGTGCCCGTGATCGCGGTAGGACGTGATGCGCTTGTCGCCCTCTTCGGCGGCTGCTTCCAGCCCCACGACGACCGCTTCCTGCCCGATGTAGAGGTGGCAGAACCCGCCGATCAGGCCCATGCCGTAAAGCTGGCCCGCCTTTTCCTCGAATCTCCGGATCAGCAGCATGTCGCGGTAATAGGTCTTCAGGTCCTCGGCGGACACGTTCGGTTTTCTGGCGGTCTTGCGCACGGCCATGACGGCGGGCCTCCTCGGCAGCAGAGATAGTTTAGCGTTAAACTATTCCATAAAGGATTCTGCGGCGCGAGGCGAGGGATAATGTGACGCGGGGTCAGCGGATGACGATTTCGTCCGCGCGGATCAGGCCCAGCACGCCGCGCGCCTGTTCGTCGAGAAGGTCGACATCGAGGAAATCATCAGACAGGCGGCGCGTCAGGTTCTCCATCCGCGCCACCTCGGCCTGCAGGAAGGCAAGCTCGGCGCGCAACGTCTCGGTCTCGGCGCTGATCTCGACCCGGCGGAAAAGGCCGTAATCCCCCTGCACTGCGGCAAAGGTGAAATAGATCGACAGGGCGAATGCGACCGAAAAGAAGATCAGCGCGCCGAAACTTGGACGGGTCGATCGGGACACTTTCTTGCCTGCCTCACGTTTGCTTTACCTGCGCCTCTTGCCGGGCGACCGGAGCAGTATGGCACAGGTGATTCATGCTGTGAATCCCTGAAATTCCGGCAGGTTAGGGTTTTCTGCCCTGCGCGTCTCAGCGCATCAGGGCCGCGACGCCCGGCAGGTCCTTGCCTTCCATCCATTCGAGGAACGCGCCCCCTGCAGTCGAGATATAGGTGAAATCGCCCGCCGCCCCCGCTTGGTTGAGCGCCGCGACCGTGTCGCCGCCGCCCGCCACCGTGATCAGTTGCCCCGCCTTGGTCATCGCGGCGGCCTTGCGCGCGGCGGCGAAGGTGGCCGCTCCGAAGGGCGCGATCTCGAAAGCGCCCAACGGGCCGTTCCAGATCAGCGTATGGGCCTTTTCCATCAGCGTGCCCAGCCGCGCGACGCTGGCGGGCCCGGCATCAAGGATCATCGCATCCTCGGGGCACTGGTCCACGGGCAGGGTGCGCGCACTCGCCCCTGCGCGGAATTCGCGTGCGACGACGATGTCGATGGGCAGCACGATCTCGCATCCTGCGGCCTCGGCCTTCTCCATGATGTCGGCGGCGGTGCCCGTCATGTCATGTTCGGCCAAGGACCGGCCCACCTGCACGCCGCGCGCGGCAAGGAAGGTGTTCGCCATGCCGCCGCCGATCACCAGGTGATCGACCTTCTCGACCAGGTTCGCCAGCAGTTCGAGCTTGGTGGACACCTTGGCGCCCCCCACGATCGCCACCAGCGGCCGCCGCGGCGCACCAAGTGCGGCGTCCAGCGCGTGCAGTTCCGCCTGCATCAGACGGCCCGCACAGGCCGGCAGCAGCCGCGCCAGCCCCTCGGTCGAGGCATGCGCCCGGTGCGCGCAGGAAAAGGCATCGTTGCAATAGATGTCGCCGAGTTCGGCCAGTTCGGCGGCGAAGGCGGGGTCGTTCGCCTCTTCGCCCGCGTGAAAGCGCAGGTTTTCCAGAAGCAGCACCGCCCCCTGCGGCAGCGCCTTCAGCGCCGCCTGCACGGCGGGGCCCCGGCAATCGGCCACGAAGGTGACCGGCAGACCGAAGGCGCCTTCCAGCGCGGGCACCAGTTGGCGCAGGGACATGGCGGGCACGACCTTGCCCTTGGGCCGGTCGAAGTGCGACATCAACACCACCGTGCCGCCTGCCTGCTGGATATCACGGATCGTGGGCACAAGGCGCTGGATGCGCGTGTCGTCGGTGACGACCCCGTCGTCCACCGGCACGTTCAGGTCCACCCGGACCAGCACGCGCTTACCCTGCAGGTCCATATCGTCCAGCGTCTTCCAGCCCACCTTGTCGTCTCCCCTGTTGGCTGCGGCCCCGGGTCCTTGATGTCCGTCGGATCGGGTCCGAGGTCAATGCGTCACTTGGCATTTCCCCTTCCGGGGCTTACCTAACCCCCGACCAAAGCAACAGGAGTGGCCCATGGCCGAGATCAAGGACCCCGAGAACACCATCCTCATGGAACTGAAAGGCGGTACCGTCGTCATCGAGCTTCTGCCCGATGTCGCACCCCTTCATGTCGCCCGGATGAAGGACCTGGCGCGGGCGGGTCAGTATGACAACGTCTGCTTTCACCGCGTGATCGAAGGCTTCATGGCCCAGACCGGCGACGTGAAGAACGGCAACATGGAAGCCGGGTTCAACCTGCGCATGGCGGGCACCGGCGGGTCGGACATGTCCGACGTGCCGGCCGAATTCTCCAAGCTGCCGCATGACCGGGGCACGCTGGGGGCTGCGCGCTCGGCCAATCCCAACAGCGCCAACAGCCAGTTCTTCATCAACTTCAAGGACAACCATTTCCTGAACGGGCAATACACGGTCTATGGCCGCGTGATCGCCGGGATGGAACATGTCGACGCGATCACCCGGGGCGAACCGCCCGCGTCGCCCGACCGCATGATCTCGGTCAAGGTGGCGGCCGATGCGTAAGCTGGCGCTGATGCTGGCGCTTGCGGCGGGTCCCGCCGCAGCGACGGGCATCGAGATCACGGTGGAAGGCGAAGGCGCCAACGGCGTGATCCGGATCGACCTTCTGGAAGACGTGGCACCGCTTCATGCCGAACGGATCACCACGCTGGCGCAGCAGGGCTTCTATGACGGGGTGTTCTTCCACCGCGTGATCGAAGGCTTCATGGCCCAGACCGGCGACGGGGTGAACGCGCGCGAAGGCGGCGACATGCGTCTGGCGGGCACCGGCGGGTCCGAGCTTCCCGATGTCCCGGCCGAGTTCTCGGACATTCCCTTCGACCGCGGCATCGTGGGCATGGCGCGCACGCCTGATCCCAACAGCGCCAACAGCCAGTTCTTCATCATGTTCCGCGAAGGTTACATGCTGAACGGGCAATACACGGTGGTGGGCCGCGTGACCGAAGGCATGGAGGTGGTCGATGCCATCAAGCGCGGGCGTGGACAGTCGGGACTGGTCGCAGGCCGCCCCGACATGATGACTTCGGTCACCGTCACAGACTGACCGCGGGTCCTTCTGCAAAGAACAAAGGGCGCCCAAGGGCGCCCTTACTCATGTCGGCGGATGCAGGCCTCTCAGGACGCGTCGGCTTTGACCGAACCTTCGGGCTTTCTCATCGCAGCAGGGCTCGACGGAGCAGCAGTCGCTGCGGCGGCTGCCGCGCGGCCGGGATTGAGCGGATCGTCCTGACGCTGCACCGATCCTTCGAAATGCGCGCCACTCTCGATCGCGATGGTCTTGTGAATGATGTCGCCTTCGACCCGCGCGGTCGAGGTCAGGCGCACCTTCAGCCCGCGCACGCGGCCCACGATGCGGCCGTTGATGACCACGTCATCGGCGGTGATCTCGCCCTTGATGGTCGCGGTCTCGCCCACGGTCAGCAGATGGGCACGGATGTCGCCTTCGACCGTACCTTCCACCTGAATGTCGCCGGTGGTCTTGAGGTTGCCGGTGATGTGCAGGTCCGAAGACAGGATCGACGCCGGCGGCTTGGCCTTGGGTGCGCTGGGCATGAAGTCGCCCGGCCCGGGCGCGGTCGGGGTAGCCACCGGCGTCGAGGACAGTCCCGAATCCGTCGCCTTGGGGCCAGGTTCGTTGATCTTGCTCTTAGAAAACATTGTTTGCAGCCTTGATATAGATCATCGGATTTATGGGTTTCCCGCCGACGCGCACTTCGTAATGGAGGTGAGTGCCGGTTGATCGGCCTGTATTACCCATATCAGCTATGTGCTGTCCGCGCGAGACCCTTTGCCCTTTGCTCACGACAATATTCGAGTTGTGGGCGTAGACCGTCTCGATGCCGAAGGCGTGCTGGATGCGGACGGTCCGGCCATATCCTGCCTCCCATCCCGCATCGGTCACCACGCCATCCGCGGTCGCATAGATGTTTGCGCCGTGCGCACCCGCGAAATCGGTGCCGTTGTGCATGCGCCGTCCACCGGTCTTGGGATCGCGGCGATAGCCGAAGCCGCTGGTGAACCGGAAGGCGCTGCGCACCGGAGTGGCAAAGGGCGCCTTCTCGGCGGCGATGCGGTACATGTTCAGCTGATCCATCTGTTCCAAGAGCCTGTTGGCGCGCAGATGTTCGGGCGAGGGATACTCACCGCTGGTCGAGAACGACAAAGGGGTGAGGGGACCGCCTTGCCCCGAATAGCCGCGCCGCACCTCTTCAAGGATGCGGTCCGTGGGCAGCCCCGCCGCGCGGAACATCTTGTCGAGCGGGGCGACCGACACGGTCATCGCCTCTTCCAGCTGGCGGAAGATCTGATCGTTCTGTTCGCGCATCAGAGCCATTTCCAGCTCCAGATCCTGCGCCCGCGTCAGCGCATCCTGCGCCTTGTCGTGAATGCGGTCGCGTTCCGCTGCCGTCTCGGCCAGCGCAATGGCCAGGAAATCGACCGGCGCGCCACCGTTGCCGTTGCCTGCCACCTGTGAACTGTCGGTCAGTTCCGACTTGAGCGCCGCCAGCGAGGTGCGCGCGGCCTCGCGCGCCTTCATCGTGTCGCGCAGCGTGGTCTGGATGACCTCGATCCCCGTCTCAAGCTCGCGCCGCCGGGTTTCGGACGACAGAAGTTCCGTCTGCATCACCGAAATCTGCGCCAGCGCCGCGTTGAACCGTTCTTGCGCGGCCAGCGCTTCCTCGGCGCGGTTGTCGCGTTCGGCCGCCAGCGCATTCAGCCTCGACTGGTAAGTGACCATGTCGCGCTTGGCCTGCTCGCGGAAATTGCCCGAACCGATGGAATCCATCAGGACAATCGCTGTCGCCACGATGGCCCAGGATACCACAAGAGCCCCGCCCGCGAAGGCGACCAGCTGCGTCATCGGACGCAGGCGGATGAACCGTGTATCGGTATCGGATTTCAGGAAGACCCGGCGTTCAGGAAAGTGCCGCTCAAGCCAATGGTCGATTCTGATTCCCAGACGTGTTCGCACGCGTCTTTCCTTGTCCCGTCCCTGTTTCAGGCAAGGTCTCCCCAGAGACCCAGTCTTGCCCTCGTGCCGGGATAACCAGCGGGGGCACATTGGGCAAGCTTCTTGTCCACATGAGGGCAGCGCGGTGGCGCGGGCGGGCGGATTTGGCAAGAAACCGCCGAAAGGATTTATCCCCAGGCCGCGGCCCGCGCGTCGGCGCCTTCGGCCAAAGGCCAGTAGAAATCGGGCGGAAGGCCCGCTTCGGCACGCTTTTCCTCGTTGAAGGGCGGCTTCAGCGCACCACGGAAATAGCGCCCGACCAGCGTGTGAAAGGCCTCTTTCGGGTCAGCATCGGCGCGGCCGCACAGGAAATGGAACCACTTCGCGCCATAGGCGACATGCGCCACCTCTTCGGCATAAATGGTCTCGAGCGCGGCCACCGCGCCTGTCGCACCGGCCTTGCGGAACACCCCGATCATCCCCGGCGTCACGTCGAGCCCCCGTGCCTCGAGCACCATGGGCACGACGGCCAGACGTCCCAGCAGGTCGTCCGCCGTGTCTTCGGCCGCGCGCCACATGCCCGCATGGGCGGGCAGGGCACCGTAATGGCTGCCCATCTCCTCGAGACAGTCGCAGACAAGGTTGAAGTGCTTCGCCTCTTCGTCGCCCGCCTTCACCCAGTCGTCGTAGAAGCCCATCGGCATGGGCGTGTCGGCGAAGCGCGCGATGATGTCCCAATGCAGATCGACCGCGTTCAGTTCGATATGCGCGACCGCGTGCAGAAGGGCGATGCGCCCCTGCGGGCTGCCGGGCTTGCGCCGGGGCACGTCGCGGGGATCAAGCAGTTCGGGTGCGGCGGGCCGGGCGGGCCTGAGCGGCGGATCGGCGCGCCCCACCGGAATGGGCGGCGCATTGCCCGCCCGCGCGGCGCGCCAAGCGGCCGCGTGGGCGCGCGCCAGCGCCGTCTTGGCGCGGCCGTCGGCGGTGGTGAGAACCTCCACCGCCATCTGCGCGAGGCCCGTCAAGATCAGCCCATCGCCTTGACGGAGGCCAGCACCTCGTCGACGTGGCCGGGCACCTTCACCTTGCGCCAGACCCGGACGATCCGGCCTTCGCCGTCGATCAGGAAGGTCGACCGTTCGATGCCCATGTAGGACTTGCCGTACATGCTCTTCTCGGCCCAGACGCCGTAATCCTCGCACATGGTGCTCTCTTCGTCCGACAGAAGCGGCACCGACAGGTCGTGCTTCTTCACGAACTTGTCGTGGCTTTTCACGCTGTCCTTCGACACGCCGACGACCGCCGCACCTGCCGCGGCGAAATCCTGCAAGGCTTCGGAAAAGCCGATGGATTCCTTCGTGCAGCCCGACGTATCATCCTTGGGATAGAAGAACAGGACCAGCGCCTTGCCCTTGAAATCTGCAAGGCTCAGCGTGCCGCCACCGTCGCGGGGCAGCGAAAAGTCCGGAGCCATGTCGTTGACGTCCAGCATCTTGGATCTCCTGATGACGTGGAATTGGGTGGGTTTCATAATAGGGCGCAGTCCGCAACAATAAAGCGGCGGGCAGCGCGGCAGGCAAAGGCGTCACACAGGGTGCAGGACAGCCCATCACAGACCCCCGGACCGCGGCGCGGCAGGGCGCGCCGGATCGGGCTGTGGTCGCTGGCGGCCTCGGCGGGCCTTGCGCTTCTCGCCACGCTCGCCGTGCTGCTGATCGTCGGCCAGATGATGACCGCGCCACAATGGCTGCGCGACCGCATCGAGACGCGGCTGGAAACCCGGCTGTCCGGCATCCAGGTCGAATTCGGCGATATCGGTCTTGTCATCAACGCAGGCTGGCGACCGCGCGCGCGGCTGCGCGACGTGGCGCTGTTCGACGCCGCGGGCCGCCCGCTCCTTCGGCTGAGCGAGGCTGAAGCGAGCCTTGCGATGCGCCCGCTCCTGCGCGGACAGATCCAGCCGAAGCAGATCACCCTGTCCGGTGCCTTCGCCATCCTGCGCCGCGATACCGGCGGGCGCATCACGCTGGCGCTCGGCGACACCGCCAGTCCCGTGCGCGAGGCGCAGGGCCTCGTCGCGCTGATCGAAGAGGTCGACGCGGCCTTCACGCTTCCGGTGCTCTCGGCGCTGACCGAGGTCGAACTGCGGGACCTGAACCTGCGCTACGAAGACGCGGTGTCCGACCGGGCCTGGACGCTTGACAGCGGGTCGCTGCGGCTGACGCGCGACGGCGACGACCTGCGCGTGTCGGGTGATTTCGCGCTGCTGTCGGGGCGCGACTATGCGTCCGCGATCGAGGTGAACTATTCCAGCGTCATCGGCGAGGTGGCCGCCGGGTTCGGCATCACCCTGCGCGACGTGCCGACGCGCGATTTCGCCAGCCAGGCGGTGGCGCTGGCCTGGCTCGACGTGCTGCGGGCGCCGATGTCGGGGGCGCTGCGCGGCAGCGTGACGGAAGACGGCGCGCTCGGCCCGCTGAACGTCGCGCTGACCATCGGGCCCGGTGTGCTCCAGCCCAGCGACGGCACGACGCCGGTGCCCTTCCGCACCGCACGCACCTACCTCACCTTCGAGCCCGGCAAACAGGCCATCACCTTCGACGAGCTTTCGGTGCAAAGTGACTGGGTCGGTTTCGTCGCCGCGGGCGAGACTTTTCTCGGAGGTCTCGACGAGGGCCGTCTCGACGATCTCATCGGGCAGATGAACATCACCGAAATCTCGCTCAACCCGATGGGGCTCTACAAGACGCCCGTGACGCTGACCGGGGCTCAGGCGGATTTCCGGCTGAGGCTCGACCCCTTCGATCTGCGCCTCGGGCAGCTCCAGATCGATGATCAGGGCAGCCGCATCCTGCTCGACGGGCGGCTGACGGGTGCCGCCGATGGCTGGAACGTCGAGCTGAACGGCGAGATCGACGCCCTCACTCCCGAACGGCTCATCGAACTCTGGCCCGAACGCGCCGTGCCCAACACCCGCGGCTGGATCGCGCGGAACCTGTCGGGCGGCAGGCTCACGGACATGAATGTCGCATTGCGCCGCGCCCCGGGGCAGGCACCGCAGACCTATCTCGACTTCGATTATTCCGGCACGCAGATCCGCTTCATGCAGACCATGCCGCCCATCACCGGCGCCGCCGGTCAGGCAACCTTCATCGGCAACCGCTTCGTCACAACTGCCGTCCGTGGCGATGTCCTTCCCGATCAGGGCGGACCGGTCGATGTGTCGGGCACCTCCTTCATCATCCCCGACGTGACCGCACGCGGCGGCACGCCCGCAATTGTCCGCCTCATGGGGCGCGGCAGCGTGACCTCGGTGCTGTCGCTGCTCAACCGGCCACCGCTTGCGGCGCTCGACGGTGCGGGCCTTCCGGTGGCGCTTGCCGATGGGCGCATCGCCTTCACCGGAACGATGTCCCTGCCGCTGCAGGACCGGGTGACCTTCGCCGATGTCGATTTCCACGTCGACGGGCTGGCCAGCGACGTGCGCAGCGAGGTGCTGGTGCCCGGGCACGTGGTATCCGCCCCGCAACTGCAGGTGACCGCGACCCAGACCGGGGTGCGATTGTCGGCAAGCGGGCGGCTCTCGGGCGTGCCGGTGCAGGCCGAATGGACCCAGCCGCTGGGCCGTCCCGGCGCGGGCAGCCGGGCCGAGGGGCGCGTCGTGCTGACGGCCGAAACCCTGTCGGCTTTGCGCATCGCCCTGCCGCCGGGCATGGTGACGGGCACGGGCAGCGCGCGCTTCGATCTGACGCTGGGCGGTGGGCAACCGCCGGGCCTTCAGGTCGAGAGCGATCTCGCCGGTATCGGTCTGGCCCTGCCCGAACTCGGCTGGTCCAAGCCGCCCGGGACGGAAGGCGCGCTGTCGGTCACCGCGACGCTTGGCCCCGAGCCCCGGGTCGATGTGCTCAGCCTGTCGGCGCCGGGCCTGCGCGCCGAAGGAGCGATCAGCCTTGCCCCTGATGGCGGGCTGGACGAGGCCGTCTTCACCACGTTCCGCGTGGGCGACTGGCTCGATGCGCGGGGCAGCCTGATCGGGCGCGGTCCGGGCAATGCCCCGGCGATCCGGGTGACGGGCGGCACGCTCGACCTGCGGCGTGCGGATTTCGCAGCCTCCTCGGGCGGAGACGCGCCCCCGGGCGGGGATGCGCTCATCGCGCAGATCGACCTGTTGCAGGTCACCGACACGATCGCGCTGACCGGGTTCGAGGGCCGTTTCGCGCTGGCCGGGGGGGTTGACGGATCGTTCGCGGCGCAGGTGAACGGACAGGTTCCCATAACGGGCCGCATCGTGCCGCAGGGAGGTCGCAGCGCCGTGCGCATCCTGTCCGATGACGGAGGCGGCGTTGCCCGCGCGGCGGGCATCCTGCGGCAGGCGGCGGGGGGCGATTTCGACCTGACGCTCACCCCGGTGGGCGAGGCGGGCACCTTCGACGGCAGGCTCTCGGTGCGCGACACCTATGTGCGCGACGCGCCCGCCATGGCGGCACTGCTCAACGCGATCAGTGTCGTGGGGCTGCTGACCGAATTGTCCGGTCAGGGCATCCTGTTCTCCGAGGTCGAGGCGCGCTTCCGGCTCAGCCCCGATCAGGTCCGCGTGATCGAGGCCCGCGCGACCGGCCCCTCGCTCGGCCTCACGATGGACGGGCTTTATGACGTCGCCGCGCGGCAAATGGCAATGCAAGGCGTGATCTCGCCCGTCTACCTGCTCAACCAGATCGGCGGGGTTCTGGCGCCGCGCCGGGGCGAGGGGCTTTTCGGCTTCAACTACACCCTGAGCGGACCCGCCGACGCACCCAGTGTGCAGGTCAACCCGCTCTCGGGCCTCGCGCCCGGGTTCTTCCGGGAAATCTTCCGCGCGCCTGATGCCGGGGCCGCGGCGCCGCCCGTGACGGCGCCCGTGATGCGGCCCACCGACGATCAGGAGCGCGGTCGCTGACCTCATCCTTGGGGGATGGAAAAGCCCGTTCGTGCCCGCTAAGGGACGCGGCATGAAACTGTCCGATTTCGATTTCGACCTGCCCGAAGACCTGATCGCGACGCGCCCCGCGCGGCCGCGCACCTCGGCCCGTCTGCTGGTGGCCCATGGCGACGCGATCCGCGACGCGCATGTCTTCGATCTGCCCGACATCCTGCGCCCCGGCGACCGGCTGGTGCTGAACGACACCCGCGTGATCCCCGCGCGCCTGTCGGGCCTGCGCCACCGCGACGGCGCAGAGGGCACATCCGCGGCCCGGATCGAGGTGACGCTGCTGGAGCCGCGCATGTCCGGCGACTGGACGGCCCTCGTGAAACCCCTGCGCAAGCTCAGGATCGGGGAAACCGTCGTCTTCTCGGACCGGCTGTCGGCGGTGCTCAAGGACGTGGCCGACGGGCAGGGCCTGTTCGGCTTCAACCTCGTGGGTGACGATTTCGACGCGGCACTTGCCGAAGCGGGTGCCATGCCGCTGCCCCCCTATATCGAGGCGCGCCGCAAGGCCGACGACCGCGACCGCGAAGATTACCAGACCGTCTTCGCCCGCAACCCGGGCGCGGTGGCCGCGCCCACCGCCTCGCTCCACTTTGACGCGGCCCTTCTGCAGACGCTGGCCGACCGCGGTGTCGAGTTCAGCCATGTCACGCTCCACGTGGGCGCGGGCACCTTCCTGCCGGTCAAGGTCGATGACGTCACCACCCACAAGATGCACGCGGAATGGGGACGGGTAAGCGAACAGGCCGCAGCCCAGATCGCCGCCACCAAGGCCGCGGGCGGGCGCGTCATCCCCGTTGGCACCACCGCGCTGCGGCTTCTCGAAAGCGCGGGGCGCGGCGGGGCGATCGGGCCCTGGGAAGGCGAGACCGACATCTTCATCTATCCCGGCTTCCAATTCCGTGTCGCCGACGCGCTGATGACGAATTTCCACCTGCCGAAGTCGACGCTCATGATGCTCGTCTCGGCGCTGATGGGGCAGGACCCGATCCGCCGCATCTATGCCCACGCCATCGCCGAGCGGTATCGCTTCTTCTCCTACGGCGACAGTTCGCTTCTGATCCCCTGATCCTCCGGGCTGCGGCGCAAAAGGATACCTTTGGTCGCAAAGCGCCACGATCCGGTCATGCCCCCCGTGCGAGGGTGCCGGGGCAAGTGAAAGGGTTGTGACGATGATTCAGGTTCTGCGCAGCGCCTGGGCGCTTCTGCTGGGTGTCGGTCTTCTGATGATCGGCAACGGCATGCAGGGCACGCTGATCGGCATCCGCGGCGGGATCGAGAATTTTTCGACGCTCGAGATGTCCATCGTCGTCTCGGCCTATTTCGTGGGCTTTCTGGGCGGCAGTCGCATGGCGCCGGGGATGATCCGGCGTGTCGGCCATGTGCGGGTCTTCGCGGCGCTCGCCTCGCTCATCTCGGCGGTGATGATCCTCTACCCCACCTTCGTCGATCCCATCGTCTGGACGCTGGGCCGCGTGATCATCGGGTTTTGCTTCTCGGCGGTCTATGTCACCGCCGAAAGCTGGCTCAACAACGCGGCCACGAACGAAAACCGCGGTCAGGCGCTGTCGCTCTACATGATCGTGCAGACGGTGGGCATCGTGCTTGCGCAATGGCTGCTGCTGGCGGCCGACCCGTCGGGTTTCGTTCTTTTCGTGATCCCGTCGATTCTGGTGTCGATCGCGGTCACGCCGATCCTGTTGTCGATCAGCCCCACGCCCGCCTTCGACGCGACGAAGCCCCTTGGCCTGAAAGAGCTGTTCGGCATCTCGCCGCTCGCCTGTGTGGGGATGTTCCTTCTGGGCGGGGTCTTCGCGGCGCAGTTCGGGATGTCGGCCGTCTATGGCGCGCAGGCGGGGCTCAGCATCGCGCAGATCTCGAGCTTCGTGTCGACCTTCTTCATCGGCGCCATCGTGACGCAATATCCCATCGGCTGGATTTCCGACCGCATGGACCGGCGGCAACTGATCGTGATCAGCGCGGTGATCGGGGGCCTCGGCTGTGTTATCGGGGCGCTGTGGGGCGATGTGTTCTGGCTCTTGATGGTCTCGGCCTTCGTCGTGGGCGGCGTGTCGAACCCGCTCTATTCTCTGCTGATCGCCCATACCAACGACTACCTCGTCCCGGAAAAGGCGGCCGGAGCCTCGGGCGGGCTTATCTTCATCAACGGGCTGGGCGCCATCTCGGGCCCCGTGATCACCGGCTGGGCGATGGACCAGATCGGCCCGCCGGGGTTCTTCTGGTTCACCTTCGTGCTGTTCGTCGTGCTGTCGGTCTATGGCGGATACCGCATGACGCGCCGCGCGGCACCCGCGGGCGGGGCAGGGGCCTATGTCACCGTGCCTCAGGCCGCCAGCACCGTCGCGGTCGAGATCGCCTTCGACGACACCCGCCCCGAGGATGCGCGGTAAACCGCCTTTGTGTCAGGCTGCAAGATATCGTGACTTTGTGGCGGATTCGTCGTTCTGTAACAGGGGCATGACAGACGGTTACATCCGCGTGAAGGAGGCAGGTAATGATCAACCCCGGTGAGGTTCTCGGGTTCTGGCTCGACGAAGTCGTACCAGACGCATGGTACGCCCAGGATGACGCGCTTGATGCGCTGATCCGCGACCGTTTCGAAGCGGCATGGGACCAGGCCCGCGCGGGCAGCTTTTCGCTCTGGCTGACCTATCCCAGCGGCGTCTTGGCCTACATCATCCTGACCGACCAGTTCCCCCGCAACATGTTCCGCGGCGAGGCGCGCGCCTTCTCGACCGACCGGGCGGCGCTGGCGGCGGCCAAGTCGGCCATCGACCGCAACTGGGACCTCAGGATCGACGAACCGGCGCGGCAGTTCTTCTACCTGCCGCTCATGCATTCGGAAAACCTCTGCGATCAGGACCGCTGCGTGCGCCTGATGCATGAACGCCTGCCGCAGACGGGCGCGTCGAACCTCATCCATGCCCGCGCCCACCGCGAGGTGATCCGCCAGTTCGGCCGCTTCCCCTATCGCAACACCGCGCTGGGCCGCGCGCTGACGGGGCCGGAACGCGCCTTCGTCGATGCGGGCGGCTATGGCGCGACGCTGCGCAGCTTACAGAAGGCAAGCTGACAGCCCCCAAACAGGGGCGGAAAGTGTCGCACTGCGCCCGCATTGCCTGTGTCAGGGAATTAGTTTAAGGCTGAACTAATTCTTGGACCAGCTTTGGGGGCGTCAGGACATGGCCGCGAACACGTTTGATGTGGTGGTGATCGGGGCCGGCCCCGGAGGATACGTGGCCGCGATCAGGGCGGCGCAGCTGGGCCTGTCGGTCGCCGTCGTCGAACGCGAGAACCTGGGCGGCATCTGCCTCAACTGGGGCTGTATCCCGACCAAGGCGATGCTGCGGTCCTCCGAGGTGTTTCACCTCATGCACCGCGCCAAGGAATTCGGGCTGAGCGCCAGCGGCATCGGCTATGACCTCGACGCCGTCGTGAAGCGGTCACGCGGGATCGCAGGGCAGTTGTCGGGCGGGGTCAAGCACCTGCTGAAGAAGAACAAGGTGACCGTCATCATGGGCGACGCGACGATCCCGGCGAAGGGCCGCGTCAGCGTCAAGACCGACAAGGGCAGCGAAGACCTGAGCGCAAAGCACATCATCCTTGCCACCGGCGCGCGGGCGCGCGAATTGCCGGGGCTTGAGGCCGACGGCGATCTGGTCTGGACCTACCGTCACGCGCTTGTGCCGCCGCGCATGCCCAAGAAGCTCCTGGTCATCGGATCGGGCGCCATCGGCATCGAATTCGCGAGCTTCTACAACACGCTCGGCGCCGACACGACGGTGGTCGAGGTGATGGAGCGCATCCTGCCCGTGGAAGACGCCGAAATCAGCGCCTTTGCGAAGAAGCAATTCGTCAAGCAGGGCATGAAGATCATGGAAAAGGCGACGGTCAAGCAGCTTGACCGTCAGAAGGACCGCGTAACCGCCCATATCGAAACCGGTGGCAAGGTCGAAAAGCACGACTTCGACACAGTGATTTCCGCCGTCGGCATCGTCGGCAATGTCGAAGGGCTGGGGCTGGAAGCGCTGGGCGTGAAGATCGACCGCACGCATGTCGTGACGGACGCCTATTGCCGCACGGGTGTCGAGGGCCTTTACGCCATCGGCGACATCGCGGGCGCGCCCTGGCTGGCGCACAAGGCCAGCCACGAAGGCGTCATGGTGGCCGAAATGATCGCGGGCCTGCATGTGCATCCCGTGAAACCCGAAAGCATCGCAGGCTGCACCTATTGCCACCCGCAGGTGGCCAGCGTGGGCCTCACCGAAGCGAAGGCGCGCGAAAAGGGCCATGACATCAAGGTCGGCCGCTTCCCCTTCATCGGCAATGGCAAGGCCATCGCGCTGGGTGAACAGGAAGGCATGGTCAAGGTCGTCTTCGACGCCAAGACGGGTGAATTGCTCGGCGCGCATATGGTCGGCGCGGAAGTCACCGAACTGATCCAGGGCTATGTCGTCGGCCGCCAGCTGGAAACCACGGAAGAAGACCTGATGCACACGGTCTTCCCGCACCCGACGCTGAGCGAGATGATGCACGAAGCCGTGCTCGACGCCTACGGCCGCGCGATCCATTTCTGAGGCCTGCGCGCCCCGGCGATTGCAAACCTGGGCCCGACTTGCGATGAAAGCGCATGGTCAGCCTCAACCGCGTCGTCATGCAGAGATCGAGCCGCAAGATGATCCGCGGCCTTGGCCCCGACACGCTCGACGTGGCCGAGATTTCGGGCAAATGGGGCACGCAGTTCAGCTTCCGCAGCTATACCCAGTTCCGCTATCCCGAGCATGACATCTGCGCAGGCCCCTTCACCGATGCCGATGGTCAGGTGCGCCGGTTCGACCTGATCCTCGCCAATCAGGTGTGGGAACATCTCGACCGGCCCTATGCCGCGACGCGCCATGTGCGCGCGATGCTCCGCCCCGGCGGGCATTTCTGGGTCGCCGTGCCCTTCTTCATCCCCTATCACGCCGCGCCCAACGATTGTTCCCGCTGGAGTGCGCGGGGCCTCAAGAACCTGCTGATCGAGGCGGGCTTTCCCGAAGACGGGATCGAGGCGCATCAATGGGGCAACCGGGGTGCGGCGCTCAAGAACATGGGCGAAGACTGGCCGCCGGTCTACGACCCCGAGACCGACAGTCTGGACGACGACCCCGACATGCCGATCTGCGCCTGGGCCATGGCGCGGGCCTGACATCGTGCGCACTCCCTTCGGGATGATCCTGCTGATCTGGTGCGCGGGGCTGGGGGCGGCCGCGCAATACGGCAAGATCAGCGTGATCTATGACCTGCTTCCCGATCTCTGGCCGGGGCAGGGGGCAAGCCTTGCCTTCATCGTCTCGCTTGTCGGCTTCGTGGGCATCGTCTTCGGCATCGTGGCGGGGCTTCTGGTGGCGCGCATCGGCTATCGCCGGGCGCTGATCGGCGCGCTCTGGGCCGGGGCGGCGCTGTCGCTGGTGCAGGCCGCGCTGCCGCCCTTGTGGTTCATGCTGGCGCTGCGCGCGGTGGAAGGGGCCTCGCATCTCGCCATCGTGGTGGCCGCGCCCACGCTCATCGCGCAATTGTCGCCGCAGCACCAGGGCCTGACCCTCTCGCTCTGGAGCACGTTTTTCGGGGTCGCCTACACGATCCTCGTGATCGGTGGCCTGCCTCTGGTGGCGGCGCTGGGCGCGCAGGCGCTGTTCGTCGCCCATGCGCTGTGGATGGCGGCGCTGGCGCTGATCCTCGGGCGGTCGCTGCGGCGGCTGGGCGCGCCCGCGCCGAAGGGGGCGCTGACACTGGCGGGGATGCTGCGCGATCACCGGGTGATCTATGCCTCGCCCTTCCTGTCCGCCCCGGCGGTGATCTGGCTCTTCTACACCTTCTGTTTCCTCGCGATCCTGACGCTGATCCCGCCCGCCATTCCCGAAGCGGCGCGCGCCGCGACGCTGGCCGCCATGCCGCTGGTGTCCATCGTCGTGTCCATGACGCTGGGCGTCGCCGCGCTGCGCTACTTCCGCGCGGTCGACGTGGTGGCCGCCGGGTTCATCGCCACGATCCTCTGCCTGCTTTGGCTGGTGGTGCAGCCGGGCCTGCCGGTCGCCTGCCTCGCGCTTGCCGCCGCCTTCGGCCTGATCCAGGGCGCGACCTTCGCCGCCGTCCCGCAGCTGACCGACGACGCTGCCGGACAGGCGCAGGCCAACGGGGCAATGGCGCAGATGGGCAATCTGGGCAACACGCTGGGCACGCCGGTTCTGGCGGGCGTTCTGGCACTGGGCGGCTTTCCCGTGACCATTGCCGTGGCGGCGGCGATCCTTGCCCTTGGACTGGCGCTGCATGTCTGGCTGGCGGCGCGGCGCCGTTCCTGAAATGTTCTGATTTTTTGATTGGAGACTCGGCCCGCCTGACTTATGTCTAATCCGTTAACGCCCGGGGTGGTCATGGCCGAAATGAAGCATATCGAGGTGCGCGGCGCGCGCGAACACAACCTCAAGAACATCGACGTGGACATCCCGCGCGATCAGCTGGTGGTGATCACCGGTCTCAGCGGGTCGGGCAAGTCGTCGCTTGCCTTCGACACGATCTATGCCGAAGGCCAGCGGCGCTATGTCGAAAGCCTGTCGGCCTATGCGCGGCAATTCCTCAACATGATGGAAAAGCCCGATGTCGACCACATCTCGGGGCTGTCGCCCGCCATTTCCATCGAACAGAAGACAACGTCCAAGAACCCCCGGTCCACCGTCGGCACGGTGACGGAAATCTACGACTACCTGCGTCTGCTTTTCGCCCGCGCGGGCACGCCCTATTCCCCCGCGACCGGCCTGCCGATCGAGGCGATGCAGATCCAGGACATGGTCGACCGCGTCATGGGCATGGAAGAGGGGACGCGCGCCTACCTGCTGGCCCCCATCGTTCGCGACCGGAAGGGCGAATACCGCAAGGAATTCCTGGAACTGCGCAAGCAGGGCTTCCAGCGTGTGAAGGTGAACGGGCAGTTCTACGAACTGGACGAACCGCCGACCCTCGACAAGAAATTCCGCCACGACATCGACGTGGTGGTTGACCGGATCGTCGTGCGCGAAGGGCTCGAGACGCGGCTGGCCGACAGTTTCCGCACCGCGCTCGACCTTGCCGACGGGATTGCGGTGCTGGAAACCGCCCCGTCCGAGGGCGACCCCGACCGCATCACCTTTTCGGAGAACTTCGCCTGCCCGGTCAGCGGCTTCACCATCCCCGAGATCGAACCGCGCCTTTTCTCGTTCAACGCGCCCTTCGGCGCCTGCCCGGCCTGCGACGGTCTGGGGGTGGAACTCTTCTTCGACGAACGCCTTGTCGTGCCCGACGTGACGCTCAAGATCTACGACGGCGCGCTGGCGCCCTGGCGGAAGGGCAAGTCACCCTATTTCCTTCAGACCATCGAGGCCATCGCCCGCCACTATGGTTTCGACAAGAACGCCCGCTGGAAGGATCTTCCGGAAGCGGTGCAGCAGGTGTTCCTTTACGGATCGGGCGACGAGGAAATCCAGTTCCGCTATGATGAAGGCGGCCGCGTCTATCAGGTAAAACGCGTCTTCGAAGGCGTCATTCCCAACATGGAACGCCGCTATCGCGAGACCGACAGCGCATGGATCCGCGAGGAATTCGAGCGCTTCCAGAACAATCGGGCCTGCGGCACCTGCGGCGGATACCGCCTGAAACCCGAAGCACTGGCGGTGAAGATCGCGGACCTGCACGTGGGCCAGGTGGTCCAGATGTCGATCAAGGAAGCCCATGCCTGGATCGAAACGGTGCCGCAGCGGCTCAGCGTCCAGAAGAACGAGATCGCCCGCGCCATCCTGAAAGAGATCCGCGAACGCCTTGGGTTCCTGAATAACGTCGGTCTTGAATATCTTACGCTGTCCCGTTCAAGTGGCACGTTGTCGGGCGGCGAAAGCCAGCGGATCCGTTTGGCCTCGCAGATCGGGTCGGGTCTCACGGGGGTTCTCTACGTGCTTGATGAGCCCTCGATCGGGTTGCACCAGCGCGACAACGACCGCCTTCTGCAGACGCTGAAGAACCTGCGCGATCAGGGCAACACGGTGCTGGTCGTCGAACACGACGAAGAAGCGATCCGCGAGGCCGACTATGTCTTCGACATCGGCCCGGGTGCCGGTGTCCATGGCGGCCGCGTCGTGTCGCATGGCACGCCCGCCCAGATCGCGGCCGACCCCGCCTCGGTCACCGGGCAGTACCTGTCCGGCGCGCGCGAAATCGCCGTGCCCGTCGAACGCCGCCCCGGCAAGAAGGGGGGCAAGAAGGTCACCGTGGTCAAGGCCAGCGGCAACAACCTCAAGGACGTGACGGTCGATTTCCCCTTGGGCAAATTCGTCTGCGTGACCGGTGTATCGGGCGGTGGCAAATCCACGCTGACCATCGAGACGCTTTTCAAGAACGCGGCGATGAAGCTCAACGGCGCGCGCGAGACGCCCGCGCCCTGCGAGACGATCAAGGGGTTCGAACATCTCGACAAGGTGATCGACATTGACCAGCGGCCCATCGGGCGCACGCCCCGGTCGAACCCCGCAACCTATACCGGTGCCTTCACGCCGATCCGCGACTGGTTCGCGGGCCTCCCCGAAGCCAAGGCGCGCGGCTACAAGCCCGGGCGGTTCAGCTTCAACGTCAAGGGCGGGCGCTGCGAGGCCTGCCAGGGCGACGGCCTCATCAAGATCGAGATGCATTTTCTGCCCGACGTCTATGTCACCTGCGAAACCTGCAAGGGCGCCCGCTACAACCGCGAGACACTGGAAATCCGCTTCAAGGGCAAGAGCATAGCGGACGTTCTTGATATGACGGTCGAGGATGCGCAGACCTTCTTCACGGCGGTGCCGTCCATCCGCGAAAAGATGGACGCGCTGATGCGGGTGGGTCTGGGTTACGTCAAGGTCGGCCAGCAGGCGACGACACTGTCAGGCGGCGAGGCGCAGCGCGTGAAGCTGTCGAAGGAACTGGCACGGCGGTCGACGGGCCGCACGCTTTACATACTCGACGAACCGACGACCGGCCTGCATTTCGAGGATGTGCGCAAGCTGCTCGAGGTGCTGCATGAACTGGTCGATCAGGGCAACACGGTCGTCGTCATCGAACACAATCTGGATGTGGTGAAGACCGCCGACTGGATCATCGACATCGGCCCCGAAGGCGGCGACGGCGGCGGTCAGGTCGTGGCGGTGGGCACGCCGGAAGAGGTGGCCGAAGTCGAGGCCAGCCACACCGGGCGCTATCTCAAGCCGCTGCTCGAAAAGCGCCGGGTGGCTGCCGAGTGATCATTCGTAGCGGTGTTCGAAGCTGAAGCTCTGGCCGTCGTCCGTGGTCAGCCCAGCGGCATAGATCTCGCGCGGCCAGTCGTCGTCGAGCATCCCGGAAACAGTCACTGCCGTGCCGGCCGCGACGGGCACGCGGTTCGGACCGAGGTAGACCGGGATCGTGCCGGTAGGATCGCGCAGGATGAACGTATCCTCGTCGGTGATGCGCTCGACAATGCCGCTGACAGTGACCGGGGTGTAGGGGGTCAGCTCGGCAATGGACTGCCCGGCCGCGACGCTGGTCGGCGCGGCCAGGATCAGGCTGTAGACGACCCGCCGCATCAGTCCAACGCCACCAGAAGCAGCAGCAGCGCCAACGCGCCAGCCGATGCGAAGGCCCAGCCGGGAAGGGTGATCGTCACGTCCGAGCGAAGCCACCGCGCGATTGCCGCCCGGCTACCCTGAGCGGTCTTGTCGGAAGAACCCTCGTTCATCGTTACCTCCATCTGTTTCCCGACAAAAAAGATGGGAAAAGGCGCCCCCATCGCAAGGGGCGCCTCGAAGAAACTTACTGTCGTTGGGCGAGACGTCGCCGATTGTCGCGCGCATGCGCGACAGGGCTTACTTCTTCAGACCGCAGGTGTTGATCCCCAGCAGCGAGTAGACGGGGCAGCTGCCCATCAGGCCGGTGACCAGCGGCACGACGCCGATCAGCAGGGCCCAGCGGTAGCTGGCCTCGGGCATAAGGAAAAACCCGGCCAGCAGCGCCAGTCCGGCGATGATCCGCAGCGCGCGGTCAATGGTGCCTTCGTTCTTTGCGAACATGTCATGTGTCCTTTCAGGGCTTCAAATCATGCGCGCAGTATTGACGATTCGAACCGCCCTGTCGGTGACTTGGTCACGCAGGGTTCAATCGGCATCCTCGCCAAGGTGTCGCAGGGTCTCGGTGTCGAGGATCCTGACCGTCCCGCGCTCGAGTTCCACGATCCCGCGCCGCGCCAGAGCGTCGAGACGGCGCGAGACGACTTCGCGCGCTGATCCGATCAGCGCGGCGAGTTCCGCATGGGTGGCGTTCACGCAATCCTCCTCGGCCCGCGCCAGAAGCGCCTGCGCAAGGCGGCATTCGATTCGCTGAAAGGCCACCCGTTCCAGCAGGTGCATCATCGATTGCAGCCGCTGGGCAAAGGCCTCGAACACAAAGCCGCGGAAACCCGGATCATTGTCGATTAACCGCAGGAACATGTCGCGCGGGACAAGGACGACGCGCGCCTCAGTCGCGGTCGAGGCCTCGCCCGAATAGTCCTCGCCGCCCAGAAGGCCCAGCGTGGACTGCACGCAGCTCTGCCCCGGCTCGACCGAGTAGAGCAGGATGTCGCGCCCCGTGGGCCCGGTCAGGAACACCTCGACCCGGCCCGACAGGACGATGACAAAGCCTTTCACCGTCTCGCCCGGGCGGAACAGGACAGTCCCCTTCGGCACGTCCATCGACGACAGCCTGTCCAGCAGGGCCAGATTCTCCGACGTCAGGCCGGGCAGGGCGGACCCTGCGCCCCAGCCGGTCACGTGCGCCCGCGGGTTTCGAACCGGGGCAGCATCGCACTGAAGTCGCGGCCGCGGCCATCCTCGTCCTCGACGAAGCGGCGGTAGAGCTCGGCCGCCAACTGCCCCATCGGTGTGTCGGCATCGGCACTTTCGGCCGCCTGTTGCGACAGGCGCAGGTCCTTCAGCATGAGGTCGGCGGCGAAGCCGGGCTTGTAGTCGTTGTCGGCAGGCGATTTGGGGCCCACGCCCGGGGCCGGGCAATAGGCGTTCATCGTCCACGAGTAGCCCGAGGAGGTTGACACGACGTCGAACATCTTCTGGCGGTCCAGCCCTAGCTTGTCCGCCAGCGCGAAGGCTTCGCAGGTGGCGATCATGGTGACGCCCAGGATCATGTTGTTGCAGATCTTGGCCGCCTGTCCTGCGCCCGATCCGCCGCAATGCACCGCCTTCTGACCCATGATCTCGAACAGCGGCTGCGCTTTCGCGAAGGCCGCGTCGCTGCCGCCCGCCATGAAGGTCAGTGTGCCTGCCGCGGCGCCACCCACACCGCCCGAGACGGGCGCGTCGACGGCAAGAAGCCCTGCCTTTTCAGCGGTTTCTGCGACGAATCTCGCGCTGTCCACGTCCACGGTCGAGCAATCGACAAAGCCTGCACCGGGCGCCATCGCCGGGATGATCTGATCGGCCACGGCGCGCAGGATCGCGCCGTTGGGCAGCATGGTGATGACCACATCCGCCCCGCTCGCGGCCTCGGCGGCGCTGGCGGCCGGGATCACGCCCTCGACCGTGACACCCGCGGTGTCGAAGCCCGTCACCGCATGCCCTGCGCGCGCAAGGTTCGCTGCCATCGGCGCGCCCATGTTCCCCAGTCCGATGAACCCGATCTTCATGGGCTTTCCCCTTCCTTGTCAGTCGAAAGTCAGTGTGTTTGCACCCAGCGGCATCAGCATCCGCGCCACCGCCGTCAGCGGCACGTCTTCCCCCGCATACTGCCAGCGCGGGGTGCGATCCTTGTCAATGATCTGGGCCCGGATCCCTTCGAGGAAGTCGCTATGCTCCATCGCGCGGAAGGTGAAGCGGTATTCCAGCTCCAGCGCCCGGCGAATGGTAAGCGATGCGACGATCCTGAGCCGGTGCACCATCTCGATCGTGCAGGCGACCGACAGGGGCGAATTGCGCGACAGGGTCTTCAAGGCCTCGGCGGCGAAGTTGCTTCCGTCGGCCTTCAACGCGTTGATCACATGCACCCGCGACTCGCCCCCGAACAGGTCGTCGATCTGCGGCTGCAGCGCCTCCAGGCGGCCTTCGGGCGGGGTTTCCGCCATCGTCTCGATGCAGGCGGGATCGCCGGTTGCGACCAGCTGCGCCGTCAGGTCGGACCACTTTGACTGCGGCACGTAAAGATCTGAGAAACCTGCATAAATCGCATCCGCCGGTCCCATCCGCGCGCCGGTTGAGCCGAGGTATTCGCCCAGCCGCCCCGGGGCGAGGGCCAGCATCAGCGACCCACCCACATCCGGCACCAGACCGATCCCGCATTCCGGCATGGCGATCTGGCTGGTTTCCCCCACCACCCGATGCGTCCCGTGACAGCCAAGGCCCACGCCACCCCCCATGGTAAAGCCCTGCATCAGGCTGACCACGGGCTTGGGGTATTCGAACAGCTTGGCGTTCAGCCGGTATTCGTCGCACCAGAAGCGGCGGCCATAGTCGAAATCGCCCGCCGTGCCGGTGGCATAAAGCTCGGCGATGTCGCCGCCCGCGCAGAAGGCCTTGTCGCCCGCCGCGTCGAAGAGGATCAGCGCAACGCTGTCATCCGCGCGCCAATGGTCGATTGCGGCCTCGATCGCGGTGCACATCTCGTAGGTCATCGCGTTCAGCGCCGCGGGTCGGTTCAGCGTGATGCGCCCTGCGCGTCCTTCGATGCGGATTTCGACGTCGCTCATGCCGCCCCCCGAGTTTTCTGTGAATACTCGCAACCACGATTATTCGCAGAATAATCGACCATCACCCGCGTTCCGCCAACATATGGCGCGCGACGATCACGCGCATGATCTCGTTGGTGCCCTCCAGAATCTGGTGCACCCGCAGGTCGCGCACCAGCTTTTCGATCCCGTAATCGGCGAGGTAACCGTAGCCGCCATGCAGCTGCAGGCACTGGTCCACCACCTTGGATCCGGCCTCGGTCACGAATTTCTTCGCCATGGCGCAGAACTTGGTGGCGTCCGGCGCGCCCTGGTCGAGCTTCCAAGCTGCCTGCCGCAGGAAGGTGCGCGCGGCCTGCAATTCGATCTCCATGTCGGCCAGCCGCCATTGCAGGCCTTGAAACTGGTCGATGCTCTGACCGAAGGCCTTGCGCTCGCCCATGTAGCGCAGCGTCGCGTCAAGCGCGGTCTGCGCGGCCCCCAGCGAACAGGCCGCGATGTTCAGACGCCCCCCGTCCAGACCCATCATCGCATAGCGGAAGCCATGGCCTTCCTCGCCCACAAGGTTGTCCGCGGGCACCTGGCAATCGTCGAACTGGACCTGCGCCGTGGGCTGTGACCGCCAGCCCATCTTCTCTTCCAGCCCGCCGAAGGACAGTCCGGGCGTGCCGTCCTCTACGTAAAGCGTCGATATGCCCTTCGGGCCCTCGCCCCCGGTGCGCACCATGCAGACATAGGCGTCCGAATAGCCCCCGCCCGAGATGAAGGCCTTGGTCCCGTTCAAGACATAACCGTCATTCGACCGCTCGGCCCGCGTCTTCAGCGCCGCCGCGTCCGACCCTGACCCCGGTTCGGTGAGGCAGTAGGACAGGACCGTGTTCAGCGCCAGCACGTCCGGCATGACCCGCGCCTTCAGCTCTTCGCCCGCGAAACTGTCGAGCATCCGCGCGCACATGTTGTGGATCGACAGGAATGCCGCCACCGAAGGGCAGGCCATCGACAGCGCCTCGAAGACCAACGTCGCGTCAAGCCGCCCCAGCCCCGCGCCGCCCGCCTCTTCCGAAACGTAAAGCCCGCCAAAGCCCAGCACGCCCACACGCGGCCAAAGCTCTTTCGGGATCGTGCCTTCGGCCTCCCATTGGCGGGCGAAGGGGGCGATATGCTCCTGCCCAAAGGCATGGGCCATGTCGAAGATGGCGGTCTGTTCCTCGGTCAGCGCGAAATCCACGGGGTGTCCTCCCTTCCGGCGACGGATTAATTGAACAAACGTTAATTAACCCGGCGTCAGACAGCGATCAATCGGCAATACTGCAAACTGGCCTTGCACCGAAGAACCATGGCATGGTGAGGCCGCTCGCCAGGCGCTGCCGGTCCGCAGATCAGCCTGTCCCGGGAGGGGGGGCGCAGGGAGGATTTGGTCAGAGAAGCAGTACCTGCGTGCCGATCTGCACCATGCCGTAGAGTTCCTCGATATGCGGGTTGTAAAGCCCGATACAGCCCGAAGAGCTTTGCCGTCCGATCTTGCGCGTATCATGCGTGCCGTGGATCAGATAGGCGGGCCAGGTGAGGTACAGCGCATGCGTGCCCAGCGGATTTCCGGGGCCCGCCGGCATGAAGACGGGCAGGCTCGGGTCGCGCTGGCGCATGTTCTCGGTCGGCGTCCAGGTCGGGCCGGTCGTCTTTCGGACGATCGACGTGCGACCGCGCCGGGTCATTTCGTCGGTCATCGGCACCGACGACGGGTAAAGGCGATAGGTTTGCCCGTCCGGCCCCCAGTAATGGACCGCGCGGCTTGAGATATCGGCGAGGATCGCGCCATCGCCCAGCCGGTCGAAATGATCTTGCCAGTTGCGCGTCTTGAACGACGACACGTTGCGGCGTACCGGCTGCTGGTCGCGTATCACCGGTTCGTTCTGGGGAAAGGCGAGGTTCCAGCTGTCCGGGGTCTGGGCGCGAGCGACGGCCGGGGCCATCAATGCGGCGCCTGTCGCCAGAAGCATGCTGCGTCGGGAAAACTTGGGATCGGCCATGCGGGTCTCCATCCTGAAAGAACGGGTGTGGTGGCGCGATGCTATACCGCAACCGGACCGCCCGCAAAAGGCCGGAAAGCCTCACGTTTCTGTGGGTGTGGCGGGGCGGCGGCGCACCGCCGCCCCGGACCCGGTCACTCCATCACGGGGATCGAGAACTCGCCGCCTTCCTTGATGCCCGACGGCCAGCGCGCCGTGATCGTTTTGGTGCGCGTGTAGAACTTGAACGCGTCGGGGCCATGCTGGTTCAGGTCGCCGAACATGGATTTCTTCCAGCCGCCGAAGGTGTGATAGGCCAGCGGCACCGGGATCGGCACGTTCACGCCCACCATGCCGATGTTGATGCGGTTCGCGAAATCGCGCGCGGTGTCGCCGTCGCGGGTGAAGATCGCGGTGCCGTTGCCGTATTCGTGGTCCATCGCCAGCTTCAGCGCCTCTTCATAGGTCTTGGCGCGCACCGTGGACAGGACGGGCCCGAAGATTTCCATCTTGTAGATGTCCATGTCGGCGGTGACATTGTCGAACAGGTGCGGGCCCACGAAGAAGCCGTTCTCGTAGCCCTGCAGGTTGAAGTCGCGACCGTCCACGACCAGCGTCGCGCCCTGATCGACACCCGTCTGCACGAGGCGTTCGATGTTCGCCTTCGCCGCCGCCGTCACGACGGGGCCGTAATCCACGTCATTGCCTGCGGTATAGGGGCCGACCTTAAGCTTCTCGATCCGCGGCACCAGCTTTGCGATCAGCCGGTCGGCGGTCTCGTCCCCTACCGGCACCGCCACCGAAATCGCCATGCAGCGTTCGCCTGCCGCGCCATAGCCCGCACCGACCAGCGCGTCGGCCGCCTGATCGAGGTCGGCGTCCGGCATGATGATCATGTGGTTCTTCGCGCCGCCGAAGCACTGCACGCGCTTGCCGTTCGCGCAGCCGGTCGAATAGATGTATTCGGCGATCGGGGTGGACCCGACGAAGCCGATCGACTGGATCACCGGGTGATGCAGGATGGCGTCCACCGCCTCCTTGTCGCCGTTGACGACCTGCAGCACGCCCTTGGGCAGGCCTGCTTCCTCCATCAACGCGGCCAGCATCAGCGGCACGGACGGGTCACGCTCGGACGGCTTGAGGATGAAGGCATTGCCGCAGGCGATTGCGGGCGCGAACATCCACATCGGGATCATGGCGGGGAAGTTGAAGGGCGTGATACCCGCCGTGACGCCAAGCGGCTGGCGCATCGAGTACATGTCGATGCCGGGGCCCGCGCTGTCGGTGAATTCGCCCTTCAGCAGATGCGGCGCGCCGATGCAGTATTCCACCACTTCGAGGCCCCGCTGCACGTCGCCCTTGGCGTCGGGCAGGGTCTTGCCGTGTTCGCGGCTCAGCGCCTCGGCCAGCTTGTCCATGTCGCGGTTGAGCAGATGCACGAAGTTCATCATGACGCGCGCGCGGCGCTGCGGATTGGTCGCGGCCCAGGCGGGCTGTGCGGCGGCGGCGATCTCGACCGCGCGGTTCACTTCCGCGGTGGAGGCCAGCGGCACCTTCGCCTGCACTTCTCCGGTCGCAGGGTTGAAGACATCGGCAAAGCGGCCCGACGTGCCCTTCACATGCGCTCCATTCAGATAATGGGTCAGTTCCTGCATCGTCTTTCTCCCTCGTGAAAATGGCGTGGCGCGGACAATAGGCTTGCATGAATCCCGTGAACAGAGGCAAGATTTCAAAGACGATTTGCAGGAATACCAGAACGAGGGGGCAGGGTATGGAGCCGAACTGGGACGATCTGCGTGTCTTTCTGCATGTCTCGCGCGAAGAAAGCCTGTCGGGTGCGGGCAAGAAGCTGCGCCTCGATCCGGCCACTGTCGGCCGTCGCGTCGCCCGGCTCGAAGCCGCGATGGACACGGTGCTCTTCATCAAGTCGCCGCAGGGCTACAGCCTGACCGCCTCGGGGGAACGGCTGCTTGCCCATGCCGAGGCCGCCGAACAGGCCATGCGCGCAGGCTCCGACGCGCTGTCGGGTCCGGGCGACCGGCTTGCCGGTCAGGTGCGCATCGGCGCGCCCGACGGCTGTGCGAACTACCTCCTGCCGCAGGTCTGCGCCGCCATCGCGGATGAAAATCCCGATCTCGACATCCAGATCGTGGCGCTGCCCCGCATCGCCAACCTGACCCGGCGCGAAGCCGACCTTGCCATTACGGTCAGTCCGCCCACGGCGGGCGCCTTTGCCGTCGACCGGATCACCGATTACCGCCTGCACGTGGTCGCCGCGCGCCAGTACCTGCGCAACCGCGCGCCCATCACCACGCCCGAAGACCTCAAGGCGCACCGCTTCATCGGCTATATCCCCGACATGATCTACGACGCCGATCTCGACTATCTCGGTGCGCTGGGGATCGAACGCGTGGCGCTTGCCTCGAATTCGGTCCCGGTGCAGCTGCGCATGTGCCAGCAGGGCCACGGGCTTTGTGTCGCGCATGATTTCGCGCTGCCCTCGCACGGGATGCTGCGCAAGGTGCTGCCTGACCAGATCAGCCTCACGCGCAGCTTCCACCTGGTCCGGCATGTGGGCGACCGCAAGAGCGACCGGCTCAACCGCTTCTCCGAACGCCTCTGCGCCGGGCTCCGGGCCGAGGTGGAAAGGCTCGAATCGCTGACCTAACGACACTTGACAGCTGCAAACATTGCGAAGACCCTGTTGAAAACGAAAGAAAATAACAGGGAGTATGCCATGCTGGTACACCAGATCCTGAAATCCAAGGCCAGCGCCGACGTCGTGACGGTGCAATCGGGCACCCGCGTGGCCGAGGCGGCGCGCCTTCTGGCGGAACGTCGCATCGGCACGGTGGTCGTGTCGGATGACGGAGTGACCGCGCTTGGCATCTTGTCGGAACGCGACATCGTGCGCGAACTGGCGCGGTCGGGGGGCGGGTGTCTTGACCACCAAGTCGACGATTACATGACGCGCGACATCGTCACCTGCACCGCGGAGATGGAGGCCGATGTCGTGCTCCAGACCATGACCGACGGCCGTTTCCGCCACATGCCGGTGGTCGAGGACGGGCGCATGATCGGGTTGATCACGCTGGGCGACGTGGTCAAGGCGCGCCTGTCGGAATTGTCGATGGAGAAATCGGCCCTCGAAGGCATGATCATGGGGTACTGACGCAGCCCGCGCCCCGGCCCTTGCAATCCGCGCGCGGTTCTGTTTGCGTGCCGCAAAAATCAAGGGGACAGGAGGACACAACGCCATGCGCGTCGGTCTTTATCCGGGGACATTCGACCCCATCACGCTGGGTCATATCGACATCATCCGGCGCGCCGCGACACTGGTCGACCGTCTGGTCATCGGGGTCGCGATCAACCGCGACAAGGGTCCGCTCTTCACGCTGGAAGACCGCGTCGCCATGATCGAGGCCGAAAGCCGCGGTCTTTCCGCACAGACCGGCACCGAGATCGTCGTCCATCCCTTCGAGAACCTGTTGATCGACTGTGCCCGCGACGTGGGCGCGCAAGTCATCGTGCGGGGCCTTCGGGCGGTCGCCGATTTCGAATACGAATACCAGATGGTCGGGATGAACCGCGTGCTCGACGACAGCATCGAGACCGTCTTCCTCATGGCCGAGGCGCGCCATCAGGCCATCGCCTCCAAGCTGGTGAAGGAAATCGCGCGGCTGGGCGGCGACGTGTCGAAGTTCGTCACACCCGCCGTGAACACCGCGCTGAAGGAGCGGATGGGCGCGCGCTGAGCCTCATCAGCGCCAGAAGGCCAGCCATTCGATCAGGTCGGCCATCTTGCGCGCCAGAAAAAGCAGATGTTCGGTGCCATATAGCATCACATCGACCGTGATCGCCCCGAGGATCAGCAGGGCAAGCCCTAGGGCGATCTGGTTCGTCATGGCGCGTCTGTCCGCTCGTGGTTCATGGCCCACACTGCCCCTCTGGGCTGTGTGGGGCAAGCCCGCTCAGACCCGCGCCATCGCCACGGCGACATCCGCCATGCGCACCGAGAAGCCCCACTCGTTGTCGTACCAGGCCAGCACCCGCACCAGCCGCCCGCCCACGACCCGCGTCTGGTCGGGCGCGAAGATCGAGCTTTCGCTCGTGTGGTTGAAGTCGATCGAGACGAGCGGTTCCGGCTCGTAGCCCATGACGCACTTCATCGGCCCTTCGACCGCCGCCTTCACGACGGCGTTCACCTCGTCGGCCGTCACGTCGCGCCCGGCGGTGAAGGTCAGGTCGACCGCGCTCACATTGGCCGTCGGCACCCGGATGGCCGACCCGTCAAGCTTGCCCTTGAGTTCCGGCAGCACCTCGCCCAGCGCCTTGGCGGCACCCGTGGAGGTGGGCACCATCGACATGGCCGCAGCGCGCGCGCGGTAAAGGTCCTTGTGGCGCCGGTCATGGGTGGGCTGGTCGCCGGTATAGGCGTGGATCGTCGTCATGATACCCGCCTCGATCCCGATCGCGTCGTTCAGAACCTTCGCCAGCGGCGCGAGGCAATTCGTCGTGCAGGACCCGTTCGACACCATCACGTCACCCGCGGTGAGGCTTGCGTGGTTCACGCCATAGACGATGGTCTTCTGCACGTTCTTGGCAGGCGCCGAGATCAGGACCTTCTTCGCGCCCTGTGCCAGATGCACCTTCGCCTTCTCGCCGTCGTTGAAATTGCCCGTGCATTCCAGCACCACGTCGCAGCCCGACCAGTCGAGTTCTGCCGGATCATAGGTCGAATACATCCGCATCGGCCCCTGACCCACGTCCATCATTCCATCGGCAAGGGTCACGGGGCAGGGATAGCGGCCATGCACGCTGTCGTATTTCAGCAGATGCGCCGCCGTCTCGATCGGGCCGGTCGCGTTCACCTTGACCACGCGGATATCGTCGCGCCCGCTCGAGGCGATATGCGACAGCGTGCAGCGCCCGATCCGTCCGAAGCCGTTGATCCCGACATTGATGGTCATGATGAACCCTCCTTCACTCTGTCCGCCTCGCCTCGGCCATACACAAGCCCCGCCCGTCCCGACAGACCAAAAGCGACGTGTTTAGAATGTGTTAGCGCAAACTTCGGCGATTTGGCGCCACGGCTTGCCTTCAGGGCACGGCCCGTTACGCTGCTCGCCTGACGCAAGCCGGCAAAGGGCAGGGCATGAGCGGACTTCTGGCACTTCTCGACGATGTCGCGGCCATCGCGAAGGCTGCGGCAGCGTCCGTCGACGATGTCGCGGCGCAGGCGGCCAAGGCGGGCAGCAAGGTGGCGGGCGTGGTGATCGACGACGCCGCCGTGACGCCCAAATACGTCACCGGCCTCGACGCCGCGCGCGAATTGCCGATCATCTGGAAGATCACCAAGGGGTCGCTCTTCAACAAGCTGGTGATCCTCCTGCCGGCGCTGCTGGCGCTGAACGCCTTCGCGCCGTGGATGATCACGCCGCTTCTGATGCTGGGCGGGCTCTATCTGTGTTTCGAGGGCGCGGAAAAGGTGTTCCACGCGCTCTTCCCGCATGCCGACCCCCATGTGGAGGAGGATCTCGCCGTAGGCGACCCGCTCCACCTCGAAGAGGCCCGCGTGAAGGGCGCGATCAAGACCGATTTCATCCTCTCGGCCGAGATCATGACGATTATCCTGTCGAACGTCGAGGCGCCGGACTTCTGGTTCGGGGCGGCGACGCTTGCGGTCGCGGGGGTTGCGGTGACGGCGCTTGTCTACGGCGCGGTGGCGCTGATCGTGAAGATGGACGACGCGGGCGTCTGGCTGGCCGCGAACGGGCGGACCGGGGCAGGGCGGTCCTTCGGGTTTGGCCTCGTGAAGGCGATGCCGAAGCTGCTCAAGCTTCTCAGCATCATCGGCACGGCGGCCATGCTCTGGGTCGGCGGCGCGATCCTGACGCATGGCCTCGATGTCCTCGGCTGGTCCGCGATCTATGACGGCATCCACCACCTCGCCGAAGGGGCCGCCAATGCGGCAGGCCACGCCGAAGGCGTCATCGCCTGGGCCGTGACCGCGCTCTGCGACGGCATCCTCGGACTTGCCGTGGGCCTTGCCCTGATCCCCGTCGTCACCCGCATCATAGGCCCGCTCACGGGAAAGGCCGCGCACTAGGACGCGGCCCCTGTCTTCCTCTCGCCCCAAATATCCCCGCCGGAGGCTTGCGCCGCAAGGCGCAAACCTCTCAGAGACCGAGAAGCCCGCGCACCTTGGCCGCCGTGGCCTCGGCCGTGATCCCGAACTTTTCGTAAAGCACCTCGGCCGGGGCAGAGGCCCCGAAATCATGCATCCCGATAAAGCCCGACTTCTCGCGGCGCCCGCGCTCGCCGAAAAGCCAGCGGTCCCAGCCAAAGCGGATGCCCGCCTCGACCGCGACGCGCACCGGTCCGCCGGGCAGGACGCGCTTGCGATAGGCCTCGGGCTGTTCCTCGAAAAGCTCCCAGCAGGGCATCGACACGACCCGCGTGCCGATCCCCTCGGCCTGCAGGATGTCGCGCGCCGCCATCGCGATCGACACTTCCGATCCGGTCGCCAGCAAGATTGCCTGCCGCTTGCCCTCGGCCTCGGCCAGCACATAGGCGCCCTGCGCAGTCAGGTTCTTGCCCGTATGCGTGGTGCGCACCGTCGGTACGTTCTGGCGCGTCAGCGACAGCACGCTGGGCGTCTCCTTCGACATCAGCGCCAGTTCCCAGGCTTCCGCCGTCTCGATCGTGTCGGCGGGGCGGAAGACCCAGGTGTTGGGCGTCGCCCGGCTGATCGCTAGATGCTCGACCGGCTGGTGCGTGGGTCCGTCCTCGCCCAGACCGATGGAATCATGTGTCATGACGAAGACGGTCGGGATCTTCATCAGCGCCGCAAGCCGCATCGCGGGGCGCGCGTAATCGGTGAAGCACATGAACGTCCCGCCATAGGGCCGCACGCCGCCATGAAGCACCATGCCGTTCATCGCCGCCGCCATCCCGTGTTCGCGGATGCCGTAATGGATATAGCGGCCCTTGCGGTTCTCGGGCATGAAGATCCCCAGGTCGCCCGTCTTGGTGTTGTTCGATCCCGTCAGGTCGGCCGATCCGCCCACGGTTTCCGGCATGATGGGGTTGATGACCTCGAGCACCTTCTCCGAACTCGCCCGTGTGGCGATCTTCGGTGTGCTTTCGCTCATCTGCTGTTTCAGCGCGCGGATCGTGGCCGACAGCCGCTTGGGAACCTCGCGCGCGTAGATGCGGTTGAACTCCGCCTGCTTCGAGGCGGGCAGTCCGGCGAAGCGTGCCTCCCAATCCGCGCGCGCGCCCGCACCCCGGCGGCCGATCGCTTCCCATTGTGCCTTGATCTCGGCGGGAATCTCGAAGGGCCCCCAGGTCCAGCCATAGGCCTCCTTGGCCGCCTGCAGCTGCGCCTTGTCGGTCAGCGCGCCGTGGCCTTTGGGTGTGTCCTGCGCGGCATGTCCCAGCGCGATATGCGTCTTGCAGGCGATCATGCTGGGCATATTGGTCTTCTTCGCCGCCACGATGGCCGCATCGATCGCGACCGGGTCATGGCCGTCGATCTCGTGCACGTCCCAACCGCTTGCCCGGAACCGCGCCGCCTGATCGGTCCGGTCGGCGATGTCGACCGTGCCGTCGATGGTAATGTTGTTGTTGTCCCAGAAGACGATCAGCTTGGACAGCTCATGCCGCCCCGCCAGCCCGATGGCTTCCTGGCTCACGCCCTCCATCAGGCATCCGTCGCCCGCCATGACATAGGTGTAGTGATCGACCACCTTCGCGCCATAGCGTGCGCGCTGGATTTCCTCGGCGATGGCGAAGCCCACGGCATTCGAAATCCCCTGACCCAGCGGGCCGGTCGTCGTCTCGATTCCCTTGGCATGGCCGTATTCGGGGTGTCCCGCCGTCCGCGCGCCCCACTGGCGGAAGTTCTTCAGCTCTTCCAGCGTCATGTCGGAATAGCCGGTGAGATGGAGCAGTGAATAGAGCAGCATCGACCCATGCCCCGCCGACAGGATGAACCGGTCGCGGTCGGGCCAGTCGGGGGTCGAGGCGTCGAATTTCAGGTGCTTCTCAAACAGCACGGTCGCCACATCGGCCATGCCCATGGGCATGCCGGAATGCCCTGAATTCGCCGCGGCGACGGCATCGAGCGTCAGCGTGCGGATCGCCGCTGCCTTGAACCAGTGATCGGGATGGGTGTTGCGCAGGGCGGTCAGGTCCACGGGGGCGCTCCTTGGCGTGATGGCGGATCGTGCCGCTGCATATCAGCCCGGGACCAAAGATCAAGCACATGCCCCCGCGCCCCGGCCTCCAAGGTTGAAGCCCGCCGCTCAAGTCTTTGAAAGGAAAGGGACGCTTTTCGCACCCTGCCCGTATGGTCTAGGCTGTGCTGCACGGGCCATGATTCGATGGGCCGGGGCGATGCCCCGCCACGCCGCCACACTAGACCCGGGAGGGCTGACGCGATGAGCGATATCGAGGAACTTCAGCGCCGGATCACCGCAGCGATCGACCGGATTGCCGCGGGGATCGAAGCGGTCGGGGAGCGCTCTGTCGGCGCCGACCCCGCCGAACTGGAGTCCCTGCGAGCCGACCGCGACGCGGCTTTCGCTGATCGCGACGCAGCTTTTGCCGACCGCGACGCGGCTCTCGCGGACCGTGATGCGACGCAGAAGGCGCTCGAGGAAGAACGCCTCGTCACCGCCCAGCTCGAGGAACGCATCCGCAAGCTCAAGGAACGCCACGCCGCCGAACTGGCCGAGGCGCAGGCGCAGGTGCCGTCCTCCGACCACCTCCAACGGCTCGACTCCGACCTGCAGCGCCTGCGCAAGGCTAATGACCAACTCCGCCAGTCGAACACGGCCCTGCGCGAAGCGAACGAGGAAGGCGTGGGCGAACCGCACCTGATCAACAAGGCGATGCTTGCAGAACTCGAAGGCCTGCGCGCCGCGCGCGCCGCCGATGTGGCCGAGGCGACATCGATCATGGCGCAGCTCGTGCCGCTTCTCGAAAAGGCCCGTGATCTGCCGGAAGGGGAGGACGCCTGATGCCCGAAGTCACCGTTACCATCGGCGGCCGCAGCTTCGATGTCGCCTGCCAGGAGGGGGAACAGATCTATCTGCGCGCCGCCGCCGGGATGCTCGACGACGAGGCGCAGGTGATCTCCGACCAGATCGGCCGCATGCCGGAAGCGCGCATGCTTCTGATGGCGGGGCTGATGCTGGCCGACAAGACCGCCGCAGTCGAAGACCGCATCCGCGAGGTCGAGGCGCAACTGGCCGAATGCACGGCCGAACTTGACGCGCTGAAATCCGCGCCGCCCCCCGAACCAGACCGCATCGAGGTTCCCGTCATCCCCGCCAGCGTGACCGAAACGCTTGCTGAACTGGCTGCACGGGCCGAGTCTCTCGCCGCTGCGATCGAGGAAAAGTCGGCAGGCTGAGCCTTCGCGCGCGTCCGCCCGTTCCCGACAGGTGTCGAGCGGGTCGCGCGGCACTGGAAGCAGCAGACAGGTCCCCTGCTTCTTCGGGTTCGCAAACATCCCGGGGGTCGCCTTTGTCGCGCCATTGGTCCGAGAGACAATGGCGACGGGGCAGAGCCCCCGCGGCGCGCCCTCAGGCGTTGGCTTCGCGGATCTTGTCGGCGGCGTCCTTGTCGTAGGCCACGCCCTTTTCCTCGAACAGCTGGTCCAGTTCGCCCGACAGCGTCATCTCGGTGATGATGTCGCAGCCGCCGACGAATTCACCCTTCACATACAGCTGCGGGATCGTCGGCCAGTCCGAGAAATCCTTGATTCCCTGCCGGATATCAGCGTCGGCCAGCACGTTCACGTCCTGGAAATCGACGCCCATGTAGTTCAGCACACCCGCCACGCGGCTGGAAAAGCCGCATTGCGGCATGGACTTGGTGCCTTTCATGTAAAGCACCACGTCATGCGCTTGAATGGTTTCGCGGATCTTGGTGGCTGCGTCGGTCATGTCCGTCTCTCTTTCTGGGCAGGGCATTTGGCAAGGTCGCGCGCATTGCGCATGCGGTCCGGCGCGCCGGGGTCACCCGCGACCGGGGCGAACACATGCGCGGGGACGGCGATATCCATGGGATCAGTCCGGGGCCTTGGTGGTCAGCGCCAGCGCATGCAGCGCGCCGGCGGGGCCGTCCATCTTGCCCTTCAACGCGGCATAGACCGCGCGCTGCTGCTGCACGCGGTTCAGACCCCGGAAGCTTTCGTCGATCACCAGCGCCGACATGTGAACCCCGTCGTCGCCTTCGACCACGATCCGCGCCTTGGGAAAGCTCTGGCGCAGAAGGTCCTCGATCTCGTGGGCGTGCATGGGCATGGGCAGCACCTCCTTGGGGTATTGCTATAAGATGTAGTCAGATTGCAGCTTTTGCGCAAGAACGTCCCGTCATGCCACGGCCGCCGCGAAGGCCCCGCGATAGAGCCGCGACAGGTCGGCCAGCGGCGCATTCGATCCACCCATCCGCACCTGGTCCCCGCCGAACCGGCCGACCGAGGTCACGCTCACGCCCGCCGCCGCCGCCCGCGTCATCAGCGCCTCGGCCTGATCGAAGTTGCAGGCGATGAGATAGCGCGCCTGATCCTCGCCGAACAGCGTGGGCGTATCGCCCGAATCAAGCGTCACGCCCACGCCCGACCCCTCCGCCAGCTCGAACGCGGCCAGCGCCAGCCCGCCATCCGACAGGTCGGTGCAGGCGCGGATCAGCTCGCGGTTGGCGAGGATGAAATCGCCGTGCCGCTTCTCGGCGTCCAGATCGACGGGGGGTGCGTCGCCTTCTTCGCGGCCGAACATCTCGGCCAGAAGGGCGGACTGGCCCAGATGGCCCTGTGTTTCGCCCAGGACCAGCACGACGTGACCGTCGCGCACGTCCTTGCCGATGATGTCTTCGGGCTGCGCGATCAGACCCACCGCGCCGATGGTCGGCGTCGGCAGGATCGCCTGCCCGTCAGTTTCATTGTAAAGCGACACGTTGCCCGACACGATGGGCATGCCCAGCGCCGAACAGGCCGCGCCGATCCCTTTGATCGCGCCCACGAACTGGCCCATGATGTGCGGCTTTTCGGGGTTGCCGAAATTCAGGTTGTCGGTCGCGGCCAGCGGCGTCGCCCCGCAGGCGATGAGGTTGCGGAAGGCCTCCGCCACCGCCTGCTTGCCACCCTCGACCGGGTTGGCCTGCACATAGCGCGGCGTCACGTCCGAGGTGAAGGCCAGCGCCTTGCCCGTCCCGTGCACGCGGATGATGCCCGCGCCCGCGCCCGGCGTGCGGGCGCTGTCGCCCATCACCATGGTGTCGTATTGCTCGTAAACCCATTGCTTGGCTGCATAGCTCGGGCTTGCGATCAGCGCGCTCAGCCCCGCGATGGGGTCGATCTGCGGCACCTCGCCCAGCGGGCGGGGCTGGGGGCTTTCCACCCATGGGCGGTCGTATTCGGGGGCTTCCGACGACAGTTTCGACAGCGGCAGGTCGGCCTTCACCTCATTGTTGAGCATGATCAGGAACCGGTCTTCCGCGATCGTCTCGCCCACCACGGCGAAGTCGAGATCCCATTTCTCGAACACCGCGCGGGCCTCGGCCTCCTTCTCGGGGCGCAGCACCATCAGCATGCGCTCCTGGCTTTCCGACAGCATCATCTCGTAGGCGGTCATCGCCTGTTCACGCACCGGAACCTTTTCAAGGTCAAGCCGCACGCCAAGGCCGCCCTTGTCGCCCATCTCGACCGCCGAACAGGTCAGGCCCGCGGCCCCCATGTCCTGAATGGAAATGACGGCACCCGTCTGCATCAGTTCCAGACAGGCCTCCATCAGCCGCTTTTCGGTGAAGGGGTCGCCCACCTGCACGGTGGGGCGCTTTTCCTCGATCGTGTCGTCGAATTCGGCGCTGGCCATGGTCGCACCGCCGACGCCGTCGCGGCCCGTCTTCGCGCCCAGATAGACGACCGGCATTCCCACGCCCGACGCGGCCGAATAGAAGATGCTGTCGGCATCCGCCAATCCGGCTGCAAAGGCGTTCACAAGGCAGTTGCCGTTATAGGCGCGGTGAAACCGCACCTCGCCGCCCGCGCAAGGAACCCCGAAGCAATTGCCGTAACCGCCGATCCCTTCGACCACGCCCGAAACCAGCCGCCGTGTCTTGGGGTGCGACGGCTCTCCGAAGGACAGCGCATTCATCGACGCGATGGGCCGCGCGCCCATGGTGAAGACGTCGCGCAAGATACCGCCGACGCCCGTCGCCGCGCCTTGATAGGGTTCGATGTAGGAGGGGTGGTTGTGGCTCTCCATCTTGAAGACCACCGCCTGTCCGTCGCCGATATCGACGACGCCCGCGTTCTCGCCGGGGCCGCAGATAACCTGAGGCCCCGTGGTCGGCAGGGTGCGCAGCCATTTCTTCGACGACTTGTAGGAACAATGTTCGTTCCACATGGCGCTGAAGATGCCCAGTTCCGTGAAGGTCGGCTCGCGCCCGATGATGTCGAGGATGCGCTGGTATTCGTCGGGTTTCAGCCCATGTGCTGCGACGAGGTCTGGCGTGATGGCCGGTTCCTGCATGTCTTGGGCGTCCTCACCTTGGGTCGCGGCCCGTTTAGCCCGGAACAGGCCGGGGGAAAAGAGGGGTGGGCAGGCAACGCCGTTGCCCGCATGGCCGGATTTGGCGCCATTACCGCCGCGCGGGACGGGGGCGGATCGCCGTTTCCCGCCTCCAGCCAAAAAAAGGCCGAGACTAAGTCTCGGCCGAAGTCCAACAGGGAGGTATGAGGGTGCTGCGCAACTAGGCACTGCCGCCCTCGCATGTGCAGTTAGTGTGCAGAACGAAATCGATCAAGCCCAAGAATGCTGCGGGTGCAGCATAACTGCCATGCGCGATCCGCATGACTTGGCTCAGCCCTTTGCGTGCTCGCGGACCGACTTGCGGTGGGCGATGATCTCGTCCTGCACGAAGTCGCGGAAGGCTGCGATCCGCATGGAATGGCGCAGCTCTTCCGGATAGGCAAGGAAGACCGGCACTTCGGCCGATTCCACGTCGGGCAACACACGCACCAGATCGGGAAAGTCTTCCGTGACGTAATCGGGCAGAACACCGATCCCCAGATCGTGCACGACCCCTTGCAGCACGCCAAAATAATTGTTTACCGTCAGCATCGACCGGATGTCATAGGTCATCAGGTTCTGCACCAGAACCGCACCTGCCTGCACCTGTGCCGTCGTGGGATTCTGGCAGATCAGCCGGTGCGCCGCCAGATCGTCCAGCGTCTGCGGCGTGCCATGCCGCTCCAGATAGGACCGCGACGCGAACAGCCGCATCTGCACGCTCATCAGCTTCTTGCGGATCAGGTCGGCCTGGCTCGGCTCCTTCATGCGGATGGCGACATCGGCCTCGCGCATCGGCAGGTCGAGCACGCGTTCCTCGAGCATCAGGTCGATCTTCAGGTCGGGATACTTCTCGTAGAGCTTAGCCAGCCGCGGCGCGAGCCAGAGCGACCCGAAGGCGAAGGTCGTCGTCACCCGCAGTTCGCCGAAGACCTCTTCCTCGCTGTCGCGGATTCGCGCGGCGGCGGCTTCGAGCCGCTTTGCCATGGCCGCGGTCGCATCATGCAGCAACTCACCCTGTTCGGTCAGAATCAGGCCCCGCGCATGGCGGTGAAACAGCGTGGTGTTCAACGATTCTTCAAGCGCGCGAATCTGGCGGCTGACCGCGGATTGCGACAGGTTCAGCCGGTCACCCGCATGGGTCAGACTGCCTGCATCGGCCACCGTGTGGAAAATCCTCAGCTTGTCCCAATCCATTCCGGTACCTTTCAAAACACTCTCCACCGATTACCTGAAACACACCCGCAGGTCAGCCCGCAGCGGCGACAAGATTTGTCCCGGATGCGAATTTTTCTGGTCGGGTCAGTAATTGTGACCTAATGTCAGTCTATATCTACCGCAAGTCCGATCCGACGTTGGGAGGCGCCAGATGACCACGCAGAAAATCACCCTGAACGACCGCTTCGATCTGGACAAAAGCCCGGTCCTGCTCAACGGAACGCAGGCGCTGGTCCGTCTGATGCTGCTGCAGAAGGCGCGCGACCGTGCGGCGGGGCTGAATACGGCGGGTCTGGTCACGGGCTATCGCGGATCGCCGCTGGGTGCGGTCGACATGCAGATGACGCGGGCGGGCAAGCAGCTTGCCGCCCATGACGTGGTCTTCCAGAACGGGCTGAACGAAGATCTGGCCGCCACCGCGCTTTGGGGCAGCCAGCAGGCCGAACTGCGCGGCGAAGGGAAATTCGACGGGGTCTTCGGCCTCTGGTACGGCAAGGGGCCGGGCGTGGACCGCAGCGGCGACGTCTTCCGCCACGCCAACATGGCGGGCACATCGGGCTTGGGTGGCGTGCTGGTGGCGATGGGCGACGATCACACCGGCGAAAGCTCGACCGTGCTGCACCAGTCGGAATGGGCGCTGATGGATGCCTACCTGCCCATCGTCAGCCCTGCGGGCGTGCAGGAAATCCTTGATTACGGCATCTACGGCTATGCGCTCAGCCGCTTTGCCGGGCTTTGGGTCGGGCTGAAGACCATGAAGGACACGGTCGAGGCGACGGCCGTCGTCGATGGCCGCCCCGACCGGATGCAGATCGTCATTCCCGATTTCGACATGCCGCCGGGCGGGCTGAACATCCGCCTGCAGGACACGCCGCATGCGCAGGAAGCGCGCATGATCGACCACAAGCGCTTCGCGGCCGAGGCCTTCGCCCATGCCAACGGAATCGACCGGCGCATGTGGGGAAAGCCGGGCGCCAAGATCGGCTTCGTCGCGGCCGGCAAGAACTGGCTCGACCTTGTCCACGCCATGAGCCTTCTCAACATCTCCGAGGCCGAGGCCGAACGTCTGGGCATCACGCTCTACAAGGTCGGCCAGACCTTCCCCCTCGACATGAAGGGGTTTTCCGCCTGGGCGGAGGGGCTCGACCTGATCGTGGTGGTCGAGGAAAAGCGCAAGCTGATCGAGATCCAGATCAAGGAAGCGCTTTTCGACGACAACCGCTACCGCGTCTATGGCTGGTACAAGGGCGGGGCGGGCGCGCTTCACCGCGAAGAGCTGTTCCCGACGCGCGGCGCGCTCGACCCGGTCTGGATCGCCGAGAAACTGGGCCAGATCCTGATTGAAGAGGGCCGCGACACCGACGCCCTGCGCGCGGGCCTGGCCCGGATCGCCGAAGACCGCCGCGCCGACAACGCCGAGGAAATCGCGGCGCGTCTGCCGTATTTCTGCTCGGGCTGCCCGCACAATTCGTCGACCAAGGTGCCCGAAGGCAGCCGCGCCTATGCGGGGATCGGCTGCCATTACATGGTGCAGTGGATGGACCGTTCCACGCTGGGCTTCACCCACATGGGCGGCGAAGGCGCCAACTGGATCGGCGAGGCGCCGTTTTCCACCCGCGAACACGTCTTCCAGAACATCGGCGACGGCACCTACAACCATTCCGGCCTGCAGGCGATCCGCGCGGCTGTCGCGGCGAAGACCCGCATGACGTACAAGATTCTCTTCAACGACGCCGTCGCCATGACCGGTGGGCAGGGCAATGACGGTGGGCTTTCGCCCCAGCGTATCGTGAACGAACTCAAAGCGATGGGCATCGGCAAGCTCGCGGTGGTCTATGACAAGAAGGAAGACGTCGATTTCGCGTCATTCCCGAAGGACGTGCCCACGCATGAGCGCGCCGATCTGATGGCGGTGCAGAAGGACATGGCCGAATACGACGACGTCTCGGCCATCGTCTATATCCAGACCTGCGCGGCTGAGAAGCGCCGCCGCCGCAAGCGCGGCACCTTCCCCGACCCCGACCGCCGCGTCTTCATCAACACCGACGTCTGCGAAGGCTGCGGCGATTGCGGGGTGCAGTCGAACTGCGTGTCCATCGTGCCGAAGGAAACCGAACTGGGGCGCAAGCGCGCCATCGACCAGTCGTCGTGCAACAAGGATTTCAGCTGCCTCAAGGGCTTCTGCCCCAGCTTCGTGACGCTCGAAGGCGCGCAGGTGAAGAAGAACGCGACCGCAGACCTGAACCTGCCGGACCTGCCCGCGCCCATCCTGCCCGGGATCAAAGGCACCCACAATGTCGTCATCACCGGCGTGGGCGGCACCGGCGTCGTCACCATCGGCGCTGTGCTGGCGCAGGCCGCGCAGATCGACGGCAAGGGTGCCGGCATGATGGAGATGGCGGGCCTCGCCCAGAAGGGGGGCGCGGTGCATATCCATTGCCGCATCGCCGACCGCCCCGAAGACATCAGCGCCATCCGCGTCGCCACCGGAGAGGCGCACGCGCTGATCGGCGGCGATCTGGTGGTGAGTGCCGGGTCCAAGACGCTGGGCCTGACCCGCGCGGGCCAGACCGGCGCGGTGGTCAACAGCCACGAGATCATCACCGGCGACTTCACCCGAAATACCGAATTCTCCCTGCCGTCCGACCGGTTGCAGGTCGCGCTTCAGGCGCGGCTGGGTGACCGGGTGGATCTCTTCGACGCCTCGGAACTGGCCCGGGTGACGATGGGCGATTCGATCTATTCCAACATGATGATCTTCGGCGCGGCCTGGCAGCGCGGGCTGATCCCGCTGTCGCATGACGCCATCGTGCAGGCGATCGACCTCAACGGCGCCGCCGTCCAGAAGAACCAGCGCGCCTTCGAGATCGGGCGCTGGGCCGTCCTGCACCCCGCCGAAACGCAGGCGATGCTGGCACCCAAGGTCGTGGCCCTGCCGAAGACATCCGAGGACAGGATCGCCTTCCGCGCCGATCACCTTGTCGCCTATCAGGGCAAACGGCTGGCAAAGCGTTACCGCAAGCTGGTCGATGCTATCGCGGACAAGGCGGTCAAGGACGCCGTCGCCAAGGGCTATCACAAGATTCTCGCCTACAAGGACGAATACGAAGTCGCCCGCCTGCACCTTTCGACGCTCGAAAAGGCGCGCGCCGAATTCGACGGCGACTTCACGATGAAGTTCCACCTCGCTCCGCCGCTTCTGTCGAAGACGGGTCTCGACGGCCGCCCGGTCAAGAAGGAGTACGGGCCCTCCATGCTGCGCGGCTTCCGCATCCTTGCCCGGCTGAAATCCCTGCGCGGCACGCCGTTCGATCCCTTCGGCTATACCGCCGAACGCCGCATGGAACGCGCACTGATCACGCTATACGAGGCCGACATGGCCGAGGTGCTCCCGAAGCTCACCGACGCCACCCGCGACGCCATCGTGGCGCTGGCCGAACTGCCGCTGCAGATCCGCGGCTTCGGCCCGGTCAAGCACGCGAACGAGGCGAAGGCCGGCAAACGGCGCGAGGAGCTTCTGTCGGTGATCCGCGCAGGCGGACCCCAGTTGGCGAAAGCGGCAGAGTGACCTGCAGCGCGGCGTACCACGGGATCAATCGTCACATAAGTGTCATGGGGTCTATGCAATTTGCTTTCTTCACAATAGATACAGGCACACAGACTTCCGGGATCACCTGAATGCCATCCAATCGGCACGTCGCACGCGACATCTCCTATTCCTATTCGGCCAGCACCCGCAGCGGACGCGCCATGATCCGTCTGATGGAGAACACCACAGGCCGTCTGCGCCTGATCAAGCGCGCCGATGGCTACGAGAACGAAGTCGCCGCAGGCCGTGATTTCTGGGCGGTGATGGTTGAACGCTATGGCCTCACGCTTGATGTGGTGGGCGGGTCGCTCGACAACATCCCGGCCGATGGCCCGGTCATCCTGATCGCCAATCACCCTTACGGCATTCTCGACGGGCTGATGATGGGCCATATCCTCGCCCGCACGCGCGGCGATTTCCGCATCCTCGCGCATCGCATCTTCCGCAAGGCGGAAGATCTCAACCGCATCATCTTGCCGATTTCCTTCGACGAAACGAAGGAGGCCGTGGCGCTCAACATCGAAACGCGCAAAGTCGCGCTCGACTATCTCGCGCAGAACGGTGCCATCGGCATCTTCCCGGGCGGCACGGTCTCGACCGCCGTCAAGCCTTTCTCCCATCCGATGGATCCGGGCTGGCGCGGCTTTACCGCCCGCATGATCGCGAAAAGCCGTGCGACCGTGGTGCCCGTCTATTTCGAAGGCCACACCTCGCGCCTCTTCCAGATCGCGAGCCACCTACACACTACGCTGCGCATGGGGCTTTTGATCAAGGAATTCCGCAGCCGCGTTGACACGCCCGTTCGGGTCGTGATCGGCCAGCCCATCGGCCGGGACGTCCTTGACCCGATGGCGAAGGATGCCAAGAATCTCATGGATTTTCTCCGCCGCGCAACCTATGAGCTGTCGCCAAAGCCGCTCAAGTCCTATGACTACGGCTACGAGTTCGAGGAAAAGCACCGCGCGCGGCACTAGAACATGGCAGTTGGCATCTTCGATTCCGGTCTGGGCGGCCTGACCGTTCTGGACGCGACGCAGAAGCGCCTGCCTGATGTCGACTTCCTCTATTTCGGCGACAACGCCCATGCGCCCTATGGCGTGCGCACCGCCGACGACATCTTCAACCTGACCCAAACGGCAATTCACCGCCTTTGGGAAGACGGGGTCGATCTCACCATCCTCGCCTGCAACACGGCCAGCGCGGCGGCGCTGCGGCGCATCCAGGAAGGCGGCCTGCCGCCGGGCAAGCGCGTGCTGGGCGTCTTCGTGCCCCTGATCGAGGCGCTGACTGAACGCAACTGGGGCGACAATTCCCCCCCGCGCGAAGTGGCGGTGCAGCATGTGGCGCTGTTCGCGACCCCCGCCACGGTCGCCAGCCGCGCCTTCCAGCGCGAACTGGCCTTCCGCGCCATCGGCGTCGATGTCGAGGCGCAGGCCTGCGGCGGTGTCGTCGATGCCATCGAGGAAGGCGACATGATCCTCGCCGAAGCGCTCGTGCGGTCCCATGTCGACGCGCTGTGGCGCAAGATGCCCAAACCCCAGGCCGCGGTGCTGGGCTGCACGCATTACCCGCTGATGGCGGATGTCTTCCAGGACGCGCTGGGCCCGGACGTCAAGGTCTTCTCGCAGGCGAACCTCGTCGCGGAAAGCCTGGCCGATTATCTGCGCCGCCATCCCGGCATGACGGGGCAGGGCCAGTCCGGTTTCCTGACCACGGGCAACCCAAGGAAGGTCAGCGACCGGGCGACCCAGTTCCTGCGACGACGGATCGAGTTCCGCGCCGCCTGACCGCGCGTTTCCCTTGCCATTCCGACCCCGCCGCGCCAAGCCTTGCGCGGCACGATCCACAGGACATCACTGACATGACGCACAACGTCGCCATCCTCGGCGCCTCGGGCTATACCGGGGCCGAGCTGATCCGGCTCATCGCGGGCCACCCCAATATCGAGATTGCCGCGCTTTCCGCCGACCGCAAGGCGGGGCAGAGCATGGCCGGGGTCTTCCCCCATCTGCGCCACATGGATCTGCCGACGCTGGTCACCATCGGCGACATCGATTTCTCGGGGATCGACCTGTGCTTCTGCGCGCTGCCCCACAAGACGAGCCAGGAGGTGATCGCGGCGCTCCCACGTGACCTGAAGATCGTGGATCTGTCCGCCGATTTCCGGCTGTCCGATCCGGCCGAGTATCAGAAATGGTACGGCAACCCCCATGCCGCCGTCGATCTGCAGGCCGAGGCTGTCTATGGCCTGACCGAATTCTACCGCGACGACATCGCCGCCGCACGGCTAGTCGCGGGCACGGGCTGCAATGCGGCCACCGGGCAATTCGCGCTGGGCCCGCTGATCGGGGCAGGCGTGATCGACCTGGACGAGATCATCATGGACCTCAAATGCGGCGTGTCCGGGGCAGGGCGGTCGCTCAAGGAAAACCTTCTGCATGCGGAACTCTCCGAGGGCTACAACGCGTATTCGGTCGGCGGCGTGCACCGGCATCTGGGCGAATTCGATCAGGAATTCGCGAAGATCGCGGGCCGTCCCGTGCATGTCCAGTTCACGCCGCACCTGATCCCGGCGAACCGCGGCATCCTCGCCACCGTCTATGTGAAGGGTGATGCACAGGTAATCCACGACACCTTCACCGCGGCTTACGCGGATGAGCCCTTCATCTGCGTCCTGCCGATGGGCGATACGCCGTCCTCCCATCATGTGCGCGGGTCGAACTTCGTCCATATCGGCGTCGTGCCCGACCGCATCGCGGGGCGTACGATTGTTGTTGCCTGTCTCGATAACCTGACAAAAGGTAGCAGTGGGCAGGCGTTGCAAAACGCCAACCTGATGTTAGGTGAAAACGAGACGGAGGGGCTGATGATGGCACCCCTCTTCCCGTGAGAACGATTGCGAGGTCGCGATGAAGGGACTGAAGAAACAGCGCCGCGTTCAGGTCATCCTCGTCGCCAGCGTTGCGCTGGCCATTTCCACCGCGCTCATCGGTTACGCCATGCGCGACGGCATTAACTTCTTCCGCGCCCCCAGCCAGATCATCGCCGAGCCACCCGAACCGACCGAGGTTTTCCGCATCGGCGGTCTGGTCGAGGAAGGCTCGATCGTGCGCGGCGACGGCGAGACGATCCGCTTTGCCGTCACCGATGGCGGTGCCTCGATCCCGGTGACCTATACCGGCGTTCTGCCCGACCTTTTCGCCGAGAACGAAGGCATGGTCGGCACGGGCAGCTATGTTGATGGCGTCTTCCGGGCGACCGAGATCCTTGCCCGGCATGACGAAACCTACATGCCCGCCGAGGTGATCGACGCGCTCAAGGCCCAAGGCGTCTACAAGGAGCCCGACAGCGGCACCTGATCCCCTGCGTCGCGGCGGGGCCGTTGCCCGGCCTGCGCGCGGCACGCTGCGCCCGCTTTAACGATTGGCCCCCAGATTGCGCGCGAACCCGGGAAGAGGGAGCGCGCCTATGCAAACCGTCCGCCAGATCGCAGAAGAGATCCTCGCCCGCGAGGGCGGCTTCGTGAACGACCCCGACGATCCCGGGGGTGCCACGAACCACGGCGTGACCATCCACACGATGCGCCGGCTCGGGCTCGATCTCGACGGCGACGGGGTGGTCGGCGTGGCGGATGTGCGCGCGCTCACCCGTGCGCAGGCGGTCGATATCTTCATGCGCCATTATTATGAACGCCCCGGCATCGCGGGGCTGCCCGTGGCGCTGCAGGCGTCGGTCTTCGACATGTACGTGAACGCGGGCCGCAACGCGGTGGTCATCCTCCAGCGCCTTCTGCGCGAGATGGGGCATGACATCGCCGCCGACGGTCTGATCGGCCCGCGCACCCGCGCGGCGGCGGACGCGGCGGCGCAGATCGACGCGCAGGCGCTGCGCGACGCCTACGGGATCGCGCGGCGCAACTATTACTTCCGCATCGCCGACGGGCGCCCGGCTTCGCGCAAGTTCGCCCGCACCCGCGCGGGCGGCAAGGGCGGCTGGATCACCCGGGCCGAGGAGTTCATCTCCCCCCGCTATCACCTGACCGACGCCGCCTTCCGCGAAAGGGTCCGCACATGGGGCTGATCGCACGCATCCTCGGCCTTGTCTTCGGCAATGGCCGCAATGTCGTGGTCGAGACGGCAGAGGTTTTCCGCGAAAATGCCGAGGCCGGGGCGATGCGCGCGCAGGGCGTCCAGACCCAGGCGATGACCCAGTTCGGAGCCGAATTCGCCATCGCCCGGCAAGGCGGCTTCGACCGCTTCATGGACGGGGTGAACCGCCTGCCGCGCCCGGCGCTGGCGCTGGGCACGCTGGGCCTGTTCGTCGCCGCCATGGTCGACCCGGTCTGGTTCGCAAGCCGCATGCAGGGCATCGCGCTGGTGCCCGAACCGCTCTGGTGGCTTCTGGGCGTCATCGTGTCGTTCTACTTCGGCGCCCGCCACCAGCTCAAATCCCAGGACTTCGAGCGCGAGATCGCCGCCACCATGGCACGCGCCCCTCAGGTCATGCGCAACATCGCGGCGCTGCGCGAGCTCGACGCCGCCACCCCCGGCGCCGCCGATCCCGGCCATGACGCGGGTCTTTCGCTGCACGCCGCAGACCCCGATCACAACCCCGCACTGGCCGTCTGGATCGCGCGCGCCGCCGCCGCCCCCGCGACAAGTTGATCGCACACGCCTTTGCGATTGGCCCGCGGCGACGGCTTGCCTATATTCGCGTCATGATCACAGAACTTGGACATTTCGCGCTGATCCTCGCCTTCATGGTGGCGATCGTGCAGGCCGTCGTTCCCCTCATCGGGGCCGAGAAACGCTGGACATCGTGGATGGCGGTGGCCGAACCGGCCGCGACGCTGCAGTTCCTGTTGACCGCCTTTGCCTTCGCGGCGCTGACCTGGGCCTTCGTGACCTCGGACTTCTCGCTGCGGCTGGTGGTTCTCAACAGCCATTCCGACAAGCCGATGCTCTACAAGATCACCGGCACCTGGGGGAACCACGAAGGCTCGATGCTGCTGTGGGTGCTGATCGTCACGCTTTTCGGGGCAATGGCGGCGTGGTTCGGGGGCAACCTGCCGCCGGGCCTGCGCGCGCGCGTCCTGGCGGTGCAGTCGGCGGTCGGCGTCGCCTTCTTCGCCTTCATCCTGTTCACCTCGAACCCGTTCCTGCGCTTGGCCGTGCCGCCGATGAACGGGCAGGATCTCAACCCGCTTCTGCAGGACCCCGGGCTCGCCTTCCATCCGCCCTTCCTCTATCTCGGGTATGTCGGCCTCTCGATCTGCTTCTCTTTCGCGGTCGCCGCGCTGATCGAAGGCCGGGTGGACGCCGCCTGGGGCCGCTGGGTGCGGCCCTGGACGCTGGCGGCCTGGGTGTTCCTGACCGTCGGCATCGCGCTGGGGTCGTGGTGGGCCTATTACGAACTGGGTTGGGGCGGCTTCTGGTTCTGGGACCCGGTCGAGAACGCGTCCTTCATGCCGTGGCTTCTGTCGGCGGCGCTCCTCCATTCGGCCATCGTGGTCGAAAAGCGCGAGGCGCTGAAAAGCTGGACCATCCTTCTGGCCATCCTCGCCTTCGGCTTTTCCCTCATCGGGACGTTCATCGTCCGCTCGGGCCTGCTGACATCGGTGCATGCCTTCGCCAACGACCCCGAGCGCGGCGTCTTCATCCTGATGATCATGGCCTTCTTCACCGGCGGCGCGCTGCTTCTCTTCGCGCTGCGTGCCGGCGCGATGGAGGCCAAGGGCGTCTTCGCCCCGGTCAGCCGCGAAGGCGCGCTGGTGGCCAACAACGTTCTGCTGGCGGTGGCCTGTTTCGTCGTCTTCGTCGGCACGATGTGGCCGGTGGTGGCCGAGATGGCCTTCGACCGCAAGCTCACCGTCGGTCCGCCCTTCTTCGACATGGCCTTCTCGCCCTTCATGGTGCTGCTGGGGCTGCTCTTGCCCTTCGGGTCGATGATGCCCTGGAAACGCGGGCAGGTATCGCGCGCCTGGGCGCCGCTGAAGGGCGCACTGATCCTTTCGGTCGCGCTGGCCGCACTTGTCTGGGCGATCCAGACCGAGCGCAGCGCACTCGGCCCTCTGGGCGTCTTCATGGGGGCGTGGATCGCCAGCGGTGCGATCATCGACCTCTGGGGCCGCACCGGGCGTGGTCCCAACCGGCTTGGACGTCTGATGCGCCTGCCGCGCGCGGACTGGGGCAAGGCCACCGCGCATTTCGGCATGGGCGTGACCTTCTTCGCCATCTGCGGACTTGTCGCCTGGAAACAGGATGACATCCGCGTCGTGCAACTGGGCGAACCCTTCGACGTGGCGGGCTTCACCATCACGCTCGACGACGTGCAGCAGGTGCAGGGTCCGAACTACATCTCGACCATGGGCTTCGCGACGCTCGAGAAGAACGGCCGCGAACTGACACAGCTGCGCCCCGAAAAGCGCATCTATCCGGTGGCCCAAATGGCCACGACCGAGGCCGCGATCGACTACCGCTTCCTGCGGGACGTCTATGTCGTGATCGGCGACCCGCAGGACAATGGCGGCTGGGTGGTGCGCACCTATGTCAAACCCTTCGCCAACTGGATGTGGGCGGGAACCATCCTGATGTCGCTGGGCGGGCTTCTGAGCCTGTCCGACCGCCGCTTCCGTGTCGCCGCAGGGGCCGCGCGCCGCGTGCCGCAAGGGGGGGTTCCGGCGGAATGACAGGTCTGGTCCGCGGCCTGCTTGTGGCGCTGGTGCTGGCGCTGGCGATGCCCGCCCTTGCAGTGCAGCCCGACGAGATCCTTGACGATCCCGCTCTCGAGGAACGGGCGCGCGAGTTGTCCAAGGGTTTGCGCTGCCTTGTCTGCCGCAACGAGAGCATCGACGAAAGCAACGCCGATCTCGCGCGCGACCTGCGCCTGCTGGTGCGCGAACGGCTGGTCGCGGGCGATACCAACGACGAGGTGATCGACTTCGTCGTCGACCGCTACGGCGAATACGTCCTCCTGCGTCCGCGCGCGTCGGGGTCTTCGCTGCTGCTCTGGGCGGCAGGTCCGCTCATGCTGCTGCTCGCCGCCGGGGTGGGCTTCGGGTATCTGCGCAGCCGTGCCGCCGCCCGCCCCGAGTCCGAGGCCGATCTGAGCGCCGAGGAAAAGGCGCGCCTCGCCCGCATCCTCGAGGAATGACGCGCGGTCCCTCTGGCCTTCACCGCGCGGCGTTGTAAGGTCGCGCATACCGGCGAAAGACAAGGGACGGCGCAGAATGAACTACGACACCATCACCTATGACCTGACAGACGGCGTTGCCACGGTCACGCTGAACCGCCCCGACAAGATGAACGCGCTGACCACCCAGATGCGCGCCGAACTCGCTCATGCCGTCACCACCGCCGGGCGCGAAGCGCGTGTCGTCGTCCTGACCGGGGCGGGCCGCGCCTTCTGTTCGGGGCAGGACCTGGGCGACCGCGCCAGCGCCGCGAACCTCGATCTCGAACGCACGCTGCGCGACGAATATGCGCCGCTCCTGCGCGCCATCGTGGACTGCCCGGTGCCGACGATTTCCGCCGTGAACGGGGCCGCCGCCGGGGCAGGGGCCAACATCGCGCTGGCCGCCGACGTGGTGATCGCGGCGGAAAGCGCGTATTTCCTGCAGGCTTTCGCGCGCATCGGCCTCATCCCCGACGCGGGCGGCACCTACTTGCTGCCGCGCACCATGGGCATGGCCAAGGCGATGGGGGCAGCCCTGTTCGCCGACAAGATCACCGCACGGCAGGCCGATGACTGGGGCCTGATCTGGGAGGCGGTGGCCGACGACGCCTTCGCCGCCCATTGGAAGGCGCGCGCCGCGCATCTGGCAAACGGCCCGACCGCGGCCTATGCGGCGGCCAAGAAAGCCATCCGGGGCACGTGGGACCGCACGTTCGAGGACCAGCTCACCACCGAGGCGCAGCTTCAGGGCACCTGCGGCAAGTCGCGCGACTTCAAGGAAGGCGTGGTGGCCTTCATGGAAAAGCGTCCCGCGAAATTCGAGGGGCGCTGACGCCCCTCAGTCGCTGCTGTGCAGGTCGCCGTAGATGTGGCCGTTTTCGAACTCGCCGCGCCAGAGATAGCGGTGCGCCTGCTGCAACTGCGCGAGAACCTGCGTCATCCCTGCGATGTCGACCCAGAGCGTGAGCCATCTGCGCGTCGGACTGTACTGCGGCGCACGCAGCGCATCCGGCGGCACAAGGTGGATAAAGCCGACTTCCACCTCAGAACTGAGTGACGGATCACCGTCGCAGCGGATCGTGAACCCCGACCGCGGTGTCTTGTCCGTGGTCGAGGCCACGTAATTCGCGCTGTAAAGCGTGGCCTTCTTGATGATCAGGATCTGCCGCGCGCCTGCCTGCGGAGTGCCGCGGGTCTCGCTGTCGGGCAGAACCGGGCAATTGGCGAAAATCTCGTCTGCGATGGGGTCTTTGATCATGGGCGGCTCCTCTCGCCCCCGATCCTGCGCGCCGGGACCGGCCCCTGTCAAAGAAAACGGGCGGCCCTTTTGGGGACCGCCCGTCAAGGCCGTGCCTTTTCCGCCTCTCAGCGGTCTTCGATATCCACGTAAGGCCGCTCGGTCTCGCCCAGGTAAAGCTGGCGCGGGCGCCCGATCTTGTTCTGCGGGTCGGCGATCATTTCCTTCCACTGGCTGATCCAGCCCACCGTGCGGCTCACCGCGAAGATCGGCGTGAACATCGACGTGGGGAAACCCATCGCCTCGAGGATGATGCCCGAATAGAAGTCCACGTTCGGGAACAGCTTCTTCTCGGCGAAATACTCGTCCTGCAGCGCGATCCGCTCCAGTTCCTTGGCGACCTGCAGAAGCGGGTTGTTCTCCACTCCCAGAAGCTCCAGCACCTCGTCCGCCGACTGCTTCATCACCGTCGCGCGGGGGTCGAAGTTCTTGTAGACCCGGTGGCCGAAGCCCATCAGGCGGAAGGAATCGTTCTTGTCCTTCGCCCGCGCGATGTATTCGGGGATACGGTCGACGGTGCCGATTTCCTTCAGCATCTCGAGGCAGGCCTGGTTCGCACCGCCATGCGCCGGCCCCCAAAGGCAGGCGATCCCGGCGGCGATGCAGGCGAACGGGTTCGCCCCCGACGACGAGGCCAGACGCACGGTCGAGGTCGAGGCGTTCTGTTCGTGATCCGCATGCAGGATGAAGATCCGGTCCATCGCGCGGCTCAGGATCGGGTCGGCCACGTATTGCTCGGCCGGGACGGCAAAGCACATGTGCAGGAAGTTCGCCGCGTAATCGAGATCGTTGCGCGGATACATAAAGGGCTGGCCGATCGAATACTTGTAGGCCATCGCCGCGATCGTCGGCATCTTCGCGATCAGCCGGTGCGAGGCGATCTCGCGCTGGCGCGGGTCGTTGATGTCGGTCGAATCGTGATAGAAGGCCGACATCGCGCCGACCACACCCACCATCGTCGCCATCGGATGCGCGTCCCGCCGGAATCCCCGGAAGAAGTTGTGCATCTGTTCGTGGATCATCGTATGGCGGGTGATCGTCTTCTCGAAATCCTCGAGCACCGAAGCCGTGGGCAATTCGCCGTAGAGCAACAGGTAGCACACTTCGAGGAAATGCGACTTCGCCGCCAGTTCGTCGATGGGATAGCCGCGATGCAGAAGCTCGCCCTTGTCGCCGTCGATGAAGGTGATCGTGCTGTCGCAGGCCGCGGTCGAGGTGAAGCCGGGGTCATAGGTGAACACCCCCGCCTGCGCGTAAAGCTTGCGGATGTCCACCACATCCGGGCCCGTGGTGGGCGACAGGACCGGCAGGTCATAGCTCTTGCCGTCCAGCGTCAGGGTGGCTGTCTTCTTGGCTTCCGTCATCTCACGTCCCTTCCTTTCTCGAGCGGCGCCTGTCCTGGCGCTTGGGCCATATGCGCCGGACAGGGCGCTGGCCGAAATTCTACAGTGGGTTTGCGACCATGAGGTTAAACGTCCTCCGCCGCCGCCACCTCCGCCAGACGGGCCAGCGATTCCTCGCGCCCCAGAACCAGCATCATGTCGAAGACCGAAGGGGTGACCGACCGCCCCGCCAGTGCCGCCCGCAGCGGACCGGCCAGCTTGCCGAACGTGGTGCCCTGCGCCTGGGCAAAGTCACCCAAAACCGTCTCCAGATCGTTCCGCGTCCAGCTAGCATTTAGCAAGTGCGGCGTCAATCTGGACAGTATACCACGGGATACCGCATCCAGCGCCGCCTGTGCCTTCGCATCGGGCACGATCGGCCGCGACGCTAGGATAAACTCTGCCTTTTCAAGAAGTTCCGGGAACGACCGTGCCCGCTCCTTGAGGCAATACATCGCACGTTCCAGTCCGTCGGCCTGTGCTGGGGTCAGCGCCTGCTGCCCGTTCGCCTCCAGATAGGCCTCGATTTCATGCCGCAGCGCGGCATCGCCGGCAATCGCGATATGCTGGCCTGACAGGTTTTCCAGTTTCTTCAGGTCAAGCCGCGCGGGCGCCTTGCCGATTCCGTCCAGATCGAACCACGCCTGCGCCTGCGCGTCGGTGAAGAATTCGTCGTCGCCATGGCTCCATCCCAGCCGCGCAAGATAGTTGCGCATCGCCGCCGCAGGGTATCCCATCTTCTGGTATTCGTCGGCCGCAAGCGCCCCGTGGCGCTTGGACAGCTTCTTGCCGTCGGGGCCGTGGATCAGCGGGATATGCGCCCAGACCGGCACATCCCACCCCATCGCGTCATAGATCATCATCTGCCGCGCCGCGTTGTTCAGGTGATCATCCCCCCGGATCACATGGGTCACGCCCATGTCGTGATCGTCCACCACCACCGCCAGCATGTAGACGGGCGTGCCGTCCGACCGCAGCATGACCATGTCGTCCAACTGGTCGTTACGGATCGTCACGTCGCCCTGAACCCGGTCGCGGATGATTGTCACCCCGTCCTGCGGGGCGCGGATGCGGATGGCATAGGGCGCATCGGGGTGCGTCGCGGGATCGGCATCGCGCCACGGCGACCGGAACAGCGTCGATGTCCCCTCAGCCCGCGCGGCTTCGCGGAAGGTCTCGATCTCCTCCGGAGTCGCGAAACACTTGTAGGCCTTGCCTTCCGCCAGAAGCTGCCGCGCCACCTCGGCATGGCGGGGGGCCCGCGCGAACTGGCTGATCGGCTCTCCGTCCCAGTCAAGGCCCAGCCATGTGAGCCCCTTCAGAATCGCCTCGGTCGCCTCAGGCGTCGACCGCGCGCGGTCCGTATCCTCGATCCGCAGCAGGAACTTTCCGCCGCGCCCGCGCGCGAAAAGCCAGTTGAACAGCGCCGTGCGCGCGCCCCCGATATGCAGGTATCCGGTGGGCGAAGGGGCAAAGCGGGTGACGACGGGCGCTGACATCTGGGGCATTTACCTGTTGCTAACCGGTTTTCGGGCAGGGTCGGGGCCTGTCTAGCGGGCCAGGCACAGGGGGGCAAGCATGCGGGTTCTCGCCATGGCCGGGGCCGCGCTTCTGCGGCAGCGCGGGCACCTGCTGCCCTGGGCGCCGGTCTGCATGGCCTTCGGCATCGCGCTGTGGTTCGCGCTGCCCCGAGATCCCGTCGCGATGGCGGTTGCAGCCGCCGGGGCAGGGGGCGTGGGGCTGGCCGCGCTGGCGCTCTGGCGGCCCGGGGCTCTGTCGGCTGTCGCCTGGGGCGCGGCGATGGCGGCGGCGGGGTTCTGTCTGGCCGATACGCGGGCAAAGTCGCTGGCGGGTCCCGTTCTCGACTGGCGTTATCACGGGCCGATCGAAGGGCGGATCACCGGCATCGACCGCTCGGCCTCGGATGCGGTGCGGCTGACGCTTGATGCCGTGCGGCTTGACGGGGTGCCGCCCGGGCGCACGCCGCGCGCGGTGCGCCTGGCGCTCCACGGGCCACATGACCCGGCCGATCTGACGGCAGGCGCGCTTGTGATGACGACGGGCCACCTGTCGCCGCCCTCCGGGCCGGTGGAGCCGGGCGGTTTCGACTTCCAGCGTCATGCGTGGTTTCTGGGGCTGGGCGGGGTGGGGTACACGCGCAATCCGCTGGTTCTCGCCGCGCCGCCCGATCCCGACGGGGGCCTTGCGCAGACCATCCTCGGCGTGCGCCTCGCCGCCTCGGCCCGCATGCGCGAGGTGCTGCCCGGCTCGGAAGGCGGGTTCGCCGCCGCCGTCACCACCGGCGACCGCAGCGGCATCGACGCGCAGGCGCTCGAGAACCTGCGCGCGGCCAATACCGCGCATCTGCTGGCGATCTCGGGCCTGCATATGGGTCTTCTGGTGGGCGTCGTCTTCGGCGCGCTGCGTGTGGCGCTGGCGCTGGTGCCGGGCCTTGCGCTGCGGCTGTCCGTGCGCAAGCTCGCGGCTGCAGGCGCGCTGGTGGCGGCGACGCTTTACCTTGCCATCTCGGGCGGTAACGTGGCGACCGAACGCGCCTTCATCATGGCGGCCGTCATGCTGGTTGCCGTGATGCTTGACCGGCGCGCCATTTCGCTGCGATCGGTCGCGATCGCGGCGGTGATCGTTCTGGCGCTCCGCCCCGAGGCGCTGATGGGCCCCGGCTTCCAGATGTCTTTCGCGGCGACCGCCGCGCTGGTCGCGGCCTATGGCGCGATGCGCGACCGGGGGCTCGACCTGCCCGGCCCCCGCTGGACATGGCCGCTCTCGGGCGTGCTGCTCTCCTCGCTGGTGGCGGGGCTGGCGACGGCCCCCATCGGGGCCATGCATTTCAACGCGGTCGCGCATTACGGGCTGCTGGCGAACCTGCTCAGCGTGCCGCTCATGGGCTCGGTCGTCGTGCCCGCCGCCGTGGCCGCCGCCGTGCTCTGGCCCTTCGGGGGCGAGGCCCTGGGCCTGCACGTCATGGGCCTTGGCCTGCGCTGGATCCTTGCCGTCGCCGACTGGGTCGCTGGGATGGAGGGCGCGCGCAGCTTCCTGCCCAACCCCCACCCGGCGGCGCTGCCGGTGCTGGTGATGGGGGCACTTGTGCTCATGCTCTGGCAGGGGCGGGGGCGCTGGTGGGGCCTGCCGGGCATCGCGGCGGGTCTCGCGCTCTGGCTCGCCGCCGACCGCCCCGCGATCCTGATCGACGGCGACGGCGCGCTGGTCGGCGTGATGACCGCCGAGGGCCGCGCCCTGTCGCGCCCGCGGGGCGCGGGCTTCGTCGCGCAGACCTGGCTGGAAAACGACGGCGAGCCGGCGGATCAGGCCATGGCGGCCACGCGCTGGCCCGATGACGGGATCACAGCGGTGGGCTGGCAGGTCGTGCATCTCACCGGCAAACGCGCGGCGGCTGCCTTCGACGGCTGCCGTCCGGGCGTGCTGGTCGTCAGTAATCAGCCGCTGACGTTGCAGGGCGGGTGCGAGGTTTTCGACCAGACCCGTCTGCGAGCAACCGGCGCAGTCGCGCTCACCGCGCGCGGGTGGGTGTCGGCGAAGCAAGCGACCGGCGACAGGCTCTGGTCGCGCGCCGATCAGTAGGTGCGGATCAGCCCCACCAGACGGCCCTGTACCTTGACCTTGTCCGCCGGAAGCACGCGCGTCTCGTAAGCCGGGTTCGCGGCTTCGAGCGCGATGGCCTGGCCGCGGCGGTAGAAGCGCTTCAGCGTCGCCTCCTGATCCTCGACCAGTGCCACTACGATGTCGCCGTTATCGGCGGTCGAGGTTTCGCGGATCACCACGACATCACCATCGTTGATCCCCGCCTCGATCATCGAATCCCCGCGCACTTCGAGCGCGTAATGATTGGCTCCGCCCTTCAGCATCTGACCGGGCACCGCCACGTGATGCGACACCTCGGCGATGGCCTCGATCGGCACACCGGCTGCGATCCGGCCCATCACGGGCAGTTCGATCGCCTGCGCCTCGACCGCCATCGCGGCGGCGGGGGTGCGGGCAGGGCGGTCGCCTTCGATCACGCGGGGGGTGAAGCCTGTGCCTGCTTCGCCACCCAGCGCCTCGGGCAGGCGCACGATCTCGATGGCGCGGGCCCGATGGGCCAGACGGCGGATGAACCCGCGTTCCTCCAGCGCCGTGATCAGGCGGTGAATGCCCGATTTCGACCGCAGGTCGAGCGCCAGTTTCATCTCGTCAAAACTGGGCGGCACGCCGTCACGGGTCATGCGCTTGTGGATGAAATCCAGAAGGTCGAGTTGTTTCTTGGTCAGCATAGCTTGGCCCCTGCACCTGTCGGTTTGGGTTTGTTCTATACCTGTTCACGTTTTGTGTCAACAACCCTGACGCGACAGGGGGCTCTGCCCCCGTCGCCCTGCCGGGCGACTCCCCCGGGATATTTGGAAACCCGAAGAAGACCTAGAGCGCGAGATAGGGGACCATGTCGCCCGGATCCCGGGCGGGATCGCCCGGTGGGCGGACGATCAGGGCATTGGCCTGCGACAGCACGCTCAGAAGGCTGGAATCCTGCCGGTCGAAGGGGGTGACGACATTCTCGGCCACCATTGCGCGCATGTAATGCATGCGCGGCCCGTTCGGCTCCAGCGCCGCACCCAGCCGCGTGCGCAAGGGCTGTGCCTGCACATCACCCAAGCCCAGCATCCGCCGCACCACCGGCGCCACGAAGACGTGCCCGCAGACCATGGCCGAGACCGGGTTGCCCGGCAGCCCGATCATCGCCGCGCGCCCCAGACGCCCCGCCATCAGCGGCTTGCCCGGCCGCATCGCCACCTTGTGGAACGCGACATCCATCCCCAGCGACTCGGTCACTCCAGCCACAAGGTCATGATCGCCCACCGAGGCCCCGCCGATGGTCAGGATCAGGTCCGCGCCTTCCGCCAGTTCGAGCGCCGTCGTGATCGACCCTTGCGTGTCGCGCGCGATGGGCAGAAGGCGCGCGACGCAGCCCATCTCCTCGAGCATCGCCTTCAGACCGTAACTGTTCGACGCGACAATCTGGTCGGGGCCGGGGTCTTCCCCCGGCATGACCAGTTCGTCGCCGGTGGCGAGGATCGCGACCTCGGGGCGGCGGGTGACGGGGATCTTTGCGTGGTTCATTGCCGCCAGCAGCGCCACGTCGCGCGGCGTCAGGCGGCGCGGGGCGGGGAGGAGGTCTCCGGTCCTGAAATCGGCGCCTGCAGGGCGGATGTTGCTGCCGTCGCCGGGTGGGTTGGTGATGGCGATCAGATCGCCCTGGCGGGTGACGTCTTCCTGGATGATGACGAAATCCGCCCCCTCGGGCACCGGTGCGCCGGTGAAGATGCGCACCGCCTGTCCCGCCCCCACGCGGCCCGCGAACCGCCGACCGGCGACCGCCTCGCCCACCACCTTGAACTGGGCATGCAGGTCAGACTCGACCCGCTTGATCGCATACCCGTCCATGGCCGAGGCCGCGAAGGGCGGCTGGTCGCGCCGCGCGGTCACCGTCTCGGCCAGCACCCGGCCCGCCGCCCGGTCGAGGGCCACATGCTCGACGGCCAAGGGCGCGGCCAGCGCCAGAAGCCGCTCCAGCGCCTCGTCTACGGAAATCATGATGCCTCGTAGCGACCGGATTTGCCGCCGTCCTTCAGTGTGACGCGGATGCCGCCGATCTCCATCGCGCGGTCGACTGCCTTGACCATGTCATAGACCGTCAGCGCCGCGACCGATACCGCGCTCAGCGCCTCCATCTCCACACCGGTCTGGCCTGTGGTCTTGACCTCGGCCACGATGCGGACGCCCGGCAGGGACGGGTCGGGCGTCAGATCGACCGCGACCTTGGTCACCGGCAGCGGATGACACAGCGGGATGAGGTCGGCGGTCTTCTTCGCGCCCATGATCCCGGCAAGCCGCGCGACCGCCAGAACGTCGCCCTTCTTTGCGCGGCCTTCAACAATGATGTTAAATGTTTCCGGATTCATCTTCACCCAGCCTTCGGCGGTCGCGATCCGCGCGGTGACGGGCTTGTCCGACACATCGACCATCTGCGCGCGGCCCTGATCGTCGAAATGCGTGAGCATCACATCATCCCCGAGGTCAGCGGATTGGCGAGGATCGCGCGCGTCGCGGCCGTCACGTCGTCCTGCCGCATCAGGCTTTCGCCGATGAGGAAGCAGCGCGCGCCGTACCGCGCCATGTCGGCCAGGTCCTCGGGCGTGTTCAGCCCGCTTTCCGACACGATGATGCGGTCGGCCGGGACATGCTTGGCCAGCCGCCGCGTGGTGTCGAGGCTCGTCGCGAAGCTGCGCAGGTCGCGGTTGTTGATCCCGATCAGCGGCGATTTCAGCCGCGTGGCGCGGTCAAGTTCGTCCGCGTCATGCACCTCGATCAGAACGTCCATGCCCCAGTCGAAAGCGGCCGCCTCGAGCTCGGCCGCCTGATCGTCGCTGACGCTTGCCATGATGATGAGGATGCAGTCGGCACCCAGCGCGCGGGCCTCGACCACCTGATAGGGGTCGTACATGAAATCCTTGCGCAACACCGGCAGGGCACAGGCGGCGCGCGCCTGCACAAGATACTCCTTCGCGCCCTGAAAGCTGGGCGTGTCGGTCAGAACGCTCAGACAGGACGCGCCGCCCGCGCCATAGGCCGCGGCCAGCGCGGCGGGGTCGAAATCGGGGCGGATCAGGCCCTTGGACGGGCTTGCCTTCTTGATCTCGGCGATCAGGCCATAGCCGTCGCGCGCGGCCTTCTGCAGCGCCTCGGCGAAGGGGCGCACATGCGGTGCCGCCTGCGCCTCGGCTTCCACATCGGCCAGCGGTTTGGCCGCGCGATCTGCGGCGACCTCTTCAAGCTTGTAGGCCTTGATGCGGTCAAGGATCGTGTCGGTCATCTCGTGCCTCGCGTGATCTCGGCCAGCGCCGCGACCTTGTCGCGCGCCGCGCCGCTGTCTATGGCCTGCGCGGCCCGTGCGACGCCGTCGCGCAGGTCGGATGCCGCCCCCGCCACCACCAGCGCCGCGGCGGCGTTCAGCAGCACCGCGTCGCGATAGGCGCCCGACGCTCCATCCAGAAGCGTGCGGAAGGCCGTGGCGTTCTCGGCCGGCGTGCCGCCCAGAATGTCCTCGAACGGGTGGACCGGCAGGCCCGCATCCTCGGGATGCAGTTCCGCCTCGCGCAGCGTGCCGTTCTCGAGTGCGACAACCCAGCTGATCCCGGTGATGGTCAGTTCGTCCGTCCCGTCCGATCCATGCACCAGCCAGGCGCAGTCGGACCCCAGTGCCTGCAGCGTCTCGGCCATGGGACGGATCAGATCGCGCGAAAAGGCGCCGGTCAGTTGCCGCTTGACGCCCGCGGGGTTGGTCAGCGGGCCGAGAATGTTGAAGATCGTCCGCGTGCCCAGTTCGGAGCGCGTGGGCATGACATGGGCGATGGCCGGGTGATGCATCGGCGCCATCATGAAGCCGATTCCACAGGATGACAAAGCTTTTTCAACAACTTGCGGGCCGACCATCACGTTGATGCCCAGCTGCGTCAGCGCATCCGCCGCCCCCGATTTCGACGACAGGTTGCGGTTGCCGTGCTTGGCCACCGGCACACCCGCACCCGCCACGACAAAGGCCGTCGCGGTCGAGATGTTCAGCGTACCTTTCCCGTCGCCACCTGTTCCGACGATGTCCATAGCGCCTTCCGGCGCGCGCACGCGGTTGCATTTGGCGCGCATCACGGCGGCTGCGGCGGCGAATTCGTCCACCGTCTCGCCGCGGGTGCGCAGCGCCATCAGGAACCCGCCGATCTGGCTCGGCGTGGCTTCGCCATCGAACAATGCGCGGAAGGCGTTCTCGGCCTCGGCCCGGGTCAGCGGGCGTTCGGCCGCCGTGCCGATCAGGGGTTTGAGGATCTCGCTCATGCCGCCACCGGGAGGGTGCCAAGGAAGGTCTTCAGCATCGCGTGCCCATGCTGCGAGGCGATGGATTCCGGATGAAACTGCACGCCATGCACGGGCAGGTCGCGGTGCGACAGGCCCATGATCGTGCCATCCTCGAGCCAGCCGGTCACCTGCAGGCACTCGGGCAGGGTGTCGCGCTCCACCACCAGCGAATGATAGCGGGTGGCCTGCAGCGGGCTGGGCAGCCCCGCGAAGACGCCTCCGCCCGCGTGATGGATCGTGCCCATCTTGCCATGCACGATTTCGCCCGCGCGCACGACGCGGCCGCCGAAGGCCTGACCGATGGTCTGGTGGCCGAGGCACACGCCCAGAAGCGAGGTGCGGGTTTCGGCCGCCGCTTGGGTCAGCGCAAGGCAGATGCCCGCCTGATCGGGGTCGCAGGGTCCGGGGGACAGCACGATGCCCGCGGGGCGCATCGCCATCGCCGCCTGCACGTCGATCGCATCGTTGCGGCGCACCACCACATCGGCACCGAGCTCGCCCAGATAATGCACGAGATTATAAGTGAAACTGTCGTAATTATCGATCAGCAGCAGCATCTTCCGGCCCATGGTCTTGAAAGGGCTAGAGCTTGGCGGCACCCTTCCGGTATAAGCATACATGTTCAGGGTTGCGCACGGGCGTCAACCCCGGGCGGGTTTCGGGGACAAGGGCCGCAAAAGACGGCTGCGGCCCCCGCGAGGGGCGACAGGACAAAGGGCGGACGGGGCGTGACACGAGGGTTTGCAAGCGGGCTGATCTGGGGAGGTGTGATCTCGCTGACCGGGGCTGTGGCCCTGTCGCTGGCGACGCCGCTTTCCCCGCCGCCCGCGGTGGGCGATGCGGGCGCGCCGGTGACCGCGCCGCAGGCGATCCCCGACCGACCCGCGACCGCCCCTGCCGCCGACCCCGCGCCGCAGCCACCCGCCGATGCCGCCGCACCGGGTGCCCCCGTGCCCGACAGCATGGCGCCGGTGGCCGGGGCAACCGACCCGGCGGCCGCCCCCGTCGTCGGCGGCGCCACCCAGCTTGCCGCGCCGACCGCGCCCGTGGCCTCTGCGCTCTCACCCACGACGACCCCAGCGCCCTCGGCCCAGCCCACCCCCGCACCCACCCCGGCCCCCGCCGCAGCCGAGGCGCAGGCCTCCATCGCCACCGAACCCTCTCAGCCCAGCGCGCCTCCCGCTGCGGAAAGCTCGGGATTTGTGACCGAAACTCCGCCCGTAAGTCCGCCCGTAACTCCGCCCGTAACCGCGCCCGTAACCTCGGCCGAAGACCCCCCGGCGGCAGACCCCGCATCGGAAGAAACCGCGCCGCGCACCGCCGCGCTCCCGCAGGCAGGCACAGACGCGACCACCGGCCCGACCATCGGCACGCCGGTCACCCCGCTCACCGACCGCGCGCCCGGCGCCTCGACCCGCCTACCGGTGGCAGGGGCCGATGCCCCGGCGCAGACCGCGCCTGCCCCGGAAGAGGCGGCTCCGGCCGACGATCTCCCGCCGATCCGTCGCTTCGCCGCGCCCTTCGACAACCCCGAAGCCAAACCGCTCATGGCGATCGTTCTCATCGACGATGCCGCCTCGGTCGGGGCCGAGGCGCTGGCCAATTTCCCCTATCCGCTGACCTTCGCCATCAACCCGACCGATCCCGAGGCCGCCGCCAAGATGGCCCGTCACCGCGCCGCGGGCTTCGAGGTGATGGCTCTGGTCGATCTTGACCCTGCCGCCGCGCCGCAGGATGCCGAAACGGTGCTTGCCGCCACCTTCGCGCAACTGCCCGAAACCATTGGCGTGCTCGAAGGCCTGTCCGGCGGCATTCAGGGCAACCGCGCCCTGTCGGATCAGGTGACCGAAATCCTGCGCGACGGTGGCTATGGGCTCATGACCCAGGCCAACGGGCTCGATACCGTGCAGAAGCTTGCCCTGCGCGAAGGGGTGCCCGCCGCGGTCGTGTTCCGCGATTTCGACGGCGCGGGCCAGACGCCCACCGTGATGCGCCGCTTTCTCGATCAGGCGGCGTTCCGGGCAGGGCAGGGGGATGCGGTCGTGATGCTGGGCCGGGTGCGCCCCGACACGGTCAGCGCGCTGCTTCTGTGGGGTCTGCAGGACCGCGCCGCGCAGGTGCAGCTTGCGCCGGCCTCGGCTGTCCTGACCTCGGGCCTGCCGGGGGAGTGACGCTCAGCCGTTGCCCGTCCGGGCAAAGCGTGCGGCATCCGCCGCCGCGCGGCGGATCGCATTCGACTTGTGGACCGTTTCCTCGTATTCCGCCTGCGGGTCGCTGTCGAAGACCACGCCGCCGCCCGCCTGAATATAGAGCGTTTCGTCCTTCACCACCGCCGTGCGCAGCGCGATGCACATGTCCATGTCGCCGCCCGCGCTGAAATAGCCCACGCCGCCGCCATAGACGCCGCGCCTTTCGGGCTCCAGCTCGTCGATGATCTGCATCGCGCGCACCTTGGGCGCGCCGCTGACCGTGCCCGCGGGCATGCCGGCGAAGAACGCATCCAGTGCGTCGCAGCCTTCGACCAGTTCGCCCACCACGTTCGACACGATGTGCATGACGTGGGAATAGCGTTCGATGATGAACTGTTCCGTCGGGCGCACCGTCCCGATCTTCGCGACCCGCCCCACATCGTTGCGCCCAAGATCGAGCAGCATGAGATGTTCGGCCAGTTCCTTGGGATCGGCCAGCAGATCGGCCTCGAGCGCGCGGTCCTCTTCGGGCGTCGCCCCGCGCCTCCGCGTGCCCGCGATGGGGCGGATCGTCACCTCGCGGCCGAAGACGCGCACAAGGATCTCGGGGCTCGCCCCGATCACCTGGAAGCCGCCGAAGTTGAAATAGAACATGAAGGGTGACGGGTTCGTCCGCCGGAGCGAGCGATAAAGCGCGAAGGGCGGCAACGGGAAGTCCTGCGCCCAGCGCTGGCTGGGGACGACCTGAAAGATGTCGCCCGCGCGGATGTACTCCTTGGCGCGCTCCACCGCCGCACGATACCCTTCGGGCGTGAAGTTCGATACCGGCTCGCCCGGCTCGGCTGCCTCGCCCAGATTGCGGCTGGTGCCGGGAAGGCCCCGGTCCAGATCGCGCACCGCGTCCATCACCCGCTCGGCCGCCTGCGCATAGGCCGCGCGCGCCGACAGACCGCCGCCCGCCCAGGCGGGTGACACGACCGTCACCTCGCCCTTCACCCCGTCCAGCACGGCGATGACCGAGGGTCGGATCATCACTGCATCGGGCAGGTCCAGCGGATCGGGGTTCACATCGGGCAGGTGTTCGACATGGCGCACCATGTCATAGCCAAGATATCCGAACAGCCCCGCCGCCGCCTGCGGCAGGTCGTCGGGCAACGCGATCCTGCTTTCCGCGATCAGCGCGCGCAGGGATGCAAGCGGTGCCTCCGCCTCATCCTCGAAGGCCTGCGGGTCGAACCGGGCCGATCGGTTCAGCGACGCCGCCTTGCCCCGGCAGCGCCAGATCAGGTCGGGCTTCATCCCGATGATGGAATAGCGCCCGCGCACTTCGCCGCCCGTCACGCTTTCCAGCATGAAGGCGTTTTCCGCCCCGCCCGTCAGCTTCAGCATCAGCGACACCGGCGTGTCGAGATCGGCGGCCAGCCGCGTGAAGACAACCTGATTCTCGCCCGCCTCATAGGCGCGGGCGAAATCCTCGTATGACGGCGTCAGCGCCATTCACTGAAAGCTCGACAGGACCGCGTTCAGCGCGCGTTCGTCCACCATGGGCTCGGCCCGCAGGCGCACGTCGCGCAGGTATTCCTGAAACAGCGCCTCGGCCAGCGTCTGGTCAAGCTCGGTCTGCAGCGCCTCCGCAAGGCGGCCCATGTCGCCCGCGCGGTCGGCCGGTTCGACGCCGTCTAGCCGCACGATCGTCACAATGCCGCCTGCCGGAATGACCCGCAGGTCGCCTTCCTCCATCTCGAAGACCTGCGCTATGAAGCCCGGCGGCGTGCCTTCGACAAAGGCCGACCGCGTCAGCCCGCGTTCGGTCCGGACAGTCAGGCCCGTCGCCGCGAAATCGCCGGTGGTTGCAAGGCCCGCGACGATCCCCGTCGCCTGCGCGGCCAACGCGTCCTGAATGCGGGCGCGCTCGACGTCTTCGGCCACGCGGGGGCGCGCATCCTCGAAGGGTTCGGGGCGGGGCGGCAGAACCTCGTCCACGCGGATTGCGAAAAGGCTGCCATCCTCAAGGAACGCGGTTTCCGGAAAATCGTCCGCGCCCGCCGTCGCTGCCGCCTGACGGAAGGCGGCATAGGCGGCGATGCCCTCGAAGCTCTCCTCGGACCAGTCGGTGCGCTCCAGCGTCATTGCCGTCTCTTCTGCCAGTTCCTCGAGCGTCGCGCCACCCGCCAGCATGTCCTCGATCGGCTGGGCCTGCGCTTCGATCGCGCGGCGCGCGCTGTCTTGTGCAAGGTCCTCCCGCAGGTCGCCGCGCGCCTCTTCGAAGGTGACTTCCTGCGCTGCGAGAACCGCGTTCACCCGGAAAAGCGCAGGCCCCAGATCGGATGGCAGTGGACCGACCACATCGCCTACCTCTGCCGCGAAGACGGCAGCACCCGCCGCGCCCAGATCGCCCTCGGTAACGTCGCCCAGATCGACATCCGACAGATCAAGCCCGCGCTGATCCACCAGAAGCTCGAAGGTCGTGCCGCCCACCTGCAACTGCGCCGCGGCGTCCTGCGCGGCGGCCTCGTCCGCGAAGACCAGCCGTTCCACCAGCCGCCGTTCGGGCTGTACGAAGTCGGACAGCCGCGCGTCATAGGCGTCGCGCAGGGCGGCCTCGTCGATCTCGACCTCGTCCAGCATCATCTCGGGCGTGAGCACGACATAGCTGATGCGCTTGGTTTCGGGCAGGGTGTAATCGCCGGTGTTGGCGTCATACCAGGCGCGTTCCTCGGCCTCGGTGGCCGGGGGCAGGGGCTCGGCCAGGTCCTCGGGGCCAAGCCGGGCCCAGGTGAAGCCGCGCCGCTGGCCCAGATATTCCACGATCACGTCGGTCAGCGTCGCGGGCATCGCCGCGCCGCCGATGATCGCCGCCTGCACCAGCGTGCGCGCGGCCTCGCGGCGCAGGTCGGCCTCGAACTCGGCCTCGGTGATCCCGGCCTGTTGAAGCGAGAAGCGATAGGCCTCGCGGTCGAAACTGCCGTCGAGCCCCTGGAAGGCCCGGATCGCAACGATCTCGCGCTGCAGGTTCTGATCTCCGATCGACAGGCCCATCGACGCCGTCTCGCTGTCAAGCGACGCGATCGTGATCAGCCGCCCCAGCACAGCCTGGTCGATCCCCATGGCGCGCACCTGGTCCATCGGCAGCGCCTGCCGGGTCTGTTGCTGGAACGCGTTGATCTCGCGCTGCAATTCGCGCGCATAGGCATCTACGGCGACGGTTTCGTCGCCGACCCGCGCGATGGTGCGCACCGTGCCCGAGAGGCTGGTCGCGCCGAAGCCAGCAAGGCCCACGAACAGAAGACCCAGAAGGATCCAGACGAAGGTCTTCGAAAGGCTGGAACGCGCGGCCATGACACCCCCTTAAATTATGCTTGCCCGTCCATACGACGCAAGGGTTTGAGGGGCAAGATCAGAAGGGCAGGGCCTGCAGCCGCGCGAAAAGCTGCGCGATCCCGTCGCGGTCGAGATTTGCGAAGGCCACGCGCAATTGCCGCGCGCCTTGCGGATCGTCCGCGGGCATGAACATCGTCCCCGGCAGGGCAAGAATACCCGCCGCCGACACCATGCGGCGGCACAGATCGTCCGACGCCATGTCGAACGGATGACGCATATAGGCAAAGTAGGCGCCGACCCCCATCAGGCCCCATCCCTTCGCCGCCAGCGCCGGGAACCCCGTCTCGACCGCCGCGCGGCGCGCGAGGATCTCGTCGCGTTCACCCGCCAGCCACTGGCCAAGGTTGCGCATCCCCCACAGCGCCGCGATCTGGCCCAGTTGCGGCGGGCAGATCGCCACGGTGTCGAGGAACTTCTCGACCTCGGCCAGCCGCGCCTCGGAGGCCACCATCGCGCCGACCCGGTGCCCGGTCAGCCGGTAGGATTTCGAGAAGGAATAGAGATGGATCAGCGTATCGGCCCAATCGGGGTCGCGGAACAGATCATGCGGCGCGCCCGACACCGAATGGAAATCGCGATAGGTCTCGTCCACGATCAGCGCGACGCCCCGCGCGCGCGCCAGATCAAGAAAGGCGCGGATCAGATCGGCGGGGTATTCCACCCCGCCCGGGTTGTTCGGCGTGACGAGCACGATGGCCCGCGTGCGCGGCCCGATCAGCGCCGCCGCGCGGTCCGGGTCGGGCAGCAGTCTGTCGTCGGTGGCGAGCGGCACGGTGCGCACACCGGACATGTCCAGCCACATTTTATGGTTGAAATACCATGGCGTTGGCAGGATGACTTCATCCCCTGCGCCAACCAGCGTCGCCATCGTGGCGGTGAAGGCCTGATTGCAGCCCGACGTGATGCAGACCTGCGCCGCCCCGACATCGCCGCCGTAATGCGCATTGCAGTTGGCCGCGAATTCCGCCCGCAGGTCCGGCAGACCCAGAACGGGGCCGTAAAGATGCGCGGCGTCGTTCGTCAGCGCGGCGTCCGCGATCGCCTCGCGCAGCGCGCGCGGCGGCGGCGCGACGGGGGCGGCCTGGCTCACGTTGATCAGCGGCCGCTCGGGCGGGAAATGAACACCGTCCAGCCAGCGCCGCGCCTCCATCACCGGCGGCGCCTCGGTTCCGGCCATCGCGGGATTGAGGGGCAGGGTCATGTGCCCCTCACGCGCCCCGGTAGGGTTCGACATATTGCAGCGCCATGTCCCAGGGGAAGAAGATCCAGGTGTCCTGGCTCACCCCGGTGATGAAGGTATCGACCTGCGGTTCGCCCTTGGGCTTGGCATAGACGGTGGCGAAATGCGCGCGGGGATAGAGCCGGCGCACCAGTTCCAGCGTCTTGCCCGAGTCGACCAGGTCATCGACGATCAGCACGCCTTCGCCATCGCCCATCATCGCGGCGTCGGGCGCCTTGAGCACCGTGGCCTCGGTCTGGTTCTGGTGGTCATAGCTTTTCACGCTGATCGTATCGACCGTGCGGATGTCGAGTTCGCGCGCCACGATCATCGCGGGTGCCATGCCGCCGCGTGTGATCGCCACCACCGCGCGCCATGCGCCGTTGTCAGGGCCCTTGCCATCCAGCCGCCAGGCCAGCGCGCGGCTGTCGCGGTGAATCTGGTCCCAGCTGACGTGAAACCCCTTTTCGTGCGGCAGACGTTCCTTCATCGCGGCCCCCCAAGCCTCAGGTCTTCGAGATGTCGGGCGCGTCGACCGCCTTCATGCCGACAACATGGTATCCTGCGTCGACATGCAGGTTCTCGCCCGTGGTGCCGCTGCCCAGATCCGACAGGAGGAACAGCGCGGCCTTGCCCACATCCTCGATCGTCACGTTGCGGCGCAGCGGCGAATTGTATTCGTTCCACTTCATGATGTAGCGGAAATCGCCGATGCCGCTGGCGGCAAGCGTCTTGATCGGACCCGCGCTGATCGCGTTGACGCGGATGCCGTCCTTGCCCAGATCCTCGGCCAGATACTTGACCGACGCCTCCAGCGCCGCCTTGGCCACGCCCATCACGTTGTAATGCGGCATGACCTTTTCCGCGCCGTAATAGGTCAGCGTCACCGCCGACCCACCGGCGGTCATCATCTTCTCGGCGCGCTGCATGACGGCCGTGAACGAATAGACCGAGATGTCCATAGACATGACGAAGTTCGCGCGGCTGGTGTCGACATAGCGGCCGCGCAATTCGTTCTTGTCGGAAAACCCGATGGCATGGACGATGAAGTCCAGACTGTCCCAGCGCGTCTTAAGCCCGTCGAACAGCGCATCGATCGACGCCTCGTCGCCGACGTCGCAGGGCAGGACGATGTCACTGCCCAGTTCCGCCGCCAAGGGATCGACGCGCTTCTTCAGCGCCTCGCCCTGGTAGGAGAATGCCAGCTGCGCACCGGCCCCCGCGAGCGCCTGCGCGATGCCCCAGGCGATGGACTTGTCATTGGCAAGCCCCATGATCAGGCCGCGCTTGCCGGCCATCAGATTACTTGACATACACCGCGCTCCGCCCAGCTTCCCTCCGGGCAGCATTAGGCGATTGACCGGGCGCCTTCAAGCCCGCCCCGCCCACGTGCACGACCAAGGAAAGGCCCCGATCCATGACCGACCGAGACGGCATCTTCGCAGGCGACGATCCCTTCGCCATTGCCCGGCGCTGGCTGACCGAAGCCGAAGCGACCGAACCCAACGACCCCAACGCCATTGCGCTGGCCACCGTCGACAACACCGGCCTGCCGAATGTGCGCATGGTGCTTCTGAAGGATGTCGAGGACGACGCCTTCGTCTTCTACACCAATTACGAAAGCCGCAAAGCGGCCGAGATCGACGGAGCAGGCAAGGCCGCCTTCGTGCTGCACTGGAAGTCGCTGCGCCGCCAGATCCGAGTGCGCGGTATCGTCACCAAGGAAGACGGTCCTCAGGCAGATGCCTATTTCGCCTCGCGTTCACTCAAAAGCCGTCTTGGCGCCTGGGCCTCGCGCCAGTCGCGGCCGCTGTCGTCGCGCCTGTCGCTGATGGGCGAGGTCGCCAAGATCACCGCGCGCTTCGGCACGAACCCGCCGCGCCCGCCTTTCTGGGGCGGCTACCGCATCGCCCCTGTCGAGATCGAATTCTGGGCCGATGGTGACTTCCGCTTGCACGACCGCTTCCGTTTCACCCGTGCGACGCAGGCGGACGGCTGGTCGATCGAGCGGCTGAACCCTTGAATTTCACGTCGCACGAAGTGCAAAACTATTGATTTTAAAAAACAACTTTCATCTTGGACCCTGCGCTCGTTTTTGTGCGATACTTATATCAGTGTTTTGGGGGTATGAGCGTTGGCCTTGGGAGAAAAGCAAACCGAAATCCTGCATGTCGCCGGACACGTTAAATGGTTCGACGCATCAAAGGGTTTCGGCTTTATCGTTGCGGATGAAGGCGGATCGGACGTGTTGTTGCACGTGAACGTCCTGCGCAACTTCGGTCAGAATTCTGTCGCCGACGGCGCCCGGATCGAGGTGAATGCCCACCGCACCGACCGTGGGGTTCAGGCGACCGAGGTACTGCAGATCGAGGCACCCGCAAAGGGGACCGCGGCTCTCGCCGACCTCGCCGATCTCGAAGACGTGTCGATCGAGGATCTGCCGCTGGAACCTGCGCGCGTCAAATGGTTCGACAAGGGTAAGGGATTCGGGTTTGCAAACATCTTCGGAAAATCTGAAGATATCTTCCTGCACAAGGAAGTGGTGCGGCAATCCGGAATGTCCGACCTTCAGCCCGGCGAAGCGCTGGCGCTGCGGGTGATCGAAGGACGGCGGGGCCGCATGGCCGCCGAGGTTCACCCGTGGGAAGACGCGCTCTCCTCAGACATTTCCTGATCGCGCTGGCGCTGGCCACATGGGCGGCGCAGGCTGGCGCCGCCTGTCGCGATGATCGCGTTTCACTGCGTGGCCCCTGGGGCGCCGCCAGCTTCACGGTCGAGATTGCCGACGATCCTCAGGAGCGCGGGCGGGGCCTCATGTTCCGAGAAACGCTCGGTATCTCGCAGGGCATGCTCTTCATCTACGAGCGACCGCAAGACGCGCGCTTCTGGATGAAGAACACGCTCATCCCGCTCGACATGATCTTCGTCGACCCCGCAGGCACGGTGCGCCATGTCCATCACCGCGCGGTGCCGGGCGATCTGACGCCCATCAGCGGTGGCGACGGCATCCTCAAGGTGCTGGAAATCAACGGCGGCCTTGCCGAACGTCTGGGCATCGCGCCGGGAACCGAGCTGCAGCACCCCTCCATCGACCAAGCGCGCGCCGTCTGGCCCTGTTAGCCCTTTTCAAACCCGCAGAGCGGCGATAGGAACGGCATCGGTCCGGGGCGTGGCGCAGTCTGGTAGCGCACCTGTTTTGGGAACAGGGGGTCGTAGGTTCGAATCCTGCCGCCCCGACCACGCCCTCACTCGGGCACGCCACCCGCGCGGGCATAGAGCGCAGCAACGTTGCGGCGCATCCGCGGGTCGGTGAACAGGATGCGCACCGCATCGCCCTCCCGCTGGGGCACATTCACGAAAACCTCGTTCGACACCAGATAGCTTGCCGCCTCCGGCTCAGCGCGGAACCGCACGACAAGTTGCGGCAGATCCTCAAGCATTCCGTCGAACGCCAGAAGGATCGACGCGGTCAGGTCCGGGGGCATCAGTTCGCGGCATTCCACGCTGTTGCGGTCGGTGACGACGAAGCTGCGCGCAGGCCCGGTGCACGACACGCGGAAGGCATCGAAGAGCGCCTGCGGATATCCCGGGAATCGCGCCTTGCCGCTGGACAGCTCGGGCGCGGGTACCGCGCAGGCGATCAGGGCGAACGGGGCCAGAAGAACGGGCAAACGCATCGATATCTCCGCCGCGGCGCGGGCGCGGTCCGTCATTGCCATGTGGGACGAACCGTCGCAAACGCAACCCGCAACCTGAAGCGGCGTATCAATCCGCGCCGGTAAAACCTCCGGGAAGAACCGATTTTCCGACCGGGCCGCGCTGCGGCGTCGCAACCCGCCGAATCTGACGCTCCGATCCGTCCTGAGGTCAACCCGAAATATTCCCGGACGGATGTAAAAATTGCGTTGACGACAGACCCCAACCTACGTCAGTTTGTGTGGGCCGACGACGTAGCCACAACATCTGGTGTTCAATAGACCAGAAGCGGCTTGCCGGGGCAGGGACAGGGAACGGTTCTCGACATTCCGATCGGAGCGCCCCCGCGGTCATCGCGGGGCTACGTACCTTTGTCCTTGACCTGCGCCGTCGGCCCCCGCGCGGGGACGCGCGGCGGCGAACAAAAGAACTTGCTGGGAACGAGGCAGCGACAATGAAAATCGAAAGAAAATTCACCGCCGAAGGGCAAGACGCCTATGCAGGGGTCGATTTCGTGTCGGCCACCTCCGAGATCCGCAATCCCGACGGGTCCATCGTGTTCCGGCTCGAGAACATCGAGATTCCGGCCCGTTGGAGCCAGGTCGCCAGCGATGTGATCGCGCAGAAATACTTCCGCAAGGCCGGCATTCCCAACAGCGTCAAGCGCGTCCGCGAAAAGGACGTCCCCGAATTCCTCTGGCGCTCGGCGCCCGCCGACGACAATGACGGCTTCGGTGGCGAAACCTCGGCCAAGCAGGTCTTCGACCGTCTCGCCGGCGCCTGGGCCTATTGGGGCTGGAAGGGCGGCTACTTCACCACCGAAGCGGACGCACGCGCCTATTTCGACGAAATGCGCCACATGCTGGCCACCCAGCGCGCCGCGCCGAATTCGCCCCAGTGGTTCAACACCGGCCTGCACTGGGCCTACGGCATCGACGGTCCCAGCCAGGGCCATTACTATGTCGACTACAAGACCGGGAAGCTGACCAAGTCGAAGTCGGCCTATGAACATCCCCAGCCGCATGCCTGCTTCATTCAGGGCGTCCAGGACGACCTGGTGAACGAAGGCGGCATTATGGACCTCTGGGTGCGCGAGGCGCGCCTGTTCAAATACGGCTCGGGCACCGGCACCAACTTCAGCCATCTGCGTGGAGAAGGCGAAAAGCTCTCGGGCGGCGGCAAGTCCTCGGGCCTGATGGGCTTTCTCAAGATCGGCGACCGCGCCGCGGGCGCGATCAAGTCGGGCGGCACCACCCGCCGCGCCGCCAAGATGGTGATTGTCGACGCCGACCACCCCGATATCGAAGCCTTCATCGACTGGAAGGTCGTGGAAGAACAGAAGGTGGCTTCGATCGTCGCCGGCTCCAAGATGCACGAGAAGAAGCTCAACGCCATCTTCGCCGCGATCAAGTCCTGGGACGGCGTGCTGGAAGACGCAGTCGACCCGGCGAAGAACGATGCGCTCAAGGCCGCGGTGCGCGAGGCCAAGAAGGTCTCGATCCCCGAAACCTATGTCAAGCGCGTGCTCGACTATGCGCGGCAGGGGTATTCGTCGATCGAATTCCCGACCTACAACACCGACTGGGATTCCGAGGCCTACAGCTCGGTCTCGGGCCAGAACTCGAACAACTCGATCCGGGTGACCGACGCTTTCCTGAAGGCGGTCGAGAATGACGCCGACTGGCATCTCATCAGCCGGGTCAACGGCAAGCCCACCAAGACGGTGAAGGCGCGCGACCTGTGGGAAAAGGTCGGCCATGCCGCATGGGCCTGCGCCGATCCGGGCATCCAGTATCACGACACGGTCAACGCCTGGCACACCTGCCCCGAAGACGGTGCGATCCGCGGATCGAACCCCTGTTCGGAATACATGTTCCTCGACGACACGGCCTGCAACCTCGCGTCCATGAACCTGCTCACCTTCCTCAAGGACGGTGAATTCCAGGTCGAAGACTACATGCACGCGACCCGGCTCTGGACCGTGACGCTCGAAATCTCGGTCACGATGGCGCAGTTCCCGTCGAAGGAAATCGCGCAGCTGTCCTACGACTTCCGCACGCTGGGTCTGGGCTATGCCAATATCGGCGGTCTGCTGATGAACATGGGGCATGGCTATGACAGTGCCGAAGGCCGCGCGCTCTGCGGCGCGCTGACGGCGATCATGACCGGTGTCTCCTATGCCACCTCGGCGGAAATGGCGGGCGAACTGGGCGCCTTCTCCGGCTACCAGCGCAACGCGGCCCACATGCTGCGCGTCATCCGCAACCACCGCAACGCGGCCTACGGCGCGACGACGGGCTACGAGGATGTCAACGTCAAGCCGGTGCCGCTCGACCACGCCAATTGCCCCGACCCGCGTCTGGTGGACATTGCCATGTCCGCATGGGACGAGGCGCTGAAGCTTGGCGAAAAGCACGGCTACCGCAACGCGCAGTCCACCGTGATCGCGCCCACCGGCACGATCGGCCTTGTGATGGATTGCGACACAACGGGGATCGAGCCCGACTTCGCGCTGGTGAAGTTCAAGAAGCTGGCCGGTGGCGGCTACTTCAAGATCATCAACCACTCGGTGCCTGCCGCGCTTGAAAAGCTGGGCTATGGATCGGCCCAGATCGAAGAGATCATCGCCTATGCCGTGGGCCATGGCTCCATCGGCAACTGCCCGGCGATCAACGCCACCTCGCTCGCCGGTCACGGCTTCGGCGCGGCCGAGATCGCCAAGGTGGAAGCCGCGCTGGAAAGCGCCTTCGACATCCGCTTCGTCTTCAACCAGTGGACGCTGGGCGAAAGCTTCTGCCGCGAAGTCCTTGGAATTCCCGTGGAAAAGCTGAACGATCCCACCTTCGACCTGCTGCGGCACCTGGGCTATACCAAGAAGGATATCGAGGCTGCCAATGACCATGTCTGCGGGACGATGACGCTCGAAGGGGCGCCGCATCTGAAGCAGCAGCACTACCACATCTTCGACTGCGCCAACCCCTGCGGCAAGAAGGGCAAGCGCTTCCTGTCGGTGGGCAGCCACATCCACATGATGGCGGCGGCGCAAAGCTTCATCTCGGGCGCGATCTCCAAGACGATCAACATGCCGAATGACGCCACGATCGAGGATTGCCAGAAGGCATACGAGCTGTCCTGGTCGCTGGGCATCAAGGCCAACGCGCTCTACCGTGACGGATCGAAGCTGTCGCAGCCGCTCGCCTCCGCGCTGGTCGAAGATGATGACGAAGCAGCCGAGATCCTTGAGACCGGCACGCCGACACAGAAGGCGCAGGTGCTGGCCGAGAAGATCATCGAGAAGGTGATCGTCAAGGAAATCGTCAAGTCGCACCGCGAAAAGATGCCCCACCGCCGCAAGGGCTATACCCAGAAGGCGATCGTGGGCGGTCACAAGGTCTACCTGCGCACCGGCGAATACGAAGACGGCACGCTGGGCGAGATCTTCATCGACATGCACAAGGAAGGGGCCGGCTTCCGGGCGATGATGAACAACTTCGCCATCGCGGTGTCCGTGGGTCTGCAATATGGCGTGCCGCTGGAGGAATTCGTCGACGCCTTCACCTTCACCAAGTTCGAACCGGCGGGCATGGTGCAGGGCAACGACTCGATCAAGAACGCGACGTCGATCCTTGATTACGTGTTCCGGGAACTCGCCGTCTCCTATCTCGACCGGACGGATCTCGCCCATGTGAAACCGCAAGGCGCAAGCTTCGACGATCTCGGTCGCGGAGTTGAGGAAGGCGTCGCAAACGTCTCGGAACTCAGCGAAAACGCTGCGTCCCGGTCGCTCGAGGTGCTCAGGCAGATCAGCTCCACTGGCTATCTGCGCAAGCGCCTGCCGCAGGAACTGGTGGTTTTTCAGGGCGGCCAGACGCTGGGCGCGACCGCGCTGAAGGGCATGGTCGATCCGGTCGGCACACTGCAGGCGCTGGTGCCCCAGACCGCCACTGCAGCTGTGGCCACCGGCTTCAGCGAGACGCAGGTGTCCTATGCCGCCATCTCGACCGACACCGGCCTCGATGCCCGCACCAAGGCGAAGATGCAGGGCTATGAAGGCGAAGCCTGCGGCGAATGCGGCAACTACACGCTGGTGCGCAATGGTACCTGCATGAAGTGCAACACCTGCGGCGGGACATCGGGCTGCAGCTGACGGAACCGCGCCCCCGCAGGGGGGCCGCGCAGGGGTCGCCTCTCCCACGGGGGAGGCGACCCCGCCGAAGACAGGGTGGGGACGGCCGACCGGTTCTTGCCCACCTTTCCACGGGGCGGGTGCGCTCGCCCCTGACGACGCTCAGGCCGCAGGCAAAAAACTCCGGGCGGTAACGAATCGAGCCTGAGCGGCGAAACTCAAAGGGGGGCGCGAGCCCCCCTTTTTTCGTGGCGCGCGGATGGCCCGCGCGCCTTGTCTGTCAGGGGCTTACGCCCTGAGGTGAATGTTGAACCGCGCCCGGATCGCCGCATCGGTTTCGGGGTCGAACCGCGCCGCCGAAGGCTCTGCCAGAATCGCCTCCTTCTTCGCGATGGCGCGTTCGATCAGGCCGGGTTTGCCCTTCTCGGCCCATTCCTTGGGCGAGGTGCGGTCGCCGCAGGTCGGATAGACATGGTCGCTCTGCATCCGCCCCAGCGTCTGGTCAGTGCCAAGGTAATGGTTCGGCCCGCCCATGCAGACGCGCGCGATCTCCTCCACCGAGAGTGTCTCGTCATCCACCTCGATCCCGCGCACGCAGCGCAGCGCCTGACCGATCAGGTCGTCGCCGAGGATCAGGCTTTCATGGCAGAAGCCCAGAAGCGACGCATGCATCCCTGCCGCCTCGTAGACCATGTTCAGCCCCGACAGCCCCGCCATGACGTTGGAACACATCTGTTCCCAGCCTGCCTGCATGTCGGGCAGCTTCGAATCGCTCGCCCCCGCCGCCGCGCCGCCGGGCACGCCGTAGAACTGGTGCATCTGCGCGCAGCCCGCCGTCAGCAGGGCCTGTTCGCCCGACCCGATCGACATCGCGCCCGTCCGCAGATCCAGCCCGAAGGGCCAGGTGCCGAAGATCGCCGGATGCCCCGGTTTGACCGCGTTGACATAGACAAGGCCCGCCAGACATTCCGCCACCGCCTGCACGATCGCGCCTGCGATGGTCGACGGCGCCGTCGCCCCCGCCATGCCCGCCGAGAGAAGCAGGATCGGCATGCCGCCCTTGATGCATTCCTCCATCACCTGGCAGCTCTCGGTCGCGAATTTCATCGGAGGGACGACGAAGCAGTTGGAATTGCTGACAAAAGGCCGCTCGCGCCACTTGTCCTCGCCCCCCGCCATCAGGTGCAGCATCTCGAATGCCGGCGCCACGTGCGAGGGTTCGGTAAAGGAGGTGCCCACATGCTTCGTGGTGCCCGCGCAGCAGGCATAGAGCGTGTTGAGGTCCATGTCGCGGTTGTCGACGATGTCGCGGCAGACCATGGGGCGCTGCACGAAATGGATGTTGTCGAGCCGGTCGGCGATCCGCGCGGCGTCGAACAGGTCCTGCACCGTCGATTCGCGGTAGCTTTCGGTCAGCACGTCCACCATGTGCACCGCCGCGCCCGCCGTGCCGTAATGCACCCGCGTGCCCGACAGCTCCATGTCGTGGCGCGGATCGCGCCCGAACAGGGTGATCTGCCGGTTCGCCATCGCGATCGTGTCCTCGACCAGCGCGCGGGGAAACCGGATGCGCCCGTCCTCGCCCAGCACGGCCCCCGCGCCGGTCAGATACGCGATCCCGCTCGGCGGCGCGTCGGCCAGCCCCACCCGCTCCAGCACGTCGAGCACGGCGGTATGGATGCGCTGCATCCCTTCGTCGGTCAGGGGTTTCAGGGTTCCACCGCTGAGCCCCGGCCGCACCGGCCGCAGATGGTCTGCCAAGGGCGCGCTGCGCGCGGCCCGACGGCTGGCCCGGCCGCCCGAGCGGCCGGAAGAAATGCTGGTCTGTTCGTTCATGTCCGTCTGGTCCTGTCTGAATGGGTCGAAACACGCGTTCAGACGGGCAGGGGACCCCCACGCGCGGCACGGCCACGCTCGGCACCGATGGTGCGCACCACAAGGACGATCATGCAGAACTGGCTTTGCACGCGGGCGGTTTCCGGAACGATTGCCGCGTGACGCTAGGCAACCGACGGGCAGGGGTCTGTCCTGTTTGCGGCCCGATGTCGCGAATGGCACATCGACCGGTGCACGTCCCTCAGCCCGCCCGGGCCAGTTCTGCGGCGAAATTGCAAAGCGTCTGCAGCGCCGTCTTGAACCGGTCATCCGCGACCGTCATCGCGACGCGCAGATGGCCTGCGGCGGCGGCACCGAAGCTTTCGCCCGGCATCACTGCGATGCGGTGCCGCTCCAGCAGACGCCCGGCGAAGTCCTCGCCCGACAGGCCCGTGGCCCGGATATCCAGCATCACATACATCGCACCGCCGCTGGGCACCGACCCCACGATGTTCTGCCCCGCCAGCACCGTCCGCGCGATGTCGCGGCGGCGGCGGAAGGGGTCTGCGATCCGCGCCTCCATCTCCGGCCCCGCCTCCAGCGCGAAAAGTGCTGCATCCTGAATGAAGCCCGGCACGCCATAGGTCGTATGCGTGCCCAGATTGATCAGGTGGCCGATCACCTCTTCCGGTCCCACGATCCAGCCGCAGCGCGACCCGGTCATCGCATGGCTTTTCGACATCGACCCGATCACCAGCGTCCGCGCGGCCATCCCGGGCAGGGCGCGCGGGCTCAGATGCGCGCCTTCCCAGACCTGAGTGTCATAGACCTCGTCCGAGATGAGCCAGAGATCATGATCGGCGCAGACCTGCGCGATCCCCTCAGTGGTGGCGCGGTCATAGACGACGCCGGTGGGGTTGTTGGGCGAATTGACCAGCAAAGACCGCGCCCCCGGTGCGGCGGCGGCAAGGTCCTCGGCGCGCGGCTGAAAGGCATCCTCGGGCCGGGTGCGTACGGCCTGCGCCAGCGCGCCCACCGCGCGGATCGTGCCGGGATAGGTGGCGTAATAGGGATCGATGAAGAGCGCGGTGTCGCCTTCGTCGCAGACCGCATGATGGGCGGCGAAGAGCGCCGCCTGGCCGCCCGGCGTGATCAGCACGTTCTCCGGGCCGGTCCTGACACCCGTGCGCGCCTCGATGCGCTGCGCCACGGCCGCGCGCAGGGCGGGCACCCCGGGGATCGACGCATAACCCGTATGCCCCCCGATGGCCGAGCCATGCATCGCCGTCAGGATCGCGGGGTCGGTGCGGACGTCATGTTCCCCGATGGTGAGTTCCGTCACCTCCAGGCCCGCCGCGATCATCTCGCGCGCACGGTTGAACAGGCCCCAGCCGCCCGTTCCATCATCGGTCAGATGGGTGATGCGGTGTGACAGTCTCATGGCTTGGTCCCCGGGTCCGGTCGGGCCGAAAAGGGTCACGGGGGCGGGCGATTGTCAACCGCGCCGGGGCGTGCTAACGACACACCATGAAACACGGCACCTGCATTCCCTGCACCTGCATTACCTGCTGACATCAGCGGGCCTGTTTCCTTTTGCCAATCCGACAGATCGAAACTACTGAGGCCCGCGCAACGCCCGCGTGAGGATCGCCCATGGTCGAGATCAGACTGACCAACAGCATGACCCGCAAGAAGGAAACGCTTGTGCCGATCCGGCCCGGGCAGGTGTCGATGTATGTCTGCGGCCCAACGGTCTATGACCGCGCGCATCTGGGCAATGCGCGCCCCGTGGTGGTCTTCGACGTGCTGTTCCGGCTTCTGCGGCATGTTTATGGCGAAGATGCAGTGACTTACGTGCGGAACTTCACGGACGTGGACGACCGGATCAACGAGACCGCGCAGAAGCGCAAGGCGGCGGGTGCGACAGGCACGCTCGAGGATCTGATCCGCGAACGGTCCGACGAGACGATCCGCTGGTATCACGACGACATGGACGCCGTCGGCGCCCTGCGCCCGACGCATGAACCCCGCGCGACCGAATACATCCCCCAGATGGTGGCGATGATCGAAGATCTCATCGCCAAGGGCTTCGCCTATGAAAACGAAGGCCATGTCCTGTTCCGCGTGCGCCGCTACGCCGAATACGGACAACTCTCGGGCCGGTCGGTCGAGGACATGATCGCCGGCGCAAGGGTCGAGGTGGCTCCTTACAAGGAAGACCCGATGGACTTCGTCCTGTGGAAGCCGTCCGATGACGACCTTCCCGGCTGGCCGTCGCCTTGGGGCCGTGGCCGCCCCGGCTGGCACATCGAATGCTCGGCCATGAGTTACGCGCTGCTGGGTGACAGTTTCGACATCCACGGCGGCGGCAACGACCTGCTGTTCCCTCACCACGAGAACGAGATCGCGCAAAGCTGCTGCGCCCACCCCGAAGGCAGCTTCGCGTCGATCTGGCTGCATAACGAGATGCTGCAGGTCGAGGGCAAGAAGATGTCCAAGAGCTTGGGCAACTTCTTCACCGTGCGCGATCTTCTGGACAAGGGCGTGCCGGGCTGGAATGGCGTTCCAGGTGATGTAATCCGCTACGTCTTTCTTCTGACTCACTACAGGAAACCGATGGATTGGCGACAGGCGACTGCGATTACCGCCAAGCAGCGGTTGGACATCTGGTCTTCCGAGGTTCAATCGAACAGGGAATTGGAGCGGGAGTTCAAACAAGATCGCGACGAGTTTGTCCGAAACTATGTAGATCCGACCGTTGTCGAAGCATTGGCCGATGATCTGAACACATCCAACGCACTTACCACTTTGATTGCGGCTGGGAAGAAGCTCGAAGGTTTGAGCCGCGTGCAGTTCACAGATGATGAAGTCGAGACAATTCAACGACAGCTAGTCGCCGGGTGCTATTTGATTGGGATTGACCTTTACCATTATGCGAATGCTATCTCCCGGGGTTCCTTCAACCTTTCTGATTTTGCCTCCAAACTGACCGCCCTCCGCGAAACCGCCATGCAGACCAAGGACTTCTCCGCCGTCGATGCGCTCAAGTCCTCCTTGCTTGCCGCCGGTGCCGAGGTCCGCATGACCAAGGCCGGCGTCGAGGTGATTCCGGGACCGAACTTCGATCCGGCGAAACTGGAGCCCCTCAAATGACCTTGCGTCGAACAGAGGTTCGCCCCCGGCCCGAGGGTGGGGGCGGTTTCGCCCCCGCGTCGCGCCAAAGGCGCGCTCCTTCGGAGCGACGGGGCGGGTCGGGGGCGAACCGGGCCGCAAGCGGCCCGGAAGAAAAAAGAAGGTTCAGGTGCGCAAATGCTAACAAAACCTTAATCTACCCCCATAACCCCCTGAAATCACTCACGCCAAAAGGCGTCCCATCATGGGACACCCCGAAATGACCCGCGAACGCCTCACCCTCTACGACACCACGCTGCGCGACGGACAGCAGACCCAAGGGGTCCAGTTCTCGACCGCCGAGAAGGTCCAGATCGCCCGCGCCCTCGACGCGCTTGGGGTCGATTACATCGAAGGCGGCTGGCCGGGCGCGAACCCCACCGACAGCGCCTTCTTCGACGCCGCCCCCGAAACCCGCGCCCGCATGACCGCCTTCGGCATGACCAAGCGGGCAGGGCGGTCGGCGGAAAACGACGATGTCCTCGCCGCCGTCCTGAACGCGGGCACGCCCTCGGTCTGCCTCGTCGGCAAGACGCACGTCTTCCACGTGACCGAGGCGCTCGGCATCACCAACGACGAAAACCTCGATAACATCGCGGCCTCCATTGCCCACATCACCGCGAAAGGCCGCGAGGCGATCTTCGACGCCGAACATTTCTTCGACGGCTACAAGGCCGACCCCGCCTATGCGACCGCCTGCCTGCAGGCCGCGCTTGATGCGGGCGCGCGTTGGGTCGTGCTGTGCGACACCAACGGCGGCACGCTGCCCCATGAAGTGGGCGAGATCACCGCCGCCGTCATCGCCGCCGGCATCCCCGGCGACAAACTCGGCATCCACACCCACAATGACGCCGACTGCGCCGTCGCCGCCAGCCTCGCCGCCGTGGACGCGGGCGCGCGCCAGATCCAGGGCACCCTGAACGGCCTCGGCGAACGCTGCGGCAACGCGAACCTGACCGCGCTGATCCCGACGCTTCTGCTGAAGGAACCCTATGCCAGCCGGTTCGAGACGGGCATCACGGTGGAGGCCCTGCAGGGTCTGACCCGCACGAGCCGGATGCTCGACGACATCCTGAACCGCGTGCCGCTTCGCCAGGCCGCCTATGTGGGCGCAAGCGCCTTCGCTCACAAGGCGGGCCTGCACGCGAGCGCGATCCTGAAGAACCCCGCCACCTACGAACACATCGACCCCGGCCTTGTGGGCAACACCCGCATCATCCCGATGTCGAACCAGGCGGGCCAGTCGAACCTGCGCTCGCGTCTCGCCGATGCGGGCCTCAGCGTCGCCGCAGATGACCCCGCGCTGCCGCGCATCCTCGATCTGATCAAGACGCGCGAGGATGAAGGCTACAGCTACGACACCGCGCAGGCCTCGTTCGAGATCCTCGCCCGCGCCGAACTGGGCCAGTTGCCCGAGTATTTCGAGGTCAAGCGCTACAAGGTCACGGTCGAACGGCGCAAGAACAAGTATGACCGCATGGTCAGCCTGTCGGAGGCGGTCGTGGTCGTGAAGGTAGACGGCGAAAAGCGGCTGTCGGTCAGCGAAAGCCTCGATTCCGAGGGCAATGACCGCGGCCCCGTCAACGCGCTCGCCAAGGCTCTTGCCAAGGATCTGGGGCAGTACTCCGCCATCCTCGACGACATGCGGCTGGTGGACTTCAAGGTCCGCATCACCCAAGGCGGAACCGAGGCCGTCACCCGCGTCATCATCGACAGCGAAGACGGCCGCGGCCGCCGCTGGTCCACCGTGGGTGTCAGCGCCAATATCGTGGACGCGAGCTTCGAGGCGCTGCTCGACGCCATCCGCTGGAAATTGATCCGTGACGTCGGCGCCTGACATCACGGCTTGCGCGCAACTGGTCGAACGGGGCGATCCCGACCGGTTCCTCGCGGTCATGGCTGCGCCTCCGTCCGCGCGGGTAAAACTCTTCCCGCTCTACGCCTTCAACATCGAGGTCGCCCGCGCGCCCTGGCTCACGCAGGAAAGCATCATCGCGGAAATGCGCCTGCAATGGTGGCGCGACGCCCTGACCGAGATCGCCACGGGCCAACCGGTCCGTCCGCACGAGGTGACAACTCCGCTCGCCGCCGCGATCACGTCGGACATCGCGCGCGCGCTCGATTCACTGATCGAGGCGCGGCGCTGGGACATCTACCGCGACCCTTTCGAGGATGAGGCCGCCTTCGCCGCCCATCTCGACGCGACCTCGGGCACGCTGCTGTGGGCCGCCGCTGCCAGTCTCGGGCCCGCGGATGAGGTGACGGTGCGCGATGCCGCTTACGCGCTGGGCCTTGCCAACTGGTTCCGCGCGATTCCCGATCTGCAGGCGCGCGGCCGCATCCCGCTGGTCGACGGCACCCACGCGGCCGTCGCGCGGCTTGCCCTTGATGGTCTGGCCCGGCTTGCCCGCGCGCGCTCCCGCCGCCGCTCCGTCTCGACGGCCGCCGCGCCCGCCATGCTCGCCTGCTGGGAAAGCGAAGCGATCCTCACCCGTGCTGCCCGCGATCCCGGTGCTGTCGGGCAAGGGCGGCTCGACACCAGCCCGGCCCGCAAGCGCCTGACGCTCATGCTGCGCGCGGCCAGCGGGGTCTGGTGACACCCCGGTCCTTCTTCGGGTTCACAAATATCCCGGGGCTGAGCGCCGCAAGGCGCGAGGGGATTGTCCATTGTCCGCCATTGGTCCGAGGACAATGGGCGATGCCCCCTCAGGCCTTCGAAGATCTCGGGCGCAGCACGAGCCAGATCAGCGATGCCCCCGCCAGCGTCAGGAAGGGCACCATCGCCAGGTTCACGGCGTTCCAGCCTTCGATCGGCGTGCCGCCCGAACAGTTCAGGAGCCCGCCCGAAGCGAGCGAGGCCGCCGTCACGCCGCCGAAGACCAGAAGGTCGTTCAGTCCCTGTACGCGGCCCCGTTCGTGGCTCGCGTGGCCCGAGGCAAGCATCGTTGTCGCTCCGATGAAGCCGAAATTCCAGCCAATCCCCAAGAGGATCAGCGCCACATAGAAATTGGTGAGCGCCACACCCTGCAGGGCCACGACCCCGGCCAGCGCAAGGATGAACAGGCCAGTTCCCACGATCTTTTCGACGCCGAAGCGCGCGATCATGTGTCCGGTGATGAAGGACGGAGCATACATCGCCAGAACATGGGCCGTGACCACGTTCGATGCATCCGCCACGGCAAAGCCGCAGGCGACGACCGCCAGCGGTGTCGAGGTCATGACAAGGTTCATCAGCGCATACGACACCATGCCGCAGATGATCGCGACGGCGACGCGCGGCTCGCGCAGAAGTTCGGCCCGGCTGCGCCCGCGTGGATCGCCCGCGACGGGCTTCGGCGGCTTCGGGATGTCGAGCAGGAAGAACAGCAGCATCCCCACCGCGTTCAGCCCGATGATCGACAGATAGACCGGCACATAGCGCGCCGCCGTCGCATCCGGATTGCCCGCCGTGAGTATCGACACCAGCTGTGGGCCGATGACCGCCGACAGAAGCCCCCCCGCCATCACATAGGAAATGGCCTTGGGCCGGTAGGCCTCGGACGCGGTATCAGCGGCGGCGAACCGGTAGAAACCCTGCGCCGACATGTAGATGCCGGTCAGGTAGCTGCCCGCGACGAAAAGCCAGAAACTGCCCAGATAGAGCGCCAGCGCGGCGATGGCCGCGCCTGCCATGCCACCGGTCGCCCCCACCAAGAAGCCCGCGCGCCGCCCGAATCGCTGCATCAGCGGGCTGATCCAGGGCGCTGTCGTCATCGACCCGAACACGATGAGCGAAATGGGCAGGGTGGCCAGACAGGCGATCGGGCTCAGCTGCTGACCCGCAAGCCCGCCGATCACGAAGATCATGGGCATCTGTGCGCCAAGGAAGGCCTGCGCCGCCACAAGAACGGCGACGTTGCGTTTGGCGATACTGTCGGATGTCGTTGCCATGTGAAGTGACTAGTCCCCTTCGCATCCGGGCACAAGACGGCTTGCAGCGGCCCGCCCGGCGCCTATGGTCGCGGTATGGAGCTTGGGCGCATCATCGAAACCCCGGACTGCGTCGCGGAAGGGGCAGACTGGCTTTGCGCGCGCGAGCCGCGCTTCGCCTATGCGCTGACGCTGACCGGGCCCTTGCCACTGCGCCGCAAGCCCGATGGCTTCGCAGAACTTCTGTCTGCCATCATCAGCCAGCAGGTGAGCGTCGCCTCGGCCAATGCGATCCGCGGGCGGATGGAGGTGGCGGGGCTGATGACGCCCGGCGCGCTGGCCCGTGCCAGGGATGACGATCTGCGCGCCGCCGGGCTCAGCCGGCAGAAGATGCGCTATGCCCGCGCGCTGGCGGGGGCGGGGATCGACTATGCCGCCCTGCGCGTGGCCCCGACCGATGCGGTTCTGGCGCGGCTGACCGAAGTGCCGGGGATCGGGGTCTGGACGGCCGAGATCTATGTGATGTTCGCGCTCGGGCGCGCGGACGTCTTCGCGCCGGGCGACCTCGCCCTGCAGGAAGCGGCGCGGATGCTCTTCGATCTGCCCGACCGCCCGCGCGACCGCGCCCTGCGGCAGATGGCCGAAGCATGGAGCCCATGGCGCTCGGTTGCCGCGCGGTTGCTCTGGGCCTATTACCACGTGGCGAAGGACAGGGAAGGGATCGCATGACACGGGTGCTGAACGCGGGCCGCAAGCGGCCGACATCGGGGCAGACGCGGTCTGTTGTCGTGTTCCTGCATGGCTATGGTGCCAACGGCGCCGATCTTCTGGGCCTTGCCGATCCGCTGTGTGATCATCTGCCCGATACGCTGTTCGTCGCACCCGATGCGCCCGAATCCTGCGCCGGCGCTCCCTTCGGGTTCCAGTGGTTTCCGATTCCCTGGATCGACGGGTCGTCGGACGAGGAGGCCGCGCGCGGCATGGCGGCGGCTGTCGATGACCTGAATGCCTTTCTCGATGCGCTCATGGTGGACGAGGACGTGCTGCCGGAACAGGTGGCGCTGTTCGGGTTCAGTCAGGGCACGATGATGTCGCTTCACGTCGCCCCGCGGCGCGAAGACCCGATCGCGGGCGTCGTGGCCTTCTCCGGTCGCCTGCTCGAGCCCGACCTGCTGCCAGAAGAGGTGCAAAGCCGCATGCCCGTCCTTCTTGTCCATGGCGATCAGGACGATCTTGTGCCCATCCAGTCGCTGCCCGAGGCGGCCGAAGCGCTGCAGGGCGCGGGGTTCACCGAGGTCTTCGCGCATGTGATGAAGGGCACCGGCCACGGGATAGCCCCTGATGGTCTGGGCGTCGCGCTGGCCTTCCTGCGCGACAAGCTGAACTTCTGAAACGCACCCCGTCTGGCAGGCCTGCCCGCGTCGCGGGCTTTCATGCCGCTGTCACACGCCCCGGCTATCCCTTCGGCAACCCATGCAGATTATGGGGGTTGCTGCCTTGCGGCCACGATATATAGTCAAGGCAAGACTGGGGCGGGTTCCCCGCTCTGGTGCCGGATCGCGAGGCGGACAGGCCAGGGACGGTTATGGACCATGGATGCTGACTTCAGAACGGAATTTGTGCGCGCCCCGGGCGCGCTGAAACAGCACCCGGCACTGGTGCTGAACGCCGACTACCGCCCGCTGTCCTATTACCCCCTGTCGCTCTGGACTTGGCAGGAAGCGATCAAGGCGGCCTGGCTCGACCGGGTGGACATCGTGGCGGAGTATGACGCGGTGGTGCGCAGCCCGACGACGGAAATCCGCATCCCGTCCGTCGTCGTGCTGAAGGATTTCGTGAAGCCTCAGAAGCAGGTGGCCTTCACGCGCTTCAACCTTTTCCTGCGCGACGAGTTCTGCTGCCAGTATTGTGGGGCGAGGGGCGATCTGACCTTCGACCACGTCGTGCCGCGCGCGGCCGGTGGCGTGACAAGCTGGCAGAACGTGGTGGCGGCCTGCGCGCCCTGCAACCTGCGCAAGGGGTCGAAGTCGCTGCGTCAGGCGGGCATGGCGCTGCGCAAGCCGCCGCGCCAGCCGGGGGCGGAAGAGCTGCGCAACATGGGTCGCCGGTTCCCGCCGAACTTCCTGCACGACAGCTGGATCGATTATCTTTACTGGGACGCCGAGCTGGAAGCGTGAGGCCGGTGGGGGCTCTGCCCCGTCGCCAGTGTCTCTCGGACCAATGGCGCGACAATGGCGACCCCCGGGGATGTTTGGGGCGAGAGGAAGATCAGACCGCCGGGACCGGGGCAGGGCGGGCGCGCTGCAGCATCCCGAACAGGTCGCGCGGATCGTCGGGATCGGCAAGCAGGTCGAGCGGATGGAACAGCCCCGTGCGCTCGAGCCGGTCGCGCAGGTAGCGCAGAGCGCTGAAATCCTCGATCGCGAAGCCGACGCTGTCGAACAGCGTGATCTGGTCCGGCGAGCGGCGGCCCGGCACCTCGCCCGTGATGACGCGCCAGAACTCGGTGACCGGATGATCGGGGGGCAGTTGCTGGATTTCGCCTTCGATCCGCGTCTGGGGCGGATATTCGACGAAGATGGCGGCGCGGTGCAGGATGCCGGGGGCAAGTTCGGTCTTGCCCGGGCAATCGCCGCCGATGGCGTTCAGGTGCACGCCCGGGCCCACCATGTTGTCGGACAGGATTGTGGCGTTCGCCTTGTCTGCGGTCGATGTTGTGATGATCTGCGCGCCTTCGATGGCCTGTTCGGCGCTTGCGCAGGGGATGACCTTGAGGCCCGTCCCTTCGAGGTTGCGCGCGCATTTCACGGTGGCGGCAGGGTCGATGTCCCACAGCCTGACGGTGTCGATGCCGCAGATCGCCAGAAAGGCGAGGCACTGGAACTCCGCCTGCGCGCCGTTGCCGATCATCGCCATGACGTGGGCGCCTTCGGGGGCGAGATGCTTTGCCGCCAGCGCCGACATCGCCGCGGTGCGCATCGCGGTGAGCAGTGTCATCTCAGTGAGGAGCACGGGATAACCCGTTGAGACGTCAGCGAGAAGCCCGAAGGCCGTCACCGTCTGCAACCCGTCGCGGGTGTTCTTGGGATGGCCGTTCACATATTTGAACCCGTAGGTCCGGCCGTCCGAGGTGGGCATCAGCTCGATCACCCCTTCGGCCGAATGGGAGGCCACGCGCGGCGTCTTGTCGAAATCGGGCCAGCGGCGGAAGTCTTCCTCGATGCAGGCGGCGATGCCGGTCAGCATCTCGGGCAGGCCGATCCGGTGGATCAGCTGCATCATGTGATCGACAGAAACGAAGGGAACGAGGGCCTTGTCGGAAGGGGCGGTCATCTGCGGCCTCATGCGTAGGCGCGGGTGGGGCGGTCGAAGACGCGCCGGCCCATGGCCGAGGCGCAGAGATCGACCATGACCTGCGCCGTGCGCCCGCGGTCGTCTAGAAAGGGGTTCAGTTCCACGAGGTCCATCGAGGTGACAAGCCCGCTGTCATGCAGCATCTCCATGACCAGATGGCCTTCGCGGATGGTGGCGCCTCCGGGCACCGTGGTGCCGACGCCGGGGGCGATGGCAGGGTCGAGGAAATCGACATCGAGGCTGACATGCAGCGCGCCGCCCGCCTTCGCCACGGTTTCGAGGAAGGCCGCCAGCGGTGCGCCGATGCCTGTCTCGTCGATCTCGCGCATGTCGTGGCGGCGGATCGCCGTTTCGGCCAGCGCCGCGCGTTCGCCAGCATCGACCGAGCGCAGGCCGATCATGCAGACGTTTTCCTGCGGGACGGCTGCGGTCAGTTCGGGAAAGCCGCCGAAGCCCGGCCGCCCGGTGAAATAGGCCACCGGCGTGCCGTGCAGGTTGCCGCTGAGCGTCGTCTCCGGCGTGTGGTAATCGGAATGCGCGTCGAGCCAGAGCACGAATTGCGGCCGCCCCTGTGCTGCGGCATGGCGCGCCACCCCCGCGACGGACCCCAGCGACAGGCTGTGATCGCCGCCAAGGAAGACGGGGATGCCGCGAGCCGCGGCCTCGGCCCCCACGCGGACCAGCCGGTGCGTCCAGCCGATCGTTTCGTTCGGGGCATGAAGCCGTCCGCCCGCGTCGTCTGGGGCATGCGATGCGGGGGGCAGGTTGCCCATGTCCTCGACCACGTGGCCGAGATCGCGCAACGCCTGCGCCAGCCCCGCCGTGCGATAGGAGTCGGGGCCCATCAGGCAGCCCGGGCGGCGCTTGCCGCTGTCGACGGGGGCGCCGATCAGGATGATGCGGGACATGGGGTTTCCTTGGGTCTGTGAAGGCTTGACTGGAATATCCGCCGTTTCGCGTTGCCTTTAAGGGATCATTTTGCGCAGACTGCGCTGGAATCGATCAAAACGCAGGTCAGTATGGACAAAACGGATGAACGGTTGATCGCGGCACTCCGGCATGATGGGCGGGCGTCGTTGTCGGACCTCGCGCAGGGGTTGGGGCTGTCGCGCACGACCGTGCGGGCGCGGATCGAACGGCTGCAGGCACGTGGCGACATCCTTGGGTTCACCGTGGTGCTGCGGCAGGACCGGCTCAGCGACCCGGTGCGCGGACTGATGATGATCGGGATCGAGGGGCGCGGCACCGACCGGATCCTGCGCCAGTTGCAGGGCATGGCCGAGGTGCGGGCGCTGCACACGACCAACGGGCGCTGGGACGTGATCGTGGAGCTGGGGACCGACACGCTCGAAGCGCTGGATCAGGCGCTGAGCCGTATCCGGCGGCTCGACGGTGTGGCGACAAGCGAAACCTCGCTGCTCTTGTCGACCCGGAAATCGGCCTGAGTCAGGCTCGGGCGCGCGCCGCCGCGATCCAGAGCGCGGCCAGCGCCAGCGCGATCAGAGCGTTCCAGCTCGCCATCGACAGGCCCAGCATGTCCCAGGGCACCTCGTCGCAGCGCACCAAGGGCGCGGCCATGATCCGGTCGAACAGCTGGTCCGCGGTCAGGCTGCCCATATCACCGCCGGAACAGGCAGCGGGGCCGTCCCACCATTTGCGTTCGACGCCGGTATGGTAGGCACCGATGCCCGCGGTGGCGAATGCGGCCGCGGCGCCTGCCCATGCCAGCGCGTTGATGCCAAGCCCAAGCGCCGCCGCCCCAATGACGACGGCCGCCCCATGGGGCCAGCGTTGCCAGAGGCAAAGCTCGCACGGGGCCATGCCCCCCAGATGCTGGAAGGCGAAGGCCCCCGCCAGAAGCGCCGCGGACCCGCCCGCGGCCAGCGCGATCAGCATGCGGCGCGTCATAGCAGTTTCAATACCGCGAACCCGCCGACGAGCAAAATCACGAAGAGCGTGAACATCAGGCCAAGGCGTTTCTCGATGAAGTCGCGGATCGGCGCGCCGTATTTCCACAAAAGCCACGCCACGAGGAAGAAGCGCAGTCCGCGTGCAAGGATCGAGGTGGCGATGAAGATGCCCAGTGGCATCGACGTCCAGCCCGACATGATGGTGATGACCTTGTAGGGAAAGGGCGTGACCCCTGCCGTCAGCACCGCCCAGAAGCCAAAATCGTTGAAGCGGGTGTTAAAGGTCTCCATCGCCTCGGCCTTGCCAAGTGCGGCGAGGATCGGCTGGCCCAGGCTTTCATAGGCGAAGGCACCGATGGCGTATCCGGCCATTCCCCCCAGCACCGACGACACCAGCGCCACACCCGCGATCAAAAAGGCGCGCGACGGTGCGGCCAGGATCATCGGGATCATCAGCACATCCGGCGGGATCGGGAAAACCGAGCTTTCCGCGAAGCTGACGACCGCCAGCACCCACAGCGCGCGCGGGTGTTCGGCCATCCGGATGGTCCAGTCGTAAAGCGCGCGGATCATGGGCAAGGTCCGGTTCGATGTGTTGCCGCGTCTGTCCCGCATGTGGCTCGGCGCGTCAAGCGGCGCATGGATTGGGATTGAGTTCGCCCCGGCCTTGCCGTATCCCGATGTTCGCGCTGGCCCAAGTGGCGAAATGGTAGACGCAGGGGATTCAAAATCCCCCGCCTTCGGGCGTGTCGGTTCGAGTCCGACCTTGGGTACCAGAGCCAGCCATGTTTCCGTACGGATTGTGCCGCGATTCGCGCTTGCTTCGCGGGCTTTGTTATCTTTGCACGACCTGATGTGCCGTGCCGGGCCCGATTGGTTCCGATCCGTAAACCCTGACTGCGACGGATCATGGCGGTCTCCTTTTCCTGCGCGGGAATGTTGCTTTGGCGGCGGCGTTTCCGGATCAGCAACAGTGGAACAGGATGAATCGCGGGGTTTCACTAAAAATCACCAATAATGTCGAAAGAATATTTGATGTTTCTGAAACAGTCTTGGTGCGGACTGGCTGCGTCGGGGCCAGATTTGGGCCGCGGTTGCGGTCAAGCTGCCCCGGCCTTGTCCGAATCGCGCCACTTTTCGCTTTTTTCAACACATTCCCGCCCCTATAAATCGTCTTGCCCAACTGGGGGGCGAAGTCTGACGGTCTTGGGGAAGGCCGCACGGTTTTGACGGCGTGGGATGCCCGAGAAGCACGTTCGAATCGCTGCCGCCATAGTCATGGCACATGTGATGAACGAAGGATGTGATCGCTTGCTCGCAGGCGGTAGTTGTCCTGTGCTTGCTCGCCGGCGCGCTGCATCTGCGTGCTGTCGTCTGCTAGGGCCAGCGCTTGAACCGGGGTGACGAGGTAACCGCGCGAGCGGTTGGTGCCGGGAGCGGCACAGGTATGGAGTGAAAGATGGCGAATAACTTCACGGATCCTTTTGCCGCGAACCTCATCGGTCTGTGGGATTTTCTGACAGGCTCCGAGACCAACGACACCGGTCTCGATGATGGGGGTCTTGCTCAGAATGGCACGCTGGTGGGCGGTGCCTTGGTCACCGGCGACCAGCTGGTACTTGGCGGTGAACCCGACCGGTTCGACGTTGGCGGAGCCGATTCGTCGTTCGATCTGACCGAAGGATCCATCATCACCGAATTTACCCAGACCGCCGTCACCAACTCGACCATTCAAACGATCATCAACCGTGGCGAGTTCTTCGATTCCGACGCCGAAGGCTATTTCGAGATCCTCGTCACCCCCGGCGGGGCGGTCGAACTCACCCACAGCATGCCCGGGGCCGGTTCGGACGTCTTCGTATCGACAGGCGCGGGTTTCTTCGATGTCGGCGACACGCTGCGTGCGACCTATACTTGGTCGCCCACCGGCGGCGGCTTCTTCGTCGAGAACCTGACCGCAGGCACCTCGGCCAACATCCCTGTCACCGCGACAGACCTGTCGTTGGACATCGGCGGCAATGACGGCACATCCTTCACCTTCGGCGCGCGCGAAAACGTCGACAACGAGTTCCTGAAGCATTTCGAAGGCCAGATCGATTATGTCGCGGTCTATGACGCGCGCATCGACACTCCGCCGCCGGGCGGTTCGGACGGCATTGTTGAGGGCACGCCGGGTGACGACCTTATCGATACCGCCTATACCGGCGATCCCGATGGCGACTTCGTCGACAACGGCGACTCCATCTTCCCGCCAGTTGGATCGGATGACGACATCATCCTCGCTGACGACGGCGATGACACAATCCGGTCCGGCGACGGTTCCGACGACGTCGCCGGCGGCGATGGCAATGACGACATCTCGACCGACGGACCCGGCGGCGGCTCGGGCCCGAACCGTGCCTTCCCGGGCGCGCCGGGCGTTCCCGCCTCGGCGGCCGACCCCGACCCGGACGATGACCGCGACACAGTCGACGCCGGGCGCGGCAACGACACCATCGTGACCGGTGACGACAACGACTCGATCCTGGGTGGAGACGGGGCGGATTCGATCGACGGCGGCATCGACGACGACACGATCAGTGGCGGCGATGGCAACGACACGATCATCGGCGGCGAAGGTCGCGACAGCGTCGAGGGCGGCGAAGGCGCCGATTTCATAAACACGTCGAACCTGCTGACCCCGCTGCTTGACCGTGGCTTTCCTGCTTATAACGGTCTCCCGGCGCTGCCGGCAGACCCTGTCACCGACAACGACCGTGACACCGTTTTCGGCGGTGCCGGCAATGACACCATCATCACCGGCGACGACGCCGACCTGATCTTCGGCGGCGCAGGCACCGATTCCATCGATGCGGGTATCGACGACGACTCGGTCAGTGGCGGCGATGACAATGACTTCATTATCGGCGGCGAAGGCGCCGACACGCTTGACGGCGACGCGGGCGACGACACGATCTATGGCGGACTTGGCCCGTCATCGGTCTTCGATGTTCTCGAGATCCGCGATGATCTGCCCGGCGCGCTGGCCGATCCGCGTCCGGACAACGGCACCGACCTCATCAACGGCGGCGCGGGCAACGACCTTCTGTTCGGTCAGGATGACAACGACACCCTGATCGGCGGCGCCGGCAACGACACGCTGGACGGCGGCATCGACCAGGATTCGATGTTCGGCGGCGACGACCGGGACCTCTTCGTGAACGTCACGCAGGGCGACACGATCGACGGCGGCGAAGGCGGCGACGACTTCGACACGCTCGACCTGCGCGGCGCGGCCGAAGCACAGAACCCCGGCGGACGGCTTTTTGTCGAATTCAGCTCGACCAACCCCGAAAACGGGACCGTGCGCTTCTTCGACGACGCGGGCACGGAAACCGGCACGACCAGTTTCGTCAACATCGAACGGGTCATCTGCTTCACGCCTGGCAGCCTGATCGCGACACCGCGCGGGGAACGCCCGGTGGAAGACCTGCGCCCCGGCGACAAGGTCATCACCCGCGATAACGGCATCCAGACGATCCGCTGGGCCGGGGCGCGCAGCCTGACCGCGCGCGATCTGGCGGGGGCGGCCCATCTGGCCCCGGTCATGATCCGCAAGGGTGCGCTGGGCGACAACCTGCCCGAGCGTGACATGATGCTGAGCCCGAACCACCGGATGCTCGTCTCGAACGAGAAGACATCCTACTACCTTGGCGAAAGCGAGGTTCTGGTGGCGGCAAAGCATCTGGTGGGCCTGCCGGGCGTCAAACGGGCCACGGCGCCGCAGGTCACCTATGTGCACTTCCTGTGCGACCAGCACGAGGTGGTTCTGGCCGACGGCACCTGGAGCGAAAGCTTCCAGCCGGGCGACTATTCGCTGTCCGGTCTGGGTGACGAGCAGCGCAACGAGATCTTCGAACTCTTCCCCGAGCTGAAGACGGACGCGGGCGTTGAGGCCTTCGGCGCGGCGCGCCGGTCGCTCAAGCGGCACGAGGCGGTTCTGGTCGTCAACGGCTGATTGCGGCACAGCAGATTGCAGCGTGACGCGCGGCCGGGGGCCCGCGCGTGAGTGAAGCGGGGCGCCATGCCGCCCCGCTTTTCTTCATTGGTGCCGCGAAGGATTCCGCCGACGCCAGTCGTCCCAGGCTTCCGTGGTGTCGAGATCGGCGCGCGCCCGGTCCCCGGGCAGCGGAACCAACCTGACCCGGTCCCCCGCAAGCGCCACGGCCTCGCGCCCGCCACCATCGCCGGTGAGGGCTTGCAGGGCCGGGAAAAGATCGGCACGGAACACGACCGGATGCCCCGGTTTGCCATCGTGAGATGCGCCGCGCCAAACCAGAATATCGGACTTTAAAACAACGGTCTGCGCGACTGTCTTCAGGTCGCCCGCCATCAGGTCGGGCAGATCCGCCAGCAAGATCATCATAGCGTCGCAGGCCGGCAGCGCGGCCAGGCCTGCGCGCAGACTGGCGTTCATTCCTTCCGCTGCATCGGCCACGGGAACGATCCGCAGATCCAGCCCGCGAAGCGCCGCTTCCCGGGGATGGGGCCCGGGCGGCAGCGCCACGAAGACGGGGCCCAGTCCGCTTGCCAGCGCGATGTCGGCCTGCCGCCTGATCAGGGGGCGGCCATCCACGATCTGCATGAGCTTGTCCGCGCCGCCCATGCGGGACGACGCGCCTGCGGCAAGGATCAGGACAGGAAGCACCATGCGCGCCAGCCTACGCGCGCCGCCGGCCCGCGCAAGCGTTCAGCGCAGGATTGACCGGCCCGCGTAAACGGCGGTTTCGCCAAGCTGCTCTTCGATCCGGATGAGCTGGTTGTATTTCGCCAGCCGGTCCGACCGGGCAAGCGATCCGGTCTTGATCTGCCCGCAATTGGTGGCGACGGCGAGGTCCGCAATGGTCGCATCCTCGGTTTCACCCGAACGGTGCGACATCACGTTGGTATAGCGCGCGCGATGCGCGATATCGACGGCACGCAGGGTTTCGGTCAGTGTGCCGATCTGGTTCACCTTGACCAGCATGGAATTCGCGCAGCCCTTGGCAATGCCTTCCGACAGGCGGGCGGGGTTCGTCACGAAGAGATCGTCGCCCACCAGCTGCACCCGGTCGCCCAGCGTCTGGGTGAGCAGGTGCCAGCCGTCCCAGTCATCCTCGGACATGCCGTCCTCGATCGAGATGATGGGATAGTCGTTCACCAGTGCTTCGAGATAGGCGACGTTTTCAACGCTGGTCAGGGTCTTGCCTTCACCGGAGAGGACATATTTGCCGTCCCGGAAATACTCGGTCGCGGCGCAGTCGAGCGCGAGGTAGATGTCTTCGCCCGGACGGTAGCCTGCTTTCTCGATGGATTTCAGAATGAAATCAAGTGCATCACGGGTTGAGCTTATGTTGGGCGCAAAGCCGCCCTCGTCGCCCACGCCGGTGGCGAGGCCCGCGGCGGAAAGCTCTTTCTTCAGGGTATGGAAGACTTCCGCCCCCATGCGCACCGCGTCGCGGATCGACTCGGCCGCCACCGGCATGATCATGAATTCCTGGATGTCGATGGGGTTGTCGGCATGTTCACCGCCGTTGATAATGTTCATCATCGGCACCGGCAGCACGCGCGCCGAGGTGCCGCCCACATAGCGGTAAAGCGGCTGCGTGGTGAAATCCGCCGCCGCCTTCGCCACGGCGAGCGAGACGCCGAGGATCGCGTTGGCGCCCAGGCGCGACTTGTTTTCAGTTCCGTCGAGTTCGATCATCGCGGTGTCGATGGCGACCTGTTCGGTCGCATCGAACCCCACCAGCGTGTCGGCGATCTCGCCGTTGACGGCTGCGACGGCCTGCAGGACGCCCTTGCCCATGTAGCGGGCCATGTCGCCGTCGCGGCGTTCCACCGACTCATAGGCGCCGGTCGATGCGCCCGACGGAACGGCCGCGCGGCCCATGCTGCCGTCTTCCAGTACCACGTCCACTTCGACCGTGGGGTTGCCGCGGCTGTCCAGGATTTCGCGGGCGAAGATGTCGACGATGGTGCTCATGGCGCTGTCCCTTACGGCTTGGGTTTGCGGGCCTGATACAAGCCGAAAGGCCCAAGGAAAAGGGGCACTTACGCCGTGGGGCGATGTTTGCGCTCACGCCAGAGGGTGAAGAGGCCAGAACCCACGATGAGCGCCGCGCCCGTCAGCATCAGGGCGTCGGGGCGTTCTCCGAAAATGACCGCCCCAAGCACCAGCGCAAACAGGATGCGCGAATACCGGAACGGGGTGACGAAGCTGACCTCGCCCAGCCGCACGGCGCCGACGATGCAGGAATAGGCCAGAATCCCCATGACGACCGCGCCTGCCAAAAGTGCCCATTCCCGGGGTAGGGGCATCACACCTGCGCCACCCGTGGTCAGCGCCAGAAGGCCCGCCGCAGGGATCAGGGTGAGGAAGGCGAGGAAACTCAGCTGGAATGAAGACATGGTGCGCGGGATGCGCCGTGTCGCCAGATCGCGCAGCGTCAGTCCCGCAACGGCGGCGACGGCGAAAAGCGCATTGGCGTCGAACCCCTCGAGCCCGGGTTGGATCACGAGAAGCACGCCGGCGAAGCCTACGGCGATGGCGGCCCAGCGTCGCCAGCCCACGGTCTCCCCCAGAAAAAGCGCGGCACCCAGCGTGACCGACAGGGGCAGCGCCTGCAGGATCGCCGAGGCCTGTGCCAGCGGCGTCAGCGCAAGCGCGGTCACGAAGCACAGCGTGCCGACGAGTTCGCCGAGGTTGCGCAGCAGCACCAGCCGCGACAGCACCGCGCGGGGAAACAGCGCCTCGCCCCGCGCGCGCAGAAGAACGGCAAAGAAGCCACCCGCACCGATGCCGAGACAGGCGATGATCTGCCAGGTGGGCAGCCGCGCGGCCAGCAGCTTTATGAACATGTCCTCGATGGCGAAGCCCAGCATCGCCAGAACCATCAGGGCGGCTCCGCGCAGATTTTCCATGAGATCGCCGTCCGGGGACGCGGGATGCGCCCATAGGGCTGACATGACCCAAGCCGTGGGCCGGAGCAACCCCGCGCGCCGCTGGTCTGCGCCGGGGGCTCGTGCTAGCACGCCGGGCATGATGGACAAGGACACGATGGGACCCTGGGCGCGGTCGGCGCTGACGCTGGCCGTTGCGGCCTGCGGGGCTGGTCTGGCCTGGGCGCTGTCCTTTCCCGCCTATCTTCTCACCGGTCCCGCGCTGGCGGTGAGCCTTGCCGGTGTCGCGGGACTGCGCATGCAGATCGCCAACCCCTTGCGCGATGCTGCCTTCATCGGGATCGGCATCGGCATCGGGGCCACGGTGACGCCCGAGACGACGGCGGCGATGCTGCGCTGGCCGCTGGCCTTCGTGGCCATGGCGGGCATGCTGGTCGTCGTTATGTGGGCCTGCGCACGGCTGCTGCGGGTCGTGTTCGGCTTCGATCGCGACAGCGCGATCCTTGCCGCCGCCCCGGGGCATCTGAGCTTCGTCATCGGTCTGTCGGCCGAGACGGGGGTCGATACGCTGCGCGTGACGCTCGTGCAGTCGGTGCGCCTTCTGGCGCTGACGCTGATCGTGCCGGTGATCGCGCGGCTTCTTGGCATGGAGATCGCGGCCAATCCCCTGTCCGGATCCGGCGTGCTGGGCTGGGGCGCCTTCGCGGCGCTGGCCGCGGTGTCGCTGGCCGTCGGGTTCGCGCTGAAACGGCTGCGCCTGCCCGCGGCGTTGCTGATCGGCGCGATGGTGGTGTCGGGCTTAGGCCATGGTGCGGGGATCGTCGAAGGCGGGCTGGTGCCTTGGCTGGGCTTGGCTTGCCTGCTGGTGTTAGGCGCTCTGATCGGCACGCGGTTCACCGGTGTTACGGTGGCGCAGGTGCGCGCGACGCTGGCCGCTGGGCTGGCGGTCACGGCGCTGGCCACGCTGATCTCCGCGGTCGCGGCGCTGGCGGTGGCATCGGCGCTGGGTCTGGGGACTGCCACGGTGCTGGCCGCCTTCGCGCCCGGCGGGTTCGAGACGATGATCGCCATCGGCGCGGTGCTGGGGGGCGACGCGGGCTTCGTCGCCGCCGCCCATGTAATCCGCCTGATGATTCTGACTGCGCTGATTCCCGCGATGCTGGGCCGCCGCGCGGGCACCTAGCCTTTCTTCAGCGGGACGCCGTAAAGCTCGAGCTTATGGCCCCGCAATTCGTATCCCAGCCGCCGGGCGATGCGTTCCTGCAGTTCCTCGATCTCGGCATCGACGAATTCGATGACCTCGCCCGAGTTCATGTCGATCAGGTGGTCATGGTGATCGCGCTCGGCGTCCTCGTATCGCGCACGGCCGTCGCCGAATTCAAGCTTTTCAAGAATCCCGGCTTCGTCCAGCAGTTTGACCGTGCGATAGACCGTCGCGATCGAGATATTCGGGTCAAGCCCCGAGGCCCGCTTGTAGAGCTCCTCGACATCCGGGTGATCTTCGCTGTCCTCGAGCACCTGAGCGATAGTGCGGCGCTGGCCGGTGATGCGCAGGCCCTTGGCCTCGCAGCGCGACAGGATCGTGTCCGGCATTGGCCCTTCCCCCGGAGTAACGGCTTTCGTGGCGCGCATGTTTAGCGCGGGAGCGGCGCGAGGGCCAGCATGGAAAGCCGCGATTGGACGTTGACACTGCGCCCGCGCCCCCCTCTGTCTGGGCGGCATGGAACGCAAGGATCATGTCGACCTTTTCGGGGCGGTGGCGCTGGTGGGCTTCGCCTCGCTTTTCGCGCTGAACCAGGTGGTCATCAAGGTGACAGGCGGCGGCTTTGGCCCCGTTTTCATGGCCGGGCTGCGGTCGGTGGGCGCGCTCGCCGTGCTGGCCTTGTGGATGTGGGTGCGCGGCGTGCGCCTGACCACGCCGCCCGGCGCGGCGTTGGGTGGTGTGATCGCCGGCCTGCTGTTCGCCGTGGAATTCATCGGGGTGTTCATCGCGCTTGATCTCACGACGGTCTCGCGGGCGTCGATCATGCTGTACTCCATGCCGGTCTGGCTGGCGTTGGCGGCGCATTTCGTGCTGCCGAACGAACGGCTGACGCGCAGGCGGATGCTCGGGCTGGCGCTGGCCATGTCGGGGGTCACGGTCGCGCTTCTGGATCGGGGCGGCGGCGCGGTGAGCCTTGCAGGCGATCTTCTGGCGCTGATGGCGGCGATGTGCTGGGCGGGGATCGCGTTGACCGTGCGGCTCACCCCCATTTCGCGGGCCACGCCCGAGGTGCAGCTTCTGTGGCAACTGGTGATCTCGGCCCCGATCCTTCTGGCCTGCGCGCCCTATATGGGCGATCTGTTCCGCGATGTGGCGCCCATTCATCTGGCCGGGCTGGCCTTCCAGATCGTGCTGATCGCCTCGCTCGGCTTTCTGGCGTGGTTCTGGCTCTTGAAGCGCTATCCGGCGTCGGGGGTCGCGTCCTTCAGTTTCCTGTCGCCGGTGCTGGCGGTGATCCTTGGCTGGGCGCTTCTGGGCGAAGAGGTGCAGCTGCCGGTCTGGGGTGCGCTGGCGCTCGTGGCGGTCGGGATCGTGCTGATCAACCGGAAATAGCGCGCCCCGGGCAGCGCGGGGGGCTGTCTGCCCCGTCGCCATTCTCTCTCGGACCAATGGCGCGACAATGGCGACCCCCCGAGGATATTTGTGAACCCGAAGAAGATCAGGTGCCGCAGAAGGTGGCCTGCACGACTTCGTCGGGAAAGGGCGGGTGGGTAAGGTCGCGCGCGTCGGGCTGATCGTCGTAGGGCTGGGCCAGCACGCGGTTCAGCCGGTGAAAGGGCGCGTAATCGCCCGCGACCGCGGCGGCGATCATCTGTTCGATGCGGTGATTGCGCGGGATGAAGGCGGGATTGGCCGCGCGCATCGTCGCGTCGGGGTCGGCCTCGTGTCTCAGGCGCGCCCGCCAGTCCGTGGCCCAAGTGTCGAAGGCGGCGGGGTCGGTGAACTGGTCGCGGGCGGCAGGGCCCGCCAGTGCGCGGAAGGTGTTCGTGAAGTCGGACTGGTTCGCCGCCATGCGGGTCAGGAGGTCATTTATCAGACCCTCGTCCCCGTCGCGTTCCGTGGTGAGGCCGATCTTCGCACGGAAGCGGCGGAGCCATTCGGCGCGCAGCAGGCCCGGCACGTCGTGGACGATCTCGGTCGCCTCGTCCACGCCCGTCTCGGGGTCGTCGAGCTGCCGCAGGAGCGCGGTGGCAAGCTGTGCGAGGTTCCAGACCACGATTTCGGGCTGGTTCGAATAGGCATAACGTCCGAACTGGTCGATCGAGGAATAAACGGTGTCGGGGTGATAGGCGTCCATGAAGGCGCAGGGGCCGTAATCGATCGTCTCGCCCGAGATGGCGCAGTTGTCGGTGTTCATCACCCCGTGGATGAAGCCCAGGCTCATCCACTGCGCCACTAGGCGCGCCTGCGCCGCGCAGATCGCGCGCAGAAGGCCCATCGGGCCGCTTGCTTCGGGGTAATGTCGCGCGATGGCGTAGTCGGTCAGGCGCTGCAGATCGGCGATCTGGCCGCGGGCGGCGAAGATCTGGAAGGTGCCGACACGCAGGTGGCTGGCGGCGACGCGGGTCAGGACGGCGCCGGGCAGAGGGCGTTCGCGCAGCACCACCTCGCCCGTCTCGACCGCGGCGAGCGCGCGTGTGGTCGGCACGCCGAGTGCATGCATCGCCTCGGACACGACGTATTCCCGCAAGACCGGCCCGAGCCACGCGCGCCCGTCGCCGCCGCGGGAATAGGGCGTGCGGCCCGATCCCTTGAGCTGGATGTCGCGGCGCAGCCCGTCGCTGCCCACCACCTCGCCCAGAAGGATGGCGCGGCCGTCGCCCAGCTGCGGGTTCCAGTTGCCGAACTGGTGGCCGGCATAGAGCTGTGCGAGAGGCTCCGCACCTTCGGGCACCGCGTTGCCCGCAAAGACCGCCGCCGCGTCGGGCAGATCGTCCTTTGATATCCGCAGGATGGCCGCCAGATCGTCGTTCCAGGCAACGAGCTTTGGCGCACGCACGGGCACCGGGGCCTGGCGTGTATAGAACCGGTCGGGCAGGGCGGCGAAACTGTTGTCAAAGGCGATAGTCATGCGCGGAAGGCCCCCTGTCAAACAGTGCGGTGCATGATGAGATAGCTCTCGCGCGGCTCGAATCCCATCCGTTCGTAGAGACGGCGCGCCGCGGCGTTGTCGCGGTCGACTTCGAGGTCGATCAGCTGCACGCCCGCCTCGAAGAGGCGCTTGCAGATCGCGCTCAGCACTTCCGACGCGATGCCGCGGCCGCGCACGCCGGGGCGGAGGTAGACTTCGTCGAGCGCCGCGTCGAGCCCGCCATATTCCAGCGACCACGTGAAGGTCACGGCGACATAGCCGATGGGCGCGCGCTGCGGCCCGATCAGATAGACGCTGCCATAGGGCGATCCCGACAGCAGCGGATGGATCGCCGCGCGCCGCTGGTCGGGATCGAGCGGGAAGCCCTGTTCGGCGTGAAAGGCCGCGACCAGCGACAGGACGCGGTCCTCGTCCTCCGGGCCGGCAAGATGGATCGAGGCGCTCATAGCCGGGCCAGCCGTTCGGTGAGAAGGGCGAAGAAGCCCTCGGCGTCGATATCGCCCATGAACATGGCGTTGGGCGCGCGCCCCGATACGCGCCACCAGTCGGCGACGGTCATGCCGCGGGTCAGCTCCGATGCAACTTCGATCTCCACGTTGATGTGGCGACCGGTGAAGAGCTCGGGCCGGATCAGATACGCGATCACGCAAGGGTCGTGCAGGGGCGCGCCTTGGCTGCCGTATTTCTCCTTGTCGAAGCGTTCGAAGAAGTCGGTCCATTCGGCGACCATGCGGCCCACCTCAGTCCCCATGGCGCGGAAGGCCTCGACCCTTGCATGCGTCGTCAGCGCCTTGTGCGTGACATCAAGCGGCATGACCGTGATCGGGGCGCCGGACCGGAAGACGATCTGCGCCGCCTCCGGGTCGACAAAGATGTTGAACTCGGCCGCGGGGGTGATGTTGCCCACCTCGAAATAGGCGCCGCCCATCAGCACGACCTCCTGCACCCGGGGCACGATGTCGGGGGCGCGGGTGAAGGCGGTGGCGATATTGGTGAGCGGGCCCAGCGGGCAGAGTGTCACCGTGCCCGGTGCCCGCGTGCGCAGCGTGTCGATGATGAAATCGACCCCATGCGCCGTCTGCAGCGCCATGACCGGGTCAGGCAGGGCGGGCCCGTCCAGCCCGGTCTTGCCGTGGACATGTTCCGCCGTCACCAGCGGGCGCGCTATGGGCCGGTCGCAGCCCGCGAAGACGGGGATGTCGGGGCGGCCCGCCAGTTCGCACACGATGCGGGCGTTGCGTTCGGTCAGCGCCACCGGCACGTTGCCCGCGACGGCGGTCACGCCCAGAACCTCAAGTTCGTCGCTGGCCAGCGCCAGCAGGATCGCGACTGCGTCGTCCTGGCCGGGATCGGTGTCGATGATGATCGCGCGTCGCGCCATGGATGCTTGCCTTGGTTGTATTCTTCAGTTCATAAATGGCCTTGAGTAACAAGTGCAACGTCCCTTGGCGCTGCAAAGCACAAGTCCACCGCACCGGCCCACCAGAGGTCGGGGGCAGAGCCCGAGCAGGAGACGATGGTCATGGACGTGCCGACCGAACCTGTTGCCGATGCGGCGATGGATGCCAAGATGCGCGAGATCTGGGCGCGGTTTCCGAACGATCTCAAGGTGCGCCAGACGCTGCGCAAGATACTTCCCCCCACCCGCATTAATGCGCTGGGATGCGACTTCATCGTCCACCCGAAGGACAACTACACCGAATTCAAAATGTGGGAATCGGGCCTGCCGCCCGAACACCTCGCCACGCGCGCAATTGCCGACGCGCTGGCGGGGACGGCTGCCGTCATCGTCGATGTGGGCGCCAATGCCGGGGCGTTCTTTCTGCCGCTTCTGAAGGCGGCAGGCAAAGGGGCCAAGGCCATCGCGTTCGAACCGAACCCGGTGATGCGCACGCGGCTGTCGGTGAACATCGCGCTGAACAGGCTGACCTCGCGGGTGCGCATCTTCGATTGTGCCGTGGGGGCCAAACCGGGACACTCCGTCCTGCATTTTCCGCGCAACGGCAATCTCGGGCAGGGGCGCATCGACGTACCCTATGCCCACGGCGGCAGCGAAAGCGTGGCGGTCGAGATCCGGCCGCTGGCCGAGTGTCTGGTGCAGGCAAAGGTGCGCCGTGTCGATTTCCTGAAAGTGGATGTCGAGGGGCTGGAAGACCGGGTGATCGTGCCGCTGCTGCAGGCCGATCCGGCGCTCTGGCCGCGCAGCCTTTACTTCGAGATATCCCATGACGATGTCTGGCAGATGCCGCTTTTGCAGGTGCTGGCCGATCGCGGTTATGTCCGCGTGCAGGATTTCGACAACCACGCGCTGTTCCGGCGCAGCGGCTGAGGGAGCGGATCGCCGATGCGCATCGCCTTTCTGACCATGGTCTGGCGTGACTACTGGCTGCTGGAGAAGTGGATATCGCACAATGAGAAGGTGGTGTCGCGGCGCGATCTCTTCGTGCTGAACCATGGCGGCGACCCCGAGATCGACCGCATCGCCGCGGGCTGCAATGTCATCCACGTTCCGCGCGACGAACTCACGATGGATCTGACCAAACGCCGTTGGCGGCTGATCGCGGGGGTCAGCTCGGGTCTTTTGGCCTTTTACGATCGGGTGATTTGCACCGATGTCGATGAAATCGTGGTCTATGTCGGCGACAAGGGCGGGCTGATCGCCCATCTCGAGGCGTCACCCAATGACTGCGCGGCACTGTCGCCGGTGGGGCTGAACCTGATTCCGACGCCGGCAGATGGTACGGCCGAAGGCGGCACCGTGCTTGGCAATCATCCCCATGCGCTGCTTTCCGCGCGCTATACGAAGCCCTGCATTATCGCCGAACCGGTGGAATACACCGTGGGCGGGCATGGCCTGATGAATGGCCGCTTCCGGATCGACCCGGACCTCCTCCTGTTCCATCTGCATTACGTGACACCCGATTACGCCGAACGCATGGCCGCGCGGCAGGACATCGTGGCGCAGTCACGGGCCAACGGCGATGCCGCCGAGATGCCCGGCCGGTTCTGGGTGAACTGGGCCAAACCCGCGAAGATCCGCAACAAGGAATTCGCGATCTTCGAAAAGGCGCGGGAGCTGGACGTGTCGCAGGGGTTCGCGCCTGCCGTGGCGCTGCTTGATGCGGCGGTGATTCACCGGGGGCAGCGCAGCCTGATCGAACCGGACAAGCTCAACGACGACCCTGTGCGCATCACCGTGCCCGAGGCGCTGCGCTCAGCGCTCTGAGCGTTCGGCAGCCTTTGCGGCGTCCCACAGCGTGTCCATCTCGGCCAGATCGCTGTCTTCGGGGCGTTTGCCCCGCGCGGCCAGCGCCGTCTCGATCGCGCGGAAGCGGCGGGTGAACTTCGCGTTGGCGCGGCGCAGCGCCGCTTCGGGTTCGACACCCAGATGCCGGCCCAGATTGGCCATCACGAACATCAGGTCGCCGAATTCCTCCTCGATCTCGTCGGGGCCAAGCTGGTCGCGCGCTTCCACCAGTTCGGCGGATTCCTCGGCGATCTTGTCGATGACATGGCTTGCATCGGGCCAGTCGAAGCCCACGCGCGCCGCGCGCTTCTGCAACTTGTAGGCCCGCAGAAGCGCGGGCAGGCCCACCGCGACACCGTCCAGCACCCCTGTCTGCGCCTTCGCGGCGCGTTCCGCGGCCTTGACCGTTTCCCAGTCGCGGGTCTGGTCCTCGGCCGTCTTGTCGCGGGATTCATCCCCGAAGACATGGGGGTGGCGCGCCACCATCTTGTCGGAAATCGCGCGCACGATGGATTGGAAGGTGAAATGCCCCGCCTCGGCGCCCATCTGCGTGTGATAGACGGTCTGGAGCAAAAGATCGCCCAGTTCCCCTTCAAGATCGGCCCAGTCGCGGCGTTCGATCGCGTCGGCGACCTCGTAGGCCTCCTCGATCGTGTAGGGGGCGATGGTGTCGAAATCCTGTTCGATATCCCAGGGGCAGCCGCTCTGTGGATCGCGCAGGCGGCGCATGATCTCGATCAGGCGCTCGATCCCGGCGTTGGGGTCGTGGATGAGGCGGTCATCGGGCATTGCGGGGGCTTCTTTATCCATGTCAAATGCTTCTTGACCGATGCACCGCCCCGGAGTCCACCCCATGCCCGTCATCAACCGCATCGCCGCCTTCGCCGAGGACATGGCGGCCTGGCGACAGCATCTGCACCGCATCCCCGAACTGGGGCTCGACTGCCCGAAGACGGCGGCCTTCGTGGCCGAACGCCTGCGCGATTTCGGCGTGGACGAGGTGCATGAAGGCATCGCGCGCACCGGAATCGTCGCCATCATCAACGGGCAGGGCGAAGGCCCTACCATCGGCCTGCGCGCCGACATGGACGCCCTGCCCATGACCGAGGCGACGGGGCTGCCCTATGCCTCGGGTCACGAAGGCCGGATGCATGCCTGCGGCCATGACGGGCACACCACGATGCTTTTGGGGGCCGCGCGCTATCTGGCCGAGACGCGCAATTTCACGGGCCGCGTCGCGCTGATCTTCCAGCCCGCGGAAGAGGCGGGCGGCGGCGCGCAGGTCATGGTGGACGAAGGCGTGATGGACCGTTTCGGCATTGCGCAGGTCTATGCGCTGCACAATGCGCCGGGGGTCGAGGCAGGCAGTTTCTATACCACGCCGGGGCCGATCATGGCGGCGGTCGACACCTTTCATATCCATGTGAAGGGCAGGGGCGGTCATGGCGCCATGCCGCACGAGACCCGCGATCCGGTGATCGCAGCCTGCGGAATCGCGCAGGCAATCCAGACCATCGTGAGCCGCAACCACTACGCGCTTGACGATCTCGTGGTGTCGGTGACGCAGATCCATACCGGCACGGTCGACAACGTCATCCCCGACACAGCATATATCAACGGCACCGTGCGCACCTTTGCCCCCCATGTGCAGCAGATGGTGATGGAGCGGATGGAGGCCATCGTGAAGGGACAAGCGCTGAGCTATGGCGTGACGGCCCAGTTGGATTACGAGATCGGCTATCCCGCCACCGTTAACACGCCCGACAACACTACCTTCGCCGCCGATGTCGCGCGCGAGGTCGCGGGCGCGGACCGCGTCGAGGCCGAGGCCGGGCGCGAGATGGGGGCCGAAGATTTTTCCTACATGCTGCAGGTGCGACCCGGGTCCTATCTGTTTCTGGGTCAGGGCGACAGCGCGGGCCTGCACCACCCCGAATACGACTTCAACGACGCGGTCGCACCCGTGGGCGCGTCCTTCTTCGCGCGGCTGGTCGAGCGCGCGCAACCTATCGCCTGACGGAGGAAAACATGGCCTTTGAAGATGCAAGAAAACAGGTGGATCAGGCATTTACGCGCGAAAGCTTGCGTGGCGGATCCTTCGAGAACGCCTTCGGCGGCGCCACGTCCTTCCTGCGGCGGCGCTATACCAAGGACTTGACCGGCGTCGATGTGGCGGTAACCGGCGTCCCCTTCGATCAGGCTGTGACGAACCGCCCGGGCACACGCTTTGGCCCGCGCGCGATCCGTGAGGCGTCGACGCTGCAGGCCTTCGATCCGCCCTATGGCTGGCCCTATGATCCGGTTGAGCGGCTCAACATCGTGGATTACGGCGATCTTGCCTTTGATTATGCCCGCGTGCCCGATTTCCCCGACGCGCTGACCGCGCATATCCGGGGCATCCTTGCATCCGGCGCGGCCTCGGTCGCGCTGGGCGGAGATCATTACGTATCCTTCCCGATCCTCAAGGCCTATGCCGAAAAGTTCGGCCCCATGTCGCTTGTCCACTTTGACGCGCATTCCGACACATGGCCTGATGACGACCCGACCCGCATGGATCACGGCACCATGTTCTACAAGGCGGTGAAGGCTGGGATCATCGACCCCGAACGGTCGGTCCAGATCGGCATCCGCACCACGAACGAAGACCCTCTTGGCGTCGTGACGCTTGATGCGCGCTGGGTGCACGAGAACGGCGCGGCGGCCACCGTCGCCCGCATCAAGGACGTGGTCGAGGATCACCCGGTCTACCTGACCTTCGACATCGATGCGCTGGACCCCGCCTTCGCTCCCGGCACCGGCACGCCGGTCTGGGGCGGTCTGGCCAGCTGGCAGGCGTCGGCGATCCTGCGCGATCTGGCCGGCATCAATATCAAGGGCGGCGACGTCGTCGAGGTCTCACCCCCCTATGATACGACAGGTGCCACCGCCGTCGCGGGTGCCCATGTGGCGGTCGACATCATCGCGCTTCTGGGCTGGCACAAGCAATGAGCGAGCGGAACCAGCCGGTCAGCGGCAATGATCTGGCGAGGTTCTCGGGGCCCAACACCTTCATGCGGCTGCCCTCGGCCGACACGATAGACGGGCTCGATGTGGCGATTCTGGGCGTGCCGATGGATATCGGCACCTCGTGGCGGTCGGGCACGCGGTTCGGGCCCAAGCAGATCCGCGCGGAATCGGCGATGATCCGGCCCTACAACCTGCAGACGGGTGCTGCTCCCTTTGACAGCCTGCAGATCGCCGATATCGGCGATCTTGCGATCAATACCTTTTCGCTGTCGGAGAGTATCCGCATCATTGCAGAGAGTTATGATGCGATTCTGCGGCATGACGTGATCCCTGTCGCGCTGGGCGGCGATCATTCCATCACCCTTCCGATCCTGCGCGCCATCGCCCGCAGGCATGGGCCTGTCGCGCTGGTCCATGTCGACGCACATGCCGACGTGAATGACGAAATGTTCGGCATGCGCGAAACCCATGGCACCGTCTTCCGCCGCGCCTGGGAAGAGGGGCTGATCATCCCCGACAAGGTCTATCAGGTGGGCCTGCGCGGCACTGGCTACGCCGCCACCGACTTCACCGAGGCGCAGGGCTGGGGCTTTCAGATGTTTCTGGCGCCCGATCTCTGGCACCGGTCGCTTGCGCCGCTGGGTGCGGAAATTCGTCGCGATATCGGCGATAGGCCGACCTATGTGAGCTATGATATAGACAGTCTCGACCCGGCATACGCACCGGGGACCGGCACACCGGAAATCGGCGGGCTGACCAGCGCACAGGCGATGGAACTGATCCGGGGGCTGCGCGGCCTGAACATCGTGGGCTGTGACCTGGTCGAGGTCTCTCCGCCCTATGACCCGTCCGGCAACACTGCCCTGACGGCGGCGAATCTGGTCTACGAGCTGCTCTGCGTGCTGCCGGGCGTGAACTACAGATAAAGGCCGGACCCGGCGATACCCGGGCCGGGTGCGACATGGGACGGGTGATGATGGTTTTGTGGGTTCTCGTGGCGCTGGTCGTCGTGGGGATGGGATTTATCCGGCTGGCGCCCAGCGATCCATCGCGATGGCATGTCGCGCCCGAGGTGACGCAGAACCGTGACCTGCCAGGTGGCGTGATGCGCGTTGTTCCTGACGCAGACAGCGCGCTAGCGCAGATCGACGCCATCGCCCGCGCGACGCCGCGCACCACCGTTCTGGCCGGTACGGTGGGCGAGGGCATGATCACCTACGTCACCCGCACGAAGATCATGGGGTTTCCCGATTACACGACCGTCCGGCAGAATGGCGACACCCTGACCATTTACGCCCGGCTGCGCTTCGGCCAGTCGGATCTGGGGGTGAACCGCGCCCGCATCGACGGCTGGCTTGACGAACTCGCCCGGGTTCGGGCGCAGGGCTGAAGGCGCTCGCAGGCCACAGGCTTGCGCGTTAAGTGCCAGAAATGGATAGATTATTCCGCCTGCCGCTGCAGGCCGAGTGCAAGCTGGGACTTGACCAAACCCCGCCGATCGCGCAAGCACGCGCCATGGTCTCTGACGCCCGCCTTGCCCAGATCGTGCAACGCTTCCAGTTCCTCGAGGCGCGCATGGCTGCGGGCACCGATCCTGCCGACATCGGCGCGCTGGCGCGGGAATATTCCGAACTCAAACCCGTGGTCGACGAGATCGAGACCTGGCACCGCTTGCGCGCCGAGATTGTGGACGCCGAGGCTATGCTGACCGACCCTGACATGAAGGCCCTGGCAGAAGATGAACTGCCGCGCCTGCGCGCCCGCCTGCCACAGGTGGAAGAGGCGCTCAAAATCGCGCTTCTGCCGAAGGACGAAGCCGATGCGCGGCCTGCCATCCTTGAAATCCGCCCCGGCACCGGCGGGGACGAAGCAGCACTTTTCGCCGCCGATCTTCTGCGGATGTATCAGCGATACGCCGAAGGGCGCGGCTGGCGGGTCGAGATCGTGGAACTGCAGGAAACCGAACTGGGCGGCATACGCGAGGTGATCGCGCGGATCGGCGGCGAAGGTGTCTTCGCCCGGCTCAAGTTCGAAAGCGGCGTGCACCGGGTGCAGCGCGTGCCCGAAACCGAAAGCGGCGGGCGCATCCATACATCCGCCGCGACCGTCGCCGTCCTGCCCGAGGCGGCGGATGTCGATATCCAGATCGACCCGGCCGATATCCGCATCGACACGATGCGGGCGTCGGGCGCGGGCGGCCAGCACGTCAACACCACCGACAGCGCGGTGCGCATCACCCATATCCCGACCGGCCTTGTCGTCACCAGTTCCGAGAAATCGCAGCACCAGAACCGCGCCATCGCGATGCAGGTGCTCAAGACGCGGCTTTACGATCTTGAACGCCGCCGCGCGGACGAGGCGCGCGCCGCCGACCGCAAGGCGCAGGTCGGATCAGGCGACCGGTCAGAACGCATCCGCACCTACAATTTCCCGCAAGGCCGCATGACCGATCACCGGATCAACCTGACGCTCTACCGGCTCGATCAAATCCTGCAAGGCGATCTGGACGAGGTGATCGACGCGCTCATCACCGAAGACCGCGCCCGCCGCTTGGCCGAGACAGCCACATGACCACCGCCGCCGCTGCCCTTGTCGCCGCCACCGCCCGGCTGCGTGCGGCCGGCGTCGATGATCCGGCCCGCGATGCGCGTGTCCTTCTGGCGCATGCCGCGCGGATCGACGCCGCCCGCGTCACCCTGATCGCGCCCGAGGACCTGACGCCCGAGATCGAGGACCGGTATGAACACCTCATCTCGCTGCGCGCCGTGCGCGTACCGGTGTCGCATCTGGTGGGCGAGCGCGCTTTTTACGGGCGGCGCTTCAAGGTCTCGGCCGAGGTCCTCGACCCCCGGCCCGAGACCGAGACGTTGGTGGAAGCAGCCCTGTCGCGGCCGTTTGCGCGTGTGCTCGATCTGGGCACCGGGTCGGGCTGCATCCTTGTGACGCTTCTGGCAGAAGTGCCGCAGGCCACGGGCCTTGGCGTCGATATCAGCGAAGCCGCCTGCCTGCAGGCCAGTGCCAATGCGCACCTGCACGGGGTGGCCGCACGGTCCGATATACTCCTGTCGGACTGGTTCGGCGCGGTCAAGGGGCGCTTCGATCTGATCGTGTCGAACCCCCCCTATATCGCCGCGGACGAGATCGCGTCGCTGTCGGACGAGGTGCGCCGCTATGAACCCCGCCTTGCGCTGACCGACGACGGCGACGGCCTGTCGGCCTATCGCTGCATCGCCGTCGGCGCTCCCGCGCATCTGGCCCCGGGCGGCCGCGTGCTGGTCGAGATCGGCTGGCAGCAAGGCGCGGCTGTGGCCGCATTGTTCCGCGACGCGGGATTCGCAGACGTGCGCGTGCTGCGCGATCTGGACGGCCGCGACCGCGTGGTCGCCGCCGGGTGACGCCTTTGCAGGGCCGTTTCCCGCCACAATCGTCAGAAATCGGACGAATCCGCCATCTTCCCCTTGTCTGCAGGGCCGCAACGTGTTTATTCGGGCGTATCGATCCCGGTTGGCGCGGTGAAAGTCTGCTCCTCCGGATCGAAGGCTAGCCCGACAGTCACAGCGCACTTCCACAAGCGACCAAGGCATCAGGCAAGCATTCGGACAGTTATCACAAGGCTGATACGCGTTTCATGAGATCATCCAAGTCACGTTCGCGGTCGAAACCGAACCGCAACCGGCCCCCCTCGGGCGGCAATGTCATCAACCGGGTCTTCGACAGTTCGGGACCCGAAGGCAAGGTGCGTGGCACGCCCCAGCAGATCATCGAGAAGTATAACCAGCTTGCCCGTGACGCGCAGCTCTCGAATGACCGCGTGGCGACCGAGAATTTCCAGCAGCACGCCGAACATTATACCCGCTTGCTGAGCGAGGCGCAGCGCGAGATCGACGCCCGCCGCGAAGAGCAGGAGCGGTTCAACCGCGAACGTCAGGCCGAACGCGATCGCGAACGCGCCGAACGGCAGGAACGCGAATCGAACACCCCGGAGCCCGAAGCCCCGGCTGCGATGGATCCCGCGCCCGATGCCTTCGAGGTCGCCGATCCTTCCGATGGCGACGGCGACACCCTTGTCGAAACGCCCGAAAGCCAGCCGCGCAAGTCGACACGCCGCAAGCCCCGCCGCAAGTCGAGCGGAGATGCGGCCCCTGCCGAAGACGACAGCGCGACCGCGGCGGCTGAGTAACTCAGCCCCCCAGCGCGCGGGCCAGCGCGCAGAAGCCTTCGAGCGGAACCTGTTCAGCGCGGTCTGTGGGCGAGATACCTGCGGTCTTCAGCCGGTCTTCGATATCCGGGGCAAGGCCCTTGAGCGCTGCGCGCAGCATCTTGCGGCGCTGGTTGAAGGCCGCCGCCACTACCCGTGACAGAACCTGTGGATCCGCCGGAAAACGCGGTTCGGGCAGGGCGGTCAGATGCACAACGGCGCTGTCCACCTTGGGCGCGGGCGTGAAGGCCGCCGCGGGCAGGGTCAGCGCGATGCGCCCGTCGGCCCGCCACTGTGCCAGCACGGCCAGCCGCCCATAGGCCTTGCCGCCGGGCCGTGCGACGATACGCTCGGCCACCTCGCGCTGGAACATGAGCGTGAGGCTTGACCAGAACGGCGGCCAGACGGGCGGCGTCAGCCAGCGCACCAGAAGTTCTGTGCCCACATTGTAGGGCAGGTTCGACACGACCTTGATCGGCGGCGTCAGAAGCGCAGCGGTATCGAGGTCGAGCGCATCGCCCGACACCACCTGCAGCCGCCCCGGATAGGTGGCGGCGATCTCGTCGAGCGCGGGCAGGCAGCGTGCGTCCTTTTCCACCGCCACGACCCTGCGCGCGCCCGAGGCCAGAAGCCCCCGCGTCAGTCCGCCGGGCCCGGGCCCGATCTCGAGCACGTCGGCGCCGGTCAGATCGCCGGCAACCCGCGCGATCTTGGCTGTCAGGTTCAGGTCGAGCAGGAAGTTCTGCCCAAGCGCCTTCTTCGCCGACAGCCCGTGCGCCGCGATCACCTCGCGCAGGGGGGGCAGGGTGTCGATCCCGCTCATGCCGTTTGCGTCATGCGGTGAGCAAGGCGCAGCGCCTCGATCAGGCTGGTCGGATTGGCGATACCTTCTCCGGCGATGTCGAACGCGGTGCCGTGATCGGGCGAGGTGCGCACGAAAGGCAGGCCCAGCGTCACGTTCACGCCCCTGTCGAAGTCGAGCGTCTTGACCGGGATCAGCGCTTGGTCGTGATACATCGCCACCGCCGCGTCATAGCGGGCGCGCGCCGCAGCGTGAAACATCGTGTCGGCGGGGTGGGGGCCGGTGACGGCGTGGCCTTCGGCCTGCATCTCGCGGATGAGGGGGGCGATCCAAGTGCCTTCCTCGTGTCCCAGCTTGCCGCCTTCGCCCGCATGGGGGTTCAGCCCCGCCACCGCGATGCGCGGCGCTGCGATCCCGAACTGGCGGCGCAGCCCGTCTTCGGTGATACGGATCGTGTCGCGAAGCAGATCAGGCGTCAGTGCCGAGGGCACCTGCGACAGCGGGATATGGATCGTCGCGGGCACCACGCGCAGGTCAGGCGCGGCAATCATCATCACCACCCGCTCCACGCCGGCCAGCGCCGCCAGATATTCGGTATGGCCGGGATAGGCGAAGCCCGCCCCATCGATCAGTACCTGCTTCGAGATGGGCGCAGTGCAGACCGCCCGGGCGCGTCCCGACTGCACCAGCGCCACGGCGCGCGCGATGACCGCCACGGTGTCGCCCGCGTTCGCAGGGTCAGGATGGCCCGGCCGGGCGGGGGCAGGGAAGGGATGGGCCAGCACCGGCAAACCGCGTGTCAGGGCGGCTGCGGTCTGCGCGGGGTCCTCGATCACCACATGGGGGGTGCCCGGGGGCAGGTGGGCCGGATCGCCCAGCAAGAAGAAGGGCAGGCCGGCGCCCAGTTCTGCCCAAGCCTTTGCCGCCAGTTCCGGGCCTATGCCCGCCGGGTCGCCGCAGGTCAGGACGACAGGTGCGTCATTCATTCTCGACGATCAGGGCGTCGGCGCGCAGCTGTTCAAGGAAGCTGTCGGCGAAGGCCGCGATCCGCTGCTGCAAGAGCGCATTCGCCACATCCTCGCGCGAGGCGGATTCGTTGATCGCCGCTGTCCGTCCGCAGAGCATCAGGAAGACCAGCGTCTGCCCATCGGCCCGCGTCAGCGCGGTCGACACTTCGCCTTCGTCGAGCTTGGCCAGTTCCAGGGCAATGTCGCGGGAGATATCCGCGGGCGCCAGGCTCTGACGGTCGAGAACCTCTTCCGGCTGGCCCTTGGCCACCGCAAAGAGATCGTCGCAGGTATCGACCTCGGCCGCGACGCGCGCGGCCTGCGCCAGCGCCACCTCGCTGCGTCCGCCGGGAATGTAGTAGGCGGCATAGTCGATAGCTGCGATCTCGGGCTCGCCTACATCCGTCTCCTGAATTTCGCGCAGCTGGAACAGCGCGATGGCGTTGGGCAGCCCGATGGGCGCCGTCACCTCGCCTGGGGCAAGGCCCAGGATCAGCGGGCGCAGCTGCGGCGGCAGGTTGGTCAGGGGCATCCAGTCCATCCGCCCGCCATTGTCGCGAGTCGCGGTCGCGGAATAGAGCGAGGCCTCGGCCGAAAAGGCACCGAATTCGGTGATCTGGGCGATGCGCTCGGCGCGTTCGGTCACTTCCTCCAGCGTCTCGGGCGTCACCGGCATGATGAGTTCCGACAACAGCACCCGTACCCCGCCGCTTCCGCCATCGGCACCCAGCGCGCGGTCGATTTCCGCATCGCTTGGCCGGGACCGGGGCAGGAAACGGGCGCGCACATATTCGCGCCATTCCACGCCATTCTTGACGAAGTCGCGGAACGTGGCGGGATCGACACCCTCCTGTGTCAGGGCCTCGGTGAATTCCTCGGCCGTCAGGTTGGCGCGGGCGGCGAATTCGGTGAGGCCTGTGGCGATCTCTTCCTCGGTCGCCGCGATCCCGGCGCTGCGCACCGCCTGCCGCTTGAGCCGTTCCTCGATCAGAACCTTGCGGGCCTCTTCCTCGGGGATGCCGGGGGCGCGCAGCAAAAGCAGGAAGCGGGCGCGCTGGTCGATCTCGTAATAACTGATCGTATCCTCGTTGACGCGGATGGCGGGCGAGAACGGGCTCTGTGCGCCGGCCTGTCCGGCAATCAGCGCCGTGAGCAGCGTCATCGCCACCCCCGCGGCCAGCGTGACAATACCGCCCTTGGGCAGGCGCGAAGAAAGGCGCGATCCTAGCTGCATGATCTGACGTATCTTTCCGTTCCGTTGCTGGCGCTGAAGCCCCTCAACGCGATGGTAAATCCGAAATTGGTCGAAGGCTCAACACTTGTCGTCGAGGTATAGCGACGGTTGAGCGAAAGGTCGACCATGACGCATTCGTTCTGGTAGGTCAGGCCGAGACCCGCCGTTGCGGCCCGCGTGTCGGCGGTGTCGTAGCGCCAGTTGGCCGAAGCGGTCCAGACGTCGTTCAGGTCGTAGGCCCCATCGAAAAAGAATTCGGACACCGCCTGCAACCTGCCTTCGCCGCCATCCGCCTGCAGCCAGACATAGGTGCCGGCAACGCGCAGCCTGTCTCCGGTCCAGGAGCCGCGCATCTCGGTCTTGGCGACGTCGAGGCCATCGTCGAAGATGGCCCGTCCCGTAAGGCCCAGACCGAATTCGGTGTTGATCTGACCGGCCAGAAGGAAGTTCGATTTTTCGCCTTGAAGGCCCGAGGTGGCAGAGAAACCGGGCTGCGGGCGCTGACGAAGTACCTGGCCCAGTGTCAGCGCGAGATCTCCGCCATCCTGGGTGAACCGGCTCCATGTCAGGCCATAGGCAAGCGTCGCGCCGTCCTCGCGCATGTCGCGTTCGGGAAAGCGCGACAGGGCGAAGAGATTGCCGGGGTCGAACTCGACGCGCCCGCTTTCGTCGTTGGGCATCGCGTCGCCGCGCGTATCGGCCCAGCCGATCTGCACGATCGGTTCGAGGAATTGCGTGGCGCCCGCCGTCGCCCGGGACATCGGCAGGCTGAAGCCCAGCGCCGCATAAGGCGAGTGCCGCTGAAGGCGGTGGGCGAAGGCCGCGTCCTGACGGACCTCGGCCAGATCCACATCGACGCCCATGCGCCAGTCGATCCGCAGCCCCGAGGCGAAGGTCCAGTCGCGCAGCCAGCCCAGTTCGACCGAATTGCGCGCCACGTCGCGGCCCAGCGCATCCAGATCAGATTGCCGCAGATGGGTATGGCCGATCAGGCCCATCCGAACTTCTCCTCCGATCGCACGCGGGAAGAAGCGCCGTTCATAGACGACATCGGCGATGCGGGTGGGCATCTGATCCTCGATCTCGCCGGTGCGCAGGCTGTCCACATGGATGAACGCGGTGCGGAAGAAGGTGTCGCGCGTCACCCGCGTCAGCGCCAGTTCGCTGTCCAGCCGGTCGCTGGCCGGAAGGCCATAATCGAAGAAATAGCCGTCGTCGCTGACATGTTCGATATCGAAGCTGAGCACATAGCCCGACCGCAGCGCGAAGGCCCCCGCGCCCCAGAGATAGCCCCGCCACGTGTTGGGGCGGATGTCGTCGCGGGTCAGCGCGCCTTCCAGATCGATGCGCCCGCGTTCGAACGCCTGCCGGTAGTGCAGGTCGACCGTGCGCGTCTTCGGCGACAGATAGGGCGCTACCGTGATGTCCGCATGATCGCCAAGACGGAAGAAATAGGGCACCTTGATCCCTGTGGAGAGCTGCGAGGTGGTGCGCAGCGACGGGATGAGAAAGCCTGACGCGCGGTCAAGCGTCGGGTCCGGCAGGCGCAGGCGCGGCACATAGAAAACCGGGACGTCCAGCACGCGCAGCTGTGCTTCCTCGAAATAGAGTTGGCGTTCTTGCTGGTCATGTATCACCCGGCGCGCCCGGATCTGCCAGAGCGGCGCCTCGCCCTCGGCGCAGATCCGGCACGAGGTGACCGAGGTGCGGTAAAGCTGCGTGAACCGCCCCGACGACCGCGTCATCTGGACCGCGGCCAGTTGCAGGTTCTGGTCCATCACCATGCGCGCGCCCAGAAGCAGGCCGTCGGTCAGGTCCTGGTCGAGTTGCGCGGCCTCGGCGAGTATCGTCGTGCCGTCTCCGTCCTGCAGACGGATCGGCCCTTCGATCTGCAGTGTTTCGGTGCTCCGGTCATAGACGATGCGCCGTGCGGTCAGGCGTTGGTTGCCCTGATAGGCCTCCACGCTGCCTTCCGCGATCAGGTGGCCATCATCTGTCACACTGACCCGGTCGGCGATCAGGACGGCGGGCGGGGCAGGGGCGGTGGTCTGCGCTGTCGACAGAACGGGCCACAACGCCACCAGCGCCGCCATTGCTCCCATCCTGACCCGCGACAGCGCCATCTCAGCCGTCCTCCGTCTGCAGAAGCAGCCCAACGCCCAGCATGACCGAAGCCACCGGAGGCGCCCATGCGGCCAGCAGTATCGGAAGCTGGCCGTTCTCGCCAAGCACCTGCGCGAAATTGCGCACGAAATAAAGCGCAAATCCCAGAAGCACCGCGACCAGGACCGCGACGCCCGTGCCACCGAAGCGCGCATGCCGCATGGTGAAGGCGGCTGCGACCAGCACCATGGCTAGAAGGAACAAGGGCCGCGCGAGTTCGGTCTGCAGCCAGACCTGATGCCGCTTGGTCGAAAAACCCGCCTGCGCCAGTTCGCGGATCGTGTCGGGAAGGTCCCAGATCGACACGCCGCGCGGCGTGCCCAGCGTATCGCGGATGCGCTCCTGCGTCAGGGTCGACGGGACACTGAACGCGTCATGGCGTTCGGCGGTCGTCTCGGGGTTCTGACCGGCCGCAAGCGTCCAGACCTTCGCCCCGCGCAACTGCCATGCCCCGTCGACAAGCCGCGCCGCATCGGCCTCGATCCGCTGGTTCGGGGTTCCTTCGGGCTCGAACCCAAGAAAGGTGACGTCGAACAATTCGCTCGCATCCGCGTTGTAGCCCTTGGCATGGATCACCGTCTGGCTGGCCGCGCTGCCCTGCCGCAGCCAGAGCCCTTCGGTGCTGATCGACAGGGCAGAGGTTCCCCCCGTCCGGTACAGTTCGGTCAGGCGGTCTGCCTGGGCAGACGTCGCCGCAACGATCGGATTGAGCGTCGAGACCGCGAAGATCCCGATCAGCCCCGCAACCGTCACCGGTGCCAGAAGCACGTTGAGCCCTGACCGCCCGGCGGCACGGGTAACCACCAGTTCGCTTGTCCGTGCCAGCGTCACGAAGAGCGCGATGGTGGCGAGGATCATGATGAGAGGAAGGATTTCGCTCACTGCGGCGGGCACGTTCAGAAGGACCAACTGCATGATCCGCCCGAAGCCGAGGTCCAAGCCGTCGAAACGCCGCTGCTGATCGATCAGGTCGAGCAGCGCGAGAAGGGCGAGAAACAGAACCGTGATGCTCAGAAAGGTGATCAGGAAACGGCGGGCGAAATATAAATGCAGCGTCATGGCGTCACCGTCCGCCGCCGCAGGACAACCGGCCTTCCTGACATCTGCAGAAGTCCCGCCGCGATGGCGAGGCCCAGAAGCGTCGGCAGATAAAGAACCGGCCATGCGGCCGGATTGCGCAGGACAGGTTCCGACACCACTCCGCGCAGCCCTTCGAGAAGGATCAGCACCGTTACCGCCAGCACGATCTGACGCCAGACGCCGAACCGCGAATAGCCCCCCGCCGTGAGCGCGGCGAAGCCGATCAGCGCCACCGCCACGCAGATCGCCGCCCGGGCAAAGCGCAGGTGCAACTCTTCGGCCTGTGCGCCCTCGGTATAGCCATCGGAGCCTGTGACCGCGGCACGGTCGAACATGAGTTCCCGCGTCGGGATGGCCCGCAGGTGGCGCCCCTGCGCCGCGTCGCGCCGGATGAGCGCCGTTATGTCATAGCCGAGCTCCGCGAAGTTCGTCAGCGACAGCGTTTCGTCGGACTGGATCAACCGCTGGGCAAGGCCATCCACCATGATCAGGTTCACCCGCTCTCCGTCGCGCACCAGATAGGCCGCGCGCGCCGTGTATGTCTGGGTGACATCGGGCGCACGCCGGTCCGAAAGGTAGACGTCGCGGAGCGTGCCGTCGCCATCGATGCTGCGGATGTAGAAGGTGACGCCGCGCGTCGGGTGCAGGAAGGTGCCCTCGGTCAGAAGCCGCGCGGTCGTGTCCCGGGACACTTCCGCCTCGCGCTGCGCCAATTGGTCGATCGAGGCGGGCAGGAGAACATGGGTCAGCACGCTCATCATGCCGGCCGCGACAAGACCGAAAACCGCAAAGGGCCGGGCCATGCGCCAGGGGCTGCACCCGGTCGCTCGCATAATGGTGAGTTCGCTTTCGCTCGTCAGGCGATTGGTGACATAGACCGACGCGGCGAAGGCGGCGATGGGCAGCACGATGCGGATCAGGTTCGGCAGGCTGAGCGCGCTGAATTCCAGAAAGACCATCGCCGACTGGCCATCGGCGATCAGCCGGTCGAACAGCGTGACCGCGCGATTGATCCAGAACACGCCGACCAGAATCAGCGCGAAGAACCCGAACAGCCACAGAAGCTGCGACAGAACATATCTGTCGTATCGCGACACGCGTTGACCCCCAGGCCTTGTGCCCTATTACCTGATGCCTCTTCTAGAACAATCCTGGCGCCCGCGAAACTGCTATCTGGTCAAGGGGCGGCGGTCGCGTTACCTCTGACCCACCAGATATGGGAGACGCCGCATGACCCGCCTGACCGAATTCGCCTTCGCTTCCACCGACCCGGCAGCCATCGACGGGGCCGGGGGCCATGTCGCCGTCTTCGTCAGCCCCGAAGGCCGGATGGATGCCTGCGCGCGGCGCGCCGACAGACTGTCGCGCGGCGCAGTCAAACGCTGGATCGGATCGGAGGCCTTCGCCAAGGCCAAGCCGGGCAGCGTGACGTCCTTCGCCTTTCCCGCGGGGCTTGCTGCCGAAGCGCTGCATGTCGCGGTGCTGCCGAACCGACCCGATGCGATCCTTGCCCGCAAGACGGGCGTGGCGCTGGCGCGCGCCAAGGGGCGCGCGGCGCTTCTGGTCTGCGCCGGCGCCCGGACGCAGACCGATGCGCTGGCCCTGGGGCTGGCCTTGCGCGACTACAATTTCGACGCGCACAGAACGCCCGCCGCGGACGAAACCGCGCGGGGGGCGGTCACGCTCGCCCATGACGCGGTCGATGACCTGCGCGCAGCGGTCGCCCTGCAGATGGCACTGGCCGAAGGCGTCGTCTTCACGCGCGATCTGGTGAACGAACCGGCCAACGTGCTCACCACCACCGAATTCGCCGACCGTCTCGCGGCGATGACCGCGCTCGGCCTGAAGGTCGAGGTGCTCGAGGAGGACCGCCTGGCAGAACTTGGCATGCGCACGCTCCTCAGCGTCGGGCAGGGGTCGGCCAGCCCCTCGAAGGTCGTCGTCATGCGCTGGGAGGGCGGCGAGACCGACGCCGCACCACTGGCGCTGGTGGGCAAGGGGGTCGTCTTCGACACCGGCGGCATCTCGATCAAGCCCGCGGCGGGGATGGAAGACATGACCATGGACATGGGCGGCGGCGCCGTCGTCGCGGGGGTCATGCGCGCGCTTGCGCTGCGCAAGGCACGTGCCAATGTCGTGGGCCTTGTGGGGCTGGTGGAGAACATGCCCTCGGGCACGGCGACGCGGCCGGGCGATGTGGTGAAATCGATGAAGGGCGACACGGTCGAGATCATCAACACCGACGCCGAAGGCCGCCTCGTCCTGTGCGACGTCATGTGGTACGCGCAGGAGCGCTTCAAGCCCGCAGGCATGATCGACCTCGCCACCCTGACGGGCGCGATCATCATCGGGCTGGGCCATGAAAACGCGGGCGTCTTTTCCAACGACGACGCCTTCTGTGACGCCTTCCTCTGCGCGGCGAAGTCCGAGGACGAAGGCGCATGGCGCATGCCGCTGGGCCAGGCCTATGACGATCTGCTGAAATCGCGCATCGCCGACATGAAGAACGTGGGCGGCCGTGCCGGCGGATCGATCACCGCGGCGCAGTTCCTCAAGCGCTTCGTGAAGGACGACATGCCCTGGATCCATCTCGACATCGCGGGCGTGGCCTCGGTCTCCTCCGACACGCGCTATGCGCCCAAGGGCGCGACGGGATGGGGCGTGCTGGCGCTGAACCGGCTGATCGCGGACAAATACGAGACGCGCTGATGGGTGCGGCCTATTTCTACCATCTTACGCGCCGCCCGCTCGACGCGACATTGCCCGCGCTTCTGGGCAAGGCGCGCGAGGCAGGCTGGCGCGTCGTTGTCCGGGGGCGCGACGCGGCCCACCTTGCCTGGCTCGATGAACGGCTCTGGATCACATCGGGCGATGACTTCCTGCCCCATGGTCTGGCCGGGGGCAAGCATGACGCGCTGCAACCGATCCTGCTGACGACCGACCGGGCCGCGGCCAACAACGCTGCCTGCCTGATGTCGGTGGACGGCGCGGATGTCACGCCAGAAGAGGTGCAGCGCCTTGAACGCACCTGCATTCTCTTCGACGGCAATGACGAGGCGGCGCTGAGCGTCGCGCGCGGCCAGTGGAAGGCGCTGACCGCCGCGGGCTGCGCCGCGCAGTACTGGTCGGAAGACAGCGGGCGCTGGCAGAAGAAGGCCGAAAGCTGACCTGCTTCTTCTCGTCCCAAATACGCAAATCCCGCGTGGGACGCATGCGCGGCGCCGGGGCGTCAGCGCGTCAGGATCAATTCGTCCCGCGCGATCTCGATACGGTCCCAGCGCTGCAGATACTCCATGCCGAGCAGAGAAGTGTCGAGCGCGCCTTCATTCACCCAGGCCGGGATGTTGCGGTCGACGATCCCTCCCAGAGCCACGGAGTCGAGCCGGACAGGCGCGGTTCGCACCTCGCCGTTGGCGGTCATGGCGCGGCCCAGATAGATCAGGTTCGCCGGGTCAAGCCCCACGCGGTCTGCATCGCGCTGGCTGAGCACGACCCCGGTCGCGCCGGTATCGACCACGAACTCCACCGGGGTGCCGTTCACGTCGAGTGTCAGGTGATAATGTCCGTCGCGCGACCGTGGCACGACGACCCGGCCTTCCTCGGTGAAGACCGCCTGTTGCGGGGTCACGATCTGCCGGATGTCGCCCCACATGCCATAGGCTGCTATGGCGCCCAGAAAGATCAGACCCCAAAACGCGGCCTGCTGCAGCGTGCGGTTCAGCCCCTGCCGGTGCTGGACGAAGGCATAGACGACCACCGCAACCAGCAGCACCAGATAAGCCAGATGGCCTAATTGCAGATCGTTCATCCGCGAAATCCCCTCGACACCCGTGGGGAAATATAAGGTCCGGGCGGCGAAAAGGCAGGGGTCAGATGTTCAGCGCTGCGTCGAGTCGTTCCTGTGCTTCGATCCACAGCGCCTCTGCCCGGGCGATGCCGTCCTCGACTTCGGCGAATTTGCGGTTCCATTGTTCCAGCTCGGCCTGCCGCGCATCTTCGTAAAGCGTTTGGTCCGCCAGCCGTTTTTGCAGTTTTGCATGCATGTCGGACAATTTCTCGAGCCGTTCTTCGCAGCGGCGCAGGTCGCTGCGCAAGGCGACAAGATCGGCGCGGGGGGCCTTCTTCGATTTTCCGCCGCGCCCGCTTGCGCCGCGATCCTCGCCGCCCAGAAGACCGGCGCGGTAGGTGTCGAGATCGTCGTCATATTGCGTGACCGCGCCGTCCTTTACCAGCCAGAGCCGGTCGGCCACCAGTTCCAGCAGGTGCATGTCGTGGCTGACCAGGATCACCGCGCCGGTATAGGCGGTCAACGCCTCGACCAGCGCCTCGCGGCTTTCGATGTCGAGATGGTTGGTGGGTTCGTCCAGGATCAGCATGTGCGGCGCGTCGATCGTGGCGATCAGCAGCGACAGGCGCGCCTTCTGCCCGCCCGACAGCTTGCCCACCTTCATGTCCGCCTGATCGGCGGTCAGGCTGAATCCCGCAAGCCGCGCGCGCAGCTTCGCGGGCGTCTCGCCGGGCCTCAGGCGGCGCAGGTGGTCGATCGGGCTTTCCTCGACCCGCAATTCGTCCACCTGATGTTGCGCGAAATATCCCACGCGCAGCTTCGACGATGTGGTCAGGCGACCCTCGGACTTGATGAGCCGCCCCGCCAGCAGCTTCGACAAGGTCGACTTGCCTTCGCCGTTGCGCCCCAGAAGCGCGATGCGGTCATCCTGATCGATGCGCAACGACAGACGTGACAGCACTGTCCGGTCGCCATACCCAACCGCCGCCCCGTCCAGCGCCACGATGGGCGGCGACAGCTGTTCGGGTTCGGGGAAGGTGAAGGCGCGCAGCGCCGCTTCCTGCGGAGAGGTGATCGGCTGCATCCGTGCCAGCGCCTTGATGCGCGATTGCGCCTGCCGCGCCTTGTCGGCCTTGTAGCGGAAGCGGTCCACATAGGATTGCAGATGCGCGCGCCGCGCCTCCTGCTTTTTCGCCTCGGACTCGGCCAGCGCCAGCTTTTCGGCGCGCGCCCGCGCGAAGGTGTCATAGCCACCCTGATAAAGGGTCAGCTTGCGGTCCTCCAGATGCAGGATCGCGCCGACCGCGCGGTTCAGCAGACCGCGGTCATGGCTGATGACCAGCACGGTATGGGGATAGCGCGTGAGATAGCTTTCCAGCCACAGCGCCCCTTCGAGATCGAGATAGTTCGTCGGTTCGTCCAGAAGCAGCAGGTCGGGCTGCGCGAACAGCACCCCCGCCAGCGCCACGCGCATCCGCCAGCCGCCCGAGAAATCCGAGCAGGGCCGCGCCTGCGCGGCTTCGTCGAAGCCGAGTCCCTTCAGGATGGACGCCGCGCGCGCCTCGGCCGACCAGGCGTCGATATCGGCCAGCCGCATCTGGATCTCGGCGATGCGGGCGGGGTCGTCGGTCTGCTCGGACAGCAGCGCTGCGCGTTCGGTATCGGCGGCGAGCACGGTGTCCAGCAGGCTGTCCTGCGTCGCGGGCGCTTCCTGTGCGACGCCGCCGATGCGGGCGCGGGTGGGGAGCGCGATCCGGCCCCCCTCCAGCGCCAGTTCGCCGCGGATCAGGCGGAACAGGGTGGTCTTGCCCGTCCCGTTGCGGCCCACCACGCCCACCTTGTGGCCTGCCGGAATCGTCGCGCGCGCCTCCTCGAACAGGCGGCGCCCGGCGATGGCATAGGTGATGTCTTCTATCCTCAGCATGGGCGGGGTGTGACCTGCGGGCGCGCGGCTGTCAATCGGGCGCCGCTATCCGCTTTTCGCGGCACGGGGCCTTCCCATGCGGCGCGCCTCATGCTAGCCCCGCGGCCAATAGAATCCCGGTCCGGACTGCGCCCGCAGACCCGGACCTTTCATTGACAGGAGTTTCCCATGGCACTGGAACGCACCTTCTCGATCATCAAGCCGGACGCCACCGCGCGCAACCTGACCGGCGCCATCAACAAGAAGTTCGAAGATGCAGGCCTGCGCATCGTCGCGCAGAAGCGCATCCACATGACCAAGGCGCAGGCCGGCAAGTTCTATGAGGTGCACAAGGCGCGCCCCTTCTACGACGAATTGTGCGAATTCATGTCGTCGGGCCCCGTCGTCGTGCAGGTTCTGGAAGGCGAGAACGCCATCACCAAGAACCGCGAGATCATGGGCGCCACCAACCCCGCAGACGCGGCCCCCGGCACCATCCGGGCCGAATTCGCCCAGAGCGTGGGCGAAAACTCGGTCCACGGCTCGGACGCGCCGGAATCCGCGGCGCAGGAAATCGCGCTGTTCTTCGCCGGAATCGAACTGGTCGGCTGAGGCTTTCAGATCGAAATTCTCAAGGCTGCGCAAAGTTTTGCGCGGCCTTTTTCATGTCTGCTTGCGGTCGATCACGCCGATCTCGTCCAGAAAGCGGCCAAGTTCGCCCAAGACCTGACTTTCGGGACTGCGGGCTGCCTTGATCGCGTCGAACCGGGCGCGCAGGGCTTCCTTTTCCTTGCCCTTGCAATCGTTCCAGGGGCGGCCCTGCAACCCCATGACCAGCACGTAATAGGCGATGAAATGGGGCCGCTCCCCGGTTTCGAGAAGGCGCGCATAGGCCGCATCGGCCCCGAGCGCGCGCAGGTCTTCCGCCGACGCGATCCCGGCGCGGGTGCAGGCGGCCTCGAAGGCCGGGCCGAGATTGCGGATGCTGGAGACAGGTGTTGCCATGGGCGGCAGTTTACGGCGCGCGACGCCTCCTGTCACCGGGGCCAAGTCTTGTGCGGCCCTGTCTTTCGGTCTAGTCCGACACCACGATGCGCAACGTCAAGCGGGGGACCGGCAGGATGAGCCTGATCCGACGGCTGTTCTACAAGGGCCGCAAGTATTACGATGACGATTTCGATTGGGAGAACTACACCGCCGACAGCTATGAACGGCGGTTGAAGGGCGATGTCGAAAGCAAGTTTCAGGCACGTTCAAGCGAAGGGCAGCTGCGCTTCGACGCGGCGACCGGGCGGCTTGATACACAAGGTGCGGAACTGCACCCCAACCAGATTCTCATCCTGGAAGCGGCCGGGCGGCTGCAGCCGTCCTCGGTCCACGAGGTGGGTTGCGGCGGGGGCGACCACATCGCCACGATGCAGCGGCTGTTCCCGCAGATCCATTGCACCGGCGGCGACCGGGGGGCAAGCCAGCTGCGTCTTGCGCGGCGTCTTCATCCCGACATGGACGGAAGACTTGCCCTGCAGGACATCACCATGCCCTTTTCGCGGCATTGGCCGCAGGCGGACTTGGTCTATACGCAGGCCGTGCTGATGCACATTCACACTGCCGTCAGCCATTTCGTCGGGCTTGCCAACATGTTCGCGCAGGCGCGCAATCAGGTCCTGCTGATGGAAAACCAGCAATGCCACGACTTCGTCTCGGACGTGCGGCGCCTGCATGAGGGCGGGCATCTGGCCTGGGACGACCTGCATCTTTACCTGTTCGAAGGCTCGACCGGGGCGCGGGCGATGCTGGCCTCGCGCGTGACGCTCGATCTGCCGGTGCTGGACAGCGACGCGCAGCTGCGCGCGGGGCTCAAACCTTCCGCCCGGCGTCTCAAGCGGTCGGCCGAAGACAGCGCACGCGGCATCTTCGGGTTTTCACCCGCCGACTAGGCGGACCGGAAACGAGCTGTCAGTGCAACACGTGACCGGCAGTCGGGCCGCAAACATCATCGGTCTGATTTGGAACGCGGGATAAGTGATTGCGTCCGCAGAATACCGCTGCGGGCGCATCCTTTTACGCTTGGGACCTGCTTGGTGGCTGCAGGTGCGACCCTATCAGCTTGCTCCCAGAACAGGTGCGCATTCGAATGTTGCCGAAAGTGCAGCACGGTTCTTGCCGCGGGCATTGTTCATGGTGCAGGTCTGAGGTGCTGCAACCGCGCCACCAAAGGGGATGGTCCAGCCCAGGCTGACCATGTCCTGCTCCAAGCCTGCAACGCCGTAGTCTGTACGGCTCCAATCAAGGGAGAGAATTCCCGGCATCCCGCGCTGAGAGAGATCATAGGACACACCGACAGAAGATTGACGGATGGGGGCTGTGTTGCCATCTTGGTCAGCCGACGAGAATGCCCCGAACATTGAGCTACTCCCCAACTCTTGGACAGATTCCCGGGTTGATTAAGCTACTGCCTGCACCTGCTGATCGGTTTCAATGCGGTTAAAGTAGGCCACGGCGGGCGGCTGTCCGCCATGGGCAGTGTGAGGGCGTTGGTGGTTGTAGAAGGTGATCCAGCGCCCGATGCCGACCCGAGCCTGCGACCCCGTTTCCCAGGCGTGCAGATAGACGCATTCATACTTCAAGGACCGCCACAGCCGCTCGATGAAGATGTTGTCGATGCAGCGTCCTTTGCCATCCATCGAGATCCGGGTGCCGACCCTTTTCAGCCGGTCGGTCCAGGCGAAGGACGTGAACTGCGACCCTTGATCGGTGTTCATGATCTCGGGCGGGCCGAACTTGTGGATCGCCTCGTTCAAAGCCTCCACGCAGAAGTCGGCTTCCAGCGTGTTCGATATCCGCCAGGCCAAGACCTTCCGGGTATACCAGTCCATGATGGCGACCAGATAGAGGAATCCGCGGCGCATCGGGATGTAGGTGATGTCGGCACACCAGACCTGATTGGGCCGCTCCACACGCAGACCGCCGAGCAGATAAGGGTAGGTCTTGTGCCCCTTCGCGGGCCTGCTGGTATCGGGCGACTGGTAAATCGGCATCAAGCGCATGAGCCGCATCAGTCGACGAATGCGCTTGTAGTTCACAACATACCCCTCGTTCCGCAGGTGCCACGTCATCTGCTGGACGCCGTAAAACGGCGTTTCGAGGAACTGCTTGTCGATCACCACCATGAGGTCGAGGTTCATCGCCGTCTCGCCCATCAGTTCGTAGTAGAACGATGACCGTGCGATCGACAGCAGGCGGCATTGCGCCCCGACCGACAGGCTCGGGTGGTTCTTCTCGATCATCCCGCGCCTCACTTGCCGGTCCAGGGCTTGAGCTTTCTGGACAAAAAATCGTTGGCCACAGCCAGCTCCCCGATCTTTGCATGCAGCGACCGCACCGTGTCCTCGTCGATCTCGGGCGCTCTCTTGCCACCACGCTCAAAGATGTCAGCCGCGCCCTCCAGAAGAGCCTTCTTCCACTGATGGATCATCGTAGGATGCACGCCATATTCGGCGGCCAGCTCCGACACCGTGCGCTCGCCCTTCACGGCCTCCAGCGCCACGCGAGCTTTGAACCCCGCGTCATGGTTCCTGCGTTTCTTCATGTTCTGATCTCCTCGTTCTCGGAGACCAGCAGACGTCAGATCATAGCTTGCGTCACTGTCCGATTTTCGGGGAGCAGCTCAACGTGAACTACCAAAAGTCGAGATTCCCATCCTTTAAAGCTATGCAAAGTCGTTGCTTTGACGCGCGCATCTCCCATGAAGAACGCCATCTTCTTCCTAGTCTGTTCAAGCCTCTTTTGCTCGAATGTATGGACCGTGCTTACACGGCTGTAGGTGGCTAGTTCGTCAACAACTTTGCGTCCGAAATTTGTATCGTTGCATATGAAAGTTATATCCGCGTTCGCGAGCCCTGCCTTTCCAGTTTCACGCATCATAGCAAGCGTAGCATCTACACATTGGCGCTCGGCATTCTCTGGATCGCATTGAATCCATTTGAGCGCGCAAGGCTCGATTTCCAAATTTCCTTGAGCCAAATCTGGAAGGTCAATCATGTCCTTAGGTAGAAACCTGATTGCGAACTCTTGTGCGGCCTTGAGCGCGTCTAACGGAAGCCGATAGCTTACTTCAAGCCTAGCCCAGTCGCCGGTGAAACCTGCACCGGTCATGGCTTCATCAGTCCAGCTGCGGGCGGTCCCATAGATATCCTGGGTGGTATCTGCCACGAGCAACATCTCGGCATCAGGTTTCCGGCTGTTTCGAAGGGCGCTCCACCACAAGGGGAGAAAGTCCTGTCCCTCATCCAAAAGGATAGCATCGTACTTCGGAGTGTCGGGGCTCTTGGCGGCATCAGCAGCCAGGGTCGGCACATCAACGTTCAAGATCGGCTTGAGAACCGTGTTGAGCTCTTGAACCAGAGGCTTCAGAAGCTCCTTCTCCCTCGCTTTTGGCAATTTCTGATCGATAATGCGATCAATTGCAGCATTTAATCGCCGCACTGGCTCGAAGAGCGCATAATAGGCTTCTCGCGTGTCATCGGATGCAATACAACAATCGCGACACCACTCATGAAAGTTAGCGAAGACAACATTATCCATTTTTCTACGACCGGACACGTTTCGAGCGACGAGATCTCGAAGGTAATGCCACAAGGTAATATTGTAGGAAACGAGCAATACAGACTTGCCATCCGCCAACAGACGAGCTGCTCTTGCAGCTAGAACAAGTGACTTCCCGGATCCAGCCGGCCCCTTGATCCGCCTATATCCGGAAGGGTTGCGCTCTTCCGCATATTTACGTTGCTTGCTATCGAGCTTTATGGGATTTCGCTGCTCTTTTGCGAAATCGGGTTCAACGAGCCAGCCGCGCAAGTCATCAGCAAGTCCTGGTCGCATAATCCCAGAATGAGACAGCGTTGCGTCCGGAAAAATTGCTGTAAGGTTGTTGCTCATCAACTCCTGGCGCCCACTTACCGGCAGATACCGACCGGCCGACTTGGCTTCACTGTCACCAAGAAAATGCTTTTGTAGCGCGCGCACGCGTTCACTTTCTGCAAAGGGAAAAATCACACCACCTGTGATGGCAGCAAAACCCGACTTCTGCTGCAGTCGCGGGCAATAAAGATTGAATATACTTTTCTTGTATCGAGAAATTGCAGCGAAAGGGTTACTTCTTTCGAGGGAGAAATCACGCTCATCCTTACGCGCCCAAAGTTCGACACGATCTTCACCGATACGCTTCGGGAAATATTCCATAGCATCGAGGTTCCAGTCTTTGACCTCAAAGACAGCAATGCCTTTATTTGGATGTAATAAGACAAAATCTGGGCGCAGACCATTCAGATGGGGTTGAACATAGATTTCCCATTTGCGGTCAAGTTGTTGATGAAAAAATTCAAATACCATCCTTTCACCCTGCGTCAACTCTTGACGCAGATTCGAAAACTCCTCCAGTGGGGGTTCGATCAAACGCTGATGAGGTTCAGGTAAAGGCTCGGAAATTCTGTCGGCAAGTGGCAAGGAGCCAAGCCGTAACGGCTGCTTGGAAATCGGAAGTTCAGACAAGCTACGGGTACCCCCCCTATGGGCTTAGAAGTCGACATCCCTAAGGTTTGTATGCCGGTCGACGGCAAGATCGTCTGAATCGGCTTGATGGACAAGCAAACTTTCGTTTTGGGCAGCATGTGCGGTTGCGGAGGCTGCCTTAGCCATGAGGTTCAGAATGCGATGCCGCAGGTTATCTGCCCAGTAGGGTGATTTTTAAGCCTAATGTCCAAACTGCCGTGCCGCTTTTGTGGAGTGTGCGCCTTGACTGCCGGCATGCGCATAATGGACGTATTCGCCGTTCGCCGTTCGCCGTTCGCCGTTCGCCGTTCGCCGTTCGCCGTTCGCTTACCGAAATGCCATCAAAATTTGCCAATGATTCGGCGCGGGGTGACCCAGGTCGCCCCCTGATTTTGGAAATCTTCGTAGAAGCGTTTGATCTCAGGCTAGGAAGGCCTACCCCTCGGCTTAGGTCAGACAGTACGCGTTATTCCCCTACAGGACATTTTTGATGGGCAATCAGACGGCCTAGAAATGGCCTTTGGACGAAGCGGCGCCCGAGGTCCCGGCCGGCATGGCGGCTCATCAGTGCATGCATGGGTATAGTTCGCACTGAACGTCCGCAGTCTTCGAGCGGCTGTTAGGGTTTTCCTTCGTGTGACGTCCATCGAAAGCAGCCGAAGCGCCGATCTGCCTTTTCAGAGTTCCGCTATAGTTCCGCGAAATGAAAAGCCCCTCGCTGCCTGGCAATGAGGGGGCTTTCAACATCCTGACTTTACGAGGATTTTTGGCTCCGGCGGTAGGGATCGAACCTACGACCAATTGATTAACAGTCAACTGCTCTACCGCTGAGCTACGCCGGAACACCAGCGGCCCTATAGCAACCCCCGAATCCGGCGTCCAGAGGGCGTGGCGCATTTTTTCGGCCCTGTGCGCTGCCGTCAGGTCAGGGCGAAGACGGCCCCGGCTGACAGCGCGGGCGACGGGCGGACCCGCTCGCGGCCTGTGAGGTCGACGAGGTGGGCAAAGACGTTGCGTTCGGCCGCACCGAGAAGCGCCTTGGGTGTTTCGGTGTAGATGGCCTCCGCCAGCGCGCGCGCGGTGGCCGGGCCGCGCGACAGGGCTGACAGGATCTCGGCCTCGCGCCCCTCGCGGTGGGCGATCAGCCAGTCGAGCCGCCCGCCCGGGTCGGTCACCGCCGCGCCGTGGCCGGGGTAGAAGACGCGCCAGTCCTGCGCGCGCAGGCGTCGGCACGAGGCCATAAAGTCAGTCAGGTCCCCGTCGGGCGGCGAGACCAGCGAACTGGCCCAGCCCATCACGTGATCGGCGGTGAACAGCGCGTTGCCCAGCGCCAGCGCGATGTGGTTGCCCATGTGGCCCGGCGTATGCACGACGCGCAGCGACCAGCCTTCGCCGCTGATCTCGTCCCCTTCGGCCAAACGATGGTCGGGCAGGAAGGCGGTGTCCACGCCTTCGCCGCCGCCGGCCAGACCGGCCTCGGCCAGCTGTGTCATGACCGCGCTGCGCCCCGCCTGCGCGTCGCCGAAGGCCAGAACCGGTGCCCCCGTCGCCGCGGCAAGCGGGCGCGCCAGCGGCGAATGGTCGATATGGGCATGCGTCACCACGATCCGGGTGATGCGCTGGCCGGGGCCGACGGCGGCGAGGATCGCGTCCAGATGCGCCGCGCTGTCGGGGCCGGGGTCGATCACGGCCAGATCACCATGCCCCACGAGATAGGTGTTCGTCCCCCGCCATGTCATCGGCGAGGGATTCGGCGCCACGATCCGCCGGACGCCGTCTCCGACCGTTTCGGCCATCCCGGGAACCGGGTCGAAATCTTCGGGCAGCGTCGGCATGCGTCTTCCTCTCATCCGGGCGCGGGGCTAGACTTAGACCATGTTCTTTCGCTGGCTCAAACAATATCTGCCGCGCGGGCTTTACGGGCGGGCCGCCCTGATCCTGATCCTGCCGGTCGTCGTGCTGCAGATCGTGGTGTCGGTGGCCTTCGTTCAGCGTCATTTCGAGGACGCGACGATCCAGATGACCCAGACGGTCCTGCGTGAGCTGACCCTTGTCCTCGACCGGATGGAAGGTGCGTCCGATGCCGGGGCCGCGCTTGCCTCTGTGACCGATCTCGGCGCGGCGCTGGCGCTGGGGCTGGATTTCGTTGACCCCGCCGCCGCGCCCTTGGCCGATGCGATCCGCTGGTACGATTTCACGGGCTACATTCTCGCGGGGGAGTTGCGGGCGGCGCTCCCGCAGATGCGCGCGGTCGATCTGCCTGACAGCCGCCAGGCGCTGATCTATCTGAACGATCCGCGCGGCGTGCTGCGCATCGCGGTCGAACGGCGCAGCCTGTCGCCCTACAACCCGCACCAGCTTCTGGTGACGATGGTCTTTTTCGGGGTGCTGATGACGGTGATCGCCTATCTCTACCTGCGCAACCAACTCCGCCCGATCACCCGGCTCGCCGCCGCCGCGCAGGCCTTCGGACGGGGCCGCAGCGTGCCCTATTCCCCCTCGGGCGCGGTCGAGGTGCGCGCGGCGGGGCATGCCTTTCTCGACATGCGGGGGCGGATCGAACGGCAGATCGAACAGCGCACCATGATGCTGTCGGGGGTGAGCCATGACCTGCGCACGCCGCTCACCCGGCTGAAGCTGGCGCTGAGCCTCATGGACGGGGACGAGGCGGCGCCCATGCTCAAGGATGTGGATGAGATGGAGCGTCTGGTGACCGAATTCCTCAACTTCGCGAAGGGCGCGACCGAAGGGGAGCCCGAACCTGCCGACCTTCTGGAACTGGTCCGTGCGGTGGTGGCCGATCACGTCCGCATGGGCCACGACGTGACCTTGGCCGAAATGGCGGGGCAGGGCGGTATGGTGCTTCTGCGCCCTGCCGCGATCCGGCGGGCGCTCGACAACCTGATCGGCAATGCGCTGCGGTATGGCACAAGGGCCGAGGTGTCGGTCGCCTTTCTTGAGACCGCCTGCCGCCTGCGGGTCGAGGATGACGGCCCCGGCATCCCCGAGGACCGCCGCGCCGAGGCGCTGAAGCCCTTCACCCGGCTCGACCCCGCGCGCAACCAGGATCGCGGGTCGGGAGTGGGCCTTGGCCTTGCCATTGCCATGGACATCGCGCGCGCCCATGGCGGCACGCTGCGGCTGGGCCGGTCCGACCGGCTGGGGGGCTTGCAGGCGGATATCGTGATCGCGCGGTAGACGGCGTGATGCGGTGCCTCTTCTTGCCGTCCGGCCCGGCGCTGATATCCTGACCTTGCCCCCGATGCGCAAGGATGCGCCATGCCGGAAATCCTGACCATCACCCTCAAGCCGGCGGTCGATTTCGCCACCACGACCGCTCGTGTCGAACCGGGGCGCAAGCTTTACTGCGACGCGCCGCGCGTCGATCCCGGTGGCGGCGGCGTGAATGTCGCCCGCGCGATCTTCAGGCTGGGCGGCCAGGTCAGGGCCTTCGTCGTGATCGGCGGAGCGACGGGCGACCGTCTTCTGGCGCTCTTGGCGGCGGAAGGGGTGCCGGTGCTCGACTGCCGTGTGGCGGTGGACACGGGCTTCAGTCTGGCGGTGAAAGATGCGGGGACGGGCGGACAATACCGCTTTTCCCTGCCCCCCGAAGCGCTTGATGACGCGGAGGCGGCGATGATCCTGTCGCGCCTGTCGGCGGCGGTGCCGCCCGGTGGTTTCGTCGTCCTGAGCGGCGGTACCGCGCCCGGGCTTCCCGACGATTTCGTCCTGCAGGTGCAGGCAGCTGTCGGGCGGGGCGGGGCGCGGTTGATCGTCGACACCTCCGGTGGGCCGCTGATGCAGTTGATCCGGTCCGCGCGCGCGCCTCTCGACGTGCTCCGTCTCGACCGGAGCGAGATCGAAACCGCCATGGGCCGCCCCATGCGGACCATCGCCGAGACGCTGGCCTGCTGCCGGGATCTGGTCGACCGCGGGGTCGCGCGGATCGTGGTGTCGGGCCATGGCGCCGAAGGCTCGGTCATGGTGGCTCAAGACCGCGAAGTGGTCTGCCGCGCCCCCAGCGTGCCCGTCCGCAGCAAGGTCGGCGCGGGGGATGCGCTGGTCGGTGCCTTCACCCGGTCGCTGGCGCGCGGCGATGCGCCGGAGTTGGCGCTGAGATGGGGTGTGGCGGCCGCTGCCGCGACGGTCGGCACCGAAGGCACGGCGCTGTTCGATCCCGCCGATGCCGAAGCGCTTCTGCCGCACTGCCGGCTGGTGGACCCGCGAGGGGGGCCTGCCGCCCGCATGATCCGCCGCGCACGGGTCGGACTGGTAGGCCCGGAGGGACTCGAACCCCCAACCAAGGCGTTATGAGCGCCCTGCTCTAACCATTGAGCTACAGGCCCGACCTGAACGCGTTGCTAGCAGACAGGCGGGTCGGGTCAAGCATCGCGTTGTCTTGCCCGGGCAAATCGTCTATCGCGCGACGCAGACAGACAGGGAACCCCCGGACATGACCGACACCCCCAAGAACGGACTGACCTACGCGCAGGCGGGCGTCGATATCGACGCCGGGAACGCGCTGGTGGAACGGATCAAGCCCGCGGCGGCCTCGACCAGACGCACGGGCGTCATGGCGGGGCTCGGGGGGTTCGGGGGGCTTTTCGATCTGAAGGCGGCGGGCTACTCCGACCCCGTCCTTGTGGCCGCGACCGACGGGGTTGGGACCAAGCTGCGCATCGCCATCGACACGGGGCTGGTCGACACGGTCGGGGTGGACCTTGTCGCAATGTGCGTCAACGACCTGATCTGCCAGGGGGCCGAGCCCCTGTTCTTCCTTGACTATTTCGCCACGGGCAAGCTGTCGGTCGACGCCGCCGCGCGCGTGATCGAAGGCATCGCCCGGGCGTGCCGTGACAGCGGCTGCGCGCTGATCGGGGGCGAGACGGCGGAAATGCCCGGCATGTATCCGCCCGGCGACTTCGACCTTGCCGGCTTCGCCGTGGGCGCGATGGAGCGCGGCGAGGATCTGCCGCGCGGGATCGTGGAGGGCGACGTCCTTCTGGGTCTTGCTTCGGACGGTGTGCATTCTAATGGCTATTCGCTGGTGCGCCGGATCGTCGAGGTCTCGGGCCTGTCCTGGGACGATGCCTGCCCGTGGGGGCCCGGCACGCTGGGCGAAACGCTGCTCACGCCCACGCGGCTTTACGTGCGCCCGGTGCTGGCGGCGCTGAAGGCGGGCCATGTGAAGGGGCTGGCCCATATCACCGGCGGCGGTCTGACCGAGAACGTGCCGCGCATGCTGCCCGAGGGTCTGGGTGCCGAGATCGACCTTGGCGCGTGGGACCTGCCCGACACCTTCCGCTGGCTTGCCGCGACAGGCGGGCTGGCGCAGGGCGAACTCCTCAAGACGTTCAACGCAGGCGTCGGCATGGTCATGGCGGTGCCCGCAGACCGGGCCGGGGCGGCGCGCGATCTGTTGGCCGATGCAGGCGAGACGGTGATGCCGATCGGCCGCGTGATCGCGGGGCAGGGGGTGAGCTATCGCGGCACGCTGAAGTGAGCGCGCGCGTCGCCATCCTGATCTCGGGCAGCGGGTCGAACATGGTCGCGCTGGCCGACAGCATGACCGGCGACCACCCCGCAAGGCCCTGTCTTGTCCTGTCGAACGTCCCCGGGGCCGCCGGCCTTGCCCGCGCGGCCGAGAGGGGCATCCCCACGGCCACGGTCGATCACCGGCCCTTCCGCGGCGACCGCGCCGCCTTCGAGGACGCGCTGCAGGCCGAACTCGACCGGGCCACACCCGACATCGTCTGCCTTGCGGGGTTCATGCGGGTGCTGACGCCCGCCTTCGTCGCGCGCTGGCAGGGGCGGATGCTGAACATCCACCCGTCGCTTCTGCCGCTGTACCCCGGGCTCGACACCCATGCCCGGGCGCTGGCAGCGGGCGATGCCGAACATGGCTGCACCGTGCACGAGGTGACGGCGGTGCTCGACCACGGCCCGATCCTCGGCCAAGCGCGGCTGCGTGTCCTGCCGCAGGATACGGCCCAAAGCCTTGCCACGCGGGTTCTCGCGCAGGAGCACCGGCTGTACCCGGCGGTCCTGCGGCGCTTCGCCATGGGCGAGCGCGGGCGAATCGACATCGCCTGAGCGGGGCTTGCGCGACCGCGCGTGACCGAATAAACGCACAGCTTCTATGAATTCCGCCCGACCTGACGTAGCATGGTGCGGCACGGGTGGACAAATGGCCGCGGTCTGAACGCGTTCAGGCCCGCCGCGAAGAAGAAAAACGGCACCCGATGAAGACCCTGACCACGACCGAAGATCTTGCCGCGTTCTGCAAACAGGCCGCCGCGCATCCTTACGTCACGATCGATACCGAATTCCTGCGCGAACGGACCTATTTCTCCAAGCTCTGCCTGATCCAGCTGGCCTATCCCGGTCCGGGCGAGGACAGCGCGGCGCTGATCGACCCGCTGGCGGGGGATTTGTCGCTTGATCCGCTCTATGACCTTTTCCGCGATGAAAGCGTGGTCAAGGTCTTTCACGCGGCCCGGCAGGATCTGGAAATCTTCTTTTTCGACAAGGGGGTATTCCCCAAACCTCTGTTCGACACGCAGGTCGCGGCGATGGTCTGCGGCTTCGGTGATCAGGTCGGCTACGAGACGCTGGTGCGCAAGGTGGTCAAGAAGCCGCTCGACAAGAGTTCGCGCTTCACCGACTGGTCGCGACGTCCATTGACGGACGCGCAGAAAACCTATGCGCTGGCCGACGTAACCCATCTGCGCCCGATCTACGAATTCCTCGCCGCCGAACTGCAGCGCACCGGCCGTGCGCACTGGGTCGAAGAGGAACTCGCGACGCTCCTGTCGCCCGACACATACCTGATTCGGCCCGAAGAGGCATGGCTGCGCGTTCGCACCCGGTCGAACGCCCCGCGGTTCCTTGCCATCGTGCGCGAACTCGCCGCCTTCCGCGAAGCTTATGCCCAGGACAACGACATCCCCCGCACCCGGGTCTTCAAAGATGACGTGCTGGTGGAGCTTGCTTCGACCAAGCCGCGCACGCATGCCGATCTGGGCCAGTCGCGGCTTCTGCTGCGCGAGGCGCGCAAGGGCGCCATCGCCGATGGCATTCTGGCCGCAGTGGGCCGGGGCATCGATTGTCCGAACTCGGATCTGCCCAAGGTCGATACCGAACGCGAAAACCTGCGCGTGAATCCTGCGCTGGCCGATCTTCTGAGGGTGCTTCTCAAGGCGAAGACCGAAGCCTCGGGCGTGGCGGCCCGGCTGATTGCGTCAAGCTCCGATCTCGACGCCATCGCTGCAGGGCTGCGGGACGTGCCCGCACTGTTCGGCTGGCGGCACGAGGTCTTCGGGGCCGAGGCGCTGCGGCTGTGCGACGGACGGGTCGCGCTGGCCGCAAAGGGCCAGTCTGTGCGCGTGATCGAACTCTGAGGCCCTAGCGGCGGCGCACTTCGCGGACGTTGCGCGCGCCCACGACGCGGACGACTCGGGTTTCAGCGAGCGTCTGATTGCCGATGCTGCGCGCGACCGTCACGCGACGCGTCTGTTCCGGGCCTACGGTCGTCACGCTCTCCGAGTAGATCACGTCGAAGGAATAGCTGAGCACTCCGTCCTGCGGCTTTTCATCTTCGTCGAGCGGCGTCAGCCGGACCTCGTAGGGGCCCTGCCGGGCGGCAAGGCCGCGGGCCACGATGATGGCGCCCGACCGTGTGCGGTCGATCTGCAGCTCCAGGATTTCCTCGATAGGAACTCCAGCATAGACCTGTTCGGGGCGCTGGAGCACGCCGCCCTGGTTGCCCGGTATGAGCGGGTTGACCTCGCCCGGGGCCACGGTCGCGACCTCGCGGCTGTTGCCAAACCAGTTGAACGGGTTGAGGCGACTTTCCCGCACCGCCCCGCAGCCTGTCAGCACCAGCGCGGCCAGCGCCAGAGCAAGAACGGGTTTCGCGGCCGACAGGGAATTGTGCATGGTGGACTGCCCTTGATCTTTGTCCCTTGGGTTAGCGCATCGGGGCGCGGTTGAAAAGCCTGTGCACGCTCTGGACAGGCCCGGGCCCGCACCTTAGGTCGGGGAAAGGTGCAAAGCGGGACGGACCATGGCGACGGCAGCTTTTGAGGACATCGTGGCGGATTTTGAATTCCTGGACGACTGGGAAGACCGCTATCGCCTCGTGATCGAGGAAGGCAAGGCGATGGAGCCCCTGCCCGACGCGCTGAAGGTGCCCGCAACCAAGGTCACGGGCTGCGCGAGCCAGGTCTGGCTGCATCCGGTCATCGAAGGCGGCGTCTTCCGCTTCGACGGTGAAAGCGACGCGATGATCGTGAACGGGCTGATCGCGGTTTTGCGCAGGCTCTACAACGGCTTGCCGGTGGGCGAGGTGCTGGCGGTGGATGCGCGCGCCGAACTTGGGCGGCTGGGACTGACCGATCATCTGTCGGCGCAGCGGTCGAACGGGCTGCGCGCGATGATCGAACGGATCCGCGAAGTGGCGGCGGCGGGGTAGGGGGCATCGTCCATTGTCCTCGGACCAATGGCGGACAATGGACAATCCCCTCGCGCCTGCGGCGCTCACCCCCGGGATATTTGTGAACCCGAAGAAGCAGGGCCCGAAGAAGCAGAGGACGTCAGAGACGGGCGAGCGCCGGGGCGAGATCGCCGTAGCCGGTGAAGCGACGCTCGAACGCGAGGCCGAGGCGGTTGGCGCAGTCTTCGGCCTTTGCCGTTAGCGCGGGATCGTCGGTCTGGGCCTGATACACCAGCTTGGTGTAATTGTCGAAATAGGCGTCGCGCAGCTCCGGGTACCGGTCCAGCCCCATGGGTTTCCAGACGAAGGCGTCGAATTGGCGCACAAGGAAATCAGTCAGGTAGAAGGCGGTGAATTCGTCCTCCGCATGCGCCGCGAAGCGGTCATTGCCTTCGAAGAAGCTGTAGCAATGGGGGCCTTCGACCAGCCCTACGCCCATCTCCGCGCAGGCGGCCTGCAAAAGGCCCCCGGTGCCGCAATCGGCATAGACCACGAAGATCGTCTCGTAGGCGTCGCGATGGCGCGCCACGGCATCGCGCACGGCGGCGGGGATGCGGTCGGGGTAGAGATGCAGGTTCGCGGGCAGGCAGGTGAGGTCGAGATGATCCCAGCCATTGGCTGCCCTGAGATCGAGGATCTCGCGCGCCAGCGCGCCGCAGGCGATGAGCAGCACCTTGCCTCGCCCCGCAGGCGCAAGCCCCGTCTCGGTCAGTGTGCGGTCATCGGGCAGGAACATGTCATGCGGCCTTCCTGAATGCAAACGGCCCCGCGAAGGGCGGGGCCGCGTGATGATGCCGGGCAGGGCGCCTGTCTCAGGCGCTCATCCGGTTGTGCTTGCGCGCGACCCAGGTCTTTGCGGTTTCCACCGCGACGGCGGCGTCGCGGCAATAGGCGTCGGCACCGATGGCGCGGCCGAATTCCTCGTTCAGGGGCGCGCCGCCGACCAGCACGATGTAATCTTCGCGCATGCCCTTTTCGATCAGCGTGTCGATCACGACCTTCATGTAGGGCATGGTCGTGGTCAGCAGCGCCGACATGCCGAGGATATCGGGCTTTTCGCTTTCCAGCGCGCCGAGATACTTGTCCACGTCGTTGTTGATGCCGAGATCGACCACCTCGAAGCCGGCGCCTTCCATCATCATGCCGACGAGGTTCTTGCCGATGTCGTGGATGTCGCCCTTGACGGTGCCGATGACCATCTTGCCCACGCGGGGCGCGCCGGTTTCGGCTAGAAGCGGCTTGAGGATGAACATCCCGCCCTTCATCGCGTTGGCCGCCAGCAGCACTTCGGGAACGAAGAGGATGCCGTCGCGGAAGTCGTCGCCGACGATCTTCATGCCGCCCACCAGCGCCTCGGTCAGGATGCGATAGGGCACCCAGCCTCGGTCGAGGAGGATATGCACGCTCTCTTCGATCTCTTCCTTGAGACCGTCGTAGAGGTCGTCGAACATCTGCTGGACCAGTTCGTCGTCGTCCAGTTCGCTGAGGATGATGTCGTCTTCGTCCGACATGAGCGTGCTCTCTCCGTGTTCGCGTGGGGGATCAGACCCAGCGCCGCCTGTTCGTTCCCGCTCTAGGCCCTTCGTCCCGGGCGGACTGCGATAATTGCGACACTGGCCGCATCGCAACCGACCTTTAGGGCCTGGGCCCCCCGATGGGAAATGAAGATTTCGCATGGAGTTTATGGGTTTGTTGCATGTGTTCACTATATGTTCTATCGCTTGTCCCATGCTGCCCGACGACGCCCAGCCCGCCGCCCCAAACCCCGCCGCGAAGGCGCGCGGGGCGCAGTCGAACGCGGCGTCGCGCTTTGATCTTGCGCGTAATGCGGTGTGGGACGGGTGGGACATCCCCGAAGATGTCGCGCCCCTGCGCACCGAGTTGCGGATCGAGGTGCCGCGCAGCGCGATCAGCTACAACGCCTCGCCCGATCTGCCCTTTGACCGGTCGGTCAACCCCTATCGCGGCTGCGAACATGGTTGCGTCTATTGCTTTGCGCGGCCAAGCCACGCCTATCTCGGGCTGTCGCCGGGACTCGATTTCGAGACGCGGCTGATCGCGCGGCCCGGCATCGACGCCGTGCTGGCCCGCGAACTGGCCGCGCCGCGCTACAAGGTGGCGCCGATCGCCATCGGCACCAATACCGACCCCTATCAACCCGTTGAGAAGGAACATCAAATCACGCGCGGGGTGCTGCACGTCCTGTCGGATTTCAACCATCCCGTCGCCGTGGTGACGAAGGGCGCGCTGGTCGAACGCGACATCGACATTCTGGCCGGGATGGCGGCGCGCGGGCTGGCGCGGGTGGGGGTGTCGGTCACCACGCTCGACCCCGATTTGTCGCGGCGGATGGAGCCGCGCGCGCCCTCGCCCGCGCGGCGGCTTCAGATGATCGCGCGGCTGGCCGGGGCGGGGATACCGGTGCGGGTGATGGCGTCGCCGCTGGTGCCGGGCCTCACCGATCACGAGGTGGAGCGCATCCTGTCGGCGGCGCGGGATGCGGGCGCCACGACGGCAAGCTGGGTCATGCTGCGCCTGCCGCGCGAGGTGTCGGGCCTGTGGCAGGATTGGCTGACGCGGCATTATCCCGACCGTGCGGCGAAGGTCATGGCGCGCCTGCGCGAGATGCATGGCGGGCGCGATTACGATGCGCGCTGGGGGCACCGGATGCGCGGCGAGGGGCGGTATGCCGAGCTTGTGGCGCAGCGGTTCCGGCTGCATGCGCGGCGGCTTGGGCTGGATGCCGAAGAGCCGTCTTTGCGCTGCGATCTCTTCGCGGTGCCGCCGCGGGCGGGGGATCAGCTGAGCCTTTTCTGAGGCGTGTCGCGTAATCCCTTGTAAATACGTAATAATTCGGAAAACCCGTATGAACGGCGCGTGCAGCAACCTGTGCATACGCCGAATGCCCCGGCAGGCCGCCCGCCGCCCGCGCGACACGGTCGGGGCGGCCCGGGCCGCCCGCGGTCAGTCGCGGCGGCGCCGACCGCGGCGTTCGCGCGTGGGCGCGCCTTCGCCGTCACCGGTGCCGTCGGCGGCGGAACTGAAGCCGCCCAGCCGCGCCGCGATCTCTTCAAGGTCGGGGCGGTCACCGCGCGGACGGGAATCCAGCGCGTCGCGCATATGGCGGAGATGTTCGGGCGTCGTGCCGCAGCAGCCGCCGATGACCCGCGCGCCGCAGTTTCGCGCCATCACCGCGTATTCGGCCATCAGTTCGGGCGTGCCGTCGTAATGGATATGGCCTTCGACATATTTCGGGATGCCCGCATTGCCCTTGGCGACGACGGGCCGGGTGCCGCCCTGCGCGGTGAAGCCGAGCACGGTGCGCAGAAGATCGGAGGCGCCTACACCGCAATTCGCGCCATAGGCCAGCGGTGGGTTGGGCAGGTCTTCGACCATCTGGGTCATCGCGGACGAGGTGACGCCCATCATCGTGCGGCCCGCGGTGTCGAAGCTCATCGTGCCCACCCAGGGCATGTGCGCCAGCGCAAAGGCTTCGGCCGCGGCGCGGTATTCCTCGGGCGCGCTGATGGTTTCCAGCCAGAGCACATCGGCCCCGCCTTCCTTCAGCGCCTCGGCCTGTTCGTGGAACATCTCGACGGCAAGCGCGTGGGACAGCGCGCCCACCGGCTCCATGATCTCGCCCGTGGGGCCGACCGAGGCGGCGACAATCACCTTGCGCCCCGCGCGGTCGGCCACCTCGCGGCCAAGCTCGGCCGATACGCGGTTGAGCTCGCGCACACGGCGGTGCGCGTCGTGCAGTTTCAGCCGCGAGGCGTTGCCGCCGAAGGTGTTGGTCAGGAAGAGATCGCTGCCCGCGTCGACCGCGCCCTTGTAGAGTGCGGTGATCTTCTTGGGATGTTCAACATTCCACATTTCCGGAGCGTCGCCCGACATTAGACCCATGTTGAAGAGGTTCGTGCCCGTCGCCCCGTCGGCGAGGATCACATCATGGGTGGCCAGCATTGCGGAAAGTGCGTCGGTCATGGTCGGATCTCCTGCGGTCGGGCTGCACGGTCCTGTCCCACGGGACAGGCGCTGCGGCAATGCCCATTCCGTGCAAGATGTTTATGAGGCGCGCAGCAGAACAGCGGGGCAGGGCCCCGCCGTCGGATTGCCGGTCAAACGCGGATCGGCGCGATCAGATTTCCGTCATGATCTGGCGCTTGGCCTCGACCATCAGTTCCGCCATCTTGGCGCGGATTGTCGCCTCGTCCGCGTGGTCGCCCAGATCGCCCGCGACCTTGCGATAGACGTCTTCGTCGCCCGCCTCCTGGAAGTCGGATTTCACCACGTCGACGGCATAGGCCGCGGCCGCGTCGGCGGATTTGCCCATCAGGTCCGCGGCCCAGAGGCCAAGAAGCTTGTTGCGGCGCGCCTCGGCCTTGAACAGCATTTCGGCGTCATGGGCGAACTTGGCCTCGAAGGCGTTTTCGCGGTCATCGAACGTGGTCATGTCGGTGCCCTTCCTGCGGCGTTCGGGAAACGTCTGGGTTTCATGTGCCACCCGGGGGCGCGCTTCGCAAGGGGCTGCGGCTTGCGGCAGGCGGGGCCTTGGCTTATGAGGGCGCCGAACCCCATCCGAAAGGTCGCCCATGTCCCGCCGCAAGAAGATTTACGAAGGCAAGGCGAAAATCCTCTACGAAGGGCCCGAACCGGGAACCATCGTGCAGTATTTCAAGGACGATGCGACCGCCTTCAACGCCCAAAAGAAGGACGTGATCGAAGGCAAGGGTGTGCTGAACAACCGCCTGTGCGAATATTTCATGCTGGGGCTGCAGGGCGTGGGCGTGCCCACCCATTTCATCCGCCGTCTGAACATGCGCGAACAGCTCGTGCGGTCCTGCGAGATCATCCCGCTGGAAGTGATCGTGCGCAACTATGCGGCCGGTTCGATGGCCAAGCGGCTGGGCATGGAAGAGGGCACGCAACTGCCGCGCCCGATCGTGGAATACTGCCTCAAGGACGACAAGCTGGGCGACCCGCTGGTCACCGAGGAACACATTGCCGCCTTCGGCTGGGCCAGCCAGCAGGACATGGACGATATCTTGAGCCTCGCGCTGCGCGTCAACGACTTCATGGCGGGTGTCATGTATGCCGTGGGCATCCGGTTGATCGACTTCAAGATCGAGATCGGGCGCATCTATGACGGCGAGTATCCGCGCCTTGTCGTGGCTGACGAAATCAGCCCGGATTCCTGCCGTCTGTGGGATATCGAAACGGGCCGCAAGCTCGACAAGGATGTGTTCCGGCGCGATCTGGGGTCGCTGACGGATGCCTATTCGGAAGTGGCGCGGCGGCTGGGTCTGATCCCCAAGCCAAGCGCCACGATCACCAAGCCGACACTCATCAACTGAGAGCGGAGCGCCCGGTAGACGCGGTGGGATTTGCGTATTTGGAACGAGAAGAAGCAGGGGGCCGCGAGACATGAAAGCGCGCGTGACGGTGATGCTGAAGACCGGTGTTCTCGACCCGCAGGGCGAGGCGGTGCGCCACGCGCTCGGCGCGATGGGGTTGGCGGGCGTCGAGGGCGTGCGTCAGGGCAAGGTGATCGAGCTTGATCTTGCACCGGGCACGACCGAGGCCCATGTGGCCGAGATGTGCGAGAAGCTTCTCGCCAATACCGTGATCGAAAGCTACCGCATCGAGATGCTTTGAGGGGTCTGGCACCATGAAAGCCGCTGTCGTCGTCTTTCCGGGATCGAACTGCGACCGCGATCTTGCGGTGGCCTTCCGCGCGGCGGGGGCCGAGGTTGCGATGGTCTGGCACAAGGATGCCGACCTGCCCGCGGGCACCGACATCGTCGGCGTGCCGGGTGGGTTTTCCTATGGCGATTACCTGCGTTGCGGCGCCATCGCGGCGCAGTCGGCGATCTGCGGGGCGATCAAGGCCCATGCGGCGCGGGGAGGCTATGTGCTGGGCGTATGCAACGGGTTTCAGGTGCTGACCGAGACGCGGTTGCTGCCCGGCGCGCTGCTGCGCAATGCCGGGCTGCGTTATGTCTGCCGCACGGTGCCGCTGCGGGTCGAGACCACCGACAGCGTTTTCACCGAAGGCTATGGCGCGGGCGACGTGATCGGTATTCCGATCGCGCATCACGAAGGCAACTACTATGCCGATGACGACACCATCGCGCGGTTGCGCAGCGAGGACCGCGTCGCGTTCCGCTATGTCGAGAACCCCAATGGCGCGCGTGACGACATCGCGGGCATCCTGTCGGAGAACCGCCGGGTGCTGGGGATGATGCCGCATCCCGAACGCGCCGCTGATGCGGGCCATGGCGGCACCGACGGAGTGGCGCTTTTCCGCGCGCTGGCGGGGGCGCTGACCGCAGCGTGATGTCAGGCGCTTGGCGCGGACCCGCGCGGCGCGTAACATCGCGGCGATGACGGCCGAGGATCACACCAGCATGGGGACGGCGGCAGGACGGTCGCTGACGGTGACCCGCGCGCGCATGGGTGCGTGGTGGATGCGTCTGGCCGTTCTTGGCGTGCTGATCGCGGCGGTGGCGACGGTCTTGGTCACCAACAGCCTGCTGACCGACCGCTTCACCGCGGCGACGAAGAACCGGGCCGATCTGCGGCTTGCCCTGTACACCGGCAACGTCCTGTCGGAACTGCGCCGCAACGCCATCGTGCCGCAGCTTCTGTCGCGCGACCCCACGCTGATCGGGGCACTGAACAGCCGCGATTACTCCTCATCCTCGCAGCGGCTGATTTCCTTCGTGGAAGAGATCGGCGCGGCCTCGCTCATGCTGCTTGACCGCGAGGGGCGGACCGTTGCGGCGACCGACCGGTTGCGCCTTGGCTCGCAGCATGGGGCCGAGACCTATTTCGTCGAGGCGTTGCGCAACAATACAACCGTCTTTTCCACCATCCGGCGCACGTCGGGCGGCTATGCATTCACCTATTCGCGGCGGATCGAGAGCGGCAACGAGGTGCTGGGTGCCATCGTGGTCGAGGTGGATCTGGCCAAGTTCGAACGCGCCTGGGCGGGGTTCACCGAGGCGATCATCGTGACCGACAGCCAGGGCACGATCATCCTGTCGACCGAACCGCGCTGGCGCGGGCTGACCGAGGCCGAGGCGCTGGCCTTGCAGACGCCGCAGAACGCCATCGAACGCGCCATCCGCGCCACCGCCGACTGGACGGCGCTGCCCGCCGACGCCTATCTGCAGGGCGAGGCGGTGATCCGGTCCGAGGCGCGGCTGCCGTTCCGTGGCTGGCGGATGACGTCCTACACCACCTATGCCTCGGTCCGGGAGCGGGTGAACGGGGTTCTGGCGCTGCAGATCATGGGATTCGCGATCCTTCTCGCGCTGGTCTTCTACTTCCTGAGCCGCAAGACCGCGTCGCGCATGGTGCTGTTCCAGCGGGAATCGGCGGAACTGCGCGCATTGAACGCGCGTCTCCAGCGGGAAATCGCCGAGCGTGAACGGGTGCAGGCGACGCTGGAAGTGGCCGAACAGACGCTTGCGCAATCGTCGAAACTGGCCGCTCTGGGCGAGATGTCGGCGGCGGTCAGCCATGAGTTGAACCAGCCGCTTGCGGCGATGAAGACCTACCTTGCCGGGGCTCGGCTGCTGTTGCGGCGCAACCGCCCGGAAGAGGCGCTGGCGAGCTTCGGGCGCATCGACGACCTGATCGAACGGATGGGGGCGATCACGCGCCAGCTCAAGTCCTATGCTCGCAAGGGCGGGCAGCAATTCGCGCCCGTGAACATGGGCGATGCGCTGGCCTCGGCCCTGTCCATGATGGAGCCGCAGCTGCGCCAGCGGAAGGTGCGCATCGCCCGCTATCTGCCCGACGCACCGGTGCGGGTGCTGGGCGATCGGGTGCGTATAGAACAGGTGATGATCAATCTTTTGCGCAATGCGCTCGACGCCACCAAATCGGTGCGCAACCCCGAGATCGAGGTGATCCTCGCCGCCGGTGAGACCGCGACGCTCACGGTGCGCGACAACGGCCCCGGGATCGAGGATCTGGATGCGCTGTTCGAGCCCTTCTACACCACCAAGCAGCCCGGCGACGGGGTCGGGCTGGGGCTTGCCATCTCTTCGGGGATCGTGAACGACCATGGCGGGCGGTTGACCGCGCGCAATGGTCAGGAGGGCGGGGCTGTATTCGAGATGCAACTTCCCATATTGGGCGAAGAAACCGTCGAGGCCGCCGAATAGCGCGGCGGACAGAAAAGGTGTTGCCATGGCCAAGGCGATGAAGATCGCGATCGTGGATGACGAGAAGGACATGCGGCAGTCGATCAGCCAGTGGCTGGCGCTGTCGGGATACGATACCGAAACCTTTGCCTGCGCCGAGGATGCGCTGAAGGTGCTCGGCCCCGAATATCCGGGGATCGTCATTTCGGACATCAAGATGCCGGGGATGGACGGGATCCAGTTCCTGCGCAAGCTGATGGGCAGCGACAGCGCGCTGCCCGTGATCATGATCACCGGGCACGGCGATGTGCCTATGGCGGTCGAAGCTATGCGCATCGGCGCCTACGACTTTCTGGAAAAGCCCTTCAACCCCGACCGGATGTCCGACCTGGCCAAACGCGCGACCGGCGCGCGGCGGCTGACCATGGACAACCGCGCGCTGCGGCGCGAATTGTCGGATGGCGGCATGCTGATGAAGAAGCTCATCGGCACCAGTCCGGCGATGGAACGCCTGCGCGAGGATATCCTAGATCTCGGGCAGGCCGACGGGCATGTCCTGATCGACGGCGAGACGGGCACCGGCAAGACGCTGGTCGCGCATGCGCTGCATGCCGTGGGCAGCCGGGCGGGGCGCAAGTTCGTGCTCGTGTCCTGTTCGGCCTATGAAGAGGCGGCGCTGGCCAAGCGGCTGTTCGGGCCGGTGCTGCCCGAGGACACGCTGTTGCCCGCCATCGAGGAGGCGCGCGGCGGGACGCTGGTGCTCGAGGATATCGAGCGGCTGTCCGAGGCGCTGCAGGCGCGGCTGCTGAGCGTGATCAACGATCAGGGCACGCCGGCCGAAACGCGGATCGTCGCGATCTGCAACATGCAGGAACAGGACCGCACGCCCGAGGATGCGCTGCGCCCCGATCTGTTCTATCGCCTCGCCGCGCTGCGCATCACGGTGCCGCCGCTGCGTCAGCGGGGCGAGGATATCCTGACACTGTTCACGCGGCTGTCGGAGCAGTTCGCCGAGGAATACGGCTGCGACGCCCCGCAGGTCAGCGCGCAGGAGGCCGCGCAGCTTCTGCAGGCACCCTGGCCGGGGAACGTGCGCCAGCTCATCAACATCGCTGAACGGGCTGTGCTGCAGGCGCGGCGCGGGTCCGGCACCATCGCGTCACTGCTGATGTCGGACCACGAGGACATGCAGCCGGTGATGACGACGGAGGGCAAGCCGCTTAAGGAATATGTGGAGGCCTTCGAGCGGATGCTGATCGACAACACGATGCGTCGCCACAAGGGGTCGATCGCAAACGTGATGGACGAATTGTGCCTGCCGCGGCGGACGCTGAACGAAAAGATGGCGAAATACGGGCTGCAGCGATCGGACTATCTGTGAGCCGTGGCCGCCTTTATTCCAGCGTGCGCAGATTCCGGCAGGCAGTATCGTTGCCCAGACGACAGCCTTCGCGGAAATAGGTCACGCCCAGCGACGGGCTTGGACGCGCCAGCCCAAGGCCGCGCACATGGATGGCGCCGAGGTTGTTGCAGGCCTTCCCGTCGCCGGCCGCACAGCTTGTGCGGCTGATTTGGAGAATTTTCTCGGCATCGGCGCTGCTGACCCGGTTCTGGTTGAGTTTGATAACGACGTAACTGCTGCAGGCGCGGGCATCGTCTAGTCGGCATGCCTTGTCATAGGCCTGTTCGGCCAAACCCATGTCCCTGTCTGTCCCGGTGCCCAACTCCGCGAAGAAGCCGGTCAGGAAGCATCCGTATCCGTTGTCTGCCCGACAGCCTTTTAACGCGGCCTCCGCCCCGGCCTTTTCATCCTTGGGGCCACCTTCGCCGAAAGCCATCGCATATCCCAGAAGAGCGCAACCTTCGCCATCGGCCAGAGCGCAAGCCCGTTCAAGATAGAGCCGCGCGATGAACCAGTTCGCGGGCCGGATGTCGCCCTGAAAATCCATCCGCGCCGCGGCGGTGCATTCCGCTCCGTTCGTGCGGAGGGTGGAATAAGGTTGGCAGCCATGCGTATAGGCCGCATAGGCCGCCCTCTTGTCGATGTCGCCCCCCAGACCTTGCAACAGGGCGTCACCAAGGGCGGCGCAGCTGTGGCGGGCAAGGTCGTCGGAGACGTTGCAGGAGATTGCGAGGAAAGCGCGCGCGCGCGCGGCGTCCATCGGACCGCCTTCGCCCTTCAGCAGCATTTCGCCGTGTTGGCCGCAGGCGACCTTGCGAACCCAGCCATCTTTTGACAGACACAGGCTTGCATAGCGGGCGCGTGCGCTTTCGGGATGGGCCTTGATCTGCGGGCCCGACCGTTCAAGCCCGGCTGCCCTGAGGCAGCTCTCATCGCCACCTTCGCGGCACGTCGTGACATGCAGAAGATAACCGTTCGTCGGTTCGGCCGCGACGCCCGGACCACCGTTCATGAGAAGGCTGGCCAACGCGGTACAGTCACCCACGACCCTGTCGTCCGTTGTGCAGCGCGCTCGCACGCTACCCACCAACGGCACCAGCGATGCGGCGTCGTCGCGTTTCGCATGAAAGTCGATCATTTCGGCGCAGGTGATGCCCTTGTCACAGGCCTCGGCGAGGATTGGGATCGCGGCATCGTGATTGCCCGTTAAATAGTCGATGCGCGCCATTGAGACGGTTTGCAGGAATTCCAGCGCTGTCCGTGCTGCTTCTAGCTCGAGCGCAAGCCTGCTGGCCTTCCGGAGCGTTTCCCATTTGGCATCGTCGGGCTGAGGGGCGATGTCCGCGCCGACTGTTTCCAGAAGTTCGGCGATGTAGATGTCGTAACTGGCCCGCATCTGCGCCATTGTCGCGATTGCTTGAGTCCAGGTGGCGTGCAACTGGCGGTAGTCCGAGATCAGTTTTTCGATCTGGTCGGATGTGGCTTTGGCGCTGTCTGTGCCGACCTCGGCAAGACGGCCCGCGGCGGCGGTCAACATCTCCTCCATCCGGGCGACAAGCGCCATGTGATCCGCATTCTTCGGCTCAAGCGTGCCATTCTCGGGCAGGTCTGCGATCACGGCCCTTGCCTGATCCCCCATCGCGTCCTGCAATTCGACAAGCTGTCGCGTGGCGGTAATCATCTTGTTGGACAGGACAGAAAGCAATTCTGTCAGCCGGTCGATCTGCGCGCGACTGTCCGTCAGGACCGTAGTTGTTTCTTCGCACTCGACGATATTCGCCGCGGGCAGTCGGGTGCAGTCAAAAAGCGCATTGTTTTGCGCCTGAACCGGCTGAACAAAGGACAACAGGCCCGACAACAGGGCGATGATCTGGACATGCAGTCTCACTCGGCACAACTTTTCTGGCTTGTTTCGGTTTCGGACATAGGCATCTTGGCTCGTCAAGAATGGCACAGGTTGCCAGTACCTCAAACACCCAAGCGCAGGGCGACACACTGCATCGCGGCCGCATAGCCGGTCAGATTGCCCATTGTCTTTGCCCTTGCGCTGCCCTTATGGTCGACCGACCGGGGCACCACGCGGCTTTTCCGCGGACCGACCCGGGTCGTGAGATTCGCTGTCAGGACCGCGTCCCCGTGCACAACGGGGCTCCGCGCCCGGCAGACCGATTGGGCCCCGCGAGGGGCCGCTGCAACGCCCCTGAACGGATGACGGACGGGGGACCGAATGGGCAGGCGCGTCGAGACGCGTTCTGCCGGAGACGAACCGCGATGACGCGTGTGCGAGTGACGGGAAGATTTTCCGCGGGCCTTCGGGCCCCGCACCGCGCTGCGTCTCATATCGCCCAGACAAGTCACGTCCTCAGCCCCGCCCGCCCACCGGGTCGCGCGGTCCGCCTGACGTCGTGCATCAAGGACACATGCCCAAGAAAATGCTCATCGATGCCACCCACGCGGAGGAAACCCGCGTCGTGGTGGTGGACGGAAACAAGGTCGAGGATTTCGACTTCGAATCCGAAAACAAGCGCCAGCTGGCGGGGAACATCTATCTCGCAAAGGTGACGCGGGTCGAACCGTCGCTTCAGGCGGCCTTCGTGGATTACGGCGGGAACCGGCACGGGTTCCTTGCGTTCTCGGAAATCCATCCCGATTACTACCAGATCCCCGTCGCCGACCGCGAGGCGCTGATGGAGGAAGAGCGCGCCTATGCCGAGGCGCAGAGCGAGCGCGACGACGAAGACGCCAAGCCCAAGCGGTCGGGCAGGTCGCGGTCGCGCAGCCGGTCGAAGACCAAGGCCGAAGAGGCCGTGTCGGATGACGCCGTGGCCACGGTCGAAATCGACGGGATGGAGACGATCGACGTCACCGGCGACGACGAGGCGCAGGACGGCGACGTGTCTGAAGGCCTGTCGCCCATGGAGACGGTGTCCGAGACCCCGGTAGACGAACCGGACGAGGACGGCGACGAAAATGGCGACGCCGCCGAGGACGCCACCGCGCCCGAGGATGTGATCGAATCGATCGCGCAGGAGGACGATGTCGAGGACATCCGCGCCCCGCGCAAACCGCGTCCGCGCCGGTACAAGATCCAGGAAGTGGTCAAGGTGCGCCAGATCATGCTGGTGCAGGTCGTCAAGGAAGAGCGTGGCAACAAGGGCGCCGCTCTGACCACCTATCTTTCGCTGGCGGGCCGCTACTGCGTGCTCATGCCCAACACGGCGCGTGGCGGCGGGATTTCCCGCAAGATCACCAATGCCGCCGACCGCAAGAAGCTCAAGGAAATCGCGGGCGAGATCGACGTGCCGCGCGGCGCGGGGCTGATCATCCGCACCGCCGGATCGCAGCGCACCAAGGCCGAGATCAAGCGCGATTACGAATATCTGCAGCGGCTTTGGGAACAGATCCGCGAACTGACGCTGAAATCCATCGCGCCCGCCAAGATCTACGAGGAAGGCGACCTGATCAAGCGGTCGATCCGCGATCTGTACAACCGCGACATCGACGAGGTTCTGGTGGAAGGCGAAGGCGGCTACCGCATCGCCAAGGACTTCATGAAAATGATCATGCCGTCCCACGCCAAGAACGTGAAACATTACGCCGAGCAGATGCCACTTTTCGCGCGCTATCAGGTGGAAAGCTATCTGGCGGGCATGTTCAACCCGACGGTTCAGCTGAAATCCGGCGGCTACATCGTGATCGGCGTGACCGAGGCACTGGTGGCGATCGACGTCAACTCGGGCCGGGCCACCAAGGAAGGCTCGATCGAGGAGACCGCGCTCAAGACCAACCTCGAGGCGTCCGAGGAGATCGCCCGCCAACTGCGCCTGCGCGACCTTGCGGGCCTGATCGTCATCGACTTCATCGACATGGACGAGCGCCGCAACAACGCCGCTGTCGAGAAGAAGCTCAAGGACAAGCTCAAGACCGACCGCGCGCGCATTCAGGTGGGCCGCATTTCCGGCTTCGGCCTGCTGGAGATGAGCCGCCAGCGGCTGCGGCCCGGCATGCTCGAGGCGACGACGAAGCCCTGCCCGCATTGCCACGGCACAGGCCTCATCCGCTCGGATGACAGTCTGGCTCTGCAGGTGCTGCGCCAGATCGAGGAAGAGGGCACGCGCAAGCGGTCGCGCGAGGTGCTGGTCAAGTGCCCCGTGGGCATCGCCAATTACCTCATGAACCAGAAGCGCGAGCATATCGCGCAGATCGAGGCGCTGTACGGCATGGCGGTGCGGATCGAGGGCGATGTTACGCTGGTCAGCCCCGATTTCAGCATAGAGAAGTTCAAGACCGCGACCCGGGCGATCCCGGTGCCGACCGCGCGGGTGGTGTCGGTGGATTCCACGCTGATGGATGAGGTCGACGAGGACATCCCCGAGACCGACGAGGACGACGACCAGTCTGACGCGCAGGTCGCCGACGGGACCAAGTCCGACGGGCCTGTGTCCGAGGGGCGGGCAACCGACGGGGGCGAGGGCGAAGAAGGCAAGAAGCCCAAGCGCCGCCGCCGCCGCAGCCGGAGCCGTGGCCGCAAGAAGAAGGACGGCGAGACCCGCGGCGAGACCGGAGCGGAAGACATGGCCGGGGACGACGCGGATGCCGACGAAGGCGATGCCGATGAAGGCGAAGCGCCCGAGGCCGTGACCGAAGAGGCTGCAGCCGAGGTGGCCACGGAAGCGGCGGCACCCGAGGCCGTCCCGGAACCCGAGCCCGAGCCCGAGCCGGTGGTGGAAAAGCCAAAGGCAAAGCGCACCCGGTCGACATCGACGCGCAAGACCGCCGCGAAGGCCAAGGCGGAGGCAGAGCCTGTCGCCGAGGCTGTGCCCGAGCCTGCGTCTTCGCCCGCACCTACAGTGGCCGAGGCACCCGCGCCGGAAGAGGCCCCCGCCGCGAAGCCCAAGGCCACGCGGAGCCGCGCGTCTTCGTCGCGCAAGGCGGCGGAGACGGCAGTCGAGCCCGCGGCTCCGGCCGAGCCCGCTGCTGTGGCTCCGGCCGAGCCTGCAGCCCCAGCACCTGCAGAGCCTGCTGCTGCGGCACCGGCGTCTGCCGAGTCCGACAAGCCGAAGAAGCGCGGCTGGTGGTTGGGCCGCTGAGCTGACGGGACAAGACCCCGGCCCTGACGGCCGGGGTCAGCCCCCCTTGCGGATCAGGTAGGATTGGACGCCGTCCGCGTCGGATTGTGCCAGAAGGACGTGGCCGCCTTCCGCGCAGAAATGCGGGACATCGACGATGGCGGCAGGATCGTCGGCCAGAACCTGCAGAACGGCGCCCGGTGCCAGCGCCATGAGCCGCTTGCGCGCCTTCAGCACGGGCAGGGGGCATAGCAGCCCCGTCGCGTCGAGCGTATCGTCGATCCCGGTCATGGTCCCGCGCATACACCGATTCCGCGGCCCTGTGCCACGCGCTTGTGACATCCGCGCAGGTGACGGGGCGCGGGGATTGGCGTAAGGGCTTGGACATGTTCGGAATCGACATAATCGACGCTGGCCTTCTGCCCGCCATGCTGGTTGCCCTGGTCGCGGGCGTGATCAGCTTTCTCAGCCCCTGCGTGCTGCCCATCGTGCCGCCCTATCTTGCCTATATGAGCGGGGTGTCTGTGACCGACATGGAGGGCGAGGCCGCCAGCCGCCGCCGCGCGACAGTGGCGGCGTTGTTCTTCGTGATGGGTCTGTCGACCGTCTTCCTGTTCCTTGGCTTCACGGCATCGGCCTTCGGGCGGTTCTTCCTGATGAATCAGGACTGGTTCGTGATGGCGGCGGGCGTGATCATCATGATCTTCGGGGCGCATTTCATAGGCGTCTACCGGATCGGGTTCATGGACCGGGAATACCGGGTCGAGGCGGGCGACCGGGGCGGTTCGGCCTTCGGCGCCTATCTGCTCGGGCTTGCCTTCGCCTTTGGCTGGACGCCCTGCATCGGCCCGATCCTGGGCGCGATCCTGTCGCTGGCGGCGAACCAGGCCGACACGGCGCGCGGGACGCTCCTCCTTGGGGCCTATGCGCTGGGATTGGGCATTCCGTTTCTGCTGGTCGCGGCGTTCTTCCCGCGCCTCAAGGGCGTGATGGCCTTCATGCGTCGGCACATGGAGCCGATCGAGCGGATCATGGGCCTTCTGCTCTGGACGGTGGGCCTTCTGATGCTGACGGGCAGTTTCACCGACTTCTCGTGGTGGCTCTTGGAGACCTTCCCGGCGCTGGCGACCTTGGGGTAGTGCCTTATTTCGGCCCCAAAATCCGGATAGGATATGCGGCTGAAGCAATCAGAGCAGGCGCAGGCGGGCATGACCGACACGGCGCGCGAGACAGGCAGGCAGGTGCGGCGGCGCCGGGTGTTCTATATCCCGGGCTATGATCCGATTCATCCCCGCCGCTACCGCGAGCTGTACCGCAAGGAAGGCGTGGCGCAGGCGGCTGTTTCGGGCTATGAGATCGCGCTGAGGCCCAAGGCCGCCAAGGGTGGCTATGGCTGGCAGGTGAGCGCCGTCATGGACGGGATTGCGACCGAGGCGGATGTCGAGGTGCTGGTCTGGTCCGACATCGTGCGCGACAGCATGTCGAATTCGATCCCCGCGACCTATGGCCAGCTTGTCCGCACCGCATGGGCCTATATCGGGTCCGGGGCGCTCTGGCGGCTGATGCGGATGCGCAAGGGGCCGGTGATCGCCGCGCTGTATCCGGTGGGGATGCTGATCGCGCAGGCGCTGACGGCGCTTCTGGTCTGGCGGCTGGTCGTGGCCGGGATCACCGCGGCGGCCAGTGCGGCGCTCGGGCCGCTGACGGGGGCGCTGGCCTGGTCGGTCTGGGGCTTCGGGCTGGTGGCGGGCGCGATTGCTTTTGTCGGCGTGCTGCGCTGGTTCCGCGCGAAGGATGGGAAGCTGTTTGCCTATTACCTGATGCATGACTTCGCCCATTCCGCGCGGCTGAAGGGGGAGCTTCCGCCGGAGTTGTCGGGGCGGATGGAGGAGATGGGCGAGACCATCGCCGCGGCGCTGGATGCGGATGTGGACGAGGTGCTTGTGGTCGGCCATTCCTCGGGCGCGCATTTGGGGGTGACGATCCTGGCCGACCTGATCCGGGCAGGACGGGTGCCCGAGGACGGGCCCGCGCTGGGGTTCCTGAGCCTTGGGCAGGTGGTGCCGATGGTGTCGTTTCTACCGCGTGCGCAAAGGCTGCGGGGCGATCTGCGCTATCTTTCCGCGCGCGAGGAGCTGACCTGGGTTGACGTGACAGCGCCGGGGGACGGTTGCGCCTTCGCACTCTGCGATCCGGTGGCGGTGTCGGGGGTCGCGCCGCCGGACAAGCGCTGGCCGCTGGTGATTTCGGCCGCCTTCACCCAGACGCTGAGCCCCGCGCGCTGGCGCGCGCTGCGCTGGCGGTTCTTCCGGCTGCATTTCCAGTATCTCTGCGCCTTCGACCGCCCCGGTGATTACGACTATTTCCGCATCACCGCGGGGCCACTGACGCTGGCGGCGCGCTTTGCCGGGCGGGCGCCGTCGAAATCGCGCATCGACGTGGCGGTGTCGAAATACACCTCGATCGCCGCATGAGCGCGCCGCTGCCGCCGAAACCGCAGTCGCGGGCCGACCGCGTGTCGCTCTGGCGCTATGGGCGGCTGTTCCGGCGCGACATCCTGTCGGCGCAGCCCGCGCGGCTGTATCGGGCGTGGATGGCCGAATTCCGCACGCCGTTCTTCCGGTCCTACCTGCTGAATCAGCCGGACCTCGTGAAGACGGTGCTGAAGGACCGCCCGCGCGATTTCCCGAAATCTGACCGCATCGGCGAAGGGCTGCGCCCGCTGCTTGGAGAGAGCGTCTTCCTGACCAACGGCGCTGTCTGGGAACGCCAGCGCCGCATCATCGACCCGGCTTTCGAAGGGGGCCGGTTGCGTGACACTTTCCCGGCGATGTGGGAGGCCGGGCGCGCGATGGTCGCGCGGCTGGACCGCCATGCGGGCAGGCAAGTCGAGATCGAGGAGGAGGCGAGCCATGCGGCGGCGGACGTGATCTTCCGCACGCTGTTCTCGATCCCCATCGAACACGAAGTGGCAAGCGCGGTCTTCGCGCGGTTCCGCGATTATCAGCGCAGCCAGCCCATCCTGAACCTTGCGGCCTTCCTGCCGCTGCCGCGCTGGCTGCCGCGCCCGCATCGCCGCCGCACGCGCGCCGCCGCGCGCGACATCCGCCGCCTGATCACCGATCTCACCGCCCGGCGGATGGAAGAGATCCGGGCCGGGACCGCGCCGCAGGATCTGGCGACCAAGATCATGACGACGCCCGACCCGGAGACGGGCGAGACCTTCACGACTGCGGAAATGGTCGACCAGGTGGCGATCTTCTTTCTGGCGGGGCATGAGACGAGCGCCTCTGCCCTTGGCTGGGCGCTGTATCTCTGCGCGATGTTCCCCGACTGGCAGGAGCGGCTGTCGGAGGAGGCGCGGGCGCTGGACGGCGCGCCCGCGGACCTGTCGACGCTGTCGAAGCTGCGGCTGTCGCGCGACGTCTTCCGCGAGGCGCTGCGGCTTTACCCGCCGGTGCCGATGATGGTGCGCGAGGCGTCCTGCCCCCAACGCTTCCGCGACCGCGACGTGGCCCCCGGCGCGCAGCTGGTCATCAGCCCCTGGCATCTCCACCGGCACGAACGGTTGTGGGAGAACCCCGATGCCTTCGATCCCGCGCGGTGGGAGACGGAGAATGGCAGGTTTTGCGCGCGCGAGGCCTACATCCCCTTTTCCGCTGGCGCGCGGGTCTGCCCCGGGGCGGGCTTTGCCATGGCGGAAGGGCCGCTTCTTCTGTCGATGATCCTGCGCGCTTTCCGGGTGCGCCCGGTCGAGGGCCGCGTGCCTGTTCCGGTGGCGCATCTGACGGTGCGCGCGGCGGACGGCATCTGGCTGCGGCTTGACCGGCGCTAACAGGCTTTCTTGCCGCCTGCGCTTGGGGTAGAGGGGCCGGGACATATCGCCAGATGCAAGGGGAAGATCATGGCCTTCGACACCGCCCGGATGACCGACCGGATCGCGAACGGGAGCGGGTTCATCGCCGCGCTCGACCAGAGCGGTGGATCGACGCCGAAGGCGCTGAGCCTCTACGGGGTGGACCCGTCCGAATATGACGGCGAAGCGGCGATGTTCGCCGAAGTCCAGGCCATGCGTGCGCGCATCATGCAGGCGCCGGATTTCACCAGCGCCAAGGTGATCGGCGCGATCCTGTTCGAACGCACGATGGGCGAGGTGGTCGCGGGCAAGCCGGTGCCGCATTACCTTTGGGAAGAACGCGGCGTCGTGCCCTTCCTCAAGGTGGACAAGGGGCTGGCGGACGAAGCCCATGGCGTGCAGCTGATGAAGCCGATGCCCGATCTGGGCGATCTGCTGGCGCGCGCGAGGGCGGCGGGCATCTTCGGGACCAAGATGCGCTCGGTCATCAACGCAGCCGACGCTGCGGGGATCAAAGCCGTGGTGGCGCAGCAATTCGAGGTGGGCAACCAGATCCGCGCGGCGGGGCTGGTGCCGATCATCGAGCCCGAGGTGAACATCCACGCCACCGACAAGGCCGAGGCCGAGGCGATCTTGCTGGCCGAGCTTGGGGCCGCCATCGATGCGCTGGAGGGCGATGCGCCGATCATGCTGAAGCTGACGATCCCGACGCAGGACGGGCTTTATGCCGGGCTGGCGGCCAAGCCGCGCGTGCTGCGCGTGGTGGCGCTGTCGGGGGGGTACACGACTGACGACGCCTGCGCGCGGCTGGCGCGCAACCCCGGCATGATCGCGAGCTTCTCGCGCGCGCTGACCGAAGGGCTGTCGAAGAAGCAGAGCGACGCGGAGTTCAACGTGGCGCTGGGGGCGAGTATCGACAAGATCTACCGCGCATCGGTCTGAGGGGCCGGAAACCGACGCGGTTTCCGGAGTGTTTTCCGACGCGGAAAACACTCATCCCCGGCGACGGTCTGCGGTGGAAACCGCGTCGGTTTCCAAGCCATTTCCCGCGTCGGGAAATGGCCGGATCGGGTCGCGGTTGCAGAAGACCATAACCTGTCCCGCGTTCTGAAGAGCGCGGAACCCCCGGCGTCGCAACTCGGCCGCGAACCGGTCGCGACCCACATAGCGTTCCATGTCCGAGATCTTGCGGCGGACCACGCCGCCGTCGATCGCGGCACGCGAGCCGAACAGATCGCGCATCCATCCTTCGGGGCTGAGATAACGGTCGGGCCTTGTCATGCCCAACCCTTGCCTCGAACCGGTTAATTCTTCCTGAACCGCTCCAGCACGAAGACGCGGATCGCCGAGGCAAGGCCCACATCCGGGTCCCGGGCCTCGTCGATCTCCACCGCCAGTTCGTTGATGCCCTTTGCCTGTTCCCGCGCGATCTCGCGGAAGGCCTGCCAGAAGGCGTCTTCGAGCGAAACGCTGGTGCGGTGGCCTCGCAGGGTGAGCGAGCGTTTGACGGGACGGCCCGTCATTCCCCGCGCTTCTTGCCGTCGAGATCGCGGGCGGCCTTCTCTGCCTGCGCGCGGGCGAGGTCCTTTTCCGCCTTCGTGCGGCCGAAGGCCACCGCGTTGCGGTCAGCGCGGGCCTTGTCTTCGGCCCGCGCCTTGTCCTTGCGATACCGGTTCAGGTTGACCGGCGCGGCCATCACCTGGGCCCGATCATCTCTTCCGGGCGCACGACGCGGTCGAAGGTTTCGGCGTCGACGAAGCCCAGCGCGATCGCCTCTTCCTTCAGGGTCGTGCCGTTGCGGTGCGCGGTCTTGGCGACCTTGGTGGCGTTGTCATAGCCGATCTCGGGGGCCAGCGCGGTGACGAGCATGAGGCTTTCGCGCATCAGCTTGTCGATACGGGTCTCGTCCGCCTGCAGCCCGTCGACGAGGTTGTCGGTGAAGGCCGACGCCGCGTCGCCCAGAAGCTGCATGCTCTGCAGCACGTTATAGGCCATCATCGGCTTGTAGACGTTCAGTTCGAAGTGTCCCTGCGATCCTGCAAAGCCCACGGCCGCGTCATTGCCGAAGACATGCGCGCAGACTTGGGTGAGCGCCTCGCACTGGGTGGGGTTGACCTTGCCCGGCATGATGGACGAACCGGGCTCATTCTCGGGCAGGATCAGCTCGCCCAGGCCGCAGCGCGGGCCCGAGCCCAGAAGGCGGATGTCGTTCGCGATCTTGAAGAGCGAGGCGGCGACCGTCTTGAGCGAGCCCGAGATCTCCACCATCGCATCATGGGCGGCCAGCGCCTCGAACTTGTTGGGCGCGGTCACGAAGGGCAGGCCGGTGATCTGTGCCATATTGGCTGCGACGGCCTCGCCCCAACCGGGTTTCGTGTTCAGCCCGGTGCCGACGGCGGTGCCGCCCTGGGCGAGTTCGTAGATCCCGCCGAGCGAGGCCTTGACCCGTGCAATCCCCATGGCGACCTGATGGGTATAGCCCGAGAATTCCTGCCCCAGCGTAAGCGGTGTGGCGTCCTGTGTATGGGTGCGGCCGATCTTGATGATGTGATCGAAGGCCTTCGTCTTGGCGGCAAGCGCCGCGTGCAGCTTTTCCAGCCCCGGGATCAGCACGTCATGCGCGGTCATCGCGGTGGCGATGTGCATGGCGGTGGGAAAGGTGTCGTTCGAGGACTGGCCCATGTTGACGTGATCGTTCGGGTGCACGGGCTTCTTTGACCCCATCACGCCGCCCAGAAGTTCGATCGCGCGGTTCGAGATCACCTCGTTCGCGTTCATGTTCGACTGGGTGCCCGACCCGGTCTGCCAGACGACCAGCGGGAAGTTGTCGTCGAAGCGGCCCGCGACGACCTCGGATGCCGCCTGAATGATCGCGTCTGCCAGTGCGGCATCCAGCGTGCCCTGCGCCTTGTTCTGCATCGCGCAGGCCTGCTTGATCACGCCCAGCGCGCGCACGATGGCTGTGGGCTGCTTTTCCCAGCCGATGGGGAAATTCAGGATCGACCGCTGCGTCTGCGCGCCCCAGTACTTGTCGGCGGGCACTTCGAGCGGGCCGAAGCTGTCGGTTTCGGTGCGGGTCGCGGACATGAACGATGCTCCCTTTGCATGCTGTCGCATGCCGTCTAGCGCCGCCGCCCTGTCCGCGCAACTGGCCAGTTGCGCGCAGGCCGCGTCACTTGCGGAAGCGGTCGAGCGAGACGACCTCGGCCTTCGGTTTTGCCACTGCGGTGGGTCTGGTGCGCGGCGCTTGGGTGGCGCGCGGCCCACGGCCCGACGGGGGCGCGGGGTCGTCATCGTCGTCGCTGTCGGCGGATTCGAAGCGCAGGCCGAATTCCACCGACGGGTCCACGAAGGTCTTGATCGCGTCGTAGGGGATATAAAGCGGTTCGGGCCGGTCGCCGAAGTTGAGCGTGACGGAAAACCCTTCATCGCCCACATCGAGATTGTCGTACCAGTGCTGCATGACCACAGTCATCTCTGACGGATAGCGTTCCGACAGCCAGTCGGCCAGTTGCGCGTCGGGATGGGTGGTGTCGAAGGTGATGAAGAAGTGATGTTCGCCCGGAAGACCGTCGCGCGCGACATCGGTCAGGACAGTCTTGATCAGCCCGCGCATGGCGCGGTGCATCAGGTTGCCGTAGTCGATCTGCCGCGCCATGGCCTGTCCCTGTTCCGGTGTGGTCAGCATAGGGGATTCGCGCCGAAACGAAAGGGAGGATCGGGGCGGCGTCTGTGCGTCATGCGAAGCCTGCAATATGCAGGGCGATCCCCCCGGTCGCCGCTGCGGCAAGGATTGCGGGCAAGGGCCATCTGAGCCCGAAACCTAGCCCTGCGGCAAGCCCCACAAGCGCCAGCGCAGCGGGGTTCAGGCTGGTCCAGTCGGGCAGGGCGGCGGCTTCGAACGGGGCGGGACCCGGAACAAGGCGGGCGAAGATCACGTTCAGCGCAAACCAGACCGAGAGGTTGAGGATGACGCCCACAACGGCGGCCTTGATGCCCGAGAGAGCGCCCGCTAGGCGGGGGGTCGCCGCGATCCGCTCCATATGCGGGGCGGCGGCGAAGATGAAGAGAAAGCAAGGCACGAACATCGCCCAGAGCGCGACCAACCCCGCCGCAAGCGACAGGCCCATGCCACCCTGCAGCGCCGCCGCCAGCATGGCGACGAACTGCGTGACAAGGATCAGCGGCCCGGGTGTGGTTTCGGCCAACCCCAGCGCGTCGATCATCTGCGCCGTGTTGATCCAGCCGAAATCGGTCACCACGGTCTGGGTCATGTAGGCCAGAAGCGCATAGGCGCCGCCGAAGCTGATGACGGCGAGCCAGGCGTAGAACCAGCCGATCTGCGCCAGAAGCGGCGGTGCGAGTGCCGACAGCAGGCCGAGCGGCACAAGCCAGAGCGCCGACCAGATCGCCACCGTGCGCAGGGTGTCGCGCCAGGGTGCCGCGGCGGCCGGGGCGGGCGCTGCCTGCGGCACGGCGCCCAGCGCGCCCCAAAGCGCAGCAAACGCGATCAGGATCGGGAAGGGCAGGCCCAGCGCGAAGATCGCCACAAAAGACAGCCCCGCGATGGTCCAGTCGCGCGCGCCCTTCAGCGCATTGCGCGACAGGCTGCGCAAGGCTTGCAGGACGATCACGATGACGGCGGCCTTGATGCCGAGAAAGGCCGCCTGCACCAGTGGCACATCGCCCACCACGACATAGGCCCAGACCAGCCCCGCGATCACCAGCGCGCCGGGCAGCACGAAGAGCCCCCCCGCAATCAGCCCGCCGGGCACGCCGCGCAGACGCCAGCCCGCATAGGTGGCAAGCTGCATCGCCTCGGGGCCCGGCAGCAGCATGCACAGGCTCAGGCTTTGCAGGAAATCCCGTTCGGTCATCCAGCCGCGTTCTTCGACCAGCACGCGGTGCATCAGGGCGATCTGCGCCGCCGGCCCGCCGAAGGACAGAAGGCCGATGCGCAGGAAAGTCGCGGACAGGGAGGACAGGGATATCATGCCGCGCTCGTGTCGTAGCCTCGTGCGACAGGATGATGACAGGTCACCCCAGAACCCGCGAGATTTCGCGCAGGATCTTGGCGCGGATCGCGCGGGCATAATCGCGGTGGCCCTGCGCCGTGATCACGAAGCCGTCGCGGGTGATGATCGAGCGGCGGTAGAAATTGGTGATGGTGAGCCCCATGCTTTCGATGGCCAGACCGTTCACCGTGACCCCCGCCTGTTCGGCCATGCGGTTCAGCCCCCGGACGTCGCTGCCCGCATTGGGCGTGCCGTCGCCCGAGACGTCGAGGATGCGGCGCGTGCAGCCGGGCACGTCGCGGAACTGGCGGAGCGCGAAGCGCAGCGCCTCGGCCGGGGCGGTGTCGGAGAGGACATAAGCGCGTTCAAGGGTGCGGACCGCGCCCGCGAAGGCAGTCACATAGGCGGGGCTCAGCATCTGGGTCCAGGGCAGGCTGATGGTCTGGTTGTCCACGCCCGACCATTGCATGACCGACAGCGTGACCCTGTCGCGGACGAGGATCTCGGCGATTTCCGGGTCGCTCAGCGCGGCGGCGAGGCCGTCGATCTGCAGGCGGTATTCGGCCACGTCGACGGAATTCGACACGTCCATCGCCAGCAAAAGCGCCGTTTCGCAGGCGCGCGCCGGAGGAGCGAGGAGTAGAAACACACAGAGCGCACGCCAGAACATGCAATGCATGATGCGGCGAAGGCCGGGCGGGTCAAGCGGGAAGGGGGAAAGTGCAGGCGTGTGCCGCAGGGTGCAGGAAGTTTTGAAAGTGCAGGCTTCTGTTGCCAGGTGCCTGCGAACCCCGCCTTACGCTGCTAGGCGCAAGGGCTTGATTTTCGGTTTTTCGGACTGCTTACGCAGCCAGAGCAACCGGAGCACGATTGTCGTTGGCAATTATGCTTTTCGGACCGATAACGGTGGTACCTCACCGGGACAAAGCAAACACCTTTAGACGTCCGTCGATCCTGTTTCGGCCCCATGGTCCCCCAACGAGGGTATCTGGTGGAGCCGCCGGGTACCGCCCCCGGGTCCGATCCGTTTATTCCGTGCGCGTTTATGTCCATAGTCCCGAAGGACGCTTTGAATATAGGACAGCGCGCGGCGCGGTTCAATGGCCGTGTTTTGGATCAAGATCGCCACGCAATGCCTTGATCTAAAGGTTGAACCCCAGAAGGACAGCGGCAAGCGCCGCCTCGATCCCGCCGAAGACCAGCACCTTGGCCACCGGCGGGCGGTCGAAGATCAGCGACAGGACACGCCCCAGCGCGGCGCCGACAAAGGCGAAACCGATCATCGCATAGCCCAGCGGCTGGTCGAGCCAGAGCGCCGCGATCCCCGCCACGACGAACAGCCCGCCGACCGAGGCGCGCATCTCGGACAGGCCCATGGTGCTGTCGGTCGGAGCCAGATCGAGCGCGGACGCGGTGTAGCGGGGTGCGACAAAGCCGAAGAGCCCGAAGGCGATGGTCAGAAGCGTCGCGATGAGGGTGAGGATGTCCGCCATGTCCCTGACTCTAGCCTGTGGCCTGTTGTTGCGTCTCTGCCCGCGCGGCCAGTGCCTTGCGCGCCAGAGCCTGTGTTTCCTCTTCCAGTGCGGTGAGCGCGGCGCAGGCCGCTGTCCCGTCCTGTTCGGCGATCGCATCCGCGATCACCTGATGAAGCGCGATGACCTTTTCGCGCGACCGCGTCGTGAAGGTGATCATGTTCATCAGCGGCTGCATCGCCTCGACCGCGCCGGCCAGCTGATAGGACAGGACCGGGTTTCCCGCGCCGTCGACCAGCGCCCGGTGAAAGGTCACGTCCGAGGTGCAGAAGGCCTCGTCGGTGAGACCCGGCTGGCCCTGACGGTGGATTTCGGCGCGCATCGTGGCCAGGTGATCGGCGCTGCGGCGCTGCGCCGAGAGGGGTGCACAGGCGCGTTCGAGAGCGAAGCGCGCCTCGCAGGCGACATCGAATCTGACGTCGTTCATAGACAGAAGCAGCGTCGATGTGGTGATCTGCTGGGCGTGCGCGTCCTCGAAACTGAGCCGGTTGACGAAGGCGCCGCCGGAGGCGCCGCGCTGGGTGCGGATGAGCGACTGCGCCGCAAGCCGTTTCAGCGCCTCGCGCACGGTGGGGCGCGAGACCTCGAACTGCTCGGAAAGCTCGGCCTCGGAGGGCAGGCGTTCGTCCACGATCAGCCGCCCTTCGACGATGGCGTCGCGGATCGCGCGGGCGATCCGGGCCGAGAGGTCTTCGGGCTGAGGGGTCGAGTTTTTCATTTGTCAGACATTTAAAAGTCTGACATTCAATTTGCAAGCATTCGAGTCAGGGGAGGTCCGTTTGCCCAACAGCGCGATCCGTTCCTTCCTGTGGCTGGGCTTCTTCGCCGCGATCCTTGCTGCGTGGTGGTGGCTTTACCTCATGGCGACGGGAATGGGGCTCGACCCGATCGGCCGCCCGGTGACGCCGATGGCAGAAGCCATGCGCGCGATGGATCCGCGTATGGACATGTATATGCCCATGGCTGAGTTCTGGCCGCTTTTCGCCATGTGGGCGGTGATGATGGCGGCGATGATGCTGCCCACCCTCGTGCCGACCCTGCGCACCTACGAGGATCTGATGGTCAGCGCCAATGGCACGTCCGGCGGCTGGCTGGGGCTTGCGTCGGGGTATTTCATGATCTGGGTAGGCTTCGCGGCGCTGATCGCCGCGACCCAGCTTGTGCTGCTGTTCGGTGGCGTGATCGACATGCTCGGCATCCCGCATTCGCCGTATGTCGCGGGTCTGATGCTGGTGGCCGTCGGGGCTTTCCAGTTCACCTGGGCGAAGGAGGTCTGCCACGGGGTCTGCCATGCGCCGATGACCTATTTCCTGACGCGCTGGCGTCCGGGGGCCGTGGGCGGGCTGCGGATGGGGCTGGGGCTCGGGGCCTATTGCGTCGGCTGCTGCTGGGGGTTCATGGCGCTCGGGTTCGTGGGCGGCATGATGAGCCTTCTGTGGATGGGCCTTGCCACGGTCTTCATGGTCTTGGAGAAACTGCCCCAGATCGGTCATCATGTGGTGAGACCGATGGGTTTCATGTTGATTTTCGCGGGGCTGGCCGTGCTGGGCTGGACCGCAGCTACGGGAGGAACGATATGGCCGTGACGAGAAAACCGGATGCCGACAGGCTGCCCGTCAGCCAGCGGATCGACAGCCGGATGGAGAATCCGAAGCGGCGGCAGATGCGTCCGACCGAATGGGCGATCAAGGGCGAGTTGTTCCTCAACTGCTCGTGCACCGTCTTCTGCCCCTGCGTGGTGAGCCTCGGGCAGCACCCGCCGACCGAAGGCGACTGCAAGGCCTGGATGGCGATCGCGATCGACGAGGGCCATTACGAGGGCGAAAGCCTCGCGGGTCTCAACGTGGGCCTGATGGTGGAAATCCCGGGGCGCATGGCCGAGGGCGGCTGGCGCGTCGCGGCCTATATCGACGAACGCGCGAGCGGCAGGGCTTACAACGGCCTGTTGCAGATCTTTTCGGGCGCGGCCGGGGGCACGACGGGTCTGTTCACCATGCTTGTCAGCGACATCGTGGGCGCCGAGCGCGAGAAGGTCGAGATCGTGCGCGAGGGGCGCAAGCGCGGTCTCTACATTGGGCGCAAGATTCAGGGCGAGATCGAGATGATCGACGGCGCCAGCCCCGATCACCCGGTGATGATCAGCAATTCGAAATACTGGATGGGCCCCGACATCATCGCGGCGCGCGGGCTCAAGTCGAAGGTCCGCGACTATGGCCGCGTGTGGGATTTCGGCGGCAAGTCGGCCGAGATCTGCCCGATCGACTGGAAAGGCCCGCGTTGATGATCGACCGCGATTACTGCGTGACCATGGCGCGTTACAATGCGTGGCAGAACAGGCAGTTGAAGGACAGTCTTCAAGCATTGGAGCCGAAAGAGCTGACGAAGAACCGCAAGGCCTTCTTCGGGTCGATCCTTGGCACGCTGAACCATCTGCTCTGGGGTGATCTGATGTGGATGAGCCGCTTCGACGGCGGCCCAGCGGCGGAAGGCGGCATCCCCGACAGCCCCGCGCGCCATCCGACGCTGGGCGCGTGGGAGGCAGAGCGGTTCCGCACCGACGGGCGCATCCGGCTCTGGGCGAACCGGCTGAACAATATCGACATCAAGGGCGATCTCAGCTGGTATTCGGGTGCGGCGGGGCGGCAGATGGTCATGCCGATGCAGGTCTGCGTCGTGCATTTCTTCAATCACCAGACCCATCATCGGGGGCAGGTGCACGCGATGCTGACGGCAGCGGGGGCGAAGGCGCCGGTTACCGACATTCCCTTCATGCCCGAGGGCGACTGAGGGGCGCAGGCCCCTTTGGAAAAGATCAAGGAAAGAGGAAGCGAGATGAAGGCACTTGTGGTCCGCAAGGACGAAGAGAGCGGCAAGACATCGGCTGCGGTCGAGGAGATCGGCATCGACGATCTGCCCCGGGCCGAGGTGACGGTCGCGGTCGAATATTCCACCGTGAACTACAAGGACGGGCTGTGCATCGGGCCGGGCGGCGGGCTGGTGCGCAGCTATCCGCATGTGCCGGGGATCGACTTCGCGGGCACCGTCGAGGCGTCGGACGATCCCCGCTATAGCCCCGGCGACAAGGTCGTGCTGACCGGCTGGCGCGTGGGCGAGGCGCATTGGGGCGGATACGCCCAGAAGGCGCGCGTCAAGGCCGACTGGCTGGTGCCTTTGCCCGAGGGTCTGAGCACGCGTCAGGCGATGGCGGTGGGCACAGCCGGGTTCACCGCGATGCTCGCGGTCATGGCGCTGGAGGATCACGGGATCAAGGACGGCCCGGTTCTGGTCACCGGGGCCGCCGGTGGCGTCGGGTCGGTCGCGACCGCGATCCTCGCCCATCTGGGGCACGAGGTGGCGGCGGTGACCGGGCGGCCCGAGACGGAAGCCTATCTTCGCAGTCTTGGTGCCACACAGATCGTGGCGCGCGAGGAGATCAACGAAACCGTCAAGCGCCCGCTTGAGACCGAGACCTGGGCGGGCTGCGTCGATGCGGTGGGCGGTGCCATGCTGGCGCGCGTGCTGGGCCAGATGAAATACGGCGCGAGCGTCGCGGCGGTGGGTCTGGCCGGGGGCGCGGGCCTGCCCGCGACGGTGGTGCCGTTCCTTCTGCGCGGCGTGAACCTGCTGGGGATCGACAGCGTAATGCAGCCCTATGACAACCGGGTGCGCGCCTGGGGGCGGATCGCGCGCGATCTGCCGATGGACAAGCTTGACGCGATGATCCGGCCCGCCACGCTGGCGGATCTGCCGCAGCTTGGCGCCGACATCCTCAAGGGGCAGGTGCAGGGCCGCGTGGTTGTCGACGTGAACGCCTGAAGGGGGCTTGCCGTCCGCCGCTTGACAGGCTTGATTGGTGGCATGATGACACTCGACACCGATTTCGTGCGCGCGCAGTTCCCCGCCTTTGAACAGGCGGGGCTGAAAACCCAGGTCTTCATGGAGAACGCGGGCGGGTCCTATCCTTGCGCGCAGGTGATCGACCGGCTGACGCGGTTCTACCTGACGCGCAAGGTGCAGCCCTATGCGCCTTACGAAGCCAGCCGTCTGGGTGGCGAAGAGATGGACGAGGCCCGCGCGCGGCTGGCCGCGATCATGGGGGTGAAGACCGACGAGGTGTCGTTCGGGCCGTCCACGACGCAGAACACCTATGTTCTGGCACAGGCCTTCCGGCGCTGGATGCAGCCGGGCGAGGCGATCGTGGTGACGAACCAGGATCACGAGGCCAATTCCGGCCCCTGGCGGCGTCTGGCCGAAGACGGGATCGAGATCCGGGAATGGAGGATCGACCCCGAAACCGGGCATCTGGATCCCGCGGGGCTCGAGGATCTGCTGGACGACAAGGTCCGGCTGGTCTGTTTCCCGCATTGTTCGAACGTGGTGGGCGAGATCAACCCGGTGACCGAGATCACCGCGATCGCGCATGCGGCGGGGGCCTTCGTCTGCGTCGACGGGGTGTCCTATGCGCCGCATGGTCTGCCGAACGTGGGCGATCTGGGGCCGGATATCTATCTTTTCTCGGCCTACAAGACCTATGGGCCGCATCAGGGCATCATGGTGATCCGCCGCGCCCTGGGCAAGATGCTGCCCAATGAAGGGCACCATTTCAACGGCGGCACGCTTTACAAACGCTTCACGCCCGCGGGGCCGGATCATGCGCAGGTGGCGGCCTGCGCGGGGATGGCCGATTACATCGACGCGCTGGCGGGGCATCACGGCGGGACCGACCTGCCGCCCTCGGGCCGGGGCGCGCTGGCCCATGACCTGATGCGCGCGCAGGAAGAGGCGCTGCTGCAGCCCCTTCTGGACGCGGTGAAGTCGCGCAACGCGGTGCGGCTGATCGGGCCGTCGGATGCCGCGCGCCGCGCGCCCACCGTGGCGCTGGCGCTGAACCGCCCGGGCGAAGAGGTGGCCGCCGAACTGGCCCTGCGCGGGATCAATTGCGGGGGCGGCGATTTCTATGCGCAGCGGCCCCTGCAGGCGATGGGCGTCGATCTTGATCGCGGCGTGCTGCGCCTGTCCTTCGTGCATTACACGACCCGGGACGACATCGACCGGGTCATCGCGGCGCTGGACGATGTGATCTGAGGCCCGGGCCTGACGCAAGGGCAAGTGATCCGTCGCCGCCCGTGCCGCGTAACCCCGTCAAAAGGCAGGAAACAGGCATGGACAGCGCGACCTCTCCGGTCATTCTGTGGTATCGGCGCGATCTGCGGCTGGGTGACCATCCGGCGCTGACGGCGGCCTGCGCGACGGGGCGGCCCGTTATTCCCGTCTTTATTCTGGACGATCTGGCCGGGTGTCTGGGGGTTGCGCCGAAATGGCGGCTGGGCCTCGGGGTCGAGGCGCTGGCGCAGGCGCTTGCGGCGGCGGGGAGCCGGTTGATCCTGCGGCGGGGGCAGGCGGCGGAAGCGCTGGCGGCGCTGGTGGCGGAAACCGGGGCGGGCGCGGTCTTCTGGTCGCGGCTGTATGATCCCGACAGCGTGGCGCGCGACACCGACGTGAAGGCGGCGCTGAAGGCGCGGGGCGTCGAGGCGCGGTCCTTCGGCGGGCATCTGCTGTTCGAGCCATGGACGGTCGAGACGAAGACCGGTGCGCCCTACAAGGTCTACACGCCCTTCTGGAACGCCGTGCGGGGCCGCGTGCCCGACGCGCCGCTGCCGCGCCCGGGGCGGATTTCCGCGCCTGACCGCTGGCCCGGGGGCGAAGACATCGCCGATTGGGCGATGGGTGCGGCGATGAACCGGGGGGCCGAGATCGTGCGCCCCCATGTGCGGCTGGGCGAGGAGGCCGCAGTGGAGAGGCTGGGCGATTTCATCGACCGGATCGTCGCGGGCTATGACACGTCGCGCGATCTGCCGGCGGTGGACGGAACGTCGGGCCTGTCGGAGAACCTCGCGCTGGGCGAGATCAGCCCGCATGTGGCATGGTCCGCCGGGCGGCGCGCGCTGGAGGAAGGCAAGGCAGGGGCCGAGACCTTCCTGAAGGAACTGGTCTGGCGCGAGTTTGCCTATCACCTGATGTGGCACACGCCGCGCCTGCTGACCGGCAATTGGCGCGAGGAGTGGGACGCCTTCCCTTGGAACACGGACGAGACGGCGCATGTCACCGCGTGGAAGCAGGGGCGCACCGGCATCCGGTTCGTCGATGCCGCCATGCGCGAGATGTATGTGACGGGGCGCATGCACAACCGGGGCCGGATGATCGTGGCAAGCTACCTGACCAAGCATCTGCTGACGCATTGGAAGATCGGGCTCGACTGGTTCGCCGATTGCCTGATCGACTGGGACCCGGCCTCGAATGCGATGGGCTGGCAATGGGCGGCAGGGTCGGGGCCGGATGCGGCGCCGTACTTCCGGGTGTTCAACCCGGTGACGCAGCTTGACAGGTTCGACCCGAAGCGCGCCTACGTGAACCGCTGGATCGCCGAGGACCGGCGCAATCCTGATCCGCTGGCGCTGAGGTATTTCGATGCGGTTCCGCGATCCTGGGGCCTCACACCGGGCATGGCTTACCCCGTGCCCGTGGTCAGCCCCGAGGACGGGCGCAAGCGCGCGCTTTCCGCCTATGAAAACCGGAATTTCGGTGGCAAATGAACGACATCACTTGTCGGGCGGGGCGTGTCAGCCTAGCCTTGCATCAACGACTTACAAGGACGGCTGAATGATCCTGACCTCGACCGACGGCCAGAGCGGGCTGCCGCGCTATTTCCCTCAGGTCTTCGCCATGGGCCGCGACCTGAAGAACGGCCGCATGGATATCGTGCTGCCCGATGGGCGGGTCTTCCGCGTTGAAGGCGCGAAGCCCGGCCCGGTGGCCGAGATGCATATCCACAACCCCGACGTCTTTGCACGGTTGATCCGCGAGGGCGATCTGGGTTTCAGCGATGCCTATCTTGATGGCTGGTGGTCGACGCCCGACCTGCAGGCCTTCATGGACCTTGTCCATGCCGACAACGAAGCGATCTATGACGGTTTTCCCGGTCTTGGACTTGTGCGGATGTACGAGAAGCTGCGCTTCTGGCTGCAGCGCAACCACCGCGAACAGGCCCGGAAGAATATCAGCTATCACTACGATCTCGGCAACGAGTTCTACGGGCTCTGGCTTGACGACACGATGACCTATTCCTCGGCCCTGTTCGAGACGGGTCAGGAAAGCCTCGAGAAGGCGCAGATCGCCAAATATGCCTCGATGGTCGACCAGATCGGCGCCAAGCCCGGCGACCATATCCTCGAGATCGGCTGCGGCTGGGGCGGGTTCGCGGAATATGCCGCGAAGGAACGCGGCCTGCGCGTCACCGGGCTGACCATCAGCAAGGAGCAGTTGAAGTATGCGCAGGAGCGCATTGAAAAGGCGGGTCTTTCCGACCGCGTGACCTTCAAGTTGCAGGATTACCGGGATGAGACCGGCGTCTATGACGGCATCGCTTCGATCGAGATGTTCGAGGCGGTGGGCGAACGCTACTGGCCCGTTTATTTCAAGACTGTGCGCGAAAGGCTGAAGCCCGGCGCGAATGCCACGCTGCAGATCATCACGGTCGCCGACCGGCGCTGGACGGTCTACAAGCGTGGGGTCGATTTCATCCAGAAATACATCTTCCCCGGCGGCATGCTGCCATGCCCCAGCATCCTGCGCGCGCAGGTCGAAGATGCGGGCCTGTCGGTCGTCCGCTCGGTCGAATTCGGGCCGAGCTATGACCAGACGCTACGGCGCTGGCACGAGACCTTCAACGCGCGTTGGGACGAGATCGCGCAACTGGGCTTCGACGACCGGTTCCGGCGGATGTGGAACTTCTATCTCACCTCTTGCGCATCGACGTTCCAGAGTGCCACCTGTGACGTAACGCAGATAACCATTACCCGTCCCGCGTGATCCCCTTGGCACGGCAGGGCGGTGCAGTTGGACCGGAGTGCCGCCCATGCCCACCGCCGCGCGCCTTCTTGCAGCCATCGGAATGGCGTGCCTTGCCTTCGTCGTGTCGGGGCAGGTCATCCCGCTCTACCCCGAGGGCAAGGATTTCGGGTATTTCACCCAGATCAACATGGGGGTGGGCGCCTTGACGGGCTGGGTCGTGATGGGCCCGCGCGGGGGCAGGGGGGTCGTGCCCGCGATCAACAACGGCCTCACCGGGACGCTGGTCATGCTGTTCTGGTGCCTTGCCGTCTACGGCATCGTCGACATGGTCGAACTGGCAATGCGCAACCGCTATGACGGGCCTTTGGAAGCGGCGGTGTCGGTCTTTCAGATCGCGCTCGACTATCTCCTGACGATCCTGACGCAGGCCATCGTCGTGACGCTTCTCGCGGGCGGCATCGCTGTCGGTTTTCTCACCGATTTCGCGGCGCGGCGCTGGACGTAAGGATGGCGGATTTCTTTTTCTACGGCACGCTCTGCCACCTTCCGCTTCTGGAACTGGTGCTGGACCGGGCGCTCAGCGAGGGCGAGGTTTTCCCCGCCCATCTGCCAGATCACGCCGTGACCTGGGTGCGGGGCGAGGGCTTTCCCATGATCCGGTCCATGCCGGGGGCGCAGGCCGACGGGATGGTGCTGCGCGGCGCGTCCGGGGAAGACGAGGCGCGGCTGCGCTATTACGAGGGCGGCTTCGACTATGGCCTGTCCGACCTGCGGGCGCGGACGGCGCAAGGCGAGGTGGCCGTGCAGGTCTTCTTCCCGGACGATCCCGCGTGGACGCCGGGCGCGCCGTGGTCGCTTGAGGACTGGGTGCGCGACTGGGGCGCGCTGACGCTGCTGGCGGCAGAGGAGGCGATGGGCCAGTTCGGACGCTGGTCGCCGGCAGAGATGTCGGCGCGCTGGCCGCAGATGTGCCGCCGCGCGGCGTCGCGCCTGCGGGCGAAGGCCCGCAGCGGCCCGCCGCCCATGGCCCTCGGGCAGGTCGAGGTCGCGGCGCGCGATCTGACGCATATCGGTTTTTACCGCACCGAACGCTGGCGGCTGCGCCATCCGCGCTTCGACGGAACGATGACCGCCGAACTTGACCGCGAGGTGTTCCTGACCAGCGAGGCGGTGGTGGTCCTGCCCTATGATCCGGCGCGCGACGCGGTGCTTCTGATCGAACAGTTCCGCCCCAACGTCATGGCGGCGGGTGATCCGAACCCTTGGGTCTGTGAGCCGGTGGCGGGCCTTATGGACCCGGGCGAGACGCCCGAAGACACCGCCCACCGCGAAACCGCCGAAGAGGCGGGGCTGAGCCTGAGCGCGCTGCACCCCGTGGGGCGCGCCTATTCCAGCACCGGATCATCCACCGAATTCGTGCATCTTTTCATAGGGATAGCCGATTTCACTGCGCGCGCTGGCGGCGGCGGGCTGGCGAGCGAAGGCGAGGATATCCGCGGCCTCGAACAGCCCTTCGCGGCGCTGATGGACGATCTTGCCGCGGGCCGGGTGCGCGACATGCCGCTGATCGCCACCGCCCAGTGGCTGGCAATGAACCGCGACAAGTTGAGGCCGCCTGCTTGAGGTCCCCCGGCGCGGGGGTTACACCTGACGGGCAATCAGACAGGGGGGCGCGCCATGCGCATCGCACGCGATCTGGCCGAGGCCGTAGGCAATACGCCGCTGATCCGGCTTCGCCGCGTCAGCGAAGAGACCGGCTGCGAGATCCTGGGCAAGGCCGAATTCATGAACCCCGGCCAGTCCGTGAAGGACCGCGCGGCGCTCTACATCATCCGCGACGCGGTGGCGAAGGGGCTCTTGAGGCCCGGCGGCACCATCGTCGAGGGCACGGCGGGCAACACGGGCATCGGTCTTGCGCTGGTGGGCGCGTCGATGGGGTTCCGGACGGTGATCGTCATGCCGGAAACGCAAAGCCAGGAAAAGAAGGATATGCTGCGCCTTGCGGGGGCGGAACTCGTCCTCGTGCCGGCGGCGCCCTACAAGAATCCCAACAACTACGTGCGCTATTCGGGCCGTCTGGCCGAGCAACTGGCCAAGACCGAACCACATGGCGCGATCTGGGCCAACCAGTTCGACAACGTGGCCAACCGTCAGGCGCATGTGGAAACCACCGGCCCCGAGATCTGGGATCAGACCGGCGGCCGCGTTGATGGTTTCATCTGTGCGGTGGGGTCGGGCGGCACGCTTGCGGGCGTGGCCGAGGCGCTGCAACACAAGGGTGTGAAGATCGGGCTTGCCGATCCGATGGGGGCGGCACTTTATTCCTATTACACGACCGGAGAGCTGAAGGCCGAAGGGTCGTCGATCACCGAAGGCATCGGGCAGGGGCGGATCACCGCGAACCTCGAAGGCTTCACCCCCGATTTCGCCTGCCAGATCCCGGATGAAGAGGCGCTGCCCTACGTCTTCGACCTTCTGCGCGAGGAAGGGCTGGTGCTGGGCGGGTCGTCGGGCGTCAACATCGCGGGCGCGGTGCGGATGGCGCGCGAACTGGGTCCGGGCCATACGATCGTGACCATCCTGTGCGATTATGGCACGCGGTATCAGTCGAAGCTCTTCAATCCTGATTTCCTGCGCGAAAAGGGGTTGCAGGTGCCCGGCTGGATGACGGCGGGCCCCGCGGCGATTCCGGGCGTCTTCACCGACGGATGAGCGCTCTGCGGACCTTCCTTGCCGCGCTTCTGACGGTGCTGTCACTGGTTTGGGCGGCCCCGCTTGCCGCGCAGTCCAACGGGGTCGAGGCCGCCCGCGTCGCAGCCGAGTTCGAACGCTGGCAGCAGGTCGCGCAGCGGGCCGAGGCCGCGATCGACGCGGGCCGGGCATCGGATGCCGCGCTCGAGGCGGTGCGCACGGAGCTTGCGCGGTTCCGTCAGCTTTTCGTGATCGCGCGGGATGCCAATGCCGAACGCATCCGCACGATCCATTCTCAGATCGATGCGCTTGGTCCCGCGCCTGTGGAAGGCGAGACGGAAGCGACCGACATCGCCACCCGCCGGGCCACGCTCAACGCGCAGCTGGCCGATCTGCGCGCGCCGGGTCTGGCGGCCGAGGAAGCCTTCAAGCAGGCCGACGGCCTGATCGGCGAGATCGACCAGACCCTCGCGCAGCGGCGCGCCAATGCGCTGCTCAGCCGGGGTCCGAGCCCGCTGCACCCCGTGCTCTGGCCCGAAGCGGTGCGCCAGCTCAGCAGCGCGACGATGGCGCTGAGCGCGGAGGCGCGGCGCAACTGGTCGAACGAGGTGCGCCAGACCCAGATGCGCGACAACCTGCCTGCCACGCTGGCGCTGGCCCTGCTGGGCATGGTGTTGATCCTGCGCGGGCGCACCTGGGCCTTCCGCACGGGGGATTATCTGCGCCGGTACGGCGGGCGCGGAACCGGGGTGTGGAGCTTTGTCGTGTCGCTGGGCCGCGTCGCGTTGCCGGTGCTGGGGCTTGTCTGCCTGACCGAAGCGATCATGCTGACGGGCCTTGTCGGGCTGCGCAGCACGCTTCTGGTCGAGAGCATTCCCCTCTGGGGTCTGACACTTCTGGTTCTGCGCTGGCTGTGCGAACGGCTTTTCTCGCGTCGGGAGGAGGACGCGCTGATCCTTTTCGCGCCGGAACGCCGGTCGGAACTGCGGCTCTATGGCACGTTTCTGGCTGTGCTTTTCGTGGGGCGGGGCATTCTGGCGGTCTTCTTCGAGATCGCCAATGCCTCTGAGACGACCCGCGCCGTCGCGGCCTTTCCCATCCTGCTGATCGCGGCGGTGGTGCTGTTCCGGCTCGGCCATATCCTGAAGCAGAGCGCCGCGCCCCGTCAGGGCGCCGAAGGCGAACAGGGCGCGGTCGGATATGGGCGGATCCTCGGGTTTCTGGGGCAGGCCTCGGTCCTGATCGCGGTGCTGGCGCCGGTGGCGGGGGCGCTTGGCTACATGGCGCTGGCCACCGCTGTGATCTATCCGACGATCATGACGCTGGCCCTGCTTGGGCTTCTGGTGGTGCTGCAGCGGTTCTTCGCGGATGTCTATGGCTGGCTGTCGGGGCAGGGCGACACCGCGCGCGAGGCGCTGATCCCGGTGCTGATCGGTTTCATGCTGATCTTGCTGGCGGTGCCGGTTCTCGCGCTGATCTGGGGCATGAGACCGGCTGAGCTTCTGGAGTACTGGGCCGCGTTCAACGAAGGCATCTCCTTCGGCAATACGCGCATCTCGCCCGCGAACTTCATGACCTTCGCGATCATCTTCGCCATCGGCTACACGGTGACGCGGTTGTTTCAGGGCGCGCTCAAGACGACGCTCCTGCCGAAGACGAAACTTGACGCGGGCGGGCAGAACGCGGTCGTCTCGGGCACCGGATATCTGGGCATCTTCCTCGCGGGCATCATCGCCATCACCGCAGCAGGCATCGATCTGTCGGGCCTCGCCATCGTGGCGGGCGCGCTGTCGGTCGGCATCGGCTTCGGCCTGCAGAACATCGTTTCGAACTTCGTCTCGGGGATCATCCTTCTGGTCGAGCGCCCCATCGCCGAAGGCGACTGGATCGAGGTCAACGGCAATTCGGGCTATGTGCGCAACATCTCGGTCCGGTCCACCCGGATCGAGACCTTCGACCGGTCGGACGTCATCGTGCCCAATGCCGATCTCGTCAGTGGAACGGTGACGAACTTCACCCGCGGCAACACGGTCGGGCGGGTCATCGTGCCGGTGGGCGTGGCCTATGGTACCAACACCCGCAAGGTCGAGGCGATCTTGCGCGCGGTGGCGGACGGCCATCCCATGGTGCTTGCCGTGCCGCCGCCCGCGGTGCTGTTTCAGGGGTTCGGGGCGGATTCGCTCAACTTCGAGATCCGTGCGATCCTGCGCGACGTGAACTGGTCGCTGTCGGTGCGCTCGGAGATGAACCACGAGATCGCGCGCCGCTTCGGCGAGGAAGGGATCGAGATCCCCTTCGCGCAGCGCGACATCTGGATCCGCAACCCAGAGGCGCTGCGCCGCCCAGCCCGGGTGCCGGCTGACGTGGATGGCGGGGACGGGGGCGAACACGAAGGCGAAGGCCGGATCGGAGAGGAGGGTCAAACGTGACTCATGCGCTGTTTCTTGAAGATGCCTATCGGCAGAGCGCGCCGGGCCGGGTGATCGGGCTAACGGGCGAGGGGGGAATCATCCTCGACCAAAGCCTGTTCTACGCGACATCAGGCGGCCAGCCGGGCGATGCGGGGCATCTCGACTGGGCGGGCGGGTCTACGCCCATCGCCACCGCCGTGAAGGGCGAAGGCGGCATCATCCTTGTCCCCGAAGCGGGCGCCATACTGCCGCCCGAGGGCGCGGAGGTGACGCAGGTCATCGACTGGGCCCCGCGCTTCGGCCACATGCGCGTGCACACCGCGCTGCACCTTCTGTCGGTGGTGATCCCGCGGCCCGTGACGGGCGGCGCGATCTCGGCCGATCGGGGGCGGCTCGATTTCGACATGGAGGCTCCGCCCGAGGACCGCGAGGCGATCGAGGCGGCGCTGAACGATCTGGTGGCGCGCGACCTGCCCGTGACCGAGGAGTGGATCACCGACGCCGAACTCGACGCGCGGCCCGATCTGGTCAAGACGATGTCCGTCGCGCCCCCGCGCGGCGCAGGCCGGGTGCGGCTGGTGCGCATCGGAGAAGGGGCTGCGCAGATCGACCTGCAGCCCTGCGGCGGCACCCATGTCCGCCGGACGGCCGAGATCGGCGCGCTGCGGCTGGGCAAGATCGAGAAGAAGGGCCGCCAGAACCGCCGCGTCTACCTGCACCTCGCCTGACTGCGGCGGCTTGCCATTGTCCCTTGCGGATCGCGCGGGGCCTTTCTATAGACACTTGCGTAAGGACAGTTGGCCGAGTGGTCGAAGGCGCACGCCTGGAAAGTGTGTAGGCGGGAAACCGTCTCGAGGGTTCGAATCCCTCACTGTCCGCCACTTGCCTGAGGCGGCGCCTTCTCAGGCGTAAGCTGGCACCAATTTTTCCCCTGTATTCAAAGGCTTTAGCGGTCGGTAGATGCACCGCTGGTGTGACGGTGGACGCCGTATCCTCTCTCTTGGGGCCGATATTCTCCGCAGCCGGTAACACAAGAGGCCCGCTAAATTGGGTTAAGATATTGAAAATGATTAATTATTTTCGATTCTCCGGATGCTTCCGCTGGCAGGTGCACAAGCGGGCATTTGAGGCCCTGTGGCGAACTCCGGCTTCGCGCGGTTTACTTGATCGTCGCTATTAAAATATTGAAAAATAATGAATATTAGTTCTTTCGTCCGATCCGCACATTGGGTCAGTGGAGCATGAGGCCGCTCAATGAAAGCAGCGGATGAATCGCCAACGCTGCCCTTCGGTCGCAAGCGTCCGGCCTGACCGCTACCCCCGACACGACCGTCATGCTGCGTGGCGCATATGAGCCATTCGGTAATTCGGATGCCCCAGGTTCGCGGCTACGCTCGCGGTCCATGCAAGAGCCGTGTTGGCAGGCGAGATTGCACGATGACGGTCGTGCCGGTCGTGGCCGAAGCTTCGGATGCTCCACACTTAGCTGTCTGGGCATCGGCGCCAAAGATCGGCAGGGAACTTCGGCAAAACTCTACCCATGAAGGCTGATAAGGTATGATAAAGGCTGATAGTTACGCAGTCTGAAGATCGGCAAGGAATGTTTGAAACACCCGGCACGATCGAGCCATGCTTCTTCGAGGAGCACATACCCGCCAGCTTGGCGGATCTGTCGGTCGAGATCCAGCGCGAGGCAGCAAACCTCGGTCTGGCCTGCTGCCGGTTTCGTGGACACGAAGAAAAGATCGTGACCACGAATCGGAGATCGGATACGAGACGGAAGTTTACGGAAGAGTTCAAGTTTTAGGCTGTGAAACTGGTGACAGAGCGGGGCGTTGCGGTGGCGCAGGCGGCCCGTGATCTGGATCTGGCTGATAGCGTCCTGCGTCGGTGGATGCGGGAGGCCGCAGAGGCCCCGATGACGGCGTTTCCCGACAATGGTCAGCAGCGTGCCGAACTGGCAGAGATCGCAGCCCTGAAGAAAGAGGTTGCCAAGCTCAAGGCGGAGCGTGATGTCCTAGAAAAGGCCGCAGCATTCTTTGCGAGGAAAGCGACATGAGGTTCGCCTTCATCGCGAAGAACCGGCATATCTGGCTGGTCAGTTGGCTGTGCCAAGTGCTGGAGGTCTCGCGGTCGGGCTTCCATGCATGGCTGGCGCGTCCTCTCAGCGATCGAGTGATCTATGATGCGAAGCGCGTCGCAGGGCATCACAAAATGTACATCTAAACACAACCCCTTCGTTACAAACCAAGTGCACACGGGGCGCAGCCCGACCTTGGGCTTCAATATGCTGGGGGACGTCATGTCATTCAATCGCCGTACTATTCTGAAAATTTCTGCAGCTGGCCTTGCTGCGCCAATGATCCTGAAGGCAAACGATGCGCTTGCCGCTTCCGGCAGCGTCAAGGTTCTTGCCTGGGCTGACTACATCCAGCCCAATATTGCCGAAGCGTTTGAGGCCGAAACCGGAATCAAGCTTGAACTGACCACCTTCGGTTCCAACGATGAAGCCGAAAGCACAATCCGCGCCAATGGCGGCAAGGGTTTCGACATCGTGTTCCCGTCGATCACCAACTCCGCAGGCTATATTGACGACAAGGGCGACAGCTTCTTTGCGCCGATCCCTGCGGGCGTAAACGCGGACAATGTGATCCCGTCCTTCCTGCGCGACAGTGCGGCCCTGGGCGGTGTCTTCAAGGGCGAGCAAATCCTGCTACCGTTCGACTGGGGCACTGAAGGTGTCACCTACAACAAGGCGCAGATGCCGATCGACGGACAAGTTTCCTATGGTGATCTCTGGGCCGATGCGGCCAAGGGCAAGGCGGCCTTCCGCCAGAAGTCCGTTATCATGGGCACTGGCCTCTATCTCGACGCGATCGGTGAGGTCCCATCGAACCGGATGCTGGACGTCTACAAGTCGGAAGAAGATGCGCGCCGTGTCTGGGGTGCGGTGACTCAGTGGATTCTTGCGCGTAAGGAGAACTTCGGCGCCTTCTGGAACAACGCGACCGAGGCCAGTTCGGCCTTCACCGAAGCCGGTGCCATCATTGGCCAGACATGGGATACCACCGGGCTGTTGCTGAACCGCGACAATGCCGATTTCGTCTATCGCGCGCCCAAGGAAGGCGTGATCACATGGCTGGACAGCTTCGGCATGCTCAAGCAGGCAGAAAACCCCGAACAGGCCGTGGCCTTCATGAACTTCATGCTCAAGCCCGAAACTGGCGGCATGTTCGCCAACAACACCGGCTACAACTCGGCGGTAGTGGGCGCGGCTGACTTCGCCTCGGAACAGTTCAAGAAACAGTTCAACGAAGTTTATACCGCAGATGTTCTTGGCAACATGTGGTGGTGGCAGGCGGACACGCCGTTCTTCGGTCCGGTGCGCGACGAATTCGTCGAGATCATCACCAACGCCTGATCGGGGTTTGTGAACCTTTGGGCAGCCCCGGCACGTTCGGGGCTGCCTTTGTGATATTCGGGGGATGGAATGCGCGGAAAATCAGTGACGCTTGAACGGATGGAGGTCACCTACCCGAATGGTTTCAAGGCGGTTCATCCGACCGATCTGGTAGTCGAGGCTGGCGAATTCTTTTCCATTCTTGGCCCGTCAGGCTGTGGAAAAACAACGATCCTGAGAGCTGTGTCGGGGTTCGTGCACCCATCGGCGGGGCGCATCTTGATCGGTGACGCTGACCAATGCGGCAAGGGGCCGAATATGCGCGAAACCGCGCTGATCTTTCAAAACCTTGCTCTGTTCCCATTGATGCGCGTCTGGGAAAATGTGGCCTTTGGTCTCGAGGCGCGCGGCGTTGCCAAGCGCGCGCGACGCAACAAGGCGTACGAGCTGCTCGATCTGGTGGCCCTCGCGGATCAGGCCGAAAAAACGCCCGGTGAATTATCTGGCGGCCAGCGCCAGCGCGTGGCGATCGCGCGAGCCTTGGCGGTGGACCCGTCGGTCTTGTTGCTGGACGAGCCGCTGTCGGCGCTGGACCTGAAGCTCAGGCAACATATGCGTGCCGAGCTGCGGAGCATCCAGAAGAAAACAGGCGTGACCTTTATCTACATCACCCATGATCAGGGCGAGGCGCTGACCATGTCCGACCGGATTGCCGTCATGAACGCAGGACGGATCGAACAAGTGGGAACGGCGGATCAGGTTTACTCCAACCCAGTGTCCGCTTTTTCGGCGTCGTTTGTCGGTGAAGCCAATCAATTCGCAGGCCGCATTGTGGCGCAACGCGGGGAGATGGCGCAGATCGATACCCCGCACGGCCGGTTCACAGGGTGCAATCCGACCGGACTCGCAGTTGGGCAAGACGCCATTTTGTTCGTTAGACCGGAAAACATCCGCCTTGGAGTGGCGGAAAACGTGCTTCACACGCATTTGTTGCGCCGTGATCTTGAAGGGCCGTTTGTGAACTTATTCATGGCGACACAAAGTGGGGCATCTGTCGCCATGCTTGTCCCCAATACCGCCGAGGCCGCAGTTCTAGGAACAGAGGTTGCGATTGGATTCACCGGCGCGACCGCGACGATTTTGCCGCTTCGGCCGGCGGCACGCACCGGACAGGACATCGCCGCTGAATGAAAGATCTCGTCCGCAGTTTTGGCAAGAGTCTGACAGCCGTTTTCCTTGCAGCCGTTCTCGGCTGGGCGCTTGTACTGATCATCCTGCCGCAGCTGGCCATGCTGGAAAAGGCACTGACCAAGCCCACGCGTCAGCTGGACAGCTCAATCGTTGGTTCGCTCGAACGGGATGCCGCCAATTGCGTGAACATCCTTGGTCAATATACCGAACCCGATGCACCCGCGCCTAACAATGGCGGGATGGCGGTTCCTTCGATGTCGGGCATGGCGGTGCCTTCTGCATCCGGCATGGCGGTGCCGTCGATGTCGGGCATGGCTGCACCGACTTTGAGCGCTGATGCCGCGCGTCCCTATATCCTGCAATGCGACCGCACGACGACGCAAAAACGGCTGGTGCGCGACGACGGCACAGAAGTGTACCTCGACCAGTTTTATGACTTGCCCCTGCTCAGCGTGGCCGCAGACGCTTCCATCCCGGAGCAGATTGCCGCAGCCGGACATATCGAAGCGCTCGCAGCGGCTCTCTATCAGCAACTGCTTGTCGAGGAGGCCAGTTCCGCAAGGCTGGGCTTTGGCAATTTCACAGCGATCAGCAGGCCGGTTCTGATCCCCCGCTCGGACGCGGCACAGGCGCAAAGCGACGCCAGCCTGAACGGAAAGGTGATGTCATTGCTGGGGCTACGATATGCGGTGGACGGCCAGATCTACAAGCGCATCGGTTTAGAAATTCTTGTGCGGACGCTGTTCTTCGCGATTTGCGCGACGGTGCTTGCCTTGGTTGTGTGTTACCCGGTTGCCTACAAGGTTGCCCTTGCCACGCCGCCAGAAAAGGCGGTCTGGCTGATGCTGGGCCTGATCATACCCTATGCGATCGTGGAACTGATGCGCATCTACGCATGGACCTCGATCATCGACAATCGGGGGCTGATCAATGAAGCGTTGATGTGGGCCGGCGCTATCACCGAACCGATCCAGTTCAAACGCTCTGCGCTGACAGTCTTTGTGGTGATCGTCTACACCTATGTGCTGTTCATGGTTTTCCCGATCTACAACGTGATGAGCACGCTGGACCGGAACCAGATCGATGCGGCCCGCGACCTTGGCGCATCCACGACCCGTCTGCACTGGCGGATCATCATTCCGCACGCCAAGCCCGGGATTGCGGTGGGGTGTATCGCGACGTTCATGTTGGCGGCCGGCGCGTTCTCGGTGCCGCGGATCATCAGCCGTGGCCTCCAGTCAGAATGGTTCAGCCAGACGATCTACAACAAGTTTTTCGAGGTCAACAATTCCAACGTCGGGGCCGCCTATAGTTTTGCCTACACGCTGATCTGTTTTTTGATCGTCGGTACGTTCATGTGGATCATGCGGGCACGGCTCAAAGATTTTGCGAGGGTGCAATGACGTCACAGCGCATTTTGAATGCCTATATGTGGACGTTTCTTGCATTCATGTTCGCACCATTGTTTTTGATGATCATTGCGTCATTCAACGATGCCTCGCCGCCCTCGGTGACCGACTGGCGCGGGCTGACGGGCAAATGGTATGCGTTCTTTTGGATGTCGGAGGAGGAGTTGCGCGCCGATTCAGTGCTGCGTGCGCTGGATCGTGACCGGTTCATAGGCTGTTTTGGCAATTCCCTTCAGGTGGCTGCTGTGGTGGTGCCACTGTCGCTGCTTCTTGGCCTTTCCGGTGCTGTGATGCTGACCCGCTGGCGCAGCAGGGCCAATGGGCTGCTGTGGTGGGTACTGTTGTCGCCGATGTTGGCACCGGGGATTGTGCTGGGCCTATCGGCCTTGGTGTTTTGGGGGCGGCTCGGTGTCGGGGCAGGGCTTTTCACTATCATGATGGCGCAAGTGACCTTTGTCGCGGGATATCCCATGCTGGTTCTGATGGCGCGTCTGCAACGCCAGCCGGTTGAGCTGGAAGAAGCGGCCCTTGATCTGGGAGCAACGCCGTTTTTCGTGTTTCGGCGGATAACTTTGCCCTTTCTGTTGCCCGCCTTGGCCTCTGCCGCTGTGATCGCGCTGCTCTCTTCGATTGAGAATTACAACACCACGATGTTTGCCAAAGGCGGAGCCTGCACCTTCGCTACCGAGATCGGCGCCATGAGCCGCAACCCGAACGGTCATCCTCCGGTGATCAATGCCGTAGGAACAGTCATCATTCTGATCACGGTCAGCGCGGCGCTGATCCATGCGGTTTTGTTGCGCCGCGAGACGCGCTAATCAGTGCAAATGAAAATCATCGCCCGATGTCATCCTCTGCTGGAACCGATTTTGCCAAAACCGGTGCCTGCTACCCATGCGCTGCCCTATTGGCTGGGCGAGATGCCTTCGCAAGTCGAAGCCGCAACCCTTGGAGGGGCCACTGTCCGCACGCTCAAACACTGTCCTCCGATCATTGATGCGATACGGCTGGGTGTGCTGATCCTCTGCCCGACAGACATCACCGTGCGCGGGGGGGAGGTATCGTGGGATTGGGACCCGCCGATCCTAAAAGACGCCAACATCAGCCGCGCGCCCATTGGCGTTCATGTGCCCGAACAAGCCGAAGGCAGCCCGTACGCAGGACAACAGCTCGTTCTGAAATTCATGAATTTCTGGACATTGGAAACGCCGCCCGGATGGTCGCTCCTGTTCATGCACCCACAGGGCTACCCTGATCTGCCTTTTACCACATTAAGCGGTCTGGTGGATTGCGACACATACAAGGATGGCTACGTCCATTTTCCAGCTCTGATAAAGTCAGGGTTCGAAGGCGTGATCCTGAAAGGCACGCCCGTGGCACAGGCAGTGCCCGTTCAAAAGGAGACGGCAGTGGAGATTGGGGTGATGTCTCCTGCGCACATCGCAGGCAACCGCGCCGTTCAAGACGATCTTTCCCGCGCGCCTGGCCAATATCGCAAGCTGTTTCGGCGCTAAGCTTTCAGGTTGAGCGGGACAGACCCTTTTGCCGTGCGGGTTAGGGTTCTGATCACCTCAGGCCGCCACTCGCGTTCGGCCAGCAGGGCGTCGCGCAGCTCCCTCGTATCCGATCCTGTTTCGGCGGCAATCCGGTAGCGGGCCAATCGCGCCTCTGGGTCATCGTGCGCCGCAAAACAGGTCGCGGCCTTATCCCAATCGCCCAGCCGCAAGGCGACACGCCCGAGATTGCGCTGCGCGTCCGCGTCGTCCGGCATCAAGGCCGATGTTCGCAAAAAGGCCGTCAGCGCATCCTCCAATGCGCCATGGTCCAGCGCGACACGGCCCAGTTCGTACCACGCCAGGCCATAGCCTGGATTCGCCGCGACAGCCCTTTGAAGCCATTGTTTCATCTGGTCCGGTTTGCCCGCCAATTCGAGCACTTTGGCGAGGTTGTAGAAAACCGCAGGCGGCGGTGCCTTTCCCTTGGCAATACGGCGCAGAAGCCGCTCCGCCGCGGGCCAGTCTTTGGCCGCCAGAAGCGCGGGCAAGGCGCCGATGTCTTTCATGGTCGGATCCTTTTTGTCATGGCTGATTCATGGAGATCTGTGACAAGCGCATTAAGCAAGGGGTTCACAACATGCAGACCGACATCTTTTCACGTCCCGGTAAATTCTGGCGCGGCAATCTTCACACGCATTCCACACGTTCTGACGGGGTGCTGGACCCCGCCGAGGTTTGTCGACGCTACAAAGCGGAAGGCTACGACTTCATCGCCTTGACCGACCATTTCATTGGAATGTACGACTATCCCATTACCGACACGACCGGTTTCCGGGATGCGGATTTCACGACAATCCTTGGCGCAGAACTGCATTCTGGCGCGATGGAGAATGGCGAGCTGTGGCACATCCTCGCAGTCGGTTTGCCGCCCGACTTTGCGCAACCCGACGCGCCCGATTTTCACGCAGCGCCTGATCAGGAAAGTGGCACCGCGCTGGCCGCCCGTGCCCGCGCCGCGGGGGCGTTTGTGGTTGTGGCGCACCCGGAATGGTCTGGCCTGACAACGGCGGATGCACGCAGCATAGACGCAGCTCATGCGATTGAGGTTTACAATCACGGTTGCGCCAGGGGCTGCGATCGCCCGCACGGGTTTTACACGCTGGACCAGTTGCTGACCGAAGGGCGCAAGCTGATGCTCTGCGCCACGGATGACGCGCATTTTTCAGAACCGGACCACTTTGGTGGATGGGTTATGGTCAAGGCCGAGAAGAACACGCCGGAGGCACTGCTTGATGCCTTGAAGGCCGGTCATCACTACAGTTCTACCGGACCAGAGTTGCGGGGCATTCAGTGGGACGACGATCTTGTGATCGTTGACAGCTCTGCCGTGCAAACGGTGGTCGTACAGGGTCAAGGATCTGCGGCTGTTGCGGTGCATGGTCAATCCATGACGCGCACGCGCGTGATGTTGGACCGCCTCAAGACCAGCGACTGGATGCGCGTGACCGTGATAGATTCTGCCGGAAATCGCGCTTGGTCCAATCCGTACTGGCGCTGATCCAGTCCGCTCTCTGATCCTTGGTCACAGAACCTGGTGGACTTGCCCGGCTTTGGTGGAGAGCGTTTAGCTCACTTCCTGGGCCTTTCGCTCGAAGGCGATGGGGCTCTGGAAGCCGAGCGATGAGTGCCGCCTGACGGGGTTATAGAACCCGTCGATGTATCTGGCGACGGCGTTTTCGGCCTGCTGGCGGGTGAGGTGCCCCTAGTTTCCTAGACACCTGCCGCGTTCAGTTTCCGCTGTTTGATTGAGATGGTCCTCGGATGCAGGGGTTGAGCGGTGATCGCCCACCCTGGAGGGCGTGTCAATCGGATGCCACAACTTCGTGTGAGGTGGATCAGGCGGCTGTGGATAAGGCCGCGTTAGGTCAGGGTTTCAGCACTGCCAGCGGCACATCCGCGATCTGCGCCCGCTCGGGATGCAGGGCCACATTGGTCACCGACAGTGTGCCACCCTGCCAGCGGACGATGGCGTAGCCCGCGCCTTCTGTAACGCGCAGCAGGCCGTTCACGCGGGGATCGATGGCTGAGGACAGCCCGGCATGGCCGAAAACTGGCACGCCCTGCCATATCGTCACGCGATCCAGATGCGCATGGCCGCAGAACACCGCCGTGACCCGCGGCATCAGGCGGGCCAGCGCGACGGTCGAGGCGGGGTCCAGCCTGTCCCAGGCCGGGCCCCGCCCATCCATGTCCGGGGGGTGATGCAAAAAGACGATCGCAGGCGCGGTCAGATGCGCGGCCACATCGTCCAACAGCGCCTCCTCCAACGCGCCGCCGCTGCGACCGGTAACCTGCGTGTCTAGAAACACCAGCTGCACGTTCGCCACCTCGGCCAAGCGCCAGGGGCGGGCGCGATCGGGCATCGCGGCGGCGAAATGGCCGGCATGGTCGTGATTGCCAAGGCAGGTCAGCACCGGAACTGGACAAGCCTCAAGCAGATCGCGCAGCACCTGATAGCTGGGCGCATCGCCGGCATCGGTCAGATCGCCAGTGACGGCAACGAAATCCACTTTTTGCGCTACGGCATCGGCCAGTGCCAAGGCCAGCCGCTCCGCCCGGATCGGGTGATCGGGATGCAGATGCGGATCGGTCAGATGCAGAAAGGTCAGGTTGGTCATTGGGGCCTCTTACGCGGCGGCGAACAGTGCCTGAGTGTAGGGATGCGCCGGGGCGCTGACGATCCGGGCGGTGGGGCCGGTCTCGATGATGCGGCCATGGTGCATCACCGCGATGCGGTCTGCAATCGAGGCGACGACCGCCAGATCGTGGCTGATGAACAGCATCGCCAGGCCGAGGGTGAGGTTCAGCTCTAGCAGCAGGTTCAAGACCTGTGCCTGTACGCTGACATCGAGGGCTGCGACCGGCTCATCGGCAACAAGCAGCGCCGGATCGGGGCTGATGGCGCGGGCGATGGCGATGCGCTGACGCTGGCCGCCGGAAAATTCGTGCGGATAGCGGTGCATGTCGGCGGGCGCCAGCCCCACGCGGGCCAGCAGGTCGGCGGCGCGGGCGTGACGCTCGGCGGCGCGCAGGCCCATCGCCAGCAGGGGTTCGGTTATTGACCAGCCGATGCTGCGGCGCGGGTCGAGGCTGTCGGAGGGATCCTGAAACACCATCTGGGTTTGGCGGCGGGCGGCGGCGGGCAGGCGATGGGCCTCCTGTCCGTTTAGCAGGACGCGGCCCTGATCGGGGCGCTCAAAACCCATCACGAGGCGGGCCAGCGTGGACTTGCCCGAACCGCTTTCACCGACGATGCCCAGCACCTCGCCTTGCGCCACTGTCAGCGAGAGCCCCTGGACCGCCGCGATCACTGGCGGGGCGCGGAACATCCGGCGGCGCGGCATGCGATAGCTGCGGTGGACCTGCTCTACCGACAGCAGCATCACGGCCCCCCGCGGTGGCAGGCCGGGTTGCCGGCGGGACGGGTGCTTCGGCAGACCGGCAGTTCCACCGGGCAACGGCCCGCGAAACGGCAACCGGGCGGCAGGTGCGCCAAAGCGGGCACCGTGCCGGGGATCGTGGGAAGGGGCGCATTGCGGTCGCGGCGAGCAGAGAGCGTCGGGCGGGCGGCGATCAGGCCCTGGGTATAGGGGTGGCGCGGAGCTGCCAGCACGTCGGCGGTTGGCCCCTCTTCTATGATATCGCCGCCATACAGCACCGCCAGCCGGTCGGTGACGGCGGCGATGGCCCGGAGGTCATGGCTGATCAAGATCAAGGCCATGCGCCTGCTTTCGGACAGCGCGCGCAGCAGCGCAAGAATATGCGCCGCCACCTGCACATCCAGCGCGGTGGTAGGTTCGTCCGCGATCAGCAGATCCGGATCGCAGGCAAGGGCCAGCGCGATGGTCACCCGCTGACGCTGGCCGCCTGACATCTCATGCGGGTATTGCCGCAGGCGGGAGGCGGGATCGGGCAGGCCAACCTCGGACAGCAATGCGCAGGCCCGATCCAGCGCGGCGGCGCGCGACAGGCCACGATGCAGTCGCAAGGGTTCTGCGATCAGCTCACCCACCCGGCGCAAGGGGTTGAGCGCCGACAGCGGTTCCTGAAACACCATCGCAATGCGCTGGCCACGCAGCCGGCGCAGGTCGCGTTCTGCCGCGCCGACCAGTTCGCCGCCGTCAAATCGCACCGACCCGGTCACCACCGCCACCTCGGGCAGCATGCCCAGACAGGCCAGCCCCAGCATCGTCTTGCCCGACCCGCTTTCGCCCGCGACGCCCAGCCGCTCGCCGCGCGCCACCGACAGCGTCGCCCTGCGCAGTGCCAGCCCGCCGGCAAAGCCTACCGACAGCTCGCGCATCGCCAGCATCAGCGCGTCCGCCGCAGCATGGGGTCGGACAGATCACGCACGCCGTCGCCCAACAGGTTGAACCCCATCACAGCCACCATGATGCACAGCCCCGGCCAGATCGCCAGTTGCGGGGCCAGATACAGCAGCGTCTGCGCCTCGGACAGCATGCGGCCCCAACTGGGCGTGGGGGGCTGCGCGCCAAGCCCGAGATAGCTGAGCGCCGCTTCTGCCAGAATGGCCACAGCGAATTCGATTGTCAGTTGCACAGTGACGGGGGCAAGGACATTGGGGATCACATGGTCCCTCGTGATCGCCAGACGCCCGCGCCCGGCGGACTGTGCCGCCAGCACATAGCCCCGCGTCCAGACCTGTGCGGCGGCGGCGCGGGCGACGCGGGCAAAGACCGGCACGTTGATAAATGCGATGGCGATCACGGCATTCGCGAGGGAGGGGCCGAAGACCGCGGCCAGCATGATTGCAAACAGCAGCGCCGGAAAGGCAAAGCTGAAATCGGCAAGCCGCATGACAACCTCATCAACCCAGCCGCCCACCGCCGCCGCCAAAAGCCCAAGCGCCGTGCCTATGCCACCGCCCAGCAGCACCGCGACCAGCGCGATAGTCATTGAAGTGCGCGCCCCCAGCATCAACTGGCTTACCACATCGCGGCCCAACTGGTCTGTGCCAAGGGGATGCGCCCAGCTGGGCGGCTGGAACTTCAGCGCCACCGCGATGCGGGTCGCCTCATGCGGTGTCCAGACCAACGACAGAGCCGCCGTGCCCAGCACAACGGCGACCAGCGTGGCTCCGATCATCAGATTGGCCTGCACCCTCATGATCTTGGTCTCAGGCGGGGGTCGATCCACAGATAGGCCAGATCGACGATGAAGTTTGCGCTGACCACGATGGCCGCAAACAGGGTCACCATCGCTTGCACCACAATCAGGTCGCGGTTGGAAATCGCCTGAAACACAAGCCGCCCCAGCCCGGGCAGATAAAAGACGTTTTCGATCACGATGGTCCCCGTGACCAGATTGGCGACTTGCATCCCGATGATGGTGACAATGGGTACCAGCGCATTGGGCAGCGCATGGCGCCACATCACGCGGGCCGGGCCGAGGCCTGTCGCGGTGGCGGTGCGCACATAGGTCTGGCGCATCACCTCGAGCATGGCTGAACGGGTCACGCGCGCCAGCACCGCCGTCTGCACCAGGGCGAGGGCGGTCGCGGGCATGATCAGCGCGCGCAGGGCCGCCAGCGGGTCATCCCAGCCCGGAAAGCCGCCTGGCGGCAACCACCGCAACGTGACCGCAAACAAGATCACCAAAAGCATCGATAACCAGAAGGCAGGGACCGCGATGCCCAGCTGGGAAAAGGCCATCACCGCCCAATCGCCTGCCCGCCCATGATGGCTGGCCGCATAGACACCCAGCGCCAGCGCCAGCGCCACCGTCATCACCGTCGCCAACCCGGCCAGCGCCAGCGTCATCGGCAGGCGTTCGGCTATCAGCTCGGCCACCGGCACCTTGAAGCTGTAGGACACCCCGAAATCGCCCTGCACCGCGCCGCCCAACCAGGCCAGATAGCGCCAGATCGCTGGGTCGTTCAGGCCAAGTTGGGCGCGCAGGGCGGCGCGGGCATCTTCGGTGGCCTCGATGCCAAGGATCACGATCGCTGGGTCGCCCGGTAGCACGTTCATGACAAAGAAAACTGCCGCCGAGACAGCGAGCAGCGTCAGGGCAAACCCCAGCAGACGGCGCAGGATCAGAAGGATCATCGGTCATGGCGGGCGGGGACAGGCCCCGCCCGATCCGTTCATCACTTGACCTTGGCGACGCCCGCCAGCGGCTGATACAGCACCGGCGCGCTTTGCCAGAAACCCGTTACGCCCTGCGCGTAGACGCCCAGCTTGGGCAGCTGGAACAGGAAACCATGCACCGCCTGATCCGCGACGAGGCGCTGCGCATCCTTCAGCAGGGCGTCGCGCGTGACGGGGTCGGCCTCGAACTTGATCGCGTCCCAGAGCTTAACAAAGTCGGGGTTGTCGTAGCCGTAGAAATACTCCGGTCCGCGGGCAAAATTGCCCAGATCGTTCGGCGAGGTATGGGCGATGATCGAAAGATCGTAGTTCTTGTTACGAAACACCTCTTCCAGCCAGAAGCCCCATTCGACGTTCTCGATCTTTACGGTCATGCCGGCATCGGCTAGCTGCGCCTGGATGATTTCGGCCGAGCGGGTCGCATAGGGGAAGGGCGGCACGCGCAGCAGGAACTCCGGCGCGACCACGCCAGCCTCGGCCAACAGCGCCTTGGCCTTTTCGACATCATGCGGATAGGTGCCGGTCAGATCGACATATGACGCATGGTGCGGCGCAAAAAAGCTGCCAATCGGTTGGGCGCGGCCATACATCGCGCCCTCGATGATCGCCTCGCGGTCCAGTGCGTGGCTGATGGCACGGCGCACGCGAAGATCCTTCAGCACCTCGTCCGAGTTGTTCATGGCGAGGATCACCTCGCCCTCTGTCGAGCCGACGACGACCTTGAACCGGGTATCGGCCTCGAACTGTTCCATCAGCTCGGGGGCAGGGAAACCAGGGAAGGCGTCGATTTCACCGGCAAGCATTGCGTTGGCTGCCGCGGCAGGGTCGGCGACAAAACGGAACTCGACGCGGTCAATAGCGACGGACCCGGCATCGCGCCAGGCGGCGTTTTTCGACAGTACCAGACGGTCGCCCCGGGTCCAGTCGGTGAACATGAAGGGGCCGGTGCCGACGGGCTTGATGGCATTGGTCTCCACGCTTTCAGGGGCGACGATCGCCGCATCGCCTTGTGCGATGTTGAACAAGAAGAACCCGTCTTTCTGTTTCAAGGTGATGCGCAGGGCGTCGGGGGCGGTGACCTCGACCGCGGCGATTGGGGCAAAGATCGACTTTGACGGGTTCACGCTGCCTTCAGCCATGGCTCGGACAAAGCTGAACTTGACGTCCTCGGCATCGAAAGTGGTGCCGTCGTGAAAGGTGACGCCGCTGTGCAGAACGAAATCATAGACCAGCCCATCATGCGAGACGGTCCAGGACTTCGCGAGGTTGGGTAGCACTTCGCCCTGTTCGTTCACCACGGTCAGGGTTTCATAGACGTTTTGCGTCAGCATGCCGTCAATCGATGCCGTGGCATCTGCCGTCGGGTCCAGACTGGTCGGTTCCTGCTGCAGGCCGACGGATAGGCTGGTGACGGCCCATGCGGGGGTTACGACAATCAACGCAGCCAGCAGGGCTGCAGGGGCGACGGTGCGGAATGCGGGCATGATGGTCTCCGTTAAGGGTAGCCACGATCGGGGGGTAGATCGACGGTTAATGCTGCCGGGTGACAGTCGCGTGACGCGGGCCATCCCATTAGCTCACGTTGCCCTGCTCCTGCAGGCTGCGATGAAGGACGTGTAGCCAGATACTTGAAATGGTCCACTTGATGGTCCATCTTGTGATCTGTGTGAAGGAGGACGCTATGCAGCTCGCTATAACCGATGCCAAGGCGCGATTGACTGATCTTGTCCGTAGGGCCGAGGCAGGTGAAGAAGTGGTGTTGACCAGGCACGGGCAAGCGGTGGCGCGCTTGGTGGCGATGCATGCCAAGACTTCTGCAAAAAGCCGGGCAGCATTGGTTGATGCTGTTCGTGCCGAAGCTGCCGCTAAAGCTACTGCTGATGCGACTGCGGCACGGAGCCAGGATTTCCTTTACGACGATGAAGGTTTGCCGAAGTGATTGTCCTCGATACGTCGGCGCTGATGGCGCTGCTTTTGGCAGAGCCTGAGGCAGACCAGATTGCAGAAATTCTGAAAAGCGATGAGGATTTCAAGATCTCTGCGGGGACGCTGGCGGAAGCGCTGATCGTGGCCGGACGACGAGGACTGTCCGATGAGATGTCGCGACTGCTTGAAGGACTCGCCGTCGAAATCGAGACTGTTAGCGCAGCAGGGGCAATCGCGGTTTCAGAGGCTTACTCGACATGGGGCAAGGGCATTCATCCGGCGGGGTTGAATTTTGGGGATTGCTTTTCCTATGTCACGGCAAAGGCGAACGGTTCCTCGCTGCTCTACGTCGGTGACGACTTCTCCAAAACGGATCTATATTCTGCGTTGTGACGCTCCTTTGTGATGAGTTTGCTGCAAGGACAGCCCGAGCTGAGTGATTTTCGAACTCAGCACAGTATCTATGATTACAATAGGGTAGGGGGTGGAGAGGGTTCGCGGAGACTGTCAGATTTTTTGTGCTCTGTCGGCTTCGCCGGGCCGCAGCGCAGCAAAACCATGGTCGTTCGAACGTCCGCTCTGGGTCGGACTACTCCGTCAGATCGTCCATCGTGACGTCGAGTGCGACCGCGAGGGCACGCAAGCTGGTGATTGAACCCTGTTTCCGGCCCGTTTCGATCTCGGCCACGGTGACGCGATTGACCCCGGCCCTCTCGGCCAGTGTGGCTTGGGTCAGGCCGCGCAGGTCCCTGTAGACGCGCAGCGGGCTTTCCCCGTCGAGCAACCGGTTCGCGTAATCAGCAGGGATCAGTTTCTCGGCCCCTGCCGCCAAGGCAGCCTTTGCCCGATCATAGCTCTGGTGGGAACGGCGGTGCAAAACTGGGCCACGGTAGCGGCGGGATCGTCTCGCTGCGGGCGGAGTAAAATCCTGCCACTTTTCCCTTCTTGCGGCGGCAGGGAGGGTGGGGAGATCTATACCGTGGAGCTTTACAAGAAGGTTCGCCTCGCATGTGCCGAGGGCATGAGCAGGCGTGCAGCAGCGAAGCATTTCAACATTTCGCGCGGGACGGTTGAGAAGATGTTGGCCTTCTCGGTGCCGCCTGGCTATCGGCGGGACAAGCCGATCAGGCGGCCGAAGCTGGACGGGTTCACCGAGTTCATTGACGTCTGGCTTGAGGCCGACAAGGCCGTGCATCGCAAGCAGCGTCATACGGCCAAGCGGATATGGGAACGGCTTCAGGCCGAGCATGGCTTCACCGGCGGCTATACGATCGTCAAGGATTACGTGCGTGATCGTGAGCGGCGGACCCGGGAGATGTTCGTACCGCTGGCCCATCTGCCAGGCCATGCGCAGGCAGACTTTGGCGAAGCCATTGTCGTCATCGGCGGTGTCGAGCAGAAGGCGTATTTCTTCGTCATGGATCTGCCGCACAGCGATGCCTATTTCGTGCGGGCCTATCCGGCGGCGACTGCGGAGGCCTGGATAGACGGGCATGTCCGCGCCTTCGCCTTCTTCGGCGGGGTGCCGCAGTCGGTGCTCTACGACAATGACCGCTGCCTGGTCTCGAAGATCCAGCCGGACGGCACTCGCATCCGCGCCGCGCTGTTCAGCGGCTTGCAGTCGCATTACCTGTTTCGGGATCGCTATGGTCGGCCCGGGAAGGGGAACGACAAGGGCGCTGTCGAGGGGATGGTCGGCTACGCCCGTCGCAACCACATGGTGCCGATCCCCACTTTGCCAGTTGGGACGCCTTCAATGCCGATCTTGGAGGGCAGTGCTGCGCGCGCTTGACGCGTATTCTTCGGGGTCACAAGGAGACGATCGGTGAGAGGTTGCAGCGCGATCTGGCCGCGATGCGCCCCCGCCTGCCGCCCCGTTCGACGCTTGCGACCAAGCGGGCGGCAGGGTCAGCTCGCAGTCTCTCGTGCGCTATGACACCAACGATTACTCGGTCCCGGTTGCCTATGGCCACCAGGACGTCTGGATCCGCGGCTATGTCGATGAGGTCGTGATCGGCTGTCGCGGTGAGGTGATCGCCCGACACCCGCGCTGTTACGATCGCGAGGACATGATCTTCGACCCGGTCCACTACCTCCCGCTGATCGAGCGCAAGATCAATGCGTTGGACCAGGCCGCGCCTCTGGCAGAATGGGACTTGCCCGAAGAGTTCCAGACTCTGCGCCGCCTGATGGAGGGACGCATGCTCAAGATGGGTCGACGCGAGTATGTGCAGGTTCTGCGTCTGCTCGAGACCTTCGAGATGGATGACTTGCATGCCGCCGTGAAGAAGGCCCTGAAGCTGGGCGCGGTCGGCTTCGACGCCGTGAAGCACCTCGTGCTCTGTCAGGTGGACAAGCGCCCCCCAAGGCTTGATCTCGATGTCTACCCCTACCTGCCGCGAGCGAACGTCGAGACGACGCGTGCGGCCAGCTACATGGCCTTGATGTCGGAGGCGGCGGAATGACCGAGGCCCCGAAGATCCTGCTTGCCCACCATCTGAAGACGCTGAAGCTGCCCACATTCTTGCGGGAGCACGAGAAGGTTGCGCGCCAATGCGCCGCCGAAGGGCTGGACCATGTCCAATTCCTGTCGCGCCTCGTGGAACTGGAACTCATCGACCGCGAGCGGCGGATGGTCGAGCGCCGCATCAAGGCTGCGAAGTTCCCGGCGACCAAGAGCCTGGACAGCTTCGACTTCAAGGCGATCCCCAAACTGAACAAGATGCAGGTGCTGGAACTGGCGCGCTGCGAGTGGATCGAACGGCGCGAGAACGTGATCGCCCTCGGCCCCAGCGGAACCGGCAAAACCCACATTGCCTTGGGCCTCGGGTTGGCGGCCTGCCAGAGGGGTATGTCTGTCAGCTTCACCACCGCCGCGGCCCTGGTCAACGAGTTGATGGAGGCCCGAGACGAACGTCGACTGCTGCGGGTCCAAAAGCAGATGGCTGCCGTGAAGCTGCTGATCATCGATGAACTGGGCTTCGTACCCCTGTCCAAGACCGGCGCCGAGTTGCTTTTTGAGATGATCTCACAGCGCTACGAGCGCGGGGCCACGCTGATCACGAGCAATCTGCCCTTCGATGAATGGACCGAAACCTTCGGCACCGAGCGGCTGACCGGCGCGCTTCTCGACCGATTGACCCACCATGTCAACATCCTCGAGATGAACGGCGAAAGCTATCGCCTCGCTCAAAGTCGCACACGCAAGCCCGGCGACAACACCTGATCCAAGGCATCATACTTGGACCTGACGGTCCAAGGCGGCCAGTCACCCGCCAGCTAAATGGAGGGCGCGGCTGCCTGGCCACCGCTCATCCCCCACCTCCCGCTCAAATCCAAAGTGGCCCAGTTTTGCGCCGCCTCGTGGCCCAATTTTGCTCCGCCGTTGACACATCGGTACGATCATCGCGATGACCCATATCCTGCTGCCGTTCATGGTTCTGCCGCTTTATTCGGTGATGCGGCCCATTCCGCCTTCCTATGTGCGCGCGGCCCGTTCGCTTGGGGCGACGAGCTGGACTGCCTTCCGGCGCGTCTATCTTCCCCAGACTATGCCGGGCGTGGCTGCGGGGGCGCTGCTCGTGTTCATCCTTGCGGTCGGCTATTACATCACCCCGGCCCTTGTCGGGGGCGCGCGCGGCCAGCTGATCTCGAACCTGATTGCCTTTCATTTTTCGAATTCGAACTGGTCGATGGCGGCAGCGCTTGCGTCGATCCTGCTGGTGGCGGTGCTGATCCTCTACTGGATCTACGACCGGCTGATTGGCATCGACAACCTTAAGCTGGGGTAGGGCCATGGCACTTCCGGTCTATGCGACGCCGCTCGAGCGGCTTTGGCGGGCGGTCTATCTGTGCTTTTGCACATTCGTTTTCGTGTTCCTGATCGCGCCGATCCTTGTTGTCATTCCGCTGTCGTTCAACGTCGAACCCTACTTCACCTTCACGCCCAAGATGCTTGCCTTCGACCCCGAGGGATACAGTCTGCGCTGGTATGACCGGCTGCTGACCTTCGGAACGACGCTGCCGCCCGAGGCGCCGCGGGATTCCGTCTGGTGGGCAGATGTTTGGTCAAACGCGGCATGGATCCGGGCGGCGAAGAACTCGCTCATCATCGGCCTCTTTTCGACGCTGATCGCGACGTGCCTCGGCACCCTTGCGGCGCTAGGCCTGTCGCGATCGGAAATGCCCTGGCGGCGGCCGATCATGGCAATCCTGATCTCGCCCATGATTGTGCCGATCATCATCACCGCGACAGGCCTGTTCTTCTTTTACTCCAACCCCTGCCGGGTCTTCGAAATCTTCGGCGCCGAGTTCCGTTGCGGGCGGCTGACCGGGTGGGTCGGCGTGATTCTGGCGCATGCGACGCTTGGGATCCCCTTCGTCATAATCACCGTAACCGCGACGCTGTCGGGCTTCGATCGGTCGTTGACGCGCGCGGCAGCCTCGCTGGGGGCAAGCCCCACGCGCAGCTTCTTCAAGATCACGCTGCCGCTTATCCTGCCGGGCGTGGTGTCGGGGGCTCTTTTTGCCTTCGTCACCAGCTTTGACGAGGTGGTGGCGGTGCTGTTTCTTGCCGACGTCAACCAGCAGACGATCCCGCGCCAGATGTGGAACGGCATCCGTGAGGCGATCAGCCCCTCTATCCTTTCGATGGCGACGATCCTTGTCATCATCTCGATTGCGCTTCTGACCGCGACCGAGTTGCTGCGCCGGCGTTCCGAACGCCTGCGCGGCGTCTCTTCATCTTAAGGGCCTCCAGCGACCGCGACAGCGCTGGAAGCTTGCCTCGAAGACACGCGAGATTGTCCCTTGCAGGTGGGAACGGCGGCGCAAAATTAGCGGGCAATCGTCACCTCGTTGCCCGGCTGATCAGCGTCCCAAGAAGACCCTTGCCGCGGGGCATGGGCCCCTCGTTCAGCGCGAGAAACTCAAGAATTGTGTGTGGTTTCCCAGGCTTGGGCCGTTCGAAGGCGGAGTTTTCAGGTGGCCAAGCGGACGCTGAACCGCCCGACGCCGCGCTGTCAGCGGCTTTCCAAGCGGTTCTGCGCAGCGTATAGGCGAGACTAGGGACGGTCGGATACGGGCAGGGGCGGAACTGGCATGGCGGAACGGGTGGCGGTTCTGGGCCTTGGCTATGTCGGGTTGCCGCTTGCGGTGGCGCTGGCGCGGGCAGGTCATGTGGTGACCGGCTATGACACGAACGCCGCGCTGATCGCATCGTTGCGCGCGGGCCGCGACCCGAACGGAGAGGTGTCTGCGGCCTCGCTCGGGTCGGTGTCGCTGCACTTCGCCGATGATCCTGCCGCGCTCGCGGGTGCAGAGGTCTTCATCATCGCAGTGCCGACACCCATCACCGATGCCAAGGCCCCCGATCTCGGGCCGGTGCGATCGGCCTGCGCAGTGATCGGCCCGCATCTGACGCCGGGCGCCTTGGTGATCCTGGAAAGCACGGTCTATCCGAGCGTCACCGAAGAGATCTGCGGCCCTGCGCTGGCGGCGGCGAGCGGGCTTGTCGCCGGCCGTGACTTCAAGCTGGCCTATTCGCCTGAGCGGGTGAACCCCGGCGACGCGGAGCATTCGCTGGAAAGCGTGGTCAAGATCATCTCGGCGCAGGACGGCGAAACGCTGGACCGGGTCGATGCGCTCTATTCCACTGTGGTCAAGGCGGGCCTGCACCGGGCGGCGTCGATCATGACCGCCGAGGCCGCGAAGGTGATCGAGAACACTCAGCGCGATCTCAACATCGCACTCGTCAACGAATTCGCGCTGATCTTCGCGCGGCTGGGGCTCGATACGCTCGACGTGCTGGAGGCGGCGGGCACGAAATGGAACTTCCTGCCGTTCCGGCCCGGTCTGGTGGGCGGGCACTGTATCGGGGTCGATCCCTATTATCTGACCTTCCGCGCAGAGCAGTTGGGTTACCACCCCGAGGTGATCCTGGCGGGGCGACGGATCAACGACGGGATGGGCCGTCATGTCAGCCGCGAACTGGTCAAGGCGCTTCTGAAGCGGCGGGTCGATCCCAGCGCGGCGCGCGTGTTGGTGATGGGCTTCACCTTCAAGGAAAACTGCGCCGACACGCGCAACACCCGCATCGCGGACATCCTGTCGGAGCTTGCGGCCTATTCGGTGACGGCCGATCTCTGGGACCCGTGGATCGACCGGGACGCCGTGCAGGCCGAATACGGGGTGAGTGCGGTGGACGGCCCCGAAGCTGGCACCTATGACGCCGTGATCGTGGCGGTCGCGCACAGGGAATTCGTGGACATGGGGGCAGAGGCGATCCGGGCGTTAGGCAAGCCAGGGGCGCTGCTGTATGACATCAAGGGAATACTTGGTCGGTCTGGCGCAGATATGCGGCTGTGACGACGTGGGGGATTAAGCAGGCTTCTGACACTTCTTGTCGGTTTGGCCCCGAGCGCGCGATGCATCACCCCGCTTCCCCCCAACACTCACCCGGCTGAACCCGTAACAGGTGGTTGACCCCTCGCGGGCCCGGATAATGTGAACGCAGTCACCGCTCGGTGCCAGAAACCGCTTTGCCTGCGGGCCGATTCAGGTGATCGTTGCAGAAGACGGACCGCCACTTGGGGAATCCCGGCGCAGGTCACACATATTTCAGGGAGACTGAATTGATGAAGAAGAAACTCGCGTTTGCGATCGCCTTCACCGCACTGGGGTGCAGCACCGCGGCACTGGCACAGGACGACTTTACGGCTCAGCTGAAGGCGCGTCAGGGCCAGTTCCGCATCATGGCGATCAATGTTGGCATCCTTGGCGGGATGGCGCAGGGCAAGATGGATTATGACGCAGTCGCAGCGCAGGCGGCGGCGGATACGCTCGTCGCCGTGTCGATGATCCAGCAAGGGCCGATGTGGCCCGCCGGAACCGACAACATGGCCATCGACGGCACCCGGGCACAGCCGACCATCTGGGAACAGAACGACGACTTCCTGGCCAAATGGGGTGATTTCGGAGCCGCCGCACTGGCCATGCAGGCCGTGGCAAGCGGCGGTAAAGAGGCGCTCGGACCTGTCATGGGCCAGATCGGCGGCACCTGCAAAGCCTGCCACGACATGCACCGCGCGCCGGCGAACTGATCTGAAACGGTGCGGCGTGGACTGGTTCTGAGTGTTCTGGGGCTTGCTGCCCTTGCAGCAGCAGGCCTCAGTCTAACGCGTGCCACGCCGATAGACGTCAGCACCTTGGGCGGGCTCGAAGGCGATCCGGCCAAGGGTGAAACCGTCTTCATCGCATCGGGCTGCGCGTCCTGCCATGCCGCACCCGATGCCGAGGGCGACGCAAAGCTTGTTCTTGCGGGCGGACAGCGGTTTGCGTCGGATTTCGGGACCTTCGTCGCTCCGAACATCTCTCTCCACCCCGAGGCGGGCATCGGCGCCTGGTCGCTGGAAGACTTCGCAAGCGCGGTGAAAAACGGCGTCTCGCCCGACGGTCGCCACTATTACCCCGCCTTTCCCTACGCCTCGTACAGTCACATGACCGACGCGGATGTGGTCGACCTCTGGGCCTATTGGCAGACACTGCCCGGCGACGCCAAGCCAAGCCAACCGCACGAGCTGGCGTTCCCGTTCAACATCCGCCGGTCGGTGGGGGTTTGGAAACTGCTCTACATGACCGACGACTGGGCGGTGCAAACCGCGGACACGCCCGAGCTGGAGCGTGGGCGGTATCTCGTCGAGGCTTTGGCGCATTGCGGCGAATGCCACACGCCTCGTGATGCCCTGGGCGGTATGAACCGGGACAACTGGCTGGGCGGCGCCCCGAACCCGACAGGGCGCGGTACGATCCCGTCGCTGCGGCCTGCCGATCTGACATGGGCGCCGTCCGAGATCGCCTATTACCTCGAAACCGGCTTCACACCAGATTTCGACAGCGCAGGCGGCCACATGGTGGCGGTGATCGAGAATTTCGCCAGGCTGCCCGCCAGCGACCGGGACGCGGTCGCGGCCTATCTCAAGGCGTTGCCCTAGGCAGAGATAGCGCCATGTCCAGCCCTCGCGAAGCCATCCTCGCCTCGCTGCATGCGCGGCTCTCAAAGCTTTCCACCACCGCGCTGCGAGGGGAAGTGTTGCCCGAGCGGGGCGCGGCTGCAGGCCTGCTTATCCTGCAAGACGGTGAACCGGGGGAGCCCGAGGTGACGCTCTCACCGCTGGCCTATCATTATCAGCACCGAGACGGGGACCTGGCGGGCAGGGGCAATGAAACCGACCCACGTCTTGCTGCCTTGGCTTGGGGAGATCTATCCGGTCGGCTCGTGTTCGCTTCGGGGCAGATTTGCAGTGCCTTTGGACCGTTCATGGCAGGTTGTCGGGCGCGCTTAATCGTCAAGCGCACACTCAGCTGCATTCCCTGCCTGATGGCGAGGACGGTCCAGTCGCATCGTCTCTGGGATGCGGCTTGTGCCGGATGATTCGGATGACCAATACGGCCAACTCAGTGTCGCGACCTGGGGTGCAGTTGGGTCACGGTTCTTGTCGCCGGAAAACAAAATCTGTCCGGAGAATTGACCGAAGCAATATCCAGTTGGCGAGAGGAATGTGCCCACCACATCTAGCCAGCGCGGGGGATGGTTTCCTGACCTTCTCTTTCAACTATCTGACATAAATGAATTTTTTCGGCCCGACAGCCAGATTTGCCTTGGTCAACAGGCGGATTGTGGATAGTGCTGTGGATAATTTTGGGGGCAACAAGCCAGTCGTGCTGGCGGGCCAATAACCTTGGGCAGTGTCATGGACCTTTCTTTTGGTCGCGTGCGCCATTGGGCGCATATCACAGCTGGTGCGCTGATGTTGACCCGGTTCGACGTGTCGGATCCGGCACCTGTCGGATCGGTGCGGGATTTGGCCGATGGCGTCGTCACTCATGGGTCGAACGCGACCCGTGTTGATCTCGCATTCTCGGAGCGCCCGCCGAACTGGCTCGAGTCAAAGGCAATCCGCGCGCTGATTGATAATCCCGGGACCACAGGAAGCGAGCTGAGCAAGGCCTGTGGGTGGGCTGCTTCCGGATGGCAGACGCACATGCTGGTAACCTGCCATCGTCGTCGGAACGAGCTTTGGCCCGATGGTCTGCCTTCGGATGTGCCGGCGGGCTTTGCACTGACGGCGATCGTCAACTACGAACTGTCCACGCTTCAGTTCTGGATGCGCGACGACGTGCTTCCGGTCTTGGCGGCTCGCGTCTGAATTCGGGGCAATCCGGTTCTGCTCGGGAAAGTGGAGTGAACTCTCCGTTCCGTGCTTTTGGGTTTGGTTGGCAGAGCATTTGATTTGCTCAGAAGAAGCCTGACGCCTGATAACGTCGTGCCTTCAGGAAAGATCTGACTTGCCCAGCCCCCGCGAAACCGTCCTGGCCGCGCTGCATGCGCGGATGTCAGTACTTCGTGCGACTGCCCTGCGCGGTGAGGTGCTGCCCGAGCGCGTGCCGGCCGGAGGCCTTCTGATCCTGCGCGACGGCGAACCGGGCAAGCCCGAGGTGACGCTCTCACCTGTGGCCTACCACTATCAGCACCGGGCTGAAATCGAGGTCGTTGTTCAGGGTGCCAACCGTGACGCCGCCTTCGATGCCCTTTGCGCCAGCATCGGAACAGCGCTGGCCGTGGACAGGACGCTCGGGGGGCTTTGCGACTGGATCGAGGCCGAAGCACCGCAGCCTGTTGATCTGCCAGTCGAGGGCGCAGCTGGTTTGAAGGCCGCCGTCATACCCGTGGTGCTGCACTATTCCAGCGCGGACCCACTTGGATGAGAGCGCCTGATGGTCAGAGCTTGAACGTATCGGCGCTAATCGGCTTGTAATCGCCCATGACTTGGGCTCCTGGAGCGATCTCAAGGGTCTCGTAGGCGAAGTTTGCCTTCACCCGGGCATTGCTCTTGATGCTGACCTTCAGTGCGGTGGCCGCGCCTTGCAGTTCGCCCTCGATGGTGAGCTGTCTTGCGCGCAACCGTCCGCGGACGCGTGCGGTGGATGTCAGGATCAAGCGGTCTGCCGTGATATCGCCCGTGATCTGACCGCCGCACTCGAGGATGCCCTGGCAGACGATATTGCCCTCGATCACGATGTCCTCGGCGATCACGGACCGCTTCCTGTCGACTGTGGTGGTCGCGGTTGGGGTCGCGTCGGGCTTTGAAGTGAACATTCGAGTCGTCCTTTCGGCAGTGCCCAGCAGGTAGGCGGCCATTGCCGTTCACGTCAAGCAAGTTCAGCTCTGTCCAAACCTATGAGGAAACAACACCATGGCACGAGCCCAAGGGTCGCGGGCGCAGATGGCGCTGGCGTTCGAGACGACCGATGGCACGCCGCCTGTGAGCGGCTTTACCAAGATGCCCTTCGCCAGCACGACGCTGGGGGCTGACCCCGCTCTGGATGTCTCGCCCCCGTCCGTGCAGGAGGTGGAGGTCACCCGTCTGCAGGCCAAGGCCGCGCTGTTGCGGATGGGCCTCCTAGATCAGGTCGAGGCCCTGGTCGGCAATCTCGATCAGATGACCCGACTGGCCTGGGCTGAGGCCACGACCTTCCGGCGGGACAGTCCGCTGCTCAACGCGCTCGGTCCCTATCTGGTCTGGCCGGACGGGACCGCGCTGTCTGAAGCGGATCTCGACGCGCTGTTTGCTCTGGCCGAAACCATCGAGGTGTGAGTGATGCGGTATGAACAGATCAAGCTGGCTGAAGCCTAGCCGCACTTCGACCGTCTGGGACAGATTGTGGATGCCGTGCGCTTTACAAAGGGCCTCGCCCCGCTCGATGCCAAAGGCGCGCTGAGCACGTTTGCCAGACGTGGCGACACCGCCGCCCTGGCCTGGGACGAGGATCAGCTGGTGGGCGTCACCTGCCTTGGCCTGTGCCATCACTTCATCGCGGAGCCGGAATGGTTACCGGTCAAGCTGCATCTGGCGCGGGACGGCATTGATCTGGGCGCGGTCGCCTGCTCGCACTTTGTCTACCTCAGTCCCGACTATTGGGCCGCAGCCCACACCTTTGCCCTCACCGAGGCCGCCCGACACAGCAACCCCGCCATCACGCATACGCTCTCCCATGGCTTCGCCACAAAGGCACTGGAAGACTGGGCGGCCAAACTCCCGGGAATGATAGAGCTGCCGATGGCAGGGCCCGGTTTCAGCAGGGTGTTCGTCAGGGCGGTGGGGCAGGGGAGCGGCTGAGGCAGGCTCTGGTTCGAACGTAACGCTCCGGCGGGGGTGTGCATTTGGATCATCGGTGGGGGGACCGACATGCGGCGCGGGATGAACACGCTGGCGCTGACGGTCCAGCAGGGGCTCGGGCGCGATCCGCATGCCGGAGAGATATTCTGCTTTATCGTCTGACCGACCGTTGACGCACAGAGCAATCCATCGCTCCTCGTTGCCCGCGTGGCCACTTCGAGACATCCAGTGACGGAACCACACGCAAACCGGAGGTCAATCGTCACGCCCTGGATCTGATCAATATCCGGTCACTGATACCAACGCGCCGGCATGCGAGATTTCAGGCGGGCCGCAGCTGATCTGTCTCCACCGACACGCGGGTCTGGGTGCCCATGAGTTCCATCAGGACCCAGACACGACGATCCGGCGCGATTTTTTCCACCTCTGCCACGAAATTGGCAAAGGGTCCCGTGGTGATCGTCACCTGATCGCCGGGCTGCAGAAGTTTCGGCGGCAGCAATTTGCCTTCGGCGTCGCATCGCTGCATCAGCTGCGACACCAGATCCAGCGGCACGGACGTCGGCTCCTTGCCAAAACTCACCAGCCGGGTGACACCGTAGGTCGAGTTTACGGTGCGCCAGAAGCCGCGTGCGGCATCGAAGGCCACGAAGATGTAGCCCGGGAAGAGCGGCCGTACGGCGGTTATGAATTTGCCGTTGCGCTGGCGTGTCTCCTCTTCGACCGGCAGGAAGGTCTTGAAGCCTTGCCGCTTGAGGTTCCTTTCTGCGATGTTGGCGCAGTTCGGCTTCAGTTGCGCCAGAAACCAGCTTGAACCGTGATTGTGGAATGTCATCGCGAACCCCATCAAGACCGTCGCACCCAGATATCGCTCAAAACTGAGCGGGAGCAAGTCGGGTTTTTCCGCCGCTCCGTGCTGACCGGAGGAGCCAAAGCCTGGGTCCGCCTTCTGTGCGTTGATGCAAAATGGAAATTGAGCGCGATCGGCCTGGCGACAGTTGGCGCCGAAGGAAACGCTGATCCGACAAGAAGAGGCAGCGGGGGGCAATTTGGGACGGAGGTGCCACATCACCGAGGGTCGAGTGGCGCGACACCTTCGCGTGTCGGCGCAGAACCATCAGCACGCGGCGCAGAGCCCGTCTGACGACGCGCGTTGCGTTGAGCGGTACGGACCCCGCGCTGAGCGGATCATTTTTTGTGCAGGTCGGGCGAAAATGTCCCGCACTTCGGATTTCTCCCTTGTTTGCCCGTGCAGCGTTTGTTACCGCTCGAAATTGAGCGATGTGGGGACTTCCGTCATTATCTGTGCATCTGACAAGGCGCCGCGACGGCAGTCCTTGTGCGGCAGCCTGAGCAAGTCCTGCGATGACCGGCAAGCGCAGCAAGTTGCAGGAAGACACGCATTTCCGCGTGCTTCGGCTTCTGCAAGACAACCCCGAGATCTCGCAGCGCGAACTTGCGGCCGCGGTTGGGGTCAGCGTCGGGGGCATGCATTACGTGCTGAATGCCTTGATCGACAAGGGCCTCGTGAAGTTGGGAAACTTCACCGCGGCTGAGGACAAGAGGCGGTACGCCTATATGCTCACGCCGAAAGGATTGGCCGAGAAGTCTGTCATCACGCGTCGCTTTCTGGCGCGAAAGATTGAAGAATACGACGCTCTGAGGGCGGAGATTGACGCCTTGACCTCGGAACTTGACGACAAGCCCTTTGCCCGACCGCGGGGTCGGTGAAGCGCGAAACCTTTGGGAAGTGACGCGGTGCTTGTGTGCGGAGCGACAGCGCCTGGGGCCGCTTGGGTTGACGAAAAGCTCTATGGCTGTCGCTAGTAAAGTCTCGATCATGATGGCCGTCCTGAATTTGCGTTATCGGGCGTTTGGGGCAGGGGAGGCGGTTCGATTTTCGCCCATCCAGGGTGGTTCACTCGATGCAGTTATAAAGCATCACTTCGCTGCCCTCACGCGAACTCCTCTTCCGGTTGCAATCTGGCTTCGTTTGGGTGATTTCCGCTTTGGGGCACCGCGAGCCAGGCGTGCAGGGCGCGGCGGCGGCGCGATTGCGCCTCGCGCAGGTAGCGCGCAAGGAGGGGGCGCTGGCTGCGTGCGGCGATCTCTGCGGCCATGATCAGTTGCAACATCTCGTCGGCCTGGGTGCGGCGGCGCACGGGGCATTGCGTCTCATCGGCGGCGGCGTGCAAGATCTCTTCGATGTTGAATTGGCGCCTGCGCTGTTCGTCGAACTCGGAAAGAGCGAGTTGCGCCGACGCGAGCCGGACTTCGGCCTTGGCCAGCGCCAGGGCGCGGCGGCCACTCTCGTCGCTTGGGTCAAGTGCCGCCATCGTGACGTTGGGCCTGTCCAGGATCACGGCCAGCCAGGCGGACACCGCGCGTGGCGCGGGCGCCGATGTCGCCCCGTGACGGCGCGCGTTGCGCGCCGAGGTGGCTTTGCCGGATTGCGTCTTCGGCCCGGTGCTGTGTTGTGCGTTTTGGCGGTTGCGCGTGGCCAGGCTTGTGATCCGTCATGCGTCGAAGATCTCCGCGTTGACGCTGCGGGCCTCTATCGGGCGTGATGTTTGCAGGGCGTCGTAGTCGCGCTTGACGTCGCGGCGGCGCCGCTCAAAGCCCTCGATCTGTCGCTCGTGCTGTTCGACAGCATCCGATTTTGCAAGGAAGGCGTGATCCATCAGGTCGATCGGATCGAGGCCGATCTCCGCGAGTTTCTGGTAGGCCTGGTGTTGCGTCTCCGGGTCGCGTGACATGGCCCGCGCTGCGAGATCCTGACCGGCGGCGATGAACTCGGCTTCGTTGCGATCGAGTGCTTCGTCGGCAGTTTCGTCTTCAAAAATGTAGAATTCGTCTTCGTTGCAGTCTTCGTCCGTGTCGCAATCTTCGGCGGCGTCAGCGTCCGCGTCGTCGTCTAAAGGGGCGTAGGTGTCTTCGTTATTGGACGCGTTGTCGAACGTGGTGTGGCTGTCTTCGTCATTGTCTGCCTCCCAGCCCGCGTCGTCTTCATCGTCCTCATGGGCTTCCTTGAGCGCGGCTATGACCGCCCGTCTCTCTTTGAGCCATTCCTTGAAATCGTCCATGGCCTTCTTGACATAGGCGTTCGCGATGATCTGGCGGATGTGTTGGTTGAGGGTGGCGTCGCGCACCCTGCGGCGCTGCACCAGCTCCCATTCGATTGAAATGAGGTTCTCGGCGAGGACGCATTCGTAGGGCGTCATGGGCGCGAGAGAGTGCGTCAGCCCCGCGTGAAACTGGGCGAAGGTGCCCGGATCTTCGCCGATAACGGGGCGGCGCTCGAGAAGCAGGTCTGCGAAGCTCGACAATCCGAAGCGTCGCGGGTCAAGGTGGGCCAAGTCTCGTGTCATGTGGTCGTCTCCTTACGCGGGCCCTCCAAACCCGCTCGTTGCGTTAGTCATGTAACCAGATCGCACGGCTCCACATGCGACCCTGTTCCTTATATGTTCCCTACATCCTGTATGTGTCGCCCCTGTGTCAACAAGATTTTGTGGGTGACGAGTTCGGTGCTTGGCTGGGGTCGGTGGTCGCGGGTGTATTGTTGCAAAATGGTCGCACATCCCGCGGGCAGAGGGCCGTGGGAGCTCATGGCGGGGCGCGTTTTGGCGTGCGGAGGCGCTGTGCTGGATCTGTGAGCTGGGGCTGCGGTATGGGCATTCAGAACCGGACGCCCAGCGCCAGGTCAGGATTTTGGCAAGCCTAACCGTACCCCTGGCCGGTCGTCGGGAGCGCCGACGAACTCGATGCCGGCCGCTTCGAGAACAGTCTTCAAAGCAACAATGTTTGCTGCTGTGCTGGACGGCACCCCATCATCGGCTTCAATGCGTTTGATCGTGCTCGTGCTCACATTGCTGAGAGCCGCCAGGTCTTCGACGCTGAGGCGAAGAGCTAAGCGTCCGATGCGTAGTTGTGTTCCAGTAATTGACAGTTGGATCATATGATACTATTTAGTCCAAATGAGACACATCCTGGATGCCACAGTAGTTGCCGATTGGCGCTCCGAATTCCAGCGCCTCGAAGGCGCATATGCGACGTCGACTATGCGCAGCTACCGCGCAGATGTCGAGGCGTTTGAGACCTGGTGCGCCGAGAACGCCATCGCCCCCTTTCCCTCTGAGGTCGAGACCGTCTGCCGCTTCCTCGAAGACCAGGGAGCGACAAAGGCACCCTCCACAGTGCGGCGCCGCCTCTACGCAATCCGAAAAGTTCACAGGCTTTTGCGCCTGCCCGACCCCACCGTTGACGAGAATATCAATCTCTCCGTTGAGGCGTGTCCGCCGCAGCAAGGCCGTTCGTCCAAGGCAGGCCAAGGGCATGACCCGCACCTACCTCGATCGGTTCATCGAGGCGCAACCGGACACACCTGACGGACTGCGCAACCGTGCCATGCTTTCTTTGGGCTACGAACTCCTCACGCGCAGGTCCGAGTTGGTGGCGCTCAGGAGCGAAGACCTCAATGAGCGCTCGGACGGCACATTCCGCGTTCTGATCCGCCGCAGCAAGGCCGACCCGTTCGGCGAGGGAAGGATCGCCTTTACCTCACGCCATACGGCAAGATTGCTGCGGGACTGGCTGGATGTGCGGGGCGCTGACATCGAGTGGCTCTTCTGCCCCGTCTACCGTGGCAAACCCATAAACCGTGACCTCAGCACAACGACCGTAAAGCGCTTGATCAAGCAGTCCGCGGAACGCGCCGGGCTTGATGCGGAGCAGGTGCACCAGTTCAGCGGTCACTCGATGCGCGTGGGTGCGGCGCAAGATCTCCTCACACGAGGCTACGACACAGCCGCGATCATGCGCGCAGGGGGCTGGAAGTCGATCGCTGTCCTTGCGCGGTACTTGGAACACGCCGAGCATAATGTTTGGGCTTGAGACCGTTTGTGCATCATGCAGGGCCATCAAGCCTGAGAATGTCTGAAAACGCTTCCTTTTTGGGTGTGATCTGGCCGGTTTGGGCAGTCCAAGCGGGAGCTGTTCAGGTGCCAAAGCGGTTTATGTTTTGCGGTCTTGGCGATGCGGCGCGGAAAAACACCGCTCTGGCGCGTTATTTTGGGCAGGGTTGGCAAAATGCTTGGTCTTGGAGGGGCTACCTCGATACTCTGGGCCATCGGCCGTGTGAAGAAGTTGAAAACGTAATATTTTTGGCTTGACGGGGCAGGTCGGGAACCCACGCAGGAGCCGTTCGAACACCAAAGTCGCCTGCGTCTACGGGTAGCGCTTTTGAAAAGAGCGTTCGAGAGAAAAGCAAGATACTGAAAGTAAACAAAAATTTTAGGTTTTTCTTCTGAATGCCTGGGTCAGTCGATTAGATACAAATCGGGTTCAGAGACCGAGTCAGATCGATATGGTAGTCTCCGAAGGGTGGCGGCGCTACCAAAACTCGCTTTGACACTAAAAAAGGCCCCATGATGCCGATCATCTTTTCGGGCACGTTTAGATGGCGGAGGGAAAATGACTGAAGCCAACGCTCTCCGGTGTCAGCGTCCGCCATTGGTGACTTCTGCGAAGACATGCGAAATTCCGACGCCCATCAGAAAAGCCGCCGCCTGAGCTGAGCTCATCTTGGAAAAGGCCAAAGTGATGCCTGTCTTGGGCGGACGGCAACGTCCCCCGATACGGCCCCTCTGTGGGTCACATCTGCAGCTCCGCAACCGAAAGTTCCACCATGGCTGCCACTGCGCGCCTTGCCGGTAGCTGCAGTCTGCGCCGACAGTCACAAGGATGCAAGGTTCATCAGGAATCATGCTGTCATCCCCCGGTGCTCGTATCCTGCCTTCGGCGTCCGATCGAACCATCGGGCGGTCGATGCAGTGCGCTGGAGGTTCGTGATGTCAGAGCCAGTTTGTGATCTCTCTCGATTTCGAGCTCCTCTGGGGCGTTCGGGATCATTCGGACAGGCAGGCTTATGGACAGAATGTGCTCGGTGCCCGCGACGCCGTTCCGCGCATGCTCGAGCTCTTCGCAGCACGCGGCATTAGTGCCACCTGGGCCACCGTGGGATTTCTCTTCTGCGAAACCAAGGATGAGCTGATGGCGGCGCTTCCAGTGGAGCGCCCCGCCTACACGAACCCACGCCTGTCGAACTACACCTATCTCGATGAAGTTGGGAAGGACGAGCGATCAGACCCCTATTATTTTGCGTCGTCTTTGGTGGATGCCGAAAATCGGACAGTGACGCAAGCTATGATCTGACGTCTGCTGGTCTCCGAGAACGAGGAGATCAGAACATGAAGAAACGCAGGAACCATGACGCGGGGTTCAAAGCTCGCGTGGCGCTGGAGGCCGTGAAGGGCGAGCGCACGGTGTCGGAGCTGGCCGCCGAATATGGCGTGCATCCTACGATGATCCATCAGTGGAAGAAGGCTCTTCTGGAGGGCGCGGCTGACATCTTTGAGCGTGGTGGCAAGAGAGCGCCCGAGATCGACGAGGACACGGTGCGGTCGCTGCATGCAAAGATCGGGGAGCTGGCTGTGGCCAACGATTTTTTGTCCAGAAAGCTCAAGCCCTGGACCGGCAAGTGAGGCGCGGGATGATCGAGAAGAACCACCCGAGCCTGTCGGTCGGGGCGCAATGCCGCCTGCTGTCGATCGCACGGTCATCGTTCTACTACGAACTGATGGGCGAGACGGCGATGAACCTCGACCTCATGGTGGTGATCGACAAGCAGTTCCTCGAAACGCCGTTTTACGGCGTCCAGCAGATGACGTGGCACCTGCGGAACGAGGGGTATGTTGTGAACTACAAGCGCATTCGTCGACTGATGCGGCTCATGCGCTTGATGCCGATTTACCAGTCGCCCGATACCAGCAGGCCCGCGAAGGGGCACAAGACCTACCCTTATCTGCTCGGCGGTCTGCGTGTGGAGCGGCCCAATCAGGTCTGGTGTGCCGACATCACCTACATCCCGATGCGCCGCGGATTCCTCTATCTGGTCGCCATCATGGACTGGTATACCCGGAAGGTCTTGGCCTGGCGGATATCGAACACGCTGGAAGCCGACTTCTGCGTGGAGGCTTTGAACGAGGCGATCCACAAGTTCGGCCCGCCCGAGATCATGAACACCGATCAAGGGTCGCAGTTCACGTCCTTCGCCTGGACCGACCGGCTGAAAAGGGTCGGCACCCGGATCTCGATGGATGGCAAAGGACGCTGCATCGACAACATCTTCATCGAGCGGCTGTGGCGGTCCTTGAAGTATGAATGCGTCTATCTGCACGCCTGGGAAACGGGGTCGCAGGCTCGGGTCGGCATCGGGCGCTGGATCACCTTCTACAACCACCAACGCCCTCACACTGCCCATGGCGGACAGCCGCCCGCCGTGGCCTACTTTAACCGCATTGAAACCGATCAGCAGGTGCAGGCAGTAGCTTAATCAACCCGGGAATCTGTCCAAGAGTTGGGGAGTAGCTC